>NZ_JBYTBV010000002.1:0-3594944 GCF_058789615.1 Rhodanobacter sp. FW106-PBR-R2A-2-24
CAAAACGCCAGCCGGTTAACCACCTTTGCCACAGCGATTGACCGCGGCCGGCAACCCAGCTGACCACCGTCGCCTGCGGCGCTATCCAGCTTCGCCAACAGACTATCCACCGCCGGCACCTCGCTGCCCGGCGCAGGCAGTCTACTGACCGCTGCGGTTTTTCACCCGCCGCATGGATTCGCCCTTCAGATCCAGCTTAACGCTGCTGTGGACGAGCCGATCGAGGATCGCGTCGGCCATTGCTGGATCGTTTATGTAGGAGTGCCAATCCTTGACGGGCATTTGACCCAGGATGATGGTGGCGCCGCTGCCCACCCGATCATCCAGCACTTCGAGCAGATCCGAGCGCCCGCGATTCGTCAGCGCGGTCAACCCGAAGTCGTCGAGGATCAGCAGTTGCGCCTTGCTGAGCTGGTTGCGCTGTCGCGCGATGGTTCCGTCCTCGTGCCCGATGGCCATCTCTTCCAGCAGCCGGGCGGTTCGGCGGTACGCAACCGTGAAACCCAAGCGCGCGGCCTGGACGCCGAGGGCGCAGCCGAGCCAAGTCTTGCCAGTGCCGGTGGCGCCGGTGATGAGCACATTCCGGTGTGCGCCGATCCAGAAGCCGGTCAGCAGATCCGCCATCACGGCTTTGTCCAAACCACGCCCCGGCCGATAGTCGATCTCCTCGGGTGCGGCGATGACCTTGAGCTTGGCGTTCTTCAGAAGGCGCTGATAGCGTTGGTTGTCACGTTGCGCTTTTTCGGCCTCGACCAGCATTTGTACGCGCTGCTCGAAAGCCACGCTGGCGAACACGGTATCGCTCATCTGGTGGGCGAACGCCTCGGCCATGCCGGCGAGGTGCAAGTCGCGCAGTTGCTCGATGGTTTGCAGGTGTGACATGAGGTATCCCCTATTCGTAGTCGGTGGCGCCGCGCACGTTCTGGTGCGGTGCGATGGGGTCGTTGGCCGCCGCGTCGTCTTGCAGCGGTGTGTTCTCGATGCCGCGCGACAACATCGAGCGGACGGAGGTGATGGTGATCGCGCGCATGCGCAGGGCCCGCGCGCAGGCTCGGTCGAGCCGTTCCGTGCCGAAGTCTCGGGCCAGCCGTTTGAGCCCGCGGAAGGCCTGCATCGAGGCGGCAGCGGAATGGGCTTGCTGGTGTTGCTGCATGAACTGGTGGACAGACGGCCCGACGGTTTCCGCCCAGGCGACGAGCTCTGCCATCTGCTCTTCACCGTACAGCCGGTGCGCAGGCGGTTGGTGCTCCTTCTTGATGAACACGCCATCGACACCGAACGAACGGCGATGCGTGGCCACCAACTGCCCGCGGTGATACGCCTCGACCGTGGTCGTCGTGACCCGCAGATTGACCTTGCGCGCCACCAGGCTGAAAGGCACTGAGTAGTAGTTGCGCTCCCAGACGACGCAGTAATCCTGCGGAACCGTGACGCCAATCTTCCACTCGGCATACTCGTAGGGCTGCACCGGCAGCGCGCGCATCGCTGGCCGATCCAGCTCCTCGAACAACTCGTTTCGGCTCATGCCGCCACGCGTGCGCATTCCTTTGCTGTTGAGGCGTACCAACAGCTCGTCGATTGCCTGGTTGAGTTCGGGGAGCGAAAAGAACGTGCGGTTCCGCAGCCGCGCAAGGATCCACATCTGGGCCAGGCGAACACCACCTTCGACGGCCGCCTTGTCCCGCGGCTTGCGCGCGCGGGTGGGCATCACCGTCAGGTTGTAGTGGTCGGCAAAGGCCTGGTAGGTGGGGTTGATGTAGTGGCCATCCTTGCGGGAGATGCTGACCACGGCGGACTTGAGGTTATCGGGGACGAGGTAGAGCGGGACGGCACTGAAGAACGCCAACGCGTGCACATGCGCATCGATCCAGTCGGGCAACTGCTGCGTCGCCGTGCAATAGGCAAAGGTCTTGCGGCTGGAGCCCAGGACGCCGACCCACAATTCCGCCGGCGTCTTCACGCCGGTGTCGGGATTTGTGATCGAGGGGCGCTTGCCCGAGTAGTCGACGAAGAGTTCTTCGCCCGGGCGTCGCACCTGGCGCATGACCACGCCGAGCGTGCGCTTGTAGCGGTCGTGGCGTCGCCGGAATTCCCGATCGGACATGGGCTCGGTGTCGAGTGAGGAGGCGTATTCCTCATACAGCAGCGTGATCGTCACCCCGGGGCGGGAAAGCTCCTGATGGACGTGAGACCAGTCCGGTTCCACGAACTTCTTTCGTATCCGCTCACGGCCGTTGTTGAGGCGCGCATCGAGCGCTTCTTCGGAAAGTTCGCTCACACGTTCCCAGGTCAGCCCTTCTTCTCGCAGGCGGTCGCGGTAGCGGCCGGCGGTGTGATGGTGCACATGGCAGATCTGTCCGACCTTGCGGTTGGACAGGTCGGTGATCAGCAATAGCCGGCATAAGCTCTTCAGAACCATGTCAAATTCTCATGCGGAGGGGATCGGGCGAGCGCTGCCGTCCGTCGCGCCGCCGTTCAGGGCGGCGCGGTTGACAGGATCGGCGGGGGCGCATGAGAATGCGTACGTCGGTGGTCACTCGACAATGGCAATCTCAAAGGGCTGGCGTTTGCAGACGCTGGCCCTTTTTGCGCTCGCGGTTCGGGGTGGGTTAACCGATGGCGGTTCCGGGCGAGGCGTTTCCTGTGGGCGAAGGCGGGGCGGCGCGCTGGAGCACCGGGTAGCGATCCGGCCAGAGCTGATCGGGTGTCGTCGAGAGCGTGGTCGCGATCTGTGCCTCTATACGCTGCGAGCGCCGATATCCTTGGCTCACCGAGGTGACAGTCGTCGGCTGCACGCCGAGTTCTCTCGCCACTTGCGCCAATGAACTGCCCGCCTGCCGCAGGCGTGCCTTGATCCGTTCATGGCGTTTCCTTTCGTGGCGCAAGTCGTTACCCTCTACGGCATGTATGAGACTCAATATAGGCATATATGAGTAGCATTGCAACGCCAGAACAAAACGCTGCTATGGGTCAACGACTGGTAGCTGTGCGGGCCAGCACCGGCCTGAGCCAAGGCGCCTTCGCCGATACCCTGGGATTGTCACTGCGTGCGTATGCCAACTACGAGCGCGGCGAACGTGAGATGCCGGTCGCGTTGTTTCGTGCCTTGTACGAGACCTACGGTATCGATCCGGTCTGGCTACTGGCTGGTCCCGGTGAACAGCCGATCAAAGCGGCCACGCGCACGATGGACTTCGCGCTCGTCGATCAGATCATCCGATGCGTTGATACCGAGCTAGCCACATTGAGCAAGAAGCTCAAGCCAGCCATGCGTTTGCGGATACTGAAGGCTGCCTATGCTCTGAGTACCGAGAAGGGGCGTGTGGAGCCGGGACAGGTGAAGGAACTACTCGCCATCGCGGTGCGCCGATGAACGAACGACCCGAGCAAGATGGGCACTCGTACCGTTCCGTCATTCTTTTTCCCAGGAGTAGTTCGTCCATGAAAGAGCACGACATCAAGTGGAACCAATTGAAGTCCGAGTTGGTGGATGCCGTCCGCGAAGGCGCGGCGGATGCGGAGGTGCTCTCGCTGGAGGCTCGTGACCGCTTGGCACAGGAAGAAGAACGGGCCTTCCGTACGCGCTTCCGATGTGATCGGCCTCAACTGGATCGGCAAAACCTGATCCGTCTGAAGCATGAAGCCGACCTCACGGATCGGGAAATACGCCTGCTACTGTTTACACACTCGCTTCGTTTTGGCAGCGAAAGCGTGCACTTTGCGGCATCCCTGCGCGGCTTGGCCTTGTTCGGCCGTATCGTCATGGGCTTCCTGGGATTCGAATTGCTTGAGGCATGGTACCTGGCCTCGCATTCGCCGCTGCCCGTACCGGTTTTGCTGCTTCGTCTCGTCGGCGTCATGGCCATGATGCTGGCGATGGGCTGGGGTGTGCAGCAGATCTACCTTAGGCCGCGACAGATTCAGTGCCGTGTATCTGTGCGGTGCGGCGGGGCTACGGACGAGGGCTTGTGGCGTCGCCTATGGCGTTGCCGATGAGGCACTGAGGTCGATGAGACGATAGCAGGACAGTTCATCTCGGCGCAAGATCTTGCTTGTTGACGTCTATGCGCAGGCGAAGAGATAGTGCGTGTGATCGCCTGCCGCGATGCGGCTCATGGCGACATCATCGAATCAGGGCCTGGGGAGTCGCTGATGTCAGGGAAGACAAGGGGCATGAAATCGTTCCGTAGCCCGGTCAAGACTACAGGTCTTGAGGTTTGTGGACGCCATTGGCGCAAGGTGACCACAGGTCTGGCGCTCACCTTGTTGCTTTTGCTCAACCGCGCTGCACGCGCGGCGGATGGCAAACCTTTGCAGCCCATTTGCAGTGCTGATCGTTGTGGCCTGCTCGTCGACGGCGCTTATCCTCACCTGGTCATTGGCCGGCTCGCGAGCGTGGGCACGCCGGCGGACATGAACCAGGTTTTCCACTGGGCCAAGTCGCACGGCTACTGGAAAAGCCTGCCCGTTTCGATAACACCCTACCTGCACGATGTGCAGATGGTGACGATCAACGTGCCCAAGGGAACAACCAACCAGTCGTTAACGCTCTTCATGCTGCGCACCGAATTCACCGCCGCGCCGTATCACGTGGGCGATCTGGTGCGTTACGCCCCGCACGACGCCGCGCACGACGAAGCCGCCACCGGCAGTGCCGACGACCTCACGCTCTTCCACGATCTGACCGGTTGCGTGGCAGTGCTTTGCCAGAAAGGCGATGGCGCCTGTTTGGCGCGCTACCGGCAAGGTGCGTTTCGTCACACCGACGGCCAGCAGGTCAGCACCACCTCGGGGCGGCCTGTTTCTCCCAGCACACGCATCGATCCGATTTCGCTTCTCCCCCTTCACTGATTCAACGGCGTTGGTTCACCGAACGTCGCTCGCATGGATAGAGAGAACCTTATGAAGACGCTGAGCAAGCTACTTTTAACGATGATCCTGGTCATTACCACGATGCAAGCGTGGGCTGGCGTCACACAGGCCAACGATCCCAATGCCAACGCGCCGTGCGACAGCGCCGACAGCAATAGCTGCGGGTCTGCCCATGGCATGCCGGTGTACTCCTTCAAATCGCTGCTCGCTGGCCTCAACATCCGCGATACACCGATTGGCTACACCCCGCCGCTGGGACCGACGGTGGAGACCACGATTGCCTACAACGAGCGCGAAGCCGACCAGCCGGTAGTGTTCGATACCTTCAGCGTCGGGCAGAAGTGGACGCTCAACTGGATCAGCTGGATCCAGGATGATCCGAGCAACCCAGGCAGTCAGGTGCTGCGCTATGTCTCGGGCGGCGGCGGCTGGCCCTACAGTGGATACAACGCAACCACCGGTGCGTTTTCGCCCGAACCGGACAACGGCGCGGTGTTGGTCATGACCTCCAGCAACCCGGTCAGCTACGAACTGCGCTACGCCGATGGCAGCAAGGACGTCTTCGCCATGCCGGACGGCGCGACTACCTACCCGCGCAAGGTGCTCCTCACCCGGATCGTCGATGCGCAGGGCAATGCCCTCACGCTAAGTTACGACAACCAGCATCGCCTAGTCACAGTGACCGACGCGATCGGCCAGCAGACCACCTTCACCTACGGCAACAGCACCGCGCCCCTGCTCGTCACCGGCATTGCCGATCCGTTCGGTCGCCACGCAACCCTGGCCTACGACAGTCAAGGGCGTCTAGTGTCGATCACCGACGCGATCGGCATGACCTCCACCTTCACCTACGACAGCGCCCTGTTCGTGCAGGCGATGACAACGCCCTACGGCACCACCACCTTCGCACACACCGAAGGCGCCAACGGCAATGCCACGGAGTTGTCGATCCAGGCGACCGATCCCGCCGGGCATACCGAGCGCACCGAATACATGCCCGGTGCGCCCGGTGCACCTTTCAGCGTGTCGCAGGCGCCGAGCGGCATGAATACCTTCAATGCCTACCTCAACTACCGCGACTCGTATTACTGGGACAAGAATGCGTTCGCGGCGGCCTGCACGGTGAGCAATGGCACGACCAGCTGCGACTACAGCAAAGCGCGCATGAAGCACTTCCTGCACGCCTATCCGTGCTGCTACTACACCTCGCGCGTGCTGGAGAACGTCAAGTATCCGCTGGAAGGCATGATCTGGTACGACTATGCCGGCCAGCCGGGGCCGTACTATCCCGGCACGCTGAACCTGCCCAGTGACGTGGGTCGGGTGCTGGATGACGGCAGCAGTCAGGTCACTCACTACACCTACAACGCGTACGGCAAGGTCACGTCCAAGATCGACCCCGATGGCCGCGAAACCACCTATACGTACGCACCCAACGGCGTTGACCAGATCCAGGTGCAGCAGAAGACCGCGAGCGGTTTCGATACGCTGGCGAGCGCCACCTACAACGGCCAGCATCAGCCGCTAACCACGACCGATGCGGCGGGCGGTACCACCACCTACACTTACAACGCCCGCGGCCAACGCACCTCGGCCACCGACCCTCTGGGCAACATGACGCGCTACCAGTACGACAGCAACGGCTACTTGTTGGCCGTCATCGACGCGCTCGGGCATGTGTCGCAGCGGTACACCTACGATGCCGAAGGCCGCGTCGCCACCAGCACTGATGCTGCGGGCTACACGCGCCAGTTCCAGTACGACGCGCTCAATCGCGTAGTATCCGTCAGCTATCCCGACCACACCTCCACCCGGTACACGTGGAACCGCCTAGACCTCGTGGCCGTCACTGACCGCCAGGGCAACACCACCCACTACGGCTACGACGCCGTACGCAACCTCATCGCGGTCACCGACCCGCTGGGCCACGTCACGCAGTGCACCTACTACGCCAACGGCAAGCGCCACACGATGACCGATCCGAACGGGAACGTCACCACGTGGACGCGTGACCTTGAAGGCCGGGTGACCGCCAAGACCTATGCCGATGGCAAGGGCTCGACGTACGCATATGACGGTGTTGGCCGTCTGATTAGCCAGACTGATGCGTTGGGGCAGACCATGGCGTACAGCTATGACCTGGCTGACCTGCTTACTGGAGTGCAGTACCTGCATGCCGTGAACCCCACGGCGGCGGCATCCTACCGCTACGATCCCTACTATTCCCGCCTGACTGGCATGACGGACGGCTTGGGTAACACCGGCTTCAGCTATGTGCCAGCCGGTCAACCTGGCGCCCTCAAACTGGCACAGGAGACGGGGCCGTTCAGTGCGAATGACAGCGCGCAGTATGCCTACGATGCGTTGGGCAGGGTCATTCACCGCACCACGGACGTGACGGTGAGCGATACCTACGATGCGTTGGGTCGGTTGAGCGAAGAAACCAACCCGCTTGGCAACTTCCAATACAGCTACCTCGGCGACACCGACCAGCTGACGTGGCGGGTGCTGATGACGCCCTCCGGCCAGCCCGGCCTTGCGTTGAACATGGAGTACGAGTCCAACCGTGGTGACCGGCAACTGCATCGTCTGATGTACCTGGACGTCAAGGGGCGGCGCCTGGAGGCCTTGCAGGAATATGCTCACAGTCCCGAGCATCTGCTGACAGCCGCCAAACTTGAGTGGCCGCGGCTGCGCGAAGGGAGGGATCACGATGGTGACGGCAATCACGACGATCGGGCCGATACCATTGATGCGGAACAGGCGGTAGCGAACGATTTGCAGCACGACTACGGTCACGATCGCGACGGATGGGGCCATGACGGTCGCGATGACGGGAACAACGAAGATGGTCGTGGTGACAGCGAGCGGTATCGCTACGATGCGGCATACCGACTCACGGATGTGCGCGGTGACGATCGGGATGCCAGCCGCTTCGACTACGACGCGGCCGGCAATCTGCTGAAGGCGGCGGGTGCCTCGTTCTCCCTCACGGCCTCTGCCAACGCGCTGAACCAGCTCAGCACGGTCAACGGCATGTCATGGCAGTACGATGCGGATGGCAATCTGATCAGTGATGGCGTACATCAGTACACATGGGACGCGGCTGGTAGGCTGGTCAGCCAGACCAATACCGCAACCGGTGAAGTCACCCGTTACGGTTACGACGGCTGGGGCCGGCGCTTGATGATCACCCACCAGAACGGCGCTGCCAGCACGCAGGCTCGCTATCTGTGGTGTGGGTCGGCGGTTTGCCAGGTGCGTGATAGCAACGACGTGGTGATGGCGGACTACTTCGACCAGGGTGAAATCCATGGGGTGCAGGCGCTGTACTACGTGCGCGACCAATTAGGCAGTGTGGTTGGTGCGACGGACGCCAACGGCAAAATGCTGGGCACTGCCAAGTACGGTGCGTATGGCGTCACAACACGGGCAAGGGGTATACATCCCGACTACGGGTATGCAGGTATGCTGCATGACCAAGGATCAAGTCTGTTTCTGACGCAGTACCGTGCTTATGATCCAGCCGTAGGCCGCTGGCTCAGTCGCGATCCGATTGGGGAAGAGGGAGGGGAGAACATTTACGCCTACGTAGATGGAGATCCGTTGGGCTCGATCGATCCATTGGGCCTAGCTTCGTCGGGACAGACATGCCAAGCCGCGTGGGCGGCCGCTGGGGCCACATGTGGTGGAGTTCTAGGAGGAGTGCTTGGCGGGGCGGGCGGCGCAGTGGGTGGTGGTGCTGCATGCACGCTGGTTGCGCCTGGTGTAGGTACTGTTGGATGTGGCGTTGCTGGAGGAGAGTCTGGTGGTTCTGCAGGTGCTGCAGGTGGTGCTGTTGCGGGCGGTGCCGTCGGCAATTGGCTTGGCGGAAAAATGTGCAATAAGGCTGATAACTCCTGCCCACCGTGTTCGCCCCAAGTGGGCACGATTGGTTACCGCCTTGATAAAGTTCCCCCAAGCAAACCCCATTACCCTTTCCCGGGTGATCACGTACACCTGTATCGAATGAACCAGAATCCCAATAACTGTCAGTGCTTTTGGTCTGCGATTGGCGTGACAGAGCCGCCGCCGCCACCCGGGGCAGTGCCTCTGTGAGAAAGGGAGGCGGCGCGTAATGAAATATGCAGATGGGAAAGAAGTCAGGCTAGGCGATCATGTGGCATTAGGGGGGGGGCGCGTAGGAGTTGTTGTATGCTCTATCGACACGAATGAGTACACCACGCTCTTTCCACAAGAACAGTGGAGCTATTTGCGTTCCGGTGTGATAGTCAGAATGGCTGGGGCTGGATTAATCCACTACCTTGAGCCAGATGAAGACTTCGAACAATTGCCGGGAAGTTCGGCACCGCGTGAATGACCTGAGTACCGAACAAGGCGCCTCTGGAGGCGCCTTGTTTATTTCATTGGTGTTCGTCCATCACTGGATCCTCTCGCCTCCCAATGAGGGGAGGCGGTGGACTCTATGGCTGCGAGGCGCCACTCAGTGTCGCCACAGTCGAGTTCACCGCCTTCGGCTCTACCAGGGCGGCGGGTGTCGGCTGCGCTACCTGCAGAAGCAGCAATAAGGAGGCGGAGGAAATTAATTTGCAACCGTCACAGACATGCTGGGCCACGTCACGCTGCACGCCTACTACGCCAACGGCAAGCGCCACACGATGACCGATGCGCGCCGTCAACCAGAACCTTGCGGTTAGAAAAAGGGCTGCAGGGAAATATGGGGTAAAACCTCACTGCCAAGCTGGGGCACATGCATCGAACGCCCGCCTCATGCGGGCCTTCGATGCATGACGTTTGGCGGTAGGCAAGACATAGCGGTTCATGGTCGGCCACGTCAGTGACGCGGTCGCGTGTTGAACGACGACAGCAGCAAGATCACGCATTACAGCTACGACGTTCACTGGTCAAAAAGCTGCTGCTGCTGGTCAGTTCACTTGCCTGAAATGGTCAGCCGTGTTGGCAACAGATGGTCAGCTCGATGGCAATACGCAGTCAAGGGCCGTGATCGGCCGTGTCAGTCGCCGGCACCGAGTCGCTTCGCGCCCGCACCAGCCGGCTCCATCCCGCCCCACACCGATCACTTCCTCCCTTGACCGCGCCCCGTCTGCCGGGCGGGCGGCTGCCATTCGCAGCAGGTTGACCACCTGCTGCCGGATTACCGGCCAGCAACTACTGAGTGAGGAACCAGACATGAGCACGAAACCCCTGACCGAACGCGAAGACAACGCCGTGGCCCGGCTGTTCGACACCGCCGCAGAGGTCGCTGAAAACACCGACGTCCGCATGCCGTCCGACCTGAAACGCGATCTGGTCAAGGCGCTCGATGAAATGCAGGCCGCCCGCAAGGCCGCCCAGGCCACCCCGACCCACTGAGGAACCGACCATGACCGACAACACCAACCCGTTTTCCGACATGCCCATCATCTTCTCCTACACGCGGGAGCAGGCCCTCGCCGATGGCGTATTGGTCTCGCTCCCCCTCGCTCCGCGGTTCGGCTTCAAAGTGCCGCTGGCCATCACCAGCGCCGGCCACGGTTCCGCGATCGCATGGGACGAGCGGGATCCGAAGGCGCATGAAATCCAAGCGATGCGCGAGGCCGCGGTCCTGCAGTCGGCCCTTCATGCCGCCAAGGCGCTGACCCGCCGACAGGCCGCCGGGGAGGAAGTGGAGCGCCCGGACCGGATTGATTTCACCGTTGAAGTGATCGCGAACGATGGCACGGGCCGGCTGGTCGAGGTCGCCTTTTATATGCTGATTGGCCCCGGGGACAGCGCCGAGCCAGTGGGCACCATCATGCTGCCGAACGAAGACTAAGCGCCGAGAATGGGTATCACGGTGACTTGCTCGGCAAACCCGGTGTCCTTGCCACTGGCTAGAAGGATTTCCTGATGATCTTTTTGCATGTGAGCAAAAGATGAGTTGGCTAATCGCTCCGAAGCGGTGAGCAAGTCAGTCCAGTAGTTGATGCGGTCCTCGATGGGCTGGTCGCCGCTGTTGCCATGCCGCTGGATGACCGCTTGGCTCAGGCTCTGGACTGCATTAACCATGGGAGCCCAGTGTTCGTCGAATGTCTGTTGCGACATGCCGCCGAACGCCTCCTCGGATTGGTTCAACAGCGCATACACGTTTTCGAGGGCCTGGTCGACAATGCTTTCGGTCTCCGGAGCGTTGACGATCCTGGCTGCTGCCGACAGGGCTTGGGTGGTCTGTTGCGCGAGGAAGGCCACATGGCGCGCCATGGCCTGGTCAGTCGGCAATGCCGCCGTCCGTTCGACATGGTGCAGGTGTTCCAGGGTGGTCGTTCCGCCCACCAGGGGGTTGCACTTGAAGAATGAAGCCACCTGCTCCGGCGATTCTGCGTGCATGGCCGCGGCCATCAACTCAAGGGTGGCCAGCGCTCGCTGCTGGTGTTCAGGAACTTCCTGCGCAATTAGAGCTTCGGTCGTTCGATACCCGGCGCGTTGTTTCGGGTCATGGGGGACGAAAGTGCCGGCATTCAAGTAGAAGGGTGCCACGGAATAGCCACACCAAGGGCTGTTTTTGTCCTGAACGGTGTCCAGCAGTGAGGTCAGGCAGGTGTTGATTTCGTTGCGTTGTTTTCTTGCGTTCGCGCCAGAAAAAGCAAAGCCAATCACGATCCGCTTGAAACTTTCGTTGACAAACGCGACATCCGGGCGGCAGGCCCCTCCGACCCCAGCCCCGGCGCCCTCACGGGCCTCGATATCATACCCGGTCGCACCGTCTGCCTTGCGCCGACCTGTGCGCTTGATCCGAATATCCCACTGGACGTCATTGCTGCGCGCGAGCAGTTGAGCACCATCGACCTGGACGGTCCCGCGTTCAAGGTCCTGATCCATCACGCCGGAATAGGCATAGCCAAACAGTCCCGCCAGGCGCTCGGCACGAACGCTTATGCCCAGTTCGCCTATGGCTTGCAGCCTTTCCCCGATGCGTCTACCGAACACGATCCGGATTTCCGCTGGCACCGTTTCCAAGGTGCGCTCCTGCTTCGACCGGAACAGGTCGAAGCCATCAGGAGAAGACAGGTAGGACGCGATGGCGATGCTCGCGGCATCAGGCGCACCGGAAAGCCCGGTCGATCGAGCTGCCAGCAAGGCCAGGCGCTCAAGCCCTTCTTCGTCGTCCTTGGTGGCCATGAGGATCGACAGCAAAGAGGCGCGCTCGGCCCCCACCGTCGGGTCTGCTGCCCACTCAGCCATGGCCCGGGAACGTCCTTGGTTGATCAGTTCATGGACCAGGCCGACCAGGGACGCCCGCTCGCCAGGATCTTCGTCCAAGACCAGCCGTGTTATATGGGTAAAAGCCTGATCAATGGCTTGGCCCGTCAGGGGCGCTTTCTGTCCTTCCTTGATGACATCTTCTAACGCACGCCCTAAATCGTTCATCTGCTATCCCAGGTGTTCGCCTTAGTGTAAACCGCGCCGCTTGAAAAACCTTCCGTGCCGTTGGCATGTTTTTCAAGCGGCGCCGCCGGTCGCTTAGACCGGCAACCGCAACAACAGCCAGCAGCCGGCCAGCCCCGCCGTCTGCCAGAACAACCAATCGCGCAGCCAGGCCCAAGGTTTCCGCATGCGCAGTTCTTTCGGCCACCTCAACCGCTCAGCGATGGTCCATCGCTCATCGGTCATCCGGTTGCGCGTGTCGCTGACGACAAAGGTTTCCCCGGCCCACGACTTCGCGACCACCACATAACCGGCCAAGGAAGCCCGGTGGCGCCACGCGAATTCGTGGTCTTCCGCCTCGCTTTGCGTGCCCGTCATCCGGCCCAGCTCTACCAGTTCAAAGGGCTCGGCCCACACTTTTTTGTGCTGCTTTTCCCGCAGTCGCGGATCCACCGTCTGGCCGATGTAGGCCCGACCCTTCCAAGGTTCGTTGAAGACGAGCGCATACAGCACGCGCTCCCGGCTTTCGTATTTCTGAGCCCGCCCGCTCATGACAGCACCGCCGCGCGCTGGCCAAACCCGGTTCGGGGTTTCGCCAGCCGACCACGCGCGGCTTGCTGCACCCCGTGAAACAGTTGATCCCACGGACCCGGCCCACAAGGTTTCCCCTGCCCATTGCCCCAAGTTTCCCCTGGCTCCGCCACGCCGTTTACGTGCACCCGGCGCAAGAGGGCGCCCCGCTCGATGAGCGACCAGGCCAACGGTTCCCACTGAGCCGAAGGGAGACACAACACACTGGGCAACAGCTTCACCGGCACCGCGCCGGCCTCCCTTGCTGCCAGGGCCAAGGTTGCCCATGCCATGCCTGGCGTTGCCGCGATCGGTGTGAGCCAGGTTTCCTCATGCCCATGTAAACAAGAAACCGGCACGCGTGGATAAAGCCAACGGTGTGCGGTGAGCCATGCGGTGCAAAGGGCCACGGAGCGTTGCGCGGTCGCCGGCACGACATGCTGCAGGGCGCCGTCGAGCGCTTCCAGCCGTTGGGTGCGATGACCTTCGGCGAGCGGTTGACCGCTTTCCCATGACAGGGCCAACGGGTCCTGATCAAGCAAACGGACCCGGCACGCAGGGCACACCGCCATCAAATTCTTCTCCGTTTTCTGGTCGCCGAGGGCTGGCGAAAACAGGGGAACGACCGCCAAGGCTGCCTCACCGCACTGCCAACAACGGTTGCTTGATCGCGCGAGAACCCGGTCGCGCAACCACCCTTGAACGGCGGGACCCTTCGCGCGCAGTGAGGCGGTGGCGTCCATGAAAGCCAGCAGGAGGTCACCTGTCATGGTGGTCATGGGGAAACCTTGGGCGAGCGGAATTTCATCCCATGCTGCCTTTCGAGCAAACGGACGCGCAGCACGATCTGGTCGCGGAAGTCATCGGCCAGGGAGAGCACACCCGCGAGATAAGCGGCTCTCGACAACCCCAGAGACTCGGCCTGTTGATCACACTCACGAACAAGGGGCAGGGGGAGCATGGCTTGCAAAACAGCCCGATCACGATTGAGGTGCGCCTTCCTCCAACGTGCATTCTCGGAAGGGGGCTTGATCGGCTGAGTGATTGAAGCGGGTGGAGTGGGCATGAGGGAACCTTGCGTGTTGAGTGACCTTCATCAACACGCTAAGAGATTCTCGGGGGACGTCTAGGGGCTCGGAAATTTTCAAAGCAAAAGCCAAAGCTGAAACTTTCGCTGTCTGTTGCTGCATCTCGTATCCAAGAGAAGAAGCTCCGGATACTCGTATTGCATGCAAAGACAGTCCATATACACCAGACGCTCCTAAGGAGGTGGCCGTCTGGGTGCCCACTGCCCACGGCAAACAGCCTGCAACACCAGCACCCAAGCGCTTTCGCGCGGGTGGCCATTCCAAGCGAAACGGGTAGCCACCGAAACATCTCTGGGTGGCCACTGCCCATCGAAAACCCGTGCAAACCCGCGCACCGCCTCATTTTCGATGGGTGGTGGCTTTGGTATTGACAGCCTCCGAATCTTTGAGAAGTTGAAGGTATCCGGAGCGATCGCTTCGGTTCCTTTTCCCCTCCAAGACTTCTTCCCCATGCGTCGTCAGAACGGCATTCACCTCAGGCTCGACCCCACCACGATGGCGCGTGTTGATGCGCTGACGAAAGGCGAGCCATCGAACCGCACGCGGATCCTGCGCGAAGGTGTGGAGTTGCGGTTGAGCTTCGAAGCCCACGCCGAAATGTTGCGCGAAGCGATCGAAAACACCGCCGCTGAATCTCTGAACGCCTTGCGCTTGGAAGCCACGTTGCTGATGCGTGGCCAGGCCGAAGCCGCCAAGGCTGCGCAAGAAGAACTGCGCCGGATCATGCGCGAATTCCTTGAAGCGATGGGCGAGGGCAGCCTGGCCGAGGCCACGAAACCGGTCGCAGTGCGCAAAGGCACGCATGGTCCTGGTGCCACTCAACCCAGCACCGCCGTCCAACTGCCCGCGCGTCCGGAGAAGTGATGCGCACCCGCCTCTCACTGCCACTCCTTCGCACCGTCGGCCTGCTGGTCTACGTCGCCATCGTCACCGTCCTGGTGATCGCCGTGGCCCGTGACTTCCACCTCACTTCGTTCGTCGGCGGCATTGCACTGACCAAAGCTGCACACGACGCCATCCATTTCTTCCGCCCGACCCAGGAACCCATTCCATGAAAATCGCCGCCCTCCCGTTCTGCGCCATCGCCTTCACCGGTCTCTCAATCGCGCATGTCGCTCTCGCTCATTTCAACGTGATCGCTCTCAGCCCGGCTTGGCTGGTGCTGACTTCTTACAGCGCGGTGATTGCCGCGGCTGCGTGGCTCGACAAGCGCCCTACGGCAACTCAGTGGAACGGCTTGCCTCTCCTGTCTCGTGCCGAGTTCAACGGCTTGGGTGCTCAGGTCAACTTCGGCGGAGCGCACGGCACCGCGAAACAAGCCTGATCCCCAGCAGGCCCGTTCCATCGTTTCAACCCTTCCCCAGCTTCCCCACATCCAGAGGACTTCCCCATGAAACAGCTCGCCCACGCCACCCTGGCGCTCACGCTCACCGCCGCCGTCGCACTGACGGGCTGCGCCTCACTGGACACCGCGACCCAGAAAGTGGGCGGGGTGTTCGGTTCGAAATCTGAAACGACTCGTTCCGCAACCGGCGGGGCAATTTTGGGATGCGGCGCGGGCGCAGTCCTGGCCCGTGTGCTCGGAAACGGTTCCGACATGCTGAAAGGCTGTGCGGCCGGTGCCGTTGTTGGCGGTGTGGCAAGCGTGCAGATCCACAAGCATCTGCTGGCCGAAGCCAACAAGACCAAGGCCGAAGTCGAGAAGACTCCGGGCGTGGTCGCCACCGTCGCGACCAAGGAAGTGGTCGCCAAGAACGACACGACCGGCCAGACCGAACAGATCCAGGCCCTCGATCGCCTGACCATCGCCCTGCCCGAAGCGAAGGTGAAGGCCCATGCCGCCGACATCAGCCGCGTGATCGAAAAGGCCACCGCCCTGGCGGACCAGGCGAGTGAACCCACCACCATCACGATCCAAGCGCCTTCCGATGAAATCGAATGGCTCATCACCAGGGTCCACGCCGGCTTGAAGCCTGACACCACGGTCAAGGTGAACTTGGCCAGCGGCAAGTCCCCGGCGCTGGTGATCAGCCCCGTCCCCGCCGTCGCCGGAGCCAAGTGATGTTTGCGCTCAGTCTCGCCGCCCAGGCCAGCAACCAATGGCTGCCGTTCTTGCTCGACGCGTCTAAGCGCGAATACGCCTTGCTCATTCAAACCATCGCCGTTCCGGATGACCAGGGGCGCTTCGTGCGGCCCCTGGCTCCGGTCACCCAGGAACAGAAGTCATGAAGAAGTTGAGCCCACGCCAACCAGTGAACAGCCGCGAAGGAATCGAGCTGACCTTCAACGTCCCCATGAGCTTTCCGCTTACCTTTGCTGCTGCCTCGCCAGCGGTCCGGGAGCAAATGTTCAACGCCATTCAAGCGCGGTCCCGCGGTGTGTTGATCATGGATGGCATGGGCAGCCTGGCGCTCGAATTCAGAAATGACTACCGAGTTATCGAGCCCGACTTGCGGAAGGCGAACCACTTCGAGGGGATGACGCCGGCGGAAGTTTCCAAGGTGCTCCGCGAATGGGCCATGGAGCAGAAATCATGAACACCGCCAGCGAAACCCCTGCGGTCCTGCTGTTGCACGACGGCGCCGCTCCCAGCACGACCGACGAAGAACTGTCCACGACGCGGACGCCCGAGGAGATGGCGCATTCGTTCCTCAACAACGTCACCGCCGAGGACGTTTCAGAGCTGTTGCGAGAAGCCGACGAACTCAACCGGCACATCGCCGCCGATCGGGCCCGTGCCCAGCTCGCGCGGCAGCCGCGCCTGGCACTGTCCCAGTCCATCCATGACGTGATGGATCCGGACGTGCAGCCCTTCGGCTACTTCGAACCCATCGACGTGCCGGAAGCGAAACCCGCACCGGTCGCCGCACCCGTTCGGCTGTCCTGGGTCGCCGCTTGGTGGGCCCGGATCTGCCACGCGATCACCCACCCTTATAAAGGACAGACCTCATGACCAGCCACTTCAACGACGACGAAGACGAGATCATTGCCGCACCAGCAACGGTGAAGGCGCCGCTGGCCGCGCCCCTTGGCGGTGACCACTTCAACGACAATGAAGAGGCGTCCGCGCCGCGCGTCGTCGCGGAAGCGGACGAGGGCCTGGTGAGCGATGAGGCCAAGGCCGCCGCGAAGGCCGCTGCGCAGAGAGCCAAGGCGATTGCCCAGGCCCGCGCGAAGCAAGCCGGGCAGGCGGCCCAGGTGGCTGCGGCCGGTTTGAGAACCAAGTTCACCGAATTGCGCGGCCAGTCCATCGGCAAGGCCTGCAAGCACGCGTGTGTTGCCATCGCCGTTGTGACCGTTCTGACGTGCGCAGGCATCGAATGGCATGCCCATCGCACGGTCAACGCACCCGTGGTCGTGCAAGCACCGGCACCGGTGAAAGCGGTGCCGGTGGTGCCAACACCTGCACCAGTCGTTGCGGCACCCGTGGTCGCACCCACGCCCACCTCTGCACCCGTTGCTGTGGCTCCGCCGCCTGCGGTCGCTGCACCCGCTCCGGTCACCGTCGCACCCAGCGCGTCGCCGGCACCGGTGACTCCGGTGGTGAGAAGCAAGCCTGCACCGACGGATGGTCCGATGAACCACCTGAAACCGAAATCCTTCAATCCCATGTCTCCGGACTACAAGCCGGTGACTGGGAAAACGAAGTGGGAAATCGAGCAGGAAAAGAAGCTCGACGGCTACTTCCACAAAGAACCGAAAGGCGGCTGATCCACCAGGGGGCTAGACAGCCCCCGATGAACGCCTACCTTTTTCCATATCACTCAGAGAACTCCCCATGGCCGCCCTCTCACTCACCTCAAAAGCCCTGCATCGCTTGGGATGCTTTTTCATCGGCACCCCCACCAGTCTGGGCATGCCCGTGGACTTCTACTGCGAGAAGGGCGACAGGAAAGTGCCCACCGTTTCTGAAATCCAGCAATTCAAAATCCAGCGCAACCGCTTGTTTGCGGACATGGTGCGCCGTGACCTGAGGGTGCGGGTGGGCGTTCTGACGTCGGGGGTGACCCTCGCGGGCTGCATTGGCGTGTTGATCCTGGCCGCGGTAATCGGGTTCTCAGGTCGCCAGCTCAAATCCCTTTCGACGCCGGCCGACCAGACCCAGCAGACGCCGGTGGCCAATCCCTACCCGAACCTCAAACCTTTCAACTACAACGGAGCGCACTGACATGCTCGACGTCATCAAGATGGGCCGGTGGCTTGACCTCAATGACATCTTCGAACGTGCCAAGAACGAAGCATTGTTCCTGAGCACCCGGTGGGACGTCCCTCAGGGCAAGCGCAAGCCGGGGCAATCCAAGGAAGACAAAGAGCTGTATATCGAGGTGAAGAAAGGAGACTGGCGCGTGCTCCCCAAAGATCAGCGCGACATCAACGGCCGCTATTTCCGCACGGCTCCGGATCCCGTCACGGGCCGCCAGGAGCACATCTCAGGCCGGATGCTGGTCGATGATTTGATGCAGGGTTCATTCCCGGCCAGTTTGCCGTTGCTGTTTGGCTTTCTGTCACTGCTCGGCTGCTTGAACAGTGTCGTCATGAGCACGTGGGTGTCACCTGTCCTCGTGCTCCTGATGATCCCGGTCATCGTCCTGATTTCAACCGCAACGGAATCGTTCAAATGGGGTGCGGCGGCGGTGGGTCTGTCAGTAGCACTGCCCATCACCGGCATGACGATGGTGGGTGGATCGGTCATGCATGCCATTGGCGGGGGTGGCATCCCTGCATTGATTGGTTTTGGCGCATTGATCGGCTTGGCCGTTTTGTTCGGCGGACTGCGCGGTGCGCGCGTCGCCGTGGGCGTGGTGATTGGCTTGGTCGTCATCGTGTTGATCGCCTCACACACACCTGAGTTTCTGCGGCCATTCGTGCTTGCCATTCCGGGCGCGTTGCTGCCTGCGGCTTGGGCATTGCAAGACCAGAATGAACGAGCGCGCCAACTGGTGATCCAAGCCAGGAAGAGCATCGAGTCGTCCAACTTGCCCTTGTCACACGTGGAGGGGCGCGAAGAACAGGCCAAGCGCACGGCCATGGACGACAGCCCCTTCATCACCTACGGACATGCCACGGGCCGCCTCACCTTGAAATGGGACGGTTGGGCCAGCGACGGCGGGTTGCCGTTCGGTCAGACCGTGCGGGATCTGGCCACCCACATCATCATCTTCGGCAGCACCGGTCGCGGTAAAACCGTCCAGTTGCTCATCCCGATCATCGTGGCCTTCATCAAGGCCCAAGCCGGCGGCGTGCTGGTCATGGACGGCAAGGGCGCCTTGCCCAGCGTCTTCCGTAAGCTGCTGGGGTATGTCACGGTGGATCCGTCCAAAGTGATCGTGGCGCTTTACCAAGGGATGACTTCCGCTGAGGTTTCACGCACGTTGCGTGAGCTCAATGTGGTTGATGACTCGCAAGACGAAGCCAAGATGTGGAACGACTTGGCTTACAACCTCTGCCGTCACTCGGCGGCGATTCTCGAAGCCTTGTGCTTGATTTCGAAAGACGCGCCGGCATCGGGCAAGACGTTGAAGTGGACGATGCGCGACCATTACCAGCTGGCGGTGTTGGCGCTGGAAGGTGCCGATGCCAAGGACAAATCTGTGTCATCGAGCGAAGACGACAAGGCGGGCACGACGCTGCACACGTATCTCGACCTGGTGCAGGCCCACCATCCCGAAGGTCGCGATGGCTTGCTGGCCGAAGCGCGCCACTACTTCTTGCAGTTCCTGCCGACGCAAGAGAGCAAGACCCGCTCCGGGATCATGACGACCCTGGACTCGTGGATGAGCCCGATCATGGGCCACAAGGAGCTGTTGCCCTGGGCCACCGCGGAAACCGGTGTGGTGGTGGAGGACTGCTTGCGCGGCGCGAAAATGGGGTTCAACCTGCCTTCCACACGTTACGGACGGGCGGGCCAAGCTGCGCAACAGTTCCTGAAAAACCGCGTGTTCAACGGCATCCGTAAGCGTGCAGAAGCGCCCGAAGGCAAGTGGTGGGTGCAAGACCCCGAAGCCAAGCCTCTGCTGATGGCCATGGATGAGTGTCAAGCCATTCTGAGTGACGCCGACGCCGAGCTCGCGCCCCAGTGCCGCAGCCTTGGATTGTGGATGGTGGCGTGCACCCAGGCGGTCGAGTCTATCCGGCAGACCGGCAAGAATGCTAACAAGATCGAGGCGTTCTTGGATGCATTCCAGAGTGCCATCTCGCTGAGCAGTTCTCCGGCCACGTTTGAATGGCTGTCCAAGCGCTTTGGCAACGTGTGGACACCGCCTTTCAGTGGCAAGACCCAGGGCATCGACTTCATCGGCTCTGCGATTGCTGCCATCGAGTCGCCGCTGTTCGATCCGAAGCACCCGTTGAAACGCTGGATGCAGATGTTCCGGCGCCGTGGGGCAGGTGGGTTCAAGCCGCTGCAAGAACCCGTTGGTTCGATCGATGCGGACATGTCCTTCGAATTGCGCACGACCTCAGGTCAGTGGGAGGAGAAGCCGTTGCTGTCGCGGGCGGAGTTCAGCAACCTCACGGCTAAGCAAGGCCTGGCCATCGCGATGGTCATGCGTTCCGGTTCACCACGTCGGGACTACATCCGGTTGGATCAGCTGATGGATGAGTTGCCCGCGGAGATGTGCGATCCGAACTACGTCGAGCCAGAAAGCCTGTATCCGGAGCTCGATGCCCTGTTCGCCGCGGCACAAGCGGCCGAGGTGCCGATGGGCTTGGAAGAGCCCGAGGAGGTCGAGGTTGCGGAATCCCTGGACCATCTCTCCATGGGCCTGAGCTTGCCGCTCGCCGCCTGATCAGCGGCGCCTTCGGGCGCTGCTCTTCCCCGCTTCACCACCCAATTAGGGCCTCGCAAGAGGCCCTTACCTTGTTCAACCTTTGCCGAACTTCTCGGCGAAGTCGCCCAGGTCCATGCAAATGCCACCCTCCCGGACCCAGGCTTTGGAGTCGTGGTCATGTGCACGTTGCAGGCACTTCTTCCATTTCGTGATGCTGCCGAGTTTGTAGCCGGGCACATCGGAGGCCAACACCATTTTCAACGCTGAGCGTTGCTTCTCGCCCGAGTAATACACCCCATCAATTTCGAAGTTTTTTCCCTTGTATTTCAGGAAGCTCAGGATCTTCTGTTCGGTGGGAATGTGCGGCCAGTCCTCGAAGGCATACACCACATGGCCAGTCTGCTTTTCGATCTGTTTCAGGGTCCTTTTGCCTTCCGGACTGAGATCCTGCAACGTAACAGCGACGTTGAGGCCCAGGTTGCGATAGGCCTCCGGATCCTCGATCGCAGCGGTCAACAAATCCTTGCCGTTCGAAGACGGAAGCGGTCGCCTGCGTTGGTTGATCAGCCACTTCGCCCTGGCTGCGGCGACATCCTCATCCGTCACCTTTTTCGCCAGGCGCCATTTGCGGTCGAACCATTCGGTTCCTTCACTCACCAGTTTCGGGTCGTCGGTGTGCATGGCCAGTTCGTGCCACCGCGACTTCTCGGTGCCATCCTCACCCAACCCATCTTTCGATGCGTTGGCACTGCCGACCACCATGGCGGTGTCGGTGAGGTAGGCCTTGGCATGGAAACGCGGCACGCACTTCACCTTGCACCGGGGGAGGGCGCGGAGGGCATTCACTTCATCGGGATGAGAAGCCCCTGAGGACAGATCCAAGATCACCCGCAGATCACGGTCACGCTTGACCAAGCCCAGCATCTCGATCGCGCCTTTGCCCCAGAACGCAACGGCAATATCCAGGTCGCCACTCTGCTGTTGCACCCACTCAGCCAACTTTTGCTGGTTCTCGATCAGCCGTGTCATCCCCATCCCCCTGTTGAAAGCCCCATTCTGCGCTCACCCAGGGCGGCCAGGCGAGCGCCATTGCAAGCCGACAAGGGAACACCATTGACAGGGTGCCGGATTCGATTAACGTCTAGTTATGGGGTGACCTACCGACCACCCAAATACCACCGAGACTGACAAATGCTTCCGCTCCTCACCCAGATCCATCAAGCCGCACCCGCACTCTCCGAAGCCATCGCACAGCGTGCCTTGGCCGCCGTCACGTGCGCTGGCCGCCAGGTTCGCCACCTGCTGATCGCAGACATGTCTCAGCCCAGCTCGCATCCACGGCTCTGGGTCCTGGACCTCACCGACCGCGGCCGGCCCGAACTCCTGGCGCGCACGTTTGTGGCGCATGGTGCCGGATCCGATCCGAGCAAGACGGGCGTGCCTCAGGCGTTCGGTAACATCCCCGACAGCAACCGCACATCCTTGGGCCTCTACCAAGTGGCAGAGGCCTACATGATGGTGGGCCACGGCAAGTCCTACCGCCTCGACGGGCTCACTTACGGCTATGACGACCAGGTGCGCGAGCGACACGTGGTGCTGCATCCCGCCGATTACGTGGGTCTTTCTGGCCATGTCGGTCGCAGTAACGGATGCCCCGCGCTCAATCCCGCCGTCTTCGCCAAGCTCGACAAAGAAGGTGCCCTGGCCGGCAGCCTGCTCTGGATCGACGGGCCCGGTGCCCCATCGATCAGTTGTCCCGCTTCCCGATCCCCCTGGCCCGTGACCCTCAATCCGGTCTGGTCCACGTCACCCCGCAACGCCTGCTCTCCCGGAGGACCCACCACATGAGCGCTTCCATCCAACTGCAAACCACCGTGTGGATGTTCGTCCCGATCGACCCGCGCACCTGCGAGCCGATTGAAAAAGAAAGCGTTTTCCTCGAACTGTTCGCGGGCACGCTCGCCAGCATTGTTCTGGGCACGATGGGTTTGGAACACCTGGCCCATGCGGTGGACATTGCCGAGAACGCGGGTGAGCTGCAAAACGCGCTGCGGGTTCAAGTGACACCGCAAGCGACCAGTCGAGCGATCCTTGCCTACCAGCGCAACCCCAAGCCATTTGCGCTGGGCGAAATCCCAGGCGTGTGGGTGCCCGCCAGCGTTCCCACCCACCGCCTCACGATGGAGCTGCAACGGCTGGGTGTGGTGCCGCCCACCGGTGGTGTCCAGCGGCCCGTGGCTCAGAGCGCAGGGGTCCCCTGGCGTGTGCGCGACCAGAGCCGCCCACGCCTGCGGCCGCAGTGGTGAATATCAGCCGTGCGGTTAAAATCGAAACACTGATGACGACCAAGGGCAAAGGATGTGACCAAGAGCAAAACGTGCATCGTGTGCGGAAATCCTGCCGGCTCCAAGGAGCACGTGTTCCCTGCGTCTTTGGGTGGACGCCGGAAAAACTCAGGGATCTACTGCCACACCCATGACAACAGCTATTCCGGCTTGGTTGCGGATCTCGGGTCTCAGTTAGATTTCCTTAACGCCTATTTGGGCGTCAGCTCCGACCACACCAAACAGAAGAAGGTGGTCATCGAGATTGACTCGAAGAGCGGTCTCAAACTTGCGATCTCAGCCGACAGCATCAAATTCACCGAGCCTCAAATCGTTTCGGAGACGCCCACGGAAAATGGCCTTGAAGTGTCCATGAACTTCCCCGACAGGGCGGCGATGAAAAAGTGGAAGAAAGAGCAGGAGGACGCCGGTTATTCGGTAGTGGTCCAAGGAAAGCCAACCACCACCCGATACATACCGGGCGCTGTCCATCATCGACGGTCCTTTGGTGGTCCATGTGGCCTCGGAGCCTTGGCTTATCTGATGCAGACCTACGCCGCCCAGGCATTTCCGATTCATGCCCGCTCCGGTGTCATCAACGACTTCATCGCTTACACCCAAGCCATTGCCAAAGTGGCAATCCTTGACGGATTTGAAAGCACGGACGACGAAAGCGAGTCTCTTGTGGCAGCGCGGGCGGCGTTGGATGAGTCGTTGAAACCGTTTGATGGTGATCTACCTATCTGGTGGGATTTTTCGCTGTTGAAAGACTCCTCGCCGAATGCGTATGCGTTCGGACATCGGGTGACGGTTGGTGTTGATCACACCGACGGGCTGATCTACGCGCGCTTCTCACTTTTCGACACATTACATTTCGCGGCTCGCCTAGGTCACGTGCCTGACGTTACCTCGTCCAGTGAAGTGATCATCGACATCGACCCCTTGGCAATCCATCCCCCGCACGACATCACCGAGCGGACAAATGAAAACGCTGTAAGCCGGGTGACCATTCCCAGCGATAAAACGCAGCCTCTTCGTGAGGCCATCGGCGATGGCACGATGCAAAGACGGTTTGTGGAGTTGCACTGTCGAATCGAGGATCACCAATTGATGCGGCTCGCACAACGCATGGCGGTGTCTCTTGCATCAGTTGCTGGAATGGGTCCTGGTGATCGCCAGATGTTGATGGAGCAAGTTGTAGACAATGAAAGCCAGCAGGTATGGCGTCTCATGAAGCACGTCATGGGTGAACTCGCGGAGCATTTTCGGACGAATGGCATCTTGCCAGTTGCAAAAGTGATCAACTTGCTGATTGCGGAGGATGAGCAATCAAGTAGCGGACTGTCCCAGTGGGCAGAGGTATGCCTGACGCTGGCGAAAGTAACGCTTGTCGCCCAGATGCAACAGGATTTCGATGACGGCGTGTTGGATGTCAATCGCATTGCCGATCTCATGGGTCGCGGCACGGGCATGCACTTGGTGGGAACAGTGTTGACTGCTCCCCTACTGCAATTTGCAGAGAAGGTCCTGACTGAGTAGATCAGGCGCATGTAAGATCGCAAGCACAACCACAGGGGACGAGGCATGGAAGCGAAAGCACGCAATCTCGAACGCATTTTCGAGCGGACCATCCAATACCAGATTCCCTTGTTTCAACGCCCGTATGTGTGGGACGAACAGCGGAACTGGGAACCGCTCTGGGAGGACATCCAGGGACTGCTAAACAAGCTGCTGCGCAGGGGCAGTGTCCACCCCCACTTTCTGGGCGCGGTTGTCCTGGAACAACTGGGCAACGCGACCGGTTCAGTCGAAAGCCGCCAGGTGATCGACGGCCAGCAGCGTTTCACCACGCTCCAACTTTTCCTGGTTGCCTGCCGCGATCACGCAGCCTCGCTCGACAGTGAGAAGTATGTGGAGCGATTCGGGGATCTGGTCTGCAACCGGCGCAACAAGATTGACCACGAGGTGGAGGCATTCAAGCTCTGGCCAACCAACGGCGATCGACCAGCCTTCCGTGTGGTGCATGAAGCCGGTTCCGTGGCGAAACTTGACGAACTACTCAAATCCACTCCGGAGCTGCGCAGTTCCAACATCGTCGGCGCTTACCGGTATTTTTCCACTCAGCTGGTGGCCTGGTTTGCCGGCAAGCTGGACGTGGTCAGTGAATCCGAACCCGCCCTTGCCCTGAGTGTCGTTGACCGACAGGAAGCCTTGTGGGTGGTGGCGAAGGCCAGTTTGCAAATGGTGGTGATCGACCTGGACAAGGAAGACGAAACCCAGGTCATCTTCGAAACGATGAACGCCTTGGGTGAGCCGTTGCTCCCCGCGGACCTGATCAAGAACTTCCTGTTCCGTCGGGCCACATCCGAGGGCGAGGACGTTGAAAAACTGTATGAGCAGCATTGGCGCCGCTTCGATGACAACTGGTGGCGTGCGGAAATCAAACAAGGCCGCATCACCCGTTACCGCATAGACATCTTCCTGAATTACTACCTCGCACTGATGACCAGTGACGATGTGAAATCCACGCATTTGTTCAGCGTGTTCAAAGCCTTCGTGCAGGATGCAAAGCCGGTGGAAGGCTCTCTGATCCCACTGCCGACGACCTCCGCGGGGCACATGGCGCAGTTGGACCGCTACGCCAAGATCTATGTGAAATTCACCACGCCAGGGGATCACCCACGTCTGGCGTTGTTCCTGCGTCGCTTGGAGGCGATAGACACCACCACGGTGTATCCCTTCTTGCTGTTTGCCTATGGCGAACTGATGCCGGATCGGCAAATCGAGTTCGACGCGCTGTTGGGCGTCATCGAGTCCTTCCTTGTGCGGCGGATGATTTGCGGCCTCACCCCGAAGAACTACAACCGCTTGTTCATCGACCTGATCAAGGCGGTGGACAAGGCGCACGAAGTCTCCGCCGCATTTGTCTCCTCCTGGTTGGCGAAGGGCACGGGCGAAAGTGTCCGCTTTCCCGACAACGATGAGCTGCTGACGGCCATCTGGGGCATGCCGCTCTACAAGCGCTTGTCCCAACCGAAAGTCCGTCTGGTGCTCGAAGCCTTGGAATTCGCCGCCCAGCACAACAAGTCCGAAGTGTTGGCCCTTCCAGACGGGCTGACCATCGAACACGTCCTCCCGGTGAAATGGCGCGAGCATTGGCCACTGTCTGCTGAAATCCTGGCCGAGCCAGTGAAAGCACAACAGGCCGCAGCCGAGCGCGATGTGCTGCTCAACACGTTGGGCAACCTCACCTTGATCACGCCGTATCTCAACCCGGCCTTGTCGAACAGCGCCTGGTCCGACAAACGCCCCGAGTTGTTGAAATTCGCGCGGTTGAACCTCACGCGCTACTTCCACGAGCCAGCAGCCGACGCGTGGGACGAGGCCGCCATCCGGGAGAGAACCAAGGAGCTGTTCGTTCACGTGGGTCGCACGTGGCCGGACGTGGAGCGGCCCGCGGCGGGATGAGTTGACCAGGTGAGTGCGGTCGCGGTGGTGATCAGGGCGCCTGGTAAACACCTGCTGTCAGCGAAAACAAATTCATATTGAGCAACGCGGCCACTTCATCGTCGGTCAGGTCGCCAATCGACTGCACTTCGAGGAACACATCCGCCACCGGTCGAACGTCACCTTTGTCCAACGGTTTCCGCGTGTCCGGATCGAGCCACGAACACTTGAACCCTTTCAGCTTTTTCAGAGTCTTGTCCACGTCAGCCATGGCGGCCGCGGTGTCTTTGTCGAAAAAGTAGCGGAAGGTCGTGGTCATCGCCTGGGCCCTGTCAGTTTGATGTTCGATTAAATCATGGCCCGCCAGGGCGGGGGCTAGACGGCACCCGATTTTGGCCTACACCTAGAAGTGACCCACTTCAAGGTGCCTCCCCATGCCCATCTTCCGCAAGAACAAGAAACCGCAGCCCGCGCACGAGCTGTCGTGGCGCCGCCCACCCAGCGGTGTGCCGATGTCCGATCCCCAGCACTTTGCAGAAGCCTTGGGCGCGTTCGAAGAGGACGCGTTGTCCCTTGCAGACGCCACCATCGCACGCGATCGCAGTGAGGAGGTGGCTCATGTCAGCTGATGGCTTGCAAGCACCGCAGCAGGCGGAAGACAACGGCGCCGGCAAAGAGAAGGTGCCCTACGCGCAGCGCGTCGCGCAGCAGCTGATCGTTCAGCTCGAAGCGGGCACCGCGCCTTGGCAGCGGCCTTGGGATCCCGATGCCATCACCTTCGGGCGACCGATGAACCCGGTGAGCGGCAAGCCGTATCACGGGATCAATGCGGTGTATCTCATGGCCCAAGGCCACGACGACCCGCGCTGGTGCACCTATAAGCAGGCGGCAGCCGAGGGCTGGCAGATCCGGCGGGGCGAGAAGGGCACCACGGTCGAATACTGGCAATGGGAGAAGGAGGAGAAGCAGGCCGATGGCTCCAAGCGCAACGTCAAGATGGAGCGGCCCAAGGTGTTCTGGGCCACCGTCTTCCATGCGTCGCAGATCGATGGCATCCCTCCCTATGTTGTGCCCGAACGCACATGGGATCCGCAGGAGCGCGCTGAGGCGTTGCTTCAAGCCAGCGGCGCGTGGATCGACCACCGTGCGGGCAATGAGGCTTTCTATTCGCCCGCCAGCGATCGGATCATCCTACCTTTGAAAGAGCAGTTCGCGGCGGGTGATCGCTATTACGCCACGGCCCTTCACGAGCTGGGTCACTGGACAGGTCATCCCGCCCGATTGAGCCGGGACCTGTTGAACGGCACGTTCGCCAGTCCGGAATATGCGCTCGAGGAATTGAGGGCGGAAATCAGTTCGCTAATGGTTGGCACTGAGCTGGGTGTCGGTCACGACCCGGGGCAGCATGCCGCTTATGTGAAAAGTTGGGTCAAGGCTTTGAAGGACGACCCACGCGAAATCTTCCGCGCAGCCGCCGACGCCGAAAAGATTTTCAACTTCGTCTTGGCGTTCGATCGGCAGCACGTCCTCGACAAAGGGAAACAGCAGGAGCAACAGCGCCCAACGGTCAAAGCCCCCGAAGAGCAGCACGCCCCGGCACCTGTTCGGGCGCCCGTCGCTGCACGCCAGGTGCGTAAGCCCCAACGCGACATGGGGATGTCCCGATGAGCCTCCGCCTGGTCTACTCCCGCCCGTGCACGTCCGACGTTCTCTTGAACGCGTTGTGCAAGGCTGCCCACAACCTGATCTGGGCAGAAGACGCTGCGACATGGCACCGGCGCCTCCCTGATGGGCCCGATTTCGAGCGCGCACGCAAGCGGGCCATGGCGCGCGTCGAGCGGATACTCCTTCACGCCGAGCGTTGCCACATCATCACTGGGCAAGGCGTCCGCAGGCTCATGGGGGTGGTCTTCGACGCCATGGTGTGTTCGCGGTGGCGCAGTGCGCCGAAGCAGATCCCAGGCCTCGATGTTGCCGCTCAGATCGCCGCACTCCCGCTCACCCTTCGCCAGGTGTGGCGTGTGTGCCGCGTGCAGTCGGTGGTGACACGTTCGCTGAGGCTGGCGTCATGACACCCGAACAGCAACAGCAGGCCCAAGCGAAACTTTTTCAAGCGGCGGCGCGCGGCGACGTGCTGGAAATGAAGAGCGCACTGGTGGCCGGTGCCGTCCTGGACGCCCAGCGCCCAGGCATTGGCGACACGGCTCTCAACCTGGCCGCGGCGATGGGTCAGGAGCAGGCGGTCATCTTTCTGCTGGATGCTGGCGCGGATCCCGACATTCAGAACGGAAGCGGACGCACGGCGCTCCATGAGGCCGCCTTCCTGAAATCGCCGGCCGTCTGGAACCGGTTGATTGACGCGGGCGCGCGAACCGACATCGTGAGCGTCAATGGGCACACGCCGCTGACACTTTGCGATGCCTTGGCCTTCGGCCCGAGCATGGTGCAATACAGCTGGCAGCATGGACAGCAGGCGCTGGGGCAGAGCAGGGACCGCGACATGTCCCACGGGCGGTGACCCGTGGCCCGTCGCGAAGTTCTCAATCTCTTCTTCCAGGGCATCCCAGCCAACCATCCGCCTGCGGTGTGGATCCGGCAAGTCGATCACGCTTTGCTCGCCGGCATCACCGTGTTCATCGCGCTCGCCTTGGGCCTTGGTTGGGTGACCTGGCGACCACTCTTCGGCAGCCCTGTCCCCGATGGCGGTTTGATCGCCCAACTGTTCGGCTACCCGGCATTGGTGCTCTCGCAGATCACCCACGGACACTTCTTCCGCCATGCCGTCGTGGACAACCCCGCCGCGCTTTCGCTCCTGGCTCTGCACCTTCGGTTGTTCCCCGTTTGGCTGCTTTCGCTTTCAGCCGGCACGGCCATCTTCATCTCTGGGCTCACGCCATGGCGCCGCATGCAGTGGGTGTCAGGACCACGGTTGCTAGACGGCGAGGAAGCCGAGGCAAACGGACTTCGCGTGACCGAGCAAGAGCTGGCCGGTGAGCCACCGTTCGTGATCCTCCACGACGCGTTGCGCCTGGCGAAGACGCGGCTCACGCGCGGCGTCCTAATGGTGGGTTCGCCTGGTGGCGGCAAGACCGTCGTGCTGCTGAAACTCATTCAGGCGATGATCCAGGGCGGGCACCGGGCGCTGATCTACGATGCGAAAAAGGACATGACCAGCTACTTTCTAGGCGGCACGGTCGGGCTCATTTCGCCCTGGGATTACCGGTCGCTGGTGTGGGACATTGGCCGCGATTGCCGCACCCCACAAGATGCCGATGCGCTGGCGGCCTCCTTCATTCCGTCGAACGACAAGGACCCTTACTGGCCCAACAGCGCGCGCATGCTTTTCGCAGGGTCGATTCGATCCCTGCAAGATCAATACGGGATCAACTGGGGGTGGGACATCCTCGGCGAGCGATTGAACGACGACATGGCCACCATCGCCGAACGGATGAGCGTGCACTACGCCAAAGCCCAAGCCTTGGTCGCGGAAGGCTCGCAAACCGCCAACTCAGTCCTGTCCACGCTGGCGGCCAACACGAAGTTGATCGATGATCTGGCCCTCGCCTGGGGCAACGGTTACGACGAGGCGGGCAACCCACGACCCAGCATCTCCTTCAAAGCGTGGGCGGCGGACAACTGGCCCAACAACAGCAAGACCCGCCAAATCTTGCTGCAAGCCGGCCCCGACAAGCACGCCACGGCCGCGTTCAGCAGCGCCATCATCAATCTGTTGACGCCCACCTTGCTGTCGCTGCCCGACGATGAAAAAAATCGCACGATCGGGATTTTTCTCGATGAGCTGCCCAGCATCGGCAAAATCGACTTCCCAGCGATCGTGGAACGCGGAAGGTCAGCCGGAATCGTGGTGTGTGCCACGTGCCAGGATTTCTCGCAGATCGAAGCCGTGTGGGGCCCGCACGTGCGCAAGACGTTGACGTCGATGTTCGGCACGCAAATCGTCTTCCGCATGTCAGCGTCCAGTTCACGCGACGAGTTGGCGGAAGTCTTCGGAAAAGCCAAGTGGTCCGTCACCGCCGCGAACACCAGCGCAGATGGGAAAGTGTCCACATCGGTGCATGAAGAGAACCAGGCAGTGGTGTCGAGCCACGCGATCGGAGAACTGGGTGCGTTCAAGCGGAAGAAGAGCAAAACACTGCCCGAAGGCTGGGGCGTGCGCGCCATGGTCGCACTGGGAACATCCGGTGGCGACGTGTTGACCCTGGACTTCCCGGGCGCGTCCATACCCAAGCGCCGCTCCCCATTGCGCAAGGCGCGCTGGACGCGTGGGCCGGCCATGCCAGGCGTGACACCCGAACCTTCGGCAGCTGCCCGGCGCCTCATGCAGGTGCAGGAGCGGGCCGCCGTTGAAAAGGCCGAGCAGGCGGAGGCCAGCCGGCGCGAGGAGACGCAGCGCGAAGCGAGCAAGAAGGAAGAGGAGCGGCACGAGGCGGCCAAGCAACGCCACCTGAAAAACCCAGCTGACATTGGCGACGGTCCCGACTTCCCCTACGAACCGGCCGAACGCGATCACGCCGCCTGGGCCGCTGCGAAAACCACACCCGATCCTGTCGTTAAAGAAGTGGACCCCTTCGAGCCCGACGGTGCCCCCACATCAACACATGAGCGGATCCTCGCCCGTGCGCGACGGCTGCGCCCGACCGAATCGCCAAACGCATAAGAAAAGGCCCCCGATGAAGGGGCCTCCCGTCCCCGTGGTGGAGATCGGGTGCCATCAAGAGATGCCGGCGAAGGCTAGACAAGGCCCGGAGCTTGGATAGCTTGGAGTCAATCTCAGGAGACTGCAAAACGCCAGCCGGTTAACCACCTTTGCCACAGCGATTGACCGCGGCCGGCAACCCAGCTGACCACCGTCGCCTGCGGCGCTATCCAGCTTCGCCAACAGACTATCCACCGCCGGCACCTCGCTGCCCGGCGCAGGCAGTCTACTGACCGCTGCGGTTTTTCACCCGCCGCATGGATTCGCCCTTCAGATCCAGCTTAACGCTGCTGTGGACGAGCCGATCGAGGATCGCGTCGGCCATTGCTGGATCGTTTATGTAGGAGTGCCAATCCTTGACGGGCATTTGACCCAGGATGATGGTGGCGCCGCTGCCCACCCGATCATCCAGCACTTCGAGCAGATCCGAGCGCCCGCGATTCGTCAGCGCGGTCAACCCGAAGTCGTCGAGGATCAGCAGTTGCGCCTTGCTGAGCTGGTTGCGCTGTCGCGCGATGGTTCCGTCCTCGTGCCCGATGGCCATCTCTTCCAGCAGCCGGGCGGTTCGGCGGTACGCAACCGTGAAACCCAAGCGCGCGGCCTGGACGCCGAGGGCGCAGCCGAGCCAAGTCTTGCCAGTGCCGGTGGCGCCGGTGATGAGCACATTCCGGTGTGCGCCGATCCAGAAGCCGGTCAGCAGATCCGCCATCACGGCTTTGTCCAAACCACGCCCCGGCCGATAGTCGATCTCCTCGGGTGCGGCGATGACCTTGAGCTTGGCGTTCTTCAGAAGGCGCTGATAGCGTTGGTTGTCACGTTGCGCTTTTTCGGCCTCGACCAGCATTTGTACGCGCTGCTCGAAAGCCACGCTGGCGAACACGGTATCGCTCATCTGGTGGGCGAACGCCTCGGCCATGCCGGCGAGGTGCAAGTCGCGCAGTTGCTCGATGGTTTGCAGGTGTGACATGAGGTATCCCCTATTCGTAGTCGGTGGCGCCGCGCACGTTCTGGTGCGGTGCGATGGGGTCGTTGGCCGCCGCGTCGTCTTGCAGCGGTGTGTTCTCGATGCCGCGCGACAACATCGAGCGGACGGAGGTGATGGTGATCGCGCGCATGCGCAGGGCCCGCGCGCAGGCTCGGTCGAGCCGTTCCGTGCCGAAGTCTCGGGCCAGCCGTTTGAGCCCGCGGAAGGCCTGCATCGAGGCGGCAGCGGAATGGGCTTGCTGGTGTTGCTGCATGAACTGGTGGACAGACGGCCCGACGGTTTCCGCCCAGGCGACGAGCTCTGCCATCTGCTCTTCACCGTACAGCCGGTGCGCAGGCGGTTGGTGCTCCTTCTTGATGAACACGCCATCGACACCGAACGAACGGCGATGCGTGGCCACCAACTGCCCGCGGTGATACGCCTCGACCGTGGTCGTCGTGACCCGCAGATTGACCTTGCGCGCCACCAGGCTGAAAGGCACTGAGTAGTAGTTGCGCTCCCAGACGACGCAGTAATCCTGCGGAACCGTGACGCCAATCTTCCACTCGGCATACTCGTAGGGCTGCACCGGCAGCGCGCGCATCGCTGGCCGATCCAGCTCCTCGAACAACTCGTTTCGGCTCATGCCGCCACGCGTGCGCATTCCTTTGCTGTTGAGGCGTACCAACAGCTCGTCGATTGCCTGGTTGAGTTCGGGGAGCGAAAAGAACGTGCGGTTCCGCAGCCGCGCAAGGATCCACATCTGGGCCAGGCGAACACCACCTTCGACGGCCGCCTTGTCCCGCGGCTTGCGCGCGCGGGTGGGCATCACCGTCAGGTTGTAGTGGTCGGCAAAGGCCTGGTAGGTGGGGTTGATGTAGTGGCCATCCTTGCGGGAGATGCTGACCACGGCGGACTTGAGGTTATCGGGGACGAGGTAGAGCGGGACGGCACTGAAGAACGCCAACGCGTGCACATGCGCATCGATCCAGTCGGGCAACTGCTGCGTCGCCGTGCAATAGGCAAAGGTCTTGCGGCTGGAGCCCAGGACGCCGACCCACAATTCCGCCGGCGTCTTCACGCCGGTGTCGGGATTTGTGATCGAGGGGCGCTTGCCCGAGTAGTCGACGAAGAGTTCTTCGCCCGGGCGTCGCACCTGGCGCATGACCACGCCGAGCGTGCGCTTGTAGCGGTCGTGGCGTCGCCGGAATTCCCGATCGGACATGGGCTCGGTGTCGAGTGAGGAGGCGTATTCCTCATACAGCAGCGTGATCGTCACCCCGGGGCGGGAAAGCTCCTGATGGACGTGAGACCAGTCCGGTTCCACGAACTTCTTTCGTATCCGCTCACGGCCGTTGTTGAGGCGCGCATCGAGCGCTTCTTCGGAAAGTTCGCTCACACGTTCCCAGGTCAGCCCTTCTTCTCGCAGGCGGTCGCGGTAGCGGCCGGCGGTGTGATGGTGCACATGGCAGATCTGTCCGACCTTGCGGTTGGACAGGTCGGTGATCAGCAATAGCCGGCATAAGCTCTTCAGAACCATGTCAAATTCTCATGCGGAGGGGATCGGGCGAGCGCTGCCGTCCGTCGCGCCGCCGTTCAGGGCGGCGCGGTTGACAGGATCGGCGGGGGCGCATGAGAATGCGTACGTCGGTGGTCACTCGACAATGGCAATCTCAAAGGGCTGGCGTTTGCAGACGCTGGCCCTTTTTGCGCTCGCGGTTCGGGGTGGGTTAACCGATGGCGGTTCCGGGCGAGGCGTTTCCTGTGGGCGAAGGCGGGGCGGCGCGCTGGAGCACCGGGTAGCGATCCGGCCAGAGCTGATCGGGTGTCGTCGAGAGCGTGGTCGCGATCTGTGCCTCTATACGCTGCGAGCGCCGATATCCTTGGCTCACCGAGGTGACAGTCGTCGGCTGCACGCCGAGTTCTCTCGCCACTTGCGCCAATGAACTGCCCGCCTGCCGCAGGCGTGCCTTGATCCGTTCATGGCGTTTCCTTTCGTGGCGCAAGTCGTTACCCTCTACGGCATGTATGAGACTCAATATAGGCATATATGAGTAGCATTGCAACGCCAGAACAAAACGCTGCTATGGGTCAACGACTGGTAGCTGTGCGGGCCAGCACCGGCCTGAGCCAAGGCGCCTTCGCCGATACCCTGGGATTGTCACTGCGTGCGTATGCCAACTACGAGCGCGGCGAACGTGAGATGCCGGTCGCGTTGTTTCGTGCCTTGTACGAGACCTACGGTATCGATCCGGTCTGGCTACTGGCTGGTCCCGGTGAACAGCCGATCAAAGCGGCCACGCGCACGATGGACTTCGCGCTCGTCGATCAGATCATCCGATGCGTTGATACCGAGCTAGCCACATTGAGCAAGAAGCTCAAGCCAGCCATGCGTTTGCGGATACTGAAGGCTGCCTATGCTCTGAGTACCGAGAAGGGGCGTGTGGAGCCGGGACAGGTGAAGGAACTACTCGCCATCGCGGTGCGCCGATGAACGAACGACCCGAGCAAGATGGGCACTCGTACCGTTCCGTCATTCTTTTTCCCAGGAGTAGTTCGTCCATGAAAGAGCACGACATCAAGTGGAACCAATTGAAGTCCGAGTTGGTGGATGCCGTCCGCGAAGGCGCGGCGGATGCGGAGGTGCTCTCGCTGGAGGCTCGTGACCGCTTGGCACAGGAAGAAGAACGGGCCTTCCGTACGCGCTTCCGATGTGATCGGCCTCAACTGGATCGGCAAAACCTGATCCGTCTGAAGCATGAAGCCGACCTCACGGATCGGGAAATACGCCTGCTACTGTTTACACACTCGCTTCGTTTTGGCAGCGAAAGCGTGCACTTTGCGGCATCCCTGCGCGGCTTGGCCTTGTTCGGCCGTATCGTCATGGGCTTCCTGGGATTCGAATTGCTTGAGGCATGGTACCTGGCCTCGCATTCGCCGCTGCCCGTACCGGTTTTGCTGCTTCGTCTCGTCGGCGTCATGGCCATGATGCTGGCGATGGGCTGGGGTGTGCAGCAGATCTACCTTAGGCCGCGACAGATTCAGTGCCGTGTATCTGTGCGGTGCGGCGGGGCTACGGACGAGGGCTTGTGGCGTCGCCTATGGCGTTGCCGATGAGGCACTGAGGTCGATGAGACGATAGCAGGACAGTTCATCTCGGCGCAAGATCTTGCTTGTTGACGTCTATGCGCAGGCGAAGAGATAGTGCGTGTGATCGCCTGCCGCGATGCGGCTCATGGCGACATCATCGAATCAGGGCCTGGGGAGTCGCTGATGTCAGGGAAGACAAGGGGCATGAAATCGTTCCGTAGCCCGGTCAAGACTACAGGTCTTGAGGTTTGTGGACGCCATTGGCGCAAGGTGACCACAGGTCTGGCGCTCACCTTGTTGCTTTTGCTCAACCGCGCTGCACGCGCGGCGGATGGCAAACCTTTGCAGCCCATTTGCAGTGCTGATCGTTGTGGCCTGCTCGTCGACGGCGCTTATCCTCACCTGGTCATTGGCCGGCTCGCGAGCGTGGGCACGCCGGCGGACATGAACCAGGTTTTCCACTGGGCCAAGTCGCACGGCTACTGGAAAAGCCTGCCCGTTTCGATAACACCCTACCTGCACGATGTGCAGATGGTGACGATCAACGTGCCCAAGGGAACAACCAACCAGTCGTTAACGCTCTTCATGCTGCGCACCGAATTCACCGCCGCGCCGTATCACGTGGGCGATCTGGTGCGTTACGCCCCGCACGACGCCGCGCACGACGAAGCCGCCACCGGCAGTGCCGACGACCTCACGCTCTTCCACGATCTGACCGGTTGCGTGGCAGTGCTTTGCCAGAAAGGCGATGGCGCCTGTTTGGCGCGCTACCGGCAAGGTGCGTTTCGTCACACCGACGGCCAGCAGGTCAGCACCACCTCGGGGCGGCCTGTTTCTCCCAGCACACGCATCGATCCGATTTCGCTTCTCCCCCTTCACTGATTCAACGGCGTTGGTTCACCGAACGTCGCTCGCATGGATAGAGAGAACCTTATGAAGACGCTGAGCAAGCTACTTTTAACGATGATCCTGGTCATTACCACGATGCAAGCGTGGGCTGGCGTCACACAGGCCAACGATCCCAATGCCAACGCGCCGTGCGACAGCGCCGACAGCAATAGCTGCGGGTCTGCCCATGGCATGCCGGTGTACTCCTTCAAATCGCTGCTCGCTGGCCTCAACATCCGCGATACACCGATTGGCTACACCCCGCCGCTGGGACCGACGGTGGAGACCACGATTGCCTACAACGAGCGCGAAGCCGACCAGCCGGTAGTGTTCGATACCTTCAGCGTCGGGCAGAAGTGGACGCTCAACTGGATCAGCTGGATCCAGGATGATCCGAGCAACCCAGGCAGTCAGGTGCTGCGCTATGTCTCGGGCGGCGGCGGCTGGCCCTACAGTGGATACAACGCAACCACCGGTGCGTTTTCGCCCGAACCGGACAACGGCGCGGTGTTGGTCATGACCTCCAGCAACCCGGTCAGCTACGAACTGCGCTACGCCGATGGCAGCAAGGACGTCTTCGCCATGCCGGACGGCGCGACTACCTACCCGCGCAAGGTGCTCCTCACCCGGATCGTCGATGCGCAGGGCAATGCCCTCACGCTAAGTTACGACAACCAGCATCGCCTAGTCACAGTGACCGACGCGATCGGCCAGCAGACCACCTTCACCTACGGCAACAGCACCGCGCCCCTGCTCGTCACCGGCATTGCCGATCCGTTCGGTCGCCACGCAACCCTGGCCTACGACAGTCAAGGGCGTCTAGTGTCGATCACCGACGCGATCGGCATGACCTCCACCTTCACCTACGACAGCGCCCTGTTCGTGCAGGCGATGACAACGCCCTACGGCACCACCACCTTCGCACACACCGAAGGCGCCAACGGCAATGCCACGGAGTTGTCGATCCAGGCGACCGATCCCGCCGGGCATACCGAGCGCACCGAATACATGCCCGGTGCGCCCGGTGCACCTTTCAGCGTGTCGCAGGCGCCGAGCGGCATGAATACCTTCAATGCCTACCTCAACTACCGCGACTCGTATTACTGGGACAAGAATGCGTTCGCGGCGGCCTGCACGGTGAGCAATGGCACGACCAGCTGCGACTACAGCAAAGCGCGCATGAAGCACTTCCTGCACGCCTATCCGTGCTGCTACTACACCTCGCGCGTGCTGGAGAACGTCAAGTATCCGCTGGAAGGCATGATCTGGTACGACTATGCCGGCCAGCCGGGGCCGTACTATCCCGGCACGCTGAACCTGCCCAGTGACGTGGGTCGGGTGCTGGATGACGGCAGCAGTCAGGTCACTCACTACACCTACAACGCGTACGGCAAGGTCACGTCCAAGATCGACCCCGATGGCCGCGAAACCACCTATACGTACGCACCCAACGGCGTTGACCAGATCCAGGTGCAGCAGAAGACCGCGAGCGGTTTCGATACGCTGGCGAGCGCCACCTACAACGGCCAGCATCAGCCGCTAACCACGACCGATGCGGCGGGCGGTACCACCACCTACACTTACAACGCCCGCGGCCAACGCACCTCGGCCACCGACCCTCTGGGCAACATGACGCGCTACCAGTACGACAGCAACGGCTACTTGTTGGCCGTCATCGACGCGCTCGGGCATGTGTCGCAGCGGTACACCTACGATGCCGAAGGCCGCGTCGCCACCAGCACTGATGCTGCGGGCTACACGCGCCAGTTCCAGTACGACGCGCTCAATCGCGTAGTATCCGTCAGCTATCCCGACCACACCTCCACCCGGTACACGTGGAACCGCCTAGACCTCGTGGCCGTCACTGACCGCCAGGGCAACACCACCCACTACGGCTACGACGCCGTACGCAACCTCATCGCGGTCACCGACCCGCTGGGCCACGTCACGCAGTGCACCTACTACGCCAACGGCAAGCGCCACACGATGACCGATCCGAACGGGAACGTCACCACGTGGACGCGTGACCTTGAAGGCCGGGTGACCGCCAAGACCTATGCCGATGGCAAGGGCTCGACGTACGCATATGACGGTGTTGGCCGTCTGATTAGCCAGACTGATGCGTTGGGGCAGACCATGGCGTACAGCTATGACCTGGCTGACCTGCTTACTGGAGTGCAGTACCTGCATGCCGTGAACCCCACGGCGGCGGCATCCTACCGCTACGATCCCTACTATTCCCGCCTGACTGGCATGACGGACGGCTTGGGTAACACCGGCTTCAGCTATGTGCCAGCCGGTCAACCTGGCGCCCTCAAACTGGCACAGGAGACGGGGCCGTTCAGTGCGAATGACAGCGCGCAGTATGCCTACGATGCGTTGGGCAGGGTCATTCACCGCACCACGGACGTGACGGTGAGCGATACCTACGATGCGTTGGGTCGGTTGAGCGAAGAAACCAACCCGCTTGGCAACTTCCAATACAGCTACCTCGGCGACACCGACCAGCTGACGTGGCGGGTGCTGATGACGCCCTCCGGCCAGCCCGGCCTTGCGTTGAACATGGAGTACGAGTCCAACCGTGGTGACCGGCAACTGCATCGTCTGATGTACCTGGACGTCAAGGGGCGGCGCCTGGAGGCCTTGCAGGAATATGCTCACAGTCCCGAGCATCTGCTGACAGCCGCCAAACTTGAGTGGCCGCGGCTGCGCGAAGGGAGGGATCACGATGGTGACGGCAATCACGACGATCGGGCCGATACCATTGATGCGGAACAGGCGGTAGCGAACGATTTGCAGCACGACTACGGTCACGATCGCGACGGATGGGGCCATGACGGTCGCGATGACGGGAACAACGAAGATGGTCGTGGTGACAGCGAGCGGTATCGCTACGATGCGGCATACCGACTCACGGATGTGCGCGGTGACGATCGGGATGCCAGCCGCTTCGACTACGACGCGGCCGGCAATCTGCTGAAGGCGGCGGGTGCCTCGTTCTCCCTCACGGCCTCTGCCAACGCGCTGAACCAGCTCAGCACGGTCAACGGCATGTCATGGCAGTACGATGCGGATGGCAATCTGATCAGTGATGGCGTACATCAGTACACATGGGACGCGGCTGGTAGGCTGGTCAGCCAGACCAATACCGCAACCGGTGAAGTCACCCGTTACGGTTACGACGGCTGGGGCCGGCGCTTGATGATCACCCACCAGAACGGCGCTGCCAGCACGCAGGCTCGCTATCTGTGGTGTGGGTCGGCGGTTTGCCAGGTGCGTGATAGCAACGACGTGGTGATGGCGGACTACTTCGACCAGGGTGAAATCCATGGGGTGCAGGCGCTGTACTACGTGCGCGACCAATTAGGCAGTGTGGTTGGTGCGACGGACGCCAACGGCAAAATGCTGGGCACTGCCAAGTACGGTGCGTATGGCGTCACAACACGGGCAAGGGGTATACATCCCGACTACGGGTATGCAGGTATGCTGCATGACCAAGGATCAAGTCTGTTTCTGACGCAGTACCGTGCTTATGATCCAGCCGTAGGCCGCTGGCTCAGTCGCGATCCGATTGGGGAAGAGGGAGGGGAGAACATTTACGCCTACGTAGATGGAGATCCGTTGGGCTCGATCGATCCATTGGGCCTAGCTTCGTCGGGACAGACATGCCAAGCCGCGTGGGCGGCCGCTGGGGCCACATGTGGTGGAGTTCTAGGAGGAGTGCTTGGCGGGGCGGGCGGCGCAGTGGGTGGTGGTGCTGCATGCACGCTGGTTGCGCCTGGTGTAGGTACTGTTGGATGTGGCGTTGCTGGAGGAGAGTCTGGTGGTTCTGCAGGTGCTGCAGGTGGTGCTGTTGCGGGCGGTGCCGTCGGCAATTGGCTTGGCGGAAAAATGTGCAATAAGGCTGATAACTCCTGCCCACCGTGTTCGCCCCAAGTGGGCACGATTGGTTACCGCCTTGATAAAGTTCCCCCAAGCAAACCCCATTACCCTTTCCCGGGTGATCACGTACACCTGTATCGAATGAACCAGAATCCCAATAACTGTCAGTGCTTTTGGTCTGCGATTGGCGTGACAGAGCCGCCGCCGCCACCCGGGGCAGTGCCTCTGTGAGAAAGGGAGGCGGCGCGTAATGAAATATGCAGATGGGAAAGAAGTCAGGCTAGGCGATCATGTGGCATTAGGGGGGGGGCGCGTAGGAGTTGTTGTATGCTCTATCGACACGAATGAGTACACCACGCTCTTTCCACAAGAACAGTGGAGCTATTTGCGTTCCGGTGTGATAGTCAGAATGGCTGGGGCTGGATTAATCCACTACCTTGAGCCAGATGAAGACTTCGAACAATTGCCGGGAAGTTCGGCACCGCGTGAATGACCTGAGTACCGAACAAGGCGCCTCTGGAGGCGCCTTGTTTATTTCATTGGTGTTCGTCCATCACTGGATCCTCTCGCCTCCCAATGAGGGGAGGCGGTGGACTCTATGGCTGCGAGGCGCCACTCAGTGTCGCCACAGTCGAGTTCACCGCCTTCGGCTCTACCAGGGCGGCGGGTGTCGGCTGCGCTACCTGCAGAAGCAGCAATAAGGAGGCGGAGGAAATTAATTTGCAACCGTCACAGACATGCTGGGCCACGTCACGCTGCACGCCTACTACGCCAACGGCAAGCGCCACACGATGACCGATGCGCGCCGTCAACCAGAACCTTGCGGTTAGAAAAAGGGCTGCAGGGAAATATGGGGTAAAACCTCACTGCCAAGCTGGGGCACATGCATCGAACGCCCGCCTCATGCGGGCCTTCGATGCATGACGTTTGGCGGTAGGCAAGACATAGCGGTTCATGGTCGGCCACGTCAGTGACGCGGTCGCGTGTTGAACGACGACAGCAGCAAGATCACGCATTACAGCTACGACGTTCACTGGTCAAAAAGCTGCTGCTGCTGGTCAGTTCACTTGCCTGAAATGGTCAGCCGTGTTGGCAACAGATGGTCAGCTCGATGGCAATACGCAGGAGACTCCCCATGTTGTCCATTGCCGCCATTCGCAACACGTCTTCCGACGGCTCTTCAAGTGGCATGCCCGCTTACTTGAAGGCCACGGAGTATTACCTCGACCAGAACGGGATCGAGCAATCCTCAGCGAAGTGGTTGTGCGGTGGGGCGGCAGCGATGGGGCTTCTGGAACAGAAAGTCACCGAAGAATTGATGGACAAACTGGCAGATGGTTTTGCGCCCGATGGCACGAAGCTGCGTCAGAACGCCGGCCGCAAACCGGAGTTTCGCCCGACGCTCGACCGCGAGGGCAAACAGCGCATCGATGACAACGGGCAACCGATGGGCGTGTGGGTCGGCGAACGGGTGGGGTTCGACTGCACCTTCTCCGCACCGAAATCCTTCTCCATCGCGTTTGCTGCCGCCGATCCCGCTTTGCGCGACCGGATGCTGGCCGCCCACCACCGAGCGGTGGAAGCGGGCATGCGGATGCTTGAACTGCACGCAGCGGAAACCCGCCGAGGCCAGGGGAGCAAGGATGTCATCGACGTCCAGGGCCTGCTGGTCTCCCGGCACACACACTACGCCGCCCGGTCGCATGACAAGGTCGATGGGGCCCAGGGCACCGGCATAGATATGCAGGTCCATAGTCATTGCCTGGTCTACAACGTGTGCCTGGGCAAGGATGGCAAATGGGGTTCCTTGGAACCGAAGGAAATGTTCGCCTGGAAGAAAGCCGTGGGCGCCGTCTACCGCGCGGAGCTGGCGAAGATCCTGCAAACCGAACTGGGTTTCGGCATCGAGAACGACGTCCGGCTCGATCAGAACGGCAAAGTGAAAGACCGCTATTTCAAGATCGCGGGCGTGCCCGATGAACTGATCCGTGAGCGGTCCGGCCGTCGCCAGCAGATCGAGGCCTTCATGCAAGAACACCCCGAGGCCAGCGCGCAGGAGGCCACCATGGCCAGCCTCACTTGACCAGTGGTTACCAAGCGCGGCAGGCCAAAGAACAAGCCAACGCCGACCTGCACCGGGCCGCGTTCGACCCTCTGCAAGACAAGGTCAAGGGGCGCGACTACGCAGATCTGAACGGCATACGCGACGCACTCGATCGCGGTGCTAACGTGAACGCGGTGAACGATCGCGGCAAGACGGCTCTGCACATGACTCAATCAGCGCACGCGGCAAAAATGCTGCTCGAAGCCGGGGCCGATCCACTGGCGCTGGACAACGACGGCTTGCTGCCGTCCCAGGCCCGCCTCATGTCCACCGGACAGATCACTCACAAAGGCAACGGTGTGGACTGGATCGTGGAAGTGGCCGCCAAGGAGCGCCAAGCCCAACAGAAGGCACCCGAGCAAGTGCAGACCCAGGCTCCCTTCGCGGGGGTCAGTGCCGATGCGAAGCCGCAATACCTGCTGCACGAAGCCAAGAACTGGCGTGAAGCCGAAAAGCTGATCGCCACCGGGGCCGATGTTAACGAACGCAACGAGCAGGGGCAGACGCCGCTGATGCACCAGTTGTCCCGTGTGGCTGACTGGCAGGATTGGGACCCGGATCAAGAAACCGAAATCGACCTAGGGCAGGATTGGATCGCGAAGAATGTCCACAAGCTCGATCACGAATTGGTCCAAGGCATGCTGAATGCTGGGGCCGACCCCACGATTGCCGATCACCATGGCAACACGCCACTGCACTGCGAGGGCATCGACTTCAAGACCGTGGACATGCTTCAAGCCCATGGTGCGGACATCAATGCGCGCAATGAGCTCGGTGAAACACCCTTGCACGCCCAGGCCAACAACTGGGAGTTGGACGTCAAAGGCTTGGCAGGGCGGGGGGCAGACGAGAGCATCAATGCCCAAGATTCGCATGGGCGGACGCCGTTGATGGTCTACCTGGAGAAGCTGGGCGGTGGGTATTTGAACGAAGAGGGAGTGAAGGATTACTTCTCCGTGGGTGCCGATGCTCAGGCAGTGGACCATGCGGGTCAAAGTGTTCTGGATTACACGGAGATCGGCGGAGTCGGGCGGGGCGTGGTGCAAAACGAGATTGCAACGCAGCAGAAGGGTCTGCCGACCAACGAACACCAGCAGTTGTTCGACACCTTCAAGGAGCAGGTGACCGCCCCGGCTCAGCAGCGCGAACCGACTCCGCTGGAACAGGCTCAGCAGGCCCGGTCGCCCTCACTCGCTGCCGCCGCGGTGTCTCAGAAAGTCGAGCTGCCCGACTTCCGCAAGCAGGAAGCCCAGGCGCGGGATCCGTCCGCCCTTTCGCAGAAAGTCTCGTTGCCGGACTTCCGCAAAGAACCCGAACGTGACCAGCAGAAGGGCGCCCGGTTCGTGGAATTGCCGCTCCCGCAACGCGGCCAGGCTCACGAGCCCACCGCTGGGGAGGCTTTCAACGCGGAGACCACCCGCCGTGCCTCCGCACGCATGGCGCCTTCACTGGGGCAGGCCACCATCGCAGCAGGCTTGGCCCCCGCACCCGTGCAGGAACAGGAAGGCCAGGGCCAGCAGGGCAAGGGGCAAGGTGGACGTGATCGGCCGAGCGACCCGAGTTACTACACGCAGTTTTCGCAGAGCGTGTCTCTGCCGAAACGCGATGAACAGTCAGCTGAGAAACAGGCCGCACGTCGCGCCGTGGATCGCGAACGTGGCCGCGGACTGGGTGGTCGGGGGATCTGACCCGTTCGCTGTTTCACCCAAGATAAGGGCCGCTCATGCGGCCCTTATCTTTTACACCCGTGTCTTGACAGCACCCGACACTCTGAAAAGGTAAAGGTATCCCGACCACGGATCACCTCACATGACCGACCTCGCCACCCAGCTCGAACAAGCCCTCGCCGAACGCGACATGGCCCGCGACAGCCGCCGTAACGCCCTGGCCACGCTCTCCGCCGTGCAGGACTCGATGACCGCCATGAAGTCCGTGCTGGATGCCCAAGGCGCGCTCCTGGGCACCATCTTGGCCCGATGCAATGAGGCGACCATCAACAGCCTGCCACCTGACATGAAAGCGGTGGCGATGCGCTACCGCACCGTGCATTGAACCGCGAGGACTAAACACATGAAACTAACTAAGCCCGCAGCAGGCGACGACATCCCAGAAACCAATGTTCTGGGTGACGCGGATGCCGACATTGCGCCCATAGGCCGCGGTCTCGGTTATTGGATGGTGATCTGCACTCAGTCGATGCAAAGCGACCGAGACCTGATCATGCTCATGCACACCGATGAATCCGCCCTCTACAACACCCTTCGCACAGAGCGTTGGTGCAGCCGTGACAACACGCTGGCCGTCGCAGGCAGGCTCGGCATGCGCACCGTGCGCCTGGACGAGCTGTTGGCTGGATGGTCGAGGCGTGGGTGGTGGGAGGACGGCTCCGAATGGTTCACCGGGCACTTCACGGATCGCGCGCCGCGGGCGATTGATTCGATCGAGCAGGTGGCAGCATGACTCCCCAATCCCTCACGCTCACGGCCGGCCTCTCCATGATCGCAGGCGCCTTCCTGTTGCCCCTGGTCGAGACGGCTTACTGGTCACACGTGATCATGGGCTGCCTAGCTGCGCTGGCCGTCGTGGTCGTGGGTGCAGTGCGCCGAGGGAAATACTGGAACCCGGGAGACTACGCATGAACAACATGCTGGGTTGACGTTGGGTCATGGCGACCGCCACGATGCCCTGACACGACGGACAGGTCTTTCAACGATGAAGATTTCGGTTTCCTACGGCGATCGCACTTACGGCAATAGTCAGCCGAGCAAGGCCACCGAGGTCAGCATCTATGGTTCGCAAACCAAGGTGCACATCAAGGTGGGCTTCAAGCAGCCCAAGCCTGGCCGAAGCTGGGATTGGCTGAGCGCAGGATCCGTGGGTGGCGCAGATCTGGAATTGCCTCTTGATGATGCCAAAGCCCTCGCTCAGGCCATCCTGGACTTCGCGGCGGCGCTCCCGACACACGACCCCATGCAGGGGTCGATGAATGCCCTGGTGCGGATGCGCGAAAGCACCAAGCCCGTCGTGAAGATCGTTCGGAAGCCACACACATTCGCGCGATGACATGACCCCCGATCAGGTGTTTCCGTCCCGCTCTAATCGACTATAAAGCGCGCTCGCGATCGGCCGGCTCTCACGCGGGAAACGCATGGCCAACGCCTCGAACCCAGCCACGTCACCGCTCACCGAGAAGAAACCCAGCGTGCGGAGCTGATCCAGGTTGAGCGTGACGTCCACTAAGCCCTCGGTGGCGCGCACCACGGAATGAGGCATCACCCACACCATCGTCCAAGCGTGCGGGTGTTCGACCAGGAAGCCATGAACCACCTGGCCGCCATGTTCGGCCACGTAGGCGCCCGCATTCGCGTGGCACTGCGCCGGCACGGCCTGATCGAATGCCACGCACGTCAGCGGCTCGCCCTGGCGATCCAGGAGCCAGCGGACCAGGATGGTGTCCACCGCGGCCAGGTATTCCTGCTCTGTCACGGTGCTAATTCCACCGATGTTGGGCGAAGGGTTTGCCATCGCATCTGGGAAATCGGCTGCATGAGTTGAAGAACGCCAATGTCTCTCGGTTTTGACGTTGAACGATGAGACCGGTGCCGCACACCGGACATATGCCCTGTTGCTCACCTTCAACCTGGCGCACCAGCAACGCGTGGTCGCGTTGCAGCTCGACCACGAACTCCGAAGGTTCCTGTTGTGTGGTGTAGATCATCACCGTCTGTTTGGCGCGGGTCAGCGCCACATAGAGAAGGCGACGCTCCTCGCCCAGTGGCATGTCTTCGTGCGCGGGCATTGCCAGTTGGAGAATCGGGTCGTCCTCAATCTGACTGGGAAAGCCACGGGTGCCTTGGATCACATTCAGCAGTAGCACCACATCGGCCTCCAATCCCTTGGCCCTATGGATGGTCAGGAATTGGAGGTCCAAGCGCTCGGCGAACCGCCTGCGCCAAACCTGGAATTCGGCAGGACAATCCGACCGATAGCGGCCAAGCATCAAGATTTTCAGGCGATGCCCGTCCGGCAATCGGTTGTGTAGATTTTCCAATTGACCTTCGACATAGCGAGGGATGTTCTCAATGTCCGGAAGGCTCATGACGCGAATCGACGGGCCAGGCCGCGCATTGGTTGAACGCACGTCCTTTGGGATTTGCAGGGGGTTCTTCGTGATGAACGCGGACGACAGATCACATAAATCCTGCGGACAGCGGAACGTCTGTGTCAGGTGACGGACAGCAGCGCGCGGAAACCGCGTTGAAAACTCCCTCATTATGGCAATGTCCGCCCCGGCGAATCGGTAGATGCCTTGCCAGTCGTCTCCCACGGCCGTGAACTGAGCGCCGCTGGCAGCCACGATTGCCTGGATTAAGCGCATGCGAGCCCGTGAGGAGTCCTGGAACTCATCGGCCAGCACCATGCTGAGTGAGCAGGGATAACGTCCTGCTTCGATCAGGTCAGCGGACTGGTTGAGCATGTCATCGAAATCCACGAAGCCGCCGGCGTTCAGACGATCCTCCCAGTGTTCGGCCACACGGTCATAGATGCCGAGAAACAGCCTCATGCGCGATACAAATGCACCTTCGATTTCGCCGATTCGCTCGTAAGCGTTCTGGGTGGGTTGTCGGGACCCTTTCATGTGCTGCTGAAACACGCGAATCAGCTTGGCAATCGCCAGGGGCGACTCAGGCTGGCGTCCGGGTGCCTCACGGTTGGGATCGAATTTCAGCACGACGCCACGTCCTTCGAGCATCCTCTTCAACGCCCGCAAGGCAGCGCCAGTGCGAAGTTCATGCGACGTGGTTTCAAAAAGCGTGGTGCCGTGCTCTCGGTGGGTGGCGCGTTTCCAGGCCACTCCGTCTTCGTAGCCGACGAATGTCTCAGGTGCTTTGCCATTGGCGTCCAAAGCAAGATGTTCGTGGAAGACGTTGATGTCCAAGTAGTAGAAGTCAGGACAATACTGACGCCGCGTGGCGGTTTGAGTGTCGAATGGATAGGGCACTTCGTAGGCGTAATTCACGCCATGCAAAAACAACCAATCGGCAATCACACGCTCAGATTTGCTCTTGACGATTTCACCTTTGAGCGTTCGAAAGCCACGTTTACGAGAGGTTGGGTCGTAGTCTTCCGGCTGTTCAATTTCGTCCCACCGGCCCAGGTCTTTCAGGAACACCAACCGGAACAAGTTCCAGTCCGCGGCGAATTCAGCATCTTCTGCGCAGAGGTCATCAGCCAAAAAGGCGATGAACTTCACGTCTTCCCCATGCTGTAACCACGGGGCCGTGGATGGCATGTGTCCAGTGGCGGCCCCGATCACTTCCAAGCCGAAGGCATGGAAGGTTTTAGCCGTGATTCGCTCTGAGCCTGGGATGTGCCCGAGGCGCTTGCCGATGCGGGTTCGGAGCTCTTCGGCCGCATCGGTGTTGAACGCCAACAGCAGAATGGATTCGGGTGCGCAGAGCTCTTCTTCCAGGGCATACCCCGCTTTGGCGACGATCGTTGAAGACTTGCCCGATCCAGCGGCTGCCACGACCAACAATTCGTCGTCCATGCAGATGACAGCTCTCGCTTGCTCGTCGGTCAGGGCGTTGGATTCGACCCGATCGAAGAACGCCCGCTTCGCCACCATCTGTTGCTGTTCAAAAGAGACGTTGTGCGCATGCCATTGACGTGTCCACCACGTGCCCGGATCGGGTTTCAACTCATCGGGGACGACGTCGCTCCACGCCTTGCCAGGCCATTGTGGAGGTGGGGCGTCGCGAAACATGCGCACTTGGGCACGGTGGCCCAACCATCCCGACAGGGCCAAGCGTTCTTGCAGGGTGGTCACCCACAACGCCAGCGCCCGTTCGAATTCCTTTCGGTTGTGCGTTTCCACGAGCACATCGACACATGATGCAGGGGCCATGTTCAACGCTGGAAACACGCTGGGATACCGGTGGCGGGCTTGCGTCAATGCCGGGTGCTCGAACAATGGTTCCCACTTTTCCAATCCGGCAATCAACGGCAACGGGATGGACGCTTTCAGATCTTCACAAGTCTCTGCGCTGATCATGCCCAGCGCCCGAACACGCCACTCGACGGCTGTTTGCCATTGGTTCAAAGCGGCTTGGGATCGGCCAGCACACTCCGAGAGTCCTTCAATCACCTGCTGATCGATAAACGCTTTGATTTCCGCAGCGGCGGATTGCTTCAAGCCTTTCAAAGCGCGGTTCAGCTTCATGTCAAAGATCTGAAACCGACAATCCACGGTGGATGAGATGGCGTGGGGCTGGAAGGTGAAGGATTGAATCAACAGCAAAGGACCACGGACGGGCGGAGACCCACGCATGGAGAGCGTGAATTCCTTACCGTCCCAGCTGAAATACCAATCGCTCCCCTTGAACAACAAACTCCTCAGTCGGGAAGGTTTCCACGTTTGCATGACGTGTCTTCCCCCTCACTCATGTTGAGCTCCGCTGGACAACTTCATGTGTGCCGCCAAGTGCTCCCGCTGCGGCTGATGCGCCGCCTGCTTCGGCAAGGTCAACTTCTTCCCTTGCAACGGCCCGTATTCCGAACCATGTAACGCCTCAGCGATCTGCACTTCAAAGGTGTCCGGATCCACCCACACGAGACCTCGATCGAACAGCGTGTGCAGGTCCGACCTGAGCAGCAGACCGTTGTCGATGCGCATGGTGTGCGCTCCCCGATGGGGAATGATGTGCGCCGCTTCCAGCACCGCGGTGACCCGGCAGCCGGTCATGGCGCACGCATGCCCGTAAGCGGCCAGAAGGTCCGCCCGAAAGGTGGGCTGTCCCTCGCGATCGGCCACGGACACCAGGTTCCACACCCGGGCGTCTTGATCGCTGTCGATCGGTGGTGCCGGGCGTTCCTGCACGAGCTCACGGGCTTCCTCCATCGCCGCATCGAGCAAACTGACCTCGGCTCCGGCCTCGACCAGGCGCGGCTTGCCCTTGTAGTCGGGCACCAATTCCCACACCCCGTGCTTGGCCTTGTCGTAGGGCTCGTAGGACGTGCCTTCGTCTGTGGTGTGCTTGAACAGCACGTCATGCCGGTGGCCCTGATCCGAACGCAGATCGGCACCGAAACGCTTGCGCTGGTGAAAGCCGCGGTTGCGGTCGTTCACCGAAAATAGGCTCAGGTCGTTGAATGCGTTTTTGGTGTTGTATAGAGGTTTAGAGGCCTTGATGTGTTCCCGCACATCATTCGGAGTCACGGGGCGGGGGGTTCTGGCATACATCGCCTTGACGGCATCTGCGGCCAGCCAATAGGTGTCCGTGCCGCTCAAACCCAAGCCATCACCCCGAAAATCACCGCGTTGATGGAGCAACGCCAAGATGTGCTCGGCCACCACCATGTTGGCCTCCCGTTCCTTCGTCTGTCTCGGTGCCTGGCGGCCCGCTTCGACCGTCGTCACCGCCTTGCGCACATCGGTGACCGCATCGGCCCACGCCACCGCACGTTCGTGCAGGTGATCGGAAAGAGACCCCGCTGGCAACTCGTCGTGCAGTTTGTAGCCATACCCCACGCGGCCGGTGCCCACAAACCCATGACCGTTGGCGTAGGCAATCACCCAATCGCCTTCCGACATGTCGTTCAGGATCACCTCGCCTCGATCGCCAGACTCACCTTCAAAGCCCGCGGTGATGACACCGCGCCGGAGGTTCTGCGCCCACCATTCGCTGGTCGCAGGCTGGCCGATGTTGAAAATGTAGTAGTTCATCCTTGATCCCTGTTCTGTTGAATCTCCATGTTACCCGCCGACCGGTCTCACGGCCTGCGTCACGTCATCCCTTCAACTTCTTGCCCGCTTTGGCCCTGGCAGCAGGCGCCGCAATCAGGCCTTCGAGATACGCGATACCCTCTTCCTCGGGGAAGAAGCTGATGACGTCCGCCACGTGGAGACCGTAGCGCCGTTTCAGGGTCAGGAATTCTGCCTTCGCCTTCTCCATGGGCGAGAGTTCGGGCTGGTTTTTTCGCGCTTCGAGCGCAGCCAGTTCTTCCTGGAACTGCTTGAACGGATCTTTCGGGAGCATGGAATCCAAACGATGGTTGGAACGATCACGTGTGACGCCAGGCGTCACGCCTTCGGTTTTTTCTTGGCCTTTGAGGCTTTCGCACGGAGTGCTTCTGCTGCTTGTTTTCGAGCGACCGACTGCGCACGCGACCGGTTGGCGGCCAGCTGCGCTTTCATAGGCGTGGAGAGTTTCAGCGCGCGGACGTCTGCATAGATTGCATCGACGGAGCAACCGTAGTGCCGGGCCATGTCCATCCCGCACATGCCTTGGGTGATCAACCGCGGGATTTCCAGGCGCCGACCCACGTGCGGTCCGGGCACTCGTTCCACCTGTTCGTAATCGAGGATCTGCGCAACCCGCTGTCGGGTGAGTTCCATGAGGACGGCGATTTCAGCGCCGGATTTTCCTTCGGCATACAGCCGAACGATTTTGGCGCGGCGCTGGGCCGCCCGATACGGAGAGATTTGCTTTTCTGCCATGTCCGCAGAGTCGATGAAGTGCCGGGGCGCGTCAAGAGCGCCCCCCCATCCACGGATGTTTCCAAAGCGGTGCTGAGGCACCACCCCAGACACGCTCTGCATGAGGTCAGCAGGTCACCCCCGTCACTGGCTCACACCTGATGCGGGTCACTCTGCTGACCGGTCGCCCTGTGCAACCCTCCGGGTGCTCCACGTTGTTCCGCCCACCGCTGCCTGCTCGCGCAGTGGCTTGTGGTGCGCAGGGCTCCTCCCGGTCAGCGGCCTTTTCCCCGCGGCGCAATCCAGCGTCGGGGAGAAAGCACATGCCATTCGCAAGAGACGTCCTGGGCCACTACACCATCACCGGCCCGCAAACCGAGGAAGAAATCCTGGCTGCCGCCGAAGACATCCTAGCGCGCAGGCTCTACCGCGAAGCGAGCATCGGAAACCCGAGAGACATGGAGCAATTCCTTCGCGTCCGGCTGGGTGGCCTGGCGAACGACCACGAAGTGTTCGATGCGGTGTGGCTTGATAACAGGCACCGGGTCATCGGCGTCGAGCGCCTTGCGACCGGCACGGTGGACGGTGCGTCCATCCACCCTCGGGAAGTCGTCAAAGCCGCCCTGCGGGCGAATGCCTCCGCCGTGGTGTTTTCGCACAACCATCCATCGGGCGTGACCACCGAATCGTCGGCAGACAAAGCAATCACCAAAGAGCTGCAAGCGGCGCTGGCGCTGGTGGGCACCCGGGTGCTGGACCACATCATCGTGAGCGCAGGGCAGGAGTGCACCAGCTTCGCCGCACGCGGACTCTTGTGAGCCCGCAGCACCCCGCAGGAGCCAAAGCAAAGGCCGCTTTCGCGGCCTCGTTTCACGGCATGAATGCCCAGGAAGAGCCTGAGCTTCGCTCAGCGCTCGCGCCGATCGTCCGAGCCCGCTCGCCAAGCGCTCAGGGCTTCTTGTGCAGCCCGATGATCCGCCGCCGCCTGCTTGTCTAAGGCGGCGTTGCACGCGTGGACCTTCGCCATGATTCGGGCGTGGTCTTCCGCAATCGCGAGGCGGTTCCGCTCATCGTCATGTTCTTCATAAAAACGATTGCGCTCGCGCCGGATCAGGTCTTCACGTATGGCCACTTGGTTGCGGTGGCGCCGCCAGAACGATCGCCAGATGCTTTCTTCGTCGATTTCGACGCCCAGATTCATGGTGTGCATTCCTCAACGTGGAAGGTTTCGACCCTTTTCTTACCATCGACCCGGGGTGAAGTGTCGATCGTGGGAGGCTCTGTTCAGGAGCCAGCTCGGGTCAGAAACACACCAGGCAATGGACCCGCCCAGCGCCACGATCAGCGCCAGGCGGGTCCCACGGCTCACGGTTGCAGCCAGTATGACGGCCACGGCGATGGTGAAAAGGCGATATACATCTGGCTCACGAATCCGCCCGATGATATGCCGGTGCAATAGCTCACAACTTCACCCTGCGTCTTGAGCTGGTGAATGAAATATGGATCCGTGCCAGCCCCTCGGGCTCCAATCGAAGCGGGGCCGCCTGACAGCAGCGCGATGCACTGGTCGGTCGTCAGGTCGTTGAAAACAAGACCGAAGCCGATGCCGAAGAGCTGGGCGCCGCCTCCGTCGACTTCTGTAAGGCCCATGGATTCGCCGGTGAATGCAGAGAAGCAACCGACGCTATAAGCTGGATCGGATGCGGGGTCGCAAAACCCTTTGCCAAAAAAAGTTGAGTGCGCGTAGTAAGCGTCTTGAACAGCCGGGCCATTGGGCGCCGGCCAGTTGGCGGGGAAAATGGCCAAGATGTTCGCCGCGACTGTCTGAACCATTTGGCGGTCGTGGTCCACGTCAGCCGAACGCTTGGCCGACGCATAGATGCTGAAAGTAACGGCCGCAGCGCCAATCACGATGGCGAACACCAGGATGACTTCAAGCAGGCCGAAGCCACGGCGAGCCCGGCGCGACAGCGCACGAGAAGGGAGGTGGAGGGTCAGCGTGGTCATGGTTTGCTCGGTGGAGTGGGGTTGAGGGAAAAATGGGCGCGGTAGGGGTGCGCGGGGTTCGGTGTGGCCCAGAACACGACGCGGGTTGAGACGGGCGATCCCGCCAGGGAGAACCTGACGTGGGGGCAGGCCAGGATCGGGTGGCTGTCGCTGCGCTTGCAGTCGCCCAGCTCCACGTTCGCCACGCTGGGTGCGGAAACCTGCAGGGCCTGGGCCTGGGAGGCCGCGGCTTCTTGAATGGCCACCTGAGCTTGCTCAGGCGTCAACGACGGCATGGACGGCGAGCAGCCGGCCAGGGCCAACAAGGTGATGAGGGGAAGGGCGCGGCAGATCATGGCTGATCCTCCCCGTTGACGTCTGCGCCGGTGTCCGCACCGTTTTCCACGCCATCCGCCGGCGCAACGCTCAGCCCGTCACGCGACCGGATCAGCAGCACGGTCTGGCTCACGTGGATGGCCTGGTCGTTGTCCTGCACGACGCTGGTAAGGTTGCGATTAGGACGGCCATACCCGTCGGTGGTCTGCACGAAAATCTGCACGCCCTGATGCACCTTCGGCCGGTTGCCCAAGCTGTTACCCAAGGCCGCGCCACCGGCCCCACCCAGAATCGTGCCCAGGCCACGGAACGAACCCGAGGAATGGCGGGTGACTGCGTAACCCGTGGCTGCACCAATTGCCGTGCCGACATACAGGCCGGTGTGGCCGTTGGCCTGCACCTGGATCTGCACGGGACGGATTGCGATGACCCTTGCCAAGACGGCCTGTTGGGCGGTCAAAGACCCGCGATCGGTGTAGACCCGACCCGAGGTGTTGGGCAGCGTTGAAGCCGCCGTGCAGAGCGGCAGGGCGAGAAACGCCAGGAAGGGAAGGGCGCGTGCGTTCATTCGCTCACCCGCACGTGACCGTTCACGTCACGAATGAGCAGCACGATTTCGTTCACCCAGAGCTCGGCGTCTGCGTCCTGCACGACGGTCGTGAGCGGACCATCGACGCGGTTGCCCCGGCCGTCGAGGTCTTGGACAACGATGCGAAGACCGGGGCGACGGGCGCCGTTCTTCGACTCGATGACGACCGGTTTGAGCTGCACGATTTCGACTGCGGTGGTGTTCAGAACAGTTGCGGGAGCGTCCGACACAACCGGGGGCGTGGTGGCCTGAGCGGCCAGAGGAAGGAAAGCGGCGAGGGCGAGAGCGGGAAGAAACGTGCGCATGGTGAAACTCCGGTTGGTGGATCAGAAAAGGTTGTAGGCGTTCAAAGCCGCGTCCACGTTTGACGTGATTTCGGCATCGGGTGTGGAATTCGAGATGGCAACACCGCCAAGGCCCAGCCCAGGCGCCGGTGCGATTTTCGGACGGGTGCACGCGGTCATCGCATCGGGTTGGCCCGCTGCGGCGATATACGCGGAGAAGGCATGGTCAACGGTCAAGTCGAGCAAGAAGAAGCCGCCATCGCCGGCATTGATGGCATGGAGCTCACGTCGCCCGTTGTTATCGATCACCTCGACAGCGATGGCAGCGGGGCTGTATGGATCAGCATGAAGAACGGCGCCCCGGATCAGTGCACGGCGGCCGCCGTCGTAAACCTCGCATGTGGGGTGAGCAGCCAGGCCTTCTGCCGACATGTCCTCTGAAGTCGCCGTGTTGACTGACAGCTCAGCAAAGTCAGCGACCCAATCAATGGGTTCCCCAACGAGCCAGCTATCGCCGCTATTTCCATACGCGATTGGGGTTCCGATCGGATCGCCGAAGACGCCAGAAACGTCAGTGGGAGCGACGGGACTGTTTGGTGCAAAAACGATAGCGGCACGGCGCGGGCTGACAACGACGGCCGACGATGGACCTCCCGTAATGGTGTGAATGGAGTGGCCCGCGCAGTCGCAAGCGCAGGTGCAGCTGGCAAAGCCGACAGCGTCGGGCATGTTGCTGATACCGCCGACAACCCAACCGTTGGTGTCGCCATCGTCGGAGTAGGCGCCGGGCAAAGCACTGTTGTCCTGCGCCCGCGCCGTCGCGAAAGAGGCCCCGCCAAGCACGAAGAAAGCGGCAACGAAGAGTTTCAGAGTCGAGCGGTCGAAGTTGGAGAAGGTGAGCATGTGAGGTGATCCTTGGTCGGGATACCTTCACCTTTTCATAGTGTCGGGTGCTGTCAAGACACGAACACAAAAAGAAGCCGCCCGATGGCGGCTCTAAGATCGACTCCTACACACTCATCGCATTTCAGGCCTGCACTGCTGGCTCACTCTGGCCTACCAAATCCTCTGGTGACGGGTTCGCAAGGCGTGAGCTGGGGTCGCCCAGCTCACGTGTCAGGAAGTCGAAGTAAGCCGCGTGAGCGTTCACCACGAGTAGCCCACGCCAGCGCCAATGGTGCGATCCCGACCGGCCACGGCTCCGCCCACGTTCCAAGCCACACCGCGACTGGTCACATGCTGGTAGCCGACGGCCAGGCCGTTGTGCCCACCCGCGAAGCCCACGCCAGCTGCAATGCGGTTGTGTGCAGACGGATCCGCACCTGCGAACGTGGCGACCATTTGCGTCTGCGCGGTAGCCATGGCTTGCGTCGTGCTGAAACGCTTGTTCATTTCCGCGAATTTGCGATCCGTGTAGCTGTTCGCCCAGTTCAAGGTCTGCGCAGAGGAAGCGTCCGTGTATGCATTTGCAGTGTTGATCGCATCTTGCACCTGCTGGCTCACTTGGCCTACGTTGGCTGCATCGCTGTTGGCCACACCATCGGCCACGTTCGAGATGGTGGTTCCGTTTGTGCCGGCCAGGGTAACCTTGTCTTTTGTGGTGCTGTCGTAGTGAACGGCGAGCGCATCGGTCCCGCTGCCGGTCCCGTCCTTTCCGTCCTTTCCGGCAACACCCTGGGGGCCTTGTGGACCGGTCGGACCTTGTGGGCCAGCTGGGCCCACGCTGCCGCCGCCAACTGGCAAGTTGTCGATGCGGGTGTTCACCGCATTCAGACCATTATCCAGCGCGAGCAAGGCACCGTTCGTGTCGGTGTAAGTGCCCGCTGCACCCGGTGCAGTCAAGATGAAGGTCGGCGCCTGGTAGACGCCGCCGAGGAACGAGGCACCTCCGCCAAATCCGGCCATGGCCCGGTTGATCTGATTGATCGTGGCACCGTCTTGCAACTCCGTGCCGTCCGCCATCTGCGAAAGCGTGCGATTGCCCACCGCCACGGTGAATGCGCGATCAGTGGTGGTTTGTGCACCGACGGCGACGGAGAAGATGCCGTCGGGACCAACATAGGCGCCCTGCCCGAAGGACGAGCCACCCACTGCATCTGCACCCGCATGCGCGCCAACCGCAGTGGCCTGGCCACCGGTGCCCGCAGCACCCGAACCCACCGTGCCCGCAGAGGCACCCGCACCGATCGCGGTGTTCTGCCCGGTGTCAGCGTTGCCGGCGCTCGCGCCCGGGCCCACGGCTACCTCATCCACGCCCGCTTGGTTGGCGGGAGTGGTCGGAGCGTCGGTGGCGAGCCACACAGGTGCGGAGCCGCCAGCACCGGTGTCGATGTTGGTGATCTGGCTTTGCAGACCGGCGAGAGCCGAGCCCACGTCGTGATAAGTACCGTTTGCGAGAGAGTAGGTCGGCGCGTAAAACGGTCTGCCGTTCCCGCCCTGCGCACCGCCGCCCAACCAGCTGCCCATCGCAGTCGAGGCCGTGGTGATCGACGTGTCGAGATACGTGAGAGAGTCGCCCACGTTTTTGAAAGAACTGATCACCGAACCGCTTGACAGACTGTAAGTGGGAGCAGTGAAGATGCCGGCGTTGTAGCCAGCGCCCCCGCCCAGGGCGTCTGCTTGGACTTGCACTTGGCCAAGTGTCACTGCATCGTCGGCCATGGTGCCTGCTGACACTTGCGACAACGTCCGGTTTCCGAACGCTGCCGTGTTGGCGCGATCGGTGCTGGTCAAAGCACCCAGCGACAAACTGTTCACCGCGTTCACGCCGGTCGTGGCCCCAGCGCCAAACGTGGAGCTGTTGTCCGCTTGAGCGTTAGCGAAAGCGCCCACGGCCGTGGTGCCACCGATCAGGCTGTTGAGCCCTGCTTGGGCACCGTAACCAAATGCCGAGTTGTAATCGCCACCCGCCGCGTTTCCGGCGGCAGAGGCAGGACCCACGGCTACGGCACCACGGAACTTGGTGTTGTCGCCATAAACCGTCGCTGGGGTGGAGGTGTCCGTCGCGGCCAACCACGTGGGCGCACTACCAGCGGGCATGCCAGCAATGGCGGTGTTGAGCTGCTGCACATTGACCGCATCGAGCGGGTTGGTTCCCGCGGTCACCTGCGTGACGCGACGGTTACCCACAGCCACCGTGTTTGCCTCGTTGTTCTGCGTGTTCGCACCCAATGCCACACTGTTGGCGGCGTAAGCCATCGCTTGGTAGCCAAACGCGGAAGCGTTGGGTGCCGTGTTGTCATCGGCCAAGCTGCCAGCTCGGGCACCTGTTCCGACAGCGGTGGCGTTCACGTCGACGGCGCCGCCGCCGATGGCGATAGAGCCGGTCGCCCAAGCCCCCCCACCGATCGCAATGGCGTTCGTGTTGGAGGTTGGGTCGTTTCCGTAACCGGCCTGGCCGCCGATGGCAATGGAACCGTTAGATCGCGCTTCGCCGTTCAGCGCAACGGCGTTGATGCCGGTCGCCAGCGAATTGACACCGAACGCAATACTGTTTGCGCCTGATGCGGTGGCCACCTGGCCCCAGGCGAGTGAGGACTTCCCGGTGGCCAGCGCCATGTTGCCGAAGGCCCAGCCGTCGTTCGACGCCCTGGCGCCGTTGCCAAATGCGACCGCCGTTGAAGAGTCAGTGACATACGCTTGGTCGTATGTGCCGCCGACGCACAGGAAAACGTAGGGGCAATCAACGGCGGCGTGCGCAGTGGGGGCAATGGACAAACCCACCGCCAAGGCGAGGGCAGCAAACGTGAGCAAGGGCGAGCGGAACGTGCGCATGGGGAGGGTGCCTCAGAGATGAAGATTCGGGGTTACTCAAACCCTCCCAAAGAATCGGGTGCTGTCAATACACGGACCGCAAACATAAAAAAGCCGCCTCAGGGGCGGCTTGGCAGAACAAGTGAAGTGAAGGTAGGTCAGTGACGGTTTGGGTTGAGCATCGAGGTGCAACTTGGCCAGATGTGGGTCTTCCCGTCTGACCCAAATGCGAAGACGCAAAGCCACACCGCGTCAGGACTGTTGCGCAGGTCGGTCACGCCGGGTATTTCGCCGGGGAGAGGAGCAGGATTAGTCGCGACGTAATACGTCGCGCTGAACACCTTGCCGTTGGCGACCATATTATCTGCGGGTGGCCCCATGTCGTGTTCAAGTTGCGCAAGTGTGGTGCCTGGCGAGTATTTCGCCACTGACGGTAGGCCATCGGTGGGGTCATAGCTTTTGACCGCGGACATCGGCACGACCGGAATGTCCTTGCCGTGGCTGCAACCGGCAGCCGCCAGCAACGTGAGCGCGATCAGCGTGAAGTGAAGCTTCATTGTGGATCCCCTGTTGCGGGCCTTTTCGGATGACCAGGAGCTCCGCTGCGCACCTGGCGAGAGCAGGTTACCCAGAATCACACTCAAATAACCGAACATCGCATAAACGGGTAGCAGATGATGGCCTAACCGGCTTTCGCACTTACCGTCATGGACGACCCCTCACCGTGTCCGTGCCATGGCCCCTGCGAAACCGCCCGCCCGCAAGTCCCTCTACCGCGAAGAAACCCCCGTGTTCGTGGGCGTGCTGCGCGCGTTGCGCGAACGGACGGGGCTGAACCAAACAGACTTCGCGGTTAGGCTGGGTCGGTCTCAGACGTATGTGTCTTCGGCTGAACGCTCAGCCGTGCGCCTGGATGGGTTGCAACTGATGGACTGGGTTCGCGCGTGCGGGTCCAATCTTCGCGAATGGGCGGATCTGATCGAAAACCAGCTGTCACCGGAGCCGGTGAAGCCGACCAAGAGCAGGAACGCTGGGGCGGGGAAGAAGCCCAAATAAACAAGCCGCCCTGGTGGAGGCGGCTTGGTCGGGCGTCGGCATCCTTGCGGCGCCTGGACTTCCCAACGACCTCAGTTTGCCGCCCCATTATCGGTGCGTCTATCAGGTTTTTCTGACGTCGATGTCCGTGCGCTCGGGATAAGCTTTGTGGGTCTACGGAACGACAACCCGGGGGTTGCCCAATGCCTTACCAGATCGGCGACGAAGAATTCGTCACGAAGGGCGCCATCACCGAGCGCTGCCGGCAGATCATGCGGGCAAGCGCCCATGCGGTGGCCGATGAAGACGTGGCGTTCTTGTTGCAGCTGTTCAAGCACCACGAGCAGTGGGTGGAGAAATCACACGGCGGGGTGGAAGGCGTGACCGTGTATCAAACCCCGCACGGCACGCCATGCTTCCACCTGGTGTGCGGGGATGGCCGAACCGAGGACATTTCCTTTCCACATGCCATCAAGTGCGTGCCCACCAACAAATCAGCGTCCCGGCTGCCGCAGTCGTTGCTCGACTTCAAAGCCGCCGCGCGTGAAACAATCAAGCCTCAGACCCGGGTCTTTCGCGATCGGGAGCTGCCCACGGCAGGGGCTTGTCCCATCACGGGCGTGACCCTCACCGCCACCAATGCGCACGTGGACCACGTGGCGCCGCTGACCTTCGATCGTCTGCTGCTCGATTTCACGGTGGAGAACAATGTCGATCCGATCCTAGTGCACGTCGGGTCACGGGGCGGCACGGTGGCTTTCTTCACGGATGAGGTCCTGGCGGAGGCATGGGCCGACTATCACCAGCAGCGGGCCGAGCTTCGCCTGATTTCCCAGCACGGCAACCTCACATTGCCCAAGCCCAGGATCGACTGGGGTTTGTGAGAACTGCCAGTTACGCGGCCGCAGCCAACTGGTGTTCGTAGAACGCCTGCGGCCGGTCATCGAGGATGGCGTAGAGCGCCGCCAGGTTCGCCGGATCCGGGTTCAACCAAGCGTCCACGTTTTCTGGCTTGATTTGGATGATGCAGCGATCGTGGCCGGCAGCGGCCACCTCCGGTGGTGGTTCATCCGTGATGGCAGCAAAACTCCACAGGTCCTCACCTGGCCCCGTCCAATGGGAATACAGACACGCGATGAGCATGTCTTGCGGTGGTTCGGGATTGAACTTCAACACCACGTTTTCTTCTTTCTCGCCCGGCGCCAGCTCACGGTGTTCCATCGTGTGCCGAGCCACGTTTTCATAAAACGCGTTCACAACCATCACCGCGTGGGTGTGGCCGAACTGGTTCCGCCAGAAGCGTTCGAGGTTGTCCCGGCGGGCGTTGTAGGTGCCACTCACCTTGCCGTCCTTCGTGCGGTCGATGGACGCCGGCATGCCCTCGGGCCGGCAGTGATACCGCATCGGCATCACCACCCTTTTCCCGTCTTGCATGAGCATCACGGAGGCGTAGCTGTCCGGAAAAATGCGGCTGTCCCGCGCCTTGGGTTCGGTGCGGTGCAGGTCGGCCAACTTGCCCTGGATGTCGGGGATTTTGTTCGACGCGATGCGCTGGTCTTCCGCCGCCTTTTTCGTCGGCTTTGGGCCCGCCAGCAAGCGTTCGGCATCGGCCAGGCGCTTCTTCTGCTTGAACAGTTCCTGTTCCAGCGCCGTGGTCTGCTCGGCGTCATAGGCATCGATGAACACTTTGACCTCGCGCTCACCGTCCGTCTTCGGGTGCGCGAAGCCATCGGCCATCGCCTTGGGGATTTTGATTTTCTTGTCCTTGCCCCGGTCGCCGAACAGCTTCACGAAGTGGCGAATGGACAGGATCGCCCCGAATTCCTTCGTGAACCGGTGGAAATCAGACCAGGCTTCGGCGGAGTAGCACATCGCAGCATTCCCTCATCCGTTTTCCCGCATGATAGACCGGAGATGTCAAATTTAAGGGAGGGCGACATGGACGACGATCACCGCTTCATGGCGGCCGAGGCCGACGCGGCACGCGAACACATTGAGGTGCTGCCGCACGCCATGGCGCAGTTCGCACTGGGGGCACCGGCACCACGCGGTCGCATTGCGATTCAGCTGGCCAGGGCATCCATCGACTTTGGCCGCGGCTCGGCTGTGCTGATGGCCAACGGGTTCAAGGATTTGGGCGCCCCCGCCATCAGTCTCCACCGCATGCAAATGGAACAGGTCCTGCGCAGCGCCTTTTTCTGCGGACCGGCGACTGACGATGAAGTGGCGCATTTCCTCAAGCAAGACAGGCTTCGACATCGACCACGAGACGATGGCCGGAAACACCCGATGACCATGAATGAGCTGACCGCCATTGTCGAACCGTTCCTGGATCAGGACGAGGGGGGAGTGGTGGACGGCAAATTGGCTAGGGTCGTCAAAGGATCCTATGGCACGCTGAGCGCCCTGGTGCATGGCGGCCATGCGTTGCTCAACGCCTATGGCGGGAGCGGCAACGAAGTCGGTTTCGACATCTCCCGCAAAGACGCTTGTCAGATCCTCGATCACCTGGTGGCGTTTGCCAATTTGGCTTTGGCGATCGTGGGTCGGGTGGCTGCCGACACTCCCGAACGGGTTTCTGACATCTTGGGGCCGCCCTTCAAGTCCTTTGAGGGGTGGACGGAGCGGATGAAGCAACGGCAAGGGTAAGACCTTCTCTCAGCGCGTGAGACGGCACCGGTGGTAATCTTGATTTTCGTTCAGAAATCAAGAATTCACCATGTCTCCCCCCGATCACGGCGGTTTCCGGCCCGGCGCCGGCCGCAAGCCCGGCTCAGGCTCGTTTGGCGAGCCCACCACGCCCGTTCGGGTGCCTGAAAGCCAGGTGGAAACCGTGGTGGCGTATCTCGATGCCTACCGCCAAGACACGAAAGCCGAGGCGCCACGCCCGATCACTCAGCAGCCGTCGGCCATCCACCTGATCGCCTTTTCATCGAGAGTCGCCGCGGGCTTCCCCAGCCCCGCCACCGACTACATCGACGATGCGATCGACCTTAATTCCGAGCTCATCATCCAAGGCCACGAGGCATCCACTTTCGTGCTTCGGGTGAAGGGTTGGAGCATGCACAACGCCGGCATCTTCGATGGCGATCGCATTGTGGTGGATCGCGCCTTGGAGCCTCACCAAGGCGATGTCGTGGTGGCCGTGTTGAACAACGATTTGACCATCAAGCGGCTTGGGACGATGGAAGGCAAGCTCGCATTGATCCCGGAAAACCCTCACTTCCAACCCATCGTGATGGAAGACGGGGATGAGCTGATGATTTGGGGCGTGGTGACCAGTTGCCTTCGGAATTTCCGACGGGGAGGGCGGTGAAAGCCATGAAGCGAGGATCTTCGCGCGCCGGGCTTTTGTATCAACAGTCGAGCGCTGGCTTGGAACGGACGCTGGCCTTGTGGCAGCGCCTGAGTCCATTTCAGAAACGTGTGTTCCTGAAAAAGATGGGCATGCCTAGGAGCCTCTACAAATACCGCGCGATTCCTTTGGCGGATGAGGCGGTCAAACGCGCTCGCTTGGAAGAATTCTTACTCCACAACCGGTTGTGGCTGGGAAAGGTTTCGGCATTCAACGACCCGTTCGAAGGCCGTGCAGATTATGTCGTCCCCTATCGTGGTGCGGAACTGCGCCAGGCGTTGGAACGTAAATACCGCGAACTGGGCTTCAACAGCCAGGATGCGAAGCTAAAAGTGGACAGTGAGGATGTGTCCGATCCCACGAGGATCGAAGAGCGTGCCAGGCAAGGCAATCTGCGGATACTGGAAACCGTCGGCGTGTGCGCGCTCGGCACCAATGCGACCAGTCCGCTGTTGTGGGCGCACTACGCGCAAGACCACACCGGGATATGCGTTCAACTTCGGCCGGTGATGGATCTGGACGCGCTGATCGCTCACCCGGTCGAATACTGCGATACCTATCCAGTGCTTGACGACATCTTGGATCCGGCCGAGTCACGAACAGTGTTGCCGATCATGCGCAAGTCCAGCGATTGGGCTTACGAAGAAGAATGGCGCATCGTGGCACTAGAAGAACCGAACACCCATCGACACTTCGCGCCGGAGGCAATGGGTGCCGTGATCTTTGGCATGCGCGTCTCCGACGCAGACAAGGCCTATGTGCTGGGATTGATGGACGAACGCAAGCGGCGATATGGGGTGCGGCCGGCCATGTATGTCGCGGCAGCAGCCAAGCAGCGGTATCGGGTTGAAATCAGGCGATTGGCGTAACCCAACCAGGAAAGACAGCCGATTTCACGTGTCATGCAGACGTATAAATACTACGTCTACAAAGAAAGGAGATAGACATGAAAAATAAAATATATGAACCCTACGACGAGAAAGAACTCACCACCTGCATAGCAAATGGCACGTGGTATTCCTTTTCGTTCGAAACCGCAGACTGCATGGCTCTGAACATCACCGACTACCGATTGCTGAACACAGGGTTGAGCTACGACTTGACTGAGCTCGATCAACTTGCCTGTCCGCCTGCCGCAAGCCAACAGGTGCACACGCTTTACAACATTCGAAGCCTTGGCGTCGAGCGTCTTTTGTTGCAATACGATCTTGGCACCGATGAGATCATAGGTAACTGGCGCCCACCAGTGTCATGAATGGGATGCCAATTACGCGACGCATCGCACTGGTCGATGCCAATTCGTTCTATTGCAGTTGCGAACGGGTGTTTCGGCCCGATCTGGAAAACGTGCCCGTGGTTGTTCTCAGCAACAACGACGGGTGCGTGGTCGCCCGCGACAGCATGGTGAAGAAACTCGGCATCGCCATGGGCGTGCCATGGTTTCAGATCAAGGACCTGGCGAAGAAGCACGGCCTAGTGGCTTTCAGCTCGAATTACACCCTGTATGGGGACCTCTCACGTCGCTTCATGGACGTGCTCGGCCAGTTCGTGCCCGCGCCCGACCAGGAGGTGTATTCGATAGATGAATGCTTCCTCGACTTCACTCACCATCGCCTGGACGACGCCACCGCCACCGGCCGCGTGATCCGCGATCGCGTGAAGCGCTGGACGGGGTTGCCGGTGTGCGTGGGGTTCGGTGCGACCAAGACACTCGCCAAGATGGCGAACAATTGTGCGAAGAAGCAGCCGCGGTGGGGAGGCGTGTGCGACCTCACCGCGGTATCCGAAACCGAACTGAACGACGTGCTTGGCCAGGTCGAAGTTCGGGATGTCTGGGGCATCGGCCACAAGTTGTCCGCGCAGCTGATGCAGGGCGGGGTGAAAACCGCGGCCGACTTGCGTCGGTGTGATCCGAAGCGGATTCGCGAACGCTTTTCGGTGGTCGTGGAACGCACGGTCAGCGAACTGCAAGGCGTCAGTTGCATGGCCTGGGAAACGGAGCCACCGGCCAAGCAACAGATCATTGCCTCGCGCAGTTTCGGCGGGCCGCTCTACACCCTCGATCAGCTGGCCGAACCCATCCGGTTCCACGCCAACCGCGCGGCGGAAAAACTTCGCCAGCAGGGCAGCGTGGCCGGGCGGGTGGGCGTGTGGATCCAGACCAACGTGTTTCGGCCACAGGATCCGCAATACACCCCGATGCGCAGCGTTGCGATGCCCGTGGCCAGCGATGACACGGCCGTGATCGCAGCTTGGGCCGCGGCCGTTCTGGAAGCCGTGTTCCGGGCGGGCTATCGCTACGTCAAAGCTGGCGTGATGCTAGACGACATCCGGCCGCGTGGGATGACCCAGGGCTCGCTTTTCGATGCACAGCCGCCAGCTCAGGATTTGCGGCGCGAGAAACTGATGGGCGTGCTGGACAAGGCGAACGGGAAATGGGGCAGGGGCACCATGGGCGTGGGCAGTGCTGGGGTGAAAGGCCACCGGGATTGGACGATGAACCGAGGCATGCTCAGCCCCGCTTACACGACCAACTGGCAGGAGCTCCGGGTGGTGTCTTGATGGGCCAGCCCAATGGCAGCAACGCCCCGGGCCGACCGTCAAAATTGCCGCGTGTGGGTATGGGATATTCCGGCAATAATTGCCCGATTGTGCTGACACGGACGCCCACGCAGGCCGAATGATGAACGCGGTAGAAATTGAAGAAGCCCTCTCAGACCTTGCCGCACAGCCGTTTGACCCGGTTGAGTTTCCGTTTTTCTTCCTGGAAGCCTTGGGCAACAAGGACGTCACCCTCAAACGGCTGAGGAAAGGGGACACCAATAAGTCGGATGTCCCCGGCGGCCTGTTGCAACACAACAACATCCACCTTGCGGTCTGCGCCGAAGGGGACGTGCCACACACCCTCCGCACGCTCCGTGCCAGTCCCAGGACCGGCCAGGCCAAGGCCAAATTCATTCTGGCCACGGATGGGGTGACCCTCGAAGCTGAAGAACTGGGCAGTGGCGAGGTCCTCGCGTGTGACTTCCCGCGGTTCGCCGATCACTTCGCGTTTTTCCTGTCCTTGGCGGGCATTTCGACCGTCAAGGAGATCAAGGAAAACCCCATCGACGTCAAGGCGACGGGGCGGCTCAACAAGCTCTATGTCGAGCTGTTGAAGAACAACCCGGAGTGGGCGACCGACGAACGCCGGCCGGACATGAACCATTTCATGGCGCGCTTGGTGTTCTGCTATTTCGCCGAAGACACGGACATCTTCCACGGCAGCAGCATCTTCACGCGCACCATGGAGCAGGTTGCCGACTCCGATGGCTCGAACACCCATGAAGTGCTCGAAACCATCTTCAAGGCCATGAATGTTTCGACCCGCGAACGGCCAGGCGCCAAGTTGCCGAGCTGGGCAGAGCAGTTTCCCTACGTCAACGGCGGCCTATTCGCCAGTGGCACAGACGTGCCGACGTTCAGCCGCACCGCGCGTTCGTATCTGCTGCGGACGGGTGAGCTCAACTGGGCCCAGATCAATCCGGACATCTTCGGCTCCATGATCCAGGCGGTCGCAGATGACGAGGAGCGCGGCTCGTTAGGGATGCACTACACCAGTGTGCCCAACATTCTGAAAGTCCTGAATCCCCTGTTCCTGGATGACCTCCGGGCACAGTTGGAGGCGGTGGGAGATAACAAGGCCAAGCTCCTCAACCTGCGCAAACGGATGTCGCGCATCCGCGTGTTTGATCCGGCATGTGGCAGCGGCAATTTCTTGGTGATCGCCTACAAGCATCTGCGCGCGATCGAGGCTGAGATCAACCGCCGCCGCGGTGAGATAGATATGCGCACGGAGATCCCGCTCACCAACTTCCGTGGTATCGAGATACGCAATTTCCCCGCCGAGATCGCACGATTGTCGCTTGTGATCGCCAAGTTTCAGTGCGACGTTCTATACAGGGGCCAAAAGGAGGCGCTTGCGGATGTGCTGCCGCTCGACTCGGAAAACTGGATCACCTGCGGAAACGCGCTGCGGCTCGATTGGTTGAACCTATTTCAGCCATCAGGGAAAAGCGTGCGTGTCGTTGGTGATGATCTTCTCAGTGCGCCCACGGATCAAGCCGAAGTGGACTTCGAGAACGAGGGCGGGGAAACCTACATCTGCGGAAATCCGCCTTACAAGGGAAGCAAATGGCAAACCGACGAGCAGAAAGCCGATTTGGCCAATGCTTGGTCCAAGCACCCTAAATTGGCGAAGACCACCGATTTTGTGACAGGTTGGTTTGCGAGGTTCTTCGATTACGTTGACCAAGTTCCTGAAGCGGTGTGCGCCTTTGTGGCAACCAATAGCATATGCCAGGGTCAACAGGCCATTGAAGTATGGCCGACTGCGTTCGAGCGTGGATGCGAGATCCGCTTTGCACATACTTCCTTTAAGTGGGCAAACCTCGCAAGCAACAACGCGGGCGTCACGGTCGTCATTGTTGGAATTGGAAAGAAGTCCACGGTAACCAAGCGGCTGTTTCAAGATGATCTAGTCAAGCAATGTTCGGTGATCGGGCCATACTTAGTGCCCGACAGCATGGCCTATGTGCAAAAGGCGAGCACACCCATCGGTGAACAATCGCCGATGCTCTTCGGGAACATGCCCCGGGACGGTGGCAACCTCTTTTTGGACTCGGATCTCGCCACTAGGATCTCATTGGAAGATCCCGTCGCAAGACGTTTCATCAGGCGGTTTGTTGGCTCAGACGAACTAATCAATGGCAGGCAGCGATATTGCCTATGGATCGAAGATCGTGACGTGCGTGATGCGCAACAAAGCGATTTTGTCGCCAATCGACTAAAATTAGTGGCAGAGAACCGCAGACACTCGGATGCGGAGTCCACACGCGCTTTTGCCAAGCAATCGCATCGATTTGTGCAAATCGCGGGGTCGGCGACGGCTACTGTAATCGTGGTTCCCCGTGTTTCGTCTGAAAATCGCCCGTATCTGCCGGTGGATTACCTCAGCTCAGACTTCGTGGTGGGAGATAGAAATTTTGCGCTCTACGATGCGCCGCTATGGAATATGGCACTTATCGCTTCCAGATTACATTGGGTCTGGATTAGCGCGGTCTGCGTTCGACTGGAAATGCGGTTCTCCTACTCGAACACGCTGGGCTGGAACACCTTTCCGGTGCCCACGTTGACCGAGCAAAACAAGGCAGACCTAACCGAATGTGCCCAGGACATCTTGTTGGCGCGCGAGGCTCACTTCCCAGCGACGATCGCTGATCTCTACGACCCGGAGGATATGCCTCAGGATTTGAGACGGGCTCATGAGAAGAATGACGAAATCCTGGAACGCATTTACATCGGCCGCCGGTTCCGCAACGACACCGAGCGCCTGGAAAAGCTCTTTGATCTCTACACCAAGATGACGGCGGCCCAGGGCAAGCCGAAGAAAGGGGCCAAAGCCAAATGAGCACGGACAGCAACCCGACCAATCAGCGCACGGTTCCGTCGGTTTCCATCACCACGGCGCGCACCGGTGCGTCCAGTAAGGTCAACGCACTCGGCATGCGCCCCATGCAGGAGCGCGCCTACGCCAAGCGCGGTGAGCAATACCTCCTGATCAAGTCGCCACCGGCCTCCGGTAAGTCTCGCGCCTTGATGTTCATTGCTTTGGACAAGGTCCACAACCAGGGCTTGAAGCAGGCCATCATCGTCGTGCCCGAACGCTCGATCGGTGGAAGCTTTGCGGACGAGCCCCTTTCCAAGTTTGGATTCTGGGCCGATTGGGTGGTGCGGCCGCAGTGGAACCTCTGCAACGCTCCGGGTGAGGACAACGGGAAGGTCGCCAAGTCCAAGATCAAGGCAGTGGGCGAATTCTTGACCAGCGCGGATCAGACCCTGGTCTGCACCCATGCCACCTTCCGCTTTGCGGTGGAGGAATACGGCATTGAGGCCTTCGACAACCGGCTGATCGCGATTGACGAATTCCATCACGTGAGCAGCAACCCGGACAACAAGTTGGGCAGTCAGCTCACGCAGTTGATCGAACGCGGATCCGTGCACGTTGTAGCTATGACCGGTTCTTACTTCCGTGGTGATGCGGTGGCCGTGTTATCGCCAAGGGATGAGACCCGGTTCGAAACGGTCACCTACACCTACTACGAGCAGCTCAACGGCTACACCTATTTGAAGTCCCTGGACATCGGATACTTCTTCTACACGGGCCGTTACATCGACGCGATCATGAAAGTTCTTGATCCGTCGCTCAAAACCATTATCCACATCCCCAACGTCAACGCGCGCGAAAGCCTCAAGGACAAACACCGCGAGGTGGAAGAAATCATGAGTAACCTGGGGTCCTGGAAGGGTCAGGATGAGGTCACCGGGTTCCATCTCATCGAGTTGAGAGATGGCCGGGTTATTAAGGTGGCCGACCTGGTGGACGACAGCAATGCCGTGCAACGATCCAAGGTCCTGACTGCGCTGAAAGACCCTGCGCAGAAAGACAATCGAGACCACGTAGACGTGATCATCGCCTTGGGGATGGCCAAGGAAGGTTTCGACTGGATCTGGTGCGAACATGCACTGACGATTGGCTACCGGAGCAGCCTCACCGAGATTGTGCAGATCATCGGCCGCGCCACCCGTGATGCCCCGGGCAAGGAACGGTCGCGCTTCACCAATCTGATCGCGGAACCCACCGCCGACGAAGCCACGGTCGTGGATGCGGTCAACGACACCTTGAAAGCCATCGCAGCCAGCTTGCTGATGGAGCAAGTCCTGGCACCGCGCTTCGAATTCACCCCGAAAAACCAGGGCCCTAAGGAAGGGTTCGAATACGGCGATGGCGGCTACCAGGAAGGGAAAACCAACGTCGGAGTGAACAGCACCACCGGTGAGGTGCATGTCGAAATCAATGGCTTGGTCGCACCGAAAACTCACGAAGCCCAGCGCATCTGCAAGGAAGATTTGAACGAGGTGATCACCACGTTCATTCAGGACAAAAGCGCCTTGGAGCGCGGTCTGTTCGATAAGGAAAACACGTTGCCGGAAGAGATCACCCAGGTGGCGATGGGCAAGATTGTGCGTGATCGTTACCCCAACCTCAGTGACGAAGACCAGGAGGCCGTGCGCCAACACGCTATCGCGGTGCTCAATGTTACCCAGCAAGCGAAGCAGCAGCTGGCCGAGGGGGATGCCAAGGGTGAGCAAGGCAACACGTCTTTGATTGAAGGGGTGCGAAAGTTCGTCAACGTCCGCGATCTCGACATTGACCTGATCGACCGCATCAACCCGTTCGACGCCGCCTATGCGGTGTTGGCCAAGGCCATGGATGAAAAGGTGCTCCGCCAGGTGCAGGCGAGCATTGCCGGCAAGCGAGTGGCCCTCTCGTTTGAAGAAGCCCGTGACCTAACCAAGCGCGCCGCGTTGTTCAAGAGCGAAAAGGGGCGCCTGCCCGACATCAACTCTCCCGATGCCTGGGAGCAGAAGATGGCGGAGGGCGTCGCCGCATTCCTGCGTTACAAGGCACAAGAGAAGGCTGCTGAGGCCAAGGCAGGGGCGAATGGCTAATCAGGAAGACGATGACCTGTTGGCCGAACTCGGCCTCGAAATCACGCCGATTAAGTCCAGTGCGCACACCCCTCAGGAGGAGCGCATCCTTGCGGGTTTCGAGGAAATCCTTCGGTTTGTTGAAACCCACGGCCGGGCGCCTGAACATGGCGAAGACCGCGAAATTTTCGAGCGGCTCTATGCCGTGCGCCTGGACCGTCTCCGTGCCATGTCCCATGTGCATGCCCTGCTGGCTCCCCTCGACGCGCACGGTCTGCTGGCCGAGGCCCCGCACGTGTTGGCACCCGAACAAGTCGAAGCGCTGGACGATGACTCTTTGATGGCTGAACTTGGCATCGGTGGCGGAGATGACATCACTCATCTCCGGCACGTCCGCACCTTCGAGGAGCGGAAGGCCGCGGAAGACATCGCACAACGAGCACGGTGCGAAGACTTCGAGCGGTTCCAGCCTTTGTTCGAGCAAGCCGAACGCGAGCTCAAATCGGGCTCGCGCAAGACCATCCGCTTCCGGCGGGATGCCAGTGTGGAAGTGGGCAATTTCTTCATCCTGACAGGGCAGACGGTCTACATCGCCGAAATGGGCGAGACATTCCGCACACCGAATGGAACCCCGGATGCCCGGATGCGTGTGATCTTCTCCAACGGCACTGAAAGTGACCTGTTGCAGCGTTCCTTGCAACGCGCGCTCTACAAAGACCCCACCGGCCGACGCATATCGGATTCCAACACGGAAGTGGGCCCTCTGTTCGGCGATGCTATTGAGAAGGAGGACATCGCCAGCGGCACAATTTATGTGCTGCGCAGCCTGTCAGAAAATCCTTTCATTGCTCAATACCGCAAGACGCTCCATAAGATCGGCATCACGGGAGGCAAGGTCGAAACGCGAATCTCTGACGCGGTGAACGACCCCACCTACCTGTTGGCCAAGGTTGAAGTGGTGGCCACCTACAAACTGTCCAACATCAATCGCGTGAAGTTAGAAAACATCTTCCACCGCCTTTTCGCGTCGGCACAGCTCGACATCCAGATCGAAGATCGGTTCGGCAAGCCGGTTCGACCACGGGAGTGGTTCGTGGTGCCTCTTCCGGCGATTGATGAGGCGGTGCAGCGCATCCTCGATGGCACGATCACCCAGGTGGTGTATGACCCGCAAACCGCGAGTCTGAAGCCGATCTAAGGGGTGCCTCTATGTCAGATCTAACCCCAAAGGAACGCCGGGCACTCGAAACCTTTCTGGGCATGGGCTCAGGCTATGTGCTGAATTTCAGCGACCGCACCTATGCCCGGTTCTTTGCCGAAGAGGTGGACCGAGACATTGATGATCCGCGTTTCAGAATTCAAAGTGGTTCCAAGGCCTGGCGGATGCGGAGCTTCTGGGATCAGGAAGACAACTGGGTGGTGGCTAAGTGCCTCACCGCGCTGCTCCAATTAGCCAAGGATGAGGCATGGCACGCAGTTGCCGACGACAAGTTGGTGGCCGGATACGAAGCCGTGCTCACTCGAATTTCAGCTGGGCAGCCCGTTGCCGATCTGGCCGCCATTGCCGCTGAAACCGATGACCGTGATTTCGAGGCCGTGGCCAAGGCAGCACGAGAGGCCATCGAAAAGAACCAACCCGAAACTGGCCTCGATCGCCTCCACACCTTCGTCGTGAAATTCTTTCGGAAGCTCTGCGATGACCACGGGCTGCAGCTGGATCGCAACGTGCCGTTGAACGGCTTAGTGGGTGCCTATGTGAAGGTGTTGAAAGAGCAGGGCAAGATCGGCTCCGACATGGCCGAACGGATCTTGAAGTCGAGCATCGCCCACTTCGAGGCCTTCAACCACGTGCGCAACAACCACTCGATGGCGCATGACAACACCATCTTGGGCTACGACGAGGCCTTGTTGATCTTCAATCACGTGGCCAGCACCGTGCGTTTCATCAAGGCTCATGAGGCTCAACTGCTGCGCAAAGCACAGGTGCCGGTCGTGCCGCCTTGGGACGATGAAACGATCCCTTTCTGAGTGTTGTTCTTAAATCGTCTGTCCAAAGCTAACGTCGATGATCCTGACGGGTGCACACCCCGTCAGGTCTTGGGCTCGAAAAACAGCGCGGCCTGTTGTTCCGGAGTGAGGTTGTCCAGGCCTGCGGTTTTCATGAGTGACCGGATCATTTGAATTTCGACGCGCTTGTCCTTGGAGAGCTCATCCATGTTCGGCGCCTGGTCCAGTCCGATCAGCACCCGGAGTTTCTTCTCGCGCGCGGCATAAATCTCGCGCAAGGCTGCCAATGCCTGCTGACGTTCGAGATACCCCATGGTGACTTCGCGGTCTGACTTGTGCCCAAGAGCGACGGCGACCGTGCCCAGGTCCTTCACCGTTCCGAAGACGCTGGATGCCAAGGTGCGGCGCAGGTCGTGCAGGGTGATCCATACCCCTGACTTCTCTTCCAGGAGTTTGTCAGGTGGACGGGTCTTCTTTTCCAGGAGCCGGGTGAGCGGCCGGTAATCGCCGATCCGATGGTCTTTCGTGTCCGGCGAGTAGAACACGGGATCAAGGGGACCAACCGGCCATTTCAGCGCCTCGCTCTTCGCACGTCGAGCGGCGAGCACGTCATCGCACCATGAAGTCAACGGGACCCAATGGTCTTGGCCGTTCTTCGTGGTTTCACCGATGAAGCGCGCGGCTTGATCGCTGAAAAACACGTCACACCACCGCAAGGCGGCGGTCTCTGATTTTCTGCCGCCCCAGAGGGTCGCCACCAGGACGTAGTCTGCCGTCACGGACAGGAGGGCGTCCTCGGAATCACGCTGGTCAACCAGTTCCTTCAACCACGCCTGGCCGGAGGCTTCGTTGATTCTCAGCACGGTCTGGCGTCGGGGAACCGGCGGGAGTTTCTTCCCGGACGCCCAGGCGGAGATGGGATTGATGGCTTGTTTGCGTGCCTTGGTGAAATTCCAGGCAGCGCGAGCGTGAGCCAGGGCCTTGTGCGCCGCAGCCAAGTCGAGGGGCAGGGTGTGTTCGACCACAGGGAGACTCTGCTTGGTGTCTTTGGCGATGCGCGCGTTGTCAGCATCCACGAACCACTGGGCGAAAAGTTTTTCGGCGTGCTCCGGGCTGAGGTCGGCCACGGGCACCTGCCAGATGGGCTGGTCTCGCAGCCACTTCACCACGGCCTTCTGATCCGTGACGGTCGTGGGGCGAAGGTCTTTCATCTTGACCCGTGCCTCGCTATTTTTGATGAAGTCGAGGTAGAGCTCGCCAAAGGTGTATTTGCGGGCGCGACGGATTTCCGTCTCCGCTTGTGCGTCCTTCCGGGTGTCGTGATCGGGGTTGCGCTTGTGGACAACGATGTAAGCGAACCATTCATCGGCCAGCGCGCGGGCAACCTTTACTTTCATGCCGGGCGGGTCGCCCAAATTTTTGCGCCAGGTCTCTGAACCCTTCGGGCGCTTGCGTCGCACAGACCACGACACAGCCTTCGGCGTCACACGCAAGGAAAGCCCCGGTCGCTTCGTGTCGAGGATCGCCCATTCTTTGATGCCGGGCGGTGTTGGTTCGGTCACCAACTTCCCCTTCTTCCACTGCGCCGGCACGACGGGCCACTGATCGAAGCTCACGGCCGCGGCCAGCGCATCATCAAGCTCAACTTGGATCGAAAGGCGCATAGATAAGGAGTCACCGAAACGGAAGTGGTGAGCCGCAGGTTACATCAAAACTTGGACCCCGTATGGACCCCATCTGTCGTGCTTTTTCACAACCCTTCATTCCTGGTAGATTTCGCTAAGTCATTGAAATAGTGTGCTGTCCGTTCCATGAGAGATGCGGGACAAGGGTCAAATAATTCTTTGCATTTGTCTCTTAATCAATTGGTCGAAAGTTCGAATCTTTCACGGCCCACCAATCGAAACAGGCACCCAGCGCAAGCCGGGTGCCTGTTTTTTTAGCCGGGATAAAATCCCGAGTAAGACTCCGTACATTCTTTGAGCATTCGCGTGCGGGCTGCCGGCTGGCGCCCGTCGGATTCGATGCACGCGCCAGCCAAGGAGCACGCGGCCGCGGCTGGATGACAAGCTGCCGCGGTTGCGCGGCAAGCTGAAGAAGGCCGGCCGCACGACGCTGGAGCAGCAGGTCGGCGGATCGCGCCACGCGGGCCGCCACTGCGCCAGGCAGCATCCCGGGGCTCGATGCCCCGCAATACGGCATCATCCGTGCCCGCTGCGAGCGCATGCTGACGACGGCACTGGTCCGCGGCGGTCCGCCGGCGCCATCGCCACTTCCATGCCAGCCCCTTCGGAAAAGAGGGCATGACCCACAGGCAGCTACAAGCTGCTGGTGGCGTCTTGTGCAGCGGTTCGGCGGCACCTTACAATGGCTCTCTTTAGCGTTGGGTAATCATCGACTTAGGCTGCGGCCTTGCTGGCCGTGGCACGAGGCGAAAGTGGCGGAACTGGTAGACGCACCAGATTTAGGTTCTGGCGGGTAACCCCCGTGCGGGTTCGAGTCCCGCCTTTCGCACCAACCCACGATGGTTTCCCGGCGCCGAATGGTTGCCGCCAGTGCGTCGGAACGACGCCATCACATTCAGGTTCCAGGAGTCGTCATGCAGGTTTCGGTTGAGAACATCGGCACGCTCGAGCGCAAGCTCACGGTGAAGTTTCCCGCGGAGCGCTACGAGTCGCAGGTGAGCGCCCGCATCGCGGAGCTGGGTCGCACGGTGCGCCTGAAGGGCTTCCGCCCGGGCAAGGTGCCGGTCGGCGTCATCAAACAGCGTTTCGGCGAGCAGGTGCGTGGTGAGGTGCTCTCCGACCTGATTGGCAGCACGCTGCGCGAGGCGGTGACGCAGGAGAAGCTGCAGCCGGTCGCCAACCCCGCCATCGACACCACCGGCGCGCCGGAGAATGGTGAGTTTGCCTACACCGCCACCTTCGAGGTGATGCCGCAGTTCCCCGAGATCGACGTGGCGAAACTCGGCATCAAGCGGCCGCAAGCCGCCGTGGCCGACGCCGACGTGGAGAAAATGCTGGATACCCTGCGCCAGCAGCGTCGCAGCTTTGAACTGGTGGAGCGGGCCTCGGCCGAGGGCGACTTCGTGATGTTCGAGTACGCCGCGCAGGTCGGCGACTACCGCTTCCCGGCCGAGGGCCTGGAGCGCGCTGGAAGCGTGCTGGGCGCGGGCAACCTGTTCAAGGCACTGGACGAGGCACTGGTCGGCCACCGGGCTGACGACAGCTACGAGGCCGAGATCGAATTCCCAGCGGATTTCCGCAACGAGAACCTGGCCGGCAAGGCCGCCAAGGTGAGCTTCCAGATCGTCAAGGTGCAGGAGCCCAAGCTGCCCGAGATCGACGCTGAGTTCGCCAAGCTGTTTGGCGTGGCCGATGGCGATCTGGAGCACTTCCGCAAGGAGGTGCGCGCCAACCTGGAGCGCGAGCTGAAGGCCGCGCTGATGGGCAAGCTCAAGTCCGAAGTGGCCGAGAAGCTCGCCGATGCCTACGACGGGCTGGACGTGCCCAAGCTGATGGTGCAGTCCGAGGCCCGCGCCATGGCGGCCGGCAGCGTGCCGCGCGGCCAGCAGGCGCCGCAACAGCTGGTCGATGCCGCGTTGCCGATGGCGCGCAAGCGCGTGATCGCCGGCCTGCTGATGGGCGAGATCGCTCGCAAGCAGGAGCTCAAGATCGACCGCAAGCGCGTGGCCGAGCAGCTCGCCGCGATCGCCTCGACCTACGAGGAGCCGGAGAAGGTCGTTGAACTTTACAACGGCGACCCCCAGTTGATGTCCGGGCTGCAGAACCGCGTGATGGAAGACCAGGTGGCCGAGTGGGTGGCTGAACATGCCGATACCACCGTGCTCGAGCTGAGCTTCGACGAGGTGATGCGCCCCACGGGCGCCTGATCGCGCGCGCACCCGATGCCGGGTCTGGCGCGAGCCGGGCCCGGTGTCATACTCAAGGCACATCACGCAGAGAGCGCAAGCACCATGGAACCGATCCACAACCTCAATCTGGTGCCAATGGTGGTCGAACAGACCGCCCGCGGCGAGCGCTCCTACGACATCTATTCGCGCCTGCTCAAGGAGCGGGTGATCTTCCTGGTGGGCGAGGTCAACGACCAGGTGGCCAACCTGCTGGTGGCGCAGATGCTGTTCCTGGAGTCGGAAAATCCGGACAAGGACATCCACCTGTACATCAACAGCCCTGGCGGCGTAGTCACCGCGGGCCTGGCGATCTACGACACCATGCAGTACGTCAAGCCTGACGTCAGCACCATGTGCATTGGCCAGGCGTGCAGCGCGGCGTCGCTGCTGCTGATGGCCGGCGCGCACGGCAAGCGCTTCTCGTTGCCGAATTCGCGCGTGATGATCCACCAGCCCTCGGGCGGCGCGCGTGGCCAGGCCACCGACATCGAGATCCAGGCCCAGGAAATCCTCTACCTGCGCCGCCGCTTGAACGACATCTACGTCAAGCACACCGGCCAGCCGCTGGAGAAGATCGAGCGCGACATGGAGCGCGACAACTTCATGAGCGCCGAGGCGGCCCGCGACTACGGCCTGATCGACGCGGTACTGGATCGTCGCGCCGTCGACACGGTCAAGTCCGCCTGATAGTGGGTGTCTCCACGATGTGAAACAGGGCTCCGCGCCTGCCAGCAGGCGCGGAGCCCTGTGCTATTCTCGGGCCGCAGCCCGATCCAACAACACGTTTCACCAGCGGAATCGAAAGTATGAGCGACGACCGGCAGGGGCGATCCAGCGACAGCGGCAAGATTCTCTACTGTTCTTTCTGCGGCAAGAGCCAGCACGAAGTGCGCAAGCTGATCGCGGGTCCGTCCGTGTTCATCTGCGATGAGTGCGTGGAGCTGTGCAACGACATCATCCGCGAGGAGCTGGAGGAGAAGGCCGCGTCCGGTCGTACCCAGCTGCCCAAGCCCAAGGAAATCCGTGAGTCGCTCGACCAGTACGTTGTGGGCCAGACCCGCGCCAAGAAGGCGCTGGCGGTGGCGGTGTACAACCACTACAAGCGCATGGAGTCGCGCCAGAAGAACGACGACATCGAGCTGGGCAAGTCCAACATCCTGTTGATCGGCCCCACCGGCTCGGGCAAGACCCTGCTCGCCGAGACGCTGGCGCGCCTGCTCAACGTGCCGTTCACCATCGCCGACGCCACCACGCTGACCGAGGCCGGTTACGTGGGCGAGGACGTCGAGAACATCATCCAGAAGCTGTTGCAGAAGTGCGACTACGACGTCGAGAAGGCGCAGTCGGGCATCGTCTACATCGACGAGATCGACAAGATCTCGCGCAAGAGCGAGAACCCGTCGATCACCCGCGACGTGTCCGGCGAAGGCGTGCAGCAGGCGCTGTTGAAGCTGATCGAGGGCACGCTGGCCTCGGTGCCGCCGCAGGGCGGGCGCAAGCATCCGCAGCAGGAATTCCTGCAGGTCGATACCAAGAACATCCTGTTCATCTGCGGCGGCGCGTTCGCCGGGCTGGAGCGGGTGATCCAGCAGCGCTCCGAAACCACCGGCATCGGTTTCGGTGCCGAGGTGCGCAGCAAGGAGCGCACGCAGAACCTCGGCAAGACGCTGGCCGACGTGGAGCCTGCCGACCTGGTGCGGTTCGGCCTGATCCCCGAGTTTGTCGGTCGCCTGCCGGTGGTGGCCACGCTGGATGAGCTCGATGAAGAGGCGTTGGTGAAGATCCTCACCGAGCCGAAGAACGCAGTCACCAAACAGTTCAAGAAGCTGTTCGAGATGGAAGAGGTGGAACTGGAATTCCGCCCCGAGGCGCTGACCGCGATCGCCAAGAAGGCGCTCAAGCGCAAGACCGGTGCGCGCGGCCTGCGCACCATTCTGGAACAAGTGCTGCTGGACACCATGTACGAACTGCCCTCGCTGGAACACGTCAGCAAGGTGGTGGTGGACGACGCGGTGATCGAAGGCCAGGCCGAGCCCTACCTGATCTATCGTGGCAACCTGCAGCAGCGTGCCGCAGGCGACGGCGGCGCCGCCTGATCGCGGCGTGGAGCGGCTTTGCCAGGCGGCCCCGGCGCATGCGCTGGGGCCGTTTGCGTTTCGTTGCGGCCACTGCGTACAAAAAAGCATGCGTGCCTGGCTTGTGCCAGCGCCTTTTCGACGCCACTTGACGTGACATGGGGCCCGGCGCAGTGTCGGCCCCGTTCAACCTGATCCGTGGAAAATTTTTCAATGGCCAAGAACGCCCCCGCGCCCGCCATTCCCGACGCGCTGCCCGTATTGCCGCTGCGCGACGTGGTGGTCTACCCGCACATGGTGATCCCGCTGTTCGTGGGTCGCGACAAATCCATGCGCGCGCTCGAACGCGCGATGGAAAGCGAGCGGCAAATCCTGCTGGTGGCGCAGAAGAGCCCCGACATCGATGATCCGGCGGTGGGCGATCTGCACGAGATCGGCACCCTGGCTGGCGTGCTGCAACTCCTGAAACTCCCCGATGGCACGGTGAAGGTGCTGGTCGAAGGCCAGTCGCGCGTGGCCATCGAGGATTGCCACGAGAACGATGGCATGCTGGTGGCGCGCTCGCGCGTGATCGAGCCGGTTTACGGCGCCAAGGAGCGCGAGCTGGACGTGGTGTCGCGCACGCTGGTCTCACTGTTCGAGCAACTGGTGAAGCAGAGTCGCAAGCTGCCGCCTGAAGTGCTGGCCAGCCTGTCCGGCATCGAAGATCCCTCGCGCGTGGCTGACTCCATCGCCGCGCACCTGTCGGTGCGCATGGCCGACAAGCAGAAGGTGCTGGAAATCGCCGACGTGGGCGAGCGTCTGGAGCTGCTGATCGGCCTGGTCGACGGCGAGATGGACTTGCAGCAGGTGGAGAAGCGTATCCGCGGCCGGGTCAAGTCGCAGATGGAGAAGAGCCAGCGCGAGTACTACCTCAACGAGCAGATGAAGGCGATCCAGAAGGAACTGGGCGAGGGCGAAGACGCCCCCAACGAGGCCGAGGAACTGCAGAAGAAGATCGAGCACGCCGGCATGCCCAAGGCGGTGCTGGCCAAGGCGCGCGCGGAATTCGGCAAGCTGCGCCAGATGTCGCCGATGTCGGCCGAGGCCACCGTGGTGCGCAATTACCTCGACTGGCTGACCGGCGTGCCGTGGAAGAAACGCGACAAGGTGCGCAGGGATCTGGCGATGGCGCAGGAGGTGCTGGACGCCGACCACTTCGGCCTGGAGAAGGTCAAGGAGCGCATCCTCGAATACCTCGCCGTGCAGCAGCGCGTCACCCAGATGAAGGGGCCTATCCTGTGCCTGGTCGGCCCGCCCGGCGTGGGCAAGACCTCGCTGGGCCAGTCGATCGCCAAGGCCACCAATCGCAAGTTCGTTCGCATGTCGCTGGGCGGCGTGCGCGACGAGGCGGAGATCCGCGGTCACCGGCGCACCTATATCGGCTCGATGCCGGGGCGCATCGTGCAGAACCTCAACAAGGTCGGCAGCAAGAACCCGCTGTTCGTGCTCGACGAGATCGACAAAATGTCGATGGACTTCCGCGGCGACCCGTCCTCGGCGCTGCTGGAAGTGCTCGACCCCGAGCAGAACCACGCCTTCAACGATCACTACCTCGAAGTCGATCTCGACCTCTCCGAGGTGATGTGGATTGCCACCGCCAACTCGCTGAACATCCCCGGCCCGCTGCTCGACCGCATGGAGGTCATCCGCATCCCGGGTTATACCGAAGACGAGAAACTGGCCATTGCGCGGAAATACCTCCTGCCCAAGCAGATCAAGGCGAACGGCCTGAAGCCGGAGGAGCTCGTCGTGGCCGAGGGGGCGTTGCGCGACATCGTGCGTTACTACACGCGCGAGTCCGGCGTGCGCAACCTGGAGCGCGAGATCTCCAAGATCTGCCGCAAGGTGGTGAAGGAGCTGACCTTGAACGAGGTGCGCAAGGTCAAGGGCAAGCCGGCCAAGCCGGCGGCAAAATCCGCAAAAGCCAAGGCCAAGGCGATGACCGTGGATGCGGCCAACCTCGATCATTACCTCGGCGTGCGCCGCTTCGATTTCGGTCGCAAGGAGCAGCAGAACGAGGTGGGCCTGGTCACCGGCCTGGCCTGGACCCAGGTCGGCGGCGAACTGCTCAGCATCGAGGCCTCGGTGGTGTCCGGCAAGGGGCAACTGGTGCATACCGGCCAGCTCGGCGACGTGATGAAGGAGTCCATCCAGGCGGCGCTCTCGGTGGTGCGCGCGCGGGTGGATCGGCTGGGCATCGATCCCGAGTTCCACAAGAAATTCGATATCCACGTGCACGTGCCCGAAGGCGCCACGCCCAAGGACGGCCCCAGCGCCGGCATCGGCATGTGCACCGCGCTGGTGTCCGCGCTCACCAAGGTGCCGGTGCGTTCGGACGTGGCAATGACCGGCGAAATCACCCTGCGCGGCCGCGTGCTGCCGATCGGCGGCCTGAAGGAAAAGCTGCTGGCGGCGCATCGCGGCGGCATCACCACGGTCATCATTCCCGAGGACAACAAGAAGGATCTGGCCGACATGCCGGCCAACATCACCGCTTCGCTGGAGATCAAGCCGGTGCGTTGGATCGACGAGGTGCTGGACATTGCGTTGGAACGCCCCTTGCAGCCAAGCGAGCCCCGTGTCGCCGAGGCGAACCCACCGGCGGCGCACGAGGAGGCCGCCGAGGCCGATGAGTCGGAGGCGCACGCGCGGCCGCATTGATCGCCGGGTCGCGGCCGTACTGTTCCGGCCGCGTGTCTGGCCAGATTGGCGCACACCGTGCGGCAAGCACGTTCCGGCCGGCGTCGCAACATGCCTTTGGGCCTGGAATCCCGGCGCCTGCTTGTATTGCGGTGGCCGATAACGCGCTGGTATAAAGGCGGAACCGCAATCTCGGCCTCCGCTGCATGTATCCGTGAAGCGGGGCTGCGTTACGGCGCCAAGCAGGCACCCACCATCCATGACGGCGGCACGTGGCCATGCCACGGTTCGTGCCGCCGCAAAACGTACCAGGGAGCATTCGATGAACAAAACCGATCTGATCAATGCCATCGCCGAGAAGGCCGAGTTGACCAAGGCCGATGCCGGCCGCGCGTTCGACGCCTTCGTCGAAGTCGTGCAGAAGTCGCTCAAGAAAGGCGAAGACGTGTCTGTCGTGGGTTTCGGCACCTTCACCGTGCGCGCGCGTGCCGCCCGCACCGGCCGCAACCCGCGCACCAACGAGACGATCAAGATCGCGGCCTCCAAGGTTCCCGCCTTCAAGGCTGGCAAGACGCTCAAGGACGCCCTAAACTGAGCGGCTCGCGCTCGGTTGCGGGTGCTTAGCTCAGCGGTAGAGCGCCGCCCTTACAAGGCGATGGTCGTAGGTTCGATCCCTACAGCACCCACCAGTAACATGTGGAGCGGTAGTTCAGCTGGTTAGAATGCTGGCCTGTCACGCCGGAGGTCGCGGGTTCGAGTCCCGTCCGCTCCGCCACGGTTCGCAAGGGCGCCCCAGTGGCGCCCTTGTCGTTTCACCCGGTTTCCGACTCATGCAAGGCGCGCCGCGCGCGCCGTTCAACAGGCAGGAAGACAGGCAATGCTGCAGGCAATGCGCAACAAGATGCACGGATGGCCAGCCGCCATCGTTCTCGGTGTGGCCACCTTCGCGATGACGTTCTTCGGCGTCGAGGGCTACATCATGTCGCGCGCCGACACCTACGTGGCGAAGGTGGGCAAGCACGAGATCAGCCAGCAGGATTTCCAGAACCGCATGAACCAGCTGCGCCAGCAGCTGCAGTCCGAGCAGGGCGACAAGTTCGACCCTGATGCCTTCGAGAAACCGGACATGAAGCAGAAAGTGCTGGACGGCATGATCGACCAGCAGCTCTTGCTCAAGGCCAACGAGGACTGGGGCGTGCGCGTGCCGGATCAGGCCGTGCGCGACTACATCGCAGCGATCCCCGCCTTCCAGTTGAACGGCCAATTCGACCCGGGCACCTACCGCTCCATCCTGGCCGAGCAGCGCAAGACGCCGGAGACGTTCGAGAGCGACGTGCGCGCCTCGCTGGCCACCCAGGCACTACCCGATGCGATCGGCTCGAGCGCCATCGTCACCAACGCCGAGGTCGAGCGTTACCTCAACCTGCGCATGCAGCGCCGTGACCTCAGCTACGCCTTGCTGCCCCGGCCGCAGCCGGCCGACGCCACGGTCACCGATAAACAGATCGCCGATTACTACAAGGCGCATCTGGCCGACTTCATGACGCCCGAGCAGGTGTCGCTGCAATACCTGGAAGTGAACGGCGCCAAGCTCAAGCCGGCGGCGCCACCCAGCGATGCCGACCTGATGAAGCGCTACGAGGGCGAGAAGCAGCGCTTCGTGCAGCCCGAGCAGCGCGAGGTGTCGCATATCTTGGTCAACGTGCCGGCGAACGCCACGCCGGAACAGCAGAAGGCCGCGCTGGCCAAGGCCGACAAGCTTGCTGCCGAGGCCACCCCAGCCAACTTCGCCGACCTGGCCAAGCAGGATTCGGCCGACCTCGGCTCGAAGCGGCAGGGCGGCGACCTGGGCTGGTTGCAGAAGGGCGTGACCAATGCCGCCTTCGAAAACGCCATGTTCGCGATGAAGCCGGGTGAAATTTCCAAGCCCGTGCTGACGCCGGACGGCTACGACATCCTGTGGCTGCGCGGCATTCGCAGCGGCGAGGCCAAGTCCTTCGCCGAGGTGCGCAGCCAGTTGCTGGCCGAGGCCACCGCCGGCGACAAGGATCGCCAGTACAACGAAGTGGCCGGCAAGCTGTCGGACAACACCTACCAGAATCCCTCTTCGCTGGAGCCGGCCGCCCAGGCGCTGGGCCTCGCCATCCAGACCACGCCACTGTTCTCGCAGCAGGGCGGGCCGGGTATCGCCGCCAACCCCAAGGTCATCAAGGCTGCTTTCGGCAGCGACGTGCTGGTGCAGGGCAACAACTCCAGCCTGGTCGAGCTGGGCAATGACGATGCCGTGGTGATCCGTGTGGCCAAGCACGTGCCCGCCGCGGCCAAGTCGCTGGCCGAGGTGCACGATGCCATCGCCAAGACCATCCTCGACCAGCGCGTCGAGGTGGCGGCCAAGCAGCAGGCCGACGGCCTCCTGGCGCGCCTGCGCAAGGGCGAGTCGCTGGATGCCGTGGCGGCTTCCGCCCATGCCGATGTGAAGCAGCTGGCGGCGGCCGACCGTTTTCAGGTGGATGTGCCGGTGGCGCTTCGCGATCAGGCCTTCCTCATGCCGCACCCGGTCGACGGCAAGCCGCAGTACGCCGCGGTGGACATGAAGGACGGCAGTTATGCGCTCCTGGCGGTGGACAAGGTGCAGGGCGCGGACATGAGCAAGCTGCCACCCGGCCAGTTCGACATGCTGCGCCAGCAGATGGGCCGGGCCTATGGCACCGTGGCCACCGACGAGCTGATCAAGGCGCTGCGCCGCACGACTGAAATCAAGATCGCCAAGGATCGGATGTAATCCATCTGGCGGTGGCAACGACAAGGGCGGCCGATGGGCCGCCCTTGTCGTTGTGCGGTATCAATGTGTGGAGGCGCCGAGGTGCAGCGTCTGGCCAGGCTTGATGCGTCCGCCCTGCAGGTGGTTCCAGCGCTCCAGGTCGGGCACGCTGACCGCGTAGTGGCGCGCCAGCTGCCAAAGGGTTTCGCCGGCCTTCACCCGATGGGTGCGTGGGCGGCCGGCCGGTGGCGGCGTATCGCTGGCGTCGTTCGTGGCGACGGTGGTGCCGGCGCTGCCCATGCCTGCGGGCATGATGGTGTCGGGCAGGCGATCCGCGCTGGCGCTGGCGGCCTGGTTCAGCAAGGCATCACGGAACTGCTGCGCATGGCCCACCGGCATCATCAGGTAGGATGCCGCGTCTGCATCGGCGACGTCGTTGCGGAAGGCTGCGTTGAGATCCTTCAGGTGACGCAGCGACATGCCGGCGTTGTCGGCTGCAAGCGCCAGCGGCATCGAGCGCGGTAGCGGTACCGACACCAAGTGCTGTTCGGGTGTGAGCGTGGGCAGGCTGACATGGAAGCGCTCGGGCTCGCGCACCACGCAGGCCATGGCGAGCAGGCGCGTGAGGTGCTCGCGGGTGGCGTGGCGCACCGGCCATGCGGGGATGGCCGGCGCCGCCGGGGGCTCGCCGTGTTTGTCCAGCAGACGGCGAGCGCTCAGCTCGCCGGCGTTGTAGGCGACGTCGGCGATGCGCCAGTCGTCGAACTCGTCGTGATAGTGCCTGAGCAGGGCCATCACCGCATCGGCGGAGGCTTGCACATCCAGCCGCGCGTCATAGTGGCGGTCCACCCGCAGGCCCATGGCACGGGCCGTGGCCGGCATGATCTGCCACATGCCGGCCGCGGCATGACCGTGGCGGCCAAGGATCGGCCGGAAGCCGCTCTCGACCCACGGCAGCAGGGCAAACTCGCCCGGGATGCCGTGATCGGCGGCCACCTGCTGCACATAGGTGAGCTTGGGCAGGGCTGTGCGCACTTCCTGTTCAAAGCGCTGCGGATTACGCGTGTAACGATGCGCCTGGGACAACACGGCGGGGTCGGCATCGCAGTCGGCCATCGCAAAGCTGCCACGCAGGCGGCCCCAGATGTCACTGCTTGCCGGCGTGGGCGTGATGGCGGCGGGCGGGATGCCGTCGGCCGCGGCGGTGGGCGCCGGTACTGGCGTGGGCTGTGCCGGCTGCGGGTGCGGCGGCGTGGTGGCGCAGGCTGCCAGCACGGCGGTGAGCGCCAGCGGCAACAGGCGCAGGGGGAGGTGGCGGTGGTTCATGCGTGGAAGGCATCCTTGGCGGCGCGCACGGCGGCAAAGCGTGCGATGCGGTCGGCGGGATTTCCCGGCTGTTGCCGGCACCAGTCGATGACTGCTGGTGCGTCGGTACGCAGGAAGGGGTTGCAGGCCAGTTCGCTGGCCAGGGGCACCGGCAGGCTGGGCTGGTGTTGCTGGCGCAAGGCGGTCACCTCGTCCAGACGCGCGGCGAGCCCGGCGTTGTCGGGCTCGATGGTGCGGGCGAAACGGCCGTTGGCGGCGGTGTATTCATGGCCGCAGCACAACAGGGTCTGGGCGGGCAGGGCGGCGAGGCGGTCCAGCGAGGCCAGCATTTGCGCCGGTGTGCCCTCGAACAGGCGGCCACAGCCCAGGCTGAACAAGGTGTCGCCGGCCAGGAGCAGGCCTTCGCCCACATAGGCCACGTGGCTGCGCGTATGGCCGGGTACGGCGAGCACCGTGAAGTTCGCCTGTGGTTGCTCCAGCCGGAGGTGCTCGCCGTCGGACACGCGCACGTCGACTGCCGCGATGCGGTCATCCTGCGGCGCGTACACGGTGGCACCGTGCCGCGCGCGCAGCGACGCCGCCCCGCCGATGTGGTCGTGATGGTGGTGGGTGAGCAGGATGGCGCGCAGCCGCAGCTTGCGCTCGCCCAGCGCTGCCTCCACCGGAGCGGCGTCGCCGGGATCGACGACGATGGCATCGCCGTCGTCGTCGTGCAGCAGCCAGATGTAGTTGTCGGCCAGGGCCGACAGCGGTACGAGGTGCACGGCTTGCTCCGCTACGTGGGTGAGCGTTGGCTTTCGTTCAAACGCGAAGCCCGGCCACGGACGGCCGGTCGCTGGACCATCACACGATGTGATGGCTCGACGCAGGCGCGAACAGCCATGGGCCGGACACACCGATGAAGCGTTCTGCGCGACGCGGAATGTTGCGCGGAAACAGGTTGGCGCGGCCTGTTCCGGCATGCGTCAAGCGGTCGACTATAAAGGCGATACACGCCCTGCTAGTTAGAACATCGTTAAATGCGGGGTGGACTCGGCAGGCCAAGGTTCAGCGTTGTGAACCGGGGCCGCGCGGCTACACTGGCGCTTGATCCAGACCATGGCCGCGCCGGATCGGCGCTGGCGTGCCACCGATGTGAGCGTATGCGTCCCCCCGTCGAGTCGAATATCCACCTCAGCCTTCCCTTGCGGCAACTGCGCAACGGGCAGGGACGCATGCTGGCGTCCCGGCTGCGGTGCGAGGCTGGCCGGCTGGCCTTGCGAGTGGGGGTGAGCTTCGACGATGCGTTGCCGCCGGTGCCAGGCATGGCCTGGACGCGGCTATGGCTGGCGCAGGGAGGGTATCGCGGCGATCTGCTGGCGCGCCTGGACGAGGCCTTGCCCTTTGTCGACGGTGCCTTCGATCTGGTCTGGCTGCAACACGCGCTGGAACCGGCGCCACGCGGTGCGCGGCTGCTCGCTGAGGCGTGCCGGGTATTGGCGCCCGGCGGCGTGCTGGTGGTGACGGCGCTGCATCCGCTGGGTGGATGGGCGCCCTGGTTCCTGTGGCGTGCGCGCGGCCAGCGGCAAGCGCTGCAATGGCCGTGGCGACTACGGCAGCGGCTCCGGCACGAAGGCCTGCGGGTCGAGGAACTGCGCCGGCTCGGCGCCAGCTGGCCACGGGGCACGCCGGTCGGCGACAATCCCCGCGGTGGGGGGTACCTGCTGCTCGCGCGCAAGGAGCGCAGCCTGGTACTGCCTTTGAAATGGCGGCTGCGGCCGGTCGGTGTATCGGCCATGCCGCTGTCGCCGGGTGCCCGCCGACGGGCGGTGTCTGAACGGGATGGTTGCGCGTGAGTCAAGACGAAGTCCATGCCTTTACCGACGGTGCCTGCCTTGGCAACCCCGGCCCCGGCGGCTGGGCGGCGCTGCTGCGGATCAAGGGGCATGAGCGGCTGCTGGCCGGCGGCGAGGCCGCCACCACCAACAATCGCATGGAACTGATGGCGGCCATCGGCGCGTTGGAGGCGCTGACACGGCCCTGCGCGGTGCTGCTCACCACCGACTCGCGCTACGTGATGCAGGGCATCGAGCAATGGCTGCCGAAATGGCGCGCCAACGGCTGGCGTACCGCCGACAAGAAGCCGGTGAAGAACCAGGATCTGTGGGAGCGCTTGTCCACCGCGACCGGCCAGCACCGCGTGCGCTGGCAATGGGTGAAGGGCCACAACGGCCACGCCGAGAACGAACGCGTGGATCAGACCGCGCGCGAGCAGGCCGAGCAGTTCAAGGGCAGGGCATGAGACAGGTCGTGCTGGATACGGAAACCACCGGCCTGGAGGTGCGCCAGGGCCACCGGCTGGTGGAAATCGCCTGCGTGGAGATGCTGGAGCGCCGCATCACTGGCCGCTATTGGCAAACCTACCTGAACCCCGAGCGCGCGATGGACGAAGGCGCGAGCCAGGTCACCGGCATCCGCGACGATATGTTGCGCGACAAACCCCTGTTCGCCGCCAAGGTGGACGAGTTTCTCGCCTTCGTCGACGGCGCCGAGCTCATCATCCACAACGCCAGCTTCGACGTGGGCTTCCTCAACGCCGAACTGGCGCGGCTGGGCGGCACCTTCGGCAGTATCGGCGACCGCTGCAGCGTGCTCGATACGCTGGCGATGGCGCGCGAGCGCTACCCCGGGCAGCGCAACAGCCTGGATGCGTTGTGCAAGCGCCTGGGCGTCGACAACTCGCGGCGCGACCTGCATGGCGGCCTGATCGACGCGCAGCTGCTGGCCGATGTGTACCTGGCGATGACCTCGGGTCAGGTGGCGCTGGATCTCGCCTTTGAATCCCCGAGCGAACCTGCGGCAACCACGAAGGTGGTCGCCCCGCTGGTGTTGCAGCGGCGCCCGCGCGTGCTGCGTGCCACTGCCGAGGAAACCGCGCTCCACGAGCAACGCCTCGATGCGCTGGACAAGAAAAGCCCGGACGGCAGTTGCCTTTGGCGCAAGCGGATGGCCGCCGCCCCCGAATCAGCTTGAGCGCACCAGGATCGCGGTGATGTTGTCCTTGCCGCCGCGATCCAGGGCGTCGATCACCAGGTGATCGATGCATTCCTGCGCGCCCAGTTCGGCACGCATGACGGTACGGGCGATGGCGGCGTTGTCCAGGCTTTCGGTCAAGCCGTCGCTGCACAGCAGCAGCCCGGTGCCCGGCGTGAACAAGCCCTTGGCCATGCCGATCAGGAGCTGTTCCGGCGGCGTGATGCCCAGCGCCTGGGTCAGCACGTTGCGCTGCGGATGGCGGGCCGCGTGGGCGGCATCCAGTTGGCCGTTTTCCACCAGCGCCTGTACCAGCGAGTGGTCGTGGCTGACCTGGCGAAACTCCTTGCCGGAAACGTAGATGCGGCTGTCGCCCACCCAGGCCGCCTCGTAAGCGTTGCCGGTCACGCGCAAGGCGGCAATGGTGCTGCCCATCGGCGGCATCTCCGGCTCCGGGTTGGCCTGAGCGAGCAGCAGCTCGTCGGCGTGCAGGATCGCCTCGGCCAGGCCGTGCCCCTTGCCCACCATCGCCACCACCGTGTCGCGCACCAGCGCCGCGGCCACCTCGCCGTGGAGATGGCCGCCCATGCCGTCGGCCACCAGGAAAAGGCCCAGCGATGCGTCGGCGTAACAGGTGTCCTCGTTGCGCGTGCGCTGCAGGCCAACGTGGGTAGCGTGTCCGAATTCGATCATGGAGAAAGCATGATGGATGTTGGAGGAGGGTGCAAAAGCACAAGCTGTGCACGCTGGCCGGGTGGGATTGTTCGGCTCATCCATGAGCCGAACCCTTCCGTGCTTGCGCGCTTCAGGGCCGGCCTTCGGCTGTCCAAATTCGTTTCGAACGAATTTGTCGCTCACGAAGGCGGGATGCCGAAGCGAACGTCGGCATAGCCGATGGCCCGGAGGGTGAGGCGCAGGATGGGTCGAATCACCTGCGTGGCTTCTTTTTACCCACCCGATGAGCAAGCAAAGCGCCGCCGTAAGGCTGGTGGATACCAAGAAGCTGCCCTACGGGCAGTGGCTGGACGTGCGGCGGAACGGCATCGGCAGTTCGGATGCCGCCGCCGCAGTGGGCCTGTGCCCGTACAAGAGCCAGCTCGAACTGTGGATGGAGAAGACCGGCCGCACGCCGCCGGAGGAAACGCGCCCCGGCCAGGACGACCCGCGCTACTGGGGCACTCTGCTGGAACCGATGGTGGCCGCGGCCTACCAGGAGCGCACCGGGCGCAAGGTGCGCAAACTCAACGCCGTGCTCCAGCACCCGACGTTCCCGTACATGCTGGCGAACATCGACCGGGAAATCGTCGGTGTGCCGGGTGTGCAGGTGCTGGAGTGCAAGACAGCTGGCGAGTTCGGCGCACGGCTTTGGAAGGACGGTGTGCCCGAGTATGTCCAGCTGCAGGTGCAGCACCAGCTGGCGGTGACGGGCACCGCTTCCGAACGGTTGAAATCGCGATGGACGAGCTGGCCGACGTTCCCTACATCGCCGAGCGAATCATTGTCGATTGCAGCCGCTGGAAGTAATGCTGGGCTGCCACAGGCCACCCCAATCCCCTTGAAAGGAGACACACATGTTTTACCTCACGTTGCTACCGGCAGTGCTGATGAGCCTTGCCATCGTACGCTTCTGGTACTGGCTTCGCCGGCTTGGTTACGCCGGCGAGGTTGTCGGCCGCGCACCCAACATGCTCGCCCTCGATGGCGTGTCGCTCTTGATGGCGGTGCTGTCCGCCTACTGGAGCTTGCACGGCTGGTTCGGCGTCACGCTGCCCATCCTGCAGGACGGCCCGATGGCCGACTGGCATCATGTGCCTGATGTGGCCACCTGCCGCCAAGTTCTTCGATGGCTGGTTCGGGCAGTGCCTGAACTACATCTTGCGGGTGGCCTTGTTGTCGGCAGTGTGCGCCTTTGCCGTGGCGGCGTTCTCCGCTTACACCACATCAGTGAACCCATCAGGTGATCAGAACACCTTGTTCACCGCACTGTGCATGGCCGTGATGGCGGGCATCTTGTTCTGGCTTTTGTACGAAACGAACAACATCGCCTCTGCGCTTGCCGGTGGCATGTCGTCCGTGGCGGTGACTTTGCGTAACCTGGCGTCGCCGGTCACAGGCGGCATGCGGACGGTCAAGGGCGTAGGCGACACGTTAAACCCCACCAGTACGCGCCGCGACTTGCAGTCCGGCATGATGTCCACCGGCACCAGGTTCGATCACATGGTCGCCGGCAACACGGTGCTGAACCCTGCGTATCGTCAGGCCATTCGGGAGAACATCGGACGGAACTGGGCAACGAAACGGGGCGGCAAGGTCAGCGGTTCGTGATGCATTTGCCGACCAAAACCATGGGCATGGGAGAAGACACATGAACGAGCAGGCGCAAGAGAAGCGCGAAGCCTACCGACAGGCCAATGCCATCGTGGGGCTGGAGGGTTGGGAACCGTCCCGCGAAGCCCTGGCGATCCAGGAGAAGGTCATCCGGGGCGAACTGACGCATGATGAAGCGGTAGCCGCCCATATCGTGCGGGTCATGTCGGCCCAGTCGGAAGGCTGATGGACGCAGAGCGATTCGGCGGGGTCTGACCATGAAAGCATCGACGGAACGCCTTACGGTGCAGGTGGCCCCCGAACTTAAGCTCGCCTTGCGCGAGCAGGCGAAGCGCGCGGGCGTGACACTTTCCGATTGGGTACGTACTCGCCTGGAGCTTGAGGGAACCGATCCCGACGACGTGCGCGCTCTGGTCAGTGAACTTGCGAAGCTGGAGCAACGGCTCAAGCGCACTGCGGTCGAGCTGGCTGCCAGCGAAGCGAAGGCGAAGGCCTGGGAGCGCAACAAGCCCGCCATGGAAGCCGCTATCCGGGCAGCCGTGGAAGACGAATTCCGGGAGCTTGGCATCGCCGACGGCTGGCGCTCGGGTTCTGCGCCACGCTGAGGCCGTCGCGGGTACAGGGCACGCAATGTGCCCCGAATCTGTTGGGGAATGCCTGCACTCGCAGGGACACGCCCGTGGATCTGTGGACAATCCGGCGCTGCCGGATACCGGCCTAGCCGCTGCGCGGCTCCCGGTGGACAGCCCGTGGACGACACGTCGCCCACCGCCTGCCCACCGGTCGGCCGTTGCCCACGAGCTCCACCGGCTCAGCTACCAATCGGAAAACATGGTTGCGAAGCCAACCCGTTGAAGAGGTTGAGTCGGTACGCTGAAGAACTCCCGCTGGCGTACCGGAGCGTCCAGGCCATGCGCTGAAGAACTCCCGCTCTCACCAGGTTCAGTCTGGTGGCTTCGGCTCATGGGCTTTGGAATCCCTTAATAATATTAAGGACAGACGGGGTGGCATGGGCTGTTGACGGATGTCGACCCAGCCGCCGCGTGGCTCTCGATGGACTGCCCGTGGACGACAAGTCGCCGACCGCCTGCCCATCGGGCGGCCGTTGCCCACAAGCTCCGCCGGCTCAGCCGCAAATCTGAATGAGGTGAGCAGTCATGCCCCCGAAGCCAATGTGCCGGGCGCTCACCCGCAGCCTCACCGATGAACTGAGGGATCGATCACTGGGTCGAGCTTGGGCTTGCCCCTTATTGATTGGCTGCCTTGACGGGTGGCTGCTTTCCAAACGTCGGGGCTTTGGGTGCCGTGATACCCGCACGCGATGCCCATGTCTTCGCGTTGCGCGCATCGGTGGCGTTGATGCAGTTCGGTGTGCTTTCCAGCTCACCGGGATTAGCGTCGCAACGGGCAATCATCGCGTCACGCTCGGCCGTGTGCGTCTTGTACCAGTCGACCGTCTGCACGGGCTCCTTCGGTGCGCAAGCAGACAGAGCGCTCCCCACGGTCACAACCGCCAATACCAGAGTCGTCTTCCTCATGCTTCGCTCCTTCCTTGTCACCACGTGGGCGTGAAATTTGAGAATATCAAGAAACGGCATACGGTTTGAGCTAGTGCAGGATAGGCTGTCGCCGGCATTCATCACATGTCGTGCTGGTTGGGACGGGTTCGTCGCCTCATTCCCCAACAGATTTGGGGTTGCCATCGACAAGCCCGCTTCGATGGGGGGGCCGTGCGGCATCCATGCCGCACCCTGCGGGCCGGCGTTGCCGGCGGCACGGCTGGCCTTCAGGCCATGACGGGCGAGGACTTCGGACAGGGCAGCCGCATGCGCGGCTGCTAGTTGGCGGGCGGTGGAGATTCCGGCCACGCGGCGAAATCGCGGACAATGCGACCAGATGGCCCCGGCTCGGTATCGGCCGGTATGGCGTTATATATCATCTGGTGATAGCATGGCTGCAACGCACGACCACAGTCTGGACAACTTGTTGTTGCTGCATGGCGAGGTCTATGACCAGGGCGACGGCTTCTGGATCAAGATCGAGGCATGGGAGGTGGCGGCGGACGCGCACATACCGCACGGCGTCCGCTACACGCTCACGCTGCATGATCGGCATGGCACGCGCCTGCTGGGCTACGACAACGCGCACGCCGTGAAGCCGCCGAAGCGCAACAAGTTCGCCGGGCGACGGCTGGCCTACGACCACAAGCACCGGCACGCGCGAGACAAGGGCGTGCCCTACGAGTTCACCAGCGCCGACCAGTTGCTCAAGGATTTCTTTGGCGAAGTCGACCGCGTGTTGAAGGAGGCAAAGGCATGAAAAAGATCGTCATTGGCATCGCCACGCAGGAAGCCATCCGCGACCGCGCGCTGGCCATCGCACGCGGCGAACGCAAGCCAGCGGCAGGCGAGCCGAAAATCTGGTTCACCTCCATGCGCTCGCTGGCTGAGGTGCTGTCGGACGACAACCGCGCCCTGCTGAAACTGATCCGCGAGCAAAAGCCCGAGTCGCTGAACCATCTGGCGGAGCTGAGCGGGCGCGCGCCCAGCAACCTGTCGCGCACGCTGAAGACGATGGAGCGCTACGGGCTAGTGGAGCTGCGCCGGCAGGCACGCCAGGTGCAGCCGGTGGCCAAGGCCAGCGAGTTCCTGATCCAGGCCGCGTGAGAAGGGATGCCCGCGCGGCACGGCCGCTGCGGGCGATGTTGATGCACCGCCCGCAAGGGACTGACCAGGACTCCGCATGCCGATACTCGATTGGGTGAATAGGGCGCAGGCCGCCGTGGCCGCGAGCGAGGTGCCTTATCACCTGCTGCAACTGCAATCGGCGCACGGAGAGAGGCAGGCTGCGCGCATGGTCATGGATGTGATCGGCAAATACGAGGTCAGGCCCGAGCTGGTGCCAACCAGTGGTGCGCTGCTAAGGCCCGAAGTTCAACAGGAGATTCTGGCGGAGGTAGCCGAGCGGCTGAAGCCGATGCAGGGCAGCCTGCTGGCGGGTGCGGATCACTCCACCCCGGTGCTGGACCTGTCCGCTGTGGTGGCAAAGACAGCCGAAATCGTGGTGCAGCAGACTATCGACATCCCTCGTATTGCCGTAGTGCCCAAGGGCGAGGTCACGACGGGCTTTCATCCCTTCACATTGGATGTGAGTCGACTCCATCTGCAGCCGAGCAAGCGTGAAATTGTTGGCCAAGAGCTGCGCACGAACAGGCAGTTCACGCTGGCGGCCGAGGTCGGGGTGAAAGAATCCCGGCCTGAAGACTACGTCGTTCATGCTCTGGTGGACTTGGATGACATTGACTACTTCACGCAATCCGAGTTGCTCTATGACTTGGCGGGGCAGATGGTGCAGCACCTGCGTAGCTACCTTTCCGAGGATGAGTCGATCAACGTGCTGGATCAGCACCGACAGACCATCGCGAAGGAAATTCACTCGCAGATGATGGCTCACTTCTGGGAGAAGGCTACGGATTACGAGGTACAGGTTAGCCGGGGTTATACCGAATTGAAGCCGTGCAACTACACGGTCACCGCAGGCCAGGCGCCGCACAGCTATCGTCAAACTGTCGAGCACTTGGGCGCCATCAAGCAGATGTTGTTTGCGGGCTTCAAACGGTGTCTGTACCCGTTGCAGAAGTTCGATTCCGACTCTGAGCGGCGCTTTGCGATCATCCTGGAGAGGGATGCGCAGAAGTGGCTCAAACCCGCCAAGGGGCAGTTTCAGATGTACTACAAGCGAGGCGTGGAGCAGCCCGAGTACATCCCGGACTTTGTTGCCGAGACCGAAAACGCCATCCTGATGGTGGAAACCAAGCAGCGGAAAGAGCTGACCACAAGTGAGGTCAAGGACAAGGCCGACGCCGCCGTCCGCTGGTGCAAGCATGCAACGGAGCATGCGGCGACCGTGGGCGGGAAGCCGTGGAAGTACCTGCTGATCCCCCACGACGAGATCGTGGAAAGCACGGAGCTGTCCGGCTACCTGCGATTCGAGAGCAAGCCTTGATTGCCCGGTAAGCGTAATAAGGCCCAACAACGCAAAACCACAAGCAACAATTGCTGGTACACCAATTGGTACACCAGCTACGCATCACCAACAAAAAACGCCATGAGAATCATGGCGTTAGTTGCTTTTACTGGCGGAGAGGGTGGGATTCGAACCCACGGTACGCTTGCACGTACGCCTGATTTCGAGTCAGGTACATTCGACCACTCTGCCACCTCTCCAAAACGGTCGCATGGTCGGTGCGAGCCGGCGATTCTACGTGCTGGCGCCAACCGTGGCAAGCAGGCCGGGCCGGCGAACCGAACCGGCTTGCCGCATCCTGTGTGTGCCTCAGCCTGCCTTCTTCTTCGCCAGGCGCAGCCAGGTGTCGACCACGGTGTCGGGGTTGAGCGACATGGACTCGATACCTTGCTCCATCAGCCACTCGGCGAGATCCGGGTGGTCGGAGGGGCCCTGGCCGCAGATGCCTACGTACTTGCCCTTGGCGCGTGCGGTCTGGATCGCCATGGCCAGCAGCTTCTTCACCGCGAGATTCCGCTCGTCGAACAGGCTCGCCACGATGGAGGAGTCGCGATCCAGGCCGAGGGTTAGCTGGGTGAGGTCGTTGGAGCCGATGGAGAAGCCGTCGAAGATGTCGAGGAACTCCTCGGCCAGCAGCGCGTTGGACGGCACCTCGCACATCATGATGACCTTGAGCGCGTGCTCGCCCTGCTTGAGGCCGTTCTGCGCCAGCACCTCGATCACCTTTCGGCCTTCGTCCAGGGTGCGCACGAAGGGGATCATCACCCACACGTTGTCCAGGCCCATCGTCTCGCGCACGCGCTTGACCGCCTGGCACTCCAGGCCGAAGGCTTCGGCGAAGCTGGGGTCGACGTAGCGGCTGGCGCCGCGGAAGCCGAGCATCGGGTTTTCCTCGTGCGGCTCGTAGCGCGAGCCGCCGATGAGGTTGGCGTACTCGTTGGACTTGAAGTCGCTCATGCGCACGATCACCGGCTTCGGGTACACCGAGGCGGCGATGGTGGCGATGCCTTCGGCGAGGCGATCCACGTAGAACGCCACCGGGCCGGCGTAGCCGGCGATGCGCTCATCGATCTTCGCCTTGGTTTCCGCGTCCTGCTTGTTGTACTCGAGCAGCGCCTTGGGGTGCACGCCGATGTGGCTGGCGATGATCATTTCCAGGCGCGCCAGGCCGATGCCGCCGTTGGGCAGCATGCCGAAATCGAACGCGCGCTCCGGGTTGGCCACGTTCATCATGATCTTCAGCGGCGCCTCGGGCATCGCGCCGAGATCGGCGGTGCTGCGTTCAAAGGCGAGCTTGCCGGCGTAGATGGTGCCGGTGTCGCCCTCGGCACAGGAAACGGTGACCTCGGCGCCGTCGGGGATCAGGCTCATGCCGTTGCCGGTGCCGACCACGGCGGGCACGCCCAGCTCGCGCGCGATGATCGCGGCGTGGCAGGTGCGGCCGCCGCGGTTGGTGACGATGGCACTGGCGCGCTTCATCACCGGCTCCCAGTCGGGGTCGGTCATGTCGGCCACCAGCACGTCGCCGGGCTGCACCTTGCTCATGTCGGCCAGCGAGCGCACCACGCGCGCGGCGCCGGCGCCGATCTTCTGGCCGATGGCGCGGCCCTCGGCCAGCACCTTGCCCTTTTCGCTGAGGTGGAAGCGCTCGAGCTGGGTGGCGTGGGCGCGCGACTTCACCGTCTCCGGCCGCGCCTGCACGATGTAGAGCTTGCCGGTGTGACCGTCCTTGGCCCACTCCACGTCCATCGGGCGGCCGTAGTGCTGCTCGATGATGAGCGCCTGCTTCGCCAGCGCTTCCACTTCTTCGTTGGTGATGCAGAAGCGGTGGCGCAGTTCGGCCGGGGTCGGCTCGGTCTTGACGCGCTCGCCCGGCGCGTTGGAATACACCATGCGCAGCTGCTTGGCGCCGAGGCTGCGGCGCAGCACGGCGGGCTTGCCGGCCTTCAGCGTGGGCTTGAACACGTAGAACTCGTCGGGGTTGACCGCGCCCTGCACGACCATCTCGCCGAGGCCGTAGCTGCCGGTGACAAACACCACGTCGCGGAAACCGGACTCGGTGTCCAGCGTGAACAGCACGCCGGCGGCGCCCACGTCCGAGCGCACCATCAGCTGCACGCCGGCGGAGAGGAACACGTTCTCGTGCGCGAAGCCCTGGTGCACGCGATAGGCGATGGCGCGGTCGTTGTACAGCGAGGCGAAGACCTCCTTCACCTTGTGCAGCACGTCCTCGATGCCGACCACGTTCAAAAAGGTTTCCTGCTGGCCGGCGAAGCTGGCGTCGGGCAGATCCTCGGCGGTGGCGGAGGAGCGCACGGCGACGGCGATGTCGTCGGCGCCTGCGTCCTTGCAGAGTTTGGCGTAGGCGTCGCGGATGGCCTGGTCGAGCTCGGCCGGCAGCGGCGTCTCGATGACCCACTCGCGGATTTCCTTGCCGGCCTTGACCAGCGCGTCCACGTCGTCGACATCCAGGCCGTTCAGCCGGGCGGCGATGCGTTCGGCCACGCCGCTCTTCTCCAGGTACGACTGGAAGGCATCGGCCGTGGTGGCGAAGCCGCCGGGCACGGAGACGCCGAGCTGGGCGAGGTTGCCGATCATTTCGCCCAGCGAGGCATTCTTGCCGCCGACCTTGCCGAGGTCGGTCATGCGCAGTTGGTCCAGCCAAAGCACGAGATGATTCAAGGGAGTCTCCTGAGGGGCAATGCCGCGGATAGTGGAATGGGCGCGCGCGGCAGCTGTGACGCGGGCTGCGCAGGATTGGTATTGTCCGCTTTCGATGGTGCGCGGCACAAGGAGACCAATGCCGTCCGCCGTCGCGCCAACTGCATACCAGTCAGCCGGGAGCAGGGTGGCGCAGCCGGGACAGTCGGCGGTGCATCGGTTATGGTGCGCGCAAGCAACGCCAGTCCTGCGGAAATCCCATGCAACGCACCGTCTTTTTCATCTCCGACTCCACCGGCATCACCGCCGAAACCATCGGCAACAGCATCCTGGCGCAGTTCGAGGGGCTGCGCTTCGACAAGCACCGCGTGCCTTTCATCGACGACGCGCACAAGGCCGAGGCGGCGGCGCTGCGCATCAAGACGCACTACGCCAAGACCGGCGAGCGGCCCATCGTGGTGAACACCATGGCCGACCGTGCGCTCAGCGACATCGTGGCCGCCAGCGGCGCCTTGATGTTGGACGTGTTCGCGCCGTTCATCGGCCCGCTGGAGGTGGAGCTGGGCATCAAGCGCTCCGGCGCGGTGAACCGCTCGCACGGCCTGGTGGATTTCGACAAATACGAGGCGCGCATCAACGCGACCAACTACGCGCTCACCCACGACGACGGCATCGACGTGAACTATGCCAATGCCGACCTGATCCTGGTGGGCGTGTCGCGCTCGGGCAAGACGCCCACCTGCCTGTACATGGCGCTGCACTACGGCGTCAGCGCCGCCAACTATCCGCTGACCGACGAGGATTTGGAGAAGCTGGAGCTGCCCGCCCGCCTGCGCCCCTATCGCGATCGCCTGTTCGGCCTCACCATCGAGCCGGGGCGGCTGGCGCAGATCCGCGAGCAGCGCCGCGCCGGTAGTCGCTATGCCACGCTCAAGCAGTGCACCTGGGAGCTGGAACAGGCCGATCGCCTGATGCGCCAGGCCGGTATCCCGTGCCTCAACACCACGCATGTTTCCATCGAGGAAATCGCCAGCAAGATCTTCGCCCGCTTCGGCATCGAACGCACCATGTATTGACCTCGCCATGAGCGCCGTACTCGACGACCGCCACAGCCTGCTGCCGGGGCGCTTTGCGTTCCTGATGGGCTTGTATGCCGAGAACTACCATCGGTTGACCCGGCTGTTCGCGCCGCAGCAACTGGCGCCGGGGCATTACGTTTCCGATGTGGACGACGGGCTCAACGTGCACCTCGCCGTGCAGGAGCGCCACCCTTACACGCTGGAGCTGGAACTCACCTATGCCTTCGTGGATGCGCATACCGGCCGGCGCGCGCCGTCGGCGCAACTGCGCATGTACAGCGATGCCCACGTGGCCGAAGCCTTGCACTGCCACCCCGGCCGGCACCTCTGGCAGGTGCTCGGCCCCTTCGCGCCGGCACACACGGTGTTCCAGCATCGCCTGCAGATGAACGGCTTTCTCGCCCGCTGGCTGGAGTACCTGGCCGAACAGGGCCATTCGACGGCGACGCTGCTGCCGTCGGCGAGATAGGTGGAGGCGCGGGCGCGCCGCGGGATGCGGGATGCGTCCATACGCCGCGGTTTGGACGTCCATACGCTCGCGTCTTTTGATTCATGGCAAGACAAACGCCCTGCAAACGGGCACACTTGGCGTTCTTCTAGTGCGAGCGTCCCATGAGCCGTCCCTCCTCCTACGACCATCAGCAACTCCTGGCCTGCGGCGACGGGCTGCTGTTCGGCGACAACAACGCGCGCCTGCCGGCGCCGCCGATGCTGATGTTCGACCGCATCACCCACATTGCCACCGAGGGCGGCGCCTACGGCAAGGGCCAGATCGTCGCCGAGCTCGACATCCGGCCCGACCTGTGGTTCTTCGGCTGCCACTTCCACGGCGACCCGGTGATGCCTGGCTGTCTCGGGCTGGACGCGATGTGGCAGCTCTCCGGCTTCTTCCTGCCTTGGCTGGGTGAACCCGGCCGCGGTCGCGCGCTGGGCGTGGGCCAGGTGAAGTTCACTGGCCAGGTGTTGCCCAGTGCCAAGCTGGTGCGCTACGAAATCGACATCCGCCGCGTGATGCGCGGCAAGCTGGCGCTGGTGATCGCCAACGGCAAGACCTTCGTCGACGACCGCCTGATCTACACCGCCGACGACATGCGCGTGGGCCTGTTCCAGTCCACGGAGGGCTTCTGACATGCACCGCGTCGTGGTCACCGGCATGGGTATCGCTTCCTGCCTCGGCAGTGCGCTGGATACCGTCTCGCATGCCTTGCAGGAACTCAAGAGCGGCATCACTGCGATGCCCGAATACGCCGCGCGCGGCCTGCGCAGCCAGGTGGCGGGCGTACCGTCGCTCGACCTCGACGCCCTGATCGACCGCAAGCTGCGTCGTTTCATGGGCAACGCCGCGGCCTACGCCTACCTGGCCATGCGCGACGCCATCGCCGACGCCGGCCTCGTGCTGGAGCAGGTGCGCCATCCGCGCACCGGCGTGATCGCGGGCTCCGGCGGCGGCTCGGCGCAGTGGCAGATCGAAACTGGCGACCTCCTGCGCGAGAAGGGCGTGCGCAAGGTCGGCCCGTTCATGGTGCCGCGCACGATGTGTTCCACCGTGTCGGCCACGTTGGCCACCGCCTTCGGCATCCTCGGCCTCAGCTATTCCATTTCCGCTGCCTGCGCCACCTCGGCGCACTGCATCGGCGCGGCGGCGGACCTCATCCGCCACGGCGCGCAGGACATCGTGTTCGCCGGCGGCGGCGAGGAGGAACACTGGGGCATGACCGCCCAGTTCGACGCCATGGGCGCGCTCTCCACCGGCGCCAATCACACGCCGCAACAGGCCTCGCGCCCCTACGACGTGGGGCGCGACGGCTTCGTCATCGCCGGTGGCGGCGGCATGCTGGTGCTGGAGGATTACGAACACGCGAAGGCGCGCGGCGCGCGCATCCACGCGGAGCTGGTGGGCTATGGCGTCACCTCCGACGGCGCCGACATGGTGGCACCCTCCGGCGAAGGCGCGGTGCGCTGCATGCAGATGGCCATGGCCGGCGCCGGCCGCCCCGCCGATTACCTGAACACCCACGGCACCGCCACGCCGCTGGGCGACATCGTGGAGCTGAACGCCGTGCGCGCGGCCTTCGGCAGCGACGTGCCGCCGCTGTCCTCGACCAAGGCGCTCACCGGCCACTCGCTGGGCGCGGCCAGCGTGCACGAGGCGATCTACAGCCTGCTGATGATGCGCGACGGCTTCATGGCCGGCTCCGCCCACATCACCGCGCTGGACGAGCGCGCCGAGGGCTTTCCCATCCTGCGCGAAAGCCGCCCGGCGAAACTCGACACGGTGATCTCCAACAGCTTCGGCTTTGGCGGCACCAACGCCAGCCTGGTGTTCGCGCGGGTGTAAAAGCTGGTTCGGTGTGCTGCGATCAGCGGTTCATGGCCGTGGCGCCCGGCGCTCTTGCCAGGCGCGAATGGCGAGGTTCAGCGCCAGCCATGCGCCCAGCGCGCCCAGCGGCCAGGCCAGTACGGCGGGCCAGCGCCACGCCACGATGGCGAGCAGCAGCAGCGCCAGCGCGCCCAGCGCCAGCGGGCCGGCATCGGCGCGGCCCAACACGCGCTGATCGACCAGCGCGGCGCCCATGCGGTTGGCCAGTCGCACGGCCCCGGTGGCGGCGCGGCTGGAGCTGCCGCCATCGTGGTGGCTGCGTGGCGGGCGTGCGCTGGCACTGCAGAGTTTGTCGCGGCGGCGCTTGCGCGGGGCAAGCACGATCTCGGTGGCGTTGGCGAGATCGCGCTCGTACTGCGCGGCGAGCTGCGCGGCGAAGCCGGCGTCCTCGATCGCCACGTCGATCTCGCGGTTGTTCAGCCAGCTGGCGAGGTTCAAGTTGGAGGAACCCACGCGCGCCCACTGGCCATCGGCCACCGCGGTCTTGGCGTGCAGCATCGAGCCGTTCCACTCGAACACGCGAATGCCGGCCTGCAGCAGCGGCCGGTAGCCTGCGCGTGACAGGCCGGCCACCATGGGGACGTCACTGCTGCCGGGCACCAGCAGGCGCACGTCCACGCCGTCCTTCGCGGCGGCGGTCAGCGCCTGCACGTAGGGCGCGGTGCCCACGAAATAGGCATCGGTGAGCCACAGCGTCTTGCGCGCCAGCGCGGCGATCATCTGATCCAGCCGGTAGATGCCGGCGCTGGCGGGCTGGGTGGCGATCAGTCGCAGTGCGATGCTGCCGGCCGGCGTGGCAGTGGCCGGCAGCCCGGGCAGGGCGCCGCCGCCTTCGGCCCAGCTTTGCGCGAAGGCAGCCTGCATCTCGGCCACCACCGGGCCGCGCAGCGCCACGCCGGTGTCGCGCCACGGCGGCACGCCGCGCCGCGTGTCGCCCAGCCACTTCGCGCTGATGCATACGCCGGAGAGGAAGCCCTGCGTGCCATCCACCACCAGCAGCTTGCGGTGGTCGCGGCTGAGCCAGCCGAACGGCTGGCCGAGCTGCGGCGGGTTGAAGATGCGCACCTGGCCGCCGGCCGCGCGCAGCGGTTGCCAGAACGCGCGGGTGGAGGCACCCAGACAGCCCAGCCAGTCGGCCACCACGGCCACGAATACACCGGCGCGGGCGCGCTCGGCTAGGGCGTCGCGGAAGGCGCGGCCCACCGCGTCGTTGCGGATGATGTAGTTCTCCAGCAGCACGTGGTGCTGCGCGCCGCGGATGGCTTCCAGCCACGCCGTGTAATGCGCCTCGGCATCGATCAACAGCGCCACCGTATTGCCGTCCAGCAGCGGGGCGCCCGCGCTGCGGCTCAGCGCCTGTGCCGCCAGTTGGCGGGTGGCCGGCGTGAACAGGTGCGGGGCGGTGGGCATGCCGCGAGTGTGCCATGGGCGACCATCTGATGGATGGCGGTCGCGATGGCTGGTGCCGCGCCGGCGGTCGCCATCGGAACGCTGGATGCGTCGCCAGTCCGCCGGTACTGCCTTCCATCGCCACGCTTTGCTCCTCACTGCAGCCGGTCGCGGGAGATGCTGCGGTGGCGCGGCTTGCTGCGTGAGCCGTGGTCGAGGGACGCGTGGGGCGGGCGCCGCAACGCCGAAGGCCGCCTCGCGGCGGCCTTCGGTTTCGTGTGGTGCCTGGTGCAGTTGGCTCAGCCGCCGCGCAACGCCTTCTTGCGGTCGTTCTCGGTGAGGTGCTTCTTGCGCAGGCGGATTTCCTTCGGCGTGACTTCCACCAGCTCGTCGTCGTCGATGAAATCCAGCGCCTGCTCCAGCGAGAACTTGGTGGCCGGAGTGAGCTGGATCGCGTCGTCCTTGCCGGAGGCGCGCATGTTGGTCAGCGGCTTGGGCTTGATGACGTTGACGGTGAGGTCGTTGTCCTTGGCGTGGATGCCGACCAGCTGGCCCTCGTACACGTTGTCGCCCTCGGCGGCGAACAGCTTGCCGCGCTCCTGCAGCGGCCCCAGCGAGTAGGCGGGGGTGGTGCCGCCGGCGTTGGCGATCATCACGCCGTTCTGGCGCTTGGCGATCTGGCCTTCTTCCTTCGGACCGTAGTGGTCGAACACGTGGAACAGCAGGCCCGAGCCCTGGGTGAGGGTCTTGAACTGGTTCTGGAAGCCGATCAGGCCGCGCGCCGGGATCATGTATTCCAGGCGCACGCGGCCCTTGCCGTCGGGTTCCATGTTCTTGAGCTGGCCCTTGCGCATGCCGAGGCGCTCCATCACCGGGCCCTGGTGGATTTCTTCCACGTCGACCACCAGCTGTTCGATCGGCTCCATCTTCTGGCCGTCGATCTCCTTGATGATGACCTCGGGGCGCGACACGGCGAGCTCGTAGCCCTCGCGGCGCATGTTCTCGATCAGCACCGAGAGGTGCAGCTCGCCACGGCCGGAGACCAGGAACTTGTCGGCGTCTTCCAGTTGCTCGACCTTCAGCGCCACGTTGTGCACCTGCTCGCGGTCGAGGCGATCCTTGAGCTGGCGGCTGGTGAGGAACTTGCCGCCGCTGAGATCCTTGTTGCCGGCGAACGGCGAGCTGTTGACCTGGAAGGTCATCGAGATGGTCGGCTCGTCCACGGTCAGCGCCGGCAGCGCCTCGGGCGTGTCCAGCGCGCACACGGTGTCGGAGATGGTCAGTTCCGCGATGCCGGAGATGGCCACGATGTCGCCGGCCTCGGCGCTCTCCTGCTCGATGCGTTCCAGGCCCATGAAGCCCAGCACTTGCAGCACCTTGCCCTGGCGCTTCTTGCCTTCGCGGTTGATGATCGCGACCGGCATGTTCTTCTTCAGCGTGCCGCGCTGGATGCGGCCGATGCCGATGACGCCGACGAAGTTGTTGTAGTCGAGCTGGCTGATGCGCATCTGGAAGGCGCCTTCCGGATCGACGTCAGGCTTGGGGGCGTGCTGCATGATCGCTTCGTACAGCGGCGTCATGTCGCCCTCGCGAACCTCGGGATCAAGGCTGGCGTAACCGTTCAGCGCCGAGGCGTAGACGATCGGGAATTCCATCTGCTCCGGCGTGGCGCCGAGGCGGTCGAACAGATCCCACACCTGCTCCACGACCCAGTCGGGACGGGAGCCCGGGCGGTCGACCTTGTTCACCACCACGATCGGCTTGAAGCCCATGGCGAAGGCTTTCTGCGTGACGAAGCGGGTCTGCGGCATCGGGCCGTCCATCGCGTCGACCAGGATCAGCACGGTGTCCACCATCGACAGCACGCGCTCCACCTCACCGCCGAAGTCGGCGTGGCCGGGGGTGTCGACGATGTTGATGCGGTTGCCGTTCCACTTGATCGCGGTGTTCTTGGCCAGGATGGTGATGCCGCGTTCTTTTTCCTGGTCGTTCGAGTCCATCACGCGCTCGGCCAGCACGGTGCGCTCATTGAGCGTGCCGGACTGCTTGAGCAGGCAATCGACGAGGGTGGTCTTGCCGTGGTCGACGTGGGCGACGATGGCGATGTTGCGCAGATTTTCGATGGACATAGGCGTGGCTCGGGCGATGCGGGGATCGTCGCGCAGGTTTCTGGAAGGCGAATCGGCCGATTATACGCATACTTGTCCCGGCGCGCTCGATTCGGACGCGGTGCGCTATCCTTGTCGGCCGACGCGCGGCGCTTTTCGCTGCGCTGCAGGCTTTCGATTCCCAAGCTCCCGATCCAAGGATTACCCATGGCCATCCAAGTCACCTTCACCACCAACCGCGGCCCGATCCGCCTGCGCCTGCACGACGAACAGACCCCGGTAACGGTGGCGAGCTTCGTCAACCTGGTGCGTCGCGGCTATTACGATGGAATCACCTTCCACCGCGTGATCGCCGATTTCATGGTTCAGGGCGGCTGCCCGCTGGGCACCGGCACCGGTGGCCCGGGCTACAAGTTCGAGGACGAGTTCGTCGCCTCGCTGCGCCACGACAAGCCCGGCGTGCTGTCGATGGCCAATGCCGGCCCGCGCACCAATGGCAGCCAGTTCTTCATCACCCATGGCGCCACGCCGTGGCTGGACGGCAAGCACAGCGTGTTCGGCGAAGTCGTCGGCGCGGAGGATCAGGCCGTGGTGGATCAGATTCGCCAGGGCGACGTGATCGAGAAGGCCACGGCCGAAGGCGACGTGGATGCGCTGCTCGCCGCCCAGGCCGACCGCGTGAAGGAATGGAACGGCGTGCTCGACCAGCGCGGCTGATCCATGCCGGCGTGACGCCCACGCTCCCGGGCCGCCGTGATGTTTGCGGCGGCTTTTTCATGGCGGCTTGCTGCTGCCGGCGTCGCGCCGCCTCATGGTAAAATCACCGGCCTTGCCGTTTCTTTTCCACGTCATCGAGAACGCCATGCCCCAGCTCGCCCAGCGCGTCGGTCGCGCCAAGCCCAGCGCGATCATGCTCATTGCCGCCAAGGCGAAGGCGCTCAAGGCCGCCGGCCGCGACATCATCAGCTTCTCCATCGGCGTACCCAATTTCCTGCCCGGCGAGCATGTGTACGCCGCCGCGCGCGAGGCGCTGGGCCACGACAGCGGCCAGTACGGCAGCAACCGCGGCGCCGAGGCGCTGCTCGACGCCTTCCTCAGGCACATCGAGGCGCTGGGCTTCGCCGGCTACGGCCACGCCAACCTGTCGGTGGGCATCGGCGCCAAGCAGATGCTGTACAACCTGGTCGAGGCGCTGATGGACGAGGGCGACGAGATCGCCTTCGCCGCGCCGTACTGGACCACCTACCGGGACATCGCCGACATCGCCGGCGTCAAGGCCAACGTGCTGCATTGCGGACCGGAGCAGCACTACAAGCTCACGGCGCCGCAGCTCGATGCCGCGCTCGCGCGCAAGCCGCGCGTGTTCCTCTTCAACAACCCGTCCAACCCCACCGGCATGGTCTACACGCGCGAGGAAATCGCCGCGCTGGCCGAGGTGCTGGTGCGCCATCCGGACACCTGGATCGTCACCGACGACATCTACAACGCGATGGTGTTCGACGGCATCGGCTACCACAACTTCGTGCACGCGCAGCCGGCGCTGAAGGATCGCCTGGTATTCGTCGACTCGATCTCCAAGACCTACGGCATGCCGGGTTGGCGGGTGGGTTTCATGGCCGGGCCGGAAGCGGTGGCCAAGGCGGTCACCACGCTCAATTCCAACCACATCACCAGCCTGCCGGAAGTGGTCACCGCCGCCGCGGTGGCCGCGCTCGCCGGCCCGCAGGACGTGCCGAGGCAGAAGTGCATCGAGTTCGCCGCGCGTCGCGACGCCGTGGTGACGGCGCTGAACGCGATTCCCGGTGTCACCTGCCCATGCCCGCAGGGCGCGTTCTATGCCTTCCCCGATATCTCGGTGGCGTTCGGCAAGAGCCATCGCGGCACGATGATCGCCAACGACGTGGAGTTCTGCGCCGCGCTGCTGGAAGCCAAGGGCGTCGCCTGCGTGCCCGGTTCGGCTTTCGGCGAGCCGCGCGGCATGCGCATTTCCTACACCTGCCCGGCGGCGCAGCTCGCGCCGGGGCTGGCACGTATCCAAGAGTTCTTCGCCGAACTCGTCTGAAACTCGGGCTCCTCAACCGAATCCCGAATCCCGCCTCCCCACCCCCGGAGAATCACGATGAAAGCTCCCGTTCGCGTTGCCGTTACCGGCGCTGCCGGCCAGATCGGCTACGCCCTGCTGTTCCGCATCGCCGCTGGCGACATGCTTGGCCCCGATCAGCCGGTCATCCTGCACCTCCTGGAAATCACCCCGGCGCTGCCGGCGCTGCAGGGCGTGGTGATGGAGCTGAACGACTGCGCCTTCCCGACCTTGGCCGGCATTGTCGCCACCGACGACGTCAACGTGGCCTTCAAGGACGTGGACTACGCGCTGCTGGTCGGCGCCCGTCCGCGCGGCCCGGGCATGGAGCGCAAGGATCTGCTGGAAGCCAACGGCAAGATCTTCGCCCCGCAGGGCAAGGCGCTGAACGACCACGCCAAGCGCGACGTCAAGGTGCTGGTGGTCGGCAACCCGGCCAACACCAATGCGCTGATCGCCCAGCAGAACGCGCCCAGCCTCGACCCGAAGTGCTTCACCGCGATGGTGCGCCTGGACCACAACCGCGCCATGAGCCAGCTCGCCGAGAAGACCGGCAAGCACAACACCGATATCAAGCGCATGACCATCTGGGGCAACCACAGCTCCACCCAGTATCCGGACATCCACCACGCCACCGTGGCCGGCAAGAGCGCGCTGTCGCTGGTCGACCAGGCCTGGTACGAGAGTGACTTCATCCCCACCGTGCAGCAGCGCGGCGCGGCGATCATCAAGGCGCGTGGCGCTTCCTCTGCCGCCTCAGCCGCTTCGGCCGCGATCGACCACATGCGCACCTGGGCGCAGGGCACCGCCGAGGGCGACTGGGTGTCGATGGGCATTCCGTCCGACGGCTCCTACGGCGTCGCGCCGGGCGTGATCTTCGGCTACCCGGTGACGGTGAAGGACGGCAAGTACGCCATCGTGCAGGGGCTGGAGATCAACGCCTTCTCGCGCTCGCGCATCGAGGCCACTGAGAAGGAGCTGCGCGAGGAGCGCGCGGGCGTGGAGCACTTGTTCGCCAAGTGATGCTTGCGGGCGTGCCGACGCCCGATCCAGCTTCCCCGACGGGCCGGCGTTTGCTGGCCCGTCGCCGTTTTGCCGCCTGCCGTTTTGCCGCCTGCCGTTTTGCCGCCTGCCGTTTTGCCGCAGGGCGCGAGCCGGGGCTTGACTCTGGAGTTGGATCAAGGCTCTAGACTTGCGCCATGAACGCCCAAGCCAGCTCCCTCACCATCGGTGCCGTCGCCAAGCGCGCCGGCGTGGCCATCGACACCATCCGCTATTACGAGCGCGAACGGCTGTTGCCCGAACCGTTGCGGCGCGCCTCGGGGTATCGCAGCTACGGCGAGGGCGCGGTGGTGCAGTTGCGCTTCATCCGCCGCGCCAAGGAGCTGGGCTTCACGCTGGAAGAGATCCGCGAGCTGCTGGCCCTGTCGGCCGATCGCCAGCATGGGGTGAAGGCGGTGAAACAGCGCGCGCAGCGGCGGCTGGCGGCGATCGAGCAGCGCATCGCCGAACTGCAGCGCGTGCGTGACGGACTGGCGCAGCTGATCGCATCGTGCCCCGGGCATGGCAAACCGGAGCAATGCCCGATCCTGCGCGCCTTGGGCGACGAGGAGGTGAAGGCATGAGCGGACAGGATTCCTGCTGCGCGGGCGGCGACAAGCCGATGGCCGGCGCGGCGATCGACCCGGTATGCGGCATGACGGTGGACCCGGCGACGGCGAAGCATGTCAGCACGCACGAGGGGCAGACGTTTCATTTCTGCGGCGCGGGCTGCAAGGCGAAGTTCGACGCGTCGCCGGCGACGTACGTGACCGCCGGGCAGAAGCTCGCGGGAAGCTGCTGCGGTGGCAAGCCGGCGGCGGATGACCACGCGAATCATGATCACGTCCACCACGATCATGCCCATCACGACCACGCTCACCAAGATCACGCGCATGCGCACGGGGTGAAGGACCCGGCGTGCGGCATGACGGTGGATCCGCAAACGGCGAAATACCACGCCGACCATGGCGGACAGAGCTACCACTTCTGTTCCGCGCGTTGTCGCGAGAAGTTCGTGGCCGACCCGTCGGCCTACCTCGGCGAACGCCAGCCCGCAGCGCCGGTGCCGGCCGGCACCATCTACACCTGCCCGATGCACCCCGAGATCCGCCAGGTCGGCCCTGGCCATTGCCCGATCTGCGGCATGGCACTGGAACCGCTGATGCCGACGCTGGACGAAGACGATGGCGGCGAGCTGGCGTCGATGACGCGGCGCTTCTGGTGGCTGGTGGTGTTGACCGTGCCGACCTTGCTGGTGGCGATGGGGCCGCACCTGTTCGGCTGGCACCTGCCCGCACCATGGGACGGCGTGGCGGCCTGGACCGAGGCGCTGCTGGCCAGCGTGGTGGTGCTGTGGGGCGGCGCGCCGTTCTTCGTGCGCGGCTGGCGCTCGCTGAAACCCTGGCGTCCGAACATGTACACGCTAATCGCGCTGGGCACCGGCGTGGCATGGCTGTACAGCGCGGTGGCGTTCCTGCTGCCGGACATCTTCCCGCAGGGTTTCCGCGACGCCGGCGGCCGGGTCGCGGTGTACTTCGAATCGGCAGCGGTGATCGTCACCCTGGTCACGCTGGGCGATTTCCTGGAACTGCGCGCGCGCCGCCGCACCGGTGCGGCGCTGAAGGCACTGCTGGGACTGGCGCCGAAGACCGCACGCCGGATCGCCGCCGACGGCAGCGAGGCTGACGTGGCGCTGGAGGAGGTGCAGGCCGGCGACGTGCTGCGCGTGCGCCCCGGCGAGAAGGTGCCGGTCGATGGCGTGGTGCTGGAAGGCGAGAGCCACGTCGACGAGTCGATGCTCACCGGCGAACCGATGCCGGTGGCCAAGGCAGCGGGTGACCCGCTGACCGGCGCCACGGTGAACCAGGACGGTGGCCTGACCATGCGTGCGCAGAAGGTCGGCGGCGAGACCATGCTGGCGCAGATCGTGGCGCTGGTGGCCGCCGCGCAACGCAGCCGCGCGCCGTTGCAGCGTGTGGCCGACCAGGTGGCGGCGTGGTTCGTGCCGGCGGTGGTGGCGGTGGCCGTGGCAGCGTTCGCCGTGTGGGCGACGGTGGGGCCGGAGCCACGCCTGACGCACGCGCTGATCGCCGCGGTGTCGGTGCTGATCATCGCCTGTCCGTGCGCGCTGGGCCTGGCCACGCCGATCTCGATCATGGTCGCCAGCGGCCGCGGCGCGCAGCACGGCGTGCTGTTCAAGGACGCCGGCGCGATCGAAACGCTGCGCGACATCGACACCTTGGTGGTGGACAAGACCGGCACGCTGACCGAGGGCAAGCCGGCGCTGACCGAACTGGTGATCCTGGGCGGCCAGCCGCGCGAACGGTTGCTGGCGCTGGCTGCGGCGCTGGAGCGGCCAAGCGAGCACCCGCTGGCGCGCGCGATCGTTGTCGCGGCGGAAGCCGAAGGCGTGCCGACGCTGGCGGCGACGGATTTCCGCTCGCTCACCGGCCGCGGCGTCGGTGCCAGCGTGAATGGCAGCGCGGTGGCGCTGGGCAACGCGAAGCTGATGGCCGAAGCGGACGTTGCGATCGGCGCGGACGCCCATGCCCGCGCCGAGCAGTTGCGCGGGCAGGGCGCCACGGTGATGTTCCTGGCCGTCGACGGCGCGCTCGCCGCCTTGCTGGCGGTAGCCGACCGGATCAAGCCGGGCACCCCTGCCGCGATCGCCGCGCTGCATGCGGCTGGCCTGCGCATCGTGATGCTCACCGGCGACAACGCCACCACCGCGCAGGCGGTGGCGCGCACGCTGGGCATCGACGAAGTGCACGCGGACGTCTCGCCGGCCGACAAGGCCGCGGCGGTGGGCGCGCTGTGCAGCGAAGGCCACCGCGTGGCGATGGCCGGCGACGGCATCAACGACGCGCCGGCGCTGGCCGCGGCGGACATCGGCATCGCCATGGGCAGCGGCACCGACGTGGCGATGGAAAGCGCGCAGGTCACCCTGGTCAAGGGCGAGCTGGGCGCCATCGTGCGCGCGCGCAAGCTGTCGCAGGGCACCGTGCGCAACATCCACCAGAACCTGTTCTTCGCCTTCATCTACAACGCGGTCGGCGTGCCGCTGGCCGCCGGCGTACTGTACCCGTGGTTCGGCATCACCCTCTCGCCGATGATCGCCGCGCTGGCGATGAGCCTGAGTTCGGTGTCGGTGGTCAGCAACGCGCTGCGCTTGCGCGGACGGGCGGGGTAGCGCGCCCGCGTCGGGGTGGTGAGGCCGGCCGCCGTGGCGCAATCGGCGCAGATGGGCGGGGCGGGCCATGACTTCCGGCGCTACCGGATGGCCTTGGCGGGCGCGATCATGCCGGTTTGCCGCCACGCTTGGCGTGGCGGCCGCCCAAGGAGAAGTTGCGTGCGCAAGTCCCTCGTTTCCGCCATTACCCTGGCGCTTGCCGTGTCCGCCGGCAGCCTGCTTGCCGTGCCGGTGCAACCGGCCGCGACCACATCGTCGCTCGCGCCCACCCAGTTGCCGCGCAACGTGCGGCCGCTGCATTACGCCGTCGGCATCACGCCGCATGCGGACAAGCTGAACTTCGACGGCCACGTGGTGGTGGACGTCGAGGTGCTCGCGCCCAGCACCCGCATCACGCTCAATGCGGAGGGCATGAGGTTCTCGTCGGTGACGCTGGCGCCCGTGGCGGGCAAGGGCGCGGCCATGCCCGCCAAGGTCGCCGTGGATGCGAAGGCGCAGACCGCCACCTTCAGCTTCGCCAGACCCGTCGCGCCCGGCAGCTACCGGCTCACGATGGACTATGTCGGCACCATCGGCACCCAGGCCAACGGCCTGTTCGCGATCGACTACCCCAGCACCTCCGGCACCAAGCGCGCGCTGTTCACCCAGTTCGAGAACTCCGACGCGCGCCGCTTCATCCCCTCGTGGGACGAGCCTAACTACAAGGCCAGCTTCGACCTCGCGGTCACCGTGCCCACCGGCGAGATGGCGGTGAGCAACATGCCGGTGGGCACGAAAACGGCGCTGGGCGGCGGCCTGGAGAAGGTCACCTTCCGCACCACGCCGAAGATGTCCACCTATCTGCTGTTTTTCGGCCTGGGCGATTTCGACCGGGCCACCACCATGAGCGACGGCACCGAAATCGGCGTCATCATGCAGAAGGGCAAGGCGGCGCAGGCGGCCTTCGCGCTGGATTCGGCCAAGGCGGTGCTGCACGACTACAACGACTACTTCGGCATCAAGTACCCGCTGCCCAAGCTGGACAACATCGCCGCGCCGGGCAGCAGCCAGTTCTTCTCGGCGATGGAGAACTGGGGCGCGATCTTCACCTTCGATTACGCGATGCTGCTCGATCCCTCGATCTCCACCCAGGGCGACAAGATGCGGGTGTTCAGCGTCGCGGCGCACGAGATGGCGCACCAGTGGTTCGGCGACCTGGTGACCATGAACTGGTGGGACAACCTGTGGCTCAACGAGGGCTTCGCCTCGTGGATGGAGGCGCGCGAAACCGAACAGCGCCATCCCGAGTGGCATACCGCGCTGGACGCGGTGCGCGTGCGCGAGGGTGCGATGTCCGCCGACGCGATCGCCTCCACCCATCCCATTGTGCAGAAGATCGCCACGGTGGAGCAGGCCAGCCAGGCCTTCGACACCATCACCTACTCCAAGGGCGAGTCGGTGATCCGCATGCTGGAAACCTATGTCGGCCCCGAGGCCTGGCGCCAGGGCGTGCACAACTATCTCAAGGCCCACGCCTACGGCAACGCCGTGTCCGACGACCTGTGGCACGCGATGGACGGCGTGGCCGACGGCAAGCCGATCACCCAGGTGGCGCACGATTTCACCCTGCAGCCGGGCGTGCCGCTGATCAAGGTGGATTCCGCCACGTGCAGCAACGGCGCGACCACCCTCAAGCTCAGCCAGGGCGAGTTCACCAAGGATCGCCCAGGCAAGCCGCCGCTGCGCTGGCACGTGCCGGTGATCGCCGCGGTGGTGGGCAACGCCGCGTCCAGCACGCTGGTGGATGGCGCCGCCACGCTGAAGCTGAAGGGCTGCGGCCCGGCGCTGGTGAACGCGGGGCAGACCGGCTACTACCGCACCCTGTACGCGCCGGCGCAGCTCGCCGCGCTGAAGCAGGACTTCAACCAGCTCGCGCCCATCGACCAGCTCGGCCTGATGAGCGACACCTGGGCCGAAAGCATGGCCGGCCTCGAGCCGGTGTCGGATTTCCTCGACATGGCCAAGGCCACGCCGGCCGACGCCGCGCCGGAAATCTGGGCGGAAGTGGCGGGCAGCCTGGAAGGGCTGGACGCGTACTACCGCGGCGACAAGGCGCGGCAGGGCCGCTTCCGCGCCTATGCCGTGGCGCAGCTCAAGCCGGTGTTCGCGCGCGTGGGCTGGGACGCCAAGTCGGACGAGAGCAGCTCGACCACGCTGCTGCGCACGCAGCTGATCGGCGCGCTGTCCGCGCTGGGCGATGCGGACATGCTGAAGGAAGTGCGCCGCCGCTACGACGCGCAGGCCACCGACCCCAAGGCGGTGCCGCCGGCGCTGCGCAAGACCATCCTCGCCATCGTCGCGGAGCATGCGGATGCGGCCACCTGGGACAAGCTGCACGCCCAGGCCCAGGCGGAGCAGTCGCCGATGATCAGGGATCGCCTGTACAGCTTGCTGTCCTACGCCGACGACAAGGCACTGGCGCAGCGCGCGCTGGATCTCGCGCTCACCAATGAGCCGGGCGCCACCAACAGCGCCGGCATGATACGCGGCGTGTCCTGGCAGCACCCGGAGATGGCCTACGACTTCGCCGTGGCGCATCGCGCGCAGGTGGACAAGCTGGTCGACTCCACCTCCAGCAGCCGCTACTACCCGTCACTGGGCGGCATGTCGTTCGACCCGGCGATGATCGGCAAGATCAAGGCCTACGAGGCCACGATCGATCCCTCCGCGCGCCGCCCGGCCGAAGCCGTGATCGCCAACATTCAGTACCGCACGATGATCCGCAAGGATCGCCTGCCGGCGGTGGATGCGTGGCTGGCCAAGAACGGCGGTTGAGGGGGCGAGTCGTGAGGTAGGCGGGGTCAGGTGCCACGGAAGTGAACCTGACCCCGTTTTCGTTCTGCAAGTAGTGATCGACGGCGCCGATGGCGACGACCGGGTGATTCTGGCGGCACTGGAAGAAGTGGCTCGCGCGCGCAACATGAGCCAGCTGGCGCGCGACGCCGGGCTGACGCGCGCCGGGCTCTACAAGGCACTCTCCGGCGAGGGCCGCCCCAGCTTTGCGACGGTGACACGGATCCTGCATGCCATGGGCTTGCAACTGACGACCAAGCCGCTGGCGGCGTGAATCACGCGGGGCCGGCCACGGCCAACGGGGCTGTGCGATGGGCGCCAGCGTCGAATCCGTCCGAAAAAGAAGCTGGGCACCGATTTCAGCGCCTTGCTTCTTCGCAGGCATCTACGACGCGACTAGTTTCGTAGAGTGCAGGCAAATCCAGACTTTTCACCCGGAACTGGCTGCGCGCCTTGGTTTTCGGCTTGCCGGTCGAGATGCCTTCCAGCTTGATGCCGGGGTCGTAATAGACCCTGCCTTCGTGGACGGCGTGCAGGAACCGGCTGAACTCTGCGCCTTCGCCGAGCAGGATGCCGCGACCGAAACGATATTGGCGCTCGCCGGTCTTGCTCGCTTGAGACGGCACGAAAGCGGCGTGGGCGTGCTTGGTCTTCCAGTGGTCGAGCAGCTTCGCGAACGGCCAGGAGGCGGCCACATCGTCCTTCCCGTCGAGCAGTTGAATGGCGCCGGCGGATGCGTATTTGCGGGTTTCGGCGTTGAAACCATCCAGTACCAAGCGCAGGCCGGTGCGGTTGTGTGCCTGCACACCCGCTTTGTAGATGCCGCCGAAGTTGCGGCGATCTTCACGCCCCTTGGTGTCCGCGTAGCCGTAACGCCGAATGAAGTCGGACACGCCATGCTCGCCGTAGTAGCCGGCCGTCGGGTCTGGTGTGAACAAGGTGACGATGCTGGAACCGGGCTTGTCGGCATTCGGCACCTGTCGCGCCTTCACTTCCCAGCCCCGAAAATCCGGCAGCGCGTAACCGTTGGATCGGATGCCCAACAGCGATTCCAATGTGTTGCCGTTGCAGTTCGATGCATTGCAGGGAACCAGCTTTCCGTTCTTGTCCAGGCGGGTCGAAGGAACCCAGCCGCGCCGATGGATGCGGCACAACTTGGCCATCAGTTCGAGGAAACCGTTACCAGTGTCCTGGCCGGGCATTGGCAAAATGTTGAGCAAACCGTAAGCGTCTCGCGGTTCGCCAGCGCGAATTTCTTTCGCTGCCGGCGACTCCGGCGGCAAGGTGATGCCAAAAACCTTGACTCCATTGCCGAGGCCGAACATGAGGATACGGTTGGGCACTTCGCCGCGTTTTTCCTTCACCCATAGCGTGGTCGGCGGATTCTTGCAGCCTTGCAGGAAGCCGGAGAAACGCACTTCGGGATATTGCGGGTAGAAGATCAGTTGCGCCTTCGGCGCATGCTGTGTCTGGCCGTTTTCGTCCAGCCAGTAAAAATCCAGTGCGGAACGGAACACCGCTTCCTGTTTGCCACTTTTCTCCGAGGTGGAAACGTGGGCTGTCACTTCGCCGGACGGAATCTTGCCGAGCTGGGACAAATCATTGGCTAGATAGACTTGATTCTTGCTGTTCGCGTTCTTGGGCAAGACTTTGTAGAGCACTTCAGTCGCGCCATTGTCGCGGAGCATGCTGAACACGGCAGCAAGGTCGATCCCCGACAGCCACTTGTCCGCATCATCAGACCTTGCCATTCACGTTTTCCCTCTCGGAGTATTTGCGGATTGTAGCCGCAAGCTTCGCGAGGCTGTGATCGTCCAGCTCGCAAGACCAGATGGTTAGTACACGCCAGCCAAGCTCCTCCAGTTGTTGCCTGACCTTGGCATCACGAGCCACGTTGGTGGCGAACTTTTCGCACCAAAACGCGGCGTTGTTCGTCGGTGTAGTGGCGTAGCGGCAGCCTCCGTGCCGGTGCCAGAAACAGCCATGCACAAATACGGCGGTGCAGTATTTCGGCAGCAGCAAGTCAGGCTTGCCGGGCAGCTTGGCATGCAGCCGGAAGCGCAGCCCGGCGCGATGCAGGAAACTGCGCACAATTCGTTCAGGCTGGGTGTCCTTGCCACGGATGCCAGCCATCATCCGGCTGCGTGTGGCCGCATTCACTACATCCATGGCAATCAGTTCAACGCCCGAACCTGCCCGGCCTTGCGCATGAAGATGGGATAGCTTGCTTCAATTACGCCATCGCCGTATTCGGCAAACATGTCCGCCAGAATTGCGCTGGCCTTTTCGCATTCGGTTTGCGAGAAAAGCGGCTTGTCATTGGCGAGATTGATGATGCTTTCCGGTGCGTCTTCCGCGTGGAAAAGGAGGTCGCGGTTCGCCATTTCGGCGAACCAGACCAGCATGCCATCCGGGTTGTTGCGGTCATAGGCGGGAATGCGTGAAGCGTTCATGCGCTTTCTCCTTCATGTAGCAAAATGGACTTTTGCCTTGCCAGTTCAGGGTCGATCAATTCCAGAATGCGCGGTTTCATGACGCGGGCAACTTCGCGCATGACCGGCATGACCACACTGTTGCCGAACTGCTTGTAAGCCTGCGTATCGCTGACCGGAATGACGAAGTCGTCCGGGAACCCCATCAGGCGAGCGCACTCGCGCGGCGTAAGCCGGCGCGGGCGCTTGCGCGGGCCTTGCGAAACGAGGATTTCCGAGCCGTCTTTGTAGTAGCGGGCGGACAAGGTACGCGTCACGCTGTCGCCCGTAACGAGGCCGAAGCCGAAACCATTGCCCGCGGCGCGGTGCTTTTCGGCATAGGCTTGCAGGTACGCCCACAGCTTCGGCGTGAGCGTGTAGCGATCGTCCACCTTGGCTTTCGCCCCTGCGGTGTAATGCGCTTCCGGCTTCTCGCTGCCGTCCTGCGGATGCAGGATTTCCTTCAGGGTCGGCTTGTGCTCGGGCAGCAGCATGTCGTCAAAGGTGAAGTCGGTCTTTTCGCGGAAGCCGACGATCAGGATGCGCTCGCGGTGCTGAGGAACGAAGTGCGCGCCGTCCACCACCCTGCATGTGATGTGGTAGCCGAGTTCTTCCTCCAGCACCTTCTTGATGACGCGGAAGGTGTTGCCCTTGTCGTGGCTGACCAGATTCTTGACGTTTTCGAGCAGGAACGCCGCCGGGCGCTTCTCGGCGATGATCCGCGCCACGTCGAAGAACAGGGTGCCCTGGGTCTCGTCGGCGAAGCCGTGAGCACGCCCCAGCGCGTTCTTCTTGCTCACGCCGGCGATGCTGAAAGGCTGGCAGGGGAAGCCGGCCAGCAGCACGTCGTGGTCGGGGATGTCGCTGGCATCGACCTTGGTGATGTCGCCTTCCAGTGCATGCGCCGCTTTCGGAAAGTTGGCGAGGTAGGTTCTTTGCGCGTACGGATTCCACTCGCTGGTGAACACGCAGCGCCCGCCGTGCGCCTCGAAAGCCATACGGATGCCGCCGATACCGGCGAACAGGTCGATGAAGCGAAAGTCACCGTCTCCGCTCTGCGAGGGATCAGCCAGCGGCAGCAGGCGTTGGCGGATGGCGTCGACGGCGTAGGGCGGTGGGTCGGTCTCGCCGATCTCCCAGCGGCGCAGGGTGCGCGTGGTGATGCTGAGCGCTTGCGCCAACTCGGTCTGGTTGTAGCGGCCCCGGAGGGTGGTCAGAAGCTGGCGAACGTCTTGCATGGGCTGGCTCTACGCGGGACGGATTGCGGACAGTATGTCCGATTTTCGTCTCAAAAGCCGAGATGCGATTTGACAACGTGGTCGGGTTCGGAAACGGAGTCGCGGAAACGGAGCCGGGTTCACTTGTTTTGCTCCGTTTTAACTCGCGGCTGCTCCGATGGCCTCCAGTGCCGCCGCGATGTTTCGCCGCGGCGTGCCGATGTTCATGCGCATGAAACCGCTGCCGCCGGGGCCGAAGTCGGTGCCGGGGTTCAGGCCGAGCCGGCAGCGGTGGATGAAGAAGTCGCGCAGCGCCGCGTCGTCCATGCCCAGTGCGCGGCAGTCCAGCCACAGCAGGTAGCCGGCTTCGGGGGGCGCCAGGTGGATTGAGGGGAGGCGCGTGCGCAGGTAGTCGGCGACGAAGTCGCGCGTGCCGGCAAGATAGGCGAGCAGGGCATCGAGCCACGGGCCGCCGCCGCGCCATGCGGCCTCGCCGGCGGCGATCGCGAAGGGGTTGGCGTCACCCAGGTGCAGGGTCGCGACCGTGTGCTGCAGCGCTTCGCGCTGGTCGGGGCGCGGCGCCACCATGACGGCCAGCCCCAGCCCTTGCAGATTGAAGGTCTTGCTGGGCGAGAGCAGGGTGATGACACGATCATCCGCCTGCGCGACGCTGCCCATCGGGTGGTGGCTGGCGCCGGGCAGCGCGAGGTCGCCATGCACTTCGTCGCTGATGATGGTGAGGTCGTGCTTGCGTGCGATGCGGAGCACGTTGGCGAGTTCGTCCGGGTGCCATGCCCGGCCGACCGGGTTGTGCGGGTTGCACAGCAGCAGGGCGCGCGCACCGTCGCGGGCCAGCTGCTCCAGCTGCGCGAAGTCCATCGCGTAGCGGCCGTCGGTTTCTCGCAGCGGGTTGTGCAGCAGGCGCCGCCCGCTGTCCTGCACGGCGCGGAAGAAGCCGTGGTACACCGGTGGCTGCACGATCACCGCGTCGCCCACGGCGGTGCAGGCCTGCACCGCGGCCGACAGCGAGGCCAGCACGCCGGCGGCCGGCACCAGCCAGGCGCGTTCGACCTGCCAGCGGTGGCGGCGCCTGCACCAGTCGAGCAGCGACTGGTACAGGCTCTCGGGGTACTGCGTATAGCCGTAGATCGGATGCCGCGCGCGAGCGATCACGGCCTCGCTCGCACAGGCCGGCGCCGCGAAATCCATGTCGGCTATCCACAGCGGGTTGACCGCATCGCTGCCGAATTTTTGCCGGCGGCCGTCGAACTTCACCGCGTGGGTGCCGTGGCGGTCGATGGGCTGGTCGAAGTCGAAAGTCATCGACGTCCTTGCACAACATGTTGAACGGCATCCATGCCAGCTTCGCGGGTGCGCGAGGCATGGGCGCTGGAGCGAAGGGGCTTGGGCACGGCGGGGTGCTGCGGCCAGCCCGGACCCTCTCCCCCGGCCCCTCTCTCGGTGGGAGAGGGGAGTAGAGCGACGCGGGCCGAGCGGTTCACGCGCGTCGCCGCCACAGCGTCACCTCGGACAAGGTGTGCTGGAACTTGCGCCGCGTCTCGCGTATCACGAACGGCACCGACTGCGGCTCGCCCAGCCGCTGGAAGTGCGTGCCCAGGATGGCGTCCAGCCCGTCCAGCGTGGTGAAGCTCTCGCCGTCCTTCTTGAAGCCGCCCAGCCAGTCCACGCGCGGGGTGTGCTCGGTGAGCCAGGTGTAGGGCGAGGTGATCATCAGGACGCCGCCGGGGTTCAGGCGCTCGTGGATGGCTTCGAGGAACTGCGCGGGGTTGTACAGGCGGTCGATCAGGTTGGCGGCGAGGATGAAGTCGTAGCCGGTGAATTGCGGTTTGAGGTTGCAGGCGTCGCCCTGCCAGAACTCCACCTTGACCGCGACGTCCGCGAGGCCCAGCTCGGCGAGGTTGCGTGATTTGTATTCCACCAACTCGCCTTCGTCGGTGAGCAGGTAGCGCAGGCTGTCGCCGCGCGCGAGCAGCGCGCCCTGGCCGATGAAGCGGGCGGAGAAGTCCACGCCGGTGACGTGGTCGAAGTGGCGCGCCAGCTCGAAGGTGGCGCGGCCGGAGGCGCAGCCGAGGTCGAGCGCGGCGCGCCGCGGCGCGTCGCCGAGCGCGCCCATCGCCAGCTCCACCAGCGCCTTCGGGAAGTTCGCTACGCCGAAATAGCTGTCGCCGTAGTGGAACTCGGCGTATTCGCTGAGCAGCTTGTCGCTCTCGTAGTGCGAGGCGGGCGCGGCTTTCATGTGCTTCGACACCACGTAGCGGAAGCCCGCGTGCTGGAAGAAGTGGCGGCGGAAGGCGTAGCGCGAGGCGGGCTCGGCCTCGTTGCCAGTGGCGATCCACGAGCCGCCCTTCATCAGATTGTGGCGGCCGTCGAAGGTGGGCGTGGTGAAGTCGTCGTAGATCGGGTGCACCTGGAAGCCCTCGAACGGGTAGATCGGGGTTTCCGTCCACTGCCAGGCGTTGCCGGTGACGTCGAAGAATTCGCCCTGGGCGAAATGGTTCACCGGGCACGACGAGGCCCAGTGGGCGAGGTTGATGTTCGCCTCCGGCGTCTTGCCGTCGGGCACGCCGCGCCGGCTTTCGGCGTGGAGCCGATACCACTCGTCCTCGGTGGGCAGACGCACCGGCTGGCCGCTCACCGTGGATTTCCAGCGGCAGAACGCCTTGGCCTCGTGGTAGTTGGTTTCCACCGGCCAGTTCCACGGCATCGCCACCTCCGTGGTCATCAGGCGCAGCTTCCAACCGTCCTGCGAATGGCGCCAGAAGGTGGGGTGCGTCGCCTTGGCGAAATCGCGCCAGGCGCGGCCTTCCTCGTCCCAATGCGCGTCCTTCGCGTAGCCGCCGTCCTCCACGAAGGCGAGGAATTCGCGGTTGCTGACCAGCATGCGGCTGGCCTCGAAGGCCGGCACCTCGGCCTCGTGGCAGCCGTATTCGTTGTCCCAGCCGTAGATGGCGCTAGTGATCTCGCGGCCCAGCGCCACCTTGTCGGCCGGTACTTTCACCAGCGTGTTTTCCGGCGCCTCGCCGGTCTGCGTGCAGGGCTGCCACGCGGGGTGCGGTTTCACGTAGGCCAGCTTGTGCTGGCGGATCAGCACCGAGGAGGTTTCCAGATGGATGCGCTCGTGCTCGATGCCCATGACGATGGCCCACCACGGGTTGTCCCAGCCGATGGGCGTGGCGAGCGGCGCGTGGTCGATGAGGTCGAGCACCAGCGCGCGCACCTTGGCGCGATAGGCGCGCACCTCGTCGATGCCGGGCCAGTCGTAATGCGTGGTGTCGAGGTCGTCCCAGCTCATCTCGTCCACGCCGACGGCGAAGATCGACTCCAGGCGCGGGTCGAGGCGCTCGTCGATCAGGTGCGCCAGCAGCAGCTTGTTGACGAAGAAGGTGGCGGTGTGGCCAAAGTAGAAGATCAGTGGGTGGCGTAGGGTGATCGCCGGCTCGTACCAGGCTGCGTCCACCGCCAGCGTTTCGAACAGCGACTCATAGCGGTCGAAGGTGCTGACGAAGTAGTCGCGAAGCACGGCGCGCAGGCGCGCGGGGTCGGCTTCATGCAGGTTGGGCGTGCGCGGCAGCGCGGTGGTGGCTGCGCGGGGCGCAGGCTCGGCGAGCGTGGAAGCGTTCAAGGCGATACCTCTCGATCCCGGGGAAACAGACGGCGCCTGGAGCCTGCATTCTGGCACGCGGACTGCCGTGCGGCCCGATGGGCTTGCGCGTCACGTATACGTAAGGCGCGCCGTCACGGATTCAATGGCACCATTCCTGCAGTCATCCCTGATCGCGAGAGCTAGACGGGCGGCCATCCGTGGCCGCATTCCTCAAACGAAGAGCCCCGCGCAAGGCGGGGCTTTTGCTGAAGCCTCTCTTCCGCTTGCGGACGCGGGGAAGGGCCATGGATGGCCCTGCCATGAGGAGCGAGGAAGAGAGGACTGGAGAGAGGGTGTGGGTGTCTGGCGAAAAGCTGCCCTCTCCCCCGGCCCCTCTCCCGCGATGCGGGAGAGGGGAGTAGAACATCACGCCTCTGCTTTTTCCTTGTACGCCTCCACCGGGATGCAGGCGCACATGATGTGCTTGTCGCCGTAGACGTTGTCCACGCGCGCCACCGGTGGCCAGTACTTCTGCAGCTTCAGCGAGGGCAGCGGGAAGGCGGCCAGCTCGCGCGGGTAGGCGTGCGTCCACTCGCTGGCGCTCACCGCGAACGCGGTGTGCGGGGCGTTGCGCAGCGGGTTGTCGTCGCGGTCGAGCTTGCCTTCCTCCACCGCGCGGATCTCGTCGCGGATCTGGATCATGGCGTCGATGAAGCGATCCAGCTCGTACCGCGATTCGCTCTCGGTGGGCTCCACCATCAGCGTGCCGGCCACCGGGAAGCTCAGCGTGGGTGCGTGGAAGCCGAAGTCGATCAGGCGCTTGGCCACGTCCTCGGCGCTGATGCCGGTGGCGTCCTTGAGCGGGCGCAGGTCGAGGATGCACTCGTGCGCGACCAGGCCGTTGCGGCCGGTGTAGAGGGTGGGGTAGTGCGGCGCGAGGCGCTTGGCGATGTAGTTGGCGTTGAGCATCGCCACCTGGGTGGCCTTGCGCAGGCCCGCCGAGCCCATCAGGGTGATGTACATCCAGCTGATCGGCAGGATGGAGGCGCTGCCGAAGGTGGCGGCGCTGACCATTGCGCCGTGGCCGGTGCCCTGCGTGCGCGCGCCCTCGTTGCCGAGCGCGCCCGGCAGGAACGGCGCGAGGTGCGAACGCACCGCGCACGGGCCCACGCCCGGGCCGCCGCCGCCGTGCGGGATACAGAAGGTCTTGTGCAGGTTGAGGTGCGAGACGTCCGAACCCCACTTGCCGGGCTTGGCCAGCCCCACCAACGCGTTCATGTTGGCGCCGTCGGTGTACACCTGTCCGCCATGCTGGTGGACGATGTCGCAGATGGCGACCACGTCCTCCTCGAACACGCCATGGGTGGACGGATAGGTGAGCATGATCGCGGCGAGGTTGGCCGCGTGCTTCGCGGCCTGCACGCGGATGTCCTCCACGTCCACGTTGCCGTTGGCGTCGCACTTGGTGACCACCACCTTCATGCCGCACAGGTTGGCGGAGGCCGGATTGGTGCCATGGGCGGATTCGGGGATCAGGCAGATGTCGCGATGGCCTTCGCCGCGCGCGGCGTGGTAGGCGCGGATCGCCAGCAGGCCGGTGTATTCGCCCTGCGCGCCGGAGTTCGGCTGCAGGCTCACCGCGTCGTAGCCGGTGATTTCCACCAACTGCGCTTCCAGCGAGCTGATGAGTTCCCGGTAGCCTTCGGTCTGTCCGGCCGGCGCGAACGGATGGATGTTGGCGAATTCCGGCCAGGTGATCGGAATCATCTCGGCGGTGGCGTTGAGCTTCATCGTGCACGAGCCCAGCGGGATCATCGTGCGATCCATCGCCAGGTCCTTGTCCGCCAGCGAGCGCAGGTAGCGCAGCAGTTCGTGCTCGCTGTGGTGGCTGTTGAACACGGGATGGGTGAGGAAGGCCGAGGTGCGCTGCAGCGCCTGCGGGATCAGCGACGGCGCGCTGGCATCCAGCGCGTCGATGCTGGGCAGCTTCGCGTCATCGCCGCCAAAGATGCGCCACAGCAGCTCGATGTCGGCGCGCGTGGTGGTCTCGTCCAGCGAGATGCACAGGTACTCGCCCCAGGCCTTGCGCAGGTTGGCGCCCAGCGCCACCGCGCGCGCCGCGATGGCGTCGGTGCGCTCGCCGGTCTTCAGGCTGATCGTGTCGAACGCGCTTTCATGGTGGCTGGTGGTGAAGCCGAGCTGCGCCAGGCCGGCCTTGAGGATCGCGGTGAGGCGCGCCACGCGCGAGGCGATGCGGGTGAGGCCTGCCGGACCGTGGTAGACGGCGTACATCGAGGACATCACGGCCAGCAGCACCTGCGCGGTGCAGATGTTGCTGGTGGCCTTCTCGCGGCGGATGTGCTGCTCGCGCGTCTGCAGGGTGAGGCGGTAGGCCTGGTTGCCCTCGGCGTCGATGGACACGCCGATCAGGCGGCCCGGCATCGAGCGCTTGTAGGCATCGCGGCAGGCCATGAAGGCGGCGTGCGGGCCGCCGAAGCCGAACGGCACGCCGAAGCGCTGCGTGTTGCCGATCACGATGTCGGCGTCCATCTCGCCCGGCGACTTCAGCAGGGTCAGTGCCAGCAGGTCGCTGGCGAAAATGGCCAGCGCACCCTTGGCATGGACTTTGGCGACTTCGTCGCTCCAGTCCATCAGCCAGCCGCTGCTGGCGGGGTACTGGATCAGCGCGGCGAAGTAGTCGTCGGCGGCGATCGCGGCGTCCCATTCTTCGGCGGAGTTGGCCAGCGTGATCGCCAGGCCCAGCGGCTCGGCGCGCGTGCGCATCACTTCGATAGTCTGCGGATGCGTGTCGCCGGACACCACGATGGTGTTGCCCTTGGCCTTGGCCGAACGCTTGGCCAGGGTCATCGCCTCGGCCGCCGCGGTGGCCTCGTCCAGCAGCGAGGCGTTGGCGATCTCCATGCCGGTGAGGTCGGCGCACATGGTCTGGAAGTTGATCAGCGCCTCCATGCGGCCTTGGGAGATCTCCGCCTGGTAGGGCGTGTAGGCGGTGTACCAGGCCGGGTTCTCGAGGATGTTGCGCAGGATGACGTTCGGCGTGTGGGTGCCGTAATAGCCTTGGCCGATGAAGCTCCTGAACACCTGGTTCTTGCCGGCGATGGCGCGGATCTTCGCCAGCGCATCCACTTCGCTCATCGCGACAGGCAGTGCCAGCGGCGCGGCGGACTTGATGCTGGCGGGCACGATGGCGTCGGTGAACGACTCCAGCGAATCGTGGCCGAGGAGGCGCAGCATCTGCGCGATTTCGGCATCGTCGGGGCCGATGTGGCGGCCGATGAAGGCGTCGTGCTGTTCCAGCTCGCGCAGGGAAGGGGTGGTCTGGTTCATGGCATGGGGCGTCCGATAATGGCTGATGAAGGCCGGCGTGCATGCTGCACGCGAAGCGCCCCTCTGTCCTTTTGCCTGAGAGTTTGGAAACGCGCTGGCGCGTCTCTTGCCCCTTCGGCGGCGGATCGAACCGCTCTCTCCAGAGTGCTGTACGCAGGATGGTATGGGGCCTGAGCGATTACGGGCGTTGCGCCTTCGGCAGTGGCGCGCGCGCCACTTCTCCCACCCTGCGTTTCAAGCCGGCAATTATACAGGCAGCCACGTGCGCGGTTGCGCGGGCGTGGCAACGGATCGGCGCGACAAAAACGAAGCCCGCCTTGCGGCGGGCTTCGTTTACAATTGGTGCCCAGGAGAGGACTCGAACCTCCACGGTTTTACCCGCTAGTACCTGAAACTAGTGCGTCTACCAATTCCGCCACCTGGGCAGGTGTCGCGCGAGCCTTGCGGGCTGCGTGAGCCGCGTAGACTAGGGGGCGTCCCAGGCCTTGTCAACACTTTGTTGACGGCCTTATCCAAATCGCCGTGCCGGCCCCGGCGCGGCACTCGACACAAGGCAATTTCGTGACCAAGAAAAACAAGGATGGCAAGCTGGCGGGCGTCCGCGCGCCAGCCAGAAAGAAAACTTCCACCGGCCAGCGCACTGCATCACCGGCCAGCCGCCATGATGTGGCGCGCGACCCTCAGGCCGACCGCGAGGCCAAGCGCTACGAGCGGCCCATTCCCAGTCGCGAGGCGATCCTTGCCCTGCTGGAGGCGCGCGGCGCGCTGCTGACCGAGGCGCTCATCGCCGAGGCGCTGCAGCTTTTCGATGACAGCGACCTGTTCGCGCTGCACAAGCGCCTCGGCGCGATGGTGCGCGACGGCCAGCTGCTGCTGGGCCGGCGCGGCGGCTACGCGCCGGCGAAGAAGCTCGACCTGATCCCCGGCGTGGTGCTGGCGAACGCCGAAGGCTACGGCTTCCTGCGTCCCGACGAGGGCGGCGAGGATCTTTATCTTTCGCCGCAACAAATGCGTGGAGTACTGCACGGCGACCGCGTGCTGGCCAGCGTGGTGGGCGTGGATCGGCGCGGCCGGCGCCAGGGCGCGATCGCGGAGGTGTTGCAGCGGCGCTCGCCGCGGCTGGTGGGACGGGTGGTGGTGGAGAACGGCGTGACCCTGGTGACGCCGGACGACCGCCGCCTGCACCAGGACGTGATGATCGCGCCCGGGCAGACGCTGGGCGCCAAGGCCGGCCAGATCGTGGTGGCCGAAATCACCGATCCGCCGACGCCGCAGCGTGGCCCGCTGGGCGCGATCCGTGCCGTGCTGGGCGAGCGCCTGCAGCCGTCGCTGCTGATCGAAATGGCGATCGCCAGCCACAACCTGCCGCACGAGTGGCCGCCCGAGGTGTTGCGCGATGCGGCGGAGGTGGAACCCGTGGTCGCCGCTGCCGAGCGCGAAGGGCGGGTCGACCTGCGCAAGCTGCCGCTGGTGACCATCGACGGTGCCGACGCGCGCGACTTCGACGACGCCGTGTACGCCGAGCCGAAGCGCGGCGGTGGCTGGCGGCTGGTGGTCGCCATCGCCGACGTGTCGCACTACGTGCCGGTGGGCAGCGCGCTGGACAAGGAAGCGCAGGAGCGCAGCACCTCCACCTATTTCCCCGGTTTCGTGGTGCCGATGCTGCCGGAGACGCTCTCCAACGGCATCTGTTCGCTGAACCCCAAGGTCGACCGCCTGTGCATGGTCTGCGACATGGTGGTGGACGCCGGCGGCGCGGTGGCGAAGTCGAAGTTCTACCCCGCGGTGATGCGCTCGCATGCGCGGCTCACCTACGACCAGGTGTGGCAGGCCGTGGGCTTGCGCGAGGCCGGCGCGCTGGATCAGGTGCGCGACGTGCTGGCGCAGCTGGAAAACCTGCACGCGCTGTACCAGGCGATGGCCGCGCAGCGCAAGGCGCGCGGCGCCATCGACTTCGAGACGCCGGAGGTGAAGTTCCGCCTCGACCAGCGCGGCGAGGTGGAATCGGCCGGCGCCACGGCGCGCAACGATGCGCACAAGCTGATCGAGGAATGCATGATCGCCGCCAACGTGCAGGCGGCGTTGTTCCTGGAGAAGAAGAAGATCCCGGCGCTGTTCCGCGCGCACGAGCCGCCGCCGGCGGAGAAGTATGAGGATCTGCAGCAGTTCCTGCGCGAATTCAAGCTGCGCATGCCGCCGGTGGCCGATGTCACGCCGGCCGATTTCTCCGAAATCCTGCGCATGGTGGCCGCGCGCCCCGAGCGCGAACTGATCCAGAGCGTGCTGCTGCGCGCGCAGAGCATGGCCGCGTATCAGCCGGACAACCGCGGCCACTTCGGCCTGGCGCTGTCGGCCTATGCGCACTTCACCTCGCCGATCCGGCGCTATCCCGACCTGCTGGTGCATCGTGCGATCCGCTACGCGCTCACCGGCGGCAAGCCCAAGGACTACACCTACAGCCCCGCCGAGATGGCCACGCTGGCGCTGCATTGCAGCCAGCGCGAACGCCGCGCGGAAGAGGCCGAGCGCGACGTGGACGAACGCTACAAGTGCGCGTGGATGGCCAAGCACGTAGGCGAGGAATTCGCTGGCGTGGTCACCGGCGTCACCTCGTTCGGCTTGTTCGTGGAGCTGGACGAATCCAAGGTGTCCGGCCTCATCCACATCAGCCAGCTGCGCAACGACTACTACCACTTCGATCCGCAGCGGCACCTGCTGAAAGGCGAGCGCACCGGCGCGCAGTTCCGCCTGGGCGACCACCTGCGCGTGCAGGTGCTGCGCGCCAGCCTGGAGGATCGCAAGATCGACTTCCGCCTGGCCGAGCCACGCGCGCCCGCCGCGCCGCCGCCGCGCCCGGGCAAGGCCTACGACTATGCCGCCACGGGCGAACGCTACTCGCTGCCGGGCAGCAACCCGGCGTCGGGCCTGGTGGGCAAGGCCGCCAAGGCCATCGGCAAGCTGTTCAGCCGTCGCCGCGACGAAGCCCCGACGGCTACCGTGCCGCCGGCGCGCGATAATCCGCCGCCGGCCGCGACGCGCCCGGCCCGGCCGGCGGTGAAGAAGGCCGCGAAACAGACCACGAAGCAAGCGACGCCGGCAGCCGCCAAACCGCGCAAGCCGGCGCGCTCCCCCAAACCCAAAGGCAGGCAATGAACGAACACTGGATCGTCGGCATCAACCCGGTCGACGGCGCACTGGACAACGACGCCGCGCGCGTGCGCGAGCTGCTCATCGAGAACGGCCAGCGCAACCCGCGTGTGCACGAGCTGGCCGAACGCGCGAAGACGCTGAAGATTCCTGTGCATCACCGCCCGCGCGAGCAGCTCGACAAGCTCGCCGGCGAGGCGCGCCACCAAGGCGTGGCGGCGCTGTACGAAGCGCCCGCGCTGGCGACGGAAGGCGACCTGCCGGAGCTGCTGGAACAGGCCGGCGGCGAGGCGCTGGTGCTGGTGCTGGATGGCGTCACCGACCCGCACAACCTCGGCGCCTGCCTGCGCAGCGCCGCCGCGGCCAAGGTCACCGCGGTGATCGTGCCCAAGGATCGCGCGGTGGGCCTCACCCCGGTGGTGCGCCGCGCCTCGGCCGGCGGCGCGGATCGCGTGCCGCTGGTCGCCGTGACCAACCTCGCGCGCACGCTGAAAGTGCTGAAGGATACCGGCGTGTGGATCACCGGGCTGGCCGGCGACACCGAGTCACCCATCTATGCCATCGACTTCAAGGGGCCGGTGGCGCTGGTGCTGGGCAGCGAGGGCGAAGGCATGCGCCGGCTCACTCGCGAGCACTGCGATTTCGTGGCAAAAATCCCGATGCCTGGCGTGATGGAAAGCCTCAACGTGTCCGTGGCGACCGGTATCGTCCTGTTCGAGGCCTTGCGGCAGCGGAGTGCAAAGCGATGAACCTTCTCTGGTACGACTGGGCCGGCTATGCCGGCGTGTTGCTGGTGCTTGGCGCGTTCTTCCTGCTGCAGTCGCGCAAGCTGCACGGCAACGGCCTCGTTTATCAGCTGATGAATGCACTGGGCGCGCTGGGCGTGATGCTCTCGCTGCTGTTTGGCGAGCACAACTGGCCGGCGTTCATGCTGGAGGTGGCCTGGGTCGCGGTCAGCGTCTATGGCATCGCCCGCGAGGTGCGCCGGCGTGGCGCCGAACCGCAGGTTTGATCCCGGCATGGGTCTTTGGCGCGATTGTCACGGGCCAGTCATGTTTCTACGCTGCAATGGCCTGGTCACTGGGAAGACGCGGATCGTCACATGCACAAACGCATCCTCATCGTCGAAGACGAAACCTCCATCCGCGACATGGTGGCCTTTGCTTTGCGCAAGGCCGACATGGAGCCCGTGCATGCCGCCGACGCGCATGCGGCGCTGCTGGCGATCAGCGACCAGCCGCCCGACCTGATCCTGCTCGACTGGATGCTGCCGGGCTTGTCCGGGCTGGAGCTGGCGCGCCGCCTGCGCCGCGAACCGGCTACCGCCGAAGTGCCGATCATCATGCTCACCGCGCGCGGCGAGGAACTGGATCGCGTCAGCGGACTGGAGGCCGGCGTGGACGATTACGTGGTGAAGCCATTCTCCACGCGCGAGCTGGTGGCGCGCATCAAGGCGGTACTGCGGCGCACCCAGGCCGACGGCGGCACCGGCTCGATGGAAGTGGGCGGCCTGCGCATTGATGGGCCGGCGCACCGCGTATACGCCGGCGCGGCGCGGGTGGAGATCGGCCCCACCGAATACCGGCTGCTGAACTTCTTCATGAACCATGCCGACCGCGTCTACTCGCGCGCGCAGCTGCTGGATCAGGTGTGGGGCGGCAGCGTGTATATCGAGGAGCGCACGGTGGACGTGCACATCCGCCGCCTGCGCAAGGCGCTGGAGCCGTTCGGCCTGGATGGTCTGATCCAGACCGTGCGTGGCACCGGCTACCGCCTGTCGGCGCTGCCGTGAGCGCCGGCCATCGACGCGCGCGACGCCTCGCCGGCCAGTTGCGCGACCTGCGCGCTGTGGCCTGCGCGTTGCCGGACGGGCTGGCGCTGCTCGATCGCGATGGCCGCCTGCGCTGGTGCAATCCGGCGGCGCAGCGCCTGCTGGACATTCATTGGCCGCGCGATCGCGGCATGTCGGCGTCCGCCTGCTTCGGCGCGGACGGCGCATCGGTGTGGGCACGGATGGCGCAAGGCGTGGCCGACGACGTCGCCTCGCCGGCCGGGGACGACGTCCGCCTGCAGTTGTCGCTGACCAGCTACGGCAAGGAGAGTCGCCTGCTGGTGGCGCGCGACATCAGCCGCATCCGCCGGCTGGAGCAGATGCGCCGCGATTTCGTCGCCAACGTGTCGCACGAATTGCGCACGCCGCTCACCGTGATCCACGGCTACCTGGAACTGCTCGATCCCGAGGACGTGCCCGCGCTCGCCGGCGTGCTTGGCGAAATGCGCATACAGTCGCAGCGCATGCGCCAGATCGTGGAGGATCTGCTGGTGCTCTCGCACCTGGAGGTGCAGCAGCACCTCGACGAGGAGCGGGTGGACATGGCGTCCCTGCTCGACACGCTGCGCAGCGAGGCCGATGGCTTGAGCCAGGGCCGTCACCGCGTCGTGCTGGAGAACACCGCCGGTGTCGACCTGCTGGGCTCGCCCAAGGATCTGCACAGTGCCTTCTCCAACCTGGTGAGCAACGCCGTGCGCTACACGCCCGACGGCGGCACCATCACCATCGCCTGGCGGCGCACGCCCGACGGCGCCGAATACGCGGTGAGCGACACCGGCTACGGCATTCCCGCCGAGCACCTGCCGCGGCTCACCGAGCGGTTCTACCGCGTGTCGTCCAGCCGTTCGCGCGCCTCCGGCGGCACCGGGCTGGGGCTTTCCATCGTCAAGCATGTGCTCAGCCTGCACGATGCGCAGCTGCGCGTGGACAGCGTGCCGGGCAAGGGCTCCACCTTCGCCTGCGTGTTCGACGCCGGCCGTCTGCTGCCGCCTGCGGCGTAGGCACTATCGGCGGTGCAGTGCCGGTGAACAGCGCGAGCGGCGTCGCCGGGCGCGCTGTGCGGCGGCTGCGGCGGGCGGCCGTTTTTTGCCGACGCTCAGGTATCCACCGTGTGGTCTTCGTTGTTGCGCGCCCCCGCCAGCGGCTCGCCGCGCACCATGAACCACACGTTTTCGGCGATGTTGGTGGCGTGGTCGCCGATGCGCTCGATGTTCTTGGCCATGAACAAGAGGTGGGTGCACGGCGTGATGTTGCGCGGATCTTCCATCATGTAGGTGAGCAACTGGCGGAAGTAGCCGGTCCAGGCGGCGTCCAGCGCCGCGTCGTCCTGCCACACGCGATAGGCCAGTTCGGCATCGCGGTCGCGATAGGCGCGCAGCACATCGCGTACCTCGGCGGTGGCCAGCTCCGCCAGATGCGCCAGCCCGCCGGTGGGCTGGATCGGCGGGGTCAGCGACAGCGGGATGGAGCGCTTGGCGACATTCGCGGCGTAATCGCCGATGCGTTCGATATCGGCGGCGATGCGCAGCGCGGCGAACACGTTGCGCAGGTCGCTGGCCATCGGCGCACGCAGCGCCAAGAGGCGCACCACATCGTGGCCGATCTCCTGTTCGATCCGGTCGATGACGTCGTCGTTGCCCACCACGTGCGCTGCGGCGCGCTCGTCGCGGCGCTCCACCACGTCGATGGCGGCCTCCAACTGGCTCACCGCCAGCTCGCCCATGCGCACCAGCTCAATGGTGAGGCGCGCCAGTTCGTCGTCGTAGCTCTTGATGATGTGGTCGGTCATGGGAAGGGAATCGGAAGTGGGAATGGGGGAAGCGACATGACGCGGGAAGGGGCGGTCGGGGCGGGACGCGCGGGAACCGGCCTTCCGGTTCCCCATGTCCATTCCCTGTTTCGGCTCTCAGCCAAACCTTCCCGTGATGTAGTCCTCGGTCTGTTTCTTCGACGGCTTGGTGAAGATCTTCTCGGTGGTGTCGAACTCGATCAGCTCGCCCAGGTACATGAAGGCGGTGCGGTCGGAGACGCGCGCAGCCTGCTGCATGTTGTGGGTGACCATCACGATGGTGTAGTCGTGCTTGAGTTCTTCCACCAACTGCTCGATGCGGCTGGTGGCGATGGGGTCGAGTGCCGAGGTGGGTTCGTCCAGCAGCAGTACCTCGGGCTTGAGCGCGATGCCGCGGGCGATGCACAGGCGTTGCTGCTGACCGCCGGAGAGACCGAGCGCGCTGTGCTTGAGCTTGTCCTTCACCTCGTCCCACAGCGCGGCGCGGCGCAGCGCCTGCTCCACGCGATCGAGCATGTCGGCCTTGCCGAGCTTCTCGTGGTGGCGGATGCCCCAGGCCACGTTCTCGAAGATCGTCATGGGGAAGGGCACCGGCTTCTGGAACACCATGCCGACCTTGCTGCGCAGGCGGTTCAGCGAATACTTCGGATCGAGGATGTTCTCGCCGTCCAGCATCACTTCGCCGCTGGCGATGAGCTTCGGGTAGATCGCGTAGATGCGGTTGAAGATGCGCAGCAGGGTGGACTTGCCGCAGCCGGAGGGGCCGATGATCGCGGTGACCTGCTTCTCCGGGATGTCCATGGCGATGCCTTTCAGCGCATGGGAGCCGGCATAGTGGAAGTGCAGGTCGCGCACCGTGATCTTGGTGCGCACGGCGGCGGGTGGCGCGGCCGCGGCGCGATCCGCGTCGCGGGTGGCAAGCTCAGTCATAACGCACCTTGTGGCGGAACAGCAGCAATCGGGTGAACAGGCTCAGTGCGAGCACGAACAGCGTAATCAGCAGCGCGCCGGCCCAGGCGATGGCGTGCAGCTCGGGGTTGGGATCGTTGGTGTACTGGTAGATCGCCACCGGCAGGCTTTCCATCTTGTCCAGCGGGTGGACGGCCATGTAATTGTTGCCGAAGGCGGTGAACAACAGCGGCGCGGTTTCGCCGGCCAGCCGCGCCAGCGCCAGCAGCACGCCGGTGGCAATGCCCGAGGCGGCCGCGTGCATCAGTACCTGCACGGTGAGCTTCCATTGCGGGATGCCCAGCGAAAGCGCCGCTTCGCGCAACGTGCTGGGCACCAACTGCAGCATCTCGTCGGTGGTGCGCACGATCACCGGCAGGCCGATCAGCGCCAGCGCCACCGCGCCCGCGAAACCGGAGAACGAGACCTCGCCGTGGGTGAGGTTCGACATCGGCAACACCACGATCACGTACACGAACAGGCCAAGCACGATGGATGGCGCCGACAGCAGGATGTCGTTCAGGAAGCGGATCGTGGCGCCGAGTCGGCTGCGGTTGGCGTATTCGGCGAGGAAGGTGCCGGCGGCGATGCCGATGGGCGCGCAGATCGCGAGCGCCAACATGTCCATGATGAGGCTGCCGACGATGGCGTTCGACAGGCCGCCCTGTTCGGCGTAGGCGGTGATCTTGGTGAACAGGTGGGGCGTGATCGCGCCGAGGCCATTCTTCAGCGTCGTCCACAGTATCCACGTGAGGAACGTGAGGCCGAGCAGGGTGGCGCAGGCGCTGAGGCCGAGCGCGACCACGTTGGCGAGGCGGCGGCGCGGGTAGCGGGAGCCGCTCATCGTGCGCCCTCGCGCCGTGCCAGTGCACGCAGCATCAGGCGGGCGATCAAGAGCACCACGAAGGTCACCGCGAACAGCAGGAAGCCCAGCGCGATCAGCGCCGAGCGATGCGTGCCCACTGCCTCGTTGAACTCGTTGGCGATGGCCGAGGAGATCGAGGTGCCGGGCATCAAGAGCGAGCTGGTGATGCCGTAGGCGTTGCCGAGCACGAAGGTCACCGCCATGGTTTCGCCCAGCGCGCGGCCGAGGCCGAGGAAGATGCCGCCGATCACCGCCGAGCGGGTGTAGGGCAACACGATGTCCCACGCCACTTCCCAGGTGGTCGAGCCCAGCGCATAGGCGGACTCCTTGAGCCGGATCGGCACGGTCTGGAACACCTCGCGCATCACCGTCGTGATGAAGGGCAGGATCATCACCGCCAGCACGATGCCCGCGGTGAGCAGGCCCAGGCCCAGCGGCGGGCCCTGGAACAGCTTGCCGATGAGCGGCAGCTTGCCCAGCGTGTCGGAAAGCGCCGGCTCGATGCCAGCCATGAAGGGCACGAACACGAACAAGCCCCACATGCCGTAGATGATCGACGGGATGCTGGCCAGGAGTTCGATGGCGGTGGCAACCGGGCCGCGCAGCCAGGCCGGTGCGATCTCGGAGAGGAACAAGGCGATGCCGAAGCTCATCGGCACCGCGAGCAGCAGCGCGATCAGCGAGGTCACCAGGGTGCCGAAGATCGGCGCCAGCGCGCCGTAGTCGTCGGTGACCGGGTTCCAGGCGTCGTTGGTGAGAAAGTGGAAGCCGTCCTTGAACAACACCTCGTGGCCGCCCCACAGCGTGGACAGCGCGGCGCCCAGCAAGGCGGCCAGCACCAGCAGGGCGCAAGCCTTCAGCAGGGCGCGGAACCAGGCGTCGTGACGCGCGTCGCGGCGGCTGCGTTGGTCTATTTGCGAAGTTGCGTCGATGGTGGCCAATGCTTGAAGACCCGGGGAAGGTTTGGGCAAACGCCCCCTCACCCGACCCCTTCTCCCCCGCGAGCGGGGGAGAGGGCTTGCAGCAGAGGGCTTGCAGCTTTTCTCCGCGGTCAGCGGAGGTGACTTGAAGCAGGGGGCTTGCGCCTCCCTCCCCCCAGCCCTGTTGGGGGAGCGGGCTGGGGTGAGGGGGATGCTTACTGCTTGAACTCCGCCTTCCAGTAAGCCTCGATCTGGCTCACCAACGAGGTCGGCAGCGGCACGTAGTCTAGCGCACGGGCCTGCTCCTGGCCGTGCTCGTAGGCGAACTTGAAGAAGTCGAAGCCGACCTTGCTGTTGGCGGCGTTCTTCGGCTGCTTGTACATGATCACCCACGAAGTGGCGGTGATCGGCCAGGCCTCGGCGCCCGGCGCGTTGGTCATCAGCAGGTTGAAGTTCTTCGCGTGCGCCCAGTCGGCGGTGGCGGCGGCGGCCTGGAAGCTGGCCGTGTTGGGCTGCACCACCTTGCCGGCGGCGTTCTTCATCAGCGCGTAGCCGATGTGGTTCTTCAGCGCGTAGGCGTACTCGACGTAGCCGATCGAGTTCGGGATCTGGCGGAGGTAGGCCGAGACGCCCTCGTTGCCCTTGCCGCCGATGCCGGTCGGCCAGTTCACGGCGGTGCCTTCGCCGACCTTGGCCTTCCAGTCGGTGCTGACCTTGGACAGGTAGTTGGTGAAGTTGAAGCTGGTGCCCGAGCCGTCAGAGCGATGCACCACGGTGATCTTGGTGCTGGGCAGCTTCAGGCCCGGGTTGAGCTTCTGGATGGCCGGGTCGTTCCAATGGGTGATCTTGCCCAGGTAGATCTCGGCCAGGATCGAGCCGTCCAGCGTCATCTTGCCCGGCGCCACGCCGGACACGTTGAACGCCGGCACGATGCCGCCGATCACGTCGGGGAACTGGCCCAGGCCGAACTTGGCGAGGGTGGCCTCGTCCAGCGGCATGTCGCTGGCGCCGAAGTCCACCGTGCCGGCCTTGATCTGGGCGATGCCGCCGCCGGAGCCGATGGACTGGTAGTTGATATGGTGGCCGGTCTTCTCAGCGTAGCTGGCCGACCACTTCGAGATCACGGGGTAGACGAAGCTCGAACCCGCGCCGGTGATGTCGGTGGCGTTGGCGGGCAGGGCGCCCAGCGAGCAGACGATGAGCGCGGAAAGCGTGCCGAGCCGGCACAGGAAACGCGATGAGGTTAGCACGGAGGCTCCTTAGGCAATGGCCGGGCGGCGCCCGGTGCCCACCATTCCAGCGACTCCGTGTTGCAGGCGGATGAGTGAAGGATGACAGTCACGTGACAGTACGCCGCGTCAGCCCAGATCGACGCCCACCCGCTCGCGTTCGAAGGTCTCCAGTTGCCGCCAGCGGTTCACGATGTCGCAAAACAGCGTGGCGGTGGCCTCGGCGTCGTAGATCGCCGAATGCGCCTCGCGGGCGTCGAACGTGCGGCCGGAGGCCAGCACGGCCTTGCCGAGCACGGTCTGGCCGTAGGCGAGGCCGCCCAGGGTGGCGGTGTCGAAACAGCTGAAGGGGTGGAACGGGTTGCGCTTGTTGCCAGTACGCTGCACGGCGGCGTTGAGGAAGCCGAGGTCGAAGGCGGCATTGTGGCCCACCAGGATCGCGCGCTGGCAGCCGCTCTCGCGCATCGCCACGCGCACCGGCTGGAACACGTGCTCCAGCGCCGTGCGCTCGTGCATCGCGCCACGCAGCGGGTTGTCCGGGTCGATGCCGGTGATTTCAAGCGCACGCGGGTCGAGGTTGGCGCCCGGGAAGGGTTCCACGTGGGCGTGCACGGTGGTGCGATGGTGCAGCAAGCCCTGCTCGTCCATGCCCACGATCACCGCCGCGATTTCCAGCAGGGCATCGTGCGTGGCGTCGAAACCGCCGGTTTCCACATCCACGACCACCGGCAAGAAACCGCGGAAACGCTCGGCCATGCGGCCAGCCAGACTGTTGTTCGGGATGTCCATCCGCGCAGCATATCAGTCGGGCATGGAAAGTCGGCCGATGTCATGCCGGTGTCACATGAAATGCATGCAACCGCAACGAACGTCGGGCAAGCTGCGTCACGTTCGTGCCTTGCTGCCCCGCATTCCGTCGGGCCAAAGAGGCGGTCCGCCATCTATCCCATATGGAGACATGCATGCATTCCAAGACGCTCGCTCTCGCGGTAGCCGCCGGTCTGGGCCTGACCAGTTTTGCGGCCAGCGCCGCGCCGGCGCAGAAGACGACGCACCCCAAGGCTGCGGCCAAGGCCACCGTCGGCGCCGAAGAGCTGGTGCAGCTCAAGGCCCAGCTCGCCGCCCTGCAGGAAAAGGTGGACGAACTGCAGGCGCAGTCCAGCGCGCAGAATGAGGCACAGAGCCAGACCGCTCAGGCCGTGCAGCAGGTGGAGGCCAAGCAGGCGACTGTCGCCGTGCCTGACAAGCGCCTCGAGGCGCTCGACAAGCTGGTCAACAACACCAAGCTGTCCGGCAAGATGTTCTTCGACTTCAGCAACATCGACCAGAAGAACAGCGACAGCGGCAAGACCGCCGCCAACGGCGTCGGGCTGGACGTGAAGCGCTTCTACCTGGGCGTCGACCACCAGTTCAACGACGTGTGGTCGGCCAACCTGACCACCGACTTCAACTACGTCGCCAACGACGGCGAGACCAACCTGTTCGTGAAGAAGGCCTACGTGCAGGGCAAGTTCGACAAGGCCGCGATCCTCCGCGTCGGCTCGGCCGACATGCCGTGGATCCCGTTCGTCGAGAACCTGTACGGCTTCCGCTACGTCGAGAACACCCTTACCGACCGCCTGAAGTACGCGAATTCGGCCGATTGGGGCCTGCATGCCTTCGGTGACGTCGGCGCCAACAACATGTTCAACTACGCGGTGTCGGTGGTGAACGGCGCCGGCTACAAGAACCCCAGCCGCAGCAAGGGCGTGGACGTGGAAGCGCGCGTGGGCTTCGTGCCGTTCGATGGCCTCACCGTGGCGGTGGGTGGCTACTCCGGCCACCGCGGCCAGGAGACCCAGACCGCGAGCGCCGACCACACCGCGCAGCGCGGCGACCTGCTGGTGGCCTACGTCAACAAGCAGTTCCGGGTGGGCGGCGAGTACTTCACCGCGAAGAACTGGAGCAATGTGATGACCCCGCAGGCCGACAAAGCCGATGGCTGGTCGGTGTGGAGCAGCGTGGCGCTGACCGATGATCTCGCCCTGTTCGCCCGCTACGACGAGGCGAAGCTGAGCAAGAACCTGGACAACAACGCCAAGGACACCTACTACAACCTCGGCCTGCAGTACCAGGTGAGCAAAGGCTTCAAGCTGGCTGGCGTGTGGAAGCACGAGAAGGGTGACAAGTCGGTGGCCACGCCGCTGCCGCCGCACGTGCAGAACGTCAAGACCAACGAGATCGGCGTGTTCGGCGAAGTGGCCTTCTGATCGCCTGCCGCCGCCTGGCAACCGGCGGCGTCCAAACCGTTTATCGTAAGGGAGTTCGACCCAGGGACGGAAAACGGCGGGCAGGATGCCCGCCGTTTGCTTTTGCGTCGGTCGCCCAGTCGTACGACACGACGATCGGTCAGGTTGTCGGCATTGTTGCTGCCGGACACTGGTTCAGGACGCCGGCGTCTTGTGCTTGTACGCGCACAAGTCGCGGATTGGGCAATGCGGGCAATCCGGCTTGCGCGCCTTGCACACGTAGCGACCGTGCAGGATCAGCCAGTGGTGGGCGTCACGCTTGAACTCGGCGGGCACCACTTTCAGGAGTTTGTCTTCCACCGCGCGCACGTCCTTGCCGGGGGCGAGGCCGGTGCGGTTGGCGACGCGGAAGATGTGCGTATCCACCGCGATGGTGGGCTCGCCGAAGGCGGTGTTCAGCACCACGTTGGCGGTCTTGCGGCCCACGCCGGGCAGTGCCTCCAGCGCCTCGCGGTAGCGCGGCACCTCGCCGCCGTGTCGCGCGATCAGCAGCTCGCACAGCGCGATCACGTTCTTCGCCTTGGCGTTGTAGAGCCCGATGGTGTTGATGTAACGCTTCAGCCCGTCCTCGCCCAGCGCGAGGATCGCGGCGGGCGTGTTGGCCACCGGGTAGAGCTTGCGCGTGGCCTTGTTCACGCCCACGTCGGTGGCCTGCGCGGAGAGCACCACGGCGACGAGCAATTCGAACGGGGTGTCGAACAGCAGCTCGGTGGTGGGCTGCGGGTTCAGCTCGCGCAGGCGGGTGAACAACTCGACTACGTCGGTGCGTTTCATGGTTTGCCGGCCTGTTTCGCGCGGGCGCGGGCCAGTGCCGCCAGCACCGGGTTGCCCGTCGCTGCCACGGCGTCGACCTCGGCCTTGCGCGCCGCCAGCTCCGCCTCGCGCTCGGCGGCTTCGCGCGCCAGCCGTGTCTCGCGTTTCTGGAAGCGTTCGCGCGCCGCGTCGGCATGCGCCTGGTCGATCTGCTCGGGCGGCATCGGGATCAGCTCGATGCAGTCCACCGGGCAGGCCGCCACGCACAGCTCGCAGCCGGTGCAGTCGTCGGCCAGCACGGTGTGCATCAGCTTGGGCGCACCCACGATGGCATCGGTGGGGCAGACCTGGATGCATTTGGTGCAGCCGATGCAGTCGGCCTCGACGATGCGCGCCAGCAGGCGCGGCTTCTCCACGCCGCAGGCGGGATCGAGCGGTAGTTCGGGCGTGTGCAGCAACGTGGCCAGCTTGCGGATGCCCTCGGTGCCACCCGGCGGGCAGCGGTTGATCGGCGCCTCGCCGCGCGCGATGGCCTCCGCATAGGGCCGGCAACCGTGGTAGCCGCATTGCCCGCATTGGGTCTGCGGCAGCAGGGCGTCGATCTGGTCGGCGGTGGGCGCGGATTCAACCATTGCGGGCATGTGCGTCCGTTGGGCTCACCAGCTTGTTCAATTCGGCATACGTGTCCGGCAACGTCGCTTTCCAGTGGTGGCCGCATGCTTTGCAGCGTTCGCGCCACTTGAGTGCCGGCCACAGCGGCAGGCCGAGGAAGCATCCGAAGAAGAAGGCCCAGCCGCGATAGTTGGGGTTCTCTTCGATGTCGCCGCTGTCGCAGCGCGGGCAGCGGTCGTCGCACTCGACGCTGTAATCGCCGCGCCGCCAGTGGTCGAGCACGTCGCGGGCCTGCGCCACGCAGGCATCGGGAACCACGACCAGCGGGCCACCAAACGCAATCACCTTGTACCATTCGAGCCGCGACAGGCCGTTTTCGTAGACGAAGGCAACGCAGCCTTCTTCACGCAGCAGGCCCGCGACGATCTCCGCCTCGGCCTGTCCGTAGGATCGGTGAACGCACCGCATCGTGCCTCCGTCAGCGCACCGTGGCGCCAGCCGGCGCACCCTGGTCGGCGTCGAGCAGGAACAGGTCGCTGCCGCCGGTGCCGGCCGAGAGGATCATGCCTTCGGAGAGGCCGAAGCGCATCTTGCGCGGCGCGAGGTTGGCAATGAACACCACGTTGCGGCCGACCAGTTTTTCCGGTTCGACGTAGGCAGCGCGGATGCCGGAGAAGATCTGCCGCTTGCCCAGCTCGCCGGCATCCAACTCGAAGCGCAGCAGCTTGTCCGAGCCGTCCACGAACTCGCAGGCCAGCACCTTGCCCACGCGCAGGTCGAGCTTCGCGAAATCGTCGATGGCGATGGTGGCCGGCGCGTCGATGGGAGCGGGGGTGGCGGCGGGCTTGGCGGTGTCGTTCACGGGCTTCTTCTTGGCGGTTTCAGTGGCGGGCGCAGGGGTGCCCAGCGATTCCTTCGAGGCTTCGATCATGGCTTCAATGAGCTTCGGGTCGAGGCGCGCCATCAGCGGGCTGAAGGCGGCGATGCTGTGGCCATGCAACGCGTCGCGCGCATCGGCGAAGTCCTTGATCGGCGCAGCGAGGAAGCCTTCGGCGGCAGCCACGGTGGCGGGCAGAATGGGCTTGAGCACACCGGCCAGCAGGCGGAAGCCGGCCAGCGCGAAGGAGCACACCTGGTGCAGCTCGGTGCGACGGGCTTCGTCCTTGGCCATCGCCCATGGCGCCTTCGCGGCGATGTGGCTGTTGACCAGGTCGGCCATCGCCACGAAGCGGCGGGTGAGTTCGGCGAATTCGCCGCCTTCGTACAGCGCCTCGATGCCTTCGTACTGGGTGATCAGCTGTTCCCACAATGCAGTGTGTTCGACGTCGAAACGGTCCACCAGCTTGCCGTCGAAGAACTTCTGCACAAAGCCCGCGGTGCGGCTGGCGATGTTCACCCACTTGCCCACGAGGTGCGAGTTGACACGTTCCTCGAAGGCCTTGAGGTCGAGGTCGACGTCCACCGGCGTGTCGTTCAGCAGGCTGGCGAAGTAGTAGCGCAGGTACTCGGGATTGAGCCCGGCATCGAGGTAGGTGCGCGCCTTGATGAAGGTGCCGCGCGACTTGGACATCTTCGCGCCGTTCACGGTCAGGTAGCCGTTGACGTGCAGCGCGGTGGGCACGCGCATGTGCGCGCCGTGCAGCATCGCCGGCCAGAACAAGCCGTGGAAATTGATGATGTCCTTGCCGATGAAATGATGCATCTCGGTTTGGCTGTCCGCGCCGAGGAAGTCGTCGAATTTCAGGCCGCCCTTGTCGCACAGCGCCTTGAAGCTGGCCAGGTAGCCGACCGGCGCATCCAGCCACACGTAGAAGAACTTGCCGGGCGCGTCGGGGATGGGGAAGCCGAAGTAGGGCGCGTCGCGCGAGATGTCCCAATCGCGCAAGCCGCCGTCCAGCCACTCGCGCAGTTTGGCCAACACGCCGGGATTGGCGACCGGGCCGCCGGTGAGCTTGCCGGCGAACCAGTCTTCAAGCAGCGATTGGAACTTCGACAACTCGAAGAAGTAATGCTCGGAATCCTTCAATACCGGCGTGGCGCCGGATACCACCGAGTAAGGATTGATGAGATCGGTGGGCGCATAGGTGGCGCCGCACACTTCGCAGTTGTCGCCGTACTGATCCGGCGCGCCGCACTTCGGGCAGGTGCCCTTGATGTAGCGGTCGGGCAGGAACATCTGCTTTTCGGGGTCGTACAGCTGCTGGATGCTGCGCCTGGCGACATAGCCCGCGTCGCGCAGGCGCGTGTAGATCAGCGCCGCCAGTTCGCGGTTCTCGTCCGAGTGGGTGGTGTGGTAGTGGTCGTAGCTGAAATGGAACGCGGCGAAGTCGGCCTCGTGGCCCTGCCGGATCTCCGCGATGAAGGCCTCGGGCGTGGTGCCGGCCTTCTCGGCAGCCAGCATGATCGGCGTGCCGTGGGCGTCGTCCGCCGCCACGAAATGCACCTCGTGGCCCATCATCCGCTGCGCGCGCACCCAGATGTCGGTCTGGATGTAGCCCAGCATGTGGCCCAGGTGCAGCGGGCCGTTGGCATAGGGCAGGGCGTGGGTGACGAGCAGGCGACGAGGCATGGTGGGCGGTGGCTCCTGGGGGTCGTCCATTATGCCACGGCCGTCCAAATGCCGGCCTCCGCAACGAAAAAGCGCGCCATGCGGCGCGCTTTTCGCGAGCGGCTGTCGCAAGGTCTACTGGCGATTCCAGGTCTGGCTGCGGCCGAGCAGGGCGAAACCGATGTAGCCGTGCACATCGAGCTTCCTGCCGCCGTCCTCCAGCGTGAGCTTCACCTTGTAGAGCTTGCCGCTCTTGGGATCGAGGATCTTGCCACCGTCCCACACCTCGCCGTCCTTGCGCACGCCCCACATCATGGTCATGCCCTCGATGGGTTGATCCTTGAGCGCACCATCGCATTTGGTGCACTTGGGATGCTCGCCGTCGCGCGCGATGTCCTTGGGGTCGCGGTTGAGCAGTTGCAGGATGCGCCCCTGCAACTGGCCGTTCAGTGTGCTGATCTCGATGATGGACTTCACCTTGCCGGTGGCGTCGTCCACCTGCTGCCAGGTGCCCACCGGGGTACTCAGGTCGGCGGCGGATACGGCACCCGTGCCTGCCAGCAGGCCGATGGCGAGGGCGTAACGAACAGCAAGCTTCATGGTGGTCTCCCCGTACGAAACAGTATGGTCGGAGCGTGCCGGTAGCCGCCGCCGGCGTCAAGTGGCGTCGCGCCATGGCTGCGGCCGGCCACGCTGACCTGCATCAGCACGGGCGGCAGGGCACGGCTGGCATAATGCGCGTCTCCCCATTCGGCAAAATTCGATTCGACATGACGCAGGCGAGCGAAGCCCTGGTGCGCCAACTGCTTGGCGAGCTGATCGACACCCATACTGGCGCGCCGCTGGGCGAGACCATCCGCGCGGTGGGCGTGGACGGCGACAAGGTTTCGGTGGACCTGCTGATCGGCTATCCCGCCGCCGGCGTGATCGACGCCATGGTGGCGAAAGCGCGGCAGGCGCTGGAGGCCAACCCGGCCATTGCCCAGGCCAGCGTGTCGATCGCCAGCCGCATCCAGTCGCACAAGGTGCAGGGCACGCTGGGCCCGCTGCCCAACGTCAAGAACATCATCGCGGTGGCCTCGGGCAAGGGCGGCGTGGGCAAGTCCACGGTGGCGGTGAACCTGGCGCTGGCGCTCAAGGCTGAGGGCGCCCGGGTGGGCGTGATGGATGCCGACATCTACGGCCCCAGCCAGCCGCGCATGCTGGGCATCAGCGGCAAGCCCGAGTCGCCCGACGGCAAGAGCATCGTGCCGATGCGCGGGCACGACATGCAGGCCATGTCCATCGGTTTCCTCGTCGATGAGGAAACCCCGATGATCTGGCGCGGCCCGATGGTCACCCAGGCGATGATGCAGCTCATCACCGATTCGCGCTGGGAGATGCTCGACTACCTCATCATCGACCTGCCGCCCGGCACCGGCGACATCCAGCTCACGCTGGCGCAGAAGGTGCCGGTATCCGGCGCGGTGATCGTCACCACGCCGCAGGACATCGCCCTGCTGGACGCGCGTAAGGCGCTCAAGATGTTCGAGAAGGTGGAAGTGGCCGTGCTCGGCATCGTGGAGAACATGGCCACCCACGTGTGCTCGCACTGCGGCCACGAGGAACACATCTTCGGCGAGGGCGGCGGCTCGCGCATGGCCGAGCAGTACCAGGTGCCCTATCTCGGCTCGCTGCCGCTGGACATCCGCATCCGCGAGCAATCCGACGGCGGCAATCCCACCGTGGTGGCGATGCCCGAGTCGGAGCTGGCCGCGCGCTACCGCGAGATCGCCCGCAACACCGCCGGCCGCCTCTCGCGCCAGCCGCGCAACAAGTCGCTGGGGCTGGGCAAGATCGTGGTGCAGGGCATCCCCGGCGCATAGTCTTTATCCCCTCTCCCCCAACGTATGTTGGGGAGAGGGCTAGGGAGAGGGGGCTCTTTGGTTCTGGTTGGGCAATGCGCCCTCTCCCCCACCCCTCTCCCGCAGGCGGGAGAGGGGAGTTAAGTGTGCGTCGCTGGCGCATCGTTGCCCCGACCATGTATTTTTGTCGCTTTCGCCCGGCGCCACCGGGCACTACGCCGACTGCGGAGCGCACGTGAGCATCAAGTCCGACCAGTGGATACGCCGGATGGCCGCAAGCCACGGCATGATCGAGCCGTTCGAGCCGGGGCAGATGAAGCAAGCCGCCGACGGCAGCCGCGCGGTGTCCTGGGGCACCTCCAGCTACGGCTACGACGTGCGCTGCGCACGCGAGTTCAAGATCTTCACCAACATCAACTCCACCATCGTCGACCCCAAGGCGTTCGATCCGAACAGCTTCGTCGACGTGGCGTCGGACGTGTGCATCATCCCGCCCAACTCCTTCGCCTTGGCGCGCACCGTCGAATACTTCCGCATCCCGCGCAACGTGCTGGTGGTGTGTCTGGGCAAGAGCACCTACGCGCGCTGCGGCATCATCGTCAACGTCACCCCGCTGGAACCGGAGTGGGAGGGCCACGTGACGCTGGAGTTCTCCAACACCACGCCGTTGCCGGCCAAGATCTACGCCAACGAGGGTGTGGCGCAGATGCTGTTCTTCGAATCCGACGAGGAGTGCGCCACCAGCTACAAGGATCGCGGCGGCAAATACCAGGGCCAGCAGGGCGTGACCCTGCCGCGCACCTGAACCATCACCCCCACGGCGGCGTGGCGCAGGCATGGCCGCGTCGTCCGCTCGCTACACTCGACAGGCCGCCCCGGCCGCTTCGCGCAGGAGACCCCGATGACCCGTCTTTCCACCCTGATGATACGCACGGCCACCGCGTTGCTGCTGGGCAGCACCATCCTGCTCGGCGGCTGCCACAAGGGTGCCGCCAAGGACCAGGCCAAGATCGCCCATTGGAAAGGGCAGTTCGACACCACCATCGAGTCCTACAAGGAAGGCCAGTTCATCATCGACGGCGCGGTACTGTCGGCGGTGGACGCCGGCAGCCATTTCGCCTACCTGCGTGACATCGGCAAACTGCCCAAGACCGTCTTGCTCGTCCCCGGCGACGACTCCGGCATCCGCAAGGTGCACCTGCAGTATCTGGCGCGCATGTCCATCGACTACGGTTTCGCCGCCTATTACGACGATGGCGGCCAGCTCACCCAGATCAGCGCGGTCAATACCAAGGCTCGCAAGCTGGAAGACCACCATGAGCCGGTGAAGGTCGACGACGGCCAGAAGTGCCGCTCGGCTGCAGGCTGCGACAGCGTCGAACAAGCGGGACAACGAGGCTACTGAGCCCGTGTTAGGGTGTGACACGCGACTCTGCCTGCGACGCAAGCGGCGGGTTTTTCATGGTGACAACGCGCCGCGCAGTACCGCCAGCCGCGCGGCCAATGCCGCTTCGTCGTAGGGCAGGGTGGCACCGCTACCCCACACCGGGCCGGGCCAGGCGGCATCGCCCTCGGTACGCGCCACCACGTGCAGGTGCAACTGGCGCACGATGTTGCCCAGCGCGCCGAGGTTGAGCTTGTCGCATGGCGCCACGGCGCGCAGCGCGGCAGCGCACTGGTTGGTCTCGCGCCATAACTGCGGCTGTTCGGCTTCATCGAGATCGCTGATTTCCACCAGGCCGGCGCGACGCGGTACCAGGATCAGCCACGCAAAGCGTGCGTCGTTCATCAGGCGCAGCTCGCACAGCGGCAGCATCGCGACGTGGCGTGTGTCGGCCGCGAGGCGTGTGTCCAGCAGAAAACCGGCCTCGCTCATGCGCTGGCCAGCTGTTTGTCGAAAAAGTCCAGCGTGCGCTGCCAGGCCAGCGTGGCGCTGGCTTCGTGATAGTGCTTGTCGCCGGGCACGTCGCGGTTGAAGGCGTGGCCGGCACTGGGGTAGCTGAATACCGGCATGTCGGGCAGCGCTTCGCGGTGTTTGGCCACGGCTTCGGGCGGGATGCTTGGATCCAGCTCGCCGAAGTGGAACATCACCGGCGCCTTCGGCGTCTGGCCGAGAAAACCCAGGTTGCGTGCCCCGTAGTAACTCACCGCGGGCAGGCCGAGGCGCTGCGCACAAAGCAACGCCACCGTGCCACCCCAGCAATAGCCCACCACGCCGATCTTGCCGGACGAGGCGATGGACTGGGCGGCGCTGGCCACGTCTTCCAGCGGGCGATCCAGCCCGAGTTCGGTCACCAGCGATTTGCCGCGCGCCACGCCCACGTCGTCGTAGTCCAGCTCCAGCCAGGCTTCCAGGTGGTCGAAGAAGGCCGGCGCGATGGCCGTATAGCCGGCTGCGGCGAAGCGGTCGGCCACGCTGCGGATGTGCGCGGTGACGCCAAAAATTTCCTGCACCACCACGATGCCGCCCTTCGGCTTGCCTTCGGGCTTGGCGAGGTAGCCGCCGATGCAACGCGTGCGGTTGGTGGGGATATTGATCTGCTGGCCCATGGTGGCCGTCTCCTTTGCGCGGCGGAGAGGTGATTCTAAAACCCGATGTTGCTGGAAACGGTGAAAGCCAGCGGGCCGTTTACCGGCGTCGAGCCAGTACAATGCCCGGCTTCCCGTCATCACGGTTGCCACCGCCATGCCGCAGGCTTCGCAAAAGATCGGTTTCGTCAGCCTGGGCTGCCCCAAGGCGTTGGTGGATTCCGAGCGCATCCTCACCCAGCTCAAGGTCGAGGGCTATCAGATCGTGCCCACCTACGGCGAGGCCGATGCGGTGGTGGTGAACACCTGCGGCTTCATCGAGTCGGCGGTGCAGGAGTCGCTGGACTCGATCGGCACCGCGCTCGCCGAGAACGGCAAGGTGATCGTTACCGGCTGCCTGGGCAAGCGCGCCGAGCTGATCCGCGAGGCCTACCCTGACGTGCTCGCCATCAGCGGCCCGCAGGACTACGCCAGCGTGATGCACGCCGTGCACGAGGCCTTGCCGCCCACGCGCAACAAGTTCCTCGACATCGTGCCGGACACCGGCGTGAAGTTGACGCCCAAGCACTACGCCTACCTCAAGATTTCCGAAGGCTGCAACCACCGCTGCAGCTTCTGCATCATCCCGTCGATGCGCGGCAACCTGGTTTCGCGCCCGGTCGACGAGGTGCTCGTCGAGGCCGAGAAGCTGGTCAAGGGCGGCGTGAAGGAGCTGCTGGTGATCTCGCAGGACACCAGCGCCTACGGCGTCGACCTCAAGTACGCCGAACGCGAATGGCGCGGGAAAAGCCATCGCACGCGCATGACCGAGCTGTGCGAAGGCCTGTCCGAGCTCGGCGCGTGGACGCGGCTGCACTACGTCTACCCGTACCCGCACGTGGACGAGCTGATGCCGCTGATGGCGGAAGGAAAAATTCTGCCGTACCTGGACATCCCGTTCCAGCACGCCAGCCCGCGCATCCTGAAATTGATGAAGCGCCCCGGCAACATCGAGAAGACGCTGGAGCGCGTGCAGAACTGGCGCAAGCTGGTACCCGACCTCACGATCCGCAGCACCTTCATCGTCGGCTTTCCCGGCGAGACCGACGCCGAGTTCGAGGAGCTGCTCGACTTCCTGCGCGAGGCCGAGCTGGATCGCGTGGGCGCCTTCGCCTACTCGCCGGTGGACGGCGCCAAGGCCAACGAACTGCCCGGCGCGGTCAGCGAAGAACTCAAGGAAGACCGCCTCGAACAGTTCATGGCGGTGCAGGCGGAAATTTCCGCCGCCAAGCTGCAGCGCAAGATCGGCCGCACGCTCAAGGTGCTGGTGGATGAGGCGGGCGTGGGCGGCGCGGTGGCCCGTTCGATGGCCGACGCGCCGGAGATCGACGGCAGCGTGCTGATCGCCGACGGGCAGTCGCTCAAGCCCGGCCAGTTCGTCGACGTGGTGGTCGAGGCAGCCAGCGAACACGACCTGCACGCGCGCCTGGCGCATCCCTCACTGAAGATCGTGTAACGCGCCATGCGCTACTTGGCGCCGGCCCGTGAGGCGGTCGATCCGCAGGTGTTCGGGCGGATGCCGCTGGCGGCGTGGCGCGAATATGCCGGGCTGACCGAAGGCCACGACTGGCCTTCCATTGAGGCGCTCAACGCCGCCCGACCCACCGGCATGCGCGAGCGTTTCGTGGCACAAACCCGCGAGTTGCTGGCCGACGGCCTGCACTACGAACAGCGCATCGCCGAACACGGCGCCATCGCCACCCGTGCAAACAACTGGCACGACCTGTTCAATGCGCTGGTCTGGCTGCGCCATCCCGCCCTGAAGCGCGCTCTCAACATGCGGCAGATGGCCGAAATCGCCCACATGGGGCCGAAGCAGCGCTCTCGTGCCCAATACGCGCTCACCCATTTCGACGAAGCCGGCGTGGTGGTCGCGCTGCGTGATCCATCCTTGTTGCGGTTATGGGACGCGCACGATTGGAACGGCCTGTTCTGGCGCGAACGCAACGCCTGGCTCGATGGCCGCATTGGCGTCGAAGTGTTCGGCCACGCGCTGCTCGAACACGCGTTGACGCCGGGGCAGTTACTGGTGGGGAAGGCATTGGTCGTGGCCGATCCCAATGTGTCGCCGGTGATGGTGGCCGATGCTTGTGCGCGGGCAATCCACGAAGGCACGGCATTGCGCGATCCACTGGATCTGCGGCCATTGCCGCTGGCTGGGGTGCCCGGCTGGCATTCCGACAACGAGTGCGAAGCATTTTTCGGCGACGCACCGTGTTTTCTACCAGTGCGGGCAGGGCGCAATTACCCCGCACCGTTGACCGGCAGGTGAATGTGGTGGGGCGCACAAACGCACAGTGGCATCGTCGCCATGGGCAAGATCGACGTGAGGCACACTGCAGAGTTACTTTTGCCTTGGTTGTCGAGTGACCGGCTGTTGCACGGAGGAATGTGGGAACGATGCTCCATTCCTGTACGGACATCGTTCGATGCACCCAATGCTTGGGTTCCAAGTCGCCGCCTGGCCGGCTTGTGGGATGTGGAACCCGTGTGGCGCTACGTGGGGTTGGCCGAGGGCAGGCGTACGATGCAACGTGGTCACCCAGCCTGGATGCGACGCCATGTCCCCAAATCTATCCCCCACTTCAAGAACAAGCCGCATCCAGGGCGCCCTGTTGGGTGCCTTCATCGGCGATGCGCTGGCGCTCGGCCCGCACTGGTACTACGACCTCGCCGCGCTGCGCCGCGACTACGGCGACTGGATCAGCGACTACACGGCGCCGAAGCCGGGGCGCTACCACGAAGGCCTGCCAGCGGGCGCGTCGTCGCAGGCGGGCTTCATCCTCGCGTTGACCACTCGTTCGCTGGTGGAACGCGGCGGCTACGACGAGGCGGACTTCTGCGCGCGGTTGGATCGCGAGTTGTTCGCGGTGATCGACGGCACGCCGATGGCGGGGCCGGGCGGCTACACCAGCCAGTCGATGCGCGAGGCCTGGCGCAAACGCCGCACCGGCTTGCCGTGGGGGCAGGTGGCGGGGTTGGCGGATACCACCGAGGCGGCGGAGCGGGTGCTGGCGATCGCGCTGCGCTACGCGGGCGAGCCGCGACGGCTGGCGCAGCACGTCAGCAGCAACGTGGCGCTGACCCAGCGCGATCCCACGGTGGGCGCGATGACGCTGGCGTTTGCCGCCGTGCTGGGGCAACTGGCGAGTGGCGTGCCGCTGGATGGCGATTTGTCCGGGCGCTTGATGGCGCTGGTGAAGTCCGGCGAGTTGCCGTTCCACACCGTGACCAGCGGTGCGCTGGACGTGCCGCAAGACGCGGAGGCGCCGCTGCAGGCCGGGCAGTTCGCCTCGCCCGACGCCTTGCTCACGGTATCCTCGATCGCGCGCGCGGCGCACGATCCGGCGGTACGCATCGAACCGGCATCGAAGGTTGGCTTGGTCTACGGCCTGCCGTGCGCGGTGTACCACCAGTTTCCCGCCGCCTACTACCTGGCGGCGCGCTTCCAGGGCGACGTGGAACAGGGCGTGCTCCACGCGGTGAACGCGGGTGGACAGAACCAGGCGCGCGCCATGCTCACCGGCGCGCTGTGCGGCGCCATTGGCGGGATCGAGGCGATACCCGAGCGCCTCATCGTTGGGCTGGGCATGGCTGCCACGTATCGCGCACTCGGCGAAAGGCTCGCTGACCAGTCCGCTTGACCTCGGCGTCATCCCGGTGAGCCGGTCGCCTGGCGTGCCCGCCCATGAACGGCTGCCACAAGCGGAGTCGAGGCTGCTCCGGGCTACCCTGCCGGGCAGGGGACAACGTCGCCCGTCATGGTCAAACGCCGGATGATGGACGGTCGTCCTGGTCGGTGCGAAACGGCTGCCACAGCATCCGGTCCAGGCGCAGTTCGCGCGGGTCGCGGAACTGGTGGACGCCGATGGTCATGTCGGTATGGCCATCGCGCGGTTGCGCACGATAGGTGCCAAACAGGCGATCCCACCAGGGCAGGTTGAAGCCGAAGTTGGCGTTGGTCTCGTCCGGATGCCACGAGTGATGCACGCGATGCATGTCGGGCGTGACGAGGCATCGACGCAGCAGGCGATCCAGCGGCAACGGCAGGCGGACGTTGCTGTGGTTGAACATCACGGTGGCATTCAGCAGCACCTCGAACACCAGCACCGCCGTCGCGGGCGCGCCCAATGCCACGACGACGCCCAGCTTGATGCCCAGCGACAGCAGGATCTCCAGCGGATGGAAGCGCGCGCCGGTGGTCAGGTCGAATTCGAGGTCGGTGTGATGCATCCGGTGCAGCCGCCACAAGGCGGGCACCGCGTGGAACAACACGTGCTGCAGGTAGATCGCAAGGTCGAGCAGGAGCACCGCTGCGCCCAGCGCCAGCCAGTTGGGCGCGTTCAGCACGTGCAGCAGCCCCCATCCATGGGTCTCGGTGAACAGCGCCACGCCGACGGCGGCGGTGGGAAAGAGCAACCGCACCAGCACGCTGTCGAGCACGACGATGCCGGGCCAGCGCTGCCATCGGCCGATCGCCTGGCGCCGCCGCGGCGCCAGCGCTTCCCACAGCGCCATCACGGCGAAGATGCCGGTGAAGGCACCGAGCCGGATCGCGGGTTCATGGGCGAGCAGAAACGAGGACATCATCCAGCCTTGTCCGATTCCGTTCCGGCCTGACGGGATATCAGGCCGAGATTGGCGACCGTGAACGGGGTCAGCAGATTCATCGCGACCCTGATCGCCAGCTGCGCGTTCCACGGCCCGGCCAGCAGTTGGTCGCCGAGGTTGAATACGCTCAGCCACACGCCCACCAGCAGCGCCACCAGGCAGGTTCGTTTCAGATGGGGAGGGTAAAACACCACCCTCAGAATCTGGCGCGGCGTCATCATGTCATGGGCTTCCCGGCAATCCTGGGTGGAGCGGAACCCGGCGGTCGTGAAGTGGGCAGGGTTGGACTGCCGCATTTTCTGCGCCGGAAATCGCTCGCCCAGGCAACCCTACCACCGTGCATGGCGTCGCGCGGCAAGCGTGGGATGGTGTGGTTTGTCCGGCCCCGGGCCGCTGGGGACGGAAGCCGCTTCATTCGTTGGCATAGCCGGTGATCTCTTCCTGGTCGGCTTCCACGCCAAGGCCCAGCGCGATGCGGTTGACGAAATTGAAGTAGGCGGTGACCAGGTTGATGCGCAGGATATCCGGGTCGGTGAGTCCTTCCGCGCGCAATGCCGCCACCTGAGTCTGGTCCATCGTCGACGGGGCGGCGGTGAGTTTTTGCGCGTACAGCAACATCGCGCGCAGCCGCGAGTCGGCGAGCCGGTCGGGTGCTGCGCGCACGGCTGACAGCACGGCCTCATCTTTCTCATAGCGGTGCAGTGCTTCCAGATGATGCGCCACGCAATAGGCGCAGCCGTTGGTGGTGGAGACCACCACCGCGATGGCTTCGCGCTCGCGCCGGCTCAACGGGCCGGCGGAGAACATCAGGTGCATGTACAGATCGAGATGATGCTGCAAGGCGCCCGGATCGAGGCTGTGTACGCCGAGAATGCGCGCCACCTTGCCGCGTTGCTTCCGGATGGCGTCGTAGATGTCCCGCAGCGGGCCGTGTGCCTCGCTTTCGGGTGTTTCGCTGATCCAACTCATCCATCCGCTCCTCTGCGAGTGTCGTCGGTGCCGGCAACTGTCGGCTCTTCCACGACATGCCGCAATGCCTGGCCGGAACCGGATACGGCGGGTACCGTGATCCACGGGTATTCCCCTGGACGCCCGGCCCGGTTGAACCACGACGCATGCCAGCTTGAGTAAGCCGCGCTGGCGATATCCCGGGTACTGGACGAGTGCACGTCGAACAGGGCGCCGTCGGCGTCGAGTACCACGGTGTCGGGGCGTTTCATGGCGACCGTGCATCCATCAAGGCTCGGGAGTGATCCGGGTTGTCGCGCGCGGCTTGTCTGCGGCCGTCGATCGTCATGCCTGGCGCTGCCATGCCTCGCTGGCGAACTGCTCGTTGGTCCGGGTTTCGGTCAGATGGTTGGTGTAGTTGCTGAGCGTCTTCATGGCGACGCCAAGCACCACTTCCAGCGCCTGCTGGTGGGTGAATCCGGCCTTGAGGAAGGCCTGCAGCGGCGCTCCGGCCACCCAGCCGCGTTCCTTCACCATGTGGCGGGTGAACGTGGCCAGCGCTTCCAGCCGGATGTCGGGCAGGGTGGTGCGGTTGCGCAGCGCGTCGACCACGACATCGGGAGTCTTGGCCATCTTGCGGGCGATCATCGAATGGGCGGCGACGCAGAATTCACACCCGTTTTCCACGCTGGCGGCCAGCAGCACCACCTGGCGTTCCACCGGGTTGAACGACGTCTTGTCGAACTGCGCGGAAAGCCCGAAGTAGGCCTCCAGTGCCGCCGGCGCGTTGGCGAGGTTGGCATACAGGTTGGGTACGAAACCCATCTTTTCCTGTGCACTACGCAGCAGCGGGCGTGCAGCTCCCGGGGCGGAGTCGGAGGTCTGCGGGGTGAATTCGCTCATGGTTGATGTTCTCTTGATGGATTGGCGGGCGACCGGTCGAATGACGAACCGGCCATGGGCATACTCTGGCCCTCGGCTGCGAACGCAAGCATGCCCGCAACGCGCGCATGCTTGTCTGCGCGTCTTGATCGGGAACTGTCGTGGACGAATTGAGTGAATTGATGCGGCACCTCCGCCTGCAGACGCGCGTGTTCCACCGGACCACGCATTGCGGGCAGTGGGTGGTCGATGGCGAATACGAGCGCAAGGCGATGTTCCACCTGGTGGCCACCGGCCGCTGCGTGATGCGGCATGACGGCGGTGCCGATGACATCCTGCTCCGCGCTGGTGACGCGGTACTGTTCAACCGCCCGCTGGGCCATTGCCTGATCGCCTCGCTGGACGCCGACGGCGACGTTCCCACCCTGCTGCTGTGTGGCTACTTCGAGTTCGACTCGCCGTTGTCGGAAGTGCTGCTGGCTTCGCTGCCGGCGCAGCTGCTGCTGCGGCATGCTCCGCAGCCGGATGGTGGCGACTCCGGCGCGCCAGCGGCCCTGCTGCAATTGATCGTTGCCGAAGCCGAGTCGAACGGGCCCGGCGCGATGGCGTTGATGGACAAGCTTTCCGATGCGCTGTTCATGTACGCGCTGCGGCAATGCCTGGCCGCCGGCACGGTTGCGCGCGGGCTGCTGACCGCGATTTTCGATCCGCAGCTCGGCCCGGCGTTGCTCGCCATCCATCGGGACCCGCAGCAACCCTGGACGGTGGAGCTGCTGGCCAGCAGGGCGCATCTGTCGCGGGCGGCGTTCGCCCGGCGATTTGCCCATTCGACCGGAGCCACCCCGATGGGCTACGTCACCGGCCTGCGCATGCAACAGGCGAAGTCGGCGCTGGCCGAGCGCGGCATCAGCGTGGCCGAAGCGGCGGTGATCGCCGGCTATGCGACGGAGGCGGCTTTCAGCCGCGCCTTCAAGCGCCTCCACGGACACTCGCCGGGTGTCTCGCGATCGCTTTGAAACTTCGTTGAATCCTTCGACCGATCCGGCCCCATCCATCGGATGGGATCCTCGCTGACGGACGAGGATTCCGCACCGGCGGTCATGATGGATTTCCACCGAGTCTGTCCGGTGACAGTCGAAGCCGGGCGAAGCCTCGATGAGGCGCTCCAGCGTATGATCGGCGCACACGTGCGCACCCTGCTGGTGGCGGCAGGTAAAGTACGTTCGGACTGATCGCGGCCTACGGCATCGAGGGCCAGAAACCGCTGCAGTTCCTGCGCGGTTCCGACTGTACCGCCCGGGATGCCGATGCCAGGACATCGAGGTGGCTGACGTCATGACCATGGTGGAGAGTTTGCCGACGCGTCGGATCGACGACATCCGCAAAACGTGGACAGGCGGTCTCCTGGAAATCTTTGATGGCAGCGGGACGGCGCGGTTCGCAAAACGGCACGCGCGCACGGTCGGGTTCGCACATCGCATCTTTGCGGGGTATCTGTTCCTTGCGCTCCTCGTGGCCAGCGGCGCCACCCGGTCGGCCGATGTCGAGCTGATGGCAGGAGACAGCGTCACCAGTAGCCAGCGATCCACACCTGTCGCGGCGGGGAACTGGGCGGGCGAGATACGGCAATGGCGGGGGATCACGTTCCAGCCTGAGCTGGGCCTGACGTATGTCGCATCACGGCGGCACCAGGGGGCTGATTTCGAGCGGGGCGCCTGGGTTGCTGCCGTGGGCGTGCGCTTTCCCGAGATAACCCACCACATGTTCTTCAGTTTCCAGGTCGGCGCAGCGGCACCGCAGACCCCGGCCTTGAGCAGCACGCAGCAATTTGTCAGCTCCCTGGGCTGGTCCTGTCGCCACGTGGTGATCGAGCTGCGGCACATTTCCAATGGCCGCACGCGGGCGCCAAATCTTGGCGAGACGATGCTGCTGGTGGGCATCGTGTTGCCCGTGGCGCGATGAAACGTGATTGCCGGCCCTGGGAGCGTGGGCGGTAAAACACAAGCGGCTGCGGCTTTGCCTCGCCAGCTTGGTTCCCACCGCCCATGGCTCCTGGCCGTTGCTGCTACGCCCCTGTCGTGGGGTGTGATCCCGATGAATCCTTTGGCCAGGCGGGCGCATCTATCGGGCATGTACACGTGGAGACGTCTGCCGGCGACCGCTTCGGGAACCGGATGCACCTCTGGCGATGTGCCGGCCGATGATCGCGTCCTGACCGCGAATGAGTCGGCCCGCGTGAACACCCGCGCGACAGCACCCGGCATGCGGCGTGTTCCTGGAAAGGCACGGCCAGCTATTTCGATGTGGTGGTCGACGACGAGGCCAATCCCGCCGCGGCGTGGTACTACCCGCAGCCCAAACCGGAAGCGGCGGAGATTCGCGGGCACGTCGCGTTCCGGCACGGTGTCACGGTGCGCCGCTGAAACCATCCGGACCGGGGACGAACCATGCTGCCTGCAACACAGGACAAGACCGTGACGCCTGCGTCCCGTCGTTTGCCGGACGGTTGGCCATGCCTGCTGCTTGGCCTGGCGCTGTGCGCGCTGGCCGGTTGCGCCACGCGGACCTGGAATACCCGGATCAAGCCGGCCGGAGTGGAGGATCGCTACGAATTCAGGACGCGCTTCCCGCACGCTCCCCGCGATACCTTCGTGGTGCTGGCGTTTTCCGGCGGGGGCACCCGCGCGGCCGCCTTCAGTTACGGCGTGCTGGAAAAGCTGCGCGACACCGAGGTCCCGTCGGGCGGCCAGCCGACGCGCTTGCTCGATCTGGTCGACGTGGTCACCTCGGTTTCCGGCGGCAGCTATACCGCGGCGTACTACGGCCTGTTCGGCGACCGCATCTTCGACGACTTCCGCACCCGCTTCCTCTATCGCGACTGGCAGGGCGAGCTGCTGGGCCTGCTGGGCCGACCTGATCACCTGCTATCGATTGCCGGCCGCCACTACAACCGCAGCGATCTGGTTGCCGCCTATCTCGACCGCACGCTGCTGGAGGGCAAGACGTTCGCCGACATGTCGCCGGCGGGCCTGCCGATGGTCATCCTCAACGCCAGCGACCTGAACAACGCCACCACGTTTTCCTTCATCCAGCAACAGTTCGATTTTCTCTGCTCGGATCTGTCGACCTATCCGGTGGCCAATGCGGTGATGGCGTCGGCCGCCGTGCCGGGACTGTTCGCGCCGATCGCGCTGCGCAACTATCCCGATTGCCGCCAGCGGCACCAGCCGTGGGTGGCGCAGTCGCTGGCGCACGACGATCTGCTGTCGCGCCGCCATGCTGTGGCGCTCGCATTGTCACGTTATGACGACCCGCAGCGGATGTCGGTCCTGCGCCTGGTCGATGGCGGCATCACCGACAACCTCGGCGTGCGCGGCTCGATGATGAGCCCGGTGGCGCAGTACGGCAACGTGCCGGACATGGCCGGTGCGTTCACGCCGGAGCAGCTGCGCCACGTGCGGCATGTGCTGGTCATCGTCGCCAACGCCCAGGTCTATGCGCCTTATCCATGGTCCGAACGGGGGCGCGTGCCGGGAACGATCGATACCCTGCGTGCCTCGTTCGATGCTTCGCTGGGCATACTCAACAACGAGACGGCGGCGCTGGCGAAAAGCGGCTTCCTGATGTGGGCACGCCACGTCAATGCGATGCGCCCGGCAGGAGCCCCCACGGTGGACGTGAACTTTGCCGTGCTGACCTTCGGCCAGATCGAGGACGGTGCCGAACGGCAGCGATTCAATGCGATGCCGACGGCATTCCACCTGCATGCCGACCAGGTCGATGCGCTGCGTGCGCTGGCCGGACGCCTGCTGACCCAGGCGCCGGAGTTCCAGAGCTTCGTGCACGAGCTGCGCGATGAGCCGTCTGCCGTGGTGGATCCGCAGGCCACGACTGTTGCGGAGCCGGCTGGGGTTGGACGGTAGTGATCCTGCCGGCGATGGAATGCGCGTCCACCATGGATGGCGGGAAGCCGGCTGGCGCCGGTCATCAGTGATACGAGGCTGATGTCGCTCCCCGCCACCGCAGGCTCAGGCTGCAGTTCCGGGTACGTCGCGCCGTCCCCGCAACCAGCGCCACGAGTCGAGCGCATCGAACGCCAGCGAGACGCCGTTGATGGACAGCAGCACGATCGCGAGCGCCATTTCGGCCGTTGACGGCGGCAGACTGCCGGCGGCACCGGAGATGCGCACGGCCAGCGCGATTTCCAGCGGAATCCAGGCCAGCAGGTGCGGCAGCGACATCGCCCGGCTCATGCCGCCGGCGAACCACATGATCGGCACGTTGGTGGCCACCACCAGGAGGGCGGCCGCGGCGCCCGCACGACCGCTCCAGGTGTCCAGCAACAGAAACGGCAACACGTTGACCGGTATCAGCACGAAGCCCACCCAGACCTGCACCCAGCGGGGCAGGCTGCGATACGAGTGCCAGATTCTTGCCAGCCTGCTGTGCATCCGCGCAGCTTGATGCCATCGAGGGCCGCGTTGCAATCGGTACGCAGCGGCTGCGGGTCGTCCGCGCCAGTCCGTTGCCCCCGACGCATGGTGTGGCCGTGGTGGCGCAGCCGATGCCTGCCACCTTGCTGCCTTGCCGCCTCATCGGCTCGATGGAATCGTGTCGCGCGTCCGTAGCGTGAATCCTTTTGCCTCGTGTGCGGCTCTATGGGTTGCCGGACACCCCGGCTCACCTTACGGAGATTCCCACCATGAACTACGACAACCTGCTCAAGGTCGCCCTGATCGGCGCGCTGACCGTCGGCGTGGCATCGGTCGCCACCGCCAGCCCGGCGCCGAACGGCGCGAACGACATGAAGAGCGGCAAGATGGCGATGGTCAAGTGCTACGGCATCAACGCGGCGCACAAGAACGACTGCAAGTCGCCGGGGCATTCGTGCGCGGGCCAGGACAGCAAGGCGCGCGATGCCAATGCGTTCGTGGCGCTGCCGGCCGGCTTGTGCGAGAAGATCGATGGCGGCTCCACCACGCCGGCCGACAAGGCCTGAGCCAGCCCATGAACTGCCTGCTGCCCCATGCGCAGCGTCCGGTCCCGGTAGCCGCCGGGATCGGTTTGCGCGCGCCGCACGTTGCACGCGTGCTGCAGGAGCGGCCGCCGGTGCCGTGGTTCGAGGTGCACAGCGAGAACTACTTCGCCGCCGGTGGCCCGCTGCACGCGGCGCTGGAACGCATCCGCGCCGACTATCCGCTCAGCCTGCACGGCGTCGGCCTGTCGCTGGGCTCGGCCGATGCGTTTGACATCGCGCATCTGGGCCGCCTGCGGCAGCTGGTCGACCGCTACCAGCCCGCGTTGGTCTCGGACCACATCTGCTGGGGTGCAGTCGGCGGCATCCACCTGAACGACCTGCTGCCGCTGCCGTATACGAAAGAGGCGCTGGACCTGATGGTTTCGCGCGTGCAGCAGGTGCAGGACGCGCTGGGGCGCGAGTTCCTGGTCGAGAACGTTTCCAGCTATCTCCGCTTCCGTCATGCCGACATGCCGGAGTCGGCCTTCGTCGCCGAGCTGGTACGCCGCAGCGGCTGCGGCTTGCTGCTGGACGTGAACAACGTTTACGTCAACAGCGTCAATCACGGTTTCGACCCGCGCGAGTACCTGCGTGCCATGCCGCATGCCTCGGTGCGCGAGATCCATCTGGCCGGCTTTCTGCGCAAGGACCACCTGCCGGTGCCGCTGCTGATCGACAGCCACAGCCGTCCGGTCGCCGACGAAGTGTGGGCGCTCTACCGCGAGGCGCTGGAACTGTGCGGGCCGCAGCCGACCCTGATCGAATGGGACCAGGACATTCCCGAACTGGAGGTGCTGCTGGCCGAAGCCGCCCGTGCCGAGGAGGCGCTGCATGCCTGCCGCACCGCGATTGCATGAACTGCAGCAAGGCTTCGCCGCGGCCGTGCTGGGCCGCGGCGACGACGTGGCGGCATGGGTCGACGGCGCCGGGCTGGAACCGGCGGCACGGCTGCGCGTTTACCGCAACGCGGTGGCCGCAACCCTCAAGGCGGCCCTGCACGACGCTTTTCCCACCGTGCACGCGCTGGTGGGCGAGGATTTCTTCGACGCGATGGCGGCGCGCTACCGCCAGCAGCATCCCTCGACCTGCGGCAACCTGCAGGCATTCGGCGTCGCGTTGCCCGGGTTCATCGAGGCGATGCCGCAGGCCCGGGCGCTGGGTTATCTGGCGGACATCGCGAGGCTGGACTGGCTGCGCCAGCTGACCGTGCTGGCGCCGGATGCGGCGCCTGCCGATGCCCGCGCCGCCGCCGACGCGGCTGCGGTGGAGCCGCACCGGCTGCATCTCCGCCTGCATCCGAGCCTGCACCGGCTGCACAGCCGCTGGGCCGTGTTCACGCTGTGGCAGTGGTGTCAGTCGCCCATCGGGCCGGCTCCGCGTGCCGATCAGGGCGGCGAGAGCGTCCTGCTGTGGCGTGACGGCGGCGAGGTCGCCATGGCCGTCGCCGACCCTGCCACGTTCCGCTGCATCGAGGTGCTGGCCGCGGGCGGCGACGTGGCGGCGGCCCATCGGGCGGCCGCGGATCTGGATTCCCATTTTGATCTTCAACCCTGTCTGCGGGATCTGCTCGTGCAGGGTCTGGTCGTGGCATTCAACAATCAAGAGGGCTGCACATGAACAAGCTGCTTTGGCGCGCGGGTGGTTGGTACCGGCAACTGGCGACGGCGCTGTCGAGCCTGGGGCCGCTGGTGCTGCTGTTGTTCCGGGTATGGGTGGCGCTGGCGTTCTGGCGTGCCGGCGTAGTGAAGTTCGACGACCCGGCGGGTACGTCCTACCTGTTCAACAACGAATACCACGTGCCGCTGCTGTCCGGCGACGTCGCGGCGTTTCTCGGCACCTGGATCGAGCTGGTCACGCCATGGTTCCTGCTGCTGGGGCTGGGCGGGCGGCTGACGGCGGGGTTCCTGTTCGTCTACAACATCATGGCCGTCGTTTCCTACCCGGATCTGTGGCCACACGGCTTCTGGGCAGGCCTGATCGGCAACGATTTCAGCGACCACAAGGTCTGGGCGATGATGCTGCTGGCGGTGATCGCCTGGGGTCCGGGCGCGTTCTCGCTCGATCGTATCCTCGAGCGGTTCCGGCGCAACGACGGTGCGGATGCCGCGGTGCGGGCAGGGTAGCCAGCCGTGCCGGTGAGCCCGCTTGAATCCTTTGTTGCGCTGGTGTCCTCTATGGAGCGAGAGAACGGGAATCTCCGCCATCTGCACCATCGAACAACCACGCCAAGGTTCACCCATGCGACATGACCCGATCCTCCTGGAATCAGCGCGGCAGGGCGACCTCGCCGCGCTGGAGCGGCTGCTGACCGCCTGTCGGCCCGACCTGCGGCGCATCGCCCAATCGCAATGCGCCAGCAGCGTGGATCCGGACGATGCGGTGCAGGAATCGTTGTTGTTGATCTACCGCCGGCTCGGCACGCTGCGCACGGCCGCCGCGTTTCCCGCCTGGGCCTTCTCGATCGTGCGCCACGAGTGCCACCGGCTGCTGCGTGCGATGCGCGGCCAGGTCGCGTTGCCGGAACCGGATCACGCCGTCTTCGTCTATGTCGAGCGCCTCGATATGCGATCGGATCTGGCCGCCGCCATCCAGTCCCTGCCGGAGAAATATCGCGAGGCGATCATCCTTCGCGATTTCGAGGAGTACTCGATCAGCGAGATCGCCGACCAGCTCCGGCTGACGCGGGAGGCGGTCAAGAGCCGCATCCATCGTGGCCGCCAGATGGTTCAGGAATACCTCAAGGACTGAGCGGCGCACCGGATACTTTTACCCATGAAAAGTCGCACCACGATCCTCCGCTGGCTGATCGTCATCGGCCTGTCCGGCGCGGTCGCCGTGTTCTTCGCGCTGGGCTGGCAGCACCTGTTCACACTCGCGGCGCTGAAGGCGCAACTGCTCGCGCTGAACGCTTTCAGGCAGACCCATCCGTGGCTGCTCGGCGGCGGGTTTTTCCTGCTGTATGTCGTGGTCACCGCGCTGTCGCTGCCGGTGGCCACGGTGCTGACTCTGGCCGGCGGCGCCTTGTTCGGCTTGTTGGAAGGCACGCTGCTGGTGTCGTTTGCCTCCAGCATCGGCGCGACGCTGGCCTTCCTGGCCAGCCGGTTCGTATTCCGCGACACGGTGCAGCAGCGCTTCGGCAAACGTCTCGGCGGGATCAACGAGGGCATGCGGCGCGAAGGGGCGCTCTACCTGTTCACGCTGCGGCTGGTGCCGGTGGTCCCGTTCTTCATGGTCAACCTGCTGATGGGACTGACCACGCTGCCGGCGCGCACGTTCTACGGGGTCAGCCAGCTCGGCATGCTGGCGGCGACCTTGGTGTTCGTGAATGCCGGCACCCAGCTGGCCAGCCTGCAGTCGCTGTCCGACATCCTGTCGCCGCGGATCATCGGCTCGTTCGTGTTGCTCGGGGTCTTTCCGCTGCTGGCGCGCCGGGGCGTGGCGCGGGTCAGGGCGGGCCGGGTGTATGCGCGCTGGCCCCGGCCGAAACGCTTCGAGCGCAACCTGGTGGTGATCGGTGCCGGCTCGGCCGGCCTGGTCAGCGCCTACATCGCCGCCGCCGTGCGCGCGAAGGTCACCCTCATCGAAAAGCGGGCGATGGGCGGCGACTGCCTCAACACCGGCTGCGTGCCGTCGAAGGCGCTGATCCATGCCGCGCGGCTGGCGGCGCAGGCGCGCGGCGCCGGTCGTGCCGGCGTGCAGGTGGGCGAGGTGCGGGTGGATTTCCGCGCGGTGATGGAACGGGTGCAACAGGCCGTCGCCGCCGTGGCGCCGCATGACTCGGTGGCGCGTTACCGCGAGCTGGGCGTGGACGTGCAGCGTGGCCAGGCGCGCATCGTGTCGCCGTGGATCGTGGAGGTGGACGGCAAGCCGATCAGCACGCGGTCGATCGTGATCGCTTCCGGTGCCGAGCCGTTCGTGCCGCCGATCGAGGGCATCGAAGACGCCGGCTACCTCACTTCGGACACCTTGTGGCAGTTGCGCGAACTGCCCGCGCGCCTGCTGGTGATGGGTGGCGGCCCGACCGGTTGCGAGCTGGCGCAGGCGTTTGCCCGGCTCGGCTCGCAGGTAACCCAGGTCGAGGCCGTCGATCGGCTGCTGCTGCGCGAGGACGATGACGTGTCGGCCTTTGTGCAGGCCCGGCTCGCGGCCGATGGCGTGGACGTGCGTACCGGGCACAAGGCGGTATCGGTCGAGCGCGATGGCGACCGGCAGGTACTGGTCTGCGAGACGGCTGGCGGACGGGTACGGCTGCCGTGCGACCGCCTGCTGGTGGCGGTGGGACGCAAGCCGCGCACCGCCGGCCTCGGCCTGGAAGCGTTGGGCATTCCGGCCGCGCGCACGGTGGAAACGGACGCGTACCTGGCCACGCTGTACCCCAACATCCATGCCTGTGGCGACGTGGCCGGCCCGTTCCAGTTCACCCATACCGCGGCGCACCAGGCCTGGTACGCGTCGGTCAACGCGCTGTTCGGCCAGGTCTGGCGCTTCCGCGCGGATTACTCGGTGATCCCCGCGGTCACCTTCGTCGATCCGGAGGTCGCGCGCGTCGGCCTCAACGAACGCGAGGCGGGCGAGCAGGGCATCGCCTGCGAGGTGACCCGCTATGGACTGGACGAGCTCGATCGCGCGATCACCGAGGATCGCGCGCAGGGTTTCATCAAGGTGCTGACGCCGCCGGGCAAGGATCGCATCCTGGGCGTCACCATCGTCGGCGCCCAGGCCGGGGAGATGCTGGCCGAGTTCGTGCTGGCGATGCGCCATGGGCTGGGGCTCAACAAGCTCCTCGGCACCATCCACGCCTATCCGACCTGGGCCGAGGCCAACAAGTACGCCGCCGGTCAATGGAAAAAGGCACATGCGCCCGAGCGCGTGCTGGGCTGGCTGGCTCGCTACCACGCCTGGCGCCGCGGATGATTGCGCCATGAACACCGCGACCGAATGTCGCCCGACCGGGCAGGAGTATTTCAAGTGAACGCCGTTCTTTCCCCATCACGCCCATCGTTTGCACGAACCCTGCGCGCCCACGGGCTGGCGGTGACGCGCACGCCGCTGGAAATCCTGCAGGTCAACGTCGGCAAGCTGTGCGACCTGGCCTGCCAGCACTGCCATGTGGAAGCCGGGCCCAAGCGCACCGAGATCATGCAGGCGGCCACGGTGGCTCGCATCCTGGAACTGCTGGCGAAGGCTCCGCGTGTGCATACGGTGGACCTGACCGGCGGCGCGCCGGAACTCAATCCGCATTTCCGCACGCTGGTGCAGGGATCGCGTGCGCTGGGCAAGGCCGTCATCGACCGCTGCAACCTGACCGTGCTGTTCCGTCCCGGACAGGAGGACACCGCGGAGTTCCTGGCTGCGCAAGGCGTCAAGGTGATCGCCTCGCTGCCTTGCTACAGCAAGGCCAACGTGGAGCAGCAGCGCGGCCAGCACGTGTTCGATCCCAGCCTGCGCGCTCTGCATCGGCTCAATGCGCTCGGCTACGGCCGCGCCGGCTCCGGGCTGGAACTGGACCTGGTCTACAACCCGCTGGGCGCCACGCTGCCGCCCGCCCAGGCAGCGCTGGAGGCGACCTACCGGCGCGAGCTGGCCGAGCACTTCGGCATCGTGTTCAACCACCTGTTCACCATTACCAACATGCCGATCAAGCGCTTCCTGCACCTGCTCGAGCGCGAAGGCCGCCACGAGCGCTACATGCAGACCCTGCTCGATGCGTTCAATCCGCAGGCGGCATTGGGCGTGATGTGCCGCAACCTCTTGTCGGTGAGCTGGGAGGGCGAACTGTTCGACTGCGATTTCAACCAGGCGCTGGAGCTGCCGCTGGGCGGCCGCCGGCGCAACCTGTGGGACATCGACACGCTTGCGGGCGCCGGGTGCGGCCCGATTGCGTTCGCCGACCATTGCTATGGCTGTACCGCCGGGGCGGGCAGCTCCTGTGGAGGATCGTTGACATGAACATGACCCTGGAACACGACACGGCCGCCCGCGCGGGAGAACAGCAAGCCGCCGTGCGCAGCTATTACGGCGAGACCCTGCAGTCGAGCCGCGACCTGCGCACCACGGCCTGCTGCAGCCTGGAGGCGATGCCGGAACACCTGCGCTCGATCCTGGCCCAGCTGCATCCGGAAGTGCGCGATCGCTTCTACGGCTGCGGCTCGCCGCTGCCGCCCGCGCTGGAAGGTGCCACCGTGCTCGACCTCGGCTGCGGCAGCGGACGGGACGTCTATCTGCTGTCGAAGCTGGTGGGCGAGCACGGGCGGGTGATCGGCGTCGACATGACCGAGCAGCAGCTGGCGGTGGCCGAGCGCCATCGCCAATGGCATGCGCAGGCCTTCGGTCATGCACGCAGCAATGTCACCCTGCAGCTCGGCGACCTCGCCGACCTGGCGGCGCTGGGCATCGCCGAGAATTCCGTCGACGTGGTGGTATCCAACTGCGTGCTCAACCTGGTGCCGGACAAGCGCTGCGCGTTCGCCGAAATATGTCGTGTGCTCAAACCCGGTGGCGAGCTGTACTTCTCCGACGTGTTCAGCGACCGCCGATTGCCACGCGAGCTGCTGACCGACCCGGTGCTGCTGGGCGAGTGCTTGGCCGGCGCGCTGTACGTGGAGGATTTCCGCCGGCTGCTCGGCGAGCTGGGCGTGGCCGATGCGCGCGTGTGCGCGCGCAGCCCGATCGCGCTGACCGATGCGGCGATCGAGCAGCGCATCGGCTTTGCGAACTTCGAGTCGATCACCTGGCGCGCCTTCAAGCTGCCGCTGGAGGATCGCTGCGAGGACTACGGCCAGGTTGCGACCTACCTGGGCAGCCTGCCCGGACAGCCGCACCGCTTTGCGCTGGACGACCACCACCTGTTCGAGAGCGGCCGCCCGGTGCGGGTCTGCGGCAACACCGCCGACATGCTCTCGGGCAGCCGCTATGCCGCGCATTTCCGCATCGATGGCGACAAGCGGCGGCATTTCGGCCTGTTCGACTGCGCGCCCGCCGCACCGGCCGGCGCCGCGGCCTGCGGTTGCTGAGATGCCGATGACGTCGTTGTCGGTGATCGTGCCGCTGGCGCCCGGCGAGACCGAATGGCCCGAGCTGCTGCGGCAGCTGGCGGATCTGCCGGATGACAGCGAAGTGATCGTGGTGTGCGCCGACGACGAACCGCGACCGCCACCGACGACGTGGCCCCCCTATCTGCACTATCGGCAGTGCCGCAGTGAAGCCGGCCGTGCCCGCCAGCAGAATTTCGGCGCTGGTCTGGCCAGCGGCGAGTGGTTGTGGTTCCTGCACGCCGACTCGCGTTTGCGCCCCGGCACCCTGCACGAACTGCAGCGTTTCATCGCTCAGGGCAGTGCGGCGCTGGGCTGGTTCACGCTCGCCTTTCGCGGCGATGGCCCGCGCTGGACGGCGTTGAACGCGGCCGGCGCCAACTGGCGCGCGCGCTGGCTGGGATTGCCGTTCGGCGATCAGGGGCTGTTGTTGCCGCGGCATAGTTTCGAGGCACTGCGCGGTTTCGACGAACACGCGCGCTACGGCGAGGACCACCTGCTGGTATGGGCTGCGCGACAGGCCGGCCTGCCGTTGCGGCACATTCCCGCCGTGTTGGAAACCAGCGCACGCAAATACGCGCGGCATGGCTGGTTGAGCACCACGCTCAGGCACTGGCGACTGACGGCGGCCCAGGCGTGGCCGGCGTGGCGCGCCATGCGGCGGGCCAGGCCATGACGACCGCGCTGGCCATCTTCGTCAAGACCCCGGGTCATTCGCCGCTGAAGACGCGGCTGGCCGCGGCGATTGGCGAAGATGACGCGCTCGATTTCCATCGATTGGCCAGCGCTGCCGTGGCGGCGGTGGCCGAGGCGGCCCGGCCACTCGTCACGCCTTACTGGGCGGTGGCCGAAGCCGACGACGCGGCGCATGCCGCGTGGCCGGACTTTCCCACGATCTGGCAGGGGGAGGGCGACCTGGGCACGCGCATGCATCACGTCCTCGACGTCCTGTTGAGCCGGTACGACAGTGTGCTGCTGGTGGGTGCGGACGTGCCGCAGCTCACGCCGGGGCAACTGGTCCAAGCCGCGCAGGCGCTGGCCGCGCCGCCGGTGGCGTTTGTGCTCGGTCCCGCCACCGATGGCGGCTTCTGGCTGTTCGGCGCCAACACCCCGGTGCCGCTGGCGGTCTGGCAGTCGGTGCGCTACTCGCAGGGCGACACCTGCGCGGCACTGCGCCATGCACTGCCCGCGACGGGACGCATCGTCGAGTTGCCCGCGCTCACCGATGTCGACCACGTCGACGATCTGCCGCGGGTGCTGGACGCGCTTGGCCGGCTGCCCGAGGCCTTGCCGGCGCAGCGCGCACTGGCGGAATGGATGCAGCGGCAACTTGCGGAACTTCCGACGGCCTGAATCGTTTTGCCGTCCGGACGACTCCATGCCATGTGGCCTCGTGCCTCGCCTCGTCCTTGCATGACGCTCCCCGGGATGCCAGATGGAAACCCTGCTCGTGCTGTCCGTGCTGTTCCTCGCCGCCACCAACGGCGCCAACGACAATTTCAAGGGCGTGGCCGCCCTGTACGGCAGCCGCCGCGCCGGCTACTGGACCAGCCTGGGCTGGGCGAGCATCACCACCCTGGCCGGATCGCTGTCCTCGGTGTTCCTCGCGCGTGCGTTGCTGAAGGCCTTCACGGGCGCCGGTCTGGTACCGGCCGATGTCGCGGCCCAGCTTCCGTTTGCGCTGGCGGTCGCCGGCGGCGCCGGCCTCACCGTTGCGCTGGCCGCCTGGCGCGGGCAGCCGATCTCGACCACCCACGCGCTGGTCGGCGCGATGAGCGGTGTCGGCCTGATGGCGGTCGGCTCGGCGGTGAAGTTCGGCACACTGGGACACAGCTTCCTGCTGCCGCTGCTGGCGACTCCGGTCATTGCCGTGTTGCCGGCCTGGCTGCTGGCGCCGTGGCTGCGCCGGCTGACCGTGCGTGCGGAGCGCGAGCCGGAATGCGAGTGCACGGTGAGTGTGGTGCAGGTCTCCACGGAGGGATTGATGTTGCGTACGGGCATGCCGGTGGCCCTCATCGGCACCGTGGCCGAGTGCGAAAGCGTCGGGGCCAGCCGCGTGTGGCGGCCCGATGCCCGTGGTCTGGTGGATGGCCTGCTGTATCTCTCCGGTGGCGCGGTCAGTTTCGCCAGGGGCCTGAACGACACGCCCAAGATCGCGGCCCTGCTGCTGCCGGTCGCGGCGCTGGACGGCAGCGCCTCGGCGCTGGCGGTCGGTCTGGCGATGCTGGTGGGCGGTCTGCTGGGGGCGAGGCGCGTCGCCCGAACCATGAGCGACAGGATCACGCGGCTCGATGCCGGCGGAGCGCTGGCCGCCGGCTTGACCACCAGTCTGCTGGTCGGCACGGCTTCCTTCAGCGGATTGCCGGTGTCCACGACCCATGTGTCGGTCGGCGCACTCGCCGGCACTGGCATCGGCAACGGGGTCGGCGTGGATCGCCCGGTGATGACCGCCATCGTCCTTTCCTGGCTGATCACCGTGCCCGCCGGCGCGCTGTTCGGCGCGCTGCTGTATCTGTGGCTGGGCTGACTGGCGGCCGCGTCGATTTCCTGAATCCTTTTGGTTGCCGGCGGCCTCTCTGTTGTCGAGACCGCGTGTCTCTTCCGCAACTTTTCCTGTCACCTGCCTTGGAGAAACCCATGAAAGCTTCCGTGAAATTCGCTTCGCTCGCCGCCCTGACCGCCGCCATCGTTGCCCTTCCCGCCGCTGCCGCGGACATGAGCGGCGCCCAGGCCAAGTGCGCGCCGTCGACGAGCATGACCAAGTGCGGCGCCAAGTGTGCAGCGGGCAAGTGCGCCGCGAAGAAGCACGTGCACATGCACAAGCACATGAAGGCGAAGTGCGGCGCCAGTAAATGCGCTCCCAAATGCGCTCCCAAGTGCGGAGCGAAGTGCGCTCCCAAGTGCGCCGCCCAGCACTGATGGCACCGGCGCCTGGCCGGCGGCATCGACGCCGATGCCGCCGGCCAGCGCTTGCTGGGAACCTGCGTCGCCCGATCCAGCGGGCTGGCACAGTCGAAGGTAGCCATCGCGCCGTGAGCCAGCGCGTCATGTCCGTCTTTTGACATCGTGCGGAACCGGGACGTCGCTCGCGCCGATCTGCGGTCATGGGGAAACCCGGGAGCTTGGGCGGTAGAAACAGGGCGCCTGGCGACCCCGGAGGATATTCCCGGCGGGCGCTTCCTCCAGCAGCCTGCCCGAAGCTCTGAGGTGCGCGAAACCAGCTGATCGGAGCGCCATGAATCCTTTTCCCGCGTGGCGCCCTCTATCGCCTATCCGGCAGGACGGGGTGGGGCAGGGGGCATCGTGCACAGATGGTTGTCGTCGGGGCTGGCACACGTTGCCGGGAAACGGAGTCGCGCCGATGGCGCCCGGAATGCGCGCCTGTGATCCGTGTCCGCCACCCGGGCTCGACCCGGCCAGCGGGCGCATGCCCGGCCGAGGACGAAACGCGGCCGGGCAGGAGTTATGGCCCGCCCGACCCCGCTGTGCTGCACGCGGCGAGGCATGGAGATCCTCGTGCGATCGAGGCGGTACTGAAGCACTGCCGTCCCGGACTGTGCGGTATCGCGCGCAAGTGCTGTCCCGCGGGTTCGGATCCGGAGGACGCGGTGCAGGAGTCCATGCTGCTGATCTACCGCCACGTCACCGGCCTGCGGTCGAACGAAGCTTTCCCGGCGTGGGTGGCGTCCATCGTCCGCCGCGTCTGCCAGCGCCTGGCGCTGCGCCAGATGCCCCCGACCGAGGAGATTGCCGAGGACACGCTGGTGGGCTCGGACGAAGCGCCCGCCCTCGGCTATGACCTGGTGCAGGCGTTCGCCGACCTGCCTGGCGCGTACCGTGAGGCCGTGATCCTGCGCGATGTCGAGGAGTTGGCGCTGACCGAGATCGCCGAAGCGCTCGATGTGTCGCTGGAAATCGCCAAGAACCGGATCCATCGCGGTCGCAAGCGGCTGCGCAGCTACCTCGACGGATAGCGGGCGTATTCGATTCATCGAACGCAGTTGCCCGGCGGGTGAATCTTTTTGCCCTGAGGCTGTCTCTTTATCCTTGGACAGAATGCCAGGGGGCTGAACGCCACCATGGCATGGGAACCACCGCGCGTGCGGCCACCCACAGGGGCCGGGCGTGGGGTTTCCTTGGGAGCCGGGTGCCTGCGCGCCGGGCAAGGGAACGTCAACAGGGGGTTATTCCGTCGGTGTGGGCTGGAACAGGGCAGCTCACTGACAAGCGGCATCCCGCCTTCAGGGCCGGGATGTTTGGCATGCGTCCACGTTTCAGAACCGTGACGCAGGTCAAACTGTCTCGGCGGCAGGGTGTCTCGAAATACGCGGATCCAGGGGATCCGTTGCCGCGGTAGCGCCAGGGTCCTGGCCATCCGCGGGTCACACGCAAGTTTCCGGGCAGTACCACTTGTCGGCATCCAGCGGATGTCGCACGGGCGGCTGCACCCATCCAACAGGGGAAGTCATGGTTACTCGAAGGTTTACCTTGAAGCTCGGCGCCGCTGCCGGCGCCAGCCTGCTGCTGAAACCGGCGCTCGGCCAGACCGTGCCGCAAAGTGGACTGGTCTATCCGGATGGCTGGATGCCAACCTGGAAAAGCGATCCCAGTCCGCCGGCAAGACCTTTCGTGACGCCGTTGTTCATCATGCCGATCGCCAAGCCGGTGCCCGAGTCCGTGCTCGACCCGGCGCCCGATCCGCAGAGTCACCAGCGCTACCTCGAGTTCGCCCCGAAGAAGTTCTACACCCAGACCCTGCAAGAGATTCGCTGGGTCTACCACATCGATCCGCCGTACAACCAGGGCACGTGGGGCTACGGGTTCGACGGCATCTGCCCGGGCCAGACTTTCGTGACGCGCTACGGTGAGCCGGTGCTGGTGCGCCGGATCAACGCACTGCCGCCGGTGGGCAGCGGCAAGGTGGGCTGGGCGATGCCTTCGTTCGCCATTCACACGCACAACGGCCACCAGGCCTCGGAAAGCGACGGCTTTCCGGGCGACTACGCCGACCCGGGCGAATTCTGGGATCACCATTACCCGCTGTTCCCCGCCGGCTTCGACAAGCGCGAGACGATGGGCACGCTGTGGTACCACGACCACCGCCTGGACTTCACCGCGCCGAACGTCTACGCCGGCCTGTCGGGGTTCTTCCTCTGCTACGACGACCTGGATTCCGGCAACGAGAACGACCCCAATCCGGAGGCGTTCCGCCTGCCCAGCGGCGAGTTCGACGTGCCGCTGATCCTGCATGACGTGAAGTTCGACCAGAACGGCCAGTGCGTGTGGGATTTCGTCAACGCCCACCCGGTCAATTCCACCGAGGGTGCGGGCGGCTTCTCGCCCAGCCCGACCTACACCATCAACGGCATGGTGGGCGACCGCTTCACGGTGAACCGGACCATCCAGCCGTATTTCGAGGTGAAGCGGCGCAAGTACCGCCTGCGCCTGCTCAACGGCGGCCCCTCGCGGTTCTACTCGCTGGCCTTCACCCGCGACGGCAAGACCCCGGAGCCGGTGTACGTTATCTCCAGCGACGGCAACCTGCTGCCCAAGCCGGTGCTGCTGCAGGACTATTTCGACCTGTGGCCGGCCAACCGCCACGACATCATCGTCGACTTCTCGCGCTACCAGGACGGCGACAAGCTGTACCTGACCAACCGGCTGGAGGAGCGCGACGACGGTGCCGGGGCGACCGGACGTTACCTCGATCCGACCAACCTGATCATGCGCTTCGACGTGACCGGCAACCCGGTGGAGGATCCGAGCCGGGTTCCCGCGTTCATGCGCGCGCTGCCGGAGATTGATCTCGGCGAGGTCAAGCGCGAACGCACCTTCGTGTTCGACTACACCAACGGCATGTGGACCATCAACGGCCGCCTGATGGACCCCAACCGCATCGACGCGGCAATCGAGCAGGGCAGCGCCGAGATCTGGACGCTGCGCAACGACGGCGACGCCTGGGGACATCCGATCCACTCCCACTTCGAGGAGTTCCATATCCTGGAGATCAACGGCAAGCCGGTGCAGCCGGGCGATCTCAACTACGGCCGCAAGGACGTGGTGCAGCTGGGGCCGGGCGACGAGGTGAAGTTCTTCGGTCGCTGGCGCGACTTCTTCGGCAAGTACGTCATGCACTGCCACAACGTGGTGCACGAGGACCACGCGATGATGCTCCGCTGGGACATCGTCGAACCGGGCAAGGGCTACTGACCCCATGCGCACGCAACATCACCTGTGGAGCCAGGCATGAACAATCGTCGCGATTTCCTGAAGCATCTCTCCGGCACTGCCGCCGGCTTGCTGGTGGCCGGCACCGGGCTGGCGGCAGAGGCCAAGGCCGCCCATGCGCATCATCCAGTCCTGCTCGATCCGTCCACCCTGCACGGCCCCAGCCACTTCCCCGAGGCGGTGGTCGAGGACAGCCACGGCCGCAAGCGCAAGCTCTACGCCGACCTGGTGAAAGGCAAGGTCGTGTTGATCAACTACATGGCGATCGACAACGAAGAGGCGTTTCCGATCACCGCCTCGCTGGCGGAGATCCTGCGTCGGCTGGACGAGCGGGCGCGTGCCCGGATCCACCTGGTGTCCATCACCAGTGATCCGGTGCGCGACACGTCCGCGCGCCTGCGTGACTTCGCCAACCGGATGGGCGCCGGCGCCGGCTGGGATTTCGTCCGGCTGACCGGCAACGACAGCGCCGTGGTATCCGCGCGGCTCAACCGCCATGCCCACCGGCCGAATCCGCGGGCCGGGTCGGACGTCATCCATTACGGCAACGAGCCAGTCGGCCTGTGGGGTGTATTCCCGGTGGGCATCCACCCGGACGACGCGGCCATGCGCGTGGCCCGCATCGTGCCGGGCGAGCCTGTCAGCGGCCTGGCCCGCCGCGCCGGGCCGCGCAAGCTCGATTCCACCGGGCATACGTTCAACCACCGCATTGCTTGAAGCCGGTCGCGGCCGGGCGCCCACGCGTCACGGCCGCGCAACATCGACAGGGGACTACGTCATGAAACCCATCCGCTCGTACTTCGGGCGCTTCGCGCTGCCTGCGGCCATTCCGCTGCTGTTCGTCATCGGCGCGCAGGCCCAGGTGGCGCCGCCACCGGCCAATCGCCAGCCGCAGCCGCTGCCGCCGCCCAGTGCCTGGACCCGCGCCGATTCGGCCGACGGCACCACCACCACCTACAGCACGCCGACCGGGGCCTTCCCGTCGTCCGATCCGTGGGTGAACCCGACCAACCTGCTGCCCACGGTCTACGCGGACGTGATGGCGGTCAACGGAAAGCCGATCCCGAACACGCTGCCGTCCACGCCGGAGCATCCCTACAACCTGCACGACGATCCGACGGTGGTGCCGATCGACGACACCTCGCCGGCCGACGACCTGGCAGCGATCTTCCAGGGCTGGTACGCCCGCGGCAGGTATGCGCCGCGCCGCTTCGATTCGGCAGCCCTGCAACGGGGCATCGACATCCTCGAAGGCAACCCGGTGCCGGGGCGCGTGTACAGCGGCATGCCGATGCTGCACTACATGGCCGGCAGCGAAGTGCACAAGGTGGTACCGGTCTACGACGCCAGCGGCAAGCCGATCGGCGGCAACGTGACGGTGCACCAGGTCTGGTTCGGCCAGCACATCGAGTCGGACACGTCGTACATCGACCCTTCGGTGATGCTGCAGCCGGCGTTCAACGATCTTCCGTTCACCATCACCTATGTGGTGGACGCGCTGCACCGCGGCGCGGACGATTTCTCGCCGATGGAAATGTTCTTCGACGATCCGGACGTGCTGGGCAAGGCCAAGCCGCTGGTGATGATGGACGCCACGTTCTACCCGATGCAGGACGGCACGCGAACCACTTTCGTGGTGCGCGAACCGCCGGCACGGTTCTTCAACCTCATCTACACCTGGGGCTGGCGCAATCACCCGGGGCGCGTGCAGGTGATGGAGAACGCGCTGAAGACCGCAATGGGCAACACCCTGCCGGGATGGGAGGTCGCCACTTTCGGCGCCAACCCGCGTGCCAGCGAGGCGTCGAAGCAGGCCGCCATCGCGATGATCGGCGACTTGTCGCCGGCCAAGCGCATGTGGAATGCACTACACGCCCTGCAGCAGAAAGGATTCAATCCGCCGCTGATGGCCGAGTACGAGCGCGCCTTCCACCAGTGGCAGCAGCGCAACAAGCTGCCGGACGGCGTCAAGCCGGATCCGGACGCGGACTACACGCTGTTCTACGTGAACAACACCATCTACGGGCAGATGCGCGACTACGCCCGCTACAACCGGCATCCGGAGCTCAGCAAGTGGCATCTGCGCGGCACCCAGCTGCGGGTGAAGCTGCTCAACGGCGACTACTTTCCGCACGGCTACGTGTCGGTCGATTTCGGTGGCCTGCGCGGCTGGGAGAACACCTTCCAGAACACCATCCCGCTGGGTGGTGCCGGTGCGTGGTTCAGCTTTGGCCGCGACTACTGGGAGCCGAACACGCCCACGCCATCGCTGGTGCCGCCGGCCGTGAAGGCGGCCCCGTTGCCGGTGCCGGGCGAGGCCCGGGCCCGTATGGCGGCGGTGCTGCAGCGTCCGGTCGAGAGCAACGCCCTGCGCGACGATCCGTTGCTGCGTCGCTACCGGCTCGATCACCTGGACCCGGATGCGGTGAGCTGGCCATCGTCCATGCCCAAGGGCAGCCGCATCGCTCCCAACGGGGATACGCTGGGTGAGCACACGGTCATCCTCAATCTCAACTACGAGCCATCCAGGCGCCTGCGCATCTATCAGTTCGACCCGCTGCACCATACGCAGGCGATCTGGTCCATCCACTGAGGCAGGGCCGCCGCGCGACCGTTAGTGCCGGTGCGCGGTGGCATGGAAAAACAGGGGAAACGGTGAAGACCAACGAACAACGCATGGCGTGGACGCGCCATGCCCGGCTGGCCATGGCATGGGCCGCCGCTGTCCTGGCGGCGGCGGCCGGAGCGCGGGCGTCGGACGCGGCCACGCATCTGCACGATTACCGCTTTCCCGCGGTGTCGCTGCTCGACCAGCATGGCCACGCCGTGCATCTCGAACAGGTGATGACCCCGCATCGCGCGGCGGTGGTGGAGTTCTTCTTCACCGCCTGCACGACGATCTGCGGCGTGCGCTCGGCGCAGGTCGCCGCGGCGTTGCCGATGCTGGCCCGGGATGGCGTGGCCGTGGATTTCTACACGGTGTCGATCGACCCGGACCATGACACGCCCGAGCACCTGCTCGACTATGCCCGCCAGTTCGGGCCGCTCTCGCCGGCCTGGCATCTGCTGACCGGCCCGGCGCAGTCGGTGCGCGCCGTGCAAACCGCCTTCGCCGCCGAGGACCCATCCGGAGACAAGATGATGCACGCGCCGCTGACCTTCGTCTGCGCCGGGAAGGGACAGCCGTGGTTGCGCATCGAGGGCATCCTGTCGACGCGTGAGCTGGTCGGGCGGATCGAGCGGCAGGTTGCGGCGGCCCGATGAAGCGCCTGTGTGCCGGGCTGTTCGTGGCCTTGCTCGCCTTGACGACGCTGGCCGCAGCGCAGGCAGGGAAGGGCAGTGACGAAGTTGCGCTGGGGGCACGCCTGTACCGCGAGGGCATCGGCGTCGACGGCCGCAATGTCACGGCTGTCTCGCAGGCGGACGTGCCGCTGGCCGGCGCGCAGGCCGCCTGCATGAGCTGCCACCGCCCCAGCGGGCTCGGCTCCAGCGAAGGCGGTTACTACGTGCCGCCGATCCACGGGCCGGTACTGTATGCGCCGCGGCAGCTGGATCGCCTGCGGCTGTACCCGGAGTTCTTCCACCAGATCCAGCCGGAGTCGTTCAAGACGCGCCTGCACCAGCCGCACATGCGACCGGCCTACGACCTGGCGACGCTGGCCCGGGCGCTTCGCCGCGGCGTCGACGCCGCCGGCCAGCCGCTGGCGCCGATCATGCCGCGCTACCGGCTGTCCGATCGCGACGTGGCCGCGCTGGACGCGTACTTGCACACGCTGTCCGCATCCCCCGATCCGGGCGTCGACGCGGGTACGATCCATCTCGCGACGGTGTTTTCGGACAACGTGCCGCCGGCCGATCGCGCCGCCATGCAGTCCACGCTGGAGGCCTATGTGGCCTGGCACAACCAGCGGCTGAACGGCGACCGCGCGCGGCGCGGGTTCTCGGTGTACGGGCGTTCGCCCTTCGTCGCCGTGCTGCCGCGCTGGTCGCTGGCGATCTGGACCTTGACCGGCGAGCCATCGACCTGGCGCGCGCAGATGGAGCAGCACTACCAGGCCGAGCCAGTGTTCGCCGTGGTGGGTGGTCGGGTGGATGGCCCGTGGGATGGCCCCGGCGGATTCTGCGAGGCGCGGCGACTGCCCTGCCTGTTTCCGGACACGGAGTTGCCGGCCTGGCCGATCCGTCCGTTCACGCACACCGCGTATTTCACCGCCGGCCTGATGCTGGATGCCCGAATCCTCGCCGGGTATGCCGCCGCCCATGCGAAGCCGGGAGACGAGGTCGTGCAACTGGCCGGCGACGACGCGTGGGGCAGGGCACCAGCCGCCGAATTCACGCGCGTCCTGCAGCAGCAGGACGGCCACGTGGCATCGCTGCGCACGATCACCTTCGCCACGCCGGAGCAGCTGACCGCGGCGCTGCAGCACCAGCTCGGCGCCGCGCGGCTCGTTGTGCTCTGGCCGGGGCGCGACGTGGCGACCGCTGTCGCTGCCCTCGCCGCGGTGCCGACCGGGGCAGCGCGCATCCTGCTGCCGCAGTGTGCGATCCCTGCGGCGGCAGCGATCCCCAGCGCATTGCGCGACCAGGTGCGCTTCGCCGATGCGGACGAGCTGGAACCCTCCCGCCACGCGCGCTCGTTCGAGACCTGGGCGTGGATGCGCACGCGCCACCTCGGCCAGGATCATCCGCGCCAGCGGCTTAAGGCGTACTACGTCATGACCTTGCTGGACGCCGCGCTGGCCGAGATCAGCCACGACTTCTACCGCGAGCACCTGATCGAGCGCATCGAGGACGAATCGCAGAAAGACATCAACCCCGGTCTCTATCCGCGCATGGCGCTATCGCCCGGCGAGCGCATCGATGTCAGATCCGGGCAGGTGGTGGAGCTGGATGCCAGCGCGCCATCGGGTGTCCGCGCACAGCGAGATGCCTTGGCGGGCGAGGCGATGCACTGATCCTGGCGTGCTGCAACCCCGCTCAACGCTGGAATCCCTGCTGAGGCCAGCTCGGCCCATTTTGAAAGCTGGGCGCAAGAATGGCGGCGCAAGGTCAACGCACTCTCGTCGAGGGGGGCACTGCAGGGACAAGGTGTTTCGACGGGATGTTCCGGTCTGCGTGTTGCGCTGCGGTTGCTGCCGCAGCCGTCGCGTCGTATGCGCGATCCGGCCTTTCGTAAGTCATCGCATCTACTGGAGGGGACTCATGTTTGCAAGAACATCTGTGTTTGGCTGCCACGTGCTTTGCGTTGCCATCGGTCTGGGTTTGGCCAGCGCGGCTCAGGCGGATGCGCGATCCGCGCCCGACGTGACACCTGCGGTACAGCACGACACGCTTCACTCCTTGCGGGGTGTGATGCCGCGCCCCGACGATTTCTCCAAGAGTGGCCAGAACCACCCGGCACGTCCGCTGCCGTGGCTGGATGGTCCGGGCACACCGAACGACGGCGCCCTGCAGATGTCCCCCAGTGGCGCGTTCGCCCCCGTTGCCGGCTCCGGAGTGGATGGTGTGGGCAACGGTTTCAGTGGGCCGCAGGGCGTCTTCACGGTGAACAGCGCGCCACCGGACACCAATGGCGCAGTGGGTGCCACCCAGTACGTGCAGATCGTCAACAGCGGCTTTGCGGTGTTCGACAAGGCGACCAAGAACGTGGTGTACGGCCCGATGCCCACCAACGCGCTGTGGAAGGGCTTTGGCGGCCTGTGCGAAGCCGACAACGACGGCGACGCCGTGGTGGTGTACGACAAGGCGGCTGGCCGCTGGATCATCTCGCAGTTCGCGGTGACCAACGCCGGCACCAGCAGCGCCCCGTACCTGCAGTGCGTGGCGGTGTCACAGACCAGCGACGCCACCGGCGCCTACAACCGCTATGCCTTCAGCTACGGCACCGTCTTCCCGGACTATCCGAAGATGGGTGTGTGGCCGGACGCGTACTACGAAACCTTCAACATGTTCAACGGCAACACCTTCGCCGGTGCCAAGCTGTGCGCGTATGACCGCAACGCGATGCTGCAGGGCCTGCCGGCGACGCAGCAGTGCTTCCAGTTGTCGACGAGTTACGGCGGCGTATTGCCGGCCGACCTCGACGGCTCCACTCCGCCGCCGGCGGGCTCGCCCAATTACCTGATGAACTTCACGGCCGGGCAGCTGAACCTGTGGAAGTTCCACGTCGACTGGAGCAACACCGCCAACACCACGTTGACCGGTCCGGCGGCCATCCCGGTGGCGGCCTTCTCCACTGCCTGCGGTGGCGGCGCCTGCATTCCGCAGGCGAGCACGAAACAGAAGCTGGATTCGTTGGCTGATCGCCTGATGTTCCGCTTGGCCTACCGCAACTTCACCAGCTACGAGTCGCTGGTGGTCACGCAATCGGTCAAGGTGGGGACGACCCGGCGGAACCCGTACACCGGCATCCGCTGGTACGAGATCCGCAACCCGGGCACCACGCCGGTGGTGTACCAGCAGTCCACCTACTCGCCGGATACGACCTACCGCTGGATGGGTTCGGCGGCGATGGACAAGCAGGGCAACATCGCATTGGGTTACAGCGCCTCGAGCAGCTCGATCCATCCGGCCATCCGCTACACCGGCCGCCTGGTAACCGATCCGCTCAACACGATGCAGGCGGAGAACAGCATCCTCGAGGGTCTGGGTTCGCAGAGCGGCAGCAATCTGTCGCGCTGGGGCGACTACAGCGCGATGACCGTTGACCCGGTCGACGACTGCACGTTCTGGTACACCAACGAGTATTTGAAGAACACGGGCGCCTTCAATTGGAGCACGCGCCTGGAGTCCTTCAAGTTCAGCACCTGCCAGTAATGGCCTGAAACCATCCCCACCCGCCATGCGGGTGGGGATGCCTCGGCTTCGCCCTGTCGGAGCCAAGCAGCTGCGTCGTTCCCTACCGCATCCCCGAATCGCACACGATCTGCACGCGGGTCAGCCGACCATCGCGCACCTGCGCGGGCATGACCGGGCAGCGGGGAAGCGCGGCGCCATGCACATCGATGACGACCTCGTAGGCGCCCACCGGCACCGACACGGTAAACCGGCCCTGATCGTCGGTGGTGGCATGCGCCACTTCGTGCCCGTCGGATCTCTGCACCCGTACTGCCATGTTTGCCAAGGGCGCGACGCCAGGCGCCCCGATACGCTGTGGCCCCGGCCGGGCCGGCGATACGCTGACCGTGCCATCCAGCCCGGTAGCGCCGTGCGCGGCCATGACCGGGCTTCCAACCATCAAGGCCAGGATGGATAACCGCTTGAGCTTCGACATGGGGCATCTCCCGAGTACCCGACCGTTTGCGGCGGGAAAGGTGTCAGCGGCAATTCCGATGCGGCCTGGGAGGATTACCTCCACTGGCAGGCCCAGACCGCAAGCGGGTGGCGCGCATCAACAAGCTGATCGACGACACCCTGCGCCATCCCCTCGAAGGCATCGGCAAACCCGAACCTTTGCGGCACGGGCTGGCAGTTTACTGGTCGCGCCGCATCAACGACGAGCATCGCATGGTGTACAAGCCCACCGCCGACGCGCTGCTGATTGCGCAGTTGCGGTATCAGGGGGATGGCCGAGATTCGTGCGAGAACGCTCATTTAGGTCGTAACGCCTTGTTTTGACGAGTCCTTTAACATCCAGGCAGGCCGATTCTTCCCGGGGCGTTGATGGCCAAGCAGGCGGGATAGCGGAATCTGGGAGTCGCGTTTCAAGGCCTCGATGGATCGGCTGGTATCGATAGTGTGCTGGCCGAGTCGGTTGATGTGCTGAGTACGGTAGGGGCCAAGCGCTTCGATCATTTCGGGCGTGATCTCCCACCCCTCTCCGCGCAAATCCACGAGTATTCGCTGCATCTGCTGGACGTTGTGGAACATGATCATGTTGGCAACGGCGTGGTTGTAGCGGATGAGCTTCTGCTGCTCGTGGCGAATCGTCTCGTCGATCAGGCCGTCGTTGGCGAAGAAGGCCCACTTCGTGAAGTGGTTATAGGCCTCGCTCTTGTTCGCTGCGGCGCTGACGGCCTTCCGCATGCGGGGATCCTCGATGTATTCCAGCAGATAGATGGTGCGGTAAGCCGCGCCCATCTCGTGCATGGCGTCGTGGATCTTGTTCTTCTGACTCTTGTTGTTGAAGCGCCGCAGAATAGTCGAAGGGCTGATGCGGCCAAGCTTCATGGAAATGGCGTAGCGCAGGATGTCGCGGTAGTGCCGCTCGATGAGATCCCACTTGATCGAGCGGTTGAACAGTGCGTCGATGTGCTTGTAGCTCTTCTTCTGGCTCGGCCGGTAGAGGTTGAGCTCCTTGAACCGCCGGATGCGCGGCATCAGCTTGGCGCCGAGGAAAGGTGCCAGGCCGAAGGCCACGTAGTTCTGCGCATGCGTGTCGCCGTGCAAATAGGTTGGCCGAATATCTGAAGCGTTCTCCTGGCAGAGATCGAGGATGTAGTGGCCCTCATAGGCTCCGCACGTAATGAAGCGCGAATACAGCGCCACGTAGGTGTCGGACACGATGTAGTAGCCGATGCCGCCGTAGCCGCCATACCGGATGTGGAATTCGCTCATGATGGTGTTGTCGCGCATCGTCCACTTCGTGCCGTCCCCGGAAGCGGATTGGCCCGATCCCCAGTACGCTGGAAGCTCCAGCTTGACATAGGCATTGATCACGTCGTTGACGACACGACGCAAGGTCTCTTCGTTGACGTATTTCAGGTTGAGCCACGCGGCTTGCTTCCGGGAGAGGTTCTTCACGCAACGCGCCAGCTCCGTGGGGCCGATGTTGCAGCCGTAGCAGAACAACGTCAGCACGACACGCCGCAACAGGTCGTCGACGCGCCCCTCGGTGCCGGCCAGCCGCTTGAAGTGCTTATCCACGCCGAGCCACTTGGTGACGTCCACCAGGACGTCCACGATGGTGGTGGCCTCCATCCGGTCGCTGATTTCCGTGTCCAACCGGCTAATGGCCTCCGCCAGCGGCGTCTTCTTGAGCTTGCTGAGCACGATGTGGCCATCGACGATGCGGGCATCCGGGAGATCCGGGAACGCCTTGTCGACGCGCTCGCTGGTCGCGACCAGTTCGTCCTTGAGCATTTTGACGAAATCCTTGCCGGTGGCCGGCATCCCGGACACCTCGACAAACCCTGGCAGCTCGCGGTCGAGCGTAGCGTCGTCGACAAGCTGCTCGCGGAAATCGTCGTAGGTGTTGCCGCCCGGAATGAAGACATCGCCCGTGCTGATCTCGTCCTTGAGCTGGGTCAGGATGGCCAGTTCAAGGTACCTGCGGTGAATCTGCACCGCCCCGGCGTCGTCTTTAGCGCCAATCACGACGTGTTTTCGCCAGCGGGATGACATCCAGTCAAGGTCACGGTGGACGTCGATCCCCAGAGCCTTGGGAGCGAGCAGCATGGCCTTCGTCGACCGGCATCGCTTCAGCACATCAAGCATGCGCTCCATGACCTTGTCGTCGCTCGTACTCTTGAGAGCGATGAGATCCAGGCAGTTCATCAGTATGGATCGTTGCTGGCCATACGGGCGAAGGAGGAACGGCAGGTAATTCTTGCCGGCGTAGGCCAGGTGCTCCGTACACTGGGTGATGAGATCGGCGGGTTCGCCGTCAAGACTTTCCTCGATGGCGATCAGGCGTGCCTTGTGTGAACCTTTGCGAACGAAGGCCTCCAGCATGTCCTTGAGCTGAAGGACCAGACGCTCGGCCCGTTCAGTGTATTCCAGGTGGTGAGCGACCAATTGCGAGGTCGCGTTGTTTTCCAGCGCCCGCATCATCTTGACGAAGATTTCGCCGGCGTCGTCGAGTGTGTGGGCGTACTGCGCGCGGATGTAGATGACCGCCAGCGCATAGCGCTTGATCGGCTTTTGCGCACGCAATTCGCTGGCGTCCAGGCTGGCCGCCACATCGTAAAAGTATCGGTGTTTGGGGATCGGCAAGGCCAGCGTAGGCATCTTCTCGGCCAAGGCACGCAGCCGTACGACGTGCTGCAGGTAGTGCCGTGCCTCCTGGTTCGTGGGTTTGCGCGATTCGCGCTTCAGGGTATGCCACCCGGTGCTCGCGCGGTCGCCGGCATCCAACAGCCCGTCGATGGTTCGCTTGAGTTCCGGCGTGAGCTGGGCTCCTATCGCACGATAGTGCCGATCGTGCACCGCTTCCCGGGCGGCAGCCGCGATGCGATCCAGCGCGGCGAAGGACGGGAGATCGTACCGGTGGTGCGCCAGTTCTTCGAGCATCGTGTTGATGATGTCGGGGAGGACGCTGCGCAGTTCGGCAGCCTTCTCGGCCACAGTGGTCAACCAGGCGGCGGCCTTCGCGTCGTAGGCGCGCACGCCGATGTAGTCGCGAATTTTTGCCAGGTGCCGTCGGCCAGTCGGGGACGCGTCGTATTGGCGCAACGCCGCGGCGGTTGGCATGCGGCGCGCATTGACCGATTCGGCAACCTTCAGCAAGAGATGATTCGGTACGCCGACCAGATCGACAAACCGCCCCAGCCGCTGATGCAGCTTCAGGTGGAACGCCGCGGCTAGGCGTCCGTCGGCTGTTTGCGCCAAGGTCTTGATGAACGCCCACTCCTCCGGCGAGACGGTGTAGTGGTTCTGGACTTCGGCATCGGATGGTTGCTGGTTGAGGAGTGGGTAGGCGGTCTCGTCAATCTTCGTCATCGATACGTTGTTCCTGACCTACTCCCAGCGGCGATCGCCTTTTCTTTCACGGATGGTCGCTTCCAGATAACAGGCGTTGTTGTCTGCAATACGGTACATGTCATCGAACATGGCGGCGATGGTCTCTTCCAGTTCGGCATCGTCCGGGATGCCAATGTGGAAGCGGTAGCCCTCCACATCGGCACGCTGCGCGCCATGCCGTGCCAGACAGGCCGCTTCGATGAGCTGCCGTGTCTTGGAACGTCGACGCGAGCTCTGCGTGTACGAGGTCAGAGCGAACTGCACGGTGAGTTCCGCCTTGGGAATGGGGGCCGGAGTGATTGCCGCGGGAAGTGCGGGCATCACTGCAGGTTGCGCCGATGGCGTTGCCGTGCTTGTCGGCAGGAACGGCAGACTAGCATCTACGTAACGCATGGCCGTATCGACTTTGCGCCATCCCACGTACGCCATCAGGCTCTTGATGTCCCAGCCATTGGCGTTGGCCCAGTTGGCGAAGCCGCGCCGCAACGAATGACCGCTGTACTCCTTGGCCTGAGCCAGGCCGGCCTGTGCAAATACCCTGCGTAGGATCGGCACGATGCTGTCGACATCCAGCGGTGTGTCGCCCAGCTTCCCCCACCGGTTGATACCGACAAATAAGGGGCCTTCCGTTCGCTTCGATGCGGCGATCCATGCCTGCACAGCGTCGACCGGACACCAGCGCGACAGTGCAGGTATCTTGAACGTTCGGCCATTGTTGTCGCGATCCGTCTTGCTGCGCGGGAGAAAGCCTGTCAACCCTTCGCCAGGTCGAAGGTTGAAGTGTTCGATGCGTAATCGGGTCAATTCGTCGGCACGGAATCCCTGCCAGAAGCCCAACAGCATCAGGGCGCGGTCGCGCCGATGTTGCATCGCGTGCACGACGTCGCCGTTCTGCTCTGCCAGGATGGCTGCGCTGTCGAGCCAATCGGCCACCGCACCCAGCGCAGTCAGCTGCAGTGGAACGGCCTGTTTCTCGACCGACGGGTGCAATGCCTTGATGCCCTTGAGCACCTTTCGCACCAGCGCAGTGCGTGTTGGATCGGCAAATCCCTGCTCGATGTGCCAGTTTGCCAAGGCTGCCAGGCGCTGCCGGAGCGTGTTAATGGAAAGCCGATCGGCATGGTCGGCGAGATAGCGCGCGGTGCTGTCGGCTGTCGCAGGCAGGTGGCCACCCCATTCCACCTCGAAGTGACGGATGGCTGAAGCGTAGCTGCGCTGCGTGTTGGCGCGAGTTGCGGCGTCGAGATACGAGCGAAGATCAACCATAACAGAACTGGGCGCCCAGTTGTAAGCGAAGATTTTAACCTGTGCATTCTCGACAGACATGCATCGCCGCTGCATCATGCGGCAAAAATGGCGGAGAAACCGCCTCATGACGGGGCCAATATCTAACGGTGATCGTGAAGCGAGAGCGGGCACAATTAACTAGTGCGGTCAAAAAAGCGGGATGATCAGACGATCCTTAGATCCTAGTAACTCCACCCACGTCGATCCACAGGGTCACCGGGACGGCGAGCATGCCTATGGTAGGCCCGGTTCGGATAGGGTGCACGCTTGAACCCTACGTTGCTTACGTCGTTCTTTTCGCTTGCGACGATCATAAAGCCACAAATACATCGCTGGTGTACTGAGCAGGGTCAACAATTGGGATGCCACCAAGCCACCGACTATGGCAATGCCAAGTGGTTGGCGGGTTTCTGCCCCCATACCGAAGCCGATGGCAAGCGGCAGCGCTGCAGCAATGGAGACGATCGTGGTCATCATGATCGGCCTGAACCGGGTCAACGCCGCCCTGCGAATAGCTTCAACCGGAGTAGCCCCATGCTCCCTTTCTTCCACGAGGGCGAAATCGACCATCAATATGGCGTTCTTCTTCACAATCCCAATCAACATGAGTACGGCTATTACCGACATAGCGGTAAGCTGCGTATGCGTGATCAGCATCGCTAGAAATGCGCCCATGCCAGCAGCGGGAAGCGTGGACAGGATAGTCAGCGGATGAACGAGGCTTTCGTAGAGAATGCCGAGTACGATATACATCGCTAGCACCACCGTCACCAAGGCAACCAGTGCGTTTTGGATAGTCTGCATCAGCTTCAAGTTCGTCCCGGTGTAACGCTTTTGAATGCCTTGTGGTAGATGCGCCATGAATATCGCTTTTTCTATCATTTTTAGACCGGAAGCCTCCGTGACGCCCGGACTGAGGTTGTAATTGATGGATGACGATTCGACCTGGTTGTAGTGTTGAATATCGGTAGGCGAAATTCTCGGTTCGACGTGCGCTAGCGATGACATGCGGATCATCTTGCTCTTGGCGTTGCGGACGTAGACGTCAAGCATCGCATCCGGACTTGCCGCCTGCGCATCAGCGGCAGTCAAGACCACATGATGCTGGCTGATATCCGTGTAAATTACCGAAACTTGGTTCTGCCCGAAAGCGTTGTAGAGCACTGAGTCAATCTGCCCCATACCGACATTGAGCCGGGAAGCTGCATGGCGGTCGACGATCAGGCGCTGTTGCTTACCGATGACGTCATAGCTGGTCGAAACGTCTTGGAACTGTTGCAGTTTGCGCATGATCTTAGCTAAGCGCAACGTCGGCATCTGCAGTGAAGAACCGTCGTTGCTGACCAGATCAAACGAATACTGTCCGCCGGCGCCGTTAGAGCCACTATCAATAAACTGCATGGCGGTCATCCGTATCTTGAGTCCGCGGAACCGCTTGCAAGCGTCGCTGAGCCTCGCGATCACTCGTTGAAGCGAAATATCGCGTTCTCCGCCCCTATGACCGCGAGGCTTCAAGTCGACAAACAAAGATGCCTGATTGCCCACCGCGCCGTTATTGCTGCTGCTGCCCAAAACACTCGTGATGTCGACTACCGCCGGGTCGCTCATTATCGCGGTAACAACGGCTTGCGTCTGCGACGCCAGCAGGATCGGCGATATGTTCGCATCCGCAACGATCTGCACCTGCAGCATCCCGGTATCCTCCTGGGGCATAAGTCCACCGCCGGCGGTTTCGATGACCGCGAGTGCCAGGAGGCCCGACACGACTAGCAGCAACGGAGATTGCCAGCGCAGCAGCCTTCGATGCCCCATGGCCCAATCAAGCAAGCGCTTGTACGCGTCAAGGAGCAGATGGTCGAAACCGTCAAGCCGCTGCAACAAACGACTCTGCCGATGGCTATCCCGAGGCCGATCGAGCAAATAGCGCCCACACAGTGCGGGAGTCAGCGTTAGCGATACGACTGCGGAAATCACGATCGTGGCGATCAGCGTGAGCGAGAATTCTCTCATCAACATGACGAGAATGTTGTTGCCGAATACCAGAGGAGCGAACATCGCGACGAGTGACAACGTTATAGACAAGATGGTAAAGCCAATCTCGCGGGTGCCCCGCAATGCCGCTTCCGGCGCCGTACGACCTAGCTCGATATGTCGAACGATATTATCGATGACAACAATTGCGTCGTCGACCACAAAGCCAATGCATAGGACCAAGGCGATTAGCGACAGGGTGTTGAGGGTAAAACCAAGAAACCACATCAAAACAAACGCACCGGCGATCGCCAGCGGAACGCTAAATATCGCAATCAAGGCTGGCCTCATCTGGCGGAAGAAAACAAGCATGACCAAGGCAACCATAGCGATACTCGTCAGCAACGCTACTTCCACTTCCCGAATTGCTGATTTTGTGGAACCGGTAAGATCGAAAATCGGTGTCATCTCGACGTCAGCCGGCAAAAGGTAGCCCAGCTTTGGCAATGTTTTGCGAATGGCTCGAACCACCGTTATTGAATTTGCATCCGCTCGTTTGGTGATCTGCATGACGACCGCTCGCCGACCATTGAACCAGCCTGCTTGATACTCGTCCTCCTGGCCGCTTGTCACGGTGGCCACATCCGACAATCGAACCGGAACACCATGGCGAGTCGCAATTACCAGCGACGCAAACTCCTGTGGCGTTTGTAGGGCATCGTTGGCCACCACCGTCATTTGGGTGATGCCATTGCTCAGCGTCCCTTGTGGCGAGCGGACATTAGCAGCGGCCAGCGCATTGGCCACATCGTTGGCGTCCAGCCCAATTTGCGCAAGCGCGCCGATATTCAGCGCAATGCGGATGGCATGCGGCGATCCGCCAAATACCTGAACTTGAGCCACGCCAGGAATCTGTGCGACAGCCGGCTGCAAAAAGTTATTTGTGAGGTCGTACAACCGTGCAGGCGGAAGACTGCTCGAGGTCAAGGCGACCAACAGAATAGGAATTTGCGACGTATCATATTTGTAGAATTGCGGCGGCGATGGCATGTCGGCCGGGAGATCTTTTGTCGCTGCGTCGATAGCCGCCTGCACGTCGATTGCCGCTTTATCCGCATTTTTATCGTAGTCGAATAGTAGTTGTATCTGAGTGCCGCCGCCCGTGGTGTCGGAGGTCATCTCGGTACCTGATTAGCGACTTTGCTCAGCTGTTCGTCGCGTGATTTGAGACGCGGCGAGCGCAACCTCGGTGCCATGTTCGAAGCGGGAGAACGATCATGGCGATGAACCAAGTGCAGTTCCAGGCGGGATTGTCGATGGCGCAGTTCATCCAACGCTACGGTACCGAGGCCAAGTGCTATCGAGCGCTGTATCGCGCCCGCTGGCCGCACGGTTTCCGGTGCCCCCATTGCGACAAGCGGCCGCGCTCGCGCTTCCGTCGCGATGGGCGGGTGTACTACCAGTGCCGCGCCTGCCGCCACCAGACAACGCTGACCAGCGGCACGCTGTTCGGTGCCAGCCACCTGCCGTTGACGACGTGGTTCCTGGCCATGCACCTGCTGACAGGCAGCAAGACCAACATGTCGGCGCTTGAGCTCAAGCGCCATCTCGGCGTCAGCTACGACACGGCGTGGAAGCTCAAGCACAAGGTCATGCAGGCGATGACCGACCGCGAGGCGCCGCGCCAGTTGGACGGGTTTGTCCAGATCGACGATGCGTACCTTGGTGGCGAGCGCAACGGCGGCAAGCCGGGGCGCGGTTCGGAGAACAAGCAGGCCTTTGTGGTGGCCGTTTCGACCGACGCCGAGCTGGAGCACCCGACGTTTGCCGTCATCGAGCCGGTGCGCAGCTTCGACAATGCGTCGATGAACGACTGGCGCACGCGGCGACTGGCGCCGGGCGCCGAGGTGTTTAGCGACGGCCTGGGTTGCTTCCGCCGCTTGGCCGAGGGCGACCACGCGCACACGGTGCTGGTGACCGGTGGTGGCCGCGCCAGCACCGAGGTGAAGGGCGCGCGCTGGGTCAACGTGCTGATGGGCAACGTCAAACGCGCCATCAGTGGCTGCTACCACGCACTTCGCCAAGCCAAATACGCCCGCCGCTACTTGGCCGAAGCCGCCTACCGCTTCAACCGCCGTTTTCGTCTCGCGGACATGTTGCCGCGACTGGCGCGAGCCATGACCCTCTGCAACCCTTGGCCAGAGCCGCATTTGCGTGCTGTCGACAATTTTCATGGCTGAGCGAAGTCGCTAATCAGGTCTCGGTAACGCCGGGAATGCGGCCTAATTGGCGTTCGAGCGGCGCCACAATCGTGGTGGCCATGGTTCTCGCGCTAGCGCCGGGCATCTGAGCGAATACTGCCACGCCTGGGAAATTCAGCGATGGCAGCGCAGCTACACCCAGCAGCCAATAGGCGCACAGGCCCGCGAGGATCAGCCCTATGCCAAGGAGCGAGGCCCCTACCGGGCGATTCAAGATGCGCGCAAAGATATTCAAGCCAAACTCCGATCACCGGCGGGAGACAAATCTTCCATAGGACTGCCTGATTAGCGACTTTGCTCAGCTGTTCGTCGCGTGATTTGAGACGCGGCGAGCGCAACCTCGGTGCCATGTTCGAAGCGGGAGAACGATCATGGCGATGAACCAAGTGCAGTTCCAGGCGGGATTGTCGATGGCGCAGTTCATCCAACGCTACGGTACCGAGGCCAAGTGCTATCGAGCGCTGTATCGCGCCCGCTGGCCGCACGGTTTCCGGTGCCCCCATTGCGACAAGCGGCCGCGCTCGCGCTTCCGTCGCGATGGGCGGGTGTACTACCAGTGCCGCGCCTGCCGCCACCAGACAACGCTGACCAGCGGCACGCTGTTCGGTGCCAGCCACCTGCCGTTGACGACGTGGTTCCTGGCCATGCACCTGCTGACAGGCAGCAAGACCAACATGTCGGCGCTTGAGCTCAAGCGCCATCTCGGCGTCAGCTACGACACGGCGTGGAAGCTCAAGCACAAGGTCATGCAGGCGATGACCGACCGCGAGGCGCCGCGCCAGTTGGACGGGTTTGTCCAGATCGACGATGCGTACCTTGGTGGCGAGCGCAACGGCGGCAAGCCGGGGCGCGGTTCGGAGAACAAGCAGGCCTTTGTGGTGGCCGTTTCGACCGACGCCGAGCTGGAGCACCCGACGTTTGCCGTCATCGAGCCGGTGCGCAGCTTCGACAATGCGTCGATGAACGACTGGCGCACGCGGCGACTGGCGCCGGGCGCCGAGGTGTTTAGCGACGGCCTGGGTTGCTTCCGCCGCTTGGCCGAGGGCGACCACGCGCACACGGTGCTGGTGACCGGTGGTGGCCGCGCCAGCACCGAGGTGAAGGGCGCGCGCTGGGTCAACGTGCTGATGGGCAACGTCAAACGCGCCATCAGTGGCTGCTACCACGCACTTCGCCAAGCCAAATACGCCCGCCGCTACTTGGCCGAAGCCGCCTACCGCTTCAACCGCCGTTTTCGTCTCGCGGACATGTTGCCGCGACTGGCGCGAGCCATGACCCTCTGCAACCCTTGGCCAGAGCCGCATTTGCGTGCTGTCGACAATTTTCATGGCTGAGCGAAGTCGCTAATCAGGTAGGACTGATGCGGCGACCCGATAGGCCGATCGTGAAAGCGGTCGCTTAGAACGCACGCCTGTCGTCGGACCGACTCGATATTGGTCGATGGTCGGCGCCAGTACCCAATGCTTTTGTTTCGGCGAAAGACCAGCTGCGGGGCGACGAGCACTCGACCCGATAACACCGCAACACCCTTCTCGGGTGTGCGGCAGCCCCGGAATTCGCTAGCTCGTACCCGCTGCGTTTTCGCCGAGAGTCCCGGATTGATCGCCTCCGAACACATTTCGGCGTATCCAAAAGCGGATGAAGGGAGCCAGCAACTGAGTGAGAGTGTGGTTTCGGAAGCGCAGTGATATCCACAGATCCAGACGCGTCGCTCCAAACTTCCTCTTCATCACGTAGTTGGTGGTACCGAGGATGATGGTTTTGCTTTGCGAGCGGATGCCATACTTGATCGCTTCGTAGATCAGCACATACCAAGTGTTGAAGTATTTCACCGAAGCGTGTTCGATGCCGCAGGGACCACACCAGAGAACCGCGCTCTGTTCCATCAGAATCAGGAATCCGACGATGCGCCCGTCGCCGGCGCGCACCAGAATTGCCTTGCTGTTGAGCATCGATAGTGTTGCGAGGCCCTCGAAGTACTTGGGCGGCAGCGGGTCGTCCTCCTTGATTTCGCTGGCGCGTTCGGCGACGGCGTGGTAAAGCGGATACATATCGGATATGTAGCGGCCGAAGTCCTCGGTAATTTCCACCCGAAGGCCGGCAATCTGCGCATCTTTCTCTATCTTGCGAAGGTAATATCGCTTTTTCTTGTCCAGTGTCGACGTGTAGTCTTCGTAGTTCACGAAGCCTGAAAGGTCGATATCGGACTGGGTACTGGCATAAATATGGCGGTTTCAAGGTCCACGTGCAACATGATCAATGAATTGTTCCGGCGCTTGCTTCGGCGAGCCTCAGGTGGTCGTTGTAGACCTCCAGCGGGGTACGGAATTGATGACGCTTTCGCGGTCGGGTGTTGAGGCTGAGGGCGATCTGGTTGAGCTCGTCCTGGCTGTAGACCGACAGGTCGGTGCCCTTGGGCAGGTACTGTCGAAGCAGGCCATTGGTGTTCTCGTTGCTGCCGCGCTGCCAGGGGCTGTGCGGGTCGGCGAAGTACACCTGCACGCCGGTACGCAAGGTCAGGGCGTCGTGGTAGCTCATCTCCTTACCCTGGTCGTATGTCAGCGTCTTGCGCAAGGCTTCAGGGATGCTCTTCAGCGCCTTGCCAAAACTCTCCAGTACGTCGGCTGCGCTGGCGCTGCTCATCTTGGCCAGCACCACGAAGCCGCTGGTGCGTTCGACCAGTGTCCCCACGGACGAACGGTTGCCGGCGCCCTTGATCAGGTCGCCCTCCCAGTGTCCGGGAATCAAGCGATCCGCCACTTCCGGTGGACGTACGTGGATGCTCTGCATGTTCGGTATCTGGCCGCGTCGATCCATCCCGCGCGTGCGTGGCTTGCGCGTGCTGCGGCCTTGGCGCAGGCAGTCGATCAACTCCTTGCGCAGTTCGCCGCGCGGCACCAGGTACACCGCGGTGTAGATCGTTTCGTGAGACACCCGATAGCTCGCCGCGTCAGGAAAGGCCCTCGCCAGTATCCCGGCGATCTGCTCCGGCGACCAGCGTGCCCGCAACAGCGCCTGCACGGTTTCCCACAGCGCAGGGTCGTCCAGTTTTCGCGTCACGCGCGGTTTGCTCCGGCATTCCCGACTACGCTGATGCGCCGCCTGCGCCTTGTAGTTCGCCGGGTCGACACGTGCCCGGCGGCGCTCGCGACTGATCGTGCTCGTCGCACGTCCCAGCGAGCGGCCAATGGCACGCAGGCTGTCACCCGCCTCCAAGCGGCGCTGAATCTCCACTCGCTCTTCCAGGGTCAGTTCGTTGTACGTTCTCATCGCAACAGCCTATGTCAGAATCGGCAAGGTGTTGCACGTGGAGTTTGAGACGGCCTATTGATAAAGCCAAGGTCCTGACTGTTGCTGCGTAATAACAGTTCGCCCTTTTTGGCTTCGAACGGCTTCAGCGCTACGACATGGTATTTGAGGTGTTCAGCGCAAAAGTGCAACATGGCGCGCATGATGTTTTTATACGAGTCTGCGGTGGTGTCGACCCAGTGCGCGTTAGCGCTCATCGATCCACCGAGTATGAGGACTTTCACTTTAAGGCCCAAGACGAAGGTGATCGTCTGAACCGAAAAATACGCGACGGCCACCGCGCGCCCGTTTTCGTCGCGGCCCAGCAGATAATGGTGTTGCCTGTTCGGTTCGCATGCGATGAGCGCTCGAAGGTAGTGGAGGCTGCACTCTGGATTGTGGGCCGCCAACTCTCTATTCCATGCGTTGCTGAAGATCAAATCCTCGGGTTGTACAAGAGAAAATGTCAGTTTCATGGGAATGTCCGTTTCATGAGGATGGCCGGTGCGCGCGTGCGTCGACAAGTCACTGGCGTATCGATAGCCCGTGACGGGAGACGATCACGATGCCGGTCGCAGCGACCGTCGCGACAAATGCGCAGAATGCGTCGTTTGAAGACGCTGGGGTGCTGGACACCACTAGGCCCGCAACCAGAAAAGCGAACCCGCTGACGAAGGTAGCCAGCCCCGCGATTTTTCCCTGCTCGTGCGCCTGCACGCTTTCGGCCATCTTGGCCATGGTCAGGCAATAAATCGTGGCGGAGCCCAGTGCGAAAGGCACGGCCGCCGCCCACATTCGAAGCACCGGCGGCTCGCCGAGCAACAGGATGCCGGCGGCCATCAACAGGCCGAATGCCAATGCCAGGGGGTGTTGCGGCGTCCAGCGTGCAGGAATCCTGGGCACGATCAATGCACAGGCCAAGGCCATCAGCAGGCCGATGTAAGCGGCGTAGAAACCAATGGTCGACGCCGTGGCCCCGCGCTGCTGTAGTAGGAGCGGTATGCGCTCATAGAAGCAGGCGAGGACAACTTCCATCAAGAAGAATTGCAAGAGATACCCGCGAATCCGCCCGATCATGGCCGTCCTCGCCAAATCGCGGAGCCAGCTACGGCGGCGCGGCGTGTTTACGCCGGTGGTTTGTCGCTCCTTGTAGAACAGGCCGATGATGCCCAGCGTGGTGCCGAAAAGCGCAGCGGTGAGCAGAAATGGCACAACGCTGCCAGCGAACGGAAGGACGCGATTGTCCGAAAATAGCCCTCCCACCAATGGACCGCCTATGACGCCCAGGATGCTCCATGTGGTCAGCTTGCCGATATCGACGGCTTGAGCCTCGGCGGTACGTCCTTCGACCAGCCCCGCCTGCACGATAACCCCGCTTCCGTCCATTAGCCCGATGGCGGCAAGGCCGGCGATGAACAGCACCATGTGGTGCGAGAGGATCGAAACTGCGCAAACCAGCATGCCCAGCATCACGCCGGTGATCGCCAGCATCAATGAGCGCTTTCGGCCCCAATGATCCGAGAGGGCGCCGAGAACCGGCGCCCCCACCGCAGAACATACCTGAGGCACGCTTATGGCCAGGGCGTAAAGTTGCTGGCGCAGTTGCGTCGATGCAGAGGGCGCAAGCAGTTGTCCCGACGCATCGTGCAGCAATAGCGGCGCGAGTCCCGGAATGTAGATGAACAAACTCGCTGAGGCCAGAAAGATGACCGCGCAAGAGGTGGCGAGCCGGCGCCGGTCTGCGTCCGGCGCCGTGCTCGCCAGCTGGCCATCAGTCGTGGACACGGGCCACCGATCGTTGTGCCGCCAGCATGGCCTGCCGTACGTGGGCGCGCCCGGTATCCGGTGCCGAGTCACCGGTCGATTTCAGCGAACGGTCGAGGAAATAGCCCAGCGCGCGCACCGACGGGTACTCGAACACGTCCAGGACCTTCAGCGACAAGGTCTGGTGCTTGGCCAGAATGTCACTGACCAGCGCCACGATGTCGAGCGAGGACAGGCCGATATCGAACAGATTGTCCGTCACCTCGAAATGGTCGTGCCTGAGCGTGGCGGCGACTAGACTGGCAAGCCATTTTTCCGTCGCCGTGTCGCCTTTCTGGTCGTGCGAGACGGTGTGCACCTGCTTGGCGAGTTCGGCAAAATCGACCTTGCCGCTCATGGTGACGGGGATGCGCTGTGTCGGCACGAAGATCGCCGGCATCATATAGGCGGGCAGACGTTCCCGGAGACCACTGCGCACTTGCTGTTCGTCAAACGGTGCCGAGCCCGGCACCACGTAGGCGACCAGCCGGCCATCTTCCGCATCATCGAATGCCACCAGGTCCACGGCCGAATCGGTCATGCCCACCTTGCCAAGGGCGGCCTCGATCTCGGCCAGTTCCAGGCGGAAACCGCGCACCTTGACTTGTCTGTCTAGGCGTCCCAAATACTCGACGATGCCATCGGCGCGCATGCGCCCGAGATCCCCAGTACGGAAGGCAGACAGCGCGCCCTGACTGGAAAACTTCTGCCGCGTCGCTTCGTCGCACTTATGGTAGCCGCGCGCCACGCCGGGCCCGGTGATCATGATCTCGCCGGGCACGCCGCGCACAGCCACCGCGCCGTCCCGAGTGAGCACATGGATGGTGGATCCCGCGATCGGAGTCCCTATCAGGCTACGGTTCACGGCGAGATCCTGCTCGCGCACCACGTGCTGGGTCGCAAGCACCGTGGCTTCCGTCGGTCCGTAGAGATTGACGACTTGGCACCGGTCCAGCGGATGGTTCCCGAGCCAATCCTTCAGCGAGGAAAAATGCAGGGCTTCACCGCCGAGAAAAACGTAACGCGGACGGAGCATGGTGTCGCCGCCGTGACGTGCATCTTCGCGGATGAGGTTTTTGAACACGCTTGGCGTATGGCATAGCACAGTAACCTTCTCCTGTTGCAGCAAGGCGTACAGCTGCTCCGGATCTTGTTTGGCCTCACTATGCGGAATGACTAGCTTGCCGCCGTGCAAGAGGCAGCCGAAGATCTCCCAGATGGAGTAATCGAAGCTCAACGAATGGAACAGCGTCCAGACGTCATCGTGGGAAAAGCGGAATTGCTGATGGCAGGCGCGCATCAGGCTGAGCAAATTCCGGTGGGAAATGGGTACACCCTTGGGTACACCGGTCGAGCCCGACGTATAGATGATGTATGCCACGGCGTCGACATCCGAAGCGGCATGAACCGGGGCGCTCAGGGAAGCGCTGCGGGCAGCTTCGATCAGCGCATCGAACAACATGCCCGGATCACTTTCACGCGGGGGCGACTGGGATACCAAAAACGGCGCGTCGAGATCGTCGAGAATCTGGCGTACTCGTGCCGCCGGCAGCTTGGGATCCAGCGGGACGTAGGCTTTGCCGACCTTGAGGATGGCCAGGATAGTCGCTACCGCCTCGATGCTGCTATCGGCGGACAGCGCGACGGTCCGATACGAGGCGGCCTGCGTTTGCAGTTGGGCCGCCAGCCGGTTAGAAAGCTCATCAAGCTCTGCGTAGCTTGCCGAGCGGAGTCCTTGTCGCAGAGCCGGCTGGTGCGCGCGCGCGAAAACGGTCGCTGCGAACGCCTGCGGAATCGTGGGCGACTCGCCAGCTTCTGGCGCCGTTCCGTGGGCGACCGATTCACTCAGCGTAAGCGTGGAGATCGGTTGCTCCGAATGCTCCAGGATGCCTCGCAGTAGTCGGTGGAATTCGGCGATGACGTCGATGTCGTCGAAATAAGCCCCCAGGTCGAACACCGGCCGGTAGCATGCGGCGCGCGCCTCGACCGTGAGGCGAATTTCAGCGGGAAGATGGATGCGCTCGACGGGGATAGATTCGCACGAGCAGCCATCTAGGGCATAGTTAAACTCGTCGGCATAAAAGGTGAACAGCGACGTCATCCGTGGCGACATGGACGGAAACATGTCTGGGTCGTAATGCTGGTAGCGGTGCAGGCGAAATAGCTTCTTGCCGATCATGCCGACGACGTCGTTGAAACTCATCGTTGCGTCGATATCGAGAACCGCCGGCACCGTATTGATAAAGCAGCCGATGTCGTGCATGTTCTCCGCGTTTCTTCCGGGCACCGCATACCCCACGACGATGGGGTCATCGGGCACCAGTCGTTTGAGCAGGCATACGTAGGCGGCGAAGAAAAACTGGCCGGCGGATATTTTCCGTTCGTGCAACATCGCATCGATAGAATCGCGTGGAAGCTCGCAGGCCAAGGTGCGTCCGCAAATGCCGCCGGCATCGTTGCGGATCTGGACGATACTCGGCATCTCCAGCGAATCGAGATGGCCGATTTCTTGGGTATAGAAGGCCAGCGAACGCGCTTCGTCGTCGGCCCTGCCGTTGGTCTTGGTCGTCGCCGGCGGGACGTCAGACGAGATATCGGGCTGCCCGTCCTGATCGCCGATGTTGTAGCGCGCACTGACCCGGTTGAGCCACGCCGAGTAGCCGTAACCATCGGCGATCAGGTGGGGTACGGACGTAACGATGTAGGCATGCCCGGGCGCCGCGACGTGAAGGCTGATGTCATGCAGCGGCCACTGCTTCTTCGGCGCCGTGTTTTGCAGTTTCCAGGCGTACGCGTAAATGCGGCGGACGAACTCGTCTTCAGCGACGTCGTCCGGCCGTCGAAACAGCGCCACACCAGGTTGGCGCGTCGGCTCCGCGCGTTGAAACGAGGTGCCCCCGATCTCGGGAAAGTCGACCTTGAACGTTTCGGTTTCGGATGACACCGACTGCAGGGTGCGCACCAGCCGCTCCACATCGAGCGGACCGGAGATCCTAGTGAGGAAGGTCAGATTAAAGGCAGTATCGCCGGGATGGTATTGCTGGTGGCGCGCCAGGTTTCGTTGCGTCTTGCGCAATGGAACTAGATCTTGCATGCGTACATCCTCGTCCATGGAGGCCAGTGTGGAAGCGCTTCGCGGCTCGCCCGCCTCAGGCAATCTCGGGCATGGGAAGGCTGCCCGGCTCCACGCCAAGCGATTCGCAGGCGTTCAGGACGAGGTTTTTCATCATCATCGCGATCATGATCGGCCCGGTGCTGCCGAGCGCGGGAGCGATGTGACTAGCCTTTCGGAGCGCCGCCTCGACGTTGACGCCGCCCTTCAGGACGGGCACCGTCCGGCCTTTCTTCCTGGAATACTTCTCGCCGACCATGACGGGAAGAAAGTCGATGACCACCGCCCCCTTCTTGAGGTATGTATCGTCGATGATCTCCGGCGAGGAGACCGATACAAGCACTAAGTCGGCGTTTCGCGTGATCTCCCGCACGTTGGGTTCGGCGGTGCTCGCGATGGCGACGGGGACGTTCACCCTCTCGGACATGCGAAGCAGCCGTCCCACCAGGGGGTTATCGCGGATGTGATCCTCGGTGACAAACACGTTACGACTGCGCGGGATGTCGTAGTCGATCGACTCCAGGAGCGTTCTGACGGCGGTAATGGTAGTTCCCTGCTTGCCGTTGACGGTATCAATATCGTCGAAGTCAAAGGGTTCATCGTCGTCCTCATCGAGCGCGCCCTCGAGTTCCTTGCTCGGGACGATTTCGCCGAAAACCTTTTCCTGGTCGATGTGTTCAGGCAACGGCAACAGGACGAGGATTCCGTGCGTATCGGGGTCCTGGTTCTCGTTGTGCACCGCCGCGATGAGGTCCTCTTCCGTGGCGTCGTCGGGCAGCACGGTCGAACGAACTTCAATGCCGATGTTGCGCGCGGCTGCTTCGTGCAGGATGAACTCGCTTTGCTTGAGCGAATCGCCCTGGCCGACGGTCAGCAGGGCGAGACGCGGTACGACGCCATATTGCTGGCGCAGCGCCGTAACCCGTTCGGCGACTTCCTGGTTGATCTCGTCGGCGATCTTTCGGCCGGACAGTACCTGACTCATGATGATGTCTCCTTGATTTCTTTTGAAAGGACCGGATCGACTGCGTTTAGCCGACAGCGGTGGCACATCCTTGGACCTTCACCGCGGCCTGGAAATGGCCAGCGAGCTGTTTCACGTGGCGCGACATGCTGAACATCGTGAAGTGATCGCCATCGACGTCGATGGGAGTCATCGAGCCGGTGGAATAGGCTGCCCATCGCGTCTTGTGCACCTTGTTGATCTTGAGCTTCTCGAGCAAAAGCACGGGTTCGTCTTCGCGGGCGATGAAGACAACCAAGTTGGCGGCAACCGGCCCCGCCGGCTTATGTGTCTTGAGAAGATGGTGGGAAAATTTCCACTTCTGGAAGAATTCGCTGGCGTCCTCGTCGCTGATGCCGTTCCTGAGCAGATCGAGTCTCCGGGCAACGCCGAGCGCATCGGAGAAGTTGCGAATCCCGACGCTCTCCTGCGTGGCGATTTCAGTTTTTTCCGGTTTGAAGTAGCTCGCCACCATGGTTGGAAACGCGCCGATGTAGTCCAGTTCCGATCCGTCGTACGTGTTGTAGGCCTCGGGCGGATGCGGGTCGAACATGAATATGGTTTCGACCTCACAGCCATCGTTTTCCAGCACACGAGCGATTTCGTGAGCGAGGTTGCCACCGAAGGAATATCCGCCGAGAAGGTACGGACCGTTGGCTTTCTGGGCGCGTATCGCCTTGGCGTATCGCGTGGCGAGCGAATGCAGAGAGCCATAGCCTTGATAGCCTTCCGGCAGGTCGATCGACCAGAGATTCAGGTCGTCGGTCATGTAGCGGTTCAGCGATCGATAGCAGAACGTGCTGCCGCCGGCCGGGTGCAGCAGGAAGATGTGTTTCGCGTGAGCGGACCGCGAGCGGACGCTGGTGAGCCATGGTGATGAACTGCGAAACTCACGTCCGAGCACCATCGCCGTGAGGTCCAACGGCGTTTTGCCGGAGAGAGCGGCGCTCAGTGTGATGTTCGACCTAAAGGCTTGGTTGATGCGAGAGATGATTTCCACGACGATCAGCGAGTCGGCGCCTGCATCCCACAGCGTGGTGTCCGAGGCGACTGTGTCGTCCCCGATCAGTTCGCGCCAGATCGCCAGGATCTCATTCAGGATGTCGTCGTCGTGGGCGGCTCGTGGCACGGCGATCGGTTTGGCAAGGCGCGCGGTGGCGTCCGAGGCGCCAGGCTCGATCCAGTGGCGTACAGGCGACAGCGGATAGGCCGGAAGCGCGGTCGGTATCCAGTGAGTCTTCTCGTAGAGACTGCCGATGGAGAGTTCGGAGACCGCATGCGCCGCCCCCAGAAACTGGAACAGACGAGCGAGCGGAACCGCGGGTGTCTCCAATGTGACATCGTCGGCAAAGATTTCGGACGTCAGGCGCTGGACGTCGGCCGGGCAAAGGTCGGCGGTGGCCGGTGTGGTAAATGCATTTTGCTCGGCTATTTGCTTGACGCCAAGCACGCCAAGCCTGGCCAGCAGTCGCACGTAGAGCGATCGATAGCCGGCGGGGCTGCGGTCGGACGGGGTGCAGGCTTCCGCGAGGCACGGCAACTGGTCGACTATCGCTTCCAGCGCGTGCTGGCCGAAACGCGGAATGTGCAGGTCGGTGCGCTCCGCGCTGCTCGAGGCCGCTTCGAACGCGGACGAAAGATCATCAACGGTTGAAAGGACGAGGCATCGCGTAATCGATCGCCGCTTCCGCCGCGTGGCAAGCGACGCCGCGAGATCAAGCAGCGTCACCCCGTTCCGCAGCGCCTGCTCGACGCTGTGCAGGTAGCTGGGAAAATCGTCCTTCTTGTTGACCGACAACGGCAGAAGGTATACCGACAGACTGAGTATTTCGCGGCGCGGGAGTGACTCCGCATCGTAACGCCCGACTACCGCGTGCGCATTCGTGCCACCGATGCCAAACGAGCTGACGCAGGCCATCTTCAGTTCGCGCCGTACGTTATGTTGAGGAAATTCGAAGTATTCGCTGGCTTCGGCTACCGAACGGGTCGGCGTGCGCAGATGGGCAATGGCAGGCACGATGCCTGCTTGCATGGCGTGCACGCACTTGATGATCGAGGTAATCCCCGCTGCAACGTCCAGGTGCCCGATGTTCGCCTTGAGGCTTCCGAGGGGGATCGGCTGGCGTGGCTTTCTGAACGCCGAAGCGAGTGCCGTAAGCTCGATCTGGTCGCCGAGTTCCGTGCCGGTGCCATGCGTTTCGATGTAGTCGACGTCGTTGACCGTGGCGCCAGCAAATCCGAGTGCCTCGGCGATGACCTGCTGTTGACCGGTGACGCTGGGCGCCGTGTAGCCAATTTTGACCGAGCCATCGTTGTTTACGGCGGTGCTACGGATGACCGCGTGGATGGTGTCGCCGTCGCGCTCGGCGTCAGCCAGTCGACGGAGCAGCAGCACTGAACAGCCGTTTCCTTTGACGGTGCCGCTGGCATCACGGTCGAAGGGCCGGCAGTATCCGTCGCGGGACAGGATGCCGCCCTCCTTGTAGACATAACCCCGATCTTGCGGCGTCGTGATGGAGGACGCGCCGACAATGCACATGTCCGAGTCTCCGAGCAGCAGACTTTGGCATGCCATATGAGTGGCGACCAACGAACTGGAACACGCGCATTGAACGGTGATCGCGGGGCCGGTGAGATTCAATTTGTAAGAGATCCTCGTAGCTACCGTGTCCTTGTCGTTGCCCAGGAGCACTGCGTAGTTGAGGTCCGAAGGATCGAAGACGCTGCTATTGATGATGTTGTTGATCAGATAGGTGCTGATGCTCGACGAGGCGAAGACGCCGACGCGAATGCCCTGCGGGATGTTCTCGTAACCGGACCGCTCCATGGCCTTGTACGCACAGGTAAGCAACACCCGGTGCTGCGGGTCCATGATTTGCGCCTCGTAAGGCGTAAAGCCGAAAAATGCGTGATCGAACAAGTCAATGCCGTCGATGGCGTAATACCTGCCGATCCGCTCGTCCCCGTGCGCGGTACTCTCTGCAAGGTCGGTGCCCTCGACCATATGCCGCCACAATTGTTCTGGCGACTCCGACTTCGGATAACGCCCTGCCATGCCGATGATGGCGATATCGGTTTCCCTACCCATGATGTCCTCGACTACGTAGTCCAGTGTTTGGAAGAAGCCTTTTGACTCGTTGCGGCTTGGTTTGGTCAGTCACTTCGCGACACTGTGTCACGCGTGCACCGTATCGACATGAGGCGCGATTACCTTGGCGCCGAATCGCGAACGATGTTGTGGTCAGCGTGGGGCTTGAATGTTGACGGCACAGGACACGAGGTAACCTAAAGCTATGAATGTGACGACCGCCACCGGGGCCACCAATAGGCCGACTGCCGCCAGCTTCGCCATGGTTATCCAGCCCATGCCGAGATCGGTGCGCAGGAGAAACATCATCACCAGCGAGTACGGCATCACCAGGGTTATGGCGGTAAATGTTCCCGGGGTAAAGCTGCGGCGCCTGAGCGACACGATCACGTGTCCGACGGCGTTCAGCATCAGGGCGAACATGGCGATGGCCGACATCTGCATGAGGCTTGCGGTTTGATGGAGCCAGGTAATGGTGCTTAGGACGGCTGCGGCAATAGTGATGAGCAGCGCTGCGTAGCCAATCGATCTTCTCGTTACAAAGCGTGGCGCGACGCGTGAATGGTAAACTTGGACGAAGCGATCGTAGCGAAGAAACTCATCCGCATTGTGGATGGCCAGCACAATGGGAAAGAGAAGGTTGACGGTGTACGTGCTTATCGTCATTTAGCAAATCCGTGCAAGATTTTTTTAATGACTTCGAACGGAACCTTTGTGCAAAGGATCTCAAAACCGTTCGACCGCTGTCACATCAGGTTACAGGCTCCTCCTCTATGAGCGTCTCTTTCTCGCCGTAAAGCCGCTCGGCGACAATGCCTTGTTCGGCGCATTTCTTGATGAGCAGGTTGGACTGGATGATCGGTTGCGACTCTTCGGTGTATTTGATGCTCATGATGTAATTCAACCATGGCTCTTGGCCCATCGCATACACGTATACCTCCTTGCATTGGAGGCAGTCGATCATGCGCATGCCCTGGTCGCAGTTCGAGCCGGATAAGCGTCGCGACTCGTCCATGACCCTATCGATATGTTTCGTCAGCAGTGTTCCGTACAACCAGGATAACGGGGCACCGTCACATTCCATGCCGATAAACAGGACTTCGACGTCGCCGATCAGTTGATGGATGCGCCCGTACAGGCGAGGCTCGATGTTGCACGAGTCGGCGACAAAAAGCAGCGACCTATCTTCAATGGTTACGTGCCAGGCCAACTTAGTAGGGATATCCAGATCGGCGTGTTCGCCGAAGAACGGTAGCCCGGTGATTTGGATACCCTTTTCATTCAGCTTTTCAAACTCACCCAGGTCGGTGATGCGATCAAATCCGCACTGCTTGAGGATGAGTTTCAATGATGGATCTTGCAAGCTTCCGTTCCCGCTGCGTGGAACGATGATGTTTTTGATCTTATGACGCAGTTGAAGCATGGTTTCAAAGAGTACGTGGTCCTGGTGATTATGCGTAATCAGCACGTAATCAATGACGTCGGGAAGATCGAGATAGGTGTAGCGGGCAACGGATCCGTTCGACGTGTAACTGAGAACCGGATCGACCAGGATACTTATGCCTTGCGATTCGATCAGGATGCAGGCATGGCCAAAATAGCGCCACCGAATTCCACTGCCCTGGTAGGGTTGGTATGGTGGGGGTGGCGTTTCCGTCAGAAAGCGTCGCATCAGCTCGGCTTGCTTGTCGCTCAAACCAAGCGTTGCTTTGATTTCATGGTATAGCCGGGGCGTCGATTTGAGCTTGAACAGATAATCCACGGCTGGATCATCGAAAGACAGTTTCAGGTGCAGCACGCCCGGGTCGTCGAGGCGGGGCGTACTCAAAATAAATGGCCGCTCGTCATCGTCGATCGTCTGCAACATGAGGCTCTGCAAGGACGGGTCGTAGTATTTGCTCGCATAAAGCAACGGTTCGATCAGGCGAAATGACGGCTGATTATTCAGGTCGTAGGCGAGTTCCACCATACCTTTCAGGGCGTCTGGGACTTTCGCATAGAGCGGATGCAGACTCATGCCTCTTGCGTGTTCCCGCAGCATATCGTCGAGTTCCGACAGGGCGGTTGCGAGTTCGAGCAGATCGTGGCGTTCGCTCGACGTTTGATCTCTTAGGGCTTTTATCTCATCGACGCGCTGGCCACCGTAGTCGATGAAAGGACCGCCGTTCATTTTCGGATCGCGCGCCGCTTCGGCATGTACCGCTGGCGCCCTTATATACGAGTCCATGATTTTCAGATGGCGCTGACTGACATTGCGCGCAAACGTCGCTGGCGGTATGAGATGAGGCCACGCGTACCAGCGATCTACAAGCGGTTCTACTTGTATGTTTTGACGGAGGAAAAGTTTTGGAGCGTCGCTCATGCTACTGCCATCCTTCCTTGAGTATGAAAGCGGTACAACCTGCAATCCGTGCCCGCGGTGCCTTACATATGTGAATACCGAGGGCTCCTTCGAGCCTAGTACGTAGCGCTTTTTGGGCTCATCTTATCGGTGCATATACTGCCTCTTGTAGAGGCAAGCACACCGGTATGGCATCATCAAACGCCTCTACTTGGGTCGATTCGGAAACGCGAGGTCGCTTCACATGCAAAGTACCGATCGACTCAGATGAAGTGATCGCCAATCACATGTTCAAAGAGAAATCGATAGTCGCAGCAGTAAAGATGATTGGAGATCGACTGGTAACCACGCTTAAGTACTTGGCGCACTGGGATAGCCACAGCTATGGTGAGCAAGGCAAGTGATAGCATGGCGATCAGCATAAGCGATCCCTTTGATCGGCTAGCATTCATGGTGATTCCCTCGACTACTACTTCCCAGCCGCTTGATGGCGCCGTACAACGCCCAGCATCGACGCCTTCCGGTCGTCGACCGCTTCTTGGCGAAACAACACGCCTCCAGCAAGTTCGAATAATCCCGCCTCAGCGGGAAACGATCCTCATTGCCCGCCTACCTAATGCTGATGAACCATGATCCATCAGACTAAATGCTGTCAACAATAAGCACGTTCTTGCTATCGATGCCATCAAGCAAGCCGGCAGGGAAAAGTGGCTTGACACCGGCATCGGTGTTTGGCGTGTCAGCCAAGGACTACGAGACGAGGCGGCGCAGGCTGACATGGCCAGCCCCTCCGGTCACAACATTTTGCGAGTGCGTCGGCTACTCCCGTAACCTCGTCTCGTGGTCCATGCATCGCGCGCCACAACCCAGGGCGTCTTCTTGCTGCTTACCTTGATGACGACAAGGGGGGGGGGCTGGTCTGGGCGAACAGGGTGCTGCTGGTCAGCGACACCTGCCGCTTGCAGCGATTGCACTGATACATGCCCCGCCGCGTGAGGTGGCAGCGCCCCTTGTGACCACACTCCGGGCAGCGAAATCCTTCGGACCAATGCGCCTTCGCCGACGCCTCGCGGCACTGCGCCTCGATGCCGTTGCGATCAAGAAAGACCCTCAGGCTTATGACGGGATTTGCCCATTCATAACGGCCAGAAGGCCACCAAATTCCCAAGGCGCCCCTGACATCGGATAACTTCCCATTATCCGGTGTTAGATTTCTCGCGTAACCCACCCACTCGCGCACTTGAAGTATTACGTAATAACATGGTATGTAATGCGTTACGAAATACCAAGGAGACCCAGCGATGGCCCGTGGCGGGGTGTACAAGACCGAGATCGAGAAGGCCCGTAACGCCTTGCTGGCCAAGGGAAAACACCCTTCGGTCGACGCGGTGCGGGTGGCGTTGGGCAATACTGGCTCGAAAACGACCATCCATCGCTACCTCAAGGAACTGGAGGCCGAGGATGCCGCCGGCGTGGGTGGCAAATTCCCGATCAGCGACGCTTTGGCCGATCTGGTTAGCCGATTGGCGGGACGGCTCCAGGAGGAGGCTGACGCCAAGATCACTGAGGCAGCCGCCCGTTTCGAGGCCCAGCGGAAAGAGCTGACCGCCCAGTTGGACCAGGCGCGGCAGGAGGCGGCGTCCATCCGTGCCGACCAGGAACGCACGGCGACGGCGCTGCGTGACGAACAGGCGCAACACGACGCCACGCGGCAGGCGCGGCTCGATGCGACGTTGCAAGTGCGGCAACTGGAGGAACGGGTCAGCGGCCTGACCGCCCGCATAGCCGAGCACGAAGCGCATGCGCAGTCACTGGAAGAGAAACACGCACATGCCCGCGAGGCGCTGGAGCATTACCGCACGTCCGTGAAGGAACAACGGGAGCAGGAACAGCGCCGACATGAGCACCAGATCCAGGAGCTGCAGGTGGCACTGCGTCAGGCCAACGAAGCCCTCACGGGCAAAAATCACGAACTTCTGCAGCTCAATCGCGACAACGGGCGCCTGACGGAACACAACGCGCGCCTGGACAAGGAAGTGCAGCAGGCACGAAGCGCCGTGCGCGCAGTGCAAGACGAGGTGGCCACGCTCAAGCCCTTGGTGACGGAACTGGCCAGCCTGCGCATGACATGGAGCCACGATGTCCAGGCGCTCGAACGCGCGCGCCTCGACCTGGAAGCCGCCGCACAGGCGCTCGATCAAGAAAGGGTGGCGCGGCAGGACGCCGAGGGTCGAGCCGCATCAACGCAGGCTCGGCTGGGCACGCTGGAAGAGGTCTTGTCCAAGCTGCAGCTTGCCTCCACGTCAGCGCCACCTGCCATACCCGAGCAGCCAGGGTGACCGGCCTGACAGCAAGTGGGGCGGTTTCGGTGTGCCGCCGCGATTAGCAGGAATTCTTCGATCTTGCCGATTTTAGCTCAGGCCAGCTAATTCAATGGAAACAGTGCTTTAGGCACCATGTGAGCGTTTTCGCACGAATCTCGGCCATCCCCCAGGTTGTAGAACTGGAACACGAAGCCCACGTGCTCGCGGCGGAAGCGGGTGAGCGCGCGGTCGTCGGCGCCGGTGAGGCGGTGGTCCACGTACCAAACCTCGCCGCCGGTGGGCGCATCCAGCCCGCCGAGGATGTTGAGCAGGGTGGACTTGCCGCTGCCGGAAGGGCCGAGCAGCACCACGAACTCGCCGGAGAACAGCTCCAGGTCCACCCCGCGCAACGCGTGCACTTCCACCTCGCCCATGCGATAGACCTTGGTCAGGCCCTGTGCCCGGAACACCGGCGCAGGCGGGGAGGGCGATGTCGGTGGCGGCATGCGGACGGCCTCGGTTCGGCCCGGGCGCCGTGGAAGGTCGTCCGCTTCCGTCCGTCCGGTGGGGGCGGCGACCGTCACAGCATCCTTTTCAACGTGTTGTCCCGCCGCACGGCGTGATGCCAGAGGGCCGCGACCACGTGCAACGCGATCAGGCCATAGAGGACATTGCCCAGGACTTCATGCAGCTCCTCGGTGAGCTCTTTCGCCTGCGGGTTTGGCTGGGCCAGCGCGGGGAGCTGCCAACCCAGCCACGGCAGCGTCAACGGCTCTCCGGCATAACCCAGCTGCAACCAGCCCAGCAGCGGCACCGCGAGCAGGAACGCATACAACGTCACATGCACGAGGCGTGCGGTCAGCGCGGTGAACCTGTCGGGCGTCGGGATGATCGGCGGCACCCGCGCGCGGATTCTCAGCACGATGCGCGGGATCAGCAGCAGCAGCACGGCCAGGCCAGCCGCGTAATGCCACTGCATGGCCGAGATGCCCGACACGGCACTGCCGCCGTTGTCCTCGTGTTCTTCCGTGCCGGTCAGGATGGCTGCCGCCACGACGGCGACGACGGTCAGCCAATGGATGACCCTGAGGCTCAGGGGGTAGCGCGTGCTGGGTATGAACATGGTGTATCTCCCGGACGAACGAAGGCGCCACTGGATGCGAAGCGCCGCGCCGGCCTCGATCCGACGGAACGTCAGGCGCCCGGGCCTTCCCGTCAGGCAAGGGCGGTGGCACCGCCAATGGTCGGGGTCCGGCGATGGGGGATGTTGATCCACATCAACAGCGCCCCGGGCTGCGTTCCGCCGGGCCTTGAGCCAGATCAAACGCAGCCGGGCAGCGGGCACTAGCCTGATGCCCAGCCAGCAGAGCAGGCCCGTCAGACAGGCACGAAGCGCTGGCGGCGAGCCGATGCTTTGTATTGGCCGGACGACGGCGATGCATGCAGACGGGAAACATCGATGAGCAACACGCCGACCATGCAGGCCACAACGCTGAATCGCCTCGGCCTCGGCCTGCTGGTGATGGCGAGCTGCTGGTTTGTCGTGCGGCCTTTCCTGCCAGCCATCCTGTATTCGGCGGCCATCGCAATGTCCACCTGGCCGCTCCACAGCGCGCTGTCGAGGCGGCTGCACGACCGGCCCAATGTCGCCAGCGCGATCAGCTGCCTGTTCGTCGCCTTGCTCGTCATCGTCCCGACCACGGCATTGGTGGTGTCGCTCCGCGACGCCTCGCTCTGGTTGCTGCAGTCCATCGAGGGCTGGCGATCATCGTCGGCGCAAGCCTCCGCGCCCTCGATGGGTCGTGTCCCAGCGACCATTGGGGTGCTCGGGAATTGGGTAGTCGAGATGGTTTCCGCGCGCGGCGATCATCCGGGCGCGCCCAGCCTGGTGTCGCTGGTCGACCCGGCAAGGCGATTCGCCGTGGCGGCTGCGCGATCGCTGGGCAACGGCGTGCTGCAGGCGCTGCTCGCCGGGCTGCTGCTGTTCTTCTTCTATCGCGATGGCAAACGGTTGGCGCTCGATTCGCGCCTGCTGGCGCGACGCTTTGGCGGGGCCGGGGCGATGGATCTCCTGGATGCGGCGCAGAAGGCGATGGTGGGCGTGATGATTGGCGTGATCGGTGCGGCGCTTGCCCAGTCGGCGGTTGCCGTCGTCGGTTTCATGATCGTCGGTGTGCCGCAGCCCCTGCTTCTGGGCTCCATCACCTTCGTCCTCTCGGTGATTCCGGTGGGGCCGCCATTGGTCTGGGGCGGGGTGGCGGTGTGGTTGCTGCAGCACGGCAACCCTGGGTGGTCCGCATTCATGGTCGTCTATGGGCTGTTCGGCATCAGCATGGTCGACAACGTGATCAAACCGCTCCTGATAAGCCGATCCAGCCGCCTGCCATTCGCCATGACCTTCATCGGGGTGGTGGGCGGTGTGCTTGCCTTTGGCGTCGAGGGAGTCTTCATCGGGCCGGTCTCGATGGCGGCGGCGCTCCGCCTGGCCGGCCAATATCGCCGGGTCGGGCAGGCGGGCGATCTGCCCGGCAGGCGGGGTGACGGGCCATGATCCATGGCCATCGAAGATCGGCAGGCAAGGCAGGCGCAGGCCGCGCGCTCCGGCGGACAGGCATCCGGGGCACCATTCCCGGGTACGTCGCGCGCCTCAACGCACGACCAGCACCGGCACGCTCGAACCGGACAACACCTTCAGCACCACCGAGCCGAGGAACAGGCTCTTCAGTGCGCCGCGGCCGTGCGAACCCATCACCACCAGGTCGTACCGGCCACGGTGCGCGAGCTGCACGATCTCGGCTCCCGGATCGCCGACCAGCATGCGCTCGTCGAACACATGGCCTGCCTTCGCCAGCACGCGTCGGGCCGGCTTGAGCGCGGCGGTGCCGTTGTCGAGGTGGAAGCGCGCCACGCTGTCGGCGTCCAGCCTCCCGGCGATCGACTCGCGCAGGGGAAGGTCCACGTTGAGCAGCGTCACGGAGGCGTCGGCGGGCCAGTGCCTGGTCAGGTAGCGGGCGGCACGTGTGCTGCAGGTGCTCCCGTCCACGGGCAGCAGGATCTTCATGGGGGCCTCCTCCTCGCGGTCCGGCGCCATGGCATCATCACAGCGGAACGGCCGCGGTGCCGTGTTGACCTGCATCAACGCGGCGGTCAGCTCTCGGCAAGCGAAGGCCAGCGGTGGCACAGGACACGGCGCACGCTTTCCAGCCACGCGGCACAGGCCAGCATCAGCGGCAGCAGGAGTGCCAGCGCTTCGCCGCCAGGTTGGCTCAGACCGATCGCCTCGCGCAGCGGCGCGACACCGGCCAAGCCCTGGGCCAGCTCGACAAATGGGGGTGACCGCAAGCTAGCAGCACGATTCCGAACACCTCCAAGGATGGGGATCCTTTCGGGATGCACCGTTACTGTCCGAAAGGATGGACGTTGGTGCGGATAAGGATGGGCGGTTTCAAGGTCCACGTGCAACATGATCAATGAATTGTTCCGGCGCTTGCTTCGGCGAGCCTCAGGTGGTCGTTGTAGACCTCCAGCGGGGTACGGAATTGATGACGCTTTCGCGGTCGGGTGTTGAGGCTGAGGGCGATCTGGTTGAGCTCGTCCTGGCTGTAGACCGACAGGTCGGTGCCCTTGGGCAGGTACTGTCGAAGCAGGCCATTGGTGTTCTCGTTGCTGCCGCGCTGCCAGGGGCTGTGCGGGTCGGCGAAGTACACCTGCACGCCGGTACGCAAGGTCAGGGCGTCGTGGTAGCTCATCTCCTTACCCTGGTCGTATGTCAGCGTCTTGCGCAAGGCTTCAGGGATGCTCTTCAGCGCCTTGCCAAAACTCTCCAGTACGTCGGCTGCGCTGGCGCTGCTCATCTTGGCCAGCACCACGAAGCCGCTGGTGCGTTCGACCAGTGTCCCCACGGACGAACGGTTGCCGGCGCCCTTGATCAGGTCGCCCTCCCAGTGTCCGGGAATCAAGCGATCCGCCACTTCCGGTGGACGTACGTGGATGCTCTGCATGTTCGGTATCTGGCCGCGTCGATCCATCCCGCGCGTGCGTGGCTTGCGCGTGCTGCGGCCTTGGCGCAGGCAGTCGATCAACTCCTTGCGCAGTTCGCCGCGCGGCACCAGGTACACCGCGGTGTAGATCGTTTCGTGAGACACCCGATAGCTCGCCGCGTCAGGAAAGGCCCTCGCCAGTATCCCGGCGATCTGCTCCGGCGACCAGCGTGCCCGCAACAGCGCCTGCACGGTTTCCCACAGCGCAGGGTCGTCCAGTTTTCGCGTCACGCGCGGTTTGCTCCGGCATTCCCGACTACGCTGATGCGCCGCCTGCGCCTTGTAGTTCGCCGGGTCGACACGTGCCCGGCGGCGCTCGCGACTGATCGTGCTCGTCGCACGTCCCAGCGAGCGGCCAATGGCACGCAGGCTGTCACCCGCCTCCAAGCGGCGCTGAATCTCCACTCGCTCTTCCAGGGTCAGTTCGTTGTACGTTCTCATCGCAACAGCCTATGTCAGAATCGGCAAGGTGTTGCACGTGGAGTTTGAGACGGCCATGGAAATTTGCCCCGGACGGACAAATGCCTGACTCAGACCCGGCGACGCCGTTCCTTATTTGTTTTACATAATAGAAGACTACGCGGCGCCATTCGGCGAACCTCCATGCTTCTCCGAATTATGCAGCCCATTATCTCCGGCCCGCAACATGTGCAATTTCTCGCCCCCGAATTCGGCCACGTCCTGCCGTAATTCCGTCTCACGGTCTGCGATTATCTGGCGCATTTTCTCCGGTGCGGCGAGATGCGCGAGGACGTAGACGTCGCCGGCACCGAGGGGCGGGCGGAAGTCGCCGAGCCGTTCCAGCGCAAGCAGACCGAGGCGGGCGGCCAGCTCATCGGCGAAGGCGTCCACGAAATCCGCCGGGGAGGCGTAGGGCGCGCCGTCGATCACCCACGGCTCCCCGGCGGGCGGGAGCAGGCCGGCGGCGGCGGCGTGGTAGGCCGCGAGGGCCAACCGGCAGGCGTCGCCCGGCGTGAAGAAGCGGCAGGCTGCCGCGTGGTCGATTTCCATGTAGCATGCTCCCGGGGCGCAACGCCCCTGTTGTGGTTGTACTCAGAGGCCCCCGGATAGCTCGCCAGCCGTCGGGGGCCTCGCCTTGTCCGGGCTACGCGCCCAGGTGTTCCAGTGCGTCCACGAACGCGCCGACCAGCGCGGCGCGCAGAGCCTCGCGGGGCGTTCCCGGTGGGGCGGCGATGAACGTATCCAGATAGGCCGAGGTGGCGGCGTTGACCACCTCCACCTCCCCGAACCCGTAGGCGCGGCGGGCGTCCGGGTCGCAGCTTCCCCCGGCCATCCAGTCGGCCGGCTGATCGTCGAACGGCGGCGGGCAGGCGCGGGGCGGGGCGCGGAGGATGAAGGGGTGCGGGTTCATTGCAGGGACTCCTTGCGGGTGATGGTGACCACGCCACGCTCGACGGCGACACGCCACGGGGTAGGCAGCAGCTCGCCGGTGACCAGATCGACGAAGCCGCCGGCCACGCGCTGATACTTCGGCCAGCCCTTGGCGGCGTAGGCGTCGGCGTAGGCGGCCCAGAGGTCGGCTTCCTCGCGTTGGCGAATTTCCTCTTGCGCGCGGGCATCCCACCACGCGTCCGACCCTTCCCACGTCGCCGGGTCGTCGGGGTCTTCGTCGAAGCGGGGCGGGGGTGCGCCGGCAAGGAACGCTTCATCGCACAAGACCTGACGGCGGGCCAGCGCCTCCCGACGCTCCTCCTCCGCGAGCCACGCCTCGACGTGGCGCGCGTCGTCGGCCTGCTTGAGCCACCACGGGGCCATGCTCTGGCGCAGGGCGACGCGGCTCACGGGGTTGTGGCCGCCGTTGCCGTGCAGGCGCACGCCCTTCTTGAGGCGCTTCAAGTCGGCCGGCGTGGTCTTGGTGGCGTACTTGACCATGTAGCCGACCGGGTTGCGGGCCGTCTCGATGTTGCTCATGCCGTACGGCCACCAGCCGCAGGCGTCCGGGCGCGGCAGGCGCAGGCGGCGCGGCACCCAGAGCAGGACGTGATAGTGCAGCGCCCCGCGCTTCTGCGTCTCGGCCACCCACACATACAGGCAGCGGCTGCCCCGGCGGGCCATCCACTGGCGGAGGTTCTTCACGAACTCGCTGATGTGGCGGCGCTGCCAGTCGCCGCCGTCGCGGTAGGTGAGGGTGATGAAGGTCTTGCGGTAGGCGGAGCGGCCGAGACGGTCGGAGTCGAAGGCGGCTTGCTGTTCGTGGAGCCGGGCGGCCTCGCGGACGGAGGCGCGAAGCCGGCCGACGCGGGCCTTCTTGGGGTCGATGACGAGAGCCTCAGCGAGCACGGGGCACCTCGCGGGACGCCTTGCGGGGCTTGGGCTGGACGGGGTGACGTGTCACTTGTTTAAGAGAGCTGACAAGCCCCGCGCCTTGCGGCGCCGAGCTGCGCCCCCGCCCATGACGGCGCCCGCCCGGCACCGCGCCGAGGCGGCCGGCGCCTGCGGCGTCCCCGGTAGCCTCGGCGGCGGCCGGGGCGGCGAGTCGCGGGGACGGGAGCGGCGCAGCACTGGCCACGGCACGGCGAGGGCGTGGCCTCGGCAACAGCGGTTTGCCGGGGGGCGGTGACGTGGTAAGGGCTTCGCTGGGCGCCGCGTGCCGCATGGACGGCAGGGCTTCGGACGTTTCGAGATCAAGAGCGCCACCGCAGGGGGCTGCGCCCCCCACACCCCCCTGCGGGCTCCCCAGCGGCAAGGTGGGCGCGGAACCCGAAACAGGTGCTGTGCACCTGCCCCGGCTTCCGCTGACGGACGGCGCGATGCTGGACGGGGAGGGGCGGCTCTGACGCCAGAACCGGGCTTGCTCGCAGGTGATCCACCACGCCCGCATGGTGTCCAGGCGGAAGGTGCGCCCGGCGGGATCGTGCAGGCCCAGCCGGTTGAGCGTCCAGCCGGCCCAGTCGTCGCACAGCGCGCCGAGGTCGCCCAAGCGCAGGAGGCGCAGCAGGCGCACGGTGCTGAACGGGATGCAGGAACGACCGGCCTCCCAGTGGTAGACCGTACGCAGGCCGACGCCGAGGAAGGCCGCGCACGCTTGGCGCGACAAAGCGCAGCTGCGGCGCAGCTCGCGGAAGCCCTCAGGGCTGACATGCCAGACCCGGTGACGCCGTGTCTTGCTTGGTTGACATAATATACATTATGCGAAATTAAAGGAGCCTCATTCCGCCGGTATCCCTGCCGATGATCCATGTGCCGACTACGCCAGTTTCACAGCTGGTTTTGGCTATAGTGGCGCACCGATAAACCAATGGGCTCGTCATGGAATCGAACAAACCGCCACGCACTGCTGGTCCCCAGGGGACGCGACTGTTCTCGGCCGACGAGTTGAGCCAGTTGCGGGAACAGGCGAACAGCGCTGACGAAGCGATCAGCGATCGCGCCAGCGTTCAGGAGCCGATGCTCGAAGGTGTTGGCGAGGGCAACCAGGGCCGCCGTTACCGCGTGCGGCCGGGGCGTCAGACGATTGGCCGGCGTACCGACAACGACATCGTGATCGACGAGCCCAGCGTGTCGGCGTCACACGCGTGGATCATGAATCAGCAGGGCCACTACGTCATCATGAATACGCTGTCCACCAACGGCACGTTCGTGAATGGCAAGCGCGTGCACGAGTCGGAGCTCAATCACGGCGATCGCATCCGGCTGGGTTCGGCCGAGTTCGTGTTCCTTACCAGCGACAAGAATCTGGCCGGCGGCAACCACCGGATGCTGCTTGGCCTGGGTCTGGGGCTGCTGGTGTTGGCGGCGGTCGCGGCCGTGACGTGGTGGTTGTTCTGAAGGCATGCCCGTGAACACCCACGCCCTGCCCCTGCCCCGCAAGATCGGTCGCTACCGGGTCGATGGCGTGCTGGGCGAAGGCGCGACGGCAGTGGTCTACGCCGGGTTCGACCCGGACATCCAGCGCCAAATGGCGATCAAGTGCCTGCACCGCCACGCCGTGGCCGATATCGAGTACAGCCGGCGTTTTCTCGCCGAGGCGCGCGCCGCCGGCCATCTGGTGCATCCCAATATCGTCACCATTTTCGATGCGGGCGAAACGGAAGATGGCCGCCCATACATTGCGATGGAGCGTCTGAGCGGCCAGACGCTGTCCGCACGGGTCAGCAAGGAAGGCCTGCCGCCCTTGCCCATGATTATCGAGCTGGCCAGCCAGATGGCGGCGGCGCTGGATTACGCGCATGCCCACGGCGTCATCCATCATGACGTCAAGCCGGAAAACATCATGCTGGCCGATGGCTGGCATTACGCCAAGCTCAGCGACTTCGGCATCGCCCAGCGCAGTGGGCCGACCGCGACCGATGGCGAGTACGGTGGTACGCCGGTGTACATGGCGCTGGAACGCCTGCGTGGCGAACAGGACGATGCCCGCAGCGACCTGTTTTCGCTGGGCGTGATCCTGTATTGGCTGGTGGCCGGCAAGCTGCCATGGCGTGAGCTGGTGGATGTGCCGCGGCTGATCCGCGAACGCATGCGAACGCCGCACCCGCCGATCGAGCCGATCGACCCGGCCACCCCGGCGGTGCTGATCGACGTCGTGCGCACCTTGCTCGCCCCTACGCCCGAGGCGCGCTATCAGAGCGCCGCCGAGGTGTTGAACGACCTGCGCCAGGCACGCCGCGAATTCGAGCGCCTGCACGACAAGCCACTTGCCAATCGCATCATCTCGCTGCGCCTGCGCTGGGCCGCCGCGCTGGGCACCACGATCTGCCTGGTGCTGCTGGTTGGGCTGGCCACGATCTACGCCAAGCAGCGCAGCGCGGTCTCCGGGTTGGCGCTGGATTTCGGCGATTCCATCAGTCGCATGGTCGCCAGCGAGGCCGCGGAAAACCTCGTGCTCGGCGACCAGCCGGCCACCCGCGCGCTGGTGCAGGACGTGGCACGCAATCGCCAGATCCGTTACCTCGCCATTGCCGATCGGCTCGGCAACGTGGTGGCCAGCACGCGCGCCGGCGAGGCGGGACACCCGCTGACCGCGCCCAAGGGAGAGAAACTGGCATCCCGCGCCGAGGGCGTGGACAGCTACCAGGGGCAGCCCGATTCGCACGGCGGCGACGGCCTGCTGCTGTTCGATACCCCGATCCGCTACCAGGTCAAACAGGTGGGCGAACTGCGCTTGGGCGTCAGCGATGCGCCGCTGCGTTCGGCCCAGCACACCACGCTGGGCGTCATCCTGGCCGTGCTGCTGCTGACGTTGGCGGCGGTGGTGGGCGCCGCCTACTGGCTGTTCCGCCGGCCGTTCGCCATGCTTGATGCGTTGCGCGACGCCATGTTGCGGGTGGGCCGTGGCGACTTCCTCCATCGCATCCGGATGGTGCGCCACGATGAACTCGGGCAGTTGTTTGCCGCCTTCAACCTGATGAACAGCGCGCTGCAGGCGCGCCAGCAGCATCAGGCCGCGCCCACTTCCCTGCCCCAGGTGGCGGTCGTCAAACCGGTCATGCAGCCCACGCGCATTCCCGCACCGGTCGCGTCGAAAGCGGAGGTGCCGCCGCCGGCAACCAGTCCGCGCACGGGACATTCGCACAAGTAGGCGCGGCGCACGTCCGGCGGCCGGATGGTCAAAATTGCTTGAGCCGTTGCTTTAGTTCCAGCGCGCGCGCGCGATAGACCGTGGCCGGCTCATAGCTCGGGTCGATGGCGAGGATGTGATCCCACAAGGCGATGGCCGCATCCAGGTTCTGGTCGCGGTACAGCACGATGGCGCGCTGGTGATAGGCGTCGATCAATTGCTGGCGCAGTGAGGCGATTTGCGCCGTGGCCGGCTTGAGTCGCGGGTCGAGCGAAAGCGCTTCGTCCATCGCCGTCAACGCCTTGCCCTTGTGCCCTTGCGCAAGCATGGCCGTGGCCGCGTGCTGCAGGCGCTGCACCTTGGCGCCCGTGGATTCGGCGGCGGGTGTCGTGGTGTCGACAGCCGGCGCTGCCGTGCCCGACGCCGATGCCGGCAGACGCAGGGTTTGTCCCGTCAGCAGCATCGAGGGATCAGTCGCGTGGTTGTAGCGCGCCAGGACCAGGAACCGCCGCGCGCTGCCGAGGTGGCGCGCCGCCAGCGTGCTGTAGGAATCACCCGCCTGCACGACGTATTCGCGTGAGGCCTTGCCCAGCTCGCGCGCCGGGTCGACGGTCAGCTGGTGCATCATGGCCTTGGCGCCGCGATCGTCCGGATGTGCGGCGAGCAAGTCGCGCAGGGCTTGCTCGCCTTCGGTGTAGTGGCCATGCAGCAAGTATTGGTCGATGATCTCGCGCAGCGTCAGCACCGGACGCGGTGCCGGTGCGGGCGCAGCCACCGGTGCCGGTACCGGTGGTGGCACTGGCGCTTTTTTCGCGGCTTGCGGCGTGCATCCCACCAGTGCGGCAAGCAGCAGTGGCGCGCAGCACCGGGCAAGGCCAGTGCCGTGAAGGGGCCAGCGGCGGAACATCATCATGGGTTGCCATTGTCAGTCAGGGTGGAGTCGTCGATGGCATGCTGGCCGTAGGTTGGACGCAGCGCCTCCCGCAGGCGCTCGCCGCAGCGCCGCATCCAGCCGCCGCCCACCTGCACGAGGATCAGCGCGGCATTGTCGCCGGCCTCGCCGCCACGCGAGGTGGCCAGCAGCAAGGCCTCGTGCAAGGCTCCAGTCTGGTCGCGGCGCAGCGAAAGCCGGCGCAGTTCCTGGGTGGATAGCCACGCCCACACGCCGTCGCTGCATAGCGCGAAACTCTGCCCGGGGCGCAGCCGTGCGCTGCCGTGTTCGACCACGGGGGGCTGCTCGCCGCCCAAGCCGCGCAGCAGCACGTGCTGGTCGGGGTCGCTGGCAAGCTGTGCGGGTGTGATTTCGCCGCGTTCGAGCTTGCGCTGGGAAAGGCTGTGATCGAGGGTGCGGCCAAGGCAGCGCCGTCCCTGGAAGCGGTACAGGCGGCTGTCGCCGACATGAGCCCAATAGGCCTGCTTTCCACGCAGGAGCAGCGCGACCACGGTGGAATGCGGCTCACCGGCACGCAATCCCTCGCGACGGCGGATCAATTCCGCGTGCGCCTCCTGGCACAGCGTCTCGAGAAAAAAGGAGCCGGGCTGGTTGCGCCATTGCGCCCGAATCCACAATTGCCGGGCGGCCTTGATGACGCCGTTGGCCGCCAGCTCGCCAGCACCGTCGCCACCCATGCCATCGGCCAACACCAGCAAGCGGGTGTCGGTCGCCGGGTCGTGCATGCAGGCCACGGCATCCTGCTGGGTCTCGCGACCGCCGCGCGCACGCCCGATCGCCATTTTCGGCAAGCTCTGGGAATCTATTGCCTGATCCACCCGCCCTCCTGCCCGCTTGCCGGAAAAGTCGCCTGCCGTCGCCGACCGGCCCATCGCCCACCCGGAGACTTGGGTACGTGGGTGGCGGCAACCATCTGGACTTTTCGCCTCGCACGGTTCTACCGCCCAAGCACCTGGACGGCAAGCTTATCGTCATTCGCGAGGTACCGACAAAGGCCGGTCTGCCCAGCCGCCGGTGAGCGGATCACATCCGGTGGACGCCCTTGGCTGCCGTGCTTGCGGCGTCTCAGGCAATACCTGCGAAACACTCGCCAAGCCACTGTAATGCAAGCCTCCAGCATGTGCAGTCGTGCTAGGCTCCCGCCTTCATGCACGCGCCCGACGCCACCTCGCCACCTCGCCATATCCTCACTCCCAGCACGTTGAACCGGCTGGTGCGCGGGCTGCTGGAAGATGCCCTGGCGCTGGTGTGGATCGAGGGCGAACTCTCCAACGTGGCGCGCCCCGCCTCCGGGCATCTCTACTTCACGCTGAAGGACAGCGGCGCCCAGGTGCGCTGCGCGATGTTCCGCCTCAAGAGTGCCGCGCTGCGCTTCAAGCCCGTGGACGGCATGCAGGTGCTGCTGCGCGCCCGCGTTGGCCTGTACGAACCACGCGGCGATTACCAGCTCGTCGCCGAGCACATGGAGCCGGCCGGCGAAGGCGCGCTGCAACGTGAATTCGAGCAGTTGAAGGCCAAGCTCGACGCCGAAGGCCTGTTCGACCCCACGCGCAAGCGCCCCCTGCCCCGCTATGCGCGGCGCATCGGCGTCATCACCTCGGCCACTGGCGCCGCCATCCACGACGTGCTCAGCGTGCTCGCGCGGCGCTGGCCACTGGCCGAGGTGGACGTGCTGCCGGTGCCGGTGCAGGGCCGCGAGGCGCCGCCCGCCATCGTGGCCATGCTGGACAAGGCTTCGAAGTCGGCGCGTTTCGACGTGCTGCTGGTCACCCGCGGCGGCGGCTCGCTGGAGGATCTGTGGGCGTTCAACGACGAGTCCGTCGCGCGCGCCATTCATGCCTGCGCGATACCGGTGGTCAGCGCCGTGGGCCACGAAGTGGATTTCTCCATCGCCGACTTCGTCGCCGATCTGCGTGCCCCCACGCCCTCGGCCGCCGCCGAGCTGCTGGTGCCGGATGCGCAGGCCATGACGCGTCAGTTGTATCAGCTGCAGCAACGCCTCGGCACGCTGCAACAGCGTCGGCTGCAGGCACTCATCCAGCGCGCGGATCACCTCGCCGCCCGCCTGCAGGCCCAGCGCCCGCAGGCCCGCCTGGTGCGCGACCGTGAGCGGCTCGCCCATCTGCGCCATCGCCTGCTCGTGGTGCAGCGCGAGCAGCGGCAAGCCGAACGCGCGCGGCTGGATCATCTGCACGCGCGCCTCCTGGCCTGCCACCCGCAACAGCGGCTCGCCTGGCTGCAACGCCAGCTGGCCGAACAGCTTAGGCGCCTGCGCCAGGCCATCACGCACCGATTGGAACGCGAACGGCAGGCCCTGCAGCAGGCCGCCCGTGCCCTGCACACGGTGAGCCCACTGGCCACGCTGGAGCGCGGCTACGCGATCCTGTTCGACGCGAACGGAAGGGTGCTGCGCACGGCGCAAGGCGTCGAACCCGGCGCCGCGCTGCGCGCACGCCTGACGGATGGGGAATTGACGCTGCGGGTGGATGACCGACCCTGAGAGCCTGGCCTCGCGGCGGAATCGCCAGGGCAGCCTGCATGGCACGTGCGGTTGCGCAGTGCTGGTGCCAGGTGTCGCCGGAAATGGCGGAGAGAGTGGGATTCGAACCCACGGTAGGCTTGCACCTACGGCAGTTTTCAAGACTGCTGCCTTAAACCGCTCGGCCATCTCTCCGCTGTTGTTTTCCGTCGGAGTCAGCAACGGCGTTGCTGACTCCGGGGGGCGACATGCTATCAGGTCTGCCCGGTCGTCTTGCCCGTGCGGCCCTTGCGCGAGAGCGCGACCAGTGCCACCACGGTGATGATGACGGGAACCAGCGCGCCGGCCAGTGCGAACAGCACGGCCGGGTGGCGTACCGTGACCGGCACCAGTTGGGTGGCGGCGGCGTAGCTGACGATGGCAAGGCGCAGCGCGCGACTGCGGCGGGCGGCCCACGGACTGACGGCAATCAGCACCAGGGCGACGCTGCCCAGCACGATGTCCAGCCGGGGCACCGACCACACTTCGGCGAAACCGAGACGGGTAAGGATCACGCTGGCAAGCACGGCGAGCAAAAAGTAGCTCGACCAGAACTCGACCTTGTTCCAGCCTGGCGCAGCCGGCGCGTTCACGCGATGCGCTCCGCGCCGCCCATGTACGGGCGCAGCACCTCGGGCACGCTGATCGAGCCGTCGGCGTTCTGATAGTTCTCCATCACCGCCACCAGGGTGCGGCCCACGGCGAGGCCGGAGCCGTTGAGCGTGTGCACCAGCTCGGGCTTGCCGGTGGCGGGGTTGCGCCAGCGCGCCTGCATGCGGCGGGCCTGGAAGTCCTCGCAATTGGAGCAGCTGGAGATTTCGCGATACATGTCCTGGCTGGGTAGCCACACTTCGAGGTCGTAGGTCTTCACCGCGGTGAAACCCATGTCGCCACCGCACAGCAGCACCTTGCGGTACGGCAGGCCGAGCTTTTGCAGCACGGCTTCGGCGTGGCCGACCATTTCCTCCAACTGCGCGTGCGATTCCTCGGGCTTGCTGATCTGCACCATCTCGACCTTCTCGAACTGATGCTGGCGGATCATGCCGCGGGTGTCGCGGCCGTAGCTGCCGGCCTCGGCGCGGAAACACAGCGTGTGCGCGGTGAGCCGCAACGGCAGCGCGTCGGCGTCCTGGATCGTGTCGCGCATCAGGTTGGTGAGCGTCACCTCGGCGGTGGGTGTGAGATAGCGCCGGGACTCGCCTACGGTGGTGGCAAACAGATCCTCCTCGAACTTCGGCAGCTGGCCGGTGCCCTGCATGGTGTCGGCGTTGACCAGCACCGGCAGGTTGCATTCGAGATAAGCGTGCTCGCCGGTGTGCAGGTTGAGCATGAACTGCGCGAGCGCGCGATGCAGCCGCGCCAGCTCGCCGCGCAGCACGGTGAAGCGCGCGCCGGAGAGCTTGGCGCCGGCATCGGCATCCAGCCAGCCGTGGCGGGCGCCGAGGTCGACATGATCCTTGATGGCGAAGTCGAACGTGCGCGGCGTGCCCCAGCGCAGTTGCTCGACGTTGTCGTGCTCGTCCTTGCCCAGCGGCACGGAGGCGTGCGGCAGGTTCGGGATGCCCAGTGCGATGGCGGCGAGCCTGGCCTGCACGTCCGCCAGCGCCGCCTCGTTGGCCTTGAGCTGGTCGCCCAGTCCGGCGACCTCGGCCATCAGCGGCGCGACGTCCTCGCCCTTGGCCTTGGCCTGGCCGATCGCCTTGGAGCGGGTGTTGCGCAGGTTCTGCAAGTCCTGCGTCTCGGTGGCGAGGCGCTTGCGCTCGGTTTCCAGCGCTTCCACGGTGGACACATCGAGCACGAAGCCGCGGGTTTCCTTGAGGCGCGCCGCGGTTTCGGCGAGGTGCGAGCGCAACAAAGCGGGATCGAGCATGTGAAGTGTCCAGTCAGCGGTCGAAAGCCCGGATTATCGCTTTCGGGCGTGCCGCGCCGCAACGCGAGCGCGCCGGCGTGACGGTAGGAGCCCGCCAGCGGGCTCCTACCCACAAGACCAAAGCATCGCCCGTGAGCGGGCGCCTGCCCCCGAGGCGTGGGTCAACCCTTGCCGCGAGCCTTGCGCCGGGCTGCACGCAGCGCCGTGAGCTTCTCGCGCAGCTGGATTTCCAGCCCGCGCTCCACCGGCTCGTAGTACACGGTGCCGTCCAGCGCATCGGGCAGGCATTGCTGATCCAGCGCGATGCCGCCTTCGGCATCGTGGTCGTACTGGTAGCCCTTGCCGTAGCCCAGACCCTTCATCAGCTTGGTGGGCGCGTTGCGCAGGTGCATCGGGACGTCCAGCGTGCCCGTACCCTGCACGGCGGCGCGGGCCTGGTTCCAGGCCATGTAGGCGGCGTTGCTCTTGGGCGCCACCGCCAGCCAGATCGCGAGCTGGGCCAGGCCCAGTTCGCCCTCGGGGCTGCCGAGGCGCTCGTAGGTGTCCCAGGCATCCAGCGCCATGCGCCAGGCGCGCGGCTCGGCCAGGCCCACGTCCTCCACTGCCATGCGGGTCATGCGGCGGGCGAGGTAGCGCGGATCGCAGCCGCCGTCGAGCATGCGCGCCAGCCAGTACACGGCGGCGTCGGGGTCGGAGGAGCGCACCGATTTGTGCAGCGCCGAGATCTGGTCGTAGAACTGCTCGCCCTGTTTGTCGAAGCGGCGCGTGCGGTCGGCCAGCACCTGTTCCAGCGTGGCCTGGTCGATCTTGCCGTCTTCAGCGAGTTCGGCGGCGATTTCCAGCAGGGTGAGCGCGCGGCGCACGTCGCCATCGGCGGCCTGGGCGATCAGCTGCAGCGAGGCGTCGTCCACCTGCAGTTGCTGTGCACCAAGGCCGCGTTCCGCATCCGCCAGCGCGCGTTTGAGCGCGGCGACGATGTCGTCGGCCGACACCGCCTCCAGCACGTGCACGCGGCAACGCGAGAGCAGCGCGGAGTTCAGCTCGAACGAGGGGTTCTCGGTGGTGGCGCCCACGAACAGGATCACGCCGCGCTCGATGTGCGGCAGGAAGGCGTCCTGCTGGGTCTTGTTGAAGCGGTGCACCTCGTCCACGAACAGCACGGTGCGCCGGCCCCGGGCGAAGTTGCCCTCCGCCTCGGCCAGCGCCTTGCGCACCTCGGGCAGGCCACAGAGCACGGCGGAAATCGCCTTGAAATCCGCCTCAGCGCCTTGCGCCACCAGCAGCGCCAGCGTGGTCTTGCCGCAACCGGGCGGCCCCCACAACACCATGGAGTGCGGCTTGCCGGCTTCCAGCGCGCGGCGCAGCGCACTGCCCTCGGCCACCAGCCGGCGCTGGCCGACGATCTCGTCGAGGCTGCGCGGGCGCATGCGTTCGGCCAGCGGCTTGAGCGCATCGGGCTCGGCGAACAGGCCGGCGCCGGGTGTGGGAACGGGACGGGGCATGCCCGCATGATACGTCATGCCGCCGCTGGCCCATGGAGTGGCAGCCGGCTATCGGGGCCACGCTGCCGCGTGCCGGGTCGGGTGCTCAACGAAGCCAATATTTGTCCGGGCGGCGACCGGCCCGCCGCCACGCTGTTTCCCGTCGTTCTTTCCGGCTCCATCCCTGCAGCCATGGCACCGACACATGACGCTGGCAGCCGCTAGCGCGTCCGCGGCTTTTTGGCTGCAGTCGCGGTCTTTTCAGCAAGGTTGTATTCGCTTTGCCAGGAGTGCCCGGACTTCTGCTCGATATAGTCCCGGATCAGCTGGCGCACCACCTGCGACGGCGTGGTGTCGTCTGCCGCACACAAGCGCTCGAACACCGCCTTCTTGCGCGGATCGATCAGGACAGTCAGGCGGGCCGTACGGATTTCTGTTGGCATGCGAGTATCACCGGCTGTACACTAGATCATCATCTTATGATAATAAAATTATCATGACAAACGTCCAGGCAGTGCCGCTCAACAGCCGCTCAAGCAGCGACCTGCTCGAGTCCACCGTATGCATGGGGTAAGTGCACTGACGACAGCCACAGCGCTGACGGCGCTGCTGGTTCTGGTTGCTTCGTGGTTGCTGATCGGTGCACTCGGCCTGGTCCAGTCCAATCGCATCGGTTGGGTCGCGCGCACACTGTTCCCGCTGGGCGCACTGGTCGCGCTGGGCGTGGCCTGCGTGGGCGTCGTATCCCTGGGCACGGGCTTTGCCGCGCAGACCAGCGTGCTTGCCTTCGGGCTTCCAGACATGCCGTTTCATGTGCGTCTGGATGCGCTGTCAGGCTTCTTCTTGCTGCTGCTTGGAAGTGCTGGGGCTGGCATCTCCATCTTCGCTGCCGGTTACTTCCGGCACGGCGAAGGCACGGCGCCGGGGCTGCTCTGCCTGCAGTACCACGTCTTTCTGGCCAGCATGGCGCTGGTCGTGCTGGCCGATGACGCCTACCTGTTCATGGTGGCGTGGGAAACGATGGCGCTCAGTTCGTATTTCCTGGTGACTACCCAGCACCGTATCCCGGAGATCCAGCGCGCCGGCTTCCTGTACCTGCTGATGGCGCACGTGGGAGCACTGGCATTGTTGCTTTGCTTCGGTGTGCTGCACGGCGGCAGCTGGCTGATGACGTTTGACTCGATGCGTGCGGCCACCCTGTCGCCGGCCTGGGCCGCGGCAGCCTTCCTGCTGGCCCTGTTCGGTTTCGGTGCCAAGGCGGGCCTGGTGCCCCTGCATGTGTGGCTGCCGGAAGCCCATCCGGCCGCGCCGTCACCGGTGTCCGCGATGATGAGTGGCTTGATGCTCAAGGTGGCGGTCTACGGCATGTTGCGGATCAGTTTCGACCTGCTCCACGCCGGCCCATGGTGGTGGGGCATGCTGACGCTGGCGGTGGGACTGGGCACGGCGCTGTTCGGTGCGGTGTTCGCTGCCGTACAGACCGACATGAAGCGTTTGCTGGCCTATTCCTCCATCGAGAACATCGGCCTGATCTTCGCCGCGCTTGGCCTGGCGCTGCTGTGCTACGCGTTCAACATGCGCCTGCTGGCGGCGTTGGCACTCACCGCGGCGTTGCTGCACGCACTCAACCATGCATTGTTCAAGAGCCTGCTGTTTCTCGCCACCGGCTCGGTTCTGCACGCCACCCACGAGCGCAGCCTGGGCAAGCTCGGCGGGCTGATCCGGCGGATGCCATGGGTCGCCGTGCTGGCCCTGGTCGGCACCCTGTCTCTCGCCGGTTTGCCACCGCTCAACGGTTTCGTCTCCGAATGGCTGCTGCTGCAGGCCTTCCTGTCCACGCCGTCCATCCCGCATGCGTTCATCAACATGATCGTGCCGCTGGGCGCGGCCGTGGTGGCACTCACCGCCGCGCTGGCCGGCTACGTGATGGTCAAGTTCTACGGCGTCATATTCCTCGGCCAGCCACGCGAACCTTCACTGATGCAGGCCCACGATGCGGGTTGGCTCGAACGCGCGGGGCTGGCCTGGCTGGCGTTGGGCTGCATCCTCATTGGCGTGTTTCCGCAAGCCGCGCTGAATGCCATCGCCAGCGTGACCCAGACCCTGCTCGGCACCGTGGTCCAGCGCGGCCCGACGCCATGGTGGATCGCTCCGGTGGCGCAGGCTCAGGCTTCTTACAATGGCCTGTGGCTGCTGTTGGGCATGGCCGGCGTGATCGCGATGATGTTCGTGCTGGTACGGCGGATGTACCACGGCCGTGTGCGCCGGGTGCCGCCATGGAATTGCGGTTACCCCGAGCTGACCCCGCGCATGCAGGACACCGCCGAAGGATTCGGTCAGCCGATCCGGCACATGTTCGGGCCGTTTTTCCGCATCGAGCGCGAAGTGCCTTCGCCGGATGACCCGGCCCCGCGTTACCGCATCCAGATCGATGACCGCTTCTGGCATGGCCTGTATCTTCCGCTGGCCCGCATCGTCGGCTGGCTGGCCGATGCGCTGTCCATGCTGCAGCGTGGCCGTCTGGCCGTCTATCTGATGTACAGCTTCCTGACCCTGATCGTCTTGCTGGTGTTCGTCCTGTGAACGCGCTCGCACTCGTCAGCCAGTTCGGCGGTGTGGTACTGGCCGTGGCACTGGCGCCGCTGCTGGCCGGCTGGGTAGCCCAATGCCGGGCCTGGCTGCAGAGCCGGTCGGCCCCTTCCCTGCTGCTGCCTTACCGCACCTTGCGCAAGCTGTTCCGCAAGGATGCGGCACTGGCCACGCAGGCCTCGCCCTTGTTCCGCGCCGCGCCCTACGCCGTGTTCGGTGCCATGGCCACGGCGGCAGCGATCATTCCCTCGGTAACCACCGACCTGCCCCTCGCACGGGTGGCCGATGCCATCGCACTGGTCGGCCTGTTCGCGACGGCACGCGTGTTCATCGCCCTGGCGGCGATGGATATCGGCACGGTCTTCGGCAGCATGGGCGCGCGACGCGAGATGATGATCGGGTTTCTCGCCGAGCCGGCGCTGCTGATGGTGCTGTTCAACGCGTTCCTGATGTTCGGCAGCACGGCGTTGCCAACCATCGTGAAAGGCACCCTGGACGCCGATGGGTTGACCTTGCATCCGAGTCTGGCCTTCGCCGGTGTCGCTTTCGTGATGGTGTTGCTGGCCGAGAATGCCCGCATTCCGATCGACAACCCCGGCACGCACCTTGAAGTGACCATGATCCATGAGTCCATGGTGCTGGAATATTCCGCGCGCCATCTGGCCCTCATTGAATGGGCGTCCTGGCTGAAGCTGTTCAACTATGCGTGCATCGGTTTCACGCTGTTCGTGCCCTGGGGCATCGCGCCGCGCACGGCCGGCCCAATGGGTTTGTTGCTTGCCATCGTGTGGTTGCTGGCCAAGCTGGCCGTCGCCGGCGCGGTGCTGGCGGTGATTGAAACGGTCTCGGCCAAGCTGCGCATCTTCCGGGCGCCGGAGTTCCTGAGCATGGCGTTCCTGCTCGCCGTGCTGGGCCTGCTCGTTCACCTTCTGCTGCAGTCCTGAATGATGCCTCCACTCAACCTCGTCACCCAGCTGCTGCACGTGCTCGCCGCCGGCCTGCTGATGATCTCGTTCTCCATGCTCGCGCAGCGGCGGACACGGCGACTGATCGTGCTGCTGGCCTGGCAGGGTGTGGTGCTGACCGCCTCCACGCTGCTGGTCGCCGTCACGGCGCACCTGCAGCATCTGTATTACTCCGCGGCGCTGACCCTGATCGAAAAGGTCTGGCTGATGCCGTGGATCCTGCTGCGGCTGATGCGTCGCCTGGGCATCGAGGGCGACAGCGATCCGCTGGTGAACATTCCCACCCTGATGCTGGTCGGGCTGGGTCTGGTGATCTTCGCGTTCGGACTGGCCCAGCCGATCAGTTCGCTGGCCACCACGGTCACCCGACAGACGCTGGGCATTGCGATGGCGGTGATCCTGCTGGCGTTCCTGATGATGATTGCCCGGCACAAGGCGGTGACCCAGGTGATCGGTTTCCTGGCGATGGAGAACGGCCTGTTCTTCGCCGCCACCAGCACGACCTACGGCATGCCGATGGTGGTCGAGCTGGGCATTGCGCTCGATCTGCTGGTCGGCGTGTTCATCTTCGGCATCTTCTTCTTCCAGATCCGCGAACAGTTCGACAGCCTCGACCTGCATCAGCTCGAAGCACTCAAGGAGGACTGACGTGGAGCTTGCGTGGGTGCTGGGTACTCCCTTGTTCGGTGCGATCGTGCTGGCCGTGTTCGGTGCGCGGCGCTCCGCCGCCGAACTCAACGTCGTGATCAGCCTGGCGACGTTGATCGCCGCCGCGGCGCTGGTGCTGAGGATCATCGGCCAGGGCTCGATGACGGTGGCCCACGAGCAGTTCTTCGTCGATCCGTTCAACGTGTTCCTGATCGCGCTGACCGCGCTCATCGGTTTCACCACGGCGGTGTTTTCGCGCCCCTACATGCGTATCGAGCAGGATCACGGTCGGCTCAACGCGCATCGCTTGCGGCTCTATCACAGCATGTACCAGCTGTTCATGGCCGCCATGCTGGTGGCACTGTCGACCAACAACATGGGGCTGCTGTGGGTCGCGATGGAGGCGGCGACGTTGTCCACCGTGCTGCTGGTGTCGTTGTACCGCACCCGCGCCAGCATCGAGGCGGCCTGGAAATATTTCATCCTGTGCGGCGTCGGCATCGCGCTGGCGTTGTTCGGCACGATCCTGCTGTATTTCGCGGCGGAGCGGCTGCTCGGTGGCGAGGGCATGCGGGCGCTGCTGTGGACCCACCTCAATGCGGTGAAAGGGCAGCTCGACCCGACGGTGATCGGGCTCGCGTTCGTCTTCCTGCTGGTCGGCTACGGCACCAAGGTCGGTCTCGCCCCCCTGCACAACTGGCTGCCCGATGCCCACGCGGAGGGTCCCACTCCGGTCTCGGCGGTGTTGTCGGGGCTGCTGCTCAACGTGGCGATGTACGCCGTGGTCCGTTGCAAGATCCTTGCGGTCGGCGCGATGCACTCGGCGCTGCCCGGACGCATGCTGATGGCGTTCGGTTTGTTCTCGACGGTGCTGGCGGCGTTCCTGCTGTGGCGTCAGCGCGACATCAAGCGTCTGTTCGGCTACTCCTCGATCGAGCACATGGGCATCATCACCTTTGCGTTCGGCATGGGCGGCCCGCTGGCAAACTTCGCCGCGCTGCTGCACATGACGGTGCACTCGTTGACCAAGTCGGCGATCTTCTTCGCCGCCGGCCATGCCTCGCAGATTGCGGGCACCCAGCGCATTGACGGCATCCGCGGCCTGCTGACGGTGAGCCCCACCGTCGGCTGGGGACTGATGCTGGGCTCGCTGGCGATCCTCGGCACGCCGCCGTTCGGCGTATTCACCAGTGAATACATGGTCTTGATCACGGCCATGCGCGACCACCCGTGGGCGACGTCGTTCCTGCTCGTCGCCCTGGCCGTGGCATTCGCCGCGATCTTCTTCAAGGTGCAGCCGATGGTGTTCGGCGAAACGGATGCACGGCGCCTGCCGCACCCGCCGGCACTGGTGCCGGTGTTTGTGCACCTGTCGATCGTGCTGATGCTCGGCCTGTACATACCGCCCGCCCTGGCCCAGTGGTATCGACTCGCCGCGAGCCTGATCGGATGAATCCCATGTGGCCTGACTTTCTCGACACCGCATGCGTGCCCTTGCCCTCCAACGTGGCGGCCTGCCGCGTACAGGTCGATGCCGCTCGCTGGTGCGAGGCCGCGGATGCGATGCGCGAGGCAGGTGCGGACCTGCTGTCGTTGTGGGGCAGCGACGATCGTGATCGCGACCAGTGCCTGCGCGTGCACGCGGCCTACCTGCTGCGCGATCGGCTGGTCGTGGTGGAGCACGCGATGCCCGCCGACCAGGCAATCTACCCCTCGCTGGCCACACGCTTTCCGGTGGCCGGGCGGCTGCAGCGCGCAACCTACGATTTGCTCGGCATCCGCGCCGACGCTGGCGATATGCGGCCGTGGTTGCGCCACGGCGGCTGGCCGGAAGGGGTGTTCCCGCTGCGCCGCGACGTCGCGGCGACCCAGACCTGGCCCGTGACCAGCTCGCCGTATCCATTCATCCCGGTCAGCGGTGACGGCGTGCACGAGATGACCGCCGGTCCAGTGCATGCCGGCACCATCGAGCCGGGACGTTTCCAGCTGGCCGTGGTAGGCGAAAAGGTGCTGCGCCTGGAGGTTCGCCTCGGTTACACGCACAAGGGCATCGCCAAGCGCTTCGAGGGACTGGCCCAGCGCGACGCCCACCGCCTGGCCGCCCATATCTGCGGCGATTCGACGGTGGCTTTCAGCTGGGCGTATTGCGCCGCACTGGAATCGATCACCGCCAGCACACCCTCGCCGCGCGCCCTCGTTCTGCGTGCGCTGGCGCTCGAACGCGAGCGCATCGCCAATCATCTGGGCGATCTTGGCGGATTGGCCAACGATGCCGGCTTTGCCTTCGGCCAGACCCAGTTTTCCAGCCTGAAAGAGCAGCTTTTGCGGCACAACGCGGAACTGTTTGGCCAGCGCTACCTGTTTGACTTCGTGGTACCCGGCGGCGTCGCCAGCGACCTGTCGGCACGCGTGCTGCCGGGCATGCTCGACGAGATCGCGGTACTGGAACACGCGGTAGACGATCTGCGCGGAATCTACGCTCGACACGAAGGCCTGCAGGATCGTTTCCTCGGTGCCGGCCGGTTGACCCCGGCCCAGGCTGCCGCCTTGGGTGCGATAGGCCTGGCCGGACGCGCTTCCGGCGTCGCCCGCGACCTGCGCGTGAACCAGCCATGGTCGCCATACGATCAGTCGGCCCCGGCATTGGCCACGAGCACCGAAGGCGATGTGGCGGCGCGCGTGCAGGTACGCTTCGAGGAGACGCTGGAATCACTGCGGCTGTGCCGGCAATGGCTGCAGGCGCTGCCAGCCGGCGAGCGGGTCCGCGAGGTGCCGGTGGCGCCCGCCGGTCAGCTCGGCATCGGCCTGATCGAAGGCTGGCGCGGTCCGGTCATGCTGGCGCTGGAAACCGGCCCCGCCGGTGGCATCCGGCGCTGCCGCGCGCATGATCCCTCGTGGCAGAACTGGCCGCTGCTCGAAGTCGCCATCCTGGGCAACATCGTGGCGGACTTCCCGCTGATCAACAAATCCTTCAACCTTTCCTACAGCGGGCACGACGGGTAAGCGCGCATGTTCGATATCCTTTCACGCATTCGTCGAACCGGCCGCCTGAGCGAACCGTATCCGGTGCCGGATACCGACCAGACGGCGTCCACCGCGATCCAGCGAGAGCTGCACGCCGTGTTCGGGCGCGCCTTGTGCATTCGCCATGTCGACGCCGGCTCCTGCAATGGTTGCGAGCTCGAAATCCACGCGCTGAGCAATGCGTACTACAACCTGCAAGGCGCCGGCATCCGGTTTGTGGCCAGCCCGCGCCATGCCGACGTGCTGCTGGTCACCGGACCGGTCTCGGTCAACATGGAAGATGCCCTCAGGCAAACCTATGAAGCGATACCCGATCCCAAGTGGGTGCTCGCCGTGGGGGACTGCGCGACCTGCGGCGGCCTGTTCGGCGCCAACTATGCGACCCGGGGGCCGATCAGCGCCATCGTCCCGGTGGATGCCGTGGTCGCCGGCTGCCCGCCCACGCCACTGGCGATCATGCGGGGCCTGTTGCAGATAACCAGCCAGCGGCCGGCGTAACTTCTCCGCGCCAGCCGGGCAGCGACCTCAGGCGTGACGGGTGAGCGCGAAGATGCCCTGCCCGTGCGCCGGAAACAGCCGGCTGGCTCCGCCCGTCGGCAGGTTATCCGGCCGGCGCATCAGTTCTTCAGCGGCTGCACATCGATCACCGGCGCGTCGCCGATCACGTCGGCGCCCTTCGGCGGCACGAAGGTGAACACCGATGGCGCAATCGCCGTGTTGCGCCGCCAGTGCGAGAAGCGGATGTCGGTGGTGGAGCCGAGCTGATCCTTGAAGGTCATCCGCGCCAGGCCGTTCGCATCGAAGCCGAGATCGGCATAGGCGAACTGCGGATCCTTCGCGGTGGAGGTGAGGCGCAGCCAGGCCAGGCCGTCGTGTTCGCCCTGCTCGCTGACCTTGAATCCCTTGTCCATCTGCTTGAGGTCGGTGAGCACAGTGAGCGGGCTGTGCGATTCCTCGCTGGACTGCACGCGCACGGTGACCTGCTCCAGCTCGGGGTCGTACATCCACACCCGGCTGCCGTCGGCCACGATGGTCTGTTTGTACGGCGCAGTGGTTTCCCAGCGGAACTGCCGCGGCGCCTCCAGCGCCAGCGTGCCGCTGCTGGTCTTGCCGGGGTGGCCGTTGGGATCGACCAGGCTCTGGGTGAAGTCGCCGGTGAGCGCATGCAGGCCGCTGGCAAAGGCGTCCAGTCGCGCGCGCGCGGCGCCGGTGGCGGCCTGGGCAGTGCCGGCGAGCAGCAGCGCAACGGCGGCAAGGGCAAGCTTGAGACGGGTCATCGGGGTTCCTCGCGGCAAACGACGGGCGGCATTGTGGGGCGTGGCGGCTTAACCGGCACCGTCATTCGGCCACCGGCAGGCTGAGCGTTTCCTTTGCCTCCTCCATCACGATGTAACTCTTGGATTCGCGCACGTGTGGCAGGGTCAGCAAGGTGCTGCCCAGCAGCTTGCGATAGCTGGCCATCTCGCTGATGCGCGCCTTGATGAGGTAGTCGAAATCGCCGGACACCAGGTGGCATTCCAGCACATTGGGCAGGCGCAGCGCGGCGCGGCGGAATTCCTCGAAGATGTCGCCCGACTTGTAGGCCAGGCTGATCTCCACGAACACCAGCAGGCCCGCCTTCACCGCCTTCGGATCGAGCCGGGCGTGGTAGCCGGTGATGATCTTCTCGCGCTCCAGCCGGCGCACCCGCTCGGTGCACGGCGTGGTGGACAATCCGACCCGCTCGCCCAGCTCGGTGAAGGAGATGCGCCCTTCCTCCTGCAGGATGCGGAGAATCTTGCGGTCGATCTTGTCCAGTTCGCGCTGGCGGGTGGGCATGGCTCGGGTTCGAACGGTATGTAGTGGTTGAATCAACTGGCAAAGCCATCAATCACAAGTAAATAAACTAGCAGCGGCTGAATATACTGCGCGTTTCATGCCATGCAAAGCGTGGCATGCAGGGAATGCAACCCGGAGAGAGCAATGCGTGTACTGATACTCGGCAGCGGCGTGATCGGCGTGACCAGCGCGTGGTACCTGCGCCAGGCCGGCCACGAGGTGAGCGTGGTGGATCGCCAGGCCGGCGCCGCGCTGGAAACCAGCTTTGCCAACGCCGGCCAGCTCTCCTTCGGCTACACCTCGCCATGGGCCGCGCCTGGCGTGCCGTTCAAGGCCCTCAAGTGGCTGTTCCAGCGCCATGCGCCGCTGTCGATCCGGCCCGGCTTCGATCCCGCCCAGTACCGCTGGCTGTGGCAGATGCTGCGCAACTGCACCGCCGCACGCTATGCGGTCAACAAGGCGCGCATGGTGCGCCTGTCCGACTACAGCCAGGCCTGCATCAACGAGCTGGCGCACGCCACCGGCATCGATTACGAAGGCCGCATGCTGGGCACCACGCAATTGTTCCGCACCCAGCAGCAGCTCGACGCCTCCGCGCAGGACATCGCCATCCTGCGCGAATACGGCGTGCCCTGCGAGGTGCTCGACCGCGCCGGCATCATCCAGGCCGAACCGGCGCTTGCCGCCACGGCGGATAAGCTGGTGGGCGCGCTGCGCCTGCCGCGCGACCAGACCGGCGATTGCCAGCTGTTCACGCAGAAGCTCGCCCTGCTGGCCGCTGCCGCCGGCGTGGATTTCCGCTATGGCCAGCGCGTGGACGGCGTCGAGCGCAGCGGCGAGCGCATTGCCGGGGTGCGCATCCAGGGCAAGCTGGAAACCGCCGACGCCTACGTGGTGGCGCTGGGCAGCTACTCGCCGCAACTCGTGGCGCCGCTGGGCCTGCCGTTGCCGGTGTACCCGCTCAAGGGCTACTCGCTCACCGTGCCGGTCACCGACCCCAGCATGGCACCGGCTTCCACCATTCTGGACGAAAGCTACAAGATCGCCGTCACCCGCTTCGACGACCGCATCCGCGTGGGCGGCATGGCCGAGGTGATGGGCTACGACCTCTCGCTCAACCCGCGCCGCCGCGCCACGCTGGAAATGGTGGTGAACGATCTCTACCCGCACGGCGGCGACCTCGGTCACGCCACGTTCTGGACCGGCCTGCGCCCGGCCACGCCGGACGGCACGCCGGTGGTGGGCGCCACGCCGTACAAGAATCTCTACCTCAACACCGGCCACGGCACGCTGGGCTGGACGATGGCGGCGGGCTCGGGGCGCTACCTCACCGATCTCATCGATGGCCGTCAGCCGCAGATCGATACCGAAGGGCTGGACGTCTTCCGTTATCTTGGCCATCCGGGAGGCCGCTGATGCGTCCAGCCAAGGCACTGATCGACCTCGACGCGCTACGCGCCAACTATCGTCTGGCCAGGCAGCTGGGCGGCGGCAAGGCGCTGGCCATCGTCAAGGCCGACGCCTACGGCCACGGCGCCGTGCCCTGTGCGCGCGCGCTGGAGGCCGAAGCCGACGGCTTCGGCGTGGCCTGCATCGAGGAGGCGCTGGAACTGCGCGAAGCCGGCATCAAGGCGCCCATCCTCCTGATGGAGGGCTGCTTCGATGCCGCCGAGTTGCCGCTGGTCGCGCAACACGGGCTGTGGATCGCGGTGGCTTCCCCGCAACAGCTCGACGACGTGCTCGCGTTCCGCACCGAGACGACGCTGCACGTCTGGCTGGCGCTGGACAGCGGCATGCACCGGCTCGGCCTGTCACCGGAAGCCTTCCGCGCGGCGCATGCCCGGCTTTCCGCCCTGCCCCACCTCGCGCCGTTGGTGCTGATGACGCACCTGGCGCGTGCCGACGAACTGGGTAGCACGCGCACGCTGGAGCAGCAGGACAACTTCCGCCGCGCCACGGCGGGGCTGGCCGGCGAAACCAGCCTGTGCAACTCCGCCGCCGCACTGGGCTGGCCGCAACTACGCAACGACTGGTCGCGCCCCGGTCTGATGCTGTACGGCGCCGACCCGTTCCACCCGCAGCCAAACGCGCCCGCCGGCAAGCTGCGCCCGGTGATGACGCTGGAATCGCGCATCTTCAGCGTGCGCGAGATCGGCGTGGGCGAACCGGTGGGCTACGGCGCGCACTTCGTTGCGCAACGCCCCACCCGCGTCGGCGTGGTGGCGATGGGTTATGCCGACGGCTACCCGCAATTCGCGCCCAACGGCACGCCGGTGCTGATCGACGGCCACCCCGGCCAGCTGATCGGCCGCGTATCGATGGACATGCTCACCGTCGACCTCACCGACCACCCGCACGCCGGCCTCGGCAGCCGCGTGCAACTGTGGGGCAGCGCGCCCACCGTGGCTGAGCTCGCGCCCCGCTGCCACACCAGCGCCTACCGGCTGGTGTGCGGCCTGAAGCGCGTGCCGCGTGTCTATTCGGGCGTGTAAGCCCGCTGCGCCACTTCAATCCCGCGGTGGCGGCGGCGCCAGCACTTCGCGGTTGCCGTTGTGCTGGGGTGCGCTGACCACGCCGTCGGCTTCCATCTGCTCGATCAGGCGCGCGGCGCGGTTGTAGCCGATGCGCAGGTGGCGCTGCACGCCGGAGATCGAGGCGCGGCGGGTCTGGGTGACCACGGCCACGGCCTTGTCGTAGAGCTGGGCATCGCCGTCACCGCCCTCCTCGCCGTCCTGCGGCAGGCCGGCATCGTTGATGAACTTGCCGTCGCTGGTGGCCTGCACTTCTTCCAGCACGCCTTCGACGTACTGCGGGCCGCCCTGCGCCCGCAGCCAGTTCACCACGCCATGTACCTCGTGGTCGTCGACGAAGGCGCCGTGCACGCGCTCGGGCATGGCGGTGCCCGGCGGCAGGTAGAGCATGTCGCCGTGGCCGAGCAGCGCCTCGGCGCCGCTCTGGTCGAGGATGGTGCGCGAGTCGATCTTGCTGGACACCTGGAAGGCGATGCGGGTGGGGATGTTGGCCTTGATGAGGCCGGTGATGACGTCCACCGACGGGCGCTGGGTGGCCAGCACCAGATGCACGCCGGCGGCGCGCGCCTTCTGCGCGAGGCGGGCGATCAGCTCCTCCACCTTCTTGCCGACAATCATCATCATGTCGGCGAATTCGTCGATGAAGATGACGATGTAGGGCAAGGGTTCCAGCGGTTCGGCGGCGAGGTTGGGCATTTCCGGGTTCGACCGGAACAGCGGGTCGAGCAGCGGCTGGCCCTTGTTCTCTTCGTCGCGCACCTTCTTGTTGAAGCCGGCCAGGTTGCGCACGCCCACCGCGGCCATCAGCTTGTAGCGGCGCTCCATCTCGGCCACGCACCAGCGCAAGGCGTTGGCGGCCTCCTTCATGTCGGTGACCACCGGCGCGAGCAGGTGCGGGATGCCCTCGTAGACGCTGAGTTCCAGCATCTTGGGGTCGATCATGATGAGGCGCACGTCCTTGGGGCTGGCCTTGTACAGCAGGCTCAGCACCATCGCGTTCACCGCCACCGACTTGCCCGAACCGGTGGTGCCGGCCACCAGCAGGTGCGGCATCTTGGCGAGGTCGGCGACCACCGCGCGGCCACCGATGTCCTTGCCCAGCGCCAGCGCCAGCGGCGACTTCATCAGATCGTACTTGTCCGAACGCAGGATCTCGGAGAGATAGACGATCTGCTTCTTGGCATTGGGAATCTCCAGGCCGATCACGTTCTTGCCGGGGATCACGTCCACCACGCGTACGCTGACCACCGACAGGCCGCGCGCGATGTCCTTGTCCAGGCTGGAGACCTGCGCGCCGCGCACGCCGGGCGCCGGCTCCAGCTCGAAGCGAGTGATGACCGGGCCGGGGTAGACGCCCATCACCTTGGCCTCGATGCGGAAGTCGCGCAGCTTCAACTCCACCTGGCGCGAGAGCACCTCCAGCGTTTCCTCCGAATAGCCAGGTCCCTGCTCGGGCGCTTCGTCCAGCAGCGACAGCGGCGGCAGTTCGCCGGGCACGGAGGCGCCGGTGAACAGCGGGATCTGCGTCTCCAGCTTGGCGCGCTCGCTCTTCGCCACCGGCGCGGGCGCCGTTTCGATGCGCACCGGCTCGCGCTTGGCCTGCTTCACCGCCTCGGCCTTCTTCACCACCTCGCGCTCGGCGCGCGCCTGCTGCGCCTTGATCGCCTCGGGCGCCTTGCGCCACTTGCCGCGCAACCATTCCACCGCCACCAGGGTGGCCTTGCCGGTCCAGTCCATCACCTTGAACCACGACAGACCGGTAGCCAGCGTCACCGCCACCAGAAACAGCGCGAGCAGCAACAGTGGCGCGCCCTTCAGGCCAAACGCCGTCTGCAGGCCATGCGCCACGGCGCGACCGATCACGCCACCGGCGCCCTCGGGCGCCATCGCACTCTGCGGAAAATTGAGCCAGCACAGCCCCGGCGCCGTGATGAAAAACGCCACCGCGCCCGTCAGCCGCAGCGAGGATTCCCACGGATGCTCAGGCTCCTCGCCGCGCTGGCGCAGCACCTGCACGCCCATCAGCAGGGGCAGTAGCGGAAACAGATAGGCCACGCCGCCGAACAGATAGCGCAGGAGGTCGGCCACGTAGGCGCCCACGGTGCCGCCCAGGTTGTGCACGTGCGCCATGCCGCCGACATGCGACCAACTGGGATCTTGTTCGTTGTAGCTGAACAGGCACACCAGCAGGTACAAGGCCAGCGGTAGCAGCAGCAGGGCGCCGGCCTCGCGCAAACGCCGCCTCCACTCCTCGCTCAGGACGAATTTCTCCTTGTCGGATTTGACGTTTGCGCTGCGCGCCACCGGTGTGGATTCCCGAAATGCCGAAAGTCCCGGCAAGTCTACACAGCCCGCGACGGTTTCCGTAACCGGCGACGGTCACCCGGCTGCGGTCACACCGTTCCCTTGAGCGCCGGATGCACCAGCTGGCCGCCGTCGACATTGATACCCGTGCGCAGCGGGGCGTGGTCGCGCCACGTTTTGCCGGCGGCCAGCCGCTGCACATAGGGCAGGATGGCGGCGGAGATCGCCAGCGACGAGGTCTGCGGCACCGCGCCCGGCATGTTGGTGACGCAGAAGTGGGTGGCGCCCTGTGCCTCATAAGTGGGCGCCTGCCAGGTGGTGGGTCGCGAGGTTTCGAAGCACCCGCCCTGGTCGATCGCGATATCCACCAGCACGCTGCCCGGCTCCATCGCCGCCACCATCGCCGCGCTGAGCACATGCGGCGCACGCGCACTGGGCACCAGCACCGCGCCCACCACAAGGTCGGCGTCGCGCACCTGATCGGCCACCGTCGACGCGTAGGCATACAGTGCGGTGACGTTGGCGCCCAGCCGGTGCATCGCTTCCATGCGATCAGGCCGCTTGTCGAACACCACCACCTGCGCCCCCAACGCCGCCGCCAGTGTCGCCGCGCTGCCGCCGGCCGCGCCGGCTCCCAGCACCACCACCTTGCCGCGCGGCGTGCTCGCCATGCCGCCCAAAAGCTTGCCCTTGCCGCCTTGCGGACGATGCAGCAGCGAGGCGCCCACCTGCACGGCGATGCGCCCGGCGATCACCGACATCGGGTGGAGCAGCGGCAGGCCACCATCCTCTTCCACCGACTCGAAGGCCACCGCGGTCAGACCGATGTCGAGCAGGCGCTGCGTGAGCGCCGGTTCGGCGGCCAGGTGCAGGTAGCAGAACAGCAGGTGGCGGGGCTCCAGCAACGCGAGGTCGCCGGCGATGGGTTCTTTCACCTTGACGATCAACTCGCCCGCCGCGTACAGCGCCGCCGCATCGGGCACGACATGGACGCCAAGACGCGCGTAGGCATCATCGGCAAAGCCGCTCTGGTCGCCCGCGCCCGCCTGCACATACACCTCGTGGCCGTGCCGCAGCAGGTCGGCGGCGGCATCGGGCACCAGCGCCACGCGGCCTTCGAGGGTCTTGGTTTCTGCCGGAATACCGATACGCATGCGAGCCATCCTTTTGTCAGGGGGAACCACGCCATAACCGAATCGGCCGCGCGGCTTGAATATGCCGCCCGCCTTCCCCATTCTTGCGGATCGGTGCCCACGCCCGCCACTCCCGTCCGAACCGCAAGGATCACGCCATGACTTCCGCCCCCAAGCACACCCGCCTGTTGATCCTCGGCTCCGGCCCGGCCGGCTACACCGCCGCCGTGTACGCCGCCCGTGCGAACCTCAAGCCCGTGCTCATCACCGGCCTGCAGCAGGGCGGCCAGCTCACCACCACCACCGACGTGGACAACTGGCCGGGCGACGTCGAGGGCCTGCAGGGCCCGGCGCTGATGCAGCGCATGGCCGAGCACGCCGAGCGCTTCCACACCGAGATGATCTTCGACCACATCCACACGGTGGACCTGAAGCAGCGGCCGTTCCGGCTCAAGGGCGACTCCGGCGAATACACCGCCGACGCGCTGATCATTGCCACCGGCGCCACCGCCAAGTACCTCGGCATCGAAAGCGAGGAGAAGTTCAAGGGCCGTGGCGTCTCCGCCTGCGCCACCTGCGACGGCTTCTTCTTCCGCGAACAGGAAGTGGTGGTGATCGGTGGCGGCAACACCGCGGTGGAGGAGGCGCTGTACCTGTCCAACATCGCCAGCAAGGTCTACCTGGTGCACCGCCGCGACAGCCTGCGCGCGGAGAAGATCATGCAGGACAAACTCTTCGAGAAGGCCGCCGCCGGCAAGATCGAGCTGGTGTGGAACCACACCGTGACCGAGGTGCTGGGCGATGACTCCGGCGTCACCGGCGTGCGCGTGCAGGACGTCAATTCCGGCGCCACGCGCGACATCAATGCCACCGGCTTTTTCGTCGCCATCGGTCACACGCCGAACACCGGCATCTTCGAGAGCCAGCTCGCCATGCACGACGGCTACATCAAGATCCACAGCGGTCAGAGCGGCATGGCCACGATGACCTCGGTGCCTGGCGTATTCGCCGCCGGCGACGTGGCCGACCATGTCTACCGCCAGGCGATCACCTCGGCCGGCTTCGGCTGCATGGCCGCGCTGGACGCCGAACGCTGGCTGGATCAGCAGACCCCGGCAGGCTGATCCATCGGTAGGAGCCCGCTCGCGGGCGATGCTTCCCGGCTGGAGATCCAGAGCAAAAGCATCGCCCGCCAGCGGGCTCCTACGACAAGCGCCACGCCATGCACATCCGCTTCCACGACGCGATCGCCGAGCTGCCTGCCATGGCGTGGGATGCACTGCGCACAGCGGCCAATCCGTTCGTCTCGCACGCCTTCCTGCGCGCGCTGGAAGACAGTGGCTGCATCCGTCCCGACTGGGGCTGGCAGGCGCACCACCTCGGCCTGTATGACGGCAACCGCCTGGTCGCCGCCGCGCCGCTGTACCTGAAAGGCAACTCGCACGGCGAATTCGTGTTCGACTGGAGCTGGGCCAACGCGTGGGAACGCGCCGGCGGCGACTACTACCCCAAGCTGCTCTGCGGCGTGCCCTACTCGCCGATCACCGGCCCGCGCCTGCTCGCCGGCGGCGACGCCGAACTGCAAGGCGCATTGGTCGATGCCATGCGCGGGGAGGCGGAACGCCTGCGACTCTCGTCCGTGCACGCCAACTTCCTGCTGCCGGATGAGGCCGGCGCCTTCGGCGAAGACTGGCTGGCGCGTTCCGACGTGCAGTTCCACTGGCACAACCGCGGCTGGCGCGACTTCGACGATTTCCTCGCCGCGCTCAGCCACAAGAAGCGCGCGAACATCCGTCACGAACGCGCCCGCGTCGCCGCCAGCGGCCTGTGCATCGCCTGGCGCGAGGGCGGCACGCTGACGGATGCCGAATGGGGCGAAGTGCATGCGCTCTACCTCGCCACCTTCGACGCCAAGGGCAACCACGCCGCGCTGACGCCCGCGTTCTTCCGCCGGCTTGGTGGCATGGCGCAACTCGCACTGGCGTTTGATGCGGACGGCATCGCCGCGATGGCGCTGTTCCTCGCAGGCGACGGCGTGCTGTACGGGCGTTACTGGGGCGCTCGCGTCGACGTGCCCGGGCTGCATTTCGAGCTGTGCTATTACCGTGGCATCGAATACGCGATAGCGCAGGGACTGCAACGCTTCGAGCCTGGAGCGCAAGGCGAACACAAACTGGCGCGCGGCTTCCTGCCCGTACGCACGCACTCGCGCCACCTGCTGGTGCACGGAGGTTTCCGCCGCGCGGTGCACGCGGCACTGCGCGAAGAAGCCAACGCCGTGGCTCGCTACGCGGACGAGTGCATGGCGCACAGCCCCTACGCCCGACATTGACCTGCCATCATGGCGCGGCACGCAACCGAAGGATGGTCATGGCACCACGGCTCCACAACAACCCGAATGATTCCGCAGACGACCTTGCCGCCCTGCAAGGCGCCTGGGAGCAAGTCGGCTTCGAGGAAAACGGCCTCACCGATCCGCCCGACGAGCATGGCGCACCCGGCGCTCTCACCTTGATCCGCGACCGGCACTTCGAGGTGCGCACCGTCGAAGGCGAACTGCTGCTGGAGGGCGACTTCACGCTGGACGCATCCACCACGCCGAAGTCCATCACCTGGGTCGACTCGATCGGCGCCGACGCGGGCAAGCCGCTGGCCGCCATCTACCGGCTCGAAGGCGACCGTTTCGTCTTCGTCGCGGCCGACGAAGGCATACCGCGACCGACCGCCTTCCGCACCCGCATGGGATTGACCATGCGCAGCTTCGTTCGCAAGCGGTAGATTCGACTCCTCGCCCCTGGCCGACCTGCGATGATCCGCCTACCCTTGCTCGATCCCGCCGCGCCGGAATGCTTCCCCGATCCGCGCAGTGCGCTGGCCGAGCCCAACGGCCTGCTGGCCATGGGCGGCGACCTGTCGCCCGCGCGGCTCATGGCGGCGTATGCGCAAGGCATCTTCCCCTGGTACGCCGAGGGCGAGCCCATCCTGTGGTGGTCGCCCGATCCGCGCTGCGTGTTCCGCACCGACGACCTGCACATCAATCGCAGCCTGCACCGGCAGCTGCGCGGCAAGCGCTGGCACATCACCGTGGATCGCGACTTCCCTGCCGTGATCAACGCCTGCGCCATGCCGCGCGCCGACCACGACGGCACCTGGCTGGTGCCGGAGATGATCGCCGCCTACGTCAAGCTGCACGAACTCGGCCACGCCCACAGCGTGGAAGTGTGGGACGGGGCGCGTCTGGTCGGTGGCATCTACGGCGTGGCCACGGGCCAGCTCTTTTGCGGCGAGTCCATGTTCAGCGCCGACAGCGGTGGTTCCAAGCTCGCGCTGATGGCGCTGGCCGACCTCTTGCGGCAATGGGGCTGGCCGCTGCTCGATTCGCAGGTGGCCAACGCGCACACGTTGGGCCTGGGCGCTCGGGAGATGCCGCGCGAGGCCTATCTGCGCGAGGCCGCGCGGCTCGCCGCCCTGCCCGGCCGCACCGGCAGCTGGGCGGACGCCGAAGCGCTGCTGCTGCGTCCCGACGAGGTTCGGGCGACGCGCTGAACCGGGGCGACGAACGCCGTATCGGGCATCGCCGCCAGGCGCTTCAGGTCGACGTAGTTGCCGAGGAACAGCTCGACCAGCCGCGGATCGAGCTGGCTGCCCGCGACGTCACGCAGGTAGGCCAGCACACGCGCCTCCGGCCAGGCCGGCTTGTACACGCGCGGCCGTTCTCCTGGTGGTGCACGTCCATCGCCGTCGCCAGCACGCGCAACGCCTGCTCGCGCCCGAAACGCAGGCGGCGGTACTGCACTCCAGGCGTTGCACGTCCCGCCGGATCATTCAGTACAGCCGCCGGCTGGTGGCCGGCACGAAGCCCCATCCCCTGAGCGTCTGCAGTTACATGCGCGGCGTCTGGTCCGCCACCTGCCCCTCCACGGCGCGATCAGAACATCAGAGCCACCCCGCGGCGAACAGCACGTACACGCTCGCGATGCGCAAGGGCGGACTCGTCTGCAGGCAGCGACACCCCTGCTTACCTGACGGACGTATTCCGCCACGCCACGGTATCGCCGTCGAGGCGTGGCGGCCGATCCGGCGATGAGCTTCCCAACGGCCGCGCAGCCGTTTGCCCTGCCTCGGCCGCCCGGTTCAGGCCCTGCGCACGAACTCCGACTTCAGCTTCATCGGCCCGATGCCGTCGATCCTGCAGTCGATGTTGTGGTCGCCCTCCACCAGGCGGATGTTCTTGACCTTGGTGCCGACCTTCACCACCAAGGACGAGCCCTTGACCTTGAGGTCCTTGATCACCGTGACGCTGTCGCCGTCGGCCAACTGGTTGCCGTTGGCGTCCCTGGCCACCGGCCCCTCGTCGTCCGCCGCGGCTGCCGCCTCCTTCGACCACTCGTGCGCGCACTCGGGGCAGACGAACATGCCGCCGTCCTCGTAGGTGTAGGCGGAGTTGCACTTGGGGCAGTTGGGCAGGTCGCTCATGCTCGGTTCCAGCGTGTCGTTGTCGGGTGCTTGCAGCGGGGTGCGCCGCGCTCAGCCGCCGCGCGCGGCGTACTTGCGCGCCACGTAGTCGTCGAGGATGGCGACGAACTCGTTGGCGATGTTGTCGCCGCGCAGGGTCATCGCCTTTTCGCCGTCGATGAACACCGGCGCCGCCGGCGCCTCGCCATTGCCGGGCAGCGAGATGCCGATGTTGGCGTGCTTGGATTCGCCCGGGCCGTTGACGATGCAGCCCATCACCGCCAACGTCATGTTCTCAACGCCGTCGTATTGCACGCGCCACAGCGGCATCTTCTCGCGCACATGCTCCTGCACGGTCTTGGCCAGCTCCTGGAAGAAGGTGCTGGTGGTGCGGCCGCAGCCCGGGCAGGCGGCCACCAGCGGGCTGAACGCGCGCAGACCCATGGTCTGCAGCAGCTCCTGCGCAACGATCACCTCGGCCGTGCGCGACTGCCCCGGTTCGGGCGTGAGCGAGATGCGGATGGTGTCGCCGATGCCTTCCTGCAGCAGCACACCCAGCGCCGCGCTCGATGCGGCGATGCCCTTGGAACCCATGCCTGCCTCGGTGAGGCCCAGGTGCAGCGCATAGTCGCAGCGCACGGCGAGGTCGCGGTATACCGCGATCAACTCCTGCACGCCCGACACCTTGCACGACAGGATGATGCGCTCGCGCGGCAGGCCGATCTTCTCGGCCAGCGCGGCCGAGTCCAGCGCCGAGCGGATCAACGCCTCGCGCGCCACGTGCGAGGCATCCCACGGCTCGGCGCGCTGCGCGTTCTCGTCCATCAGCGCGGTCAGCATGGACTGGTCCAGCGAGCCCCAGTTGGCGCCGATGCGCACCGGCTTGGCGTATTCGATGGCCTTCTCGATGATCGCGCCGAACTGCGCGTCCTTCTTCTTGCCGAAGCCCACGTTGCCGGGGTTGATGCGGTACTTCGCCAACGCCTCGGCACAGGCCGGCTCGTTTTCCAGCAGTTGGTGGCCGTTGTAGTGGAAGTCGCCCACGATGGGCACGTCCACGCCCATCATGGCCAGCCGGTCGCGGATCGAGGGTACGGCTGCCGCGGCGGCCGGGGTGTTCACCGTGATGCGCACCAGCTCGGAGCCGGCACGCGCCAGCTCGGCGATCTGCTTGGCGGTGGATATCGGGTCTTCGGTATCGGTGTTGGTCATCGACTGCACCACCACCGGCGCGCCACCACCCACCAGTACCTTGCCGATGCGCACGCCAACACTGGGTCGACGCGCGGCAGGCTGGGCCGCGCGGAGTTTCGGATCAGGAGAGTCGTTCATGCAAGGCAACCGGAAAGCTCGCCGCAGCAGGCGCGGCACCAGTCCGCAAGCATAGCCGAACGTCGGCATGGGCCGAGAGTCCGCATGCTTCGTCCAGCGGCAGTTGGATGCTCAGCCGCGCGCCATGCCAGGCATCATCAGGGCGTTGGCGTTGTGCATCACCCACAGCGAGCCGATCACCACGATGGCGATGAAGATCAGCGCGCATGCCGCCACCATCAGGTTCTCGCGCTGCTCCGGCGCCAGCCCCATGTGCAGGAAGAAGCCGAGCTGCACCAGCACCTGGGCGATGCAGAACAGCATCAGCGCGGGGGCGATCAGCTGCGGCGGCACCAGGCCGGCCATCACGCAGCCGAAGGACAGCAGCGTGAGCGCGATGGAAAGGCCGAAGCCCACCAGGTAGGACTTCAGCGAGCCGTGCTTGCCGCCGTGCGCGGCGTGTTCGTGCGCGTGCGACATCACAGCACCCCATGCAGATAGACGAAAGTGAACACGCAGATCCAGATCACGTCGAGGAAATGCCAGAACAGGCTGAGACAGGACAGGCGACGCCTGACGATGCCGTCCAGTCCGTGGCGGCGCACCATGTCGAACATCACCGCCATCCAGATCAGGCCGCAGGTGACATGCAGGCCGTGCGTGCCGACCAGGGTGAAGTAGGCCGACAAAAAGGCACTGCGATCCGGGCCGGCGCCTTCGTGGATCAGGCCGGCGAACTCATGGATTTCCATGCCGACGAAGGCCGCGCCGAGCAGGAAGGTGACCGCCATCCAGCCCAGCACCTGGTTGCGCCGGCCGGCGTGCATGCCCAGCATCGCCATGCCGAAGCTGAAGCTGCTGATGAGCAACAGCATCGTCTCGCCCAGCACGTACTTGAGGTCGAACAGCTCCCTGCCAGTGGGGCCGCCCGCATAGGCATGGGAGAGCACGGCGAAGGTGGCGAACAGGCCCGAGAAGATCAGGCAGTCGCTCATCAGGTACATCCAGAACCCCAGGAGGGTCTTGGAGCCGTCGTCGTGATGCGCGTGCGATCCGGCGAGGTCGTGGCTGGCGATGAGGACGGAGGTATTCATCAGGCCACCTTCTGCTCGGCGGGCACGGTGCCGGCCGTCTGGAACAACGGTGCAAGCGCCTGCTGACGCGCACGCTCGATCTTTTCCACCTCGGCGGCGGGCACGTAGTAGTCGACGTCGCGGTCATAGGCACGGGCGATGAAGGCGCCGACCATGCCGAGCAGCCCCAGCGCCGCCATCCACCAGATATGCCAGACCAGGGCGAAGCCCAGCACGGTGCCGAAGGCGCCCATGTACACGCCCACGCCGGTGTTGCGCGGCATGTGGATGTCGGCGTACTTCGCCGCCGGGCGATAGACCACGCCGGCTTCCTTGTCCGCCCAGAACTGGTCGAGTTCGGCCACCGCAGGCAGCACCGCGAAGTTGTAGAACGGCGCCGGCGAGCTGGTGGCCCACTCCAGCGTGCGGCCGCCCCAGGGGTCGCCGCTGAGATCGCGATTCTTCTCGCGGTGGCGGATGCTCACCGCCACTTGCAACAGGGTGAAGCCGATGCCTGCGAAGATGATCACCGCACCGACGAAGGCCACCACGAAATACGGCTGCCAGGCCGGATTGTCGTAGTGCTGCATGCGACGCGTGGCCCCCATCAGGCCCAGCGCGTAGAGCGGGAAAAAGGCCACGTAGAAGCCCACCAGCCAGCACCAGAACGACCACTTGCCCCAGCGCTCCTCCAACTTGAAGCCGAACGCCTTGGGGAACCAGTAGTTCAGCGCCGCCAGGCAGCCGAACACCACGCCGCCGATGATCATGTTGTGGAAGTGCGCGATCAGGAACAGGCTGTTGTGCAGCACGAAGTCCGCGCCGGGCACCGCCAGCAGCACGCCGGTCATGCCGCCGATCACGAAAGTCACCATGAAGCCGATCGTCCACAGCACCGGCACGGTAAAGCGCACGCGGCCGCGGTACATGGTGAACAGCCAGTTGAACACCTTCACGCCGGTGGGGATGGAAATGACCATCGTGGCGATGCCGAAGAAGGCGTTGACGCTGGCGCCCGAGCCCATGGTGAAGAAGTGGTGCAGCCACACCAGGAAGGACATCAGGCCGATCGCCACCGTGGCCCACACCATCGACTTGTAGCCGAACAGCGGTTTGCCCGAGAAGGTGGCGATGATCTCCGAATACACGCCGAAGCACGGCACCATCAGGATGTAGACCTCGGGGTGGCCCCAGATCCAGATCAGGTTCACGTACATCATGGCGTTGCCGCCCAGCGTGTTCGTGAAGAAGTGCATGCCGAGGTAGCGGTCGGCGCCCAGCAGCAACATCGCCACGGTCAGCGCCGGGAACGACACCACGATCAGCACGTTGGTGACCAGCGCGGTCCAGGTGAACACCGGCATCTTCATCAGCGTCATGCCCGGCGCGCGCATGCGCAGGATGGTGACGATGAAGTTGATGCCGGTCAGTGTCGTGCCCAGGCCCGACAGCTGCACCGCCCAGATGTAGTAGTCCACGCCCACGGTGGGGCTGAACTTCAGCTCGGAGAGCGGCGGATAGGCCAGCCAGCCGGTGGCCGAGAAATCGCCCACGAACAGCGACAGCATGATGAGCACCACGCCCGAAGTCGTGAGCCAGAAGCTCAGCGAGTTCAGGAACGGATAGGCCACGTCGCGCGCGCCGATCTGCAGCGGCACCACCAGGTTCATCAGGCCGACCACGAAAGGCATCGCCATGAAGAAGATCATGATGGTGCCGTGGGCGCTGAAGATCTGGTCGAAGTGGTGCGCCGGCAGATAGCCCTGCGCACCGGCCGCCGCCATCGCCTGCTGGCCGCGCATCATGATGGCGTCGGCAAAGCCGCGCAGCAGCATCACCAGTGCCAGCGCGATGTACATGACGCCGATCTTCTTGTGGTCCACCGAAGTGAACCACTCGTTCCACAAGTAGCTCCACTTGCGGAAATACGTGATGCCGCCGAGCACGGCCGCGCCGGCGATGGCCACCATCAGCAAGGTGCCCATCACGATCGGCTGATCGAACGGGATCGCCGCGAGGGAAAGTTTTCCGAACATGGCTTACTCCGCTGCCTTGGCGTGGTCGTGGTGCGAGGGGGCAACGGCCACGCCCGCGGGCATGCCCATGCCGGGCATCGGCGCTGCCTTGGCGTGCGTGCCATCCGCATCGGCGTGCAGGATGTCCTCGAACAGGTGCGGCGCCACGGCCGCGTAGTACGCCACCGGCGCCTTTTCGCTGGGCTGTTCGAGCACCTGGTAGGCCGGCTGGTCGAGCGTGGTGCCGCTGGCCTTCGCCTTCGCCAGCCAATCCTGGAAACCCTGCGTGCTGGTGGCGATGGCGGTGAAGCGCATGTCGGAGAAGCCGGCGCCGCTGTAGTTCGATGACAGGCCGTCGTAGCTGCCCGCCTCGCGCGCGATCAGGTGCAATTGGGTCTGCATGCCGTTCATCGCGTAGATCTGGCTGCCCAGCCGCGGAATGAAGAACGCGTTCATCACCGAGGCCGAGGTGATCCTGAAGTCCACCGGCGTATCCACCGGGAAGGCGATCTGGTTGACGCTGGCCACGCCGAAGTCGGGGTAGATGAACAGCCACTTCCAGTCCAGCGCCACCGCCTCGATGGTCACCGGCTTCACGTCGGACACCAGCGGCTTGTACGGATCGAGCGCGTGCGTGCTGCGCCAGGTGATGGTGCCGAGGATCGCGATGATGAGGCAGGGAATGCCCCACATCAGCAGCTCAAGCCCGGTCGAGTGCGACCACGTGGGCGCATACGTCGCCTTGGTGTTGGAGGCGCGGTAGCGCCACGCGAACCACAGCGTCAGCACGATCACCGGGATCACCACCAGGGACATCAGCCCCAGCGCAATCAGGATCAGGTGCTTCTCATGCATGCCCACGTCGCCCTTGGGCGAAAGGACTTCCATCTGGCAGCCGGCAAGAAACACGGCCAAGCCTGCGCACGACCAGCGCAGGGCAGCTACGGGGGAACGTCTGCTCACAAACGACTCTTTGCACAGCCAAGGGGGATGCCGGGGACGGCGGCGCGCATCCTAGGGGAATTCGCCCTTGCAGTGACCCATGCCGCGACACGATGCCGCACCTGAAAAATACTGCGCGATGATCTTGCGCGTTGCGCAGCCAGCGCGCTTGTGGCAGGCGTTGGCCACGCATCGCGCCTGCTACCATGCCGGCATGAACGCCCCCATCCCCGCCCGCCTCGCCGCGCTGCGCGCGGCCATGCAAAGCCACGGCATCGCCGCCGTGATCGTCCCCAGCGCCGACCCGCACCTGTCCGAATACCTGCCCGAACGCTGGCAGGCGCGCGTGTGGCTGTCCGGCTTCACCGGCTCGGCCGGCACCCTGATCGTCACGCCGGATCGAGCCGGTCTGTGGACCGATTCGCGCTATTTCTCGCAGGCCGAACAGCAACTCGCCGGCAGCGGCATCGCGCTGATGAAACTGCGCGTGCCGCACACTCCCGAGCATCTGGACTGGCTGACCACACAGTTGCATGAAGGCGAGACGCTCGCCGTGGCCGGCGACAGCCTCGCCCTGTCCAGCCTGCGCGCGATGGAGCGCAAGCTGGGCGAACACGGCATCCGCGTGCGCACCGACCTCGACCTGCCCGGCACGATCTGGCACGAGCGCCCTGCCCTGCCCGCCGCGCGCATCGTCGAACACGCTATCGCGCGCGCCTGCACACCGCGCGCCGACAAGCTCGCCCGCCTGCGCAAGGCGCTGCGCAAGCACGGCGCCACGCATCACCTGCTGTCCAGTCTCGACGACATCGCCTGGCTCACCAACCTGCGCGGCAGCGACGTGGAGTGCAACCCGGTGTTCCTCGCCCACCTGCTGGTGGCCACCGACGGCGGCGCCACCTTGTTCGCCGGCCGCGGCAAGTTCGACGACGCGCTGGTGGCGGCGCTCGCCGCGGATGGCATCGCCATCGCCGATTACGCCGGCATCAGCGACGCGCTGGGCGAACTGGGCGCGACCGACCGCCTGCTGCTCGACCCCGGCCATGTGGTCTGCGCCATCGCGGACGCCATCCCCGCCGGCGTCAAGCGCATCGAAGCCGCCGCGCCCAGCACCGCGTTCAAGGCAGTGAAAAGCCCGGCCGAGCTCGATCACGTGCGCGATGTGATGCGCCGCGACGGCGCCGCGCTGGCGCACGCCTTCCGCCAGATCGAAGCAGGCCTCGCGCAAGGCCTGCCGCTCACCGAGCTGGACGTGCACGCGCTGGTGCACGCCGCGCGCGCCGCGCAACCGGAATTCGTCGGCGAGAGCTTCGCCACCATCGCCGGCTACCAGGCCAACGGCGCGCTGCCGCACTACCGCGCCACGCCCGAGTCGCACAGCACGCTGCAGGCGAAGGGCCTGCTGCTGATCGACTCCGGCGGCCAGTACCTGGGCGGCACCACCGACATCACCCGCGTGCTGGCACTGGGTGAGACCACCGCCGAGCAGCGCCGCGATGCCACGCTGGTACTCAAGGGCATGATCGCGCTCAGCCGCGCGCGCTTCCCCAGGGGCGCCAGCGGCCCGCAACTCGATGCGCTGGCGCGCGCGCCGCTGTGGGCCGCCTGCTGCGACTACGGCCACGGCACCGGCCACGGCGTGGGCTACTTCCTCAACGTGCACGAAGGCCCGCACTCCATCCGCCCGCCGGTGGCCGGCGGCGCGCTGGTGCCGCTGGAGCCGGGCATGATCTCCTCGATCGAGCCGGGCTTGTACAAGCCCGGCCGCCACGGCATCCGCCACGAGAACCTCGCCGTGGTGGTGGACGCCGACCGCACCGAATTCGGCGACTTCCTCGCCTTCGAGACGCTCACGCTGTGCCCGTTCGACCGCCGCGCACTGGAACCCGCCCTGCTCGGCCCCGATGAACGCGCCTGGCTGGACGATTACCACGCCACCGTGCGCGCCGCGCTGTCGCCACTACTGGACGGCGACGACCTGGCCTGGCTGGAACGGCACTGCGCGCCGCTGGCGCGCTGAGCGCGAGCGGCTGCGCCAAATCAAAGCATCCCGGCGGCGCAGCACCTAGGCTGGCGGCACTCGACCTCGGGATGCCGCCATGCCTGCCGCCGTTTCCTCCGCGCTTGCCACGCGCCTGCTCGGCCTGCTCGACCTGACCAGCCTGGACGAGGACGACACCCCCGCCCGGATCGAGGCGCTGTGCGCCAGCGCGCGACAAGGTGTGCCGCCGGCGGCGATCTGCGTCTATCCCGAACACGTCACCACCGCGGCGCACGCGATCAAGGGCAGCACGATCGGGCTGGCCACCGTGGTGAACTTTCCCGATGGCAGCGCCAACGTGCTGCGCGTGGCGCGCGAGATACGTCGCGCCATCGCCGCCGGCGCGCACGAGATCGACCTGGTGCTGCCGTGGGCCGCCTTCCGCCACGGCGACCTGGCGGCCGCCCGCGCCGTGCTGGCGGCCGCCCGCCATGCCTGTGGCGAGGCACACATCCTCAAGCTGATCCTGGAAACCGGCGAACTGGGCACGCCGGTCCTGATCCGCGCCGCCAGCGAGCTGGGCATCGAAATGGGGGTGGATTTCCTCAAGACCTCCACTGGCAAGGTGACGGTGAACGCCACGCCGGAGGCCGCCGCCATCATGCTCGACGTGATCGCCGCGCACGGCGGACGCTGCGGTTTCAAGGCCGCCGGCGGCATCCGCACACCGGCCGATGCCGCGCTGTATTTCGGACTGGCGCAGGAGCGGCTGGGCGATGCCTGGATCGCCGCGCCGCGTTTTCGCCTCGGCGCCAGCGCGCTGCGTGGCGCTCTGCTGCCGCTGGCCTCGGCATGAGCGACTGGCCCGCCGTCGCGCTGATCCGCGCCAAGCGCGAGGGCCGGCGACTGGATGCCGCGCAGTGGCAGGCGCTGGCCCGCGGCATCGCCAGCGGGGCCTGGAGCGAGGGCCAGCTCGGCGCGCTGGCCATGGCGATCGCCTGGCGCGCGCTGGCGGCCGACGAATGCCGCGACTTCACCTTCGCGCTGCGCGACTCGGGCGCCTGCCTGCACTGGAACGACCTGCCCGGCCCGGTGCTGGACAAGCATTCCACCGGCGGCGTGGGCGACGGCGTGAGCCTGGCGCTGGCGCCGCTGGTTGCCGCCTGCGGCGGCTACGTGCCGATGATCTCCGGCCGCGGCCTGGGCCACACCGGCGGCACGCTGGACAAGCTCGAAAGCCTCCCCGGCTACGACGTGAACCCAGCGCCCGAACGCCTGCGCCGCGTGCTGCGCGAGGTGGGCTGCGCCATCGTCGGCCAGAGTGCGGAGCTGGTGCCCGCCGACCGCCGCCTGTACGCGGTGCGCGACACCACCGCCACGGTGGACGTGCCCGACCTGATCGTCGCCTCCATCCTCGCCAAGAAACTCGCCGGCGGCGCGCAGGCGCTGGTGCTGGACATCAAGACCGGCAGCGGCGCGCAAACGCCCTCCACCGCCGAGGCCGAGGCGCTGGCCGCGCGCATGCGGCAGGTGGCCGAAGGCAGCGGCCTGCGCCTGTCGGTCGCGCTCAGCGACATGCATCAGGTGCTGGGCCACGCGGCCGGCAACGCGCTGGAACTGCGCGCCATGCTGGGCCTGCTCACCGGCCAGCCCGGCTGCCTACGCCTGCGCGCGTTGACGCTGGAACTATCGGCACGCCTGCTCTGCCTTGGCGGCCTCGCCGCCAGCCACGCCGAAGCCATCGGCAAGCTCGAACACGCGCTGGCCAGCGGCGCCGCCGCCGAACGCTTCGCGCGCATGGTCGCCGCACTGGGCGGCCCGCACGATCTCGTCGAACACCCCGAGCGCCATCTGCCGCAGGCCCCCGTGCGACGCGCGGTGCCGGCGCCCAGGGATGGCATCGTGCAGGCCGTCGACGTGCGCGCGTTGGGCGAGGCGGTGGTGGATCTGGGCGGCGGCCGCCGCCGGCCAGGCGATGCCATCGACCATGCTGTGGGCCTGGCCGCCGTGTCCGGACGCGGCGTGCAGGTAACCCGCGGCGAGCCGCTGGCCCTGGTGCATGCCCGCGACGAAACCCATGCCGCCATCGCCGTGGCGCAGGTGCAGGCCGCTTTTCGACTGGGCGAAGCCGCGCCGAAAAGCCTGCCGCTGCTGCGCTGGCTGGAACAAACCGCCACGCAGGCTGCCCCATGACCCGCGCGATCTGGCTGGTGCTGGACTCCTTCGGCCTCGGCGCCGCCCCCGACGCCGCCGACTACGGCGATGCCGGCGCCGACACCTACGGCCACATCAAGGCGTACTGCGCCACCGCGCCACGTGGAGCACTGCAGTTGCCCAACCTCGACCGCCTTGGCCTCGCGCACGCCCACGCGCTGGCCCACGGCCTGCCGACGCCCGCACTGCCGGCCCCCACCGGCTGGTGGGGCTACGCGGTGGAGCGCGCCCGCGGCAAGGACACGCCCTCGGGCCACTGGGAAAGCATGGGCGTCACCCTCACCGAGCCCTTCGGCCTGTTCCCGCCCGGCGAAAACTGTTTTCCCGCCGCCATGCTCGATGCCCTGGTGCGCGAGGGCGGCCTGCCCGGCGTGCTCGGCAACACGCATGCCTCCGGCACCGAGATCATCGCGCGCCTCGGCGCCGAACACCTGGCCAGCGGCAAGCCCATCGTCTACACCTCGGCCGATTCGGTGTTCCAGATCGCCGCGCACGAGGAAACCTTCGGGCTGGAGCGCCTCTACGCGCTGTGCCGCATCGCGCGGCGCCGGTGCGACGACCTGCGCATTGGCCGGGTGATCGCGCGGCCTTTCACCGGCACGCCCGAGGCCGGCTTTCGCCGCACCGCCCACCGCCACGACTACAGCCTGCCGCCGCCCGCGCCCACCCTGTTCGACGCGGTGCGGGCACGCGGCGGCGAGGTGGTGGCCATCGGCAAGATGGGCGACATCTTCGCCCACCGGGGCGTGAGCCGCAGCCTGCCGGGCGCCCACCACGATGCGCTGTTCGACGCCACGCTGGCGACGCTGGAGGAAACCGGCGACGGCGCCCTGATCGCCACCAACTTCGTGGACTTCGACAGCGCCTACGGCCACCGCCGCGACCCGCTGGGCTACGCCGCCGCGCTGGAGGCCTTCGACGCGCGCCTGCCGTCATTGCTGGCCGCCATGCGCCCCGGCGATCTCGTGCTGCTCAGCGCCGACCACGGCTGCGACCCCACCTGGCCGGGCAGCGACCACACCCGCGAAACCATCCCCGTGCTGGCCTGCGGCCCCGGCCTTGCGCCGCGCGCGCTGGGCCGACGCGACAGCTTCGCTGACCTCGGCCAGAGCCTGGCCAGCCATCTCCAGTTGCCGCCGCTGGCCGAAGGGCGCGGCTTCCTCGACGAGCCATCCGCATGAGCACGCCACACATCGACGCCCGCCCCGGCGACTTCGCCGACACCGTGCTGCTGCCCGGCGACCCGTTGCGCGCGCGCCATATCGCGCAAAACTTCCTCAGTGACGTGGTGGAAGTCGCCGCCCGGCGCAACATGCTTGGCTACACCGGCTGCTATCGCGGCCAGCGCGTATCGGTGATGGGCGGCGGCATGGGCATCCCCTCCACCGCGATCTACGCCACCGAGCTGGCGCGCTTCTACGGCGTGCGCCGCATCATCCGCGTGGGCACCTGCGGTGGCCTGGGCGCGGCGCAACTGGGTGACATCCTGCTGGCGCAGTCGGCCAGCACCGATTCGCGTTGCAACCGCCTCGCCTTCGGCGAGCTCGACCTGGCCGCCTGCGCCGATTTTTCCTTGTTGCGCACCGCCGTGGAAACCGCCGGCCGCCTCGGCACCGCCGTGCGCGTAGCCCACGTCTTCAGCACCGACACCTTCTACGACGACGCCCCCGAACGCCTCGCCCTCCTGCGTCGCCACCGCGTGCTTGGCGTGGAGATGGAAGCTGCCGGCCTGTACGGGCTGGCCATGCGCGAGGGTTTTCAGGCGCTGGCCGTGCTCACCGTCAGCGACCACCTCGACCACGACAGCCATCTCGATGCCGCCGAGCGCGAGCAGGGCCTGGGGCGGATGGCCGAGCTGGCGCTGGATACGGCGCTGGACGCCGTGTAAGCCGCCCCGTCACGCCGCGGCAAAGGGAAACGCCAGCACGTCGGCGATGGCGTCGGTCCGCATGAGGCACATCAGCAGGCGCTCGATGCCCAGCGCCACGCCGGCGCAAGCGGGCATGGCGTCCAGCACCGCGAGCAGGCTTTCGTCCAGCGGCAGCTCGCGCTGGCCGCGCTCGTGGCGGCGCGCGTTGTCGCGCTCGAAGCGCGCGCGTTGCTCGGTGGCATCGTTCAGTTCGTGGTAGCCGTTGGCCAGCTCGTACGGGCCGAGGTACAGCTCGAAACGCTCCGCGCGCGGCGGCTCGCCGGGGCGGATGCGCGCCAGCGCGCACTGGCTGGCCGGGTAGTCGTGAATCACCGTGAGGCGATTGGCCGGAAAGCCCGGCTGCAGTAGGTGCGTCAGCAGGAGATCCAGCCAGTCGTCGCGGGTGAGTCCCGCCGGATCGATGCCGAAACCCGCGAGCGGCGCGCGCAGCTCGTCGATGGACGCATGCACCGAGTCGATGCCCAGTTCGTCGATGAACAGTTGGCGATAGCCCGTAATCAGCACCTCGACATGCCGCCCCGCGAGTGCCAGCGCCGCCTCCACCAGCTCGATCGTCTCGTGCATCAGCCGGCGGTGATCCCAGCCGACCCGATACCACTCCAGCATGCTGAACTCGGGATTGTGCCGCCCGCCCGCCTCGCCGTTGCGGAACACCCGCCCCAGTTCGTAGCAGTCGCCCACGCCGGCGGCGAGCAGGCGCTTGAGCGGATATTCCGGCGAAGTGCGCAGCCAGCGCTCGCGCGCGCCGGCGTCGACGTGGCCGCTGAAGCTCGTGCTGAAACTCTCGATGTTCGGCTCGGTGTTGCCGGCGGCGGAGAGGATCGGCGTCTCCACTTCCAGCACCGCGCGCTGGGCGAAGAAGCTGCGGATCAGGGCGTACAGGCGTGCGCGCAGCCGCAGCGCCTCGTGCGGGTCCGGACTTATCACGGTGCGACTCCATGCCGGGCCAACAGCGCCAGCAACTGCGCCTCGTCCCACACCGGCACGCCCAGCTCGTTGGCCTTGTCGAGCTTGGAGCCGGCATCCAGGCCAGCCACCACGAAGTGGGTCTTCTTCGACACACTGCCGGAAACCTTGGCGCCCAGCGCCTCGAGCTTTTCTTTCGCCTGCTCGCGACTCAGCGTGGGCAGTGTTCCAGTGAGCACGGCGGTCTGGCCTTCCAGCGGCAGGCTGGCCGATGGCGACGACGCGGGGACGGCATCGAGCAGGCGCTGCATTGCGGCTTCGGCTGCGCGCAAGGCTGTCAACTGCGCTGCGTCGGCCAGGCAGGCACCGAGATTGATCGCCGCCGCCTGCGGCAGGCCAGCGGTGATCCATTGCGCCTGGCCCGCCTCGCACAGACGTTGCAGCGTCGGGTACTGCGCGGCCAGCAGGGTCGTGCTCTTGGGGCCGAGCTTGTTGACGTTTGCCATGTCCAGCAGCACGGCCAGGCCCAGCCGTGCGCGCAATTTCGGCGACGGCGAGCCCTCGTCGCCGAACACGATGCCTGCGGCGAGCAAGGCATCGACCACCTGCTGGTTGCCCGCCTGGGCGAAGAAACCGGCGATGGAGGCCGCCACCTCGCCGCCCACATCCGGCAACACACGCAGGATGGAGGCCGGCATGCTGCGCACGAAAGCGAGCGAACCCAGCCACGCCGCCAGCGTCTTCGCCGTGCTCTCGCCGATGTGCATGATGCCCAGCGCGAACAGGAAGCGCGCCAGCGTGGTGTGCTTGCTGGCTTCGATGCCTTCGAGCAAGTTGTCCGCCCACTTGGTGGCCACCTTGCCCTGCTTCACCGTTTCGGGCGTCGTGCCGTCGCGCTCGTCGGCGCGGCGCTTCATTTCCAGGAAATCGTCCAGCGTGAGCCGGTACAGGTCGGCCGGCGTACGCACGTAGCCAAAATCCACCAGCGCATCGACATAGCGCTCGCCGAGGCCGTCGATCTCCATCGCGCGGCGCGAGGCAAAGTGGATCAGTGCCTCCTTGCGCTGCGCCGCGCAGACCAGGCCGCCCGAGCAGCGATAGGCCGCCGCGCCATCCTCGCGCAGCAACGCCGAGCCGCACACCGGGCAATGCGTGGGCATGTGCCAGGGGCACGTGTGCGGTGGGCGCTGTTCCGGCATCACGCGCACCACTTCGGGAATTACGTCGCCGGCGCGGCGCACGATCACGGTGTCGCCCACGCGCACGTCCAGCCGCGCGATCTGGTCGGCGTTGTGCAAGGTGGCGTTGGTGACGATGACACCGGCCACCTGCACCGGCGCCAGCCGCGCCACCGGCGTGGCGGCGCCGGTGCGGCCGATCTGGATTTCGATGGCCTCGACCGTGGTGGTCTGCTCCTGCGCGGGAAACTTGTGCGCGATGGCCCAGCGCGGCGCGCGCGAGACGAAGCCCATTACGCGCTGCCCGGCGTAGTCGTCCAGCTTGTACACCACGCCATCGATGTCGTACGGCAGGCGGTCGCGTTTCGCGCCGATGCGCTGGAAGTAGGCGATCAGCCCGTCGAAGCCGCGCGCCGTGTCCACCTCGGGCGACACCGGGAAACCCCATTCGCGCAGTTGCCGCAAGGTCGCCGAATGCGTGGGCGGCAGCTCGAAGCCTTCCACCACGCCCACCGCGTAGGCGTAGAAGCTCAAGCGGCGCTTCGCGGTGATCGCCGGGTCGAGCTGGCGCAGCGAGCCGGCCGCGCCGTTGCGCGGGTTGGCCAGGGTCTTTTCGCCGTGTGCACGGGCGTAGTCGTTGAAGGCCTCGAAATCCCTGCGCAGCATGATGACTTCGCCGCGCACTTCCAGCACGGTGGGCCAGCCGGTGCCGCGCAGCTTCAGCGGAATGGCGCGCACCGTGCGCAGGTTGGCGGTCACGTCCTCGCCGGTCTCGCCGTCGCCGCGGGTGGCGCCCTGCACGAAGCGGCCATGCTCGTAGCGCAGGCTGATGGCGAGGCCGTCGAGCTTGGGCTCCACGGAAAACACCGGCTCGCTGCGCCGCGTGCCTTCCTCGATGCGGCGCACGAATTCGGCCACCTCGTGGAAGCGCGTGCGCGCATCCTCGCCCGCCTGCTCGAAGGCGTTGGATAGCGACAGCATCGGCTGCGCGTGGGTCACCTCGGCAAAGCCGCCGCTGGCGCGCGCGCCCACCGTACGGGTGGGCGAGTCGGTGCCGGCCAGCTCCGGATGCGCAGCTTCCAGCGCCTCCAGCTCACGCATCAGCGCGTCGTACTCGGCGTCGGTGATCGTCGGATCATCGAGCACGTGGTAGCGGTAGTTGGCTTGTTCGATGCGCTCGCGCAGGGCAGCGGCGCGGTGGATCAGGTCGGTGGCGATGGCACTCATGACGCAAGTTTAGGGCAAGGCCCGCTGCATCACGCGCGTCAGCGATGCAGTTCGCCGGCGGCCTCGGGCTGGTAGTCGATGGAGAGCACGGAGAGGCGACGAGTGTGGCCATCGGGTGTGGGCCAGTCGATGTGCCTGCCCTTGGCCAGGCCAAGCAGGGCGCTACCCACCGGCGCGAGGATGGACACCGTGCCCGGCTTGCCGGCGGCATTGGGGTAGACCAGGGTCAGGGTCAGCGGCGCGCCGCCGGCCTCGTCGACGAAGCTGACGGTGGAGTTCATGGTCACCACGTCGCGCGGCATCGCGGCGGGCTCCACCACCCTGGCGCGATCCAGTTCCTCGCGCAGCCAGCCATACGTCTGCGCCTGCACCGGCGGCATGCGCTCGAGCAGCGCCTCGATGCGCTCCATGTCCAGCCGGGAGATGGTGATGGCGGGTTTGCGGCTCATGGTGCGAAATCCTTCGTGCGCGGATGACCGCCGTGCAAAAGCCCGCGCCGGGGCGGGAACACCCTGGCGCGGGTTGGCACGGCTTGGCCTTGATGTGGGGTTGGCGGCAAATGAAACAAGCCTGACTCTGCGAAAGCCGTCCGCAAAAAACAAGCTGCCACAGCAAGTATCATCCACGCGATGCTTCCCCAAGACGCCGAGTTCCCCGCTCGCGCCGATGCCGCCGACCCGGCGCCGATCAGCACGCGGCAGCGTTTCCGCGGACTGCTGTGGCTGGTAGCCGCCGCCTTCTTCATGCAAGCGCTGGATTCCACCGTGGTGAACACGGCGGTGCCGGCGATGGCCGACGCGTTGCACGAAACCCCGCTGGGCATGCGCACGGCGCTGACCAGCTACGTGCTGACGCTGGCCGTGCTGATTCCGGCCAGCCCGTGGTTGTGTGATCGCTTCGGCACGCGGCGGGTGTTCGGTGCCGCCATCGTGCTGTTCGGCCTGGGTTCGCTGCTGTGCGGCCTGTCGCAATCGCTGCCGCAACTGGTGGCCGCGCGCGTGCTGCAAGGCGTGGGCGGCGCGGCGCTGATGCCGGTGGGGCGCTACGTGCTGGTACGCAGCATAGCCAAGCGCGAATTTGTGCGCGCGATGAGCACGGTGGCCACCTTCGGTCTGCTCGGCTCGGTGCTGGGGCCGCTCCTGGGCGGCGCGCTGGTGGAATACACCTCGTGGCGACTGATCTTCCTCATCAACGTGCCGGTGGCGATCGCCGGCGTGTGGATGAACCGACGCGACATGCCGGATTACCGGCTGGATCACGCCCACCGCTTCGATCTCGCCGGCTTCCTGCTGTTCGCCGTGGCCTCGGCCCTGCTGCTCACCGCTTCCGAGCTGGCGGGACTCAGCCCGGTGCCGTGGGGCACCATGGCCGCCTATAGCGGCGTGGCCGTGCTGCTGGGCGTGGCCTATGTCTGGCACAGCCGGCGCACCGCGCATCCGGTGGCCGATCTCGGCCTGCTGCGCGTGCGCAGCGTGTCGGTGTCGCTGGCCGGCGGACTGTTCACCCGGCTGGGCATCTCGGGCATGTTCCTGCTGCTGATGCTGTTCCTGCAGGTGGGCTGCGGCTGGTCGCCGCTGGCGGCGGGCCTGATGATGGTGCCGCAGGCGCTGGGTTCGATCGCCGCCAAGTGGGCGATCAACCGCGTGCTGGTGCATTACGGCTACCGCCGGTTGCTGCTGGGCAACACGCTGGCGGTGGCACTGCTGCTGGCCTGCTTCGCGTTGTTCGGGCCGGACACGCCACCCTGGCTGATCGCCACGCTGGCCTTTGCCTATGGCGCCTTCGCCGGCCTGCAGTACACCGCGATGAACACGCTGATCTATACCGACCTCGACATCCGCCACGCCGCGATGGCGTCCTCGATGGCCTCCACCGTGCAATACCTCGCGATGAGCTTCGGCATCGCGCTCTCCACCTTGCTGATGCAGGCACTGCTGCATGGGCACACTGCGGCGGACTTTGTGGCCTCGTTCCGCTGGACGGTGCTGCTGCTCGCGCTCATCACCGCCGGTGCCAGCCGCGTGTTCGCGCGGCTGACGCCCGATCGCATCACGGCGGCACCGCTGCAGGCAAGCTGATCGAACGCGCGGTCAGCATGTAGCATGCGGGCTTCGTCACCCGCCCGGACGCGCCGCATGCATCACGCCAGCGACATCCTGCTTACCTTGTTCATCGTGTTCGTCGCCGCGCAGCTCGGTGGCGAGCTGGCGCAGCGGCTGAAGCTGCCCGGCGTAGTGGGCGAGATTGCCGCCGGCTGCGTGGTCGGCCCCTCGCTGCTGGGCTGGATCGCGCCGGCGCAGATCGCCACCGGCACGCCGCTGGATGTGCTGGCCGAAATCGGCGTGGTGCTGCTGCTGTTTTCGGTGGGCCTGGAAACGCGGCTGGAGGACTTGAAGCAGGTCGGCAAGGCGGCCTTCCTGGTGGGCCTCATCGGCGTGCTCGTGCCCTTCGGTATGGGCGCGCTGTGGGCGCACGGGCGCGGTTTCGAGTGGGACAAGGCCATGTTCGTGGCCGCCGCCTTCGTGGCGACCTCGGCCGGCATCACCGCGCGCGTGCTGCAGGAACTGGGCGTGCTGCAGCGGGTGGAAAGCCGGGTGATCCTGGGCGCCGCCGTGATCGACGACATCCTCGCCATGCTGCTGCTCGGCGTGGTGGTGTCGCTGCAAGGTGGCAATGGCTTCCACGCGGGCCACCTGCTGGTGGTGCTGGGCGAGGCGGTGGGCTTCATCGCGGTGATCGGCTGGGGCGGCGCGCGCCTCATGCGCTGGAACTCCCGCTGGCTGGACACGCCGCGCCACGCGCAGTCGCCGCTGCTGATCGCGCTGGCGCTGTGCCTGGGCCTGGCCTACGTTTCCACCCTGTTCGGCCTGGCCGCCATCATCGGTGCCTTCCTCGCCGGCATGATCGCCTCCGAAACTCGCCAACGGCATGCGCTGGAAACCCAGACGCAACCCTTGCTTGCCCTGCTCACGCCGTTCTTCTTCGTGGTCACCGGCAGCAAGATCGACCTGCATGAGCTGGCCAGCACCGACGCACTGTGGATGTTGCTGGTGGTCACCGTCATCGCCATCGTTTCCAAGCTGATCGGCGGCGGCCTTGGCGCGCTGTCGCTGGGCCGGCGCGGCGCCGTCATCGTGGGCTTCGGCATGGTGCCGCGCGGCGAGGTGGGCGTGGTGATCGCCAGCCTGGGCCTGGCCGCCGGTGTGTTCAGCAACCGGGTCTACGCGGTGATCGTGGCGATGTCCCTGCTCACCGCGATGGTGACGCCGCCGGTGCTGGCCTGGCTGCTGCGGCGGGCGCCGCCCGGCGGGTGACCGCGTTCAACCAGCAACGTGGTTTTTGCGGCCTTGCTTGACCTGGTACATGCGGCTGTCGGCGCGGGCGAGCAGCGTTTCCGTGTCGTCATCCGGCGCCGATACGGCGCAGCCGATGCTTGGCCCGGCGTAGTCGAGCACCACCTCGCCAAGGGCGAACTGGCCGGTGGTGGCGGCGGCGAGGCGGGCCACCATGGCGTCGGTCACGGCCTCCGCGTCATCGCGTGGTGCGCTGGACAGCACCACGAATTCGTCCCCGCCGAAGCGGGCCACGAAATCGCCGTCGCGCAGTACGCCCTGCAGGCGGCCGCCGATGGCGCCGAGCAGACGATCCCCCGCGCCATGACCGTTGGCGTCGTTGACCTGCTTGAAGCCATCCAGGTCGACAAAGGCCACCAACAGCGCGTGGCCGCTGCCGGACGCCATCTCCATGCGCCGTCGCATCTCGTCGAGCAGGGCGCGCCGGTTGGGCAACTGGGTGACGACGTCGGTGCGTGCGCTGACGGCCAGCGCCACGTTGGCCCGGCGCAGCGAATCCAGCAGCCGTTCGCGGTCAACCTGTTGCGCGATCAACCGCGCGAACATCTGCAGCACGGGCAAGGTGCCTGGGCGCTGCGGCCGGTGCTTGTCGCTGGCGCCGCACAAGGTGCCATACAGCTTGCCGTCGGCCGTGTGCACCGGCACGCTGGCGAAGGTGGCGATGCCCAGTGCCGCCGCTGCATGCGAGTCGGGCCAACGCTTTTCCACGTGGTCGGTATACGAGCAGCGTTCGTCCATGGCGCGATGGCACAGGGTGTCGGCCCAGGTGACCGTGAGCCCTTCGGCCACCCGCAGTTTTCGCGTGTTGCGTGCGTACAGCACGTACTGCTGCCCGGCATCGAGGTCGACGGTGGCGAGGTAGGTCGATTCCAGCCCGGTCACCGTCTGCAGCAGCTCCAGCAGTGGCCGCACCAGGTTTTCCAGCGTACCGGCGTGCTCCATCGCGCCGGCCAGCTGGTCGGCGAAATCGTGCATGCTCATTTCAGCGGTTGGGGCAGCCATGGATGGCTCTACGGCGGTGCGCCCGGCGGGGCGGCCATTACACCCCTGCCGGGGTGCCTGCGCAAGCACCGATCCGCTACGGTGAAGCCGGAGCGGATCGGTGGGCCATGACGGTCAGAAGTTGGCCGTCACCCGCGCGTACCAGAAGGCGCCGTTGAAACCGAACGGCGAGGTGAGCGCGTATTTCACGCCGAGATACTGCAGGGTGGCGTTCTGTTCCTTGCCCGGGTAGGTGTTGAACACGTTGTTGCCGCCCAGCGCCACCGAGAACATGTCATTGAACTTGTAGCTCGCCTCGAGATCGAGCAGCGCCTTGCCGCTGTAGCGCGACACGTCGGCCGGCGGGTTGTTGCCGCCGAAGATGCCCACCGTGGTGCTCCAGTTGCCGTAGCGGTTGATCCGCGCGATGGCGTCGAAACGGTCGATGCCATAGTCGAAGCTGAGCACGGCACGGCTGTGCGGTACCTGGTTTTCCAGGTCGTAGACGAAGTCGTTGTTGAGCGTATTGGGCTTGACGTTGACCACGTCCTGCACGTTCCGGTTGTAGCGGAAGTCGATGTTCAGCCTGCCGCTGCCCAGGTGGTGGCGCGAATCCACCACGAAGTCGAAGCCGCGCACGTTGGAGTCGTAGGCATTGCCGAAATAGCTGGCATCGCTGCCCAGCAGCAGGTTTGCGTTCGGGTAGTTCTCGGCATTGAGCGTATCGACGGTGGTTTGCGACACGGTCTTGCTGACCAGGCCGATGCGGTTGGCGATGCGGATGTGGTAGTAGTCCAACGTGCTGGTGAGGCTGTCGCTGGGCGTCCACACGGCGCCAACGGAGAAGCTCTTCGAGGTTTCGGTCTTGAGCGGCGCCGAGCCCAGCGCGCGCGCCACCGGATTGTTCACCGGGTAGGTGCCGCTGGGAATCAGGTTGCCCTGCGCGTTGGCCGTGGTGGTGACGTTCAGCGTATTGGCCTGCCCCGGCGTGGGCGTGCGGAAGCCGGTGTTGTAGGTGCCGCGCAAGGCGAACGCGTCGGTGAAGGCATAGCGCGCCGAGAGCTTGTAGACCACCTTGGAACCGTAGCCGTTGGCATGCTCGTAGCGCACCGCCGCCGCCCCCGACAGCTTGTCGGTGAGGTTGGTCTCGGCGTCGAAATACGCCGAGTCGCTGCTCTGCGTGAAGCGCCCGGCCGCGCTGGTCGGGAAGCCCTGGAAGGCGTCCGAACCCACGCCGAACACCGAGGCGGTAGGGCCGACCGCGATGGAGCCGGCATCGCCCTGGTGGATGGTGTAGCTCTCGTTGCGCCACTGCGCGCCGAAGGCCAGCGTCAGCGGCGAATCATCGAAGGAGCGGACGAAATCCGCGCCCGCGCCCTGCTCGCTCTGGGTCAGCTTGCCGGGATGGAAGCTGGTGGGTGAGAGGTCGCCCAGGCTGGGGTTGATCGAACCCTGCAGCCGGTAGTCGATGGTGTTGCTGCTGGCGCGATAGTGCAGGTTCCACTGGAAGTTGCTCTCGCCGCCGCCGCGCACGCCGCCGACCACCTGGTGGTCGGTGACGTCGGCGCCGAACATCGGACTGTAGCCGCCGGGGAACTGCTTGTAGATCGGGTTGAGCAGCTCCCAGCCGCTGGCGCTGGCCGAGTTGGCCGTGAGGTAGTCCGCCGGGTTGCCGCCGCCGGCGATGATGTTGTTCACCAGCGACTGCGGCGCATCGGCCGGGTTCAGCGTGCCGGGGGCGTAACTGACCAGGGTGGAGCGGCCGGCGATGCCGTACTGCGCCGGCAGGTACGGTATGCGGTAGAAGAAGCTGGACAGGATTTTCTTGTCCATGTAGTTGCCGTAGCCATACAGCTGCACGTCGCCGGCCAGCGGCAGGCCGGCGTTGACGAACAGCTTGTTGGCCGAGGTTTCGGGGTCGCCCCAGCGCTGCCCCAGACCGTCGTAGGGCACGGTGCTCGCCCCCACCACGCCCGCCACCGCCGCCGCGCCGCCCTGCGGCACGCCACGCGAGGTGGGGTCGGTGGTTTCGCGTTCGGCGCTCACGTGCACGAAGCCGTCGGCGCCCAGCGGAAAGCCCGCGTCGGCATCGTAGCGGCGCATGTCACCGTCGCTTTTGCTGTACTGGCCGGCCTGCGCGCTCACCGTCGCGCCCGAGCGCGAACGCTTCAGGATGACGTTGACCACGCCGGCGATCGCGTCCGAGCCGTACAGCACCGAGGCGCCGTCGCGCAGCACCTCGACGCGCTCGATGGCGTTGGCCGGGAACACCGAGAAATCCACCGCCTGCGCGCCCTGGTTGAAGGTGCCCAGCGGATCGAGCTGCAGGTTGACCAGCGCCGAGCGGTGGAAGCGCACGCCGTCGACCAGGATCAGGGTCTGGTCGGGCGACAGGTTGCGCAGCGACACCGGCCGCACGAAGGCGGTGCCGTCGGCGATCGGGAAGCGCTGGGTGGTCAGGGACGGCACCACGTTGGTCAGGGAGTCGGTGAGATCCGCCGACGGTTGCTCCGCAATCTGCTTGCCGCTGAAGGTATCGATGGGCGACACCGACTCGGTGGGCGACAGGCCGGCGCGCAAGGTGCCGGTCACCACGACCTGCTTGAGGTCGGTGGTCGACTTGTTGTCCTGGCCCGGCGTCGCCGCCGATGGGCTGGCGGCCTGCTGCCCGCTGTCCGTTGCCGCCGGCTCCTGCGCCTGCGCGGACAACGCCAGCAACACCGCGGCGGCCAGCGCCGCACGCACGACTACCCGATTGACGCCCGTCTGCTTCTGCATCTGCGATCCCCTTGGTTGGCCCGGCGAATTCCCCACCACCGCACGCTAGCGCGCCCGGGAAAATTTGGGAAGTCATGGCGCTGTAACCTGCCATGATCTTCGTCACGGATGCCGCAATCGCCACCCGGGCGACGGCGCAAGGCGGGCCAGTTGGGCGCAAGAAAATACGGCGTTGCAAGCGGTGATGTTATAACGTACTTTCGCCTACCATGCCGCGCGGCTCGCCCGTGGTCGGAGCAACACACAGCAACGAGTACGGGTTCTGCATGGCCTCCAGTTTGATGATCCCAGCGCCCACGGCGGGCACCCTGCGCCTGGCCGTGCCGGCGCTCGCCGCACTGTGGCTCAGCGCTTGCGCGGTGGGTCCGGATTTCAAGCCGCCCGCCGCGCCGACGGTGTCGGGCTACACGTCCGGTCCGACCGCTGCGCCGGGCGCCACGCCGCGGGTGGCCGGTGGCGCGGCCCAGCAGCTCGAACCGGGAATGGATGTTTCCGGCCAGTGGTGGACGCTGTTCCATTGCGCGCCACTGGACGCGCTGGTCGCGCAGGCCTTGCAGCACAACCCGGATCTCAAGGCCGCGCAGGCGGCACTGCGCGTGGCGCACGAGAACATGCTGGCGCAGCGCGGCACCTTCCTGCCCAGCGTGACGGCGAGTTTTTCGGCCAGCCACCAGCGCCAGTCGACCTCGCTGGCCCCGGTGCCGAACTACCCGGTGGTAAGCAGCGAGTTCCAGTACAACCTCTATACGCCGCAGCTCACGATTTCCTACACGCCGGACGTGTGGGGCGGCAACCGCCGCGCATCCGAATCGCTGCAGGCGCAGGAACAGGCCGCGCGCTTCCAGATGATCGCGGCATGGAACACGCTGGCGTCGAACGTGGCGCTGGCGGCGATCCAGCAGGCGGCGCTGCAAGCGCAAGTGGACGCCATGCAGCAGCAGGTCGCCGCGGCCACGAAGATGCGGGACATCCTGCGCTACCAGTATGCGAAGGGCTACGCGAGCCAGGGCGATCTCGCCGCGCAGGAGTCGCAACTCGCGCAGGCCAGGGCCGCCTTGCCGACGCTGCGCAAGCAACTGGCGCAGCAGCGCGACCTGCTGGCGGTGTTCGCCGGGCGATGGCCGTCGCAGGTACCGCAGGATCGCTTCACGCTGGACGACCTGCGACTGCCGGGCGAGCTACCGCTGAGCCTGCCCTCGAAGCTCGTCGAGCAACGTCCCGACGTGCGCCAGGCACAAGCCAACCTGCACGCTGCGAGCGCGGCCGTGGGCGTGGCCACCGCGGCACGGTTACCCAGCCTCACCCTCAGCGCCGACACCGGCAGCACGGCGCTGACATTTTCCAAGCTGTTCACTGGCGGCACCGGTTTCTGGGACGCGGCGGCCGGCATCACCGCGCCGATTTTCGAAGGCGGCAGTCTGCTGCACCAGCAGCGCGCGGCCAAGGCGGCGTATGACGAAGCCGCCGAGCAATACCGCGGCACCGTGCTGATCGCCTTCCAGAACGTGGCCGACACCCTGGTGGCACTCGATCAGGATGCCCAGGCGCTGCAGGCCGCCGCGCAGGCCGAGCAAGCCGCCAGGCTCTCGCGGGATCTCATCGACCGCCAGCTCAAGGACGGCTACGCCAGCAACCTGCAACGACTGGCGGCCGAGCAGACCTGGCTGCAGGCGCGCCTGGCCCTCGTGCAGGCCCAGGCCAACCGTTTCGCCGACACCGTCGCGCTGTACCAGGCGCTGGGCGGTGGCTGGTGGCACCACCCGGAATTGAGCAAGCTGCAATGAAAAAACCGCCCTTCCCCGCCCTTCCCCGCCGCCGCGTGCTGGCCGCGACGCTGGCTACCGCCATCGCGCTGGCCGGCTGTTCATCCAATCAGGGCGCGCCCCCTGCGGCTGCCGACACGCCGCACAACGTCACGCTGACCGCGGCGCAACAGCAGAGCATCCGGCTCTACACCGTGGCGAACACCTCGTTCCACCGCACGGTGGATACCACCGGCACAGTGGATTACGACCAGAACCGCAGCACCGCCATGCTGGCGCCTTTCTCCGGCCCGGTGAGCAAGCTGCTGGTGAGCCTGGGCGAAAAGGTGAAACAGGGCCAGCCGCTGGCCACGGTGGCTTCGCCCGACTTTGCCACCGCCGTGGATGGCTACCGCAAGACGCTGGCCGCCGCGCACGCCGCCACGCAAGTGGCCGCCACCGACAAGGACCTCTTCGCACATCACGCCATCTCCGCGCGCGAGAACGCGCAGGCGCAATCCGACGCGGTCGGCGCACAGTCCGACAGCAACGCCGCGCGGCAGGCGCTGCTGGCGTTGAACGTCGACCCGCGGGTGATCGCGGCCATCGAACAGGGCCGCCCGATGGCAACCGTGCAAGGCGTGATCCGCGCGCCGATGGCCGGCACGGTGGTGGCGCGGCAGATCACGCCCGGCCAGTTGCTGCAGGCCGGCAGCACGCCCTGCTTCACCATCGCCGACACCACCGCGATGTGGGTGCAAGCACAGGTGTTCGGCAGCGATCTCGCCATCGTGAAGCCCGGCGACACCGCCGAGGTGGTGCTCGGCGACGGCCGGACGCTGCACGGCAAGGTCGCCAACCTGTCGCCGGAAGTCGACCCCGCCACCCGCGCGGTCGCCGCGCGCGTGGTGGTCGACAACCCCCATGGCCTGCTCAGGAAGCCGATGTACGTGCACGTGCGCATCGCCGCCGCCGCGGCAGGCAGCGGCCTGCTGGTGCCGGAGGGCGCGGTGTTGCGCGACGACGAGAACCTGCCCTTCGTGTACGTGCGGGCAGCCGACGGCAGCTACGCGCGCCGCCCGGTGCGGCTCGGCCTGCGCGTGGGTGACCGCTACCTGATCGAACAGGGCCTCGCGGCCGGCGACAAGGTGGTGGCCGAAGGCGGCATCTTCCTGCGTTTCATCCAGACCCAATGAGCGCCGAACTCACGCCTCCCGGGGCTCGTCCGGCTTCCTTCATCAACCGCATCGTGGCGTTCGCGCTGGAGCAGCGCCTGCTCGTCGTGCTGCTCACCGCATTGGTGGCCGGCGCCGGCATCTGGGCGCTCAAGCGCCTGCCGATGGATGCCTACCCCGACCTTTCGCCGCCGATGGTGGAGATCATCACGCAGTGGCCGGGCCACTCCGCCGAGGAGGTGGAGCGGCTGATCACGGTGCCGGTCGAGCTGGGCATGAACGGCATTCCCAAACTCGCGGTGAAGCGCTCGATCTCGCTGTACGGCCTGTCCGACGTCACCCTCACCTTCAACGACGGCACCGACAGCTACTGGGCGCGCCAGCGCGTGTTCAACCGCATCGCGGGCATCACCCTGCCCAGCGGCGTAACCCCTTCGGTGTCGCCGCTGTCCTCGCCGTCGGGCCTCATCTACCGCTACGTGCTCACCAGCACCGACCGCTCGCCGATGGAGCTGAAGACGCTGGAGGACTGGGTGATCGCGCCGCAGTACCGCTCGGTGCCCGGCGTGGCCGATGACTCCGCCTTTGGCGGCGGCAACATGCAGTACCAGGTGCAGCTCGACCCCGCGCAGATCGCCGCGCAGGGCTTGTCGGTGGCGCAGGTGGAAGCGGCCATCGCCGCCAACAACGGCAATGCCGGTGGCGGCTTCTACACACAGGGCGGCCAGTTCTTCTACGTGCGCGGGCTGGGGCTCATCAAGACCACCGAAGACATCGGCAACATCGTGCTGGCCGTGCACGACGGCACGCCGGTGCGGGTGAAGGACGTGGGCAAGGTCGGCATCGGCATCGCGCCGCGCCTGGGCGAGTTCGGCTACATGGGCCAGAACGACGCCGTAGAAGGCGTGATCCTGATGCTCACGGGCGAAAAGACCCAGGACGTGCTCACGCGCGTGGAGGCCAAGACCCGCGAGTTGAACCAGCACGTCTTGCCGCCGGACGTGAAGATCCACCCGTTCTACGACCTCAGCGACCTGATCGCGCAGACCACGCACGTGGTCGAACGCAACCTGCTGCTCGGCATGGTGCTGGTCATCCTGGTGCTGATCTTCTTCCTCTACGATCTCCGCGCCGGCCTGATCGTGGCCGTGACGATACCGCTGGCGCTGCTGTTCGCCTTCGTCTGCATCCAGTTGCAAGGCGCCTCGGCCAACCTGCTCTCCATCGGCGCGGTGGATTTCGGCATCCTGGTGGATGGCGCGATCTTCATGGTGGAGAACATCTACCGCGAGCTGGCCAGGCGCCACGGCACCGGGTACGACCTCCGCGAGGTGATCCGCGCGGCGGCTTCCGAGGTGGATCGCCCGCTGGTCTACGCGATGGCGGTGATCGTGGCGAGCTTTTTGCCGATCTACGTGCTGACCGGGCCGTCTGGCACGCTGTTCAAGCCGATGGCCGACACCATGATCTTCGCCCTGGTCGGCTCGCTGCTGGTCACGCTGACCCTGCTGCCGGTGCTGTGCGCGCTCATCATGCGCAAGGGCGTGCGCGAGCGGCGCAACGCGATCTTCGAGAAGCTGCAGACGGCTTACGCGCGACTGCTGGATCGCTGCATGGCCAGCCGCTGGCGCACCGCGGCGATCCCGGCCCTGCTGCTGGCGGCCTCCCTGTTGCTGGTGCCGCGCATCGGCGCCGAGTTCATGCCCAAGCTGGACGAAGGCGCGCTGTGGGTGCGCGCCACCATGCCCTACACCATTTCCTACCAGAAATCCGCCGAGATCACGCCGAAGATCCGCGCCATCCTGCGCTCCTTCCCGGTGGTGACCACGGTGACCTCGGAACTGGGGCGGCCCGACGACGGCACCGATTCCACCGGCTTTTTCAACGTGGAATTCTTCGTGGGGCTGAAGCCCTACGCCGAATGGGGCGGCAAGTACGCCAGCAAGCAGGCGCTGATCGACGCAATCAACCAGAAGCTCGCGGTGTTCCCCGGCATTTCCTTCAACTACACCCAACCGGCCGAGGATGCGGTGGACGAGGCCGAAACCGGGCTCAAGAGTTCGCTGGCGGTGAAGGTGTACGGCCCCGACCTGAAGACGCTGCAGGAGAAAGGCAAGGCGATCAAGCAGGCGATGCAGCAAGTGCCCGGCATCACCGACGTCACCCTGGTCCACGAGCTGGGCCAGCCCACCCTCGCCATCGACATCAATCGCGCCGCCATCGCGCGCTACGGGCTCAACGTGGCCGACGTCAACAGCGTGATCGAGGCGGCGGTCGGCGGCGCCGTGGCCACCCAGGTCACACAGGGCGAAAAGCAGTTCGACCTGCTGGTACGCCTGGAGCGCCAGTACCGCGACAACCCGCAGGCGATTGGCGACATTCCGGTGCTCACCCCGGGCGGGCAGCAGATCCCGCTGAAAATGCTGGCCGACATCCGGATCGAGAACGGCGCCTCCTTCATCTACCGCGAAGACAACTCGCGCTACATCGGCGTGCAGTTCTCGGTGAGCGGGCGCGACCTGGCCAGCACGGTGGGCGCGGCGATCAGGCAGGTGGCCAGCGCGGTGAAACTGCCGCAAGGCTATCGGCTGGACTGGGGCGGCGAATACAAGGAATACACCGCCTCGCGGGCACAGATGGGCGTGATCCTGCCGCTCACGGTGCTGCTGATCTTCGGCCTGCTGTTCGTGCTGTACGGCAACTTCAAGTTCCCCTTCATCACCGTGCTCGGCGTGCTGCTCAGCTCGCCCTTCGGCGCGATCCTCGCGTTGTGGCTCACCGACACGCCGTTCTCGGTGTCCTCCGGCATCGGCTTCATCGTGCTGTTCGGCGTCTCGGTGCTGACCTCGGTGGTCTACATCTCCTGCGTCAACGAACTGCGGCTGGGCGGCATGGGCATGCTGGAAGCCGCGCGCGAGGCCGCCCTGCTGCGCCTGCGGCCGATCACGATGACGGCACTGGTCGCCGCCATCGGCCTGCTGCCGGCTGCCATCGCCACCGGCGTGGGCACCGACTCGCAGCGTCCGTTCGCGCTGGTGATCGTGGCGGGCATGCTCTCGCGCCTGCTGATCGGCGTGTTCCTGATGCCCGCGCTGTACAGCCTGGTGGCGCGCCCGGGCGACCGGCTGCAGGTGTGAGTCAGCCGCGCAAGCCGGCGACGCCCGCGTACAAGCCCAGCCCCGCCGTGGGCGCGATGGTGATGGCCGCCACCATGGCGCCTGCACGCTGCAGCCGGTACGGCCAGGCCAGCACGCGGCGGGCGAGCAGGTAAAGGAAGCTGTGCGCGACGGGCGGCAGCACGGCGTTCATCGCCGGTGCGCCGACGCCGGGCGCCACCGTGTCAGCGCCGTGCGCGGAAAAACTCGCGCAACATCGTCGAGGACGCCTCGGCCAACAAGCCGCCCTGCACCACCAGGCGGTGGTTGTGGCGCGGGTCGATCAGGGTGTCGAACATGCTGCCGGCGGCGCCAGTCTTGGGGTCGGTGGCCGCGTACACCACGCGGCCGATGCGCGCGTGGATCAGCGCCATCGCGCACATCACGCACGGCTCCAGCGTCACGTACAAGGTGGCGCCGACGACGCGATGATTGGCCAGTTTCTCGCCCGCCGCGCGCAGCGCCATCACCTCGGCGTGCGCGGTGGGGTCGTGCAGGGTGATGTTGCGGTTCCAGCCCAGCCCGACGATTTCGCCGTGCAGAACCAGCACGGCGCCCACCGGCACCTCATGCTCGGCGTCGCTGGCATGCGCGGCCAGTTGCAGCGCGCGGCGCATGTGGGCTTCGTCGTCGGGCGTGAAAGGCGGGGTGGTTTCGGTCATGGCGCGGGCAGGCATTCCGGGCACGAAAGGCGGCGAATCGTCCGGGTTTTTCCCGGCCGCGACAAGGGTAGCAGTCCGTCGCTGTCGCAGCCCGTCATCCGGGCAGTTGCGCCCGCTCCAGCGCCGCGACGTGCCGCTCCAGCCGCGGCCCCAGGTAGCAATGCGAACCGCAGGGCAACAGCCCCGCCTTGCCGAACTCGCGCAGATACCAGCCCGGCGCGCGCGCCACGTAACCCTGGCGGTCGCCGTCCACGTCGTCGCGGCTGGTGAACAGTTCGAGGAAGGCGATGCCTTCGAGCATTTCGCCGATGCCGACCAGGCCGGCACGGATCTCGGCGGGCTTCAGGTAATGCAGCACGTCGCTGCACACGATCAGGTCGAAGCGCGTGTCGAAGCGCAGGTGCTCCAACTGACCGAAGGTCGCCAGGCCGAGGTTGCGGCTGCGCCCGTAGCGCGCCACCGCGTAGGTGCTCGCATCCAGCCCACGGTAGTCGAGGCCGGGCCGCAGCGCGCGCAGCGGGGCGCGCCATGCGCCTTCGCCGCAACCCACGTCGAGCACGTTGCGGATCGGACGGCCGAGGTAGTACTCCGCCTGCGCCACCGCCATCGCCACCTTGCGCTTGAGTTCGGCCGGCGAGCCTACCGCGTGCGCCGGGTGGCGATACCACTTGTCGAAATAGGCGCGGTCGTAGGTCTTGGGCATCACGGGAACTCCGGCGGGATGGCGCATGGTAACCGGCGCGCGAAGGCGCAAAAGTTTGCGAAACCTGAATCGGTGGCGAACTCCAGCACGATCCTCACCTCCCCACGTCATCCCCTGCCGCAGGCTCGGCGTTGAAGCCAGCCAACCACCCCATGGGGAAGCGCCGTGTCCGCCACCTCGAATCGACGCTGCCATATCGCGTTGGGCCTGCTGCTGGGTGCCATGCCGGCGCTGGCCGACGCCGGCACGCCGCCGATGAAACCCTTGCCCACCACCGCCGTCACCGCCCGGGTGGACGGGTTGACCCTGGCCGACCTCGCCTGGCTGCGCCGCGATGGCTTCGGCCTGGACAGCGCCACGCTGGCGCGCTACCGCCAGCTCGGCCGCACGCGCTTCCTCGATGCGCAGCTCGCCGGCGACGACGATGCCTTGCCGCCCGCCGTAGCCGCGCAGATCAGCGCCCTGCCCGTGGTGGGCACCCCGCCAACGGCGCTGTGGGCGGATTTCCAGGCACACAACAAGCAGTTCAAGGACGCGCCTGACGGTTCCACCAAAGACGCCGCGAAAAAGGCGCTTGGCGAATACCGCAGGGATCTCTACCAGCAGGCCGCGCAAGCCGAACTGCTGCACGCGATCTACGGCGGCGACCAGCTCAAGGAACAACTGGTGTGGTTCTGGCTCAACCATTTCAGCGTGTACGCGAACAAGGGTCCGGTGCGCGTGTTCGCCGCCGACTACGAGGAGCAGGTGATCCGCCCGCGCGCGCTGGGCAAGTTCAAGGACCTGGTGATGGCCACGCTGAAAAGCCCGGCCATGCTGGTGTTCCTGGACAACGTGCACAACGACAAGGACAAGACCAACGAGAACTACGCGCGCGAGCTGATGGAGCTGCATACGCTTGGCGTGGGCTCGGGCTATACGCAGGCCGACGTGCAGCAGCTCATGCGCATTTTGACTGGCGCCGGCCTGATCGGGCCCAAGTTTGCCGAGCGCGCCAACATCATGTATCGCGCGCCCCCCGGCTTCGTGCGCGATGGTCTGTTCCGTTTCAATCCGAAGCAGCACGACTTCGGCGACAAGACCTTCCTCGGCCAGACCATCAGGGGCAGCGGCTACGCCGAGATCGAGCAGGCCGTCGACCTCATCACCCGCCAGCCGGCGTGCGCGCATTTTGTCTCGCAACAACTGGCCGAATATTTCATCGACGACAAACCCGCACCGGCGTTGGTCGACGCGATGGCCAAGACCTTCCAGCAGACCGATGGCGACATCGCTGCCGTGGTGCGCACCATGCTGCTGTCGAAAGAGGCCGCCGCCGTCGACGGCCAAACATTCAAAGACCCGATGCGCTTCCTCGTTTCCTCGATGCGCCTGACCTACGACGGCCAGCCCATTCCGAACGCCGTGCCGCTGGTGAACTGGCTGCGCGCGATGGGCGAGCCGCTGTATGGCCGCATCACGCCCGACGGTTGGCCGTTGGATTCGGCAAGCTGGACCGGCTCGGGCCAGATGTCCAAACGCTTCGACTTCGCCCGCGTGATCGGCAGCGGCCGCAACCGCTTGTTCGTGGAAGACCGAGACACCCCGAACGGCAAGCCCGCCCACGCCCTGCCGCCCGGCCCGCCGGATATCCAAGGCTCCGCACTGTATCGCGATGCCATCGCGCCGCGCCTGTCCCAAGCCACCGTCACGGCACTGGCCCAAGCCAAGTCGCCGATGGAATGGAACACCTTCCTGCTGTCTTCGCCCGACTTCAACTACCGCTGAGGTGCCGCCATGAATCGCCGCGAATTCCTGCTTGCCGCCGCTGGCGCAGCCGCTGCCTCCACCTTGTCGTTCTCCAGCCGGTTGTTTGCCGCGCCCGCCAATACGCCGCGCTTCCTGTTCGTGTTTCTGCGCGGCGGCTACGACTGCAACAATCTTTTGGTGCCCACCGGCAGCGACTTCTACTATGCCGCACGCCCCACGTTGGCCATCAAGCGGCCCGATGCGAACGACCCCGACAGCGCGGTGGCGCTGGATGCGAACTGGGGCTTGAACCCGGTGGTGCGCGATTCGCTCTATCCGCTGTGGCGGAAAAAGCAGCTCGCCTTCATTCCGTTTGCCGGCACCAACGATCTTTCGCGCAGCCACTTCGAGACGCAGGATCACATCGAGCGCGGCCAGCCGGTGGGCACGGCGGGCAACTACCGCTCCGGCTTCCTCGCGCGGCTCGCCGGCCTGCTTACCGGCGTGCCCGCCATCGCCTTCACCGACAACCTGCCGCTCAGCTTCCAGGGTGCCGCGCGCGACATCCCCAACATCGCGCTGAAGGCCGACCCCAAGGCGCACTTCGACGCGCGGCAGGCAGCGATCCTCACCGGCATGTACCAGGGCACCGCGCTCGCGCAGGCCAGCGCCGACGGCCTCGCCCTGCCGCAGTCCATCGCGCAAAACCTGCGCGACGAGATGCTGGCCGCCAGCCGCGGCGCGCCCAGCGCGCACAACTTCGCCGCCGAGACGCGGCGCATCGCCACCTTGATGCGCGACCAGTACCGGCTGGGCTTCGTCGACGTCGGCGGCTGGGACACCCACGTCAACCAGGGCAGCACCAAGGGCGGGCTGGCCAACAACCTCAAGAACCTCGGCGAAGGCCTCGCCGCCTACGCCGACGCGCTGGGCGATGCCTGGAACGACACCACCGTGGTGGTGCTCTCCGAGTTCGGCCGCACCTTCCGCGAGAACGGCGACCACGGCACCGACCACGGCCACGGCACCGTGCACTGGGTGCTGGGCGGCAAGGTCGCCGGTGGCCGCATCGCCGGCGAGCAGGTGGCCGTGACCCAGGCCAACCTGTTCCAGAACCGCGACTATCCCATCTTGAACGACTACCGCGACGTGCTGGGCGGACTGTTCGCGCGGCTGTGGGGCTTGAACGCCAGCCAGTTGCAGACGGTGTTTCCGCAGGCGAGGCCACGCGATCTGCGGCTGGTTTGATCGCTAGACTGCGCTACCGCCCAACACCACGACAGGTCACGGCATGAGCAAACTGCGCGTCCACTGCTTCTCGGTGTCCATCGACGGCTACGCCGCCGGCCCGCACCAGGATCTCGAACACCCGCTAGGCGTCGGCGGCCCGGCCTTGATGCAGTGGTTCTTCCCTACCCGGCTATGGCAGCGCCATCAGGGCCAGGACGGCGGCGAGGCCGGCGTCGACAACGAGATCGCCGAACAAGGCTTCGCCGGCATCGGCGCGTGGATACTCGGGCGCAACATGTTCGGCCCCGTGCGCGGCCCCTGGCCCGACGAAAGCTGGCGCGGCTGGTGGGGCGAAGAGCCGCCCTACCACGTGCCGGTGTTTGTGCTCACCCACCACCCGCGCCCCAGCCTGCGCATGGCCGGTGGCACCGAATTCCACTTCGTCACCGACGGCATCGAGTCCGCGCTGCGCCAGGCCAAGGCGGCGGCTGGCGGGCTCGACGTGCGCCTCGGCGGCGGCGCGGCCACGGTGCGCGAATACCTGCGCGCCGGCCTGATCGACGAGCTGCACCTGGCGCTGCCGTCTGTCTTGCTCGGCGCAGGCGAACACCTGCTGGGCGGCCTCGACCTGCCAGCATTGGGCTACGCCTGCGATCGCCAGGTGATGGGCGAGCGCGCCTGCCACGTGTTTTTGAGCAAGCGCGCATGACGCGCGCGGCGTGCATCTCCCGGCGTGTGCCACGCGCACGTCTGCGCACCGCGCTGGCCGGCGCCGTCCTGCTGCTCACCGCCTGCGCCAGCCAGCCGCCGCGACCGGCCGCAAGCAGCGCCTTCGCGCGCGACGATCTCACCTGGCTGCGTCGCGACGGCTTCGGCGTGGACAGCGCGGACGTGGCGCGTTATCGCGCGCTGGGCCGCGATGGGCTGCTTGATGCGCAACTGGCCGACCGCGTGCCGGGTTCGCTGCCGCCACCCATCGCCAACCTGATCCACGGCTTCGAGGCGGTGCGTACGCCGATGCCGACGCTGCTCGACGACCTGCACGACGCGCAGATGCAGGCCAAGGCCATGCCCGTCGGCCCGGACAAGGACGCCGCCAACAAGGCCTGGCAGAAGCACGGCTACGAGCTGATGCAACAGGCGCGGCAGGCCGAGCTGCTGCAAGCGGCGTACGGGACTAACCAGCTCAAGGAGCAGTTGGTGTGGTTCTGGCTCAACCACTTCAGCGTGTACGCGCCCAAGGGCCGCATCCGCTGGGAGCTGGCCGATTACGAACAGCACGTGATCCGCCCGCATGCGCTGGGCAAGTTCCGCGACCTGGTAATGGCCACGCTGGAAAGTCCGGCGATGCTGGAATACCTGGACAACGCGCAGAACGCCAAGGGTCACGTCAACGAGAACTACGCGCGCGAGCTGATGGAACTGCATACGCTGGGCGTGGGTTCGGGCTACACCCAGCAGGACGTGCAGCAGCTGGCGCTGATCCTCACCGGCGTCGGTGTCGCGCCCGTCGACGGCAAGCCGCAGCACTTCAACGCCAAGGCGGCACCGCTGGTGGTGCACCACAACCTGTTCGAGTTCAACCCGTATCGGCACGACTTCCGCGACAAGGTTTTTCTGGGCCAACGCGTCAAGGGGCGCGGCTTCGACGAGGTGAAGCAGGCGGTGGACATCATCGTGCGCCGGCCGGCCTGCGCGAACTTCATCGCGCGCCAGCTCGCGCAATACTTCGTGGCCGACAACCCGCCGCCGGCGCTGGTGGCGCGCATGGCGCAGACCTTCCAACACACCGACGGCGACATCCAGGCCGTGCTGCGCACGCTGTTCGACTCGCCCGAGCTGCTGCACAGCGGTCGCCAGTTCATGGACCCGATCCGCTTCGTGGTGGCCTCCACCCGCCTCGCCTACGACGGCAAACCCATCGCCAATGCCTTGCCACTGGTGTACTGGCTCGACCAGCTCGGCGAACCGCTGTACGGCCGCATCACCCCCGACGGCTGGCCGCTGGACGGCGCAAGCTGGACGGGCTCGGGCCAGTTGTCGAAGCGCTTCGACATCGCCGCCGCCATCGGCAACGGCAACACCCAACTGTTCACCCCACCCGGCAGCAAGACGCGCGAAGCCGGCTTCCCGATGCTCACCACGCGGCTGTACTACGACGCCATCGAGCCGCACCTTTCGCCCGCCACGCGCGACGCACTGGCCAAGGCGCAGTCGCAGCAGGAATGGAACACTTTTCTGTTGGCTTCGCCGGACTTCAACTATCGCTGAGGTTGCCAAAGGCAAAGCCGTTTTGCCTCACGCCGTCGATGTGTCCGCTTGCTGCCTATCGTTTATCGGCATACGATAAACGTCATGATACGGACGTTCGCCGACAAGGATACGGCTGCCATCGCGCGCGGCGAGCATGTGCGCCGCTGGTCGAGCATCGAGGCTGCCGCCCGGCGCAAACTGGCGCAGCTCAATGCCGCAGCAACGCTGGACTTCCTGCGCGTGCCACCAGGTAACCGGCTGGAAGCCCTGAAGGGCAACCGCAGTGGGCAGCACAGCATCCGCATCAACGACCAGTTTCGTATCTGCTTTGTCTGGAAGGACAGTGGCGCCCACAACGTCGAGATATGCGACTACCACTGACGCACACCCACCCTTCGACCAGCCACGGGAAAAACCATGACCCGCAAGAAAACCCTTCCCCCGGTGCACCCAGGCGAAATCCTCCGCGAGGAATTCATGAAGCCGTTCGGGCTATCGGCCAACGCCTTGGCGAACGCCATCGGCGTCACCGCCGCTCGCGTGAACGAGATAGCCAACGAGCGGCGCGGCATCACCGCCGATACCGCCCTGCGGCTGGCCGCGTACTTCGGAACTGACGCACAAAGCTGGCTGAACCTGCAAAAGAACTACGAGCTCGAATGCGCGCGCATTGCGCTGGCCGGCGAGCTGGAGCACATCCAGCCACGCGCGGCCTGAAGCGCGACGCCCGCGCGTCGGCACAATGCGAGAATGCGCAGATGACCCCGCTGAAGTATCTCCAGGCGTATTCGCCTGCCCTGCAGGACAAGGCGCGCCAACTGATCGCGCAGCAGCGCCTTGGCGAGCACCTGGCCACGCGTTACCCGGACCGTCACGACGTGCAGAGCGACAAGGCGCTGTACGCCTACGTGGCCGCGCTGAAACAGCGGCATCTGAAAACCGCGCCGGGCATCGACAAGGTGCTGTACGACAGCAAGCTCGACGTGGTGCAGCGCGCACTGGGCCTGCACACCGCGATCTCGCGCGTGCAGGGCAGCCGGCTCAAGGCGAAAAAGGAGATTCGCGTAGCCAGCCTGTTCAAGGCCGCCGCGCCGGAGTTCCTGCAGATGATCGTGGTGCACGAGCTGGCGCACCTGAAAGAAAGCGAGCACAACAAGGCGTTCTACCAGCTGTACCAGTACATGCTGCCGGACTACCACCAGCGGGAATTCGACCTGCGCCTGTACCTGACCTGGCGCGAGTTGCCTTCAACAACCGGGCTCATCGCGGAATCGTGTGGGCGTCCACGCCGGCAAAGGCTTGCGTAAACCTCCTCTGGCAAGCCATCTTCGGCCAGCAGGTGGGCGGTTGATTCCTGCATCGACTCGGTGAGCGAGGTTGTGCGATGAAGACAGGCCGCAGTCTGCGCGAGTTGTTCTCCTTCCCCGGCTTCGATGCGGCGGCGACGCTGGCGGGCGAATTCGGCGATCCAAAGGCACGCATCGTCCAACTTCGGCGCCGAAAAAAACGGCCGTGTGTTCGCGCTGCGGCCATCGCTGCCGCGGGCGTTACGACCAGAAAACCTGCCGTAGCCGCGACCTGCGCGTGGCCGGCTGGTTCCTGTACGTGGAGTACGAACGCTGGCGGGTGGATTGTCCCGGGTGCGGCGGCGTGCATGTAGAGCGGTTGGACTGGCTGGCGACCAATCCGCGCTACACCGCGCGCTTCGCCCTGCACGTGGGCAACCTCTGCCGCAGCATGACGAACAAGGCGGTGGCCGAGCTGGAGCGCCTGCACGACGGCACGGTCAAGGACCTGTCCAAGTTGTACATGGCCGAGCAGGTGCGCCGTGCCGGCTTGCCCGCGCCGCGCGCCATCGGCATCGACGAGATCGCCATCCACAAGGGCCACGACTACCGCGTGGTGGTCAGCGACCTGGAGCAGAGGCGGCCGATCTGGTTCGGTGGGCAAGGCCGCACCGAGGCGGACATCGATCGCTTCTTCGCCGAACTGGGGCCGACCAAGAGTGCGCGCATCGAACTGGCGCTGATGGACATGTGGCGCCCCTTCCGCAACTCGGTCGCCAGGAACGCCCCCCACGCCGCCATCGCCTTCGACAAATTCCACATCCTGCGTCACCTCGGCGACGCGCTCGACCAGGTGCGCCGCGACGAATACAAGCGCCTGCAGGGCAAGGACCGTAGTTACATCAAGGGCCAGCGCTACACACTGCTGAGCCACCGCGAGAACCTTAGCCTGGACGGACGCGCCGCCCTCAAGAAGCTGCTGGCAGCGAACAAGCGCCTGCACACCGCCTACCTGCTGAAGGAATCCTTCGGGCAGCTGTGGAGCTATCGCACCGAGCGCGGCGCACGGGTGTTCTTCGAGCGCTGGAAGCAGAGCCTGCGCTGGCAGCGCCTGGCGCCGTACCAGAAGTTCGGGCACATGATCGAGCGCCACTGGGACGGCATCGCCGCCTACTGCCAGCCCGACCACAAGGTCAGTCTCGGGCTGGTCGAAGGCCTCAACAACAAGATCCGCGTCATCCAGCGCAGCGCCTACGGCTACCGCGACGAGGACTACCTGAGGCTCAAGGTCATCGCCAGCTTCCTGCCGCCGCTACCCGAAAACGCCAAAATTCACCCACACTGATCCGCGATGACCCAACAACCGTAACCCACCCGCAGGAATGACGATGGATGACGCGGCACTGCAGAAATACCTGTTGCGACTGTTCGAGCGGCACGAGGTGGCGCTCGACGCCGACGAAGAGGGCTGGCTGACCACCGACGGCGACTTTCCGTCCGTGCGCGCCCAGTGGCACGAAGGCACAGCCGACGCACCGGGACACCTCGACATCGACGTCGTGCTCAGCGAGGAACGCTGCATCGAGGAAAGCTTCGCCGGCCACGGCACTGGCGCGGACGCCTGCATGGCCGCCCTGCGCGCGTTCGAGCAAAGCGCGCTCCACCCGCTGCTCGCCGCCTGCTGGTACGTCACCGACGAACGCAAGCTGACGTACACGGCATGGGAAATCGGCGTACGCACCTGGGACGTGTTCGCCGGCCCCTTTGCCCTGCACGGCGCGGACATCACCGACCTGGAGATGCTGGAACAGGTGCCTGCGGCCATCAAATCCGCACTGCAGCGCGAGGCATTGACTCCCGAACTGCACTGGTTGCGTCTGGTGTACCGCAAGACCACCGATGGCGAAGCGCGCTGCGAAGTCCTGCTCGACAACGAGCCGTGGGCGGCGGGAACGCTGGCGCTGACCGCCCTGGCGTGGCCGCAGGACGGCGACTACAGCGCGCACGGCTTCATGATGCTGGATGTGCGGGATTACTAAACAAGCGGCGCTTTGTCCCTGGCGCCTTTTTCGGCAGGCATGGCACACATGCGCGCCGCGCCCAGTGGGTATGCATGCAAGTGCGCGGCTTGCTCATGTGTAGCCCAAAGGCTACACTTCCTCCATGATCGAAGTTCGCCAGACCGCGGCATTCACCCGTTGGCTGTCGGCGCTACACGACGCGCACGCAGCCAAACGTGTGGTGGAACGGGTGTACCGGCTCTCGCTGGGCAACCCCGGTCAGCATCGGGTGCTGAAAGCTGGCGTTTGCGAGATGAAGATCGACTACGGCCCCGGCTACCGGGTGTACTACACGCGGCGTGGCGACGTGCTGGTGATTCTGCTGTGCGGTGGTGACAAATCCACCCAGGCGGCGGACATCAAGGCGGCCACCCGCCTGGCCACGGAGGTTTGAGCCATGACCCTGAAAACCACGCGCTTCGACGTGCAGGCGCACCTGCAAACCGAAGAAGACTGCCGGCTGTTCCTGGAAGCCGTGTTCGAGGATGCCGGCGACGACGTGGGCTACATCGCCCAAGCCATCGGCGAGGTAGCGCGTGCGCGAGGCATGATGCAGCTTGCCCGCGACACCGGCCTCTCCCGCGAGTCGTTGTACCGGGCTCTCTCCGCCGACGGCAACCCCAGCTTCGGCACGGTGCTCAAGGTGCTGCACGCACTAGGCATCCAGTTGGCGCCGAAGGATCGGGCGGCGGCGTGACCCGGCACGCCAGGCGCTACCGGATCAGTTGAAGACTTCCTTGATGTTCGCGACCACGCCGCCGCGGATGTAGATCTGCACAGTCTTGCGGCCGGTCGCATAGTCGAGCCGATAGCCGTCCGCGCCGCCATATTTCGTTTCGAGCCGCACACGCAACGTGGGTTGCCCTGCCGCTTGGTACACCTTGGCTTCGGAGTCGCCCACGGCAACCACCTTGCTGCCAAAGCGCACGCTGTCTTCGGCGTGCACGGCAAAGGCCAGCATCAACGCGGCCAGCAACATCATCACTCGCTTCATCGCACAATTTCCTTACCGTGGGTGCGCAACTTTATGCGGCGAGATTGTACACGGGCAAATTCGGCGCTGGGCCGATGCGAAAAGCTGCCACGCGAAAACCTGCCAGGGGCCATTCCTGGCACCAATCATCGTCCAACTCGTCGGGTACCAAGTTGGCGCCCCCTCAATTCACGTGGCCGAACTCCGGCATCGCCTTGAACAACTGCCCGCCGCGCCACGCACCGGCATCCGGCCGCTCGTACACAACCTTCCCACCCACCACCGTGTACAGCACCCGCGTGCGCAGGATCTGGGCGTCGGGGATGGTCAGCAGGTTGCCGGAGAACACCACCATGTCGGCCAGCTTGCCGGGGCTGAGTGAGCCGAGGCGCTGATCCTCGAACACCGCGTAGGCGTTGTTCCAGGTGTAGGAGCGCAGCGCCTGCATCCGGGTCTTGTCCTGCGCCGGGAAGAAGCGCTGGCCGCGGCCGTTGTCGCGCGTCACCGCGCAGTAGAAGCCGGCGATGGGGTTGGTGTCTTCTACCGGCGTGTCGCTGCCGTCCAGCACCATCGCGCCGCTTTCGATCAGGCTGTGCCACACGTAGGCGCCTTCCTTCGCGCGCTGCTCGCCCAGATGCGGCACCACGTAGGGCGCATCCGAGCAGGCGTGGATGGACTGCATCGAGGCGATCACGCCCAGCTGCGCGAAGCGCGGGATGTCGGCGGGCGCCAGGTGCTGCGCGTGCTCGATGCGCCAGCGCTGATCGTGCGCGGCGGGGTATTCGTCGAAGATCTGCTGGTACATGTCCAGCACTTCACGGTTGGCGCGGTCGCCGATCGCGTGGATCGACACCTGGAAACCGTCGCGCGCGGCGATGCGCGCAATCTGCGCCAGCGTGGCCATCGGCGTGACGTTCTTGCCGGTGACGCCGGGCGCATCGTCGTAGGGCTTGAGGAACCACGCGCTGTGCGTACCCAGCGCGCCGTCGGAAACGTCCTCGCCCACGCCGCGCACGGTGAAGTGGTCGTCGGCGAAACCGATCGTGCGGTACTTGGCGAGGTTCTTGTCGAGGCTGGCCACGTCCAGCACGCCGACGTTGACGTACAGGCGCAGCGGGAAGCCCTTGCTGGCCTGCTGCTTGAGCCAGGCTATGGTCTGGAAGTCCTGGCCCATGTCGACGAAGCCGGTGATGCCCTTGCTCACCTCGTTCTGCATGGCGAGCTTCAGCGACTGCTCCCTGCGCGCGGCTAGCTCCTGCGGCGGCAGGCTGGCGAGGTAGCGGTTGTAGGCGGCGTACACCACGTCGCTCGCGGTATCGCGCAGCGCGCCAATGGCGTTGCCCTTGGCATCGCGCACGATGCTGCCGCCGACGGGGTCGGGCGTGTCGCGGACTATGCCGGCGAGTTTCAGCGCCATGGCATTCGCGTAGATCGCATGGCCGCTGGTGTGCACGAGCAGCACCGGATTGTTGGGCGACACCGCGTCGAGGCTGGCCGGCAGCGGCAGGCCGTCGACGTTGGGCTGCGGCAGCTTGTTCCATTTGCTCTGCTGCCAGCCCTGGCCGACGATCCACTCGCCTGGCTTGGCCTTGGCCACCGCGGCCTTGACCATCGCCACGATGGCGTCCCAGTTCGGCGCCATGCCCACGTTGAGCTGCATCAGCGCGTCGCCGGTGTCCATGAGGTGGCCGTGGCCCTCCATGAAGCCGGGCGTGACGAAGGCGCCGTGCAAGTCCAGCACCTTGGTGTGCGGGCCGATGTAATGCGCGATGGCAGCGTCGCTGCCCAGCGCGGCGATCTTGCCGTCCTTCACCGCCAGCGCCTGCGCGTGCGGCTGCAGCGGATCGAGCGTGGCGATGCTGGCGCCCTGCAGCACCAGGTCGGCAGCGGGCAGCACGGGCGGGAAGCCCTTGACCGGCACGTCGGCGGCGGAAGCGGCAAGCGAAACCAGCACGAGGGCCGCAAGCCCGGATCGACGGAAGCGCATGGTTTCTCCCCGTGGGTCGCGCGCAGATGCGCCAGCCCAGCGTAGGAAGCCCGCCGCGCCGGGTCAACCGCGATCCACCCCGCGCACCAGCAGATGCTTGGCGAGCAGGCCATGCAGGTGGCCAAGGCTGCGCGTCACATGCAGCAACGCGAAGAACAGCAGCACGCCCAGCACGCACAGCACGCTCGCGCCACCCCAGCCGCTCAGCCACTCGATGCTGCGGCAGGCCGAGTCCGTCAGGCCGGTGCAGGTGCCGGTGTCCCAATGACCCAGCACCGTGACCAGTTTCAGGACGGGCGCGGCGATGAAGCTCAGCGAGACGGCCAGCCAGGTCACGATCACCGTGAAGTAGAAAATACCCAGCGGCAGTTGCAGCAACCCGTACAGCATCGAGCTCCAGCTGCGCGGGTCGGTGAACATCGCACCGATGCGCTGGAACAGCGTCATGTGCTTGGGCGGATACGGCGGCCGGCGCGGCATGCGCACGCCAAGCATGGCCTCCACCAGCCGCCCTTCCAGCAGCGCCAGCCCGCGCACGCTGCCGAAGAACAGCACGATGAACGGCAGGCCGATGATGAGCACTGAAAGACCCATCGACATCGACAGCCCGGCGACCACCCAGGTGAAGTACGCGATGCCGGTGACCAGCCCGAACAGCAGGTAGAACAAAGCGCCCCAAGCGCGCGGGTCAGCGATCACGCCAAAGAAGCGCCCGGTCAGCGAGCGCCGCTTCGGCGCCGGCGGCGGGCGGATCGCGCGCTGAATCCTGATTTCCTGGTCGCGGTAGATCTCGGCCACCTCGTCCGGCGCGCCGTAGCTCTCCACCACGTGTTCGAGCATCGCCGCCTCGTCGCGACCGGGGCGTTCGTACAGTTCGGCGCGCAGGTGTTCCTCGGCGTCGTACAGCGCGTCCTGGACCAGGGCGGGGTCGGCGCCCTGCAGCGCGGCGCGCAACTGTTCGAGGTATTCGTTGATGGTGCGTGGCTTGGTCATCACACTTCCCCTTGCAGAACCTTGTCGACGGAGTCGCGGCTGGCGTTCCACGCGGCGATCCACTCGCGCAGCACCTCGCGGCCGAATTTCGTGATGCGGTAGTAACGGCGCGGCGGCCCGCTCACCGAAGGCTCCACCTCGCTGGCCAAGAGGCCCGCGCCTTCGAGATTGCGCAGCACCGGGTACAGCGCGCTCTGCTTGCCGGCCAGCACGCCCTCGCCCGCTTCCTCCAGCCGCTTGGCGATCTGGTAGCCGTATAGCGGCTGGCGCGACTGCCCGAGCACCGCCAGCAGCACCAGCGACACGGTGCCGGCGGACAGCTCCTTCTGGAACTTCTTCAGTTGGCCCGCGCTGTCGTCCATCGCCTCACCTGCACTGCCACATAGCTTGGACTGAAGCATAGTGTTGAGTTCTACCTAGTGCATGCGCCGGAAGTCATGCATTGGCGGGAGTCCGGGGTTTCTTCTATGGTGACGGCCCATTCCCGAACACGGCGCCCGCATGTCCGCATCCACCGAGCAACCGGAGCAGCTGAGGCGCAGCCTCTCCAACCGCCACCTGCAGTTGATCGCGCTGGGCGGCGCCATCGGCACCGGCTTGTTCATGGGCTCGGGCAAGACCATCAGCCTGGCCGGGCCGTCGATCCTGCTGGTCTACCTCATCATCGGCGTGATGCTGTTCTTCGTGATGCGCGCGATGGGCGAGCTGCTGCTATCGAACCTCGCGTACAAGTCGTTCATCGACTTCTCCACCGACCTGCTGGGGCCGTGGGCCGGCTTCTTCTGCGGCTGGACGTACTGGTTCTGCTGGATCGTCACCGCGATCGCCGAGGTGATCGCGATTGCCGCCTACGTGCAGTTCTGGCTGCCGCACCTGGCGCCGTGGATTCCCGCGCTGTCGTGCGTGCTGTTGCTGCTGGCGCTGAACCTGACCACGGTGAAGATGTTCGGCGAGCTGGAGTTCTGGTTCGCGCTGATCAAGATCGTCGCGATCATCGCGCTGGTGCTGGTCGGCTTCGCGCTGGTGCTGTGGGGCTTCCGCTCGCCGGCGGGCAACCCGGCCACGCTGGCCAACCTGTGGAACGACGGCGGCTGGTTCCCGCACGGGCTGTCGGGGTTCTTCGCCGGCTTCCAGATCGCGGTGTTCGCCTTCGTCGGCATCGAGCTGGTGGGCACCACCGCCGCCGAGACCGCCGACCCACGCCGCAATCTGCCCAAGGCGATCAACTCGATCCCGGTGCGCATCATCATCTTCTACGTGCTGGCGCTGGCGGCGATCATGGCGGTGACGCCGTGGCATCTGGTGCAGGCGGACAAGAGCCCGTTCGTGGAGCTGTTCGTGCTCGCCGGCGTGCCGGCGGCGGCCAGCCTGATCAACTTCGTGGTGCTGACCTCGGCCACCTCCTCGGCGAACAGCGGCATCTTCTCCACCAGCCGCATGCTGTTCGGCCTGGCCGGCGAGCGGCATGCGCCGAAGGCATTCGCGCGCTTGTCGAAGGCGGCGGTGCCTTCGCTGGGCCTGCTGTTTTCCTGCGGCTGCCTGCTGCTGGGCGCGGCGCTGATCTACCTGGTGCCGAACCTGATGACCGCGTTCACCCTGGTCACCACGCTGTCCGCCGTGCTCTTCATGTTCGTGTGGTCGCTGATCCTGTGCGCCTACATGGCCTACCGCTGCAAGCGCCCGCAGCAGCACGCGGAGTCGGCGTACAAGATGCCCGGCGGCGTGGTCATGTGCTGGGCCTGCCTCGCGTTCTTCGCCTTCGTGCTGGTACTGCTGTGCCTGCAGTCCGACACCCGCGCCGCCCTGCTGGCCAGCCCGGTGTGGTTCGCGCTGCTGGGTGTCGGCTATTTCCTGAAGGGCCGGCGCGCCAGCCCATCCGTCGCCCAAGGGGAGTGAATCCATGCGTCGATCCGTCCCGCTGCTGCTCGCGCTCACCTGCATGCTGGGCGCCCTGCCCGCCCTCGCCGCGCAGGACCAACCCACGCCCAGCGCGAAGACGCTGCTGGCTGCGTCCAGGCCGGCCGAATGGCGCACGCCCGACCCCGCCAACCTGCTCTACATGCAGTTGCCCACCGGCCGCGTGGTGATCGAGCTGGCACCGGACTTCAGCCCGCTGCACGCGGCGAACATCCGCACCCTGGTGCGCGCGCACTACTTCGATGGCCTCACGATCAACCGCGTGCAGGACAATTTCGTGGTGCAGTGGGACGACCCGGAGAGCGACGGCGACCACCCCGATCCGGCCAAGCTGAAATCGCTGGGCGCGGCGCACAAGACCCTGCCGCCGGAATACACCCGCGCGATCGACCCCAAACTGGGTTGGACGGCGCTGCCCGATGGCGACGTGTACGCGCCGCAGGTGGGTTTCGTCGGAGGCTTTCCCGCCGCGCGCGACCCCGCGACGGGGCGCGAATGGCTCACGCATTGCTACGGCGCCGTCGGCGTGGCGCGCGACAACGCGCCCGACAGCGGCAACGGCAGCTCGCTGTACGCGGTGATCGGCCAGGCGCCGCGCGCGCTCGATCGCAACCTCGCCATTGCCGGCCGCGTGCTCGAAGGCATGCCGCTGCTCGCCGGCCTGCCGCGCGGGCCGGCGCCGATGGGTTTCTACGCCGACGCCGGGCAACGCCTGCCCATCCTTTCCGTACGGCTCGCCGCCGACCTGGCGCCAGCCGAGCGCGCGGCCATCCAGGTGCTGCGCACCGACAGCGCCACCTTTGCCCGACTCGTCGAGGCCAAACGCAATCGCCGCGATGCCTTCTACCAGGTGCCGGCGGGCAAGGTCGGACTGTGCAGCATCGATATCCCGGTGCGCGACGGCGGCCAGCCGGTCATGCCTTGACCGCGCCCACGCCACTGGCCAAGATCGCCGCACGCCCTTCGCGCAAGATGGAGTCCGTGGTCCACCAGCCCGCCAGCATCATTGATGTCGCCAACCTGCTGCGCGCCTGGCTGCGCGATCCGCGTGGCGTGGGCGCCCTGGCGCCGTCCGGCCATGCGCTGGCGCGCCTGATGACCGCCGACATCGAGCATGCCCGCGGCCCGGTGATCGAACTCGGCCCCGGCACCGGCGTGTTCACCCGCGCCCTGCTCGAACGCGGCCTGCCCTGGTCGCAGCTGGCGCTGGTGGAAGCCGACCCGCAACTGGCCACCGCGCTGGCGCGACGCCACCCGCAGGCGCGCGTGCTGTGCATGGATGCCGCCGGACTGGGCCACATTCCCTCCCTGTTCGGCGACGAGCGTGCCGTCGCCGTGGTCAGCGGCCTGCCACTGTTGTCACTCCCGGCCGACAAGGTGGCGGCCATCGCCGAAGCCGTGTTCAATCGCCAGTTGCGTCCGGGCGGGGCCTTCTACCAGTTCACCTACGGCCTGCGCTGCCCGCTGCCGCCCGACTTGCGCGAGCGCCTGGGCCTCAGCGCCGAGCGCCTCGGCGTCGCCTGGCTCAACCTGCCGCCCGCCAGGGTCTGGCGCATCCGGCGCCGCGTGCACTGAACACACGGCGAGCCGGTTAGAATCGGCGCTTCCCCGCTCCGACGCCGCATCATGCAGCCCCCTAGCCGCGCCCGTTTGCAGATCCACGCCTGCGTGCTGTTGTGGGGTTTCACCGCCATCCTCGGCAAGCTCATCACCCTGCCGGCCTTGCCGCTGGTGTGGTGGCGCATGCTGCTGGTGACGACGGCGCTGCTCTTGCTGCCGCGCGTGTGGCGCGGCCTGCGCGCGATGCCGGCGCGACTGCGCTGGGCCTATGCCGGCATCGGCGTGCTGGTATCCATCCACTGGCTCACCTTCTACGCCGCGATCAAGCTGGCGAACGCCTCGGTAGGCGCCACCTGCATCGCGCTGGGGCCGGTGTTTCTCGCCTTCATCGAGCCATGGATCGCCAGGCGTCGCTTCGATCCGCGCGAGCTGCTGGTCGGCGTGGCGGTGGTGCCCGGCGTGGCGATGGTGGTGGGTGGCGTGCCGCATGGCATGCGCCTGGGCATCGCGGTGGGCGTGCTCTCGGCGCTGTTCGTGGCGCTGTTCGGCGCGCTCAACAAACGCTTCGTGGAGCACGGCGATCCGCTCACGGTCACCTGCATCGAGCTGGGCACGGGCACGGTTTTCCTCACCCTGCTGGCGCCGCTGTTGCCGCACACCGGCGCCACCTTCGTGCTGCCGGACGCGCACGACACGCTGCTGCTCGCCGCACTGGCCTTCGGCTGCACCCTGCTGCCGTTCTCGCTGGCGCTGGTGGCGCTGCGCCACATGAGCGCCTTCGGCACCCAGATGGTGACCAACCTCGAACCGGTCTACGCCATCGTGCTGGCGATCCTGCTGCTGGGCGAACAACGTCAGCTGGACGGCTGGTTCTACGGCGGCGTGGCGGTGATCCTGGCCGCCGTGTTCATGCATCCGCTGCTGAGCCGCCGCCAGGGTGCGCCGACACAAACCGAATTGCTGGCCGCCGCCGAAAACCACGGCATGATCGAGTGACCGGGTTGGCCGCAACCATCGGCAGGGAGCGTGCGGAGCCGGCCGCCCCTCCGGCCATCGCCTTGCGCATCGTGCCGTCGGCAATGGCTGAACCCGCCTCCAGAGTTGAACGCCCCCCATGGCCCGGCTAAGCTCGTTCCCATGATGCTTTCGCTCCGTCAGCTTGCCCGCTCACACCGCCTTCGGGCGATGGCGGTACTGGCGTGGTTGATGCTCGTGGTGCAGTCCGTGGCGGCGGTTCCGACGATGAACATGCCAGTGGCGTCCCACGCCCGACCCGCGCACACGCAGGTCGCCACCCTGGGGCACAACGCGCACGGATGCCTCACGGCAGCCGCCAGTACCGCGTCCTCCTGTTGCCAGCATCCGGCGGGCGGCGGTGGCGACACGGCGGGCCACTGCGCCTGCACCGCGACATGCGCCACGGCAGTCCTGCCGAGGGTAGCGCTGGCCTTGCCCCCGGTTGGAGCCACGGTGGCCTACGCGCTGCCGCCGCACCTGCCGGCTCCTGCGGGCGCGAACGCGCTTCCACTGCGGCCGCCAGCCGCCTGAACCTCCCTTGCGTCGATGAATCATGGCTCATGACGGCCGCACGCCGGCCTGCATGACCCTCTGCCGTGGCTGGTGTGGCCACGGCGATGTCGCCTGCCCTGGAGAGGCCCATGAAACCCCATTTCCCGCCCGCGATGGATCGGTCGCGGCGACGTTTCGTCCACGGTGTCGCCTGTGGTGGCGCGGTCGCGGCGCTTGGCCTGCTGCGCCCCCCGAAAGCCTGGGCGCTGGCGGGCGCCAGCCAGCCCACCCTCCTCCGCGGCACCGACTTTGCGCTCGACATCATCGAGGTGCCGCTGAATTACACCGGCAGGACTCGCCTGGCCACCACCGTCAATGGCGGCATTCCCGGCCCGACCCTGTGCTGGAAGGAAGGCACCACGGTCACGGTGCGCGTCACCAACCGCCTGCGGGTGCCCACCTCGATCCACTGGCACGGCATCCTCGTGCCGTTCCCGATGGACGGCGTACCCGGCATCAGCTTCCCCGGCATCGCACCGGGCGAAACGTTCGCCTATCGCTTTCCGGTGCGCCAGAGCGGCACTTACTGGTACCACTCGCACTCCGGATTCCAGGAGCAGGCCGGACTGTACGGCCCCTTGGTGATCGAACCAGCCGGGCCGGAGCGCAACCCGAGCGACCGCGACTACGTCGTGATGCTCAACGACTGGAGCGACGCCAGCCCCGAGCACATCTTCGCCACGCTGAAGCGCCGGGCCGATTACTACAACTTCGCCCAGCCGACCGCCCCCGAGTTTTTCCGCAGCGTGCGCGAACACGGGCTGCACCAGGCGCTGGCTGAGCGCAGGATGTGGAGCCGGATGCGCATGAATCCCGGCGACCTGAGCGATGTTTCGGCTTACGCCTACACCTACCTGATGAACGGCGCCGCCCCCGCCGGCAACTGGACCGGCCTGTTCAAACCCGGCGAGAAGATCCGCCTGCGTTTCATCAACGGCTCGTCGATGACGATCTTCGACGTGCGCATCCCGGGCCTGAAGATGACGGTGGTCGCCGCCGATGGGCAGGATGTCGAGCCGGTGTCGGTCGACGAGTTCCGCGTATCGGTGGCGGAGACCTACGACGTGATCGTCGAACCGCGCGAAGACCGCGCGTTCACGATCTTCGCCCAGTCGATCGACCGCAGCGGCTACGCCCGCGGCACGCTGGCGCCACGACTTGGCATGGAGGCGCCCATACCGGCGCTGGACCCGCGCATGCCCGTGAGCGTGGTGGACATGATGGGCGCCATGGCGCAAGGCGGCAGCGGGCACGGCAACATGCACGGGATGGCGGGCATGCAGGACATGCCCGGCATGGCCATGGGCGACACGGCCACACCGGCTGCGCCCGTGATCCGCCACGCCCGCACCGAATACCACAACCCGGGCGTCGACATGCATGTGGACATGCCGCGCACCAACCTGGACGACCCCGGCACCGGCCTGCGCGACAACGGCCGCCGCGTGCTCACCTACGCCGATCTGCACACCATCGGCGGCCCCATCGACAGGCGCGAACCGGATCGCGAGATCGAGCTGCACCTGACCGGCAACATGAAGCGCTACATGTGGTCGTTCGACGGTGTGAAGTTCTCCGACGCGAAGCCGATCCATTTCCGCGCCGGCGAGCGGCTGCGCATCGTGCTGGTCAACGACACCATGATGAACCATCCGATCCACCTGCACGGCATGTGGAGCGAGCTGGAAAATCCCGACGGGCAGTTCCAGGTACGCAAGCACACCGTCAACGTGCAGCCGGCGCAGCGCGTGGCCTATGCCGTGACGGCCGACGCGCCGGGGCGTTGGGCTTATCACTGCCACATGCTCTACCACATGGAGGCGGGCATGTTCCGCGAGGTGGTGGTGTCATGAGCAGGGCGCCTCGAACTACTCCCGTGCTGCTCGCGGCACTGTGGCTGACGCTGCCACTGGTGGCCGGCGCGCAAAGCGCCACCGCACCGAGCCGAGCCGCGCCGATGGACATGCCCGGCATGCCCGATATGGAGATGCCGGCGGCGGCGTCCAGCACGCCCAGGCCGGCGGCGTCGGCGGGGACGAAGAAGCGAAGGAAACCGGCCCCACCAGCGAAACCCCGGCCGTCGCCCCAGGGCACGGTCGGGATGGCCGGCATGCCGATGCCCGCCGCCAGTGCCGGCATGGAAGGCATGGATCACGGTGCGATGCACGGCACGCCAATGCCTTCCAAGCCTGCCGGCCCGGCGACACCCGCCGGCGACAGGCCGGAGATGGATCATCAGTCGATGCCTGGCATGGGCTCCCGTGCGCTGCGAGGAGCGGATGACAGGGGCATGCCCGGCATGAACCACGATGCGATAGCGGCGAAGCATCGGGGCGACGCCGGCACGCTGCCGGGGATGGCCATGGGCCCCATGCAAGGCGGCAACCCGCCACCGGATGCGCGAAGCCCCGACTATTCCGACGGTATGGGCTACGGCGCCATGCGCGGCATGGACATGACCGACAACGCGCCGTTGGGCATGCTGCTGATCGACCGGCTGGAAGGCTTTCACGGTCGTGGCGCGAACGGCCAGGCCTGGGAAGTCCAGGGCTGGTACGGCAACGACACGAACAAGCTGTGGCTACGCACGGAAGGCAGGATCAGCCACGGCAAGCTCGACGAAGGCGATCTGGAGGCCTTCTGGAACCGCGCCATCGCCACCTACTGGAGCAGCCAGTTGGGCCTGCGCCAGGATCTCGGCGAAGGCCCGGAACGGACGTGGGCCGCGTTCGGCGTGCAGGGGCTGGCGCCGTACGGCTTCGACCTGGAGGCCACCGGTTACCTCGGCGCGCACGGCCGCACGGCGGCGCGCCTGCGTGCCAACTACGAGTTGCTGTTCACCCAGCGACTGATCCTGCAACCCGAGGTCGAAGCCAACCTGTACGGCAAGGGCGATCCGCAGCGCCGCATCGGCAGCGGCGTGTCCGACGTGCAACTGGGCCTGCGTCTGCGCTACGAGTTCCACCGCCAGTTTGCGCCCTACATCGGCGTGAACTGGGTGCGCCGCCTCGGCACCACGGCCGGTTACGCCCGGCAGGATCATCTCCCCATGCTCGACCGGCAGATCGTTGCCGGCGTCCGCGTCTGGTTCTGAAAGGATTAGCCATGAAACGACTCACCGCCCACTTCCTCACGGTTGCCATCACGCTGGGCGCGCTCGCTGCCGGCACCGGCGCCTTCGTCTACTCCGGCCGCTACGACATCGGTGCCGACGACCACCACACCCGGCCGGTGTTCGCGGCGCTGCAGGCCCTGCGTGACCGCTCGATCCACCGGCGCTCGGGCGGGCTGACCGTACCGGACCTCACCGATCCGCAACTCATCCTGAAAGGCGCCGGCCAGTACGCGGCGATGTGTGCCGACTGCCACCTTGCGCCCGGCGTCGACGACTCCGAGCTGCGCGCCGGCATGTACCCGCAGCCGCCCAATCTCGCCAAGACGCACGTCGATCCCAGGGACGCCTTCTGGGCGATCAAGCACGGCATCAAGATGAGCGCGATGCCGGCCTGGGGCATGGCCGGCCACGACGATCCCACCATCTGGAGCATGGTCGCCTTCCTCGAGAAGCTGCCCGGCATGACGCCGGCCGAGTACCGGGCGATCGTGGCGAAGGCGCCGCCGGACGAGGATATGGACATGGACGAAGGCAGTGGCCACCACCACGGGGACGACGTGGCGCACGCATCCGCCGCGCCGGACATGAAGGACATGAAGGACATGGACGGGATGGATATGCCCGGCCACGGTGCCGCCCCCGCACCATCGCCCGCGACGGCTCGCTCGGCCGGCGCGCAGCCGTCCGGTGACGGGCATGCGCACCGGTAACGGATATCGCATGGCACGCAGCCGTTTCCGGCTCCGTCGAACCCGTCGCTGGCGCGATGTGCGGCGCGTCGCCCTGGTGCGCGGGCTGCTGCTGGTCGGCGCGCTGCTCATGCTGGGCCTGCAGCCGGCTCTCGCGGCGTACGCCTGCGCGATGCCGTCCGCCCCGATGGGGCCGGGCGTGACGGCGGACGCGGGCGCCGGGCATGCAGCCATGCGCGGCGCCTGCGCGGAGAAGCGGCATGCGGCAGCCGACCGCGTCCTGTGCGCCCGGCACTGCGCCGCGCAGGCAACCGCGCCCAACGACTCCCGGCCGATGACGGTGCCACCCAACCGGCTCCCGGCGATGCCGCCCGTTTGGCCGCACCTTGCCCTGTACATGCCGACGCCGTCCATCCCGGAGCGCCACTACCGGCTGCGCGCGCCGCCACCACCGCTCCCTCTGCTGTTCTGCACCCTGTTGATCTAGCAGGGTGTTGAGAAAGTGCTTTCCTGCACTTTCTCAACTCGCCGAGCAAGCAATTGCGTGCTTGCCCGGCGTGCGATCCATCCATGGATCGCACCAGCAGGCTGTTTCTCAACAGCCTGCTGGTGCCACCTCGCCATCGCCGAGGTGCCGTTGCGCCCGCATGGCGCGACGGCTGTTCGATCACGGGAGTAAACCCTCATGTGGCTTTCCAGTTTTGTCCGCTGCCGAAGCGCGCGGCTCCTGCTTCTGATCCTGGGCGGATCGACGGCGATCGCGGCCCGGGCCGCTAGCGCACCGCCGCTGACACTTGATGCCGCCGTGCGGCAGGGCGTGGCCCGCGCGCCGCTGCTCGCCGCGCGCGATGCCGACCTCGGCGCCATGCGCGACGAAGCGGCGCGCGCGGGCCGTCTGCCCGACCCATCGCTGACCTTCGGCGTGTCCAACTTCCCGGTCACTGCGCCGGGGGCTTTCAGCTTGCGTTCGGACGGCACGACCATGCGCACGATCGGCGTGATGCAGGCGATTCCTTCGCACGCCGCGCGCGTCGCCGAACGCTCGCTGGCCGACGCGCAGGTCGATGCCGCCGAGGCGGAGCGCACCGTCACCGGGCAGGAAGTGCGCGAGCGTGTGGCCGACGCCTGGATCGGCGTGTGGGCGGCCACCCGGCAACGCGCCTTGCTGGAGGCCTTGCGCGACGAAAGCAGCCTTGCCGTGCAGGTCGCCAAGGCCCGGCTGCGCGGCGGCACCGGTAGCGCGACCGACGTGCTGGCGGCGCGGGCCGAGGCGCTGCAGCTCGTCAACCGGATCGAGGCGGCCGACGCCGATCTGCAGGCGGCGATGGCCTCCCTGCAGCGCTGGCTGGGCGACGCGCCGCCCACACTGGCCGACGCCCCGGACTTCGAGCAACTGCCGGTCGCGCCGGATCAGCTGGCGCACGCCACCGACCAGTTGGCGCCGATGCAGGCCTGGCAGGCGCGCGAACAGGTGGCCGACGCGGCGCTGGCACAGGCGCGTGCCTCGAAACATCCGGATTGGAGCGTAGAGGTCACCTACGGTCGCCGCGCGCCCTTCCTCTCGGACATGGTGATGGTGCAGGTGGGCGTGAGCCTGCCGCTGTTCGCGCGCAACCGGCAGGATCGCGCGATCAGCGCGAAACAGGCACAGCAGGACGCGATCGCGTCGGCGCACGAGGATGCCCGCCGCGCACAGCGCGAGGCCGTTGCGCGCGACGTCGCCGCATGGCAGGGCTGGGGCCGGCAGATCGCGCGGGATCACGCAACGCTGTTGCCGCTGGCCCGCGACCGCAGCCGGGTGGCGCTGGCCGCGTACCGCGGCGGCGGCGCGCTGCGGCCATGGCTGGACGCCCGCCGCGACGAAATCTCGCTGCGCCTCGACTACACCGGCGCGCTCGCGGCCCGCGCCCGCGCCTGGGCGGCGCTGGCCTACCTGATGCCCCGGCCCACCCCTTCTGCGGAGAACTTGCCATGAAACGGATCGGTATCGTGATGGGCACGCTGGCGGGTGCCGCCGCGCTGCTCGGACTGGGCTACGCCGGCGGCCGCCACGCCGGCTCCACGCCGCTTCCGTCCCCGCCCACCTCGGGCGCGCCGGGCACGCAGCGCCAGGTGCTGTACTGGTACGACACCATGGCGCCGGAGCAGCACTTCGGCCATCCCGGCCTGTCGCCGATGGGCATGCCGATGGTGCCCAAGTACGCGGACGAGGCAGGCGCCGACAAGGACGTGGTGCGCATCGATCCGGCCACCGTGCAGAACCTGGCCGTGCGCACGGAACCCGTGGCGCGCCGGGTGCTGGCCGACCAGCTCCAGGTGCCCGGCACGGTGGGCTGGAATGTGCGCGACGCGGTCACCGTAAGCGCGCGAACCGACGCGGTGGTGGCACGGCTCGACGTGCGCGCGCCGTATACCGCCGTCAGCGCCGGGCAACCGCTGGCCGAGCTGCTGGCGCCGTCATGGAACAGCGCCATCGCCGAGTACCGCGCCCTGCAGCACGCGCGCTCCGCCGATGCGCAGGCGCTGCGCAGCGCAGCGTTGCAGCGCCTGCAGGTGCTGGGCTTGACGGCACAGGACATCGCCTCGGCAAGGGATGGCCGCATCACCCTGCACGCGCCACGGGACGGGGTGGTCACGGCGCTGGACGTGCGCGAGGGCCAGCAGGTCGGTGCCGGCCAGACGCTGATGACGGTCAACGGCCTGTCCACGGTTTGGGTGGAGGCGGCCGTACCGCAGGCCATGGCGGGCCTGGTGCGTGCCGGCACGCCGGTGGCCGTGCGCGCGCCGGCCTTGCCCGGCCAGGTGCTACGCGGCCGGGTGGAAACCCTGCTGCCGGAGGTGGACGCCACGACCCGCACCCAGCGCGCGCGCATCGTGCTGGCCAATCCGGAGCACGCGTTGAGCCCGGGCACGTTCGTCAATGTGGCGTTGCAACCGGCAGCGGGATCGCCCGAGCCCGTCGTGCCTGATGGTGCGGTGATCGCAACCGGCAGCGCGGCGCCGCGGGTGATCGTGGCCGAAGGCGACGGTCGCTTCCGACCGGTTGCGGTGCGCCTGGGCCGTTCGGCCGGCGGCTACACCGAGGTGCTTGCCGGCCTGGCCGGCGGGGAGCGCGTGGTGGTGTCCGGGCAATTCCTGATCGATTCAGAGGCGAGCCTGTCCGGCGCATGGCAAAGGCTGCCGCCGGACGAGCCGCCGCATGCAGCCCACGCGGCGCATGCGGCTGATGCCGCCATGCCGGACATGCCGATGCCCCAGCCGGAGCCGCGGCCATGATCGGTGCACTGATCCGCGCCGCGATCCGGTACCGCGTCTTTGTGCTGCTGGCTGCGCTGGTGCTGGCGGCGGCCGGCGTGTTCTCCGTCCGGCACACCGCCATCGACGCGCTGCCGGATCTCTCGGACACCCAGGTCATCATCCGCACCCCGTATCCGGGCCAGTCGCCGCAGGTGGTGGAGGATCAGGTGACCTATCCGCTGGCCACCACCATGCTGTCGGTGCCCGGCGCGACCACGGTGCGCGCCTACTCGTTCTTCGGCGACTCCTACGTGGACGTGCTGTTCAACGACCACACGGATCTCTACTGGGCGCGTTCGCGGGTGCTGGAGTACCTGAGCCAGGCACGCAGCCAGCTGCCGGCGGGCGTCGATCCCGCGCTCGGCCCGGACGCCACCGGACTGGGCTGGATCTACGAATACGCCCTGGTCGACCGCACCGGCCGGCACGACCTCGGCCAGCTCACCGCGCTGCAGAACTGGACCCTGCGCTTCCCGCTGAAGGCCGTACCCGGCGTGGCGGAGGTGGCCACTCTGGGCGGGATGGATCGGGCATGGCAGATCGTGCCCGATCCCCTGGCACTGGCCGCGCGCGGGCTCACGGTGGCGCAGCTCGTCGACGCCGTGCGTGCCGCCAACGGCGCGAACGGCGGCTCGGTGATCGAACAAGGCGAGGCCGAGCTGATGGTGCGCAGCGAGGGGTATCTGAAGACCCGCGAGGATTTCGGGAACGTGCCCCTCGTCACCAACGCCAACGGTGTGCCGGTGCGGCTGCGCGACGTGGCCACCGTGCGCCGCGGCCCGGTCTTCCGGCGCGGCCTCGCCGAGCTGGACGGCCAGGGCGAGGTTGTGGGTGGCATCATCGTGATGCGCTCGGGCGCCAACGCGAAGGCCACCATCGCGGCGGTGAAGACGCGGCTGGCGCAGCTGCAGCGCAGCCTGCCGGCGGGCGTGGAGGTCGTGCCCACCTACGACCGCTCGCGACTGATCGACGCCGCGGTGGAGAACCTGTGGGGCAAGCTGCTGGAGGAGTTCCTGATCGTCGCGCTGGTCTGCGCGCTGTTCCTCGGCCACCTGCGCTCGGCGCTGGTCGCCGTCGTCACCCTGCCGTTGGGCGTGCTGGCGGCCTTCATCGTGATGAACCTGCAGGGCGTGACGGCGAACCTGATGTCGCTGGGCGGCGTCGCCATCGCCATTGGCGCGATGGTGGATGCGGCGATCGTGATGATCGAGAACACCCACAAGCATCTGGAGCACTGGCGCGATGCGCACGGCGGCGCGGAGCCACAGGGGGCTGCCCGCTGGTCGCTGGTCGCCGACGCCACGGTGGAAGTGGGGCCGGCGCTGTTCGTGAGCCTGCTGGTGATCGCGCTGTCGTTCGTGCCGGTCTTCGCGCTCCAGGGGCAGGAGGGCCGGCTGTTCACGCCGCTGGCCTTCACCAAGACCTACGCCATGGCGGCCGCGGCGGGGCTGGCCGTCACGCTGGTACCGGTGCTGATGGGTTACCTGGTGCGCGGGCACATCCGCGCGGAACATGCCAATCCGCTCAACCGGTGGCTCACGGCACTGTATGCGCCGATTCTCGACGCCGTGCTGCGCTGGCCGAAGGCCACCCTGGCCGCAGCCGGCCTGCTGCTGCTCACCGCGCTGGTGCCACTCAGCCAGCTGGGCAGCGAGTTCATGCCCGCCATGGACGAAGGGACGCTGCTGTACATGCCCACCGCGTTGCCGGGGCTGTCGGCCGGCAAGGCGTCGCAGCTGCTGCAGCTGACGGATCGCATGATCAAGACCGTGCCCGAGGTGGCCCATGTGTTCGGCAAGGCGGGGCGCGCGGACACCGCCACCGACCCGGCGCCGCTGGAGATGTTCGAGACCACGATCACCTTCAAGCCGAAGGATCAGTGGCGCCCCGGCATGACCATGGACAGGATCAAGGAGGCGCTGGATCGCGCCGTGCGGGTGCCGGGCCTGACGAACCTGTTCGTGCCGCCGATCCGCAACCGCATCGACATGCTCTCCACCGGCATCAAGAGCCCCATCGGCATCAAGGTGCTGGGCACCGATCTGACGGCGCTGCAGACGACGGCCGACCGCATCGAGGCGGTCGCGCGCACCGTGCCCGGCGTGCGTTCGGCGGTTGCCGAGCGCCCGGCCAGCGGCCGCTACGTCGACGTGCAGATCCGCCGCGACGAAGCCGCGCGCTACGGGCTGACGCAGGCGCAGGTGCAGCAGTTGATCGCCACGGTGGTCGGCGGCGACCCCATCGGCCAGAGCATCGAGGGACGCGAGCGCTTTCCCATCGTGGTGCGCTATCCCCGCGTGGATCGCGACTCGGTGCAGGCGCTGCGGCAACTGCCGATCGTGGCTGCCAACGGCGCCCAGCTCACGCTGGGCCAGGTCGCCGACCTCCGCATCGAGGCCGGGCCGGCGATGCTGAAGAGCGAGGATGGCCAGCTGGCGACCTCTGTCTACGTCGACACCGACAGCGGCAATCTTGGCGGCGTGGTCGCCCGGCTGCAGCGCGCCGTCGCCAAGCAGGTCCCCTTGCCCCCAGGCATCACGCTGGACTGGTCGGGCCAGTTCCAGCACCTGACCAGCGCCGCCCAGCGGCTCCGGCTGGTGGTGCCGCTGGCCTTGCTGATCGTCTTCGTGCTGATCTACGCGGTGTTCCGGCGCGTGGCCGAGGCCGCGCTGATCATGGCCAGCGTGCCGCTGGCACTGGTCGGCGGACTGTGGCTGGTCTGGCTGCTCGGCCAGGCCGTGTCGGTGGCCACGGTCATCGGTTTCATTGCCCTGGCCGGCATCGCCGCGGAGTTCGGCGTGGTGATGCTGCTGTACCTGCGCCACGCGTGGGAACGGCAATGCGCACTCGACACGCAGGCTGGTTTCGAGGCGCTGGATACGGCGATCCAAGAAGGCGCGGCGCAGCGCGTGCGGCCCAAGGCGATGACGGTGGCGGTGATCCTGGCGGGCCTGTTGCCGATCCTGCTGGGCCACGGCGCCGGCTCCGAAGTCATGCAGCGCATCGCCGCCCCGATGATCGGCGGCATGGTTACCGCCCCGCTGCTGTCCATGCTGGTTTTGCCCGCCGCCTTCCGCCTGCTGATGCGGTACCGGCTGCGCAAGCTGCAGCCGGCGCCCCCGACGCTCCATCACCCCGGGGAAAACCAACCATGAAGGAGTGCGTCGCCCTTCCCCTGCCTCGGGCAAAGCGTACAAACCGGGCGACGGCAGGCCGGGCGTCGCACCGCCCATGCAGGCGCCAACCGCCGGCAGGCATCGCCGGCCCGCGCATGCGCGCCCGTCCCTGGAGTTGGCCGCACGCGCCTTATACTGGTGCGCCATCGCCGCGACTGCCGCCATGAACTATCGCCACGCCTACCATGCCGGCAACTTCGCCGATGTGCTCAAGCACGTCGTGCTGCTGGCCCTGATCGAGGCGCTCAAGCAAAAGCCCGCGCCGTTCGGCGTGATCGACACCCACGCCGGCAGCGGCGGCTACGCGCTCGACAGCGTGGAAGCCGGCAAGACCGGCGAGTACAAGGATGGCATCAACCGCCTGATGTTCCCCGACCTGGCCGGCGGCGGCGACCATGGCCCGCTGCCGCCGCTGCTGCGCCGCTGGCTGGACAGCATCCTCGCCCTGCCCGAGAACGCCGAGGCTTTGCGCATCTATCCCGGTTCGCCGCTGCAGGTGGCACGCGCCATGCGCGACATCGACAGCGCGCAACTGTGCGAGCTGCACCCGGAAGAAGCCGCGCGCCTGCGCGAACTCACCCATCGCGACGCGCGTCTGCACGTGCACGAGCGCGACGGCTATGCGGCGTTGAAAGCCCTGCTGCCGCCGCGCGAGAAACGCGGGCTGGTGCTGATCGACCCACCCTACGAGGCGCAGGACGCCGAATACCGACTGATCGAGGCGACCCTGAAGGAAGCCCTGCAGCGCTGGCCTACCGGCATCTATGCGATCTGGTATCCGATCAAGCGGCGCAGCCAGGTGCAGCCCTTCCTGCGCTGGCTTGGCCACTGCGGCGCCAAGCGCGTGCTGCGCGTGGAACTGATGGTGCACACGGGCGATTCGCCGCTGCGCATGAATGGCACCGGCATGGCCATCGTCAACGCGCCCTGGCAGCTCGACGAAACCCTGCGCGAACCGTTGCGCGCGCTGGCCCGCCTGCTCAGCCAGGGCAGCCCGGCGCAATGGACGCTGGACTGGCTGGCCAGCGAAACCACGCCACCCGCCCCGACTCGGCCCGCGCGGCTACCGCCCAGGCCGCACCATCGCTAAGCTTCTGCACACCGCCCTGCGCCGGGAGATTGTCATGCGCCTCGCCGCCTTATCCGCCCGTCTCGCTGTTCCGGCCCTGCTGCTGACCCTCGCCGCCTGCGCCCCAGCACCGATCTACCAGAGCGCGCCCGACGCCGTGGCCGCCACACCCATGCAGGTGGCGCAGGCGCCCGAACGGTTCGTGCACGGCGAGGTGATCTGGGGCGGTCGCGTGGTGGGCGTGAAAAACCTGCCCGACCACAGCGAGATCGAGGTGCTGGCCTATCCGCTGGACTCCTCGCAGCGGCCTCGCTTCGGCGGCGGCGCCAACGGCCGTTTCATCCTCACCCTGCCCGGCTATGTCGAGCCGATGAGCTATCCCGGCGGCGCGCCGATCACCGTGCGCGGCCAGCTCGCCGGCAGCCGCGCCGGCAAGGTCGGCCAGGCCGACTACGTGTTCCCGCTGGTGCAAGCCGCGCAATCGCACGTGTGGAGCAGCGAGGAAATGCGCAGCGGCCATCCGGACATCCACTTCGGTCTCGGCCTGGGCATCGGCATCCGCTGAAGCCGGAAGGCGGGGCCGCGTCCACTACAATGGCCGGCCATCCTCTCTCATGGGCTGCGCATGTCCGGCCACGCCAACTCCCTCAAAGCCATCTTCCTCGCGCTGGGCGCGAACGCCGCGATCTTCGTTGCCAAGCTGGTGGCCGCCGTGCTCACCGGCTCGGGCGCGATGCTGGCCGAGGCGATCCACTCGCTGGCCGACTGCGGCAACCAGGGTTTGCTGCTGCTGGGCATGCGACAGGCGCGACGGCCGCCATCGGACGAGTACCCGCTGGGCTGGGGCCGCGCGCTGTATTTCTGGTCGTTCCTGGTGGCGCTGCTGCTGTTCAGCGTGGGCGGGCTGTTCTCGATCTACGAGGGCGTGCACAAGCTCAACCATCCCGAACCGCTCAAGTGGCCATGGCTGGCGCTGGGCGTGCTGGCGTTCGGCATCGTTGCCGAAGGCATGTCGATGCGCGGCTGCCTGCAGGAAGTGAACAAGGCGCGCGGCGGGCGCGGCCTGTGGCAGTGGTTCCGCGAGACGCGTTCCAGCGAGCTGCTGGTGATCTTTGGCGAGGACCTGGCCGCCCTGCTCGGCCTGTGCCTGGCCGCGCTGGCGGTGGGCGCCACCATGCTCACCGGCAACCTGATGTTCGATGCGCTGGGCACCGTCGCCATCGGCGTGCTGCTGGTGGCGGTGGCGATCGCCGTGGCCATCGAGGTGAAGGCGCTGCTGATCGGCCAGGGCGTGGAGCCGGCGCGACGCGCCGAACTGCTCGTCTTCCTCGACGCGCGCCCGGAAGTGGACGCGGTGCTGAACCTCATCACCTTGCAGATGGGCCCGGACGTGATGGTCGCGGTGAAGGCGCAGATGGCGCCCACGCCGAGCGCACTGGCCCTGATCGATGCGATCAATGCGGTGGAGCGCGACATGAAGGCCGCCTTTGGCGAGATTCGCTGGAGCTTCTTCGAGCCGGACGTCACCGACTGAGCATGGCTGCCGGCTATACGCTCACGCCCATCGCCCACGTGCGCTCGCCCTATGCGCGGCGCATCGACGCGCCGCACCAGCCCACCGTGGTGGCGGGCACCGAAACCGGCGCGCAGGCCGAGGCACGCATCGAGTTCGTGGACGAACTGCCGGCCGAGGCGCTGGCCGACCTGGCCGGCTTCGAGCGCCTCTGGCTGATCTTCGTGTTCGACCGCAGCGAGGGCTGGAAGGCCAAGGTGCGTCCGCCGCGCGGTGGCGGCAAGCGCGGCGTGCTGGCCACCCGTTCACCGCATCGGCCCAATCCCATCGGGCTGTCGGCGGTGGAGCTGGTGGCGGTGGAGGCGCGCGCCCTGGTGGTGCGTGGGGTGGATCTGCTGGACGGCACGCCCATTCTCGACATCAAGCCCTACGTGCCCTACGCCGACGCTTTCCCCGCCGCACGCGCCGGCTGGATCGACGCCATCGACGCCGCGCAGGGGCGGCAGTCCGCACCCGGCCCCAAGCGGCCACGGCGGCCGCCCGCCGCGGGCGACTGAGTTTCGCTGCGCCGCGACAAACTGGCGCGAAAGCTTGATTTTTCACCGATCCAGTGACATGCTGCGCCGCACACAATACGCAAGAGTATTGACATGCTTTCCGCCGTCCTGCGCTCCGTCACCCCGCCCGCACCGCTGCCGCCGCGCAGCCGCGACCGCTACGCCGCGGCGCTCACTGTGCACACTGCCCACGGCGAGCAGGTGCACAGCCGCGACGGCCGCGAACTGTGGCTGCGCGAGATCGAGCCGGGCGACATGGCCGCCCTGCAGCGCTGCTTCACCCGCCTGTCGCCGCAGGACATCCGCCGCCGCTTCCTGCACGCCATGGCCGAGCTGCCCGCACCGATGGCCGAGCGTCTGTGCAACATCGACCCCGCGCGGGAAACCGCGCTGGTGCTGGCGGACGAATCGGCCAAACCCGCGGAGATCCGCGGCGTGGGCCGCATCTACGTGGACAGGACCACCGACAGCGCCGAGTTCTCGGTGATCGTGGAGCATGCGTGGAGCCGCGTCGGCCTGGGCGCCCTGCTGATGCAGCGACTGGTGGACGACTGCCGCCTGCGCGGCCTCACCGAAATCTGGGGCTACGTGCTCCTGGAAAACCGCCCGATGCTGGAATTGTGCCGCGAGCTGGGCTTCACCCAGCGCCTGCTGCCCGACGAACCAGGCACCGCGCAGATCACGCTGCGCCTGTAGCCCCGCACCCCGCCCACGTCCCTACCGGCTCTCCCGCGAGCGCGGGCAGGGCTCAAGGCACGGTCGCGCTACACTTGGCCGCTTCCCCGGCGCGATCCGACGCTCGCGCCCATCGTGCCGACGTGTCCATGACCGCTCCGATTCCCCTTCCCGCGCTCCCCACCACCCCGAAACAACGCCGCTACTGGACGCCGCCGCACGGCTCCGCGCGCGCCCTGTTGCTGGCCGAGTCCGCGCGTTCGCACGACGGCCTGCTGGTGGCGGTGACGCGCGACACCCAGCGCGCCTCGGCGCTGGAGGACGAGCTGCGCATCTTCGCCGGCGATCTGCCGGTGCTGCACTTCCCGGACTGGGAAACCCTGCCCTACGACGCGTTCAGCCCGCACCCGGAGGTCGTCTCGCAACGCATCGCCACGCTCTACCAGCTGCCGGGCGTGAAACGCGGCGTGCTGGTGGTTCCCGTCGCCACCCTGATGCAGCGCATCGCGCCGCGCTGGCACATCACCGGCTCCGGGTTGGTGGTGGCGAAAGGGCAGAAATTCGACCTCGCCGCCGAACAGCGCCGGCTGGAAGCCAGCGGCTACCGCAACGTGCCGCAGGTGGCCGAGCCCGGCGACTTCGCGGTGCGCGGTGCGCTGATCGACATCTTCCCGATGGGTGCGGCGGAGCCCTACCGCATCGAGCTGTTCGACGACGAGGTGGATTCGATCCGCAGCTTCGATCCGGAAACGCAGCGCTCGGCCCAGCCGGTGGAGAAGGTGGAGCTGCTGCCCGCGCGCGAGTTTCCGCTCACCGACGACGCGGCGAAGAACTTCCGCAACGCCCTGCGTGAGCGCTTCCCGATCGACGTGCGCCGCTGCCCGCTGTACCAGGACATGAAGGAAGGCGTCACGCCCGGCGGCATCGAGTACTACCTGCCGCTGTTCTTCCCGCAGACTTCCACGCTGTTCGACTACCTGGCCGACGACGCGCTGTTCGTGCTCGGCGAAGGCGCCGGCGAAGCCAGCGGGGCGTTCTGGACGCAGACCGCCGAACGCTACGACCAGCGCGCCCACGATATCGAACGCCCGGTGCTGCCGCCGGCCGAGCTGTACCTCTCGCCCGAGCAGTTGCGCGAGCAGCTCAACCGGCGCCTGCGCGTGGAGGTGGTGGCGAGCGGCCACGCGCACGCGGTGGACATCGGCACCCAGCCCGCGCCCGAGCTGCCGCTGAACCGCAAGGGCGAGGAAGCGGGCGCGTCGCTCAAGCGTTTCCTCGCCAGCTATCCCGGCCGCGTGCTGATTGCCGCCGATTCGGCGGGACGGCGCGAGGCGTTGCTGGAAATGTTGGCCGGCGCAGGGCTGAAGCCGGAGAACGTCGAAAGCTGGCAGGCATTTCTCCTCCCCCTGCAGGCAGGGGGAGGTCGGGACGGGGTTGCCCCAGCTGGCGCAGTAGCAAAAGCCCCCCTCACCCCAGCCCTCTCCCCCAGCGTAGCTGGGGGAGAGGGAGCAAAACGCAGCGCTGAGGATGGGCGAGCCGCCTCCACTCCATCTCCCCCGACGAAGTCGGGGGAGATGGAGGCTTTCGCCATCACCGTCGCCCCGCTGGAGCAGGGCTTCGCGCTCAAAAAGCCCGCGCTCACCGTGCTCACCGAACGCGAGTTGTTCGGCGAGCGCGTGCGCAGCGAGCGCCGCCGTCGGCGCGGCGCGGCACGCGACCCCGACGCGATCATCCGCGACCTCACCGAGCTGTCCGCCGGCTCGCCCATCGTGCATGTCGACCACGGCGTGGGCCGCTACCAGGGCCTGCTGTCGATGGAACTGGGCGGCATGGAGGGCGAGTTCCTCGTCATCGAGTATGCCAAGGGCGACAAGCTCTACGTGCCGGTGGCGCAGCTCGGCCTGGTCAGCCGCTACTCCGGCACCGCGCCGGAGCTGGCGCCGCTGCACTCGCTGGGTGGTGACGCCTGGGAGCGCGCGCGCAAGAAGGCCGCCGAAAAGGTGCGCGACGTGGCCGCCGAACTGCTCGCCATCTACGCCCAGCGCGAGGCGCGCGGCGGTGAGTCCATCGCCATCGATCGCGCCATGGTGGAAGCCTTCGGCGCCACCTTCCCGTTCGAGGAAACCCCCGACCAGGAACAAGCCATCGCCGCCGTGCTCAATGACCTCGCCGCGCCGCGCGCGATGGATCGGGTGATCTGCGGTGACGTCGGCTTCGGCAAGACCGAGGTCGCGCTGCGTGCCGCCTTCGCCGCCGCCACCGCCGGCAAGCAGGTGGCGGTGCTGGTGCCCACCACCCTGCTCGCCCAGCAGCACTACCGCAACTTCGCCGACCGTTTCGCCGACTGGCCGGTGAAGGTGGACGTGCTCTCGCGTTTCCGTTCCGCCAAGGAGGTGACCGAAGCGCTGAAGCGCCTGGCCGACGGCCAGATCGACGTGATCGTGGGCACCCACAAGCTGCTGCAGCCCGACATCAAGTTCCGCCGGCTGGGCCTGGTGATCGTGGACGAGGAGCAGCGCTTCGGTGTGCGCCAGAAGGAGCAGCTGAAGAAACTGCGCGCGGAAGTGGACCTGCTCACCATGACTGCCACGCCGATCCCGCGCACGCTGAACATGGCGATGAGCGGCCTGCGCGATCTTTCCCTCATCACCACGCCGCCGGCGCACCGCATGGCCGTGCGCACCTTCATCAGCGCGTGGGACCCGGCCACCATCCGCGAAGCCTTCCAGCGCGAGCTGGCGCGCGGCGGCCAAGTGTACTTCCTGCACAACGAGGTGGAGTCGATCGAACGCACCGCGCGCGAGCTGGCCGAACTCATACCCGACGCGCGCATCGGCATCGCCCACGGCCAGATGGCCGAGCGCGAACTGGAATCGGTGATGGCCGACTTCCACCGCCAACGCTTCAACGTGCTGGTGTGCACCACGATCATCGAAACCGGCATCGACATCCCGACGGCCAACACCATCGTCATCGACCGCGCCGACCGTTTCGGCCTGGCCCAGTTGCACCAGCTGCGCGGCCGCGTGGGCCGCTCGCACCACCGCGCCTATGCGTATCTGATCGTGCCCGACCGCAAGAGCATCACCGCCGATGCGGAGAAGCGGCTCGAAGCGCTGGCCTCGCTGGAGGAACTCGGCGCCGGCTTCACCCTCGCCACGCACGACCTGGAAATCCGCGGCGCCGGCGAGCTGCTGGGCGACGAACAATCCGGCCAGATCCAGGAGATCGGCTTCGGCCTCTACACCGAGCTGCTGGATCGCGCGGTGCGCGCGCTGAAGAGCGGCAAGCTGCCCGACTTCGATCTCAGCTCCGAGCACGAGACCGAAGTGGAGCTGCACCTGCCCGCGCTGATCCCCGACGACTACCTGCCCGACGTGCATACGCGCCTGACGCTGTACAAGCGCATCGCCAGCGCGCGCAACGAAGACCATCTGCGCGACCTGCAGGTGGAGATGATCGACCGCTTCGGCCTGCTGCCCGAGCCCGCCAAAACCTTGTTCGCGCTGTCCAGCCTCAAGCTGATGGCCACGCCGCTGGGCATCCGCAAGCTGGATTTCGGCGCCAACGGCGGCCGCATCGTGTTCCGCGACAAGCCCGAAGTCGATCCCATGGCGATCATCAAGCTGATCCAGAGCCTGCCGCGTGTGTACAAGCTGGATGGCCAGGACAAGCTGCGCATCAGCCTCGACCTGCCCGGCGCCAGCGAACGCATCCGCAGCGCGCAGGAAGTGCTGGTGCTGCTGGGGGCGCGGCGGCCGGGCTGAACACCGCCCCGCGAGCGGCATGGCGTGCATGCCATGCCCACGGCCGCGCGGATGCGCGCGTCGACCACCCATTTTCGCCGCGCCGCCTTACAGATCGGTAAGTGCGCGGCAACCCCCGTGTCATTCCCTGCGCCTAGTTTGGAAAAACCGGCCGCATTCCCGCTTGCGCGCGAATGTATGGCACAGCCTTTTTCCAACCAGGATTCCAACGATGCGCAGCACGAAGTTGTACAAGGCCATGTTCAACGCCACCGCCCTTGTGAGCCTTGGCGTGTTCGGCGTGTCGTCCCATGTCTTTGCCAACGACCTGGCCGCTTCCGGCAAGTCGACCGCCGCCGGCGACGCGAAGCCGGACGCCACCGGCGGCGAGGGCGCGGCGGAGGGCGCGCCGACGAAAGAAGGCAAGATCGTCAAGAATCTCAAGGGCGTCCACGTCGTGGCTCCGCATACCTCCGACGAGGTTGCGCGCTTCACGCAGCAGTACGCCCCCAACCTGATCAACATCCGCACGGAAGAGCAGATCCGTGCGTTGCCCGACGCCAGCGCCGCCGAGGCCGTCCGTCGCATTCCCGGCGTCTCGATGGAAACGGATGAAGGCGAGGGGCGCTACATCAACATCCGCGGCTTCGACGCGGATCTCAACAGCACCACCTACGCCGGCGTCCGCCTGCTGCCGACCAACAACGCCTCGCCATTCGGCGGCTATCGCGGCGTGGCGCTGGACTCCGTCCCGGTCGGCTTCATCGGCGCGGTCAAGCTCACCAAGTCGAACCTGCCCAGCCAGGACGCGGAGGCGCTGGGCGGCACGATCGAGGTGCTGCCGAAGACCGCTCCGGCGAAACAGGGCGCGTTCCTCGAGGGCAACGTTGGCCTGGGCTACGAGCCGCTGCGCGGCACGCCGGTCAAGGATTTCTCGCTGACCGGCGGCGGCCGCTACGGGCCGTTCTCGATCCTGCTGACCGCATCCGGACATACCGATTCGCGCGGCATCGACGACGTCGAGCCCGCCTACTTCAACGACACGGCACACCCCTACCAGGCGGTGAGCGTCATCGAGCAGCGCGACTACGAGTTGCATCGCCGCCGCCACGGCTACGCCATCGACATCGGCTACCAGCCGGACGGCGACGACCAGTGGTATCTGCGCGCCTTCGACGCCGGCTACACCGAGCGTTACAAGCGCCAGTTCATGGACGTCACGCTGGACGGCAACACCACCGTGTCGGCGAACGGCATCCTGCACGACACGCTGACCTTCCCCGGCGCGATCACCAAGTCGCTGCGCGACGAGCAGGAGACCTCGCGCGAGCGGTTCTACATGCTCGGCGGCGAGAACACCCTGAATGCTCTCGGCGGCACCACCATCGACTATCACGTCGCCTACGTCGAAGGCACCTACAAGAAGCCCTACGACTACAACTCCACCTTCACCTACAACCCGCCCTCCTCCGCCGCCGGGACCATCGACTACAGCCTCAGCGGCCCCGGGCACGTGCCGCTCTACACGATCGCCGGCGCGCCGGGCTACCTTGACCCGGCCAACTACACGCTGAGCAGCCTCAACAACGGCAAGCAGTACAACTTCGACCGCGAGATGTCCTACGCCTTCAACTCGACCACGCCGGTCGAATGGGGCAGCCTGACCGACCAGGATCTGAAGTTCGGCGTGAGCGTGCGGCAACGGCACAAGCGGACGACTGCGCAGCCGTACTCGCTCTCGCCCACCGCGCTGCCGCTTACCGCGGTCGCCGGCGTCGCCCAGGAAACCTATTACGACGGCTACTACCGCAACGGCGTGGACATCATCCCCGGCGCGCTGCAGCGCATCTTCGGCTACGGCAGCATCGCCCCCGGCGACCAGCTCAGCAGCAACCAGCAATACCTGGATGCGCACGAGGACATCTACGCCGCCTACGGCGAATACACCGGCACCTTGGGCAAGCTGGGCATGCTCGCCGGCCTCCGCTTCGAGGCGACGCGCGACCGCGGCAACGCCTACGCAACCGGCACCGACGCCGCCGGCAATCCGTTCTCCCAGCCGGTCAGTACCACGCACAACTACCACGACTTCTTCCCGAACCTGCAGTTCCGCTACGAACTGGCGCCCGACCTGGTTCTGCGCGCCGCCTACTCTTCGACGATCGCCCGGCCCGGCTTCAACCAGGCCAATCCGGCGCTGGCGATCAACGTGGGCTCGGGCATCGCCACCACCGGCAACCCGAACCTGAAGCCCTCCACGGCCAACAGTTTCGACTTCGCCGTCGAGAAGTACCTGCCCGATGGCGGCATCATGTCCGCCGGCATCTTCGACAAGGAAATCTCCGATTACATCGTCCCCTTCGAGACGACGCAGACGCTGCCCAACGCGAGCCAGATACCCGGCGGCGCGATCCCGTACCACGTCTTCACCTTCAAGAACGTCGGTTCCTCCTACGCGCGCGGCCTGGAACTGAACTGGCGGCAGACATTCAGCAACCTGCCGGATTGGCTGGCCGGGCTGGGCGCGGCGGCGAACTACACCTGGGTCGATTCGCGCATCCAGATCCGGCCCGGCGAGTATTCGCAGTTGCCGTCGACCTCGCGCAACACCTGGAACGCCATGCTGTTCTACCAGCGCGCCGGGCTCTCGCTCAACCTCGCGGCCTACTCGGTATCGTCCGACCTGTTCGGCATCGGTACCGACCGCAGCAGCGACATCTACAACGCCAGCCGCACCTCGATGGATTTCAGCGCGAGCTACCAGTTTCCACAGAACTGGTCCGTCTACTTCCAGGCCAGGAACCTGCTCGACACGCCGCATGCGTTCTACCAGGGAACCTCGGATCGGCCGATCCAGCGCGAGTTCTACGGGCTGACCTACCTGGCGGGCGTGCGTTTCGAGCTCTGACCGCAACCGGCGCACGGGCACGCAAGGACGCACTGTCATCGGACCGACACATGTTTCTGGGGTAGTGCCGCCAGGTCAAACGGTGCTGCCGAGGTAGCCGCGCATGGACATCTTGCTGATCGAGGACGATGCGGAGACTCGCGACTACGTGGCCGGGGGCCTGCGCGAGCTCGGCCATGCCGTCGACCAGGCCGGCGATGGCCTGGCCGGATTGCGCCGCGCACGCGAAGGCCACCATCAAGTGCTGGTGGTCGACCGCATGCTGCCGCGCATGGCCGGGCTCGACCTGCTGCGGGCGCTGCGCAAAATCGGCATCAACACGCCGGTGCTGATGCTGACCGCGCTGGGCGAAGTGGACGCGCGGGTCGAAGGCATCGAGGCGGGCGCAGACGACTACCTCGCCAAGCCGTTTGCCTTCGCCGAACTGGTCGCGCGCATCGGCGCGCTGGCGCGGCGTCCGCCGCTGGCCAGCCCCGCCGTGGTCCAGTTGCGCGTGGCTGACCTGGAAATGGATCTGCTCAGCCGCGAAGTGCGCCGCGGCGGCAGGATGATCGAACTGCAGCCCCGCGAATTCCGCCTGCTTGAATACCTGATGCGCCATGCCGGCGAACTAGTAACCCGGACGATGCTGCTGGAGCAGGTGTGGGAATACCACTTCGATCCGCAGACCAGCGTGGTGGAGACCCACATCAGCCGCCTGCGCGGCAAGATCGACCGCGGCTTCGCCGGAGGCGAACTGCTCGGCACACTGCGCGGCGTCGGCTACGTGCTGCGCACGGCGCCGGAGCAGCCGTGACTGGCACCGGTTCCGCCATGCTCGGTGCGCGTCTGCTGCGCAGCTCGGCCTTCCGGCTCGCCGCACTGCAGGCGGGCCTGTTCGCGCTGATCGCCCTGCTGCTGTTCGCGATCACCTGGTGGTCGGTGCGCGGTTACGTCGAAGCGCAGGTTCGGCGCGCGATCGCCGACGAGTTCGGCGAGGTCGCCGCGATACCGGCCGGCAAGCGCGCAACTGCGATCGCCGACATCGTCGCGCAGGCGCCGCAGGGGCCGCTCTACTACGGTTTGTTTGGCGTCGACGGGCGGCGCGTCGCAGGCGACCTGCCGCTTGCGCCGGCCCATACCGGCTGGAGCGCACTGACGAAAGACATGCCATCGGGCCGCGGGCTGCACATGCTGGTGCATGCCGCCCGGCTCGACGATGGTGGATTGCTGGTAGTGGGGCGCGACCGGCGCAGCGCCGATCAACTGGATGCGCTGCTGCAGGATGCCTTCCTGTGGGCCGGCATCGCATCGGTCATCTTCGCGCTGCTGGGCGGCGTGTTCACCGCACGCAGCTACCTGCGTCGCGTCGAGGCGGTGGCTACGGCCGCCGCGCGCATCGCCGCCGGCGACCTCGGCGTGCGCATCTCGCACGGCGGCCGCGATGACGAGTTCGATCGCCTGGCACAAGCGTTGAACGGTATGCTGGAGCGCATTCAGGCGTTGATGGAAGGCATGCGGCAAGTATCCAACGATATCGCACACGACCTGCGCACCCCGCTGAGCCATCTGCGCCAGCGGCTGGAAACCGCCACCCGCACGGCCACCGACACCGACGCCTTTCGCGCGGCGGCGGAGCGCGCCCTGACCGATGTCGACGATGTGCTGGCGACCTTCGCGGCCCTGTTGCGCATCGCCCAGGTCGAAAGCCGCCAGCGCCGCGCCGGCTTCGCCATGGTGGATCTGTCCGGGCTGCTCGACAGTGTCGTCGGCGACTATGCGCCGCTGCTGGAGGACCAGGGACGGACGCTGCGCACGAACCTTGCCCATGGCGTGCACATACTGGGCGACCGCGCGCTGCTCACGCAGCTGTTTGTCAACCTGATCGAGAACGTCCTGCACCACACGCCTCCGGGCACACCGGTCGCGCTCACGCTGGAACGGCAGGAGGGCGGTTGTCGCGTCACGCTCGACGACGCCGGCCCCGGCATACCCGCCGAGGCGCGCACGCGCGTGACCGGTCGCTTCGTACGGCTCGACGCCGCGCGCAGCACGCCCGGCAGCGGGCTGGGCCTGGCACTGGTCGCTGCCGTGGCCGACCTGCACGACGCCACGCTCGCGTTCGGCGACACCGCCCCCGGCCTGCGCGCGCAACTGGATTTTCCTCCGCCGGATACTCCGCTGCTCTGACATCCGGCGACCAGGCTCTACCGCTGCACTTTTCCCTCCACCAAGGACCATGCCATGAAGAAGATCATCTGGACGCTGTTGTTCGCCACGGCCGCAGGCATCCCGCCGCTGGCTGTCGCGAGCACGGCTGCCACCGGCTACACCATCACCCGGCACTACGCGCTCGGCGGCGACGGCGGCTGGGACTATGTGAGCCTGGACGCGACGACGCGGCGGCTGTTCATCGCGCGCGACAATCGCGTGATGGTGGTAAACGCCGACGACGGCAAGCTCGTCGCGGAGATCGGCGGCATGCAGCATGCGCACGGCGTCGCCGTGGTGCCGTCGCTGCACCGCGCCTACGTCAGCAATGGCCACGGCAACGACGTCAGCGTGGTCGACCTGGCGACGCTGAAGGTGGTCGGCAACATCCCGGTCAGCGGCAAGGATCCGGATGCGATCATCTACGACGACGCCAACGGCGACGTGCTGGCGATGAACGGCGACAGCAACGGGATCAGCGTGATCGACCCAAAGCTGGGCAAGGAGGTCGCCACCATCGCGCTGCGCAGCAACCCCGAATTCCCGGCGCTCGACGGCGCCGGCCGGCTCTACGTCAACCTCGAAGGTTCGAGCGAGCTGGCCGAGGTCGACCTGCGGGAGCGCAAGGTCGTGCACGTCTGGCCGCTGGCGCCCTGCCAAGGGCCGACCGGCCTGGCGCTGGATACCGCCAGCCACCGCCTGTTCTCGGTGTGCGCCAACGGCTGGATGATCGTGACGAACGCCGACAATGGGCGGCAGGTCGCCAAGCTGTCGATCGGCCGCCGCCCGGATGCCGTCGTCTACGATGCCAAGCTGCACAACGTGATCGCCGCGAGCGGCGAAGGTTCGCTCGGCGTGATCCATCAAATCGATGCCGACCACTACGCGCCGGCGGTGAAGGTACCCACCATGCCCAGCGCTCGCACGTTGGCGCTCGATCCCTCGACCCACGAGGTGTTCACGGTCGGCGCCACCACGCACGGCCACGGCAAGCCCGTCACCGGTTTCAGCCTGCTGGTAGCCGGGCCGCGCTGAACCGCGGCGTGCGGGAAAGCCGGGGCGTGGCGACCGAATCGGTCATGCCCTGGCTGTCTTCCACCTCAGGGTTCATCTTGGGGGCCACCACCCACAAGCTTTGCCGCTTGCGCCTCGATACGGATCCCGAACCTGGCGCCTGCAATCGCCGGCACTGGCCTTCGGCCTGCGCATGGTTTATGCCCACGTCTCCAGATGAACCCGACGCCATGCCAGCACGACACGCATGGCACCACTGAATTCCGGCAGAGGTTCCCATGCCAGGCAAGACGGCTTCATGTTGCTGCGGACAGTTGCGCATCGAGGTGCAAGGCGATTCGCTGGGCGCCGGCATCTGCCATTGCCTCGCGTGCCAGCAGCGCACCGGCAGCATATTCGCGACGCTGGCTGCCTACTCCACGCCCTTTGCCGTTGCCGGCACCGCGACGGAGTACGTGCGCACAGGCGATCACGGGACGAAGTTCCGCTTCCGGTTCTGCCCTGTCTGCGGCAGCACGGTTTTCCATACGGAGGAAGGGAACGACCAGTGCGTGATGGTCGCAGTCGGTGCCTTTGCCGACCCGGATTTCCCCGAGCCGCAGGATTCCGTCTACGAGTGCCGCAAGCACGCCTGGGTTCAATTGCCCGACGGAATCACCCGCTACGCGAAAGACACGGACTGCCGTTGACAGTACGGGTGGACTCGGGCGACGCACGCCCACGGCTACGGTCGCGCACGCCTGAAATCACGTTCCGGTTCCTACCGCCCGCCGCCCGCACGACGGGCGCCTTCTTGTTGCCCATGCCATCGCCACACTGGATCGCCGCGCCCCTGCGCCGGGGAGATGGCCAAGTCAACGCAGCGGGGGATGCGCCATGCAGGGGAACATCCGGGAGACCGCGCAGGATCGTGCACCCGAGAAACCGCGCTACGGCATCGACGCGCCGGGCCTGGTGCTGGGCTTCGCCATCGGCGGGCCGGTGCTGCTGCTCGCCGGCCTGTACCACGGCTTCGCGCCGGCCTTGACGTGGACGCTGCGCTGCACCGGCCTGCTGATGTGCGCCGAAGCGGCCCTGATGACGTTGAGCAGCCTGCACGGCAAGCACCAGGTGATGCGCGGGATGATGGCCGCGCTGCAGTTGCGCGGCGACGAGCAAGTACTGGACGTGGGTTGCGGCCGCGGCCTGCTCCTGCTCGAAGCCGCTCGCCGCCTGCCGCGCGGACGCGCCACCGGTATCGACCTGTGGAGCACGCGCGACCAGAGCGGCAACGCCGCCGCAACCACAAGGCACAACGCCGAACTGGCAAGCGTGGCCGACCGTGTGCAGATCGACACTGGCGACATGCGCCACCTGCCCTACCCCGACGCCATCTTCGACACCGTCGTCTCCAGCATTGCCGTCCACAACCTGCCCACCGTGGCCGACCGCGAACAGGCTGCGCGCGAGATCGCGCGCGTGCTCAAGCCCGGCGGCCAGGTCGCCCTGCTCGACTTCCGCTGCACGGCACTCTACGCGCAGGTGCTGCGCGAAGCTGGCCTCGCAGTGCAACGCTCGTGGCCGGAGTTCCGCATGTTTCCGTGGGTGTGGATCGTGCGCGCAAGCAAGCCGGCGCACTGATCAGAAACCGGCAACCAGGAAATCCAGGGCGGCCAGGATGGCGTCGCGCTGCGCAGAAAGCTCCCCGACCTGCGCACCCAGGTATTTCCTTGCAACGCCAGCCAGCTGCGGCGTCACCATGACATACGACTTGCCGCCGACCACAAGCACCGGGGTCAGCGTCTTCATGGTTTTGCCCCGCATGGCGAGCGCCGTGTAAAGCGGCACCACGACCCGCGTCCCCAACCCGACAATCAGTCGCTTTGCACGTCGAGCAACAACGGTACGGCTGACTGCGTAGCCGGATTGGCATTGCGGTGCACGGCGAACTGCGGCATCAGAAGCTCCGCAGGCCATCGCTGTAGACCCCAGCCGCCTCGACGTGTTCGTTGTAGGCACCCATGGCCTTGCGGTTTTCGGTGAGCCACTGCTCGCGCCTTACGGCGTTCAAGGCTTCGGCCAGGGCATGCTCGAACGTGGCGGAAAGGTTGATGCCGTGCTGCTTGGCCTTGTCGAGCAGATCGCCATTGACGCTGAGGTTGACGGCACGCTTGCCGGCTTCGGCATCGTAGATGGTGGCCATGCTGGCAACTCCTGTCTGATGCGCACAATTTATGCGCATGGCTGCACGCAATCAAAGACGCATCGACGGTACAGGCTGCGCGCCGGATGACCTACGAACTGCAGGAAAGCATCGAGCAGCCCGGCTGGTGCCGCGCCCAGTCGGGCCGCTTGCGCGCGAAGGCTTCACGGCCCGGCTGCTCGTCGCATGGATGGCGCAGCACGTCGAGCAGCTCGTGGATGCCGCCGGCATCGCCCTGCTCGGCGCGCTCGATCGCCTGCTGGGCGAGGTAGTTGCGCAGCACGTAGCGCGGATTGGCGGCGTGCATGCGGGCACGACGTTCCGCGGTGGACAGCGAGTCATCGGCAAGGCGGGCGGCGTAGCGCGCCAACCAGTCCGCGAAGGCCGACTCGTGCGCGCTTCGTTTCGCCTCGTCGTAAAACGCCTCGTGCAGCGGCTCCAGCGCGGGGCGTAGCGGATCGACCGCGGCCAGGCCTCGGAACCACAGTGTCATGTCCACCTCGGCCGCGCGCAGCAGGGACTGCAGCGATTGCATCAGCGCCACGTCCTCGTCGCGGCAGGCGGCCAGGCCGAGCTTGGCGGCGGTATTGGCGCGATCCGCCTCGGCGTAGACGGTGGCGTAGCGATCCAGCCCGGCCTGCAGCGGCGCGATGTCGCCGAACAGTGGTGACAAGGCCTGCGCAAGGCGGGACAGGTTCCACCACGCCACGTTCGGCTGCTGGCCGTAGCGGTAGCGGCGGCGCTGCGCGTCGGTGGTGTTCGGCGTCCAGTCCGGGTCGTAGTCGTCGATCCAGCCGTAGGGGCCGTAGTCCAGGGTGAGGCCCGTGATCGACATGTTGTCGGTGTTCATCACGCCATGCACGAAACCCACGCGCATCCAGTCGGCCATGAGACGCGCCGTACGCGCGCAGATTTCGCCGAACCAGTCGCCGTAAAGGCTTTCGCCCTGTCCGGCCAGATGGGGAAAATCGCGGCGGATGGCGAAGTCCGCCAGTTGCCGCAGCAGCGCCGTGTCGCCGCGCGACGCAGGCAGTTCGAAGCTGCCGAAGCGGATGAAGGACGGCGCTGCGCGGCAGACGATGGCGCCCGGTTCCGCGCGCGGATGGCCGTCGTAGAGCAGGTCGCGCACCACGGCCTCGCCGGTGCCGACCAGGCACAGCGCGCGCGTGGTGGGAATGCCGAGGTGGTGCATCGCCTCGCTGCACAGGAATTCGCGAACCGACGAACGCAGCACCGCGCGGCCATCCGCGCTGCGCGAGTATGGCGTGGGGCCGGCGCCCTTGAGCTGCAGTTCCCAGCGCTCGCCGCCGTCAGCGACGACCTCGCCCAGCGAGATGGCGCGGCCGTCGCCGAGCTGCCCCGCCCACGCACCGAACTGGTGACCGCCGTAGTTCGCCGCCCAGGGCTGCATGCCGGGCAGCAGCGCATTGCCGCCGAATACCTGCGCGAAGGCATCGCTGGCGAGTTCCTCCGCGCTGAAGCCCAGCGTCGCGGCCATTTCCACCGAATGGGCCAGCAGGCGCGGGGCGGTTACCGGTGTGGGCGACACGCGCGAATACAGCGCACCGGTCACTTCGTGCGGGCCGGGGGTGTCGGAGGGATCGGCGGGGAGTTCGCGCAGAAACGTGTTGTCGAAGTGCAGCTTGTGCATGCTGCGATGGTAGCTCGCTGCATGCACCAATCGCAGCGCCTGCTGCCTGGAGTCTGGAAAGTGCAGGCCGGCACTTTCCAGACTCGCCCAACCCGGCCGCAGGCCAGACTGGGTGCCGCCGGCCAAGCACGCGCGTGATGGGCCGCGTGCGAGCCATCCATGGCTCGCGGGCAACCGGTTACTTGGCGGGCTTGCGGAAGCGATAGGCGAACTGGTCGGTGTGGCCGCGTATCGACTTGTCGAACACCGACGCCGTGTGCGGGTCGGCGCTGTTGCGCAGCGCCGCGCTCTCGCCGTCGAACACGAAGCCGGCCGCCTCCACCTCCTGCTTCACCACGGCCGGATCGATGCGGTGCACGGTGTTGGTGTCGGCCAATCCCGAGCCGGCCGGCGCCACGTGATCGATCACCACGAACAGGCCGCCGGGCTTGAGCGCGTCGAACACCACCTTGTCGAACTTCGCCATATCCACCGGCCCCATGAACGGATCGTGGTAGTCGTGGTAATTCTGCGCAGTGAATACCAGGTCGACCTTGGTCGGCGCGCTCAAGGCAGCGGCCGGCTGCCTGAGCAGGCTGACATTGGCGTAGTGCGGCGTGGCGGCAAGCTTCTGCCAGTTCGCGTAGCTCTTGGCCGAGAACTTCGCCATCTCGTTCGGCCACACGGTATAGACGTGCCCTTGCGGCCCCGCGATGGCGCTGAACACACGCGTCCAGTAGCCGCTGCCGGGGTCGAGTTCCAGCACGCTTTGTCCAGGCTTCACGTCGGCGAACGACATCACCGCTTCGATCTGGCGACGCGCATCGTCATGCCGGTCAGCGGCACGCGCGGGGTCGTTGACCGCGGCGGCCACGTAGGCCGGTACACCCGGCACATCGGCAGCCACGGCAGGCGCGGCGAGCGGCAGGCAAAACAGCAAGGCAGCAAACAGGGGCGGACGCATGGCGCACTCCGTTCTTGGCAAGGGGCTCGATTGTGCACCCGGCGTGCGCCAGCGTGGGGAGCTGTTCGCATCCATCACGCAGCTCCTGGATTCGAGCATCGGCGGCCAGCCCGCCGCGCATTGATCGTGGCATGCCGCGAAAACGCCAAAGGCCGGCTCTCGCCGGCCTTCGTGCATCTGGTGCCCCCGACACGATTCGAACGTGCGACCTTCCCCTTAGGAGGGGGACGCTCTATCCAACTGAGCTACGAGGGCGGGGCGGGGATTCTCGCACGGTTTTGCGGCGGTGCGCGAACGGCGGGATGGGGCCACTGGTAGAATGGGCGTTTCAAAAAGAGACGCCGCGCGTCGGCGCCAACGGAGTCCAGCATGTCCCACCACATCCTTTCCGCGCTCGGCCTGGCCGACATCAATTCCGGCAGCTACCTCGGCCACGGCGAGTGGTCGAAGACCACCGACGCCGGCGCGCTGCGGCCGGTGAACCCCGCCACCGGCGACGTGCTCGGCACCGTGCATGCGTCCAGCGCCGCTGATTACGAGGTGATCGTCCAGCGCGCGCAGGCCGCGTTCAAGGTGTGGCGTACCACGCCGGCGCCGCAGCGCGGCGAAGCGGTGCGGCTGTGCGGCGAAGCGCTGCGCAAGCACAAGGACGCGCTGGGTTCGCTGGTCGCGCTGGAGATGGGCAAGATCAAGCCCGAGGGCGACGGCGAAGTGCAGGAGATGATCGACATCGCCGACTTCGCGGTGGGCCAGAGCCGCATGATGTACGGCGCCACCATGCACTCGGAGCGCCCCGGCCACCGCATGTACGACCAGTACCATCCGCTGGGCCTGGTCGGCATCATCAGTGCGTTCAACTTCCCGGTCGCGGTGTGGGCGTGGAACGCCATGCTGGCCACCATTGCCGGCGACATCTGCATCTGGAAGCCGTCGCCGAAGACGCCGCTGTCGGCGATCGCCACCATGAAGATCTGCAACGAGGCGCTGAAGGCCGGCGGCTTCCCGGACCTGTTCTTCCTGTTCAACGACGCCGGCACGGAGCTGTCGCAGGCCTTCGTGGACGACAAGCGCATCGCTCTGATCAGCTTCACCGGCTCGACCAAGGTGGGCCGCCACGTGGGCGAGCGCGTCGCCAAGCGCATGGGCCGCTCGCTGCTGGAGCTGGGCGGCAACAACGCGATCATCCTGGACGAAACGGCCGACCTGAAGCTGGCGATTCCCGGCATCGTGTTCGGCGCGGTCGGCACCGCCGGCCAGCGCTGCACCACCACGCGCCGGCTGTTCGTGCATGAGTCGATCTTCGACGGCGTGCTCGACACTCTGGTCAAGGCCTACCACCAGGTCGAGGGCAAGATCGGCGATCCCACCTTGGCCACCACGCTGATGGGCCCGCTCAACAGCCCGGAGGCGGTGCAGGGCTACCTTGCTGCGGTCGAGAAGGCCAAGGCCGCCGGCGGCAACGTGCGTACCGGCGGCAAGGCGCTGACCGATCGCAAGGGCAACTTCGTGCTGCCGACCATCATCACCGGTCTCAAGAACAGCGATGAGGTGGTGCAGTCCGAAACCTTCGCGCCCATCCTCTACGTGATGCCGTTCAAGACGCTGGACGAAGCCATCGACATGCAGAACGACGTGCCGCAGGGCCTGTCCTCGTCGATCTTCACCAACAACCTGCGCGCGGGCGAGCAGTTCCTGTCGGCGGCGGGTTCGGATTGCGGTATCGCCAACGTCAACATCGGCACCTCGGGCGCCGAGATCGGCGGCGCGTTCGGCGGCGAGAAGGAAACCGGCGGCGGCCGCGAGTCCGGTTCGGACGCGTGGAAGGTCTACATGCGCCGGCAGACCAACACCATCAACTACTCCAACGCGCTGCCGCTGGCGCAGGGCATCAAGTTCGACCTGTAACAACCACCCGGAGCGGTTCTGTCTCGAACAAGGAAGCGCCGGGCTTCATCCCGACCCACGAAGGTACAAGCCTCACGTGGGTCGGGATTGAACCGACAGCCCGCGCGCCCAGATGCGACTGGGCAGGCAGCCGGCGCGCAACAACGCCTCATCGGGGCGCCACTGGATTTTGAGGCCGACAGCCAATACGCACCGTTGCCGCAGCGGATGCGCGACACAGATAAAAAATATCCCGATCCATCGTCCACCTGACCGAGCATCCACCGCATGAGCAGCTCTCCGACCTACCGTTCCGGAACCTGTCCGCTGGCCATCGTGAGCCTGGTGTTCGGCATTCTTGCCTGGTGCATCCTGCCCTTCGTCGGCGCCGTGGTGGCCGTGGTCTGCGGCCATCTGGCGCGCAGCGAGATTCGCCGTGCGCCGGCGGACGCCCGCATGGAGGGCGATGGCATGGCCATCACGGGACTGGTGCTGGGCTACGTGCAACTAGCCACGACCATGCTGGTGCTCGCCGGCCTCGTGCTGCTGGTGTTCGGGCTGGGCATCAACCATCTCTGGCACTGAGTCGGCGACGCCCTCGCCACGACGTTCGAATTTTTCACGGGCACTGAACCGCCGATGGCCGCCAGCTTCGACTTCCACACCTACCGCGTCGCCGTTGCCGGCGGCAGCAAGGGCATCGGCCGCGCCATCGCGCTAGCCTTCGCCGAGGCTGGCGCCGCCGTGTCGATCTGCGCGCGCGGCACGCAGGCACTCACCGAAACGCGCGCCGCACTGGCCGCCTTCGGCCAGACGGTGCACGCCGAGCCCTGCGACCTTGCCGAAGCCGATGCCATAGCCCACTGGGTCGATGCGGCCGCCGGCGCGCTGGGCGGTATCGACGTGCTGGTGAACAACGCCTCGGGCTACGGTTTTACCGACGACGACGATGGCTGGCTCACCGGTTTCAACGTGGATCTGATGGCCGCCGTGCGCGCCTCGCGCCATGCGCTGCCGCACCTCGCGGCCTCGCCGCACGCCAGCATCCTGCACACCAGCTCCATCGCCGCGCTGCACCCGCGCAAGCACGGTGCCGCCTACGCGGCGGTGAAGGCCGCGCTCAGCCATTACACCGCCTCGCAGGCACTGGCACTGGCGCCGCAACGCATCCGGGTCAATGCCATCGCGCCAGGCTCGGTCGATTTCCCCGGCGGGCTGTGGGATCGCTGCCGGCGCGACGATCCCGCACGCTACGCCGCCACGCTGGCGAAGATTCCGTTCGACCGCTACGGTACGCCTGCGGACATCGCCCATGCCGCGCTGTTTCTCGCCTCGCCCGCCGCCGGCTGGATCACCGGCCAGACGCTGGTGGTGGACGGCGGCCAGGGCCTCAACGGATAAACCATGTACTCCCTGCTACGCCCCCTGTTGTTTGCGCTGGACGCCGAAACCGCGCACGGCATGACCCTGCGCGGCATCGACCTCGCCGCGCGCCTCAAGCTGCTGCGGTTGGCCGCGCCGACGGTGGCCGAACTGCCGGTGGAAGCCTTCGGCATCCGCTTTCCCAACCCGGTGGGGCTGGCCGCCGGGCTGGACAAGAATGCCGAACACCTGGACGCGCTGGGCGCGCTGGGTTTCGGCTTCGTGGAGGTGGGCACGGTGACACCGCGCCCGCAGGCGGGCAACCCGCTGCCACGGCTGTTCCGCCTGCGCCGCCATGCGGCCATCATCAACCGCATGGGCTTCAACAACGCCGGCGTGGACGCGCTGGTGCGCAATGTGGAGCGCTCGCGCTACGCCGGCGTGCTGGGCATCAACATCGGCAAGAACAAGGACACACCGAACGAGCGGGCCGTGGACGACTACCTCGCCTGCCTGGACAAGGTCTACGCGCGCGCCAGCTACATCACGGTGAACATCTCCTCGCCCAACACCAAGGGCCTGCGCGACCTGCAGGAAGAAGCCACCTTGCGCCGCTTCATCGACACCCTGCGCGAACGGCAGGAGCAACTCGGCGCGCAGGCGGGCGCACGCAAGCCGATGCTGCTGAAGATCGCGCCGGATCTTTCCGAACATGAGCTGGACGGCATCGCCGAAGTGCTCGCCACCAGCGGCATCGACGGCGTGATCTGCACCAACACCACCATCGACCACGCGATGGTGGCCGACCACCCGCGCGGGCACGAGGCGGGCGGCCTGTCCGGCCGGCCGCTGTTCGCGCTCTCCACCGACGTGCTGCGTGGCATGCGCGCGCGGCTGGGCGCGCGCTTCCCCATCGTGGGCGTGGGCGGCATCACGGATGGCGACGATGCGGCGGAGAAACTCGCTGCCGGCGCCAACCTGGTGCAGCTCTATTCCGGGCTGATCTACCGCGGCCCCCGGCTCATCAAGGAGTGTGTGGAGGCGTTGCGCCATGCCGGCTGAGCGCACGCCCATGGGCGGCTATACGCTCAGCGAAAACGCCTCGCTCGTTCACCGCAACACGCTGCGCGTGGATGCCCGCGCCGCGCTGCTGGCCGAGTTGCACGACGCCAGCAAGCTGCCCGAGTTGCTGGCCTTCCCCGCCGTGCGCCAGTCACCGCTGCTGGTGCTGGGCGAAGGCAGCAACCTGCTGTTGGCCGGAGATTTCCACGGCACCGTGCTGGCGATGGAAACACGCGGCGTGCAGGTGGAAGCGGACGGCGAGGTCGCGCGCATCGCGGTGGCCGCCGGCGAGCGCTGGGACGATTTCGTGCGCTGGTCGCTGGGCCAGGGCTTGGCCGGGCTGGAAAACCTGATCCTGATTCCCGGCACGGTGGGCGCCGCGCCGGTGCAGAACATCGGCGCCTACGGCACCGAGGTGGCCGAGTTCATCGAGAGCGTGGAAGCCTGGGACACGCGCGAAGCGCGCGTCGTCCAGCTCGACCGCGCCGCCTGCGCCTTCGGCTACCGTGACTCGCTCTTCAAGCGGACGCCGGGACGCTACATCGTCACCGCCGTGCGCTTCGCCCTGCCCCGCGCGCGCGCGCTCAGGCTCGACTACGCCGGCATCGGTGAGGAACTGGCGAAGCTGGGCGTGGACCGGCCGGCTCCCTTCCACGTGGCCGAGGCGGTGGTGCGCCTGCGCACGCGGAAACTGCCCGACCCGGCCGTGATCGGCAATGCCGGCAGCTTCTTCAAGAACCCGGTGGTCGAGGCCGCGTTGGCCCAGACGCTCAAGCGCGAACACCCGGAACTACCCGCATGGCCGCAAGCCAACGGCTGCAGCAAGCTCTCCGCCGCCTGGCTGATCGAAGCGGCAGGACTCAAGGGCGCACGCGAGGGCGATGCCGGCATCTCCAACCGCCACGCGCTGGTGCTGGTGAACCACGGCCAGGCCACGGGCGCCCAGCTCTGGGCCTTTGCACAAAAGGTGGCCGACACCGTGCACACGCGCTTTGGCGTACCACTGGAGCCCGAGCCGCTGGTGGTGGGCGGCTGAGCCGCGCGGCGCGTTACCATGCGGCATAACCCGGGATACATCCGATGAACGCACGCGAACACGCCACGACACCTGCCACCGTCGCACCGGACGAAGGCGGCGACGCGCCCGACCTCACCGACCGCAGCCTGTACTTCAACCGCGAGCTGTCGCAGCTGAAGTTCAACATCCGCGTGCTGGACCAGGCGCTGGACGAGCGCACGCCGCTGCAGGAGCGGCTGAAGTTCCTGCTGATCTTCTCCAACAACATGGACGAGTTCTTCGAGATCCGCGTGGCCGGGCTGAAGCGCCAGATCGCGCTGGAGCACGAGCTGATCGGCGCCGACGGCATGACGCCGGCCGAGGTGCTGGCCGAAATCGGCAAGATCGCCCACCGCGAGGTGGAGCGCCAGTACACCATCCTCAACAGCCGCATCCTGCCCGCACTGGCCACCCACGGCATCCGCGTGCTGCGCCGCGACGAGTGGACGCACAAGCAGAAGCTGTGGGTGCGCAAGCATTTCCGCGAGGAAGTGGCGCCGCTGGTGACGCCGATCGGGCTCGACCCCACCCATCCGTTTCCGCTGCTGGTCAACAAGAGCCTGAACTTCATCGTGCGGCTGGACGGCGTGGACGCCTTCGGCCGCGATTCGGGCCTGGCCGTGGTGCCGGCGCCGCGCGTGCTGCCGCGGCTGATCCGCATGCCCGACGAGGTGGCCGATAGCGGCGACTGCTATGTGCTGCTCTCCTCCATCATCCATGCCCACGCCGAGGAATTGTTCCCCGGCATGGAAGTACTGGGTTCCTACCAGTTCCGGCTCACCCGCAACGCCGACCTGGCCATCGACCCCGAGGACATGGAAGACCTGGCGCTGGCGCTGCGCGGCGAGCTGTACTCGCGCCGCTTCGGCGACGCCGTGCGGCTGGAGGTGGCCGACAACTGCCCGAAGGAGCTGAGCGCGCACCTGCTCAAGCAATTCGGCCTCACCGAGGAAGCGCTGTACGAGGTGAACGGCCCGGTGAACCTCGCGCGGCTGTTCCGCATCGCCAGCAAGGTGAGCTACCCCGAGCTGCAGTACAAGCCCTTCGTGCCGGCGCTGCCAAAGGCCATCAAGCACGCCGAGGATCTGTTCGCGGTGGTCGGCAAGCAGGACGTGCTGCTGCTGCACCCCTACGAATCCTTCGCGCCGGTGGTGGATTTCCTGCGCCAGGCCGCCAAGGACCCGCAGGTGCTGGCGATCAAGCAGACGCTGTACCGCACCGGCGCCGATTCGGAGCTGGTGGATGCGCTGGTGGACGCGGCCCGTGCCGGCAAGGAAGTGACCGCCGTGGTGGAGCTGCGCGCGCGCTTCGACGAGGAATCCAATCTCAGCCTCGCGCTGCGCCTGCAACAGGCCGGCGCCATGGTGATCTACGGCGTGGTGGGCATCAAGACGCACGCCAAGCTCATGCTGATCCAGCGCCGCGAGGGCGGCGAGCTGGTGCGCTACGCCCACCTCGGCACCGGCAACTACCACGCCGTCAACGCGCGCCTGTACACCGACTACAGCCTGCTCACCTCCGACGAGGCGCTGTGCGAGGACGTGCACAAGCTGTTCTCCCAGCTCACCGGCATGGGCAAGGCGCTGCGCATGAAGAAACTGCTGCAGGCGCCGTTCACCCTGAAGCGTGGCCTGCTGGAACTGATCGCGCGCGAGGCCGCGCACGCGCGCGCCGGCAAGCCGGCGCGCATCCTGGTCAAGATCAACGCGCTCACCGACCCGGAGATGATCCGCGCGCTGTACCAGGCCAGCCGCGCCGGCGTGCAGGTGGATCTCATCGTGCGTGGCATGTGCTGCCTGCGCCCCGGTGTGCCCGGCGTGTCGGACAACATCCGCGTGCGCTCGGTGATCGGCCGCTTCCTTGAGCACAGCCGCGCCTACTGGTTCGCCAATGGCGGCGAGCCCACGCTGTACCTTTCCAGCGCCGACATGATGGAGCGCAACCTGGAACGCCGGGTGGAGTGCGCCTTTCCCATCGAGGGCAAGAAACTGCAGCAGCGCATCCTCGGCGCGCTGGAACACTACCTCGCCGACAACAGCGGCGCCGCCGAACTCATGCCCGACGGCAGTTACCGCCCGATCCGCCCCGCCGACGGCGAAGCCGTGCACGACGTGCAGCAGGAACTCCTGGCCCGGTTCTGCGGCGAGGCCGAGTAAGACGCGGCGTCACCGCCCCGCCCGGTCACCGAAGCGCGGCATGGCCTTCATCCGCCCCTGCCCCAGCGCGGTTTCAAAGGCCAGCACGGCCATCGGTCTGGCGAACAGGTAGCCCTGGAAGCGGGAGCAGCCGTGGGCCACCAGGAAGGCCATCTGATCGGCGGTTTCCACGCCTTCGGCGATCACGTCCAGGCCCAGCCCGTCACCCATGGCGATGATGGTGCGCACGACCAGCGCGTGGTTGCCGCCCTGCCCCAGTTGGCGGACAAAGGACTGGTCGATCTTCACCTGATCCAGCGGCAGGCGCGCCAGGTAGGAAAGCGAGGAGTAACCGGTGCCGAAATCGTCCAGCGAGATGCTGATGCCAAGCTCGCGCAGTTGCGCCAGTTTGACGGCGGCGCCCTCGATATCGTCGACGATGGCCGACTCGGTGATCTCCAGCTTGAGATAGGCCGGGTTGGCGCCGCTGCTTGCCAGTGCCGTGCGCACGCTCTGCACGAAATCCGGCTGCGCCAGTTGCTTGGGGCTCACGTTCACCGCCAGCACCACCTCGCGCAGCCGCGCGTGGGTTTCCCAGGCCTTGAGCTGCATGCAGGCGCGGCGCAGCACCCAGTCGCCCAGGGGCAGGATCAGGCCGTTGGCCTCGGCCAGGGGGATGAACAGGCCTGGCGACACCATGCCCACGCCGGGGCGTTGCCAACGCACCAGCATTTCCGCGCCCAGCAGGCGGCCTTCCGTGTCGAACTGCCCTTGCACATGCAGCTCCAGCCCATCGGCCGCAATCGCCGTGCCCAGCTCCTGCAGCAGGTGCTCGCGCTCCTGCAAGGCCTGTTGCATGGTCGATTCAAACCGGCAGACGCGCCCCGCCCCGCCAGCCTTGGCGTTGTACATCGCCAGTTCCGCCTCTTTCAGCACCACCTCGGGCGCCCCCCGGCCCGCGGCCAGCTCGGTCCAGCCCACGCTGACCGTGGCCGATACCGGCACCGCGTCGCCGACCAGGAACGGCTCGTGCATCGCCTGGCGGATGCGCCCGACGGCGGCGAGCACGGCCACGGCCAGCCACTCGCCACGATCGGCCTCGCTGGCCAGCATCACGGCAAACGTGCCGCCGCCCAGCCGGCACAGCAGGCAGTCCTCGTCCAGCGCCGCGCGCAGCCGCCGCGCCACTTCGGCGATCAGGCGGTCGCCCGCGGCATGGTCGCGCATGTCGTTGACCAGCCGCAGGCGGTCGATATCGGCCATCAGCAGGGCGCGCGCACCCGCCTGGGGCCGTTGATCCCGGAGCCGCCCCCAAAGCAGGGCGCGGTTGGGCAGGCCGGTCAACTGGTCGTAGAAAGTGAGTCGCTCGATATGTGCCTTGGCCTCGCGCTCATGGCTCAGGTCGGCGATGGAATACACATGGTGGGTGATCCGCCCCGCCGTGTCGTGCACGGCGGTGATCGCCATGCGCACCGCACGCGGCACACCCTCCTTCACCGCGATCCAGCGCTGGCCGTTCCAGTAGCCGTCGCGGCGAACCTGTTTCCACAGCGCCGCGTAAAAAGCGTCGCCATGATGATCCGAGCGCAACAGATCCGAATTGCGCCCGATCACCTCGCCGACCGCATAACCGGTCAGCCGGGAGAACGCCTGGTTGGCGCGCTGGATGATGCGGTCGGCATCGGTAATCAGCAGCGCATCCATGGCCTCGAAGGCGACCGCGGCGATTTCCAGCTCCTGCTCGGCGCGCTTGCGCTCCGTGATGTCGTGCGCCTGCACCAGAGCATACAGGGGAGCGCCGCCTTCATCGTGATACACCGAGACGTCCAGATGCAGCGGGAAACGCCTGCCATCGCGATCCACATGCTCGACGTCCGCCTCCCAGTGGGCCAGCCGATCCAGTGCCTCCCGTGCGTGGGCGCGTTCCGCCGCGAGCTCGGGCGGGTACAAGGCATCCACGTGCAGGCCTTCCATCTCCCCCGACGCATAACCGTGCCGGCGCGCGAAGGCCGGGTTGGCCGCCAGGATGCGGGAGGTCCGCACATCGAAAATCGCGATGCCGAAGGCGGCCTGCTGAAAGGCGTGCGCCCACAGTTGCAGCCGCTCGTAGTCGCGCCGCCGTCCGGTGACGTCGCGCGCCACGCTGAGCACGGCCGTGACGCGGCCATCCCTGCCGCGCAGCGGCGCCTTGCTGATCTCCAGTTCGACGGACTCGCCGGTGGCCGTCGTCAGCGGAACGTTCAAAAGCTGGCTTTCGCCGGTGGCGAACAGCCGCTCGTGCATGCGGCGCAGTTGCGCCGGGTCGACCGCGCCAAACAACTGCCCCAGCGGACGACCGATCAGGCTGCTGCGCTCCGCATGCGCCAGTTCGGCCAGTCGTCGGTTGCATTCCACCACCACGCCATCGCCGCGATTCACCCACATCGCGTCCGGGCTGGCATCGAGCAGCTCGCGCAAGCCCGCCTCGCCGGGCAGGCTGCAGCGGGCACGCGTCGCCAGCGCGCGGCGCAGGCGCAGCGCCCACACAACCAAACCTGCCGCAACGGCAAGCGCCACGATCGCCAGCCAAATCAGGATGGACGCGGGCACATTCACCGTGCATCTCCATGCGTCAAGGCCGTCGCCGGGCGAAAAGAATCAGCCACGACCGGCCGCGACGCACGGCTCTCCGACACCGGCGCCACACGCCGACGTCCGGGGCAAGCAGTGCATGGATGGTCGATGTTCAAGGGCTGTCCTCATGAACGTGCATGCTGCAATACCTCCCGTGCAATGCTGCCCAGCGGCACCAGCTTGTCCACCGCGCCGCGCGCCACCGCTTCCTTGGGCATGCCATAGACCACACAACTGGCTTCGTCCTGCGCCAGCGTGCGCGCGCCGGCCTTGCGCATCTCCAGCAGGCCCGCCGCACCGTCGTCGCCCATGCCGGTCATGATGACGCCCAGCGCATTGGCGCCGGCGCACTTGGCCACCGAGCGGAACAGCACGTCCACCGAGGGACGATGCCGATTCACCAGCGGGCCGTCCACCACTTCCACGTAATACTGTGCCCCGGCGCGCCGCAACAGCATGTGACGACCGCCCGGCGCGATCAACGCCAGGCCGGGCACCACGCGGTCGCGGTCGCGTGCCTCGCGCACTTCGATGTCGCAGCGGCTGTCCAGCCGCGCGGCGAAGGCGGCGGTGAACTTCTCCGGCATGTGCTGCACGATGACGATGCCGGGCGCTACGCGCGGCAAGGCCGTCAACACCTCTTCCAGCGCCTGGGTGCCGCCGGTGGAGGTGCCCAGCGCCACCACGCGCTCGGTGGTGCGCACCATCGCCCCGGCATCGGCCGGCGGCAGGATCGCATCGGCATTGAGCTTGGCCGTGGGCGGTGGCGGCGCCGCGCGCGCCGCCAGCCGGCGCAGGTTGGCGCCGGCGGCCGCGCGCACCGCGCCGGCGAGATCGTCCGTGGCATCCTGCAAAAATTTCTTGAGGCCAAGTTTGGGCTTGGCGACGATGGCGCAGGCGCCGGCGGCCAGCGCATCCATGGTCGTCTGCGCGCCCTGTTCGGTGAGCGTGGAGCAGATCACCACCGGTGTGGGATGCTCCGCCATTAACTTGCGCAAAAAGGTGATGCCGTCCATGCGCGGCATCTCCACGTCCAGCACGAGTACGTCGGGCCAGGCCAGCGCCATGCGCTGCATGGCCAGGATCGGGTCGGACACCGCGCCCAGCACGTCGATGTCGGGTTCGGCATCGAGCTGCGCGCCCAGCACCTGCCGCACCACGGCCGAGTCGTCGACGATCAACACCTTGATGCGCTTCATGCCGGCACCCTGGCCGCAGCGCTGTCGAGCGGATCGACCTGGCGCGACCACACCTGGCCGCTGTCGATCTCGAATGCCACCAGCCGATGTCCCACACCGAACAGCGATTCCGACACCACCGGGATGCCGTGCGCACGCAACAGCTCGCGCGCACACTCCCCGTTGCGGCGACCTACGTCGATGGCGCCGGCCAGCGGCTGCTGCGGAAACATGTTGCCACCGCCGAAGATCTTGGCCTGGCACTCGAGCGCGCTCACCCCGGCCCGCTGCAGCCCGCGCAGCAGCAGGGTCAACGCCTCTTCGCCATAACGGCCATCCAGCGCACCCGTTGCCGCGCCGCCGCGCCGGGCCAGCAGGTAATGCGACATCGCGCCCATCCGCCGTACCGGGTGCCACAGCACGATGGAGACGCACGATCCCAACAGGGTGTGCACGCGATACCCTGCATCGCCCACGAACCAGTCGCCCGGGCGCAAATGGATGTCGGTCATGCCCAGGTTCCTGCCCACGGCTCAGGGTTTTCGGTAAGAGGAAGGTGCCAGCATCTCCAGGCTGCCCGCCATGTCGCCCAGACTCTCCGCGTGGCCGATATAGAGGTGCCCACCACGCTTGAGCTGGGCCAGCGCCCGCTCGAGTACCCGGCGTTTGGTGTCCGCGTTGAAGTAGATCATCACGTTGCGCAGGAAGATGGCGTCGAAGCTGCCCAGCGCGGGCAGGGCCGCATTGAGGTTGGCATGGAGGAAACGCACGCGACCACGCAGCGCACGATCCACCAGGAGGCTGCCCTGTTCCTCGCCGACCCCGCGCAGGCAGTAACGACGCAGGAAGGCGGCCGGAATGTTGCGGCAACGCGACACCGGGTAATGCGCGCGCCGGGCCTGCTCCAGGACACGGGTGGAGATATCGGTGCCCACCACTTCCCAGGGCGCCTCATTCAGGGCCTCGGCCAGGGTCATGGCAATGCTGTAGGCCTCCTCGCCGCTGGAGCTGGCCGCGCTCCACACGCGAAACATGTCGGTACGCCGCCGCGTGGCCGCCGCATGCTGGCGCAACAGGTCGAAGTGCCTGGGCTCGCGGAAGAAATAGGTCTCGTTGGTGGTGAGCAGGTCGATCGCCACCTGCGTTTCGCCGGGCGCCTTGCCGCTCTGCAGCAGGCGGAAATACGCCCCGAAGCTGTCCAGCCCGTGCTGCCGCAGGCGCTTGGCCAGGCGGCCGCTGACCAGCGCCTGCTTGGCCGGCGCCAGCGCGATACCCGCCGCCTCGTGGATGAAGCGCTGGAACTGGACGAACTCGCGATCCGAGATGGCCACCGGCCCCGCCACCGCGGCCAGCGGCCGCGGCGCCGTGCCGGCGCGACCGGACGGCGTCGGGCGCGGCAACGGCGCATTCATGGCGCCACCGCCTCGCCGGCGTCGGCGACGGCTCCCGTCCGGGCAAGCGCGCCGAGCTCTTCCACCGACAGCACCTTGTCGGCATCCAGCAGTATCACGAAACGCCCTTCCACCTTGCCCATGCCGGCGATGAAGTCGGTGCGGATGTGGGCGCCGAAGGCCGGCGGCGGCTCGATCTCGGCCAGCGGGATCTCCAGCACCGCGCTGACCGCGTCGACGAGTATGCCCATGTCGTGACGTTCGTCGCCGCTGGCGACTTCCACGATCACGATGCAGGTGCGCCGGGTGACGGCGGTGGGCTGGCGGCCGAAGCGCGCGGCAAGATCGAGCACCGGCACCACCGCGCCGCGCACGTTGATGACGCCACGGATGCAACGGGGCATCAGCGGCACCTCGGTGAGGCCGGCGTACTCGATGATCTCCTTGATGCCGAGGATGCCGATGGCAAAGGACTCGCTGCCGACCTGAAAGGTGAGGTACTGCGTCGTGTCGTCGATCGGCCGCGCGGCGGCGGGCTGGGCCAGGGTCTGGGCTGCTGCGTTCATGGCCTCGCCTCAGTACCGGGTGAAGTGCGCTTCGTCGGGCTCGCGGCTGGAGGCCGGCATGAGCTCGCCAACAGGCCTGGGCTTGAGCCGCACCACGTTCTTGCGCGCGCTCGCCGGCGCCTTGCGCACGGCGGACGCGCCCACGACCTGTTCGTCGAGCTTGAAGAAGGCCATCAGCTGCTGCAGGTGCTCGGCCTGGCCGCTCATTTCCTCGGCGGTGGCGGCCAGTTCCTCCGAGCTGGAGGCGTTCTGTTGGGTGGCCTGGCTCAACTGGTTCATCGCGGTGGTGATCTGGCCCACGCCGGAGGATTGTTCCACCGAGGCGGCGGTGATCTCCTGCACCAGGTCGGAGGTCTTGCGTATGCTGGGCACGATTTCGCCCAGCAGCTTGCCGGCCTTTTCCGCCACCTCCACGCTGCCGGAGGCCAGCTCACCGATTTCCTGCGCCGCCACCTGGCTGCGCTCGGCCAGCTTGCGCACTTCGGTGGCCACCACGGCGAAGCCCTTGCCGTGCTCGCCCGCGCGCGCGGCTTCGATGGCGGCATTGAGCGCCAGCAGATTGGTCTGGTAGGCGATGTCGTCGATGATGCCGATTTTCCTGGCGATGTCGCGCATCGCGTTCACCGTCGCATCCACCGACTTGCCGCCTTCGGCGGCGTCCTCGGCGGCCTTGCCGGCCATCGCGTCGGTGACCTTGGCGTTGTCGGTGTTCTGCGAGATCGAGGCGTTCATCTGCTCGACCGAGGCACTGGTCTCCTCCACGCCGGCGGCCTGCTCGCTGGCCGATTGCGCCAGCGACTGCGCGGTGGAACTGACCTCCTCCGAGGCGCTGGCCAGGGCTTCGGCGCTGCCGTTCACCTCGGCCACGATCTGTGCGAGCTTGTTCACCATGTTCTGCGTGGCGTGCAGCAACTGGCCCGTTTCGTCGGTGCTGTTCACCTCGATCCGTACGGCCAGGTCGCCCTGCGCCAGCCGGTTGGCGGCGTCCACCGCCAACCGCAGCGGCCGGGTGATGCCGAGCGTCACCCACAGGCCGGCAAGGATGGCCAGCAGCAGGGCGACGGCGGTCAGGGCAAACATCAGGCGGCGGGCGGCTTGGTAGTCCAGCTCGGATTGATCGCGGGAGCGGTTCAGACCATCGCGTAGATAGTCGTGCATGGCGTCCATGCTTGCTTTGGCTGTTTTGAACGCCGGCATCAGGTTCGCATTAACGGACTGAATGGCCGCATCCTTCTTACCTGCTTGAACCAGCGACAGAACCTGCTTGGTTTCATCCAGATAGTGCAGTCGACTGGTGTCGATCTTGCTCATGAGATCGGCACCCTTTCCGTCCATCTCCAGCTTGTCAAGCTTGGTCATGGCATCCGAAAGTGACTGCCTGGATTGATCGAGTTGATCCGTCTGTTGCTGCGCATTCGCCTGACTGTCGGCGAGCAAGACGCCTCGCACCGCACTGGCCACATCGCCCAAATCGCTCTGCATGCCAGAAATTAATTCGACCTTGGCGAGATGCCCGTTGACCACATTCTCAAGTTCGCCATTCATGATGGCGAGGCGACCGATCCCGAGATAGGCCACCGCCAGCATGAGCACCACCAGCACACCGAACCCCAAACCCAGCCGCACACCGATCTTCATGTTCCGGAACATGGCTTGCTCCTGCGATAAACCAAGGAAGAATGAGCAGACTCAAGGTGTGGCCACGCCGGCCGGTGGCGCGTGGGTTTGCCACGCGCCGCGCCGCATGACCTGATCCACCAGTGCCGGCACATCGAGCACCAGCGCCACGTCGCCGCTGCCAAGGATGGTGCTGCCGCTGAGGCACTTCACCGCCCCGAACAGGCGGCCCATCGGCTTGATAACCGCCTGGATTTCGCCCATCAGCGCATCGACCACGAGGCCGGCGCGCTGGCCGGCACAGGCCAGCACCACGATGTTCTCGCGCCGCGGCGGCGTGCCATCGACGTCGAACAGCTCGCGCAGGCGAATGAAGGGCAGCACCTGGCCGCGCAGGTTGGTGTAGTCGTGGCCGGGTTCGGCGGCCAATTCCACGCACTCGTCCACCGTCTCCAGCGGCAGCACGAAGGCGGTGTCGCCCACCTTGACCTGGAAGCCGTCGATGATGGCGAGCGTGAGCGGCAGCCGCACGGTGATGGTGGTGCCCACGCCCGGCGTGCTGGCGATGCCCACGCTGCCACGCAGCGCGGTGATGTTGCGCTTGACCACGTCCATGCCCACGCCGCGGCCGGAGAGGTTGGTGACTGCCTCGGCGGTGGAGAAACCCGGCTCGAAGATCAGCTCGAAGATGTCGCTGTCGGCGAGTTCGGCCCCCTCCTTCAGCAGGCCGCGCTCGATGGCCTTGGCGAGGATGCGCTCGCGCTTGAGCCCGCCGCCGTCGTCGCTGACCTCGATCACGATGGCGCCCGAATCGTGCCAGGCGTTCAGTCCCACCGTGCCCTGCGCCGGCTTGCCGCGCGCGGCACGTTCGGCGGCCGATTCAATGCCATGGTCGATGGCGTTGCGCACCAGGTGGGTGATCGGGTCGACGATCTTTTGGCTCATCGCGGAATCGTGTGGGCGTCCACGCCGGCAAAGGCTTGCGTAAACCTCCTCTGGCAAGCCATCTTCGGCCAGCAGGTGGGCGGTTGATTCCTGCATCGACTCGGTGAGCGAGGTTGTGCGATGAAGACAGGCCGCAGTCTGCGCGAGTTGTTCTCCTTCCCCGGCTTCGATGCGGCGGCGACGCTGGCGGGCGAATTCGGCGATCCAAAGGCACGCATCGTCCAACTTCGGCGCCGAAAAAAACGGCCGTGTGTTCGCGCTGCGGCCATCGCTGCCGCGGGCGTTACGACCAGAAAACCTGCCGTAGCCGCGACCTGCGCGTGGCCGGCTGGTTCCTGTACGTGGAGTACGAACGCTGGCGGGTGGATTGTCCCGGGTGCGGCGGCGTGCATGTAGAGCGGTTGGACTGGCTGGCGACCAATCCGCGCTACACCGCGCGCTTCGCCCTGCACGTGGGCAACCTCTGCCGCAGCATGACGAACAAGGCGGTGGCCGAGCTGGAGCGCCTGCACGACGGCACGGTCAAGGACCTGTCCAAGTTGTACATGGCCGAGCAGGTGCGCCGTGCCGGCTTGCCCGCGCCGCGCGCCATCGGCATCGACGAGATCGCCATCCACAAGGGCCACGACTACCGCGTGGTGGTCAGCGACCTGGAGCAGAGGCGGCCGATCTGGTTCGGTGGGCAAGGCCGCACCGAGGCGGACATCGATCGCTTCTTCGCCGAACTGGGGCCGACCAAGAGTGCGCGCATCGAACTGGCGCTGATGGACATGTGGCGCCCCTTCCGCAACTCGGTCGCCAGGAACGCCCCCCACGCCGCCATCGCCTTCGACAAATTCCACATCCTGCGTCACCTCGGCGACGCGCTCGACCAGGTGCGCCGCGACGAATACAAGCGCCTGCAGGGCAAGGACCGTAGTTACATCAAGGGCCAGCGCTACACACTGCTGAGCCACCGCGAGAACCTTAGCCTGGACGGACGCGCCGCCCTCAAGAAGCTGCTGGCAGCGAACAAGCGCCTGCACACCGCCTACCTGCTGAAGGAATCCTTCGGGCAGCTGTGGAGCTATCGCACCGAGCGCGGCGCACGGGTGTTCTTCGAGCGCTGGAAGCAGAGCCTGCGCTGGCAGCGCCTGGCGCCGTACCAGAAGTTCGGGCACATGATCGAGCGCCACTGGGACGGCATCGCCGCCTACTGCCAGCCCGACCACAAGGTCAGTCTCGGGCTGGTCGAAGGCCTCAACAACAAGATCCGCGTCATCCAGCGCAGCGCCTACGGCTACCGCGACGAGGACTACCTGAGGCTCAAGGTCATCGCCAGCTTCCTGCCGCCGCTACCCGAAAACGCCAAAATTCACCCACACTGATCCGCGATGACCCGATCTTTTCCACCACGGTCTTGTCCAGCTCGGTGTCCTCGCCGCTGGTCAGCAGGCGGATGTCCTTGCCGATTTCGCGCGCGGCGTCGTGCACCACGCGCTGGAAGCGGCTGAAGGCGCTGCCGATGCGCACCATGCGCAGTTGCAGCGCGCTGTCGCGCACCGCCTCCACCAGGCCGGCCAGCACGCTGGCGCGTTCCTGCAACTCGGCATCGCGGCGATCCTTGGCCACCAGGCCGATGCTGGCGCCGGCGGTGATGAGCTCGCCCACCTGGTTGATGAGCTGGTCAAGCTTGTCGGCATCGATGCGGATGGAGCGGTTTTCCTGCGCCTTGCGCTCCACCACCTGCTGCCTGGCCAGCGCGGCCTCAACCACCGGTGGCACGGCGGCGCCTTGCGCGATCAGGATTTCGCCGATGGGCTGGCGTACCGCATCGGCGCGCGCCATCTGCACGGTCTGCGCGTCGAGTGCGGCGTCGAGTTCGGCCTGGGTGATCGAGCCGCATTGCACCAGCATCTCGCCCAGCCGCGCGTCGTCCTCGGGCAGCTCGCGGATCAGCCGCAGGTATTCGGCCAGGCGGCTGTGCGGCGGCAGGATGCGCAGTTCGAGGTCGTCGCGCACGAATTCGAACACGTTTTCGATGGCGGCCTTGTCGGCCGCGCTTTCCAGCGCCACCTCGAAGCCGAGGTAGCAGGCCTCCGGCTCCATCGCCGCCACCGCCGGCAGGGCGTCGTCCAGCACGGCCACGCCACGGAGGCTGCCGACGCGGCCGAGGTAGCGCAGAAAGGCCAGCGGGTCCATGCCGTCGCGCAAGACGTTGGCGCCGAAGCGCAGCGAGAGGTGCCACAGTTCGGCGTCTGCGTCGGCGCCTTCGTCGCCTTTGGCCACGGCGGCCGCTGCGAATGACGCGGGGCCGTCGCCCGCCGCGGCGGGCGTCGGCTCGCCCAGTCGCTCGCGCAACTGCGCGAGCAGCAATGCGCCGGGTGCCTCCAGGCTTGCGGCCTCGTCGCGACCGGTATCGGCCACCGCGTCGATCAGCGCGCCCAGATGGTCGCGGCAGGCCAGCAGGGTGGCGATGAGGCGCCCATCCAGCGCCAGCTCGCCCCGGCGCACGCGGTCGAGCGCGCTTTCCATCACATGGGTGAAGGCGACGGTGCGATCCAGCCCGAACAGGCCGGAGGAACCCTTGATGGTGTGTGCGGCGCGGAAGATCGCGTTCACCCCTTCCGCATCGTCCGCCGGCTCGCCAACCTCCAGCAGGGCCTGCTCCATGTCTTCGAGCAGCTCGCGGCTTTCGGCGAGGAAGGTCTGCAACGCCTGGTCGAGATCCATGTCAGCCGCCCTGCGCTGAAGGGCTGCGCGGCACGTTGTCGAGGGCGGCATCGAGCTGCAGCAGCGCGAGCATGTCGTCCACGGCGGCGCTTTGCGCCACGATGCGCAAGCCGCCTTCGCGTTGGCGCGCCTCGCGCCGCGCCAGCAGCAGCAATTGCAGGCCGGCGGTGTCGATGTCGTCGACCGCCGACAAATCCAGCTCCAGCCGCGTCGATGTCTCCAACTGTTCCAGCAGCGTCTGCTTGAGCTCGGCGGCCCGGTAGACGCTCAATTCGCCTTCAATGCGCAACGTTGGCATGGGGTTCCTTCGCTTCCGCAACGGTGGAGGGGACTTCCTCGTCAAGGCGTCGGCAGCACCATCAACTTGGGCAGAGTTTCTGCACCGCGCCCAGCAGCACCTCCGGCCGGAACGGCTTGACCACCCAGGCCTTGGCGCCGGCGGCCTGCCCCTGCCGCTTCTTTTCCTCGGTGAATTCGGTGGTGAGCATGATGACCGGCGTGAAGCGGTAGTCCGGCAGCTGCTTGGCGGCACGCACGAAACTCAAGCCGTCCATGACCGGCATGTTCACGTCGCTGATGATGAGGTGGATGCGGCGACCGTCCAGCCGGTTCAGCGCGTCCTGGCCGTCCTCGGCCTCGATCACGTCGTAGCCGGCGCCCTTCAGGGCGATGGACACCACCTGGCGCAGCGAGGCGGAGTCGTCGACGATCATGATGGTCCTGGCCATGCCTTGCTGCTCCGTCAGAAAAAGGTCACGTCGTCGCCGTCGGCCACATCACCGCCAGCGGCGTGGGTGCGGTGCTCCTGCCGCGTCGCGTAGGAGTTCTCCAGTTCCTGCCTGAGCCGCGACCAGTCGATGGCGGCCAGATGGCCGCCTTGGCGGTACGCTTCGCCGCCCTGGTGCAGGCAGGATGGAAAGGCCTGGATGTTGTTCCGCACGTGGTCGAGGATCTGGCTGGCGCGATCCTGGAACTGCAGCAACACCAGCGCCTCGGCCACCTCGCTGCGGATTTCCGCGCCGGTAGAGCGCAATTGCGCGGCGCTGCCGGCCAGCTCGCCGGTGACGCGGCGGAACCTGTCGAGGACGCCGGCGATGGATTGCTCCGCGTTGGCGGCGGAGGCGGCATCCTCGCGGGTGAACGCCTCGGCGCCGTCGATGGCGGCGTGGATGGCCGCGCTGATCGCCTCCACCTGCCGCCCCATTTCGCGGCCGGTTTCACCGGAAAGCGCGGACAGGCTGCGCACCTCGTTGGCCACCACCGCGAAGCCGCGCCCGGCATCGCCGGCATGCGCGGCCTCGATGGTGGCGTTGATCGCCAGCATGTTGGTCTGGTGGGCGATGCTCGATACCGAGGTGGCCATCTCGCGCAGGCGCTCGATGAACTGGGCGAGGTTGCCGACGCTGCCCAGCATCTCGTCGCCGCGCCCCATGGCGGTGCGCAGCGACTGGGTCACCGCGTTCAGACTGGTTTCGCTGTGCGCGAAGACCGCGCTGAGGCCCCGCGCGCCGCCGTCATTCGAGCCGGCCGAGCGCTCCGAGGCGTCCACTGCGCTACCGAGTTTGTCGACGATGCCGGAGAAGCGCTGGCTCAACTCGACGATGGCGCGGTTGCTGTCCTCGCGTACGCTGTCGATCTGCCGCGCCCACAGCGAGGTGATTTCCTGCTCCAGCTCATCCAGCCCGGCGAAGAATTGCTCCACCTCGCGGCGATGGCGCGCCGCCTCGCTGGACGGCGCCCGACGCCAGGCATGCAGTCCGGCACCAGCCATGCCCAGGAGCACGCAGGCCAGGGCGCCGAACGCCGCCCAGGAAAGGCCGCGCGCAAACGGCAACAGTACGGCAAGCACCGCCAGCGCCAGCGGCAAGTGACGATCCAGGCGTGCGCGATACACGTCGGCGAGCATCTCTTTCCACGCATCCAGCCTTGTTTGGGTCATGCGAATTTCCATAGCCCCGAAAACACCCCCTGTCCGAACCTGCAGGCACGTCGTCTGCGCCAGACGACCCCTGCCTCACGGTTCGCAGCAAAGAGTCTCTTGCTCCATCGACACCACGCACCGTGGCCGAACGCGCCACGCGCGCCTTCTCCGTCACCTTGCACAGAACGGGTACGGCAGGAGCTTGACGGCAGGGTGAGGCAATCCTTTAGTCAACGAAGGGCACTACTTTTTGCTCAATTGACGTAGATCAAGAAGTGTGTACAGGCCAATCGCCACCGCTCGTCGCCCAGCGCACGCAACCAGCGGGCCGGGCTTTTTAGCCATCCAAACATCAAAGCGTCGTGAACGCCACGTTTCGAAAACGACTTGCCGCTGCACACCATGCCGGGGCAACGCCATGGAGGCTGTCCTAAACTGCGGGCTTGCCTTCACCGGAACCGTCCGCCTTGCTGCATTACACCGGCCCCTTGCTTACCCGCCCCACCGCCGCGGCGCTGCTTGCCGCCCGCGACGCCCACGCCGATGCATGGACCGGCTCGCTCGACCTGGGCCGTTCCACCGGCACCGCACGCCTGGACAACGACGGCTGGTGGTGGCGTGGCACACACTATCCGTGGCCGGCGCTGCCGAAGGAGCGCGCCATCCACCATTGGGACGGCGAGGCCTTCGCGCCGGTGGCACGCTTTGCCGGCTCGCTCATCAAACTGGTGCCCACCGAATGGGACGTGCCCACCTTCGAGATCGACGGCATCAAGATGCTGCCCACGTCGAAGGCCTCCCCGCTGGAGGATGCGCGACACAAGGTGGCGCTGGTCGAGCCGCGCGGCAAGACCGTGCTGGACACCTGCGGCGGACTCGGCTATTTCGCCGCCGGCTGTCTGGAAGCGGGCGCCGCGCGCATCCTGTCCTTCGAGAAAAACCCCGACGTGCTGTGGCTGCGCACGCTGAACCCGTGGTCGCCCGATCCCGCGGCGGCGGAACATGGCGGCCGCCTCGTGCTGACCCTGGCCGACGTGGCGCAGGCCATCGCCGGGCTGGCAAGCGCCTCGGTGGACGCCCTGCTGCACGACCCGCCGCGCTTCGGCATCGCCGGTGAGTTGTATGCGCTGGCCTTCTACCGCGAGCTGGCGCGCGTGCTGCGCCGTGGTGGCAAGCTGTTCCACTACACCGGCCGTCCGAACCAGCTCACCAGCGGCCGCGACGTGCCGCGCGAGGTGGCCCGGCGGCTGGAACAAGCCGGCTTCGACGCACAGCCCGCCCTGGACGGCGTGCTCGCCACGAAACGTTAGCACTCACAGATGCGCGTCGGGCTCCGCGCGCCGCAGGAACTCGTAGCGCGCGGCGTGACGGTCGATGTAAGCGTGGGTGTCGGCGCCGATGGCCTGGCGCAGCAAGCCGCCATCCTCGTTGGCCACCGCCGGCCAATGCGGCAGGCCCGCACCATTGGGGTTGCCGGTCTTGATGAAGTTGGCGAAGTAGCCTTCCATCACGGCCGACACGCGGCGATCGGTGGCCGTCCATGCGTAGACGGGGTTGCCAGCGAGGTTGCCCAGCGCGTATTCGATCTCGCCGCTGTGCACCGCGCCGGTGCCCGGGCCAGCGCTGCCGTCGCGCCTTGCCGGGCGCGGCTGCCCGAAGCGGTAGTAATACACCGGCGCCTGCCCGGTGCGACGCTGCCAGTCCATCCAGCACCAGGTGGAGAAGGCGATGAACTGGTCGCTGGCGAGCGCGCTGGCGGAGGCTTTCACCTGCGCCTCGTCGCCGCCCGGATAGAGCCTGAGCGCATCGCCAAGATGTGCCGCACCGAATTGCTTCCGCAGCGCGGCGTGGTAGTTGCCCGACGTCGGCGCCTGCGGGCCAAGCAGGCTCGCGTAATCGCCTTCCTGCGAGTTCGAGCCGACCAGCAAGGGAATGTGCGCCTGTTCACCGGCGGCGTAGATGGCCACCGGCGCGCGCGGCAGGAAATAGCCGTCGATAGTCGGATTAAAACTGTCGCTATCCGACGTGCCCAGTGCCTTGAACAGGTCGGCCGCGGGCATCGCGCGCAGTTCGGCCAACGTATGCACGCCCAGCTTGCGCATGAAGTCCCTGCCCCGCCGCTCGGCCAGCGACAGCGGCTCAGGCGCCAGGTTGCCCAGCATCGCACCACTTTCGCCGATCGCGCGCTGCATCAGTCCCTTCGACAGCGGCGAGGCCATCAGTACCGATACCGCCATCGATCCGGCCGACTCGCCACCGATGGTGACCCGCGCCGGATCGCCGCCGAACGCGGCGATGTTGTCGCGCACCCAGCGCAGCGCCGCCACCATGTCCAGCAGACTGTCGTTGCCGGTGGCGTGCACCGGCGATTCGGCGGCCAGCTGTGGCAGGGCGAGCAGGCCGAGCACGTCGAGCCGGTAGTTCACCGTCACCACGACGATGCCGCGTCGTGCGAGGCTGGCACCGTCGTAACGCGGCTCCGAGCCATCGCCCGCGAGCAGGCTGCCGCCGTAGAAATACACCAGCACTGGCAGCTTGCCGTTGCGCTGGATCGGCATCCACACGTTGAGATAGAGGCAGTCCTCGCTGATGCCGTTGGAGCGGAACACCATGTCGCCATACAGCGGTCGCTGCATGCAGCGCGCCGCGAAATGATCCGCGCGGCGCACGCCGTGCCATGCCGCCACCGGTTGCGGCGGCTTCCAGCGCAACGCGCCCACCGGTGGCGCGGCATAGGGGATGCCCCTGAACTCGTCCAGCCCGGCCTTCGCATCGTGGGTGCCAGACAACGTGCCCGCCGCCACGCGCGCCACCGGCGCTGGCGCGGCGGCGCACACGATCAACGGCATGGACAACATGGCCACGAAAAAACCGCCGCACCAGCGGAGCGCTCGCACGTTTTCCCCACGCAAAACCCGGCCACGGCCGACCGCACACGAAGCGGTCGCGCCAGCGACGGCTGCACGGCGGCGCGTACTTGCGTGCGCCAAACACACCACCTGGAAATACCGCACGATGCGGCATGCCTCACCAGCCATGAACGCTAGTCGCATAACGTCTCCAACTCGTCTGACGAAGACGTTCATAGTAGGCCATCGCACCGCCCGCACATCGCCGCGCACCCGGTGCATCCGATACCATGGCGCCCCGATCGATCAAACCGCCACGCTGCCATGACCATCACGCACCTGGAACTCACCCGCCCCGACGACTGGCACCTGCACCTGCGCGACGGCGCGGCGCTGGCCTCGGTGGTGGGCGACAGCGCGCGGCAGTTCGCCCGCGCCATCGTGATGCCCAACCTGAAGCCGCCGGTGACCACGGTGGCGCAGGCCGCCGACTATCGCCAACGCATCCTCGCCTGCCTGCCCACCGATACCTCGTTCCAGCCGCTGATGACGCTCTACCTCACCGAGGCCACCACGCCGGCGGAGATCGTGCTGGCCAAGGCCAGCGGCTTCGTGCACGCGGTGAAGTATTACCCGGCCGGCGCCACCACCAACTCGCAGGCCGGCGTGCGCGACCTCGCCAATGTGGAGGCCGTGCTGGCGGCGATGGAGGAACACGGCCTGCCGCTGCTGATGCACGGCGAGGTGACCGACCCGGCGGTGGACATCTTCGACCGCGAGCAAGCATTCATCGAACGCGAGCTGATTCCGCTGCGTGCGCGCTTCCCCACCCTGCGCATGGTGCTGGAGCACATCACCACGCGCGCCGCGGTGCAATACGTGCGCGAGCAGCCGGCGCACGTGGGCGCCACCATCACCGCGCATCACCTCTTGCTCAACCGCAACGCGATCTTCGCCGGCGGCATCCGCCCGCACCACTATTGCCTGCCGGTGCTCAAGCGCGAGACACATCGCCAGGCGCTGCTGGAGGCGGCCACTGGCGGCGATGCGCATTTCTTCCTCGGCACCGACAGCGCTCCGCACGCACAGGGCGCCAAGGAGGCCGCCTGCGGCTGCGCCGGCATCTACACCGCGCACGCCGCCATCGAGCTGTACGCCGAGGCCTTCGAGGAAGCCGGTCGGCTGGATCGGCTGGAAGCCTTCGCCAGCTTCCATGGCGCGGATTTCTACGGCCTGCCGCGCAACCGCGAAGCGATCACGCTGGAGCGGCTGCCCTGGCGCGTGCCCGAGCGACAACGCTTCGGCGAAGGCCAGCTGGTGCCCATGCGCGCCGGCGAGGAAATCGCCTGGTCGCTGGTGTAGCTGGCGACATCGAGCCAGCTCCAAGAGGCAGGTATGGCTGCGACAAAGCCCCGCACCCGTGACTGACGCAGATCAGGGTCGGCCGGAGGCACGACTCGCACAATCGCGTCGTCCACTTTCCCCAAGGAGCGAAACCCATGCGCAAACTGATTGTCCTCGCCCTGCTCGGCCTGGCGTCCACCCCGCTGATGGCCGCCCAGTGTGCCTCCACCGTCGAAGCCAACGACGCCATGCAGTACAACGTGCACGAGATCACCGTGCCCAAGGCCTGCAAGACCTTCAAGGTGACACTCAAGCACACCGGCAAGCTGCCAGTGGCCGCGATGGGCCACAACTGGGTGCTGACCGCGCCGGCCGACAAGGCGGGCGTGCTCGCCGACGGCTCCAAGGCCGGTCCGGCCAGCAACTACGAGAAGGCCGGCGACACCCGCATCATCGCCGATACCAAGCTGATCGGCGGCGGCCAGTCCGACACCGCCACCATCAACGTGGCCAAGCTCAAGGCCGGCGAAAAGTACGCTTTCTTCTGCACCTTCCCCGGCCACGCCGCCTTGATGAACGGCACGCTGTCGCTGGGCAAGTAAGTCACGAGCTTGTCTCGGTTTGAGCGCCCCCGGCCGTATGGCCGGGGGCTTTTTTTTTCACCGGCGTTCAAGCCACGCCTTCCGGCCCCCAGAGTTGCCCCATCGACGGCTCCAGCCGCATGGCATCGAGATTGACCACCTCGACGATGGTGAAGGCTTCACCGCGACCACCGGTGCGAATCGGGCGCTCCAGCCGCAGCCCATCGCTGGTGGCGAGCAAGGCCAGGTGCGGCTGGTGGCCAGCCGGGCCGAGCCGCACCACCACCGCGACGCTGCCATTGCGCAGGCGCACGCCGGTGCCCGGCGGATAGATGCCCAGCGCCTTGATGAAGGGCGCCGCCAGATGCTCGTCGGTGACGGTGCCCTCGCCGAGGAACAGCCAGCGCAGCGCCAGGTTGGGTGACATCGCCGGGCGGGAATCGCGGCTGGAAACGCGCGCGCAATACACATCCGCCAGCGCCAGCAACTTGGCCGGCAGGCTGATTGCCTCGCCGATCTTGCCCGCCGGATAACCGCTGCCATCGGGATGCTCGTGGTGGTCGCGCACGGTGTCCAGCCACAGCTCATCAGCCACCCCGTGCGCGCGCAGCATCGCCACCCCGCGTTCGCAGTGGCCATGCACCTCTGCACGCTGCTCTTCGCTCAGCGGCCCGGCCTGCTCGTGCAGGCGATCCTGCAGGTCGACCATGCCGATGTTCATGGTGAGCGCCGCCGCCACGGTGAGCATCACTTCCTCGGGCGCCAGCCGCAGCGACGTACCCACCACCTGGCAGGCGATGGCCACGTTGACCGCATGGCGCACCGAGTACGGCCCCTCGCGACACATCAGTATCGTCGCCAGCGCCTGGTCGGCATCCCGCTGGCAGGCTTGCTCGAGCAGGCTGACGACGTCCATGACCTCCTCCGGAAACCCGGTGGCCGGCGGACTCACCAGCAAGGTGTGCAACATCGCGCGCGCGGACATCACCTGCGCCAGCGCGGAATTGGTGCCCCTGGCCGCGGCAGTGGGTGGTGCCTCGTCCGGAGCGGCATCGTCGTCCGCAAGCGCGGCCTTGCCCAGCAGCATTTCCAGCTGCCATTGGCTGGAGATCACGTGTCCGGCGCGCAACAACAGGTTGCCCCTGACGTCGAAGACGTCGCCGGGCAAGGGTTTGCCCAACTCGATTTCCGACCGATGGACAGGGCGATGGGTCACGCTCCCCCCGTGGTTTTTGCCAAGCAGCCAAACACGGCGCCGATGGCGATGCCGGATGGCGGCGCCTCTGGCGTGGCCGCCGACGCAAGGCGGGTCATGCTGGTAGATCGGCTGCCGCCGTGCAGACTTGAGCCCGGCATCAGCTCGCCTTGTCCGGCGCTGCCGCCAGCACGTGCGCCACCAGCAAGCCGAGGAAAACATCGCGCGCATGCCGGTAGCCCACGTCGCCCGGCCCGGCCACCGCCGCGCGATGCATGGCGTCATGCGCCGCCGGCAGGGCCGCCTCCACCCCCGGGCCGGCGAGGTATTCGCCCGGCAGGCAGCCCGGTCGCGCATGCTGTGCCCAGAACCCGGGTTCGGCCGGCAAGGCGAGGAATTGCTCCTCCCAGCGCAACTCGCCGGCCAGCGCGCCCAGACCGGTGTGCGGCACTGTACCCGCAGGGTTGCCGTGGTAGGTCGCCAGCCACTGTCGCAGGGCGGCCGCCGGCATCGGATACGCCAGCGCATAACCCTGCCCGATGTCGGCGCCAAGCACGGCGGCGGCTTCCACCAGTGCCAGCGTCTCCAGCCCTTCCACCACCACTTCCAAACCCATGTCGTGGCCAATGCGGATCAGCTGTCGGATGAAGCGCAGCGTGCCCAAGGGGTCGGAATGCGCTTGCCCGACGATGGCCTGGTCGATCTTGACGCGGTCGAACGGCCACTGGCGCAGGCGGATCAGCGAGCTGTAGCCGGCACCCAGATCGTCTTCCACCAGCCGCACGCCACGTGCCTTGAGCGCCTGCACGCCGGCATCGACGTAACCAGCTTGCGGCTCGACGCCGGAGGAGGATTCCAGCACTTCCAGCAACAAGGCCTGCGGCACGCAGTCGCCGGCATCGATGGCACGGATCACCGTTTCGGCATAGCGCGCATCGCCCAGCGCCTCGGCCGGCAGGTTGACCGAAACATCCAGCGCATGACCCAGCGCCAGCAAGTCGCGACGACAGGTCATAGCTTGTTGCAGACCCTGGTCGAACAGCGTCAGCAAATCATCCGCCCCCAGCGCCGGCAGGAAACGGCCCGGTGCCAGCCGCTCGCCCGACTCGACGTGCAGGCGCGCCAGCGCCTCGATCTCCGCCGGTTTGCCATCGCTCAGCCGCACCAGCGGCTGGTAGTGCATTTCCAGGGCGCTGGTGGCGATCGCGGCACGCCAATGCTCGCGCTCGAAGAACGGCAGCATTTCGGCCCCGGGGCGCGGCGGCGCCAGACGCACCAGGGCGAGGTCGAGCACGGTCTTGATCTGTTCGAGGAAGGCCTGCTGGTCCTCGCTGTGGAAACCACCCGCATAGGCGCTGAAGATGCCCAGCACCGCCACCGGCTTGCGTGGCTGCGGACACAGCGGGATGGAGACGCTGGAGACCACGCCGAGGTCGGGCGTGAGTTCGCGCCAACTGGCCATCGCCGGGTCAGTGCTGAAATGCCCGCAGCGCTGGATGGTGGCCGTATGCCAGGCGCGTCCGCTGGGGCCGCGTCCCTCGGGACGGTCGCTGTTGATACGGATGGCGGCGGCCTGCCCGCTGACCATCGCGCGCAGGTAGCGGGTGAAGGCCTCGCCGGCCACCGCCTCGTAGGTGAACTGCCCGGCCGCATCGGGTCGCCCCACCGCGCAGGCGAGCACTTCCTTGTGCGATACCAGGATGTCGGCCACGCCCTGGATCAGGGCCAGGTAGCTGTCGGCCGACCAGGCCAGCGCGTGCACGCGCGCCAGCACGGCCACCCGCTGGCGCTGCAGCTCGCGCATGCTCTCCAACTGCCATTGCCGTTCCATGCCCAGGCGCTGCAGCAACACCGCCAGCGCTTGCCGGCCGAGCTGGCCCGCCACCAGCAGCGCGCCGGCCAGGGTGTCGCGCAACTGCTCGATCGCCTCCAGCAACCAGACCTCCTCCAGCCCGCAGGCGGCGTAGAACTCGCCGGCACGGATCGCCCGGGCGCGGTGGCTGGCCAGGTCGAGATCCGGCTGCATCAGCACGTGCAGATGCTGATGCAGGTAGGCCTCGAAATGCCGCTGGTCGGCCTCGGGCAGCAGCTCCAGCAGCCAGACGATGCCGTCGTGGGCGAGCAGTTGCCGGTGGAAGTCGGCGACGATGCCCGGCAGGCGCGGCGCCCACAGTTCGCGACAAGTGCTCAGCAGCGAGGCCGCCTCCTTGCCGTAGCTCGGCGTCACCTCCGGCTCGACCGAGACGTCGGCGCTGCCGTCGGGTGCCACCAGCGACCACCAGCGCGTGCGGCTGCGCTTGCGCGCCTTGATCTGGTACATCGCCTGGTCGGCGCGGCGCAGCAGTTGCTCGCTGGTGACGCCGCAGCCGCTCGCATACAGCGCCACGCCGAGGCTGGCGCCCACCGACACCGTGGTGCCGGCCAGGGTCAGGGATTGCCGCAGGGACTCGTCCAGACGGTGCAGCAGGCCATCCAGATCTGCCGCCGCGTCCAGGTTCTCGAACACCAGCACGAACTCGTCGCCGCCCAACCGTGCCACGTAGTCGCCGGCGCGCAGCAGCGCGCGGAAGCGATTGGCCATCTCGATCAGCAGCGCGTCGCCGGCGGCATGGCCGAGCTTGTCGTTGATCGGCTTCAGGTCGTCCAGGTCGAGCAGGCCCACTGCTACCTGACTGCCAAGGCGATCGGCGCGCTGCAGCACGGCATCCAGGTGATCCACCAGCGCGCGCCGGTTGGACAGGCCGGTGAGATCGTCGTGCAGCGCCAGATAGGTCTGCCGCTCCTTCTCCCGCTGCAGGGCATCGCGCTGCGCATGCTGGCGCAAGGCGAGACCGGTGGCCTCGGCGATCTCGTCCAGCAGCAGGCGCAGATCATCGTCGAAGGCATCGGCCTCGGTGGCCGCCACCACGAACACGCCGATGGGCACGCGCCGGCCAGCGCCATCATCATCGCCGCCCAACAGCGGCCAGCAGCCCACCGCGCCCGCGTGCTCCTGCAGCAGCGGGTGGAACGAACGGGCGCCATCGCCCACACTGCGGGGATGGCGCCGGATCACCGGCACGCCGCGCATGAACGTCTCGGTGGGCACGACCGGCGCAGCGCCATCGTCACGCCGTGGCGGCGGCGGCAGACGCTCGATCACGTCACTGATCGGGCCCACCAGCGCCACGCGGTGCAGTATGGGATCGCCGTCCACCGCCATCAGCACGTCCACCGCCGCCGCGCCGGCGATGTCGACCAGGGTGTTGGCCAACGTGCGGTACACCGCGTCCGGATCGGGTTGTTCGAGCAGCGTCCGCTGGATCGCCCGCTGTGCGCTGCGATAGCGATTGATGCGCAGGCTGCGCTCCAGGAGTTGCTGGTGATCCCAGAAGCGGGCCAGCTCGTCCACCAGGCGCTGCGCCCAGTCGAGCATTTCCTCGCCAAAGGCCGGGCCGCCGGCGTCGGCATAGGCGCTGAGCACCAGTTGGCCGTCGTCGCGCGTGCGCGAGGCCGCCACGATGATGGCGCCCAGGCCATAGCGCCGCGCGGCCTCCCGCCACGGCGCGAACTCGGGCGCTTCCGCCAGCATCAGGCGCGGCTTTTCCTCGCGCAAAACCCACCCCACCGGGCCGCTGCCGCCGAGGTCGGCGGCATCCGCGCTCAAGTGCAGCGCCACGGCATACCCCGCCGCGGCGCCCTCGGCGGCCAGCGTTTCGACGACCATGCGCGCGGGTTCGCGTCGGCCGATCCAGACCAGGGGCAAATCCATGGTGGACACCAGGATGCCGGCCACCGCCGCCATGGTTTGTCGGCGGTCGCGGTCGGGCGTGGCGTGCAGCAGCACAAGCGTCTCCGCCACGCTTCGGTAGAAGCGTTCGCGAAAAGCGCTGCGTTCTTGCGCCTCGCGCTGGTTCATGCGCTTGCCGATGCCCGCATAAGCCAATACCCACCCCACCGCCGGATCGCCTGACCACACCCTACCTGATTGACGGCAAGGTTTGGCCGACACCCCACCATTCGCCCCGAGCGCAGGCCCGCAGGAACGACGTCGAAAGAGGCCGCCGGCGGCCGCTTCGGCGTCCTTGCTCCCGGCGCGCGGACGGAGTTTCGGTCGCGCGCCGCCGCCCATCGGGCCACACCAGGCTCTTGACGCGCATCAAATCCAGCCGGCCGTCGCGACAACGTGAACGATGACCAGGCAGCCCATCGCGCGCCCGGATGACGCAAGTCAGGGCAGGCCGACGCGGGCTCGCCGATGCTGCGCCAACTTCCGTCCGCATGACCCTCGCCCCCATGAGCGCCGCCCGCCCCTTTCCCGCCGACGCCCCGCGCGACCACGCGCTGGACGCCTGCTTCCTCGGCCCCTACGGCGAGAACGACGCCCTCCTGGAAAAACTGGTGGTGGAGTTTCTGCGCGACCACGTGTACTGGCGGCGCAACTTCCACCCGGAAGACCCGCCGGCCATCGGCACCGCCGCCGCGCACCATCCCGACTACCTCGCCTTCGAGTCGCGCATGCGCCGCGAGCTGCACCAGCTTTCCGCGCAGCTGAAGAAGTCGGTGCCCTTCCACAGCCCGCGCTACATCGGCCACATGGCCAGCGACCTGCTGCTGCCGGGGCTGGCGGCGCAGATCCTCACCCTGCCCTACAACCCGAACAACGTCAGCGAGGACGCCGCGCCGGTCACCGTCGATCTGGAAGTGCAAGCCGGCCTGCAACTGGCGCGCATGCTGGGCTACCCGCACGACCCGTCGCAACCGGGTTGTGCCTTCGGTCACCTCACTTCCGGTGGCACCCTGGCTAACTACCAGGCGCTGCGCCTCGCGCTGGCGCTCAAGGCCTTCCCGGTGGCATTGCGCGCGGCCAAGGTGCCAGAGCTTGCCCTGCCGGGAGACGACTGGGCCGCCTTCAATCTCTCGCCAGCAGCCGGCATCGCCCTGCTGGAAGCCTGGCAGCGCTGGCTGGCTGCGCAGGCGCCCGGCGAGCGCAAGCGCTGGATCGCGCGGGTGGAAGCCGAGCGCATCGAGCAGCACGGTCTGCCCGGTTTCTTCGCCGCCCACCCCGACTTGAACGTACCCAAGGTGCTGGTGCCGATCACCGCGCATTATTCGTGGAGCAAGGGCGTGAAGCTCCTCGGCCTGGGCCGCGACCAGCTGGAACTCCTGCCCACCCATGGCATGCGCCTGGACGCCGATGCACTGCGCGGCACCTTGGCGCGCTTCGCCCGCGAGCGGCAAAGCGTGCTGCTGGGCGTGGCGGTGCTGGGCGGCACCGAGTACGGCACCATCGACCCGATCGACCAGGTACTGGCCGCGCGCGCGGCGGCCCGTGCACAGGGGCTGGATTTCGCCGTGCACGTCGACGCCGCCTGGGGCGGCTACCTGGCCACCGTGTTCCGCCACGAGGACGGCTCGCTGCGCACGCGCGAGGAGGTGGCCGCCGACTACGTGGATTTCCCCACCCCGGCCGTGCATGCCGCCTTCGCCGCGCTGGGCGACACCGACTCCATCACCGTCGATCCGCACAAACTCGGTTACCTGCCCTACGGCAGCGGCGCCTTCGTCTGCCGCGACCATCGCGCGATGGCGCTGCTGGCCGAACGCGCCGACTACGTGTTCCACGGCGAGACGGCCGGCGACTACCTCACGCGCTACCGCAGCCTGGGCCAATACATCCCGGAGGGCTCCAAATCCGGCGCGGCCGCCGCCGCGGTGTACGTCACGCACAAGGTGCTGCCGCTCGACCACGCCCACTTCGGACGCCTGCCGCGCGCCACCGTGCGCGCCGCCGAGGCCTTCCACGCCGGCGCGAAAAAACTCGCACTGGAACTTGCCGACTGTGCCCACGTGCTGGTGCCCTTCGCGCCGGACAGCAACCTGGTATGCCTGGCGCTCAATCCGCGCGGCAACACCCGCGTGGCCGCCGCCAACGCCTTCGTGGCCGCGCTGCACGACGAACTGCGCAGCGACCCTTCGCAACCACTGCAGACCAAGGAGTTCTTCGGCTCGGTGACCAGCCTGCGTCCGGAGCTGCTGGGCCCGGCGGAAACCGCGCGCATCCTGAGTGCGCTGGGGCTGGATCCGGCCAGTCTGGCCGAGGACGACGCCGGCCGGCTGATGATCCTGCGTCACACGCTGATGAACCCCTATCTGCTCGACCGCGAAAACGGCATAAGCTACATCGAGCGCTATTTCGATTTTCTCGCCCGCCGCGCCTGCGCGCTGGGCCACGCCGGAGCCGCCACATGGGAGCACCCGCAACACTGATCCCGCCACCCTCCGCCACGGCGCGCCGCTGGGAACAACGCGCGCTGGAGATGCTCGTGCAGGAAGCCGCGCGCTCGGCCGACACCCATCTGCTCAAGCTCAATTTTCCCGGCTTCGACAGCATCGACTTCTACTTCAAGGACGAATCCGTCCACCCCAGTGGCAGCCTGAAGCACCGGTTGGCCCGCTCGCTGTACCTGTACGCGCTGTGCAACGGCCGCCTGCGCGAGGGCCAGCCGGTGGTGGACGCCTCCTCCGGCAGCACGGCGATCTCCGAGGCCTGGTTCGCGCGCCTGCTCGGGCTGTCCTTCACCGCCGTGATGCCGGCCTGCACCGCGCCACGCAAGATCCACGCGGTGCAGGCGTTGGGCGGCGCCTGCGACCTGGTGGACGACCCCGGCCAGGTGCATGCGCGTGCCGCCGAGCACGCCGCGCGCGGCGCCTGCCACCTCGACCAGTTCGGCCTGGCCGTGCAGGCCACCGACTGGCGCGGCAACAACAACATCGCCGAATCCATCCTCCAGCAGATGGCGCGCGAGCCGCAGCCGGTACCGGCGTGGATCGTCTGCGGCGTCGGCACCGGCGGCACCTCGGCCACCATCGGCCGCTACCTGCGCTACCGCCGCCTGGACACCCGCCTGTGCGTGGCCGAACCCAGCGGCAGCGGCTTCGTGGAAGGCTGGCGCACCCGCGATCGCGGGGCGCTGGCGCGCCAGCCCACCCTGATCGAAGGCATCGGCCGGCCCTGCGTGGAGCCGGGCTTCCTGTTCGAGGTGGTCGACGCCGTGATCGAGGTGCCTGACGCATCGTCCATCGCCGCCGCGTGGAAGCTCGAAGACCTGCTCGGACGCCGCTACGGTGGCTCCTCCGGCACCAACCTGGTGGCCTGCCTGCAGTTGGCCGCCGGCATGCGCGAACGCGGCGAATGCGGCAGCATCGTGAGCCTGCTCGGCGACCCCGGCGAACGCTACGCGGAGACGCTGTTCGACCCGGCCTGGCTGGCGCGGCACGCCATCGACCTCGCTCCCGCGCGCCACGCGCTGGAGCACGCCCTGGCGAACGGCACATGGTCGGCATCGGCCTGAGCAGCCTGCGCGCCTTCGCCGCCGCCTTCCGGGCCGGCTGGCGCATCGCGCCCGAATGCCGCGACCACGTCGAAGCGCTGGTGCGCACGCGCGCCGCCGCCTTCGCGCGCGCGCTGGCGGTGCTCACGCTGGGCTGGGCGGTGCTGGATTTCCTCGCCCTCGACCCGGCGCGGGCCGAAATCGCGCTGGCACTGCGCCTGGCCATGGCCATTGCCCTGCTGCTGTTGGCCTGGCGGGCGGATCGACTGCCCGGCCTGGGCGCGATGTGGTTGCTGATCGCGGTGCAGGCCGCCGGTTTCGGCGCACTGCAATGGCTGGTGCCGCCGCAAGGCCACGCCCTCCTGATCGGCTATGGCCTGTTTCCCTACCTGGTGGCCGCGCAGCTGGCGCTGTTCCCGCTGCCATGGGGCCGCAGCCTGCTGGCCGCCCTGCTCGCCGCCAGCCAGCTCGGCCTGCTGTTATGGCTGGAACATGGCCATCTGGACACCCATTTCTGGAGTCATCTCTGGCTGTTCGTGCTGATCGTGGCCACCGGCCTGTGGACCGGCCAGAGCCAGCTGCTGCTGCTGGAGCGCCTGCTCGCCGCCCACCGCGACGCCAGCCACGACCCGCTCACCGGCCTGGCCAACCGCCGCCATGCCGAAGCGCGGCTGGTCACCGCCTGCATCGACAGCGACCGCCGCCACGAAGCCTTGTCGGTGCTGATGCTCGACATCGACCACTTCAAGCTCGTCAACGATCGCTACGGCCACGCCAGCGGCGACAGCGTGCTGGTGGCGCTGGCACAGCAACTGCGACGTGAACTGCGCGGCAACGACCTTGCCGTGCGTCACGGCGGCGAGGAATTCCTCGCCGTGCTGCCGGCCTGCTCCGCCGTCGCCGCGATGGCCACCGCCGAGCGCATCCGCCGCGCGGTGGCAGGCATGACGGTCGCCACGCCCGATGGCGATATCCACATCACCATCAGCCTCGGCGTGGCCACCCGCCTGCCCGCCGAACCGCCGGCCGCGCTGGTCGCCCGCGCCGACGCCGCGCTCTACCGCGCCAAGGCCGCCGGACGCGACCGCAGCGTGGCAGCTTGACGCAGGACGGCAGCCCGGATGACGGCCGTCAAACCGGCGGCTGCGACAACCCGCCAAGCTGTACGCCCAGCCGTACCATCCGGCCCACGGAGTCCACGATGATCTTCGCGCTGCTGGGCTATGGCCGTTTCGGCCAGGCCTTCGCCGACCTGCTGCAGGCCGCCGGCCACGGTGTGCGTGTGCACGACCCGCACGCCGAGGTGCCGCCCGCGCTGACCGGCGCCTCGCTCGCCGCGACGGTGGCTGGCGCCGACTGGGTGGTGCTGGCGATGCCGGTGCCGCTGCTGGGCCATGCGCTGGCCAGCCTGCGCCCGCTGCTCGACCCGGCGCAGACCGTGATCGACGTGGGCAGCGTGAAGGAACAACCCTGCGCCCTGCTGGACGACTACCTCGGCGCGGCCATCGCGCACGCCGGCACCCATCCCTTGTTCGGCCCGCTCAGCCTCGCCCGTGGCGAGCCGCTGCGCGCGGTGGTCTGCCCCAGCCCGGCGCACCCCGCCGCCGCCGCGCGCACGCGCGCGCTGTTCGCCTCGCTGGGCTGCACCGTCGTCACGCAAGACCCGGCCACGCACGACCGCGCCATGGCCAGGACGCACGCGCTGGCCTTCTTCATTGCCCGTGCGCTGGTGGAAATGGGCGTGGGCGAGGAGCTCTCGGTGGCGCCGCCGTCCTTTCTCGGCCTCGCCAACATGCTGGCCGCCGTGCGCGGCGACGCCGGCCACCTGTTCGCCGCCATCCAGCGCGAGAATCCCTATGCCGATGCCGCGCGCGAGGAACTGCTGCAGCGCCTGGCGCTGATCCAGCGTCGCCTGCGCACCGGCGACGAGGCCATGCCGATCCCGCCGCCAAGCGAAACAGCCCCGCCCTCCGTTGCACCCGCCAGCCCCATCCGCCACGACACCGCCCGCTGAACCACGCCCCACGGAGCCATGCATGAATGTCCTGCTGCGCCGCGCGCGCGCCTCGCTCGAAACCATGTCGCCAGGCTACTTCAGCATGGTGATGGCCACCGGCATCATGTCGCTGGCCGCGCACCTGATGGCCATACCGGTTCTGCCGCGCGCACTGCTGGCGCTGAACTGGCTGCTGTTCGCCGCCATCGGCCTGCTCGCACTGCTGCGCGTGTGGTGGCACCCCCGGCGCGTGCTGCACGACCTGTTCGACCATTCGCAGGCGCCGGGCTTCTTCACCTTCGTGGCGGCCTGTTCGATCCTCGGCTGCCAGAGCCTGCTGATCGGCCGCAGCCTCAGGCTCGCCATGCTGCTGGGCGGCGTCGGCCTCGCGGCGTGGATCGCCTCCACCTACACCATCTTCGCCGTGCTCACGGTGAAGCCGGAAAAACCCACGCTGGACAAGGGCATCAACGGCGGCTGGCTGCTCGCCGTGGTGGCCACCCAGTCGATGAGTGTGCTGGCCGCGCTGATCGCCCCCGAGGTGCTGCAGCCGGTGCGGCTGGAGCTGAATTTCTTCGCGCTGTCGATGTGGCTGTGGGGCGGCATGCTCTACATCTGGATGATGTCGCTGATCTTCTACCGCTACACCTTCTTCGCCTTCTCGCCGGCCGACCTCTCGCCGCCCTACTGGATCAACATGGGCGCCATGGCGATCTCCACCCTGGCCGGCTCGCTGCTCATCATCAACACGCCGCACGCGCCCTACCTGCTCTCCATGCTGCCCTTCATCAAGGGCTTCACCGTGCTGTACTGGGCCACCGGCACCTGGTGGATACCGATGCTGGTGGTGCTGGCGATCTGGCGCCACGGCGTGCGCCACTTTCCGTTTGCCTACGACCCGATGTACTGGGGCGCGGTGTTCCCGCTGGGCATGTACGCCACCAGCACGCTGCGCATGATGCAGGCGATGGATCTGGGCTTCCTCGGCCTGCTGCCGCACGTCGTCTTCGGCGTGGGGCTAGCGGCGTGGGGGCTGCTGTTCATCGGGCAATTGCGCGCGCTGCCGCGAAGCTGGCGGGCGACCGCCGCCTGAGCCGCCGCCTCACCCCAGCAGCACAAACACCAGGATCAGCGCGAGCTGCGCCACCGGGTAGAGGCTGGCGCGGTCGAACAACCGCGCCGCGTCGCGACCATCGCAGGAAAGCGCGAGCTTCAGCGCCGGCCACAGCAGCAGGTACAGGCCGATGGCGAGGCTGGCGGCGAGGTACGGCAGGCCCAGCTTCAGCGGGGACATGGCCGGCAGGCACAGGCCGAGCGCGACGCAGGCGATGAGCGCCGCCAGCACGGCGTTGCCGGCCACGCGCGGGCCGAACACCACCGGGATGGTGCGCGCGCCGATGCGGCGATCCTCCTCCACGTCGTTCCAGTCGGCCGGGATGTTCTGCCCGCCGATCTCCCAGGCCACCAGCCAGGCCACCATCAGCGCCAGCCACGCGGGATCGGGCCGCGGCACCACCACCAGCACGGCGGCGACCGGGCCCAGCGACTTCACCAGACCGCTGACCAGCGTGCGCCACCAGGTGACCTTGAGCAGCAGGCAATAGGCGGTTTCCAGCACCGGCGCGGCCAGCACCACCGCCACGAGGAACGGGTTCAGCCACCATGCGCCGACGAGCGCCACCAGGTACCACAGCGCGAACCAGGCGACGCCCTTGCCCAGGCTGAGCTTGCCTTGCGCGATCGGGTAGCGCAGCGCGGAAGCTTCCACCGCGTAGCCCGGCTTGGGGCCGCCGCCGGCGAACTTCTCGCGATCCACCTTGACCCCGACGAGGTCGTTCAAGGCATACAGCGCGGTGTAGCCGGCGGCGGCGGTGACGATGGCCACCAGCAGCACCGGCCAGGCCGGGAAATGCCCCAGCCACAGCAGCGCAGCGAAGCCGGTCATCATGAGATCGAGCACGCCGTGGCCGGAGCGCGACAACGCAAGGAACTTCTTCATCGGCTCAACCCCGCTTGACGAAGCCGGCCATGTAGTTGACGTCCTCGCGTCCCGCCGCCACGCGAAAGCCGCGCGTGAGCGGGTTGTACATGAGGCTGGCCGCGCTGATGAATTGAAGACCACCCCGCGCCGTCCACGCGCGCAGCTCGGCCGGCCGGATCAGCTTGGCGTACTGGTGGGTGCCGCGCGGCAGGATGCGCAGGATGTATTCGCCGCCGACGATGGCAAACAACCAGGCCTTGAAGTTGCGGTTGATGGTGGAGAAGACCGCGTGGCCGCCGGGTTTCAGCAGGCGCGCGCAGGCGGCCACCACGGCCGCCGGATCGGGCACGTGTTCGAGCATCTCCATGCAGACGACCACGTCGTACTGGCCGGCCTCACGCGCGGCCAATTCCTCCACGGTCTGCAGGCGGTAGTCGATGGCGAGACCGGATGACGCCGCGTGCTGGCGGGCGATCTCCAGCGTGAAAGCGGACTGGTCGATGCCCACCACCGTCGCTCCGGCCCTGGCCAGCGCCTCGGCGAGGATGCCGCCGCCGCAGCCGATGTCCACCGCCCGCGCGCCAGCCAGCCCGGCGTGGTCGGCGATGAAGCGGGTGCGCAGCGGATTGATGACATGCAGCATGCCCATCTTGCCGGCGGGGTTCCACCACAGCTTGGCGACGCGGTCGAATTTCTCGATTTCCGCGGGATCAACGTTCACAGACGAGTTCATGGCAAGCCTTGGAGCGGGCGCGCAGGGCGCGTAGCGCGACGTCGAGTTCGCCGCGGGTGATGTCGTGGACGAAGACGCAGCCGCCGATGCCGACGGGCAACGGCACCCGCTGCAGGCCGTTGCGGTGCTCGACGCGATCCAGCAGCGAGCGCCACATCACGCCGGCGTCGAGCGCGGCGTGGTCGGGCGCGATGCCGAGCCGTTCGACCAGGGCGAACACGCGCGCCATCGCCGCCGTGTCGAGCAGGCCTCGCCGCTGCGCGATCAGCACCGAGACGAGGCAATCCAGCAGCACCGCCTCGCCATGCAGCAGGCGCTGCGGATGCTGCGCTTCCAGTCCGTAGCTGAAGGTGTGGCCAAAATCGACCTTGCGCGAGAGTTCTTCTTCGTAAAGGTTGGGCGAGAGCTCCGCCAGCATGCCGCCGATGGCACGGTCGAGGATGGCCTCGCCCGCCGCGCCCGCGAACGCGGCATCGATGGCCGGCGCGCCATGGCGCTCCAGCAGGGCGAACAGGCCGGCATCGCAGACCAGCGCCAGCTTGAGGATTTCGCACACACCGTTCAGCAGGTGCCGGCGCGGTAAGGTGGCCAGGAAACCGGGATCGAGCAGCACCGCCTCCGGTGGCGTGAAGCTGCCCAGGCGGTTCTTGTGGCCATTGAAATTGATGCCGGCCTTGATACCCAGCGCGGCGTCGATGTAGCCCATCAAGGTGGTGGGCACCTTGAGATGCGGCAACCCGCGCCGGTAGCTGGCGGCGAGAAAGGCCACCACGTCGGTGAGCACACCGCCGCCGATGGCGATGAGCGGCTCGTCACGGCGGTGGACGGGAAAATCGTCGAGCTGGCGCGCCAGCTCCTGCCAGTCGTCGAGCGTCTTGTGTTCCTCGCCACCCGGCACCGCGACGATGCGCGCCTCGATGCCATGCTGGAGGAACCAGGCGCGGATCGCCGCGCCATGCAGGCGCATCACGTTGGCGTCGAGCACCACGAAGCGTCGCCCGCCCGGGCGGCCGTAGTCGAGCAGGGCCGTGCCGTGCGGCGCGAACAGCGCTGGCGTCTTCACCACGTCGTAGGCGATCGGGCGCGTGGCGCGCACCTGCCAGCGCGGCGCGGGGATGCTCATGCCGCCTCCAGCCAGTGCGCGCGACGGGCGAGGATCTCGCGTGCCACGCGCTGCGCGTCGTCCAGGCTGTGGTCGCGGAAGTTGCCGCACTGCGCGACGTTGGCGTAAGGCACGGCGTCCGCGTGCTCCATCTCGCGCAGCACCTGCTCCAGCGTGGCGCAGAGCACGCTGGCGCGGCCCTCGTCGAGGAAACCCAGATAAAAGCCGGTGCGGCAACCCATCACGCCGACGGACAGGAAGGCCGCCGGCAGCAGGCGGCCAAAGCCTTCGAGCAGAAAATGCTCGACCGAGTGCAGCGCGGCGCTGCCGAGCACGGCATCGGCATTGGGCAGGCGCACGCGCAGATCCACCGCGTACACCACGTCCCCGCCCGCGCCGCGCCGCGCCGCGCGCAGCTTGAGCGCCGGCGCCTTGAGCCGGCGATGGTCGAGCTCGCCGATGCAGGCGGCCGGCCAGCCCAGCGCCACGCCATCGAAATCGACAATGCCGTTCATGCCGCCCTCAAGCCGCCGTGGCCAGCGGCGCGAGGTGGCGGAAGCTTTCCTCCAGCGCCTCCTGCCAGCCGTCGACGTGGTGGTACAGCTCCACCGCGCCGTAGCCGTCGAAGCCGTGGTCGGTGAGCGCGCGGAAACTCGCGGCGAAATCCAGCGTGCCGCGCCCGGGAATCTCGTGGAAATGCACGATGCCGGTGCGGGTGTTCGCCACCCGGCGCGTCACCAGCGCCTCGCCCCTGACCCCGCGCAGGTAGGCCGCCACCGGGCGGGCGCGCTCCAGCACGTCGTAGCTCAGCCCCGGCAGGGAGATCAGCCAGGTGAACAGCTCGTCGTCGAGCGCCGAGCGCCCGGCGTAGAGGCTGGCGTAGTCGACCACGGCCAGCGATCTGGTGATGCCGGCGCGCGCCAGCAGTCCGTCCACGCGCGCGGCCTGCGCTCGGCTGGGCGCGCCGTCGCGGAAATGGATGGGATGGGCGAGATCCAGCAGCAGGAAATCGCTGGTGTCTGGAAAGTGCACCAGCGTGCTGGCGCGGGTGAGGTCGAAGGCGAGGTCGTCGGCGTACTGCACGACTTTCAGGTTGTAACCGGCGCAGGTGTCGGAGATGTGCAGGTAGCGCGCGTGCGGCGCAGCCTGTCCCAGCGCGTGGATGTAGTCGGCTTCGGAGCAGTAGGCGTGGCAGATGTCGATGTGCAGCTTGAACTTCGGCGAGCCCACGGCCTCGATCAGCGCGAGCCCTTCGGCCAGCGTCTCGATGTGCATGCCCGGCTCGGGTTCGATCAGGAGGGTGATGTCCTCGTCGGCATGGATCGCGGCGAGGCACTCGCGGATCGAGTCGATCAGCAGTTCGGTGGGGTCGACTTCCGGATGGGCCACGTGCTCGTCGCGCACGAAACCGCTGCCGAAGGTCACCAGGTTCACGCCCAGCCGCCGCGCAACGTGGATGCCGCGTTTCACCAGATCGATGCGGCGCTTGCGCGCGGCGCGCTCCAGCGCCAGCAACGAAGGCTCGTGCGGGCGCTGCGGGTCGAAGAAATGCGAGGCAGTGGCCACGCAGGCCGGCTTGACGCGGCGCGCATCCAGATGGCGCCGCACGCGCGCCAGGTCGTCGTCGTCAAGGTCGAAGACGTTGAACTGGTCGCGGTGGAACCCGATTTCCACGCCCGCATAACCGGCGCGATCCACCGCGTCGATAGCGTCCAGGAAGGCGAGGTTGGTCAAACCGAAGGTGCTGTAACCGAGCTTGATCGCGCCCATGAGGGGTTTCCGGGTGAGAACTGACGCTGCGTCATGGCGCGCCATCGTGCCGTACGCGGGGACAGCGTGGATTGACGCGCGTCAGCCCACGGGCAGGCGCCGCGCCGCGTGCAAAAATCAGCCGGTGGCGGCGGCTTCGGCCGCTGCGACGAGCGCCAGCGTCTCGCGCAACTCGCCCTGCAGCGCCGCCCACGAACGCTCCCATTGGCCGGCGTTGGGCTTGGCCAGCGCGAAGCGCTGCAGGTTGGCCTGCACCTGGGCCAGCGTGTCGCGCAAGCCGGCCGCGACGGCCAGCGCGTGTTCGTGTTCGTCGCGGCCGATGAAATACACCTTGCGGTCCTTGCATACGCCGATGCAGGGCTGCGGTGCCTCGATGCGGCCGCAGCCGATGCATTGCCAAGCCTGGATGTAGTCGGTCATGCGTGTGGCGCCCGCCGCGTGGATGCCGGCATCGTGAACCGCCGCCGCATGGCGGGCCTTGATCCGGGTCAGCGGATCAGTGCCCGTGCGGCGCTTCGGCCGTCCAATCCGGTGCAGCGAAATAATGCGGATAGGCCGCCACCGCCGCGCGCATGGCGGCGAGCTGGGCGACGTCCTGCGGATTGGCCTGGAACTTCTGTGCCGCCGCCAGCAGCGGCACCAGCATGCCGTGCAACACGGCATCCTTCTCCGGCGTCAGGGTGCACTTGGCGAAGATGTCGGCCGCCGCGCCCTGGATGGCATCGACCCGATCCTTGGCCAGCGTGGCGTCCATGTGGCCCATCTCGTAATGGCGCAACTGCTCCAGCGCGGTGTGGATCTGGCCCATGTCGCCGCTGAGCGTGGCATCGGCCGCCCACGGCTGTGCCGGTGGCGGCGCCAGCGCGGCGCCCTGCGCCTCGTGGGTGGCATGATTGTGCTGGGCCAGCGCGGCGACAGGAACCAGCGTGGCCAGTGCGCCGGCCAGCAGTGCGGTGAATCGCATCGTCATCGGTAGCATCCGGTGGAGGGGTGCGAGGATGCTAGACCGGCGCCCCGCGCTGGCGCTTGACCCATGGCAAGACCTTCGTGCGGTGGCTTGCCGCAGCCACGCGGGGAGCCTCCGGACGCCGCGCGTCGTCCGCGATACAGCGGCGTACCGCCCGCGACCAGCCACCGTCGTGCCCGGCGTCCTGACGAAGCGCCAGACCGGCGGTTTTCACGGTTTCCTACAACGGCCCCGCCAACCCTTCGCCGCGGCCACGCGCCAGGACGCCGGCCACGATGCGGTCGCAACGCGCGCCGTCGAAGGCGAAGGCCTCGCCCAGCGCCGCGCCGAATTCGCCGGCCAGGCTTTCGCGCATCAGCTGGCGGGCGCGAAAGTAGCGCGTGCGCACGGTGGCCGCGGGAATGGCCAGCGCCTGCGCCACCTCCTCCACGCTCATTTCCTCCACTGCGCGCAGCATGAACACGCTGCGGAACGCAGCGGGCAGTTGGTCGATGCGCGCCTCCATCAGCTGGCGCAACTGGGTGCGCAGGGCGAGGCTGTCAGGCGCGGCGGCGGCCTCGTCGGCGAACGGGTTTTCGCGTGGGTTCTCGGGCATGGCCATGGCGTCATCCAGCGAAACCAGGGGCGGCGGCTTGCGGCGCAGGCGCGCCAGCGCCTCGTTGACCACGATGCGCACCAGCCAGGTGGACAGCCTTGCCTCGGCGCGGAAGCCGCCCAGCGCGCGCCAGGCGTGCAGGTAGGCGTCCTGCAGGGCGTCCTCGGCGTCGGCGTCGGATTTCAGGATGCTGCGCGCGGTACGGAACAGCCGCCGGTTGTGCCGCCGCATGATCGCCTCGAACGCGGCCGCTTCGCCCGCGGCGGCGCGCTGCGCCAGCTCGGTATCCGGCGTGTTTCCGTCGATGGGCGATGGCGCCCTCGTTGCCGCGTGCTGCATGCCGCTCTCCGCTGGCCGATGGCATCGGCCCGCTGACATCTTGCCACCATGGGTGGCGCTTGTCGGCTGGCCGGGCAAGCACGTTCACGCCGTCCCCTTGCCCACGAGCGCGAGGAACTCCCGGCGCAGGCCGGCGTCGTGAGCGAAGGCGCCGCGCATCGCGGTGCTGCGCATCAAGGCGCCGTCATCCTTCACGCCGCGCCAGTGCATGCAGAAGTGGGTGGCTTCCATCAGGATGGCCAGGCCGTCGGGCTGCACCCGTCGCTCCAGCTCGTCGGCCAGCATCGCCACCGCCTCCTCCTGGATCTGCGGCCGGCTCATCACCCAGTCGCACAGGCGTGCGTACTTGGACAGGCCGATCAGCGCCGAGTCGGCATGCGGCAGCACGCCGATCCACACCCGCCCGGTGATCGGGCACAGGTGGTGCGAGCAGGCGCTGCGCACCGTGACCGGGCCCACCACCATCAGCTCGTCGAGTTTCGTCGCGTTGGGAAAGGTGGTGACCGCGGGCGCGTGCTGGTAACGGCCGCGGAACACCTCGTCGACGAACATCTTCGCCACACGCCTGGCGGTGTCGGCGGTGTTGTGGTCGTGGGCGGTGTCGATCACCAGCGCGCGCAGCACGCCCTGCAGGCGGTCGGCCACCTCGCCGCGCAGTTCGTCCAGTTCGCCCTCGGCGAGGAACTCAGCGATGTTGTCGTTGGCATGGAAGCGCCGGCCGGCATCGATGAGTCGCCGGCGGACGCGCTCGGATACGGGTGACGGCGCCTTGCCGTGTTCGGGTTCGACGGCGACCAGGGCGGCGTGGGCAAGCGGGGCGTGGGCAAGCATGGGGGCGTCCTTCAAGGCAATGGCACCAGGGTTGGCCGGACGTGGCGGTCGTGGTGTGCCAGAGGCACGTGCAGGGGGCCGCTGCTGGTCAGCCCCCCGGCCGCCAGCCAGTCGCGCGTCTGCGCGGCGGCACGCTCGATCAACCCGGCGGTGTGTGAGAAATCGAAGACCGACACCGCGAGCGGGCACAACGGCGGCACGATCACGATGTCGGCGTCGTTCGCGTGGCGCTCCACGTCGCGGTCGAGCTGGCGCATGTTCTGCAGGCCCATCACGTGCAGCGCCAGCGCCGCCATGTTGCGCGGCACCTCGCGCAGTGCGCAGCTCATGCCGGTGGGCAACACCAGGATGCGTTCGGCGCCCAGCGCCACGGCGCTGGCGATGGGCGTGTTGCTGGCCACCCCGCCGTCGACCAGGCAGCGGCCGTCGACCACCACCGGCGGAAACACCACCGGGATCGCGGCGCTGGCCAGGAGCGCCGTATCCAGCTCGCCCCGGGAAAGCAGCACGGCCTCGCCGCTGAGCACGTCGGTGGCGACGATGTGCAGCGGCAGCGGCGCCTCCTCGATGCGCCGGATGCCAAGCGAGCGGCGCACGATGGCGAGCAGGCGCGTTGGTTCGACCAGGTGGTCACGCTGCCACAGCAGCGCCTTGATGCCGGCACGCAGGGTGAGCGGGAACACGTCGCGCCGGTGCAGGCCGTGCCACACCGCGGTCAGCCGCTGCACGCCCTCGGGCGTGGGGTCGGCGGCGTAGAAGGCGCCGTTCAGGGCGCCCACCGAGGCACCGATCACCATGTCCGCCAAGACGCCCGCGCGACTGAGCGCCTGCAGCATGCCCACCTGTACCGCGCCGAGGCTGCCGCCCCCGCTGAACACCAGTGCTGTCTTCGGCCTCGCCATCGCACCCTCCGGCATCCCGGGCGAGCGGCCACGCTGGCCAATCGCCCTGTCTGCCTATGAGATGCGCAATACCGCCACGGCGTTCCCGGCCGCCGGCTTTCAGCGCCCGAAGTGGATTTCCTCGCCCTCGTGGTCGCGATCCCAACCGCGCAGCTCGTCGCGGATGTGGGCGATGCGCTGGCGGCCCAAGGCGTTGCGCTCCTCGTCCAGCACCTGGCCGCCGAGCAGTTCGGCCATGCGCTGGGCGGTGGGCAGCATGGCTTCCCAGGCATCCAGTGCAGACAACGGCGCCGGCAGTGTCATGAAGAAGCTGAGGCCGGGCGTGTGCAAGCTGTCGAGCCGCCCCAGGTCGAAGCTGCCGGGCTTGAGCATGTTGGCCACGCTGAACACCGGCCCCAGTTCGCGCTTGCCGTCGAGCAGGCGGTGGTAGATGCCCATGTCGCCGAATTCCAGCCCGGCTTTTTCGGCAGCCACGATCAGGTCGGCACCCTGGAAGCCGGCACCTTCGCGCGCCACCACGAACAGGGTGACGATGCGCTCCACCGCGATCTGGGCCGGGCGGCGGCCCAGGTCGGAACGCAGCGGCAGGCGCGGACTGGCCGACGGGGTAGCCACCGGCGCGGCTGCGGCCGGTGGCGGCGCGGGCCGTTCGTCGGCAGTGGGCTGGCGCGGCGAACGCAAGGCATCGACGATGGCCGCTGCCTGGCCGGCCAGTTTCTGGCGCGTGGTCGGCGCCTGGCGTTCGCCGGACAAGGTGGCGCCGAGGCGCTCCAGCTCCTCGCGGAAACCCACGTCCAGCTCGCCTTGCGCCGGCGCGACGGGTTCCTCGCCGAGCTTGAAATCGTCGCGCGCGCTGAAGGAGAGCGCTGCGTCCTTGTCGTCATCGCCCGGGCCCAGCGTGGGCTCGAAGCGGTGGCCGCCAGCAGCATGTCCGCCGCGCCCGGCCTCCTGCCGCCGCCGGCCCTGCTGCGATTTCTTCGGCTCGCCAAACAGCCAGATGAACGCCAGCACGATCGCGCCGACGATGAAAAGCGGTATGCCTACGGCGGGGTTCCAGGCCAGGGCAAGCGCGGGTTGCAACATCATGTTCGGTTCCTCGTGGCGTTCGCGCGCCCGCGGGCGGCGAACCGACATTCCAGATTCGTGCCGTGAGTCACACTCAGGCCGTGCCCGCCAGTTTAGCCGCTTCGGCGAGATCCACCTGCACCAGGCGCGACACGCCGGGCTCGCGCATGGTCACGCCGCACAGTTGGCTGGCGGCCTCCATGGTCGCCTTGTTGTGGCTGATGAAGATGAACTGCACGCGCTCGCTCATCTCGCGCACCATCGCCGAGAAGCGGCCCACGTTGGCTTCGTCCAGCGGCGCGTCGACCTCGTCGAGCAGGCAGAACGGCGCGGGGTTGAGGTTGAAGATGGAAAACACCAGCGCCACCGCAGTGAGCGCCTTCTCGCCGCCGGAGAGCAGCGAGATATTGGACGGCCGTTTGCCGGGCGGGCGCGCCATGATCGCCACGCCGGTGTCGAGCAGGTCGTCGCCGGTGAGTTCGAGGTAGGCGTGGCCGCCGCCGAACAGGCGCGGGAACAGCTCCTGGATGCCGGCGTTGACCTTGTCGAAGGTTTCCTTGAAGCGCGCGCGCGTCTCGCGGTCGATTTTCTTGATCGCGCCTTCCAGGGTTTCCATGGCATTGGTGAGGTCGGCGAGCTGGTTGTCGAGGTAGGTCTTGCGCTCGCTCTGCTCGGCGTGTTCCTGGATCGCGGCGAGGTTCACCGGTTCCAGCCGCGCGATCTTGCCGGCCAGCTCGACGAGCTGCTGCTTCCACTGCGCCGCATCGACATCTTCGGCCAGTTCCGCCAGCAGGGCATCCAGTTCCAGCCCGGAGTCGGCGATGGCCGCGGCCAGCTGATCCGCGCGCAGTTGCAGCGCCTGCGCGGCGAGGCGCTTCTCGGAGAGGCTTTCGCGCAGGCTGGCCAGGCCTTGTTCGGCCAGGTGGCGGCGCTGCTCCAGCTGGCGGAAGGCGATATCGCATTCCTCCAGCGCACGGCGGGCCTCCACCAGTTGCCTGTCCACCAAGAGGCGCTGGTCGAGATAGGCCTGTCGTTCGGTTTCGAGTTCCGCGATGGGATCGGAGCCGGCGGCGAGCTGCTCGGCCACTTCGCTGCGGCGCGCATCGATCTGGCGCAGCTGATGTTCCATGCGCGCCAGGGATTGCTCCAGCGAAGCCAGCGAGGAGCGCCTGGATTCCAGCGACAACGCCAGGGCATGCGACTGCTCGGCCGCCTCGCGCGCGTTCATGCGCGCTTCCTCGCGAGATTCCAGCAGGGCGCGGCGCTCGTTTTCCAGCTCGCGGCGCTGGTCTTCCAGATCGCCCATATGGCCGACCGATTCGTCCAGCCGCGCGCGCGCCTCGCGGGTCTGCCCCTGCAATTCGTCGAGCTGCTCGATCAACGCGGCCAGTTCGCCGGCCACTTTCTCGCCGCGCGCACGCGCCGTTTCCAGCTTGCCGCGATGGCTCTGCAGCTGACCGGCCAACTCGGAGGCGCGGCGGTGCGCGTTGTACAGCTCGCGCTGGGTGTCGTCGCGGGCGCGCTCGGTTTCGAACTTGCGCGTGCGCAGGTCTTCCAGCTCGCCGGTGCATGTCTCGATGCGCGCTTCCAGCATGGCCACCTGATCGGCGAGCGTGCGCAGCTCGCGCTCGCGCGCCAGCACGCCGACCTGGTTGCCCTGCGCGCGGCACACACGCGCCCAACCCTGGCCCAGCCACTCGCCATGGCGGGTGATGAGGGACTGGCCTTCGGCCAGTTGGCCCACGCGCTGACGCGCCTCGCCCAGCGATTCGGCGGTGCGCACCCGCGCCAGCAGGTGCAGCGCGGCGGCCGGGCCGCGCACCAGTGCGGCCAGCGTGCCGGCGGCGTCCAACGCGCCAGCGGCGGCGTCCAGCAAGGCGACGTCGGCGCTTTCCAGCGTGGCCAGTTCATCGCCGAGCGCGTCCACGCCATCCACCAGCACACCATCGATGAAGCCGGCCAGCACGGTTTCCACCGCGGTTTCCCAGCCCGCCTCCACCTGCAGCGCCTCGCCGAGGCGGCGCGACTTGTCCAGCCCCAACCGTGCCAGCCACGCGCTGGCGGCGTTTTCCTCCTGGCCCAGCGCGGCATGCTGCAGGGCTTCCAGCGAGGACTGCCGGCCGCGCGCGGTTTGCAGCTGCGAGCGCGCTTCGTTCAGCGCGCCCTGCAGTTGGCGTTCCTCGTCCAGCACCTTTTCGTGGGTAGCCTTGTGCTGGTCGAGCAGACCGCCCAGTGACTCCACCTTCTCGCGCTGGGTGTCGTGCTCCAGCTGCATCTGCTCGGCGGAAGCTTCCAGCGCGACGAGGTCGGTGGCCTTCTGCTCGGCTTCCAGCGCCTCACGGCGCCGGGAAAGGTCGATGGCCTGGCGATCCAGGTAATTGAGCTTGGTGCGCTCCACTTCGGCGGCGCGGTTGGACTCGCCGGCGGTGCGGGTGTGCGTGTCCCAGCGCTGCTGCCAGTCGGCGAGTTTCGTCTCGGCGCTGCGCTGGGCTTCGGCGGTGTCGTCCTGCATCTGCTGCAGCGCTTCGAGTTTCGGCTCGCCTTCGGCCAGCGCCAGGCGCAGCGTTTCGACCTGGGCGCGATCGCCGGCGATGTGCTCGGCCAGTTCGGCATGCTCGCGCTCGGCCTCGCCCTGCGCACGCTGCAGGCGCTCGGCGGTTTCGCGGTTGTGGCGTACCTGCTGCTCGACGCGGGCGATCTCGGCGCCGACCTTGTAGACCTCGGCCTGCACCGCGTTCAGGTGCTCGCTGGATTCCACGTGGCGCTCGCGCATGGCCTCGATCTGCGCTTCGATCTCGCGCTGGCCGGCCAACTGCTTCTCGATCTCGATCTCGGCGGCGGACAGGCCCGCGCCCTCGCCGTCGTGCTGGCCCTTCAGCGCGCGGTATTCCAGCGCGCGCAGCTCGGCCTGCTTGCGGGTTTCCTCTTCCTTGTAGGCCTTCCAGCGCTCGGCGGCGCGGGCCTGGCGATTGAGGTGTTCGAGCTGCTTGTCCACCTCGTCGCGCACGTCTTTCACGCGGTCGAGGTTCTCGCGGGTGGACTTGATGCGGCTCTCGGTCTCCTTGCGACGCTCCTTGTACTTGGAGATGCCGGCGGCTTCCTCCAGGTGCGTGCGCAGTTCCTCGGGATGCGCCTCGATGATCTGCGAGATCATGCCCTGCTCGATGATCGAGTAGCTGCGCGGGCCGAGGCCAGTGCCGAGGAACAGGTCGGTGATGTCGCGCCGGCGACAACGCGCGCCGTTCAAGTAATACGCGGATTGCCCGTCGCGCGTCACCTGACGCTTCACCGAAATCTCGGCGTACTGGCCGTACTCGCCCTGCGCCGTGCCATCGGCGTTGTCGAAGATCAGCTCCACCGTGGCCTGCCCCACCGGCTTGCGCGAGGTGGAGCCGGAGAAGATCACGTCGGTGAGCGAGTCGCCGCGCAGACGGCTGGCCGCGCTCTCGCCCATCACCCAGCGGATCGCGTCGATGATGTTGGACTTGCCACAACCGTTCGGCCCCACCACGCCGGTCATGTTGGCCGGCAGGTGCAGGGTGGTCGGGTCGACGAAGGACTTGAAGCCGGCGAGTTTGATAGTGGTCAGGCGCATCGGCGGGTCGATATTCCTTGGAGCGCCCACGCAGGCGCGGGGGCAGCGGGGCACTGTGCCAAACGGCAGGCGCTGCCGCAATCCGTTGCGTCAGCACGAACTTTGTCAAAAAGTTGCTGCAAGATACTGATCTTACGAGCTTGGCACACTTGCATCGATCGACAGGGCATGAACCCCGTTGTCCATCAGCCCGTCCAGCGCGGCGTATACCATACGGTGACGTTTGATCGGCAGCACCCCGGCGAACGCGGCGCTGACGATGCGAACATGGAAATGCCCCTTTCCCTCGTTGGCATGGCCGGCATGCCGGTGGCCCTCGTCCAGCACCTCCAGCTCCGTCGGCGCCAGCTTCGCGGTCAGCCGCGCGCGGATCTGCTCGAGCATTACCGTCGTCACGGCAGGGTCTTGCGAAACGGCTTGACCTCAACGTGGGCGTAAACACCGGCCGCCACGTAGGGGTCGGCCGCAGCCCAGGCCTCGGCATCGGCCTGACTGGCGAACTCGGCGATGATCAGGCTGCCGGTGAAGCCAGCCGGGCCCGGATCGTCCGAGGCGATCGCCGGAAACGGGCCAGCCAGCAGCAAACGTCCTTCGGTCTGCAGCCCACGCAGGCGAGCCAAGTGTTCAGCGCGCGCGGCCATGCGCTTGGCGAGGGAATCGGGATGATCCTTGGCATGGACGGCAAACCACATAGGTATTTCCTGACTGGGGCAAAGCAGCATTTTACTGCAGCCGCTGCCGCCGCAGGCCAGATGCTGCAGCGCGAAACCATTCAGGTTACTGATTGACGACCGTCAAAGTATGCCGCGATGTTGCGGCGCATCCTGACTCCCATGCCGGCCTGCGAAGCCGGCATGCCGATAGCGATCCAACCCCGCCCCCGGGATCTTCCAATGAAGGACATCGCACCCAGCACGCCGCGACCCGATGCCGCCGAGCGAACCGACCGGCTGTTCCGCGCCGCGCTGGCGCGCTGGATCGCCTCGATCTCTCCCGCCTCGCTGGAACTGGCCTGGAGCGACTGGGCGATGCACTTGGCCGCCGCGCCCGGCAAGCGGCTGGCGCTGATGCATCTGGGGCTGCGGCAATGGCAGGCACTGGCGGATTACGCCACTCGCTGTGCCCTGCCCGACGCCACCGCCAACACCAACGGCAACTGCGTCACGCCGCGTCCCGGCGACCACCGCTTCCGCGAGCCCGAATGGGGCCGCTGGCCGTTCAACGTGCTGCAGCAGGCATTCCTGATGGCCGAGCGCTGGTGGGAAGAGGCCACCCACGGCGTCGAAGGCGTCGAGAAGCACCATGCCGAGGTCGCTGGCTTCGTGGCGCGGCAATGGCTGGACATGTGGTCGCCCGGCAACCAGCTGGCGACCAACCCGGTGGTACTGAAGCAGACCGTCGAGCAGGCTGGCACCAATCTCTGGCATGGCTGGCTCAACGCACTGGACGACCTGGGTCGACTGGCGATCGGCGCGCCACCGGCCGGCACCGAGGACTACGCCGTCGGCCGCAACCTGGCGGTGACCCCGGGCAAGGTGATCATGCGCAACCGGCTGGCGGAGCTGATCCAGTACGCGCCAACCACCGACACCGTGCGGCCCGAGCCGGTACTGATCGTGCCGGCGTGGATCATGAAGTACTACATCCTCGATCTTTCGCCGCACAACTCGTTGATCCGGCACCTGGTGGACCAGGGACACACGGTGTTCTGCCTGTCGTGGAAGAACCCCGGTGCCGACGACCGCGATCTCGGCATGCAGGATTACCTCGACCTGGGCGTGCGGGCCGCACTGGACGCGGTGCGGGCGATCGTTCCGGAGCACGGCGTGCACGCCGTCGGCTACTGCCTCGGTGGCACCCTGCTCGCCATCGCCGCGGCGGCGATGGCCCGCGACGGCGATCGCCGGCTCGCCTCGCTGACCCTGTTCGCCGCGCAGACCGATTTCACCGAGCCGGGCGAGCTGGGCCTGTTCATCGACGAAAGCGAAGTCTCCCTGCTCGAAGCGCAGATGTCCCAGGCCGGTTACCTCACCGCCCAGCAGATGGTCGGCGCATTCCAGATGCTGCGCTCCTACGACCTGTGGTGGTCGCGCATGGTCGGCGAGTACCTGATGGGCACGCGCCCGCCGATGAACGACCTGATGGCCTGGAACGCCGACGCCACCCGCATGCCCGCCCGCATGCATTCGGAGTACCTGCGCCGGCTGTTCCTGCACAACGACCTGGCCGAGGGCCGCTTTCCGGTGGACGGCCGGCCGGTCGCACTGAGCGACATCACCCTGCCGGTGTTCGTGGTCGGCACGCAGACCGACCACGTCGCGCCCTGGCGCTCGGTCTACAAGCTGCACTACCTCACCGTGACCGACCTCACCTTCGTGCTGACCAGTGGCGGGCACAACGCCGGCATCGTCAGTGAACCGGGACACCCGCACCGCAGCTACCAGCTGCTGCACCGCCGGGAGGGCACGGCGTATATCGGCCCCGACGACTGGCTACAGCAGGCACCGACCCGCGATGGCTCCTGGTGGCCGGCCTGGCTGCAGTGGCTGGGCGAACGTTCGGGTGAACCGGGCGAGCCGCCACCGATGGGCAACGCCCAGGCCGGCTACCGCCCGGTTGCCGCAGCGCCCGGCCACTACGTGAAGGAGACCTGAGCTGGACCGGGGCAAACGGCCACACCCGCTGGACGCGGGGGAACAAACACGCCGCCCTGCCCCTACCACCACGCACGCGCCCGCACGGATTGTCACGGAACGCGACCAACCTAGCGGACGACGGCCGGTATCGCCCGCCATGACCACCCGATGGATACCGGCCTCACGCCCAACACCGCAAGCGAAGCTAAGGAGACGATCATGAGCATCGATACCAACCTTCCGATGGCGCTGTACAAGGCCAACATCCAGTTGTGGCTGAACATGGGACTGCTGCTGCAGGAAGCCCGCCAGCAATGGGCCGACATCGGCGACAAGACGCTGGGCGACGACGTGGAGGAAACCCGCAAGGAACTGGAGGAGCTGTCCCGCGCCAGCGACTGGAAGGACCTCTCCAACCTGCCCGGCAGCACCGCCTGGCGACGCATGCAGAAGCGCGTCGGCGACGCGCAGGCCTGCACCGAGACCGCGATCGCCGAACAGACCCGCTTCGTCGCCGGCATCCAGCATGCACTGGGGGACTGGCAGAAATCGCTCACCCAGGCCTTCAGCGATGCCGGCAAGTCGCTGCCGATGGGCGTACCGATGAAGGACGCGATGCCCGATTTCGGCGCGATGATGGCGATGTTCACGCCGGCCCAGGCCAACAGCGGTGCGAAGAATGCCGGCAAGGGCAAGAACGATGCCCACTGACCACACCGCCGTCGTCACCGGCGGCATGGGCTGCCTGGGCGAGGCGATCGCCCAGGCCTTGCACGATGCCGGCAGCCGGGTGATCGTCACGCACTCGCCCGGCCACGGCAACGTCCATGCCTGGCTGGCCGAGCACGCCGCCCAGGGCCGCAATTACCTGACCTACGCCATGGACGTGACCGATGCCGCTTCCTGCGCGGCCTGCGCCGAGCGCATCCGCGCCGACGGCCACGCGGTGGACATCCTGGTCAACAATGCCGGCATCACCCGCGACGCCAGCTTCCGCAAGATGCAGAAGGTGGACTGGGACACGGTGATGTGCACCAACCTCGATTCGCTGTTCAACGTGACCAAGGTCTTCGTCGAAGGCATGCTCGACGGCGGCTGGGGACGCATCGTCAACATCGCCTCGGTCAACGGCTCCAAGGGCGCGTTCGGCCAGACCAACTACGCGGCGTCCAAGGCCGGCATGCACGGCTTCACCAAGTCGCTGGCGCTGGAGCTGGCGACCAAGGGCGTCACCGTCAACACGGTGTCGCCGGGCTACCTGCAGACGCGCATGGTGATGGCGGTGCCCGAGGAAGTGCTCCGGACCAAGGTGCTGTCGCAGATTCCGATGGGGCGGCTGGGCCGCACCGACGAGGTCGCCGCGCTGGTGGCCTTCGTCTGCAGCGACGCGGCCGCGTTCATGACCGGGGCGAACCTGGCGATGAACGGCGGCCAGCACATGGGCTGATTCCCCTCCACAAACCCAAGGAGCGCGTGCATGCCAGATACCCCTGCCGTCCCCGCCGGCGCGCCCGGCGACGTAGACGATATCCACTACATCCGCAACCGCACCTTCGACGAGATCGCGGTGGGCGACAGCGCGGCGATCGTCCGCACGCTCACCGCCGCGGACATCCAGTTGTTCGCCGTGATGTCCGGCGACCTGAACCCGCAGCACCTGGACCCGGACTTCGCCGCCTCCACCCGCTTCCACGGCGTGATCGCCCACGGCATGTGGGGCGCGGCGCTGATCTCGGCCGTGCTCGGCACCCGCCTGCCCGGCCCTGGCACGATCTACCTGTCGCAGACACTGAAGTTCCTCGCCCCGGTGCGCATCGGCGACACGCTGAGCATCCGGGTTACCGTGCGCTCGAAGGACGAGACACATAAGCGCCTGGTGCTCGACTGCCGCTGCACCGACCAGGCCGGCCAGTGTGCGATCGAGGGCGAAGCCGAGGTGCTGGCGCCCACCGAGCGCATCGTGCGGCCGCGTGCCACCCTGCCGGAAGTACGCCTCACCGGCGGTACGAACGGCGTGCAGCGCCTGCTCGACTACGTGCGCCCGTTCGGCGCGATCCGCGTGGCAGTGGTACATCCCTGCGATGAGTCCAGCCTCGGCGGCGCCCTCGACGCCCGTCGCGCGGGGCTGATCGAACCGGTGCTGGTAGCCCCACGCGAACGGATCGAGGCAGTGGCGGCCGCGGCCGGCTTCGACCTGACCGGCATCGCCATCGAGGACGTGCCGCACAGCCACGCCGCCGCCGCCCGTGCGGTGGAACTGGCCGCCACCGGAGCGGTCGACGCACTGATGAAAGGCAGCCTGCACACCGACGAGCTGATGGGCGCAGTCGTCACCGCCGGCAGCGGGCTGCGCACCAAGCGCCGGATCAGCCACTGCTTCGTGATGCAGACGCCAGCCTATCCGCGGCCGTTCATCATCACTGACGCGGCAATCAACATCGCGCCGACGCTGGAGGAGAAGGCCGACATCATCCGCAACGCCATCGACCTGGCCAAGGTGATCGGGGTGGGGCAGCCGCGCGTAGCGATCCTCGCCGCGGTGGAAACCGTGAACACGCACATGCCGGCCACGCTGGACGCGGCGGCGCTGTGCAAGATGGCCGACCGCGGGCAGATCACCGGCGGCGTGCTCGACGGCCCGCTGGCGTTCGACAACGCGGTGTCGGCGGCCGCCGCGCGGATCAAGGGCATCGTCTCGCCGGTGGCCGGCCAGGCCGACGTGCTGGTGGTGCCCGACCTGGAGAGCGGCAACCTGCTGGCCAAGCAGCTGGAATATCTCGGCGGCGCGGCCAGTGCCGGCATCGTGATCGGCGCGAAGGTGCCGATCGTGCTCACCAGCCGCGCCGATTCGCGCGAGTCGCGCATGGCCTCCTGCGCGGTGGCGCTGCTGCTGGCACAGCACTACCGGGCGCATCCACTGTGAGTGGCTTCCCGATGAACCAGACCGGCGGCGACCGGTTGCTGGTGCTCAACTGCGGCTCGTCCAGCATCAAGTTCGCACTGTTCGATGCGACCGTGTCACCGCTGCCGCGCCGACCGATGTGGAGCGGCAAGGTGGAAGGCATCACCGGGACGGCACCGCGTTACGAAGCGGCCGGCGAACCCGACGCCACGCTCACGCTGGACGCGACCGACCCGTACAGCGGCGCGCTGATGCATATCCGCGAACGCCTGCAGGCGCGCCTCGGCGACCACCGGCTTGCCGCAGTGGCGCATCGCGTGGTGCACGGCGGCAGCAAGTATTTCGCGCCGGTGCGGGTGGACGCCGCGGTGCTCGCCGACCTGCGCAGCTACATCCCGCTGGCGCCGCTGCACCAGCCGTTCGCGCTGGAGGCGATCGAGGCCCTGCTCGGCCTGCACCCGGAGTTGCCGCAGGTGGCCTGCTTCGACACCGCCTTCCACCACACGGTGCCCAAGGTCGAGCAGATGCTGCCGCTGCCGCGTGCCCTGTGGGACGAAGGCCTTCGCCGCTATGGCTTCCACGGCCTGTCCTACGCCTACATGGCGACGGCGTTAGCCGAGCGCTACGGCGAGGCTGCGCGCGGCCGCACGATCTGCGCCCACCTGGGCAACGGCGCCAGCCTGTGCGCGATGCGCGACCTGCGCAGCGTCGCCACCACGATGGGCTTTTCCGCGCTGGACGGCCTGATGATGGGCACGCGCTGCGGCGCGCTCGATCCCGGTGCCCTGCTGTACCTGATGCAGATCCGCGGGCTCGGCATCGAGCAGGTCGGCCACATGCTCTATCACGCGTCCGGATTGCTGGGCGTCTCCGGCGTGTCGCCGGATCCACGCGAGCTGCTGCCGCGCGAGGACGAGGCGCCGGTGGCTGAGGCACTGGCCCTCTACGTGCGACGCATCGTGCGCGAGATCGGTGCGCTCGCCGCAGTGCTGGGCGGGCTGGACCTGCTGGTGTTCACCGCCGGCATCGGCGAACACAACGCGGTGATCCGCGAGAGGGTCTGCGCGGCGCTGGGCTGGCTGGGCATCGCGCTGGACGGCGGCGCCAACGCCGCCCACGCGGCCGTCATCTCCGCGCCGGACAGCCGCGTGCGGGTGGCGGTCGAGCCGACCAACGAGGAGTGGGTCGCCGCCAGCGCCACCGTCGACCTGTTGCGGGAGGGCTGCTCTGTTTCAGGTTGACGCCAGTCAATCCGCGTCATCGCCCGCCGCGCGATCATCAGCCATGGCATGCAGGTGGCTGCGCACCCTCCTGAAGCACGAGAGCTTCTTCCATGGCCGGTATGCACGAAGGACAGGTGACAGCGGTACGCGGCGCGGTGCTCAACGTGCGCTTCGCGCAGACGCCGCTGCCGGCGGTCGGCGAGGCCCTGCACGTGCTGCGCGACGACGGCACGCCACTGCTGGTGGAGGTCACCTCGCAACTTTCCACGACGGACGTGCGTGCGATCGCCCTCCAATCCACCGAGGGCATCGCCCGCGGCCTGCGCGTGCAGGCCCGGGGGCAGCCGCTGCAGGTGCCAGTCGGCCCGGCGGTGCTCGGCCGCCTGCTCGACGTGACCGGCCAGCCCGGCGACGACGGCCCCGCCCTGCCCGCCGACGTGCCGCGCCGACCGATCCACCGCACCCCGCCGCCGCTGGCCACGCAGAGCGGCACCAGCACGCTGTTCGCCACCGGCCTGAAGGTGATCGACCTGCTCACCCCGCTGGTGCAGGGTGGCAAGGCGGCGATGTTCGGCGGCGCCGGCGTCGGCAAGACCGTGCTGGTGATGGAGCTGATCCACGCCATGGTCGAGCGCTACCAGGGCATCTCGGTGTTCGCCGGCGTCGGCGAGCGCTCGCGCGAGGGGCACGAGATGTTGCTGGACATGCGCCACTCCGGCGTGCTCGACCACACCGTGCTGGTCTACGGCCAGATGAACGAGCCGCCCGGCGCGCGCTGGCGGGTGCCGTTCACGGCGCTGACCATGGCCGAGCACTTCCGCGACGAGCGGCGGCAGAACGTGCTGCTGCTGATGGACAACATCTTCCGCTTCGTGCAGGCCGGCTCGGAGGTGTCCGGCCTGCTCGGCCGGCAGCCCTCGCGCGTGGGCTACCAGCCCACCCTGGCCGACGAAGTCGCCGCCTTGCAGGAACGCATCGTCTCGGTGGACGGCGTGGCGGTGACCGCGATCGAGGCGGTCTACGTGCCGGCCGACGACTTCACCGACCCGGCGGTCACCGCACTGGCCTCGCACGTGGACTCGATGGTGGTGCTCTCGCGCGAGATGGCCGCACAGGGCATGTACCCGGCGATCGACCCGATCGCCTCCTCCTCGATCATGCTCGACGCCAACCTGCTCGGCGAACGCCACGTGCGCATCGCCACCGAGGTGCGCCGGGTGATCGAACACTACCGCCAGCTGCAGGACGTGATCGCCCTGCTCGGCGTGGACGAACTCGGCGCCGACGACCGCCGCCTGGTCGAACGGGCGCGCCGCTTGCAACGCTTCCTGACCCAGCCGTTCGTGGTGACCGAGGCATTCACCGGTATGCCCGGCCGCAGCGTGGCGCTGGTCGACACGCTGAATGGCTGCGAGGCCATCCTGCGCGGCGACTGCGACGGCTGGCGGGAGAGCTCGCTGTACATGATCGGCACGCTGGCCGAAGCGCAGGCCAAGGACGTGGCTGCAGCCAAGGCCGCAACATGAACGGACGCCTGCACCTCGTACTCGCCACGCCGCAACAGGTCGTGCTCGACCTGGACGACGTGACCGCGGTGCGCGGCGAGGACGCCAGCGGCAGCTTCGGCATCCTGCCGGGCCACGCCGACCTGATTACGGTGCTGGTGCCCACCGTGCTGCGCTGGAAGCGTGCCGGCGGCGAGCACGGCTACTGCGCGCTGCGCGGCGGCGTGTTGCGGATGAGCGAAGGAACGGAGCTCCACGTGGCCTGCCGCGGTGCCGTGCGTGGCGACCGGCTCGGCACCCTCGAAACCACCGTGCGCGCCGCACGCGCCAACCAGGCCGATGCCGACCGCCGTGCGCGGGTCGAACAGATGCAGTTGCACGCCCGCGCCGTGCGCACCCTGCTGCGCTACCTGCGTCCGGGGCCGCGGAATGTCGAACCATGACCACGCCGCCGCCCGGGAAGCACCACGACGAACACCGCGACCCGGCGGTCACGGCCGCCCGTCGCGCGCAGCAGCGCGACGAGGCCAACCGCGACAACCCCGTCACTCCCGCCAGCCTCCGCCTTGCGCAGATCGGCGTGCTGGGCTGGACCATCGTCACCCCGATCCTGCTCGGCCTGCTGGCCGGGCACTGGCTGGACCGCTGGCTGCGCACCGGCGTGACGTTCGCCGCTGCCCTGCTCACGGTCGGCGCCGGGCTGGGCATGTGGTTCGCCTGGCGCTGGATGCACCGTCAATGAGGAACCTGCCATGACCCCTCCACTCACCGAGCTCCCGTTCGCCGCCGCCGTCGGCCTGCTCGACGGCGGCCTGGTCGGGCTGTTCCACTTCACCGGGCTGCGTTACTCCGTCCGCCTGCTGGCGTCCGGACGCACCGCCCTGGCGCTGGCTTCGCAACTGCTTCGCGTGGCGATCAGCGCGCTGCTACTGGTCGCGCTGCTGCGATTCGGCCTGGTGGCACTGCTGGCCGGCTTCGTGGGTTTCCTGGTGGCACGACAGGCGCTGCTGCGCGAGCGTGGCGCGGCGGACGCCGCGGCGGGTGTGCCGCCGCCGACCCGGGAGCCGCACGCATGATCGGCTCGCCACTACGCACCGACGTGCTGTTTCACCTCGGCCCGATCCCGGTGAGCTCGGCCGTGGCGGTGAGCTGGGGGATCATGACGGTGCTGGTCCTCGGCGCATGGCTGGCCACGCGACACCTGTCGCCACGGCCTTCACGCACGCAGGCAATGCTTGAGTTGCTGGTCGACACCATCGACGCGCAGATCCACGACACCATGCAGGTGGATCCCGCGCCCTACCGCGCGCTGATCGGCAGCATCTTCCTGTTCGTGCTGGCCGCGAACTGGTCGGGCCTGGTGCCCGGGATCGAACCACCCACCACGCACCTGGAAACCGACGCCGCGCTGGCCGGCATCGTGTTCTTCGCCACCATCGTGTTCGGCCTGCGCGCCCGCGGCGTGCGCGGCTACCTGGCGAGCTTCGCCGAGCCGGGCTGGCTGATGGTGCCGCTGAACCTGGTCGAGCAGGTCACCCGCACCTTCTCGCTGATGGTGCGCCTGTTCGGCAACGTGATGAGCGGCGTGTTCGTGGTCGGCATCGCGCTGTCGCTGGCCGGGCTGATCGTGCCGATCCCGTTCATGGCGCTGGACCTGCTCACCGGCGCCATCCAGGCCTACATCTTCAGCGTGCTGGCGATGGTGTTCATCGGCGCTGCCGTGCACCCCGCCCCGCCCTCCCGCGCGCCGGACGCGCCTGCATCTTCCGATCGGAGAGACCCGCCATGACCGACCTCATTCCCGTTGTCAGCATCTTCGCCGCCGCGCTGTCGGTGAGCTTCGGCGCGATCGGCCCGGCGCTCGCCGAAGGCCGCGCGGTGGCGGCGGCGATGGATGCGATCGCGCGCCAGCCCGAATCGGCCGGCACCATCTCGCGCACGCTGTTCGTGGGCCTGGCGATGATCGAGACCATGGCGATCTACTGCCTGGTGATCGGCATCCTGCTGCTGTTCGCCAACCCGTTCCTCAAGTAAGCGGCGACCCCCGATGACCATCGACTTCTGGACGCTGGCGCTGCAGGCGATCAATGCGCTCGTCCTGATCTGGCTGCTGTCGCGCGTGCTGTATCGCCCGGTGGTGCGCGTGATCGCGCAACGGCGCGACGCGGCGGCGAAACTGCTGGCCGACGCCGAGGCCGAGCGCGAACGCGCACGCCAGGCCGGGGAAGCAGCCGCCGCGCAGCAGGCCGAGCTCGCCGCCGGGCGCGAGACGGCGATGAAGGCCGCGCGGGCCGATGCTGAAGCCGCGCGCACCCACCTGCTGGCCGCCGCACAGGCCGAGGCCGAGGCCCTGCGCCAGCAGGCGCAGGCCGAACGGGACAAGCAGCTCGTCGCGCAGCAGCGCGCCGGCGAACAGCGCGCCGCGGCACTGGCGGTCGACATCGCGGCACGGCTGCTCGGACGCCTGCCCGCCTCGGCGCGTGTTGCGGGCTTTCTCGACGATCTCGTCGCCTCGCTGCGGGCGCTGCCGGAGCCGCAACGCCAGCAACTGGCCGACGACGCCACACCGCTCGCACTGGTCACGCCCCGCATGCTCGAGGCAGATGAACGCGAGCGTTGCTTGCAGGCGATCCGGCAGGCCATCGGCCGCACCTCCCCGCTGCAGCTGACGGTCGACCCGAACCTGATCGCCGGGCTGGAGCTGCGCAGCTCCAGCTTGGTGGTCAGCAACCACCTGCGTGCCGATCTCGACCATCTCCAGCACGAGCTGACCCATGCCGACGGACACGCCTGAAGTCCTCACCGACAACTGGCTGCGCCGCAGCCGGTCCGTCGTCGCCCGCAGCCGGCTCGGCGTGCGCTCGGTCGATCTGGGCCACGTCGAGCGGATCGCCGACGGCATCGCCATCGTCTCCGGCCTGGCCCAGGCGCGGTTGCACGAGCTGCTGCGCTTCCAGCACGACCGCATGGGTTTCGTACTATCGCTGGACGAGGACACCCTGGCGGCGGTCCTGCTCGACGACGACGGCCGCGTCGAGGCCGGCTCCGAAGTGCTCGGCACCGGCGAGGTGCTGCGCGTGCCGGTGGGTCCGGGCCTGCTCGGCCGCGTGCTCGACCCGCTCGGACGCCCGCTGGACCGCGACGAGCCGGTGGCCGCCGAAGACCATCTGCCGATCGAACGCCCGGCGCCGGCGATCATCGAACGCGACCTGGTGAGCGAGCCGGTCGCCACCGGCGTGCTGGTGATCGACGCGATGTTCCCGATCGGCCGCGGCCAGCGCGAGCTGCTGATCGGCGATCGCGCCACCGGCAAGACCTCGCTGGCGGTGGACGCGATGATCAACCAGAAGCACTCGGACATGGTCTGCGTATACGTCTCGGTCGGCCAGCGCGCGCATGCCGTGCAGCAGGTGATCGAGGCGGTACGCGCGCACGGCGCGCCCGAGCGCACCATCTTCGTGGTGGCCTCGGCGTCGGCCTCGGCCGGGCTGCAGTGGGTGGCGCCGTTCGCCGGCTTCAGCATCGCCGAGTACTTCCGCGACCGCGGCCAGCACGCGCTGATCGTGATCGATGACCTCACCAAGCACGCCGCCACCCACCGGGAGCTGGCCCTGCTCACCCACCAGCCGGCCGGTCGCGAGGCCTATCCCGGCGACGTGTTCTACCTGCATGCACGGATGCTGGAGCGGGCGGCCAAACTATCGGTGGCCAAAGGCGGCGGTTCGCTCACCGCGCTGCCGATTGCGCAGACCGAGGCAGGCAACCTGGCCGCCTACATCCCGACCAACCTGATCTCGATTACCGACGGCCAGATCGTGTTCGACACCGCGCTGTTCGCCGCCGACCAGCGGCCCGCGGTGGATGTCGGCCTGTCGGTGAGCCGGGTCGGCGGCAAGGCACAGCCATCGGCGCTGCGCGAGGTGGCCGGCAAGCTGCGACTGCAGTATTCGCAGTTCCTCGAACTGGAGCTGTTCACCCGCTTTGGCAACCTCAGCGACAGCCGGGTCAAGGCGCAGATCGCCCGTGGCCAGGCGATCCGTGCCCTGCTCGCCCAGCCGCGCTTCGCCGCGCAGTCGCCAGTGGAACAACTTGCCCTGCTCGCCGCACTGGACGACGGCGTGCTGGATGGCCAGCCAGCGGCGGCGATCGCCGCGTTGCGCCAGCAACTGCCGGCCCGGCTGGCCCAGGGTGCACCGATCCGGCCAGGCGACACGCTGGATGCCACTACCCGCGGCGCCCTGGTGGACCTCGTGCGCGGGCTGGTCGCCGGAGCCACCGCAGCCATGGAACCGCCGGCATGAGCGGACGCCTGGCCGAACTCACGGCACGACTGGCATCCACCCGCCAGCTCGGTAGTGTGATCGCCGCGATGCGGGCGATCGCCGCCAGCCGGTCGCAACAGGCCCGGCGCGAGCTGCAGGCGATCCGGCTGTATGCCGACACCATCGGCCAGGCGATCGGCCAGGTGCTCGGCACGTTGCCCGCCGGCCAGGCCATCGCGCCGCCAGCGGCGCGGCCGGACGGCGTGCTGGTCGTGGCGCTATGCGCCGAGCAGGGCTTCGCCGGCAGCTTCAACGAGCGCGTGCTCGATGTCGCCCTGCCGCTGGCAGGCGAGGGCGATGGCCACCTGTTCGTCGTCGGCGACCGCGGCCTGATGGCCGCCGGCAACCGCGGGCGCAGGCCAGACTGGAGCGTGCCGATGGTCGCCCATACCGACGAGGTGTCCGCACTGGCCGACCGCATCGCCGACGCCATCGATGCGGCGCTGGCCTCGCGCGGATCGGGCCGGGTGCTGCTGGTCCATGGCAGCCCGGGCGAAGGCGAGGAACAGGGCATCGAGCGACGCTGGTTGCTGCCGTTCGACTTCGGCCGCTTCCCCGCACGGCTCGCCGATGGCCAGGCGCCGCTGATGAACCTGCCACCCGCCGACCTGCTCGAGCGGCTCGCGGTCGAATACGTGCATGCCGACCTGTGCGAGGCGCTGATGCTGTCCTACGCGGCGGAAAACCAGGCACGCATGCAGGCGATGATCGCTGCCCACGGCAACCTGCAGCGCACCGAGGCCGCGCTCACGCGCGAGTTCCAGCGCGTACGCCAGGAAGACATCACCGACGAGATCCTTGAGCTCTCCACCGCCCACACCTGACCAACCGGTCGCGGACCGGCCGCGACCCAAGGAGCCCCCGTTTGAACCATCACCGCCACGATCCGCCACCCCCACCACGCAAGCGGCGCACGCCACTGCCCTGGGAGCACCCCAAGGCGCGTACCGAGGAACCGCGGGTGGATGAGCGCCTGCGCGCGATCATGCAGCACCCGTCCTACCGGGAGGCGGACAGCGACACGGCCTTCCTGCACCAGGACGCGGCGCGCGGCGTGCGCCTGCAGGCGGACTATCTCAAGGCCGAGCTGGTGCTGGCCGCGCACGGCATCGAGCGCACGGTGCTGGTCTACGGCAGCACCCGTCTGCGCGAGCCGGAAACGGCCCGGCGCGAGCTGGCCACCGCGCAGGCAGCGGCCGGCAGGCAACCCGGCGATGCAACGCTGGCCCGCGCAGCGCAACTGGCCGGGCGCCGCGAGGCGCTGTCGCGCTACTACGAGGTGGGGCGCGAGCTCGGCCGGCTGGTCGGGCATGCCAACGTCCCGGGCCTGGCGGTGCTCACCGGCGGCGGGCCGGGCGCGATGGAATCGGCCAACCGCGGCGCCAGCGAAGCCGGCGCGCCGACGGTGGGGCTGAACATCGCGCTGCCGCGCGAGCAGTACCCGAATCCCTACGTCACCCCCGGCCTGTGCATGCAGTTCCATTACTTCGCCATGCGCAAGCTGCACTTCATGAAGCGCGCCGCCGCCATCGTCGCGCTGCCTGGCGGCTACGGCACGCTGGACGAGGTGTTCGGCGCACTGACCCTGATCCAGACCCGCAAGAGCGCACCGATCCCGATCGTGCTGGTCGGCGAGGACTACTGGCGCCGGGTGTTCGACGTCGACTACCTGCTCGAGGCCGGCAGCATCGACGAGGAAGACCGCGAACTGTTCTGGTACGCCGAGACCGCCGAAGAAACCTGGCAGGGGATCCTCGACTGGCATGTCCGCAACGGCAGCCCCCTGCTCCCCGTCACCGCCACCGAGGCACGCCCATGAAAATCTCCTTCCACGGCGCCGATCGCGAGGTCACCGGCTCCTGCCATCTGCTGGAGGCCGCCGGCAAGCGCATCCTCATCGACTGCGGCATGTACCAGGGCAGCCGCGAGCTGGACGAGCAGAACGCCGACGACTTCGGCTTCGACCCGGCCGCCATCGACATCCTGCTGCTCACCCACGCACACCTGGACCACTGCGGCCGCATCCCGCTGCTGGTCGACCGCGGATTCAGCGGCGAGATCATCACCACCACCGCCTCGCGCGAACTGGCGCGACTGGTGATGCTGGACGCGGCCGGCCTGCAGGAAGCCGACGCCGAACGCCGCCAGCGCCAGGCCTCGCGTCGCGGCAAGGGCGATGGCCGTCCGCTGTACACCACGCTGGACGCGCTCAACGCGATGGACCGTTTCGGTCGCGTCGCCCGCTACGGCCAACCGCTCGAGCTGGCGCCCGGCCTGAGCGCCACCTTCCACGACGCCGGGCACATCCTCGGCTCGGCCAGCATCCGCATCGTCGAGAAGGGCGACGGCGGGCGCTCGGTGGTTTTCTCCGGCGACCTCGGCAACCGCGGCCGGCCAATCCTGCGCGATCCGCAACCGCCGCCGCAGGCCGACGCGGTGGTGATGGAAACCACCTACGGCGACCGCCTGCACAAGCCGCTGGGGCCGTCGGTGGAAGAGCTCTATGCCGCGATCACCGACACCTTCGCCCGCGGCGGCAATGTGGTGATCCCCACCTTCGCGCTGGAGCGCGCGCAGGAAATCCTCTACTACCTGCGCGCCGGCGTAGAGAGCGGCCGGCTGCCGCGCACGCTGCCGGTGTTCCTCGATTCGCCGATGGCGATCTCCGCCACCGAGATCTTCCGCCGCCATCCCGAGTGCTACGACCCGAAGGAGCGCACCCTGTTTGCCCATGGCGGCGACCCGTTCGCCCTGCCCGGCCTGCGCTTCACCCGCGACACCGCCGACTCGATGGCGCTCAACCAGATCCGCGGCGGCGCGATCCTGATGGCCGGCTCGGGCATGTGCACCGGCGGCCGCGTGCGCCATCACCTGCGCCACAACCTGTGGCGCGAGGATTCCAGCGTGGTGTTCGTCGGCTATGCCGCAGCCGGCACGCTGGCGCGCATCCTGATCGACGGCGCCAGGTCGGTGCGCCTGTTCGGCGACGAGATTCCGGTGCGGGCCCACCTGCACACCATCAACGGCTTCTCCGCACATGCCGACCGCGACGAGCTGCTCGCCTGGCACGCGGCGATCCGGCCGGACAAGACCATCCTGGTGCACGGCGACAAGAAGGTGATGCAGGCCTTCGCCACGCACCTTTCCGCCACCGAAGTGCACATGCCCGGCAACGGCGATGCGATCACCCTCTGACAATCATCCACGGCCAGCAGGCTGCCCCTATGTCCACACCATCCCCTGACAGGCTCTCCGACGACGAACTGGCTGGCCTCGACCGCTACTGGCGGGCCTCGCTCTACCTGTGCGCTGGCATGCTGTACCTGCGCGACAACCCGCTGCTGCACGAGCCGCTGCGGCTGGAACACATCAAGCACCGGCTGCTCGGGCACTGGGGCTCGGATGCCGGGCAGACCCTGGTGTGGACGCACCTGAACCGGCTGATCCGTGCGCGCGACCTCGACGCGATCTTCGTCTCCGGCCCCGGCCATGGCGCGCCCTCGGTGCTGGCCCACGCGTGGCTGGAAGGACGCTACGGCGAGCTGTATGCGGACAAGGGACCGGGCCTGGACGGGCTGCGCCGCTTCTTCAAGGAGTTCTCCTTCCCCGGCGGCGTGGGCAGTCACTGCACGCCGGAGACGCCGGGCTCGCTTCACGAGGGTGGCGAGCTCGGTTACAGCCTGGCGCACGCCTACGGCGCAGCCTTCGACCACCCCGACCTGCTGGTGCTGTGCATGGTCGGCGATGGCGAGGCGGAGACCGGCCCGCTGGCCACCGCCTGGCATTCGAACAAGTTCCTCGATCCGGCGCGCGACGGTGCGGTGCTCCCGGTGCTGCACCTCAACGGCTACAAGATTGCCAACCCCACGGTGCTGGCGCGCATCCCCCACGAGCAGCTCGCCAGCCTGATGCACGGCTACGGCTACGAGCCATTCTTCGTCGAAGGTGACGACCCGCAGCGTGTGCACCGGGAGCTGGCCGCCGCGCTGGAAACCGCGCTGGACCGTATCGCCGACATCCAGCATCGCGCCCGCCACGGCGGCTTCGACGGCCAGCCGGTGTGGCCGATGATCGTGCTGCGCACCCCGAAGGGCTGGACCGGCCCGAAAGAAGTGGACGGCCATCGCGTGGAGGGCAGCTGGCGCGCCCACCAGATTCCGCTCGACCCGCACAAGGACGCCGCCCACCTGCGCCAGCTCGAACAGTGGCTGCGCAGCTACCGGCCCGAGACGCTGTTCACCGCGGACGGCCACTTGGTGTCTGAGCTGGCCGCGCTGGCGCCATCCGGGCAGCGCCGCATGAGCGCCAACCCGGTGACCAATGGTGGCCTGCTGCGACGGGCGCTGCTGCGGCCGGACATCCGGGAGTACGCGGTGGCGGTCGCCGAACCGGGCACCGCCACCGAGGAAAACACCCGGCCGACAGGCCGCCTGCTACGCGACGTGATGCGCGCCAACCCCGACCGCTTCCGCTTCTTCTGCCCCGACGAAACCGCCTCGAACCGGCTGGACGACATCTACCAGGCCAGCGGCAAGGCGTGGATGGCCGCGACGCTGCCGGAGGATGCCGACGGCACCCACCTGCAACGCGGCGGCCGGGTGATGGAGATCCTCTCCGAACACACGCTGGAGGGCTGGCTGGAGGGCTACCTGCTGTCCGGCCGGCACGGCCTGCTCGCCTCCTACGAGGCCTTCATCCACGTTATCGACTCGATGTTCAACCAGCACGCCAAGTGGCTGGAGAAGGCACTGGAAGTGCCGTGGCGGGCCAGCGTGTCCTCGCTCAACATCCTGGTTACCTCCACCGTGTGGCGGCAGGACCACAACGGCTTTTCGCACCAGGATCCCGGCTTCCTCGACGTGGTCACCAACAAGAGCCCGCAGGTCACCCGCATCTACCTGCCGCCGGACGCGAACTGCCTGCTGTCGGTGGTCGACCACTGCCTGGACAGCACCGACAAGATCAACGTGATCGTCGCCGACAAACAGAGCCACCTGCAGTACCTTGGCATCGACGAAGCCGCCGACCACTGCGCCAAGGGCATCGGCATCTGGGACTGGGCCAGCAGCGACGACGGCGCCGAGCCGGACCTGGTGATGGCCTGCGCCGGCGACGTGCCGACGAAGGAGGCGTTGGCCGCCACCGTTCTGCTGCGCGAGCACTTCCCCGCGTTGAAGGTGCGCTTCGTCAACGTAGTGGACCTGTTCCGGCTGCAGCCGGAAAGCGATCACGTGCACGGGCTGTCCGATGCCGCGTTCGACAGCCTGTTCACCCGCGACAAGCCAGTAATCTTCAATTTCCACGGCTACCCGTGGCTGATCCACAAGCTGCTGTACCGACGCTGCAACAGCCGCAATGTGCACGTCCGCGGCTACAAGGAACAGGGCAACATCAATACGCCGATGGACCTGGCCATCCGCAACCAGATCGACCGCTTCGACCTGGTGATCGACGCCATCGACCACGTGCCTGCCTTGCAGGTGGTCGGCGCACACGTGCGCGAGCGGATGAAGGACACCATCCTCGCCTGCCAGCGCTTTGCCAGCAGCGAAGGGTATGACCATCCCGAACACGCGGACTGGCGCTGGCCCGGGCGGACGGGCTCGCCGTGAGCTGCGGCCACCGTGAAAGCCAGGCCCGGCGAACGGCGTGTCCCCGAAACAGCGAAGGCCCGCGCTCGGCGGGCCTTCACCATCGTGCTTCGTTCGGCGCTCAGGCTTCCGGCCGCATGTACGGAAACAGCAGCACGTCGCGGATCGAGGACGAACCGGTGAGCAGCATCACCAGGCGGTCGATGCCGATGCCGAGGCCGCCGGTGGGCGGCAGGCCCACCTCCAGTGCGCGGATGTAGTCGGCGTCGAAGTGCATCGCCTCGTCGTCGCCGGCATCCTTGGCTTCCACCTGGGCCATGAAGCGCGCGGCCTGGTCTTCCGGGTCGTTCAGTTCGGAGAAGCCGTTGGCGATCTCCTTGCCGCCCACGAACAGCTCGAAGCGGTCGGTGATGCCCTTGTCGGTGTCGTTTTCGCGCGCCAGCGGCGAGACTTCCACCGGATGCTGGGTGATGAAGGTGGGCTGGATCAGGGTGTGTTCCACCGTCTTCTCGAAGATCTCCAGCAGCAGCTTGCCCCAGCCGTAGCCGTCCTTGACGTGGATGCCGAGGCGCCTGGCGTGGGCGGCCATGGCGGCACGGTCGCGCAACTCCTCGCGCTTGATCTCCGGATTGTGCTCCAGCACTGCGTCTTCCATCGTCCAGCGGCGGAAGGCCGGGCCGACGTCGATCTGCGCGCCATCCCATTCCAGTTGCGTGCTGCCGATCACCGCCTTGGCCGTTTCGCGGATCACCGTCTCGGTGAGATCCATGATCTCGGTGTAGCTGGCGTAGGCCTGGTACAACTCCAGCATGGTGAATTCGGGGTTGTGCCGGGTGGACACGCCCTCGTTGCGGAAATTGCGGTTGATCTCGTAGACGCGGTCGAAGCCGCCGACCACCAAGCGCTTCAGGTACAGCTCCGGCGCCACGCGCAGGTAGAGGTCCATGTCCAGCGCGTTGTGGTGGGTGATGAAGGGCTTGGCCGTGGCGCCGCCGGGGATGACGTGCATCATCGGCGTCTCCACCTCCATGAAGCGGCGCGGCGCGGCCTCCAGCCACTGGCGCATGAAGCCGATGATGCGCGAGCGCTGCTGGAAGGTCCGGCGCGCTTCCTCGGTGACGATCAGGTCGACGTAGCGCTGGCGATAGCGCTGCTCCACGTCGGCCATGCCGTGGTGCTTGTCGGGCAGCGGGCGCAGGCTCTTGGTGAGCAGGCGCAGCACATCGACCTTGATCGACAGTTCGCCGGTCTTGGTGCGCATCAGCACGCCTTCGGCGCCCACGATGTCGCCCATGTCCCAGCCCTTGAACGCCTCGTAGGCCTCGCCCACCGTGCCGGCATGGATGAACAGCTGGACGCGGCCGCTCATGTCCTGCAGCTGCGCGAAGCTGACCTTGCCCTGCACGCGCTTGAGCACGATGCGCCCGGCCATCTTCACCCGGCGCTGCAAGGCCTCGATAGCCTCGGCGGGAAACGCGTCCTTGTCGGCGTATTCGGCCTGCAGGTCGCCGGCGAAGCTATCGATGCGGAAGTCGTTGGGAAAGGCGATGCCCTGGGCGCGCAGCGCGGCAAGTTTCTCGCGGCGTTCGGCGATCAACTTGTTTTCGTCGACGACGGGCTGGGTATCGATGGCTTCGCTCATGGGGCTTCCGTGGTGGCCGGCGCGCTCACGCAGGCTGATGTTGGGTTTGTTGTGGAGTCACCGAGAATCTCCGTTCATGCTGAGCGTAGCTTGCGATAGCAAGCGGAGTCGAAGCACCCGTCGGGGTGGCCCTTCGACTGCGGCCCTGCGGGCCTACGCTCAGGGCGAACGGGACAGGGGATGAACAGCCGGAGCGATCAGTTTCCCTTGCCAAACACTTTTTTGGTCGCGTCCTTGGTGGCGTCCCAGCCTTCCTTCGCGCCATGGCCGATGGCCTTGCCCGCGTCCCTGGCGCCGTGACCGATGGCGACGCCGGCCTTTTTCGCGCCGTGGCCGATGCCGGTGCCGGCCTCCTTGGCGCCATGCCCGACCTTCTTGGCCACATGCTTGGTGGCATGGCCCACGTCGCGCGCGCCGGTGGCGACGCCGTGGCCGACGTCCTTCGCGCCCTGCTTGATGTCCTGGCCTGCGCTCTGCGCGTTCGCGCCGAACGCCGCCAGCACGGCACCGGCAAACAGGATGCTGCAGATCTTGTTGGCACTCATGTCGATGACCTCGTGGTGGAAGACCAGGAGAAACCTATACCCGCAGCTTCCCGTATCGCGGCTGAAGCCGCGATACGGCCGATCTCAGGCGTCGATGCGCTTGGCGCCCGCGTCCAGGCCCGATTTCAGGCTGGCCTCGATGAATTCGTCGAGGTCGCCGTCCAGCACCTTCTGCGTATCGCTGCGCTCGATGCCGGTGCGCAGATCCTTGATGCGGCTCTGGTCGAGCACGTAGTTGCGGATCTGGCTGCCCCAGCCGATGTCGGACTTGGTCGCTTCCAGCGCGTCGCGCTCGGCGTTGCGCTTTTGCACTTCCAGTTCGTACAGCTTGGCCTTCAGCATCTTCATCGCATGGTCGCGATTGGCATGCTGGCTGCGTTCGGTCTGGCAGGCCACGATAGTGTTGGTGGGCACGTGGGTGATGCGCACCGCCGACTCGGTCTTGTTGACGTGCTGGCCACCGGCGCCGGAGGAGCGGTAGACGTCGGTCTTGAGGTCAGCCGGGTTGATGTCGATTTCGATGCTGTCGTCGACTTCGGGCGAGACGAACACGCTGGTGAAACTGGTGTGGCGGCGATTGTCCGAATCGAACGGGCTCTTGCGCACCAGCCGATGCACGCCGATCTCGGTCTTCAGCCAGCCATAGGCATAGTCGCCTTCCACGCGGAAGGTGGCCGACTTGATGCCCGCCACTTCGCCGCCGGAGGCCTCCATCAGCTCGGCCTTCCAACCGCGCGATTCGCACCAGCGCAGGTACATGCGCAGCAGCATTTCGGCCCAGTCCTGCGCCTCGGTGCCGCCGGCGCCGGCCTGGATGTCCACGAAGGCATTGCAGGCGTCCATCTTGCCCGAGAACATGCGCTGGAATTCCAGCTTGCCCACGCGGGCTTCCAGCTTGTCGACGTCCCCGGTGACCGCGGCGACGGTTTCCTCGTCGCCGTCGGCGGCCGCCATTTCCACCAGCTCCTTCGCGTCGGACAGGCCGGTGGTGAGCTCATCGATGCCGGTGACCACGGTATCCAGGCGCGCACGCTCGCGTCCCAGTTCCTGCGCGCGCGGCGGATCGTCCCAGATGGTGGGACTTTCCAGCTCGCGGCTTACTTCCTCCAGGCGCTCACGCTTGGTGGCGTAGTCAAAGATACCCCCTAAGCGACTCGACACGGGCCGTGAGGTCCGCGATCTGCGCAAGGATCGGATTGGTCTCGATCATGGTTGAACCAGGCGTTGGGGCATCGCGATGGATGCCGTGGGAAAGCGCCGTATCGTAGCAAATCCGTCACGCTACGGCGCTGCAGCATCATGCCAGCGCCTGTGCGTGCACGCCTTTCACCGCGCGGCCGGAGGGGTCGGCCATCGCCGCGAAGGCCGGGTCCCAGGCAATCGCCGCCGGCGACGAGCAGGCGATGGACTTGCCGCCTGGCACGGTGGCGGCACAGGCTTCGCCCGGATAGTGGCGCTCGAAGATCGAGCGGTAGACATACGCTTCCCTGGTTTCCGGCGTGTTGTACGGGAAGCGTGCCGCAGCGGCGGCGAATTCGCGATCGGTCACCGCCTGCGCCGCGTGCGCCTTCAGGCCATCGATCCAGCCGTAGCCCACGCCGTCGCTGAACTGCTCTTTCTGCCGCCAGAGGATTTCCTTGGGCAGCGCGCCGTCGAAGGCCGCGCGCAGCACGTGTTTCTCGATCTTGCCGCCCCCTGCCATCTTGTGCGCAGCGTCCATGCCCATCGCCACGTCGATGAATTCCAGATCGAGGAACGGCACCCGTGCCTCCACGCCCCAGGCCATCATCGCCTTGTTCGCGCGCAGGCAGTCATAGCTGTGCAACGCGTCGAGCTTGCGCACTGTTTCCTCGTGGAAGGCCTCGGCCGAGGGCGCCTTGTGGAAGTACAGATAGCCGCCGAAGAGCTCGTCCGAGCCCTCGCCGGAGAGCACCATCTTCACGCCCATCGCCTTGATGCGGCGGGCCAGGAGGTACATCGGCGTGGCGGCGCGGATGGTGGTGACGTCGTAGGTTTCCAGGTGGCGGATCACCTCGGGCACCGCGTCCAGGCCCTCCTGAAAGCTGTAGACGAAGCCGTGGTGCACGGTACCCAACGCATCGGCTGCCACCTTGGCGGCGGCCAGGTCGGGCGAACCTTCCAGCCCGATGGCGAAGGAATGCAGGCGCGGCCACCAGGCTTCGCTGCGGTCGCCATCCTCGATGCGCTCGCGTGCGAACTTGGCGGCGCAGGCGGCCACCAGCGAGGAATCCAGCCCGCCCGAAAGCAGCACGCCGTAGGGCACGTCGGTCATCAGCTGGCGATGCACGGCCTGCTCGAAGGCATGGCGCAGCTCGCCCTCGGCCAGCGCATGGCCCTTGGTCGCCGCGTAGTCGCGCCACGGCTTCCGGTAGTACTGGTGCAGCTCGCCGTTGGCGCTGTCGTAGATATGACCGGCAGGAAACTCCGCCACGTCGGCGCACAAGCCCACCAGTGCCTTCATCTCCGAGGCCACGCATAGCCGGCCCTGCGCGTCGTGGCCCCAGTACAGCGGGCACACGCCGAGGGGGTCGCGAGCGATCAGGTAACGCTTGGCCGCGCCATCCCACAGCGCGAAGGCGAAGATGCCGTTGAGCTTGCCCACGCCATGCTCGATAAAATCGGCCGCATCGCCCGAACGGTACAAGGCGTTGATGACCTCGCAGTCCGAGCCGGTGGTGAAGTCGTAGCCCCGAGCCTTGCTGTCGCTGATTGGCGCGGGCTGCAAAGCCGCCTGCGCGGTCTCCAGGCTGGCCGATTCTTGGCCCATGGCACCACTATGGGCCGGCGTACCGTCCAACCCGGATCCTTGCGCAGTCGACTTTTCGCCTCGACCATCAGCGACAGCAAGGCTCGTTGCCTCACGCAGCTCGCGGTGGTTGTAGATCTCGCCATTCACCGCCAGCGCCAGCGCGCCATCGCGCGAACGCAGCGGCTGCGCGCCGGAGGCCGGGTCGACGATGGCCAGGCGCTCGTGCACCAGGATCGCGCCCGCGTCCACGAACACCCCGCTCCAGTCCGGCCCGCGATGGCGCTGTCGCCGCGAGCATTCCAGCGCCTGCAGGCGCAAGGCGGCGAAATCATCGCCGGGAGCAAGATCGAACATGCCGAAGATCGAACACATGACGGAAGGCCTCTGGTTGTTTACCGCGCTGGTGGGAAGTGAATCGCTCTCTATCTGAAAGTCGGCCATGGATGGCCGGTTTTGCCCTGCGCGGATGGAGCCGCGCAGAAATCGAACCCACAAAAAAACCAAGGCCCGCTGGGAGCGGGCCTTGGTCGCGTGTCTGGTGGTGTTGCTTGCAGCTACGCGATGGCCCGCCAACGGTTGGCGTTATTGTTCGCGCGATTATTGTTGTTGCCGGCCACGGCCAAGCCCGGCGCGGCAAGCGCGCGGCGGGTGGACGGGTTGGCGACGAAGGAGGTCATGCGTCGACTAGACCAGATGTTGCGGCGCAGCGCAAGTGATGTTTTCGCATGTCCCGATCAAGCCGGCTCAACGCGGCGCAACAGCAGGCGTGGGCTCGCGCGTCCTTGCCAGTCGTTGACCACCAACTCGTACACCGCGCGCAGTCTTGCCGGCGGTGGACTCTGGCCCACGTTGAACATCACCGCATCGTGCAGGGTGCCGTCGCGCGGATCGCGCAGGTCGAGGCGCCAATGGCCGCTGCCCATGGGCTTCCAACTGGCGCATTCGAACACGTTGTCGAACAGCGGCTCGGGGAAGGCCTGGCCCCAGGGGCCGGCATCGCGCAACGCATGCGCCAGGGCCAGGGTGAAGGCGCCGGGCGGCAATTCGCCGTCGGTGTAGAGCGCGGCCTGCAGGTGTTCGGGCGCCATCAGTTCGCGCGCCACGGCATCGAAAGCGGCGGCAAAGCGCGGGTAGTCAGCGGTGGCCAGGCTGAGTCCAGCCGCCATGGCGTGCCCGCCGAAGCGTTCGATCAGGCCGGGGTGGCGTGCGTCCACCACGGCCAGCGCATCGCGCAGGTGGAAGCCGGGAATGGAGCGGCCGGAACCGCGCAAATGCCCGGGATCGTCCTCGCTGGCTGGCGCAAACGCCACGACCGGCCGATGCAGGCGCTCCTTGAGTTTCGAAGCCACCAGCCCCACCACGCCGGCGTGCCACGACGGCTCGTACAGCGCCACGCCGACGGCGCTGATGTCGGCAAGCCCGGCGGTCATCGCCTCGGCTTCGGCCACCATGTCGGCTTGCAGTTCACGGCGCGCGTGGTTGATCGCATCGAGTTCGCCGGCCAGCCGGCGCGCGGTGGCCGCATCGTCGGTGAGCAGGCACTCGATGCCGATGTGCATGTCTTCCAGCCGCCCGGCCGCATTCAGCCGTGGGCCCACCGCAAAGCCCAGGTCGCTGGCGCACAGCGTGGCCGCGCTGCGCTTGGCGCACTCCAGCAGCGCGTTGATGCCGGCGCAGGCCTGGCCGGCACGAATCCGCTTGATACCCGAAGCCACCAGCACACGGTTGTTGAAATCCAGCGGCACGAGATCGGCCACGGTGCCCAGCGCCACCAGATCGAGCAAGCTGGAGAGATCCGGCTCGCCTTTATGGGAAATGCTGGCATGGAGGCCCGCCTTTTGACCTTCGTGCTCAGTGCGATCGCACGAAAAAGCCCCCTGCTCCCGCAACCTTCCGCGCAGCGCCAGCAGCAGATAGAACATCACGCCCACGCCCGCGAGGGATTTGCTGGAGAACCCGTCGCCGACGAGGTTGGGGTTCACCATGGCATCGGCGGCAGGCAACTGCTCGCCGGGCAAATGGTGGTCGGTAACGATCACCCGCATGCCGCGCTCTTTCGCCCGCGCCACGCCGGCCACGCTGGCCACGCCGTTGTCCACGGTGACGATGAGCTGCGGCAGGGGATCGAGCGCATCGACCAGGGCCGGCGTGAGGCCGTAGCCATGCACGAAGCGGTTGGGCACGGCGTAGTTCACCCGCCGCGCGCCGAGCAGGCGCAAGCCGCGCACGGCCACCGCGGCGCCGGTGGCGCCATCGCAGTCGTAGTCACCGGCCACGGTGATCACCCAGTCGCCGCGGATTGCCTCGATCAGCAGGGCCACGGCCTCATTCAACCCACCCAGCGGCTGCGGCGGCAGCAGGCGCGCGAGACGATGCTCGACCTGCGCCGGCCCCAACACGCCGCGCACGGCGTAGATGCGTTGCAAGACCGGATGCACCGAGGCATCCCAGCCGGCGGGTTCGCCTTGCGGCTCGCGGCGACGCAGCTCGGGCAAATTCATCGCGCGGGTCGGCGCCAGACGCGCCAGCGATGCCAGGGCCGGTGCAGCCAGCGCGCACCGTCGGCGAAGGCGAGGCGAACCGGCTGCCGCCAGGCGAGCGCGTCCAGCAGCGGCCACCAGTCGCGCTCGATGTCGACGGCGGCGAGGTCTGCAAGGTCGATCAGCCAGCCGGCACCAGCCAGCGCGACTTGATCCGGCACGCGCGGCTGCCGTGGCAAGCCCGCCCGTTCGGCCAGCGCGCACAGCAGCGGATCAGCGCCGACCACGCCAGCCAATGGGCTGCGCACGCTCGCGGGCAGGCGGCCGGCGCCCCACAGCCACAGGCTGTTCACCGGCGACAAGCCGCGTGCACGGCGCTGCGTGTTCAGCGGGTGCTGGTGCAGCAGGACCTGGATGTCGTTGAGCAGCACGCGCCAGCGGCGGCCTGGCTCACCTTGCGGCAGGTGCTGGCAGAGATCTTCGCCCAATGCCTGCTCGGGGGTGGGCAGCGCGGGCACGGGCAGATCCGGCGGCAGGCGCAGGTGCCAATGGTCGGGCGCGCTCAGCTCCAATTGCAGGCCGGCATCGTGCAAGGCCGGCCATACCGCCTGCGCGAACGCCTGCGCCTCGTCCATGGCCAGGCCCAACTGGCCGCAGGCCATCAGGCGCACGCCGTTCATGTCGGGCTGCACCCAGGCCGGATCGGCGGCCAGCCAGGTGGCATCGCCGGCATCATGCGCATACCACTGCCGGGTCAGGGCGCCAGCCGGCAGCATGGCTCCATCGGCATCGAAATAGGCGGCCAGCCCTGCGAGGTGGCCGCGTGGACCATCGGCTTCGCGGTTGGCCTGCACCAGCATGGAGCGCAAGGAATGGCTGGCGCCGAAATGCGCATGCGCCGGCAGCCACAGTTCAAGGGGGCGCTTGCCCTCGCGCTTCATCTCAAGCCTCCAACCGTTCGTACAGCTCCAGCCATTCGGCTTCGAGCACTTCTTTTTCGCGGCGCAGCTCGGCCTGCTGCTGGCTGAGCTTCATCAGCCCAGCGGTGGGGCCGTTGTAGGTATCCGGGTCGGCCAGCTTCGCTTCCAGCACGATCAGTTCGGCGTCGATGGCCGCCACGCGCGTCTCGATCTTCTTCACTCGCTGCCGCGAGGATTTTTCGTTTTCGCGCTGCTGCGCGGCGTTGCGGCGACGCTCCTCGGGCGAGGCGCTTGCGCGCGCGTCCTGCGCGCGCTCGTCGGGCAGCGGATGGCCCGGGCCGCGCTCCTCGTTCCTGGCTTTTTTCTTCGCCGCGCTGCCGCGCGAACGCAGCCAGCGCGCATAGTCGTCCAGGTCGCCGTCGAACGGCTCCACCACGCCATCGGCCACGCGCCAGAAGCTGTCGCAGACCAGGCCCAGCAGGTGGCGGTCGTGCGACACCAGTACCAGCGCGCCGTCGAAGTCGGCCAGCGCCTCGGCCAGCGCCTCGCGCATGTCGAGGTCGAGATGGTTGGTGGGTTCGTCCAGCAGCAGCAGGTTGGGCTTGTCCCAAGCGATCAGCGCCAGCGCGAGGCGCGCGCGCTCGCCGCCGGAGAAGCCGTCCACCGACTCGAAAGCGCGCTCGCCGGCGAAGTTCCAGGTGCCGAGGAAATCACGCATGACCTGCGCCGCCACGCCGGGTGCCTTGTCCTGCAGGTGGTCGAAGGGGCTGCGCCCGGCCTGCAGGCTTTCCACCGTGTGCTGGGCGAAGTAGCCGATTTTCAGGTCCTTGTGCGCCTTGCGCTCGCCGCCCAGCGGCGCGAGTTCGCCGACCAGGGTCTTGACCAGGGTGGACTTGCCCGCGCCGTTGGGGCCGAGCAGACCGATGCGCTGGCCGGCTTCAATGGAGAAGCGCACATCCGCCAGGACGACCGCCTTTTGACGATCAAGTTCGCCCGCCAGGGCGGCGTTTGCACCCTCTCCCCGCTGCGGAGAGGGGTCGGGGCTGGCCACAGGCTCCATCGAAGCATCTTGGCCAGCTCCGCCCCTCGCCCCAGCGGGGAGAGGGAGATAACCAGCCACCACATCCTCCAATTGCACCATCGCATCGGGCACGCGTTCGGGCTGGGCGAACTGGAAGTGGAACGCGCGCTCGGCGCGCACCGCCTCGGTGCCGACCATTTTTTCCAGCCGTTTCATGCGCGACTGCGCCTGCTTGGCCTTGGTGGCCTTGGCCTTGAAGCGATCGATGAAGCTTTGCAGGTGCGCGCGTTCGGCCTGTTCGCGCTCGTGGGCGATCTGCTGCTGGCGCAGTTGCTCGGCGCGCAAACGCTCGAAGTCGCTGTAGTTGCCGGTGTAGAGCCGGGCGCCGCCGCCATCCAGATGCAGGGTGTGATCGATCACGCCATCCAGAAATTCGCGGTCGTGCGAGATGATGAGCAAGGTGCCCTGGTAGCGGCGCAGCCATTCCTCCAGCCACAGCACGGCATCGAGGTCGAGGTGGTTGGTGGGCTCGTCCAGCAGCAGCAGTTCGGACGGCGCCATCAGCGCGCGCGCCAGGTTCAGGCGCACGCGCCAGCCACCGGAGAATTCCTTTACCGCGCGCTCGTGCGTCTCCGGCGCAAAGCCCAGACCATGCAGCAGGCGGCCGGCGCGGGCACGGGCGTCGTAGCCATGCAGCTCCTCGATGCGGTGATGGGCGCGCGCCATGGCCTCGCTGTCGCCACGTGCCTGCGCGTCGGCTTCGTCGCGCAGCACGGCGGCCAGCTCCGCGTCGCCGCCCAGCACGTAGTCGATGGCCGGATCGGGCAACATCGGCGTTTCCTGCGCCACCGAGGCCAGGCGCAACTTCGCTGGCAGATCGATGTCGCCAGCGTCGGCCTCGACCTGGCCCTGCAGCGCCGCGAACAGACTGGACTTGCCGCAGCCGTTGCGGCCGATCACGCCCAGCCGCCAACCGGCCTGGATCACCAGGTCAATATCGGAGAGCAGCAAACGGCTGCCGCGGCGCAGGGCAAAATGGCGAAACGCGATCATGAAGAAGCCAGCAAGGCGATACGGCCGACCATGATAACGGTTGTCTCCGTCACGGCACGCGTGCCGGCGCATGGTCAGCGCGGGCAAGTTCTGCTAAAACAGCGGCCTGTCGCACCTGCTGCGGAGAGGGGATCATGTTCAAGCACCGTTACACCCTGCCCTTGCTGGCAGCCATCGCCTTCGCCGCGGGCAGCCCGGCCATGGCGACGCCGGCTCATGCCGACAACCTGCTGATCCACCGCGTGCAGCAGGAAAAGAGCATGAACCTGCCCACCCGCGGCATGAGCATGGCCCAGGTCGAAAAGCGCTACGGCGCACCTCAGCGCAAGCTGGCCCCGCGCGGCGGCGACAGCAAGAAACACCCGGTCATCAACCGCTGGGAATACTCCAATTTCATCGTGTATTTCCAGGGCAGCCACGTGATCCACTCGGTGCTGAACACGCCGGCGGGCAACAACACCCACCCTGCCACGGCCAACTGAAACACCAGCATACGCACGCGCCCTGCGGTCACGCGGGGCGCGTTGTCGTATGCATTCGCTTAACATGGGCGGCCCGGCACCGCCCTGACCCGCACGAGACTCCGCCATGACCGAACCCCGCTGGCGCCTACCCGCCGAATGGGAGCCGCAAGCTGCGGTGCTGATCGCCTGGCCGCACGCCGGCACCGACTGGGCCGAGCGTCTGGCTGCGGTGGAAACCACCTATGTGGCACTGGCCGCCGCGGCGACCCGCTTCCAGCACCTGATCGTGGTGGTGGCCGACGACGCCGTGCGTGCGCATGCCGAAGCCCTGCTGCGGGGCAGTGCCGCCGATCTCGCCCGCATCCGCTTCGTTGAGCAGCCCTACGACGACACCTGGCTGCGCGACTCCGGTCCGATCACGCTGAAGGACGATACCGGCCGCTTCCAACTTGCCGATTTCCGCTTCACCGGTTGGGGCGGCAAGTTCGGCGCCGCGCAGGATGATGCGCTGATCGCCGGGCTGGTTGCCGCCGGCGTGTTCGGCCAGGCCGCGCACCGACGCATCGACTGGGCGCTGGAAGGCGGCGGCATCGAGAGCGACGGCGCAGGCAGCGTGCTCACCACCTGGAAGTGCCTCCACCAGCGCCATCCGGAGCAGAGCCGCGAGGCGATGAGCGCGATCCTCACGGACAGCCTGCACGCGCAGCGCATCCTGTGGCTGGATCACGGCTATCTGGAAGGCGACGACACCGACGCGCACATCGACACCCTCGCCCGCTTCGCGCCGGGCGACCGCATCGTGTACCAGGCCTGCGACGATCCCAGCGACAAGCATCACGCCGAGCTTGCGCGCATGGGCGAGGAACTCGCCGCGCTGCGCACCGCCGATGGCCGTCCATACGAGCTGCACCCGCTGCCGTGGGCCCAGCCCATCATCGACGAAGGCCGCCGCCTCGCCGCCTCGTATGCGAATTATTTGATCGTCAACGGTGCCGTGCTGGTGCCCGCCTATGGCGACGCAGCCGACGACGCGGCCGCGCGCATCATCCAGGCCGCCCACCCGGGCCGCGAGGTGGTGCAGGTGCCTTGCCGTCCGCTGATCTGGCAAAACGGCAGCCTGCACTGCATCACCATGCAGTTGCCCAACGGACTGGTGTGAACAGGAGTAGCCCGCGATGACCCGCCAAACCCTCAAGGTAGCCCTGCTGCAGGAAACCGACCGCGGCAGCCGCGACGCCAACCTCGACGCCATCGAGGCCGGCCTGCGCGAAGCGGCCAAGTCCGGTGCCGAACTGGTGCTGCTGCAGGAGCTGCACAACGGCCCGTACTTCTGCCAGCACGAAGCGGTGGACGTGTTCGACCTCGCCGAGCGCATCCCCGGCCCCGGTACCGAGCGCCTCGGCCAGCTGGCCGAAGAGCTGAAGCTGGTGGTGGTGGCCTCGCTGTTCGAGCAGCGCGCGGCCGGGCTGTACCACAACACCGCCGTGGTGTTCGACCGCTCCGCAGCCATCGCCGGCAAGTACCGCAAGATGCACATTCCCGACGATCCGGCGTTCTACGAGAAGTTCTACTTCACGCCGGGCGACCTCGGTTTCGAGCCGATCCAGACCTCGGTGGGCAAGCTGGGTGTGCTGGTGTGCTGGGATCAGTGGTATCCGGAAGCCGCGCGACTGATGGCGCTGGCCGGCGCGGAGCTGCTGCTCTACCCCACGGCGATTGGCTGGGAACCGAACGACGCGCAGGCCGAAAAAGACCGCCAGCGCGAAGCCTGGGTGACCGTGCAGCGCGGCCACGCGGTGGCCAACGGTCTGCCGCTGCTTGCCTGCAACCGCACCGGCTACGAGCCCGATCCTTCCGGCGTGGGCGCCGGCATCCAGTTCTGGGGCACCAGTTTCGTGGCTGGGCCGCAGGGCGAATTCCTCGCCCAGGCGGGCACCGAACAACGCGAACTGCTGTTCGCCGAAATCGACATGCAGCGCAGCGAGCACGTGCGCCGCATCTGGCCCTTCCTGCGCGACCGCCGCATCGACGCCTATGGCGACCTGCTGCGCCGGTTCCGCGACTGATCGCGCTGCTGGCTGCACCGAGCCTTTGAATTTGAAGATGACGTTGTCGCGAATCGCGAGATGCTGGCTGTTTGTCGCGGGTCTGATGTGCGCAGTCGGCGCGTTGATGCATCTGGCCATACCGCTGGGCGGCCCCGATTGGTACCGCCTTGCCGGCGCACCACCGGGGCTGGTGGCCATGGCAACGGAAGGACGGGCACGGCCCGTGGTTTCCTGTGTCGTCATCGCATGCATCCTGGCTGTGTTCGCCGCCTACGCGTTCTCGGCACTTGGCTTGCTGCGCCGCTTGCCGGCGACACGCGCCGTACTGGCCATCACCGGCGCGGCCCTGTCGGTGCGTGGGCTCTGGTTTCCCGTACTCGCGGTTCGTGCGCCGTTGGCGTTGAGCCGGTTCTGTGGACGCTGCGGCGAGCTCAATGCCTTCGTCGTCGGAAGCTCGGCTCTGTGCGTATTCATCGGTGTCGGCTACTTGCTGGGCGCATGGCGCCCAGACCTGGCGATGCGTCCTGGCGGCCACGCGCCGGCAGCCGGCTCTCGCGTCGATTGACTCAAGCCACCCTTCCCGCTGCGGCCATCGCGGGGATGGAGCACGGCGACCGCGCCCCGCGGACTTGCTTCGCGCGGGGCGCGTCCCCATGCTTGGGGACTACCCCGACCGGCACGCCCCGCGCATGAGTGTTCCCGAATCCGCCCCGCCCCTGCCCGCCGTGCTCGCGGATCAACCCATCGAGCGCGTGACCCGCGACGGCGTGGAATACGTGGTGCTGGGCACCGCCCATGTCTCGCGCACCAGCATGGAAGCGGTCGAAGCCTTGCTGGAACACGAGCGCTTCGACGCCGTGGCGGTGGAGCTGTGCGAGAGCCGCGCGCAAGGCATGCGCGATCCCGACGCCTTCAAGCGCATGGATCTGTTCCAGGTGATACGGCAGGGCAAGGCTGGCATGGTGGCGGCCAGCCTGGTGCTTTCGACCTTCCAGAAGCGCCTTGCGGAACAGTCCGGCATCCAGCCCGGCGCCGAGATGAAGGCGGCGATGGATGGCGCCGAACAACGCGAGCTGCCGCTGTGGCTGATCGACCGCGAGGTCGGCACCACGCTCAAGCGCGCCTGGCGCAACGTGGGTTTCTGGCAGCGCTTCGGCCTGCTCGGCGGACTGCTCGCCAGCGTGTTCGAGCGCGAAGAAGTCGATGCCGGCGAGATCGAAAAACTCAAGCAGGGCGACATGCTGGAAAGCGCCTTCGGCGAATTCGCCAGCAGCTCGTCCGCGCTCTATCAGAGCCTGATCGGCGAACGCGACGCCTTCATGGCCGCCTGCCTGCGCGAGGAGGCCACCCGCCTGCCGACCGACGACTCGCGCCGCGTCCTGGTGGTGATCGGCGCAGGGCATCTGAAAGGCATGTGCCGGTTGTTGCGCGAAGGCCGGGAAGAACCCGCCGCCGTAGTGGCCGAGCTGGGACAGACCCCGCCCAAGGCGCGTTGGCCGAAGTGGTTCGCCGCCGGCCTGGTGTTGGTCGTGTTCGGCGCCATCGCCTGGGCCTTCCATCGCAATGCCGCGCTGGGCACCGCGGCGCTTGCCGCCTGGGTGCTGTATACCGGCGGTCTCTCCGCGTTGGGCGCGCTTGTCGCCGGCGCGCATCCCTTGAGCATCCTTGCCGCTTTCATCGCCGCACCGATCAAGCCGTTTCGACCTGGCATCCCTTCCGGTGCGGTCAGCGCCATGACCGAGGCCTGGGTACGCCGCCCTCGTGTGGCCGATTTCGACAGCCTGCGCGACGACATCGGGCACTGGCGCGGTTGGTGGAAAAACCGCGTGGCGCGCACCCTGCTCAATTTCTTCCTGGTGAGCCTGGGCACCATCGTGGGCGAGTACGCCGCGGGCATCCACATCCTGCACGCGCTGGTCTGAGCGCCTGCGTTTTTCCACGGGCGCGCAGGCGCGGGCGGACAAGTGCGGAGCGCGCACGGCGACCTGTCGCAGGTCAATCGGGTGCGGCATGTTGTCCATGCCGTGAGGTGCTGTCTATACTGCGAAGGTTGCCGCACAGATTCCGCATCCACGCCGCACTTGGGGAAGTCTCGATGATTCGATTGCAATTGCTGGGCCTTGCGGCGAGTGCCGCCTTGCTGGCCACCGCCAGCGCACACGCTGAAGGAAACAAGGCCGCAGGCCGTACGCTGGTCTACACCTGCGCCGGTTGCCACGGCGTACCCGGCTACACCAACGCCTATCCCAACTATCCGGTACCGCGGATCGCCGGGCAGAACGAGTCGTACCTCGTCAACGCGCTGAACGAATACAAGAACGGCGGGCGCAGCTTCCCGACCATGGTGGCGCAGGCGCAGAGCCTGTCCGAGCAGAACATCCAGGACATTGCCGCCTACCTGTCCAGCCTCACGCCGCTCAAGTAATCGAGGATCACGCATGTCACGCGCAATTTCCCTGTTCACGCTGGCCGCCCTGCTGGCGCTGGCCTCCACGCCCACCCTCGCCAGCGGCAATGCGGCCAACGGCAAGACCAAGGCCGCCGCCTGCTTCGCCTGCCACGGCAGCGACGGCAACGCGGTCGATCCGCAATACCCGCGCCTCGCCGGCCAGTACAACGAATACATCCAGCAAGTGCTGCACGAATACAAGAACGGCGAACGCAGCAACCCGATCATGAAGGGCATGGCAGCCACGCTCTCGGAGCAGGACATCGAGGACGTCGCCGCCTACTTCTCCAGCCTGCCGACCAAGCTCGACACGCTGAAGGGGCACATCCAGGGCGACTGATCTACCCTCGCCTCGCCCGAAACGGAAAGCCCGCCTCCCGGCGGGCTTTCCGTTTCGGGCAGTGCGGCCACGGGCGGTCGCCCGTTTGATCTCCGCGATCGAGGACGATCGCAAGAGTCCGGACAGTGCGGCCGCAAATGCCCGCCCATTCAACCCGCGCGATCAAGGCTGCCCGCAAGTCCCGGCCGCGGACTCAACCCATCGCCGACTGCCCTTCGTGTTTCTTGTAGTAGGGTTTCTTGCCGTCGCTGTGATCAGTGGCGTCGCGCACCGCGGTCACTTCCGGCACCATCTCCATCAAGGTCTTTTCCACGCCCTGCTTGAGCGTGACGTCGACCATGCCGCAGCCGTGGCAACCGCCACCGAACTGCAGCACCACCACGCCGTTGGCCTCGATCTCCAACAGGGTGACGCGGCCGCTGTGCGAGGCCAGCTTGGGATTGATCTCCGACTCGATCACGAAGCGCACGCGCTCGATCATGCCCGCTTCCACGCCAGGCACCTCGCCCTTGATCTTCGGCGCACGGATATTGAGCAGGCCGCCGGTCTTGGTGGGTTCGAAGTCGATGCTGGCACCCTGCAGCCACGGCGCGCTGGCGCCGTCGACGTGGAACTCGAAGCCCACGCACTCGATCGTCCACTCGTCGCCAGTCAGCTCGCCCGGTTCGCAGAACTCCAGCTCGCAATTGGCTGCCGGCGTGCCCGGTTCAGTGACATGCACGCGGATGCCGAGGCCATCGCTCTGCTGCATCTCCAGCAGGTGGAGGAAGTGCGCCTGCGCGCTCTGGGAAATCTCGATCATGCTGCACCCGAACCATGGTTGTGGCGCGCGACTGGCCGCGCCCGCCGAATCCGCACCATTTTAGTACGGTTTCATGCCGGGCCGCAGGCTTTGACTTTTGCGCGCCAAGCTTCGACCCTGCGCGCCTCGCCCGCCTTCTGGAGCCACGCATGAACATCCACGATTTCGCCAACCAGCACTGCCAACCGCGCAAGGGGCCAGGGCACGCCCTGGGCAAGGATCAGCTCGCCGAGCTGCTGCCACTCCTGCCCGGCTGGACGCCCTCGGCGGACGGCCGCGCCATCGTCAAGGATTTTCGCTTCCCGGATTTTCGCCACACGCTCGGTTTCATCAACGCGGTGGGCTTCATGGCCAATCACGAAGATCACCACCCCGACATCGAAGCGGGCTACGGCCACTGCCAACTTTTGTGGTCGACCCATGATGTGGGCGGACTCTCGCTCAACGACATCATCTGCGCAGCCAGGGTCGAGGCACTATTGGCCCGCTGAAGCGAAGCCGCCCCGTGTCCGTGAAGCCCTCACTCCCTGCCCATGCGTCCGGCGCACGGGCACGCCGCTTTCCTGACGCGTGCTCCCCGGGCCAGCCTCCGGCTGGCCAAACCCGTTCCTGAAGGATGTGTCCGCACGCGTCCGGAGCGAGCCGGCCACCGACGAGAGCGCTTCACGACCTCCTCATGGCCAGACTGCGGGTTTGCATGCCACGAACTCTCAGCGGCCGTTTCTTTCCTTGGCGGCGGCCTGAATGTACGGCAGGTGCCGCCCTTTCACCGCCAGCACGTCGAGGAAGGTTTTCAGGTCGTCCGGCAGCGGCGCGGAAAAGCTGTACAGGCGCCCTTCCAGCTCGAAACTGAGATGCGCTGCGTGCAGGAACAACCGGTGCAGCCCCATCTCACGGAAACGCTTGTTCATCTCGCGGTCGCCGTACTTGGGATCACCCGCCAGCGGATGGCCGACGTGGGCGGCATGCACGCGGATCTGATGGGTGCGCCCGGTGCCCAGCGTGGCCTGCATCAGGCGGGCGCCGGGGTATTGATCCATCTCGCGGAAGAAGGTCAGCGCGGGCTTGCCATCCTCGCTCACCCGTACCATGCGCTCGCCGCCCTGCAGGGCGAACTTGCGCAGCGGCGCATTGACGTCGAACTTGGCCTTGGACGGATGACCGACCATCAGGCACAGGTACTGTTTGGTGACATCACCGGCACGGATCGCCGCCTGCAGGCCCACCAGCCCCGCGCGGGACTTGGACAGCACCAGCACGCCGCTGGTGTCGCGATCCAGCCGGTGCACCAGTTCCAGCGCTTCATGCGGGCGCGCCGCACGCAGCAGCTCGATGGCGCCGTGGCTCACCCCGCTACCACCGTGGCTGGCGATGCCCGAGGGCTTGTCGATCACCAGGAAGTGTTTGTCCTCGAAGATCACCGCCTCGGCCACCGAAGCCACCATGGCCTCGGGTGCCACACGCACTTCGCCGGGTTCAGCCTGACGGATCGGCGGAATTCGCAGCATATCGCCGTCATTTAGCCGCGTATCCGGCTTCGCCCGCTTGCCATTCACGCGTACTTGGCCAGTACGCAGCAGGCGGTAGATCATGCTTTTCGGCACGCCTTTGAGCAGGGTCGCCAGCGCATTGTCGATCCGTTGGCCGTCCCGTTCGGGGCCGACCGCGACCTGACGCACACCCTGAGGTACGTCACGGGAAGTTGCCGTCTGCATTGAAAAAAACCTGTCGAAATGGGATACTCGGGGGGCGCCATTCCCTGCCCGCCGAGACTGATTCGGGCCGGGGCCCCGCCCGTCACGCCGGCGAGGATTGCGCCGACTGCCCAAAGACCTGACCCCCGGGCAGCGGTTGCGACTCCCTTTCATCGTAACGGTTCGGGCTGTCGTTTGTCCGAAGCCCGTTGGGTTGGGGCGCGACTGGTGCGGCAAACCGAACATCCGGGCGCCGGGAACGGCGCCGTCACATGAGCCGCTCCACCGCAGCGGCGCGATCCACGGCAGGCCGCCATTCCGGCGCCACCGTGGCGCGCGACGCGCGGCGAGCCGAGGAAAACTACAATGAAGCGCATGTTGATCAACGCAACTCAGCGTGAAGAGTTGCGCGTGGCCATCGTCGATGGCCAGACCCTCTACGATCTCGACATCGAAATCCCCTCCCGCGAACAGAAAAAGGCCAACATCTACAAAGGCCGGATCACTCGCGTCGAGCAATCGCTGGAAGCCTGCTTCGTCGAATACGGCGCCGAGCGCCATGGCTTTCTGCCGCTAAAGGAAATCGCCGAGCAATACTTCACGCCGGGGCTGAATCCGCACAAGGCCAGCATCCGCGAGCTGCTGAAGGAAGGCCAGGAAGTCGTCGTCCAGGTCGAGAAGGAAGAACGCGGCAACAAGGGCGCCGCGCTGACCACCTTCATCTCGCTGGCTGGCCGCTACATGGTGCTGATGCCGAACAACCCGAAGGCCGGCGGCGTCTCGCGCCGGATCGAGGGCGAGGATCGGCAGGCGCTGAAGGAGGCCCTGGAGCACGTCACCGTGCCCGACGACGTGGGCCTGATCGTGCGCACCGCCGGCCTCGGTCGCGATGCCGAAGAATTGCAGTGGGATCTGGACTACCTGCTCACCCTGTGGCGCTCGATTTCCGAAGCCGCCAGCGCACGCAAGGCGCCGTTCCTGATCTACCAGGAGTCCAAGCTGTTCATCCGCGCCCTGCGCGACTACCTGCGCAGCGACATCGGCGAAATCCTGATCGACGAGGAATCCCTGTACGAGGACGCCCGCGAGTTCATGCAGCAGGTGATGCCCACCTCGCTGCGCAAGCTCAAGCTGTACAAGGACGACACCCCGCTGTTTTCCCGCTACCAGATCGAGAGCCAGATCGACAGCGCGTTCGACCGCCAGGTGCGGCTGCCATCGGGCGGCTCCATCGTGATCGACCAGACCGAGGCGCTCACCGCCATCGACATCAACTCGGCCAAGGCGACCAAGGGTTCGGACATCGAGGAAACGGCGTTCAACACCAACCTCGAAGCCGCGGTGGAGATCGCCCGCCAGTGCCGCATCCGTGACGCTGGCGGCCTGATCGTGATCGACTTCATCGACATGGACAGCCCGCGCCATCAGCGCGAAGTGGAAGAAAAGCTCAAAGACGCGCTGCGCTTCGATCGCGCCCGCGTGCAAGTGGGCCGCATCTCGCGCTTCGGCCTGCTGGAGCTGTCGCGTCAGCGCCTGCGCCCCTCCCTCGGCGAAGCCACCCAGGTCGTCTGCCCACGGTGCGAAGGTCATGGCGTGATCCGCGGTGTGGAATCGCTGGGTCTGTCCACGCTGCGCCTGATCGAAGAGCACGCAATGAAGGACAACACCGGCCAGGTGCTGGTGCAGGCTCCGACCTCGGTGGCCAACTTCCTGGTCAACGAAAAGCGCGCCAGCGTGGTCGAGATCGAACTGCGCCACAAGGCGCACGTGGTGATCGTGGCCGACGAAAAACTGCAGACCCCACACATCCAGATCCAGCGGATCAAGGAAGCGGACATGGGCGAGCACAGCAAGCCCAGCTACGAACGCCTCACGGCAGTCGACGCCACCCCGCTGCCGAAGATGGGCCAGGCCCTAGGCAGCAGCGAACAGCCCGCTGTCAGCGGCATCGTGCCTGCCACGCCAGCGCCGGTTCGCGAGGAAACCTCGGCACCCGCCCCCGCGGCGCCAAGCACACATCACCGTGCAACGCCCGCCGCCGCGCCAGCTCCGGCTCCAGCCGGCGGCATCATCGCCCGCCTATTCGGCTGGTTCCGCAGCGACACAACCGCCCCCAGCCAGCCGGCCGAGGACACGCAAGGCAAACCATCCCAACGGCCGGAGCGCAACAACCGCCAGCCGGCGCGCCGCGACGAACGCCCCCGCCCCACCCAAGGCAACGGCACCCAAGGTAGTGGCAATGCCAGCCGACCGCGCCGCGAGCCAGGCCAGCAGCCCGCGACCAAGCCGAACCCGGCACAACCCAATCGCAACAACCGCCAGCGCGGCAATGAGGGCAGCAACCGTCAGCCCCAGGCAGGCAATGCGCCGTCGCCCAAGCCGGAACGCCTGCCGCGCGGCGGTGCGTCTGACGGCGGCAAGCCCGACAGTGGCAAGCTTGGCCAGAACGATCACGCCGAGCGCAAGCTGGCCGCGACGCCAATCCAGACCGCTGCCGCCCCCACGGCAGCATCACCCAAGCTGGAAGCGAGCGAGCCGCGCGACGAGGCCAGCCTGACCCTGACCACGCTCGTCAGCACCGCTGCCGCGGCAACGACGGCAAGCGGGGACGCCGCAACGACCTTGCCGTCACCTGTCGGCGAGTCGGCCGCCAGCGAGGCTGATGGAGCCACCCGTCGGCGCCGAGGACGCCGCGGCGGTCGTCGCCGCCGGCGCCATGAAGACACCGCCGGCAGCGAGTCGGGCGCCGGGTCGCGCGAACTCGACGACGAGGATCGCGACGACGAGAGCAACGATGCCGACGCAGCCATGCCGTCGACTGTCAGCACACCTTCGCCGGTGGCAGCCCCAGCCGCCGCCACGCCGGAGCCGTCTGTCGACGACAGCCATGACGGAGCCATCGCCATCCCCACGCCGACGCCCGTGCCAGCACCAGCCGCCGCACCGCGCCCGGTAACCTCGCGCCCGGTTCCACCACCGGCCGAACGCTCCGAACCAGCGCGCGTGATCCTGACGGAAGCACCGCTCGCGGCTGCCGTTGCCACAGCCTTCAGCCTGCCGGCACTGCCGCCGATCCCACCCAAGGCAACCGCCCCTGAGGTGTCGATCGACGAATCCTCGCAAGCCGCGCCAGCCGACGATGTCCAGCCGGCACAAGCGCAAGCCACCATCCTGCCGGCAACCACCGAATCGCCACACCAGCCATACGAGCCCGCGACGGAGAGCGTTAACCAGCCGGTGGCAGACGTCGAGTCAACGCCGGCCACCACGCCCCCACTACAAGGCGACCTGCTCGGACACGGCCCCACCAAGCCCGCGCCATCGCCCAAGCATGATGCCACCGGCACGAAAGGCACCGCTGATACGCCGGCAGACCACCATGAAGACACGCCAGCGGGTTGATCTCCGCTGATCGAAAAACGAAGAAAGCCGGGCGTCGCCCGGCTTTTTTTTTGCACCTTCCACTAGCTGGCGCAAGTCCGCTTGCGCGGCGGAGTCGTCAACGACCCACCATGTGGCTTGGCGAATCGATCAGCCCGTGGCTCGTCATCAGGTGGGCAAGTTCAAGCACATGCTCCACCCGAAGCTTTTCCATCAGACGCTGCTTGTAGGTCGACACCGTCTTCGGGCTCAGGTTGAGCTGCTCACCAATCATCGTCAGTGGTTTGCCGCGCACCAGCATCATCGCCACCTCCAACTCGCGGCTGGAGAGCGTATCGAATGGCGAGCCCACGCCGTCCAGCGTGGCCAGCGCCAGTTGCTGCGCCACCGCCGGGGCAAGGTAACGCCGTCCAGCAGCCACCTGTCTGACGGCAGTGACCAGCTCTTCGGCGGAACATCCCTTGGTCAGGTAGCCGAAGGCCCCCGCGTCGAGCAAACGTTTCGGAAAACGACCATCGTCCACGACTGTAACCACCACGATGCGCGTAGGCAGTTCGGCGCGGGTTACCCGCTCCGTGAGTTCGAGGCCACTCATGCCAGGCATGTGCACATCCACCAAGGCAACTTCCGGCTTGAGCGTGCGGATCAAACGCAGCCCGTCCTCCGCCGTGGCCGCCTCCCCGCAGACGGCGATGCCGGGCTGCTGCCCAAGGATCATGCGAAACCCCGTCCGAACCAACTCATGATCGTCGATCAATACGGTTTGAATCATTAGGCACCCTGTGCAGTTTGGTTATCAAAGCCCCGCCCGCGCGCACTCGCGGCGTGCGGAAAACGGCGTTCCCTCGCTCATGAAGCTAGGAGCTTGGGCGGCAAAAACGCAAGTGGCTGCGACATCGACGCCATGCGCGTGGCCAGCACCGATGCCACGACCCAGCGCCCGTGAAAATTTCCACTTCCTGCGAAATTTTCCATCGGCGCATCTGCTGCGTGCCCATACGTGCCTCCGCGAAACAGCCACTTGCGCGGCTGTTTGCGTCCGAGCCATCCATGGCCGGGCTGAGCGGCTGAAAAAGTCACAGTCTCCCAGTGCCCGTAAAAATTCCGACGTCGTCGTGGGAGCACCACCGGGGGTGCGGCATGGCGGCCACAGCAGACCGGCGATTTCTCCATAGACTCTCACATCAACACGGCTCCGGCTGACGAACCATCCGCCCCATCGAGCACACGCCGCTCATAAAGAGCCAGCCGGATCGGGCCGCCGATGCAGGGCATTTCCACCGAAATCTCACGCCCGCAGCGCATGTGTTCATCGCGCGCGAGTTCGCGTGCCAGCCTGATGGCCCCAGCCAGGGGCAGGTCATGGAACAGCGTGACGTTGCTGCGGCGGACATCCCATAGGCCGGCGGCGGTGGGGCTGAGCGAGACGAGCATCATGTAGGCATCCCCATGGACACGAAACACGGCAGGCGACAGCCTGGAAAACAGTGACCCACTACCCATCAGGCGTGGACGATGCCACCGCCCTGGCCCGCCGTCTGTCAGCCGATGCCTACGCGAGTTGTGCGTCCCGGGCTGCGCGCATGCCGGCCGACAGGGCGGCCCCGAGCCTCGCAAACGACCGGGTCAGCGCCCTCGCCATGGAAACCTCCAAGGAGCGGCTCACCAACCGCCGCTTCCTCGACATGAACCCGCAGGGCTGATCCAACGCCGACAAAGGTCGTCAAAATTACTGACGGAATGTTGCTTTATTCAACTGCGGCGAGCTTCGGCTGGCGCTCAACCAGCACTCGTGCTGCATTTGCGCCGCGGCCACGCACCGGGTTTGAGCCGGTAGCCGACCGGCACATGCTACGATCCGACAGCCTGCAGCTATCGCCACCTTGGTAGCTGCCCTGCCCGGATGGCGAAACTGGTAGACGCAAGGGACTTAAAATCCCTCACCTTCATGGGTATGCGGGTTCGATCCCCGCTCCGGGCACCAGCATTTGTGATTACGCCCCGCTGGATCACGTGTAGTACCCCGCGCCGGCTCGCCACCATTGCAATCTCGCGCCATCGGAAACTGTGCAGGCTTACGCGAGCCAGCCGCTAGAAACACGTGGGAAACCCGCGGTTTCGCCTATGGAACGGTCAACTCGGAGGCAACAAAAAAGCGCCCTGAGGCGCTTGAGTGCTTGCTTACAATGGAGGCCTAGGTCGGAATCGAACCGGCGTACGCGGATTTGCAGTCCGCTGCATGACCACTCTGCCACCAGGCCATTGTTCGGTCGTCGCGCTCGCGAAGCAACGCTATCGACTGGATAAAACAAAACCCCGACAGCGCGAGGTTTTGCAGGAAAACTGGAGCGGGAAACGAGACTCGAACTCGCGACCCCGACCTTGGCAAGGTCGTGCTCTACCAACTGAGCTATTCCCGCTGGGTGAGCCGCGAATACTAGCAGAAATGCAGCGGATGTGAAGCCCCCTTCACGCACTTCCCTCCGCCCGGTGCAAGCTTTCCCGGAAACGACGAAGCCCCGGCGAACCGGGGCTTCGTGCAAAAACTGGAGCGGGAAACGAGACTCGAACTCGCGACCCCGACCTTGGCAAGGTCGTGCTCTACCAACTGAGCTATTCCCGCTTGGGAGCGCGCATTCTAATACGGGATTGCACCGCGTCAAGCCTTCAATCGTCGCCGTGCGGGGCCAAAGGCGGCGCGTCACCGCGCAGGCTGGGCCAGGCCGCCATCAAATAGTGCAGGCCCGACCAGATGGTGAGCACGCCCGCCAGTACCAGCAGCGCCTCGCCGATGTGGTACAGGCGCAGGGCGCTGGCTTCCTTCTCGTGCTGCACGATCAAGACCACCAGCGCGACCATCTGCATCAGGGTCTTCAGCTTGCCGATGAAGGCCACCTTGACCGTGGCGCGCATGCCGATTTCGGCCATCCATTCGCGCAGCGCCGAGACGCTGATTTCGCGCCCCACGATCACCGCCGCAGTCACTGCCATCACGATGCTGGACCAGCCTTCGGGGTGCGACTCCACCAGCAGGAACAGGGTCACCGCCACCATCAGCTTGTCGGCCACCGGATCGAGGAAGGCGCCAAAAGCCGAGGTCTGATTCAGCCGTCGAGCCAGAAAACCATCCAGCCAATCGGTGAAGCCGGCGAGCATGAACACAATGGCCGCGGTGATGTTGTGCCCGCGAAACGGCAGGTAGAACGCCAGCACCATGACCGGCAGCAGCAGCACGCGGAACAAGGTGAGCCAGGTGGGAAGGTTGATTCGCATGGGCATGTCCGGAAAGCAAGCTCCAGTTTCGCATGCCGCGCCATGAGTCAGCCATGCAGGGCGTCGTAAATTCGCTGGGCGATGCTTCGATCAATGCCTTTCACCCGCATCAACTCCTCCACGCCGGCCGCTTCCACGCCGGCCAGGCCACCGAAGGCCCTGAGCAGTGCGCTGCGCCGGTGCGCACCCACACCTTGCACGTCCTCCAGCACGCTGCGTTCGCGTGCTTTCTCGCGGCGCTTGCGGTGGCCGGTGATGGCGAAGCGGTGCGATTCGTCGCGCACCGCCGCCACCAGGTGCAACGCCGGCGAGGTGGGGCCGGGGTGGATCTCGCGGCCCTGGTCGACCAGGATCAGGGTTTCCTCGCCCGCGCGCCGCGCCGGCCCCTTGGCCACGCCCACCACGTGGATGCCGGCCACGCCCAGCCCGGCCAGCACCTCCAGCGCCTGCGCCACCTGGCCACGGCCGCCGTCGATCAGGAGCACGTCGGGTTTGGCGCCCTCGCCTTCGGCCAACTTGCGGAAGCGCCGGGTGAGCGCCTGGTGCATGGCGGCGTAGTCGTCGCCGGGCGTGATGCCATCGATGTTGAAGCGGCGGTAATGCGATTTCTCCGCACCCTCCGGGCCGAACACCACGCAGGAGGCCACGGTGAGTTCGCCGCGCGTGTGGCTGATGTCGAAGCACTCGATGCGCCTGGGCGGCGCGGGCAGCTCCAGCAGCTTGCGCAGCTCCTCGAAGCGCGTGCCCAGCGTCTGCCGGCTGGCGAGGCGCTGGGTGAGCGCCGCCTGCGCATTGCGCTCGGCCATCTGCAGGAACTGCGCGCGCTCGCTGCGCACACGACTCTTCAACTCCACCGCATGGCCGGCCTGGGCGCCCAGCACCTCGGCCAACACCACCGCGTCGGCCAGCGTTTCGCCGAGGACCAGCTCGCGCGGCACCGGGCGATCGAGGTAGTACTGCGCGATGAACTGCGCCAACACGTCGGCCGGTTCGGCATCCAGCGGCAGGCGCGGGAAGAAGTCGCGCGTACCCAGGCTGATGCCATCGCGGAAGAACAGCACGCTGACGCAAGCCTGGCCAGCCTCGATGCGGCAAGCGAGCACATCCATGTCGGCGCTGGCACCCTGCACGTGGTGCTGCGCCTGCAACTGGCGCAGCGCCGCGATCTGGTCGCGCAGCCGCGCCGCACGCTCGAAGTCCAGCGCGTGGCTGGCCGCCTCCATCGCAGCCACCAGCTCGTCGATCACCGCGCTGCTGCGGCCTTCCAGGAACATCTCCACGTGGCGCACGTCGCGCGCGTACTCGGCCCGGTCGATCAGCGCCACGCAGGGCGCGCTGCAGCGACCGATCTGGTACAGCAGGCAGGGCCGCGTACGGTTCTTGAAATAGCTGTCCTCGCAGGTGCGCAGCTTGAACAGCTTCTGCAGGAGATCCAGGCTCTGGCGTACCGCATGCACGCCGGGATATGGCCCGAAATAACGGCCCGGCTTGTTCTTCGCGCCGCGATGCAGCGCCAGGCGCGGAAACTCATCGGCGGTGGAGAGGTGGATGTACGGATAACTCTTGTCGTCGCGCAACATGATGTTGTAGCGCGGTTTGAGCGACTTGATGAGCTGCGATTCCAGCAGCAGCGCCTCGCCCTCGGTGCGCGTGACGGTGGTTTCGCAACGTGCGATCTGCGCGATCATCGCCGCGATGCGCGGCTCCATGCGCGGCTTCAGGAAATAACTGCCGACACGTTTCTTGAGGCTGCTGGCCTTGCCGACGTAGAGCAGTTCGTCCGCCGCATCGAAGTAGCGGTAGACGCCGGGCGCGGTGGTGAGCGTGTGGACGAAGGCCTTGCCGTCGAAGGCAGGCGGCGTTTCGGTGGCCATGCGACGATTGTAGCTGGCGTTTCAGCTGCCGCGCAGGCGCGCGACCAGGCTGGGCACGGCGTGTTCGGCCAATGCGACCGCCGCGGCAAAGGCATCGGCATCGCCATACCACGGGTCGGGAAAAGCCGCGGGCGGCGCGGCAGCGGCCCACTCCAGGAACAACGCCGTTTTCGCCGCCAGCACCGGCGTCGGCGCGCGCTCGCGCAACTGCGCCAGGTTGGCGTGATCCATCGCCAGCAGCAGATCGAACTGGCGGTAATCGGCGGCGCACAACTGCCGCGCGCGGTGCGCGGCGAGGTCATGGCCGGCGGCGCGCGCCGCCGCGATCATGCGCGCGTCCGCCTCCTCGCCCACATGCCAGTCGCCGGTGCCACAGGAGGCCACCACCGTATCCAGCCCAGCCTGCGCCAGCGCCGTGCGCGCCACCACCTCGACCAACGGCGAGCGGCAGATATTGCCCAGGCAGACGAACAGAATGCGGGTCATTGGCCCTGCCTCGCCAGCCAGGCCTCGGCACGCTGCAGATCGGCCTCGGTGTCGATGCCCGGCGGGAAGGGCTCGGGGGTGAGCCGCACCGCGATGGCGTGCCCGTGTTCGAGCACACGCAACTGCTCCAGCGACTCGGCCTGCTCCAGCGGCGTGCGCGCGAGTTGCGCGTAGCGGTGCAGAAAGCGCGCGCGGTAAGCGTAGATACCGATGTGGCGCAGGAACGGCACGCTGACCGGCAGGCTGGCGCGATCGGCGGCAAACGCATCGCGCGCCCATGGCAGCGGCGCGCGGCTGAAATACAGCGCGCGGCCGCGCGCGTCGCGCACCAGCTTCACCACGTTGGCATCGAACAGTTCGTGGGCGTCGACGATGGGCGTGGCCAGGGTCGCCATCGGCGCATCGTCCTCGGCCAGCGCACGCGCCACCGCGCGGATGCCGGCGGCGGGCGCGAAGGGCTCGTCGCCCTGCAGGTTCACCACGATGGCGTCGTCGGCCCAGCCGCACGATGCGGCGCATTCGGCCAGGCGATCGCTGCCCGAAGCATGATCGGCGCGGGTCATGCACACGCGCACGCCCTGCCCGGCCAGCGCCTCGGCGATGCGCACATCGTCCGTCGCCACCACCACATCGACCGCGCCGGCTTGCAGGGCGCGCTGCGCCACACGCACCACCATCGGCACGCCGGCGATGACACGCAGCGGCTTGGCCGGCAGGCGGGTGGAGCCGTAACGGGCGGGTATGGCGACGACGAAAGGCGGTGTATCCGGCATCGGCTCGGTTCCAGGTCAGGCGAGATGGGGCATTTTCGCCCAATCTAGGAGTTTGGACGGCAGAAATCATCCGGGCAGCAAAGCTCGCCATGCGGCGCATATTCCCGCTGTTTCTTGCTCCATAGAACCACTATGGGGTGGCGAATCGCCGAAAATCTGCCCTCGCATGGCAGACTTTTCGCCTCGAATGTTTCTACCACCCAAGCTCCTGGCACCCGCGTCGCCATCGCCGGCCCCGGACGCAAAAAGCCCCGCGCAGGACGCGGGGCTTGGTGTTCCACTGCAGGCCGGCACAGGCGCCGGCCGAAAACTCAGGCGGCGATTTCGACGCCCGATGCCTGCTGGCCCTTCGGGCCCGAGGTGACTTCGAACTTCACACGCTGGCCTTCCTGCAGGCTGCGGAAGCCCTTGGAGTTGATGGCCGAAAAGTGGACGAACACGTCCTCCCCACCGTCCTCGGGCGCGATGAAACCGAAACCCTTGGCATCGTTGAACCACTTGACCGTACCAAAACGCATTGCTGGAACCTCTGGAAGCATGGACAGGAATGCACCCGGCAGAACCCACTCTCCCCCTGCCTGCCACGACAGTGCCCCGAGAGTATCGACATGTTTCAGGGCAAAGCGCAATACGTGGCGGCGTCCGCACGCCGGATGCCGTGTTGCTACACCTTAGCGCGCTAACGCGTCATCACAGGCGCAGCATCGCTGCCAGCACGCGCGGCACCTCGGCAGTGGCGGCGGCCAGATGGGCAAAAATCTCCTCGATGCTGATTTCGGCCTCGTCGCCGCAACCGGCGGCGAAGTTCGCCACCAGCGCGAGGCAGGCGTAGCCCAGGCCCAGCTCGCGCGCCAGCACGGCCTCGGGCATGCCGGTCATGCCGACCAGGTCGCAGCCGTCGCGCTTCATGCGCGCGATCTCGGCGCGGGTCTCCAGCCGCGGCCCCTGCGTCGCGCCGTAGCAGCCGCCGTCGATGACGGCAATGCCGGCCTGGTGCGCGCCCTGCAACAGGCGTTGGCGCAGCGCGGCGGTATACGGCTCGCTGAAGTCGATGTGGTTCACCTCGGCGCCGTCGACATCGCAGAAGCTGGTGTAACGGCCATGGGTGTAATCGATGACCTGATCCGGCACCACGATGGCGCGCGGCCCCATGTCGGCGCGGATGCCGCCCACGGCATTGACACCGACCACGCTGCGTGCGCCGAGGCTGTGCAGCGCCCACAGGTTGGCGCGGTAGTTCACCCGATGCGGCGGCAAGCTGTGGCCCTCGCCGTGGCGGGCGAGGAAGGCTACGCGCCGGCCGGCGAAGTCGCCCAGCACCACGTCGCCGGAGGCGATCCCGAACGGCGTCTCCACCGCGCGCCTTTCGGCGTTTTCCAGGCCGGGAAACTGGTACAGCCCGCTGCCGCCGATCACGGCCAAATCAATGCCCATCGCTGCTTCGTCGCTCATCGTGTCATTCCATCCGATAAATCGCGGCACGCTCTACCGAGTTCCGCTCAATCCCGCAACGCATAGATCCCCGGCAGGTTGCGCCCCTGCTCGTGATAATCCATGCCATAGCCGAACACGTAGCGATCCGGCAGCACCACGCCGTTGAAGTCGCTGGCGATGCCCGCGGCCACCCGGTCATGGTCCTTGGTGCACAGGCTGGCGATCAGCACGCGCTTCGCGCCGCGGCGCAGGCAGTCGTCGCGCACGGCTTTCAGCGTGTGGCCTTCATCCAGGATGTCGTCCACCAGCAGCACGCTGCGACCGGCCAGGCTCACCACCGGCGCGCGCAGCCAGTGCAACTCGCTGCCGCTGGTTTCGCCGCGATAGCGGGTGGCGTGCACGTAGTCGAACTCCAGATCGGTGCGGATGGCCAGCGCGAGCTGGCCGGCGAACATCAACGCGCCGTTCATCACCGTGAGGAACACCGCGCGCTCGCCACCCAGCGCGGCATCGATGCGCTGGCCGAGGCCGGTGATCAGAGTTTCGATCTCCGCGCGGCCAAGCAGCAGGTCGGCGTGCGCCAGCGCATCGCTCAAGGGGTGGGTTTCGATGCTCATGCCTGATCCTGTGCGGCGTCCAGCGCCGTGATGCGCGCGACGAAGCGGTCGCGCTGAGGGTTGTCGGTAAGGCTGTCCCAGCTGGCGCCAATGGCGCCGCGCAGCGGAAGCAGCCGCTCGGGATGCGCCGGCACGCAATGGGCGACGGCGGCGATGGCTTCGTCCACCACTTCGGGGAAGCAGGCCAGCACCAGGTCGCAGCCGGCGTCCAGATGACCACGCACGCGCTCGGCCACGCCGCCGATGCTACCCGCTGCCGCCATGCTGATGTCGTCGCTGATCGCCGCGCCGGCAAAACCCAGCTCGCCGCGCAGGATGTCGACCGCCCACCGCCGCGAATAGCCGGCCGGCGCCGCATCCACGGCGGGATAGACCACGTGCGCCAGCATCACCGCCTCGGCATGGGCAGCCATGCCTTCCACGAAGGGGCGCAGGTCGTCGCGACGGATGGCCTCCAGCGGACGCGGATCGACCGCCACGGCCTTGTGCGTATCAGCCGCCACCGAGCCATGCCCGGGAAAGTGCTTGAGCACCGCCGCCATGCCGGCCAGGTGCATGCCGCGCACATAAGCCGCCGTGAGTTCGGCGCCAACCGCTGGATCGGCATGGAAGGCACGCGCACCGATGGCGGCATTGCCGCGCGCCAGATCCGCCACCGGCGCAAAGCTGAAATCCACGCCCGAGGCGCGCAGCTCGCTGGCCATCACCCAGGCGTGCTCCTCGGCCAGGCGCACCGCCTCCGCAGGGTCGCGGTCGTACACCGCGCCGATGCGCGAGAGCGCGGGCAAGCGGGTAAATCCTTCGCGGAAACGCTGCACCGGGCCACCTTCCTGATCCACCGCGATCAACAGCGGCTCGCCACCGATCTCGCGGATGGATTCGCACAGCGCCATCAACTGCGCGCGGTCGGCGTAGTTGCGCGAGAACAGGATCACGCCGGCCACGCCGGGGGCGGTGAGCCACGCGCGCTCGCGTTCGGCGACTTCAAGCCCGGCCAGGCCAATCAGCAGCATCAGGCATCCGCTCCATCGTTGGCGTCGCGCTCGGCCGCGCTCCAGCGGGCATACGGATGCGCGATCAGGTTGACGTTGTAGTAGCGCGCAAGCGTGCTCACCTCGCGGCCCAGCCACGCCGGGCGTGGAAACGGCGCATCGGCCCGCGGCAGCTCCACCTCGGCCACCAGCAGGCCGGTGTTGTCGCCCAGGAACTCATCGATTTCAAACAGCGTGCCCGCCACCGTGACATGGTGGCGATGCTTGCTCAGCACGCCGTCGCACAGCGTGGCCAGCAGTTCGTCGGCATCATCCGGCGGTATCGCGTAGTCGTACTCGGCGCGCTCGATGCCCAGCCGCGCGGCCTTGATGTTGAGCCAGGCCTCGCCATCGGCCCGCCGCACCCGCACCGAAGCGCGCACATGGCCAGACGCCAGCGCCGCCGCGCCCACCAGGTAGCCCTGCGCGAGATGCTCGCTGCGCTCGACCAGCGTGCGCCAGCTGTCATCGCGCAGCAGGAATTTCCGTTCGATTTCGATGCCCATGGGGTTCGGTTCTCAACCTTCGATAGCGTTCTACAGCACATGGCTGCCGGCCTGATCTTCGCGGTCAGGCCGACCGCTCGAACAAAGCAATGGACTCGACGTGCGCCGTATGCGGGAACATGTCCATCACCCCCGCCGCGCTGAGCCTGAAACCGTGCTGGTTGACGAGGATGCCGGCGTCGCGCGCCAAGGAGGCGGGATGGCAGGAGACGTAGACGATGCGCTTCGTTGCCTGGTGCGGCAGGTAGTCCAGCACCTTGTCGGCGCCGGCGCGCGGCGGGTCGAGCAGCAGTTTGTCCCAAGGCTGCCGCGCCCACTCGGCGCCGCGCTGATCCTCGAACAGGTTGGCCACATGGAAACGCGCGTTGGCGAGGCCGTTGCGCGCGGCATTCTCGCCGGCGCGCTCGACCAGGCCGTGCTCGCCTTCCACGCCCACCACCGCGGCCACGCGACGGGCGATCGGCAGGGTGAAATTGCCCAAGCCGCAGAACAGATCCAGCACGCGGTCGGTCGGCTGCGGGTCGAGCAGGGCCATCGCGTGCGCCATCATCTTCTGGTTCATGCCGGCATTGACCTGCACGAAGTCCAGCGGCTGGAACTCCAGTTCCACGTCATCCGCGCCACCGCCGGGCGCGAGCCTGAACGCCAACCGCGGCGCCTCCGGCCACAGCGGATGCACGCTGCTGAGGCCACCGGGCTGCAGATAGATGGCAAAGCCGTGCTGCCGGCCGAAGTCCGCAAGCGCCGCGCGGTCGCGCTCGCTCAAGGCTTCGAGATGGCGAAACACCAGCGCCACGGTATCGTCGCCAGCGGCGAATTCGATCTGCGGGATGCTGGCGGCGCCGTCCATCGCGCTGACCAGGTCGCCGATCAGCTCGATCCGCTCGCCGATGGCCGGATGCACCACGTCGCAATGGCGGATATCCGCCACGTAACGCGGGTTGGCCGCCTCACGGAAACCCACCAGCACGCGGCCTTTCTTGGGTACCGCACGCACCGACAGGCGACCCTTGCGCCGATAGCCCCAGGGTGCGTCGGCGAGCGGTGCCAGCCAGCGCTGCGGCTCCACCTTGCCGATGCGGGCGAAGTTCTCGGCCAGCACGCGCTGCTTGGCCTCGATCTGCGCTGCCGCATCCAGATGCTGCAGCGAGCAGCCGCCACAGACGCCGAAATGCGCGCATTTGGGCGTCACGCGATGCGGCGAGGCCGTCATGACCTCGGTGGTTTGCGCCTCGTCGAAATGCCGGTGCCGCTGCACCACGCGCAGGCGCACCCGCTCGCCCTCGAGCGCACCGGCCACGAACACGGCCTTGCCGTCGATGCGGGCCACGCCACGACCGTCATGGGCCAGCGCGGTGATGTCGGCTTCGATTTCCGCGCCAGGCGCGCGACTGCGTGAATTGGATCGGGACATGGCCTGCGGGATTGGGCTGAGGCAGACCGGTGATTATCGCCGATTGCCCCGCCCCGCGCCCGCTACTTGCGCCGCCACGCGCCGGAAGCGTCCTGGTAGTACCAGCCGTCGTGCGCGCGCTCGACCCAGGTCTTGGCGAAAATGGTGCGCACCTGCACCTCCCACTCGGGGTGATTGTTGGCGTTGGCGATCTCGCGATACAACGCGGCACGGTCGCGGTTCTCGTCAGCCACGGCGGCATTGGCCTGCGCGCGCTGGGCCAGCGGCAGCTTGGCGGCATCGCGCATGGCGACCATGCCGTCCCGGGTAAAGCCCACCACACCGCTGTCGAACAGCGCCTGCAGGCTGCCCTCGAAGCGCGCGCGCATGCGCGCCTGGATCGCCTGCACGGCCGGCGTCTGCACCAGGAGGTTGGGCGTGTCGGCGGCATAGGCGGCCGGAATCAGCAGGTCGAGCAGGCTGGCCGAGGGCGAGCTGGAGGTGGATGGCGCAGGCTTGTCGGCCGGCTTTTCCGCCGGCTTGGCCGCCGCACCGTCGAGCACGCTGCCGACGAACTGGTCGGCGGCCTTTTGCGCTGCCGCCTCGGGGAAATACACGTTGATGGTGACGCAGCCCGCCAACACGATGGCCAGCATGGTCAGCACGGAGCAGGCGAACTTGCGCATCAGCGACTCTCCTTGGGGAAATGGATGTCCACAACCTTATCAGTGCACCACTGGCGCCTGGCCATTGATCGCCTCATGCAGGCGGCGCACCAGGGTGGGCCAGTCGACCCGATGCTGATGCCCCACCACTTCCAGATGCGGCAGGCCGCTGCCTTCGAGGATCGTGTAGCCGTCGCCTTCGCTCGCCAGACCGCTCATGTCGCAGATCGCGCCCTGCAGCGTACAACTCAGGCCAATGCGTTTGTAGCCGAAGGTCTTGAACAATTTGAGCATGGCGCCCTGCAGACCACCGGCAATGCCACCACCGCCCACGCTGGTGAGGTTGTTCACCGCGCGCTGGCTGATCCGGCCACCACCACCGGCGAGCAGCGCGGCCTTGAACGTCACCGGGCTCCAGTTCACCAGGCGCAAATCGTCGATGCGACCATCCAGCTTGCCGGTGATGTTGCCAAAATCGAACACGCTGGTGATCGCCGCCAGATCCAGCTGGCTCAGCCGGATATTGCCGGTCAGCACCGGCGCCACGCCGAAGGGTTGCTGCAGGGAGAGCCCGGTGACATCCACGAAGCCGCCGAACACGTTGACCGACAACCCGCCCGCCAATTCGAAGCGATCCCCCACCCAGCGCAGGGAAGGCACCGCGCCGGCCAGCGTGCCGGGGAAGGCCGGCCAGCCCAGGGCATGGCTGAAACTGCTCATGTCCACGCCGCTGATGGCGAAACTGGTGGCCAGCCGCTGCGCCTTGCTCGCGTTCGGGCGCCAGTCGAGGCTGGCTACGTGCAGTTGCCCCTTGAACAGCGGCGCTGCGAAGGGCTGCTGCAACTCCAGCGTGCCGGTGAAACTCTGCCAGCGGGTTTGCGCCGGCCCCAGCGCAAGGCGGTGAAAGCGCAGGCCCTGCCACGCCAGCGTGGAGGCGGGACGTTCGCCTTGCGCCGCCCAGTCCAGGCCGCCACGCAACCCCTCCATCGCAAAACGGCCATCCGGCTCGGCCACATCCAGGCCGTCGGTGGCAAAGGCAAACGCCTGCACGCCGCCGCTGCGCCAGTCGAGGCTGCCGCTCAAATGACCCGCCGTGCGCAGCCCATGCGCGCCCTGCGCGGCCAGCCAGGCACGACCATAACGGTCATAGGCGGCCGGGAAACTGGCATGCACGCGATCCAGCCGCAAGCGCTGTACCTCGCCGCGCGCCCCCAGCGCCAGGCTGCCCTCCAGCTGCAAGGCATCGGGATCGTCGATGCGCAGGCGATCCAGCGTGATCGCGCCACGCCGGACCTCGGCGCCGAGATCCAGTTGCACCGGGTGCGCCGGCAACAGCGCGTACAGGCCACCGACCAGCAGCTCACCGCCATCCACGCGACCCTGCAGGTTGAGCCGCGTGCCCGCGGCGGACTGCTCCAGCCCAAAGCGCCCCGCCCCGCCCAGCGCCTGCGCCGCCAACGTGCCGCTGGGCGTATCGAAACCCAGTCCGCTCAGCTTGAACTGCCCCGCCGACTGCAGCTGCCCGTCTCGCACGTCCAAGGCGAGGTCGGCATCCACCCGGCCGGCCCCCAGTCGCCCCGACCAGACCTGCGCCAGCAGGCCCTGCAACCAGCCCGCTGGCAGTTGCCGCAGGCTGATCTGTGCATGGCTGGGCTGATCCAGCGGCAGCCAGACGCTGGCCACGGCCTTGTCCTGCTGCAGCCCGATCTGCACAGTGTCGGCCGCCGCGTTGATGCTGCCGCTGAGCTGCGCGTCACCCGCCGCGCTACCGGGCGCACCTGTCACGCGGATGCGCCCGTCGAACAACCAGCGTTGCTGCGCATCGCGCCACAGCCGCCCCTCCAGCCGCAAACCAACGCGCCGCCAACCCAGCGCCGCGATATCGGCCCGGCTCGCCTGCAGTCGCAGGTGCAGCCCGCCGGCGGGATCGGGGCCGATCCGCGCATCGAAACCATCGAACGCCAGGCCAGGCAGCGCGAGCTGGCGCGCGGTCACCGTCACCTCGGCATGCGCCACCTGCCCCAGCCCCAGGCCGAGCAGCAGGAAAAGGCACAGCAGCAGGTGGCTTGATGTCAGGCGCATGTCAGGCCATTCTGCCAAAGCCAGCTGAACGACAAGGATTCGAGTCATGCCAGCCACGCTTGACCCCGTCACGCCACCCTGCCAGCCCCACGTATTGGTTGCCGACGACGACCCCGCCAGCTGCCGTTACCTGGGCGACACCCTGCGCTCGCTGGGCGTACGGGTGACAACCTGCGCGGACGGCGAACAGGCGCGGCACGCGGCACGTCACCAGGCCTTCGACCTGCTGCTGCTCGACTGCCGCATGCCCGGCGGCGGCGCGCGCGAGGTACTGGCCGCGCTGCGCGCCGATACCGTGGCGGCCTCCCGCGGCAGCCCGGCCGTGGCCAGTTCCGCCGAGGTGGATGCCACACAGCGGCGCGAGCTGCTCGCCCATGGCTTCGCCGACACCTTGCGCAAACCCTGCCCTATCGGCGAGCTCCAACGCATTCTCCAACTGTTGCCAGGCATGGCACCCGAACTGGATGACGCCGCGGCGCTGCGTGCCAGCGGCAACGCCGCCGCCATGCTGGCGCTGCGCCAACTGCTGCGCGGCGAGCTGGCCCTGCTGTTGCAGGAACTCGACCAATGCCGGGATGACACGGCGCCACTGCAAGATCGCCTGCACCGCCTGCGTTCTTCCTGCGGCTTCTGCGGCACGCCCGCGCTGGCCAGCGCGGTGGCGCGGTTGCAGCGCCGGCTGCGCGATGCGCCGTCGGCCGAACCGACCCCCGCCATCGCGCAATTCCGCCACGCCGTGCAGCGCACGCTGCAGGCGCTTGGCGATTGATCGCGCGACTCAATGGCCGGGACGCAAACCCGCCAGCACACGCCAGGCGCGCAGCTCGCCGCCCCCCAGGTGAAAGCGGATCACCTCGCGCATCAGACGGCGCAGCGCAGCCTGGCCGCTCGCCGTTGGCGCCTGGTCGGCCGCCAGTGCCAAGAGATCAGCGCCGCGCACGGCGTGGACGGTATCCATCGGGCACGGCACGGCTCCGCGCTCGGCGTCATAGCGGTAAAACGCCTGCGGCCGCAACGGCTCATCCGTATCCGCCACATGGCGCAATGGCAGGGCGTAGCCAATGACCGTCAGCAGGTCGCGCTCGAACCGGCGCAGCGTCCAGCCCAGTGGCTCGCCCGCGCCAAGCCGCGACAAGGTTTGCGCATAGGCCTCGAACAACGCCGGCTGCGCGTCCTGCCTCACGGTGAGGCGCACCACGAGTTCATTGAGATACAAGCCCGCCAGCGCGGCATCGCCACCCAGCCGCGCCGCCGTGCCTTGCGGCTCGACCGTCGTCAACGTGGCCAGCTCACCGCGCAGCAGCAGGTCCAGCAGCAACGGCTGGAACGGCTCCAACTGCGCGCGCCGCAACTTCGCCCGCTCGCCGCGCACCCCGCGCGCCACTACACCGAGCCGACCGTGGTCGCGGGTCAGGCATTCCAGCAACAGCGATGTCTCGCGATAGGGCCGCGCATGCAGTACGTAGGCGGGTTGCTGGAGGATGTGCATGGGTTGAAGGCTAAGGAATCGGGAACAGGGAATTGGCACAGCGGGCGTCCTGCAACCCTATTTTGCAATCCCCTATTCCCGCTCAATCGGTATAGCCGAACTTCTTCAGCATCGCCTCGTCGTCCACCCAGCCCTCGCGCACCTTCACCCACAGCTTGAGGAACACCTTGCGCTCGAACAGATGCTCCATGTGGCGACGCGCGGCGCTGCCGATGGCCTTGAGCTGGGCGCCGCCCTGGCCGATCACGATGGCCTTCTGGCCGTCGCGCTCCACCCAGATCACCGCATGGATCTCGGCGACGCCGTCGGGGCGATCGTTGAACTGCTCGATCTCCACCGTGGTGGCATAGGGCAGCTCCTGGTCCAACCGCAGCATCAACTGCTCGCGCACCATTTCGGCGGCGAGGAAGCGCTCGCTGCGATCGGTGATCTCGTCCTCGCCGTAGATCGGTGCGCGCACCGGCAGGCGGGCAAGAATGGCTTTCCCCAGCTCGGCCAGGCCGTTTTTCTTCAGCGCGCTGACGTAGTGGATCTCGTCGTAGGCATGCTTCTCGCCCAAGCCGGCCACGAAGGGCAACAACGCGCCCTTGTCCTTGCTCAGGTCCACCTTGTTGATGACCAGGATGCGCGGCACCTTCTGCTCGGTGAGCGCGGCGTACAGCACCTCGTCCTCGTCAGTCCAGCGACCGGCCTCGATCACCTGCACCACCAGCTCGACGTCGCTGATCGCGGCGCGCGCGGCGCGGTTCAGGCTGCGGTTCATCGCCCGCTTGGCGCCACGGTGCAGGCCAGGCGTATCCACGTAAAGCACTTGTCCGGCCTCGCTGTTGGCGATGCCAAGGATGCGATGGCGGGTGGTCTGCGGGCGCGGGCTGACGATGGAGAGGCGAAAGCCGATCAGCGCGTTGAGCAAGGTCGATTTGCCCACGTTGGGACGCCCGGCCAGCGCGACCACGCCACAGCGGAAATCGGCGTGCGGCAGCGCGACGTCGGCGGGTTCGGGGGAATGATCCATGTCGGTGGGGCTCGCGAAAGGTGGGAGTTTGTGCATTTTCAAACTCGAAGCCCGGCCACGCATGGCCGGCTGTGGATCAGTCACGCAGTGGCTGGTTCACGGCGGCGAGTCCGGACATGTACCGGACTCGCCGATGAAGCATTCCGCAGGAATGCGGGATGTTCCACAAGTTCCGTGGCGCATTGTAGTGCGCCGGTGTGCGCACCATGGCGAACCGGCGCGACGCGGAAAGCATCAGACCGCGCGGGCCGGCCCAAGCAGATGGCTCAGCACGACCTCGGCGGCATCCTGCTCGGCCTGGCGCCGGCTGGGGCCGCTGGCGTCGGCGCCGAAGGCCGCCGGCTCGGCCACCGTGCAACGCACGTCGAAGATCTTGGCGTGATCCTCGCCACGGGTATCGACGAGTTCGTACTGCGGCAAGGCAAAACCCTTGCCCTGCAGCCACTCCTGCAGACGCGTCTTGGCGTCCTTGGAGGAACGCTGCAAGGCGGCGATGCGTTCGCCGAACAGCTCACGCACCACGGTACGGCACGCCTCCAGGCCGCCATCCAGGAACACCGCCGCCAGCGAAGCCTCGAAGGCGTCGGCGAGGATGGAGTCGCGGCGGAAGCCACCGCTCTTGAGTTCGCCCGGGCCAAGCTTCAGGCCATCGCCCAGCTCCAGTTCGCGCGCGATCACCGCCAGCGCCTGGCCGTTGACCAGTTGCGCACGCAGGCGCGACAGCTCGCCCTCGCTGGCCTTGGGGTGCGCCTCGTACAGCATCTCGGCCACGAAGGCGCCCAGCAGCGCATCGCCGAGAAACTCCATGCGCTCGTTGTTGGGCTTGCCGACGCTGCGGTGGGTAAGCGCCAGCGCGGCCAGCGCGGGATCGCGGAAGCGGTAGTTCAGGGTCAAACCGGTTTTACTCGCCGACGTTGCCCTGCAGTGGCACGCTCTTTTCGAAGTGCAGCAGGAAGTCGATGTTGTACATGAAGGGGATGTCCTTGACGTAGGCGACGTGCAACGTGCCACCGCCACCGCTCTCATGCGTGATGGTGATGTCGACTGGCTTGATGGTGTCGTCGCCCACGTACTGGAAGTCCATCTGCTTGAGCAGCTCGCGCCTGATCTGATCCAGCGACTTGCCGCTGACGCTGGTACTGGCGACGCCATTCATCGCCTTCACCACGCCGCCGTACTCGGTATACGCCGGCACCAGTTTCATCGCCATGAAGCCGAAGAAACCCACCACCATCAGAACCACCAGGAACCCGACCAGGGTAATCCCCGCCTGCTTGGTTTTCATCATCCCCTCGCTAATGCCGCCATGCGGCCTGCTGACGTGAGTGCGATACCCGACGGGCCGCGGCGCCGATTATGCCAGCGCCACGCCACGCGCAACCTGCTTCAGTGGATCAAGCTGCCGATGCGGCGGAAATCCACCCCGCCGGTGCCCCAGCCTTTCCAGCTCATCCAGATCATGAACGCCTTGCCGGCCAGATTGGCCTCCGGCAGGCAGCCCCACCAGCGGCTGTCGGTGCTGTTGTTGCGGTTGTCGCCCATCACCAGGTAGCAACCCGTTGGCACGACCGAGGGCACCATGGCGCTGGGAATCGGATTGGGCGTGGTGTAGGCCGGCATGCGCGCGATCAGGTGGTTCACCAGCTTGCCGTCCTCGCGCGCCAGGTGCTCGGTCCACACGGTGGCGCCCATGTCCAGCATCAGGCGCTCCTCGTTGCGCTGCGGGTTGCCCACGTAGGGGCCGATTTCATCGGCCTGCACCGGCTTGCCGTTGATGAGGAGGTCGGAGCCATGGATCTCGATGCGGTCGCCCGGCAGGCCGATCACGCGCTTGATCCAGTTCTGGTTGGGCACCGGCGCATGCGGGTCGGTGCAGCTGATGTCGCCGCTGCGCACCAGCTTGCCGCTTTCGTCGTGGCACAGGAAGCCGGGGAAACGGAACACCACCACGTCGCCGCGCCGGGGTTCGCCCAGGCTCAGGAACTTGTCGTTGAATGCCGGCAAGCGCAGGCCATAGGCGAACTTGTTGACCAGGATGAAGTCGCCCACGTCCAGTGTCGGCATCATCGAACCCGACGGAATGCGGAACGGCTCGGCCACGAAGGAGCGCAGCACCAGCACCGCCAGCACCACCGGAAACAGTGAACGCGACCAGTCCACCGGCACCGGGTCGCGGTACTCCTCGCTGGCCGCCGCCTGTCGTGCCTTGCGCTTGCGGTAGAAGAACGCCCGATCCAGCCCCCACACCACGCCGAACAGCACGGTGAGGGCCAGGAGGATCGCGGAAAAATCAAACTCCATAGTGACTCCCATCGGAGCCAGGATCACGAAAACCGGGGCGAGCCATGGGATCGCGGATACGCCGCTGCCCCGAGTCCCGCGTGCCGCGTTCCGCGTCCCGCTCCCTACTTGTCAGTCCGCAACACGGCGAGGAAGGCTTCTTGCGGAATCTCCACCCGACCGACCTGTTTCATGCGTTTCTTGCCTTCTTTCTGCTTCTCCAGCAGCTTCTTCTTGCGGCTGACGTCGCCGCCGTAGCACTTGGCCAGGACGTTCTTGCGCAGCGCCTTCACCGTGGAGCGCGCGATGATCTGGGCGCCCACGGCGGCCTGGATCGCCACGTCGAACTGCTGGCGCGGGATCAGGTCCTTCATGCGTTCCACCAGTTCGCGGCCGCGGCGATCGGCGTGCGAACGATGCACGATCAGCGACAGCGCGTCCACGCGGTCGCCGTTGATGAGCACGTCGGTGCGCACGAACGGGCCGGCATCGAAGCGCTCGAAGTGGTAGTCCATCGAGGCGTAGCCGCGCGACACCGACTTCAGGCGATCGAAGAAGTCCAGCACCACTTCGGCCAGCGGCAGCTCGTAGGTGATCTGCACCTGCGTCGCCAGGTACTGGATCGAGCGTTGCACGCCGCGCTTCTCCTGGCACAGCGTGACGATGTTGCCGATGTAAGCCTCGGGGGTGAGGATGCTGGCCACGATGATCGGCTCGCGGATTTCCTGGATCTGCGGCACCGGCGGCAGCTTGGCCGGGTTGTCCAGCGCCAGCACCGAGCCGTCGGTCTTCAGCACCTCGTACACCACGGTCGGCGCGGTGGTGATGAGGTTCAAGTCGTATTCGCGCTCCAGTCGCTCCTGCACGATCTCCATGTGCAGCATGCCGAGGAAGCCGCAGCGGAAACCAAAGCCCATCGCCTCGGACGACTCCGGCTCGAAGAACAGCGCGGCATCGTTCAGGCGCAGCTTGTCCAGCGCCTCGCGCATCGCCGGGAAGTCGTCAGAGGACACCGGGAACAGGCCGGCGAACACGCGCGGCTGCATGGTCTGGAAGCCGGGCAAGGGCGCGCTGGCCGGCTTGCCGGCGTGGGTGAGCGTGTCACCCACCGGCGCGCCGTGCACATCCTTGATCGAGGCGTTGATCCAGCCCACCTCGCCAGCGGAAAGTTTCTCCAGCTTCTTGCGCTTGGGCGTGAACACGCCCACCTCGTCCACCTCGTGGGTGCGGCCGGTGGACATTACCTGCAGCTTGTCGCCGGGCTTGATCTCGCCCTGCATCACGCGCACCAGCGACACCACCCCGAGGTAGTTGTCGAACCAGGAGTCGATGATCAGCGCCTGCAGCTTGTCGGTGTCGCGCGGCTTCGGCGGCGGGATGCGCGCGACGATGGCTTCGAGCACCTCGATCACGTTGAGGCCGGTCTTGGCGCTGATCGCCACCGCGTCGGTGGCGTCGATGCCGATCACCGCCTCGATCTCGCCCTTCACCTTCTCGATGTCGGCGGTGGGCAGGTCGATCTTGTTCAGCACCGGCACCACTTCCAGGCCCATCTCCACCGCGGTGTAGCAGTTCGCCACCGACTGCGCCTCCACGCCCTGCGCGGCGTCCACCACCAGCAGCGCGCCTTCGCAGGCGGCCAGCGAGCGGCTGACTTCATAGGAGAAGTCGACGTGGCCGGGGGTGTCGATGAAGTTGAGCTGGTAGGTCTTGCCGTCGCGCGCGGTGTACGGCAGCGACACCGACTGCGCCTTGATGGTGATGCCGCGCTCGCGCTCGATCGGGTTGTTGTCCAGCACCTGCGCTTCCATCTCGCGTTCGGCGAGGCCGCCGCAGAGCTGGATGATGCGGTCGGCCAGGGTCGACTTGCCGTGGTCGATGTGGGCGATGATGGAGAAATTGCGGATCAGTTCCATGGAGCGCGGGTATCGGCCTTGTCTCGGAAATGCCGCCTGCCGGCGGTGCGAACCCGGCATTGTCGCATGGAACCGCCGCGCGGCGCTGCGCCGGCAGCGTGCGCGCGGGCACGGCACGAGCCATCCCGCGCCGTGCCCGCCCACGTCACCGATCCGATGGCACGGTCAGGCCGAAGAAGCGGTTCTGCCCGTCGCGGCGCACCAGCAGCAGCACGGTGGAACCGGCCTTGACGTCCTTGGTGGCGGCGCGGAACGCCTCCACGGAACCCACCGGTTGCTGGTTCACCATCAGGATCACGTCACCTGGCTGCAGGCCGGCCTGCGCGGCCACCTGGCCATTGACGCTACCCACCAGCACGCCCTGCCCTGCCTTGAGCCCCATCTGCTGGCGGGTGGCATTGTCCAGCGACTGCACGGCAAGCCCCAGCGCCGCGATGCCCGTGCTCGCGCCTGGCGCAGCGCCGCCGCTGTCCACTGCGTTCTGATCGCGCGGCATGGCGCCCACGACCACCTGCAGCGTCTGCTTCTTGCCCGCGCGCAGGACTTCCACCGGCACCTTGCTGCCCGGCTTGGTCATGCCCACCAGGGGTGGCAGGTCGGCGGCGGCACGGATGGCCTGGCCGTCGTAGGCGAGGATGATGTCGCCAGGCTGGATACCGGCCTTCTCCGCGCCACTGCCGGGGGACACCTGGGCCACCAGGCCGCCCTCGCTGTCGGGCAGGCGCAAGGCCTTCACCGCGCTGTCGTCCACCGGCCCCACCACTACGCCCAACTGCCCGCGCGTCACGTAGCCCTGGGTCTTGAGCTGCTGCACCGCGTTCATCGCCACATCGATGGGGATGGAGAAGGCCACGCCCTGGTAACCGCCGGTGGAGGAGTAGATCTGCGAATTGATGCCCACCACCTGGCCTTGCAGGTTGAACAGCGGGCCACCGGAATTGCCGCGGTTGATCGGCACGTCGGTCTGGATGAAAGAGGTGTAGGGCTGATCCTGGCTACCCAGGTTGCGCCCCACCGCGCTGACGATGCCCTGGGTCACGGTGTAATCGAAGCCGAACGGCGAGCCGATCGCCAGCACCCACTGGCCGGGCCGGAGATTGCGTGAATCGCCGATCGCCACCGTCGGCAGGCGGTCACCGGCGCTGACCTTGAGCAGGGCAATGTCGTAGGTGGGATCGGTGCCGACGACCTTGGCGTCGAGGATGCGCCGATCCTGCAGACGCACGGTGACCTTGTCCGCGCCGGCCACCACGTGGTTGTTGGTGAGGATGTAACCGTCGGCGGAAATGATGAAGCCCGAGCCCAGCGAGGTATGTGCCTGCTCAGCCGGCGAAGGCATCATCGGCATGCCGAAGAAACGGCGGAACATTTCGGCCTGCGGGTCGTCCGGCATGCCACCCGGCCCCGCGAGCTGGCGTGCGCCGGGATGGTTGCGGCCGCTGTACTTGGCTTCCACGTGCACCACCGCGGGCGCGTTCTTCTGCACGATGCCGGTGAAATCGGGCAACGCAGCCATGCTGGGCGCAACCATGCTGGGCGCGGCCTGCGCCCGCACGGCGGGCAGCGCCAGCGTAGTGCTGGCAGCGAGGATGCCAAAGGCCAGCAGGCGCAGACGCGATGGGTGCGGAACGGAAGGGGTCATGACGTCTCCTTGGGTCGCTTAGAGGTTGGCGGGATGTTGGGCAAGTGCTTCCCGCATTTGCTCAACTCGCCGGATCCGGCACAAGTCCGGGCCCGGCTACGCCGCGCAGGCACTGGCGTACCTGGGCGGCGGGCGGCCCCTCCATGGGTCGCGCCGACAGGCGGTTTCTCGACAGCCTGCCGGGGAACGGGCACACATCCACCGCGACCCGTGGCGGGCCGTGGGAAAGGAAACAGGGGGAATCGCGCCGCGCGACAGACGCGGCGCGGCATCAACGAGCGGCGGCGGCGGCCTGGCGTGGCGCATCCGGTACTTGCTGGCGACTGGGATCAAGCAGGATCAGGTAGCTGCCGTCGTGGTTGTCCAGCGCGCGGTAGCGCTGGACACGGAACGGCGACAGGTCGCCGCCGTACAGACCACCGTCGCGAACAGCTTCCATCGGTGCGCCCAGTGTGGCCGAGGCACGCTGGCTGAGCAGGCCGGGTGCCTTGCCGCTAAGCCACGGCGGGACCACTGCCACCTCGGCGGGCGCCGCTGGCGCCGCCGCGGCGGGTCGTACCACTTCCGGGGCGACTTCGGCGACGTGCGGGACAACGTGGCGCTCGGCATCCCCGGTCGGCTGGGTCATCATCAGGGCCACGGCCGCCACGCCCGCCGCGATGGCGCCACCGGCCGACCAGCGCAGCCAGCGATGATGGCGCGGCACCGCGACCACCACCGTGGCTTCCGGCTCGATGGCCAGCATCACCCGGGCGGCGAAACCGCCGCTGGCCAGTGGCGGCAGCTGCTTGCGCAAGCTGTCGCGGGCCACGTGGTAACGCGCCCAGCGGAGCTGCAGATCCTCGTCATGGTCGAGTCGGCGCCACAGGAAACGCCATTCCTCATGCGACAACTCACCGTCGATGCCGGCGGAAAGCTGCTCGCATGCATGCTCGTCTGGCTGGTTCATGGTCATTCCTCAACGCTCCGACAACAACGGCCGCAATGTCTCATCGATCGCCTCGCGCGCACGGAAGATGCGCGAACGCACCGTACCGATCGGGCAAGCCATCGCCTCGGCGATTTCCTCGTAGCTCAGGCCGTCCACCTCGCGCAGCGTGATGGCCGTCCGCAGCTCCTCGGGCAAGGCTTGGACAGTGGAAAACACCGAATGTTCAATTTCCTGCCGCAGCAGTTCGTGCTCGGGCGTGGCGCCGTCCTGCATGCGCTCGGCGCCGGTGAGGAACACGGCGTCGTCGGCGTCGATGTCATCGGCCGGCGGGCGCCGGCCCAACGCCACCAGGTGGTTCTTGGCGGTGTTCACCGCGATCTTGTAGAGCCAGGTATAGAAGGCGCTGTCGCCACGGAAGGAGCCGATGGCTCGCCAGGCACGGATGAAGGCTTCCTGCGCGATGTCCTCGCATTCGGCGTGGTTCTTCACGTAGCGCGACACCAGGCCCACCACCTTGTGCTGGTACTTGCGCACGAGCAGATCGAAAGCGCGCTTGTCGCCTCCCTGCACGCGCACCACCAGCGCCTGATCCAGTTCGTTTTCGCCCGTCCGGGCCGTTTCCGTCGTCAATGCCGTCTTCCGCTGCGGAGCCTGTATCGAGCGTGCAGCTCAGACCATGGCCGCGCACACAAGTTCAGTATCGTTGGCCATGATCCGGGCGTGCACGGATCATGGGGCGACCGGCCGACGGCCGGCTCCCGGAAGGATGGGGGCGAAGAGCCCCAGGCTCAAGCTGGCACGACGGCAGGTCGCCCCAACACCTGCTGGCGCTCGGCCAGCAGACGCTCGAACGACACCACCGGCAAGGGCCGGCAGAACAGGTAACCCTGCAGCTCGTCGCAGTGGTGCTCGCGCAGGAAGCCGAGGTGCTGCTCGGTTTCCACACCCTCGGCCACCACGCTGCGCTTGAGCCGGTGTGCCATCTCGATGGTGGCGCGCACGATGGCCTCGTCGTCGGGGTCGACGCCGATGTTGCGCACGAAGCTCTGGTCGATCTTGATGCGGTCGGCCGGCAGCTTGCGCAGGTAATCCAGCGAGGCGGCACCGGTGCCGAAATCGTCGATGGCAATGCGGCAGCCCAGCCGGTGCAGCGCTTCCAGGTTCTCCACCAGGTTGGGCGCCGCCTTGATGCTGATGCTCTCGGTGACCTCCAGCTCCAGCAGGGTCGGATCGAGGCCGCTCTCCTGCAGCGCCCGCACCACGGTGGCCGGCAGCTTGGGCTCCATCAACTGCACGGCCGAAAGGTTCACGCCAAGGCGCAGGCGCAGGCCGTAACGGCGCTCCCATTCGTGCGCCTGGCGGCAGGCGGTGCGCAGCACCCATTCGCCGATCGGCACGATCAGGCCGGTTTCCTCGGCCAGCGGGATGAACGACGCCGGGCTGATCGGCCCCAGCTCGGGATGCTCCCAGCGCAGCAGCGCCTCCATCCCGACAATGTCCTCGTCCTGCGCATCCACTTGCGGCTGGTACACCACGCGCAACTCGCCGTTGCCCTGCGCGTGGCGCAGGCGCGAACGCAGTGCCACGCCGTGTTCGCGGGCGTATTCGGGACTCACCTCGTAGATACGGCAGGCATTGCGGCCGTCGCGCTTGGCCGCGTACATCGCCTCGTCGGCATGCTTGAGCAGGGTTTCGGCGTCGGAGGCATCGTCGGGGAAGAAACTCACGCCAACCGACACGCTGACCTGCAGCCGGGCGCCGCCATCGAGCAGCAGCGGCTCGACCATCGCCTGCAGGATCTTGTCGGTGACGCGCTGCACGTCGTCGTTCTTCACGATGTGGCGCAGCACCACGGTGAATTCGTCGCCGGCGTAACGCGCCAGCGTGTCGGAAGCGCGCACGCAATGGCGCAGCCGCCGTGTCACCTCCTGCAACACCTGGTCGCCGGCACCATGGCCGTGGCTGTCGTTGATCGCCTTGAAATGATCCAGATCCACGAACAGCACGGCGAAGCATTCGCCGTTGCGCACGGCTTCGCGCAGGATGGTGTCCAGCCGGTCGGCGAACAGCAGCCGGTTGGGCAAGCCGGTGAGCGCATCGACCAGGCCCTCCGCCCGGCCCTGCTCGCGAGTCAGGCCCAACTCCAGCCACTGGGCAAACCGGGCCGCCGCGCAGCGCAACAAGGGCTCGACCACCGCCATCTCACCAAAGCCCCGACACGTACCGGCCAGCATCGCCCCCAGCACGACGCCGCGTTCATCCGTGAGCGGCAGGCCGACAAGGCCGGATAGTTCCAACTGCGTCAGCAAGGGGTCGTTGGAAACGCTGCGCAGCACGTCGCTGCGATGGAGCGCCGCCTCGCCGCACAACACCCGGTGCAGCAACACCTGGGCATCGACATCCGGCCAGGTCGGCTCGGTGCCGCGCCACAACTGCACCAGTGGCGAGAGCACGTCCCCGCTATCGCCGCGCGCTGGCCATACCGCGAAATAATCCAACCCCCATTCGTCGAACAGCAGGCGTGCCACGGCATCACGCGGCGCGGTACCGGTGAGGGTGAAAATACGGGAAAGCAAGGCCAGCGCCTTCTCCGCCTCGCCGCTGGCCGAACTGGCCGGTTCGGTCGGCGCTGGCGTCCCGGCGACGGGCAAACCCCGCCAGGCCGGCACGAGATCGGCTTCGACCCGGCCGGCGGCAAGCCAGCCCGCGACGCCATCGGGCAAGCGTGTGGACGATGACGTCGCGGCATCCGGCAGAATCACCAGGAGCGGCGCCGTGGCACCGGCATCCATGGCCCGCAATCGCTCGCAACAGGCACGCAACTGGACGGCATCCGCGCCAGGCGCCGCCACCATCAGCTCCAGCGGCGGGCGGCCTTCCAGCAGGATGGCGGCATGCTGGGCATCGCGCGCGCTGTGAATGAGGTGGCAGCCAGCCTGTTCGAACACATCGAACAGCCGCCGACGCATGTCGCGCTCGGCCGCCAGCACAAGGATGCCCTCGCTCATGGCGCTCAGCTCAACCAGCGACCGTCGCGCAGGCGTGGGCGCTGCGGCACGTCGGGCACGTCATCCACGCTGGCGGCCACGTCGGCCAGTTGTTCGGCCAGGGCCAGCGGCGGATTGAGCAGCACCACCCGGCGCAGATGTCCGGCGGTCACCCGCGCCAGTTGGCGCAACAGGATCAGGTCGGCCGGCGCCAGCGGCATTTCCAGTTCCTGCAGCACGTAAACGCCAAAATGCATGCTTTGCCGCATGTAGCGCAGGGCCTGGCCGAGACGCTGCGCATCGGGCACGCGCGCATAGGCGTCGCGCAGGCTGGAAAGCCCCTGGTCGGCCTGCCACAGGTAAATGGCCTGGCCGCTCTGGCGGGCAATCGCCCGCAGGTGCTCGACCAGGGTAGCCGCGGCGTCGCTGCGCACCACCACCAACCCGGCCGGCGCGGCCAGAATCTTGTCGAAGACATCCTGTCCCGAAGCCGGCAAGGGCATGTGCATCATCGCGGTCATTTGCTCTCCCCCGAAATCTTCAGGTGCTGACTGGGGGCCGTGGAAACGGCCGACACCCTAGCCTATTCTCCACAGTGTGCCTGAATTTTCGCCACAACGGCCCCCGGTGTACCGCGAACTGCGGCACATTTGCCAGCCCTGGATGACCCGGGTTTGCCAGGCAAGGCCTCGCATTCCTCCACACGGGACGGTATGGTTTGCCCTTCCTCCACCACCCGTCACCGCCCATGTTCGAAGGCCTGCGCTTCAACCACTGGAAACCCAGCCTGGACGGGCATGGCATCGTCACGCTGGCGTTTGACCGCGCCGACGGCAGTGTCAACGCGATCAACCGCGCCGTGCTGGACGAGCTGGAGCAGATCGTCGAACGACTGGCCATCGAGACGCCGGCCGGCGTGATCCTGCACTCGCCCAAGCCCAGCGGCTTCGCCGTGGGCGCCGACATCAAGGAATTCGTGGCCTACGCCAGACAAGGCAGCGTGCAGGAGAACATCGAGCACGGCCAGCGCGTATTCGAAGCGCTGGCGCGCCTGCCCTGCCCCACGGTGGCGGCGATCCATGGCGCCTGCATGGGCGGCGGCACCGAGCTGGCGCTGGCCTGCCGCCAGCGCATCGCCGCCGACGACGAAAAGACGAAGATCGCCCTGCCCGAGGTGATGCTGGGCATCCACCCCGGCTGGGGTGGCACGGCGCGGCTGCCGCGGCTGATCGGCGCGCCCGAGGCGCTGCCCTTGATGCTCACCGGCAAGCCCTTGTCGGCCAGACGCGCGCTGGCGCTGGGCGTGGTCGACCGCGTGGCACCGCCCGATGAACTCCTGGCCGAGGCACGCGCCCTGCTGCGCCGCCCGCAACCGCGCCCCTTCGCGCGCCGCGCCAAGGCCTGGCTCACCAACAGCTGGCCGGCGCGGCAAATCCTCGCCCCCATGGTGGCGAAGCAGACCGCCGCCAAGGTGCGCAAGGAACACTATCCGGCGCCCTTCGCCCTGATCGACGTCTGGCAGCGTGGCGGCGGCGACATCCGCCAACGCCTGAAGCTGGAGGCGCGCTCGGTGGCCAAGCTGGCCGCCACGCCTACCGCGCACAACCTCATCCGCATCTTCTTCCTGCAGGAGTGCCTGAAAAACCAGGGCAGCGGCAGCGAGCACGGCGTCAAACACGTGCATGTGGTGGGCGCCGGCGTGATGGGTGGCGACATCGCTGCCTGGGCGGCGCTCAAGGGCTTCGAGGTCACCCTGCAGGATCGCGAGCTGAAGTTCATCCAGCCGGCGCTCGAGCGCGCCAGGAAGCTCTACGAGAAGAAGCTCAAGACGCCCGCGAAGATCGACGCCGCCACGGCGCGCCTCCAGGCCGACGTCGAAGGCAAGGGCATGGCTGGCGCCGACCTTGCCATCGAGGCCATCTACGAGAACGCCGCCGCCAAGGAGGCGCTGTACGCCACCATCGAGCCGCAGTTCCGGGGCGAGGGAATCCTCGCCACGAACACCTCCAGCATCCCGCTCGACGAGCTGCGCAAACAGCTTGCGGCGCCGCAGCGCTTCCTCGGCCTGCACTTCTTCAACCCGGTGGCGCAGATGCCGCTGGTGGAAGTGGTGCGCCACGACGCACTCGACGACGCGATAGAAAAGCGCACGCTGGCCTTCTGCAAGGCCATTGGCAAGTTGCCGGTGGCGGTGAAGGGTACGCCCGGCTTCCTGGTCAACCGCATCCTGATGCCCTACCTGCTCGAAGCCCTGCGCCTGTACAACGAAGGCGTACCCGGGCCGGTGCTGGATCGGGAGGCGAAGAAATTCGGCATGCCGATGGGGCCGATCGAGCTGGCCGACACGGTGGGCCTGGACGTGTGCGTCTCCGTCGGCAAGGAACTGGCTGCCTTCCTCGGGCTGGAATTGCCGCCGGGATGGGAAGCCAAATTCGACCCCGGCAAGCGCGGCAAGAAGGACGGTCAGGGCCTGTACGTGTGGCAGGACGGCAAGCCGATCAAGCCCGAGGTCGATCCCGACTACCAGGCCGCGCCCGACCTGATCGACCGCATGGTGCTGGCGATGGTGAACGAGGCGGTGGCCTGTCTCGCCGACGGCGTGGTGGACGACGCCGAGCTGCTCGATGCCGGCGTGATCTTCGGCACCGGTTTCGCGCCCTTCCGTGGCGGCCCGCTGCAGTACCTGCGCAGTGAAGGCGTGGACAAGGTGAAAACGCGGCTGGAGCAACTGGCGCAGCGTCACGGCGCGCGCTTCACGCCGCGCCGGGGCTGGGATCACCCGGCGCTGACCACCTCCGCTGACCTCTGAGCCCGCTGGCGGGCGCGCCCGACAATATCGGGTGCGCTCGCCAGTGGTCGCGCCGCTGGCCTCACCAGATCAGATCGTCCGGCACGCCATCGTCGTCTTCGCCCGCCGCATGCGGATCGACCAGCAGCGCCAGCTGATGCGCGTCGATGGCGCGCACCTGCTCGGCGATGTCGCGTGTCACCAGCAAATACCGGCCAGCCTGCTGCACCACGCCCAGCTCGCCCGCATTGAGCGCGGCCAGTTGCGCCGCGTCGACATGGATGCGGCGGATCTTGCCGCCGTACTCGAAGTTGCGCACCAGCTCGGTGTCGGCCTTGTTCAAGACCGCGCCATCCAGCAACTGCTGGATTTTCTGCTTGCACTCGCGGCGCAGCCTGGCTGCTTCCTCGGCGGCCTGCTGGGCGCGCTTGCGCTCGCCCGCCTCGTTCTGGGCCCGGATGGCGTAGGCCTTGGCCAGGTCGATCTCGCCCTGCTCGCGGCGCGGTGCCACCGGCCGGCCGGCGTTGCCGTGCGGCTTACCGGTCTGGCGCGGTTTGCTCTGGTTGCCGCGAGGCTCCTCGCGGACAGGTTTGGCGAGACCGCTCTTGAGCAGTTGATCGCGCAGGGATTCGCTCATGCTGGTTTTCCTGTATCAATCATCCGTGACCGCGAAGATCACGTGGGCGGGCGTCCTTCGCCGCACTCCGCCATTCCTGGCGATCATCCCTCATCGCAAAGATCACACGGGCGACCGTCCTTGGCCGCACTTTCAATAGTGGGGCGGGGGCGGCTCGCTGTGCGGGTCGGTGCCGGCGCCCAGGCGCACGCTCTGCAGCTCTTGCCGCAACTGGTGCACCAGGCGTTCCAGGGCCACGATGCGCAACGCCTGATCGGCGTCAGCGGCGGCGAGTGCCTGCACGGTGTCGTCGATGAAGGTGAGCCGCACTTCAAGGTCGGCCAGGCGTTGATCCATGTCCATCAACGCGCCACCCGCAGGCTGCGGCCGCGACCGATGCCGTAGTAGGCCAGCCCAGCTTCTTCCACCACAGCCGGGGCGTACAGGTTGCGGCCATCGAAGATCGCCGGCGTCCGGAGCGCGGCGCGGATGCGCGCGAAATCGGGGCTGCGGAAGGCCTTCCATTCGGTGGCGATGGCCAGTGCATCGGCGCCCTGCAGGGCGTCGAAGGCGTGTTCGCACAGCACGAGGTCGGTGCGCTCGCCGTAGATCCGCCGCGTCTCCTCGCGCGCCTCGGGGTCGAACGCGCGCACGCTGGCGCCAGCCGCCCACAGCGCTTCGAGCAGGCGGCGGCTGGGCGCCTCGCGCATGTCGTCGGTGTTGGGCTTGAAGGCCAAGCCCCACAGCGCGATGGTCTTGCCCTCGAGCTGGCCGTCGAAGTGGCGTGCGATCAATTCGAACAGCTTCGCCTTCTGGTCGTGGTTCACCGCCTCCACCGCTGCCAACAGGCGCGCCTGGTAGCCCGCGCCGCGCGCGGTGCGCTCCAGCGCCTGCACATCCTTGGGGAAGCAGGAACCGCCATAGCCCGCGCCCGGGTAGATGAAGTGGTAGCCGATGCGCGGATCGGCACCGATGCCGTGGCGCACCAGCTCCACGTCGGCGCCCACGCGCTCGGCGATGTTGGCGATCTCGTTCATGAAGCTGATCTTGGTCGCCAGCATGGCGTTGGCGGCGTATTTGGTCAGCTCGGCCGAACGTTCGTCCATCAGCACGATGCGCTCGTGGTTGCGGTTGAACGGCGCGTAGAGCTTGCGCAGCTGCGCCACCGCACGCGTACTGGAGCTGCCGATCACGATGCGGTCGGGGCGCAGGCAGTCCTCCACCGCGTCGCCCTCCTTGAGGAACTCGGGATTGGAGACCACGTCGAACTCGATCGCCGCGCCGCGCGCGGCCAGCTCCGCCACGATCGCCGCGCGCACGCGATCGGCGGTACCCACCGGCACGGTGGACTTGTTGACCACCACGGCGTAGCGATCCAGCCGCTGGCCGATGGTCTTCGCCACGCCCAGCACGTATTTCAGGTCAGCGCTGCCATCCTCGTCCGGCGGCGTGCCCACGGCAATGAAAATCACCTCGCCATGCGCGATGCCGGCCGCGGCGTCGGTGGTGAAATCGAGCTGGCCATCGGCGTGGTTACGCTTGACGATGGGCGCGAGGCCTGGTTCGTAGATCGGCATGTCGCCATGCCGCAGGCGCTCGACCTTGCCGGCATCGATGTCGACGCAGACCACGTGGTTGCCCATTTCGGCGAGGCAGGCGCCGGTGACCAGACCCACGTAGCCGGTGCCGAAGATCGTGACTTTCATTGCAGGTCGCTTCCCTGAAAACGCGAACGCGCATTCTAACCGCAGCACGCCGCGGCGGCTTTGCCGGCGCAACGAAAAGGGCGCGAATCGCTTCGCGCCCCTCGCGTTGCAACCGCCATCGCGCTTACTTGGCCGGAGCTGCCGGCGTCGGCGCCGCGCTGTCCAGCGTCACGTCGAAGATCAGCGTGGCGTTCGGCGGCATCGGCGGCTGCGGCTCGGCGCCATAGGCCAGGTTGGCCGGGATGAACAGCTTGTAGTGACCACCCACCTGCATCAGCTGCAGGCCCTCGCGGAAGCCCGGAATCACACCGGCCAGCGAAATCTCGGCCGCACCCGGCGGGTTGTGCTTGGACGAAGCATCGAACACCGTGCCGTCGATGAAGGTGCCGGTGTAGTCGATCTTCACCGTGTCGCCCGGGCCCGGACGAGCGCCGGTGCCGGCCTTGAGCACTTCGTACTGCAGGCCCGAAGCGGTGGTCTTCACGCCCGGCTTGGTCTTGTTCTTGGCCAGGAAGGCATCGCCCTCGGCCTTGTTCTTGGCGGCTTCCTTGGCGATCGCGGCCTGTTCCTTCGCCTGCATCATTTTCATGAAGGGCTCCATGGTCGCCTTGGCCTCGGCGTCGGTCATGTTCGGCTTCTGGCCCGACAGCGCTGCCTTGACGGCATTCGCCACCGCATTCGGGTCAAGCTCAGAGCGCATGATCGGCGGAATCTGGCCGGTGATCTGCCAGCCGACGATGTAGCTCACCTTTGCCTTGTCGACCGTGCCGCTGGCGGCGGCCTTGGCCGGCGTCTGGGCGGCGAACACTCCCGCCGACATGCCCAGCGTCGCAACCGCCGCGAAGGCCGTCAGCGTGGGGCGCAGAAAATGCTTCATTCGAAACTCCCTCAAGGTTTGGATATGCCGGTGCCGCCGGCCGGGCCCCCACTGCAGGGGACATGGTCGCCCATTGTGGGGCCGCCACGCCGGGCTTGCAATCGTGCCCCACTGCGACATTCGGCTGCCGGAAAGGTTCCCGGGCGGCGCAGGTTCAGGCCGCCCCCCCGGGCTTTTCCAGGGTTTCCTTGAGCGCTGCCTGCAAGCGCGCGTGCAGCCTCACCAGGCTGCGCCAGAGCACCACGGCCAGCGCCACCAGCGCCACCAGCAGACTGATCGCCACCCCCAGCGGTGGCAGGATCGCCGAGCCCAGCACGCTCACCAGCAGCGCCAGCGCAAACAGCGTGGCCAGCGGGATCAGCCGCGCCAGCACGTTGCGGATCGCCTGCGTATAGCCGCCGGCGAAGCGCTCGCGTATGCCCAATTCGGCCAGCAGCATGCCCAGTGCCTCGGCCTTGCGGTAGACCGCAATCAGCATCGGCAGTGACAGGAACAAGGCGACGGCCCAGATCAGCGTGTGGCGCAGCTCGCGATCGATGCCAAGGCGCGAGAACCAGCCCCAGCCGTGTGCGTTGACGTAGGCGCCGATCATGAACAAGGTAATCACCAGGAGCACGTTCACCGCGATATGCCAGAGCAGGCGCCGGAACATCGCCGCCAGCACGGCGTTATCGTTCACCGGCGCCAGATTCGCCAACCACCCCGTGTAACTGCGCGCCAGCAGATGCAGCGACCGCGGCAGCAGGCGCGACAGGCCGTCGGCCAGGTCATCGCTGGCGCGATTCAGGTACGGCGACAAGGCCATGCACAGCACCGACACGCTCACCGCGATGGGGTAGATGAACGCGCTGACCACGCCCAGCGACAGCCCCAGCGTGGCAATCACGAAAGAGAACTCGCCGATCTGCGCCATGCCGAGCCCGGCGCGCAACGCGGTGCGCGCGTCGCGCCCCACCACGAAGAAACCCAGCGCGCAGGCCAGCGTCTTGCCCACGATCACCACGGCGGCAATCAGCAGCGTGGGCAGTGCGTACTGCCACAGCATGAGCGGGTCGATCTTCAGGCCGATCGCCACGAAAAACAGCGCCGCAAACATGTCGCGCAAGGGTTCGACCAGACGCAGCACGCGCGCCACACTGCGCGACTCGGCCACCACCGCGCCGGCGAGAAAGGCGCCCAGCGCCACGCTGAAACCCATCCACGCCGCCAGCAGGCTGGCGCCGAAGCAGATGCCCAGCGCGCTCACCAACAGGGTTTCGTCGCGCTTGAAGCCGGCCACGTAGTCGATCAGCCGCGGCAGCAGCAACAGGCCGAGGATCATCCCCACCAACACGAACAGGCCGAGGTGGCCGATTACGCTCAGTGCCGTCTCCGCCTGCACCGCACCGCCGATGGCCACGGCCGTGAGCAGGGTGAGCATCACGATGGCCAATACGTCTTCGGCCACCAGCAGCCCCACCACCATCCGCGCGAACGGCTGCCCTTGCCGGCCGCTCTCCTTCAGCATGCGCGTGGCCACCATGGTGGAAGAGAGCGAGACGATGGCGCCGAGAAACAGCGCATCGATGCCCGTCCAGCCAAACGCATGTCCCAGGCCCATGCCGATCCACAGCATCAGGCCCACCTCCAGCACGGCCACCGCCAGCACGCCCGCGCCCACCTCGCGCAGCTTGCGCAGGCTGAACTCCAGCCCCAGCGTAAACATCAGCAGCACCACGCCGAGGTTGGAAATGTCGTCGATGGCGCGCGGGTCGGCCACCAGCATGCCCGGCGTATGCGGGCCGATCAGCACGCCGGCCAGGATGTAGCCCAGGAGCACCGGCTGGCGCAGCCGCTGAAACAGGATCGTGGTGGCGCCGGCCACCAGCATCACCAGGGCCAGGTCACGGATGAAGCCGATGTCGTGCATGCCGTCCTCTTCTCCCGACTGGATGTCGGGAGGGTACCTTCCCGCACCTTCCCAGCGCGCCCATCAGGCAACGGCGCGCGCCTGGCCGGCGGGCGATCCTGCCGTGGATCGCGCTGCGGACGGACCCTCGACAGCCTGCCGATGCGTTCCCAGAGCTTACGGCAACACCGTCGTGCAGGCCGCTCGACGAGACCGGACATGCACCTCGAAACACATGTGAAAATTTCTTGAAAAAAAGCTTGACGGAATACCGACTCGTCCCTATTCTTTGCGGCTTCCAGCGGCGGGGCCATAGCTCAGCTGGGAGAGCGCCTGCATGGCATGCAGGAGGTCGGCGGTTCGATCCCGCCTGGCTCCACCAACTCAATTCGTCCCCATCGTCTAGAGGCCTAGGACATCACCCTTTCACGGTGGCGACCGGGGTTCGAATCCCCGTGGGGACGCCAAGTTGGTACGCAACGATAGTATGCTGGAACAGCATGTGGAGCGGTAGTTCAGCTGGTTAGAATGCTGGCCTGTCACGCCGGAGGTCGCGGGTTCGAGTCCCGTCCGCTCCGCCACGCAAAACAGGAAAGCCGCCTTCGGGCGGCTTTTTTGTTGGCTCGCATCGGCAGGTTTGTCCGCGCGCATCCAGCCAAGTCCGATGGCCGGAACCGGGCCGGCACGTGTGCAAGGCCCGGCCAACGCAGATCGCCGCGAAGACGCAGCGCACGGCACGCTCACATGGGGCAGCCGCGATCTTCCCGGTAGTGCGCCCCCAGGCTGCGTTTGCGCAGGCGCATGGCGCGCAGGAACTCCTTGGCTAGGCGCATCTGCCAACCGGCCTCCATCGCCGCCGTGCAGGTGCGCCAAGCGGCGCGCAGCGCCACCGCCTCGCGCACAGGGCCGGCGGCACCCCACAAAAGCTCGCGCAGCGCGGGCAGGTTTTCCGCTGGCAACGCGGCACCGCGAGCAACCCAATGATGCTCGCCGTGGCCTGCGGGGATCGTCGTGCCTGCCAGCAGCGCACCCAGCCGTCGCCCGCAAGCCACGGCTTCCAGCAGCGAATTGCTCGCCAGCCGATTGGCGCCGTGCAGGCCGTTGCAAGCCACCTCACCCACCGCATGCAGGCCGGGCACGGAGCTGCGGCCATCCAGGTCGGTGGCCACGCCGCCCATGTGGAAATGTGCCACCGGTGTGATCGGCAGGCGATCCTTGCGTGGATCGAACCCGTGCGCGAGGCAACTGGCCAGCACGGTGGGAAAGTGCCGCTGCCAATCGCCGGCGATGGTCGTGGCATCCAGCCAGGTGCTGCCGCCCGCCTGCTGCACCTGCCACACGCGCCGCGACACCACGTCGCGCGGCGCCAGATCACCCAGGGGATGCAGGCCCGCCATCAGCGCCCGGCCTTCACCGTCGACGAGGCGCGCCCCGGCGCCGCGCAGCGCCTCCGTAAGCAGCGGCAGACTGTGGCCGTCCACCGCCAGCGCGGTGGGATGGAATTGCACAAACTCCAGGTCGCGCGCCGCCGCGCCTGCTGCCAGCGCCAGCGCCAAGCCCGCGCCGTCGGCGCCGGGCGGGTTGCTGGTGCGCGCATACAGCGAACCGATGCCGCCGGTGGCCAGCACCACGGCGGCGGCCTCGATCTCCTCACTGCGCCCCTGCGCATCGCGCACGCGCACGCCGCACACGGCGCCGTCGCGCATGAGCAGCGCTTCGGCATCCACCCCGCCGCGCCATTGCACGTGGCCGGCCCGTTCCACCTTCGCGCGCAGCGCGCGCACCAGCGCCGCACCGGTGGCGTCGCCGCCGGCATGCACGATGCGATGTGCGTGATGGCCACCTTCGCGCCCCAGCGACAGCGCGCCATCCTCGCCGCGGTCGAAGGCCACGCCCTGCTCGGCCAGCCAGCGCACTGTGGCCGGCGCCTGCTCGCAAGTCCAGCGCACCACGCCAGCGTCGTTGTGATGACTGCCGGCTTCCAGCGTATCGCGCACGTGTGCGGCGGGGCTGTCGCCCGCGCCCATGGCCGCGGCGATGCCGCCTTGCGCCAGCGCGCTGGCGGTGCCGCTGCCATCGCTGGCACGGCACAGCAGGCGCACCGGCGCGGGCGCCGCCGCGAGCGCCGTGGCCATGCCGGCCGCGCCGCTGCCGATCACCACGATGGGGCGCTGCATGGCCTTCATGCGCGGTCGTGCCGACCGATGGCCAGCATGCGATCCAGCGCACGACGCGCGCCGACGACGACCTCGGCGGGAATCTCGATCTTGTGCTTCATGTCGCGCAGCGCCGCGTAGATGTTCGGCAGCGTGATGCGCTGCATGTGCGGGCACAGGTTGCAGGGCTTGATGAACTCGGTGGTGGGGAACTGCGACTTCAGGTTGTCCGCCATCGAGCACTCGGTGATCATCGCCACCTTGGCCGGCTTCTCCCGCGCCAGCCACTTGCTCATGGCCGTGGTGGAACCGACGAAATCGGCCTCTGCCAGTACCTCGGGCGAGCACTCGGGATGCGCCACCACCTTGGTGCCGAAGGCTTCGCGTACATGGCGCACTTCCTGCGCGGTGAAGCGCTCATGCACTTCGCAGCGGCCATGCCACAGGATGATGTTGACGCGGGTCTGCTTGGCGACGTGCTTGCCGAGGAATTCGTCGGGCAGGAAGATCACCGTGTCCGTGCCCATCGCCTCCACCACCTGCACGGCGTTGGCCGAGGTGCAGATGGCGTCCGATTCGGCCTTCACCGCCGCCGAGGTGTTGGCATAGCTCACCACCGGCACACCCGGGTATTTGGCTTTGAGCGCGCGCACATCTTCGGCGGTGATCGAGGACGCCAGCGAACAGCCGGCATCGAGGTCGGGCAGCAAGACGGTCTTTTCCGGGGCGAGAATCTTGGCGGTCTCGGCCATGAAGTGCACGCCGCACAGCACGATCAGGTCGGCGTCGCAGCTGGCTGCGGCCTGCGCCAGGCCGAGCGAGTCGCCGGTGATGTCGGCCACGCCGTGGAAGATTTCCGGCGACTGGTAGCTGTGCGCCATGATGACTGCGCCGCGCTGCTTTTTCAGCTTGTTGATCGCATCGATCCACGGCAGGTGCAGTGGAATTTCCAGGCAGGGCACCAGGGGTTCGAGACGCGCAGCCAGCGCGGCGTAATCGTCGGCCAGTTCATCGCGCCAGACAGGGAGGGGCAGTTCGGCAAGCTCGGACATGAGGGTTCGCGGCAGGTTCGGGAAAAAAGCGCCGCTCAGCATGCCGGATCACCACGCTTCCGCGCTTTGACACGGGTCATGTGCGTGTCAGGCGGCGTCGCCCTTGCGCAAGGCCCGCGCCGCGTCCAGTACCTGTTCATCGTAAACATGCCGGGCTTCCGCCGCGTCGAAATCGGCATGCTTGCGCTTCTTCACGCCGTAGTCGGAAAGCACCAGGTGCGCGTCGGCCACCACGCCGGCGTTGGCCAGGCACGCGGCGGCGCACTTGAGCACGCAGCCATCCAGCGCCAGGATGCGCCGCCCGCTCTGCGCGGTGCGCACCAGACCGGCGACACCGCCGCCCACACCGGCGATGCAGCTCATCTCAGCCTCGCCCGCGCGATCCAGTTGCAGGGCGAGATGGTTGGCCATCTGCGCCGCACTGGAACAACCCGAGCACGAATACACCAGCGGCAGGTCGCGACTCATCGGCACATCCTCAATTCACACGTCGGGAAAACGCCCGGCTGGTACGCAAGACGCCGAGCAAGGCCGCGCCATGCAGCGACCAGGCCGCCAACTCCGCCACGCCAGCCGCGCGCGCCAGCCAGGCTCGTGGCCAGACGACGGCCAGCATCAGCAAGGCAGCGGCGAGGCCTTGCGCCAGCAGCACACGGCGTTTCCTGACGTCGGGCAGGAGTTTCTGCACGCCGGGAATCTGCACGCCGCGCGGGATCAGGTGACGCAGGCCGATCCAGGCCACGAAGGGCACGATCTCCATGGCCATGGCGCTCACCATGAGCGGCAGACCCACCGCGACCACCAACGCGCCGGCCAACCTGCCCTGCCCTGCCAGCAAGGCTGCCGCCGCCGCGAGCAGCGCCAGTGCACCGGCGCGCCAATGCAGGTACAGCGCGTTGCGGCGCGCCTTGGGCACGGGCCACTGCAGATGGAGCACCGCCAACGCAAAGCCGGCGCCGCCCAACGCCAGCACGAGGGACAAGGCCCCGCCGCGCGCTGCCTGCAGATGCCACGCGGCGGCCAGCGGCAGCAGCACGGCCACCGCGATCGTCCAGCCAGCCTGTATGCGGGCGGACAACATGCGGGTGCCCTGGAACATCGGCATGGTGATTCGTCCCACCGCCGCCAGCAGCAGGATCACCCAGCCCAGCACGCCCAGCGCCGCGTGCGCGTCCACTGCTCCCGGCGACCACGCGGCCCACCCGGCCAGCAGGAGCACCAGCGCACCGCCGGCCAGCGCGGTTGCCACGCCGAAACCCAGCGCCACGCCGATGCCGGCGCGCAGCAGGGGTTCGCCGGCCGCCGCAACGAGGCCCGGCAAACTCATCGCGGCCAGCCACAGGAAGGCGAGCGGCAACAGCACCCCTGCCGCCAATAGCGGCCCGCGCATGCCAGCTTGCAAACCGACCACCAGCAGCAGCACGCCGAGGTTGAACACGGCATGCAACCACGGCGCGGAAACCTGCCAGCGCGGCATCGTCCCCACCGCCACCGGCAGGAATTGCAGCAAACTGCCGAACATTGCGTTGCCGAGCACGCCCAGCGTCCACACATGCACCAGCGCCAAGGTGGCCGGGTGCCAGCGCGATGCCAGCGGTGTGGCGCCCTCCAGCAACAGCAACACGCCGCCCAGCATGCCCCAGCAAGGCATGGCGAGCAGGAAACGCAGCGGCAGCGCGGCCGCCGGCGCCTGTTCAAGCCTGAGTTTGGGCATCGCTCGGCCGCCGGATCACCAAGCGCACGCTGCCGTCGGCCTGCGCGGCATCCGGCTCGGTTTCGTAACCCTGTTGGGCCAGTTCCATCAGCAAGGGGTGCGGCAGCATGGGGGTGAGCACGGCCACCGCCTCGCCCGGCGCGAGCGCGTCGGCGGCGGCGAGCGCGCGCAACAGGGGTTCGGGCGCACACAACGAGCGCAGGTCGATTTCACGCATGGCAGGCATCGCGCTATTGCAGCGGCTTGGCACCGGCCATCGCGTGACGCAGGTCAAGCATCACGCAATCGCCTGTCCATGCCAGCGCCGGGTACCGGGCCGAGTCGTCGTCACCGGCCCGGCCCGAGGGCACGGCTGGTCAGAACTTGTACGCGATCATCACGCGGTCATAGACGAAAGACTGGTTGCCGGGGTTCAGGCCTTGTCCGCCGGTGGCGCGCTCCCAGCGGTTGCGCAGCGACAGGCCCTTGAAATAGCCGTCGAAGTGGTAGCTGACGTCCAGATACACGTGATGGCTCTGCCCACGCAGCACCGTGTCGTAGTGCGCATAGGCCGCGCCCAGTTGCAGCTTGTCACCCAGGAGGCCGTAGGCGAACCGCGCCTTCCACGCGTGCCCCGGCCCCTGCTCCACCAGGCCGCGGATCATCGAGGTGGTGAACAGTGGATCGCTGGCCCAGCCGGCGGTGTAGGGCGAGATCAGCGCGCCCTCGCCCACCGCGCCGGCCTGCCGCTCGATGCGGTTCCAGGAAACATCCAACTTGCCGTGCGGGATGTTGACGCCGACGTCCGCGCCCCAGGTCTGGTTGTCCACCCGGCTGCCGGCCGCGCCGAGCACGCTGGCCTGGTTCGCCACCAGGATGCTGCCCGCACCGGCATGCTCGCCCACGTACTGCGCAGCAACGAATGGATCGACACCGCTGCCGGTCTTGAACGTGTAGCTGCCTTCGGCATAACCCATGCGGGCGAAGTCGATGAAGTCGTAATACCAGGCCTGGGCCTTGAAGCCGCCCGCCGCATAACTGGTGCCCAGCGCCCACGTGCCCATCATGCCGCGGGCCGTGGCCGGCAAGCCGCCGAAGTTGCCGTACATCGTGTCGCCGCGAAAATCGACCGGGTAGTAGAGGTTGTCGAAGTGATAATCGCCGGAGGTGCGGCTTTTCCAGCCGTAACTGCGCAGCGCGTGGATGTCCCAGCCCTCGGCCGGCGCGAAGCTGGCCTGGATCGCCTGATAGGAGGCCGGCAACACGCGCGCATCGCTGCTGCCCATCCATGGTGTGGTCAGGTATTGCTGGCCGGCGCGCAGCAGGATGCCGTCGTTCTTGTATTGCACGTAAGCTTGGCCCAGCGCATCGAGGCTGTTGTCCGCGCCCATCAGGGTGGTGTCCAGCCTGGCCGGATTCGCCGGGCGCGAGCCCAGCGCGTTGGCGCCCAGCAGTGAGGCGCCGAGGCTGAAGCCACCGCCGAATTCGGCCGTGCGCAGGTTGAGCAGCATGGCGCCGGAGAGCGCGCTGGCATCGGGCTTGGCCGCGTCTGCGTACAGGCGGTGGAAGTCGTACAGGCGCAGCTCGCCGTCGACATGGCCTTGCGTGAAGACGTCGCTGAGCGCATCGGCATGCACGGCGCCGCTCAGGCTGCCCAGCACGGCGGCTGCCGCAAGGGCGATCAGGGTGTGTCGCATGGGGAATACTCCGGATGGGGAAAAGGCGCGAGCCTGGACGGCCACGATGGCGCGCATTGTGCCGATGGGTGAGCGCGCCGATAGCCCCCTGCGAGCAAACACCGCGCGGCTTTTTGTCCTGTGGCTACTCGCCGCCAAGATGCTGCCGGATGGCCGCGACGAAGGCCGGGTCGAGCCGGCCGATATGCGTGGTGCGCGCCACGATGCGGCCATCGGCGTCGAGCAGGATCAGTTCGCTGGAGTGGTTGAATTCGCCATCGGGCAGCTGGCGATATTGCAGGCCGAGCACGCCGGAGAGCTGGCGCACCTGCGGCGCCTCGGCGCGCGCCAGCGTCCACGGCGGCGTGGCCAGCTGGCGCTTTTCGGCATAGCGCTTGAGCGCTGCAACGCTGTCGCGCGCCGGGTCGAAGCTCACCAGAAGCAGATCCAGCCTGCCCTGCTGCGCCGGGGGCAGCGCCTTGTAGGTGGCGCGCATGCTGTCCACGATCATCGGACAGACCATCTGGCAGGAGGCGTAGAACATCGCCAGCAGCTGCGGGCGACCGCGGCGCGCGGCCAGGGGCTGCGCGTGGCCGTTCTGGTCGGTGAGCTGGATCTTGAGGTGGTAGATGGAATCGCCGGGCAGCGGTTGTGCGGCGTGAGCCGTGGCGCACGCGGCTATCAGGGTGAGCAGCAGGAGCAACCGTTTCATCGTGGACCTCGCAAAAAAGGCACAGCGCTTGCTGGATGTCGGGGGAGGGCTTTCCTGCCCTCCCCCGACTCGCCCACGCCGGCAAAGCCGGCGTGGGCTCCGCCCGCCATCGCTGCGCGATGGCGGGCGTGCGGCCCATCCATGGGCCGCGCATGTCACGGTTTCGCGCAGCGAAAGCCCAGATTGCTGGTGGTATCGGCGGCCTTGAGCGAGGACAGCATCGCCACGCGCATCAGCACCGCGTAGTTTTCCTTCTGCTGCAGGCTGATCGCGCCGGCACCGCAGAACTTCAACACGTCGGGATCGTTCTGGTCGCGACTGTCGCTGGCCACCAGCAGCGCGTTGAAGTCGTCGGCCCACTCCCACACCGGCTCGGTGATGTCGCGCACGCCGTAGGCGTTGGGCACACCGCCGATGACCGGCAGCGGCGCACTCGACGGCCGTGCATACCAGGCCAGGAGCCGCTCGCGCCAGGCCGGGTTGCTGCGCGCGTCGCGATGCGCGGCGTCGGCCGCCGCCGCGTATTCCCACTCGTACCACGTGGGCAGGCGCGCGCCTTCGCTTGCGCAATACGCCTCGGCAGCGAACCAGCTCACCCGGGTCACCGGCTGGCGCGCCAGTGCATCCTTGCCCAATGCCAGTGGCCCGGCCCAGTGGCTGAGGTAACGCCCATCGGCGAGGATGGGCGCCACCTTGCCGCGCTGCCACGTCGGGTGCGTTTTGACGAAGGCAAGGAACTCGCCGTTGGTCACCGGTTCGGTGCGCAGCTTGAACGGCGCGAGCTGCGCGGGCGACGCCTTGCCATCGGCGGGCAGCACGCTGGTGAAGCGCCCGCCCGGCAGGGCGACGTACTGCGCCGCTGCTGCCGGCAGGGCCAGCGCCATGGCCAGGCAGAATCCTGCGAGCCGGGCGCGCATCGTCAGTGCTCCGCGTTCACCACCGGGCCGGCGCCGGCGCGGGCCTTGGCCACATCGTCCTTGCTGAACTGACCACCCGGGTTGCCCCAGCTGTTGACGACGAAGGTGAGGATATTGGCCACCTCGTCATCGGTGAGCTGGCTCATCGGCGGCATCACCGAGTCGTACTCGTGGCCGTTCACCTTGACCTTGCCGCTCAGGCCATGGGTGACGATGGCCATGGCGCGCTTGGGGTCGGCGGCGAGGAAGTCGCTCTTGGCCAACGGCGGGAACACGCCGGGCATGCCTTGGCCATTCGCCTGGTGGCACACCGAGCAGGTGCCGGTGAACAACTGCTTGCCGGCGGCGATCTGGTCGGCCTTGGTCAGTTTGCCAACCGCATTGGCCTTGGCCGCCGTGGCCACCGCCTTGAGGTTGGGCTCCGAACGGTCGCCCAGGTACACCGAGTCCACTTCCTTGCCCGAATACACGTGCTTGTCCTCCGGGCCGCTCACCTTGAGGATGCCCAGCGCACCCTTGTTGAAGGCGCGGAAGATCGAGTGGTCGACCAGCACGTAGCTGCCCGGCACGTCGGTGTGGAACTCCACGATCGCCGCGCCGCCGGAGGGAATCAGCGTGGTCTGCACGTTGTGCTGGGTCACCGTGCCGCCCTCGGGCTGCACGCGGTCGAAGATTTCGCCGATCACGTGGAAGCTGGACACCAGGTTCGGTCCGCCGTTGCCGACGAACAGCCGCACCGTTTCGTTGGTCTTGGCGGTCAGCGCGTTGTCGCCGGTGAGCGCGCCTTCCTTGCCGTTGAACAACACGTAGGTCGGCCTTTCATCGATGGCCTTGTCCATGTCGAACGGCTGCAGGCCCTTCTCGCGGTACTTGCCGGTGGTGTAGAAGTCGCCCTGCATCACGTAATACTCGTGATCGACCTTGGGCAGGCCTTCCGGCGGCTCGACCAGGATCAGGCCGTACATGCCGTTGGCGATGTGCATGCCCACCGGCGCGGTGGCGCAGTGGTAGACGAAGATGCCCTGGTTGAGCGCCTTGAAGGTGAACTGCGACTGGTGCCCCGGCGCGGTGAAGCTCGACGCCGCGCCACCGCCCGGGCCGGTCACCCCGTGCAGGTCGATGTTGTGCGGCATCTTGCTGTCCGGCGCGTTCTTCAGGTGGAACTCCACCGTGTCGCCCTGGCGCACGCGGATGAAGCTGCCCGGCACGGTGCCGCCGAAGGTCCAGAAGGTGTACTTGACGCCTTCGGAAATCTCCATTTCCTTCTCCACCACTTCGAGCTCGACGATGACCTTGGCGGGATAGTCGCGATGGGTCGGCGGCGGCACGTGCGGCGGGCTGGTCAACACCGCATGGATCGGGGCACCCTGCGGCGGGCCGAAGTCCACCGGTGCAAGATTCAGCGGCGCGGGCGCCGCATGCACGACGGGGACAGCGGACTCGACACTGGTGCTTTCATGCGAACCGCCGCAGGCGGCAAGCAGGAGTGTGGCCGTCATGGCAGCCAGCGACAGGATGTACTTCAGGGGGGAGTGCTGCATGGGGTGGCTCCTCGAATGGCGGCGCCATCCTGCCCTCCGCATTAACTTGCCGCTTGACCTCAATCAAATGCGAAATCGCAAGAAGCCAACTGCGACAAGCGGCCACGCGCGCCCATCTGCCGCACCGCGTCACGGCGTCGCAGGCACCACGAAATGGCCCGCCGATCGGCGGGCCTTTGGACGTCCATATGGCTGTGCGTTGGCGCGTCAACGACGCCCTGGCAGCATCCGCCGCAAGGTGTCGTCGCGCACCCAGTAGTGGTGCAGCAGCGCGGCGGCGGCGTGCAGGCCGATCAGGTAGTAGCCGATGTTGCCGATGGTTTCGTGGATTTCCTCAAGCTGGTGCCCCAGCGCCTTGTCGGCATCGACGAGCGCCGGCAACGTGAGCCCGAAGAACGGGATCGGCTTGCCCTGGGCGCTCAGCGTGAACCAGCCCAGCACCGGCATGACCAGCAGGAAGGCGTACAGCGCAAGGTGCATCACGCCAGCCAGGCGTGCCTGCCACGACGGCATCGGCGGATGGATCGGCGGCGCCGCGCCACCAACCGCGCGCAGCCCCAGGCGGATCGGCAGCAGCACCAGCACGACGAGGCCCAACATGAAGTGCCAGGTCTTCATCGCCACGTAGCCATCGCTGCCACGCGGAAAGATGCCGCGCAACTCGATCAGGGCATACACCGCGACCAGCAACCACAGAGTGAGCCAATGCAAGGCGATCAGGCCGGTGCCGTAGCGGTCGGCGGAGTGCTTGAGGTTCATCGCGGTACTCCTGAGTTGGGGCGGTGGGGTGAAGGCGACGGGGGAAGAACGACGGGGCGTACTCAAGGCGTGGGTATCGACGCGCAAACAAGCCGATTAAGCGGCCAGCAGATTGTGCCCCAGCTCGCGCAGCTCCTGTGGTGCGCGCAAATGCAGCACGCGGCCCTCGATGGCGATGAGGCCCTTGCTGCGGAAACGGCTGAAGGTGCGGCTCACCGTTTCGGACGCCAGCGCGAGGTAATTGGCGATGTCGTTGCGCGACATGCTGAGCTGGTAGTGCGTACCGGGGAAGCCGCGCGCGGCGTAGCGCTCACCAAGGTCGACCAGGAAAGCGGCTAGGCGCTCGTCCGAGCGGTAGTCGCCGGCCAACGCGTTGGCCCGGCCCAGGTCGTGGCTGAGCAGGCGGAACAGGTGCTGTTGCACCTCGGGCTTGCGGCTGGCCAGGGTGCTCATGGCGGCGAACGGGAAACGGCAGAACTGCGAATCCTCCAGCACCACTGCGTCGCAGGGGAAGTGGCCCGGGTGGATCGCATCCAGCCCGATCACCTCGCCGGGCAGGAAGAAACCCAGCACGTGTTCACGGCCTTGCCCATCCATCTGCCGCAATTTCACCGTGCCGGCGCGCACCGCGTACACCGCCTCGAACGGATCGCCCTGGCGAAACAGCGTTTCGCCAGGGCGATACGGCCCCAGATGCTGCATCAACTTGTACAGCGGCGACAGCTCGCTCTTGCCGTAGCCCACCATGGCGCAGGCACTGGCCAGCGCGCAGGTACGGCAGAATTCGGTGACGCCATCGGCACCCACGCTGGCACCGGGCAGCTCGATGCCCGGCTCGCCGGGCTTGCGCCGGGCTGGCCTGCCGCCGCTCATATGGCGCGCGAGAACCGCGGTCGCTCAGCCTGCTTGCCGAGATAGGCGTCGAAGCTCATCGCCACGATGCGCAGCAGCAGCCGGCCGCGCGGAGTCACCCGGATCATGCGTTCGTCCAGCGTCACCAGCCCGTCGCCAGCCAGCTCATGCAGGCGCGCCAGCTCGGCGGCGAAGTAATCGGCGAAGTCGATCTCGCGCTGCTCGCCGAAGGCCAGCATGTCCAGCTCGCCGTAACACATCAGCTGGCCGATCACCTCGCGGCGGATCAGGTCGTCGTGGTTCAGCAGCAGGCCGCGTGCCACCGGTAGGCGGCCGTTGTCCAGCGCGGCGTAATAACCGGTGAGGTCGCGCGAACTCTGGCAGTAGCTGTCGCCGATCCGGCCGATGGCGCTCACGCCCAGACCCACGATGTCGCATTCGCCATGGGTGGAATAGCCCTGGAAATTGCGCTGCAGGGTGCCGGCGCGCTGCGCGGCGACCAGCTCGTCGTCCTCGCGGGCGAAGTGATCCATGCCCACGTAGACGTAACCGGCCTCGCCCAGGCGCGCCAGCGCACGGCCGATCAACTGCAGGCGCGTGGCCGGATCGGGCAGATCCTCGGCCTTGATATGGCGCTGCGCCTTGAACATCTCCGGCAGGTGCGCATAGGCGTAAACCGCCACCCGATCCGAGCCCAGCGCGATGATCTCCTCCAGCGTGCGCTCGAAGCCGGCCACCGTCTGCTTGGGCAGGCCGTAGATCAGGTCCACGCTGGTGGAACGGAACCCGCTGTCGCGCGCCGCTTCCAGCACCTCGCGCGTCTGCGCCACGCTCTGGATGCGGTTCACCGCTTCCTGCACCACCGGGTCGAAATCCTGGATGCCTACCGAAATACGGTTGAAACCCAGCGCGCCCACGCCGCGGATGTAGTCGGCGTCGGCAAAGCGCGGGTCGATCTCGATGCCGAACTCGCGACCGCGCTCGGGGCTGAAGCTGAAATGCCGCGCCAGCACGCCCATCAACTCCTGCATGCGCGGGATGTCGAGAAAGTTGGGCGTGCCGCCGCCAAAATGCAGCTGGGTCACCTGGCGGTCGCGGTCGAACAGCTTGGCCACCAGCTCGATCTCGCGGTAGAGCCGCTCCAGGTAACGGTCGGCCTTGCCCACATCGCGGGTAATGATGCGATTGCAGCCGCAGTAGAAGCACGGACTGACGCAGAACGGCACGTGCAGGTAGATCGACAGCGGGCGCGGGATCGGCTCTTCGTTGGAGGCCTGGATCACCGTGCGCAGCGCATGCTCGTCGAAATCGCTGCGGAACTGCGGCGCGGTCGGGTAGCTGGTGTAGCGCGGCCCGGCCATGTCATAGCGCGCGATCAGCGCGGGGTCGAACTCGGGAATCTGGATGCTGTGGTTCATGCGGATCAGTGTGCGCAAGGGTTTGCGGGGCAGCCTTGACGCCGGTCAAACCCTGTGCAAAGCACCCTCGCCGGAACGCAGAAAATGCCATCGGAGCCGCACCGCATCGCGGTTTGGCGCGCCCGCCTGTGTCGAAAAGCCGCAGCGCTGCGCGCCGTGCGCCCACCCCGCCCCAACCCGCCGTCCACATTCAAGCTTCACGCCGGATGACCGATAACCCCCCCTGTAGCAACGCACGTGCCGCAGGGAGTCAAACATGCTGATCCTGATTGGATCTCTGGTCGTACTCGGCTGTGTGCTGGGTGGCTACGTGCTGTCGCACGGGCACCTGCTGGCGTTGTGGCAGCCCTACGAGCTGATCATCATCTTTGGTGGCTCGATCGGCGCCTTCCTCACCGCCAACTCCGCCAAGGTAATCAAGGATGCGCTGCACGAAATCACCGGTCTGGTGAAAGGCCCCAAGTACCGCAAGCAGGATTTCGTCGACGTGCTTTCGCTGCTTTACGACATCTTCGGCGTGATGCGCAAGGAAGGCCTGCTCGGCATGGAGGCGCATATCGAAAATCCGCAGGAAAGCTCGGTGTTCTCCGCCTACCCGCGCCTGCTCGGCGAGCAGCACCTGGTCGAATTCATCACCGATTGCCTGCGCCTGATCGTGGGCGGCAACATGGAACCCTTCGAGCTGGAGTCGCTGCTGGACGCCGAGGTAGATACCCACCACACGCAATCGGAAGTGCCCGCCATGGCGGTCACCAAGATGGCCGACGGCCTGCCCGGTTTCGGCATCGTGGCGGCGGTGCTCGGCATCGTCACCACCATGTCCAACCTCTCCGGCGACACCTCGCAGATCGGCGAGCACATCGCCGGCGCGCTGGTGGGCACCTTCCTCGGCATTCTGCTGTGCTACGGCTTCATCGGCCCGCTGGGCGCGGCGATGGAGGCGCGCGCGCGCGAGGAGAGCAAGGCCTTCGAATGCGTCAAGGTGGGCCTGCTGGCCAACCTGCGCGGCTACAACCCCAAGGTGGCGGTGGAATTCGCCCGCAAGGTGCTGCCTGATTACGCCAGGCCCAGCTTCCTGGATCTGGAGGAACACCTCAGCAACGCCCACGCCAAGGCCTGAGCATGAGCGACGCGCCCCCCATCATCGTCATCAAGCGGGTGAAGAAGCGCGGCCACGGCCATCACGGCGGCTCGTGGAAAGTAGCCTACGCCGACTTCGTCACCGCGATGATGGCGTTTTTCCTCGTCATGTGGATCCTCGGCGTCGCGACGCGCCAGCAGAAGGCGGCGATCTCCGAGTATTTCAAGAACCCCAGCAACACCCCAGGCACGGCCACGGTGGCGCCACCGGGCCAGATGGGACCGGGCGGCGCCAGCGACGCCATGATCAAGCTGGGCGGCGCGATGGATCTCTCGCACGGCCCGGGCAAGGATCGCCACAACGGCCCGCCCGGCCAGCTCGCCAAGGTGCAGGAGCCGGGCAACAAGGCACGGCAACTCAGCCAGGCCGAGGTCGAGCAACAGGCCCGCAAGCTCGACAAGGCCCGCCTCGAAGAGCTGAAAAAGCAGCTCAACGCCGCCATCCAGAACAGCCAGGCGCTGGCACCGTTCAAGGACCAACTACTCATCGACATCACCCCCGAAGGCCTGCGCATCCAGATCGTGGACAAACAGAACCGACCGATGTTCGACATCGGCAGCGCGCGCCTGAAGGATTACACGCGGACCATACTTGGCGACCTGGCCAAGCTCATCAACCAGGTGCCCAACCGCATCAGCATCTCGGGCCATACCGACGATGCGCCATACAGCAGCGACAACGGCTACAGCAATTGGGAGCTGTCCACCGACCGTGCCAACGCCGCCCGCCGCGCCCTGATCGCCGGCGGCCTGGATGACGACAAGGTGGCCCGTGTGGTGGGGCTGGCGGCCTCGGTGCCGCTGGACAAGGCGCACCCGAACGACCCGATCAACCGGCGCATCAGCATCATCGTGATGACCAAGCAGGCCGAGGCCGCAGCGCTGTCGCAAGGCATGGCGCAGAACGTGATGACGCCCGGCAACAACGCCACGCCCGCCGCCAAAGCGCCCATCGACAAGCCTGCCGCGAACGGTGACACGCACGCGGGGATCTCGCCATCCGGCAAGGCCGCCACCCTGCCGCAACCGCCCGTGCTGCGCACGGCCGGCAACCCGTCCACCGGCCAGGCGCTGGCAACCGGCGGCTGACGCGGCAAGGTCGCGCCGCGCTCGCTGTGGCAGCGGCATATCGCCACACGTTGCGGTGGATACGCCCACGGTTTGGACGTCCATTCATCGACACTTGCCGCACATGAGTCGATATGCCGCAGCGCCTTGCGCCGCGCGATTCCCGCGCGGAAGCCACGACACGGCATTTGCCTGACCTGGATCAGGCGCACACCGCCGCCCGCTCCCTAGCATGCCGCCCGCTTCGCTTACCCCACTCACGAAGAGGCATGCATGTACACAGACTCCCAGCCTGCGGGCCACGCCAGCCCGCAGGATCGCATCAGCCGTGTCCTGATCTGGATACTCCTTGCCGTCACCATCGCCTGCGGCGCCGGCATGCTGGCGGCCACGCGCTCGACCTACCAGCAAGCCGCGCCGATTCCCCAGGCGATGACTGCCGCCGACGGCACGACCGTGCTTAGCTACGCCGACATCGTCGCCGGCAAGCAAGGCTTCCAGAAGGCCGACCTGATGGACTACGGCAGCCTGTACGGCATGGGCTCGTCCTTCGGCGAGGACTACACCGCCGAATATCTCGTGCAACTGGCCAAGGCCACGCGCGACAACATCGCGCTGGAGCGCTACGGCAAGGCCTATGCCGATCTCGGTGCCGACCAGCAGTACGGCGCGACCGAGGCGATGCGCACGGAGCTGCGCGGCATCGACCTCAGCCAGCCCACGGTGCAGTTGCCCGACGCGGTGGCCAAGGCCATGCTGGCGCTGCGCACGCAGATCGGCGCCGCGCTGCTGCGCGACGACTTCAGCAAGGGTTACACCGGCGCGCGCGCGCTCAATGCCGGCAGCGCCAACCAGACCGCCGGCTTCCTGCTGTATTCCTCGCTGACCACGGTGGCGCGCCGCCCCGGCAAGGACTACTCCTGGACCAGCAACTGGCCGTCCGAGCCGCTGGTGGGCAACACGCCCACGGCCTCCACGTTCACCTGGACCTGGGCCTCGTTCACCATGGTGTTCCTCGCCATCGGCGCGATCCTGGTGATCTATCGCCGCTGGATCGAGCCCAAGGCCGAACACGAAACCTTCGACCCCGTGCTGGAAAAATTCCGCGCGCCGACGCCGAGCCAGAAGGCGCTGTGGAAGTATTTCCTGGTGGTGGCCGGCGTGCTGCTGGTGCAGATCCTCGCCGGTTCGATCATGGCGCACTACTACACCGAGCGCACCGGCTTCTACGGCATCGACATCGACAAGTGGCTGCCGTTCGCCTTCCTGCGCAGCGTGCACCTGCAGGCGCCCATCGTATGGATCGGCGTGAGCTGGATCGCCGGCGGCCTGTTCCTCGCCCCGATCATCGGCAAGCGCGAGCCCAGCGGCCAGCGCTTCCTGGTGAACGCGATCTTCTGGGTGCTGGTGACCATCGTCGCCGGCGCGCTGATCGGCAACTACCTCGGCATCGCCGGTCTGGTCGACCAGCACTGGTTCTGGTTCGGCAACCAGGGGCTGTCCTACCTGGAAATGGGCCGCTTCTGGCAGATCCTGTTCTTTGTCGGCCTCACCGTGTGGTGCGTGGTGCTGCTGCGTGCCTTCCTGCCCACCCTGCGCAGCCTGTACCGACAGAGCGGCAGCTCGATCTACGGCCTGTTCCGCATCGAGCACCTGGTGTGGATCAGCACGGTGACCGTGGCGCTGTTCTACGTGTTCGGCATGATCCCGCTGGGCTCGCCCAATCCCTCGTTCTCGATCACCGACTTCTGGCGCTGGTGGGTGGTGCACCTGTGGGTGGAGCTTGCCTTCGAGCTGTTCGCCGCCTCGGTCACCGGCTACTTCCTGATGGCGCTGGGCCTGGTGTCGCGGCAGATGGCCGAGCGCGCGGTGCTGTTCGAATGGATCCTGATCGTGATCGGCGGCGTGCTCGGCACCGGCCACCACCTGTACTGGGCCGGCGAGCCGGGCCTGTGGGTGGGCGTGGGCAGCATGTTCTCCTTCATCGAGGTGCTGCCGCTGGTGCTGCTGGCGCTGGAAGCCATCGACCAGCACAAGCACATCCAGGAGAAGCGGAACTTCCCGTACAAGCTCGCCTACCTGTACATCCTGGGCGCGGCCTTCTGGAACTTCGTGGGCGCCGGCGTGTTCGGCGGCGGCACACTGAATGCGCCGCTGGTGAACTACTACGAGCACGGCACCTTCCTCACGCTCAACCACGCGCACACCTCCATGTTCGGCGCCTTCGGCCTGCTCGCCATCGGCCTGGTCTACATGGTGCTGCGCTATGTGACCGCTGAGCGCGCCTGGAGCGACCGCAGCGGCGTGTGGGCGTTCTGGCTGTACAACGTCGGTGTGGTGATGTGGATCGTGATGAACTTCTATCCGATCGGCTGGCCGCAGCTGGAGGCCGTCTACACCCACGGCTACGCCTATGCACGCAGCCTGGCGTTCTACGACACCACCGTGTTCTGGCAATGGATGCGCCTGCCCGGCGACCTGGTGTTCGCCGCCGGCGCGTTGCTGATGGCCTGGGACTTCGTCGCCAAGCTGTGGCGCCTGCGCGAAGGCCGCCGCAGCCTGCGCCACCAGCGTGACCCGTCGACGGAAGCGACGCGCCACCACGGTGGCCGCCGCCATGCCGGCGACGAACGGGGTCGCGCCGACGGCTGACGCCGGCGCGAAGCGAACCACACGGCGACCATGGCGGGTCGTCGCCCCTGCCGGCATGGCCCTATGGCGCCATGCCGGCGTTTTGCCGGGAACATACCAAGCCGGCGCGACCGAATCCGTGTTGCGGCAGCCGGCGCGGTGTTCGACAGGCCCATCGTGATCCATGGGCCAAAACCGCCGTGAAGGATGGCCAGAACGCTGCCGTCGCTTGTGTTTCTGTCGCCCGCGCACCTAGGCTTTTGCCACTGCCCCTCCGACCAAGGCACACCCCATGCTGCTGCACAACTTCTCCGACTTGCTGCTCGCCGCGCGCGCCGAACCCGAACCGCAGCGCCTGCTGCTGGTGTTCACCGCGCGCGAGCTGCCGCACGAGGCGGCCCCGGCCCACCGCGCCAGCTTCGAACGCGGCGAAGGCGGCGCCCTGGTGCCGGTGGTGTGCGTGGACAAGGCACCGGAAGACATCGCGGATTTCGCCGCGCTGCGCGACGAGGCCGCGCATACCGGCAAGGACTGGGACATCCTGTTCGTCGGCGCGCTGGCCGGCCACGCCGGCAAACTGCCCAGCGACGAACGCACCGACCAGGCCTTGCGCGGCATGGTGCAGCAGATTCGCAGCGGCCGTATCTCCAGCTACCTCACCATCGACCGCGACGGCGAGCTGGTGCAATTGCGCGCCTGAGCCCGACTCCCCCACGGCCGCATCATCAAAAGAAATTCACGTTTTGTCGCTGGGCAAGGCAGCCACCGGGGCTCATGATGAAGGCCCGCCGCGATGGGCGCGGATCAAGCCGGAGCGCGCATGCGGCATCACCAGCCCGCCCAGCCACCGTTCCACCCCGCAGTGTCCGACTGGGCCAGGCGGGTGGCGCATGGAGCGCCCGTGCTGCTGGCCTACCTGGATCGGGAGCAGCGCTTCTGTTTCGCCAACGACACCCACCGGCACTGGCTGGGCATCGACCCGCAGCAACTGATCGGGCGCCATCTCGTCGAGGTGATCGGCGAACACAATCTCGCCCTGGCCGGTCCCGCGCTGGCACAGGCCTATGCCGGCCAGAGCGCCAGTTACGAAGGCCGACTCTACCGGGGGCGGCAACGGCGTTACGCGCACGGCAATTTCCAGCCCGATTTCGACGCGAACGGCCGGGTATGCGGCATCTTCACGGCACTGGTCGACATCACCGAGCGGCGCGAGCTGGAGCTGCGTCTGCACGACAGCGAACAGCGTTTTTTCAGCGCCTTCCAGCACGCCGCCACCGGCATGGCGCTGACCAGTCCGGAGGGACGTTTCCTGCGCGTCAACGCCGCCGTATGCCAGATGCTGGGTTACAGCGAAGCGGAAATGCTGACGCGCAACGTGGCCGCCGTCACCCACCCCGACGACATGGCCACCGACGCCCAGCTGATGACCGAGCTCCTGGCCGGCAAGCGCGATTCCTACCAGCTTGAAAAACGCAATCTGCACAAGGACGGCCACGCCGTGCACTTCCTGCTCAGCGTGTCGGTGGTGCGCGACGACCACGGCGCCCCGCTGTACTTCATTTCGCAAGTGCAGGACATCAGCCAGCGCAAGGCGGCCGAGGAGGCACTGCATCGGGAGCGCGAGCTGGCCGAGGTCACCCTGCGCTCGATCGGCGACGCCGTCATCACCACCGACCCCGCACTGCGGGTGACCACGCTGAACCCGGTGGCCGAAGCCATGACCGGCTGGAGCGCCACCGAGGCACAGGGCCAGCCGATCGAGGACATCCTGCCGCTGCAGGACGAACGCAGCGGCGAGGGGCTGGCCAACCCGCTGCGCGCCGCCATCGCCCGCAACGCCATCGTGAACCCGCCCGACCGCCTGTTGCTGCGCCATCGCCACGGCTACGACACGCGGGTGGAAAGCTCCGCGGCGCCGATCCACGACCACACCGGCAACGCCATCGGTGGCGTGCTGGTGTTCCACGACGTCAGCGAAACGCGCGCGCTGAACCTCAAGATGATCCACCTGACCCAGCACGACGCGCTCACCGGCCTGCCCAACCGCAGCCAGCTGCAGGCACAGCTTGAACAGGCCGTGGCCACCGCGCAGCGGCATCAACAACGGCTCGCCGTGCTGTACATCGACATCGACGGTTTCAAGCGCATCAACGAACAACACGGCCAATCGGCCGGCGACCGCGCGCTGCGCGCCTTCGTGGCCAGCCTGCAAGGCAGCCTGCAGGGCGACGAATGGCTGGGTCGCTACGGCGGCGACGAATTCGTGCTGGTCGTGCCGCACGTGGACAACGCCGGTCTGGTGACCAGCCTGTGCCGGCGCCTGCTCGAACAGGGCGAAGCCACGGCGGTGGAGGGCATGCCGGAGCCGGAGCTGCGCCTGAGCATCGGCGTCAGCCTCTACCCCGACGACGCCGCCACGCCGGATGAGCTGCTGCAACACGCCGAAGCCGCCCTGCTGGCGGCAAAGACCCAGACGCCGCACGGCTTCAGCTTCTTCACCGCCTCGATGTACGAAGTGGCGCAAACCCGCCGTCACATCGAAACCGGCCTGCGTCACGCGCTGGAGCGGCACGAGCTGTCACTGCACTACCAGCCCAAGGTCGACGTGCGCGACGGCCGCATCGTCGGCGCCGAGGCACTGCTGCGCTGGCGCATCGATGGCCGCGAGGCCTGCAAGCCCGATGCGTTCATCCCCATTGCGGAGGAAACCGGCGCCATCCTGCCCATCGGCACCTGGGTGCTGCGCGAGGCCTGCCGGCAGATCCGCCAGTGGGAACTGCTTGGCCATCCCATCCCGGTTTCGGTCAACGTCTCGGCGCTGCAGTTCCAGCAACCCGACTTCTACGCCACGCTCGACCAGGCCTTGAGTGACGCGCAACTGTCGAGCGAATGGCTGGAGCTGGAACTCACCGAGCGCATGGTGATGGCCGGCGGCGAGGCCACCACCGCCCTGCTGCGCCGTATCCGCCGCCGCGGCGTCTGCCTGTCGCTGGACGACTTCGGCACCGGCTACTCCGGGCTGTCCTACCTCAAGCACTTCCCCATCGACGTGCTGAAGATCGACCGCATCTTCGTGCGCGACATTGCCAGCGACCGCGACACCGCCGCCCTCACCACCGCCATCGTCGCGCTGGCCCACAGCCTGGGCAAACTGGTGGTGGCCGAGGGCGTGGAAACCATCGAGCAATCCACCTTCCTGCGCGACATCGGCTGCCATCAGCTGCAGGGCTACTTCCACGGCCGGCCGATGCCCGCCGCCGAGTTCCAGCAACGCTTGCTGGCGCGCTCCGCCACCGGTTCATCCGACCGCGGCTAACCCGCCTTGCGTGCCCGCCGCCGCAGGCGCAGCCAGCGCAGCAAGCCGTAGGACAGGCGCACCTTCTCCTGCCCCACCGGCAAGTCGGCATGGGCGAAGATCCACGAGGATTTGCTGAAGGCGATCTGCTGTTCCGGGTACACGCTGCGATGGCCCACGATGAGATACGCCGCCACGCAAGCCCCCGCCACATACAGCGTGGCATCGGCGCCGAACAGCTCCACGCCCATCAGGATCGCCGCCATCGGCGCATTCGAAGCCGCCGCCACCACCGCCACCAGCCCCACCCCGGCGCCCAGCGCGCTCGGCAGGCCAAACACATGCGCAAAGGCGCCGCCGGCCAGCGCGCCCAGCACGAACTGCGGCGTGACGATGCCGCCGTAGAAGCCCGAACCCAACGTGATCGCCACCAGGAGCGCCTTCCAGAGGAAGCCGGCATAAGGCATCGCCTCGCCGTGCAAGGCGCGCTCCATCACCGGCAGGCTGAGGCCCAGGTAATCGGACGGCGCCAGCAGCAGCAGCAAGGCCACCAGCACACCGCCCACGAGCGGTGCCAGCGGCGGCCACAGGCCGTGGCGCGTCTTCAGCCAGCCGAACAACTCGCGCGCCCTGCTCAGGCACTCCACGAAGATCCAGGCCACGCCGCCGCACAGCACACCCAGCAGCACTGCCTTCAGGAACAACAGCTCGGTGAACTGGCCGGCGAAACTGATGTGGTAGCTGGGGTAGGGCACGCCCAGCGCACGCGACACCTCGAACGCCGCCACGCCAGCCACGATGCCGGGAAACAGGAAATCGTGGCGGAGGCGGCCGATCGCCAGCATTTCCACGCCGTAGATCGCGCCGGCGATCGGCGTGCCGAACACCGCGGAAAACCCCGCGCTGACGCCGCAGGCGAGGAGGCGCTTGCGCATCTCGGGATTGAGGTGCAGCACGCGCCCCACCGCGGCGGCGAGGCTGGCGCCGATGTGCGAACACGGCCCTTCCTTGCCGGCCGAACCGCCGCAGCCCAGCGTGATGAGCGCGCACACCGGCTTGATCCACATGGTGCGAAACGGCAGTTTGCCCTGCTGCTCGTTCACCGCCACGATGGCGTTGTCGTTGAACGTGCTGCGGCGCAGGCGGTAGCCGTAATGCAGCAGCAGGCCGTTGGCGAAACCGCCCAGCGGCAGCGTCAACAGCAGCCACCACCAAGGTACGTGATAGAGACGGCCCTCACTGGCATACAAGGCGCGCAGGAACAGCGTGCAACCGACCCCCACCAACGCGCCCGTCGCGGTGGCCAGCACCAGCCACTGCGCCACCGTGGCCAGCATCACCAGGGGCTCGGTCAGGCGGAAACGGCGCATAGGCAGGCAGTCGGTGGTGGTGAGGAAGGCCGCGCGAGTATAGCAATCGCCCTGCACCACCCCCCTTCACACCGTCGGCCGCGACTGCGCCGCCGCAGCCAGCGCGGCGAATTCCTCGTCGCCGAGTTCGATGGCGGCCGCCGCCACGTTCTCCTCCAGGTGCGCGCGCTGCGCGGTGCCAGGGATGGGCAGCATCACCGGGCTGCGCTTGAGCAACCAGGCGATGGCCACCTGCGCGGGGCTGGCGCCATGGCGCCGCGCGATCGCCGCCAGCGGCGAATCGGCCTTGGCGAGGTTGCCGCCGGAGAGCGGATACCACGGAATGAAGCCGATGCTGTGCGCCTCGCAGTGGTCGAGCACCTGATCGTAGAGGCGGAAGCCCGCGCTGTAATGGTTCTGCACCGTGGCCACCGGAAACACCTTGCGCGCGGCCTCGATCTCGTACACCGTCACCTCGCTCAGGCCCGCATGGCGGATCAGGCCCTCGTCCAGCATCGCCTTGATCGCACCGAACTGCTCGTCGCGCGGCACCTTGGGGTCGATGCGGTGCAACTGCCACAACGCGATCTGCTCCACGCCCAAGAGGCGCAGGCTCAGCTTCACCTGCTGCATGAGGTATTCGGGCCGCCCCAGCGCCATCCACTCGTTGGGCCCGGTGCGCACCTGGCCACCCTTGGTGGCGATCACCATGTCGCGCGGGTACGGCTGCAGCGCCTCGCGCAGCATCGGCTCGGACACCGTGGGGCCATAGGCGTCGGCGGTGTCGATGAAGTTCACCCCCAGCTCGGGCAGGCGACGCAGCGTGGCAAGGCAGGCGGCGCGGTCGGCCGGCTCGCCCCACACGCCCGGCCCGGTGACGCGCATGGCGCCATAACCCAGCCGATGGATGGGCAGCTCGCCGCCCAGGAGAAACGTGCCGGCACGCCCGGCATCAGGAGTCGTCATCGCCACCACCTCGCGCCACGTCGAAGCTTGTCATTGTAGGCGCTGGTTCCACGCAAACTCTTGCGCCGGCTACCATCGCCCGCAGTGCTCACCGGAACCCTCCGCATGCCAACCGTCTGGCCCCGCCCCGTCTCCGCCACCGACCCGGCCACGCGCACCGGTGGGCTCGGCGCGGCGCAGGCGCAAGCCCTGCAGGTCGCCGCGCGGGCGATCCGCGATGGCGCGCTGGCGCAGGCGCTGCAACAGCTCGATGGCGTGTTGCAGGCGGCACCGGAACACCCCGAGGTGCTGCGCCTGGCCGGCATCGCGCACACCCGCGCGGGCCGGCTCGAGCAGGCTTGCGCCCTGTATCGGCGCGCGCTGGCGCAGTGGCCGGATGATCCGCTCGTGCTCACCGACCTCGGCAATGCCGAGCAGGCGGCCGGGCGCACCGAAGCCGCACTGGCCTGCTGGCGTCGTGCCGGCGAGCAGGCGCCGGACTACCCGATGGCCTGGTTCAACCTCGGCCGCAACCTGCAACAGCTGGGCCGTACCGGCGAGGCCGCGCCGGCGCTTGCCCGCGCCAGCGCACTCGATGCGCGCCTGCTGCCCGCCCACGTGCTGCTGGGCGATGCGCAGGCGCACCTCGGCCGTTTCGATGAGGCCGCGCAGGCTTATCGCCGTGCGCTGGCCGTGCATCCGGCCTGCGGCGATGCCTGGCGCGGGCTGGCCAACATCAAGACCCGGCCGCTCAGCGATGCGGATCGGGAGCAGCTCGCGACGTTGCTGCAAGGGCATGACCTCGCCCCCGCCGACCGCATCGCCCTGGGCTTTGCCCTCGGCAAGGTCTGCGAGGACCAGCACCGCTACGACGAAGCCTTCGCCGCGCTCGCCGCCGCCAACGCGCAGCAGCAGCGGCTGGCGCCATGGAACGCCGCCGGCTTCCACGCGTTGGTGGAGCGCGTGCGCGCCGATGGCGCCGCGCTGCCCGCGCCCATCGACCCCACGCTGGGCAAGGAGGTCATTTTCCTGGTCGGCCTGCCGCGCTCGGGCAGCACCCTGTTCGAGCAGATCCTCGCCGCCCACCCGCTGGTGGAAGGCGCCAGCGAGCTGCCCGACCTGCCCGAGGTGCTGGCGGAAGAATCCGCACGCCGCAACCAGCCCTGGCCAGCGTGGATGGCGCAAGCCAGCGCAGCGGACTGGCAGCGCCTTGGTCTGCGCTACCTCGCGCGCACGGCGCGTTGGCGCGAGCAGCGCCCGTACAGCACCGACAAGCTGCCGGAGAACTGGCTCTACGCCGGCCTGCTGGGTGCGATGCTGCCCGGCGCGCGCATCGTCGAGGTGCGCCGCGACGCGCTGGAAGCGGGCTGGTCGTGCTTCAAGCAGCCCTTCCATCGCTCGCCGCATTTCGCCTGTTCGCTCACCGATATCGCCGCCTATCTCCGCGACAGCGAAACCGCGATGGACGATTGGCGCAAGGCCGCGCCGCTGCGTATCCGCACCCAGCATTACGAAGCGCTACTGGCCGATCCCGAAGGCGAGATCCGTGCCTTGCTCGACTTCTGCGGCCTGCCCTTCGACGCCGCCTGCCGCGACTATCACCGCGCCGAACGCGCCGTGCGCACGCCCAGCGCCAGCCAAGTGCGCCAGGGGCTGGATCGCCACACCGCACGCGCTGCGCATTACGGCGCGCTGCTCGACCCGTTGCGCCACGGCCTCGGCCTGCCGCCGTTCCCAACGTCCAGCTGAAACGTCAAGGCAACGCGCAGGCCGCGCCACCCGAGGTGGCCGCCGCGCCGGGCAAGCCGGCTTCGGCCAGCAGCGCGCCGATTTCGGCGCCCAGCATCAAGTCCTCGCACACCCCGAACATCTGCCAGCGCAGGCGCCCCTGCGCGTCGATCAGCACCGTGGTGGGCGTACCGCGCATGGCATAGCGGCGCATGGTGCGCGGGATCGGATCGCCTGCCGGCCCCGGCGCATCCACACCCACCGGGTAGTCCACGCGGTATTCGTGCAGGAAGGCCTCGAGCGCTTCCGCCCCCATCACGGCGTGATGCTCGAACACGGTATGCAAGCCGATCACCGCCACCGGCGCGCCATCGAACGCCGCCACCACGCGCCGCGCCTGCGGCAATGCCTGCGCCACACAGGCAGGGCACAGCATCTGGAAGGCATGCAGCAGCACCACCTTGCCGCGCAGCGAAGTCAGCTCCAGCGGGCCTGCCGTGTTGAACCAGCGGGTGGTCTGCCACTCAGGAGCGAGCTCGGGCGTCACGATGGTTTCCTTCCGGTATGGAGAGATACCGGCACATCATCGCGCAACGCACCCCTTGCCGGCGATCAGACCGCCACCGACAAGGCTACCGGCGAGGGGCGGCGGGCGGCACGGGCCACGGCATACTTGCGGCGTTTTTCCGCGTACATCGCATGGTCGGCGCAAGCCAGCAATTCGTCGAGGCCGGACTCCATGCCGGGGTTCACCAGCACCACGCCCGTGCTCAGCGAAATCGACTGCGTCTGCGCGCCAGATCCGCGCAGCGCCTCGCTCACCTGTTCGATGCGCCGGCGCACCACTGCAGTGTCGCCATGGAAACCACGCGTCAACACGGCGAACTCATCCCCGCCCAGCCGTGCCACCACGTCGCCGGCACGGAACGCGGTACGCAACAAGGCAGCGGTTTCCACCAGCAGCGCGTCGCCCGCCTCGTGGCCGGCACGGTCGTTGAGCGCCTTGAGTCCGTCCACATCCACGTAGATCAGGGTGAGCGTGCGCAGGCGGCTTTGCGCGCGCCGCATCTCTTCCACGGCCAACTGCTGGAAGCCGCGTCGGTTGAGCAAGCCGGTAAGCTCGTCCGTGGTGGCCTGGCGCAGCAGGCTGCGCAACTGTGCCCGCGCACAGGCCAGTTCCTCGCGCAGGCGTTCGTTTTCCATCGTCAGGTCGGAGCAGCGACGCAGGTGGCTGTCGGAATCCATGGCGGAACCTCACGGGGCTTGCGATGCGCGGCCCAGCTCGGTGCTGGCCGCCTTGATCCAATGACTGCAAGCAACGGGCCAACTGCAAGCCACCACAAAAGGTACGCAACACCATGAAAAGCATGCTGTTGTCAGCAATGAACCCGCGCGTCGGCTGGCCATGACCGGCCGTCGGAAAGCCGACTTCGCGCTTTTTGTCGTCGGCGAATCGACACCGTCACGCTGCGCTGCCCCACCGCCCCCGCAGCGCCCATGAAAAATCCAGGCATCGTCGCGCGGGCGTCGCCCACACCCGCACCGGTGGAAGGACGCCTTGTTCGCCTGATCCGATCCGCACGTGGCGCGAATCCTTTTGCCCGCCCGCCGCCTCCCTCTACCGAGACCGCCGGTCTCACGGCCTATTTCTCCACCTTATCGGACATGCCCATGAAGACCTCCACCAAGCTCGCCTCCCTCGCCGCCCTGACCGCTGCGATCGTGGCGCTCCCCGCCGCCGCCGCGGACCTGGGCGCCGCCCAAGCCAAGTGCCAGCCCGCCGCCAGCATGAGCAAATGCGCCGGCAAGTGCGGCGCCAAGTGTTCGGCGGCGAAGCACCAGCAGATGAAGGCAAAGTGCGGTGCGCATGCGAAGTGCGGCGCCAAGTGTGGTGCCAAGTGCGCGCCCAAGCCTGCGCCCAAGTGCGGCGCGAAGTGCGGCGCACAGCACTGATGAACGCCAAGCCTGGCCGGCCGTCCCCCGCGGCTGGCGATCGCGCCCGCAGGGCGGCCGGCCAGCGCTTGCTGGAAACCTATGCCGCCCTCGCCGCCCGCGGCGAGCACCTGCTCCAGGGCCTGCTGGCCGGTCGCCCGCCGAAGCAGTGGCAGCACTATCCGGACGACGACGCGATCGACGCGTCCAGCGGCTACCAGTGGTTCTACCACTCGCACTCTCCCGAAGATCGACCCGGTGCCGCCGAGCACGGCCATTTCCACCTGTTCGCCCGCCGCCCGCTGTGGTCGCGGCGCCTGCAGTCGAAGGCCGAGAAGGCGTTCGCGGCGATGACCGGCGAGCCGCGCAAGGCGATCACCACGCGCCATCTGCTCACCATCGGCCTGGACGCCAAGGGCTTGCCCATCAGCCTGTTCACGGTCAACAGCTGGGTCACCGGCGACCTCATGCTCAGCGCCGCCACCACCGCCCAACTGCTGGCCAGCATGCGGCTGGACACCGGCCATCCCCACATCGACACGGTGCTGGAATGCGTGACCAGCTTGTGCGCCGATGAGATCCGCGAGGTGCTGGCGGCGCGCGACGCCGCCCTGTCCGGCTGGCCGGCCAAGGCCGTGCTGGACGACACGAAGCTGGAGCTGCTGTCCGAGCGAGCCATCGCGCTGGACGACAAGCTGGCTTGAGCCGCCCCGATCCAGCCCATCAACACTGCCTGCCGCCGACTGGCTCTATGCCGTTGTGGCGCCAGTCGTAGGGCGGAAAGAGCGATGAGGCCCGCTGTACGCCTTCAGCGCCTCCTGGCTGAGGTGACGCTGGAGGACGAGACCATCGCAACCAGCGCCAGGGGCGACCGGCCAGCGGCCACACACCGCTAACGGACCATGGCCGGAGTCCATCGAAGCCGGCAATGCCGGCGACCGGTCAGCCGGCGCAGCAGGACAGCCGGGTGACGTCCTTGGCGAAGATCTGGGCGGCCAGCCGTAGCCCTTCCACCATGGTCAGGTAAGGGAACAACTGGTCGGCCAGCTCTTCCACCGTCATCCGGGCGTGGATCGCCAGCGCCGCCGACTGGATCAATTCGCCGGCCTCGGACGCCACCGCCTGCACGCCGATCAACCGGCGCGAGTCCTTCTCGATCACCAGTTTGATGAAGCCGCGCGTGTCGAAGTTGACCAGCGCCCGCGGCAGGTTGTCGAGTGTGAGGGTGCGGCTGTCGGTCACGATGCCACGGCCGCGCGCTTCAGCCTCGGACAAGCCGACGGTGGCGACCTGCGGGTCGGTGAACACCACGGCCGGCATCGTGGACAGGTCGAGCGTCGCCTCGCCGCCGGTCATGTTGATCGCCGCCCGCGTGCCGGCCGCCGCCGCGACATAGACGAACTGCGGCTGGCCGGTACAGTCGCCGGCGGCATAGATGCCGGGTGCCGTGGTGCGCATCGCATCATCAATGACGATGGCGCCGTGCCGATCCGTCGACACGCCGACGGCATCGAGATGCAGCCCGCGTGTATTCGGATCGCGACCGGTCGCCACCAGCAGTCGATCGACGCGCAGCTCGCCGTGCGGGATTGTCAGCACGAATTTGCCGCCCCGCCAGGCGACCCGGCTGGCCTGCGTGTGCTCCAGCACCTCGATGTGTTCGGCGCGGAACGCAGCGGCCATGGCCTCGCCGATGGCCGGGTCTTCGCCGGAAAACAGCGTGTGGCGCGCCAGCATCGTCACCCGGCTGCCCAGCCGCGCGAAGGCCTGGGCCAGCTCGGCCGCGACCACCGAGGAGCCGATGACCGCCAGCCGGGGCGGCGTCGTACCGCTCGCCAGGGCTTCGGTCGAAGTCCAGTAGGGCGTTTCCTCCAGGCCGGGGATCGGCGGGACGGCCGGGCTGGCGCCGGTTGCGACCAGGCAGCGATCGAAGGAAACCACCTGTTCGCCACCATCCTGCAGCCGCAGCGCGAGACTGCGGCCGTCCTGGAAACGGGCCTCGCCGCGAAGCACGGTGATGGCCGGGTTGCCGGCCAGGATGGACTCGTACTTGGCGTGGCGCAGTTCCTCCACGCGGCCCTGCTGCTGGGCCAGCAGCCGCCCGCGCCGGATGGCCGGTACGGCGGCGGCGATGCCGTCGTCGAACGGACTGCTCGCGCGCAGATGGGCGACATGGGCAGCGCGGATCAGGATCTTGGACGGCACGCAGCCGGTATTCACGCAGGTCCCGCCGATGGTGCCACGCTCGATCAAGGTCACCCGCGCGCCGCGCTCGGTCGCCCTGAGCGCCGCTGCCATCGCCGCGCCGCCGCTGCCGATGATGGCGACGTGCAGTGCTCCGGCGTCGCGGCCGGCCTGGCCTGCGCCGCCATCCCATGCGTGCACGCGGTCGCGCGATCCGCCACGTGGCGGCACGGGTGGTGCATCGGCCAGGGCCGCGTGGTAGCCGATCCCCGCCACGGCGGCGAGTACTCCGTCGGTGGAGGTGCCCGCCGCGATCTCAAGCGTGGCGCTGCCGTCGGCGTAGGACACCTCCGCCGACCGTACGCCAGGTACCGTTTCCAGGGCCGCCTTGACGTGCACCGCGCACGACTCGCAGGTCATGCCAGTGATTTTCAACTGTGTCATTGCGTGGCCCCTCCTGTGTTGGCTCGTCGTCCGCGTTCCGCGAGCTGCTCACGACCATCCGCCCCGCGGCGGCAGGCCGGCGACACCAACCTTCGCGGGTCACGCCCACCACCCTGCGGATCTTCTCCCGCGTTTCTACCGTCTAGTGCTCGACGCTGGACGGGTAGCCGGCCCGGGCCGTTGCGTCGGTCAGCTTCTGCATCGACGCCTTGGCATCGTCGAACGTCACGATGGCCTCGTGCGCGCCAGACCGGATGTCGACCTGGCGCACGCCGTCGACCCGTGAGAGCGCCGTCTTCACGGTGATCGGGCAGGCCGGGCAGGTCATGCCGGGCACGGACAGCGTCACCGTCCTGACGGCCGCCCAGGCAGGCGTCGCCAGGATGGCGGCCAGGGCAACGACAGTTGCAAGTTTCCTCATGGCGGAATCCTCTTCAGTAGAACAACGGCAAGACGTAGGGATAGGCGAGCGCGATCACCACCAGGGCCACGACGATCCAGAAAATCAGCTTGTAGGCCATCCGCACTCGCGGGATCGCGCAGACCTCATCCGGCTTGCAGGCTTGCGCCGGGCGGAAGATGCGGCGCGCGGCGAACGCAAGCGCGACCAGCGCGGCGCCGATGAACAGCGGCCGGTACGGCTCCAGCACCGTGAGGTTGCCGATCCATGCGCCGGAAACGCCGAGCGCGACCAGCACCAGCGGGCCGAGGCAGCAGGTCGAGGCGAGGATGGCGGCGACACCACCGGCAAGCAGCAAGCCGCGGTCGTTGCTGGGTTCGGTCATGGCAATGCTCCCGGTTCTTCGTCGAATGGCGTAAGGTTAATTCCGTAGTCAACTACGGAATCAAGCACCATGACCCATCCTTCGGAGCGCCTGAGCATCGGCGCCTTCGCCAAGGCCGCCGGGGTGAATGTGGAAACGATCCGCTTCTACCAGCACAAGCGATTGCTTGCCACGCCAGACCGGCTTTACGGCAGCATCCGTCGTTACAGCAGCGCCGACGTGGCACGGGTCAGGTTCGTGAAGTCGGCGCAGCGCATCGGCTTCACCCTGGACGAGATCGGGCAACTGCTGAAGCTGGAGGATGGCACCCATTGCGGCGAAGCCGCTGAACTGGCCGCGCAACGCCTGGACGACGTGCGCGCCCGGCTCGCCGACCTGGCCCGCATGGAGCACGCGCTCTCCACGCTGGTGCGCGAATGCCATACGCGGCATGGCCAGGTGTCGTGTCCGCTGATCGAGGCTTTGCACGGATCGCCAACTGATCCCGCCCAGTCGGGACAAAAGCGGCGATGAACGCCTTCGCGCCCGGACTCGACGCCGCCGGCCCAGCGCGAGCATGCTTGATCGCGTACGGCGCGTGTCACGTGGGCACTGCGGAATTTCCAAAGGCCCCCATGCCGGTGACTGTTGCATCCCGATATCGAGGTACGCCATGAGTCAGCACTTGCACATCGTCTGCCCGCACTGCCAGGCGGTGAACCGCCTGCCGGCCGAACGCCTCGCGGCAGCCCCCAACTGTGGCCAGTGCCACCAGCCGCTGTTCGAGGGGCACCCGCTGGCGGTGGGCGAAGCGGCCTTCCAGCAGCACCTCGCACGCAACGACATCCCGGTACTGGTGGACTTCTGGGCGCCCTGGTGCGGCCCTTGCCAGATGATGGCGCCGCATTTCGTGCAAGCCGCCGCGCAGCTCGAACCGCAGCTGCGTCTGCTCAAGGTGGATACCGAAGCGGAGCCGGCATTGGGCGCGCGCTATGCCATCCGCAGCATCCCCACGCTGGCCTTGTTCCGTGGCGGCCGCGAGGTGGCGCGCCAGGCCGGCGCCATGCAGGCGGCCGGCATCGTGCAATGGGCGCGCGCGCAGGGCACGTAGCCGTTTCAGACCAGGGCGTCGCCCGGCCCCCATGGCCGCGCCCGCACCAGCAACTCGCGTAAACCGGCATCGTCCAGCGCGGCCAGCTGTGCTTCCGCCTCGGGCAGGGTCTGCGTCGCCATCAGGGTCTGGCGCAAACCCTCGCCGCGTAGCGGGCTGAAGATCAGCGCGATGTTGCCGTAGGAGGCTTCCAGCAGGGCCGCCTGCCAGGTGCACCCCCGGGTGTCGTCAAAACTGCGCATGCCATGGCCTCATGTGGGGTTCCGATCGCTGGGCACTATGCCGCCACGGCGCGGAAACGGCGCTGATGGAGGTCAACGTGCGATCCATCGCGACACGGCGAGTGACCCGCGGAGCCGCGCAACCCACCGTGGCGCATCGGCACCTCAGCCGAAAGGCTGCTCGATCGATGGGCTTTGCGGCGTGAACCAGCGCGCGCCGTCCATGCCCACGTACATGTCGTCCTCCAGCCGCACGCCGAACTCGCCGGGGAGGTAGATGCCGGGTTCATCACTGAAGGCCATGCCGGCCTCGATCTTCCGTGTATTGCCCTCGACGAGGTAGTACCACTCGTGCATGTCCATGCCGATGCCGTGGCCGAGGCGGTGCGGGAAATAGGTGTAGCCGGGGCCGTAGCCGGAATCGGCGATCACCTTGCGCGCGGCCGCATCCACCGACTCCATCGTCGCGCCCGGATGCGCCGCCGCGAGCGCGGCCTGCTGCGCCGTGCGCACGATGTCGAACACCTGCTTCATCTTGTCGCTGGCCTTGCCCAGCGTGAAGGTCCGCGTGATGTCGCTCTGGTAGCCCGCAACAAAGCAGCCGTCGTCCAGCATCACCGGCGTGCCCTCGCGGATCACCTGCGGCTCGCGCGAGCCGTGCGGCAGCGCGGTGTAGGTGCCCACGTTGATGCTGGCCTCGCCGCGCAGACCCATGCGCGCGTAACCGGCATCCACCCATGCTGCGATGTGCTGCTGGGTCATGCCGGGTTCCAGGCCCTGCCAGATCGCCTTGTACAGGGCCAGCGTGGCGTTGTTCGCCACCTGCATCAGCGCGAGCTCCGCCGGGCTCTTGATCGCGCGGCAGCCCGCCGTGACGGGCGTGGCCAGCGCCAGCTTCGCCTGCGGCAAGGCCGCAGCGATGCCGGTGGCGCGGAAGTACGGCACCTTCTCCTCGATACCCAACGTGCCGGTGCCGGCGCCCCTCTCGCGCATGGCCTGGGCGAGCAGCGCATACGGGCTCTCGTGCTCCTGCCAGGTGCGCACGTCGTGGCCAAAGCGGATCTGCTCCAGCGCGCGGCTGCGCTCGAACGCGGGCACGACGTACACCGGCTCGCCCGAGCACGGCAGCAACATGCCCATCAGCCGCTCGCTGGTCCACCAGTGCATGCCGGTGAAGTAGTCCAGCGTGGCCCCGCCATCGAGGTAGATCGCATCCATGCCGAACCGGCCCATCAAAGCCTGCGCCTTCGCCAGTCGCGCGCGGCGCTCATCGTCGGTGATCGGCACGATGCGCGAAGTGACCGGCGACAAGGCGAGGATGGCGGCTGGCAGCTTGCTGGCCGCCGCCGGCTCGACCTCTGTCTGGCCGCCCAGCGCGGCCAGCGGCAAGGCGACGGCGCCCAGCGCCGTGGATTTCAGGAAGCGGCGGCGACCAGGCTGGGACACGCTTTGAAGATGGCGCATGGGGCTCTCCCGGGGCAGTCGGCTATTTCCGCACACCCGCACCGGCTTGGCCACTGGAAAACGCACTCGCCACGGGGCGATGAAACATCGCGTCAGGGCAAGGCGTCGACGATCACTCCCATTCGATCGTCGCCGGCGGCTTGCCGCTGATGTCGTAGACCACACGGGAGACGCCGCGCAGCTCGTTGATGATGCGGTTGGAAACTTTGCCGAGGAAATCGTACGGCAGGTGCGCCCAGTGCGCGGTCATGAAGTCGATGGTTTCCACCGCGCGCAGCGCGATCACCCATTCGTAGGCACGCGCGTCGCCTACCACGCCCACCGACTTCACCGGCAGGAACACGGCGAACGCCTGGCTGGTCTGGTCGTAGAGGTCGGCCTTGCGCAATTCGTCGATGAAGATGGCGTCGGCGCGGGCGAGCAGCTCGGCGTATTCCGGCTTCACTTCGCCCAGGATGCGTACGCCCAGGCCCGGGCCGGGGAACGGGTGGCGGTAGACCATTTCGCGCGGCAGGCCCAGCGCCACGCCGATGCGGCGCACCTCGTCCTTGAACAGCTCGCGCAGCGGCTCGACCAGCTTGAGCTTCATGTGCGCCGGCAGACCACCCACGTTGTGGTGGCTCTTGATGACATGGGCCTTGCCGGTCTTGCTGCCGGCGGACTCGATCACGTCGGGGTAGATGGTGCCCTGCGCCAGCCACTTGGCGTTGCTGAGCCTGGCCGATTCCTCGTCGAAGATCTCCACGAACAGGCCGCCGATGATCTTGCGCTTGGCCTCCGGATCGGCCACGCCTTCCAGCGCCTTGAAATAGCGCTCGGCGGCGTTGACGCGGATCACCTTGACGCCCATGTGCGCGGCCATCGTGGCCATCACCTGGTCGCCTTCCTGGAAGCGCAACAGGCCGGTATCCACGAACACGCAGGTGAGCTTGTCGCCGATGGCCTTGTGCAGCAGCGCGGCGACCACGGAGGAATCCACGCCGCCGGAGAGGCCGAGGATCACCTCGTCCGACCCCACCTGCGCGCGCACGCGCGCGATCTGGTCGTCGATGATGTTGGCCGCCGTCCACAGCGTGGCGCAGCCGCAGATCTCGGTGACGAAACGCTTGAGCAGCGCACTGCCCTGCTTGGTGTGCGTCACCTCGGGGTGGAACTGCACGCCGTACCAGCGCTTCGCCTCGTTCTCCATCACCGCGACCGGAATGCGGTCGGTGGTGCCAGTGACGACGAAGCCCGGCGGAATTTGGGAAACGTGGTCGCCGTGGCTCATCCACACGTCGAGACGATGTGCATCGGCGTGATCGCTGAGATTGGCAAACAGACGGCTGTTCGCGGCGACATCCACGCAGGCATGACCGAACTCGCGCTGGTCGGCGGCTTCCGTGGCGCCCCCCAATTGCGCGGCCAGCGTCTGCATGCCGTAGCAGATGCCGAGGATCGGCAGGCCCGAGTCGAACACTTCTTGCGGCGCCTTGGGCGCGCCCGGCAACGTAGTGGATTCCGGGCCACCCGAAAGGATGATGCCCTTGGCGCCGAAGGCGGCGATCTCCTCGGGCGCGTGATCCCAGGCCCAGATCTCGCAGTACACGCCCAGCTCGCGCACGCGGCGCGCGATGAGCTGCGTGTACTGCGCGCCGAAATCGAGGATGAGGATTTTGTCGGAATGGATGTTGGACATCGGGACTCGGCTTTCCTCAGGAATTGAGCCGATAGTTCGGCGCTTCCTTGGTGATCTGGATGTCGTGCGGATGCGCTTCGGTGACGCCGGCGGAAGTCACCTTGACGAACTGCGCCTTGGCGCGCACGTCCTCGACGGTGGCGGCGCCGAGGTAACCCATCGAGGCACGCAGGCCGCCGATCAGCTGATGGATGATGTTGCTCAGCGGGCCGCGGTAGGGCACGCGACCTTCGATGCCTTCGGGCACCAGCTTGTCGGCGTCGGCCTCGTTGTCCTGGAAGTAGCGATCCTTGGAGCCGAGCTGCATCGCGCCGATCGAGCCCATGCCGCGATAGCTCTTGTACGAGCGCCCCTGGAACAGTTCCACCTCACCCGGCGATTCCTCGGTGCCGGCGAACATCGAGCCGAGCATCACCGACGACGCGCCCGCGGCCAGCGCCTTGGGGATATCGCCCGAATAGCGGATGCCGCCGTCGGCGATCAGCGGGATGGAATCCTTGAGCGCGCTCGCCACCATGTCGATCGCGGTGATCTGCGGCACGCCCACGCCGGCCACCACGCGGGTGGTGCAGATCGAACCCGGGCCCACGCCCACCTTCACCGCGTCGGCGCCCGCGTCGCGCAGCATCAGCGCGGCGTCGCCGGTGACGATGTTGCCGGCCACCACCTGCACCTGCGGGTAGTGCTTCTTCACCCAGGCCACGCGGTCGATCACGCCCTGCGAGTGACCGTGCGCGGTGTCCACCACCAACACGTCCACGCCGGCCGCGACCAGCGCCTCGACGCGGCGCTCGGTGTCGCCGCCCACGCCCACCGCCGCGCCGACCAAGAGCGCCTCGTTGCGATCCTTCACCGAACGCGGGTTGTCGCGCGCCTTCTGGATGTCTTTCACGGTAATGAGGCCGCGCAGCTGGAAGTCGTCGTTGACCACCAGCACCTTCTCGATGCGATGCTTGTGCAGCAGCTGCAGCACCTCGTCCTGGCTGGCGCCCTCCTTCACCGTCACCAGGCGTTCCTGGCGCGTCATGATGTTCTTCACCGGATCGTCGGGCTTGCGTTCGAAACGCATGTCGCGGCTGGTGACGATGCCCACCAGCTTCTCGCCGTCCACCACCGGCACGCCGGAGATGTTGTGCGCGTGGGTGAGCTTGAGCACGTCGCGGATCGAGGTGTCCGGACTCACGCTGAAGGGGTTGCGGATCACGCCGGCCTCGAACTTCTTCACCAGGCGCACTTCGGCGGCCTGCTGTTCGGCGGTCATGTTCTTGTGGATGATGCCGATGCCGCCCTGCTGCGCCATGGTGATGGCGAGGCGCGCCTCGGTCACGGTATCCATCGCGGCGGACACGATGGGGATGTTCAGGCGCAGGCCGCGGGTGAAGCGGGTGGACGTGTCCACGTCGCGCGGCAACACGTTGGAGTGACCGGGAACGAGGAAGACGTCGTCGTAGGTGAGAGCCTCGGCGAGAATGCGCATGGAAGAAAGCCCCGCGGCAAAGAGAGGATTATACGCGGCACCGCAGCATGCCTGCCAGCGCGGCGGCTGAACGATCAGCCCGCGTCGCGCGCCGATGCCGCTTCCAGCGTGTTTTCCATCAGCGTGGCCACGGTCATCGGGCCGACGCCGCCGGGCACCGGCGTGATCCAGCTGGCGCGCTCGGCGGCGGGTGCGAACTCCACGTCGCCCACCAGCCGACCGTCGTCCAGCCGGTTGATGCCCACGTCGATCACCACCGCGCCCGGCTTGATCCACTCCCCCCTGACCAGCCCCGGCTTGCCGGCGGCGACGATCACGATATCGCCTTGCCGCACGTGGCTTTCCAGGTCGCGCGTGAACTTGTGGCAGCAGGTGGTGGTGCAGCCGGCAATCAGGAGCTCCAGCGCCAACGGCCGCCCCACGTGGTTGGAGACGCCCACCACCACCGCGTGCTGGCCGCGCACCGGACGGTCGGTGTGGCCCAGGAGGGTCATCACCCCCTTCGGCGTGCACGGACGCAGGCCGAAGCGGCGCAGCGCGAGGCGACCGACGTTGATGGCCTGGAAGCCGTCCACGTCCTTGAGCGGATCGATGCGGTCGACCAGGGCATCCTCGTCGATGTGGTCGGGCAACGGCGACTGCACCAGGATGCCGTGCACGGCGGGGTCAGCGTTCAGGCGGTCGATCAGCGCGAACAGTTCAACCTGCGTGGTCGTGACCGGCAGGTCGAAGCCGAAGGAGTGGAAACCCACCTGCTGGCAGGCCTTGCGCTTGTTGCGCACGTATACCGAGGACGCCGCGTCGTCGCCCACCAGCACCACCGCGAGGCCTGGCACGGCCCGCCCCTGCGCCGTGCGCTCGGCCACGCGCTTGCCAATGCGCTCCAGCAGTTCCTGCGCGATGCGTTTGCCGTCGAGGATGCGTGCGCTCATGTTGATGCCTGGCCCAAAGACGCGACATTATCCAAGCTCCAACCGCAGCGCACAAACGCCGATGCCGAAGCCTGCCCCGCCCGTGCCGCAACTGCTCACCGACGAACGGCTCATGCTGGCACCGTGGCGCGGCGGGGACGCCGCCGAGCTGCGCGACGCGGTGCACGAATCCAGCGCCAGCGTGGGCCGCTGGCTGCCGTGGTGCCACGCCGGTTACGGCATGGAACACGCCCTGGCGTGGACGGCGCAATGCCGCGCCACATGGCAGGCCGGCACGCAGTTCGCCTTCGCGGTGCGCGATGCCGCCAGTGGCGAGCTGCTGGGTGGCTGCGGGCTCAGCCAGCTCGGGAACCCGCACCATCACGCCAACCTGGGCTACTGGGTACGCGAATCGCGCCAGCGGCAAGGCGTCGCCGTGGCCGCATCGCGCTGCGTGGCGCGGTTCGGCTTCGAGTCGCTGGGCCTTGCCCGCATCGAGATTGTCGCCTTGCTGGACAACCACGCCAGCCGCCGGGTGGCGGAGCGACTGGGCGCGATCTTCGAGGGTCGGTCGCGGCAGCGGCTGTGGGTCTGGGATCGCGCCCACGACGCGGCGGTGTATGCGCTGGTTCCCGCCGACTTCGCTCAGCCGGCGGCGCAGGACGCGGCGACGTCTTCGTAACCGGTGAAGCGCGCGGCGGCGCCGCAGCCCGGGCAGCCCGGGTCGCGCGGCAGGCGCGTTTCACGGAAACGCATGCCCAGCGCATCGAAGGACAGCAACCGGCCAACCAACGACTCGCCCAGCCCAAGGATCAGCTTCAGCGCCTCGGTAGCCTCAAGCAGGCCCACGATGCCGGGCAGCACGCCGAGCACGCCGGCCTCGCTGCAGTTGGGCGCATCGGCGGCATCCGGCGGCGCTGGGAACAGGCAGCGGTAGCAAGGGGAATCCTCCCGGCGCGGGTCGAACACGCTGACCTGGCCGGCAAAACGCTCCACCGCGCCGTAGACCATCGGCATCGCCAGGCGCCGCGTGGCGGCCGCAAGCAGGTAGCGCGCCGGGAAGTTGTCGGCGCCATCGATCACCAGGTCGTGGTCGGCAAGCAGGCGTTCCACGTTGTCGGCGCGCAGGCGTTCGTTGCACGCCACGATGCGCACGCGCGGGTTCAGCGCGGCGAGCGCGATGCGCGCGGATTCGGTCTTGGCCATGCCCACGCGCGCATCGGCGTGGAGCACCTGGCGATGCAGGTTGGAGCGTTCCACGCGGTCGTCGTCGATCACGGTGAGCTGACCCACGCCGGCGGCCGCGAGATACAGCGCCGCCGGCGCGCCGAGACCACCGGCGCCCAGCAGCGCGACCTTCGCCGCTGTCAGCTTCGCCTGCCCCGCCTCGCCCACCTGCGGCAGGCGCAGCTGACGCGCGTAGCGCTCGCTGGCGTCGGTGTCCAGCACGCCGACGGCCACGGGCAGGCCTTCGGCCTTCCAGCGCGCGTAACCGCCAGCCACCGAAGCCACCTCGCGATAGCCCAATCGCCGCAGCGCTTCGGCCGCGAGCAGCGAGCGCTGGCCGCTGCCACACAAGGTGAAGAGGGGCCGCGCGCGATCCGGTTCCAACTGCTCGATACGCAGTTCGAGGAAGCCACGCGACAAGCCCAGCGCGCCGGCGGGCATGCCGCCCGCACGTTCGCCGTCTTCGCGCACGTCGATCAGGAGCGCGCCTTGCGCCTGCCGGGCCAAGGCTTCGGCCGGCGCGGCTTCCGGGATGGCGGCGCGCAACTCGTCCAGCCAGTAATCACGCTCGGTCGGAAGATTCATGCCGCCAAGTATAAGAGCCTGTTCAATATCTCCGCATGGCCCGCGCCGGGAGCTGTTTGCGCGCAGGCCAAGGAAGAACGAAGGAGTGGACGTCCGTCCACGACTGAGTGATGACGCGGGCATGTGGGCAAACAGACCCGGCCCCTCGGGTTGTCTTGCCGTGGCCGCCATGCGGAGATATTGAACAGGCTCTAAGACCTACTTGCCGCGCTTTTTTATCTCGCGAATCATGCGCTGGCGCTTGCGCTGCTGCGCTTCGGTCAGCACGTTCTTCTTGCCGGCGTAGGGGTTCTCGCCTTCCTTGAACACGATACGGACGGCCGTGCCTTCCAGCTTGTAGCGCTGGCGGAAGAAGTTTTCGAGATAGCGCTGGTAGGACGGCGCGATGTGCTTGGTGCGGCTGCCGTGGATCACGATGGTGGGCGGATTGCTGCCGCCGGGGTGGGCAAAGCGCAGTTTGGGCGCATGCCCGCGCACCAAGGGCGGCTGGTAGGCGGCATAGGCCTTTTCCAGCGCCCGGGTAAGGTCGGAGGAGCCCAGTTCCTTCATCGCCGAGGCGTGTGCGCGCACCACCGCGCGCATCAGTTCGCGCAGGCCCGAACCATGCAGTCCGGAAATGTAGACGTGCCTGGCCCAGCCCACGAACTGCAGCCGGCGCGCCAGCGCTTCCTGGCAACGCTCGCGCTGGTAGGCGTCCAGCCCGTCCCACTTGTTCACCGCGATCACCAGCGCCCGGCCTTCGTCCAGTGCGTGGCCGATCAGGGTGAGATCCTGGTCGGCGAGGTTCTCGCGGGCGTCGACCAGCAGCACCACCACCTGCGCGGCGGCCATCGATTGCAGGGTCTTGATGACGCTGAACTTCTCCACCGCCTCCTCGACGCGCGCGCGGCGACGCACGCCGGCGGTGTCGATCAGGGTGTACTTGCGACCGTCGCGCTCCAGCGGCACGCGGATCGGATCGCGCGTGGTGCCGGCCACGTCGGAGACGATCAGGCGATCCTCGCCGAGCAGGCGGTTGATGAGGGTGGATTTGCCCGCGTTGGGGCGCCCCACGATGGCCACGCGAATGCTGCCATCCTCGTCGGGCACGGCGTCGGCGTCGTCGGCTTCGGGCAACAGCGGCACCACGGCGGCGAGCAGGCGATCCGTGCCGCGATTGTGCGCGGCCGACAGCGGCAGCGTGATGGCGATACCCATCGCGGCGAATTCGGCCAGTGCCTCGCCTTCATCCAGGCCATCGGTCTTGTTGACCGCGGCGATGATGGGTTTGCCGCTGCGCCGCAGCTCGGCGAGGATGCCGCGATCCTGCGGCAACAGGCCATCGCGCGCATCGAGCACGAACACCAGCACCTGCGCCTCGGCAATGGCCTGGCGCACCTGCTGCGCGGTGAGCGCGTCGATCCCTTCCTCCACACCGGAGAGGCCGCCGGTGTCGACCACCACGAAGGGGCGATTTTCCGCCAGATGACAGATGCCGTAGTGGCGATCGCGCGTAACGCCTGGCAAGTCGGCCACCAGGGCGTCGCGACTCCTCGTCAGCGCGTTGAAAAGGGTCGATTTACCGACATTGGGACGACCGACCAGGGCGACGACGGGCAACATGATGGGGGCATGGTTCCTGCGATCAGTGCGCGGTCAGACGGTAGGCGCCGATATGGCCCTTCACGTCCTCCACGTACACGGTGTCGCCGACCACGACAGGTTGCGCGGCGATGGCCTTGTGCGACAGGCGCACGCGCGCGGCCAGCGCGCCGTCGCCGGTCTGCAGCCAGTGCACGTAACCGTACATGTCGCCCACCACCACGTAGTCGCCCTGCACCACCGGGCCGCTGAGCCAGCGGTATTTGAGCTTGGCGTTTTTCCACATGTCCGCGCCGCTGGCGCGGTCGAAGGCCCACACTTCGCCCTGGTCGTCGGCGCCGTAGAGCGCGTTGCCGCCCGCAGCCAGCGCGGTATAGGTGGAGAACGGATGCGACCACAGCGGACGGCCGCTGGGGCCGTCGATGGCGGTGAGGTTGCCGTGGTAGGCGCTGGCGTAAAGCGTGCTGCCGTCGACGAGGATGCTGCCGTCGGCATCGTCCAGGCGTTCGATATCGGTACGACCGTCGCCATTGGCGAGCTTCTGCTCCCACAGCTTTTCGCCGTTGTCCTGCCGCAGCACCACCAGCTTGCCGTCGTCCGTACCGACGAAGACCACGCCATTGGCGGCCAGCGGCGCGCTGTTGCCGCGCAGGCTGAGCAGGGGCACCGTGCTCTGGTCATAGACCCAGCGACGCTTGCCGGTGGCGGCGTCCAGCCCGTAGAGGTGGCCATCCTGGGTGCGCACGATGACGAGGCCGTTACTGATGGCCGGCGTGGCCACCACCTCGGCACCGAGTTCGGCCTGCCAGCGCGGCGTACCGTCCTTCGCGGCCATGGCGTAGACGTGGCCATCGAGCGTGCCCACCGCGAGCAGATCGCCGGCCACGGTCGGGCCGCCGGCGTAGAACGCATCCGGCCGCTTCTTGTCACCCCAGCCGAACCAGCCATGCGTACGACTGCTCTTTTGCCACAGCTTCTTGCCGCTGGCGGCGTCGAAGGCGGCGATCCTGCCGTCGGTGCTGTCGGCGTAGAGCACGCCATCCACCACTGTCGGGCGCAGGCGCAAGCCACTGCGGCCCGCGCCGTCGCCCACGCTTGCACTCCACAACTTGTCGACCTTCACGGTCGCCGTGAAATGCTTTTCCAGCGGCGTCGGCGGCTCGATGTTCTTTTTCTTGAAGGAGTTGCAACCGGTCAGGAGCACCAGCGAACCCAGCGCGACCAGCCACCACTGCTTGTTTACCGCCACTTTCATGAACCCTGCTTTCCGGCCACGGCCAGATCGTCGATTTTCATTTGCACCACGGCATGCAGCGGAGCATCTTCGCCCAGCGCCTTCATTGCCGCCTGATAGGCTTGCCGCGCCTCATCGAGACGCCCAAGCTTGACCAGCGCATCGCCGCGGAGTTCCTGCACGAGGCCAGCGTAATCGCCCGCCGGAACCGCTGCCAGCGTAGTCAGCACGGCCTGACCGTCGCCTTTGTCCAGTTGCACGCGCGCCAGGCGCAGCGCCACCAGCGACTTCAGCGCCGGATCGGCGGCATGCGCCTGCGCCCACTCGAGGGACGCGATGGCCTTGTCCGGCTGCTTGTCCTTCAACTGCTGCTTGGCACGATCGCTAACGGCGAACATCGCATAGGGCGACTTGGCGTAGTCCTTCATCAACTCTTCGGTGAAGGGCATGGCCTGCTCCGGCTTGCCGCTGGCCAGCGCCACCTGCGCCCGCTGGTACAAACCGGCGGCGGCGGCTTCGCTGTTGGCTTGGTGCTGGCGCCACTGCTGCAGGCCAAAAATGCCGATCAGGCCGAGCGCGATGCCCGCGGCGATGGAGAGACCGTTTTCACGCAACCATTTCTGGACGCGCTCGCTTTGTTCGTAATCGTCGTATGCGTCGAATGCCATGCTTCACCGTTCTTGGATGTCGCCCAGGCGCACCCGGGCGCTGCGGGCAGGATGCAGCCTGCCACCGTAGCTCACCCGGTCAGGCGAGGAATAGGCAAGCATAACCGAAATGCACGATCCGCTGACGCGGCATCGCGGTCAGAGATTGGCGGCGCCGGCCTTGCCGTCCGCGATCTGCACGCGGAAGTGCGCCACATTGGCGTGGCGATAATCGTCCAGCGCCACCGCCTGGCCATCGATGCTCGCCTGTGCGCCATTGGCGTTGCCAATGCGCACCTCCAGCGGCTGGTCGCTGCGCCAGGTCTTGCTGCTGCCGGCGGGCAGCAGACCGTATTCCAGGCGGGTGCCATCCTGTTCGGTGACCTCGACCCAACTGGCGGCGTCCAGGCTCAGGCTGAGGCTGTGATTACCCGCCCCCACCGTCGTCGTGGCGGCCTCCGGCAGCGTGGCCGGCGTCGCCGTTTCGTTCAAGTTGGGAAAGGGCGCCATCGAGGCCATCAAGGGTTGCTCCTGCTCCGGCAATGCCTGCGGCGTGGCGGCCGTGGTCGCGGCCGTTTTGTCCGCGGGCGCGACCGTCGACGGCACCAAGCGCTTGCCGGCACGGGCAAGCAACGCATCCTGCTGCGCCACCGGCGAGGCATCCAGTGGCGTCAGGTGACTGAGATCACGATCCAGCGTGCTGCGCACACCAAACCACACCGTCGGCACCACGATCACCAGGGTCAGCACCAGATACGTGGCGGCGGCACGATAGCGATCAAACAGGAAGCGCGAGTGCGATACGCCGCCGGTAGCCACCAGCTCCGGCTCGGCCTGTTGCAGACTGGCCTGCTCGGCGCGGATCGCGGCGGCATCGATGCCCAGGTATTGGCCATATTTTTCGATGTAGCTGGCCAGATAAACGCGGGAATCGCTGCCATCGTGCTCGCCACGTTCGAGCCGCCGCAGCACACGCGCCGGCAGCCTCAGTTCATGGGCGCAGGCTTCCACATCGAGGCCGCGTGCCTCACGGGCGGCGCGCAGGCGGTTGCCGAAAACCGCCTCGTGGGTATCGATCCGGTGCACGGCAACTGCGGGCGTCTCCACGTCAACAGGAGCGGGAGCGGCGTCGAACAGGTCGGACACGACCCGGCTCTCGCCGGTCTGGTGGGTCTGCGTCGAGGTCATGGGCGACTGGCAGCGGGAATCACGGCGTGCGCCTGCTCCGAATCCGGGAACTGGCTCTGCAGGCGCCTGAGATAGGACTGGGCGGCATCCATATTGCCCAAGCGCGATTCGATGTCATAACCAAGCTGCAGCGAAGCCGCACTCGGCTTGCCCAACGCATCGAAGCGTTGGATGAAGGCGCGGGCGCGGAAGGCATCGCCCTGCCGGTAAAGCACTTCGGCGAGGTGGAACAAGGCATCGCCGTTGCGGGGATTGCGCGCGAGCGCATCGCGGAAGCTGGTCTGCGCGCCAGCCAGGTCGTTCACCTGCAGCTGGCAAATGCCGGCGTTGGTGAGCGCCATGTCGGGGGTAGCGTAGAACGGGTCGGCCACGGACTTGCGGAAGTAGCCGATCGACTCCTGCGCCTTGCCGATGCGGCAAAGGAACTGGCCGAGATTGTTGTTGGTGTCACCCTTGCTCGGCGCCAGCCGCTCCGCTTCGCGGTAGTTCTCCTCCGCCTCGGGAAGCTTGCCGATCTTCTCGTAGACAAAGGCGATCACCGTATGCGCAGGGACATAGTTCGGATCGAACTTCAGCGCCAGCTGCAGCTTGGCCAACGCCTCCTGCAAATTGCCGAGGGTGAGGTAGTGCTGCGCCAGCTCGGTGTGGATGCGTGCGGCTTCCTCGCGCTGATCGGCCTTGCTGACCTTGGGTATGTGGGGATCAGACTGCCCATTGCCCCCATTGCCGTTGCCGCCCACCGTCACGCAACCGGCCAAGGCCAGCGCCAGGCCCGCCGCCAGCCACCACTCACTGCGCATGCGTCGCCTCCTGGTTCACACGTTTGCGGATTTCGGCACTGCGCCGGGTGCGATCGATCACCTGACCAGCCAACTGCCCGCAAGCGGCATCGATGTCGTCGCCGCGGGTACGCCGCAGCATGGTGAGAATACCGGCGTTGAGCAACTGGGTCTGGAAGGCGTGGATGGTATCGGCGTCCGAGCGCTGGAACCGCGTGCCAGGGAAGGGGTTGAACGGAATCAGGTTGACCTTGCAGGTGGGCAAGCGGCGCATGAAGCGGATCAGCTGCTTCGCATGCTCGGGCGCATCGTTCACACCCTTCATCAAGGTGTATTCGAAGGTGATCGAGGTACGCGGCTTGCGCGCCACCCAACGCTGGCAGGCGGCGGTAAGCTCGGCCAGCGGGTAGCGTTTGTTGATCGGCATGAGCTCGGTGCGCAGCTCGTCGGTGGCCGCGTGCAGCGACACCGCCAGCGACACATCGATGGCGTCGGAGAGCTTGTCGATCCACGGCACCATGCCGGCGGTGGAGAGCGTGACGCGTTTGGAGGCCAGGCCGAAGCCGAGGTCGTCGCGCATCAGCTTCATGGCGGCGACCACGTTGTCGAAATTGGCGAGCGGCTCACCCATGCCCATCATCACCACGTTGGTGATGCGGCGGTTCTGATGGGTGACGTTGCCGAGGTACTTCGCCGCCACCCACACCTGGCCGATGATCTCGGCGGTGGAGAGGTTGCGATTGAAGCCCTGCGCGCCGGTGGAGCAGAACTGGCAGTTCAGCGCGCAGCCGATCTGCGAGGAGACGCATAGCGTGCCGCGGGTCGGCTCGGGGATGTACACGGTTTCCACCGCATTGCCCGAATCCATGCCGAGCAGCCACTTGTGCGTGCCGTCGGCAGCGGCCTTGTCCACCAGGGTGTTGGGCCGGCCCACGTAGCAGGTGTCGGCCAGCTTGGCGCGCAGCGCCTTGCCGAGATCGGTCATCGCCTCGAAGTCGTCTTCGAGGTTGTGATAGATCCACTTCATCACCTGCTCGGCGCGATACGGCTTCTCGCCGATCTGCGCAAAAAAGGCGCGCAGACCCTCGCGATCGAAGTCGAGCAGGTTGACCTTGGCGGCGATGCCGGGCTGGTCAGATGGAGTGGCGGCTACCTGGTTCATGTCCTTGTTTCAAAGTGCGGCCATGGATGGCCGCTTTATTTGATTTTCGCGTTCACGTATGAACGCACACATCAACCGCCGTGGATTTCCGTGGCGGCGAAGAAATAGGCGATCTCGCCCTTGGCGGTCTCGGCGGCATCGGAGCCGTGCACCGCGTTGGCGTCGATGGAATCGGCGAAGTCGGCGCGGATCGTGCCCTTGGCGGCTTCCTTGGGATTGGTGGCGCCCATCAACTCGCGGTTCTTCAGCACCGCGCCTTCGCCTTCCAGCACCTGGATCATCACCGGGCCGGAGATCATGAACTCCACCAGCGCCTTGAAGAAGGGACGCTCACGGTGCACAGCGTAGAAGCCTTCGGCCTCGGCGCGCGACAGCTGCTTGCGCTTGGCGGCGACGATGCGCAGACCAGCCTTCTCGAAGCGGGCGTAGATTTCGCCGATCACGTTTTTGGCGACGGCATCGGGCTTGATGATGGAAAGGGTGCGCTCCAGCGCCATGGGGTGCTCCGGGAATCGAAAAAGTAAGAGGGTCGGCATCGTGCCGGTGGCAGGCAAAACCGTCGCAGAATGCGGGTTTAGCCGCCCAAGTTTGACAGATTCTACACCTTTGGCAAGCTGTCGGCGGCGGGGTCGGCATCACGGTTTGACGAGCGGGAAAGCTTCCGCGTATCCTCAAACGATCGTTTGAACATTCGCCGTCGCATGGGAAACCCAGCCCAGTGAACCGCACCGGCTCCACCAAGGAACGCATACTCGGCGCCGCCGAGGCGTTGTTCGCCCAGCGCGGTTTCGACGGCGCTTCCCTGCGCCAGCTCACCAGCACGGCCGGGGTCAACCTCGCCGCGGTGAACTACCACTTCGGTTCCAAGGAAAAGTTGGTCGAACAGGTGTTCCGGCGTCGCCTGGACGCGCTGAGCAGCCAGCGCCTGGCAGCGCTGGACAAGCTCAGCGGCCAGCCCGACACCCGCCTGGAGGACGTGCTGGACGCTTTCATCCGACCGGCGCTGGAGCTGTCCCACGACGACAGCGGTGCGTTGTTCATGCGCGTGCTGGCGCGCGCCTTCGCCGAGCACGACGACACCTTGCGCCGTTTCCTGTCCGACAACTACGGGCACGTCATGCGCCAGTTCAGCGCCGAGTTCGCCCGCCAACTGCCGCAGCTCAGCAAGGAAGAGCTGTATTGGCGCATCGACCTGATGACCGGCGCGCTGACCCACGCCATGTCGGGTTTCGGCATGATCCGGCGCAAGGGTGACGTCAGCGAGCGCATGCACCGCGAGCAGACCATCGCCCATCTGATCCGCTTCGCTGCCGCCGGCCTGCACGCTTCCTGAAACCTTTTCACCGTGCGGCGACTGCCGCGCGTCCATCGTTGTCGACCTTAGCCTCGCCCGTTGCCCCACCCCGGAGAATCCCATGACCGCTCCATCCACCACTACCTCGGCGCTGCGTATCCGCAAGGCGGCCGTGCTCGGCGCCGGCGTGATGGGCGCGCAGATCGCCGCCCACCTCACCAATGCCGGCGTCGAAACCGTGCTGTTCGACCTTGCGGCAAAAGAAGGCCCCAAGAGCGGCATCGCCCTGAAGGCCATCGCCAACCTCGCCAAGCTTTCGCCGGCGCCGCTGGCCGACAAGGCACTGGGCAGCGCGATCATTCCGGCCAACTACGACGAACACCTCGCCCTGCTGGAAGGCTGCGACCTGATCGTGGAGGCCATCGCCGAACGGATGGACTGGAAGCTGGATCTCTACCGCAAGATCGCCCCGCACGTCCCGCCTGCCGCGGTGCTGGCCTCGAACACCTCCGGCCTGTCGATCAACGGCCTGGCCGAGGCGCTGCCGGAGGAAATGCGCCACCGCTTCTGCGGCGTGCACTTCTTCAACCCGCCGCGCTACATGCATCTGGTGGAAGTGATCCCCACCCGCCTGACCGACGCCAACGTGGTCGCCGGGCTGGAAGCCTTCCTGGTCACCGCCGTGGGCAAGGGCGTGGTGCTGGCCAAGGACACTCCCAACTTCATCGGCAACCGCATCGGCGTGTTCTCGATGCTCGCCACCATGCACCACACCGAGCAGTTTGGCCTGGGCTTCGACGTGGTCGACGCGCTCACCGGCCCGGCCGTGGGTCGCCCGAAGAGCGCCACCTACCGCACCGCCGACGTGGTCGGCCTGGACACCATGGCCCACGTCATCAAGACCATGGCCGACACCCTGCCGAACGATCCGTGGCACCAGTATTTCAAGGCGCCGGTGTGGCTCGCCGCCCTGATCGCGAAGGGCGCGCTCGGCCAGAAGAACGGCGCCGGTTTCTACCGCAAGGCCGGCAAGGACATCGTCGTGCTCGACGTCGCCAAGCAGGATTACCGCACCTCTGAGCAGAAGGCCTCGGATGAAGTGGCCGCCATCCTCGCCATCAGGAACCCCGCCGAGAAGTTCGCCAAGCTGCGCGCCAGCAGCGACAAGCAGGCGCAGTTCCTGTGGGCCACCTTCCGGGATCTCTTCCACTACACCGCCTACCACCTGGCCGACATCGCCGACACCGCGCGCGACGTGGACTTCGCGATACGCTGGGGCTACGGCTGGAAGCTCGGCCCGTTCGAGACCTGGCAGGCCGCGGGCTGGCAGCAGGTGGCGGCGTGGGTGCAGGAAGACATCGCCGCTGGCAAGGCCATGAGCAGCGCACCGCTGCCCGCCTGGGTGCTGGATGGCCGCGACGGCGTGCACGGCAAGGACGGCTCCTGGTCCGCCGCCGACGGCAAGGCCAAGCCGCGCTCGCACCACCCCGTCTATGCGCGCCAGCTGTTCCCCGATCCGATCCTTGGCGAGCAGTTCGACCAGGGTGTCACCGTGTGGGAAAACGACGGCGTGCGCCTGTGGACGCTGGGCAACGACGGCGTGGGCATCATTTCCTTCAAGACCAAGATGCACACGGTCAACGACCAGGTGCTCGACGGCATCCAGCACGCCATCGGCGTGGCGGAAGAAAAACTGAAAGCGGTGGTGATCTGGCAGCACGGCGAGCCGTTCTCCGCCGGCGCGGACTTGAAGGGCGCGCTGGGCCTCTTGCAGGCCGGCAAGTTCGACGACTTCGAGCACATGGTGGCCAACTTCCAGCGCACCAGCATGCGCATCAAGCACGCGCTGGTGCCGGTGGTCTCCGCCGTGCGCGGCCTCGCGCTGGGCGGCGGCTGCGAATTCCAGATGCACTCCGCGCGCACCGTGGCCGCGCTGGAGTCCTACATCGGTCTGGTCGAGGCCGGCGTGGGTCTGCTGCCCGCCGGCGGCGGCCTGCACGAGCTGGCCGTGCGCGCGGCCAAGGCCAACCCCGCCGATCCGTTCGAGGAGCTGAAAAAGGTGTTCGAGACGGTGGCCATGGCCAAGGTCTCGCCCAGCGCCATCGAGGCGAAGAACATGGGCCTGCTGCGCGAGTCCGACGTGATCGTGCTCAACCCCCACGAGCTGCTCTACGTGGCCAGGAAGGTGGCCATCTCGCTGGCCGAATCCGGCTACCGCCCGCCGCTCTATCAGCGCAACGTGCCGGTGGCTGGCGACGTGGGCCGCGCCACGTTCCAGGCTTCGCTCGCCAACCTGCAGGCCGGCTACTTCGCCTCGCCGCACGACATCGAGATCGCCACGCGTATTGCCGACTGCCTGTGCGGCGGCAACGTGGAGCGCGGTTCGCTGGTGGACGAAGAGTGGCTGCTGGCGCTGGAACGCAAGCACTTCGTGGAGCTGGCCAGGATGGAAAAGACCCAGGCGCGCATCGCCCACACCATGACCACCGGCAAGCCGCTGCGCAACTGACGCACGCCATCGCCCTCCCCTTCAACGGGAGGGTTCGGGTGGGGACGATCGTCCCCGCAAGCCACGACAAGACACCGCCCTGATCCGCGCCACGCGCGCAGGGCCATGGAGAACGAAATGAGCAAGCAAGTCCAAGATGCCTACATCGTCGCCGCCACCCGCACCCCGGTCGGCAAGGCGCCGCGCGGCGTGTTCCGCCACACCCGTCCCGACGACATGCTCGCGCACGTCATCCGCGCCGTACTGGCGCAGGCGCCGGGGATCGACCCGCACGCCATCGCCGACGTCATCATCGGCTGCGCCATGCCCGAGGCCGAGCAAGGCATGAACGTGGCGCGCATCGGCGCGCTGCTGGCCGGCCTGCCCGACACCGTGCCCGGCGTCACCGTCAATCGCTTCTGTTCCTCTGGCCTGCAATCGGTGGCGATGGCCGCCGACCGCATCCGCCTGGGCGAAGCCGAACTGATGCTCGCCGGCGGCACCGAAAGCATGAGCATGGTGCCGATGATGGGCCACAAGATCGCGATGAATCCCGCAATCTTCTCCGACGAGAACATCGGCATCGCCTACGGCATGGGCATCACTGCCGAGAACGTGGCCAAGCAGTGGAAGGTGAGCCGCGAGGCGCAGGACGCGTTCTCGGTGGAGAGCCACCGCCGCGCACTCGCCGCCCAGGCCGAAGGCCTGTTCAAGGACGAGATCACGCCGTTCCAGCTCGACGACCGCTATCCCGACCTCGCCGGCCGCGGCATCATCACCGACAGCCGCACCATCGACGCTGACGAAGGCCCGCGCGCCGGCACCACGCTGGAGGTTCTGGGCAAGCTCAAGACCGTGTTCAAGAACGGCCAGTTCGGCGGCAGCGTCACCGCCGGCAACTCCAGCCAGATGTCCGACGGCGCCGGCGCCGTGCTGCTCGCCAGCGAGGCCGCGCTGAAGAAGTACAACCTCACGCCGCTGGGCCGCTTCGTCGGTTTCTCGGTGGCCGGCGTCAAGCCCGAGGTCATGGGCATCGGCCCGAAGGAAGCGATTCCGAAGGCGCTGGCGCAGACCGGCATCCGCCAGGATCAGCTCGACTGGATCGAACTCAACGAAGCCTTCGCCGCGCAGGCGCTGGCCGTGATCGGCGACCTCCAGCTCGACCCGGCCAAGGTCAATCCCCTGGGCGGCGCCATCGCGCTGGGCCACCCGCTGGGCGCCACCGGCGCCGTGCGCATCGCCACCCTGCTGCACGGCATGCGCCGCCGCAAGCAGAAGTACGGCATGGTGACCATGTGCATCGGCACCGGCATGGGCGCGGCGGGCGTATTCGAAGCGCTCTGAGGCGAGGCTCGCTGTTCTGAAAGCACCCGGCGCCGCAGCGATGCGGCGCCGTTTTCATGGGCGGAACGGAGCCTGCCGCCCGGCGCTCAGAGGCGCCCGAAAACCCGCCGCCAGAGCGAGGGTGGCTTGGGCTTGACGGGCGCCGGCGGCGGCACATAACCCGGCTGCAACTTCTCGCAATCGTGCAGGAAGGCCTGGGTATGCGTCGCCACGGCCGCAGGCGCCAGCCAGAACCCCAGGCGCACCGGGCTGCCCATGATCTCGACCCATGCCCCCAGCGACTTGGCCTGCAGCAGCGGCGCGAGTTCGGCAACCGGCAGCTCGCGGGTGAAAGTCAGCGCCGCGCCTTCCACGCTCGGCCGCTCGCCGTGGCGCTTGTCAGCCGCCACGCCGTCGACATCGAAGTAGGCGTACATGACGCGCGCGGCCAGTTGCGGTGCGCGCGTGTAGCCGACGCTGTAGCGGGCACTCAGCGTGAGCTTGCCGGAAGCACACTGCAACGTGATCTGTTCGGGCTGTCCACGCACCGTCTGCGTCAACGCCAACTGCGGCGCACCCGTCGTGGCTGGATAGCTGGCAGCCAGCGGCAGGCGTCCGTTGTTCGCCACCAGCCACGGCGCCATCGCATCGGCCTCCCACCAGACCATGCCATCCACCACCGGGGCGAGCACCTTGGTCAGGTAATCCGGACGCACGTCCATCACGCCCAGGTAGTCGCGCAGCACCTGGACCGAGGGTTCGCCGTCCGCGCCCGTGGCATGCATGGGCAGCAGCGCGGCGTGCATGCCGATGCGGTCGGCGCCGCTGGGCGTCCAGCGGTACACGCCGCCCAGCCAGGCATAGGCGCAGGCATCCACGCACCTGGCCGGACGCGCCGGCACACCGTCGCGCGTGCTGCTGCGCCAGGCGCCCAGGTGCGTATTGAGCCCGGCCGTGCGGAACATCTCGCCCAGCGCCATGCCGGCGGCGACGTCGCTGCCACTGGCATCCAGATAGACGTCCGCACCGGCCGACACCTTGCCCGACGCCAGCAGGTCGCGCACCTGTTGCACGGCAGCGTCGTCGAAGGTGCCGGCGATGTAGAGCTGCGGTGCCCGCGCCACGCGCAGCGTCATGCGGTCGCTGCGCAGATGGATGGCCAGGTCGGGGGCCGCGTGCGTGCGCGTCGACGCCATCAGCAACAAGCCACTCGCCAAGCCGCCGAGCACGGCGCGTCGGGCCAGGATTCGGTCAGGCAAGAGACGATCCACCACGAACGGAAAGCCGGAAGTGTGGCGTATCGCGGCTGCGCCCTGCATGAACACGCGCGCGCCGGCCGTCGGTTCAGCGGAGCTGGCTGTCCTTGCTGCCGCGGCGGTTGTAGAGCTGGGCAGCACGTTCGGTGTCCTGGGCGCGCTGGCAGGCCACGCACAGGCGCACGCCTGGCACCGCCTGGCGACGCGCCTCGGGTATCGGCGCATCGCACTCCTCGCAGCGGGCCAGGCCCGGGCCATGCTGCAACTGCTTGCGCGCACGCTGCACCGCATCAGCCACGGTGGCGTCGATCTGATCCTGCACGGCGCCGTCGCCGGCCCAACCGGTGGCCATGGGAGAATCTCCGGGAAACCAGGCCCTACCATGCGGCCATCCCGGCACGATTTCCAGTGCCGCGGCGGCGCATTGATTCACATCAGCCGGCATCGCGCCGGGTTGCCTAAGATGGCAGCAACGGCCAAGGCCAAGAATCCTCGACATGGGCATGTTTGAACTTGCATGGCTGCGCGATCTGGTGGGGCCGTCCGGCGGTGCGGCGGACGACGCGGGCCCGACCGACACCCCGCTGGCGCCAGCCGAGCGGCTGTCTGGCCCGATACTCCTGGCCTACGCCAGCCAGACGGGTGTGGCCGAAGACCTGGCCAAGGCCACGGAAGAACAACTGCTTGCCGCCGGCATCGAGTCCACGCTGGTGGACTTCTACGAGCTTGACCTGCCCCGCCTCGCCGCCGCCCGGCACGTGCTGTTCCTGGTCAGCACCACCAACGACGGCGACCCGCCGGACATGGCCGAGACGTTCCACGCCGCAGCGATGGGCGCGCCGGCCATGCTGGGCCGGTTGTGCTACGGCCTGCTCGCGCTGGGCGATCGTTCGTACGAGCACTTCTGCGGCTTCGGTCGCACACTTGACGCCTGGCTGCTGGCCAGCGGCGCGCGACCGTGGTTTCCGCGCATCGAGGTGGACGACGAAGACGTCGCCACGCTGCAACGCTGGCACGACCAGGTCGGCGCACTGGCAGCGGCCACGGCGTAAGCTCGACGACCCGCGGCCTGCCGCCATTCCACCACGCCATGAACGCCCCGACTCCACCGCTCCCGACCCTCTGCCACGAACGCCTCGCGGCGGCTGCTTCGTTCCTGTGGATGGCGCTGCTGGCCCTGCTCACCGCCGGCGGGGTTGCCGCTGCCGCCATCCATGCACCGACGAAGCCGCTGATGTGGGTCGTCGCCTACCTGGTGCTGGTGGGCGGCGTGGCGCAAGGTGTGCTCGGCATCGGCCAGGCACTGCTGCCGGCGCAACCACCCTCCACCACGTGGCGCCACGCCGAGTGGTGGCTGTTCAACCTCGGCAATGCCGGCGTGATCGCCGGCACTTTGCGCGCGGCGCCATCGTGGGTGGCGCTGGGTACGGCAGCCTTCGTAGCCGCGCTCGTGGCCTTTTTGCTCGGCGTGCGCGGCGCCGGCGCCGGCTGGTTGCTGCACGCCTTCCGTGCCGTGCTGGTGGTCACCAGCCTGGGAGCCTGCGTGGGGCTGGCCTTGACGGTGTCCGGCGTGGCAGTCTGATCCACCCCACGTCGGAGGCTTGACCATGCACGCGGAATTCTGGCTGCAGCGCTGGCGCGAAGGCCGCACCGGTTTCCATCGCGGTGAACCGATGCCGCTGCTCACCAAGCACTGGCCCGAGCTGGGTCTGCCCACGGGCAGCCGCGTGCTGGTGCCCTTGTGCGGCAAGTCGCTGGACATGGCCTGGCTGGTGGCGCAAGGCCATCGCGTGCTGGGGGTGGAGCTGTCGCCGCTGGCGGTGACGCAGTTCTTCGACGAACACGGCCTGACCGCCACGCGGCACGACTCGCCCCTGGGCACGCACCACGTGGCCGGCAACGTCGAGATCATCCAGGGCGATGTGTTCGGCCTGGACGATGCGACGCTGGCCACCTGCGCTGGCGTCTACGACCGCGCCGCGATCATCGCCCTGCCGCCAGCGCTGCGCGAGCGCTATGCGCGCGAGCTGTACGCCCGCCTGCCCGCCGGCTGTCGCGGCGTGATGGTGACGCTGGAGTACCCGCAACACGAAATGGACGGCCCGCCGTTTTCGGTGGAAGAAGCCGAGCTGCGCGCACGTCTCGGCGACGCGTGGGAGGTGGAGCGGCTCGAACGCCGCGACATCCTCGCCAGCGAGCCGAAATTCCGCCAGGACGGCGTGACCTCGCTGCACACCGGTGTCTACCGCCTGCAGCGCAAGGTGCGCTGACGCCGCGAACGAACCGCGTCAACGCGGTTGCAGGCGCGCGACGCGCGACGGGCGCGACAAACCCGCCATGCAGTGGTGCCGCAGCGCCTCGTAGGGCATGAGCTTGCGCCGCAGCCAGGCGCGCAACTCCGGACCGAAGACTTTTTCGGCCTTGCGCTGCGGCTTGGCCGGCAAGCCGCTCAGGGCATCGCGCTTCCAGGGCTCGCAGCGCAGATCGGCGACGGCGAGATCCTCGTCCGCGCGCGGAGCAACGGTGGCCAGGCCGAGAAAACAGCACAGTCGGCGCCACTCGCGCTCGCCGTCGGCAAGCAAATCATCCAGGAACACGAAGTGGTGGTTCGGCTGTCGCGCGTACTCATGGTGAATCTGCGCGGCACGGTTCCAGCGCCGCGTCCACAGCACGGTGCCGCCATCGAAGGCAGCGTTGCCCTCGTAACGCAAGTTGGCATCGGCGATGGAAGCCAGCACATCCTCGCCGGGCCGGATCACATGGATGAAGCGCGCACCGGGTACGTGGCGCTCGATCTCCGGGATGTAAAGCAGATGGCAGGGCGTCTTCTCCACCCACATCGCATGCCCCCGCGCCCGGGCCTGCGCATCGAGCAACGCGACGAAACGCCGGGCGCAAGTCCGTGTGCGCAGCGGCCACGCCGGCCAGCGCCAGCCCATCAACCCCGACCGGCTGTCCAGGGCCTGCAGCGAGCACCGCGCGCGTGGCGGCGCCAGACCGAGGCGCTGGCGCAGGGGCCGTCGCCGCGGCCGCGCATCGCGGTCGCCCCAGCGCCACGGCAGATCGCCGCACAGGTGCTCGAAAAACGCCGTCTCCGGCAGGCTCAGCACATCCGGATGGCGAGCCAGCATGGCCTGCACGAGGGTGCTGCCCGAACGCGGGCAACCGACGATGAATGCGTGTTGCATGGTGGGCGACCCCCGTCGCGGCACGTGACGCATGACTCGTTCGGACAACGCATGGATTGGCGCCCGGTTGACCACTGCGGCGCCGCGCGCAGGTTTGCTACCCTGCCGTTCTCTCCACCACGGAGCCAGCCATGGCCACCGACGGCATCCACACCATCGACACCGGCTTCGTGCGACCGGGCTTCGACGCTGCCTATCTCGTCGTGACCGGCGGTCGCGGCGCCTTCATCGACTGCGGCACCCATCACTCGGTGCCGCGCATGCTGGCCGCGCTGGGCAACGCCGGGCTCGCGCCCGCCGACGTGGACTGGCTGATCCTCACCCACGTGCACCTGGATCACGCCGGCGGCGCGGGCGAGCTGATCGCCCACCTGCCGAACGCGAAGCTGGTGGTGCACCCGCGCGGCGCGCGCCACATGATCGACCCCGCGGCGCTGTGGGCCGGCGCCAGCGCGGTCTACGGCGAGGCCGTGATGGAGCGCGACTACGGCCGCCTGCGCCCGGTGCCCGCCGAACGCGTGGTGGCGGCGGCCGATGGCCACGTGGTGGATCTCGCCGGCCGCGCCCTGCACTGCCTCGACACGCCCGGCCACGCCAGGCACCACATCGCCATCCACGATCCGCACGCCGGTGTGTGCTTCACCGGCGACGTGTTCGGCCTTTCCTACCGCGAGTTCGACACCGCGAACGGCGCCTTCATCCTGCCCACCACCTCGCCGGTGCAGTTCGACCCGGAGGCCTTGCACACCTCGATCCGCCGTCTCGTGGCGCTGCATCCGCAGGCGATGTACCCCACCCACTACGGCCGCATCGCGAACGTCGCCAAGCTCGCCGACGACCTGCACGCGCAGATCGACGCGATGGTGGCCATCGCCCATGCCATGCGCGACCGGAGCGACCGCCATGCGGCCCTGGTGCAGGCGCTCACCGGGCTCTACGCCGACCGCGCGCAGGCACACGGCTGGACGCGGGGACGCGCGGCGCTGGTCAGCCTGCTGGCCACGGACATCGAGCTGAATGCGCAGGGCCTGGAGGTCTGGCTGGATCAGCACGCATAGTGCAACCCGATGAGCGACGGTGCCTGGCCGGATGAGACCAGCTCAGGCCAGCCGCGTGCCGTTGGGCACCGGGCGCTCGATCGCGGTGAGCACCACGCCCTCGTCAGTGGGAAAGCCGGTGAGCAGGAACTGCGAGCGGAACGGGCCGATCTGCTTTTCGGGGAAGTTGATGACGCCGACGATCTGCCGGCCGACGAGATCCTCGGCCCGGTACAGCGCCACGATCTGCGCGCTGGTCTTCTTCTCGCCGTACGGCCCGAAGTCGGCCCACACCTGCCACGCCGGCTTGCGCGCCGCGGGGAAGGCTGCCACCTTCGTCACCGTGCCGGCCACGAGCAGCACCTTCTCGAAATCGGTCCAGCTGATCTCGTCCACGTTCACCCCTCCAGCCGCGTCTTGAGGCCGTCGCGCGCCTCGTGCCACCAGTAGTTCAACTGGGCGGCGAGAAAGCCCAGCGGCTTGTGCGTGCTGGCCAGGCCGTAGTCGGCGAATTGCTCCCAGCCGGCGCCATTCGCGGCGATGGCATCGGCCAGCAGCTCGCCCGCCGCACAGGTGGGCGCCAGCCCATGACCGCCGAAGGCTTGCGCCCACCACAGGCCGTGGCCGTCCGTGCCGAGCTGCGGCATCTGGTGGCGCGCGTAGCTCATCAGCCCCGACCAGGCATGCTCGATCTTCGCGTCCTTGAGCTGCGGAAACACCCGCAGCATGTCGTGCCGGAGCAGGCGCTGCACCGCCTGCGGCGAGCGGTTGCGGATGGAGATGCGACCGCCCCACAGCAGGCGCGTGTCGGGCAGCGGACGGTAATAGTCGAAGGCGAAGCGGGTGTCGTAGACCGCCGCGCGCGTGGCGAGGCATTCGTCCAGGCCCGCACCCAGCGGCTCGGTGGCCATCACGTAGGTGGCGATGGGCAGCACCGCGCGGTCGATCGGCTTGGCCAGCCCGGCGAGATAGCCGCCACAGGCCAGCACCACCTGCTCGGCTTGCAACGTACCTTCTGGCGTGTCGATCAGCCAGTGCGCGCCTTCGCGCCGCAACCGCACCGCCGCGCTGCCCTCGTGGATGCGCACGCCCTGCGCACTGGCCGCTTGCGCCAGACCCGCCGCATAGTTCAACGGATGCAGATGCAGGGCGTTCCGCTCGAACAAGCCGTCGTGATAGCGCTTGCTCCACACGCGCTCGCGCAGCTCCTCGCGCGACAGCCAATCCCAATGCACGCCGTATCGCGCGGCCAGGAGCTGCTGGCGGTCGCGCAGCACGGCGGGGTCGCGGAACCAGTTGGCCCAGATCACGCCCTCGTCCACCATGTCGCAGGCGATGGCGTAGTTCGCCACCCGCTCGCGGATGCGATCCACCGCTACCACGGTCAAGTCGAACAGGGCGCGGGCGCGTGCCTCGCCCAGTTGATTCAACAAGGCCCGCTCGCCCAGCGAATAGCCGGCGAACACGAAACCGCCGTTGCGGCCCGACGCCCCGAAGCCGATCTGCTCGCGCTCCAGCAGCACCACGTCGCGCACCCCGCGTTCGGCCAGGCCCAGCGCCGTATTCAGCCCGGCGAAGCCGCCACCCACGATGGCCACGCGCGCCTCCTGCCGCCCCTGCAGCGGCGCCAGCGCCTCGCGCGGCGCGGCGGTGGCGCTGTAGTACGACGGAACTGCGGTTTGCTGCATGCCTTGACGCCCCATACGACAGCGAATCGCAGGAGCATAACCCAATCGCTCCCTGCCTCCGCCGCACTGCATCAGGCCTACTGCACCAGGCTCACGTCGAGCAGACGCTCATCGCTGCGGCCGTGGTCGTCCACCACGCGCACGCGGTAGCGGCCGGCGCTGCGCGGTTGCCAGAACAGGCTGTTGCCCGGCGTGCCCTGCCCCACGTAGGCATCGTCCACGAACCAGTACAGCGCATGCGCAGCGGCATCGGCGGTGGCGCTGAAGGCGATCGGCGTGGGCGCGCTCGCATGCAGGCGCATCGCATAGGTGCTGGCGCGCAGCGGCGAGGTGATCTGCGGCGGATCGCCCAGCGGGCGGCCGGCGTCGCGGCACGCCGGATTCTGCGGCGGCTTGCGGCGCGGGATGCCGGCCTGGGCGAAGACGTGGGCGAGATCGGAAGGCCAGAACTCGAACACCTCGGTGCGCGTGCGCTTGTCGGCATAGGGCGGACAGGCCGGCAGGCCGGTGGCGTCGTCCATCACCAATGGGCGGTAGATGTTGCCCACGCGGATCGGCGACTTGCCGGGGATGAACCAGGTCCAGCCGCGCTGCGGGCACCACTGGCTGGGCAGCTCGCCGCTGGCGAGGCAGATCGCCACGCGCTTCAGGTTCGCCGGCAGGTGGCGGATCGGCTCGTGCATGCGTGGGCGTTCGGCGTGCAGCGCATCGACCATCTGGAAGAACAGCGGCGCGGCCGCCTCCACGCCCACGAAGACCGGATTGGCCGTGCCGTCGAAATTGCCCGCCCACACCACCAGCACGTAGGGGCCGAAGCTGCCGGCGGTCCACGCGTCGTGGAAGGCCCAGGACGTGCCGGTCTTCCACGCCACCGGCAGCTGCGTGCGCTCGCTGCCGAAGGCAGCGTCGGGACGTGGATTCTGCCTGAGCATGTCCATCACCATGAAGCTGGCCGCGTCGCTCAAGAGGCGCGTGCCTTGCACCTGCGGGTCGCTCGCGCGCAGGCGCAAGGGTTGCAGCATGCCGCGATTGACGAGCATGGCGTAGAGATCGCCCAGCTCCTGCATGGTGACCTCGCCGCCGCCCAGCACGAGCGCGAGGCCGTAATGCTGCTCACTGGCCAGCCGACTCACGCCAGCCTCGCGCAGGAAGTCGTACAGGCTGGGCTGGTGCAGCTGCGAAGCCACCCACACGGCGGGGATGTTGCGGCTGCGGATCAAGGCCTGCGTGGCGGTGATCGGCCCCAGGAAATGCCCGTCGAAATTCTCCGGCGTATACGGGCCGAAGGAGCTGGGCACGTCGCGCAGCACGGTCTGCGGATGCAGCACGCCCTGGTCGAAGCCCAGCGCGTAGATGAAGGGCTTGAGCGTGGAGCCGGGCGAGCGCTTGGCGTCAGTGCCGTTGACCTGGCCCTCGATGCGGGCATCGAAGTAATTGGCCGAGCCCACCATCGCCTTGATGCCCATGTCGCGGGTGTCGATCAATAGTGCCGCCGCGTTCTGGATACCACGCGCGGCGTTGCGCTGCACATAGTTCGCCAGCTGCCGCTCCAGCGCGTGCTGCAGGCCCAAATCAATCGTGGTGGCGACCACCGGCGGCAGCGCATCGCCGCTCACGCGCTGCGCGGCGAGGAGTTGGTCCACCGCATGCGGTGCCTCGAACGGCAGCGCCGACAAGGGACGCAGCGTCAGCGGCAAGGCGAACAGCGGCTGCAGCGAGGCGTCGCGCGGATGTTGCCGAAGCCACTGCGCGTACAGGCGATTGCGCGCGACGGCCAGCGCGGGGTTGATGAGCACGCCGCCCTTCTGCAGGGGCCGCGAAGGCTGTTGCGGGATCACCGCCAGGGTCAGCGCCTCCGGCAGGCTGAGCGCGCTGGCCGGCTTGCCGAAGTACGCGAGGCTGGCCGCGCCCACACCCTGCACGTTGCCGCCGTAGGGCGCGTCGTTGAGGTAGGCCTCCAGGATGTCGTGTTTGGAGTAGCACAGCTCCAGCTGCAGCGCGCGTGCGATCTGGCCCAGCTTGCCCAGCGGCGTGCGCGTGTCCAGCTGCCACAGCAGGCGCGCCAGCTGCATGGTGAGCGTGGAGCCGCCCTGCGGATGGCGATGCCGCACATAGGTGACCCAGGCGCCGCGCGCGAGCCCCCAGGGGTTGAAGCCGGGATGCCAGCGGAACCAGCGATCCTCGTGCAGCAGCACGGCGTCGACGAGCTGGGGCGAGATGGATTTCAGCGGCACCCACTGGCGGTATTGCTGGTCGCTGGCCAGGGTCAGCCGCAGCAGATGGCCGCTGTCGTCGTAGAACGCGGTGGAGCTGGGCAGGCGTTCGCGCAGAGGCGCATGCGGCCATAGCCGGCAACCCGCCAGCACGGCGGCGAGCAACGCAAACGCAGCCAGCCAGTTTTGCCAGCGGATGAGCTGGCGTTTCAGAAAGTTTGTGGCAGGCACCGGCCCCTCACCCCAACCCTCTCCCCACAGGGGAGAGGGAGCAAAGGCGGCGATCTCCCCGACACAGTGAGGGGGAGTGACCGCTGCCAGACATCACGGCTTCTGCACCACCGTGAGCACGTCACCGCCGGGGGCCTGGGCCTGGATGGCGCGGTCGTACATGGACTCCGCATAGGCCGGCGGCACCTGGAATTTGCCGGCATTGGTGGCCTTGATGCGATAGACGAACTCGCGCACGTCCGGCGTGGCGGTGCCGTAGATCACCACGCGATCCTCGCGGATGTCGGCGTAGTCCGGCTGCCAGGTGGAGCTGTCGAGGCTGATGGGCGAACGCCACGAGGATGCCGCCGCCGTGCTGCCGTCGGAGTCGCCGGCATCATTCGCCGAATCACCATTGGCTGGCGCGGGCGGTGGCGGCGACTGCAGCACCGGATCGAAGCCGCCCGGCAACAGATCGGCGATGGCCACGTTGCCCACGCCCTCGCTACCGGTGGCGCGGATCTTCAGGTGCACGTCGATCTCCTCGCCCACGGTGATCTGGCCCAGCGGCTTGCCATTCGTATCGGTGTAGTCGCGCACGATCTCGATGCCCTGCTTGATCGCCTTGCTACCCGTGCTGCGGTCGTAGCCGCCTTGGGTGGCGATGCGCCAGGCTGGCAGGTCGCCGTGGTTGACGAAGCGCAGCGCCTTCGCCGCGCTGCTCCACGTGCCGCCCTGCAGGATGCCGCCTTGCGGCTGGGCGATGGACTTCGCGCTGCCGTCGGCCATGATGGCCTCGATGCCGAGCTGGCCGAGGTTGGCGGCGGTTTCCTTCGCATAGCTGTCCAGCGCCAGCACCGTCATCGCCGAGGACAAGGTGTTGTAGTCGCCGTGCGCCAGCGGCCAGGCGAGGTTCTCGAACACGCGCGGTGGCAACGCCTTCGCTTCCAGCGGGAAGTGTTTGGCGATGAGGTACAGCACGCTGGCGTCGCGGGTCAGCGGGTCGACGTAGTAGCCGTAGCGGAAGTCCTCGGCGGCCTTGGCACGGGTCAGCTCTTTCAGCGGCCCGGCCAGCAGGCGGTTGGCCTCGGCATCCTGCTTGAGCAGTTTGTAGGAGGCGGCCAGCCAGGCGGCGGCGAGGTCGTTCTTCCACGTCTCCGGGTAGAGCTCATCGAGACGCTTCTGCACGGCGGCGAGGTCGTTGGTGGTGACGTTGCCCTGCCGGGTCAGCAGGTACACCGCATAGGCGCGCTGGCGCAGCTCGTCCAGCGTGTCCATGCTGTCGTTGGCCGCCATTTGCTTGAGGTACCTGTTGCCGGCATCGAGCATGTCCCGCGGCACGCTCGCGCCGCGCTCGCGCGCCTCGATCAGGTAGTTCATCGCATAGTCGGAGACGAAGGGCTCCGCGTCGGGCGTAGCCGACCACAGGCCGAAGCCGCCCGCGCCGTTCTGCCGCGATTGCAGCACGTCCATGAACTTCGCCAGCGCCACCTCGTTGCTGATGGTCTTGTCGCCAAAGGCCGGCTGCAGCGCGTGCGCGAACACCGGCACCAGCGGCCACTTCGCCACCACCAGCCGTGGCATCGCGGCGCTGACGAGCTGTTCGCTGCAGTAGTGCTGGTAGTTGACCAGGTAGCTGGTGATGCCTTGCGCCAGCACCACCGGCAGCGAGGAGATCGCCGCGTCGCGCGAGGCGTAGGCGTCGTACAGCGGGCGCAGCGGTTTCAGCTCGGCCTGGCTGTTCGAGGCCACCTGCCCCACGTCCACTTGCGTGCGATAGGCCGCCGCCGGACGCACCGACAGGTCGATGCCCTGCTTCGCCGACTTGCCACCGTAGCTGGCGGCAAACGCGAGATGGCCGGAGCCCAGCGTGGCGGTCGCCTTCACGCGGAAACGCACGACGCCCTCGCGCATCGAGGCCAGGCTCAGGCTCTGCGTGGCCGCACCCAGCACCTTGAGCTGCGGCCCGGTGGCCAGCGTCACCGCCACCGGCACGGTCTTGCTGCCGATGCCGGTGAGGTTGTTCGCCACGCCCACGCTCACCTCGGCCTCGTCGCCCGGCGCCAGCGTGGTGGGCACGTTGGGCGAGAGCACGAAGTCGCCGCGCGCCGTGGTGGAACCTTCATAGGTGCCGATGAGGTCGCCCGATACCGCCACCGCCATCACCCGCAGCTTGCCGTTGAAGTAATCCGGCACGGTGTAGCTGAAGTCCTTCTCGCCATCCACGGCAACGATGCCCGACCAGTAGGCCACCGGCTTGTCGCGCTTGCGCTTGAAGGGATTGAGCTGGCGGCTGATCGCGGCGTCGGCGTCGCCGCCTGGCGCGGCGGCGAGCCGCATCAGCTTCTCGAAGTCGGGCAGGATCAGATCGAGGATTTGCGCGGTGCGCACGTCCAGCATCTTCTTCTTGAAGAAGAACTTCAGCGGGTCGCCCAGCTTGTAGCGCGCCACCTGCAGGATGCCCTCGTCCACCGCGAACAACACCACCTTGGCCGGTTTTGCCGCGTGCAGCTTGAAGGTCAGCGTGTCGCCCGGCTTCACCAGCGCGGGGGTGTCCACCGTGAGCGCATCGCGGCGCGCGCCGAGGTTCACCGAGAACGGCACCACGCCGTAGCTGAGCGGGCTCATGAAGATCTCGTCCGAGGACGGATCGCGCACGAACTGCACGTTGACGTAGCCGTTGCCCTCGAAGCCCTTGGGCAGGGTGATGCTCTGCACGGAGCTGGTGGTATCGGCGTGGAACCAGGCGTGCGCGTAGACCTTGTCGCGTTCGATGGTGATGAGGCCACTGCCGGTGTAGGGCGCATGGATGGCGACGTGGATGGTGTCGCCGGGCTGGTAGTCAGCCTTGTCCAGCGTGAGCTGCAGCTCGGCGTTGCGATCCAGCGAGCGCGAGAGGTTGGCGTTGCCGGCCACCGAGTAGCTCACCCGGTTGACCTCCTTGCGGTCGCTGCCACGCAGTATCACCAGCGCATAGTCGCCCGGCTTGTCGGTGGCGAGTGGGTAATCCATGCCGCCGGCGGGGATCGCCAGCGACTGTTCGTCCACCGGGATTTCCTTGAGCTTGGACTCGTACTTGTAGACGCCCGAGCCCTGCTTGGTGAGCACCGAGACGTAGCGACGCTCGATCAACTGCGCCTTGAGGCCATCGAGCTTGATCGACTTCGCGTCCGGGCCGATGGCCACCAGGCGCACCTTGCGCGGCATGTTGCGGCTCACGTAGCCGAGGTCGTCGTCGGACTTGTAGCCCACCAGCCAGTCGTTGGACGACACCAGGGTCTGCGTGGCGGCGGCCACGCTGCGCCCGCCGTCGGCCTCGTGCACCTTGGCGAGGAAGTAGAGCTGGTAGGTGGCGTCGGCGTACTTCTTGAGGTCGAGGTCGAACTCGGCATGGCCCTTGTCGTCGGTCTTGCCGTCGGCGAGGTTTTCCTCGTAGCCGTCCTTCGCGCGGAGGGTGTCGTAGAAGTGGTAGTCCGGCCAGCCATGGAAGGCCGGCCAGGCCGGACGTAGGGTGAGCGAGGCTTCCACCTCGCGATTGGCCGCCGGCGTGCCGAACAGGTTCTGCGCATCGACCAGGCCCTTGAGCTGGTCGGGCTTTACCCAGCCCTCGGTCACCGCCTGCGAGAATTTCGCGGCCACCTTGATGCGGTCGGGCAGGAACTCCTTCACCTGCACCGTGGTGCTGCCGATCTGGGTGTCAGCCTTGCCGCCGCGCATGATGTAGAGGTTCACCGACCAGGTGCCGGTGGGCGCGGTGTCGGCCGGCGTGTAGCTGAGCTCGCCGAAGCCGCTGGCGTCCATCGACATCGGCAGCTGCTTCACCGTGGTGCCGCGCGGATCGACGATGTCGGCTTCCAGCGGAATGCCGGCCACGTTGCGCGCCCAGTCGGCGGCACGCACGATCAAGCCGATGTGGAAGCTGTCGCCGGGGCGGTAGATGCCGCGATCGGAGAACAGGTAAGCGGTGAGCTGGCCCGCGTTCGCCGCGTTCGCCTCGCCGCCGATGTCGAAACGCGAGAAGTCGAGCTGGCGGTCGTAGCTGCCGATGGGCAGGAAGGAGAGATCCTCGCCCTTGCTGACCACGTACAGCGCCGGCTTCTTCTCGCGCTCCAGGCCCTTCAAGCTGGGGAAGTGCACCATGCCATCGGTGCTGGTGGCCTGCGTGTAGAGCGTCTGTCCGTTGACCGCCAGCACCGACACCGTGGCGCCGGCCACCGGTTTGCCGCTGGCGATGGACTGCACGAACACGTCCTGGCTGCCGTCCAGCGCCTGCTTCACCAGCATGCCGAGGTCGGTGACCACGATCAGGCGGTTGTCGCCGGGAGCCGCGTTGCCGTCGTTGGAACCGGCGTCGCCGTCCTCGTCGTCGCTGTTGTTGCCGTTGTCGTCGCCATGGTCGCTGGCGGCAGCGTTGCTGTTGCCGCTATCCACCATGCCATCGCTGGCCGGCGTGGCCGCGCTGGCTGGCGAAGCTACGCTCGCGACCCGCCCCGGTGCCGGCGCCAGCCCCTGCCGCGCCAGCGCGCGTGCCTTCGCGGCGGCGGCGGCCTCGCGCGCGGCTGCCGCCGGGTCGTAGCCGGACAGGTGCAGCCAGAACACGCCGTGCTTGCCGGGCTTCAGGTATTGGCCCAGATCCACACCCTCGTAATGCGCCTGGCCCGGATCGCTCTTGGGGAACGCGCGCTTGATCTCGTAGCGTTCGACGATATGGCCCTCGTCGAAGGCGTAAGGCAGTTCGGGGTGGCTGTAGTTGCCCTGGTTCAAGCTCACCAGATGCTGCAGTTGATCGGGCAGCACGCGGCCGATCTCCACCTGCATGCCGGACATGTTGCGCGACACCACGGAGACGCGCTTGCTGCCGCCCAGGGACAGCAGCGAACCATCGCCAATGAAGCGCAGCAGCTGGGGATAATCCGGCACGGTGAACACCTGCGCCGACGGCTTGCCGAGCACGTAGCCACCGAAGGACTTGATGCCCTTGCCGATGCGCACGAACACGCGCTGCCCCGGCACAGCGTGGTACTTGAAGCTCTGCAACGCCTGGTAGTCGTCCTCGGTGGGCACCACCTCGAGCTTGAGCGGCTGCGACTTGCGCAGCAGATCCTCGCCCACTTCGGAGCTGCTCCAGTCGTAGGACGAGCCATCGTCGGGCGCGGGTTTGCCGGCCTTGCGCCTGGGCAGCACCCAGGCATGGATCGCATCGGCCACGTCGCTGGCGCGCACCGCGCCGCTGAAGTTCGCCACCAGCACCTGTTCGGGCTCGTACTTGTCGTTGTCGACCAGGGTGGGCGAGAGATCGTCCACGCTGAGGCTGTACAGGCCGGGGATGCGCACCTGGGTGTCCAGCGACTCCTTCGTGCCCTCGCCGCCGCGCGTACTGCGCACGCCGTCGTCGATCTTCACCAGCACGCTGCCGTCGTCGTGCGGCAAGGCCAGCGGCTGCGAGTGCACCCAGGCGTGCAGGTGGGCGGCATCGTAGGTCACGCTGAACTTCAGCGCATCGCCACGCTTGCCCGCGTGGTCGGCCAGCGCCAGCGAGACGCGGCGCTCGAACTGCGCGGCATCCACCGGGTAATTGAAGCCCACCGGCACGATCACCTGCTTGGCGGTGGCGTCCTGCGGGTCCTGGTAGAACTCGCCCTTGCCCAGCGTGGCGGTGAACGGCGCGGTGTCGAACGTGAAGCTGTCGTCGGCCATCAAGACCTGCGGCGCGAAGGCCTGGCGCACGTCGAAGCGCACCTTGTAGTGCTGGCCCACCGGCCAGTCGGCCGCCGGCGTGAAGCGCAGGGTGCGGTCATCCACCCACGACCACTGGCCCTTGGTCGCCGGGCGCAGATCGATGCCCTCGGTCACGGCCTTGCCGACGCGCTCGATCGGCGCGGCCGAGCCGGAGAATTGCAGCTCCAGCGGATGCACCACGAAGGGCGGCTTGCTGTAGTCGGTGACTTCCGGCACCACCACCTTCCAGCTGATGCGCTGCGGCTCGGGCGGACGCGGCCGGTGCTTGTACCACTGCCAGCCGAACCAGCCGCCAGCCGCCAGCAGCAGGGCGGCGAGCGCGATGCCGGCCGCACGCAAGGGACGCCGCTGCACGGCCAGCATCCAGCCGGGCGCGGCCCAGTTCAGCTCGCCGAACAGCGGCCGCAGCAGACGGCCCAGCAGACGGCCGACGCTGCGCAACAGGCGCAGCGGCAACAGCAGCAGAAATCGCAGCAAATCCATGATGCTCCCCTCGCCTTTTCCATTGCCTGGCGTCGGCGCCATGCCGAGGCCGCGAACCCGCGGGTACGCCCCGGCTCCGCCGTGCAGGCGGAACCGGATACGGTGTGCTTACCCCTTGCGTATCCTGCGCCGCGATTGTGGCGGGACACGGACACGATTCTGGCACGGCAAGGCCGCGCCAGTCAGCGGTGCGGCGTCACAAGGTGGCGGCGATCTCGCGCACCACCGGCGCCAGTGCCGGGTCCTGCAGCGCCATGTGCATGGTGGCGCGCACCAGCCCGGCCTTGTTGCCGCAGTCGAAGCGCGTGCCCTCGAAGCGGTAGGCCAGCACCTTGCCCTGCTCCTTGAGCAGCGCCTCGATGGCGTCGGTGAGCTGGATCTCGCCGCCGGCGCCCGGCGTGGTGCGCTCCAGCAGCTCGAAGATGCGACCCGGCAGCACGTAGCGACCGACCACGGCGAGGTTGGACGGTGCCTCGGCAGGCTTGGGCTTTTCCACCATGTGGCGGATGCTGGCGCTGCGCTCGTCCAGCGGCACGGCGTCGACGATGCCGTACTTGTCGGTCTGCTCGTGCGGCACTTCCTCCACCGCGATCACGCCGGCGCCTTCCCGATCGGCCACCTCGGCCATCTGGCGCAGCGCACCCCGGTGGGCACCCGCACCCGGATGGCCATTCCAGATCAGGTCATCGGGCAGCATCACGCCAAAGGGTTCGTCGCCCACCACCGGCTTGGCGCACAGCACGGCGTGGCCCAGGCCCAGGGCCTCGGGCTGGGTGACGAAGATCGCGCGCACATGGTGCGGCAGGGTGCCGCGCACCAGCGCGAGCAGTTCGCTCTTGCCCTTCTCCAGCAGCTTCGCTTCCAGCTCGTAGGCCTTGTCGAAGTAATCGGCGATGGCATGCTTGTAGCGGTTGGTGACGAAGATCAGCGTATCGGCGCCGGCCTCGACGGCCTCGTCCACCGCGTACTGGATCAACGGCTTGTCCAGCACCGGCAGCATTTCCTTGGCCACGACCTTGGTGGCGGGCAGAAAGCGCGTGCCCAGGCCGGCCACGGGAAATACCACTTTGCGCAAGGGCTTGTTCACTCAGCTCTCTCCTGATTCCTGATGCCGCAGCGGCACCACGTTGTCGGTCTGTGCCGCTTCGCTCCAGCGAAACGAGGGCAGCAGGCCGGAGACGCAGCGCCGCAATTCGTTGTCGTCGCCACTGGCCACCGCCTCGGTCGCCCGATGCAGGCTGGCCTGGAGCAGTTCCCACGCCACCGGCCGGTGCTGGGCCAGGAATATCTTGGCGTGTGTGGTGGCGCCGTAGTGCTCCAGCGGATGAAACAGTTCCTCGAAGAGTTTTTCGCCCGGCCGCAGGCCGGTGTAGACGATGGGGATTTCGCTGCCGGGCTTCTTGCCGGCCAGGCGGATCATCTGCTCGGCGAGATCGCGAATCTTCATCGGCTCACCCATGTCCAGCGCGAAGATTTCGCCGCCCTTGCCCAGGCTGGCCGCCTGCAGGATCAGCTGGCAGGCCTCGGGAATGGTCATGAAGTAGCGCGAGATCTCCGGGTGGGTCACGGTGACCGGCCCACCCGCACGGATTTGCTGGCGGAACAACGGCACCACCGAGCCGGCCGAATCGAGCACGTTGCCAAAGCGCACCGTGATGTAGCGGGTATCGACGTGCGCATCGAAGTTCTGGCACCAGATCTCGGCGATGCGCTTGCAGGCGCCCATCACGCTGGTGGGGTTGACCGCCTTGTCGGTGGAGATCAGCACGAAGCATTCCACGCCGGCTTCGCTGGCCAGGTCGGCCATGGTGTGCGTGCCCAGCACGTTGTTGCGGAAGGCGGCGCGCAGTTGCCCTTGCAGAAGCGGCACGTGCTTGTAGGCCGCCGCGTGGAACAGCACCTGCGGCTGCGCCTCGGCCAGCGTCTTGCGCATCTGCAGGCTGTCGCAGCAACTGGCCAGCACGCCGTCCAGGAGCAGCTCCGGATAGTTGGCGCGCAGCTCGCGGGTGATCTGGTAGAGGTTGAATTCGCTGTGGTCGACCACGGTGAGCGACTGCGCGCCCAACCGCGCCACCTGGCGGCACAGTTCCGAACCGATCGAACCGCCGCCACCGGTGACCAGCACGCGACGCCCACCGATGGTTTCGCGAATCGCCGCCCAGTCCAGCTCCACCGCCTCGCGGCCAAGCAGATCCTCGATCGCGACCTCCTTGATTTCGTGCGGCTGCGCCCGACCGGCGACCACGTCGTCCAGCCGGGGAACCGTGCGGTAAGGCAAGCCGCTGGCTTCACACTGGCTCACCACCCGGCGCATCTCGCCCACCCCGGCGTCAGGCAGGGCGATCAGCAGCATGTCGGCCGCCGTTTCACGGGCAATGTCACCGAGCTGGTCGAACGTCCCGAGCACCGGGTGGCCGTTGATGCTGGCGCCGCGCAAGGCGGTGCGGTCGTCGAGAAAGCCGACCGCCTCGTAGCCGCCGCCGCGCTGCAGATCGCGCGAGAGCACCTCGCCGGCCCGATCCGCGCCGAGGATCAGCACGCGGCACACCTTGTTCGCCCCACCGGTCAGGGCGAGGCTGTCCTTCCAATAGCGATACACCAGCCGGGGCAGTCCCAGCGCCAGGGCCAGTACGAACGGATACAGCAGCAACATCGTGCGCGGCATGCCCTGCAGGCGATTCAGCATGGACAGCAGCAGCCATATCGCCGCCGAGCCCAGCGTGGCCGCGCGCAGGATGTTCCACAGGTCGGGCAGGCTGGCGAAGCGCCACAGGCCCTTGTACAGGCCAGTCCAGCGGAAAATCAGCCCCTGCGCGACCAGTACCACCGGAAACTCGAACCACTGGAAATGGATGACATCCTCCGGCCGTACCGAGTAGCGCAGCAGCTTGGCGATCCACCACGCCAGCGCGGCCATGGCCAGGTCGTGCAGCATCACGGCCACGCGCGGGTGAAGGAAGCTGGCAGGGCTACGCGTGGACATGAACTCCCCGGAAAGCGCGGCGCCGCAGGCAGCGGCGCTTGAGCAGCAGCCAGGATGCCCCGGCCACCAGGTAAGCGGTCATGGTAACGGCCAGTCCGTCAAGAGGATGACTCCAGGCCAACCACGCCATCGGCGCGGCGATCAGCAGGTTCCAGCCCAGGTAAAAGGCATCGACGCGGGCATGCGAGCCGACCCGCCGCGCCAGCCACTGGTAGAGATGCTCGCGATGGGCCGCATACCAGCGCCGCCGCCGCAGGACACGGCTGGCCAGGGTGAAGCTGGCATCGGTCACGAAGGCCGAGCACAGGATCAAGGCCGGCCACAGCAAGCACGGTGCAAGCCGCCACAGCATGGCGGTGAACGCGAAGATCAAGAAGCCCACGCTGCCGCTGCCCACATCCCCCATGAAGATCCGCGCCGGCGGCCAATTCAGGCACCCGAAACCCAGGCTGGCGGCGGCCAGTCCAGCGGCGGCAAGCGCAAGCTCCGCCTGCCCGGCCCCCACCGCCAGCAGCGACAGGCCAGCCCCCATGAAGACCGCCTGCTGTGCCAGCAGGCCATCGATGCCATCCATGAAATTGTGCAGGTTGATGCTCCAGACGCCAACCCCAAGCAGCACCGGCAGCCACCACCCCGGCATCCCCGCCGCCACCAGCGCCACGCCGAACAGCAGCGTGGCCAGCAGTTGCGCCAGCAGCCGTGGCAGCACGGGCAGGGCACGGTGGTCGTCCCACCAACCCGCCAGCGCCACCAGCAGCAGCGCCGCCAGCAAGGCCGCCACCACACCCGTCGGCCATGGCGTGGTACCGCTCGACAAGGCCATCGGCAGGCCGACCAGGGTGGCCAGCACGATGCCGACGCCGCCGCCGCGCGGCGTCGGAATGCGATGCGAACGCCGCTGCCCGGGCTGGTCGAGCAGGCCGCGCCGTAGCGCGTAGGCCACCGCCGCCCGTGCCGCGAGCCAGGCGACGAGGAAGGAACACAGCAACCATCCGCTGGCAAGGACCATGGCGCTCACTCGTTGGCGACACCGTGGATCGGCCGGATCGTGCTCCAGTTCTTGCAACTCGGGCACTGCCAGTGGTGCGCCTTGGCGCCAAAGCCGCAGCGGCTGCAGCGATACATCGCCTGCCCTTCCAGCAGCTTCTTGGTGAGATCGCGCAGGATCAGGAAGTTCTCGCGCGCCTCGCCCTCGATCTTGTCCATGGTGGCGTCGATCAGCGCCATCAAGCCGCGCACCGACGGCCGCTGGCGCAACTGCGTGGTGAGGAAATCCACCGCCACGCGCTCGCCCTCGCGCGCCTGGTACAAGCGGGTCAGCGCCAGTACCGGCGAGATGCCGTGGTAGCGCTCCAGCAATTCCCGCAGGTAGCGCTCGGCATGATCCATCTGCCCGACGGCGGCGTAGCTGTTCAGCAATGGCGCAAGAATCTCCGGCACGAAGGCGATGTCGGCGTCGATCGCGGACTCATAGGCCTGAATCGCCTCGACCTGGCGGCCATCCTCGGCCTGCAGGCGACCGGTCAGCATCCAGGCGCGCACGCAATCGCGTTGGCAGGCGAAGGCCTGGGCGAGGTACTCGCGCGCCTCGCTGCGTGCGCCGTGCTGGCGCGAGCGCTCGGCCAGCTCGCAATAGAACTGCGCGATCATCGGCGCCTCGTCCTCGCCGGTCATCACTTCCAGCCGGCGCGCGTGCTCGATGGCCTTGTGCCAGTCGCGCTCATGCTGGTAGATCGCGATCAGATGGCGCAGCGCCGAAGGCGCATGCGCCTCCATCGCCACCAGGTCGGCGAACAACGCCTCGGCGCGGTCGAGCAGGCCCGCGCGCATATAGTCCTCGCCCAGTTCCAGCAGGGCGACGGTCTTCATCGGCTCGGACAGGTTCGGCCGCGACACCAGGTGCTGGTGCAGGCGGATCGCCCGATCCACCTCGCCGCGACGGCGGAACAGGTTGCCCAGCGCGAGGTGCGTTTCCACCGTGTCGCGGTTGTATTCGGCCAGCTTGAGGAACACCTCGATCGCCTTGTCCTGCTCCTCATTGAGCAGGTAGTTCAGGCCACGAAAGTAATCCGAGGAAAGTTCGTTGACTGCCGCGCCGGAGCGGCGCACGCCCAAGCTGCGCGCGCCCCACCAGCCCAGCGCAAAGGCGACGACGACCGCCGGCGGCAGCGCATACCAGACGATCATGCGGCGGCGGTGTGGCGGCCGGATTCCTTGCGTCGCAGCCGCGCCTGCCGACGCTGCCGCAAGTTCACGCCCAGCCACGCGGTCAGGCCTCCCAGCAGCCAGCCGGCCACCAGTGCCGCCAGCAAGGCTGCGCCCTTGGGCAGGCGCAAGTGGGCGAAGGCGAAGTCGTAGCTGACCAGGTCGGCATTGAGCGCGCCGACCACGATGCCCGCGGCAACGAAGAATACGAGCAGAAGGAGGGCGATCAGGCGCATGCCGCGACTTTACCAGCAACCCCTGCCACGAATACACGCCGTGTCGAAAGCATCGCCGCCGACTTGGCCTTCACCATCGCCGGTGCACGCAAAATCCGGGATCGAGCGCAAAAACAAAGGCAGGACCGACTCGCGTCGCCTGCCTTCATGGGTGAAACCCGGCCATCCGACACTCAGCCGGTAACGGTGTCTTCCAGCCGCTGGTTGACGCGCTCGCGCAGTTCCTTGCCCGGCTTGAAATGCGGCACATGCTTGCCAGGCAGGGACACCGATTCGCCGGTCTTGGGGTTGCGGCCGGTTCGCGGCGGGCGGAAATGCAGCGCGAAACTGCCGAAACCGCGCACCTCGATGCGTTCGCCCTGGGCCAGCGCCTGGCTCATCTGCTCGATCACGCTCTTGACCGCCATCTCGACATCGGCGAACGCAAGGTGAGTCTGGCGCCGTGCCAGCGCCTCGATCAGTTCGGATTTGGTCATGATCCCCGTGCCCGCGACATGGTGCTTTGCGTTGCAGAATGCGGGGCGGCACCGGGCCGCCCCGCATTCGACTTGCGGTTGCCTTACTCGGCCTTGTTCAGCTGCTCCTTGAGCAGCGCACCGAGCTTGGTGGTGCCGCTGGCGGCCGAGGAGTAATCAGCCATGGCTTCCTGCACGTCTTCCTCGTCCTTGGCGCGGATCGACAGCGACAACTGGCGGCCCTTGCGATCCATGCCGGTGAACTTGGCCTCGACCGCGTCGCCCACCTTCAAGTGCAAGGTGGCGTCGTCGATGCGCTCCTTGGCGATGTCGTTGGCGCGCAGGTAACCCTCCACGCCCTCGCCCAGGTCGATCACCGCACCCTTGGCGTCCACTTCCTTCACCGTGCCGGTGACGATGCTGCCGCGCGGGTTGTTGCCCATGAACTGGCCGAACGGATCCTGCTCCATCTGCTTGATGCCGAGCGAGATGCGCTCGCGCTCCGGATCAACCGCCAGCACCACGGCCTCGATCTCGTCACCCTTCTTGAAGTTGCGCACGAGGTCTTCGCTGGAGGTCTGCCAGGAGATGTCGGACAGGTGCACCAGGCCGTCGATGCCGCCGTCCAGGCCGATGAACACACCGAAGTCGGTGATCGACTTGATCTGGCCGGAAACCTTGTCGTTCTTCTTGTGCATGGCGGCGAACGCTTCCCACGGATTGGAACGCGTCTGCTTGATGCCCAGCGAAATGCGGCGGCGCTCTTCGTCCACGTCGAGCACCATCACTTCGGTCTCGTCGCCGACCTGCACCACCTTGGCCGGGTTGACGTTCTTGTTGGTCCAGTCCATTTCGGACACGTGCACCAGGCCTTCCACGCCCGGCTCGATCTCGACGAAGCAGCCGTAGTCGGTGACGTTGGAGACCTTGCCGAACAGACGGCTGGAAACCGGATAACGACGCGAGATGTTCACCCACGGATCGTCGCCCAGCTGCTTCAGGCCCAGCGAAACGCGGTTGCGCTCCTTGTCGAACTTCAGCACGCGCACGTCCAGCTCGTCGCCGACGTTGACCACCTCGGACGGATGGCGCACGCGCTTCCACGCCATGTCGGTGATATGCAGCAGGCCGTCGATGCCGCCCAGATCCACGAACGCGCCGTAATCGGTGAGGTTCTTGACCACGCCCTTGATGATGGCGCCTTCCACCAGGCGCTCCATCAGCTGCTCACGCTCGGCGGAGAACTCGGTCTCGACGACGGCACGGCGGCTGACCACCACGTTGTTGCGCTTGCGGTCGAGCTTGATGATCTTGAACTCGAGTTCCTTGCCCTCGAGGTAGGTCGGCTCGCGCACCGGGCGCACGTCGACCAGCGAGCCCGGCAGGAAGGCGCGGACGTCCTTGATGTCGACGGTAAAGCCGCCCTTGACCTTGCCCGAGATCATGCCCTTGATCGTCTCTTCCTTGTCGAACGCCTCTTCGAGGTCGTCCCACACCATCGAGCGCTTGGCCTTCTCGCGCGATAGCTTGGTTTCGCCGAAACCGTCTTCCAGGGCTTCGAGAGCCACCTTCACGGCGTCGCCGACGTTCACCTCGAGGGTGCCGTCCTCGCCCTTGAACTGCTCGATCGGGACGATGCCTTCGCTCTTCAGGCCCGCATTGATGACGACGACGTCGTTGCGGATTTCCACCACGATGCCGGTGACGATGGCGCCGGGCTTCAGCTTGGCGATGGCCTGCTGGCTCTGTTCAAACAGTTCGGCAAAACTTTCAGTCATGTTGATTCCAGAATGGGAAAGGACGGTTGCGACGCTCCATCGGGAGCACGAATCGACAACAATCCACCGGTTGGGGTGCCTTCGGGCAAGCCTTGCGGCGTTGCCTTCGTCACCATGGGTTGAAACCCGGCCACCCTGGCCGGGGAACGAAAACCGCCATGCGACCCGTCAAACGGGCTGCACGACGGCAAGAACTTTGGCAACCACCTGATCGACGCCCATGCCGGTGGTATCCACCAGCACGGCCTCCGGCGCGGGCTTGAGCGGCGCGACCGCGCGCGTGGCATCGCGGTGGTCGCGCGCCTCGATCTCGCGCTGCAGACTCGTGAGTGTAACGCTGAGCCCCTTTTCCTTCAACTGCTTATAGCGCCTTTTCGCCCGCTCGGCGGCGCTGGCGGTGAGGAACACCTTGAACGGTGCGTCGGGGAAAATCACCGTGCCCATGTCGCGTCCGTCAGCCACCAAACCCGGCGCCTTGCGGAAGCCCAATTGCAGTTCCACCAAAGCCTGCCGCACCGGGGCGAGCGAGGCGATCGCCGAGGCCGCTGCGCCGGCCGTCTCGGTGCGCAGCTCGTCGGTGGCATCGTGGCCGTTGACCAGGATGCGGGTATCGCCGCCATCGGCACTGGCGTGAAAGCGGATCTTCGTGGTCTGTGCGCAGCGGGTCACTGCCTCGACATCGGACAGATCCAGCCCCTCGGCTCCCGCCGCATAACCGACCGCACGGTAGAGCGCACCGGAATCCAGCAGGCGCCAGCCCAAGTGGTCGGCCACGCGGCGACTGACCGTGCCCTTGCCCGAACCCGAGGGGCCGTCGATGGTCAGCACGGGAATGGCGACGACACGGCTCATGGCAGCTCCAGCACGGATCAAGGATCGCCCATGGTATCGCGGCCAGCGATGGCGCACGCTGCCCTCGCCTCGCTCCGAGTCCCGAGTCCCGAGTCCCGAGTCCCGGCCTCCAGGCTTGCACTCTTCGCCCGCAACAGGCACATTCATACGATCGTTTGAACCGGCCGCCTTCATGAACTACCCGCACCTGTTCGCCCCGCTGGATCTGGGCCACGTCACCCTGCCCAACCGCATCCTGATGGGCTCGATGCATACCGGGCTGGAAGACAAGGCCGCCGACTACGACAAACTCGCGGCCTATTTCGCCGCCCGCGCCCGCGGCGGCGTGGGCCTGATGGTCACCGGCGGCATCGCGCCCAGCATGGAAGGCTGGCTCAAGCCTTTCGGCGGACGCCTGACGCTGCCCTGGCACAAGCAGCGCCATCGCAAGCTCACCGCCGCGGTGCACGCCGAAGGCGGGCGCATCTGCCTGCAGATCCTGCATGCCGGCCGCTACGGCTATCACCCGCTGTCGGTGGCCCCCTCGAAGATCAAGTCGCCGATCACCCCGTTCACCCCGCGGGCGCTCTCCGCGCGTGGCGTGGCGCGCACCATCGGCGATTTCGTGCGCTGCGCCAGGCTCGCCCGCGAGGCAGGCTACGACGGCGTGGAAATCATGGGATCGGAGGGCTACCTCATCAACCAGTTTCTCGCCGCGCGCACCAACCAGCGCAACGACGCCTGGGGCGGCGACGCCGCGCGGCGCATGCGTTTTCCGGTGGAGATCGTGCGCCGCACGCGCGAGGCGGTGGGCCGCGACTTCATCATCATCTACCGGCTGTCGATGCTGGATCTGGTCGAAGGCGGCCAAAGCCGGGAAGAAATCGTCGCGCTGGCCAAGGCCATCGAAGCCGCCGGCGCCTCCATCATCAACACCGGCATCGGCTGGCACGAGGCGCGCGTGCCCACCATCGTCACCAGCGTGCCCCGCGCCGGCTTTGCCTGGGTCACCAAGGCGCTCAAGGGCGAGGTGGGCATCCCGCTGGTGGCCACCAACCGCATCAACATGCCCGAGGTGGCCGAACGCGTGCTGGCCGAGGGCGACGCCGACATGATCTCGATGGCACGCCCGCTGCTGGCCGATCCGGAGTGGGCGAACAAGGCCAAGGCCGGTCGCAGCGAGCGCATCAACACCTGCATCGCCTGCAACCAGGCCTGCCTTGACCACGTGTTCGCCAACAAGCGCGCCAGTTGCCTGGTCAATCCGCAGGCCTGTTACGAGACCGAGCTGAAGATCGAAACCGCCATCGCACGCAAACGCTATGCGGTGATCGGCGCCGGCCCGGCCGGGCTGGCCTGCGCCACCACGCTGGCCGAGCGCGGCCACGACGTCACCCTGATCGACCAGTCCACCGAGATCGGCGGCCAGTTCAACTATGCCAAGCAGATTCCCGGCAAGGAGGAGTTCGGCGAGACGCTGCGCTACTTCGGCCATCGGCTCGCCGACACCGGGGTCAAGCTGCAGTTGGGCCGGACAGCCGAAGCCGCCAGCCTCAAGGCGGCCGGTTACGACGCCGTGGTGGTCGCCACCGGCGTGCTGCCGCGCAAGGTGAGCTTTCCCGGCAGCGACGACCCGCGCGTGCTGGGCTACCTCGACGTGCTGGGGCGGCACGCGCCGGTAGGCGGCAAGGTCGCCATCATCGGCGCCGGCGGCATCGGCTTCGACGTGGCCGAATACCTGACCGAGCACCACCCGTCCATCACCACCGACGTGACGCGCTGGACGCGCACCTGGGGCGTGGACACCACGCTGGCCAACCGCAGCGGACTGGCCAGCCCGCAGCCCGAGGCGCCGCTGCGCCAGGTCTGGCTGCTCCAGCGCAGCGAAGGCCGCCCCGGCGCGCGGCTCAACAAGACCACCGGCTGGGTGCACCGCGCCACGCTGAAGGCCAAGCACGTCGTGATGCAGGGCAAGGTCGGCTACGAGCGCTTCGACGACGCGGGCCTGCACGTCACCATCGACGGCCAGCCGCAGGTGCTGCCGGTGGACAACGTGGTGATCTGCGCCGGCCAGGAACCCAACCGCCACCTGGCCGACACGCTGCTGGCCGCCGGCATGACCGTGCACGTGATCGGCGGTGCCGACGTCGCGGCGGAGCTGGATGCCAAGCGCGCCATCGCACAGGGCACGCGATTGGCCAGCCGGCTTTGAAAGTAAAACGCCCCGCAGGGATGACGCATCGGCATGGGCACGAGGGGGATGCGCCAGATGCCGTCGATAGCGTCGCTGCGGGGCGGGTCACCACCGTCGGGGAGGAGACGATGGGACGGGATGCATTCTACGGGCAAGGCCTCTCTGCATCAAATCCACGATCGGGCCGGCGCTGCCCAGCCGCCAGGCCGTGCCAGGATGGCTACCCGCAACAACCCCCAACTTGTGACCGACGATTCAGCAGGTTATACTTGCGCGCTAGGTTTTTTCGTTTGTCATCAGGAGCTCGCCGTGAAGGTGCTTAACTCGTTGAAGTCCGCCAAGACGCGGCACCGCGACTGCAAGATCGTGCGCCGTCGCGGCAAGGTGTTCGTGATCTGCAAGAGCAACCCGCGTTTCAAGGCTCGCCAGCGCTGATTCCAGCGCGGTGCCAGCCGACGAAAAGGCCGCCTTGCGCGGCCTTTTTGCTGTCTGGTGGAACGTATCCGCCAACGACGAAGGCCCCACGCGAGCGGGGCCTTCGTCGTATTGGCGCGTGGTCAGCCTACGCGTAGCGCACGCCGACGATCTCGTAGTGCTTCATGCCGTTGGGCGCCTGGAACTCGAAGCTGTCGCCTTCGAGCTTGCCGATCAGCGCGCGCGCGATCGGCGAGGACACGGCGATCAGCCCTTGCTTGATGTCGGCTTCGAGGTCGCCCACGATCTGGTAGGTCGCCTCCACGCCCGAGTCCTCGTCGGCCAGGTCGACGATGGCACCGAACACCACCTTGCTGCCGGGGTTCAGGCGCGCCACGTCGATCACTTCGGCAGTGGAGAGCAGCGCCTCCAGCTGGTTGATGCGGCCTTCGATGAAACCCTGCAGCTCGCGCGCGGCGTGGTATTCCGCGTTTTCCTTCAGGTCGCCGTGGGCGCGCGCCTCGGCGATGGCCGCGATGATGTGCGGGCGATCCTCCGACTTCAGCTTTTCCAGTTCGGCGCGCAGGCGCTCGGAACCAACCTTGGTGATGGGGGCGCGGGCGCTCATGCGGAAAGCTCCTTGTGCAGTTCCTGCAGGCTGTGGACTTCGTCGTTGTCGTGGAAATCCAGCGAGTGCACCAGCGCACGCGCGCCGGCCACGGTGGTGGAATAGGTCACGCGCTGCTGCAACGCTTCGCGCCGGATCGAGAACGAATCGGCGATGGCCTGCTTGCCCTCGGTGGTGTTGACGATATAGACGATCTCGCCGTTCTTGATGCTGTCGACGATGTGCGGACGCCCCTCCAGCACCTTGTTGACGCGCTCGCAGGCAATGCCGTGGCTGGTCAGGTAGGCGGCCGTGCCGCCGGTGGCGACCAGGCTGAAACCGCGGCGCAGCACTTCCTGCGCCACCGGCAGCAGGCGATCCTTGTCGGCATCGCGCACCGACACGAACACCTTGCCCTGCTGCGGCGTCTTCACCCCGGCGGCGTCATGGCCGCGCGCGAAAGCGGCACCGAAGCTGCGGCCCACGCCCATCACCTCGCCGGTGGAACGCATCTCGGGGCCGAGGATCGGGTCGACGTTCTGGAACTTGATGAAGGGGAAGATCGCTTCCTTCACCGAGTAGTACGACGGGATCACTTCCCTGGTGGCGCCCTGCTCCTCCAGCGTCTTGCCGGCCATGCAGCGCGCGGCAATCTTGGCCAGCGGCACGCCGGTGGCCTTGGAGACGAAGGGCACGGTGCGCGAAGCGCGCGGGTTCACCTCCAGGATGAACACGGTGTCGCCCTGGATCGCGAACTGGGTATTCATCAGGCCGATGACCTTGAGCTCCCTGGCCATCGCGGCGGCCTGGCGGCGCATCTCGTCCTGGATCGCCGGGGAGAGCGAATACGGCGGCAGCGAGCAGGACGAATCGCCGGAATGCACGCCGGCTTCCTCGATGTGCTCCATGATGCCGCCGATCAGCACCTTGCCGTCGGTATCGGCAATGACGTCCACGTCCACCTCGACCGCATGGTCGAGGAAGCGATCCAGCAGCACCGGCGAATCGTTGGATACCTGCACCGCCTCACGGATATAGCGCGCAAGGTCGGCGTCGTCGTAGACCACTTCCATGGCGCGGCCGCCGAGCACGTAGCTGGGGCGCACCACCAGCGGATAGCCGATCTCGCGCGCCAGCGCCAGCGCCTCGTCGGCGTTGCGTGCGGTGCGGTTGGGTGGCTGGCGCAGGCCCAGCTTCTGGATCATGTGCTGAAAGCGCTCGCGGTCCTCGGCGAGGTCGATCGAGTCGGGCGAGGTGCCGATGATCGGCGCACCGGCGGCTTCCAAGGCGCGCGCCAACTTCAGCGGAGTCTGGCCGCCGTACTGCACGATCACGCCCCTGGGCTTTTCGAGATCCACGATCTCCAGCACGTCCTCCAGCGTCAGCGGCTCGAAGTACAGGCGGTCGGAGGTGTCGTAATCGGTGGAGACGGTTTCCGGGTTGCAGTTGACCATGATGGTTTCATAGCCATCCTCGCGCAGCGCGAGCGCCGCGTGCACACAGCAGTAGTCGAACTCGATGCCCTGGCCGATGCGGTTGGGGCCGCCGCCGAGCACGATGATCTTCTCGCGGTCGGTGGGATTGGCCTCGCACTCTTCCTCGTAGGTCGAGTACATGTAGGCCGTGGTGGTGGCGAACTCGGCGGCGCAGGAGTCCACGCGCTTGTACACCGGACGCACGCCCAGGGTGCGGCGCAGGTGGCGCACGGCGGCCTCGTCCGAACCGATCAGCTCGGCCAGGCGCGCATCGGAGAAGCCCATGCGCTTGAGCTCGCGCATGCGCGGCGCATCCAGCGCGGCGATGCCCTGCGCCTTGACCGCGGTTTCGGCCAGCACGATGTCCTCGAACGCTGCGAGGAACCACGGATCGACGCGGCTCAGCGCATGCACGTCTGCCAGCGACAGGCCGGCGCGGAAGGCGTCGGCAAGGTGGAACACGCGCTCCGGGCGCGGCTCGCGCAGCTCGCGCTTGAGCGTGGCCAGGCCATCCTCCGTGGCGATGTCGAGGCCGGTGGGGTTCAGGCCGGTCTTGCCGATCTCCAGCCCGCGCAGCGCCTTCTGCAGCGACTCGGTGAAGCTGCGGCCAATCGCCATCACCTCGCCCACCGACTTCATCTGGGTGGTGAGGCGGGCGTCGGCGCGCGGGAACTTCTCGAAGGCAAAGCGCGGGATCTTGGTGACCACGTAGTCGATGGAGGGCTCGAACGAGGCCGGCGTCTTGCCGCCGGTGATGTCGTTCTTCAGCTCATCGAGCGTGTAGCCCACGGCGAGCTTGGCGGCAACCTTGGCGATCGGGAAGCCGGTGGCCTTCGACGCCAGCGCGGACGAACGCGACACGCGCGGGTTCATTTCGATCACCACCACGCGGCCGTCGGCGGGATTGATGCCGAACTGCACGTTGGAGCCGCCGGTGTCCACGCCGATCTTGCGCAGCACCGCGATGGAAGCATCGCGCAGGCGCTGGTATTCCTTGTCGGTGAGCGTCTGCGCCGGCGCCACGGTGATCGAGTCACCGGTGTGCACGCCCATCGGATCGAGGTTCTCGATGGCGCAGATGATGATGCAGTTGTCCGCGGTGTCGCGGACCACTTCCATCTCGAACTCCTTCCAGCCCAGCACGGATTCGTCGATCAGCACTTCGTGCGTGGGCGACATCTCCAGCCCACGTTTGACGATGGCCTCGAACTCTTCCTTGTTGTAGGCGATGCCGCCGCCGGTGCCACCCAGCGTGAAGCTGGGCCGGATGATGACGGGGAAGCCGAGCTGCGCCTGGATCTCCTGCGCGTGCTCGAAGTTCTTGGCCACGTCGGACTTGGGGCTCTCCAGCCCGATCTCGGTCATCGCCTGCTTGAACAGCTCGCGATCCTCGGCCATGCGGATGGCGTCGCGCTTGGCGCCGATCAGCTCGACGCCGTACTTCTCCAGCACGCCGTGGTCGGCGAGATCGAGCGCGCAGTTGAGCGCGGTCTGGCCGCCCATCGTCGGCAGCACCGCGTCGGGCTTCTCCTTGGCGATGATGCGTTCCACCGTTTGCCAGTTGATCGGCTCGATGTAGACGGCGTCGGCCATCTGCGGGTCGGTCATGATGGTGGCGGGGTTGGAGTTCACCAGGATGACGCGATAACCCTCTTCGCGCAGCGCCTTGCAGGCTTGCGCGCCGGAGTAGTCGAACTCGCAGGCCTGGCCGATCACGATGGGGCCGGCACCGATGATGAGGACGCTCTTGATATCACTACGCTTGGGCATGTCAGCGAACCTCCTGCATCAGCTTGGCGAACCGTTCGAACAGGTAAACGATGTCGTGCGGGCCGGGCGAAGCTTCCGGGTGGCCCTGGAAGCAGAACGCCGGGCGGTCGGTGAGCGCGAAGCCCTGCAGCGTGCCGTCGAACAGCGAGTTGTGGGTGACGCGCACGTTTGCCGGCAGCGTGGCCGGATCGACCGCGAAGCCGTGGTTCTGGCTGGTGATCAGCACGCGGCCGTCGTCCAGATCCTTCACCGGGTGGTTGGCGCCGTGGTGGCCGAACTTCATCTTGAGGGTCTTGCCACCCAGTGCCAGGCCCATCAGCTGGTGGCCCAGGCAGATGCCGAACAGCGGGATCTTCGCGTCGAGGAAGGCCTTGGTGGCGGCGATGGCGTAATCGCAGGCCGCCGGGTCGCCGGGGCCGTTGGAGAGGAAAACCCCGTTCGGCTGCATTGCCAGCACCTCGGCGGCGGGCGTCTGCGCCGGCACCACAGTGATGTCGCAACCCTGCTCGGCGAGCAGGCGCAGGATGTTCTGCTTCACGCCGAAATCGTAAGCGACGACCTTGAAGCGGCCGGCCGGCTGGTTGAAGGCCTGGCGGTCGAGGTCGTAGACGCCGGCGTTCCAGGCGTGGATTTCCCTGGTGGACACCACCTTGGCCAGATCCATGCCGTTCAGGCCAGGAAAGGCGCGCGCCTTGGCCAGCGCAGCTTCTTCCGCGATGCCTTCGCCGGCGAGGATGCAGCCACCCAGCGCGCCCTTGTCGCGCAGGATGCGGGTGAGCCGACGCGTGTCGATGCCGGCGATGGCCACGATGCCGTGGCGCTTCAGGTAATCGGGCAGGCTTTCGCTGCTGCGCCAGTTGCTGGCCAGACGCGGCACGTCACGCACGATCAGGCCGGCGGCGTGCACGTGGTCGGACTCCACGTCCTCGACGTTGATGCCGGTGTTGCCGATGTGCGGGTAGGTGAGCGTGACGAGCTGCCGGCTGTAGGAGGGATCGGTGAGGATCTCCTGGTAGCCGGTCATGGCGGTGTTGAAAACGACTTCGCCGATGGTTTCGCCAGTAGCGCCCACGGCGTGGCCGTGGAACACGCTGCCATCGGTGAGGGCAAGCAGAGCGGGAGTGGACATGGGAACCGCCTTTCAGGTGCAGCAAAGTCCGCAAGCCGCGCAAAGCAGGCTTGTGAACCTTGGAAGGGAAAGTATCAGGGCGGGTCGCAATGATAGGTGCGGCGACGCCTGCTGTCCACTTCGGCACGCTGCCATACCGTCAACCACGTCAGCTTGCAGATGGCCGCGCAGCGTTACACTGGCCGCTTTCCCAGCCTCAAGGCATCGCTTGACCATGCGCTCGGAAACGCTGCTCGACCCGATCCGCCTCGAGCGCCCGGACACCCTCGTACAACTGTCGCCGTTCCCGTTCATGATCGCCCACGGCCAATTGCCCGCGGCGGCGCGCGGCGATCTGGAACGCGACTATCCTGCCTACCCCAGCGCCGGCTTTTTCCCATGGGACCCGGCTGACTGCGGGCCCTCGATCAACGCCCTGGTGGAACAACTCACCCACCCCGCCTTCTCCAGCCTGATCGGTCACAAGCTGGGCATCGAGAATCTGGGCGACTACCCCACCCTGGTGACCCTGTGCCGCCTGATGAACCGGCGCCACGGCACCATCCACACCGACAGCCGCTCCAAGGTGGCCACCGCCCTGCTCTACTTGAACCCGCAATGGCCCGACACCAGCGAGGGCTGCCTGCGCTTCCTCGCGAAGATCGACGACATCGACGCCATGCTGGTGCCCGAACTGCCGCCGCTGTATGGCGAATTCGCGGTATTCAAGCGCAGCGACAACTCCTTCCACGGTCACCTGCCGTACGAAGGCGAGCGCCGGGTGATCCAGGTGGCCTGGATCGTCAACGAGGAAGAATTGCTGCGCAAGACCCGCCGCGGCAAGCTCTCACGCCTGTTCAAGCGCCTCTTCGGCAGGCTCGACACGCGCTACGGCGCCGGCCGCGACCGCAACGCCTCGCACCCGGACTAACGAACCACTGCGCCGGGTTCGCGTGCGCTGCTGGCCCGCCGGAGCCCAAGCAATCGGCGGGCCAAACACGCGTATCCGCGTGACCGCCGAGTGCACTTGTGACCGCCATTTTCGGCGCGTAGCGTGCAGCTTTCGTCCCACCTCAGGGGAGCGCGCGGACGAAATTCGTGGCCAAGGCCACTCGATCACCCTCGGAGGATCCATGAAAACGCTCACAGCCTGTGTGGTTGTGGCGCTTGCGGCGACCGTCGCTGCAAGCGCCTATGCGGAGAATTCGGACAAGGCCGTCGTCTGGCGGGACTGGACCGACACGGTAGCCCCCGCCCAGCAGCAAGCCTACGAGGCGGGCCTCAAGGCCTTCAACCAATGCCTGCACGAGCACCACGTCAAATTCGGCATGCCGACCGTGATGCACGAAACCGGCAACAACTACCAATACTCCGCGGATGTCGGGCCGCTCAGCTGGGCCGACATGGATACCCTGGACGCCCAGACGAAACCCTGTGAGGCCACCTGGCGCGCGCAAGCCAATCCCTACCTGCACGGCGAAACCAGCGCGTTCATGCTGATGCAGCCGGACATGACCCACCTGCCCGCGGGCTGGCGCACCCAGACGCCACCGCCCCTCCTGCACATCATCGATTACACGCTCAAGCCGGGCCACGACGCCAATGCGGCGTTCACCGACGCGGTCAAGAAGATCGCCGCCGCGGCAACCAAGGCCAAATGGCCGTACTACTGGAGCACCATGCGGATCGACGGCGGCGGCGACGGCGCACCCGATTACGTCCTGGTGATCCAGAGCAAGGACTGGGCCGATGTCGGCGCGGAGCCCAACCCCGCGCTCTGGAAAATGGTGGCCGGCGTCTACGGCCAATCCGACGCGAGCGCAATCCGAAAATCCTTCGGCGACGCGGTCGCCAAGACATCCGACCACTACGACCGCTACAGCGCCGAACTGAGCTATACCGCCGGCAAGTAAGCGTCACCCGGCCATCCGGGCGGACGCAAACCGCCCGGATGCGCGCCAGCGCCGCGCCATCGGCGCACGCCCCGCATGCCGGCGCGGATCAAGCACGGACGTGATCGATTCGCGACCAGCCAGCCATGGCCAGGCCGGTCGCTCGAAAACCCACTCGCTTTCAGCGGGAAAAATGCCACGCGAGGAAGGCGGCGAACACGCCATACAGCAGCCCCGCCGGCAGGAGTGCGCGCGCGTCGACGCGGCCGCGGCGGAAGCGCCACCACAGATAGGCGATGGTCGCGGCGGTCAGCGCACCGGCAACGATGAGCGGCGCGTCGAACAACCACGGCGTGGCGAAGATCGCCAGCGCGCTGGGGATAGTGGCCTGGATCATCATGGCACCGGAGATGTTGGCCAGCGCGAGGCGCTCCTTGCCCTGCCGCACCCAGATCAGCGCATTGAGCGTCTCCGGCAGTTCGGTGGCCACCGGACTGAGCAGCAGCGCCACCAGGTGTGGCGGCAGCGCGAACATCTCGCCGATCGTTTCGAGCTGGCTCACGAACACCCGCGAAGCCACGGCGATCACGACCAGCGCCGCCGTGACCTGCGCCGCCACCCAGCGCAGCGCGGGTTCAGCGGCGTGCGGATGCAGCTTCAGCGGCTCGATGTCCTCTTCTTCCGGCGCGGCATCGTCGCTGCGTATCTCGCACCACACGTACAGCGCGTAGGCCAGCAGGAACAGCACACCCAGCAGTGGCTTGAGCGCGAACGCCACCAGCCCCAGGGCGACCTTGACCGCGAAGATCGCCAGGAACCACGCCTGATCGCGCGCCAGCCGCTGGTGATCGACCCGCACCACCGTATCGGCGCGCCGCAGGCGCTTGCGATTGGCCCACAGCGCCATGCCGACCACCGCATAGGCAATCGTGGCCAGTACCAGCGGCCCGCCCATCGCCGCGCCCACGCCGATGTCGCGCGCCGACGCCGACTTGCCGAAGATCACCGCCACGAAGGTCACCGCGCTTTCCGGCAGGGCCGTGCCGAAGGCGGCGAGCACGGTGCCGGTGGCGGTGGCGCCAAGCTTCAGCTTGCGGCCCAGCCACTCCACCGCGTTGACGAAATACTCGCAGGCGACGTAGATCGCGCCGGCGGAAAGCAGGAACAGAACCAGGGTACGCATGCGGTAAAACCAAGCCGGGCGGGCGGATAACCGATGGCGCAACGACACCGCCCGCCCGGCTGGGTGAGCACGTCGTGGCCAAAGGTCTCGCCGGGCACCGGCAAGCGCGGCTTGCCGAACCATCCGCGCCATGAGGCAAAGCCTCAAGTGTGTTGACGCGGATTCCTCATGAAAAGCGGGGTGAGGATGGCTACTCCCCGATGACAGCGGACAGATGGTAACGGCCCGGCAGCACCACGGGCAAGCCGCGCTCAGCCAGCCACGCGCTCGGCCAGCATGGCGTCGAGGTCGTAGTGCCCGGCTGGCTTGCCGACCAGCCAATGGGCGGCCTCCAGCGCGCCGCGGGCGAAGACGCTGCGGTCGGTGGCGCGGTGGGCCAGCTCCAGCCGCTCACCCGCGCCGATCAAGAGGGCCTGGTGCTCGCCCACGATGTCTCCGCCGCGCACCACGGCAAAGCCGATGCTGCCGGCGCGGCGCGGGCCGGTGCGGCCCTCGCGGCTGTACACGGCGTCCTGCGCCAGCGTGGTGCCGCGCGCGGCGGCGGCGGCCGCGCCCAGCGCCAGCGCGGTGCCCGAAGGGGCGTCTTCCTTGCGGCCGTGGTGGGCCTCAACGATTTCCAGATCCCACGCGCGCAACGCGGCCGACGCCTCGCGCAGCAGGCGCGTGAGCACCGCCACGCCCAGGCTGAAGTTGGCCGCACGCAGCACGGCGATGTGCCCGGCGGCAGTATCCAGCCGCGCGGCCTGCGCCGCGTCCAGCCCGGTGCTGCCCACCACCAGCGGCAAGCGATGTCCGAGGCAGTGATCCAACGCGCCCGCCAAACCGGCGGGGCCACTGAAGTCGATTACCACATCCAGCGCGGGCGCGTCCACCCAGCCCGCGGCATAGCGCAAGCCGTGTTCCGGCCACACCTGGACGCCCAACTGGCGCGACGCGGGCGACACCGTGGCCCACGCCAGGTCGAAGCGCGCATCGCCCTGCAGCAGCGACAACAGCGCCTGCCCCATGCGGCCGGATGCACCGTTGATGGCAAGACGTAGCGGTGTGGCGGTCATGGCAATCCCGGCGCGCGGCAAACGGACGTCCAAATTAACAGAATCAGGAGGTGACCCGCGACCAGAAATCCTTCACCCCGTCGACCCAGTTCTTGGCGCGCGGCATGTGCTCCTCACCCTTGCCGTCGTTGAAGCTGGCTTCGAGCTGCTCCAGCAGCTCGCGCTGCTGCTTGGTGAGGCGCACGGGGGTTTCCACCACCACGCGGCAGATCAGGTCGCCGGCACGACCGCTGCGCACCGACTTCACGCCGCGCCCGCGCAGGCGGAAGCTCTGCCCGGTCTGGGTTTCCGGCGGAATGCTGATCGGCACCTCGCCTTCCAGCGTGGGCACCGGCAGCTCCGCGCCCAGCGCCGCTTGCGAGAAGCGGATCGGCACTTCGCAATAGAGATCGTTGCCGTCGCGCTGGAAGATCTTGTGCTCGCGCACGTGCGCTTCCACGTAGAGGTCGCCGGCAGGCGTGCCCGCAGGGCCGGCTTCGCCCTGTCCGGTGAGGCGAATGCGGTCGCCATTGTCCACGCCGGCGGGGATCTTCACCGACAGCGTGCGGGTTTCTTCCAGCCGTCCCTCGCCGTGGCAGGCCTTGCAGGGCTTCTCGATGGTCTTGCCGCTGCCCCCGCAGTGCGGGCAGGCCTGCTGGATGGAGAAGATGCCGTTCTGCATGCGCACGCGGCCATGGCCCTGGCAGGTCTTGCAGGTGACCGTCTTGCCGTCGGCCGAGCCCGAGCCATTGCAGTGGTGGCAGTTGACCTGGCTGGGAATGGCGATCTTCTTCTCGACGCCGAACACCGCCTCTTCGAGATCCAGCTCCATGATGTAGCGCAGGTCGGCGCCGCGCCGCGGCGCGCGGCGGCCACCGCCACCGCCGAAGATGTCGCCGAAGATGTCGCCGAAGATGTCGCCCATGTCGCCGAAACCGGCGCCGCCGCGCCCGCCCATGCCGCCCTCGAAGGCGGCGTGGCCGTGCTGGTCGTACAGCGCGCGCTTCTGCGCGTCGGACAGCACTTCGTAGGCCTCCTTGGCCTCCTTGAACTTGTCCTGCGCAGTGGGATCGTCGGGGTTGCGATCCGGGTGGTACTTCATCGCCAGACGGCGGAAGGATTTCTTCAGTTCGACCTCGGTGACCGTGCGTTCGACACCCAGGACTTCGTAGTAATCACGCTTGCTCATTGCTCGATCCGCGATTCGATGCGTCGATCGGGGATGAACCAGATCGCAGCCACCGTGGCATAAAAAAGACAGGACACCCACGGCGCCACGAACGCCAGTGCGATGCCGGACACATACATGGCGACGGCGAGCCAGCCTTTCCAGTCCGCCCCCACCGCGCGGGCCAGCAGCGAGGCCTGACCACCGTTGGCCGCGATCAGGCAGCGCTGCAACGGCTGCCAGGCCAGCGCGCACATCAAGAGCACGCCACCATACACTGCCACCGGCAGGGCCGCGAAGTGGTTTTCGCCCATCCAGCCGGTGGCCACCGGCAGCAGCGACAACCAGAACAGCAAGTGCAGGTTGGCCCACAGCACGCCGCCATTGACCCGCTTCGCCGCGTGCAGGAAGTGGTGGTGGTTGTTCCAGTAGATACCCACGTAGAGGAAGCTCAGCACGTAACTCAGCAGGCCCGGCCACTGCGCCGCCAGGATCGCCCAGTCGGCACCTTGCGGCACCTTCAGCTCCAGCACCATGACGGTGATGACGATGGCCAGCACGCCATCGCTGAATGCTTCCAGACGCCCCTTGCCCATCCACTCCCCCGCAAACAGGAAAACGAGCGCCGCTTGCGCAGCGCCCGTTTTCGGTCAGGACACGCTTATTTCTTGTCGTCCTTCACTTCGGTGAACTCGGCATCCACCACGTCGTCGGCGGGGCCGGCGGGCTGCGCGCCCGGCTGGGCACCGGCATCGCCGCCCTGGGCCGCCGCGAACAGCGCCTGCGCCACCTGCTCCAGCTTACCGACCTTGGCCTCGATGGCGTCCTTGTCGTCGCCGTCCTTCGCCTTTTCCAGCTCGGCAAGCGCGCCTTCGATGGTCGACAACTGCTCGGCCGGCACCTTGCCGCCGTGCTCCTTCAGCGCGCTGCGGGTGGCGTGCACCAGCTGGTCAGCCTTGTTGCGCGTGCCCACCAGCTCGTGGAACTTCTTGTCCTCTTCCTTGTTCGCCTCGGCGTCGGCCACCATCCGGGCGATCTCCGCCTCGGACAGGCCGGAGCCGGCCTTGATTTCGATCTTCTGTTCCTTGCCGGTGTCCTTGTCCTTGGCCGACACGTGCAGGATGCCGTTGGCATCGATGTCGAAGGTCACCTCGACCTGCGGCGTGCCGCGCGGTGCCGGGCGGATACCCTGCAGGTCGAACTTGCCCAGCGACTTGTTGGCGTTGGCGCGCTCGCGCTCGCCCTGCAACACGTGCACGGTCACCGCGGTCTGGTTGTCGTCGGCAGTGGAGAAGGTCTGCGAGGCCTTGGTCGGCACCGTGGTGTTCTTCTCGATCAGCTTGGTCATCACGCCGCCCATCGTCTCGATGCCCAGCGACAGCGGGGTGACGTCGAGCAGCAGCACGTCCTTGACCGAACCGCCCAGCACGCCGCCCTGGATCGCCGCGCCCACGGCGACAGCCTCGTCCGGGTTGACGTCCTTGCGCGGCTCCTTGCCGAAGAAGTCCTTCACCGCTTCCTGCACCTTCGGCATGCGGGTCTGGCCGCCGACCAGGATCACCTCGTTGACGTCGGACACGCGCAAGCCGGCGTCGTTGAGCGCGGTGCGGCAGGGTTCGATGGTGCGCTTGACCAGGTCTTCCACCAACGCTTCCAGCTTGGCCCGGGTGAGCTTGATGTTGAGGTGCTTCGGACCGGAGGCGTCGGCCGTCACGTAGGGCAGGTTCACCTCGGTCTGGTGGCTGGAGGACAGCTCGATCTTGGCGCGCTCGGCAGCGTCCTTCAGGCGCTGCAGGGCCAGCGGATCCTTGCGCAGGTCGATGCCCTGATCCTTCTGGAACTCCTCGACCAGGTAGTCGATGACGCGCATGTCGAAGTCCTCGCCGCCGAGGAAGGTGTCGCCGTTGGTGGCCAGCACCTCGAACTGCTTCTCGCCGTCCACTTCAGCGATCTCGATGATCGACACGTCGAAGGTACCGCCGCCGAGGTCGTACACCGCGATCTTGCGATCGCCGCCGCTCTTGTCGAGCCCATAAGCCAATGCGGCCGCGGTGGGCTCGTTGATGATGCGCTTCACTTCCAGGCCGGCGATGCGGCCGGCGTCCTTGGTGGCCTGGCGCTGGCTGTCGTTGAAGTAGGCGGGCACCGTGATGACGGCTTCGGTGACCGGCTCGCCGAGATAATCCTCGGCGGTCTTCTTCATCTTCATCAGCACCTTCGCGGAGACTTCCGGCGGCGCCATCTTCTTGCCGTCGGCGGTCGCCACCCAGGCGTCGCCGTTGTCATTGGCGACCACGCCGTAGGGCACGATGTGCAGGTCTTTCTGCACCTCGGCGTCGGTGAACTTGCGGCCGATCAGGCGCTTCACCGCGTAAAAAGTGTTCTTGGGGTTGGTCACGCCCTGGCGCTTGGCCGGCGCGCCCACCAACACCTCGCCGTCCTTGCTGAAGGCGACGATGGAAGGCGTGGTGCGGTCGCCTTCGGAGTTTTCGATGACTTTGGTGGTGCTGCCGTCCATCACGGACACGCAGCTGTTGGTGGTGCCGAGGTCGATGCCGATGATCTTGCCCATGTGATGTGCTCCCGAAGCTTGAATGGCGACCGACGGCCGCGCGATGGTTTCCAGATGGGGCCCGCGTGTGGCGTATCAAGCCGGCGGGACGCCTTGATGTGTAAGGTTCAGTCCTTGGCCACGGCGACCAGCGCCGGGCGCAGCAGGCGATCGTTCAACACGTAGCCTTTCTGCAGCACGCTGACCACGGTGCCGGCGGCCGCATCGGGCGCCTCGACCAGGCTCACCGCGTGGTGGCGTTCGGGGTCCAGTGCCTGGCCCAGCGGGTCGACCGGCGAGAGGCCGTGGTTCTCGCCCACCTTGAGCAGGGCCTTCAGGGTGAGGCCGAGACCCGCGCGCATGGCCGCCACGTCGGCGGTTTCCACCGCAAGGCCGCTTTCCAGCCCGTCGAACACCGGCAGCAGCTCGCCCAGCAGCTTCTCGTTGGCGAAGCGGCGGGCCTGCTCCAGATCGCGATGCAGGCGACGGCGCTGGTTTTCCAGCTCGGCCTTTTCGCGCAGCACGGTGTCGCGCAGTTCGGCGTTGGCGGTTTCCAGCTCGGCCACGCGGGCCTTGAGCGTCTCCAGTTCGGCGGGGGGCGCCGCGTCGGCGGCGGCCTCGGCGGCGCTCGACGCCTGCGGGTCGTGGTTCTGCATGATGGGCTCCAAACCTGATTCCAGGGCCGGCAGGCGCCGGCCGATTCAAAACGTGCGGGCATCCCCGCACCCTGCGGGCGGTTATGAGGCCGCCGCGACGCGATTCAAGGCATCGCTGAGCAATCCGGCGGTGGCCTGCACCACCGGGATCACCCGTTCATAAGCCATGCGGGTGGGGCCGATCACCCCCACCGCACCCAGTGCGCGCCCTTGCACGCCATAGCTGGCGGTGACCACGCTGCAGCCGTCCAGCGCCGCGAAGCCCGATTCCTCGCCGATGAACAGGCGCACCCCGGGCGCCCGCGCGCACGACGCCATCAGCTGCAGCAGGCCGGTCTTCTGCTGGAAGGCTTCGAACAAATCGCGCAGGCGTTGCAGGTCAGCCAGTTCGGCGCAGCCCATCAGGTTGGTCTGCCCGCTCACCAGCACCTCGTCGCCGCCGGCCTGTGGCGCGAACGAGGCCGCCGCCAGCTCGGTGGCCGAGGCCACCATCTGGTGCAGTTCGCTGCCGGCTTCGCGCAGCTCAACCAGCAGGCGCGCGCGGATATCGTCCACCCGCAGCCCCACGAAATGGGTGTTGATGTAATTGGCCGCCTGCTCCAGCTCGCGACTGGCCAGTGGCTTGGCCAGCTGCACCACGCGGTTCTGCACCTGGTTGTCCGAAAACACCAGGATCACCAGCACCCGCGCCTCGGGCAGCGACACGAAATCGATGTGGCGCAGCGGGAAATCCGCCTGGCGCGGCACCGTCACCACGCCAGCGAAGTGAGTCATCGCCGACAGCAGGGTCGAGGCGCTGCCCAGCAGATCGCGCGTGTTGCCCGCCGACACCGGCAACCTGCGCTGCAGATGTTCCAGCTCCTCGCGCGGCAGCGGCTGCAGCTCGATCAGGCTGTCCACGAACAGGCGCAGGCCGCGCGGCGTCGGCACCCGCCCCGCCGAGGTGTGCGGCGAGGCCACCAGGCCAGCCTCCTCGAGATCGGCCATGATGTTGCGTACCGTCGCCGGGCTCACATCCAGCCCCGAGGAGCGCGACAGCGTGCGCGAGCCCACCGGTTCGCCATCCATCAGGTACTGTGCGATCAGGCTGCGCAGCAGGCGCCGCGTGCGTACATCGAGTTCCTGGCCGTGCTGACGGGACATGGGCTGTCGCAGTGGATGAGATGCAAGAGACATAGGGTCGACGCAGCTGCCGTGCAAGTGCGCGGCGGCCACCGGCCGGCATTGTAGCGGCTGCGCTGCCGCTACAATCGCCCGACTCCACCCCGGACTGCCGCCAGCCCGCCATGCTCACCTCGCTCAACGTCCGCCAATTCGCCGTCGTCGAACACGCCGAAGTCGAGTTCGGTGCCGGCCTCACCGTGGTCAGCGGCGAAACCGGCGCCGGCAAGTCGCTCTTGGTGGATGCCTTGCTGCTGCTCGCTGGCGAGCGCGCCGACAGCGGCATGGTGCGCGAAGGTTGCGACCGCGCCGAACTGTCCGCCGAATTCGATCTCGCCGCCCTACCCGAGGCCCGCGCCTGGCTGACGCGCGAGGAACTGGACGATGGCGCCGCCTGCCAGTTGCGCCGGGTGATCCGCGCCGGGGGCAGCTCACGTGCCTGGATCAACGGCCGCCCCGCCAGCGCCGGCCAGCTTTCCGAACTGGCCGGCCTGCTGGTGGAGATCCACGGCCAGCACGAACACCAGGCGCTGCTTTCCCGCGCCCACCAGCTCACCCTGCTCGACGCCTACGCCGGCCACGCGGCAGCGGCCCTTGATGTGCGCACGCTGGCCACGCAGTGGCGCGAGCTGGGCGCGCGCATGCGCAAGCTCAGCGGCGGCGAGGATCGCGAGGCACGGCTGGAGCTGCTGCGCCACGAACTGGACGAGCTCGAACGCTGGGCGCTCCCCCCTGCGGAGCTGGCCGCACTCGAAGCCAGCCACAAGCGCCTCGGCAACGCCGGCCGGCTCGCCGAGGGCGCCGCCGGCGTGGTGGAACTGCTCGATGGCGACAGCGAATTCGCGCTGCGCCGCGCACTAGGCCGCGCGCATGCCGAACTGGGCAAGCTGGCGCTGCTGGACGAAACGCTGAGCCCCGCACTGGAACTGCTGGACAATGCCGCGATCCAGCTGGGCGAAGCCGCCGACACACTGGGCCGCTATGCGCAGGACGTCGAGCTCGATCCCGAGCGTTTCACCGAAGTCGACACCCACCTCGCCCACCTGCACGAACTGGGCCGCCGCCACCGCTTGCCGGTGGCCGGGCTGCACGACAAGGCCGCCGCGCTGCGCGAAGAACTGGCCGAACTGGAAGGCGCCGGCGAAGCGCTGGAACAACTCGCCGCCCAACGCGAACGCGTGCGCCGCGACTACGACGCGGCGGCGGAAAAGCTCGGCGCCGCGCGCCACGAGGCGGCGAAAAAGCTCGGCAGGGAAGTCAGCATCCTGATGGGCGAACTGGGCATGGCCGGCGGTGTGCTGCAGGTGGCGCTGGAAGCGGCCGTCGGCGACGAACCCGACCCGCAGGGCCGCGAACGCTGCGAGCTGCTGGTCAGCGCCAACCCCGGCCAGCCGCCGCGCACGCTGCGCAAGGTGGCTTCGGGTGGCGAGCTGGCGCGCATCAGCCTGGCCATCGAAGTGGCCACGCTGGGCCAGGACAGCATCGGCACCATGGTGTTCGACGAGGTGGACAGCGGCATCGGCGGCGCGGTAGCCGAAGTGGTCGGCCAGAAACTGCGCGCACTAGGCACACAGCGGCAGGTGCTGTGCGTCACCCACCTGCCGCAGGTCGCCGCCCAGGGCCATGCGCACCTTTACGTGAGCAAGCACAGCGACGGCGGGCACACCCACACGCACATCCAGTCGCTGGATGCCGACGGCCGCCGCGACGAGCTGGCGCGCATGCTGGGCGGCGTGGAGATCACCCGCGAAACCCGCGCCCACGCCAGGCAGATGCTGCAGCGCGCGCAGGGCGCCTGAACCGCCGCGCTCAGCCGCCGGAGGGCAACAGGCCGCGTTCGCTGGCCATCCGGTACAGCTCCAGCTCCGAACCGGCGTTGAGCTTGCCCATCACGCTGGCGCGGTGGATGTAGATGGTTTTCTGGCCGATGCCCAACTCCGCCGCCGCCTGCTTGGGCGTGCGTCCCGCCGCCAGGAGCAGGAACACCTCGCGTTCGCGCGCGGTCAGCCGGCGCAGCGGGTCATGGGTGGCGCCGGGGTGATCCGCGCGGCGCTGGCGCAGATCCGAGCTCAGGAACTGCTCGCCCTGCATCACCGCGCGCAGGCCGGCCACCAGCTCCTCCGGCGCCACGCCCTTGGTCACGTAACCGCTGGCGCCGCGGCGCAGCGCCTCGGAAACGTAGGGATCGCCATCGTGCATGCTGAGCACCACGATGCGCGTGGCCGGCGCCACGCTGCGCAAGTGTTCGATCAGCGGCAGGCCGCTGCCGTCGGGCAGGGAGAGATCCAGCGCCACCAGGTCGGGACGCTGCTGCGCCACCGCCTCCACCGCGTCATCGGCGCAGCGGCACTCGGCCACCACCTTGAAATCGGGCTCCAACCCGATCAAACGCTTGAAGCCCTCGCGCACAATGGCGTGATCGTCGATCAGGACAATGCTGTACATGCGCCTACTGTACACACCGGCGCCCGCACCGGCGATTGCGGTGCAACAGGGCATGTACCATCGGCACATGCTCAGGAACGCCTTCCGACCACCGTATTCCGGCCCGCTGATCGGCCTGGTTTACCTGTTGCTGTGGCTGGCCCTGTGGCCGACCGCCCAGCCATTCTGGATACTGCCCTACGGGCTACGCTTCGGCGCCCTGCTGCTCTTGCCGATGCGCCAGTGGGGCTGGCTGCTTGGCGTGGAGCTGGCCGCCACCGCCGCGCTGACCGTCCACCCCGGCATGCCGCATGGCTGGGATTTTTTCTTCACCAGCGAGTTGCCCGAGCCACTGGTGACCGCCGCCGGCCTGTGGCTGCTGCGTCGCTTCAATCCCCACGCCGGCACCAACCTGCATAACCCGCAGGAAACCGCCCGGTTGATGCTAGCAGCGGCCCTGGTGGTGCTGGCCACCACCGCGGTGGACATGGGCCTGCACACCCTGGTGCACAACCACGACAATGACGACGCCCTGATCGGCCTGATCGGCAACGAGCTCCTGGGCGGCTACCTTGGCGTGCTGCTGGTGATGCCGATGATGGCGATGCTGCTGCGTGCGCCGCCGGATCCTCCGGCCTCGACCTGGCTGGCACTGGATGGTTTGCAGGTGATGCTGCCGGCCATGGCCATCCTGCTGCTGTTGTCTGGGCAATCCTCGGCGCACCCGCAATTCATCCGCGCCCTGTCGCTGGCGCCGGTGCTGTTTTTCGCCTTCCGGCACGGCTGGCGCGGCTCCAGCCTGGCGATGATCGTCTCCAGCCTGGGCATGGCGCTGCTCGACACCCGCCTCGAACACACGCCCACCGCCGCCGGCTATCTGTTTCTCGCCGTGGCCGGCACCGGTGCGCTGATGCTCGGCTCGGCTTCCGACGCGCTACGCCGCAGCCGGTTGCGGGTGGCCGAACAGAACACCCACCTCGCCGCGGTCAATCGCCGCCTGGATCACCTGGCCAGCCAACTGCGCGCCGCCGCGCGCGGCAATCTGCAGGCCGACGAGAACCAACGCCGCCACCTCGCCGCCGAGCTGCACGACGAACTGGGCCAGAACATCACCGCCATCCAGACCCACGTGAAGCTGGCCCAAGCCCGCCTGCAGCAGGCCGGGCTGGACGACATCAGCGCCTCGATCTACAGCATCCTTGCCCACATGCGGCGCGCCCTGCACCGCCTGCTGGACGATCTGCGGCCCGCCATGCTGGACGAATTCGGCCTGCTGCGGGCACTCGACGAAGGCCCCATCCGCGATCTGCTGACCGCTGCCAGCATCGATTACCACACCGAACTGCGCGGCGATCCGCGCCTGCTGGACGAAGACACCCGCACGGCGGTCTATCGCCTGGTGCAGGAAAGCGCCACCAACACGGTGAAGCATGCCCACGCCAGCCTGTTCAGCCTGCGCCTGCGCATCGGCGAACGCCACGGCCAAGTGCTGGCCCTGCTCGATCTGCGCGACGACGGCGACGGCCTGCCCGAACACGTCGCCCGTGGCGGGCGTGGCCTGCAAGGCATGCGTGATCGTGTCGCCGCGCTGGGCGGCTTGTTCCGGCTGCGCTCGTCGGGCGACGGCGTGCACCTGCGCGCCCTGCTGCGAAGCAGCATGGACGCTCCCCCGCAGAGAGCTCCCCTCTAGGAAATTTTCCAATACACAGGGCGTGAACCCGCCGTTAGGATTTCCTCATCGATGTGGGGGAGCCGCCATCGTGAGATGGCGTGCCGGAGTCCTCGTGGGGACGGCGACTCCGGTAAAGATGGCAGGACGCCATCTGAATCGTTACCCGGGATCTGGCCTGGCCGAGCAATTCGCCACTCCATTTCTCGCGCGGTATCGAAGCGATCGCGAGGCGGACAGGAGTCCTGCCTCGCGATTTTTTTTGCCTGACGGATTCCCGCGTGCGGTTGGCGCGGCGCAGAGCCCGTGAAAGACTCCAACATCGGCGCGAGCGACGACACCGAGAGCATGCGGCGGTGGTCACAGCAGACGGGCGGTTTTTCGCCGGCGCTCAGCCCTTGCGCGAGCGCTGCTTGGGGCGCACGTAAAGCACCAGGCTGTGATCCTCGATCACGTAGCCGTGGCGCGCGGCAACCTCACGCTGCAGGCGCTCGATCTCCTCGCTGACGAACTCGATGACCTTGCCGCTGTCTACGTCGATCATGTGATCGTGGTGACGGCCGCGATCGAGTTCGTAGACGGCTTGCCCGCCCTCGAAATTGTGCTTGATGACGATGCCCGCGGCCTCGAACTGGGTCAGCACGCGGTACACCGTGGCCAGGCCGATGTCTTCCTCGAGGGCGAGCAGTTTCTTGTAGAGATCCTCGGCGGTGAGGTGGTTGCCCTCCTCCTCGTCGAAAATCTGCAAGATGCGCATGCGCGGGTGCGTCACCTTGAGGCCGGCACGGCGCAGTTCCTGGGTTTCCTGTTCCACCGTTCCACCTCCCGCCGGTGCGGAGCCGCCGAACCGGTAGTGTATCATCCCCTCCTTCCACGATCCGGACGCCGTACGCATGCGAAAACTGATCACCCTGCCGGTTGCCGCCCTGATGGCCGTGGCCGTCTCCGGTTGCCACCTGGTCTACACGCAGGACGTGCGCCAGGGCAACCTGCTCGACAAGAACATCGATCAGAAAGCGGTGGATCAGCTCAAGCCGGGCCTTTCCAAGCGTCAGGTGCTGGTGTTGCTCGGCTCGCCTTCGGTGAGCACGCCGTTCGACCAGAGCCGCTGGGACTACGTTTCCACCTACTCGCACCGCGGCGGCGCGATGCAGGTCAGCCGGATGACCCTGTACTTCAACAACGACACGCTCGACCACGTCGAGGGCAGTCCGTTCCTGGCCAGCAACAAGAACCTCCTGAAGGAAAGCAGCAAGTTCCACACCGACTACCCGACCGACGACGCCAAGGGCGACAAGGACATCAAGGGCAAGGACGAGAAGGACACCGGCACACCGCTGGGCGGCAGCCCGGCGAATGGCGGCCACTGATTGCCCGAGCGGTGTTCAGGCGGTGCCGGCCCGCCGGCGCCGCGCGGCCATCGGATCGAGCCCGAGCGGCCGGTAGATTTCCACCCGGTCACCCTCGCGAAGCGGGTAGTCCGGCACCACCGGACGCGAGAACACGCCAAGCCGCAGCGGCTCGGGCAGATCTTCCGGCAAGCCTCCGGCGCACCGGGCTGCTTCCACCGCCTGCGCAGCCGTGCAGCCGGCCGGCACATCGAGGGACCGGCGCCACAGCCGCGCCGCTTCGGCAAACACCACCTCGACCATGATCTGGCGCTCAGCCATAGAGCCGGTCCGCCACGCGACAGAAATCATCCACCATGCGGTTGGCCAGCCCCTGGAAGCCCAGCCGGAGCACCGAGCCGCCGATGCCGGCATAGTCGAAGTCCAGCGCCAGCGCGACCTTGCAGCCGTCCTCGCCCAGCGCGGTGAAACTCCACAGGCCATCGAGCGAGCGCAGTGGCCCGTCCACCAGGCGGATGTCGATACGCTGCGGCCGCTCGGCGGTGTTGCGTGTGGTGAAATGGTGGCGCAGGCCGGCGAAGTGCAGATCCAGTCGCGCCTCCAGCACATTGCCCACGCGCTCGACCACGCTGGCCGACGAACACCAGGGGAAATGCTTCGGATAGGCTTCCACCCCATCCACCAGGTCGAACATCCGTTCCGGCGAATGGCGCACCAGCGCACTGCGGCGTATCTCGATCACGAAACCCTCGGACTGTGGGGCGCCCAACCACGGCACGACATCGCAACGCTACCGGCATGTCGCCACGAAATGCGAAAATCGGGTAGCACCCACCAAGTTTAGCGGACATGGCAAAAAACAAGGACAAGGACACCACCAAGGGCAGCGGCACCATCGCGCTGAACAAGCGCGCGCGCTTCGAATACCACATCGACCAGCGCTACGAGGCCGGCGTCGCGCTGCAAGGCTGGGAGCTGAAGGCGCTGCGCGCCGGCCGCATCAACTTCGGCGACGGCTACGCCATCGTCATCAAGGGCGAGATCTTCCTGGTCGGCGCGTCCATCCCGCCGCTCATCAGCGCATCCACCCACGTGATCGCCGAGGATCGCCGCACGCGCAAGCTGCTGCTGCACCGCAAGGAGATCGACGCCCTGATCGGCGCGGTGGAACGCAAGGGCTATACCCTGGTGCCCACCGCGATGTACTGGAAGAACGGCAAGGTCAAGGTGGAGGTGGGCCTGGCGCGCGGCAAGCAGGAGCACGACAAGCGCGACACCGAAAAACAGCGCGACTGGCAGATCGAAAAACAGCGCACTATGCGCTCGCACAACCGCGTCTGAAACCTGCTGACGCATGCCCACTCCCGGCGCGACTTCCGCGGCGGGAGCGGGTTCGAACGCTCAATCGTGCCGATCGGCGGCCCGCACCGGCACCGGCCGCAGATCCTGGAAGTCGAAGCTGAAGTCGGTGAGTGGGGAGATCGGCTGCATGCGCATCTCGCGCACATGGCCATCGTCGTCCAGCGCGAAGTTGACGAAGGCGTCGGCATCGAGCGAGCGGTCGTCCCAGCGCACGATGAAGGTATCGTGCTGCCACGGCGTCAGCGTGCCCACCAGCTGTTTCGTGTGGCTGAAGCGCAGGCGCAGCTTGCCGCCTTCCTCGCCGACGACGATGTCGCCGTACCACGGATCGCGGTAGGCGCCGGCGTAACTGGCCAGCGGCAGCGACGGCTTGCTGTGCTTGTCGCGCGCCGCCTCGTGCTTCGCCCAACTGGTGTCGGCGTTCGCCTCGCCCTGCTTCACCGCCTTGTCGTACACCGCTACCCAGTCGGTCTTGTGTGCGGCGTTCAAATACGCATCGAGCACGCGGTAGGTCACGGCGTTGAACGCGGCACCGGATTGCTGGTTGGTCAGCACCACCACGCCCAGATCCGTGCCCGGCACCAGGGTGAGGCGCGAGACGAAGCCCGGCCAGCCGCCGGTGTGCCACACCAGTTTCTGGCCGCGGTAATCGCTGAGGAACCAGCCCTCGCCATAGCCGTAGAACTGCGGCGTGAGTGGTGCCAGCTCGGGGATCGGCGGCTTGCCCACCGGGATCGGTGTGAGCATCGTCCACATCTCGTGGTGGCTCTTGGCCGAGAACAGCGTCTTGCCGTCGGGCAGCTTGCCACCAGCGAGCTGCACGTTCATCCACTTGGCCAGGTCGTTGACGCTGGCATAGATGCCGCCCGCGCCGGGGTCATTCAGCCAGGCCATCGGCGGCACCGGCTTGATGTCCTTGAAATCGTAGGGCGCATGGCCGGTGGCCACGTCCATGCCGGGCTTCAGATAGGTCATGTCGATCAGCGACTCGTCCATGCCCACTGGCTGGAAGAGGTGTTGGCGGATGAAGTCGGCATAACGCTGGCCTGAGACCTTCTCGATCACCTCGGTGGCCACCGCGAACAGGATGTTGTCGTAGGCGTAGTGGCCGCGGAAGCTGTGCTTGATCGGCACCTCGGCGAGACGCTTCACCACGTCCGCGGTGGAGTAGCTGGTCGGCGGCCAGTAGAGGAGATCACCCGCGCCGAGGCTGAGGCCGCTGCGGTGCGCCAGGAGGTCACGCACGCGCATCTCGCGCGTCACGTAGGGGTCGCTCATGCGGAAGCCAGGCAGGTAGTCGATCACCCGGCCATCCATGTCCAGCTTGCCCTCGTCGGCCAGCATCTGCAGTGCCGCCGCTGTGAACGCCTTGGTGTTGGAGGCGATTGCGAACAGCGTGTCCGCGTCCACCTTCGCCGGCTTGCCCAGCTCGCGTACGCCGTAGCCCCTGGCCAGCACCACCTTGCCGTCCTTGACGATGGCCACCGCGATGCCCGGCACCCGGAAGGTCTTGAGCGTGTCGGCCATGTAGGCGTCGAAATCCTGCAGTTGCGCCGGCACGGCGGCCGCTGCGGCGACCGTCGCGGCCGGCGCGGGCGACACCGCCGGCACGGTCTGCGCGGATGTCGCCGTGGCCAGGACGAGCAGTGCGGCGCATACCGCCGCGCGCAAGGAAAGGGGTTGCTGTGGCATCGCAAGCTCCGTGGTCGTGAACCCGGCAACTATCGCCGCAAGCGGCCCTCCGGGCCAGCGCTGGAAGTCATGCCCGGCTTGCGGCAAGCTGCGGAGTTTCGAGCCACGCGAGCGACCCCACACCATGGATGCCCTGCCCCGATGGATCGGCCAGCACGCCCTTGTCCTGTGGGCCGCCCTGCTGATCCTCGCCCTGCTCGCCGGCGACTTCGGCTGGCGCCGTGCTCGCCGGCGGCGCCTGGCCGCCACCGGCAAGGACGACTACCTGGCCCTGCGGCCCGGCCCGGCGCTCGCCCTGTCGACGCTGCTGGGCGCCGTGTTCGTGCTGCTGCTGTGGGCCGTGTGGACTCAGACTGCGCTGCTGCGCTTCGACGACATGCTCACCCGGACGCTGCACGACAGCCTGCCCCCGAGTCTGTTGCAGGTGCTGGCCGTGCTCACCTGGCTGGGCAAGCCCCTGCTGCTGGCGCTGGCCGGTGCATTGGTCGCGCTGCTGCTGGCGTGGCAACGCCGCTGGCGCCTGTTCGTGCCCTGGTGCGTGGCGCTGGGCGGCACCGTGGTGTGCGGCGAAGCCGCCAAGCACCTCGTCAGGCGCATCCGCCCGTTCGACGGCCACGGTTTCGTGGTGGAAACCGGCTACAGCTTTCCCAGCGGTCACGCCATGATGAGCATGGCGTTCTTCGGCATGCTGGCCTATCTGCTGTTGCGCCACGTCCTGCCCCGCCACCACCGCGACACCGTCGCCGCCGCCGTCGCCCTGGTGACCTTCGTCGGCTTCAGCCGCGTGATGCTGCAGGCGCACTACCTCTCCGATGTGCTGGCCGGCTACGCACTCGGCGCCTTCTGGCTGGTGCTGGGCATCGCCCTGGCCGAGTGCCTGCGGCAGGGCAAGCGGGATCATGGCTAGCGCTCCACCGGGCAAGCCGTGCCGCCATCTCGAACTTCGCAAGAACCCACCGTCCTGCGGTAGCGCCAGGGCAAGCACGACAACCAGGAAGCGGTGGCGATGGCCGTGCCGCCACGACAGCCGCAGCCGTCCGACGCCGGTGCCCGCAAGTGCCGCCGCGCCTGTGCGCGTCGTCACTGCGGCCACACCGGCGTTCGGGCAGGATGACGCTGGCGGCTTTCGTGCCCGCCGTTTCGCGAGGACGCCATGAGCCACGCGCAAGCGCTCGATCCCGACCTCACCCGTCCCAGCCAGAACGGCGTGTACTTCGTCGGCGACACCGATCTCGAACGGCTTGGTGCCAGCGCGCGACGCGAGGAGCTGGTGGTGCGCGGCTGCGATCTGGCCGGCTGCCACGACCAGGCCGAGCTGCAGCGCCGGCTTGCCGCGATGCTGGATCTCGCACCCGGCGACGGACACGGCTGGGATGCACTGGCCGATCGCCTGCGCGAGCCCGGTTGGCTGCCGGCATGGGGTCACGTCTGGTTATTCGGCCATGCCGGTGCCCTGCATCAGGGTGCCGAGAGCGCCTTTGATATCCTGCTTGGCCTGCTGGACGACGCCGCCACCTTCGCACAGGATGCCGACCGTCCGTTCTTCGCCTTCCTCGCCCTACCCAACCACAGCCCAGACCTCGCATGAGCCAACCGCCGCTCTCTTTCGAACTCGACCGCGATTTCGTGAAACTCGACAACCTGCTCAAGCTCACCGGGGTATGCGACAGCGGCGGCGCCGGCAAGCAACTGGTGGCCAGCGGCGCCGTGACGGTGGATGGCCAGGTCGAATTGCGCAAGACCTGCAAGATCCGCGTGGGCCAGGTGGTACGGCTGGATGGCGTGGAAATCCACGTGCGCGCCGCCGCCAGCTGACGCGGCGCGATCTGCTGGCGCAGGCCGGCGCTTTTGCGCGCCGGGCTGGGCCGCCGGCATCAATGCCGCTTGCGCTGACGCACCACGCTGAGTTGTGGCGGGCCGTGGCGCGGACGCGGATCGAGCAGGCGCTCCAGCGCGGCCACCGGCAGGCCGGCGGCATACAGGTAACCCTGTCCTTCGTCGCAACCCGCCTGTTGCAGGAACTCGTGCTGTGCCTCCAGCTCGATGCCCTCGGCGATGGTACGCAGGCCAAGGCTGCGCGCCATCGCCAGGATGGCCTGCACGATGGCTACGTCGTTGGCCCCGTGCGGCAGACCGGTGACGAAGGAGCGATCGATCTTCAGCGTGGTCACCGAGGGCAGCTTGAGGTAGGCCATCGAGGAATAGCCGGTGCCGAAGTCATCAATGGCCACCTCCACGCCCAGGGCGTGCAGGTCGCGCATGGTGCGTTCGGTGTCGTCACCCAAGCGCAGCATGGTGCCCTCGGTGGCCTCCAGCGAGATCCGGCCGCGCGGCACGCCGTGCGCCTTCAGCGTGCGCTCCAGATGCGCCACGAAGCCGGGGTGACCGAAGCCGCGCGAAGAGACGTTCACTGCCACCCGCACCGGCGGCATGCCGGCGCGCTCCCACGTGCTGATTTGCTTGCAGGCCGCCTGCAGCACCCATTCGTCGATCCGCCGGATCAGGCCCAGGCTCTCCGCCACCGGGATGAACTCCGATGGTGGCAGCTCGCCACGCTCGGGATGCTGCCAGCGCAGCAGCACCTCCACCGCCACGATACGGCCGCTGCGCATGTCGACGCTGGGCTGATAGCACAGCCGGAATTCGTCCTCGGCCAGCGCACGGCGCAACTCGGACACCAGCAGCAGGCGCTGGCGCGCGTTGGCCTGCATCACCGGCGTGTAGTAGCGATACGCGTTGCGCTCGGCGTTCTTGGCCACGTACATCGCGGCGTCGGCATTGGCGATCAGGGTCGTGGCGTCGGCGCCGTCCAGCGGATAACCCGCGATGCCGATGCTGGCGCTGAGTACCAGCTCGCCATCGTCCACCAGGATGGGTTCGGCCAGGCTGGCCAGGAGGCGCTTGGCCATCGCACCGGCGTCCTCGCGCAGCGCGAGGCGGTCGATCAGCACGGTGAACTCGTCGCCACCGATGCGGCCCGCCACGTCGTGCTCGCCCAGCTCGCGCTCGATGCGCTCGGCCACTTTCTGCAGCAAGCGATCGCCCACCGCATGGCTGTAGCTGTCGTTGACGATCTTGAAGGCGTCCAGATCCACGAACAGCACAGCCATCGCCGCACGCGTGCGCGCCGCCAGGGCGATGGCCGACTCGCAGCGCCGCTCGAACTCGGCGCGATTGAGCAGGCCGGTCAGCTGGTCGTGGTTGGCCAGGTGTTCCAGCCGGTGCCGCTGCGCCTTCTGCGCATGGATATTGCTGAACACCGCCACGTAGTGTTGCACCAGCTTCTGCGAGTCGCGGATCGCGCTGATGCTGAGGTGTTCGGGATAGCCACTGCCGTCGGCGCGCTGACCCAGCACCTCGCCGCTCCAGTGCCGCCCGCCCGCGATGCTGGCCCACACCGATTCGGGCAGCGCCGTGCCATCGGGCAGCCGGCGCAGCTCGTCGAATCGCCGCCCCTTCACCGCCGCGATGCCGAAGCCGGTGATTTCCTCGTGCGCCGCGTTCACCGACAGCACGCGCCGCTCGGCATCGGTGATGATGACGCCCTCGGCGATGCCGGCCAGCGCTTCGGCCGCCACTCGCCGTTCGCGCTCCAGCGCCAGACGCTCGGAAATGTCGCGCACGATCACCTGCCGCACGCTGCGCTCGCCCCACACGGTGTGGCTCACCTGCATTTCCACCGGTCGCTGCGTGCCGGCGCCATACAGCAGGGCGTGTTGCGCATGGCCCACCGCATGGGTTGCGCCAGGCACGAACAATGCCTCGAAACACACGCCGTTCAGCTCGACCGGTTGGCGTCCGATCCAGGCGGCGGCCAGCCGGTTGACGTCGATGACGCAACCGCTGGCCTCATCCACCATGACGATGGCCACGGCCGCGCTCTCGAACAGCAGGCGGTAACGCTCTTCGCTGCCACGGATGCGATCCAGCACACGCCGTGCCATGTTGACCCACAGCATGGCCACTACCAGGAGGCCCAGCAGCACGGCCGCGAACAAGAGCCGTCCCAGCCAGATCGCGCCATTCACCAGCACCAGCGAAAAATGTTTGCTGCGTGGGCCGATGTAGGTATTGATGGCGCCGATACGCGCGCGTTGGCGGGCGATCTCCGCCGCGGCGGGAATCCCGGCGGCGTAACCGCGCTGCAACTCGTCGGCCACCGCGTCCAACTGGTCGAGCGAAGCGTCGGTGGCGCGCCACGCATCGATGGCCTGCGCCATGTACGGCACGTCCGCGAAATGGCGCAGCATGAAGGTCATGCCGCCCTCGGCCGCCGGCAGCAGGTTGCCCTGCAGGAACACCTGATGCACGCGCGCCACGTCGTAATGCCCGGCGATGATGGCCTCGCGCGCCCAGCGATCGGCCGCCATCACCTGCGCGCTGCGGCGGTAGTCGGCAAGGGTGGCCGGATCGCCACGCTGGGCATAGGCATCGAGGTCGATCACCGCCTGCTTCTGCGCCTTCGACCACACGCTTTCGCTGTTGAGGAAGCCGGCCAGGGTGATCTGCACCTGCAGCACGCCCCAGGCCAGCGCGATCACCAGCACAACGGCGACCGCCAGCCCCCAGGCCAGCGGCATCAACCGGCGCCACAGCGGCTGTTGCAGGCCGCTGGGCAACCGCGCGCCATCCCGATTTCCCGCCACAGCCTCGCTACCGGTCGGGCACTCTGCCCGGCCGGCCAGCGCTTGCGGCGCCTTTGACCGTCCTAGCCAACCTTGCATCGCCTCGCTCCGCTGGCGCAGGTTGCTGGGGATACCCCCGCGCCTTCATGTGGTTAACCGCTACCACGGAGCATCGGCACCCCATCGTCGAACTTGAGCCGGGTCTTCTTGCCGGAAGCGGGGTTCATCGTGCCGCCGGGCCCGACCTGGCCGGGCCCGGCGCGTCGATCAGGCCGCCACCTCACCCGCCATGAGCGCCCCATGGTGGGTGCGGATGCAGCGATCGCCCAGGAGGATCATGCAGCGGTAGCTGCGTTCGATGCATTCGCGCAGATGCGCCACTTCCGCCGACGATGGCGCCTCGCCCAGGAGCGTGCAGACGATCTCCAGCGCCTCCCACGGGTGGGTATCGTCATAGGCGGCGTGCAGTTTCAGCCAACGCAGGCTGGCGGCGCGGCTCTCCGGCGGAAAACTGTCGTGATACTCCGCACTTTCGTACACCATCCGCGACCACTGCCCGGTGGCACCCTCGATGGCGTAGTTGGTGGCCACCAGGCCCGCCGCCAGCGTGCCCTGCGTGCAGATTTCCTCGCACCAGCAATACAGGCCATCGGTGCCGGCCGGCGCCGGCCGACGCAGCAGATCCCCGCGCGCCACACCGGCGCCCTCGGCCCACTCCAGCCAGTATTCGGCATGGTTCTGCTCCACCCGGATGTTGCGCACCAGCCAGCGCCGCGCCATGTCGTCACCTTCGCTGCGGCCGTAGCGCGTCTTCAGGAGGCTCAACGCCATGTAGCCCGGGAAGCGCTCGATGAAGGGCCACAGGCCAGCCATGAAGTTGTAGGTGGACGGCTCGTCCAGCGTGAGCGTGGTCATCCGCGCCCAGATTTCGTGGCCAAGCACCTGGCGGTAGGTCGGCTCGCACTGCACCACCATGTCCTGCGCCCAACGCGGATAGCTGGACAGGTCGGTCAAGGGGCCACTGCGTTCGAATCGGGTATGCATGGAACTCTCCTGACAGGATTGAGGATGTTCCGGTTGCTTGCCTATTCACGCGGTTGGCCGGGAAACCGGGGCCACGGCCACCCGCGACCCCGCGGCAAACCACGCCACGACATCGTGTGCCATGCCCGGACTTCCGGCGCCCCCACTCGCTGCCGATGGCGTCCCATGGCCGCCATCGAGCATAGCAACCCGCCACCGAAAATACGGCGCCCGTCGCGCCATGCCGCCCATTGCCGAATGGGCGCGCCTGCCGGCAAGATGGCTTGGCAACCCTTCGCACTATCGGGAACCGCCATGTCCGCCCCCCAGCCGACTCCCCCATGCCGCGCCCGTCCGTGGCTGCTCCTGCTCGCCCTGGGCCTCGCCAGCGCCGCTTCGGCGCAGGCCGCCGACCGCGCGCGCCTGCAGCGCGAGGCGCAGGCGGTGACAATTACCCGCGACGATTTCGGGATCGCCCACGTGCACGGCAAGACCGATGCGGACGCCGTGTTCGGCATGGCCTACGCGCAGGCCGAGGATGATTTCCACCGGGTGGAGCGCAACTACCTCACCGCGCTGGGCTGGACCGCGCAGGCCGACGGCGAGTCGGCGGTCTGGCAGGATCTGCGCCAGCAATTGTGGGTCGATCCGGCGCAGTTGAAACAGCTCTACGCACAGAGCCCCGCGTGGCTGCGGCAGTTGATGGATGCCTGGGCCGACGGCCTCAACGCATACCTCGCCGCGCACCCCGACGTGCACCCGGAGGTCATCACGCACTTCGCGCCATGGATGGCGCTGTCCTTCACCGAGGGCAGCATCGGCGGCGACATCGAAGACGTATCTCTGAGAGACCTCGCCGCGTTCTACGGCGACAAGCACCCGCAACTCGCAGCGGCAAACCCGCCCAGTTGGGCGGAGCCCACCGGCTCCAACGGCATCGCCATCGCGCCCAGGCTCACCACCGACGGCCACGCGCTGCTGCTCATCAACCCACACACCTCGTTCTACTTCCGCAGCGAGCTGCAGATGTCCAGCGACCAGGGGCTGGACGCCTACGGCGCGGTGACCTGGGGCCAGTTCTTCATCTACCAGGGCTTCAACCGGCACATCGGCTGGATGCACACCTCCACCGGCGTCAACAACGTGGACCAGTTCGCTGAAACCATCGTGCATGACCGGTGCAAGGTCTTCTATCGCTATGGCAAGGCACTGCGCCCGGTGACCGCGCGCGTGATCGCGGTGCGCTACCGCAGCGCCGACGGCACGATGAAGACGCGCAGCTTCACCGCGTACTTCACCCACCACGGCCCCATCGTGGCGGGCATCCACGGCAAGTGGATCGCGCAGGCGCTGATGGACAAGCCGATCGCGGCGCTGGAGCAAAGCTGGCTGCGCACCAAGGCGCACGACTACGCCAGCTACATGAAGGTCGCCGAGCTCCAGGCCAATTCCTCCAACAACACGCTGTTCGCCGACGACCAGGGCGAGATCGCGTTCCTGATGCCGCAGTTCGTGCCGAAACGCGACAACCGTTTCGACTACACCAAGCCGGTGGATGGCAGCGATCCGGCCACCGACTGGCAAGGCCTCACGCCGCTGAAGGATCTGCCGCAGGCAGTGAACCCGGCCACCGGCTGGGCGATGAACACCAACGACTGGCCCTACTCCGCCGCCGGCGTAGACAGCCCGAAACGCGAGAACTATCCGCGCTACATGGACAGTTTCGGCGAGAACCCGCGCGGCAAACACGCCACACACCTGCTCACCGGCGCCAGCGGTTTCAGCAAGGCCAAGCTGATCGCCAGCGCGTTCGACTCCTGGCTGCCAGCCTTCGCGCGGCAGATTCCCATTCTGCTGAAAGATTACGACGCCCTGCTCGCGACCGATCCGCGCAAGGCCAAGCTCGCCGCGCCGATCGCCGTACTGCGCAGTTGGGATTACCACTGGGGCATCGCCTCCATCCCCACCACGCTCGCGGTGTTCTGGGGCGACCGGCTGTGGGATGAGGTGACGCCGCTGGCCGCCGCCAGCGAGCTCGATCCCGACCAGGACGTCACCCGCAGCTACGACTACATGGCGACCAAGGCCACGCCCGACATGCGCCTGAATGCGCTGCTGGATGCTGTGGACACGCTGACCCGCGACTTCGGCGACTGGGGCATACCGTGGGGCGAGGTGAACCGCTACCAGCGGCTGGACGATGCGATCCACCCGCATTTCGACGACACCAAACCCAGCCTCGCCATCCCCTTCACCTCCTCACGCTGGGGCTCGCTGGCCTCGTCCGGCGCGCACACCTGGCCGGGCACGAAGAAGTATTACGGCTCCAGCGGCAACAGCTTCGTAGCCGTGGTGGAATTCGGCCCCAAGGTCAGCGCGCGCGCCATCCACGTCGGCGGGCAGAGCGGACATCCCGGCTCGAAGCACTTCACCGACCAGGCCGAGCGCTACGCCAGCGGCAACCTGCGCACCGTGTATTTCTGGCCGGAGCAACTCGAGGGCCACACCGAGCGCGTGTACCACCCCGGCCTGCCAGTGACGCCATAAGACGCAGCGATCAAGCCGACGCGGCGATCCGCCCCACCTCGGCCAGCACTGCCTTGCGCCGCGTGCCGTCCACGTCCGGGTTGACGTAAAACGCCGTCACCAGCAGCGGCTGGTGTTGCGGCGGCCAGAAGATCGCGATGTCGTTGTTCTCGCCATGCGAGCCACTGCCGGTCTTGTCGCCCGCGCGCCAGTCGACCGGCACGCTCGCGCGCAACTGGTCGAGTCCGGTGCCCGTGGCGCGCAGCCATGTCGTCAGCAGGCCGCGCGATGCGGCGGACAACGTATCGCCGAGCAGCAGCGCATGCAGGTCGCCCAGCATCGCATCCGGCGTGGTGGTGTCGCGCAGGTCACCCGGTGCACCGACGTTGAGCCCAGGTTCAAAGCGATCCAGCCGGGTCAGTGCATCGCCCAGCGTGCGCGCGAACGCGGTGACGGCGGGCGGCCCACCGAGGCTGGCCAGCAGCAGGTTGTCCGCGGTGTTGTCGCTCACCGTGATCGCCGCCGCGCACAGTTCGGCCACGCTCATGCCCGGCGCACCCACGTGCTGGCTCGTCACCGGCGCCCAGGCCAGCACCGCGTCGCGCGCGACCACGATGTGCCGATCCAGCCGCTCCCCGCCACGATCGACCCGCGCCAGCACCGCGCCCACCGTCAGCAGCTTGTGCGTGCTGCACATCAGGAAGCGCTCGTCCGCGCGATGGCCGTGGCGGCGGTTGCTGCCGGTGTCGAGGATGGCCACGCCGAGACGCCCGCCATGCCGGCGCTCCAGCGCGGCCAGGCGCGCGTCGACGTCCTGGTCGCCATGCGCCCAGGCAGGACGTAGCGCCAGCGCGCAGGCGCCAAGCGCCGTGGTTTTCAGGAATTGGCGGCGGTGCATGCGGTGCTCCGACGATGGCGCGATGGTGAGGGACGACCATGCTGCCAGCGCCGGCGGGCTTGCCGCGGCAAAACCCATGGCAAAGCCGTGGCGGGCGTCGCCGTCACGCCGCCGGGATCTGCAAGCCCCGCTGCACCGCCGGCCGCGCCAGGCCACGCTTGAGCCAGGCATCGACGTGCGCAAAGCGCGCGTAGTCCACCAACGCACCCGCGTTGTACCAGCCGATCAGGTTGTTGACCCAGCCCAGCATCGAGATGTCGGCAATCGTGTACTCGTCACCCATGATCCAGTCGCGCCCGGCGAGGCGCTTATCCAGCACGCCGAGCAGACGCTTCGCTTCGTTGACGTAACGCGCCAGCGGGCGCTTGTCTTCGTACTCGCGACCGGCATATTTGTGGAAGAAGCCCACCTGGCCGAACATCGGGCCGATCGAGGCCATCTGGAAGAACAGCCACTGGATCGTCTCCCAGCGTCGCGCCGGGTCGGCCGGCAGGAACCGGCCGGTCTTTTCCGCGAGATACAGCAGGATCGCGCCCGACTCGAACACGGCCAGCGGCTGGCCGCCGGGGCCGTGCGGGTCGATGATCGCCGGGATTTTGCCGTTGGGATTGAGCGCGAGGAACTCCGGCAGATGGCTTTCGTCCTGACTGATGTCCACCCGATGCGCCTCGTAGGACAAGCCGGTTTCCTCCAGCATGATCGACACCTTCACGCCGTTGGGCGTGGGCAGCGAATACAGCTGCAGGCGGTCGGGATGTTGCGCCGGCCAGCGGCGGGTAATGGCGAAGGCGGAGAGATCGGTCACGGTAGAGGCTCACGCAGTGGAGGCATTCCACATGGCGGCGCCAGACCCGCGCTTCAATGGTGACGGAGGGCATGCGCAGCGCCTGCCGGTTCCGGCGTAAGCTCGGCAGGCTTATCCCCCAAGGAGCCACCGCATGCCCACCGTCCACGCCTATGGCACCCATGCCGCCAGCCAGCCGCTGGCCCCACTGGCCATCGAACGCCGCACGCCCGGCCCGCACGACGTGCAAATCGACATCCGCTGGTGCGGCGTCTGCCACTCCGATCTGCATACCGCGCGCAACGAATGGCACAACACGCTCTACCCCAGCGTGCCCGGACACGAGATCGTGGGCACGGTGAGCGCCGTGGGCGATGCGGTCACGGCGTTCAAGCCGGGCGACAGCGTGGGCGTGGGCTGCATGGTGGACAGTTGCCGGCACTGCGCCTCCTGCGAGAGTGGCGAGGAGCAGTATTGCGAAAACGGCTTCACCGGCACCTACAACGGCCGCGGCAAGACCAATACCTGGGGCGGCTACGCCGAGCGCATCGTGGTGGATGAAGGCTTCGTGCTGCGCGTGACGCATCGTCCCGAGCAGCTCGCCGCGGTGGCGCCGCTGCTGTGCGCCGGCATCACCACCTACTCGCCACTGCGCCACTGGGGCGCCGGCCCCGGCAAGAAGGTCGGCATCGTCGGCCTGGGCGGACTGGGCCACATGGGCGTGAAGCTCGCCCACGCGATGGGCGCGCAGGTGGTGCTGTTCACCACCTCGCCCGGCAAGGTGGCCGATGGCAAGCGCCTGGGCGCCGATGCAGTGGTGATCTCGACCGACCCCGCGCAGATGGCCGCGCACGCCGGCAGCTTCGACTTCATCCTGAACACCGTCGCCGCGCCGCACGACCTCGATCCCTTCCTCGCCCTGCTCAAGCGCGACGCCACGCTGTGCCTGGTCGGCGCGCCGGCCACGCCGCACCCCTCGCCCACTGTGTTCAACCTGATACTCAAGCGCCGCCAGCTCGCCGGCTCGCTGATCGGCGGTATCCGCGAGACGCAGGAAATGCTGGATTTCTGCGCCACGCACGGCATCGTCAGCGACATCGAAACCATCGCTATGCAAGACATCAACACCGCCTACGAACGCATGCTCAAGAGCGACGTGAAATACCGCTTCGTGATCGACATGGCTACGCTGGCCACGGCGTAAACCCGGCGACATCGCGCGGCCAGGCCGCCGTTCGCGGCGACCTGGTGTCTACGCCGCTTCACGCAGTCTTGCCCAAGGCCCCACCACGATCCACGCATGCACGATCTTGTCGCCGGTACACGCACGGACAACCCCGACCCGAGCACCCACCGCAAGACATCGACACGTATCGGGCGTTCTCCGGGTACCGCCCGGTGGAAGCGCCGCGCCGCCGCGCTGCTCATGCTTGCCCTGGCGTCCGCGGGCGCCAGGGCCGATACGCCGCTGCGCGTGGTCTATCCGCACCCGGAGTCCGGCCAGGATCGCCGCGCCGACTACCCGCTGGCGCTGCTCAAGCTGGCGCTGCAACGGAGCGGCGTGGCCTACACGCTCCAGCCGGCCCAAGCCGGGATGCAGCAGGATCGCGCGCTGCGGCAACTCGCGGAAGGCCGCGACATCGACGTCGTCTGGACGGTCGCCACGCGCGAGCGCGAGCACGACCTGCTGCCCGTCCGCATCCCGATTGACCGTGGTCTGATCGGCTGGCGCGTGCTGCTGATCCGCGCCGACGAACAGCCCGGCATGGACAAGGTGCGCTCCATCGGCGATCTCCGGCGTTTCCGCGCCGGACAAGGGCACGACTGGCCCGATCTGGCCATCCTGCGGGCCAACGGCCTGCCGACGGCGGCCAGTTCGACGTATGACGGGCTGTTCAAGATGCTGGCCATGCAGCGCATCGACTACGTGCCGCGCTCCATCGCCGAGGTGGAGCCCGAACTGGCCAGGCACGCCAGCCTGCACCTGGCCATCGAGCAGCACCTGCTGCTGCACTACCCCTCGGCGCTGTACTACTTCGTGAACCGGCGCAACCAGGCGCTGGCCGACGCCATCGCGCGCGGCCTGCGGCATGCGATCCGCGACGGCAGCATGCAGGCCTTGTTCCAGCGCGACTACGGCACGCTGGAAAAAAACCTCGCCCTGCATCGGCGCCGGCGCATCGAACTCGTCAATCCGCTGTTTCCCGGGGACGCGTCGACCGGCAGCGCCAGCCTGTGGTTCAAGCCGGCGGCGACGCCATGAATCCTGCGCGATTCGCGCCGCGATCCGTCAGCGCGCGCCTGATGCTGGCTTGCCTGGTGATGAGCACCATGGCCTCGATCGTCGTGGCCGGCCTGCAATTGCACATACTTTCCCTCCAGCAACGCGCCTACGCACGCCTGCAGCTCGACAACATCGGCCAGGCCGTCGTCCCCGGACTGGCCGCCGGATTGTGGTCGGTGGACGCCGAGCGGGTCGGCCTGCTGCTGGACGGCGCGATGAATTACCCCGGCGTCGCCTCGGTGCAGCTCGCCAGCGAGGGCAAGCGGTGGCAACGCGGCCGCACCATCGCCAACCCCGCGATCACGCGCGTCTACCCCGTCGTCTACCAGCACGACGGCAGCCACCTGCTCGGGCAATTGACCGTCGAGATCGGGCGCGGCTACATCAACGAGCAGTTGCGCCGATCCTTCATCCGCATCGGCCTCACCACTTTTGCCGGCCTGGCCTGCGCTGCCTTGGCGCTGCTGTGGCTGTTCCGGCGCATGGTGGCGCGCCACCTGGAACGCATGGCGGATTTTGCCGGGGAACTCGGCCTCGACCGGCTCGATACGGCACTCGTGCTGGATCGCCCCGCGCGCCCGGTGCCCGACGAAATCGAGCAGCTGGCGCGGTCTTTCAACCAGTTGCGCGAACGCCTGCGCGAGGACATCGGCAAGCGCGACCAGCAGGAGCAGGAACTGCGGCTGTACCGCGACCAGTTGGAGCAGCTCGTGCGCCAGCGCACGGCCAAACTGGAAGAGCAGGCGGCGCTGCTGGACAGGCAACGCCTGGAAATGCAGCAGCTGGCGCAGACCGATGGCCTGACCGGGCTCTACAACCGCCGCGAGTTCATGGCACGCCTGCGGCAGCGCCTGGCCGACCAACGCATGCACGACGCCGCGGCCAGTGTCTGCATGCTCGACATCGACCACTTCAAATCCATCAACGACCACCACGGCCATGCCGGCGGCGACCTGGCGCTGGTGGCGCTGGCCGACGTCTGTCGGCGGGAAATGCGCGTCACCGATATCGTCGGGCGCCTCGGCGGCGAGGAATTCGGCCTGCTGCTCGGCGACACCACCACCGCCGCCGCGCTGGCCTCCGCGGAGCGCCTGCGCAAGGCCATCGAAGCGCTCCAGGTACCACTGCCGGGCGGCCCCCCGCTGCGCATGACCGTCTCCATGGGTGTGGCCAGCCGGGCCAACCGGCAGGAAGACGCCGACGCCCTGCTGGCGCGCGCCGACCATGCGCTCTACCGTGCCAAGCACGCCGGCCGCAACCGCGTCGTTGTCGCCGACGCAACCTGAGCGCCCGCGAACGCTATCGCCGCCAGGCTCATCCGGCGACGCCCCCGCAGTGACGTTCGCATGGCCCGATAGGCGACGCCGTCTGGCGGCAAGCACCCCCTTCCGGCAGAAGAGCGGTTGAGGCGAGATCCACGCCCTTGGCCGGCGACGCGCCATTTTCGCCAGCCGGGGGAAGCACCGCCGAGACGGCGCATGACCCGCCGGCGGGTGACGGCGAACGCCGATCAACGTTTCGCGTGATCGCCCGGCTGGTAGTGGCCGGGCTCGGCACGGAACGGGATGGCGAGACGGTTCCAGCCATTGATTGCGATGACCGCCAGCGACAGATCCACCAGCTCCTTCTCGCCAAACTGCGCGCGCACCTCGGCGTACAGCGCGTCCGACACCTCGCCGTGCGAGATCAGGGTCAGCGCCTCGGTCCACGCCAGCGCGGCACGCTCGCGCGGGCTGTAGAACGGCGCCTCGCGCCAGGCGTTCAGCAGGTACAGACGCTGCTCGCTCTCGCCGGCAGCGCGCGCATCCTTGCTGTGCATGTCCAGGCAGTAGGCGCAGCCATTCAACTGCGAGGCGCGCATCTTCACCAGTTCCAGCAGCGCGTGTTCGAGGCCGCAATCATCGACATGCTGCTGCAGCTGCAACATGGCCTTGTAACCATCCGGAGATGCCTTGGGGTAAGCAAAACGCTGGGACATGGCGCCAACCTCGGATTGAAGGAAAGCCCAGCCTACGCCACCCGCCCCGGCCACCACCCATGACCTGCATCAGGCCCACGTCCCCAGCCCCGCCGGCCATGCGGATCATCCGAACGCCTCGCCTCAACCCGGCCCCAGCCGCTCATGCCCGCGCCTCCGCTTGGCCGCAACCGCCTACGGCATGTACATGCCGCCGTTGACGTGCAGGGTTTCGCCGGTGATGTAGGCCGCCGCCGGCGAGGCGAGGAAGCCCACCGCCTTGGCGATGTCGCTGGCTTCGCCAAGGCGGCCCAGCGCGATCTGGCCGAGCAGGCCGGCCTTTGCCGATTCGGGCAGGGCACGCGTCATGTCGGTATCGATGAAGCCCGGCGCCACCACGTTCACGGTGATGTTGCGCGAGCCGATCTCGCGCGCAAGGCTCTTGGAGAAGGCGATGATGCCGGCCTTGGCCGCCGCGTAGTTGGACTGGCCGGGATTGCCGGTCAGGCCGATCACCGAGGCGATGGAAATGATGCGGCCCTTCTTCGCCTTCATCATGCCGCGCATCACCGCCTTGGAGGTGCGGAACACCGAAGAGAGATTGGTGTCCAGGATGGCCTGCCAATCCGCCTCGGGCATGCGCATCAGGAGCTGGTCGCGGGTGATGCCGGCGTTGTTGACCAGAATCGACACCGCGCCGAATTCCTTGGCGATGCCGTCGATCAAGGCCTCCACCGCCGCTGTGTCGACCACGTCCAGCACGCGACCGTGACCGCCGTGCGCGGCCAGCCGCTCGCCGATGGCGGTGGCGCCGGCCGCGCTGGTCGCCGTGCCGATCACGGTGGCGCCCATGGCGGCCAGTTCGTCCGCGATCGCCGCGCCGATGCCGCGCGAGGCGCCGGTGACCAGCGCGATTTCACCCTGCAGTGGCTTGCTCATGGATCGTCCTCTCGTCAACGCGATCGTCCGTGGTCGCAAGAATAAATGGGCAGCCATCCATGGCGGCACTCTTCATCAAAAGCCGTCGCCGCTCAGCACCACTCGGTGCGCGCGGCGTCGAACTCGGTCGGCGTGCCGATGACGCGCCCCTCGATGCCCTTGTCGATGCGCTTGGCCAGGCCGGTGAGCACCTTGCCTGGACCGCATTCGGCAAGGCGCGTGGCGCCGCCCGCGGCGAGCGCCTGCACGCACTGCGTCCAGCGCACCGGCAGGTAGAGCTGGCGCTGCAACGCACCGCGGATGTCGTCCAGCGACTCGTAATGCTTCGCCTCGGCGTTCTGGATCACCGGGATGGACGGCGCCTGCCACGTGATGGTGGCCATGCGCTCACCCAGCGTGTCCGCCGCGTCGCGCATCAGCATGCAGTGCGAGGGCACCGACACGGCCAGCCTGACGGCCTTCTTGACGCCCAGTTCGGCGAGCCTGGCCAGCGCGCGATCCACTGCCTCGGCATTGCCGGCGATCACCAGTTGACCGGGCGAATTGAAATTGGCGGGCGCCACCACCTGGCCTTGCGCGACCTCGTCGCAGACCTGCGCGATCTGCGCGTCGTCGCCGCCGAGGATGGCCGCCATCGCGCCCACGCCCGCCGGCACCGCCGCCTGCATCAGGCGGCCCCGCTCAGCCACCAGCGCGGCGGCGTCATGCAGCGACAGGGCACCGGCGCACACCAGCGCGCTGTATTCGCCCAGGCTGTGGCCCGCCAGTTGCGCCGGCTGTGCGCCGCCGAGCTTGCCCCACACACGCCACACCGCCACGCTGGCCGCGAGCAGTGCAGGCTGGGTGTTCTCGGTGCTGTTCAGGCGCTCCTCCGGCCCCTGCTGGGAAATCTCCCACAGGTCGACGCCCGCACCCTGCGAGGCTTCGTCGAAAGTCGGCTTCACTTCCGCATGCGCGGCGGCCAGCTCGGCCAGCATGCCGACCGACTGCGAACCCTGGCCCGGAAAAACGAAGGCGAGATTGGAATGGGTGGTGCTCATGCAATGTCTCCTGCTCAAAACACGAAGCCCCTCACCCCGACCCTCTCCCGGCAAAGCCGCGGGAGAAGGAGTATCTGGCGGCGCGGCTCTTCCGAATCCCGGACTCCGGGCTCCACATCCCGTGCCCCGAATGAGTGTTGCTTCCGCGGCTTGCCCCGCGGGCCATCGGCGTCGCCGATGTTCGACCCGGCATCCTGCGGCGCTGTCCGAATGCCGGCTTTTAAAACCGCAGCAGCGCCGAGGCCCAAGTAAAACCGCCGCCGAAGGCTTCCAGCAGTAGGTTCTGTCCACGCTGCACCTTGCCCGAGCGCACGGCGTGATCCAGCGCGAGCGGCACCGAGCCGGAGGAGGTGTTGGCGTGCTGGTCGACGGTGACGATGACGCGCTCCATCGGCATCTCCAGCCGCTTGGCGGTGGCCTCGATAATGCGCAGGTTGGCCTGGTGCGGGATCAGCCAATCGATCTGGGCCGCATGCATGCCGGCGGCCTGCAGGGTCTCCTCGACCAGCGCGTCGAGCGTCTTCACCGCGACCTTGAACACCTCGCGGCCTGCCATCTTGATGCGCACGCCGTGGTTGGGCTCGTCAGTGAAACCGCTGGAAACGCCCACTGGATTCCACAGCAGCTCCTTGTAGCCGCCGTCGGCGTGCAGGCAGGTGGCGTGGATGCCCGGCTCGCTGGCGGCACCCAGCACCACGGCGCCGGCGCCGTCGCCGAACAGCACGCAGGTTTCGCGTTCGTTCCAGTCGATCATGCGCGTGAGCGTTTCGGCACCGATCACCAGCGCCTTCTTCGCCTGCCCGCTCTTGACGAACTTGTCGGCGATGCCCAGCGCGTACATGAAGCCCGAGCAGGCGGCGTTGACGTCGAACGCGGCACAGCCGTTGGCGCCGAGGCGCGCCTGCACCAGGCAGGCGGTGGACGGGAAGATGATGTCGGGCGTGGTGGTGCCCAGCACGATCAGATCCAGCTCCGACGCCTTCACCCCGGCCGCCTCCAGCGCGCGCTGCGCGGCGAGCAAGGCCAGGTCGCCGGTGGTCTGCCCGTCGGCGGCGATGTGCCGCTGGCGGATGCCGGTGCGCGTGCGAATCCATTCGTCGCTGGTGTCGACGAGCTTCTCCAGGTCGGCGTTCGTGACCACGCGCTCGGGCAGCGCGCTGCCGGTGGCGAGGATGCGGGAGTAGATCGAGGCCATGGCGCTTTCCGACAAACCTAAACCGTGCATTGAACGCCGCGCGCGACACATGCGCAAGCGTTCGTGCAACCGTGCACGCAAAACGGCGCGTTGCCGCGCCGTTTTGCGTAGTGCGTCCCGCGGGTCAAGCAGCGACCCCGCAGGCAATCAGTCGTCGATCGATACGGCACCCTTGGTTTCGATGACCTTCTTGCCGCGGTAGTAACCGTCGGCGGTGACGTGGTGGCGCAGATGCACCTCACCACTGGTCGGGTCGGTGGACAGCTGCACGGTCTTCAGCTTGTCGTGGGCGCGACGCATGCCGCGGGTGGACGGGGTACGGCGGCTCTTGGCAACGGCCATGGTCTTCTCCAACTGAACCAGATGTTCGATTTCTACGAGATCGTCGCCACACGGCGACGACCGGGTTTACTTCTTCAGCTCGCGGAGCACCGCGAACGGATTGTCCTGTGGCGCGGCGTCCTCGCCTTCCTCGTCGCCGCCAACGACCGCATCGGGCAGGTGGCTGTCCGGATTCATCGGCACCAGCGGCAAGGCCAGCAGCAGCTCGTCCTCGATCACGTCCGCTGGCGCCAGGCGACCATCCTCGGCCACCAGCAACGGCTCGCAACCCGGGGGCAAGCCTGCCTCGTCCCGTTCCTTGCGGATCAGTCCGAGGCGGTTATCCACCGTGACCGGCAGCGCGAAGGGCTCCAGCGTACGCTGACAGAGCAACGTCAGCGGCGCCTGCGCATGCACCTCCACGTAATCCGTACCCAGCGCGTCACGGCCGAAATCCAACCGGTAACTCACCATGCCCTCGCTGCCGGCCAGTGCACTGCACAGGCGCGGGAGCATGGCCACGGGGAGCGACCCTTCGAACGAACGCCGCGCCGACACCATGCGCCATGCGTCCACGGACTCTGGCAGTGTCACGGACATAATCGGTGAATGGTAGGCAGCCAGACCATTCAAGTCAACCATGGGATCAAGCGCTTACACCGTCACGCCAGCCATTTTGCCTGATCCGCCGCATTTGCGGCAGACTGCGCGCCTGTCCTCCGGCGAGCCGCTCGCGTGAACCTTTCCCTGATGCTCGGCGTGCTGGCGGTGGTGGTGACCGTCGTTTCGGCACTGTGGGCGCTGACCTCCAGGCGCTGGCAGAACCATCGCGCGGCGGCTCTGCAGCAATTGCTTGACTTGGCCGACCGGCTGGAAGCCGATCTCAAGAGCTGCCGGGCCGAGCTGGCCCAGGCGCACGCGGTCATGACGATCAACCCCGACACCCCCGCCGCCAGCGAGCACGACGCGAAGCACGCGGTGGATGCCGGCCTGCAAGCCCTGCTGCGCCAGCGCATCTGGATTCGCGACCATGCCGCCCGCGCCAGCCAGCGGGAACTGGACGAAACCGCCGCTGCGATGCGCGCCAGCCGCGAGCGCCTGCAACCGCTGCTGCAGGCGCTCGCCGCCGCCCAGCATGATCTGGACAGCGCGATGCGCGACCACATCCACCGCGACGCCGAATGACGACCCACATCACCCCACCACGCATCGTACTGGCCTCCACCTCGCGCTACCGCGCCGAGCTGCTGCGCCGACTGCTGGCCGATTTCGAACAATGCGCCCCCGGCACCGACGAGGCTGCCCTGCCGGGCGAGGCGCCAGCGGCGCGTGCCGCGCGACTGGCCGCCGCCAAGGCCGCCGCCGTGGCCGCGCCGCTGGACAACGCGCTGGTGATCGGCTCCGACCAGGTAGCCGTGCTGGACGGCGCGATCCTCGACAAGCCCGGCAGCGTCGCCCACGCCTGCGCCCAGCTCGCTGCCAGCGCGGGCCGCGTGGTGCACTTCCACACCGGCCTGTGCCTGCTCGACACCCGCAGCGGCCGCGAACAGTTGCACGTGGATCACACCCGGGTGCACTTCCGCGCCCTGGGCGCCGCCGAGATCGCACGCTACGTGGCGCGCGAGCTGCCGCTGGATTGCGCGGGCAGCTTCAAGTGCGAAGGCCTGGGCATCAGCCTGTTCGAGCGCATCGAGAACGACGACCCCAGCGCCCTGATCGGCCTGCCGCTGATCGCGCTCGCCCGGCTCCTGCGCGAGGCCGGCATCGCCATGCCGTAGCCGGCGACAGCGCCTGCCGTTACTCTGCAAGCTCAACCTGGCCGGCCGTCGAGACACAGCCCGTCAGCGCGATCCATGGATGGATCGCTCGCCGACCAAGCCCGCAGTGGCCATATCGGCGGAACCGAGCCCGTCGGGCTTGGCGCGTTGAAAAAGCGCAGGGAGGCGCTTTCCCGACATCCTCCAAGAGAGCTTGCATGGAAACGCAGACGCAGTGGTATTACGGAGACCAGCACGGCCGCCAGTCGGGGCCGCTGTCGCGCGAGGAATTCCTCCGCGTGATCGAACGCGACCACCTGCCGCCGGACACGCTGGTGTGGCGCGACGGCCTGGCGCAGTGGCAACCGCTCGCCAGCCTGATGGCCGAGCTGGCGCCACCGGCCGCGCCAGCCGTCCCGACAACGCCGCCTCCACCGCCGCCCTTTCGCACGCCACCGCGGGCGCCGATCCCCACCGACGTGGTCTACGCCGGCTTCATCCGCCGCTGGGCGGCACTGCTGCTCGACGGTCTCGTGCTTGGCGCGATCAGCTTCGTGCTGATTTTCGTGCTGGCCATGGCCATCGGCCTGTCCGTGCTGGGGCACGGCCACGAACCCAACCCCGCCGTCGCCGCCTGGTTCCTGCTGATTTACCCGCTCATCTTCGGCCTGGCGCTGCTGTACTACTCGCTGCAGGAAAGCTCCGTGCACCAGGCCACGCTGGGCAAGCGCGCGCTGGGCATCAAGGTCACCGATCTGGATGGACGCCGCATCAGCTGGAAGCATGCTATCGGCCGCTGGTTCGCCGCCGCGCTCTCCCACCTCACCATGGACATCGGCTTCCTGATGGCCGCCTTCACCGAGCGCAAGCAGGCGCTGCACGACATGGTGGCCGGCACCCTGGTGGTGGATCGCTGGGCCTATACCGACCAGCCGCAGCGGCAAAACCGCCAGACCTCCGGCTGCCTGATCCTGCTGCTGGTGGCCGCGTTCGCCATCGTGCCGATCATCGCCATCCTCGCCGCCATCGCCATCCCCGCCTACCAGGGCTACCTGACGCGCGCGCAGGTCACGACGGCCATCGCCCAGGCGCAACCGCTGGAACCGCTGATCGCCGGGGCCTGGCAGGCTAACCGGCAATGCCCGCGCAACGGCGAGGCCGGCATCCGCGCCCCCGAGGACTACGCCAGCACGGTGCTGGGTTCGATCCGCACCGGCGCCATGAAGAACGGCGGTGACTGCGCGATCGAGCTCACCCTGCGCGTGCCGGGCCAGCGCGCGCTGGACGGCAAGCGCCTCTGGCTGACCATGGACACCGGCAGCGGTAGCGCGCCAAGCTGGCACTGCCGCGCCGAATTGCCCAACCGCGACCTGCCCATGAACTGCCGTATCGAGGAATGATGGATCAACCACAAGCCACCACGCCCCCCGCCGCCGCGCTGCGCCAGCGCCTGGACGCCACCGAAGCCCAGTTGAATCGCGTGCTGCTGGGCAAGCCGCGCCAGGTCAAGCTGGCGCTGGCCTGCCTGATCGCCGGCGGCCACCTGCTGCTGGAAGACATGCCCGGCGTGGGCAAAACCACGCTGGCACACGCACTGGCGGCGAGCTTCGCGCTGGATTTCCAACGCGTGCAATTCACCAGCGACCTGCTGCCCTCGGACATCGTGGGCGTCAGCGTGTACGAGCGCGAAACGGGACAGTTCCGCTTCCACCCCGGCCCGATCTTCGGCGGCTTGCTGCTGGCCGACGAGATCAACCGTGCCACGCCCAAGACGCAGAGCGCGCTGCTGGAAGCGATGGCCGAGGGCCAGGTCACCGTGGACGGCACCACCCGCGCCCTGCCGCAGCCGTTCTTCGTGGTCGCCACGCAGAACCCGCTGGACCTGGCCGGCACCTTCCCCCTGCCCGACTCCCAGCTCGACCGCTTCATGCTGCGCCTGTCGCTGGACTACCCCGACCCCGCCGCCGAACGCGCCCTGCTCACCGGTGCGGATCGCCGCGAACTGCTGGGCCAGTTGCAGCCCACGCTGGATGGCGCCGCCCTGCTCGCACTGCGTGCGCAGGCACAGACCGTGCTGGCCAGCCCGGCCCTGCTCGATTACCTGCAAGCCCTGCTTACCGCCAGTCGCCGGCATGCCGACATCCGCACCGGATTGTCGCCACGCGCAGGGCTGGCGCTGTTGATGGTGGCGCGTGCCTGGGCGCTGCTGCACGGGCGCACCTATCTCCTGCCCGAAGACCTGCAGGCGCTGTTCGTGCCCTTGGCCGCACATCGGCTGGTGCCGGCGCGCGGCGCCAGCGGCGAGGCACTGGCGAGCCAGTTGCTGGCCGAGGTGGCGGTGGACTGATGCGCGCGATCCCGCGCCGCCTGGTGGCGCTGGCCGAGCGTCGGCTGCCCGCGCTCACCCGCCTGCGCGCGCCGGAATCCCTGCCGATCACGCTGGATCGCCGCCGCATCTACATCCTGCCCACTGCCTTTGGCCTGGGCTTCGGCGCACTGCTGTTCGTGATGATGGTGGGCGCGCTGAACTACGCCAACAACGCCGCCTTGCTGCTCACCTGCCTGCTTGGCGCGGCCAGCGCGGCGAGCATGCTGGTAGCCTTTCGCACGCTGGACGGACTCACCCTGCGTGGTATCCGCGCCAGCCACGCCACCGCCGGCGAACCGCTTGAGCTGGTGCTGGATTTCGCCGCCACGCGGGCGCGCGATGCGTTGCGCCTGGATGGCGCGGGCCTGGCGCTGGCCTTCGCCGTGGACGGCAACGCCGAAGTCCGCCTGTCACTGCCCACCTACCGGCGCGGCTGGTTGGCGCTGCCGCGATTCAAGCTGTGGAGCAGTTGGCCGCTGGGCCTGTTCCGCGCCTGGAGCTGGCTCCACCCGCAGCAAGCCGTGCTGGTGTGGCCACGCCCCGAGCCATCAGGCCCACCGCCCCTGCAGCCCGGCGGGGCCAGCGAGCAACTGCAGCCGCAAACCGGCGACGAGCTGGCCGCGCTGCGCGACTACCGCCGCGGCGATGCCCCCAGACACATCGCCTGGAAGGCCAGCGCCCGCCACCTCGATCTCCTGGTGAAGGATTTCGACCGCCCCGAACCCCTCGCCAACTGGCAGTTGGCATGGGAGGAACTGCGCCACCTGGATCGCGAGGCACGCATCGCCCGGCTGGCGCGCTGGCTGGGCGAGGCCGAGGCGCAGGGACGTCACTACAGCCTGCACCTGCCCGACCAGCACATCGAGGCGGGCGGCGGCGCGGCGCATTACGCGCGCTGCATGAGCGCGCTGGCGGTGCTGCCATGAGCCATGACGCCGCCGCTTCGCTGGATCGACGCAGCTTCGATCTGGCGGCGCTCGCCACCAGCGTGGTGCTGGCGCTGCACGCGCCGCACCTGCCGTGGTGGCTCACGGCAGCACTGGCGCCGGTGCTGATGCTGCGTTGGTGGTGGCGTCGCCAGCATCCGGCCCGCACGCCGCCCTGGCTGAAATTGCCGCTGCTGGCCTTGCTGCTGCTTGCCACCATAGCCTGGTACGGCAACCTGTTCGGCCAAGCGCCCGGCGCCGCGCTGGCCGTGGGGCTCCTGGTGCTGAAGCTGCTGGAAACCGAAACCCGGCGCGATGCCCGCGCCGGCATGAGCTTTGCCGGCTTCACCCTGATGGCGGCGCTGCTGTTCGACCAGGGCATGGTCAACACCCTGGCCGTGGCGCTGGGCCTGTTGCCGCCGTTGGCGGCGCTGCGTGCGCTGCAACCGGGTCGGCGCGTGCCGGCGCCGCTGTGGCGCGAGCTCGTGCCCGGCGCCGGCCTGCTTGCCGCGGCGCTGCCGCTGGCCATCGCCGCCTTCGTGCTGGTGCCGCGCCTGAGTTCCCCCCTGTGGGGCGCGCCCAGCGGTGGTGACGCGCGCACCGGGCTGTCCGACCGCATGACGCCCTCCGCCTTCACCCAGCTCCTGACCGATGACAGCCCGGCCATGCGGGTGAGCTTCGACGGCCCGCCACCACCACGTGCGCAGCGCTACTTCCGCGCCTACGTGATGGATCATTACGACGGCAGCAGTTGGACGGCCAGCGACACGGCGAACCAGGCACCGGCGCACCTGGATGCCGGACAAACCCTGCGTTACCACATCAGCCTCGAACCCACCCACACACGCGTACTGCCCGCATTGGACGTACCGCTGGACGCGCCCACCGACGCCCGCCTGCGCCGCGACCATGTGCTGCTTGCCGACAAGCCCGTCAACAGCTTGTACGACTACACGCTGACGTCGGCCATCCGCTATCGGCTGGAACCGCAGCTTGGTCGCCATCACGCCCGCTGGCTGCAACTGCCCGCCGGCTTCAATCCGCGCACGCTGGCGCAAGGCCAGGCGTGGCGCCGGCAATACGGCAGCGACGATGCGGCCATCGTGCAGGCCGCGCTCACCCTGTTCCACGACGGCGGCTTCCGCTACACGCTGGCGCCGGCGCCGCTGGGCCGCGACGCCATGGACGACTTCCTGTTCGACACGCACGAAGGCTTTTGCGAACACTACGCCTCGGCCTTCACCGCGCTGATGCGCGCCGCCGGCATCCCGGCCCGCGTGGTCACCGGCTACCAGGGCGGCTACTGGAACGCGCTGGGGCATTACCTCCTGGTGCGCAACGCCGACGCGCACGCCTGGGGCGAGGTGTGGCTGGCCGGCCGCGGCTGGGTACGCATCGACCCCACTGCCGCGGTGCGCCCGCAGCGCATCAGCCAAGGCGCGGCCGCCGCCGTGTCCGGCCAGCTACCGTGGTATCAGGACGGCTGGCTGCAATCGCTGCGCAACCGCTGGGACATCGTCAACCGCTGGTGGAACCTCGGCGTTAATGGCTTCGACGCGCTGCGTCAGCGTGGCCTGCTGCAACCCTTTGGCATTCGCGACACTGACGCCGCCATGCTGACGTGGCTGCTCGCGGCGGCTTGCGCGCTGGCGATGCTGGCCGGGCTCGGCTGGGTGTGGCGCGGGCGCCCACCCGAAGACCTTGCCCGCACTGCGTTGCGCCGGTTGGAGCGCAAACTGGCACGGCTTGGCGTGGCGCGCCAACGCGGCGAAGGGCCGCGCGATTATCTGCAACGCGCGGTGCGCGCCCTGCCGGCGCGGCGTGCGGCCTTGACCGAACTGCTGCAATGCTGGATCGAACTGCGCTATGCCCATGCCCGACCGCCAACTGAATCCCTGCGCGCCTTCACCCGCGCGGTGCGGGATTTTCCAGTTGGCCGCGTGGTCAAATGAGGCCAACGGGCCGCACCCCTACTCGTTCCCCATGGAGAAACCGCCATGTCCCTGCATCGCCCCCTCGCGCTAGCCGCGAGCCTCGCCCTCCTGGGCGGCTGCGCAACCATGCCGCAACCACTGCAAGGCAGCTATACCAACCTCACCACCTCGGCGGCGCAGCAGGGCGGCGCCGGCGGCGCCCAGGTGCGCTGGGGCGGCGAGATCATCAAGACCGAACCCGGCCCGCAGCAGACCTGCTTCTTCGTCCTCGCCCGTCCGCTGGATGGCCAGGCTCGCCCCGAACAGGGCCGCTCCGGCAGCGACGAGGGTCGCTTCGTGGCCTGCCACAGCGGTTTCTACGACCCCGAGGTCTTCGCCCGCGGCCGCGAGCTGACCGTCACCGGCACCATCCACGGCACGGTGACGCAAAAGGTGGGCGACTACGACTACCCCTACCCGCGCGTGGAAGCCAACGTGGTGTACCTGTGGCCCAAGCGCCCGGTATACGTGAGCACACCTTACCCGCCGGCCTTCTACGACCCGTTCTGGGGTCCCTGGGGGCCGTGGGGCTACGGCCCTTACCCGTACTGGGGCGGCCCGCGCGTGATCGTGGTGCGGCAGCCCACGCCGCCGCCACCGCCCAAGCCGTAAGCCATCGGCCCACGAAAAAGCCGGCCCTCGCGGCCGGCTTTTTCGTGGCAGACACGGTGGCTTTCAACCTGGCGGCCAGTGCAGCCGGCGCCCGGCCAGGAGATGGACATGCAGATGGAACACGGTCTGCCCACCATCCTCGTTGCAGTTGATCACGGTGCGATAGCCCTGCGCGGCAAAGCCCTCGCGGCGCGCGTAGTCGGCGGCCGCCAGTTGCAGGCGGCCGAGCAGGAGCGCATCGGCAGCCGTCGCCGCGTCCAGCGTGGCGATGGGCTGCTTGGGGATGAACAACACATGCACCGGCGCCTGCGGGTTGACGTCGCGGAAGCCCAATACCTCGTCGTCCTCATAAACGATGTCGGCGGGAATCTCGCGCCGGATGATCTTGCTGAAGATGGTATCAACCACGGTGTTGCCCCCATTTGAAAGTGCGGCCATGGACGGCCGCCCGTTTGATCTTCGCAATCATGGATGATCGCAAACCTGGAGCGAAAGTGCGGTCATGGACAACTGCCCATTTGATTCTCGCGATCACGGATGATCGCAAATCCACAGCGAAAGTGCGGCCACCGACGGCCGCCCGCCCGATCTTCGCGACCAAGGAAGATCGCAAGACTAAAGCAATTGGCGGCCGCCAAACGCATGCGCCAGCGTGCTGCGATCCACGTATTCCAGTTCGCCGCCCAGCGGCACGCCGTGCGCCAGCCGCGTGGGTTTGATGCCGCCGGCGCGAGCGAGCTGCGCGAGGTAATGCGCGGTGGCCTCGCCTTCCACGGTGGGATTGGTGGCGACGATGAGTTCCTCCACCTCGCCCTCGCCCAGCCGCGCCGTGAGCTGCGGCAAACCCAGTTCATCAGGCCCCAGGCCATCCAGTGGCGACAACCGGCCATGCAGCACGAAGTACTGCCCGCGATAGCCGGTGGCCTGCTCGATGGCGGCCATATCCACCGGTGATTCCACCACGCACAGCAGTTGCCGCTCGCGGCTGGTGCTGGCGCAGATGCCACACACGGGCTCCTCGCTGAAGTTGCGGCAGCGCCCGCAACGACCGATGCGCTGCATGGCCTCGCGCAGCACCTCGGCCAGCTGCAGCCCACGCTCGCGGTCGCGCTCCAGCAGATGGAAGGCCATGCGCTGCGCGCTCTTGCCACCCACGCCGGGCAAACAGCGCAGCGCGTCGATGAGGGCGGCGAGAAGGGGGGAACCGCTCATGCTTGTCTCGATTTACCGTAGGAGCCCGCTCGCGGGCGATGCTCCCGCTTTGGAGCTCCAGAGAAGGAGCATCGCCCGCAAGCGGGCTCCTGCAACGAACCCGCATTCCTCAGAACGGCATCTTGAAGCCGGCCGGCAGGTTCATCCCGGCGGTGACGCCGCCGAGCTTGTCCTTGCTGGCCTGGGCGACCTTGTTCACCGCGTCGTTGATCGCGGCGGCGACCAGATCCTCGGCCATCTCCGGATCGTCGGCGAAGGTCTGGCGGTCGATCGACACCTTGCGTACCTCGTGCGCGCCGCTCATGGTCACGCTCACCAGGCCGCCGCCGGCACTGCCGGTGACCTCCAGCTTGGCGATCTCGTCCTGCGCGCGCTTCATGTCTTCCTGCATGCGCTGCGCCTGCTGCATCAACTGACCGATCTGGCCTCTCATCACACTGCTCCGCTACGACGGGTTGTTCAGGGGTTTCACCGACTGCGGCACCACGCGGGCACCGAAGTCGCGTTGCATGGTCCGCACGAACGCATCATTCGCCATGGCTTGCTCGGCGGCGCTCTGCGCCGCGTCGCGCGCCTGGCTCGCGCGCGCGGCCGGCGTGGCTCCGGCCGCGCCCTTGTCGATGCCGACAAAGCGCAGCTTGATGCGCTCGCCCAGCGCCTGGCTGAGGCGCTCCTCCATCTGGCTCACCATCGGCTCCACCGCCATGCTCATGTGCGCACTCTGCAGCGCCAGCACCAGGGTGTTGCCGTCGCGCTCGCGCAGCACGGCGTTCTGCGCCAGTACGCCGAACGGGCCGCGCAAGCCGGCTTGCTCGATCAGGCTTTCCCAGGACGGCATACCGTGGGCATCGCGCGGCACGCTGCGCGACGCGGCCAGCACCTCATCGCGGACGCCAGCCGCCGGCGCGGCGGCGGCAGGTTCCCGGTAAACCGGCGCCGCGGCGGCCGGCGTTCGCACGGGCGCCGCGGCAGGTGCAGGTCGCGGCGTGGTGGCAGGCCGCTCGGCCACCGGCTGCCCCGCGCCATCGCCGGGCCGGAACGCCAGCATGCGCAGCAGCGCCATCTCGAAGCCGGTGCGCGCGTCGGGCGCATAGGCCAGGTCGCGGCGACCGGTAAGGGCTATCTGGTAGTACAGCTGCACGTCCTCCGGCGCGATGCGCGCGGCCAGCGCGTGCAGCGCCTCGCCGTCGGCGCCTTCCTCGTCCAGCCGGTAGCCGGGAATCAGCTGGATCAGCTGCAGGCGATGCAGCACGCCGGCGAGGTCGTCCAGCACGCCGCCGAAATCCGGCGAGTACGAGGCGATCTGCGCGCACTCGGCAATGAGGCGCGTGCCGTCGCCGTCGGCCAGCGCGCCCAGCACGCCCAGCACCTGGCCGCGTGCCACGCTGCCCAGCATGGTGCGCACATCGTCGGCCTTGAGCGCGCCACCGCCGTAGGCGATCGCCTGGTCGAGCAGCGACAGGCCGTCGCGCAACGAGCCATCGGCGCCGCGCGCCAGCTCCTCGATGGCGGCCTCCTCAAAGGCGATGCCTTCGGCGCCGAGGATGTGGCGCATCTGGCCGCTGATCTGCTCGGGCAAGAGGCGCTTCAGGTTGAACTTCAGGCAGCGCGACAGCACCGTCACCGGCAGCTTCTGCGGGTCGGTGGTGGCGAGCAGGAACTTCACGTGCGGCGGCGGTTCCTCCAGCGTCTTCAGCAGCGCGTTGAACGCGCTCTTGGAGAGCATGTGCACCTCGTCGACCAGGTACACCTTGAAGCGGCCGCGCGACGGCGCGTACTGCGCGTTCTCGATCACCTCGCGCACGTCATCCACGCCGGTGTTGCTGGCCGCATCGATCTCCAGCAGGTCGACGAAGCGCCCCTCGTCCACCGCCGTGCACACCGAGCATTCGCCGCAGGGATCGGCCGACTGCCCGCGCTCGCAGTTCAGCGACTTGGCGAAGATGCGCGCGATGGTGGTCTTGCCGACGCCGCGGGTGCCGGTGAACAGGTAGGCGTGGTGCATGCGGCCGGTGTCGAGCGCATTGGTGAGCGCGCGCACCACGTGTTCCTGCCCCACCAGTTCGGCGAACTTGCGCGGGCGCCATTTGCGGGCGAGAACTTGATAGGACATGGCTACCAACGTGGGGGCAAAGCCTGATTGTGCCAAGTCGGCGAAGACAAGTCAGTAAAGCGCGCCCCGAAATGGCGGTAGCCCCGCCAGCCACACCCCGGCACCCGAATCATCCACTACCGTTGCTTCCTTCCGGACCTGGCGGAGTTTGCGGACTATCGTCGCGGGGGGACCGACGGGGCCACCATGAACGCTGCACGACCTGTTGCCGTGACTCACTTCAGACTGATTGGCGGAGAGGGCGGGATTCGAACCCGCGATACGGGGATAAGCCGTATACACACTTTCCAGGCGTGCTCCTTCAACCACTCGGACACCTCTCCGCGCCTTCCCTCCCGCTAAACTCCAGCGGGTGAAGAGGCGGAAGGATAGCGGCGGGAAGGCTGGCTGACAAGCTCAACCAGCGTTGACCGACGGCGGCAATGGCGCGCCCAGCGCGAGCCGTTCGCCGGCCACGGCCACCCGGCAGCCGCGTGCAGCCAGCGCGGCACCGTCGGCGACGCTGCCGTAGTGGTAGAGCGCAAACCGGGCGCGCAGCGCGGCATCGTACTCGCGCTCGATGTCGTCGATGCCGGTGTGCGAGGGATTGCCGACCAGGCCGCAGTCATGCGCGATCAGTTCGCCGTGTGCGGCGTGCAGCGCCAGTGCCTCGGGGATAGGCCGGGTGTCGCCGGTGTAGACGAAGCTGCCGGCAAGCGCGAGCCCGAAGGAGGTGTTGGGCCGGTGATGCCGGGTGGCGAACACGTCGAACCACTGACCGTCCAGCCAGAAGCCGCGCGTGCACGGCACCAGTCGGAACGCCTCCCAGAAGTTCACCCCGCCTTCGGCCAGTGCGCCGGGGTAGTCGGCCACCCGCGTCTGCAGCCAGGGAACCAGCGCAGCCTGCGCGAACAAGCGCGTGGTGCCGCGCAGGTGCGCATCGAACCACAGCTTGAAGAACAGGCCTTCCAGCCCTGCCACGTGATCCATGTGGGTGTGGGTGATGTAGAGCGCGGGTGGCGGTGCACCGTAGGCAGCGAGGTAGCGATCCAGCGTATCCGCCCCGCAGTCGATCAGCAGCACCGGCACGCCGTCGCGTTCGAGCACCGCCGCCGAGGAGCCCAGTTCGCCCGCTGCGCTAGCCGCGCCGGTGCCCAGGAAATGCAGATGCCAGTTCATGCGCCGAACGTAGCCTCGTAGGCGTCGAGGAGAGGTGTCCAGATACCGGTGCGGAACGCCGCCTCGCCCTGCGCCGCGGCACCCAGTTTGACCAGCGAGCGATGCAGGCGCGCGAGGTTGGCCTGCCGCCAACCTGGATCTGGCGCGCGCAGGCGACCGCGATCGAAGTCGATCAGGTACAGCGCGCCCGGCGCCACCAGCACGTTGTGCGCGTTCAAGTCCGCATGCCAGATGCCGGCACGATGGAAACGCGCCACCAGCGCGCCCACCTCGCGCGCCAGCTCGACGTCGAACCGGCCGGCAGCCAGGCGTTCGGCCAGGGTTGACGCATCGGCGATGCGACGCGTGATGAGGTCGGCGCTGTAGTACAGACCGTGCCGGCGATAGCGCGCAGCGATCGGCGCCGGCCCCGGCAGGCCCAGCCGCGCGATCTCGGCCAGCAGACGGAATTCGGCGAAGCAACGTGTGGCGTCCGCGCCGCGCCACCAGTAGCGATCGCCCATCAGCTTCGCCACCATGCCGCCGCGACGATAATGCCGCAGCACGCCTTCGCCGACCGGCGTGGCGATCACCGACACCCCGCCGCGCCCGCCCGCCTGCACGCGCAGCGCGCCGCGTTCGCGCCAGTATTCCGGCACGAACCAGTCGTCCTCGACTTGTGGCGAGGCCTCGGCGTCGAACAGAATCGCGCCATCGGCATCTTCGCGCAGTTGCTCTTGCATCGGTGCGGGCGTGCCTCTTGTAACTTCCGGCGATTCTACATGTCCCCTCCCCGCTCCATCTGCCTGCTGCGCACCTCGGCCATTGGCGACGTCACCCACGTGGTGCCGCTGCTGCGCACGCTGCAAGCCGCCTGGCCACAGGCCAAGCTCACGTGGATCGTGGGCAAGCTGGAGCGCAAGCTGGTGGGTGACCTGCCCGGCGTGGACTTCGTCACCTTTGACAAGGCCGCCGGGCTGGCCGGCATGCGCAACGTGTGGTCGACACTGCGCGGGCAGCGTTTCGATGCGTTGCTGCAGATGCAGGTGGCGCTGCGTTCGAACCTGCTGAGCCTGGGCATCAAAGCCGAGCGCCGCATCGGCTACGACCACGCCCGCGCGAAGGATCTGCATGGCCTGGTCATCAACGAGCGTATCCCCGCGCGTAGCGGCGAACATGTGCTCGATGCCATCGGCAGCTTCTGCGAACCGCTGGGGCTGAAACAGACCCGCGTGCGCTGGGATCTCCCGATTCCCGACGAAGCGCAGGCGTGGGCCGTCGACCAGTTGCCCGGCGACACGCCAACCCTGCTGGTCAGCCCCACGTCCAGCCACGTGCTGCGCAACTGGCGGCCGGAGCGCTACGCCGCAGTAATGGATCACGCCGCCGGCCGCGGCTGGCGCGTGGCGCTGGTCGGCGGCCCTTCCGCGTTCGAGCGCGTGGCGGCCGACGCCGTGCTCACCCACTGCAAACACACGCCGCTCGACCTCACCGGCAAGGACACGCTGAAGAAGCTGCTGGCCTTGCTCGGTCGCGCGCAGCTGCTGCTGACGCCCGACTCCGGCCCGATGCACATGGCCAACGCGATCGGCACCCGCGTGCTCGGCCTGCACGCAGCGAGCAACCCGAACCGCTCCGGCCCCTATTCCGACCGCCGCTGGTGCGTGGACAAGTACGACGCGGCAGCGCGCAAATACCTTGGCAAGCCGGCCAGCGAACTGGCCTGGGGCACGAAGATCGAGAAGCCCGGCGTAATGGATCTGATCAGCGTCGACGACGTGATCGAGCGCTTCGAGGCCTCGGTGCTGGCCACGCAACTGCCATCGTAGGAGCCCGCTGGCGGGCGATGTTTTTGCTTCGATGCATCAGAGCAAAAGCATCGCCCGCCAGCGGGTTCCTACGCGTGAGAATCACACCGCGCGATAGTCCTGGTAAGACTTCTCTTCCACCAGCTGCGAACCCAGCTTGAGGTTGATCTCGCGCTTCACCGCCGCGCGCACGTCGTTCTGGAAATACACCGAACGCGCCAGCTCGATGAACTCGGCATCGAAGGCCTGGGCTTTTTCCTTGAGGCGTATCTTGTCCTCGATTTCCCACAGCGCCGCGTTGACGGCGGCGAGACGCGCGCGTTCGTCGGCGATGTCGGTCGTCGAGGCCGGGTGTGCGGCCCAGGTGGCGTTCAGCAGATCGAGCTCGGTGCGCACATTGGCGAGCTTGGCTGCATCGACAATCTGCCGCGACTTGATTTCGAGGATGGTGATCTTGTCGATCAGCTCACCATAGGACACCGGGGTCTGGATCAGGCTCATGGTTTGCTCCGAAGTTCAGGCGACGTGGCCGGGATGGAAGGCGCCCTGGCGCAGCAGTTCGCAGATGGTGCGCACGTCGCCATCCAGCGCACGGTCGCGGTGCAGGAAACCGATACGCTGGCGCAGCGTTGCGTGGGCACGGCGCACGTCGTCGCCGGCGTGGAAATCCTCGGCACCGGTCAGCGCCGCGGCCAGCTGCTGCACCTCGGCCACGAATTGTGCGTGGTGCGGCTGGCCTTCACGCGGCGCATTGGCAACCTTCGCCGCCAGCGCCTGCCAGCCACCGCGCTGGGCGAGGCGGCGCGCAGCGTTGAGCATTTCCTGGCGGTAGTCCAGCGCCTGCGCGGCGGTATACAGCTCCAGCGCGATGACGTAACCGACGTCCTCCATCATCTCCAGCACGTGGCGCGCCTCGTTGGCGCCCATCGAGACGTGGTCCTCGGCGTTCGCGCTGGTCGGCACCGAGTAGACACTGGCCGGGTGCGCGCGGGTGGCGAGGTCGTTGACCAGGGCCGCGGCGGTGTACTGCACGATCATGAAGCCGGAATCGGTGCCGTCCTCGTTGCCAGTGAGGAAAGCCGGCAGGCCGTCGTTGTTGGCCGGGTCGACCAGCTTGTTGAGTCGCCGCTCGCTGATCGAGGCCAACACCGGCAGCGCCGCCTTCACGTAGCTCATCGCCAGCGCCAGCGGCATGCCGTGGAAGTGGCCGGCGGAGATCACCTGCTCCTCGATGAACTGCGCGCCCTCCGCATCGGGGAAGATCAGCGGGTTGTCGGTGACCGCGTTGAGTTCGACGTCGAACACGCGGCAGGCCTGCGCCCAGGCGTCGCGCACCGCGCCGTGCACCTGCGGCATGCAGCGCAGGCAATAGGCGTCCTGCGGCTGGTGCTTCTTGCCACCCTTGAACGGCAGGAAGCGCGCATAGAAGGCCTCACGGCCGTGGCGCTGGTTGGCCGGCACCCAGTCCCAGCCAATGTCGAAGCTGAGCGCCTGGTCGTCGGCCTCGCTCCACGCCTCGGCACTCCACGACTTGAAGCGCGGCACCAGGTGGTAGGGAATGTCGACCAGGGTCGAGCCTTGCAGCAGTTCGCGCACATGCGCGGCCACCGCGACCTGCCCCGGATGCGGGCGCAAGGCGTGCACTTCGGGGCGGAGCGCCCCGCTGCGCCCGGCGAAAGCGTCCAGTGTCATCGCCGCGGCGAGGTCGGCGGTGTCGAGCAGGCGTTCGAGATCGTGCAGCGCCAGCGTACCGGTGGCCAGCATCTGCGCCGTGCCATTGTTGAGCGCGAGGCCTTCCTTGAACGACAGTCGCACCGGCGCGAGGCCAGCGCGCTTGAGCGCCTCGCCGCCCGGCAGGCGCTCGCCGGCATAGAACGCTTCGCCGCCACCCAAGAGCACGATGGCCAGGTGCGAGAGCGGCGCGAGATCGCCGCTGGCGCCCACCGAACCCTTCTCCGGCACCACCGGCACCACGCCGGCGTTGAGCATCGCGGTGAGCGCTTCCAGCGTCTGCACGCGGATACCGGAGTGCCCGCGCATCAAGGTGTTGATACGGATGCACAGCATGGCGCGTACCACGTCGGCGCCGAAGGGTTTGCCCACGCACACCGCGTGGGTGGTGATGAGGTTGTGCTGCAGCTCTTCCAGCAGGGTGCCTTCCGGCGTCTCCGCGCGGCTGCCCGGCAACTCGTCGCGCACGCGGTGCGCGCCCAGGAGCTTGTCGGCATTGCTGCCAAAACCGGTGGTGACGCCATAGGTTGGCTCGCCGCAGTTGACCTTGTCGGCGAGGAAATCCGCCGCGCGCTGCACGCGCTGCAGCTGCTTCGCATCCAGCGCCACGTTCGCACCGTCACGGGCCACCGCCACCAGCTGCGCGCGGGTCAGGTTGCTGCCGTCGAGAAAAATGGTCTTGCTCACAAATGCTCCAGCGGGCCATGGGCCACGTCACCAAAACCGATCGCGGCTGCAGCCGCTCCCACAGGCACCGCGCCGCAGGAGCGACTTCAGCCGCGACACGCATCCATCAACCCATCGCTGCGGCCTGCTCCAGCTCCACCCGCAGCGTCTTCACCAGTTCGGCGCGCGCCACCTCGAACTGGTCGCCGCGCGTCAGGTCCTTCACCGTTACCGTGCCCTTGGCCAGCTCATCCTCACCCAGCACCACGGCGAAGCGGATACCAGCGCGGTCGGCGTACTTGAACTGCTTGCCCAGCTTGCCCGCTTCCAGCACCACCTCGGTGGCGATGCCAGCGGCGCGCAGCTCGCCCGCGATGGCCAGATAGGCGGGCAGCTGCGCCTCGTCCATCTGGGTCACCAGCACGTCCACCGTGCTGCGCGCGCTGTTGATGAGGCCGGCGTCGCGCAGTTGCCAATACAGCCGGGTGAGGCCGATGGAAATGCCCACGCCGGGCAGGTGCGACTTGGTGTACTGGCTGGCGAGGTTCTCGTAGCGTCCGCCGGAACAGATCGAGCCGATCTGCGGGTGATCGTTCAGCGTGGTCTCGTAGACAGTGCCGGTGTAGTAGTCGAGCCCGCGCGCGATGGAGAAGTTCAGCGCGAAATGCGTCTCCGGCACGCCAAAGGCGTGGATCAGGCCCAGCACCTCGCGCAGCTCGGCGCGGCCCTGCTCCAGCGCCTCCGGGCCCGCGCCCAGCGCGTCCAACTGCGCATAGGCGTCGGCCAGCGACGTGGAGCGCACCTGCACGAAGGCGAGGATCTTGTCGGCCACTTCGCGCGCCAGCCCGAAGCCCTCACCGATGAGCGTGTCGCGCACGTAATCGGCGCCGCGCTTGTCCAGCTTGTCCACCTCGCGCAGCACCAGCATCTGCTGCTCACCGTCGGCGATGCCGAGGCTCTCGAAATAGCCGCGCATCAGCTTGCGGTTGTTGAGCTGGATGGTGAAGGCGCCGATGTCCAGCTCGCGGAACACGCTGTAGATCACCGCCGGCAGCTCGGCGTCGTAGCGGATCGACAGCGCATCCTTGCCGATCACGTCGATGTCGCACTGGTAGAACTCGCGAAAGCGGCCGCGCTGCGCGCGCTCGCCGCGATACACCTTCTGCATCTGGTAGCGGCGGAACGGAAAGCCCAGCTCGCGCTCGTGCTCGGCCACGTAGCGCGCCAGCGGCACGGTGAGGTCGAAGCGCAGCGCCAGCTCGGGTGTTGGGTATGCCCGTCGAACCAGTTCCTCAATAGGGGACTTGGGCTCCGTTTTTGTATTACTGGCTAGAGAAATCAGCTTTTCTATTTGATCGTCAGCGCTTGCTAGCGCGCCGGTGGACTGCACGAAATACACCTGCCGCTCGGTCTCGCCGCCGCTCTTGGTGAGCAGCACGTCGGAGTACTCGATCACCGGCGTCTCCACCGGCAGGAAACCGAAGCGTTCGTAGTTGCGGCGAATGGTATCCAGCATGCGCTGGAAGGCGATCTGGTCGAGCGGCAACAGCTCAAGCACGCCGGGCATGGTGCGGGCCGGGGTAAGCGCCATGAAAACCTCTGCTGACTGGGGAGCGCCGCGCCATGGCGACGGCAGTCGTCAAGGTTAGCAGATGCCCCCGTGCCAGGCTTCTCCAGAACCACGCCAGCCGGGGAAACCGCCTGGTTCGGTGGTCACCCCAGGCGCAACGTGCCACAACTCGCCAACCCCGTTCGATGCCATGCCGCGAATGCCGCAGCCCGCATATTGGGTGCACCAGGCGCTTTGGTTTTCACGCGGCGCAGCTGACCAGGCGTCGCCCGGCGACGCCCTCACGCCGACGTCCGGATTCTTCACCAGCACCAAGCCGTGGCTGCCATCGCACGCACGGCATTGATACCCATGGTGGCGTCCCCATATACTCCCGCAGCCAATCGAGTTTCCCCGGGGGTGTACTGGCTTCGACGGGGGTAGTGAGATGGCTTGGTGCATGCCGAGGGGGCAGCTTTCCTCGTTAATCCAGCAGCAAACTCATAGTTGCCAACGACGACAACTACGCTCTCGCCGCTTAAGGCGTAAGCCCCGAACCCACTTGTGCTCATGCTCGTCGGTGTAGGGTCATTATCATGAGATCGCCGAACGCTGCCGCCTGGCGGTTCTAGGCTAAATCAATCAGGCTGGTTTCGCGGTGCGCTTTGTCCACCGTGCTTGTCGCGAAACGAGATCGAACGGTGAGCTAAGCATGTAGATCCGGGCATTGAGCGCCTTCGGACGCGGGTTCGACTCCCGCCACCTCCACCAACAAGCCGTCCAACGGCATCCAATAAAGGCCGGAAATCCACGAGAAATCAAGGATCCCGGCCTTTTTCTTGTCCAATGCTGTCCGGGGGCATCCGTTGCAATCCGGATTCCAGTAGAAACGTCGCGGGTCATTGGTCGCAGGGTTTCGGGGGGGGGGCTCATCAATAGTTCTGGGCGAGCGCGTCGAGCACTGTCTGAGTAAAGCCTGAGACTGCTGCCACCGAAACGGCACCTGGGTCGCCACAGTTTGCCGCTGGCTGGCGAGACTTTCAGGTACAGGCCACCTCCATCGGAATAGTCGCGGTGACCTGTCGACGGGCCTGACCTTGCGTATGGCGATATCAGTGAGCTTGGGGGCATCCGCAAACATCGTAGGGGTGTCAAACGCCACCGCGCCTCACCAGATACCGGATTACAACGGATGCCCCGGGCACTATTGGATAATCAGACAATAAAAAAAACCCGCCTGAGTGGCGGGTTTCTCTAGTCTTCTTGGCCCGTACTGGGCGTTGCCGGACTATGTAATGGTGCCAAGAGGGGCATCGAAAAGCCAGCATTGGCAAGGATTGCGAGGCCTCTACTTTAAATCTACCGTCAAAGTTACCGCTTTCCGTACGCGACACTCAGCGCCGGCAGCTTTCAGACAGGAACGGCCACCAGCTTCACGCCCACCGCGTGGCAGACCTTCGCCAGTGTCTCGAAACGTGGCTTCGCGCCGGGGCGCAGCGCCTTGTACAGGCTTTCACGTCCCAAGCCCGACGCCTCGGCAATCTCGGCGATGCCGCGCGCCTTGGCGACGTGCCCCAGTGCGCGCAGCAGTTCGTCGGTATCGCCATCGGCCAGCACTTGCGACAGGTATTCGGCAACCGCCGCCTCGCTTTCCAGCAGGTCGGCCATGTCGAAGGGTTGCAGTTTTGCGTTCATGTTATGCCTCCTTCGCCAGTTGCTGGGCGTGGCGTATGTCGCGCCGCTGCGATGCCTTGTCGCGAATGCCTCGGTTTGCATGACGGTATAGGGCATGCGTTGAGTGTATCCACTAGGATACATAGCGGCAGGCTGTCCGGATAGTCAGGCGCGAGCCGATGCCCGAGCGCCCTCGCGCGCGATATGGGCGCCTTCCATGGGGTTTGTTTCGCAAACACGATGCGCGGACGATTGGTCAGCCTTCCACCTCGTCCAGCCATTCCCGCTGCGCGCGTAGTTCTTTCGCAAGCTGGCGCAGCATCGGGCGTGTGCAGCCCTTCCATCCGTTACGGCTGGCGCTGGCCTTGCCCGCCTTTGTGCGTGGGCCGGTGGATTGCTTCCACGGCTGCCAGCGCCGGATTGCTTCGGCCTGCCGCGCTCGCCGCTCGGGTGTCCAGCCATTCGCCATGATCGTGCTCCAAAAGTTCGGTCTGCGGCTTTTCGGTTTCTCGCGCGGGCGCGACCGGCGTGCCGTTGTTCACTTGCTGGTGTCCGTGCGCGATGTTGGCCTGCTTGGCGAACACCACGGGCGGGTTCTTGATCGCCGCCAGCGTTTCCAGCGTGGCGCGGCACTGGCTTTGCGCCCGTAGCGCCAGCTTCAAGTACGTCTCGGCGGCGCCCAAGTATTCGCCCGCGTTCATCGCCGCCCTGCGCGCCATGTCCGTGAAGATGCTATTCAACGCCACGGCCTGCGCCGTGAGTGTGGATTCCACCTCGCGCAGGTTGCCGTCATGGACGCGCTTCGTCTTGTCCAAAATGGCGCCGTGCAGTTCGGCCAGGTCGATATCTCCGAAGGTTCGCGCGAAGGTAGCAGACACACAGGCAGCCGCCATGCACGGTTCAACGGCCAGCCTCGCATTCATCGCCTCGCGTGATTCGCCCGGTTCGCTTTGAACCTTCAACGTGTTGGATTTCGGCGGCTCGGGTTTGGCCTTCTTTGACTTGACGGTCATGGTGTCGCCCTCGGGTTGTGGTCGCCGCAGCCATGCCGCTGCATCGGGTAGTGCATGCCGTGGCCGCTGGCGCAGTCGCCCACGCCTGCCGGTGGATTGATCGTGTCGGGCCGATAGCTGGCGCAGGTTTCGCAGGTGACGCGCGGACGCGGTATATAGCCACCGGCCTTGCGGATCGCGCACCACGGGCAGCCCAGCGCACGCGGCCAGCCGTCCACCACGGGCAGCACGGCGGCAATGCTCGGGTGAACGTAGACCGGGCCGCACCGCGCGCAGTGGATCGCTGCCGTGTCGCCTGCCGGCACCTTGCCGGCCTGCCGCGTGGCGGTGTCATCCAGCGCCAGCAGGAACGCGCGCAGCGAGCCGTCAGGGATGGCAGTCCATAGGGTCAGGTCGGCACTAGGGATGCGGTGAACGTGGGTGCCGTCGATGCCCAGGTGGTCGGCTAGTTCCAGCAGGCGGACGCGTAGCACCCTCACAGCAGGGTCGCCGGCTGGTGCGAGGCAAAGTGCAGTTTCAACCTTCACCCCTTGCGAATCCTGCGAATCCTGCGAATCGGCCAGCCTCAACCTTGCCGGATTAGCGGAATTAGCGGGATTAGCAACGGTGCGTGCGCGTTTCTGCAATTCGACCAGTACGTTCATGCTTCGCCCTCCCGCATCCGCCAGACCTTCGCCCGGCGCTTGCCGTCCAGTACCGCGCCGCCTTCGATCCACTCGGCCCAGCCTGCCGCCTCTAACCGTTCCATAGCCGCCTCAAAAGCATCCTTTGTGCGTATGACGTTCGGGCCTTTGGTCAGCGCGTCGCTGGAATACAGGAAGGTGCGCCCAGTTTCCCTGCACCAGTCGCGCAGCAGTTCGGCATGCCGTACCGGCGCCGGCACGCTGGCAGTGCCCACGATCCGCGCCGCTTCGTCTAGGTGGTACATGGTCAACTTGGCGGCACGCTCGATGGCGTCGCACTGGATCACGCCCGCGGTCGGATCGTCCACCAGCGTCAACACGCCCGCGATCCGCGCCACCTGCGAACCGCCCTTGCTCGCCCAGGCATGAATGCCGGCGTACGCACCCAGCATCGCCGCCTCGATGGCGTCCTTGACCTTGATCCATAGCGCCATAGCGTCTGGTGCCAGCGCCAGCACGCGCGGTTGCAGTTCGTTGCGAGTGCCCGGCGCCATGATCGGCGCCGCCGCCAGCAGGTCGCGCATGCGCTGCCAGTAGTGCAGCAGGTCGGCATCGCGGGACAGGTCGATATCCTGATATTCGCGGGTGCCGATGGCAGACTGCGGCCACGCCAGCAGGCAGCGCGCAAGGAAGCCTTGCCCGGTCAGAACGTCATCGCTTAGCACGCCTTCCGCGATGATCGGCTGCACCATCAAGTGCAGCGCCAGCCGGCGCCCGTAGTATTTGCCCGCGCCGTCGCCAGCCCGCACGCGGTCGAATCGGCCGGCATCCCAAAGCTTCGAGAAACTCGCGGCGGACTTCGTGCGGTTGTCCTTGTTCATCGCGTGGCCGCCCAGAAAATCGCCCGCATCGTCGTTGAATAGCCCGATGCTCGGCTGCCCGGCCTGATACGCCTTGTGCAAGCCCTCCATCGTCGGCTCGCTCACCAGCAGGTACGGCAGCAGCGGCGCCTCTGGCGGGGCGCCCAGCGCGTCCAGTGCGCTGCGGATGACGGCGACGTCCTTGCCCCTTTCGGCATTGCGCGCGGCGGCGTTGTAGGCGGACACGTCGATGTCGTGCGCGGCCTTCGCGTTCCTCCACTCGGCAAGCCGCGCCTTTTCGTGTTCGTCGTGTGCCTTGAGTGCCCACTTGTCGGCGGCACTTTTGCGCTCGCCACTCTCGGCGATGGTGACGTGCCACAAGCTCAAAGGCTCGACACTGCCGGACAAGCTCACGTCCGCATGCGCTTGCACCGCCAGCGATGCGGCAGCGAGTACCGATTGGCCGCATAGGCCGGCTGGCGCCTGTACAACCGCGTGAATGCGCCTAGCGGCATTGCCCAGCACCGCGCCCAGGGCGTCGATGGGGTATTCCTGCGGCGGCGACAGCGGACGGCGTAGCGGTTCGGGTGCGCAGGCTTCCGCCGCTGACGCTGGTGCCTGTTCCGCCCTGATAGCAGGCAGCGCCAGCACGTCATCCGCCGTGGCGTTCGGATGCTGCGCCAGCCAGTCCACCACGTCGCCTTTCTCGGGCAGGCTCAGGGTGGCAACGTCGATTCGCTCCACGGTGCAGCCGATGGCGTGCAGCTTGGCCGCGACTTCGCGCATGTACTTGTCGCCGGGTGCGTCGTGGTCGGGCCACAGCACGCAATGCCGGCCTTGCAGTGGCGTCCAGTCCGCACCGCTGGCGCTGGTGCAGCTACCGGACGTGGTGGCGGCCATGCCCAGCTTGTGCAGCGCTTCCACCTTTTTCTCGCCCTCGACGATCCACACGGGTTGCGCAGGATCGGCGGCCAGCAGTTCGGGCAGGCGATACAGCAGCTTTCCCGCCGCTGGCGCTTTCGGTTCTTCCGGCACGTAGGCGGTTCCGTTCCAGCTCATGGCGCGCATTTCCTTCTTGCCGTCGGCCTTGCGCACGCGCCAGCGCCAGAATGCCGGCGTGCCGTCCGCGTGCTGGTATTCGTGCAGGCCTTCCGGCGTGAACGCGCCGCGCACCACGGCTTGCGCCAGCCGGCGGGCAGCTTGTTGCGGTGATTCTTGGATGACCGCGTTCATGCGCGCGCCTCCAAGCCGATCAGGTCGCGCACCGCTTCCTTGAAGCCGTAGCCGGTGCGTGCCATGTGGAACGCCACCACGTCGCGGCCCTTCGCACCGCAGGCCATGCACCTGTAGGCGCCACCGTCGGCAACGTGGACGCCCAGGGACGGGGAATGATCCTCATGGAAGGGGCACAGCCCCTGCGCCCAGCCCTTCGGGTTCGCGCTGCCCAGCTTGGCAACGTGCTGCGCGTAGTAGCTGGCGGGGTTCGGCAGGCGCTGGCGCCAGTCCATCGGCAGGTAGGCGCTGGCGCGGCTGTCGCCGTACAATGCGCCCGCGTGGTTGAGATATTCCCGACTACCCTTGCGCTCGATCCCGGCCCCGCCTCGCACGCGGGGCTTTTCGTTTCCGGGGTGCCGGTTCATGGCTTCACCCCCAGCCAGCGGCGCACGCGCTGCACGCCATCCAGCGCCAGCAATGGCACGGCAAGCGCGCACGCGATGGTGTGGATCGCCGCCACCAGCAGCGCATCGGCAAGGCGGGCGAATGACGGGCGCGTCATGCCGCGTCCCCTTCGCACTCGATGAACGCCAACAGGTCGGCGCGGCGATAACGCACCAGACGGGCGCCGATCTTGTGGAAGCGCGGGCCTTTGCGCAGGGCGCGCCAGTTCCGCAGGGTGCGGATGGCGCAATTCAGGGTGGCGGCGGCTTCCTGCTCGGTCAGCAGGTCGCCGGGTTCGATCTTGGCCGCAAGTTGCGGGGCAAGCGGGTTATTTGATGACATATCAGCATCCTCGACAGTGCCCGCGTGACGTCGCGGGGCTTGTCAGGAATGCTCATCGTATGACGCGCTGCCGCTGCCACTGAGCTAGCACAATGGCCTGTCAGCTAGCAGACTGGGATTGCTTCGCCTTGGCTTCCTTCGTCCATGCGGTGCACCAGCCGCATATCACTTTGGAGCTTGTCAGCACGGGCCAGCGGCGCATGCACTCGGTGGCGAATTGCTCATTCGTGCCTAGCTTCGGATGCTTGCCGGCGTGGCGTTCCTGCCACAGCTTGAACGCTTCGGCCTTAGCGGCCTGAACCGGGTCATTGGCTAGCTTGGCCTGTGCCGCAGCACGCGCTTGTGAGCTTCGCAGGTCTGCTAGTTGCTTTCTGATTACAGCGGGCGCAGGCAATCCGCGTTGCTTCGCCACCATCATCACAACGCCAGCCCAATAGCTGGCATCACTGGCATATGACCACGACAACGATTCATCGCCGTCGAAATAAGCTCTTACGGCAAAGACGCAATACGCGACCACTTCATACGTTACGTCAACACAAAGCCCTCGCTTGAAAGTCTCCTGAATGCATGCCCTAAGAACCGACTCCGAAAAGTCGTTGTCGCCCAGCAGCGGGCCATAGATCTCATCGATAACGCGCTTGCGCACCTCATCGATAGTCGGGCCGCCATCCTTAGCAAATGCTTTAGGCAAAGTAAGGTGCACGATGTCCATTGCTTGCGTAAAGCCGTTGCGTGCCGCACGGCTCTCCGATGCGGCACACAACATGTCTAGCAGATCGTCGCCACTAAGCGGACGATGTTTCAACGCTCGCTCGGTTCCAACTATTTGCACCTTCCTTGCCATCGCGCGCTCCTTCCCGCGCCTTCAAAGGAACGCCACGGCAACGGGTGAAGGTTTCCCGCGTTCGGCTGGCCGGCCTAGCCGTGGTGATTCGATTATGCCTTGCGGCGGAACGGCACGACGTCGCCGCCGGCGCGCAGGGCGTCCAAGTAGTCGGCCCACGCCTGCATCATGCGCGTGCGTTCATCCAGATATTGCGCGGCGTGCGTGTATGCCTCGCGCACCTTGTTCGATTCGGCATGCGCTAGCTGGCGCTCGATGGCGTCCGCGTTCCAGCCCATTTCGTTCAAGCGCGACGCGGCCATGCTGCGGAAGCCGTGACCGGTCATCTCGTCGCTGCCATAGCCCAACCGGCGCAGGGCGGCATTCACGGTGTTCTCGCTCATGGGGCGGCTGGCGCTGCGCAGGCCGGGGAAGACATAGCGCCCGGTGCCAGTGAGTGGTTGCAGCTCGCGCAGGATCGCCACGGCTTGCGCAGACAAGGGCACGATGTGCGCTGCCTTCATCTTCATGCGCGGGCCAGGGATGCGCCACATGGCATCGGCAAGATCGAACTCCGCCCACTCCGCCTGCCGCAGTTCGCCGGGGCGCACGAATACCAGCGGCGCCAGCTTCAACGCGGCGAGCGTGACGGGCTGACCGGCGAAACCGTCGATGGCGCGCAACAGTTCGCCGATGCGTGCAGGGTCGGTGATGCTGGCGTGGTGTTTGGTTTTGGGCGACTTCAAAGCACCGCGCAGGCTGGCGGTGGGATCTAGCTCGGCGCGGCCTTCAAGGATCGCCCAGCGGAAGACCTGCCCCGCCTTGATCCGTGCGCGCTTGGCGGTTTCCAGCTTGCCGGTGGCCTCGACCTTGCGCAGGGCATCCAGCAGCAGGCGGGGGGTGACTGCGGTCAATGGAGTGCTGCCGATCTCGGCGAACAGGCAGGTTTCCAGCGTCCACTGCGACTTGCGCAGGGTGACTTCGGCACCTTCCTGCCGTGCCAACCATTCGCGCGCCACGGCCTCGAAGGTATCCCCTGCCACGGTCGCCGCCTCGATCTTGGCGGCCTTGGCTTCCTGCCGTTGCTCGCCGGGGTCGGTGCCGTCAGCCACCAGCTTGCGGGCCTCGTCGCGCTTGTCGCGGGCCTTGCGCAGGGAAACGTCCGGATAGGTGCCAAGGCTCAGGGTGTTGCGCTTGCCCGAGTCGGGCCGGCGGTAGTCGAAACGCCACCACCGCGCGCCGTCCGGCCTCACCAGCAGGTACATGCCGCGCTCGTCGGCCAGCTTGTACGGCTTGGCTTGCGGCTTGGCGTTCGCCACGGCGGAAGGGGTCAGCATGACGGTAACCTCACAGCGAGTTACCGGACGGGCGCCCGGTTACCGTCCAAGCTACCGTCAAAATTGCGGTAACTCAACGGTAAGCCGGGGAGCTTACGGGGCGCCACTCCGGCCACAAGGCAACAAAAAAGCCCTGAAATCAGGGCTTTAGTGATGTTACGGGATATTGCGTGATGCTCAAATGGTGCCCAAGAGGGGACTCGAACCCCTACGCCTTACGGCGCTACCACCTCAAGGTAGTGCGTCTACCAATTCCGCCACCTGGGCAGGTGTCTTGCTTAATGCTGCTGCTGTGGTGCGGGCACTTCGCCTTGCTGGCTCGCTGCGGGTGCCGCGGGAACCTTCTGCTTGGCGGCGGCCGGCGCGGTGGGTACTTCCGGATTGGCCGGGACGGCCGCCGTCGGCGCCGGCTTGGCCGGTGTGGTTACGCCGGACATCACGCCGAGGTCGGCGTTGCTGCTCTGCTGCGCGCCGTTGTGGTGCAGGTACACACCCATCGCGATGCTCAGCGCGAAGAACAGGGCGGCGAGCACACTGGTGGCACGGGTCAGGAAGTTGGCCGAGCCACGCGCGCCGAACACCGTGGCCGAGGCGCCGCCGCCAAAACCGGACCCGGCGCTGGCGCCTTCGCCGTTTTGCAGCAGGATCAGCACGGTCATGGCCGCGCCGATCAAAATGTAAAACACGCTGAAGATGACAAACATGTCGTGATCGGGCCTGTATCGACTATTGTGCCGCCGCGCAAATGCCGAGGAAATCGGCTGCCACCAGCGATGCCCCGCCGATCAAGCCGCCATCCACGTCCGCCTGCGCGAACAACTCGGCGGCATTGGCCGCCTTGACGCTACCGCCGTAAAGCAGCCGGGTCAGACCGGAGATTGTAGCATCTTCTTTTTCGAGTTGGCTACGGATGAAGGCGTGCACTTGTTGCGCCTGCTCCGGCGTGGCGGTGTGGCCGGTGCCGATGGCCCACACCGGCTCGTAGGCGATCACGGCCGTTTCGAAGGCCGCGATGCCGGCGGTCGCAAGCACCGCACGCAATTGGTTGGCAATCACCGCTTCGGTTTCGCCGGCTTCGCGCTGCGCCAGCGTTTCGCCCAGGCACAGCACCGGCACGAGGCCGCTGGCCCGCGCGGCGAGAAACTTGCGCGCCACCAGCTCATCGCTTTCGCCGTGGTAACGGCGGCGCTCGGAGTGGCCCACCAGCACCCAGCGCGCGCCGCAGTCGGCCAGCATCGCGCCGGCCACTTCACCGGTATAGGCGCCGGGCGCTTCATGCGCGCTCAGATCCTGCGCGCCCACGCCGACGGCGCTGCCGGCGCAGGCTGCCGCCACGGTATCCAGGTACGGGGCCGGCGGGCAGATCACCACGTCGATGCCGCGGGTGTCGGCGGCGACGATCTCGCCGCACAAGGCGGTGGCCATGGCGCGGCTGCCATACATTTTCCAGTTCGCGGCAACGAGCTTCTTGCGCATGGTTGCTTCCGTCCGTTTCGTGCAAAGGCGCGATTTTACGGAATGCCGGGCGGCTGGTATTGCTGCATCGCAATGTGCAAGATGCGACATCTTCCGTATGCGAGCACCCCATGTCGCGCAGTCGCCCCCTGAGCCTTGTCACCGGCGCCTCCGCCGGTATTGGCGCCGCCTTTGCCCACGCGCTGGCGGCACGCGGGCATGACCTGGTGCTCACCGCACGCCGCACCGACCGCCTCGAAGCGCTGGCAACCGAACTGCACGCACGGCACGGCGGCCAGATGACGGTGCTGGCGGCCGACCTGGCCAACCCGGGTGCGCCGCAGGCGCTGTGCACGGCGCTGGCCGAACGCGGGCTGATGGTGGACTGGCTCATCAACAACGCCGGCTATGGCGTACCGGGCCGTTTCGACGCCAATCCCTGGCGCACTCATGCCGATTTCATGCAGGTGCTGGTGAACGCGCCGCTGGAGCTCGCCTGGCGCCTCCTGCCCGGCATGCGCCAGCGCGGCTACGGCCGCATCGTCAACGTGGCCTCGCTGGCCGGTCACGTGCCGGGCACTGCCGGGCATACGCTGTACGCGCCGGCCAAGGCCTTTCTCATCAAGTTCTCGCAAGGCCTGGCGCTGGAGAACCGCGCCCACGGCGTGCATGTGTGCGCGCTGTGCCCGGGGTTCACCTACTCGGAATTCCACGACGTCACCGGCACGCGCGCGCTGATGAACCGGTTGCCCGGTGCGCTGTGGCAGCAGGCGCCGGCGGTGGTGGCCGAAGGCATCGCCGCGGTGGAGCGCGGCGAGGCGGTGCATGTGAGCGGCCGCGTCAACCGCCTCATCAAGGGCGTGTTCAAGCTGATGCCCGATCGTCTGGCGCTGCGTCTTTCGGCAAGGCAAGCTCGCCGCTATCGCCAAAACGCCGAATGAAGCCATGAGCCTGTTGCCCACCCAGATGCGCCCCCTGCCCTACCGCAAGCCCACGCCGGGGCGCGACTACTGGGTGCTGGACGATGCGCTGCCCACGCATGAGGCAGTGCGCGAGCGCTGTCTGGCCAAGACCGACTGGGAATACGGCTATCCGACCACCGGCGAGGTCTGGCCGGGCATGCGCGCGATACCGGCGCTGACGGAGGACGAGCTGGCGCTGATCGAGGGCAAGGTGCGCGCAGCCATCGGCGCGAAGAAACTGTGGGTGGGCGAAACCGACGCCGGACAGAAGCTCAATCACAACTGCGTGCAGGTGGTGGGCGCGGTGGAAGGCGCGGTGAAGCCGCATACCGATTCACTGAACCTGTGCCGCTACGCCGCCGTGCTTTATCTCAACCCGGACGTGCCGGAACACTGCGGCACCAGTTTCTTCCGCCAGCGCTTCGCCAATGGCCAACTGGGCGGCAACATCGTGTTGCCGCCGCACCGCAACCTGGTGGACGCGCTGGGCAACCGCTTCGTGCAACCCAACGCCTTTGCCGAGGACGTGCGCGTGGCGCATCGCTGCAACCGGCTGCTGGTGTACAAGGCCAACCTCATCCACAGCGCCAGCGCGTACTGGGGGCTGGACGGCATCGCCAGCAAGCGCATGACGGCGGTATTTTTCTGGATGGCGTGAGGCGGGAAGCAAAGCCCCCCTCACCCCAACCCTCTCCCCCGGCAAAGCCGGGGGAGAGGGAGACAAGCAGAACATCCCGATTCCCGATTCCCGCCTACCGCAACCCGGTCTCGTTGCGCGCGATCACGATGCGCTGGATTTCGCTGGTGCCTTCGTAGATCTCGGTGATCTTGGCGTCGCGGAAGTAGCGCTCCAGCGGCAACTCGCGCGAGTAGCCCATGCCGCCATGGATCTGCACGGCTTGGTGGGTGATCCACATGGCCGCTTCCGAGGCGGTGAGCTTGGCCACCGAAGCCTCGGTGCCGAAACGACCACTGTTCTTCTCGGCCTCGTGCTTGGCCCAGGCGGCGCGCAGGGTGAGCAGGGTGGCCGCGTCCAGCTTGCACTTCATGTCGGCGATCTTGGCCTGGGTCATCTGGAAGCTGCCGATGGGGTGGCCGAAGGCCTTGCGCTCGCGCACCCAGCCCAGCGTGGCCTCGTAGGCCGCGCGCGCGATGCCCACCGCCTGCGAGGCGATGCCGATGCGCCCGGCGTCGAGCAGGCTCATGCCCATGGCGAAACCCTTGCCTTCCGGCCCCAGCAGGTTTTCCTTCGGGCACACGTAGTCGGTGAACTCGATCTCGCAGGTGGCCGAGGCGCGGATGCCCAGCTTGGGCTCGCTCTTGCCGGCGTGGAAGCCCGGGCGCTGCGTGTCGATGACGAAGGCCGACACGCCCTTGGCGCCGATACCTGGTGTGGTGATGGCGAACAGGATGATGTAGCGCGCCACCATGCCCGAGGTGATCCAGCTCTTCTTGCCATTGATGACCCAGTCGCCGCTCGCGTTCTTCGTGGCGCGCGTATGCATGGCCGAGGCGTCGGAGCCGGATTGCGGCTCGGTCAGCGCGTAGGCGCCGATGGCCTGCCCTTCGGCGATGGCACGCACGTACTTCTGCTTCTGCTCCTCCGTGCCGTGCTTCAGGATGCCGTTGCAGAACAGCGAATTGTTGACCGACATGATGGTGGCCGTGGCGGCATCGGCGCTGGCAATCTCGATCATCGCCAGCGTATAGGCGATGGGATCCATGCCGGCGCCGCCGTACTGCACCGGCACTTCAATGCCCATCAAACCCAGTCCACCCATCTCACGGATGTTCTCCAGCGGAAACTCGCCCCGCTCGTCCAGCTCGGCCGCCACTGGCTTGATGCGCTTTTCGGCAAAGTCGCGCGCGACGGCCTGGATGGCCAACTGGTCTTCGGTAAAGCTGAAATCCATGGGGAACCCCGATAACGAAAAGTGGACGGCAAGCCGGTCATTTTAAACGCTGTCGCCGCGCAGGCGCTGCGCGCCCGCAACAAACCCGGGCGCTGTGTCTTGACGATCGGCGAGCGCCGGCCCAGACTAAGCATCGCTTTATCGCGATAAAGGGATAACAATGGACTTGGCAACCGCCTCCGGCGTGCTGCGCCTTTTGGCCGACCCCACCCGCGTGCGCCTGCTGGCCTTGCTGGAAGGCGAGGAACTCACCGTGGCCGAACTGGCCGCCGTGCTGCACCTGGCGCAGCCGCGCGTGTCCACCCATCTGGCCAAGCTGAAGGAGGCTGGCCTGGTGCGCGACCGCCGGGCCGGCGTCTCCGCCTACTATCGCGCCAACAACGAGGGCGACGAACGCCAGCACGTGTTGATCGCCTCGTTGCGCGAGAACATCGACGACGCGCTGTTGCGCGAGGATGCCGCCCGGCTGCCCGCCGTGCTGGCCAACCGCGCCCGCGCCGAAGGCTGGGCCGATGCGGTGGCCGGCGACATGGAGCGGCATTATTCACCGGGCCGCACCTGGGAAACCTTGGCGCGCGCCTTGCTGCAACTCCTGGGCACCGGCGACGTGCTGGACATCGCCTCCGGCGACGGCATCACCGCCGAGCTGCTGGCGCCGCACGCGCATTCCATCGTCTGCGTGGACTCCAGCGAGCGCGTGGCCGAAGCCGCCGCGAAACGCCTGCAAGCCTTTCCCAACGTCGCGGTGCGCCAGGGCGACATGCACGCGCTGGACTTGGGCGAGCGCCGCTTCGACCTGGTGTTGATGCTGCACGCGCTCACCTATGCCGAACGCCCGGCGCAGGCAGTGGCCGAAGCCGCCCGCGTACTGCGCCCCGGCGGTCGCCTGCTGGCGGTGACGTTGGGCAAGCACGACCACCGCGCGGTAGTGGCGCCGTTCGACCACAAGAATCTCGGCTTCACCGAAGCGGCATTGCGCGGCCATGCCAATGCCGCCGGGCTCGCCGTGGTGAGCTGCAATCGCCTGAGCCGCGAGCGCAAGGCGCCACATTTCGAAGTCATCAGCCTGCTCGCGCAGAAGAAGTGAGACCCCATCGATGAACACCCTGCCCTGGCTCCACCCCGCGCGTGTCGCCCAGCTCGAAGCCGCGCTCGGCGAGCGCATCCTCATCATCGACGGCGCGATGGGCACGATGATCCAGGCCCACCACCTGGGCGAAAGCGACTTCCGCGGCCAGCGCTTCGAGCACGGCCACGACGGCCACGCGCACGGGCACGACCACCCGGGCTGCGACCTCAAGGGCGACAACGACCTCTTGAGCCTCACCCGCCCCGACATCATCCGCGGCGTGCACGAGTCCTACCTCGCCGCCGGTGCGGATCTGGTGGAAACCAACACCTTCAACGCCACCCACATCAGCCAGGCCGACTACCGCCTGCAACACCTCGCCTACGAATTGAACGCCGCCGGCGCGCGGCTCGCGCGCGAGGCCTGCGATGCGTTCGCCGCGAAGAACCCGGCCCAACCGCGCTTCGTGATCGGCGTGCTCGGCCCGACCAGCCGCACCGCCTCGCTCTCCCCCGACGTCAACGATCCGGGCTTTCGCAACGTGAGCTTCGACGAGCTGGTCGGCAACTACACCGATGCCGCCAACGGCCTGATCGACGGCGGCGCCGACATCCTGATGGTGGAAACCATCTTCGACACCTTGAACGCCAAGGCCGCGCTGTTCGCGCTGTCCAGCGTGTTCGAGCAGCGCGGCGCGCGCCTGCCCATCATGATCTCCGGCACCATTACCGACCGCTCCGGCCGCACGCTCTCGGGCCAGACCGCCGAAGCCTTCTACTACTCGGTGGCGCACGCACGGCCCTTGTCGGTGGGCTTCAACTGCGCCCTGGGCGCCGACGACCTGCGCCCGCACGTGCAGACCCTCGCCGGCATCGCCGACTGCCGTATCAGCACCCACCCGAACGCTGGCCTGCCCAACGCGTTCGGCGAGTACGACGAGACGCCCGAACACATGGCCGGCGTGATCGCAGGCTTCGCCCACGACGGCCTGCTCAACCTGGTCGGCGGCTGCTGCGGCACCACGCCGGCGCACATCAAGGCGATCGCCGAGGCAGTGCGCGGCATCGCCCCGCGTGCACTGCCTTCAGCCGACCAGGCGGAGGCCGCATGAGCATGACGCGCCACACTCGCCTGTCCGGCCTTGAACCGCTGGTCATCACCCCCGACCTGCTGTTCGTCAACGTCGGTGAGCGCACCAACGTCACCGGCTCGGCCAAGTTCAAGAAGCTGATCAAGGAAGACCGCTACGACGAAGCGGTGGAAGTGGCCCGCCAGCAGGTGGAGAGCGGCGCGCAGATCCTCGACGTGAACATGGACGAAGGGCTGCTCGACGCCGAAGCGGCGATGGTGAAGTTCCTCAACCTGATCGCCGCCGAGCCGGACATCGCCAAGATCCCGGTGATGGTGGACTCCTCCAAGTGGAGCGTGATCGAGGCCGGCCTCAAGTGCCTGCAAGGCAAGGGCGTGGTCAACTCGATCTCGCTGAAGGAAGGCGAAGGTCCGTTCCTCGAGCAGGCGCGAAAAATCCTGCGCTACGGCGCCGCCACGGTGGTGATGGCTTTCGACGAGAACGGCCAGGCCGACAGCGTGGCGCGCCGCCTGGAAATCTGCGAGCGCTCGTACCGGCTGCTCACCGAGGAAGTGGGCTTCCCGCCCGAGGACATCTTCTTCGACTCCAACATCTTCCCGATCGCCACCGGCATCGAGGAGCACGCCGACAACGCGGTGAACTTCATCGAGGCGTGCAAGGAGCTGAAGAAGCGCTTCCCGCTATCGCATCTCTCCGGCGGCGTCTCCAACGTGTCGTTCTCGTTCCGCGGCAACGACACCGTGCGCGAGGCGATCCACAGCGTGTTCCTGTATCACGCCATCCGCGCCGGCATGGACATGGGCATCGTCAACGCCGGCCAGCTGGCGATCTACGACGAACTCGAACCCGAGCTGCGCGAGCGCGTGGAAGACGTGGTGCTGAACCGCCGCGCCGACGCCACCGAGCGGCTGATGGAAATTGCCGAGAGGCACAAGAAGGGCGCGCGCGGCCAGGACAACGACAGTGCGCTGGCCTGGCGCGAACTGCCGGTGCGCAAGCGGCTGGAGCACGCGTTGGTGCACGGCATCGACCAGTTCGTGGTGGAGGACACCGAGGAAGTGCGCCAGGGCGTGACGCGCACGCTGGACGTGATCGAAGGCCCGCTGATGGACGGCATGAACGTGGTCGGCGACCTGTTCGGCGCCGGCAAGATGTTCCTGCCGCAGGTGGTCAAGTCCGCCCGCGTGATGAAGAAGGCGGTGGCCTACCTGCTGCCCTTCATGGAGGAAGAGAAAAAGCTCAGCGGCGACACCAGCAAGTCCAACGGCAAGATCGTGATGGCCACGGTCAAGGGCGATGTGCACGACATCGGCAAGAACATCGTGGGCGTGGTGCTCGCCTGCAACAACTTCGAAGTGGTCGACCTCGGCGTGATGGTGCCGGCGCAGAAGATCCTCGACACCGCGATCGAGGAGCACGCCGACATGATCGGCGTCTCCGGCCTGATCACCCCTTCGCTGGAAGAGATGGCCCACGTCGCCCGCGAAATGAAGCGGCGCAACTTCAACATCCCGCTCCTGATCGGCGGGGCCACCACCTCGCGCGCGCACACCGCGATCAAGATCGAGCCGCACTACGAAACCGCCTGCGTGTGGGTGAAGGACGCCTCGCGCGCGGTCGGCGTGGCGCAGTCGCTGGTCAGCAAGGATCTGGTGGACGGCTTCCTGGCCAAGGTGCGCAGCGAATACGCCGAGGTGCGCGAGCGCCACAAGCACCGCGGCCCCGGCAAGAAACTGGTGACGCTGGAACATGCGCGCGGCAACCGCTTCCGCTGCGACTGGGCCAGCTACGATCCGCCGCAGCCGGTGCAGCCCGGCCTCACCGTGTTCGACGATTACAGCCTCGCCGAACTGCGCGAAATCATCGACTGGACGCCGTTCTTCCAGGCCTGGGAACTGGCCGGACACTATCCCGCCATCCTCACCGATCCCGTGGTCGGCGCGCAGGCCAGCGAACTGTTCGCCGACGCGCAAGCGATGCTCGACAAGATCGTGGGCGAGAAGTGGCTGAAGGCACGCGCGGTAATCGGCTTCTGGCCGGCTGCGAGCGTCGGCGACGACGTGGAGATCGTCGTGGAACCGCTCCCCTCTCCCTCCGGGAGAGGGGTTGGGGGAGAGGGTACGGCCGAAGCGCGGAACCTCGCTCCGCCCGTACCCTCTCCCACCCCTTCGGGGCACCCTCTCCCACGGGGAGAGGGGAAAATCATGTTGCACCACCTGCGCCAGCAGGCCGACAAGCCGGTGGAACGCCCCAACCTGTGCCTGGCCGATTTCATCGCGCCGAAGGCGTTCGGCAAACCCGACTGGATCGGCGGCTTCGCCGTCACCGCGGGCCTCGGCATCGAGCCGCATCTGGAGCACTTCCACGCCGAGCACGACGACTACTCCGCGATCATCCTGAAAGCCCTGGCCGACCGCTTCGCCGAAGCCTTCGCCGAGCGCATGCACCAGCGCGTGCGCAAGGAGTTCTGGGGTTTCGTGCCCGACGAAAGCCTCGACAACGAGGCGCTGATCGCCGAGAAATACCAGGGCATCCGCCCCGCCCCCGGCTATCCCGCCTGCCCCGACCACACCGAGAAAGCCACGCTGTTCAAACTGCTGGACGCCACCAACAACGCCGGCATCGAACTCACCGAAGGCTTCTCGATGTACCCGGCGGCCGCCGTCTCCGGCTGGTACTTCTCGCACCCCGGCAGCCAGTATTTCGTGGTCGGCCGGCTGAGCCTGGAACAGGTGCAGGACTACGCCAAACGCAAGGGCTGGAGCCAGACCGAAGCCGAACGCTGGCTCGCCGCCAACCTCGACTACGACCCGGACTGACCTCGCCGCCTCTGTAGGAGAGCAGCTTGTGCGCGATGCTTTCCGTCACGTGATGAGGAACATCGCGCACAAGGCGCGCCCCTACATGAAACCGATCACGCGGTGGCGTCGTCGGCCATGCCGTTCTTGCGATGGCGCAGATGCACGATGAGGTTGTAGACCGACACGAACACCGGGAAGAAATTGGAAAGGATCCCCACCGAGTCGTTCTTGCCCAGCACGAAATAGGCCAGCAACAGGGCGCTACCCAATACCGACAGCCACCAGAACGCCAGCGGCATCACCACCCGCTTGTACTTGCGCGTGTAGTAGAGCTGCACGAACCAGCGGCTGGTGAACATCAGCGTTCCCAGGTAGCCGACCGCCTTCCACGGCGTCAGCTGGAATTGCTGCAAGGCCTGCAGCGCATGGGCGAAATCATGGGGCATGGCGCGATCCGGTGAGCGGGGAAACCGGCATTCTACGCGAGCACGCAAAAACGGTTGACCTTGCCCACGACACCTCGTATAGTTTCGCGCTCCCGGCGGGCGGTTAGCTCAGCGGTAGAGCACTGCCTTCACACGGCAGGTGTCACAAGTTCGATCCTTGTACCGCCCACCAATCGAATCGACGAAAAGGCCACCCGCACGGGTGGCCTTTTTCGTTGCTCCGCGCGCCGAGGCTGCTGGCGAGGCATGTGCAGAAACGCGCTGGCTCGCGACCGGACTCTCGCGGGAGAGCCGGCCGTACGCCAGCGCGTCTTGATGGTGAGTGGCGGCTGCGGGGTTCGAGCCCGCTCAGCCCAGGCCGAACGAATGGCGGCACCAACCCAGCAGCGGGCCCCAGTACACGCCCAGCGCGAGCAAGGCAAGGCCGTTGATGGAAAGCACCACACGCATCGACATATCGGGCGCGCTCTGGTCGGCGCCACCCTCCTGCGGCTGGTCGAAGTACATCACCTTGACCACGTGCAGGTAGTAGTACAGGCCGACGATGGCGCAGACGATGCCGACGATGGCCAGCCACAGGTAGTTGGCGTCGATGGCCGATTGCAGCACGCGGTACTTGGCGTAGAAGCCGAACAGCGGCGGCACGCCGGCCAGCGAGAACATCGCCAGTGCCATCAGCGCGGCGAACCACGGCGAGCGCTGGTTCAAGCCCTTGAGGTCGGCGATTTCCTCGCACTCGAAGCCGCTGCGGGCCAACGCCAAGATCACGCCGAAGGCCACCGTGCTCATCAGCGCGTAGCACACCGCGTAGAACAGCGCGTTGGCATAGCCCGCCGGGTTGGCTTCGACCAAGCCCATCAACAGAAAGCCCATGTGCGAGATGGTCGAGTAGGCCAGCATGCGCTTCAGGTTGGTCTGCACGATGGCCACGAAGTTGCCGATCACCATGGAGAGCGCCGCGATCACCGCCAGCATCGGCTGCCAGTAGTTCGACAGATCAGCCAGCCCGGTGTCGAGCAGACGCCATGCCATCACGAAGGCGGCCAGTTTGGAGGCCGAGGCGATGAAGGTGGTGACTGGGGTGGAGGCGCCTTGGTAAACGTCGGGAATCCACATGTGGAACGGCGCCGCGCCCAGCTTGAAGGCGATGCCCACCAGCATGAAGATCAGCCCGAACACCAGCAGGTGCGGCATCGCGCTGTGCACAACGGCGCCGTGCAGTTGCACCAAGTCCAGCGTGCCGGTGGCTCCGTAGACCATCGACATGCCGTACAGCAGCATGCCGGAGGAGAGCGCGCCCAACACGAAATACTTGATCGCGGCCTCGGACGACAGCGGCGAGTCGCGGTTCAGCGCCACCAGCGCGTAGGACGACAGGGTCAGGAGTTCCAGACCCAGGTAGATCATCACCAAGTTGCCGGCCGAGGCCAGCAGCATCACGCCCAGCACGGCGAAGATCATCAGCGTGTAGAACTCGCCGACAAACTGCTTGCGGTCGACGAGGTAGGGCTTGGCGAAGATGAACACCAGCGTGGTGCAGATCAACGCGAAGGCCTTCACCACTTCCGAAGTCTGGTCGCGGATGAACATGCCGCCGAAGGCGGTGACGGTGAAGTCGGGCTGGCCCATCACCACCAGATAGGTGGCCACCAGCAGCACGATGACCGAGAGCCAGTGCAGCATGCCGCGCTGTTCGGGCTTGATGAAGGCATCGGCGAGTAGCAGCACGCACGCCGCCGCCACCAGATAGAACTCGGGCAGCAAGACCAGGATGTCGTTGAAGGTTGGCATGTTCGATCCTGCTTAAATCTTGTGGATGGCGAGCTGCTGCATCAGCTGCGTCACCGAGCTGTCCATCAGATGGATCAGCGGCGCCGGCCAGATGCCCAGTGCCAGCACCAGCGCGGCGAAGGCGCCCAGCACGAAGGTTTCGCGACCGTTGATGTCCTTCATCTCGGCCACGTGCGGGTTGGTGATCTCGCCCCACAGCACGCGCTTGACCAGCCACAGCGTGTAGCCGGCACCGATCACCAGGGTGAAGGCGGCGAAGAAGGCCACCAGCGGGCTGGCCTTGAAGCTGGCCAGCACCACCATGAACTCGCCCACGAAGCCGCTGGTGCCCGGCAGGCCGGTGTTGGCCATCGCGAACAGCACGTAGAAGAAGCCGAACCACGGCATCACGTTGATGAGGCCGCCGTAATCCTTGATGAGGCGGGTGTGCAGGCGGTCGTACATCACGCCGATGCAGGTGAACATCGCGCCGGAAACGAAGCCGTGCGAAATCATCTGCACCATGGCGCCCTGCATGCCCAGCCGCGCGGTGTCGACATCGCCGATCTCGCGCACCAGCAGGAACGCAATGAAGATGCCCAGGGTGACGAAGCCCATGTGCGCGATGGAGGAATACGCCACCAGCTTCTTCATGTCCTCCTGCACCAGCGCCACGTAGCCGATGTAGACGATGGCGACCAAGCTGAGGGCAATCACCAGCCACACGTAGTGCGCGCCAGCATCGGGCACGATCGGCAGGATGAAGCGCAGCATGCCGTAGGTGCCAACCTTCAGCATCACCGCCGCCAACACCACCGAGCCGCCAGTGGGCGCTTCCACGTGCGCATCGGGCAGCCAGGTATGCACCGGCACCATGGGCACCTTGATCGCGAAGGCGATCAGGAAGGCGAAGAAGATCCAGGTCTGCTCCATCGCGGTCAGCGGCAGCGCCGCCAGCGTGTGCAGATCGAAGGTACCGGCCTTGTGGTACAGGTACAACAGCGCGATCAACATGAAGATCGAGCCGAGGAAGGTGTAGATGAAGAACTTCAGCGTCGCATACACGCGCCGCGGGCCGCCCCAGACGCCGATGAGGATGAACATCGGGATCAGCATGGCCTCGAAGAACACGTAAAACAGCAAGGCGTCGGTGGCGCAGAACACGCCGATCAGGAGGCCTTCAAGCGCCAGCATCGCTGCCATGTACTGGTGCGTGTTGGACTTGATGACCTCCCACGCGCCGACCACCACCAGGATGCCGACGAAGGTGGTGAGCAGGATCAGCGCCACCGAGATGCCGTCCACGGCAAGCGCGTAATGCACGTTGATCGAAGCCGCCCACAGGTGGTTCTCCACCAGTTGCATGCCGCCCTGCCCCGCGTCGTAGTGCGGCAGCAGGAACAGGCTCGCCACGAAGGTGAGCACCATGACGAGCAACGCGAGCCAGCGCGCCAGGTCGGGTCGGTTGGCGCCGGCCATCAGAACCGGTACCGCGCCGACGATGGGCAGCCAGATCAGCAGGCTGAGCAAGTGATTGAACATGAGTGCTTGCTTCCCTTAGTTCGCGGCCAGCGTCGGGCCGAACAGCCAGTACCCGCCGAGCAGCAGGATCAGGCCGACGATCATCGCGAAGGCGTACTGATAGAGGTAACCGCTCTGCAGGCGGCGCATGCCGCTGGCAATGCGATGGATCAGCGCGGTCGAGCCGTTGACCATCACGCCGTCGATCACGCCCGCCTCGCTGCCGCGCCAGAACAGCCGGCCCAGCTTGACGCCGCCGTTGGCGAACAGCGCGAAGTAGATGTCGTCCACCCAGAACTTGCGGTCGAGCACCGTCCACAGCGGCTTGAGCGCACCCTTGATGCGACCGGCCAGCGCGGGGTTGAACAGGTAGATGTAGGTCTGGAGGGCAAAGGCCAGCAGCACCAGGCCGAACGGCCCGAACAGCGAGAAGCCATGCAGCGCCATAGCAGCGGGGCCATCGAATGTCTTGCCCATCTCGCCCAGGATGTCATTCGTCTCGTTCACCTGGATGGCCGAACCGAACCAGCCACCGAACAGCATGGGCTTGACGGTGAAGAAGCCCACCAGCAGCGAGGGTATCGCCAACAGCACCAGTGGCAGCGTCACCACCCACGGCGACTCCTTCGGCGCGTGCGCCAGCTCGCCCGGCTGGTGGTGGCCATGGTCGTCATGGCCGTGGTGACCATGGTGCTCCACCACGGTGAAGCGCTCCTTGCCGTGGAAGGTCAGGTACATCTGGCGGAAGGTGTACAGCGCGGTGACAAAGGCGCCCGCCATCACGCAGACATAGGCATAACCCGCGCCCCAGCGGTGCGACTCGCCGACCGCCTCGATGATGGCGTCCTTGGAATAGAAGCCCGAGGTGAACGGCACCGCCACCAGCGCCAGCGAACCGGCCCACATGGTGAGCCAGGTGATCGGCATGTACTTGCGCAGGCCGCCCATGTAGCGCATGTCCTGCTCGTGGTGCATGGCGATGATGACCGAGCCGGCACCGAGGAACAGCAGCGCCTTGAAGAAGGCATGCGTCATCAGGTGGAACACCGCGCCGGCGTACACCGACACGCCCAGCGCCACCGTCATGTAGCCCAGCTGCGACAGCGTGGAGTACGCGATCACGCGCTTGATGTCGTTCTGCACGATGCCGATCAGGCCGGTGAACAGGGCTCCTGTCGCACCAATCACCATGACGAAACTGAGCGCGGTGCTGGACAGCTCGAACAGCGGCGACATGCGCGCCACCATGAAGATGCCCGCGGTCACCATGGTCGCCGCGTGGATCAGCGCGGAGATCGGCGTGGGGCCTTCCATCGAATCGGGCAGCCATACGTGCAGCGGCACCTGCGCGCTCTTGCCCATCGCGCCGACGAACAGCAGGATGCAGATGACCGTCGGCGCATCCCAGTGGATGTTCTGGGTGATCGCCAGGGTCTTGCCGGCCAGCGTGGGCGCGGCGGCGAAGGCGGTGGCGTAATCCAGCGTGCCCAGGAAATACAGCACCGCGGCGATGCCGAGCAGGAAGCCCCAGTCGCCCACGCGGTTGACCAGGAAGGCCTTGAGGTTGGCGAAGATCGCGGTGGGCCGCTTGTACCAGAAACCGATCAGCAGGTAGGACACCAGGCCCACCGCCTCCCAGCCGAAGAACAACTGCATGAAGTTGTTCGCCATCACCAGCATCAGCATGGAGAAGGTGAACAGCGAGATGTAGCTGAAAAAGCGCTGGTAGCCCGGGTCGTCCGCCATGTAGCCGATGGTGTAGACGTGCACCAGGAAGGAGACGAAGGTCACCACCACCATCATCATCGCGGTGAGGCGGTCGACCATGAAGCCGACGCTGGCGTTGAAATGGCCCACCTGGAACCAGGTGTAGAGGTTCTGGTTGTAGTTCTGCGCGCCGCCCCAGACCAGCTGGTAGAGCACGTAGAACGACAAGGCGCAGGAAATCGCCAGGCCGAGGATGGTGGCGCTGTGCGCGCCGGCGCGGCCGATGGGCTTGCCGAGGAAACCGGCAAGCAGGCAGCCCACCAGCGGCGCCAGCGCGATCGTCAGCAGGATGGAGGTCGAAAGCGGCATTGGGTCAACCCTTCATGCTGTCGATTTCGGCGACATTGACCGTGCTGCGGTTGCGGAACAGCAGCACGAGGATCGCCAGGCCGATCGCGGATTCCGCCGCGGCCACGGTGAGGATGAAGAACACGAACACCTGCCCCGCCACGTCGTGGCCGAAGCGGGAGAACGCCACGAAATTGATATTCACCGCGAGCAGCATCAGCTCGACCGCCATCAGCAGCACGATCACGTTCTTGCGGTTGATGAACAGGCCGGCGACGGCAATGCAGAACAGGATCGCGCCGAGCACGATGAAATGCGAAAGGGTAATCACGGCTGGGCTTCCTCGATCGTGGCGTCGCCGTCGGCGGCGGGCCGTACGGCGGCCATCTTCACCAGGCGCACGCGCGAGCGCGGGTCGACCGCCACCTGCTCGCTGGCCATCTGGCGTTTGGCACCGCTGCGCTGGCGCAGCGTGAGCGCCACCGCGGCGATCACGCCCACGGTGAGGATCAGCGCGGCGATCTCGAACGGCAGCAGGTAGCGCGTGTACAGCGCGGTGCCCAACCAGGCGGTATTGGACTGCCCGGCGGCCTCGGCCGGGTTCACGCCCAGCGTGGTCGCGTGCATCGCGCGCACGCCGATCAGCGCCAGCATCTCCACCAGCATCAGCACGGCCACCACCAGGCCCACCGGCAGGAACTTCACGAAGCCCTCGCGCAGTTTTTCCTGGTCGATGTCGAGCATCATCACCACGAACAGGAACAGCACCATCACCGCGCCGACGTACACCACGATCAGCGCGATGGCGAGGAACTCCGCCTCGGCCAGCATCCAGACGCAGGCGGTGCTGAAGAAGGTCAGCACCAGCGCCAGCACCGCATGCACGGTGTTGCGCAGGCTGATGACCGCCAGCGCGGAGCCCACCGTGACGGCGGCGAAGGCGTAGAAACAGATGAGTTGGAACAATTGGGGAGTCATCGGTGGGCCCTTAACGGTACGGCGCGTCCTGCTCGCGGGCAGCGGCGATGTCCGACTCGAAACGGTCGCCGATGGCAAGCAGCTGCGGCTTGGTCACCACGCTCTCCTCGTGGTGCTCGAAGTGGTACTCGTGGACATGGGTGAGCACGATGGAGTCGACCGGGCAGCTTTCCTCGCAGAAGCCGCAGAAGATGCACTTGAACAGGTCGATGTCGTAGCGCGTGGTGCGTCGCTGGCCGTCGCTCTCGCGCGGGGCGGAATCGATGGTGATGGCCAGCGCCGGGCATACCGCCTCGCACAGCTTGCAGGCGATGCAGCGCTCCTCGCCGTTGTCGTAGCTGCGCAGCGCGTGCAGGCCGCGGAAGCGGTTCGACTTCGGGATGTGCTCCATCGGGTAGCGCATCGTGTACTTGGGCCGGAACAGGTAGCGCCAGGTCAGCGCCATGCCCTGCAGCAGCTCGATGAGCAGCAGGCTCTTGAAGTAGCTGATTACACGTTTCATCGGTTTTCTCAGGCCCCCGCGATGCCGTAGAACTTCAAGCAGCCGGCCACCAGCACCCAGACGATGGCGATCGGGATGAACACCTTCCAGCCCAGCCGCATGATCTGGTCGTAGCGGTAGCGCGGGAAGGTGGCGCGGAACCACAGGAACAGGAAGGAGAAGGCGAAGGCCTTGGCGAACAGCCAGAAGAAGCTGCCGTGGCCGAGGATGCCCCAGCTCGCCGGGAACGGGCTGAGCCAGCCGCCCATGAACAGGATCGCGGCGAGGAAGCTGATCAGGATCATGTTGGCGTATTCGGCGAGGAAGAACAGCGCGAACGCCGAACCCGAATACTCCACGTGGAAGCCGGCCACGATCTCCGACTCGCCCTCGGCCATGTCGAACGGCGCGCGGTTGGTCTCGGCTACGCCCGACACGAAATAGATCACCAGCATCGGCAGCAGCGGCCACATGAACCAGTCGAAGATGCCCTTGCCGCCGGCCTGCGCATTGACGATGTCGGTGAAATTCAGTGAGCCGGCCAGCACCAGCACGCAGACGTAGCACAGGCCCATCGCCAACTCGTAGGAAATCACCTGCGCCGCCGAGCGCATCGCACCGAGCAGCGCGTAGCGCGAGTTGGAGGCCCAGCCGGCGAGGATGATGCCGTACACGCCCATCGAGCTCATCGCCAGGAGGTACAGCACGCCGGCGTTGGCGTTGGACAGCACCAGCTTGCCATCGAACGGGATCACCGCCCAGGCCGCCAGCGCGGGCACCAGCGCCAGCATGGGCGCGAGGTAGTACAGCACCCGATTGGCCTTGGCCGGCAGGATCACTTCCTTGATGAGCAGCTTCACCACATCGGCGAAAGCCTGCAGCAGGCCGAACGGGCCGACCTTGTTCGGCCCCATGCGCACGTGCATCCAGCCGATGACCTTGCGCTCCCAGTACACGAACATGGCCACCGCGATCACCAGCGGCAGCACGATGCACAGGATGTAGACGATCGGCCAGACGAGGTCGTTGAGGATCTGAGCGCCCATGGATTACGCCTTGCTCACGGTGATGGCCGCGCCGTAAGGCGGCAGCGTGGCGGTGATGTCCTGCGCGGCCTCGATCCACACGCTGCCATCGGGCACGGCGGCGTCGATCACCAGCGGCAGCTCGACCTCGGCGATGCACACGGCGCCCGCATCGGCCAGACCCTGGCGTGCGGCCTCGGCGGCATTCAGGCGCGCGGCCGGCGCACGGTTCAGCGGATGCGCGGCCAGCGCGGCGGCGCGGCGCACCACGGCATCGACGCGGTAGATCGGCCAGGTGGCCAGGCGGGTGAGCGCGGCGACGCCTGCCCGCGCGGCCAGCGCCTCGCGCACGTTCGCGCCACGCGCGCTGATGCCGGCACGCAAGCCGTCCAGGTCATCGAACTCGAAGCCGGCGAAGCCCATCATGCCGCCCAGCGCGCGCAGCACCTTCCAGCCCGGGCGGGCTTCGCCCGGCGCCGCGGCGCCAGCGCGCACGACCTGCGCCGTACCGTCCACGTTGACCAGGGTGCCGTCGGTTTCCGGCAGCAGCGCGATCGGCAGGATCACGCTGGCCACCTCGCGCAGCGCCTCGCTGGCATACGCGGTGAAGGCCACCACCTGCTGCGCGCCGCGCAGCGCCTTCAACGCCAGCGCGCCGTCGGCGAAATCGTGCGGCGGTTCCACGCCGAACAGGGCATAGGCCTTGCGCGGCTGCGCCAGCATGGCCTGCGCGTCCAGCCCGCCGTTGCCGGGCAGCGCCCCCAGCTCGCCCAGGCCGATGGCGTTGGCGCCCACCGGGATCTCGTTGTAGCCGGCGCCACTGGCCGCGGCCACGAAGCGCGCGAGGGCGCGCAGCCACGAGGCCTCGGGATGGGTGGCAGCGGCTTCGCCCAGGATCACCACCGCGCGGCCGGCCTTGAGCGCGGCCAGCGCGGCGTGGTCGCCCGCTTCGCTGGCGGCGGCGTTGATCGCGTCCGCCAGCTGGGCCGGCGCGCTGGCGCCCTCGGCCACGGCGGCGCGGGCCAGCGCCAGCATGGCGCCCACCATGCCCTGCGGCGGCACGATGCTGGCGCCGGCAAGGTCGTAGTTGAAGTCGAACGCGGCCGGGTTGACCGCATACACCTTGGCGCCCCGCTTGGTGGCCTGGCGCAGGCGGTGGTTGAGCAGCGGCATCTCGCGGCGCAGGTCGCAACCGACCAGCAGCGCGGCCTGCACCTGTGCCACGGCCTCCACCGGCGTGCCGAAGCGCGTGGCCACGGCGTTGTCGGCGAAATCCAGCTGGCGCAGGCGGTGGTCGACATGGGCGCAGCCCAGTCCACGCGCGAGGCGCAGCGCGAGGTCGGCCTCCTCGGTGGTGGTGGCACCGTGCAGCAGCACGCCCAGTTCGTTGCCGGGCACGCTCTTCAGCGCTTCGGCAGCCGCCGCGAGCGCGTCTTCCCAAGTGGTGGCCTGCCAGTGGCCGTTGCGCTTCACTTCCGGCTGCTTGACGCGATCGGCCGCGTTCAGGCCCTCGCAACTGTAGCGGTCGCGGTCGGCCAGCCAGCACTCGTTGATGGCTTCGTTGTCACGCGGCACCGTGCGCAGCACCTCGCCACGGCGCGTGTGCAGCCACAGGTTGGAGCCCAGCGCGTCGTGGTAGCCGATGGAGGCGCGCGCCATCAGCTCCCAGGCGCGTGCCTTGAACTGGAACGGCTTGTTGGTGAGCGCGCCGACCGGGCACAGGTCGATGATGTTGCCGGACAGCTCGCTCTCGACGTTCTTGCCGATGTAGGTGCCGATCACGTGGCGGTCGCCACGGTCCATGCTGCCGAACTCGTAGGTGCCGGCGATCTCGCTGATGAAACGCACGCAACGCGTGCAGTGGATGCAGCGCGTCATCTCGGTGGCCACCAGCGGCCCGATGTTTTCGTCGGCGATGGTGCGCTTGCGCTCGGTGAAGCGCGAGACGGTGCGGCCGTAGCCAAGCGCCATGTCCTGCAGCTCGCACTCGCCACCCTGGTCACAGATCGGGCAGTCCATCGGGTGGTTGATGAGCAGGAACTCCATCACGTTGCGCTGCGCGTGCAGCGCCTTGTCCGAACGCGTGAGCACCTTCATGCCCTCGGCCACCGGGGTGGCACAGGCCGGCTGCGGCTTGGGCATCGGACGGCCGCCCATCTCCACTTCCACCAGGCACTGGCGGCAGCTCGCCGCGATCGGCAGCTTGCGGTGGTAGCAGAAGCGCGGGATCGGAATGCCGGCCTTGTCGGTGGCCTCGATGATCATGGCGCCCTTGGGCACCTGGATCGGCTTGCCGTCGACCTCGATGTTGACGAGGACGGGCGCGGGGTTGGGGGTCGGCTGCGCACTCATGCCGCGGCTCCAGAGGTGTCGTCAACCATGGAGTGGCCATGCTCGACGTAGTATTCGAATTCGTGCCAGAACTGGCGCAGGAAGCCCTGCACCGGCCACGCCGCCGCCTCGCCGAAGGCGCAGATGGTGTGGCCCTCGATCTGGCCGGCCACGGCCTTCAGGCGGTGCAGGTCGTCGACCGTGCCCTTGCCCGCCACGATGCGGCTGAGCACGCGATGCATCCAGCCGGTGCCTTCACGGCACGGCGTGCACTGGCCGCAGGATTCCATGTGGTAGAACTGGCTGATGCGCTCGCAGGCGCGCACCATGCAGGTGGTCTCGTCCATCACGATCACCGCGCCCGAACCCAGGCCCGAGCCGGCCTTCTGGATCGCGTCGTAATCCATGGTGAGGCCCATCATCACCTCACCCGGCAGGATCGGCATGGAAGAGCCGCCGGGGATCACCGCCTTGATCTTGTGCCCGTTGCGCACGCCGCCAGCCATCTCCAGCAGTTCCGCGAACGGCGTGCCGAGGCGGATTTCGTAGTTGCCCGGGCGGTTGACGTGGCCGGAGACGGAGAAGATCTTGGGGCCACCGTTGTTGGGCTTGCCGAGATTGAGGAACCAGTCGGCGCCGTGGCGCAGGATCGCCGGCACCGAGGCGTAGGTCTCGGTGTTGTTGATCGTGGTGGGTTTGCCGTACAGGCCGAAGTTGGCCGGGAACGGCGGCTTGAAGCGCGGCCAGCCTTTCTTCCCTTCCAGCGACTCCATCAGCGCGGTTTCCTCACCGCAGATATAGGCGCCGGCGCCGAGCGCGGCGTAGATGTCCACGTTGATGCCGGTGCCCTGCACGTTCTTGCCGAGCAGGCCCGCCGCGTAGGCCTCCTTCAGCGCCGCCTCGAAATGCTCGAAGGGCTCGTGGTGGAATTCGCCGCGCAGGTAGTTGTAGGCCACCGTGGAGCCGGTGCAATAGCAGGCGATCGCCAGCCCCTCGACCACCGCGTGCGGGTTGTAGCGCAGGATGTCGCGGTCCTTGGCCGTGCCCGGCTCGGATTCGTCCGAGTTGCACAGGATGTACTTCTGCATGTCGCCCTTGGGCATGAAGGACCACTTCAAGCCGGTGGGGAAGCCCGCGCCGCCGCGACCGCGCAGGCTGGATTTCTTGATTTCCTCGACCAGCGAGGCCGGATCAGGCTTCTCGGCGAGGATCTTGCGCCACGCCTGGTAGCCGTCCACCTTCTCGTAGCTTTCCATCGACCACGGCGTGTCGAAATGCAGCGTGGTGTAGACGACCTGGTGTTCCTTGGGGGCGGGTCCGACGGCCATCAGTGTTTCCCCTCGGCGCCGTGGGCGGGGCCGTCGATGCTCAGGCCATCGAGGATCTCGTCGAGCTTCTCGATGGTCAGGTGTTCGTGGTAGTGGCCGTTCACGGTCATCGCCGGCGCGTACACGCAGGCGGCGATGCACTCCTCTTCCTTCTTCAGGTAGACGCGGCCATCGGGCGTGGACTCGCCCAGCTTGATGCCGAGCTTCTCTTCGCAGTGCTTCACCAGCTCGTCGGCGCCGTTCAGCCAGCACGAGATGTTGGTGCAGATGGCCACGTTGTTGCGGCCCACCGGCTTGGTTTCCAGCATCGAGTAGAAGCTGGCCACTTCGTAGGCCCAGATCGCGGGCAGGCCGAGGTACTTGGCCACTCCGGCGATCAACTCGTCGGTGAGGTAGCCGTGGTTCTGCTCCTGCGCGGCGAACAGCGCCTGGATCGTCGCCGAGCGCTTGCGATCGGGCGGGAACTTGGTCAGCCAGTGGTCGATATGCGCGCGGGTGTGCTCGCTGAGCACCACCAGCGGATCGACGTTCTTGACTTGTTCGTAGTGACCGGTGGCTTTCATGTGTTTCTCCGTCGTGCCGGCTCAGCGATCCACTTCGCCGAACACGAGGTCGTAGGTGCCGATCATGGCCACCACGTCGGCCAGCATGTGGCCGCTGACGATGGTGTCGATCGACGACAGGTGGGCAAAGCCCGGTGCGCGCAGGTGCACGCGGAACGGTTTGTTGGCGCCGTCGGAAACCAGATAGCAGCCGAACTCGCCCTTGGGTGCTTCCACCGCGCAATAGGTTTCGCCGGCCGGCACGCCGTAGCCTTCGGAGAACAGCTTGAAGTGGTGGATGAGCTCTTCCATGCCCTCCTTCATGCGCGCGCGCGGCGGCGGGGCGACCTTGTAGTTCTGCACGATCACCGGGCCGGCGTTGGCGCGCAGCCAGGCCACGCACTGCTTGACGATGCGATTGGACTGGCGCATTTCCTCGACGCGCACCAGGTAGCGGTCGTAGCAGTCGCCGTTGACGCCCACCGGGATGTCGAAGTCGACCTCGGCGTACTTCGCGTAGGGCTGCTTCTTGCGCAGATCCCACTCGATGCCCGAGCCGCGCAGCATCGGCCCGCTCATGCCCCACTGCTGGGCCTGCTCGGGCGACACCACGCCGATGCCCACGGTGCGCTGCTTCCAGATGCGGTTGGTGGTGAGCAGTTCCTCGTATTCGTCCACCTTGCTCGGGAAGTCGTCGGTGAAGGCATCGAGGAAGTCGAGCAGCGAGCCCTCGCGCCAGTGGTTCAGGCGCTTCAGATCCTTGCCCTTGTGCCACGGCGATTCACGGTACTGCGGCATCGTGGCCGGCAGGTCGCGGTAGACGCCGCCGGGGCGGTAGTAGGCCGCGTGCAGGCGCGCGCCGCTGACCGCCTCGTAGCAGTCCATCAGCTCTTCGCGTTCGCGGAAGGCGTACAGGAACACCGCCATGGCGCCGAGATCGAGCGCGTTCGAACCGATCCACATGAGGTGGTTCAGGATGCGCGTGATCTCGTCGAACATGGTGCGGATGTACTGCGCACGCTCCGGCGCCTCGATGCCCAGCAGGGTTTCGATGGCTCGCACGTAGGCGTGCTCGTTGCACATCATGGAGACGTAGTCCAGCCGATCCATGTAGCCGATCGAGTGGTTGAACGGCTTGGATTCGGCCAGCTTCTCGGTGCCGCGATGGAGCAGGCCCACGTGCGGGTCGGCGCGCACGATGGTTTCGCCGTCCATCTCCAGCACCAGGCGCAGCACGCCGTGCGCAGCGGGATGCTGCGGGCCGAAGTTCATCGTGTAGTTGCGGATTTCCTGCGCCATGTCAGTTCCTGCGCCAGTCGTCGGCGGCCTCGGCCTTGGCCTGTTCCAGGTCGGCGTCGTCGCGGATCACGCGCGGCACCGTGAGTCGCGGCACCACCGAGGTGACCGGTTCGTACACCACACGCTTTTTTTCGGCGTCGTAACGCACTTCCACGTTGCCGATCAGCGGGAAATCCTTGCGGAACGGATGCCCCACGAAGCCGTAGTCGGTGAGGATGCGGCGCAGGTCGGGATGGCCCTCGAAGAGGATGCCGTAGAGATCGAAAGCTTCGCGTTCGAACCAGTTGGCGCCGGCCCAGATGCCGGTGACCGAGGGCACCACGGGCAGCGCGTCGTCGGCACAGAACACGCGCAGACGCAGGCGCTGGTTCAGTTCGATGGAGAGCAGGTGGATCACCGCAGCGAAGCGGCGCGGCGGCATCTCGCCGCGCGGGCGACCCGCCCAATCGAAGCGGCCCTGCGCCTCGCCTTCCACGCCGCGCGAGAAGCCGGTGCGGGTAACGTCTTCGGTGTTCCACTCCACCTGGCCGTAGCCGAGGTAGTCGATGCCGCAGACGTCGATCAGTTCGCCGAAGCGGAAGCCGGGCTCATCGCGCAGCGCGGTGGCCACCGCGACGAGGTCGGCGCCGGCCAGCTCGGCGGTGGTTTCGCCATGCGCGGTGCTGACGGCCAGCGTGTCGCCGAAGCGGGCGACGAGGCGCCCGGCCAGCGTGGTCTTGGGGGTGTCGGTCATGAGGGCGCCTTCAGTCACGCGCGATGGTCATGGTGCGGCGGATCTTCTTCTGCAGCTGCAGAATGCCGTGCACCAGGGCTTCGGCCGTGGGCGGGCAACCCGGCACGTAGATGTCCACCGGCACGATGCGGTCACAGCCGCGCACCACCGAGTAGGAATAGTGGTAATAGCCGCCGCCGTTGGCGCAGGAGCCCATCGAGATCACCCACTTCGGCTCGGGCATCTGGTCGTAGACCTTGCGCAGTGCCGGCGCCATCTTGTTGACCAGGGTGCCGGCCACGATCATCACGTCGCTCTGCCGCGGCGAGGGGCGGAAGATCACGCCATAGCGGTCGAGATCGAGGCGCGCGGCGCCGGCGTGCATCATCTCCACCGCGCAGCAGGCCAGGCCGAAGGTCATCGGCCACATCGAGCCGGTGCGTGCCCAGTTCATCAGCGCATCGACGCTGGTGGTGGCGAAGCCGTGCTGCACGACGGGGTTGTCCCCGGCCGGGCGCAGGATGTCGTCCACCAGGTTCAGGGGCTCCGGGTTGTGCATCACCCGGCTGACGGAATCGATCACTCCCATTCGAGCGCCCCCTTCTTCCAGACATAGGCGAAGCCCACTACCAGCAGCAGCAGGAACAGCGCCATTTCAACCAGGGCCGTGAGGCCGATTTGCTTGAACACCACCGCCCACGGAAACAGGAAGGCAATTTCCAGATCGAAGATGATGAACAGGATGGCCAGGAGGTAGTAGCGCACGTCGAAGCGCGCACGGGCATCCTCGAAGGCCTCGAAGCCGCACTCGTAGGGCGAGAGCTTCTCCGACTCGGGCCGGCGCGGGCCGGCCAGCAGGCCGATCACCAGCAGCACGATGCCGAGCCCGGCGGCCACGGCGATGAACAGGAGTACGGGCCAGTATTGGGCAATCACGATGCTAGCTACCTCCGCGCCATCGAGGCGCATCAGTGACCGTGGGGACGGTCCGGCGATTCATTCGGCGGGCCATCCAGCCCAAACCTCGTGGCCTAAGCTGCTTGCCGGAAAGGGCGAGCAGCAGTCAACCATCCACGATCCAGTGTCGTGAACCGCCGCATTGTATCAGCGCATGCGAAGGCCACAACAGCCTTGCATGCATGCAACGGACGTGATGCGGCACGATGACCGTCGCGCCGAAGCCAGCCGCGCCGACGAGGGCGCGACAGCCACGATCACATCGTCTGCGTGGGTTTCTCGGAACCCATCACGCCGGCCAGGAGGCTCTCGATGCGCTGCCGCGCCACTTCGGCGTCCGACGACTCGTTGAAGTGGATGCCGACACCGGCCGTGCGATTGCCCTGCGCGCCGACCGGACTGATCCAGGCCACCTTGCCCACCACCGAGAGGCGATCCGCCTCGCCGGCCAGGCTCACCAGCAAGACCACTTCATCGCCCAGCGCATAGTTTTGCGCGGTCGCCACGAACAGGCCGCCATTGCGCAGGAACGGCATGTAGGCGTTGTACAGCGAGGCCGGATCCTTGATCTTGAGCGAGATGATGCCTTGACGGGCGGTGGCGACGCTCATGCGGGGTTCCTTGGCGGCGGTGCAACTGAGTGGCTCATGCTAGGAGCGTGGATGGCAGAAACACAAGCGGGCCGGGCGCGCCGTCTCAAACCGCGCGCCAGCCCCAGCAGTCGTAAATCCACGGTGAGGGCAGCGCCAGCGACACGCGTGCGAAGCCGGCGCCGCCGGCCGGCGCCACCGCATCATCCAGCCACCACGCCCCCTGCCCGTCCCGGCGCAGCGGCGCGTCGCGCCAGCGCCATTGCCGCACCGTCCCCGTCGCATCGATGACCGTCAGTCGCAGCCACGGTCGCCACCACGGTGCCGGTCGCCACGGCAACCGACGCGGCGCGGCGACCGGGGCCGCCGTTACGCGCGCGTGCCGCTCCACCCGTTCGGCCAGCCGATGAAAGCGCTGGCCGCTCAGCACCAGCTGGCTGGCATGGGCCAGCAGCGCCTGCTGCTTGGCGGTCTGCCAGGCTGACGCGGCAGCCGGCGCCGCCGCCGCATCGCCATGAATGGTATAGGCCAGCAAGGCGGGCTCGATCGCCGAGCGCGCCAGCGCCAGGCGCAGCAACACATGCGCGCTGCCGTGATCGGGATGGCGATCCGTCAGCGCCGGCAGCGCCACCACATCCGGCGAGAAATCGCGCACCACGGCCACCAGTTCGGCCAGCGCCGCCGCCGGCGCGCGCAACAGGCGGTCGAATATCCCGCCATCCGGCCAGCCCAGCGCCCATAGCGCCGTGGCCGGCAGGCCAAGCCGGCGCAGCGCTTCGCTCAGCTCGGCCCGCCGCCGACGCCCCCAGCGGACGCGGTCATCCGCGCCGACGAACCAGCGCCGCTCCAGCCAGCGCTGCGGCCAGGGGTTGTTGTCGCCATCGGTGAGCAACAGCACGCGCACCACGCCACCGGCGGCCAGCACGCGCTGGATCAGGATGCCATTGCCGATCGTCTCGTCATCCGGGTGCGGCGCCACCACCAGGAGGCGCGTCCGCGCGGAGAAAACTGGTGGTGCGTCCCCGCTCAGCGCCATTGCGCCAACAGTTCCAGCAACAACAAATCCGCGCGCAAGGGGCCGCGCAGCGCGTCGCGGGTGCGGTTGGCGGCGTCGTACCAGTGCGCCAGCGCCTCGCCATCGAGCGCACTGGACAACGGCAAGGCCGCCTGTGCGGCCTGTGCGCGCCGTTCGTCGGTGGCCGCCTGCGCGGCGAACCACAGGCGCTGGGCCGGCTCGTCGTCCTGCCAGCGCTTGGCCAGTTGCGCCACCTCGCCGCGGCCGGCCGCCAGCGCGGCCAGATCCCGCCGCACCTCGACCCGCCGCGCCAGGGCGCCTTGCTGCGCCCAGGCCAGCGCCAGGCCGGGATTGCCCAACGCCGCCTCCAGGGCGGCCTGCGGCTCGGCCACGCCCTGTCCTTGCAGCCAGTCCAGGGCCAGCTCGCTGGGCGGCAGGGCGAACTCGATACGCTGGCAACGGCTGCGTATCGTCTGTGGCAGGCGCCACGGCGCATCGGCCAGCAGGATCAGCATGGTCTGCGCGGCGGGCTCTTCCAGCGTCTTGAGCAGGGCGTTGGCCGCCGCCGGGTTCATCGCATCGGCCGGGTCGATCTGCGCCACCTGCCAGCCGCCGAACTGGCTGCGCATCGCCAGCCGCGCGGACAGCTCGCGAATCTGCTCAACCACGATCTCGGTGCGCGGCGTGCCGTCCTTGCGCAGGCCGAAGCCGAGCGCGACCGTGTCCGGATGCGTGCCTGCGTCCTGCAGCAGGCAGCTGCGGCACTGCCCGCAAGCCTCGCCATCCTGCGCACGCTCGCACAACAGGCCGCGCACGAAACGTCGGGCGAAGGCGCGCTTGCCCAATCCCGCCGGGCCGCACAGCAGCAGTGCGTGCGGCAGCGCGCCGCGCTGGTGGCGCGCCTGCAGGCGCGCCCAGTCGGCGGCATGCCAGGGCATGGTGTTCATGCATCGGCTCCGAACAGCGGCGCGGTGGAGGCCACCGCGTCGCGCAGCACGGCAGCGGCGCTCTGGCTGGCGTCGATCACGCGAAAACGTTGCGGCGCGGCGGCGGCGCGCGCACGGTAGACGGCGCGCACGCGCTCGAAGAAGCCGTCGGCCTCGACCTCGATGCGATCAGCCGCGCCGCGACCTTCGGCGCGGGCGCGGCCGGTGGCCACGGGCAGATCCAGCAACAGGGTGAGGTCCGGCTGCAGACCGGCGCAGGCCCAGGCTTCCAGTGCGGCGATGCGCTCCATCGGCTGGCCACGGCCACCGCCCTGGTAGGCGTAGCTGGCGTCGACGTAGCGGTCGCACAGCACCCAGCGCCCGGCGGCCAGCGCGGGTACGATGATTTCGCGCACCAGTTGCGCCCGCGCGGCGAACATCAGCAGCAGTTCGCTCTCGGCGCACAGCCCGCGCTGCACGGGATCGAGCACGATGTCGCGCAGCGCCTCGCCCAGCGCGCTGCCGCCCGGCTCGCGACTCTGCACCAGCGCCACGCCGCGGCCTTCCAGATGCGCGCGCAGGCCCGCCAGCAACGTGCTCTTGCCAGCGCCTTCGCCGCCTTCCAGCGTGATGAATCGTCCGTGCTCAGTCATGGTCGCAGCGCTTCAGTTGGTAGCAGGCCACGTTACGGTTCTGCGCGGCCAGGGTGTCGGCGAACACGTGCGTGCCGTCGCCGCGCGCCACAAAATACAACGCCGTGCCGCCCTCCGGGTGCAGCGCGGCAAGGATCGCCGCCCGGCCCGGCATGGCGATGGGCGTGGGTGGCAGGCCGGGGCGTGTATAGGTGTTGTACGGCGTGTCGGTGGTGAGGTCGACCTTGTGGATCTTGCCCTGGTAGCGCTCGCCCATGCCGTAGATCACGCTGGGGTCGGTCTGCAGCAGCATGTGATCCTCCAGCCGGCGCACGAACACGCCGGCGATCTTTGCGCGCTCGTCGGCGCGGCCGGTCTCCTTCTCCACGATGGAGGCGAGGATCAGCGCGTCGTAGGGCGTGGCCAACGGCAGATCCTTGTCGCGCCCCGGCCACAGTTCGGCCAGTGTCTTCGTCATGGCGGCGTGCGCGCGTTTCAGCACGTCGAGATCGCTGTCGCCCTTCACGTAGGCGTAGGTTTCGGGCAGGAAGCGGCCTTCGGGCTGCTCGCCGGGCGCGCCGATCTTCTGCATGATCCGGGCGTCGTCCAGGCCATCGGTGTCGTGCCGGAGCTTCTCGGCCTTGTCCAGCGCGGCAAGCACCTCGCGGAAAGTCCAGCCGTCGACCAGGGTGACCTGGCGCTGCCGCACCTTGCCCGCAGCCATGTCGGCCAGCAGCGCGCGCGGCGTGATGCCCTGCGGCAGCGCGTATTCGCCCGCGTGCAGGCGACCGGCCACGCGCATCTGCACGGCGAGCAGCCGCCAGTACAGCGGCGAGGCGTCGCTCAGGTGCTGCGTGCGCAACTGCCGCACGATCTCCTTGAAGCTGGTGCCGCGGCCGATGTCGATGCTTGCGTTCGGCGCGCCCACGGCAAGCGGCGCGGCGGCAAAGCGGCTGAAGCCCAGCCAGCCCCAGACCACCAGGCCGATCAGCACCAGCAGCACCGCCAGCATCGTGTTGCGCCGGATCTTGCCCGTCATGCCTGCTCCGTCGAAAAGCCGAGCCCGCGCCAGTGCGCCTGCATCGCGCGGGCCACCGGGCCGGGAGCGAGCACCTTATCCGCCACGGCCTGAACCGGCAGGATGCCGCAAACGCTGGAGCTCAGGAAGAGTTCGCTGGCCGTGAGGCACGCGGCCAGTGGCAGCTCGCGCAGCTCGATGGCCGGGAAGGCCCGCAGCAGTTCGGCGCGCAGCACGCCGGCCACGCCGCAGCGATCCAGCCGTGGCGTGACCACGACGCCGTCGACCACCGCGAACAGGTTGGCGGCGGTGGCCGAGATCGCGTGCCCCCGCGCGTCGCACAGCAGGCCTTCCGCGATGGCGGCATCGTTCCACTCGCTGCGCGCCAGCACCTGCTCCAGGCGGTTCAGGTGCTTGAGGCCGGCCAGCAGTGGCTGCTCGGCCAGGCGCGTTTCGCACAAGTGCAGGCGCACGCCGTCGCGATACCACGCGGCCTCCAGCGCCGGCATGGGATGCGCCGCCACGATGCGGGTAGCCTGCGGCGCCGCCGGCATGGCATAGCCGCGCGTGCCGCTGCCACGCGTGAGCGTGATGCGCACCACCGCCTGCGCCGCGTCGCGCACCACCGCCTGCGCCTCATGCCACAGCAGCGCGGCATCGAACGCGGGCAGGCGCAGGCGTGCGCAGCCCAGCGCGAGGCGTTGCATGTGCCCCGCCCACAGCGGCGCGCGCGCGCCCTCGAAGCGGATCGTCTCGAACAAGCCGTCGCCATAGAGCAGGCCGCGATCCGTCGCGGCGACGTGGTCACCCGGCTGGCCGTTCACCAGCATCATGCGTCCACCGCGCCCAGCGCGCGCAGCAGGCCGCGCGCCTTGGCGCGGGTTTCGTCCAGTTCCTTTTCCGCCACCGAGTCGGCGACGATGCCTGCCCCCGCGCGCAGGCTTGCCTCGCGACCGGCCAGTGTGAGCGTGCGGATCAGGATGTTGAGATCCATCTCGCCACTGCGATCCAGATAGCCCAGCGCGCCGGTGTAGGCACCGCGCGGCGCGGCTTCCAGCGCGGCCACGATTTCCATGCAGCGCAGCTTGGGGCAACCGGTGATGGTGCCGCCGGGGAACACCGCGGCAATGGCCTGCCCCGGCGTGACCTCGGGCCGCAACCGGCCGCGCACGTTGGAGACGATGTGGTGCACGTGGGCGTAGCTCTCCACCACCATCAGCTCGTCCACTTCCACCGTGCCGGGCACGCAGACGCGGCCCAGGTCGTTGCGTTCCAGGTCGATCAGCATGACGTGCTCGGCGCGCTCCTTGGGATGCGCCGTGAGCTCGCGGATGCGCGCCGCCTCGTCGTCGCCCGCCGTGCGCGGGCGCGTGCCGGCGATGGGCCGGGTCTGCGCGAGGCCATCGCGCACTTCCACCAGGCGTTCCGGCGAGGAGCTGGCGATGGCCCAGTCGGGCTGCTGCAGCAATCCGGCGAAGGGCGCGGGATTGGCGCGGCGCAACGCCGCGTACAAGGCCGCGGGCGACGGCGCCTCGGCATACGTCGCACGCCAGGCGCGCGACAGGTTGGCCTGAAAGATGTCGCCCGCGCGCAGGTGCTCGTGGATGCGCGCCACACCATCGAGGAAAGCCTGCGGCGCATCCTCCTGCAGGCGCGGCGGCGGCAGCGGCAACGACGGCAGCGGCGCGGCGAGGTCGGCCTCCAGCATGTCGAGCAGGTGCGCCTGCCCCGCCTCGGCCAGCAGCACGGTGCAGTCGCGCGCGTGGTCGACGATCACCGCCACCGGGCAGCGCAGCGCCAGCGCCACCGGCAGCACCCCGTCGGCGGGCAGGCGCAGTTTCGGTTCCACCTCGGCCGCCAGCTCATAGGCGAGGAACACGGCCCAGCCGCCATGGAACGGTAGGCCGTCATCCTCGCGCGGCAGGCGCTCGGCCTGCCAGGCGGCATCGAGTGCATCGAGGAAGCGCGTGCCGCGCAGCGCACCGGAGGCATCGCGCACCTGGCCATCTGCGCCCAGCGTCAGGCGGTCTTGCGGAAAGGCGAACAGCAGGTCGAACCGCGCCTGCGGCGTGCCATGCCGCACACTCTCAAGCAGGCACGGATAGCGCGCCGGGAATGCCGCTGCCGGCGCGAGCAGATCGCGCCGGCCGGGCAGGATGCGGCAGAGCGGGCTCGTCACACGCGGCGGAAGACCAGCGTGCCGTTGGTGCCGCCGAAGCCGAAGGAGTTGGAGATCGCCACGTCCACCTTGGCCTGGCGCGCGGTGTGCGGCACGAAGTCGAGATCGCAGCCCTCGCTGGGCGCATCGAGGTTGATGGTGGGCGGCAACACCTGATCGCGCAGCGCGAGGATGGAGAAAATCGCCTCCACGCCGCCGGCCGCGCCCAGCAGATGGCCAGTGATCGACTTGGTGGAGCTCATCGCGAGCTTGTAGGCATGGTCGCCGAACACGCGCTTGGCGGCCAGCACCTCGCCCAGATCGCCCAGCGGCGTGGAGGTGCCGTGCGCGTTGACGTACTGCACCTGGTCAGGGTTCATCGCCGCATCGCGCAGCGCGTTTTCCATGCAGCGTGCGGCGCCCTCGCCGCCCTCGCTGGGCGCGGTGATGTGGTAGGCGTCGCCACTCATGCCGTAGCCGGTGAGCTCGGCGTAGATGCGTGCGCCGCGGGCCCTGGCGTGCTCGTATTCCTCCAGCACCAGCACACCGGCGCCGTCGGCGAGCACGAAACCATCGCGATCCTTGTCCCACGGACGACTGGCCCGGGCGGGTTCGTCGTTGCGGGTGGACATGGCCTTGGCCGAACAGAAACCAGCCATCGCAGTGCCGGTGGTGGCGAACTCGGCGCCGCCGGCCACCATCACGTCGGCATCGCCGTACTGGATCATGCGTGCGGCCAGGCCGATGTTGTGGGTGGCCGTGGCGCAGGCGGTGACGCAGGCGATGTTCGGGCCCTTCAGGCCGAACATGATCGACAGGTAGCCCGACACCATGTTGATGATCGAGCTGGGCACAAAGAACGGCGACACGCGGCGCGGGCCTTTCTCGTGCAGCTCGATCGAAGTGTCCTCGATGGTGTTCAGGCCGCCGATGCCGGCGCCCACCGCCGCACCGATGCGCGGCGCGTTGGCTTCGGTGATCTCCAGCCCGGAATCGCGCAAGGCTTGCGTGCCCGCGGCGATGCCGTACTGGATGAAGTGATCCATCTTCTTGACGTCTTTGGGCGACACCCAGTCGGTGGGGTTGAAATCCTTCACCTGGCCGGCGATGCGCGTGGCGTAATTCGTGGCATCGAAGTGGGTGACTTCGCCGATGCCGCTCACGCCCTTGAGCACCTTGTCCCAGGCCGAAACCAGATCGTTGCCCACCGGCGAGATGATGCCCATGCCGGTCACTACCACACGTCGCTTGCTCATGCTGTTTTCCTTCGTGTTCCGGGGGCGCACGCCTCCCGCCATTCACGGATGCCTGTCGGCGCCACCATACGGGCTCGAACGCAGCACGCGGCAGAAACGAAAACTGCGCCATGGCGGCGCAGCTTCCGGTAAGGCCCGACGGGCGAGGCCATCGCGCAGCGCCCGCGCCAAGGGATCACTCCTTGGTGTGCGCCTTGATGTAGTCCACGGCCTGCTGCACGGTGGTGATCTTCTCGGCGTCCTCGTCCGGGATCTCGGTCTCGAACTCTTCCTCGAGGGCCATCACCAGCTCGACGGTGTCGAGCGAGTCGGCGCCCAGATCGTCCACGAACGAGGCATTTGCGGTGACTTCGTCTTCCTTCACGCCCAATTGCTCGACGACGATCTTCTTGACGCGCTCTTCGATGGTGCTCATGTTGCCAAACCTCCACGGAGAAAATGCTGTGCACCGGCGCGCGGCCGGCAGGGTCGGCGGATTGTAGTGGCTGGGCCGCGTGGCCGCCACGTCACCCGCCCAGGGTGCTGCGTGCCCGGCAAGTGCGCCGGGGCGAAAGTGCGATTGTCGCCGAAAACCCGCCCGTGCGCGACCGCTTTGTCATGCGCCCGCGTATGGACAGGGCCGCGTTTCAAACTGGCGCGCGGGCGTCGCCGAGCGATGCCACGCAACGCCCGTGGCCGCCGGCCACGCTTCGGCGCGCTGGTGCAGATCGACGACGCGCCACACGACTGGTTCGGAGGCCGCGTCCCACGCGGCACGATGATCCCATTCACCGGCGACGCCACCTCGCACGTGCTGCACGCGCGGTCAACGCCGGCGGAGACCACCCGGGCCGGCTTCGATGGCCTCCCACACACCTGCCGTCCACGGCCGGCCGCTGGCCTGCTACAGCAACCGGCGCATCAGCCGCCGCGCCCCGAATCCCTCACGCCGCCAGGCATGGCCGCCGGTGCTTTTTTCCACGATTGACCTGTATCAGTGCGGCCCATATGGCCCGACGGTACAAAGACGCGGTTTTCAGAAAAACTGAAAACGATGCCGCCGTGATTCGGCCGCATCACATTCCATCTTGTTCATAAGGCGTATCAAAGCGCCATTGAGTCAGTGCGTCTGCGCCAAGGCGCATTCAATATGAATCCAGGCTTTCGCGAAATGGCTGCAATCGCGCGATCCGGCTTATCCATAAAAATCCTTAAGCATGGGATTTCCGCCATGCCCATGCGTTCGCAGGAACGCTGCCGCGAGGAAAGCGACGCCATGCCGCAACAAACCATCGGGCTGCTGGTCATGGCGTACGGTACGCCGCCCAGTCCCGACGCCATCGAACCCTTCTATACCCATATCCGCCACGGGCAAAAACCGTCCGACGCACTGCTGCAGGATCTCAAGGATCGCTATCGGGCCATCGGCGGCATTTCGCCGCTGGCCCGCATCACGAAGGCGCAGGCAGACGCGCTGGCGGCAGCCCTGAACGCCCGCGGCTCCGGGCCGTCATTCAAGCCATACATTGGCCTGAAACACGCGGAGCCGTTCATCGAGAATGCCGTCGCCGCGATGCACCGGGATGGCATCACGCAGGTCGTCGCCCTGGCACTAGCGCCGTACGGCGGCAACGCCAGCGTGCAGGACTACGCTGCGCGTGCGCAAGCGGCCGCTGCGCGGCTGGGCGGCCCCGAGATAATGCCCGTGTCCGGCTGGTACCGGCAGCAAAAATTCGTCCGCTACTGGGCCGGACAAATCGCCGCGGCTTTCGCCACTATTCCCGCAGATGAAATCCGCACGACGGCCGTCGTTTTCTCCGCGCACAGTCTGCCGAAAACCATGCCTGGCGTGAGTGAGCATTACCTGATGCAGTTGGAAGAAAGCGCACAGTCCATCGCGCAGGCGGCGCGGCTTGGGCATTATGTAACGGCATGGCAGAGCGCTGGCAGAACCGCGGATGCCTGGCTAGACCCCGACATCCGGGATTTGACCCGTGACCTGTATCGCCGTGGCGGTTATCGCACCTTTGTTTATTGCCCGACCGGATTCGTTGCCGATCACCTTGAGGTGCTCTACGATCTGGATATCGAATGCCGGGCCGTGGTGAACGAGCTGGGAGGGCGCTATATCCGCCCTGCCATGCCGAACGCCGCCCCATTGTTCATTGATGGCCTGGCGGATGCGGCGATGGACACGCTGGCGCATGCGATGGGAGTGCCCGCATGAGCAGCGCAGAGCCGCTGCACGCCGTCATCGTCGGCGGCGGCATGACCGGGCTCGCCGCCGCCTTCCAGCTGCAGCGCCGGCTGAGCGACAAGGGCATGGCACCACGACTGGCGCTGCTGGAGTCCGAACCCCGCCTCGGCGGCAAGATCCGCACCTCCACCCGCGACGGCTTCCTGATCGAACACGGCCCCGATTCCTTCGTGGCGAGCAAGCCGTGCGCCTACCAGCTGGTGCGCGATCTCGGCCTGGAAGACGACCTGGTCCGCAACCACACGGGCCAGGCCTTCATCGCGCGAGGCGATCGCCTGTACCCGATCCCCGCCGGCACGATGATGGGCATTCCGGTCCGGCTGTGGCCGCTGCTTGGCTCGCGGCTGCTCTCCCCGGCGGGCAAGCTGCGCGTGGTCCGGGACCTGTTCGCACACGGCCGGGACATCGACGGCGACCAGCCGGCCGGCGACTTTTTCCGGAAGCGGCTGGGCAACCAGATCGTGGACCGCCTGATCGAACCGCTGCTGTCGGGGATCTACGCCGGCGACGTCAACCAGTACAGCCTGCAGGCCCTGTTCCCGCAGATCCATCAGTTGAGCAAGCACCATCGCAGCCTGATCCGCGCAATGGGCAGCATCTACGGCCACCCGAAACCACTCCCCGCCAGCAAGAGCCGTGGGCAATTCCTCACCCTCAAAACAGGCCTGCAGGCCCTGACCATGCGGATCGAAGAGCGGCTGACCGCGTGCGCGATTCTCAAGGGTAGCCAGGCAAGAGCCATTCGGAAACAAGACGGGCACTACCGCCTGGAGCTGGATGACGGGCGCTCGCTGGACGCGCAAGCGATCATCCTGGCCGTTCCGGACGCCGTCGCAGTCGATTTGCTGCCTGCCGCCAGGAACGCCATTTCGCCGGTACTGTCGACCCCACCGACATCCGTCGCCAATGTGGTGATGGCCTTCCCGCAAGGGATCACGGGGACGTCGCTGGACGGCACCGGCTTCGTCGTGCCGCGCGGCTCGGGCCATGCGATCACCGCATGCACCTGGGCGCATCTCAAATGGCCGCACGTGGCCCCTCGCGGGGCGGCGCTGCTGCGTTGCTATATCGGCGGCGCCCACGACGCGCAGCTGGTCGATGCCCCCGACGCCACCATCGTCGACGCCGTAATGACCGATCTGCGGCGGATCACGGCGCTGCGCGAGACCCCCGCCTTCTGCCAGGTGACCCGCTGGAAGCATGCGATGCCGCAGTACGCGGTAGGCCATCTCGACCGTCTGGAGCAAACCCGCAAGGCCATGGCCGCGGCGTTGCCGGGCGTGTTCCTGGCTGGGGCTTCCTACGGCGGCGTGGGCCTGCCGGACTGCATTCGACAGGGCGAACAGGCCGCACACGACCTGACCGACCACCTGGAACAACGAAACCTGCTGGAATCACGAGAGGCACTCCATGTTGATTGAAAACCTTGGCCGGGCCCGCAAAGCGCTGCTGGACAGCCTCGACGGCCTGACGGAAGACCAATTGAACGCGACGCCACCCGCCGGTGGTCCTTCCATCGGCCAGCTCGCCCATCACCTGCAGGCGAGCGAGCGGGCGACCGCCGCGCTGGTCCTCGATGCGCTGCAGTCGCGCAGCGAACGCGTCGAGGAAAAGGACCCGTCGTTTCTCGCCGCTTGCCTGCAGCAAGGCTGCAACCACGACCACGCGGCCAGCGGGCGCTTCTCCGCGGCGGAACTGATTCGCCTGCTGGAAGAGTCGCGCTTCAGGGACCTGCAGTCGGTATTCAACGAAACTCACGAACGCGTCCTGGCCGAGCGATCGCTGGAGCACCCGCCGTTCGGCCGCATCAGCCTGAAAAACCTGCTCGACACCATCTGGATCCACGACGAACTCCACGGCAAGCAGATCGCGGCGATCAAGCAATCGCTTGGCGCCACCGCCTAAATCACGGAAAACCACCACCATGCAAACTCAGTTCACCGCGCAGCTGGCGATCAAGTTCACCTCGAAGTGGCAGGAAGCGGGCAAGGACGACCGGGCCGCGGCCATCCAGGAAGTGGTCGACATCTTCGACAAATACGCCGGCCGGGTCGGCCTGCGCGGCACCTACGTCGTGCAGGGCTTCCAGGCCCACACGGACATCCTCTTCTGGATGTTTGCCGATCGCTTCAACGACATCCAGGATCTGCAGCTGGAGATCCGGCGCTCGTCCCTCGGCCGATACATCACCACGCCCCACGCGTTCACGGGCATCACCAAGCCGTTCGAGTTTTCCGAGCACCCGACATCCTTCGCGGTCGGCATGCGGCCGCGCGAATACCTGTGCTTCTACCCCTTCATCCGCAAGCCGGAGTACTACCTGTTGCCGAAGTGGGAGCGCAAGGCGCTGATCGGCGACCACGGCGACATCGGGCACGAGTTCACCCCCGACATCCTCACCAACGGCGTGTATGGCTTCGGGCTGGGCGACTACGAATGGCTGCTGACCTTCGAGACGAACGACCTGGGCCGGCTGGTCGACTGCGTGCGCAAGCTGCGCGAATCCAAGTCGAGGCTGTACATGCAGGATGAGCACCCCTTCATCGTGGGACGCTATTTCGCGCTGGAGGACGGCCTGGCGCAGTACGCCTGACGGCCAGGGCAGGAAGTGTCAGGGACAAGATGAGTCACCCGGTGGGCGGCCAACCGGCCGCACCGCTGTCCGGCGGGGCGGCTCCAGCGAAGCGGACGCCGACCAGCTGACCGAACACGGTTCGCTTGTCGCCAGGGCAGGAGGGAATGCCTTCGATGTGTTTGTCGAAGTCCGCCCTCCGCCAGCGGCCACCCCACCCGGCTTATCCAAGCGCCTCGCCCTCGGCGCGCCGCTGCTGGAAGCGTCCACGGAACCAAAAGCGGTAGGCAAGCGTGAGCGCTACGAGGAACGGTACGCCGCAGACCAGCGTCATCCGGAATGCGCTGGTGAAGGTGGTCGTCAGGAGCGCGCCCAGCATCAGCGCCGCGCCCAGCAGCGAGGTCGCCGGATAGCCCCACATGCGGAAGGCGAGGGCCTCGCCGCGATAGCGCCGGCGGAAGAACAGGTGGGTGACGAAGATCATGAACCAGGTGAACATCGGGGCGACCATCGAGATCGCCATCATCAGCATGAAAGAGCGGTCGGGGTAAAGCAGGTTCACCACCGTGGCCAGCGCGATGCCGAGCGCCGAGAGCAGGAGCGCCGCCACGGGCACGCCGTGCATGCTGAGCCGCCCCAGGCGCCGTGGCGCGTAGCCTGCCCGCGCAAGGCTGAACATCATGCGCGTCGAGGTATAGAGCTGGCTGTTCATCGCGGAAAGCGCCGCCACCAGGATCACGCCGTTGATGACTCCTGCGGCGCCCGGGATATGCGTCGCCACCATCACCTTGACGAAGGGGCTTTGATCCCCCCCCGCAGCCGTCCACGGCACGATCGCCAGCATCAACGCCAGCGTCAGCAGATAAAACAGCACGAGGCGCACCAGCGTGGCGCGGAAGGCGCGCGTGACGGCCTTGCGCGGCTCGCTCGCCTCGCCGGCCGCCACGGCGATCATCTCGATGCTCAGGTAGCTGAAGATCGCCACGATCACCGCCACCCACATGCCCCAGACGCCCTTGGGGAAGAAGCCGCCATGCGCGGTGTAGTTGGCCAGCCCGATCCCCGAGCCCGCGGGCGCGCCGGCCACCACCCACGCGCCGAGGACGATGAAGGCCACGATCGCCGCGATCTTCAGCATCGAGAACACGTACTCGACAGCGCCGAACACCTTCACGCTGACGATGTTGACGCCCAGCAGCGCACCCGAGAAGCCGAGGATCCAGTACCAGCCCGGAACGCCCGGGAACCAGTACTTCATGTAGACGGCGATGGCCGTCACTTCCGTGCCCACGGCCACCACGATCGACGACCAGTACGCGTAGCGCACCACGAACCCGACCCATGGCCCGATGTAGTACTCGGCGTACGCACCGAACGATCCCGTCGTGGGATGCGCGACCGTCATCTCCGCCAGGCAGCCCATCAGCAACAGCGCAATCAGCGCGCCGATCGCATAGCTCACCAGCACGCTCGGACCGGCGAAGCTGATCGCAAAGCCACTGCCGAGGAACAGGCCGGTGCCAATCGCCCCGCCAATGGCGATCATCGAAAGCTGCGCCGATGAAAGGCCGCGCCGCAGCCCTTGCTCCCGTTCGGCGATGACGTCGAAACCACGTTTGGTCATGGTCTTGTTCCCTGCGATGCCGGCGATGTCCGCCCAAGCCATCGATGTCGTGGATGCCGGTGTGGGCGGCGAAGATCGGCACGCGCGGCGGACGGGCCGCCGCCGTCGTGCTCCAACGAGCCACCCAAATGCACCTGGCCCTGCGCGGGATTCAAGCCGCAACAGGGCCAGTTCGCAGCGTCGGGTTTACTCCCGGCGATGGGAGCAGCGAACCAGACCACGCCTGTCCTCACTGCCCCGGTTTCCCGCTCATGTGCAGCACGCCCCAGCCGTGGCCATCCGGGTCGACGAAGCTGTGGGTATACATGAAGCCGAAATCCTCCGGCTCGTCGTAGGTGCTGCCACCCGCGGCGAGCGCCCTGGCGACGAGGCTGTCGACCTCCTCCCGGCTTTCGCAACTGAGCGAGAACAGCACCTCGACGGCCTTACTGGTGTCGCAGACCTCTTTCGGCGTGAAGTTGCGGAACTTCGCATGCGTGGCCAGCATGAGGGCGATCGCGTCGCTGATCTGGATGCACGTCGCGCCGTCGCCGGTGAACGTCGGGTTGACCGGGAAGCCAAGCGCGGTGAAGAAGGCCGTGGACCGCGCCATGTCGGCGACCGGGAGGTTGATGAAGATCTGCCTGCTCACGAGCATCTCCTGCAGCGGGTGGAGGAAGGCAACCGTGGCCCGAGTGTACTTTTCCCGGCAGCACATCGTTCGTCCGACCGGTGCACGATTCGATGGACGGGTGAACCTGGTCCCGGTTCCAGCGACCGGCTTCCCGGCTCGCTTCAGAAAAACAGTTCCCTGAGCTCGTCCAGGTTGCTGCCGCGCCCACCGGATTCCTTCTGGAAATCGCCGGTCACATCAGGCACCAGGGCCTCGAATATGTCCTGGGCAAAGCGTCTGCAGTTGCCCTTGTCGTAGCTTGGGTAGAGCCGTCGAACCTCGCCGAAAGCCTGGAGTACCCTCCGGCAGGTGATCGTGTTGCGGCTGACGTGCCGCTCGACAAGCGTGTTGTACTTGCTCGCCGAGGCGCCGAGCTGGAAGGTGTCCTGGCCGTTGTTTCTCGAGATGCGAAGCAACACCGGCCGCCACTGGACGTACCCGCGCTTCACCCGCGTCGTGGGGACGGTGTAGCCAAGCTCGATCATGAGCTCCTGATGATGGGATCCGTCCCAGCCCGTGCCTCTCAATGCGATCGACCGGACGAAATAATGCTGGTACTTGCTGAAGGGGAACGCGGCGTTCATCTTCAGCGAGTTGTCCGTTCCGCCACCGCGGGCATCGTCGTCTTCCCAGAGATCTTCCATGGCACCTCACCTCGTTGATGGCTCTACGAGGTAATGCGCAGCCGGCGGTGCGATTCAGTCAGGGAATGCCAGTGGGCGAGAAACAAGGCGATTGGGCAGATATCTCATCGACTTCAACCAGGCGTGGGTCGGCGAGCACGGGGTAATCCACCCGGTTGCAGTTCTCGTGCAAAACCGGAACCCACTCGTCGCCATGCATCGCCCGGCTTACCTCATGCCTCTGGCCCGATCAGCAGGGCGCCTCCTTTTTTTTGCGCGACTGCGGGCTCTCGTCAAATCCGGGCCAGCGCAACCTGCCCCTGTTTCCGGGGAAGAACGCGACACTTGCCGGTTCGAAGCTTCATCCCCAAGCTACGCGCTCCTTATCTGGAAGCCCCCGCGCATGACACAGGTCGAGTTTCGCGTTCCGCTGCATCCACTCGATACGTTGTTCGGCCACGCGCGCGCTGCTCTTCGTGGCGTTCACCCGCTGTCCGATGGGTCTGCTGTCCTGCATCTGACTACGCGCAACAGCGAGCTGAAAGACCGGCGGACCTGGCTGCTCGTGGCAGACGAACACGGCCTGCGGCCGCTGCCCATCCCCGCTGAGCTCGACGCACGGATAACCGCTTGTCGCGAGGATCCGGCCACGGAGCGGGCAAGCTACGGCGCGCCGCTTTCGTTCCAGCTCGGCGACCGCATTGGGCTGCTCGTGGCCGACCGCTGGGCGTGGATGTTCGATCCGCTCGGCGGTTCGGACCCGGTCGAAGTCGCCATCGAACCACTCGCGCTGGCCAACGGCGTTATCGCCGCCAAGTGCTACCTGCCCCAACGGTGCGGTCGCGGTCGCGACGGGCGGGTACCCGTGATCTTCCGGCACCCCGATGCGTGGCCCGACTACGTCTGCTACCTGTCGACGCTGGAAATCGACCTCGACGCGGGCCGCGGCCGCTGGACCCTGCGGTCCCCGACGGGGGAGCCCATCGTCGTGCGCTATCGGGTCGACCCGGAGGAATTCAACGGCGTGCCGGAGTACGCGGGCACCACGCTGGGGGATGCGCTCTGGCTCGGCGACCGGTTCCGCCTTTTCACGATGGGCAACCGCTCGCACCACGGCCGGATGGGCATGCGCTATGTCAGCGTGATCGAGTGCGACGCCGACGGCAGCAACCCGCGCGTCGTCCGCGAGATAGACGAGAGCGCCCATGGCCTGTTCGCCGCCGATGGTCGCCACCTGCTGCTGTTGCCGTTCACCAAGAAGGGCCCTCGCAAGGGCAAGCCCTCGCTGGTCGATCTCCACACCGGCACCGAGATGCCCCTGGTGGTCCGTGGCCTGGCGTCCTACATGCCGCAGGCCTTTGCCGACGGCCGCGCCTGGTTGGCCGGCGGCGCGGGTGCGGGCAGCTGGGCAAGCTGGACCGAACTGTCGCTTGGCGATGGCGACCGTGGCGAGGTCGTGGCTTGCCGGGTGGCTTAGGGCCGCCATAGCTCCGATCAGCGCCCTACCGCGCTGCCCGATGCGCTGCCATCACTGTTGCCTGTCCCGTGAAGGCCGAAGCTCACGGGCAGCACGACGCCGGCGGCCACCGGCTTGCCGCCCACCCATTCGGGTTTGACCTGCATGGTCTGCATCGCATCCTGGGCGGCCTGGGCAAAGCGCCGCGCGGCGCGCTGGGTGTTGACCACGTCGTGCCGGGATAGCTCCAACCGAACTGGGTCAGGTTCACTTGCTCCATCCGACAAGTGAACCTGACCCCGTTTTTCCTCGTCAAACCCGGGCCAACTCAACCTGCCCCCGTTTCTGGGGAAGAACGCGACACTTGCCGGTTCGAAGCTTCATCCCCAAGCTACGCGCTCCTTACCTGGAAGCCACCCGCGCATGACACAGGCCGAGTTTCGCGTTCCGCTGCACCCACTCGCTACGCTGTTCGGCTACGACCACGCCACGCTTCGCGGCGTTCACCCGCTCTCCGATGGGTCCGCTGTCCTGCACCTTTTCACGCACGACAGCGAGCTAGACGACACGCGGACCTGGCTGCTCGTGGCAGACGAACATGGCCTGCGGCCGCTGCCCATCCCCGCTGAACTCGACGCGCGGATAACTGCTTGTCGCGAGGATCCGGTCACGAAGCAGGCAAGCTACGGCGCACCGCTTTCGTTCCAGCTCGGTGACCGCATCGGGCTGCTCGTGGCCGACCGATGGGCGTGGATGTTCGATCCGCTCGGCGGTTCGGACCCGGTCGAAGTCGCCATCGAACCGCTCGCGCTGGCCAACGGCGTTATCGCCGCCAAGTGCTACCTGCCCCAACGGTGCGGTCGCGGTCGCGACGGGCGGGTACCCGTGATCTTCCGGCACCCCGATGCGTGGCCCGACTACGTCTGCTACCTGTCGACGCTGGAAATCGACCTCGACGCGGGCCGCGGCCGCTGGACCCTGCGGTCCCCGACGGGGGAACCCATCGTCGTGCGCTACCGGGTCGACCCGGAGGAATTCAACGGCGTGCCGGAGTACGCGGGCACCACGCTGGGGGATGCGCTCTGGCTCGGCGACCGGTTCCGCCTTTTCACTATGGGCAACCGCTCGCACCACGGCCGGATGGGCATGCGCTATGTCAGCGTGATCGAGTGCGACGCCGACGGCAGCAACCCGCGCGTCGTCCGCGAGATAGACGAGAGCGCCCATGGCCTGTTCACCGCCGATGGTCGCCACCTGCTGCTGTTGCCGTTCACCAAGAAGGGCCCTCGCAAGGGCAAGCCCTCACTTATCGATCTCCACACCGGCACCGAGATGCCCCTGGTGGTCCGTGGCCTGGCGTCCTACATGCCGCAGGCCTTTGCCGACGGCCGCGTCTGGTTGGCCGGCGGCGCGGGTGCGGGCAGCTGGGCAAGCTGGACCGAACTGTCGCTTGGCGATGGCGACCGTGGCGAGGTCGTGGCCTGCCGGGTGGCTTAGCGCCGCCATGGCTCCGATCAGCGCCCTGCCGCGCCGCCCGATGCGCTGCCATCACTGTTGCCTGTCCCGTGGAGGCCGAAGCTCACGGGCAGCACGCTGGCGGTGGCCACCGGCTTGCCGCCCACCCATTCGGGTTTGGCCTGCATGGTATGCATCGCAGTCTAGGCAGCCTGGGCAAAGCGCCGCGCGGCGCGCTGCGTGTTGACCACGTCGTGCTGGGATAGCTCCAACCGAACGGGGTCAGGTTCACTTGCTCCATCCGATAAGTGAACCCGACCCCGTTTTTGTTTTTCGACCCCGTTTTTCTGGCGAAGGTCTGAAAGACGACCTTGCCATCAAGCCAATAATGGCATCATTTAAAGATGCCGGCACAGACACGAGGAAATTACAATGATAAGCTTCAGTAGTAAATTCAATTACATACGATGCGCGCTTGCAATAGTCTTGACTGTCGCAGCTTCTGGCCTTCTGCATGCCGCCGACTCGGACGGATCGTCCGATTACGATGGCGCCTTCCTCACATTCTATGTGGTGCACGATCACGAGCACTTAGCCTTCCGCTCTTACCAGATCACACCATCGACCCGCGACGCATTCACCAAAGCTTGTACACATAGCAAGCAGATATGGATCAATAGCCAGCATTTCTCCTGCCTGTCTTCCAAGGTTTTGGAAGATAGTTCGGCCATGCAGGTCGAAATATCCCTAGATGCCGAGAAATCCATGTCTGGCAACTATTACATGGTTTCCGTCCAACCGTCTTCCTTCGCGGTGCTTCGCAACTTGAATACACAAGAACGCTCCGCCCTACAGAGGGATATGAATACAGCAAAGAAGGTTTCGGCCAAACAGCATATTACGGCTACAAGTCTTAGCCACGCCATGGCGACGGACGGACAAAACCGGTCACTTGTATTCATTCCATATGGAAAAGATAAGGACGGCAATCGATTGACCTATGTGTTTTCATTTTCCAGCGGTCAAAGCACTTATGTTGGCACGTTGCCTAGTTGGCCTGAAAAGCTTGTCAACTTAGGCCATAGTGACGCTCCACTCGCCATCGTCGATCTAGCTGGGGATGCGCTGGTTTTCCAGGCGTATTCGATTTGGCCACGAGTCAAAGGAGAAATGTTCGTTGGCGAAGGTGGTTAGGGAAAAGTCGTGTAGATAGGAATGAAGCGTTACAGTAGCGCGATCTACTGGCAGCTGGTGTAGGTACCCACTGGCATGACGCTCACTCCGCCGACCGATGCCACCGTCGACGTCGACGGCAAACACCACGCGCTCGCCACGCTCAATTGGATACCCGGCAAGACCGAACGAGGTCAGGTTAACTTTCCCTACCTGATAAGTGAGCCTGACCCCGTTTTCGAAATCAGTGGATTGGGGTTGGCGCATGGCATACCATTGCGGCACCATTTTCCGCACAAAATCTGGGTGGGACCATCAAATTCGCAGCATAGCGAATCGTATTGCAAAACAGTTGTTTACCGACAGCATAGAGCGGACTCTTGCATCACCGATGCGGTGAAGCGAATCCGTGATGAGAATCCCATGAAAACCTTCTTTACATACGCCAAACATCACGCCTATCCAGCTTGGCTGGGCGCAGCCGCTTTCACTCTGTGCTGTTTCTTGCCTGCGCAGGCCGGCCCGATAGCAGTGCAGGACAGTCGCTGGGTGGTTGGCTCTTATGTCAATATTCATGAAGATCCCGACGACAAGTCCCGTGTCATCGACCATCTGATCACGAATACACAGGTACGGCTTGCCAACGAAAATGGCCGCTACTGTGCCATCACGTGGGGCAGCGCGCACGAAGGTTTTATTGTGTGCCGCTATCTCGGCACAAAGCCGCTGAGCCTCCGCGACGTTGAAATAACCGACTCGACCGAAAACCAAGATCACATCGAGCCGTCGCCCTTGCGCGCATTCTGGATCGAGCCGAGCTACGCGCGACTATGGGCAGCCGGTTCGGAACTCGAGCAGCGCATGCTTTCGACCGTCGCCCGTAAGAAGGAAGGCGAGCGTTTGCAGGCCTGGGCGGACGAGCAGTCCAACAAACCCCCGATCTTCGTGCGCTTTCCAGTACCTGAATTCGAGGCGATGAAGGCGACGGCTCGCAACGGCATGCTGGAAAGCGTGTCGAACGCTCCAACGTATCCGGATGCCAAGGCGTTAACCGCAAAGAATCCTGACCCGTATGAGTACCAGGACCTGTCAGATGTACTCTCCCCGAAACTGCACTACTTGCCAGCTATCAGCACGTACCGATTTCGTTCTGCTACGGAGATCGGTGCGATGCTGAATACAACGGAGCAGCTGAGCGCGCTTTTCCGAATTCCATACAAGGTAGAAGCGACAGGCAAGCCTTATGCAGTCGCCCCCAATTACGACGTCCCTTACATCTATGGAAGTTGGGACGTTGGCGATGTGAAGCTTTCCCTTGTAAAGCCTGTATATGACATAGGCATCTATCATGATGGCCGCATTCGAACCCAGAAGACCTGGCTCGAAGAACGCGACCACTATTTCAGTGATTCAGAGGCAACGGAGGAATGCGGTAGCTTAAAGATCGGGGCACATCTCGAGGGAAGGGCTGATTCTCCATATTCTGTCACAAACCTCCCGACCGCCGGCTTGCTGCTCTATTTCCGCACGCCACACCCCCTGAATCTTTCGCGAGCGAGAATTCAAAGAAAGGTGCATACGCTCAGGGCCATCCCCAAGAACCTGATGGAAATCACGCCGGAGGGCAATCCGTACCAAGTCATCGTTTACACCGTTACCTTGGAAGGCGACGCCTCGCCGGACTTCGTGGTGGTCGAGCTACGGGGCGCCGACTATACACCTGATCCTCACACTGATGGAATTACGACAGTTGCTCGCTACTATTTCGTGAATATCGCAGGAGACTGGAAACTACTTGACGCGGACTCGCTGCAGAATTGTGCGTAAGCCTGCACGAGCGGCGTATGCCCCGGATGGGATGGCATCGAGACCGCGTTGAACACGTGACGGAAGTTTCTGGGACTCCGGCTTGCGACCGAACGGGGTCGGGTTCACTTTCCCCACCCGACAAGTGAACCTGACCCCGTTTTCGTGAGGCAATCCTGCTGGGCCGGGTGCCCCGGCCGGAAGAAAACAGACCGGCACAACCCAAAGCTGTCACCATGATCCTGCGGCGAATCCCCGCCCACAGGAGCATCCCATGAAAGGCATGAACCAGAAAAAGAGCGGCAAAAAGAAACCCCTGAAGACGGCCAAGGAAAAGAAAGCCGAAAAGGCCGCCAAGAAGGCCGCCAAGAGCTGACCGACGCCATCGCGCACCGCTCGGCGCCAGCTTCAACCCTCCGCCTGCGCCGCCTCGCGCCCCTGCTGGCGGATGAGGGCTTCCTCACGCGCATCGATGATTGACTGCATCACGCTGTCGACGTCCACGGTGCCCTCGTCGAACTCGAAGTGGCCGCTCAGTTCGCTGTCCGGCCGCAGCTCGCCCTGCTCGAACAGCGCCCACATCTCCTCGGCATAGTGCGTATCGAGCAACTCCGGCGCGAAGCGCGACAGGCTGATCGTGATGTTGCCCACGTCCCGCCGCAGCATGGTGCGCGAGGCATTGTTGCCGGCGGCGCTGACCACCTGGGGCAGGTCGATGATGACCGGGCCATCGGCTGCCACCAGCACGTTGTATTCGGACAGGTCGCCATGGATCAGTCCCTCGCACAACATGCACGCGACCTGGCGCATCAGGAAACGGTGGTAATCGCGCGCCGTCTGTGCCGACAGTTCCACCTCGCCCAGCCGCGGTGCCGAAAAGCCATCGGCATCGGTGACCAGCTCCATCAGCAGCACGCCGCCAAAGTAGCCGTACGGCCGGGGCACCCGCACGCCCGCGCCCGCCAGTTGATACAGCGCATCCACCTCGGTGCTTTTCCAGGCCGCCTCGGCCTCCTTGCGCCCGAACTTGGTGGCCTTGCCCATCGCGCGAGCCTGACGGCTGCCACGCACCTTGCGGCCTTCCTGATACTGCACGCGCTGCTGGAAGCTACGCTGGGCCGTGTCCTTGTAGACCTTCGCGCAACGCACTTCGTCGCCCGTGCGCACGACATAGACCGACGCCTCCTTGCCGCTTTTCAGCGGACGCAGGACTTCATCGATCACACCGTCGTCGACCAGTGCCTGCAGGCTGGCAGGGGATTTCATGCGTGGAAAAGCTCGCTGACGGAAAAATGGCCCGCCATTATGACTGACGGGCCGTTATCCGCTGGCCGTGCCCCGCGGCCGCCCGTCCAAATATGCGCGGCCACGCCAGAAACCGGCTTGGAGCTGCGCCCCACACGAACCGGCGCGCTCCATCAAACCGCTGCGGACCGAACGGGGTCGACCGAACGGGGTCAGGTTCACCTTCCCCACCCGATAAGTGAACCTGACCCCGTTTTTGCTGTGGCGGACAGGACGGAGCGATGGTCGCAAGCCGGACGCCTGCCTTCGTTTCGAAATCTCCATTGTTGATCTCGGTCAACAAGCGTCGGCGCCGATGACCCGAACATCCGGGTGTTGCCAGCGCGATCTGGCATCGACAGGCACAGCCGGAGGCTCCGGTTGAGCCAGGACGACGGGCAAGCCGACGATCCCGGCGACATCCATCCAGGCCATCGGTTCCGCGCCGCGTTCCCGTATCTCCATGGTCTCCTTGATACGCCACAGACATTGATGATCTCACTTGACACCCTACTGCGGAGGGTCAGCTCATGTCGCCGATCAAGCTGGTTTCACTGATGGTTCTCGCCTCCCTGGCAACAGGCCAGGCATGGTCGCAAAATGCATTGATGAAGCAGGCCCAGGGTCTGTTCAAACCGATACCCGCCAACGCGCCGCCGTTGCCGGGCTGCGTATTGCCATCGAGCTGACCATCTGTTGCCAACACGGCTGACCATTTCAGGCAAGTGAACTGACCAGCAGCAGCAGCTTTTTGACCAGTGAACGTCGTAGCTGTAATGCGTGATCTTGCTGCTGTCGTCGTTCAACACGCGACCGCGTCACTGACGTGGCCGACCATGAACCGCTATGTCTTGCCTACCGCCAAACGTCATGCATCGAAGGCCCGCATGAGGCGGGCGTTCGATGCATGTGCCCCAGCTTGGCAGTGAGGTTTTACCCCATATTTCCCTGCAGCCCTTTTTCTAACCGCAAGGTTCTGGTTGACGGCGCGCATCGGTCATCGTGTGGCGCTTGCCGTTGGCGTAGTAGGCGTGCAGCGTGACGTGGCCCAGCATGTCTGTGACGGTTGCAAATTAATTTCCTCCGCCTCCTTATTGCTGCTTCTGCAGGTAGCGCAGCCGACACCCGCCGCCCTGGTAGAGCCGAAGGCGGTGAACTCGACTGTGGCGACACTGAGTGGCGCCTCGCAGCCATAGAGTCCACCGCCTCCCCTCATTGGGAGGCGAGAGGATCCAGTGATGGACGAACACCAATGAAATAAACAAGGCGCCTCCAGAGGCGCCTTGTTCGGTACTCAGGTCATTCACGCGGTGCCGAACTTCCCGGCAATTGTTCGAAGTCTTCATCTGGCTCAAGGTAGTGGATTAATCCAGCCCCAGCCATTCTGACTATCACACCGGAACGCAAATAGCTCCACTGTTCTTGTGGAAAGAGCGTGGTGTACTCATTCGTGTCGATAGAGCATACAACAACTCCTACGCGCCCCCCCCCTAATGCCACATGATCGCCTAGCCTGACTTCTTTCCCATCTGCATATTTCATTACGCGCCGCCTCCCTTTCTCACAGAGGCACTGCCCCGGGTGGCGGCGGCGGCTCTGTCACGCCAATCGCAGACCAAAAGCACTGACAGTTATTGGGATTCTGGTTCATTCGATACAGGTGTACGTGATCACCCGGGAAAGGGTAATGGGGTTTGCTTGGGGGAACTTTATCAAGGCGGTAACCAATCGTGCCCACTTGGGGCGAACACGGTGGGCAGGAGTTATCAGCCTTATTGCACATTTTTCCGCCAAGCCAATTGCCGACGGCACCGCCCGCAACAGCACCACCTGCAGCACCTGCAGAACCACCAGACTCTCCTCCAGCAACGCCACATCCAACAGTACCTACACCAGGCGCAACCAGCGTGCATGCAGCACCACCACCCACTGCGCCGCCCGCCCCGCCAAGCACTCCTCCTAGAACTCCACCACATGTGGCCCCAGCGGCCGCCCACGCGGCTTGGCATGTCTGTCCCGACGAAGCTAGGCCCAATGGATCGATCGAGCCCAACGGATCTCCATCTACGTAGGCGTAAATGTTCTCCCCTCCCTCTTCCCCAATCGGATCGCGACTGAGCCAGCGGCCTACGGCTGGATCATAAGCACGGTACTGCGTCAGAAACAGACTTGATCCTTGGTCATGCAGCATACCTGCATACCCGTAGTCGGGATGTATACCCCTTGCCCGTGTTGTGACGCCATACGCACCGTACTTGGCAGTGCCCAGCATTTTGCCGTTGGCGTCCGTCGCACCAACCACACTGCCTAATTGGTCGCGCACGTAGTACAGCGCCTGCACCCCATGGATTTCACCCTGGTCGAAGTAGTCCGCCATCACCACGTCGTTGCTATCACGCACCTGGCAAACCGCCGACCCACACCACAGATAGCGAGCCTGCGTGCTGGCAGCGCCGTTCTGGTGGGTGATCATCAAGCGCCGGCCCCAGCCGTCGTAACCGTAACGGGTGACTTCACCGGTTGCGGTATTGGTCTGGCTGACCAGCCTACCAGCCGCGTCCCATGTGTACTGATGTACGCCATCACTGATCAGATTGCCATCCGCATCGTACTGCCATGACATGCCGTTGACCGTGCTGAGCTGGTTCAGCGCGTTGGCAGAGGCCGTGAGGGAGAACGAGGCACCCGCCGCCTTCAGCAGATTGCCGGCCGCGTCGTAGTCGAAGCGGCTGGCATCCCGATCGTCACCGCGCACATCCGTGAGTCGGTATGCCGCATCGTAGCGATACCGCTCGCTGTCACCACGACCATCTTCGTTGTTCCCGTCATCGCGACCGTCATGGCCCCATCCGTCGCGATCGTGACCGTAGTCGTGCTGCAAATCGTTCGCTACCGCCTGTTCCGCATCAATGGTATCGGCCCGATCGTCGTGATTGCCGTCACCATCGTGATCCCTCCCTTCGCGCAGCCGCGGCCACTCAAGTTTGGCGGCTGTCAGCAGATGCTCGGGACTGTGAGCATATTCCTGCAAGGCCTCCAGGCGCCGCCCCTTGACGTCCAGGTACATCAGACGATGCAGTTGCCGGTCACCACGGTTGGACTCGTACTCCATGTTCAACGCAAGGCCGGGCTGGCCGGAGGGCGTCATCAGCACCCGCCACGTCAGCTGGTCGGTGTCGCCGAGGTAGCTGTATTGGAAGTTGCCAAGCGGGTTGGTTTCTTCGCTCAACCGACCCAACGCATCGTAGGTATCGCTCACCGTCACGTCCGTGGTGCGGTGAATGACCCTGCCCAACGCATCGTAGGCATACTGCGCGCTGTCATTCGCACTGAACGGCCCCGTCTCCTGTGCCAGTTTGAGGGCGCCAGGTTGACCGGCTGGCACATAGCTGAAGCCGGTGTTACCCAAGCCGTCCGTCATGCCAGTCAGGCGGGAATAGTAGGGATCGTAGCGGTAGGATGCCGCCGCCGTGGGGTTCACGGCATGCAGGTACTGCACTCCAGTAAGCAGGTCAGCCAGGTCATAGCTGTACGCCATGGTCTGCCCCAACGCATCAGTCTGGCTAATCAGACGGCCAACACCGTCATATGCGTACGTCGAGCCCTTGCCATCGGCATAGGTCTTGGCGGTCACCCGGCCTTCAAGGTCACGCGTCCACGTGGTGACGTTCCCGTTCGGATCGGTCATCGTGTGGCGCTTGCCGTTGGCGTAGTAGGTGCACTGCGTGACGTGGCCCAGCGGGTCGGTGACCGCGATGAGGTTGCGTACGGCGTCGTAGCCGTAGTGGGTGGTGTTGCCCTGGCGGTCAGTGACGGCCACGAGGTCTAGGCGGTTCCACGTGTACCGGGTGGAGGTGTGGTCGGGATAGCTGACGGATACTACGCGATTGAGCGCGTCGTACTGGAACTGGCGCGTGTAGCCCGCAGCATCAGTGCTGGTGGCGACGCGGCCTTCGGCATCGTAGGTGTACCGCTGCGACACATGCCCGAGCGCGTCGATGACGGCCAACAAGTAGCCGTTGCTGTCGTACTGGTAGCGCGTCATGTTGCCCAGAGGGTCGGTGGCCGAGGTGCGTTGGCCGCGGGCGTTGTAAGTGTAGGTGGTGGTACCGCCCGCCGCATCGGTCGTGGTTAGCGGCTGATGCTGGCCGTTGTAGGTGGCGCTCGCCAGCGTATCGAAACCGCTCGCGGTCTTCTGCTGCACCTGGATCTGGTCAACGCCGTTGGGTGCGTACGTATAGGTGGTTTCGCGGCCATCGGGGTCGATCTTGGACGTGACCTTGCCGTACGCGTTGTAGGTGTAGTGAGTGACCTGACTGCTGCCGTCATCCAGCACCCGACCCACGTCACTGGGCAGGTTCAGCGTGCCGGGATAGTACGGCCCCGGCTGGCCGGCATAGTCGTACCAGATCATGCCTTCCAGCGGATACTTGACGTTCTCCAGCACGCGCGAGGTGTAGTAGCAGCACGGATAGGCGTGCAGGAAGTGCTTCATGCGCGCTTTGCTGTAGTCGCAGCTGGTCGTGCCATTGCTCACCGTGCAGGCCGCCGCGAACGCATTCTTGTCCCAGTAATACGAGTCGCGGTAGTTGAGGTAGGCATTGAAGGTATTCATGCCGCTCGGCGCCTGCGACACGCTGAAAGGTGCACCGGGCGCACCGGGCATGTATTCGGTGCGCTCGGTATGCCCGGCGGGATCGGTCGCCTGGATCGACAACTCCGTGGCATTGCCGTTGGCGCCTTCGGTGTGTGCGAAGGTGGTGGTGCCGTAGGGCGTTGTCATCGCCTGCACGAACAGGGCGCTGTCGTAGGTGAAGGTGGAGGTCATGCCGATCGCGTCGGTGATCGACACTAGACGCCCTTGACTGTCGTAGGCCAGGGTTGCGTGGCGACCGAACGGATCGGCAATGCCGGTGACGAGCAGGGGCGCGGTGCTGTTGCCGTAGGTGAAGGTGGTCTGCTGGCCGATCGCGTCGGTCACTGTGACTAGGCGATGCTGGTTGTCGTAACTTAGCGTGAGGGCATTGCCCTGCGCATCGACGATCCGGGTGAGGAGCACCTTGCGCGGGTAGGTAGTCGCGCCGTCCGGCATGGCGAAGACGTCCTTGCTGCCATCGGCGTAGCGCAGTTCGTAGCTGACCGGGTTGCTGGAGGTCATGACCAACACCGCGCCGTTGTCCGGTTCGGGCGAAAACGCACCGGTGGTTGCGTTGTATCCACTGTAGGGCCAGCCGCCGCCGCCCGAGACATAGCGCAGCACCTGACTGCCTGGGTTGCTCGGATCATCCTGGATCCAGCTGATCCAGTTGAGCGTCCACTTCTGCCCGACGCTGAAGGTATCGAACACTACCGGCTGGTCGGCTTCGCGCTCGTTGTAGGCAATCGTGGTCTCCACCGTCGGTCCCAGCGGCGGGGTGTAGCCAATCGGTGTATCGCGGATGTTGAGGCCAGCGAGCAGCGATTTGAAGGAGTACACCGGCATGCCATGGGCAGACCCGCAGCTATTGCTGTCGGCGCTGTCGCACGGCGCGTTGGCATTGGGATCGTTGGCCTGTGTGACGCCAGCCCACGCTTGCATCGTGGTAATGACCAGGATCATCGTTAAAAGTAGCTTGCTCAGCGTCTTCATAAGGTTCTCTCTATCCATGCGAGCGACGTTCGGTGAACCAACGCCGTTGAATCAGTGAAGGGGGAGAAGCGAAATCGGATCGATGCGTGTGCTGGGAGAAACAGGCCGCCCCGAGGTGGTGCTGACCTGCTGGCCGTCGGTGTGACGAAACGCACCTTGCCGGTAGCGCGCCAAACAGGCGCCATCGCCTTTCTGGCAAAGCACTGCCACGCAACCGGTCAGATCGTGGAAGAGCGTGAGGTCGTCGGCACTGCCGGTGGCGGCTTCGTCGTGCGCGGCGTCGTGCGGGGCGTAACGCACCAGATCGCCCACGTGATACGGCGCGGCGGTGAATTCGGTGCGCAGCATGAAGAGCGTTAACGACTGGTTGGTTGTTCCCTTGGGCACGTTGATCGTCACCATCTGCACATCGTGCAGGTAGGGTGTTATCGAAACGGGCAGGCTTTTCCAGTAGCCGTGCGACTTGGCCCAGTGGAAAACCTGGTTCATGTCCGCCGGCGTGCCCACGCTCGCGAGCCGGCCAATGACCAGGTGAGGATAAGCGCCGTCGACGAGCAGGCCACAACGATCAGCACTGCAAATGGGCTGCAAAGGTTTGCCATCCGCCGCGCGTGCAGCGCGGTTGAGCAAAAGCAACAAGGTGAGCGCCAGACCTGTGGTCACCTTGCGCCAATGGCGTCCACAAACCTCAAGACCTGTAGTCTTGACCGGGCTACGGAACGATTTCATGCCCCTTGTCTTCCCTGACATCAGCGACTCCCCAGGCCCTGATTCGATGATGTCGCCATGAGCCGCATCGCGGCAGGCGATCACACGCACTATCTCTTCGCCTGCGCATAGACGTCAACAAGCAAGATCTTGCGCCGAGATGAACTGTCCTGCTATCGTCTCATCGACCTCAGTGCCTCATCGGCAACGCCATAGGCGACGCCACAAGCCCTCGTCCGTAGCCCCGCCGCACCGCACAGATACACGGCACTGAATCTGTCGCGGCCTAAGGTAGATCTGCTGCACACCCCAGCCCATCGCCAGCATCATGGCCATGACGCCGACGAGACGAAGCAGCAAAACCGGTACGGGCAGCGGCGAATGCGAGGCCAGGTACCATGCCTCAAGCAATTCGAATCCCAGGAAGCCCATGACGATACGGCCGAACAAGGCCAAGCCGCGCAGGGATGCCGCAAAGTGCACGCTTTCGCTGCCAAAACGAAGCGAGTGTGTAAACAGTAGCAGGCGTATTTCCCGATCCGTGAGGTCGGCTTCATGCTTCAGACGGATCAGGTTTTGCCGATCCAGTTGAGGCCGATCACATCGGAAGCGCGTACGGAAGGCCCGTTCTTCTTCCTGTGCCAAGCGGTCACGAGCCTCCAGCGAGAGCACCTCCGCATCCGCCGCGCCTTCGCGGACGGCATCCACCAACTCGGACTTCAATTGGTTCCACTTGATGTCGTGCTCTTTCATGGACGAACTACTCCTGGGAAAAAGAATGACGGAACGGTACGAGTGCCCATCTTGCTCGGGTCGTTCGTTCATCGGCGCACCGCGATGGCGAGTAGTTCCTTCACCTGTCCCGGCTCCACACGCCCCTTCTCGGTACTCAGAGCATAGGCAGCCTTCAGTATCCGCAAACGCATGGCTGGCTTGAGCTTCTTGCTCAATGTGGCTAGCTCGGTATCAACGCATCGGATGATCTGATCGACGAGCGCGAAGTCCATCGTGCGCGTGGCCGCTTTGATCGGCTGTTCACCGGGACCAGCCAGTAGCCAGACCGGATCGATACCGTAGGTCTCGTACAAGGCACGAAACAACGCGACCGGCATCTCACGTTCGCCGCGCTCGTAGTTGGCATACGCACGCAGTGACAATCCCAGGGTATCGGCGAAGGCGCCTTGGCTCAGGCCGGTGCTGGCCCGCACAGCTACCAGTCGTTGACCCATAGCAGCGTTTTGTTCTGGCGTTGCAATGCTACTCATATATGCCTATATTGAGTCTCATACATGCCGTAGAGGGTAACGACTTGCGCCACGAAAGGAAACGCCATGAACGGATCAAGGCACGCCTGCGGCAGGCGGGCAGTTCATTGGCGCAAGTGGCGAGAGAACTCGGCGTGCAGCCGACGACTGTCACCTCGGTGAGCCAAGGATATCGGCGCTCGCAGCGTATAGAGGCACAGATCGCGACCACGCTCTCGACGACACCCGATCAGCTCTGGCCGGATCGCTACCCGGTGCTCCAGCGCGCCGCCCCGCCTTCGCCCACAGGAAACGCCTCGCCCGGAACCGCCATCGGTTAACCCACCCCGAACCGCGAGCGCAAAAAGGGCCAGCGTCTGCAAACGCCAGCCCTTTGAGATTGCCATTGTCGAGTGACCACCGACGTACGCATTCTCATGCGCCCCCGCCGATCCTGTCAACCGCGCCGCCCTGAACGGCGGCGCGACGGACGGCAGCGCTCGCCCGATCCCCTCCGCATGAGAATTTGACATGGTTCTGAAGAGCTTATGCCGGCTATTGCTGATCACCGACCTGTCCAACCGCAAGGTCGGACAGATCTGCCATGTGCACCATCACACCGCCGGCCGCTACCGCGACCGCCTGCGAGAAGAAGGGCTGACCTGGGAACGTGTGAGCGAACTTTCCGAAGAAGCGCTCGATGCGCGCCTCAACAACGGCCGTGAGCGGATACGAAAGAAGTTCGTGGAACCGGACTGGTCTCACGTCCATCAGGAGCTTTCCCGCCCCGGGGTGACGATCACGCTGCTGTATGAGGAATACGCCTCCTCACTCGACACCGAGCCCATGTCCGATCGGGAATTCCGGCGACGCCACGACCGCTACAAGCGCACGCTCGGCGTGGTCATGCGCCAGGTGCGACGCCCGGGCGAAGAACTCTTCGTCGACTACTCGGGCAAGCGCCCCTCGATCACAAATCCCGACACCGGCGTGAAGACGCCGGCGGAATTGTGGGTCGGCGTCCTGGGCTCCAGCCGCAAGACCTTTGCCTATTGCACGGCGACGCAGCAGTTGCCCGACTGGATCGATGCGCATGTGCACGCGTTGGCGTTCTTCAGTGCCGTCCCGCTCTACCTCGTCCCCGATAACCTCAAGTCCGCCGTGGTCAGCATCTCCCGCAAGGATGGCCACTACATCAACCCCACCTACCAGGCCTTTGCCGACCACTACAACCTGACGGTGATGCCCACCCGCGCGCGCAAGCCGCGGGACAAGGCGGCCGTCGAAGGTGGTGTTCGCCTGGCCCAGATGTGGATCCTTGCGCGGCTGCGGAACCGCACGTTCTTTTCGCTCCCCGAACTCAACCAGGCAATCGACGAGCTGTTGGTACGCCTCAACAGCAAAGGAATGCGCACGCGTGGCGGCATGAGCCGAAACGAGTTGTTCGAGGAGCTGGATCGGCCAGCGATGCGCGCGCTGCCGGTGCAGCCCTACGAGTATGCCGAGTGGAAGATTGGCGTCACGGTTCCGCAGGATTACTGCGTCGTCTGGGAGCGCAACTACTACTCAGTGCCTTTCAGCCTGGTGGCGCGCAAGGTCAATCTGCGGGTCACGACGACCACGGTCGAGGCGTATCACCGCGGGCAGTTGGTGGCCACGCATCGCCGTTCGTTCGGTGTCGATGGCGTGTTCATCAAGAAGGAGCACCAACCGCCTGCGCACCGGCTGTACGGTGAAGAGCAGATGGCAGAGCTCGTCGCCTGGGCGGAAACCGTCGGGCCGTCTGTCCACCAGTTCATGCAGCAACACCAGCAAGCCCATTCCGCTGCCGCCTCGATGCAGGCCTTCCGCGGGCTCAAACGGCTGGCCCGAGACTTCGGCACGGAACGGCTCGACCGAGCCTGCGCGCGGGCCCTGCGCATGCGCGCGATCACCATCACCTCCGTCCGCTCGATGTTGTCGCGCGGCATCGAGAACACACCGCTGCAAGACGACGCGGCGGCCAACGACCCCATCGCACCGCACCAGAACGTGCGCGGCGCCACCGACTACGAATAGGGGATACCTCATGTCACACCTGCAAACCATCGAGCAACTGCGCGACTTGCACCTCGCCGGCATGGCCGAGGCGTTCGCCCACCAGATGAGCGATACCGTGTTCGCCAGCGTGGCTTTCGAGCAGCGCGTACAAATGCTGGTCGAGGCCGAAAAAGCGCAACGTGACAACCAACGCTATCAGCGCCTTCTGAAGAACGCCAAGCTCAAGGTCATCGCCGCACCCGAGGAGATCGACTATCGGCCGGGGCGTGGTTTGGACAAAGCCGTGATGGCGGATCTGCTGACCGGCTTCTGGATCGGCGCACACCGGAATGTGCTCATCACCGGCGCCACCGGCACTGGCAAGACTTGGCTCGGCTGCGCCCTCGGCGTCCAGGCCGCGCGCTTGGGTTTCACGGTTGCGTACCGCCGAACCGCCCGGCTGCTGGAAGAGATGGCCATCGGGCACGAGGACGGAACCATCGCGCGACAGCGCAACCAGCTCAGCAAGGCGCAACTGCTGATCCTCGACGACTTCGGGTTGACCGCGCTGACGAATCGCGGGCGCTCGGATCTGCTCGAAGTGCTGGATGATCGGGTGGGCAGCGGCGCCACCATCATCCTGGGTCAAATGCCCGTCAAGGATTGGCACTCCTACATAAACGATCCAGCAATGGCCGACGCGATCCTCGATCGGCTCGTCCACAGCAGCGTTAAGCTGGATCTGAAGGGCGAATCCATGCGGCGGGTGAAAAACCGCAGCGGTCAGTAGACTGCCTGCGCCGGGCAGCGAGGTGCCGGCGGTGGATAGTCTGTTGGCGAAGCTGGATAGCGCCGCAGGCGACGGTGGTCAGCTGGGTTGCCGGCCGCGGTCAATCGCTGTGGCAAAGGTGGTTAACCGGCTGGCGTTTTGCACCGGGCAATGCGGCGACCCCGGCGAAGGTGGAGCTCGGCAAGATGCTTTACTTCGAGCCCCGGCTGTCCGAAAGCCATGCCATCAGCTGCAATTCATGCCACATGGTCGGCATGGGCGGGGTCGACCTGCAGGAGACTTCGCTGGGTCATCGCTGGCAGCATGGTGGTCGCAATGCACCGACTGTCTACAACGCGGTGTTCGACGTCGCCCAATTCTGGGATGGGCGTGCCAAGGACCTTGAACAGCAGGCCGGCGGTCCACTGGTCAACCCGGTCGAGATGGACACCACCGAGGCCCATGCAGTCGAACAGCTCAAGGGGATTCCCGGCTACGCCGCCGCGTTCGCCAAGGCCTATCCAGGCGTGCCCGATCCGATCACGTTCGACAACGTGCGCAAGGTCATCGCCTTGTTCGAGGCCACCCTGATCACGCCGAACGCGCCGTTCGATCGCTACCTCAAGGGCAACGAGAAAGCGCTCGACGCGAGCCAGAAGGAAGGCCTGACGCTGTTCATCAACAAGGGCTGCGCGGCATGCCACAACGGCATCAACGTGGGCGGGGGCATGTACGCCCCGTTCGGCGTGGTCGAGCGGCCTGGTGCCGACATTCTCCCGCCGGGGGACAAGGGGCGCTTCGCGGTGACCAAGACGGTCAGCGACGAATACGTGTTCCGGGTGCCCTCACTGCGCAACATCGCGCTGACCGCACCCTATTTCCACACAGGCAAGGTGTGGGATCTTCGCCAGGCCGTCGCGATCATGGGCAGCAGCCAGCTCGGCGCGACGCTGAGCGATGAGGAGGTCGGCAAGATCGAGGTTTTCCTCGGGGCTCTGACCGGCGATCAGCCGAAGGTCGCACTGCCGATCCTGCCACCCAGCGTGGCCACCACCCCGAGGCCCAAGCCGTAACCAGTACCAAAAAGCAGAAAGGGAGTCGTGGCTGATTTAGCCAGGCAGGCGACTGGCCCTGCCAGACGGCGACCGAATGTAATTTGCCACGCCCCTTTTATTGCAGAGATATTGTCTCTGACACCTTTCCCTCTGGACACCTTTCCCTCTGACCAGGATCAAGACCCCAACCGCGCTGATCGGGGAGCATGCGATAGAGCAAAACCACCGGTCCAACGAGGCCAATCATGGAATTTCAGATCGCACTGACCACGGCCAGCCCCGCTCCCGAGGTCGTCCAGAACGCCCTGTACGATATCGATTCGAGCGCGCTGGTCGATCTCGACATGAGCGGGCTGATCATGCGCATATCGTCGTGGGTACCCGTGAGCGACCTGATCACGGTGCTGCAGCGAACCGGCTGGACAGTGAAGTCGGAACAGATCGCGCAGCTGCCGAGCATCTGCTGCGGGGGTTGCTCGGGGTGAAAGCGGTGCCGGCGACACTCCTATTCGCATCGTCGCCTTTGGCTCAGGTGCTCTGACCCGTCGCTCAACGTCCAGCCTGACCCAAGAATGGTGTCAGGGACAATTTCAACCGAACGGGGTCAGGTTCACTTTCCCCCTCCGATAAGTGAACCTGACCCGGTTCTAGTGTTGGATCTTCGCCAGGCCGTCGCGATCATGGGCAGCAGCCAGCTCGGCGCGAAGCTGAGCGACGAGGAGGTCGGCAAGATCGAGGTTTTCCTCGGGGCTCTGACCGGCGATCAGCCGAAGATCGCGCTGCCGATCCTGCCACCCAGCGTGGCAACCACCCCGCGGCCCAAGCCGTAACCCGCACCAGAAAAGCACAAAAGGGGCGTGGCTGATTTGGCCAAGCGGGCGACTGGCCCTGCCAGACGACGGCCGGATGTAATTAGCCACGTCTCCCGTTTTTGAACTTAATTAGCCACATCCCCTTTAATTACAGCCAGCCATGCGAGTACCGTCTTCGACAGTTCGGTGCGCATGTCGGAATAGGCATGATCGGTAGCCAGGTGCGTGGTGGTCACATGACGATCGCCGGCCTTGCGGAGGGCGTCGGCGAAAGCGTCGTTGAAGTTGGCCAGGCCGTCGTCGGAGGTGACCACCAGCACGTTGCGGTCCTTCAGTGCCGGCGCCTTCATGGTGAACACCCAGTCGGTGGCGTGCGCGGCCACCTGCTGCGCGAGACCTTCGGGCGTGCAGCCGTGCAGCGGGGCCATGCCTTCGTCGGCTAGGGCGGTCGCCATCTTCTCCGTCGCGTTGGCGCTGGCGTTCTCGCGCCGCAGGTGCTGGTACTCCCCGCCAAGATCGCCGCCGGAAATCACGCCAATGGCTCTAACGCGCGGATCGGCCGCGGCGGCGTGGATGGCCATGAAGCCGCCCATGCTGTGGCCGATCAGCACGATGCGCGTGGGGTCCAGTCGCAGTTTCTTCGCCACGGCCGGCTGGCGCAGGTAGGTCAGTGCCGCAGCGACGTCCTCGATGCCGTGACTGAAAGAGAAATCGCCGGGCGTACCCCATGAGCCGCGGTAGTTGAAATAGAGCACGTCCCAGCCGGCGCGACGGATGTCCTGCGCCAGGTCCAGGTTGCGCTCGTTGCCAGGGAAGCCGTGCAGCAGGATCACGGCGGGGTGCGGGCCGACACCAGCGGCGACGTACACCAGCGCATTCATTCCTTTGCCGTGGCTGGGGATCTGCATCGTCTCCATCGACGCGCGGTTCTCAGCCGTGGGTTGGCTGTGCCCGGCGACGGGCGCCGGGCGTGTCTGCGGACTGGCGATGCAGGTCAGGCTCAGAAGGAAACCGGCGGCCAGAAGGCCATGTCGCGCGTGCTTGTTCATGCGTCCTCCATGCGGGCTGGCAGTCGGAAGTGCGCCGGTATCTGAGGTCAGGCTGCCGGTTCGGGCGAAAGACTACACGTTTGGAGCAGCTGATACTGGCACCCGAGGCCTCGGCCAGCCCGGCTCCGCTGCGGTACTCGCCGGGCGCCAAGAACGGGGCCAGTGCACTTCCAGAAGCCAAATAAGTGAACCTGACCGAATTTAATTAGCCACGTCCCTTTTAATTAAATAAAGTGTAGTCTGACCCGTGTTTTTGCCTTACTTACCAAGAGTCAAGAAGTGAACCTGACATCGTTTTCGGCGACGAAACCCAGACCTTATCTGCCAAAGAATTTTTCAAAGTCGAACTTATTTTTTGATGAGCATACCGCAAGGCGGCTCTTGTAATTTTTCGCAAAATAGTTCTTCAAACCTTGAACTTTAGTATCAAAGCACGGCACTCGTGTGCAAACAATTAACCCAGCAATTGGAGATCGTTTCTCCTTACATTTATTCATTACGCCCAGCGTCGCCTCGATTTGCTTACAAGCAACGCCCACATCTTTCCCCTTCAACTCCACCACCAAATCTCCAACCCCTGGCTTGGAAACAACATAATCAGCCGCGCGCTGTTGAGCGACCAAACCTCCATCCACCTTTATAATGTAGTGTACCTGCCTCCGCTGATTTGCAAAGACGGCGGACATCCCATGATCCTCAATCTTTATGTTAGAGACCGAGGTCCGCATTCTATGAGCCTTGCAACTCATAGAGATACCTCAATGTCAATCAACGAATCAAATTCGATTCCAGTAGTCGCTGACACACTATCTATATAGTCACCATCTATCAGGCCATAATCATCAATTATGGAGGAAAGCTTACCATCGACAATTTTGTACGCGGAAACGCTCCCTGGACTAATCCAGCAGGACGGGTCGACTATATTCTCGAGGAGCTTTCTCTTTTCACCAACCGCACGGGTGCCAAGATCTCCCGCCTTGATTAAATTGTTTATTTTCGCCAAGACATAAGGACTATGAGTTGTCAAAACAATTTGACGATTCGCAATTCTCTTATTTCTCGATCGTGATACAACCTTTCTTTTGCCACTATTGATCAGCTGCGCAAACATCCCGACCAAGTCAGTCTGCGCGCTTGGAAATAGATGTGCCTCAGGCTCCTCAACATAAACAAGGTTATTTTGTTCCGAAAACTGAGAGAAGCGAAGCCCATCAAATAACGGCAGGAGCTCTTGCTGACCGGACGAGAGTGCCGAGAATGGAATACTTCTACCGTCAGGAGTTGACAAGAACTCCCGCCCACGCTCTCGGACTACATGACCTCCTATCAAGTCCTCAATGATGGATAAATTTTTATTTTTTGGCTCGCCTTCAAAAAATGCGTGCTCGCGCAACTGGGTGACCAGTCTGCCGAATCGTGAAACCACCGGATCGAGGATGCCGCCCGCCTCGAACGCGGCGACGATCTTTCCAACACTGGTAAAGAACGAACGCCCCGCAGGGATAAACAGCTGGCCAAGCGGCTTCTCGTCGCCCATTAACGAATCAATCGTCTTGTCAAGTACGGAGTAAAGCCTCCAGCCACTATCTACTTCAGCACTTTCTCTTGCCGCCTTGCTATCCCTGCTAGACTTATAGGTACTAACTAACTTACTAAATAATTCCTCATACTTCTTGGATCCGACCAGTTTAGCTTTCGGGTCCCGACTCCGAGATTTAGTTATTGAAAGGGAAAATTCCCCAGTCGAATAGATAATTGAAAATTGGCGATTTCCCCAGCTGCTCGGCGGGAACCACTCAGAGAATCGCTCTAAAATTCTACCCTTCAGATCCCCTCCTTTACTCACATCCTGTACCCATCGTGGAAGCTCGTCTGGAATTGAATGGAAGAAATAAAACAACTTGCACAGAACGCTTTTGCCGCTCGCTTGAGGCCCAATGATTAACGTCAAGTCGTTTATTTGAAAACTAGCCTTCTCGATACACGAGAAATTCTTGACGACTAGAGACTTTTCTTTCAATGCCATTGTATCTGCCTTAAGGTTATTAATGAGTAGGCCATCACACCATCGGCAACTTCAACCCCTGCTCCTTCGCACACTCCACCGCAACCTCATACCCCGCATCCGCATGCCGCATCACCCCGGTCGCCGGATCGTTCCACAACACCCGCGCAATCCGCTTGTCGGCCTCCTCGGAACCATCGCACACAATCACCACCCCCGAGTGCTGCGAATACCCCATCCCCACCCCGCCGCCATGATGCAGCGACACCCAGGTCGCGCCCCCGGCCACGTTCAACATCGCATTGAGCAGCGGCCAGTCGGACACCGCGTCCGAGCCGTCCTTCATCGCCTCGGTCTCCCGGTTCGGTGACGCCACCGAGCCGGAATCCAGATGATCGCGTCCGATCACCACCGGCGCCTTCAGCTCGCCGTTGCGCACCATCTCGTTGAACGCGAGGCCCAGCTTGTCGCGCAACCCCAGCCCCACCCAGCAGATGCGCGCCGGCAGGCCCTGGAAGCTGATGCGTTCCCTGGCCATGTCGAGCCAGCGGTGCAGGTGCTTGTCGTCGGGGATGAGTTCCTTGACCTTGGCGTCGGTCTTGTAGATGTCCTCCGGGTCGCCGGAGAGCGCGGCCCAGCGGAACGGGCCGATGCCACGGCAGAACAGCGGGCGCACGTAGGCGGGCACGAAGCCGGGGAACGCGAAGGCGTTGTCGCAGCCTTCGTCCTTGGCCATCTGGCGGATGTTGTTGCCGTAGTCGAAGGTGGGGACGCCTTGCGCGTGGAAGGCGAGCATGGCTTCCACGTGCTTCTTCATCGACTGCTTGGCGGCCTTGGCGGTGCCGGCCGGATCGCTCTTGCGGCGCTCGAACCACTGCTCGACCGTCCAGCCCTGCGGCAGGTAGCCGTTGACCGGATCGTGCGCGCTGGTCTGGTCGGTGACGGCATCGGGCTTGACGCCGCGGCGCACGAGTTCGGGCAGCACGTCGGCGGCGTTGCCGAGCAACGCGATGGACTTCGCTTCGCCAGCTTCCGTGTACTTCCTGATGCGCGCCAGCGCGTCGTCGAGGTTCGTGGCCTGCTCGTCGACGTAGCGGGTCTTCAGGCGGAAGTCGATGCTCTTCTGCTGGCATTCGATGTTCAGCGAGCACGCACCGGCCAAGGTTGCCGCCAGCGGCTGCGCGCCGCCCATGCCGCCCAGGCCCGCAGTGAGTATCCAGCGGCCTTTCAACGAACCACCGTAACTCTGCCGACCCATCTCGACGAAGGTTTCGTAGGTGCCCTGCACGATGCCCTGCGAGCCGATGTAGATCCACGAGCCGGCCGTCATCTGGCCGTACATCATCAAGCCCTTCTTATCGAGCTCGTTGAAGTGCTCCCACGTCGCCCAGTGCGGCACCAGGTTGGAGTTCGCGATCAGCACGCGCGGCGCGTCGGCATGCGTGCGGAACACGCCGACCGGCTTGCCGGATTGCACCAACAGCGTCTCGTCGTCGTTCAGTTCGCGCAGCGATTTCAAGATCGCGTCGAAGCACTCCCAGTTGCGCGCGGCGCGGCCGATGCCGCCGTACACCACCAGCTCGGCCGGGTTCTCCGCCACCTCGGGGTCGAGGTTGTTCTGCAGCATGCGGAACGGCGCCTCGCTGAGCCAGCTCTTGCAGGAAAGCTCGCTGCCGCGCGGCGCGCGGATGGTGCGGGTGGTGTCGATGCGGGTGGGGGCGTTCATGGCGATCTCGTGGAACCAATGAAAACCCGATTGTGGCGAGCGCTCCCCCGCATGGAAAGTGGCGCTGCCGCATGGCGGCGGAAAAACCTGCGGGCGAACAACGCCGTAAGCTTGGCGGAACATCGTCCCCGAAGATCGCCCATGACGCTGGATCGACGCGACTTTCTCAAGCTCACCGGGCTGGGCGCGCTGGCCGCCGGCGCCGGCGCGCGGGCCACGCCGCAGGCGGGCGCAGCATCGGCCTCGGCATCGACGCTCCCGCTCAGCAGCCGCGCCGACCACACGCTGCGCATCGCGCGCAGCCTGGTGGAGCTGGCGCCGGACCACATCGTCTCCACCGTCGCGTACAACGGCAGCGTGCCCGGCCCGCTGCTGCGCCTGCGCGAAGGGCAGCGCGTGACGGTGGACATGCACAACGACACCGACCTGCCCGAGCAGCTGCACTGGCACGGGCAAGCCGTGCCGATGGACGTGGACGGCGCGGCGGAGGAAGGCACACCAGTCATCCCGCCGCACGGCATGCGCCGGCTGAGCTTCGTGCCGGGGCCGGCGGGCCTGCGCTTCTACCACACGCACGTGGTCGCGGGCGCCGACCTCACCCGCGGGCAGTACAGCGGCCAGGTGGGCCCGGTGTACATCGAGCCGCGCCGCGAGCCCGGCGCGTACGACCGCGAGGTGTTCCTGACGCTGAAGGAGTTCGACCCGTTCTTCAGCCAAGGCGGCGACATGGCGATGGATTTCCTGCGCCCGGCCGCGGCGGACCCGGCACTGAAGGCGCGCGGCGAACGCGCGATGCAGGCCTCGCTGGCGCGCGGCGACAGGCACGGCTACGAGGTGGGCTACCAGGCGTTCGCGATCAACGGCCGCATGCTGGGCCACGGCGAGCCGATCCGCGTGAAGGCGGGCGAGCGCGTGCTGTTCCACATCATCAACGCCAGCGCCACCGAGATCCGCAGCCTCGCCCTGCCCGGCCACACATTCAAGGTGCTGGCGCTGGACGGCAACCCGGTGCCGCACCCGGCCGAGGTGCCGGTGCTGTGGCTGGGCACGGCCGAGCGCATCAGCGCAGTGGTGGAGATGCGCCGCCCCGGCGTGTGGGTGCTGGGCGACCTCGCCGACGACGACCGCGCGCGCGGCATGGGCATCGTGGTGGAGTACGCCGGCCAGCGCGGCGCGCCGCGCTGGGAGGCACCGCCGCCGTTCGGCTGGGACTACCGCCGCTTCGCCAGGCCCGGCGCGACGGCCGCGGCGCCGGACGAGACGATCGAGATGACGTTCGCGAAGCAGAACGCGGCCGACGGCGGCTTCAACCGCTGGACCATCAACGGGCAGGCGTTCGACATGCACGCCGGCACGCCGCGCTTCCGCCTCGCGCACGGCCGGCGCTACCGCCTGCGCATGCACAACGCGAGCGACGACATCCACCCGATGCACCTGCACCGCCACACGTTCGAGATCGCCAGCCTCGCCGGCCAGCCCACCGCGGGCGTGCGCAAGGACGTAGCGATGCTGGGCGGCTACCAGACGATGGAGGTGGACTTCAGCGCCGACCAGCCGGGCCTGTCGCTGTTCCACTGCCACATGCAGCTGCACATGGACTTCGGTTTCATGGCCCTGTTCGAGTGCGCATGAGCACGGCGACGACGCGCGGCCGCGCGGGCGAGGTGGCCGCCGCGTTCCTGTGGCTGGGGCTCACCTCGTTCGGCGGGCCGGTGGCGCACCTGGGCTATTTCCGCCGCGCGTTCGTCGAGCGGCGGCGCTGGCTGGACGAGGAACACTTCAGCCAGCTGCTGGCGCTGTGCCAGTTCCTGCCCGGGCCGGCGAGCAGCCAGCTGGGCTTTGCCATCGGCCTGCTGCGCGCGGGCTGGCTGGGCGGGCTGGCCGCGTTCGTGGGCTTCACGCTGCCCTCGGCGCTGCTGCTGTTCGGCTTCGCGCTGGCGAGTCGTTCGCTGGAAGGCCATTGGGGCAACGCGCTGGTGCACGGCCTGAAGCTGGTGGCGGTCGCGGTGGTGCTGCACGGCGTGCTGGGCATGGCGCGCACGCTCGCGCCGGACTGGACGCGGCGCGCGCTGGCGCTGGCGGCGGCGCTGCTGGTGCTGGCCAGCGGCGCGCCGTGGATGCAGCTGGCGGTGGTGGCCGGCGGCGCGCTGGCGGGGCTGTGGCTGTGCCGCGGCGTGTCGGCGCGCACGGGCGGGATGTTTGCGCTGGGCTGGGGACGGCGCGGCGGCCTCGTGTTGATCGCGCTGTGCCTGCTCGCGCTCGGCGCGGCGTTCCTGCCCGGCCTGCCGCCGCTGGGCCGGGTGGCGGCCGCGTTCTACCGCGCGGGCGCGCTGGTGTTCGGCGGCGGCCACGTGGTGCTGCCGCTGCTGAAGGCCTCGGTGGTCGACCCCGGCTGGCTCGACAGCAACACGTTCCTCGCCGGCTACGGCGCGGCGCAGGCGGTGCCGGGGCCGATGTTCACGCTGGCGTCGTTCCTCGGCGCGCGCCTGCCGGGCAGCATGGGCGGTGCGCTGGGCGCCACGGTGGCGGTGCTGTCGATCTTCGCGCCGGGCCTGCTGCTGGTGGCCGGTGCGCTGCCGTTCTGGCGCGCGCTGGCGCAACGTGCGGCTGCGGCGCGCGCACTGGCCGGGGTGAACGCGGTGGTGGTGGGCCTGCTGGCCGCCGCGTTCGTGAACCCGGTGGCGACGAGCGCGATCCACGCGCCGCTGGACGTGCTGATTGCCGCCGTCGGCGTGCTGATGCTGCTCGCGCGCTGGCCCGCGCTGGCGGTGGTGGCGTGGTGCGTGGCGGCGACGCTGGCGCAGGTTCCTTTCGCGCACGGCATGTAACCGCGCGCCGGATCGGGGCGAAGGACGCTGCAGCGCCGATCCACGGGCGCTGTCCACTCCCTCCCCGGGCCGAAACCCGCCATGCGCTATCCCCACCTCTCCACCCTTCCGCCTGCCCGCCGCGTCGGCGCGTGGGCGTGATCGTCGCCGCCGTCACCGGCTGCGCGCTCGCCTTCGGCTACGTCGGCGGCTGGCTGGCGTCGCAGCGACTGACGCCGCGGCGCTGTATCACGGCCTGATCCGGCGCGACGGGATGCTGGCGAGCATGGTCAGCCGGCGTCGGGGGTAGGCCTCGGGCAGGCGCCGCGCTCGCCGGCGAGCTGATCCAGCATGCGCGCGCTTTCGAATTGGCGCCGCCCGCCTTGCAGCGGGTCGTCGAAGCTCAGCATCTGCGCCAGCAGTTGCAATGGGCGCGCGTAGTCGTCCGCGGCCGCCGCCTGCAACTGCGGGTAGAGCGGGTCGTGGCGGATCGGCGCACCGAGCGCGGCCATCTGCACGCGCAACTGGTGCTTGCGCCCGGTGTGCGGATACAGCGCGTAGCGCCAGTCGCCGTCGCCGCGCGCGAGCAGCTCGATGCGTGTTTCGCTGTTCGCCGATCCCTCGGCTTCGCGCATGCGGAAGAACGGTTCGCCCGCCACGATGCGCGAACGCCGGATCAGCGGAAACGCCAGCTCCGGCAGCGGCGGCGCCAGCGCTTCGTAACGCTTGACGATGGTGCGCTCGCGGAACAGCGCCTGGTACGCCGCGCGGCTGGCAGGGTTGGTGGAAAACAGCACCAGCCCCGCGGTAAGCCGATCGATGCGATGCAGCGGCGCGAGCGCCGTGTTGCCGGTGCGCCGCACGAGGCGTGCCAGCAGGGTTTCCTCGACGAAACGCCCGGCCGGCACCACTGGCAGGAAGTGCGGCTTGTCGGCCACCAGCAGGTGTTCGTCCTGATGCACGATGGCCTCGGCCAACGGGATCGCCGCCTCGTGCGCCACCTCGCGCCAGTAGCGCACGCACAGGCCCGCGCGGTACGGCGTGGTCGGCGTCAGCGCCCGGCCATCGCCATCCTGCACACGCCCGCGCGCCATGCGGTCCAGCCAGGTGGCGCGGTCGATGGCCGCGAACTGCGCGCACAAGGCATCCAGCACCGTGGCCCATGGCCCCGGCGGCAGGTGCACGGTGCTGGCGGCGTTCGCGGGCATGCGTGATCCATCCGAAATCCAGCATGTTAGCGGCTCGCGTAGAATGGCCGACTGCATTTCGCCGGGAACCCCGATGGCACTCACCGCCACGATCCACAAAGCCGAGCTGTCGATCAGTGACATGGATCGGCATTACTACGCAACCCACGCGCTGACGCTGGCGCGGCATCCGTCGGAAACCGAGGAGCGACTGATGGCGCGCCTGCTCGCGTTCGCGCTGTATGCGGACGAGCGGCTGGAGTTCGGCAAGGGGCTCAGCGACACCGACGAACCGGCGCTGTGGCGCAAGGCGTACACCGGCGAGATCGAGTTGTGGATCGACGTGGGCCAGCCCGACGAAACGCGCCTGCGCAAGGCCTGCAACCAGTCGCAGCAGGTGGTCGTGCTGGCCTACGGCGGCCATGCCACCGAGGTGTGGTGGAACAAGATCGCCGGCTCGCTCGCGCGCCACGACAGGCTCAGCGTGCTCGTGATCGACCACGCCGACATGCAGCAACTGGCCGCACTGTGCGAGCGCGCCATGCGCCTGCAATGCCTGATCCAGGATGGTGAGCTGCAGCTGATCGCGGGCGAACAGACACTGATGATCCGCCCCGACGCGCGCATGGGCGAGTACGCCGTCGCCTGAGGGCCACACGCGGCATCCGTGTCCGAAAACGGCGAGTCGTCGCCGCCTGCCGGTGCTAGCCTGCGGGCATGTCCGACGCCCCTGCCCTGCCCGATCCGCGCATCTGCGAAAAGGCCCGTCTGAGCCGCGATGCGCGCTTCGACGGTCTGTTCTTCACCGCCGTGCGCAGCACCGGCATCTATTGCCGTCCGGTGTGCCCGGCGCCGCCAGCCAGGCGCGAAAACGTTCGCTACTACGCCGACGCGGCGACGGCCGAGGCCGCCGGCTTCCGCCCCTGCCTGCGCTGCCGACCCGAGCTTGCGCCCGGCAACCCGTTGTGGCGGCACGGCGACCACGTGGTGACACGCGCGCTGCAGATGATCGAAGCCGGCGCGCTGGACGAGGGTTCGCTGGATCAACTCGCCGCGCGCGTGGGTGTGGGTGCACGGCAGCTGCGCCGGCTGTTCGCCGACGCGCTGGGCGCGCCGCCGATCAGCGTGCACACCACGCGCCGACTGCTGTTCGCCAAGCAACTGCTCACTGAAACCGCGCTGCCGGTGACCGAGGTGGCGCTGGCCGCGGGCTTTCGCAGCCTGCGCCGTTTCAATGCGGCGTTCGCCAAGGCCAACCGCATCGCGCCGCGCGAGCTGCGTCGCCATCCCTGCGCCACGGCTGGCGACGTGCTGACGCTCAAGCTGGCCTACCGCCCGCCGTACGACTTCGCCGCCCTGCTGGCCTTTCTGCGCGACCGCGCGCTGCCCGGCATCGAGGTCGTGGGCATGCACGATTACCGCCGCGTGTTCGGCCCCGCCGACGCACCCGGCTGGCTGCGCGTGAGCGCGTGGCCGGAGCAGGAGCCGGCGCTGAAGCTGGAACTGCACTGTCCGCAACCGGCGCAATTGCAGGACGTGGTGGCGCGCGTGCGGCGCCTGTTCGACCTCGATGCCGACCCGCAAGCCATCACCAGCGTGCTGCGCGGCGAAGCCACGCTGCGCCCGCTGCTGCGCCAGCGTCCCGGCCTGCGCCTGCCGGGCTGCTGGGACGGTTTCGAGATCGCGGTGCGCGCGGTGCTGGGCCAGCAGGTGAGCGTGGCCGCCGCGCGTACGCTGGCCGCACGCCTGCTGCAGCGCTGGGGCGAGCCGCTGGCGCAGGCAGCGCCAGCGGGACTGGATCGCCTGTTCCCCACGCCCGCCGCGCTGGCGCAGGCCGATGCCACCGATGTCGGCGTGACGCGCGCCCGCGCCGAAACGATCCGCGGCATCGCCCGCGCGGTGCTGGACGGCCGCGTGGATTTCGACCGCGGCCGGGCGCTGGATGCCAGCGTGGCGCGCTGGACGGCGCTGCCCGGCATCGGCGACTGGACGGCGCATTACATCGCCATGCGCGCGCTGGGCCACACCGATGCCTTCCCCGCCGCCGACCTGGTGCTGCGCCGTGTCGCCGCGCCCGGCGACGACGCCCTGAGCGCCAGGGCGCTCACCGCACTGGCCGAAACCTGGCGCCCCTGGCGCGCTTACGCGGTGATGCAGTTGTGGCGCGCCGCTTCCACCCGGAACAACAAGGCCCACCCATGATCCAGCCCACCCCCACGCTGTACTACGACACCCTGCCCAGCCCGCTGGGCACGCTGACCCTGGTGGCCGACGCGCAAGGCGGCCTGCGCGAAATCTGCTTCGAGCAGGAGCAGCGTCCGCACGCGGACGAACCCTGGCAGCGCGACGCCGCGCGACTGGCGCCGGCACGACAACAACTCACGGAATACTTCGCCGGCACGCGGCAGGTGTTCACCGTGCCACTGCACCCGCAGGGCACGGCGTTCCAGCAAAGCGTGTGGCAGGCGCTGCGGCACATCCCGTTCGGCGCGACGACCAGCTACGGCGAGCTGGCGCGACGCCTGGGCCAGCCCAAGGCGATGCGCGCGGTGGGCGCGGCGAACGGGCGCAACCCCCTGCCCATCATCGTGCCCTGCCACCGCGTGATCGGCGCCGACGGCAGCCTCACCGGTTACAGCGGTGGACTGTGGATCAAGCAAAAGCTGCTAGCGCTGGAAGGCCACCTGCCGCGCAGCGACCTGTTCGATGCGCCAGCGCGCTGAAATCGAAGAACGGCCGCATGCGGGCGCTTCGACTGCGCTTGCTACCGCAAGCTACGCCCAGCGTGAACGGTTTTCAGCGGGGCGACGTCGCCGATCAGATCGAAGGAAAGGGTGCGGACCATCCGGCATTCCGCCATCATGGGCAGAAAGCCATTCGTCAGAGTCCCACCATGAAGACCCTGTTCCGCCTGCTGCTGGGCGCATGTCTCGCCGGTGCCGCCGGTTGCGCCACGCCGCCGGTTGCGGTCACGGCGACCGCGCCGGCCGCCACCCAGCCCGCACCGCTGCTGCTGGTTTCCATCGACGCCTTCCGCGCCGACTACCTCGACCGCGGACTCACCCCCACGATCGCGATGCTGGCGAAGACCGGCGTGCATGCCGCCGGGATGCAGCCCGCCTTTCCCTCGCTGACCTTCCCCAACCACTACACCCTGGTCACCGGGCGCTATCCGGATCACCACGGCATCGTCAACAACACCATCTACGACCCGGCGCTGGGCAAGTTCTCGCTCAGCAACCGCACGGCGGTGAGCGACGGCCGCTGGTGGGATGAGGCCACGCCGATCTGGGAAACCGCCGATGCGCACGGCCTGCGCACCGCCACCATGTTCTGGCCCGGCAGCGAGGCCGACATCCACGGCAAGCACCCCGACTACTGGCTGCCCTACGACGGCACCATGAGCGCCGACCAGCGCGTGGACAAGCTGCTGTCCTGGCTGGACCTGCCCGCCGCCGAACGGCCGCGCTTCCTCACCCTGTATTTCGACGCCGTCGACCACGCCGGCCACGACCACGGCCCGGACTCGCCCGAAGTGGATCAGGCCCTCGCCGACACCGACGCGGCGCTGGCGCGCCTGGTGCGGGGACTGCAGCAGCGCGGTTTGTACGACAAGCTCAACCTGATCGTGCTCGCCGACCACGGCATGGCCGCCGCGCCGCCGGCCAACGTCGTGCTGCTGGACAAGCTCGTTGCGCCGGACGCGGCGCGCATAGCCAGCCTCGGCATCGTGGCCGGGCTCAATCCGCTGCCCGGCCACGACTTCGCCGCCGTCGAGCGCACGCTGGAAGCGCCGCAACCGCACATGCACTGCTGGGACAAGACGCGCATCCCGGCACGCTTCCACTACGGCAGCAACCCGCGTGTACCCCAGCTGGTATGCCTGGCCGACGTGGGCTGGCACATCGGCACCAGCGACAGGCCTGCCCACAGCCATCCCTACACGCTGCATGGCGAACACGGCTACGACAACGCCGACCCGCGCATGCGCGCACTGTTCGTCGCCCACGGCCCGGCTTTCAGGCGCGGCATCACGGTGCCCGAGTTCCCCAACGTGGACGTCTATCCGCTGCTGGCCCATCTCCTGGACATCCCGCCCGCCGCCAACGATGGCGATTTCAATGCGGTGAAAGACATGCTCAAGCGCCAGGATTAAGCCTTGGCGGTTTGGCTACGGCAGGGCAAGGCTCGCGCGGCGCCCGCCCTGCCGGGTCGCGGCGCTCACCCCATCGCCCCGCGACTCATTGGCGTGGGCGGCGTGGCCACGTTCACCAGCGGCTTGAGCCGCACCAGGCCCAGCGCGACCGCGAGCCCCGCCGACGCCAGCAGCCCCACGAACAGCGCCACGCCGCTCCAGCCGTGGCGGGCATAGAAGAACCCGCCGAAATAGCCCGCCGTGCTGGAGCCCATGTAGTAGCAGAACAGGTACAGCGACGCCGCCTGCGCCTTGGCCGCGCCGGCGCGGCGGCCGACCCAGCTGCTCACGATGGAATGCCCGCCGAAGAAACCGAAGGTGATCGCCACCAGGCCCGCCATCACCAGCCACAGCGGCGTGGCCAGGGTCAGCAGCGTGCCGGCCAGCATCAGCGCCAACGCCGTCCACAGCACCCTGCGGCGGCCCAGCTTGCCGGCCAGGTGCCCCATCCACGCCGAGCTGAAGGTGCCGATCAGGTAGATGCCGAAGATCAGCCCCACCACTGCCTGACTGAGTTTGTACGGCGGCGCCAGCAGGCGATAGCCGAGGTAGTTGTAGACGGTGACGAAGGCGCCCAGCAGCAGGAAGCCCTCGGCGAACAGCCACGGCAGCCCGCGATCATGGAAGACCCCGCCGAAACGCGCCGCCAGCGCGCGGCCCGACAACGGCTGGCGCACGAAATGCCGCGAGGCCGGCAGCGCGCGCCAGAACGCCAGCGCGCAGGCGAAGCCGACCACGCCCACCACCGCCACGCCGACGCGCCAACCGAAGAAATCCGCCAGCACGCCGGTGATGAGCCGTCCGCCCATGCCGCCCACCGCGCTGCCGCTGATGTACAGCCCCATGCCCAGGCCGATGGATTCGACGTGCATTTCCTCGGCGAGATACGTCATCGCCACCGCCGGCAAGCCGCTCAGCGTGAGCCCCAGCAGCGTGCGCACCACGAGCAGCGAACCCCAGCTGGGCATCGCCGCGCTGGCCAGCACCAGGAGCGCCGATGCGAGCAAGGAGGCCACCATCACGCGCTTGCGCCCCCAGGCATCGGAGAGCGCGCCGGCAAACAGCATGGCGAAAGCCAGCACACCGGTGGTGAGCGACAGCGACAGCGCCGCGCCCGCCTCGGACACGCCGTAGTCGCGGCTGAACTCCGGCATCAGGGGCTGCACGCAGTACAGCAGGCCGAAGGTGGCCAGGCCCGCCGCGAACAAGGCCAGGTTGGTGCGGCGAAACGCCGGCGTGCCGTGATGGATGTAAGGCTGCGGCGCCGCGTCCGTTGCCGGCGTCGAAGCGATCTGGCTGTCCATCGTCGGCCCACGGCTGCGCATCGGTGCGCAAGCATACGCGCAGCGCGCGCCAGCCGGAACCGCGCTGCGCGGCAAGCGCCGTGCGGATCAGCGATAACGCCAGGAACCGCCGACCCAGACATGCGCGGGCGCCCAGTAACCCGGCACCCAGACGCGCGCGTGACGCGGCGCCACCACCACGCAGCCGGTGAGCGAAGCCGCGCCACCGAGCAAGGCGGCGGCGATCAGGCAGGTGGACAGGAAACGACGCATGGCACGCTCCTCGCGGGGGATGTGCTGCGGAAGAACGCCCCTGGCCTGGCCGCGATGACGCGACCGCCCACCGCGGTTCAGCCGGCCCTCATGCCGCCGGCACGCCGCCGAATCAGCCGTTTGCGGCGCGCATCGCCGCGTGCGTCACACGGTGGATCAGCCGCGCCGCGACGCGTGCGGTGACCTGGTCGCGATCCAGCGGTGGCGACAGCTCGGCCACGTCGAGCACGCGCAGCTTGCCGGTGGCGGCGACCGCATCCAGCAGCGGCTCCACCACCTCCATGCCCACGCCGCGCGCGCTGGGCGCGCTGACGCCCGGTGCCATCGCATGCGGCAGGCCGTCGATGTCGACGGTCTGGTAGATCACGTCCACGTTCGCCAGCCGTTCCCGCAGTTCGGCAAGCTGCGCCGGCAGCTCGAGCGGGCCGAGTTCATCGTCGAGCACGTAGTGCACGCCCAGCCGGTCGGCGGTGTCGAACAGCGCGCGCGTGTTGGCCGCGCGGCTGATGCCGTAGACGTGGTATTCCAGCGGCAACCCCAGCACCTGCGCGTGCTCGATGGCCTGCAAGAAGGGCGTGCCCGAGCTGCCCTGCTCCTGCCGGCGCAGGTCGAAGTGCGCGTCGATGTTGACGATGGCCACGCGCGGGCGACGTTTGCCCAGATGCTTCGCCAGCCCCTGATAGGTGGCGAAGGCGATCTCGTGGCCGCCGCCCAGGCCCACCGGGAAATGCCCGGCGTCGAGCAGCGCGGCCAGCCGCTCGGCATAGCGCGTTTGCGCGCCTTCAAGGTCGCCGTCGGCGCAGTCCACATCCCCTGCGTCGTACAGCGGCGTGTCGTCCAGCGTGGGCAGGTTGGCGAGCATCCGGCGCAGCGCCGCCGGCCCCTCGGCGGCGCCCACACGGCCATGGTTGCGGCGCACGCCCTCGTCGCAGGCAAAACCCAGCAGGGCCACGCCGGGCGCGGCGCCGGGCGTGGCCTCGCGCACCCATTGGTGCCAACGCCGGGTGGACGCATCCTCGGGAAGATCGACGCGGCCGCTCCAGCCGTTCATGGCAACACCCGCGCGGCAAGGAAGATGGTCATGCTGCGGCTCCGCGAAAAGATGCCGCGCATTGTACGCGTGCGGCCCGCCGGGACGGCTCTGCGATAATCCGCCATTACGCACACGGAGCCTACGGCCATGCCGCACTGGGATCGCCTGTTCACCCACACCACGCTCGCCAGCTTCGCGGGCGACGCGCCCTTCGGCCTGATCGAGGACGGCGCACTGGCCTGCGCGGACGGGCGCATCGCGTGGGTGGGGCCGACGCATGAACTGCCGGACGACGCCGGTGCCACGCACATCGAGAACCTCGGCGGCGCCCTGCTCACCCCCGCGCTGATCGACTGCCACACCCACCTGGTATTCGGCGGCGACCGCGCGCACGAATTCGACCTGCGTCTGAACGGCGCCAGCTACGAAGACATCGCCCGCGCCGGTGGCGGCATCGCCTCCAGCGTGCGCGCCACCCGCGAGGCCAGCGAGGACGAGCTCTACGCGCAAGCACTGCCGCGCGCCTGCGCGCTGCTCGCCGACGGCGTGGCCACGGTCGAGATCAAGTCCGGCTACGGACTGGAGCTGGAGGCCGAGCGTCGCATGCTGCGCGTGGCGCGACGCCTGGGCGAGGAACTCGGCATCACCGTGCGCACCAGCTTCCTCGGCCTGCACGCGCTGCCACCCGAGTACAAGGAGCGCCGCGACGACTACGTGGCCCTGGTCTGCGACACCATGCTGCCGACGCTCGCCGCCGAAGGCCTGGTCGACGCGGTGGACGCCTTCTGCGAAACCATCGCCTTCACCCCCGCCGAGACGCGCCGCCTGTTCGAGCGCGCGCAACAACTCGGCCTGCCGGTGAAACTGCACGCCGAGCAGCTTTCCGACCAGGGCGGCGCCGCGCTGGTGGCGAGCTTCCACGGCCTCTCCGCCGACCACCTGGAACATCTTGGCGAGGCCGGCATCGCGGCCATGGCGAGCGCCGGCACCGTGGCCACCCTGCTCCCCGGCGCCTACTACGCGCTGCGCGAAACCCGCACCCCGCCGGTGGCCGCGCTACGCGAGGCCGGCGTGCCCATCGCCATCGCCACCGACCTCAACCCCGGCACCTCGCCCCTGCTCTCGCTGCGGCTCGCCGCCGGCATGGCCTGCACGCTGTTCCGCCTGACGCCGGAGGAAGCGCTGCGCGGCGTTACCGCCAACGCGGCACGCGCGCTGGGCCTCACCGATCGCGGTACGCTCGCCGCAGGCCAACGCGCCGACCTGGTGGCATGGCACGCCCGCCACCCAGCGCAGCTGTGCTACTGGATCGGCGGATCGCTCGCACGGCAAACCTGGATCGGCGGCCAGCCCGTCTGAGCCGGCCGCAGAGAACGCGCCGCGCCGCGCTTTCCCGGCTCACCAAGCCCGACTGGTCGTTACGGCACCCTCGCTTGAACGATGGCCGATCCCCGACGGGCGACCGCCTCACTCGATGCGCAGGAACGGTGCGGGCTCGCGCTCCACGAATTCACGGCGCACGTAGGCGATGAGCTCGCGCTGGCTGCCGAAGGGCAGCAGTTCGGCGGCTTCCTCCAGCGTCACCCAGCGCAGCGCCGAGTGCTCATCGTTGAGCACGGGCACGGCATCCTCCGCCACGCGCGCCACGAAGGCCGGCACGATTTCCACCGCGTCGGCCACGGTGAGATAAAAGCTTTCGCAGAAGCTGGTGGCCCAGAAGCCCCGCGGCACCAGCGCGGTTTCCTCGTGCAATTCGCGCAGCGCCGCCTGCCAACCCTTCTCGCCGGCTTCGACGTGCCCGGCGACGTAGCTCCATACGCCATGCAGATAGGCGCCGGCGCGGCGCAGCAGCAGCATCCGCGTGGCCGCGCCGGTGCCGCGCAGCACCACCACGCTGACCATGCGGCAACGCACCGGCGGGCCCGCCGCGTTCATGCCGCCGCCAGCAGCTGGCGGCTGGCCGCCGCACTGGGGCGCGCCGCCACGCGCTCGAACCACGGGCCGATCCCCGGCAGCGCGCGGTCGAAGGGCTGGTTCACGCCGGCGCCGAAATCCAGCCACACGTAGAGCCAGATGTCCGCCGCCGTGAAGCGCTCGCCGCACAGGTAGGGGCCGTCACCCATCATCCGGTCCAGCCAGGCGACGCGATCCTGCGCGATGCGCTTCAGGCCATCGGCGGCCTCCGGCGCCACCGGGATGCGCGGCGTGAAGCGCGGCAGGCCTTCGGCGTAGTGGAAGGCGTTGTGGATGAACTCGGTGACGTTCAGCTCCACCCGCCGCCACCATTGCCGCGTCTGCGCGCGCTCGGCCGGCGTGCGGCCGATCAGCGCGGGTTCCGGGTGCAGTTCTTCGAGGTATTCGGCAATCGCCACCGCCTCGGCCAGCGTGCTGCCGTCGTCCAGTTGCAGCGCGGGCGTCTGCCCGGCCGGGTTCACGGCGAGATAGCCCGCCTCGCGGTTCTCGCCGCGCATCACGTCCACCGCCACGGACGGCAGGTTCAGCCCCTTTTCCAGCACGAACATGCGCAGGCAGCGCGGCGCGGGGCTGATGGCATCGAAGATCAGCATGAAGCGGCTCCCGAGTGGTAAAAAGCGCAGACACTACACTCCATTCATCGCCACCATGCCATGACCTGCAATTACTCGATCCGCCCCATCGAAGCGCGCGACGATGCCGCCATCGCCGCGATCATCCGCGCAGTGATGCCGGAATTCGGCGCCGACGGCCCCGGCTTCGCGATCCACGACGCCGAGGTGGAGGCGATGAGCGCTGCCTACGCGCAACCCCGCTGCAGCTATTTCGTGCTCGAACTGGACGGTGTCGTGGCCGGCGGTGCCGGCATCGCACCACTGGCCGGTGGCGATCCGGACGTCGGCGAGCTGCGCAAGATGTACTTCCTGCCACAGGCGCGCGGCGTCGGCGCGGGCACGGCGATGATGGCGCGCTGCCTGGAGGCGGCCCGCGCCCACGGTTTCCGCCGCTGCTACCTGGAAACGCTGACCGGCATGGACGACGCGCAGGCGCTGTACCGGCGCAGCGACTTCGCGCCGATCTGCGCGCCGATGGGCGGCACCGGCCACCATGGCTGCGACCGCTGGTTCCTGCGCGAACTGTGAAGCCCATGCCGACCATCCGCCTCGCCCGCGGCGAAGACGCCTCAGCCATCTACGCCATCTACGCGCCGCATGTGACGGCCGGCGTCGCCACCTTCGAGAACGTCGCGCCCGGCATCGAGGCCATGCGCGAACGCATCCTTGCCCGCCTGCCGCACTACCCGTGGCTGGTGTGGGAGGACGCCGGCGACGTGCTGGCCTATGCCTATGCCGGCCGCTTCCGCGAACGCGCCGCCTACGACTGGATCGCCGAGACGTCCATCTACGTGCACCCCGATGCGCAGCGCTGCGGCATCGCGCGCAAGCTCTATGGCGTGCTGCTGGACGTGATGCGCCTGCAGGGCATCACCCAGGCCGTGGGCGTCATCACCCTGCCCGGCGCAGCCAGCGTGGCGATGCACGAGGCGATGGGCTTCACGCCCGCCGGCGTGTGGCGGCAATGCGGCTACAAGCTGGGCCAATGGTGGGACGTGGGGGTTTGGCAGAAGGAGCTGCAGCCGGCAACCACACCACCACCAGCGCGGACGCCCTTCCCGGCCATTGCCGGTTCACAAGCCCTGCGTGACCTGTTGAAATGACTGGACACCACAAGGAGCGTCCCATGCCATCCATCGCCAACAAGCCCTCCGCCGCTTTCGTCGCCGCCTCCTGGGCCGCGCTGGTCGCCGGCTTCGCCGTCTATCTCGTTGGCTTGTGGAACGCCAACATGCAGCTCAACGAAAAAGGCTATTACTTCACCGTGATGATGTATGGCCTGTTCGCCGCCGTGTCACTGCAGAAATGCGTGCGCGATCGGCTGGATGGCTTTCCCGTCACCAACATCTACTACGGCCTGAGCTGGCTTTCGGTGCTGCTGGCGATCCTGCTGCTGGTGGTCGGCCTGTGGAACGCCACCCTGGCCAACAGCGAAAAAGGCTTCTATGCCATGTCCTTCGCGCTGGCGCTGTTCGCCGCCATCGCCGTGCAGAAGAACACCCGCGACAACGCCGCACTTGAGGCCGGTCGTATCGACTGAGGCTTCGCGGGCTTTGCGCCCAGCCGCGAATCCGCCGAGGCGCGCACGAACCGGTGTCGTGCGCGCCGCCAGGCCCTCGCACCAGGGGCTTGGGCGGTAGAAACGTTCGAGGCAAACCTGCCGCCCACGCTCCCAGCTCAGTGATTGAGCAGCAGGTCGACGATCACGCCGGTGGTGATGGCCACCAGCAGGAAGTCGCCGTTGTCGCTGCGCACCCAGCGATAACCCCGCGGTGGCTCGCGCAGGTGGGCATCGCGCCAGTCATAGACCACATAACGGGTGCTGCGGTACTCCACCGGCAAATAGCCGCCACGTTGGTACCAGCCCTCGTGTTCACCGCGATCATGCCAATTCTTGTAGTGACCGTAGGCATGGCCACGCCCGTGGCCTTGAGCGTCGCCATCGCCATAGCGGTAACGGTCGCCATCATCGTCGCGCCGGCCACGGTCGCCGTCATCCTGTCCGTTGCGATCATGCCCCCAGCCATGGCCGTGACCATGGCCATGGCCCTGATCCTGCGCCAGCACGGAACCGCTGGCCATCCACAGCAGCGCGCCACACGCGACAGACAACGCAAGCAACTTTTTCATGTCTACCCCTCCACTCGATGGGCCATGAGGCCAGCCCGCATCGTACCGGCAATCATCCGGCGCCGAAGTGCGATCCGACACAAGGCTTGCCCCCGCTGGCACAACCCGGCATGAACCGGGCCGCGCCGGCAGACCCCACGTTCAGCCTGCAGCAACCGCCACCGCTCAGCTAACATGGCCGACTTTCGACATCCGTTTCGGAGACTTCCATGCAGCTCGATCAGGTCAAGGCGATCATCACCGGCGGCGCCTCCGGTCTCGGCCACGCAGTGGCGCAGCACTTCGTCGCCCACGGCGGCAAGGTCGCGCTGTTCGACGTCAACGAGGACAAGGGCCAGGCCGCCGCAAAGGAACTGGGCGCCGCCGCGCGCTTCTTCCGCACCGATGTCACCTCCGAGGACGGCGTGGCCACCAACGTGGCCGCCGCGCACCACGCGATGGGCGGCCTGAACGTGGTGATGAACTGCGCCGGCATCCTCGGCGCCGGCCGCGTGCTAGGCAAGGAAGGCGCGATGCCGCTGGCCACGTTCTCCGGCACGGTGATGGTGAACCTGGTCGGCAGCTTCAACGTGGCCAAGGCCGGCGCAGCGCTGATGCAGAACAACGAGGCAGGCGAGGATGGCGAGCGCGGCGTGATCGTCAATACCGCCTCGGTCGCCGCCTACGAAGGCCAGATCGGCCAGGCCGCCTACTCCGCCTCCAAGGGCGGCGTGGTCGGCATGACCCTGCCGATGGCGCGCGAACTGTCGCGCTTCGGCATCCGCGTGGCGACCATCGCGCCGGGCATCTTCTGGACCCCGATGGTCGACGGCATGCCCGAGTCCGTGCAGCAGTCGCTGTCCGCCTCGATCCCGTTCCCCTCGCGCCTTGGCAAGCCGGAGGAGTTCGCCGCCACCGTGGCCTTCATCCTGACCAACCGCTACATCAACGGCGAGACGATCCGGCTGGACGGCGCGGTGCGGTTACAGCCGAAGTAACGACCTCGCTCCCTTCAGGAACAATCCACGAGAAAACCACCAGCCAATCTTCTGCCAACCGAGAATCAAAGGAGTGACCATGTCAGAGGAAGGCGATTTCCCCGTCCCGGGAACCATCTTGTGGGCCATTGATGTTGACCTTGAGAAAGCCATCTTCCGGAAAGGATCTGCCTCAAAAGCTGGTGTTGATTTCCTCAGATTCATCGACCTGAACTTGCATGATCCATCCGGTCGAATCGAAGGCGACCTAGCTAATAAGCTCGTGGTGGCGCCCGACCAAGGTATCTCTCTGTATCTGAAAAAAATGATCCCGGACGGCATGGTGGCGCTCGATGATACTCTGCGAAAAACCATCGACAAGAGCCGTCAAGTCAAGGTCCACTGGTGGACGATTGAGCATGGCCAGACAATTCCGACTGGCCTGCTTTTGAAGTACGACGGTGTGCCACCAGGTCACTGTACCTTAACCGTGGACAGAACCATGACCGTACGCGCCTTCCTGGAGCTGGTGGCACTCATCAGCTTCAAACCGCTTGGGCATGAGTTTTACGGTAGTCCATGACAACGGAGAAAACCATGACATCATTGGCCTTCACCACGAAAGAACTGACCTACCTTATCGTCGCCACCAAGCGTTACCGGGAAAATCTTCGTACTTCCATCCACGAAGAAATGGGCGACGAGTATGACGACATACTCATGGCCGATCACCTTATCAAGCGCCTTGCCGAGGCGGTGAAAGACGCTGAAACGCCCGACACCAAGCCTGCGCCATAACTTCCAAGCATGCTGCACTTCGGAGTTGAATCCACCCCGCCCCACATCGCGGGATAAAAATGACTGAATTAGGCCCCCAGACGCTGATGATGGCAATGCAAGGCATCGATGCCGAAATCCATCGAATCATTGACGCCGCCGACGGCGAAATCGGTGACCTGGAGCCCGATGAACAAGAGCTTCTCATGGCATACAGCCAAGCCGCCGCCGAGCTCAAGAGGGCCTATGCTGTGGCGCGTGATTCCGCGTCCCATCTGCCGCCCTACAATGAACTGATCGCGCCAAGGTAATGCACGTTTTTTCACACCACCAAACGACTTCCAACCCATGAAAGCTTCCGACGTCAAGAAAGGCAACGTGGTCGAGCACGAAGGCACCGTGTACCAAGTGCGCGACATCGAGCGCAGCTCGCCCACCGCGCGTGGCGGCAACGTCACCTTCCGCTTCACCCTGTATTCCATCCCCGGCGGGCGCAAGTTCGACCTCAGCCTGCGCGCCGACGACAACCTCACCGAGATGGAGCTGGTGCGCCGCGCGGCCAACTTCTCCTACAAGGACGGCGAGGCCTTCGTGTTCATGGACGCGGAGGACTACACCCAGTACCTGCTTGGCCCCGAGCTGGTGGGCGACAACGCCGGCTATATCGCCGAGGACATGGAGGGCTTCTACGTCCAACTGATCGACGACGCCCCGGTGGGCCTGCAGGTGCCCACCAGCGTGGTGCTCACCGTGGTGGACACCGCGCCGGAACTCAAGGGCGCCAGTGCCACCAAGCGCACCAAGCCCGCCAAGCTCAACACCGGCGTGGAGATCCAGGTGCCCGAGTACATCACCAACGACGAGAAGGTGTGGGTGAACACCCTCACCGGCGAATTCGCGGGTCGAGCCTGACGCGCCTGCGACAGTCCAGTGGACTGTCGCGCGTCAGGCGAGGGTGAGGCAGGATGCCGAACGGGCAGCGCCGCAAGGACGCCCCCACCTCAGCTCCCGCCTGTCTCAGCCTTCCAGTTCCCGCTGCAGCCAGGCGCGCGCCAGGCGCCATTCGCGCTGCACGGTGCTGGGGGAGATGTTGAGCGCGGTGGCGATCTGCTCCGCGCTCATGCCCATGAAGAAACGCATCGCCACGATGTCGGCCTGGCGGCGATCCAGCGTGGCCAGCAGATCCAGGCTTTCGACCAGCGCGCCGTAGTCGACGCTGTCGGCCAGCTCCATGGCGATCTCGGTGATCTGCAGGCGGTCGGCTTCGCGCGGGCGCTTGGCCGCGTTGCGGCGGCGGGCGGCATCCACCAGCACCTCGCGCATGGCGCGCGCGGCTACGCCCAGCAGGTGGCGGCGGTTGGCCCAGTCCGGCGCGTGGGAGCCGCCGAACACCTTGAGGTAGGCCTCGTTGACGAGCGCGGTGGCGCTCAGCGTGCGCTCCATCTGCTCATTGCCGAGCTGGGCGCGCGCAATGCCGTGCAACGCGTTGTACATCTGGCGCAGCGCCTCGTTCAAGGCGTCCGGATCGCCAGCTTGCGCGTTGTGCAGCAGTCGGGTCACCTCGACCTGTTCGTTCAATGCCTCGCTCCCGTTCCGGCGGCCTTCGTAGCCGCCATCGCCGGCGTATCGTGACACGCCGGCGATGACGGCGCGACCGTCAAACCGTGATGACGCGATAGCACGGCACATAGGCCGTGCCGCCGGGCAACTTCATGCGTTGCTGCGCGACGAAGGCCTGCAGCAGCTTGTCCAGCGCCTGCATGATGTCGCGATCACCGTCGATGGCGAACGGGCCGTTCTGCTCGATGGCCTGCACGCCCTCCTCCTTCACGTTGCCGGCGACGATGCCGGAGAACGCGCGGCGCAGGTCGGCCGCCAGCTCGTGCAACGGACGGCCGTGGCGCAATTGCAGGCCGCGCATGGCCTCATGGGTGGGGCGGAACGGGGTCTGGAACTCCAGCGGAATGCGCAACGACCAGTTGAAAAAGAACGCATCCTTGGTGTCCAGCCGGTTGTTGCGCACCTTGTCGATGCCCTTGGCCATGGCCTTGGCGACCGCCGCCGGATCGTCCACGATGATCTGGTAGCGGGCGGCCACGCCGTCGCCCAGCACCAGGCGCAGGAAGCGGTCGATCTGCACGAAGTAGTCGGCCGCCTGCGCCGGCCCGGTGAGGACCAGCGGGAACGGCAGGTTGGCATTGTCCGGATGCAGCAGGATGCCGAGCAGGTAGAGGATCTCCTCCGCCGTGCCCACGCCGCCGGCGAACACGATGATGCCGTGGCCGATGCGCACGAAGGCTTCGAGGCGCTTCTCGATGTCCGGCATGATGACCAGGTGGTTGACGATGGGGTTGGGCGACTCGGCCGCGATGATGCCGGGCTCGGTCACCCCGATGTAGCGGTTGCGCCGGCGCCGCTGCTTGGCGTGGGCAATGGTGGCCCCCTTCATCGGCCCCTTCATCGCCCCTGGGCCGCAGCCGGTGCAGATGTCCAGTCCGCGCAGGCCGAGCTGGTAGCCCACCGCCTTGGTGTAGTCGTATTCCTCGCGCGAGATCGAATGACCGCCCCAGCACACCACCAGGTTGGGGTCGATGTGCGGGGTGAGGATGCGCGCATTGCGCAGGATCTCGAACACCGCCTGGGTCAGCGCCTCGGAGGGGTCGAGCCGGCTGTCGGCCTGCTCGTGCAGGGTCGATACGTAGACGATGTCGCGGATCACCGCCACCAGCAGCTCGTTGATGCCGCGGATGATCTGGCCATCCACGAAGGCCTGCCCCGGCGCGTTGGTCAGCTCGATCTTGATGCCGCGATCCTGCTGCAGCACCTGGATGTCGAAATCGGGATACTGCTCGAGGATCGCGCGCGGGTCGTCGCTGACCGTGCCCGAGGTGAGCACCGCCAGCGCGCAGCGACGCAGGAGGCCATGCAGCCCCGAGTCGCTGGCGCCGCGCAGGCGCGCCACTTCGAGACGGGAGAGGATATCCAGCCCACCGGCGGGCGAAATGCGCGCGCTCACGGTGGCATTGCATCCGGCAGCGCCGGCACCAGCATCAGTCATCGGTGTCTCCAGCCACTGTTCCGCAGGCACACGCCCGCGTGGATGCGGCAGTCCGGAAGCTTCCCGTCTTTGCCCGCACGGGGTCAAGCCATGCCGGCGCAGCCGTGCCCCCCTCTCCGCGCAAAAAACGGCGCCCTCGCGGGCGCCGTGCGCATGGCCTTTGGCAAACGGGCTAGAACGTGTACTTGAGCGTCAACATGGCCGACCAGCGCGACACGACGCGGGTCGGGTTGCTGCCGCCGTCGTAGACGCTCAGCTGCTGCGCCTGGTAGTTGCCGTTCTGGTCGGTCGGCAGGGAGTAGATGTACTGCCCCTGCGCGTTCACGCCCTTGTAGCCAGCCAGGGTGCGGGTGAAGTACTGGAGCGTGTTGGTCTGCCCCCAATGGTTGTTGAGCAGGTTCAGGAAGTTGTAGACGTCGAGGCGGACGAGGCCCTTGTTGCCCTTGAACAGGCCGGGGATTTCCTGCTGGAAGCTCATGTCGAGCTCGTTCACCCACGGCAGCCGCGCCCCGTTGCGCTCCGCAATCTGCCCGCGGTGATGGCTCAGGTAGCTGTCGTGGCTGACGAAGTCCTGGAACTGCTGCACCAGTTGCGGGCTGGCGTTGCCGTAGCTCACCTTCGGGTCGTTGAGGGTCGGGATGTAGGCCGGGTCCTCGTAGGTGATGCCGTCACCGTTGACGTCGCCAGAGAAGATCCAGCTGTACGGCAGGCCGGAATGGCCGTTGTAGAACGCCGAGATGCTGCTCTTGTAGTCGCCGAAGAACGCGTGCTGCCAGGTCAGCGAAGCCTTCACCACCTTGGGGATGTTGCGGTCGGCGATGCCGGCCACTTCCTCGTTGGCGTTGGTGCGCACCACGTACTTGTAGCCGGAGGATGCCTGCGAGCTGTTGCCTGGGTTCACCTCGGTGGCGTGGCTCAGCGTGAAGCTGAGGTTGCCGAACCACTGTTCCGAGAACGGCTTGGACAGCGCCAGGGTCAGGCTGTCCGACTTGCCCTTGTGGGTGTTGGTGAGCAGGGTCGAATACTTGTCGAACGCCAGGTTGCGGTAGTAGTTCGCATCCTTGCTCGACGTCTCGCCCGGGGTTTTCCAGTATTGCAGGCGGCCATCGGGCAACAGGATCGGGTTGCCGTTGGCGTCGTGGGTGGGTGCACCGATGTTCAACGCCTGGTAGAAGATGCCGTCGCGCGCCTGGATGTGCTGCAGCTCGACCGAGCCGACCAGTCCCCACCACGGCAACTCGCTGTCCAGCGCCAGCGTGGTCTTCCACACGGTCGGCAGCTTGAAGTTCGGATCGATGGTGTCGACCACGCCGCTCACGCTGCCGTTGCCCGCCGGCCGGTTCTGACCGTTGGGATCCGGACTGAACGGCGTCGCCGTCGAGTTGAACGACGAGTAGCTCGCCACCGTCAGGCCGTTGTTCTGGTACGGATTGGTCATCCAGACCGTGGGTGGGAAGGTCTGAAACAGGCCCACGCCGCCGCGCAGCTGCAGCATGCGCTCGGTGTCGAAGTTGTAGTTGAACGCCAGGCGCGGCTCGACGACGCGGTTCTTGGAGCCGAGCGTGGAATTGTTCGGATAGCCGAAGGCCTTCTGGAACGCGGCGTTGTAAAGCGGTGCGTGGTCGGAGTGCGGAATGTCGACGCGCACGCCGTAGGTCAGCGACAGGTTGCTGTTGACCTGCCAGGTGTCCTGCAGGAACGGGCTGTACTGGCTGTACACCCACTTCGCCGCCACGTCGTTGAGCGTGTAGCCCGCCGCCGGCTGGTACAGGGTATAGGAGTCGTAGTTGCCCGCGGCGAAATTGCCCAGCCCGTAGAACGTGTAGGCACCGAACTCGGTGCGGCCGAACAGGTTGTAGATGTCGTTGCGCTGGTAATCGATACCGCCCTTGATGGTGTGGTCGCCGGCGTAATAAGTGCCGGCCAGGAACAAGGACCACTTCTTGGTGCCGATCGCGTTGAGGTCACTGTACTGATCCTCGCCCAGGTACACGAACGGCGAGGTCGTGCCCTTGCTGCCCAGATAGACCTGCACCTGCGGCTGTTTGGCGAAGCCCGCCCGATTCTGCGTGAATTTCTGGTAGCTGAGCTTGGTCTCGGTCGAGAAGCTGTCGTTCCAGTCGTCGAACAGCTGCAGCGCGGTGTTCTCGGTCAGGCTGTTCTTGGCGTACCAGTAGCTGCTCAGGCCAATCGAGTTGGACGCATTGCCCTGGATGATCGGCTGGCTTTCCTTGGTGCGCTGGTAGGTCAGGCTGGCGCGGTGGCTGTTGGTGATGTTCCAGTCCAGCTTGGCCAGGTAGCGCTTGTCGTTGAGCTCCGAACCGCCGGAACCGAAGCTGCCGGGATTCAGGCCCAGCGTCTTGGCGTCGTCGATCACCTTCTGCAGGTCGCCCGGCGAGACCTTGTTCGCGGTGGAAGCGCCGTTACCCAGCGAGGCGTCGAGGCCGTTGGCCGAGTCGGCGCCAATGCCCGTGGTCTTTTCCTGCTCGGCCGACACGAAGAAGAACAGCTTGTCCTTGATGATCGGGCCGCCGACGGTGAAGCCGCCGGTCCAGTCGTGCTTGTAGCCGGTGTAGCCATAACCAGGATCGGAGGAACCCAACCAGCCCGCGTCGCCCACCGTCTTGTTGGCATTGCGGTACGCGTAGTACACCGAGCCATGGAACTGGTTGGTGCCGGACTTGGTCACCGCGTTGATGTCGGCGCCCACCGCGTCGGAGGCAACGTCGAAGTTGGCGGTGGAGATGCTGTATTCGTCGATGGTGTCCACCGAGATCGGCGAGCCCTGGTACGGCAGGCCGTTCGCATTCAGGCCAAACGGGTCACCCTGCGAAATGCCGTCCACACTGATGTCGTTGTAGCGGTTCGGCAAACCGGCCATCGAGATCGAGCCGTCGCCCTGATCGGACACATTGATGCGCGGGTCGAGGCGCGCGATGTCGTCGATCGAACGGTTGCCCTGCGGCGTGGTTTCCAGTTGGCGCTGCGACACGTTGGTCGACAGGCCCTTGTTGTCCGGCGTGAACACCTGCATCAGTGCATTGGCCGACACGGTGACCCCGTTGAGGTTCTTCACTTCCTTGGCCTGCGCCGCGCCCATCGTGAGGTTGACCGCCGTGTCCTGCGCCAGGCGCAGGTAGACATTGCCCTGTTCGCCCTGCGTCATGCCGGCCTTGGACACGGTGACGTCGAACGGGCCGCCCACGCGCAAGCCCTGCGCGGCGTAACGGCCGTCGGCGCCGGTGGTGGTGATCTTGGTGGTGCCCGAGGACTCGTGCACGATCTGCACCGTGGCACCGGCCACCGGCTGACCTGCCGCATCGAGCACGCGGCCGCTGATCGAGGACGAGGTGTCCTGCGCCAGCGCCGGCACGGTGGTGGCAAGCAGCGAGGCTATGGCCAGCGGCAACGCGCTGGCGCGGAGATGGATCTTCATGGCGTTTCCCTCAAGTTCGCGACGAAAATGTCGACGGCGAAGCACCTGGCGCCCCGGCAAGCCGGCATGGCAACCATGTGATTATCCGACGCTTTATTGATTTTTTGACCGACAACGCATGACGTGGGCGAATCGCCGGCCAGGTCATTGTTAAACGAAGTTTAACTGCATTGTATGACAGTTTCGCGCACGCCCATACCCGAGCGAATGCGCATCCGCAGCCCACTGCCGACGCTTACACCTGCAGGTGCAGGAACGCCGCCACGCCGCCCAGGAACATCTGCACGGACAGTGCGATCAGCAGCATGCCCATCACCCGCTCCAACGCGGTGAGCACGCTCTCGCCCAGCCAGCGGAACAGGTAGGTGGCGCTGAGCAGGATCAGCGAGGTGGCCAGCCAGGCCAGCAGCAGCGCAGTGGCCCAGTCGGCGGTGCGGCCGGGCTGGGTGTTGGTGAGCAGGAGCAGCGCCGCCATCGCCGAAGGCCCGGCCACGCCGGGAATGGCCATCGGCACGATGAAGGGTTCGCCACCGGAGGATTTGCCGAAGATGCCGCCGCCGTCGGCCGGTGGAAACACCATGCGGATGCCGATCAGGAACAGCACGATGCCGCCAGCCACGCTGATGGATTCCTGCCGGAGCTGCAGCAGGCTGAGCAGCCCCTGCCCGCCCAGCAGGAAACCCAGCAGCACGCCCAGCGCGATCAACAGCTCGCGCACCATCACCCGGCGCCGGCGCTTGGGCGGCACATCCTTGAGCAGGCTGAGGAACAGCGGGATGTTGCCCAAGGGATCCATGATGAGGAACAGCATGATGCCGGCCGACAGCGTGGTCATCTGCGTTTCCATCAGGGCGTCGCCTCGCGCAGGTCGAGCATGTGGCCGCGCGCGCCTTGGCCATGCGCGCTCAGCAGCCAGACCAGCGCCGCGGCGGTGGCGTCCGGCGTCGGATGCTGCAGGGTATCTTCGCCGAAATACGCCTGCCGACGCAGCCGCGTGCGCATCGGCCCGGGCAACAGCGCATGCACGCGCAGCGGGCTGTCGTCGGTTTCCTCGTGCAGGATACCCGCGAGCCGCTCCAGCGCCGCCTTGGCGACGCCGTAGGCGCCCCAGTGCGCGCGCGAAAGACGCTGCGGGTCGTCCAGCACGAACACCACCGCGCTGTCGGGCGCTTCCTGCAGCAGGGGCTGGCACGCCTGGGTCAGCGCGAACGGCGCATTGACGTTGACGTGCATCGCACGCAGCCAGTCGTCTGGCTTGTGCATGCCCAATGGCGTGAGGCCGGCGAAGCTGGCCGCGCAGTGCGCGATGCCGTCCAGCCGGCCGAAGTCGTGGCGCAGTCCGTCGGCCAGCGCGGCGTAGTCGCGCGGCGTGGCGGTCTCCATGTCCAGCGGATGAATCACCGGCTCGGCCAGGCCCTCGGCCAGCATCGCGTCGTACAACTGCTCCAGCTGCCGCTTGCGCTTGCCGCTCACCACCACGGTGGCGCCGGCGCGCGAGGCCGCGCGCGCCACCGCACCGCCGAGGCCGCCATAGGCACCGGTCACCAGCACCACACGGCCAGCCAGCGTATCGGCCGCGGGAGCCCAGCCCGCGGGAAGTCGCGCCGTCGGCAGACTCATGCCTGCGCTGCCCCGGCCACGTCGCCGGCCATGCGCGCCAGCTCGCCCGACGCATCCAGGTCCACCGCGATGTCGCAGCCGCCGATCAGCTCGCCCTGGATGAACAGCTGCGGGAAGGTGGGCCAGTTGGCGTAGTGCGGCAGTGCGGCGCGGAGTTCCGGGTCGGCCAGCACGTTCACCGGGTGGAACGATGCCCCCGCATGCGTGAGTGCCTGCGCCGCACGACTGGAGAAACCGCACATCGGGTACTCGGGCGTACCCTTCATGAAGAGCACGATGGGATGCGCGGCAAGCAGCGACTGGATGCGCTCATTTACGTCCATGGCGTGGATTCGTCTTTACAATGCGGGCGGATCGGTATTGTATCAGTCGACCGGCGACCACCCACGTCGTCGCCCCCACGTCTTCCAGCCACTGTCAAGGAGCCACTCATGGCGATCGAACTTCCTCCCCTGCCCTACGAAAAGAACGCGCTTGAACCGCACATCTCCGCCGAGACGCTGGAGTTCCACTACGGCAAGCACCACCAGGGCTATGTCACCAACCTCAACAAACTGATCGAGGGCACCGAGTTCGCCAGCGCCTCGCTGGAAGACATCGTGCGCAAGTCCTCCGGCGGCATGTTCAACAACGCCGCGCAGATCTGGAACCACACCTTCTACTGGAACTCGCTCAGCCCCAAGGGCGGCAAGGAGCCCACCGGCAAGCTGGCCGACGCCATCGCCAAGTCGTTCGGCTCGGTGGAGAAGTTCAAGGAGGAGTTCGCCAAGTCCGCCGCCGGCAACTTCGGTTCGGGCTGGACCTGGCTGGTGCAGCGCCCGGACGGCGCGCTCGCGATCGTCAACACCGCCAACGCGGCCACCCCGATCACCGGCAGCGACAAGCCCCTGCTCACCGTGGACGTGTGGGAACACGCCTACTACATCGACTACCGCAACGCCCGCCCGAAGTACCTGGAGGCGTTCTGGAACCTGGTCAACTGGGAGTTCGCGGCGAAGAACCTCGGCTGAACCTGCGCGTATCCATGAAAAAACGGAGCCGCCTGCGGCTCCGTTTTTTCATGCGCGCACCGCTACAATACGGCGGTTTGCGTCAACACAATCCGGAGATCCCATGAGCGACCAGCCCACCTATCGCCGCATCCTGCTCAAGCTCTCCGGCGAGGCGCTGATGGGCGAAGCCGACTACGGCATCGACCCCAAGGTGATCGGCCGGCTGGCCGACGAAATCATCGCACTGCGCAAGGGTGGCACGGAAATCGGCGTGGTGATCGGCGGCGGCAACATCTTCCGCGGCGAAGGGCTGGCGGCCGCGGGCATGGATCGCGTCACCGGCGACCACATGGGCATGCTGGCCACCGTGATGAACGCGCTGGCGATGGCCGACGCGATCGAGAAACGCGGCGGCTACGCCCGCGTGATGAGCGCCATCCAGATCCACGACGTGGCCGAGGATTACATCCGCCGCCGCGCCATCCGCCACATCGAGAAGGGCCGCATCGCGCTGTTCGCCGCCGGCACCGGCAATCCCTTCTTCACCACCGACTCGGCCGCCGCCCTGCGCGCGGTGGAAATCGGCGCCGACCTCCTGCTCAAGGCCACCAAGGTGGACGGCGTGTACACCGCCGACCCGGCCAAACACGCCGACGCCACCCGCTACGACCAGCTCACCTACGATGCGGTGATCCAGCGCAACCTCAAGGTGATGGACACCGCCGCCATCGCGCTGTGCCGCGACCACGCCATGCCGCTGCGCATCTACGACATGAGCGTGCCGGGCAACCTCATGCGCATCGTGCACGGCGAGGCGGTGGGCACCCTGGTGCACACCTGACCGCCCAAACCACGCTGCTATACTCGCCGGCTAACCAGATTCACCGGGACATCTCCATGATCCAAGACATCAAGACCGATGCCCAAACCCGCATGGGCAAGAGCATCGACGCGCTCAGGCACGAACTCACCCGCCTGCGCACCGGCCGCGCCAGCACCGCGCTGGTGGACGGCATCAAGGTACCGGCCTACGGCTCGGAGATGCCGCTGAACCAGGTGGCCACGGTGGCGCTGGCCGATTCCCGCTCCATCGTCATCACGCCGTTCGACAAAAGCCTGATCGGCCCGGTCGAGAAGGCCATCATGGCCTCGGACATCGGCATCACGCCGACCACCGCCGGCACGGTGATCCGCCTCAACATGCCGCCGCTCACCGAGGAACGCCGCCGCGAGCTGGCCAAGCACGTCGGCCACGAGGGCGAGAACGCCAAGGTGGCAATCCGCAACGTGCGCCGCGACGCCATCCAGAAGGTGAAAGACCTGCTCAAGGACAAGGCGATCAGCGAGGACGAGGAGCGCGCCGCCGGCGACGACATCCAGAAGCTCACCGACCGCTTCGTGAAGGACGTCGACGCGGTGGTGAAGGCCAAGGAAGACGAGCTGATGGCCATGTGATGCGTGGCCGCGCGACAACGCGCGACCGAACACCCCGCATGACCACGCTCCCCGCCATCCCCCGCCACATCGCCATCGTGATGGATGGCAACGGCCGTTGGGCCAAGGCGCGCCACCGTCCACGCAGCTTCGGCCACAACGCCGGCCGCAAGGCCGTGCGCGAGGTGGTGGAGGGCTGCCTGCGCGAAGGCGTGGAAGCACTCACCCTGTTCGCTTTTTCCAGCGAAAACTGGCAGCGCCCCGAGGATGAAGTCGGCGCGCTGATGAGCCTGTTCGTGCGCGCGCTGGACAAGGAAACCGACGAGCTGCATGCGCAAGGCGTGCGCCTGCGCTTCATCGGCGAGCTGGCCGCCTTCGACCTGCCGCTGCGCGAGCGCATGCACGTGGCGATGACGCGCACGGCGTGCAATGACAAACTTCAGCTCAACATCGCGGTGAACTACGGCGGGCGCTGGGAAATCGCCCGCGCCGCCCGCGAACTGGCCGCCACCGCCGCACGCGGCGAACTCGACCCCGACACCATCGACGAGGCCATGCTGGATCGCCGGATGTGCCTGGCCGGATTGCCGCCGCTGGATCTTTTCATCCGCACCGGCGGCGAATGCCGGCTCAGCAATTTCCTGCTGTGGCAGGCGGCCTATGCCGAACTGCATTTCACCGATACCCTGTGGCCGGACTTCGACCAGGCCTGCCTGCGCCGGGCCATCGAGGACTACGGCCGGCGCGAGCGTCGCTACGGCCGCACTGGCGACCAGCTCGCCGTCACCTGAAGACCACGGGACAAGCATGCTGCTACAGCGCGTACTCACCGCCTTGCTGCTCGCGCCGCTGGCCATCATCGCCATTTTGCTGCCGCCCACGCCGTGGTTCGCGGCCATCTGCGCCGCGGTGTTCGTCGGCGCGTTGGAGGAATGGACGCGCCTGAGCGGCATGCAGGCCGCCGGCGCGCGCCTCGCCGTGCTCGCGCTCGGCGCCGCGCTGTTCGCGCTGCTCTGGTTCGCCCCGGCCAGCCGCCTGACGCCGGCGCTGCTGGTCGTCGGCGTGGCCTGGTGGCTGCTCGCCCTCGTGTGGTTGCGCCATTTCGCCTTTGCCGCCGCGCCGACACGGGAAAACCGCCTGCTCAAGCTGGCGGCGGGCGTACTGGTGACGTTCCCCGCCTGGATCGCGCTCGTCGCCTTGCACGGGCGCGAGCCACACGGCCACCTCTGGACGCTGCTGGCGCTGCTCATCGTGTGGGCGGCCGACATCGGCGCCTACTTCGCGGGCCGAACCTTCGGCAAGCGCAAGCTGGCGCCGCAGATCAGCCCCGGCAAGACCCGCGCCGGCGCCTACGGCGCGCTCGTGGCCGGCACGGCCATCTGCCTGGCCGGCGGCTGGTGGCTGGGCGTGCGCGGCACGCAGCTGATCGGTCTGGGCATGCTGGCGCTGGCCACCGTGGTCGCCTCCATCGAAGGCGACCTGCTGGAAAGCCTGATGAAGCGCCACGCCGGGGTGAAGGATTCCGGCCACATTTTCCCCGGCCACGGCGGCCTGCTGGATCGGCTGGACAGCGTATTCGCGGCGCTGCCGGTATTCGCGTTGGGCCTGTGGGTGTTGGGGCTATGAGCATGCGGAACGCGGAACCGCCGGCCGGCCCTGCTGATGCCGCCGCCGTGCGGCAGGTCGAAATGCCATGAACGACATCGCGGTTCTGGGCGCCACCGGCTCGATCGGCGCCAGCACGCTGGACGTGATCGCGCGGCACCCGGATCGTTTTCGCGCCAGCGTGCTCAGCGCGCACCGCAACGTGCCCGCGCTGGTCGAACTGTGCGCCCGGTTCCACCCCGAGCTGGCAGTGATTGCCGACCCGGCGCTGGAAGGCGAGCTGGCGCGCCGACTCGCCGCCGCCGGCGTGCGTTGCGGCGTGGCCAGCGGTCACGCTGCGCTGGCCGCCGCCGCGTCAGGTGCGCTGTGCGACACCGTGGTGGCGGCCATCGTCGGCGCCGCCGGGCTGGACTCCACCCTCGCTGCCGCGCGCGCCGGCAAACGCCTGCTGCTGGCCAACAAGGAATCCATCGTGATGGCCGGCCCGCTGCTGCTGGCCGCGCTGCGCGAAGGCGGCGGCGTGCTGGTACCGGTGGATTCGGAGCACAACGCGATCTTCCAGTGCCTGCCCGGCGGTCGGCCGGAGTTGGCCAAGGCCGGTGTGCGCCGACTGATCCTCACCGCCTCCGGCGGCCCGTTCCGTGGCCGCACGCGCGCCGAGCTGGCCAACGTGACGCCCGACGAAGCCTGCAAGCACCCCAAATGGTCGATGGGCCGCAAGATCTCGGTGGACTCGGCCACCCTGATGAACAAGGGCCTGGAGGTGATCGAGGCGCACCATCTGTTCGGTGCGGATGCCGCCGCCATCGAGGTCGCCGTGCATCCGCAGAGCCTGGTGCACTCGCTGGTGGAATACGTGGACGGTTCGGTGCTGGCCCAGCTCGGCAACCCCGACATGCGCACCGCCATCGCCCATGCACTGGCCTGGCCGCAGCGGGTGGACTCCGGCGTGCCGCCACTGGACCTGTTCACCTGCGGCGCGTTGCAGTTCGAGGCGCCGGATCTGGACACCTTCCGCTGCCTCGCGCTGGCCTACCAGGCGCTGCGCACGGGCGGCGACGCCCCGGCCATCCTCAACGCCGCCAACGAGGTGGCGGTGGCCGCCTTCCTGGCCGGCGCCCTGCCCTTCCTCGCCATCGCCGAGGTGGTGGAGGCCGTACTGGCGGAACTGCCGGCGCAAGCCGTGGTCGATGTAGCGTCGCTGGTTGCCCGCGACGACGAGGCCCGCGCGGCGGCCCGCCGCCAGTTGCGGTGCGCTTGCTGATATTCTGTCCCGGATGTTTTACCTGCACGGCGTTTGATGAATCCCTTTTTCGGCTCGGTGTTCTGGTTGCTGGTCACGCTCGGCGTGCTGGTGACCTTCCATGAGTTCGGCCACTACTGGGTCGCGCGCCGCCTCGGCGTGCGCGTGTTGCGTTTTTCGGTGGGCTTCGGCCGGGCGGTGTGGAAACGCCTCGGCCGCGACGGCTGCGAATACCAGGTCGCCATGATCCCGCTGGGCGGCTACGTGAAGATGCTGGACGCCCGCGAGGGCGTGGTGCCGCCGCAGTTCCAGCATCAGGAATTCACCGCGCAGCCGGTATGGAAGCGTATCGCGATCGTGCTGGCCGGGCCGGGCTTCAATCTCATCTTCACCGTGGTCGCGCTGTGGCTGATGTTCATGCTGGGCCGGCCCGATGCCGCACCCATCGTCACCGCCAAGCCGCAGAGCATGGCGGCGGTGGCCGGCATCGTGCCGGGTGACCGCATCCTCGCCATCGGCGGCCGCGACGTGGCGACATGGGGCGGCTCGCTGGACGCCATCGCCAATGCCTTGCTGGGCCGCGAAGCACTGCCGCTCAGCGTGCGCGACCCCAACGGGGCGCAGCGCCAATTGCACCTGCCACTGGATCGCCTGCCACCGGGCCAGACGGTCGAGCAATACCTCACCACGCTGGGCCTGCAGTTGGCGCCGCCGCCGCCGGTGGCGGCCATGGTGCTGGACGGTCAGCCCGCCGCGCTGGGCGGCATGCAGGGCGGCGACCGCGTGCTCAGCATCGACGGTCAGCCGGTGGCGGATTTCGAGGCGCTCGGCACGCTGGTGCAGCAGGCCGCCGCCCGTTCGCCGCGGCTCGCCATCGTGGTCGAGCGTGGCGGCAGGACGCTGCCGCTGACGGTGACCGCCAGGCACGCGTCGCTGCAGGGTCAGCCCGCGAGTTGGGTGATCGGCGTGGGCGCCCGGCCAGTCGAAGCCGCCACCTTGCGCTACGGCCCCGTGCGCGCCCTGCGCGAGGCGCTGGCCAGCACCTGGCATCAGACCACGCAGACCTTCGCGATGATCGGCAAGATGCTGGGCGGCGAGGCCTCCATCAAGAACCTGTCCAGCCCGATCGGCATCGCGCAGATGGCCAATGCCAGCGCGCATATGGGCCTGGCCTGGTTCCTGCAGTTCCTCGCCACGGTGTCGCTGAGCCTGGCGGTGCTGAACCTCTTGCCCATTCCCGTCTTGGACGGTGGCCACCTGCTGTATTACCTTATCGAGCTCATCAAGGGCCGCCCGCTCAGTGAGCAGGCCATGGTGGTCGGCCAGTACATCGGCATGGCGCTCTTGTTCAGCCTGATGGGCCTGGTGTTCTACAACGACCTCCACCGCCTGCTGTTGTCGTGATGCCGATGAACCGTTCCATCGTTTCGCCGGCGCCACACCCGTTTCCGCCGTCCGCGCCGCCGCGCGGCGGCATGCTGCACCCGGCACCCTTCGTGGGTGCCGACCATTTCCCGCGCTGGGGCACTGCCCCGGCGCGAGCCATGATCGGGCCGGCGGCCTGATCGACACCCTCCACCGGAATCGACGATGAAGCGTATCGCCGCCCTGATCCTGCTTGCCTCCCTCTCCGCCAATGCGTTCGCCTTCGATCCGTTCACGATCTCGGACATCCGCATCGACGGGCTCTCGCGCATTTCCCAGGGCACGGTATTCAACTACCTGCCGGTCAGTCGCGGCGACCGCATGACCGATGCCGCCGCCGCGCGGGCGATCCGCGCGCTGTACCAGACCAAGTTCTTCAGCGACGTGGAGATATCGCGCGAGGGCAACATCCTGATCGTCAAGGTGGTGGAGCGCCCCTCCATCGCCAAGCTCGCCATTCGCGGTAACAAGGATATCAAGACCGACGACCTCAAGAAGGGTCTGAAGTCGATCGGTCTGGCCGAGGGCGAAACCTTCGATCCGCTGGCGCTGGACAACGTCAAACAGGAACTGATCCACCAGTATTACAACCGCGGCAAGTACAGCGTCTCGGTGATCCCGCACGTGGTGCGTCTGGAACGCAACCGGGTGGCGCTGGACATCGAGATCCGCGAAGGCCAGGTGGCGAAGATCCAGGAAATCAACATCGTCGGCAACCATGCCTTCACCGACAAGCAGATCCGCGACAACTTCGAGCTGGGCACGCCCAACTGGATGTCCTGGTACTCCAAGAACGACCAGTACTCGCAGGAAAAGCTGAAGGGCGACATGGAGAAGCTGCAATCCCATTACATGGATCGCGGCTACGCCGACTTCGGCATCGACTCCACCCAGGTGACGATCTCGCCCGACAAGCAGGCCATGTACATCGCCGCCGACGTCAAGGAAGGCGAGATCTACAAGATCGCCGACGTGAAGCTGCTCGGCACCCTGGTGCTGCCCGAGTCCACGCTGCGCCAGCTGGTGTTCGTCAAGCCCGGCGAGGTGTTCAACCGCGCCGCCATCGAGAACAGCACCAAGGCGATCAAGGCGCTGCTGGCCAACATCGGCTACGCCTACGCCAAGGTCACGCCCTATCCCAAGCTCGACAAGGACAAGCGCACCGTCGACCTCACGCTCTACATCGAGCCGGGCCAGCGCGTGTACGTGCGCCGGGTGGTCTTCCAGGGCAACACGCTCACCGAGGACAACGTGCTGCGCCGCGAGATGCGCCAGTTCGAGGGCTCCTGGTATTCGCAGGCCGCGCTGGACCGCTCCAAGATCCGCCTGCAACAGCTCGGCTTCTTCAAGAAAGTGGACATCGACAAGAAGAAGGTGCCCGGCACGGACGATCAGGTCGACGTCACCATCAAGGTCGAGGAACAGTCCGCCGGCAGCCTGCAGTTCGGCGTCGGCTATTCGCAGTACGCCGGCCTGATCCTGTCCGCCTCGGTCTCCGAGCGCAACCTGTTCGGCACCGGCGACAGCGTGTCGGTCAGTGGCTCGCGCAGCACCTACCAGACCAATTACAGCCTCAACTACTACAACCCCTACCTCACCGACAATGGCGTGGGCATCGGCTACAACGCCACCTACTCCAAGACCGATTTCGGCAACGTCGACAACAGCCAGTTCGCCAACTACTCCACCAGCCAGCGCGCCTTCTCCACTTACCTCGGCTTCCCCATCACCGACTTCCAGAGCCTGCGCGCCGGCATCGGCCTGTCCAGCAACAAGGTCAATTCCATCCCCGGCTACACGCCGCAGCAACTGATCGACTACCAGAACGAAATCGGCCACTACACCGTCCACTCCGCCATCGGCACGCTGGGCTGGAGCATGGACACCCGCAACGGCTACTGGGCGCCCACCCGCGGCGGCATGATGTCGCTGAACTCGGAAGTGGCGCTGCCCGGCTCCACCGTGAAGTACTGGAAGCTCACCGCCCAGGCCAACCACTACTGGCCGATCGGCCACGGCTTCGTGCTGTACTTGAACGGCCTGGTCGGCTACGGCAAGACCTACGGCCAGAACGGCATCAGCGACAGCGCCCTGACCGCCTTGCAGCAAGCCAGCGTCGCCGCCGACTCCGGTCACGTCCTCACCGACATGCGCAATGATTTCCCGTTCTGGAACAACTTCTATTCCGGCGGCGTGACCGACGTGCGCGGCTTCCAGGACAACACGCTGGGCCCGCGCATCTGCTCGGGCGTGAGCCAGCCCAGCACCACCGGCAACTGCAACGGCAGCTACTACTACTACGCCCAGCCCGTCGGCGGCGCGCTCAAGATGCTGGGCACCGCCGAGCTGTACCTGCCGCTGCCGTTCCTCAAGGACGTCAATACCGCGCGCGTGTCGTGGTTCGTCGACGTCGGCAACGCCTACAAGGACTGGCGCAGCTTCGATGCCAGCACGTTGCGCGCGTCCACCGGCCTGTCGCTGCACTGGCAGGCGCCGATCGGCCCGATGATCATCAATTTCGCGCTGCCGATCCGCACCCAGACCGGCGACGGCCATTACGAGGAGCGCATCCAGTTCACCTTCGGCTCCACTTTCTGAAGGTTCGACCGGAATCACACAGCAGCAGCGAAAAGCGCGGTTCGCCGCGCTTTTCGCGTTCAGATACCCGCCCGATACAATGACGTCTTCGCCAAGGAGCCGCCCTTGCGCCAGCCAACCAGCCACACCCTAGCCGAACTGGCCGAACGCTTCGGCCTGCGCCTCGTCGGCGACGGCAGCCGCCGCATCCACGGCATCGCCACGCTGGCGCATGCCGGCGGGGACGAATTGAGCTTTCTCTCCAACGGCAAGTACACCGCGCAACTGGCCGCTACCCGTGCCGGCGTGGTGGTGCTGCGCGAGGAAAACCTCGCCGCCTGCCCGGTGGATGCCCTCGTCGCCGCCGATCCCTATGTGAGCTACGCCAGGATCGCCGTCCTGTTCGAGCGCCGGCCGGCCGCCGCCGCCGGCATCCACCCCAGCGCGGTGGTGCACGCCAGCGCGCAGGTCAGCGCCAGCGCCAGCATCGGCCCGTGTTGCGTGATCGAGGCTGGCGCGGTGATCGAGGACGGTGCCGTGCTCGGCCCGCACTGCATCGTGGGCGAGGACTGCACCGTGGGTGCACAGTCGCGCCTGGTGGCGCGCGTCACCCTGGTCGCGCGCGTGACGCTGGCTCAGCGCGTGCTGGTGCAACCTGGCGCGGTGATCGGCTCGGATGGCTTCGGCCTCGCCTTCGAGCGCGACCACTGGGTGAAGATCCCCCAGCTCGGCGGCGTGCGCATCGGCGACGATTGCGAGATCGGCGCCAACACCACCATCGACCGCGGCGCGCTGGACGACACCGTGCTGGAAGAGGACGTCCGGCTGGACAACCAGATCCAGATCGCCCACAACGTGCACATCGGCGCGCACACCGCCATGGCCGGCTGCGCCGCCGTGGCCGGCAGCGCGAAGATTGGCCGCTGGTGCATGATCGGCGGCAACGCCGGCGTGCTCGGCCATCTGGAAGTGGCCGACCGGGTTACCATTACCGCCAAGAGCCTGGTGACCCATTCGATCCGCGAGGCCGGCGAGTATTCCTCCGGCACGCCGCTGATGGACAACCGTGCGTGGCGCAAGAGCGCCGCCCGTTTCAAGCACCTGGACGATTTCGCGCGCCGCCTGGCGGCGCTGGAGAAGGAAAACAACGATGAGTGACCATGCTGCGACCGTGACCCTGCCCGTGACCGCGGAGGAAATCCGGCAACTGCTGCCGCACCGCTACCCCTTCCTGCTGGTCGACCGCGTGATCGAGCTGGAGCCCGACCAGCGCGTGGTGGCGATCAAGAACGTCACCATCAACGAGCCGTTCTTCAACGGCCACTTCCCCGCCCACCCGGTGATGCCGGGCGTGCTCATCATCGAGGCGATGGCGCAGGCCGCCGGCCTGCTCACCCAGCTCAGCCGCAAGAGCCACGGCGACGCCGGCAGTCCGCTGTTCTACCTGGTGAAGGTGGACAACGCCCGCTTCTCCGCACCGGTGGTGCCGGGCGACCAGCTGCACCTGGAGGTATCGGTGAAACGCGTGATGCGCGGCATGGGCCTGTTCGCCGCGCGCACCCTGGTGGACGGCAAGGAAGTGGCCAGCTGCGAGCTGATGTGCGCGGCGAGGACCGACAAATGATCCACCCCACCGCGCAGATCGACCCGTCGGCCAAACTCGGCGCCAACGTCAGCGTCGGTGCCTACAGCGTGATCGGTGCCGAGGTGGAGATCGGCGAGGGCACCCGGGTCGGTCCGCACGTGGTGATCGAAGGGCCCACCCGCATCGGGCGCGACAACACCATCGCGCAGTTCTCCTCGTTGGGCGGAGACCCGCAGGACAAGAAATGGCAGGGCGAGCGCACCGAGCTGGTGATCGGCGACCGCAACCTGATCCGCGAATTCGTCACCATCAACCGCGGCACCGGCGACGGCGGCGGCCGCACCCGCATCGGCGACGACAACTGGCTGCTGGCCTACGTGCACGTCGCGCACGACTGCCAGATCGGCAACCACACCGTGTTCTCCAACTACTCGGCGCTGGCCGGGCACGTGGAGATCGGCGACTGGGTGATCGTCTCCGGCTACGCCGGCGTGCACCAGTTCTGCAAGGTCGGCGCGCACGCCTTCATCGCCATGGGCTGCCTGGTCGGCGCCGACGTGCCGCCGTTCCTGATGATGGCCAACGAGCAGACCGGCCGCCCGCGCGGGATCAACAGCGAAGGCCTGAAACGCCGCGGCTTCGACGGCGAGCGCATCGCCGCCATCAAACGCGCCTACCGCACCCTCTACATGGCAGGCCTGCCGCTGGCCGAAGCCCGCGAGAAGCTCGCCGAGCTGGCCAAGGACAGCACCGACGTGCGCGAAATGCTGGCCTTCCTGGAGCGCAGCGAGCGGGTGCTCGCCAGATAAGCGCACCGCTTATCTGGCCATAGGTAACGGCGCTGGCTCTTTAGAAACCGGGACCCGGAATTCGGAAAAACATCGCGCTCCGTGGCTCCCTGGCGGGGCATTACACTCGTGCACATGAGCCACGCCCCAGCGCCCCCCGAGTCCCGAGTTCCGCGTCCCGCGTCCCAGCCCCTCATCGCCCTCCTCGCCGGCGAGGAATCCGGCGACCAGCTCGGCGCCGACCTGATCGAGGCGCTGCGCGCGCGCCACCCCGCCGCCCGCTTCGTCGGCATCGGCGGCCGACGCATGCAGGCGCTGGGTTTCGAGAGCTGGCACGACATCCACGAGTTGTCGCTGTTCGGTCTGGCCGAGGTGTTGTCGCACCTGCCGCGCCTGCTGCGGCTGCGCAAGGCGCTGGTGGCGCGCCTGCTCGCCGAACAGCCCGCCGTCACCATCGGCATCGACGCGCCGGACTTCAATCTCGGCGTGGAGCGCAAGCTCAAGCAAGCCGGCCTGCGTACCGTGCACTACGTCAGCCCCTCGATCTGGGCCTGGCGCGAGAATCGCGTGGAGAAGATTGGCCGCGCGGCGGATCGCGTGCTGTGCCTGTTTCCGATGGAGCCGGCCATCTATGCAAGGCACGGCGTAGACGCCTGCTTCGTCGGCCATCCACTGGCCGATCGTTTTCCCCTGGTGTCCGACCGCGAAGCCGCGCGCGCGGCACTGCAGTTGCCGCAGGATGCGCCCGTGCTGGCCGTGTTGCCGGGCAGCCGCGGCAGCGAGCTGGCGCGGCTGGGCGAACCCTTCCTCGACGCCGCCGCGCGCGTGGCCAGCGCCATCCCCGGCCTGCGCGTGGTGGTGCCCGCCGCCCACGCCGCCATGCAGGCGCCGCTGCGCCAGCTGCTGGCGCGCTTCCCGATCGACGTGGCGCCGCCCCTGCTGCTCGACGGCCAGGCCCACCAGGCCATGCAGGCCGCCGACGTGGTGCTGCTGGCCTCCGGCACCGCCACGCTGGAGGCCATGCTGGCCAAGCGCCCGATGGTGGTGGGCTACCGCGTCTCGCCGCTGAGCTACCGCATCGCCAAGCTGCTGCGCCTGCTCAAGACCGACGTCTACGCGCTGCCCAACATCCTCGCCCGCGCCTGCGGTCTGGGCGAGCGCGCCGTGCTGGTGCCCGAGCTGATGCAGGAGGACTGCACCGCCGCGAAGCTCGCCGACGCCGTGCTTGCGCTGTTCAACGACAGCCCGCGCCGCGGTGCCATCGTGGCCGCCTTCGAGCACCTGCACCAGGCCTTGCGCGCCGACCTCGCCGGCAGCGCGGCGGACGCGGCGGCGCAGGCCATCGACGCGTCGATCGGGTAACCCCAAGGAGCGCAGGCGCTTCGACTGTGCCTGCCATCGCAAGCGACGCCCAGCACGAACGGTTTTTCAGCGGAGCTGCGTCGCCAATCAGGTTCCACCATGAACATCCACGGCGTCGACGGAGCCCGGCACGGCCGTATCGGTTATCGCCTGCCCGGCTGCCGGCGCCGCACGGAAGGCCTCCCACACGGCCGGCGTAAGCGGAGGCAACCCGTGGGCGTTGCGGCTCTTGTCGCATTGCAGGCTGTGTTGGCCGGACTCCCAGGATGGCTCCACCTCACGGCACACCGACGGCCTGCCCGGGTGAATGTCGCAGTGCACAGCCTTGCCGATCTCGCCCACCAGGGCCACGCAGCGCAGCGGCGGTGCATACGTGCCACGCATCACCACACGGTGCGCATCGAGCCTTTCGGTCAGCTCGGCCGGCACCGTGCCGCCCAGCGCGGGATCGGTTTCCGACCAGTGGAAGGCGACGCGGAAATGGGCGCAACAGGCGCCGCAGGTGAGGCAGGGATGGATCATGCACGCCGGCGAAAGCGCACCCCCTGGCGCGCGGCCTGCGCATTGTAAAGCCTGCCGCAACGCCCCCGTAGCCGCTACAGTGGCGCTTTCCCGACCGCGAGCCGCGCCATGCTTGAGCAACTCCCCGCCCTGGTCACCCTGCTCACCGTGCTGTTGATGTTCGGCACCGCCAGCGCCGTCGGCATGGCACGCGGCAAGTACGACATCAAGGCGCCGGCCACCAGCGGCCATCCGGTGTTCGAGCGCGCCTTCCGCGTGCAGATGAACACGCTGGAAGCCAGCGTGATGTTCCTGCCCCTGCTGTGGCTGGCCGCGCACTATGGCCTCGGCGCCTGGGCCGGCATCGCCGGGCTGGTGTGGGTGGCCGGCCGCGTCTGGTACGCGCTGGCCTATCTCAAGGAGGCCAGCAAGCGCGAAGGCGGTTTCGCGCTGGGCATGCTGGCCTGGGCGGTGCAGCTCGCGCTGGCCGCGTTCGGCGTGGGCCGCGCATTCTGGCTTGCCTGATACCGGGAGCCGGTAAAAAATCGCGCGGCTGCGGCGGCCGCGCAGTCCCCCTGGCGCCCGGCGACGCCCACGCTCCTGGCCCTGACCGATGGCGCATTGCGCCGGGGCGACCCATGCGGCTAAGTTGGCACGGCAGAGCGTGGCGCCGTGTCCCGCCCTTTCCACCCGAGCGCGCGCATGCCCCGTTGGCCGGATGACCTGTCGTACCCGTCAATCCCCGCCGTCCGCCCCGCGCTGGGGTTGATCCTGCTGTATTTCGTGCTGCAAGCGGTCGTGGGTTTCGCCGCGGCGCTCCTGCTTGGCCTGGCCCTGCGTCTCGTGCGCGGCCCCGTCGACGTAACAGCCCTGATGGCGCGGCCCGACGCCACCGGCGTCACGGTGATCGTCACCCTGCTGGGCGCCGGCCTCATCATGCTGTGGCTGACGCATGCCTGCTGGCCCCGCGCATGGTCGCAGGCACACCCGCCGGGGCTAGGTTTCGTCGCGCCCATGTCGCGCTACGTCGCGGCGGCCGTGCTGCTTGGCTTGGCCATGCCTTATCTCGGCGGCTGGCTCACCAGCCTGCTGGCCCGGAACCACGCCGTGCCGCAGGACGTGAAGCAGCTCGGCGGCCAGGCCAGCCTGGGCCTGCGCATCGCGCTCACGCTCACGGTGGCGAGCATGGGCCCGCTGGTGGAGGAACTGCTGTTTCGCGGCGTGCTGCTGTCGGCGCTGTTGCGCCATATGCGCGCTTTCTGGGCCGCGCTGGCGAGCGCCGCGCTGTTCGCCCTAGTGCACCTGCCCGACCTGCGCTGGCTGTGGTACGCCGTGCCCAACCTCGTGTTGCTGGGCCTGGTGCTGGCCTGGTTGCGCCTGCGTTCGCGCTCGCTATGGCCATCGGTGATCGCCCACGGCTGCAACAACCTCGTGGCGATGCTGGCGATGTTCGCCTCGCTGCATCACACCGGATAGATCGCCGCCTCGCGCAGCAAGCGCGCCGTCTCGAACAGTGGCAGGCCCATCACGCCCGAGTAGCTGCCTTCCAGATGTTCGACCAGGGTCGCGCCGCGCCCTTGGATGGCATACGCGCCAGCCTTGCCGAAGGATTCGCCGGTGGCCACGTAGGCCGCGATGGCGGCCTCGTCCAGCGTGGCGAAGCGCACCCGCGACACGCAGCAGGCGCCGCGCTCGCCCCGCGCATCGACCAGCCACACGGCCGAGATCACCGCGTGCACACGGCCAGAAAGCCGGCGCAGCATCGCCGCCGCGTCGAGCACGTCACGCGGCTTGCCGAACACCGCGTCGTCCAGCACCACCTCGGTGTCCGCCCCCAGCACCACGGCACCGGCATCGCCCGCGAGCGCGGCCAGCCCGGCGCGAGCCTTGTCGCGGGCGACGCGGCTCACGTAGTCGCGCGGCGACTCCTGCGCGCCGCGCAGCTCGGGAACGTCCACGTCCACCACGCGGAACGCCACACCGAGCTGGGTCAACAGCTCGCGGCGGCGCGGCGATTGCGAGGCGAGATGGAGCATGCGGCGATCCTTCAAAGCGTGAGGCTGTATTCGCGGAACTGCATGTCGCGCTGCCAGCCCAGTGCTTCGTACAAGGCCTGCGCCGGCAGGTTGTCGTGCGCGGTGGAGAGCGACAGGCTGGCCGCGCCCAGCTTCTTGGCATGCACCGCCGCCGCTTCGAGCAAGGCTTTCGCCGCGCCCTGCCGCCGCGCGGCGGGCGCCACGAACAAGTCGTTGAGCAGCCAGGTGCGCACCATGCGCACCGAGGAAAACAGTGGATAGAGCTGGGTGAAGCCCAGCGCCGCGCCACGCTCGTCGCGCGCCAGCAGGATCATCGATTCGTTGAGACGCAGCCGCGCGGTGAGGAAGTCGCGCGCACCCGCTGCATCGGATGGCTTGCCGTAGAACTGGCGGTAGCCGTCGAACAGCGGCACCAGCGCATCGAGGTCGTGCAACGTGGCCAGGTCGATACGCATGTTCGCCACCTTCCGCTCAAGCGCGATGATAGGGATGCCCCGCCACGATGGTCGTGGCGCGGTAGAGCTGTTCGGCCAGCACCAGCCGCACCAGCATGTGCGGCAGGGTAAGCGAACCCAGCGACCAGCGCTGGTCGGCGCGCGCCAGCACCGCGGGCGCATGGCCATCGGGGCCGCCGATCAGGAAGGCCAGGTCGCGGCCCGCCATGCGCCACGTTTTCAGCTGTTCGGCCAGCTCCTCGCTGGACCAGGTCTTGCCGCGACCGTCCAGCGCGACCACGTGGGTGTCGCGCGGCAGCGCGGCGAGGATGGCCTCGCCTTCGTCATGGATGGCCTTGGCGTCGTCGCGGCCCTTGCCGCGCGCGCCGGGTTTCAGTTCGACCAGTTCCAGCGGCAGTTCGTGCGAGAGGCGTTTGCGGTACTCGGCGAAGCCTTCGGCCACCCAGGCCGGCATGCGCTCGCCTACAGCGATGATGCGCGTGCGCATCATCGCTGTGGGGAAAGAGTAAAAGCCGGCGCGTAGCGCCCGCCTTTGCCTCCTCTCCCCTCCGGGGAGAGGATTGAGGTGAGGGGGCGGGGCTTGCGGTGAGCTACGGCAAAGCGATGCCCCGCTTCGTTGTCGGCTTCCCGCGAGAGTGTCCCCTCACCCCAGCCCTCTCCCCGCCGGGGGGAGGGGGGACAGCCTGCGCTCACCCGACGCTCGCGGCGTCGCTGTCCTGTTCGCGGTCGCCCACCGACCACAAGCGCTCCAGGCCGTAAAACTCGCGGATGCGCGGCAGCATCACGTGGACGATCACGTCGCCCAGGTCCACCAGCACCCATTCGGCTTCCTGCTCGCCTTCCACGCCCAGCGGCATCACGCCCGCCCGCTTGGCGAACTTCACCACTTCGTCGGCAATGGATTTGACGTGGCGCGCCGACGTGCCGGAGGCGATCACCAGCAGGTCGGCGATGGAGGTTTTGCCGCGCACGTCGATCTCGCGGACGTCCTTGGCCTTCAGCTCGTCCAGCGCGGCGACGACGGCCTTGCGCAGTTCGGCCGTGGAATCGGTTTTGGTCTTGCGGCTAGTGCTCAAGATGGGGAAGCCTCGATGCGGGATCACGCGCCGGGGCGGCGCGGCGGCAGTATAACGCCCGTCGCGCGGGCCAAGGTCAAGCCGCCTGCGTCAGCCCGGCGAGCACCTGTTCGCCCAGCGGCGGCTCGCCGGCCAGCCGGTACATGCGCGCCACCGCGGCCTCCAGCGCCGCCGCCATCGGCAGGCCACGCTGGCTGAACAGGTCGGCCAGCAGCCGGTAATACACCAGGGTGCCGTCGCGACGGCCGGTGAAGCGCTCGAACACCGCGGTGCCCACGGCCGGGTTCTCCAGGTCGCCCACGATGGCGCGCGCGTTGTGCAGCTTGTCGCAGCCCGAAACCAGCAGTACCTCGTCGGGCGCATCGGCCAGATGCGTGAGATAACCCTGCTTGCGCAGCAGCCAGTCGCGTCGCTTCGCCGCGGCATCGACATGCACGGCCTTGCCCTCGGCACTGCCGTCGGTGCAGCCCAGCACGATGGCCAGCACCCGCTCGCCGAAATCCTTGCGGATCAGTTCGACGTGGGCCTCACCGCAGTCTTCCACCGTATCGTGCAGCAGCGCCGCGATGGCCTGCTCCTCGTCGCCGCCGTATTCCAGCACCAGGCTGGCCACGCCCAGCAGGTGGTACAGGTACGGAATATCGGAACCCTTGCGGGTCTGTGCGGCGTGCGCGATGCGCGCGTGATCTACCGCGCCGGTGAAACGTTCGCTCAACCTGGTCATGGCCACCTCCCTTGCGTCCGTTGGATGGGTGCACCGTCGCGCCGCGACATCTCGTCGTTCGCGACAGGCATCCGGTTCAATGTGCCAGCGCCCGCCGCGCCAGCCGGTATTCGTGCATCAGCCGTACCACCAGCTCGGCGGCAGGCTGCGGACGCACCCGCGCCGCCGCCTGGCCGCACCACTCGGAAACAAGATCCGCGCGACCGGCCGCGGCGGCCGCGCGCCGCAGCGGCGCGGTGAGCGCGTTGAGCACGGGGTAGGCGGGAAGTTCGTCCAGCGCGCCTTCCATCGCCTCCACGTAGCGGTTGCGCAGGCCGCGCGCGGCGCGGCCGGAGAAGCTGCCGATGGTGGCCACGCGGTGCTCCTCCGCGTTCGCCAGGTCGCGCTTCCACGCCTCGGCCGCGGAGGATTCCGGGCAGGCGAGGAAGGCCGTGCCAAGCTGGCTGGCCGCCGCGCCCAGCACCTCGACGGCGAGCATGCCGGCGCCGTCCATGATGCCGCCCGCGGCGATCACCGGCACGCCGCCGCAGGCCGCCACCGCCAGCGGGATCAGTGCGAACAGGCCGATCAGCGGCGTCTCGCCCGCATGCAGGAAACCGCCGCGATGCCCGCCTGCCTCGGCACCCTGCACGCATACCGCGTCGGCGCCGCGCTCGGCCCAGGCACGCGCCTCCGCTGCTGTGGTGGCGGTGCCGATCACCACGATGTCGCGGCGCTTGAGCTCCTGCATCTGCGCGCTCGTGAGCAGGCCGAACGCGAAGCTGGCCACGGCGGGCCGCGCCTCGCACAGCGCGGCGAATTGCTCGGAGAAGCGCGCTGCCCAGTGCGCCGGCAGGCTGGTGCGCACGGCCAGCCCCTCACGCTCCATCAACGCATCGAGCCGTGCCCGCGCCCGTTCCACGGCGGCCATGTCGGGCACGATTTCGTCGGGCAGCACGAACAGGTTCAGCGCGAACGGCCGGTCGGTGAGCGCGCGAATGCGCGCGGCCTGGTCGAGTACGGCCTGCGGTTCGGCGTAGCCCGCGCCCAGCGAGCCCAGGCCACCGGCGTTCGATACCGCGGCGACCAGCTCCGGCGTGGTGGCGCCAGCCATCGGCGCCTGGATCAGCGGGCCATCGATGCCCAGCCGTTGTGCGAAGGAGGACATGCGCGGCGTCCGTGGCGGGAGACTGCGCCATTATCGGCCCGCCGTGTTCACGCTGGATGAAACACGGCACGGCGGACGCGCCGGCATCCGCCATGCCGCCGCGGCATCAGCCGCCGCTGCTCATCGCGTCACCGGCAGCTGGCTTCATCGCGTCATCCTTCCGCATTTTCATCGCGTCGTCTTTCTTCATCTTCATCGCGCCGTCCTGCTTCATCATGCCGTCGTGATGCATGGTCCTGGACGTCATCGCGTCGTGCTTCATCGCGTCCGGTTTCATCTTCATGGCGTCACTGTGCATGGCGTCCCTGGACGGCATGGCATCGTGCGACATGGCGGTGCTGGAAGACGCGGGCACGGCGTCCTGCGCGTGAATGGGAGCAAAGGCGAAGGCGCCGACGGCGGCGGACAGCGCGAGGGCGGCGAGGGTGCGTGCGTTCATGGGAAATCCTTGCGTGAGGTAAGGGATGGAAGCAGTCGCGCCGCCTCCACCTTGCCCTTCGCCACCGGTGCCCGGAAGGTTACTTCGGCGCCAGCAGCCGCCCACCCATCGCCGCGTTCGCGATCACCACGAGGCCTACCGCCAGCGCATGCGTGAGCAGGTCGGTGGCGGCAGCGTCGAAGGCGTGGCAGATCTCCAGCAGGCTGGCCGAGGCGGCCGCGCTGGCCAGGCCCACCAGCATCGCGGTGAGCAGCGGGCGCAGCGGGCAGGCGCGACGCAGCAGCCACACCATCAGCGCGGACAGCGGTATCGAGAAGCCGATGATGAAGACCAGGCAATCGGTGGACTGGTGCAGCGTGGCAATGCTGGTATCCGGCGCCAGCCAGGTGCGCAGGCAGCCCAGGCCGCTGGCGCCCATCCACAGCAGCGCGGGCGGCAGCGGCAGCCAGGCCCAGGCGCGGCGGTGTCCCGGCACGGCCAGCGTGAACGCGGCCCAGGCCGCGGCGATCGCGGTAAGCACCGCGCCCAGCGCGGCCCAGCCCAGATCCGGCGCGCCGGCCCAGCGGCGCAGCATCGGCGCGTCGCCGTAGTGCGCGAACAGTCCCACGGCGAACGCGGCCACCAGCGCCAGCCAGCCCAGCGTGCGCAGCCACGGCGGCCGCAGGCGCCGCACCGGCACCAGCTCGGCGCTGAGCGCGGCAATCAGGCGGTCGTTGGAATGCGGCTCGGCCATGGCTCAATCGTCTCCGTGCAGGCGACCGCGCAAGGCCTTCAGGGCGCGGTGCAGGTTCACTTTCAAGGCGCCGGTGTTGCGCCCGGTCTGCGCGGCCGCCTCGGCCAGCGACTGCTCGCGCAGGCCGAGCTGTTCCACCGCCTCGCGCTGGCCGGGCGGCAGTTGCGCGATGGCCTCGCGCAGGCGATGCGCCTGCTGGCGGCGTTCGGCATCCATGCTGGCGTCGTCGCGATCGGGATGCTGCTCCAGCGCGAACTCGTCATGCAGCTCGCGGCGACCGCGCCGGCCGTGGCTGCGCAGCGCGTCGATGGCGCGGCGCGCGGCGATGGCACCCAGCCAGGCGTCGTAGGAGCGCGCCGGGTCGTAGGTGTGGCGCACGCGGTGCACGGTGATGAGCGTTTCCTGCACCACGTCGTCCAGCGTGTCCGTGCCCACGCCCTGGCGGCGCGCCACCGCGCGGATCAGCACCAGCGAATCGGCCAGCACGCGCTCGTAGGCGTGGCGGTCGCCGGCCTGCGCGGCAGCCATCCACGCGGCGCGCTGGCGCTCGGCGGCTTCGCTGGCGGTGGCGGGTTCGACGGGCACGGGGCGGCAACGATCCAGCAGCGGGATGAAGCCGCCATCTAGTACCACGCCGACGTCAGCGGTCAAGGGCATGCGCTCCATGCCGGGGTCTTGTCCGATGATTCGCTGCATCCGCCGCGCGGGTTACTTCGTAGCAGTGGAGGTAACCGCCGGCGCCCTGCCGGCGAATCACCAGCACCCTCCCACCGGACGATCCGTCATGCTCCTGCTGATCCTTGCCTACCTCGGCGGCGTGCTCACCATCCTCAGCCCTTGCATCCTGCCGGTGCTGCCCTTCGTGTTCGCCCGCGCCGACCGGCCCTTCCTCAAGAGCGGCTTGCCGATGCTGGCCGGCATGGCGGCCACCTTCGCCCTGGTCGCCACGCTGGCGGCGGTGGGCGGCGGCTGGGCAGTGCACGCGAACCAGTATGGCCGCGCCGTGGCCCTGGTGGTGCTGGCCCTGCTCGGCCTCACCCTGCTCTCCAGCCACGTCGCCGAATGGCTGACGCGGCCGTTCGTCGCGCTGGGCAACCGGCTGTCGCGGCGCACCGAGAGTGACGGCGACTCGATCTGGGGCGCGGCAGGCCTCGGCATCGCCACCGGCCTGTTGTGGGCGCCGTGCGCGGGGCCGATCCTGGGTCTGCTCTTGACCGGCGCCGCGCTCAAGGGCGCCAGCGTCACCACCACCTTGCTGCTGCTGACCTACGCGCTGGGCGCGGCTACTTCGCTGGGATTGGCGCTGGCGGTGGGCGGCAAGGTGTTCGCCGTGATGAAGCGCTCGCTGGGCGCCGGCCAATGGGTGCGCCGCGCACTCGGTGTGCTGGTGCTGATGGGCGTGGCCGCGATTGCCTCGGGCGTGGACACCGGTGTGCTCACCCGCGTCTCGCTGGCCGGCAGCAACGGCATCGAGCAGAAGCTGATCGACGCCGTGCGTCCGATGCCCGCCGCGATGGCCGCGCCCGCGCCTGCGCCCGGCGAGGCGCTGCCGGTGGAAGGCCGTCTGCCGTCGCTGACTGGCGCCACCGGCTGGCTCAACAGCCCGCCGCTCACCCGCGAAAAACTGCGCGGCAAGGTGGTGCTGGTGGATTTCTGGACCTATTCCTGCATCAACTGCCTGCGCTCGCTGCCCTACGTCGAAGGGTGGAACGCCAAATACAAGGATCACGGTCTGGTCATCATCGGCGTGCACGCACCCGAGTTCGCCTTCGAAAAAGATCGCTCCAACGTGGCCGCGGCGGTGCAGCGCCTCGGCGTGACCTACCCGGTGGCGCTGGATTCCGACTACGCGATCTGGCAAGGCTTCAACAACGAATACTGGCCGGCGGAATACTTCATCGACGCGCGCGGCCGCATCCGCCACCACAGCTTCGGCGAAGGCGGCTATGCCGAGGACGAAGACGTGATCCGCCAGTTGCTCGCCGAAGCCGGCCAGACGAACCTGCCCGGCGGCTACGTGCAGCCCGGTGCCACCGGCGCGCAGGCGGCCGCCTCCGACAGCATGCTGCGCTCGCCGGAAACCTACGTGGGTTATGCGCGCGCCGAAGGCTTCGCCAACAACCGCGTGGCGCACGACGATGCCTTCGACTACCGCGCGCCCGCCCAGCTCGCCGCCAACCAGTGGTCACTGGCTGGTCGCTGGAACGTGCATGCGATGGACGCCACGCTGGATGCCGGCAGCGGCAGCATCAGCTACCACTTCCGTGGCCGCGACCTGCACCTGGTGCTGGGGCCGGGCAAGGACGGCAAACCAGTGCGCTTCCACGTCACGCTGGATGGCCACGCCCCCGGCATCGACCACGGCACGGATATCGACGCGCAAGGCAACGGCACCGTCACCGCGCAGCGCCTGTATCAACTGGTGCGTCAAGCCCATGGCGACGGCACACGCACGTTCACCATCACCTTCGACGATCCCGGCGTGCGCGCGTATGCGTTCACCTTCGGCTGAGACGAGGCACCCGTAGGAGCGGCCCCGGTCGCGATGCGCTCCATCGAACGACCAAGGCAAAGCATCGCGGCCGAGGCCGCTCCTGCGAAAGCCCATCGCACACATCGAATGCAACTCGGAGGCCGCCATGTCCCGCATCGACGAATCCCTCGCGATGGATCGCCGCCGTTTCCTGCGCACCGCACTGAGCGGCGGCGCCCTGCTCGCGATCGGCGGCAGCTTCGCCCTGCCCCGCCTGCTCGCCGCCGGCGTCGAAGGTGGCGTACCGGCGCTGGTGCATACCCCGCCCGGCGGCGTGCTGCTGGAATGCTTTGCCGACGACGGCCGCGATCTCGGCGCCTGCAAGGTGCATCGGCTGGTGCTCAGCGATGCGCAATGGCGCGCCCGGCTGTCCCCACTCGCCTTCGACGTGATGCGCCGCGACGGCACCGAGCATGCCTTCAGCGGCCCGCACGAGCGCCCTGCGCACCCTGGCCTGTTCCGCTGCATCGCCTGCGCCACCGCGCTCTACGACGCCGCCACCGAATTCGACTCCGGCACCGGCTGGCCCAGCTTCTGGCGCCCCATCGCGAAACGCAACGTGATCGAAACCCGCGACGAGCAGTTCGGCATGGAGCGCATCGCGATCAGTTGCGCCGGCTGCCACAGCCACCTCGGCCACGTGTTCAACGACGGCCCGCCGCCGACGGGGCTGCGCTATTGCATGAATTCGGTGGCATTGCGGTTCGTGGCGCGGGCGGGGTGAAGGGGAAACTTCTCCCCTCGCCCGCTTGCGGGAGAGGGGTTGGGGAGAGGGCGTTTTTCGCCAGCGACAAAGCAGTTTCGTGCGTCGGCAGGCGGACGAAACCGCCTTGAATCCAGCAAAACCGCTTCAGCGACGATAAGGCGCCAGTAGCACCGGATCATCGAACAACCCCGCCGGCAACAAATAGCGCGGGTCACGTCCTGCAACGAGCAGTTCGCGAATGCGGGTGGCGGAGATTTCCAGCGGGGTCACCGCGAGTTCGATCAGCTTGCCGCAGGGCTGCGTGCGCAGCGCCGCCACGTCGTCGACGCGGCGTGCGGCGACTTCCTCGGCCAGCTCGGCGGAACGCGCGGCTTCCACGCCGGGCCGACTCAGCACGCCGATATGCGCGAAGTCGAACAGCTCGCGCCAGCGATTCCACGTCGGCAAGCCGGCGAAGGCGTCGGCGCCCAGCAGCAGCACCAGCGGGCGCTCGCCCTGTTCCGCGCGCAGCTCGCGCAGGGTGTCGATGGTGTAGGACGGGCCGCTGCGTTCCAGCTCGCGCGCATCGAGGGTCAGGCGCGACTGGCCGGCCAGTGCGGCGCGCAGCATCGCCACGCGCTCGGCGGGCGTGGCCATGGGCGATGCACGATGCGGCGGCACGTTCGCCGGCAGCAGGCGCACTTCGGCGGCTAGCAGTTCGGCCGCTTCCCACGCCACGGTGAGGTGGCCGATATGGATGGGGTCGAAGGTACCGCCGAAGAGGGCGAGCGGACGCATGGGATCAGGCTTGGTGGGTGGCGGTTTGTACGCCACCAAGCGAGAGCCTCCCCCTCACCCCAACCCTCTCCTCCCGAGGGGGGAGAGGGAGTTGAAGCGGAGGGGTGAGGCTCATGCCAATGCCCGCGCGGCGCGCGGCTCGGCGAGGGCGGCGATCAGGCGTTCGGCTTCGCGCCAGGCGTCGCCGCTTTCGCGCCCCTTGGCGATGCGGTCGATGCGCGAAGCGCGGGCGAGGCAGGCCAGCCAGTGTTCGCGCGGGGCGCGGCGCAGTGCCTTGCGGAACAGCTGCTCGCGCGCGGGCCACAGGCGTTCGGCCCGAGCCTGCGCGGCGAGGTCGGGCGCGTTGGCGAGGCGCAGCGCGAGTTGCAGTTGGTTCACCAGCCAGCCCATCAGGGCGATCAGCTCGTCGCCCTCGCTGCGCAGGCCGGTGAGGATGCGCAGCGCGCGGGCGCCCTCGCCCGCCAGTGCGGCGTCGGTGAGCTTGAACACGTCGTAGCGGGCGCTGTCGGCGACCAGGCTTTCCATCGCTGCGGCGTCGATGCGGCGACTGTCGCCGGCGCGCAGCACCACGAGTTTGTCGACCTCCTGCGCGGCGGCCAGCAGGTTGCCTTCCACGCGCTCGGCCAGCAGTGCCGCAGCGTCAGGTGTGGCGGACAGGCCGCGCGAGGCGAGCCGCGCACCGATCCAGGCCGCCCATTCGTTGGGCCGCGGCGCGTTGAACACCACCATGGTGCCGGCGGCGTCGAGCTTCTTGCTCCAGGCGCCATCGTGCTTGCTGCTCCACTCCATCGCGGTGATGAGCAGGGTGACATCGGGCGGCGGGTTGGCGCAGAACTCGTTGATGGCCTTGGCGCCTTCCACGCCGGGGCGGCCGGTGGGCAGGCGCAGGTCGATCAATCGGCGCGTGGCGAACAGCGACATGCCGGCGGCGGCGCGGGCGAGGTCGTCCCAGTCGAAGCGCTGCTCGACTTCGAGCACCTCGCGCTCGGCGTAGCCGAGTTTTTTCGCCTGCGCACGCAGCGCGTCGGCGGCCTCCAGCACCAGCAGTTCCTCACCCGCGAGCAGGTAGACCGACGCGAGGCGGTCACCGGTCAGCGCCTTCGACCATTGGGCGGGCGAGAGCGGCATGTCAGTGCGTGGCGGCAGCCGCTGGCGCGTGATGGCCGGCGGCCTGCAGGCGGAACAGGATGGCTTGCACCATGTCGTCGACCAGGCTGTGCTCGATCTGCGCAACCTGCGCGCCATTGCCCGTGCTGTCGGTGGCGTCGTAGCTGTATTCGCGCTGCATGTCGATGCGCTGGCGCGGCAGCAGGGCCTTGCCATCGGCATCGACCGCGTCGAACTCCACGCGGTAGTGCACCGCGTACTCGGTGATGCGCGCGTAGCCGCCCTGGGTTAGCGACTGGGTGTCGAAGCCGGCCACCGGCACGCGCAGTTCGGCCACGCCGGGGCCGGCGGCGTCCTCGACGGTGACGCCGGCGCTGACCAGCGCACGGGCCAGCCCGCGTTCGAGGTCGCCACTGTTCATGGCCAGGTGGACATGCCCCATCGCCGGCGGCAGTGCGGCGCTCTTGCGCAAATGGAAGCCACAGCCGGCGAGCGCGAGCACGCCAGCAAGCAGGGACGCGAGGCGGAGCATGCGTTTCATGCGATTCATCCTGCGACGATGTTGACGATCTTGCCGGGCACCACGATCACCTTGCGCACGCTGAGGTTGGCGAGGAAGGCGGCCACCTGCGGCTGCGCCAGCGCCTGCGCTTCGGTGGCTTCCTTGCTGGCGCCGGAGGGTACCTCGATGGTACCGCGCAGCTTGCCGTTGACCTGCACCGCGAGCGTGAGCGAGTCGCGCACCAGCGCGCTCTCGTCCACCGCCGGCCAGGGCTGGTCTTCCAGCACCGCCTCGGCGTGGCCCAGCACCTGCCACAGGTGGTGCGCGACGTGCGGCACCACCGGGTTCAGCAGCAGCACCATGGTTTCCAGCGCCTCGTGGCGCACCGCGCGGCCCTGCTCGCCCATGTCGGCGAACTTGTTCACCGCGTTGAGCAGCTCCATCAGCGCGGCGATGGCGGTGTTGAAGGAGTGGCGGCGGCCGAAGTCGTCCGTCACCTTCTGGATGGTTTCATGCAGCTGGCGGCGCAGCGCCTTCTGGCCGGCGTCGAGCGCGGCGACGTCCACCACCGGGTGGTCGGGCTGCGCGGCGTGCGTGGTGACCTCACGCCAGAAACGGCGCAGGAAGCGCGCCATACCTTCCACACCCGCCTCGTTCCACTCCAGCGATTGCTCCGGCGGCGCGGCGAACATGGAGAACAGGCGCACGGTGTCGGCGCCGTACTTGCCCACCATCGCCTGCGGGTCGACGCCGTTGTTCTTGGATTTGGACATCTTCTCGATGCCGCCGATCCGCACCGGCTGACCGTCGGCCTTGAGCAGCGCACCGATCACACGCGCCTTGTCGTCGCGCTGGATCTCCACGTCGGCGGGATTGATCCAGTCCTTCGAGCCATCGGCGTTCTCGCGGTAGAACGTCTCGGCGATCACCATGCCCTGGCACAAGAGGTTCTGCGCCGGCTCGTCCGAATGCACCATGCCGGCGTCGCGCAGCAGCTTGTGATAGAAGCGGAAGTACAGCAGGTGCATGATCGCGTGTTCGATGCCGCCGATGTACTGATCGACCGGCAGCCAGTAGTTCGCGCGCTCGTCGATCTGCGCCTGCGCGCCGGGGCTGGTGTAGCGCGCGTAGTACCAGCTCGACTCCATGAAGGTGTCGAAGGTGTCGGTTTCGCGCTCGGCCGGGCCGCCGCACTGCGGGCAGGTGGTCTTGCGCCACTCCGGGTCGGCCTTGATCGGCGACTGCACGCCCGAGAACGCCACGTCCTCGGGCAGCACCACCGGCAGCTGGTCTTCCGGCACCGGCACCGCCTCGCACTTGGCGCAATAGATCACCGGGATCGGGCAGCCCCAGTAGCGCTGGCGGGAAACGCCCCAGTCGCGCAGGCGCCAGTTCACGCGGCGCTGGCCCTTGCCGTCGGCTTCGAGCCTGGCGGCGAGATGGTCGAAGGCCTCGCGGTAGTTCTTGCCGTCCAGCTCGCCGGAGTGGATCACGCGCATGTCGGCGCGCGTCTTGTCGCCGTACCACTCCTGCCACTTGGCCGGGTCGTAGGCCTCCTCGCCGGCGGCGATCACCTGCTTGATCGGCAGACCGTACTTGTGGGCGAACTCGAAATCGCGCTCGTCGTGGCCGGGCACCGCCATCACCGCGCCGGTGCCGTAGCCCATCAGCACGAAGTTGGCGACCCACACCGGTACCTTGTCGCCGGTGACGGGATGGATCGCGAACAGGCCGGTGGCCATGCCGCGCTTTTCCTGCGTCTCCAGCTCGGCCTCGGAAACGCCGCCGTGCTTGAGCTCGTCGAGGAAGGCGGCGAGCTGCGGATGGTTCGCCGCGGCCTTGAGTGCCAGCGGATGCTCGCCCGCGATGGAGACGAAGGTGACGCCCATCAGCGTGTCGGGGCGGGTGGTGAACACGGTCAGCGGCGCGGCCTCGCCTTCCACCGCGAAGTGGATCTCCAGGCCCTCGCTGCGGCCCAGCCAGTTGCGCTGCATGGTCTTCACCGCGTCGGGCCAGCCGGGCAGCGTGTCCAGGCCGTCGAGCAGTTCCTGTGCATAGTCGGTGATGCGCAGGAACCACTGCGGGATCTCGCGCTTCTCCACCACGGCGCCGGAGCGCCAGCCACGGCCGTCGACCACCTGCTCGTTGGCGAGCACGGTCTGGTCGATGGGATCCCAGTTCACCACCGAGTTCTTGCGGTAGGCCATGCCCTGCTTCAGCAGCCGGGTGAACATCAGCTGTTCCCAGCGGTAGTACTCGGGGCGGCAGGTGGCGAACTCGCGGCTCCAGTCGATCGCGTAACCCAGCGACTGCAGCTGGCCGCGCATGTGCTCGATGTTGGCGTAGGTCCACTTGGCCGGCGCAGTCTTGTGCTTGATCGCGGCGTTCTCGGCGGGCAGGCCGAAGGCGTCCCAGCCCATCGGCTGCAGCACGTTTTTGCCCTGCATGCGCTGGTAGCGGCTGATGACGTCGCCGATGGTGTAGTTGCGCACGTGGCCCATGTGCAGCGCGCCGGACGGGTACGGCAGCATGGAGAGGCAGAAGAACTTGGGCCGCGACGGGTCTTCCTTCACCTCGAAGGCGCGCTGGTCGCGCCAGTAGGCCTGCGCGGCGGCTTCCACCGCCTGCGGCTGGTAGTCGGACTCGGGTTTGCTTTGGGTGTCTTGCATGGTTCGTGATCGCTGGAATGCAGGGACGCGGGCGAGGCGCCGGAAGAACGGGTCAGATTAGCAGCAACGGGATGCGGGACGGGATGCGGGAACGCCGCCGACTCGCGCGATTCGGTGTTGCCGACGCCCACGCCAGCCGTCTAAGGACACCCGGGCCGCTGGCCGGCCTCGTAAGCCCGCGCGGTGGTGGCAATGTCGGCGGCGAGTTTGCCCAGCGCCTGCTGATGGCCAGCCACCAGGGCGTCGTAGCCGGGCGCGACCGGCTCGCCGATGCGGCTGCTGCAGGTCAGCGCATCCTGTCCACCCGCGCCGCCGATGAGGCGCAGGCTCCAGGCCGCGTCGAGCAACGTCTGCTGGCCGGGCACGGAGTCGAAGCGGCGTACGTCGAGCTTGATGCGCAAGCGCGGCTGGCCGTTGCCGGGCAAGCCGGAGAGATCGGCCACGCCCAGCGCGCGGCCGAGGTCGGCGGCCAGCGCGGCGCGGATTTCATCGCCCAGCGGCGCGATCCAGCGCTGGCCGCTGAGCGGCTGCATGCCCTGCCCGCCTTCGCGCACCACCAACTGCGGCACGTCGACCTGGGCCGGCACGGTCACCGGCAACAGTTCGAAGGGATAGGGCGCGGGGCTGGCCGTCGGCGCGGCCGCGCGCGGCGGCGCCACCAGGGTGTAGTAGCGCGGCGGCGCCGAGGCGCAGCCGGCCAGCGCCAGCGCGGCGGCGCAGGCGAGCGTCCGGGGATTCATGGCTGACTCCTGTGGGGCTGGGGCGCGGCTTTGCCGGCCGGCTTGGGATCGGCCGGGCGGCCGCGCAGCAGCGATTCCGGATGCACGCCGAGTTCGTCGGTGAGCACGCGCAGCGAACGCAGCGAGCGCTGCAATTCCTGCAGGGTCTGGCCGAGGTTCTGCTGCAGCGGCGCATCGGGCGAGAGCGTGGCATCGGCGCTGCCCAGCGTTTTGCGCGCAGCGTGCATGGTGTCGTCGAGCGCGGGCAGCGTCTTGCCGTTCATCTGCTTGAGCGTGGTGTCGAGGCTGGCCAACGTGTCGTTGAGGTGCTTGCCGATCTGGTCGAACGGCACTTTGTCGAGCTTGTCCACGATGTCGGCCATCTGCTCCTGCAGCTTGTCGAAGCTGCCGGGCGCGGTGGGGATCTGCAGCGGGCGCTGGGCCGGGTCGAAGCTGACCTTGGCCGCATGCGGCACGAAATCCAGCGCGATGTAGAGCTGGCCGGTGAGCAGGTTGCCGGTGCGCGCCTGCGCGCGCAGGCCGTGCTCGACGAGCGTGCCCACCATGTGCGAGAGGTGGGCATCGTCGCCGTGCTGCTTCGCCTGCGCCGCCAGTTTTTCGTAGGCCTGGCCCAATCGCTGCGGATACACCACCGCGCCCACCACGACCGGAAAGCGGCCGGTGCTGGCGTCGTAGTCCATGCGGATCGACACCACCTTGCCGAAGTTCATGCCGAGGAACTCCACCGGCGCGCCCACGGCCAGCCCGCGCAGCGACTGGTTGAAGCGCATGCGGATGTACTGCGGCGCGCCGTCCGGCGGCGCCATCGCGCTGGTTTCGTCGGCGAACAGGGTGTAGCCGGTCTTGTCGGGCACGGGTGTGGTGTCGTGCGGGCCGCCCGGATCCTGGAAGGCCACGCCGCCGGCCAGCACGGTGGCCAGCGACTGGGTGTTGAGCTTGAGCCCGTTGGCGCCCAGCGAAACGTTCACGCCGCTGGCGTTCCAGAAGCGCGTGCTGGCATTCACGTAGCGGTCGTTGGGCGCATCGACGAACACGGCGAAGGTCACGCCCTTGCCGTCGTCGTCGAGCTTGTAGGACACCACGCGCCCCACCTGCAGGCGGTGGAAGTACACCGGCGAGCCGATGTCCAGCGAGCCCAGGTCGGCGGCGTGCAGCACGTAGCTCTTGCCTGGCTCGCCGTGGGTGACCGCGGGCGGGGTTTCCAGCCCGGTGAACGCGTCCTGCGGCTGGCTGGAGTCGCTGGTGTCCGCGCCGATGTAGGCGCCGGAAAGCAGCGTGTCCACGCCGGAGATGCCGCCCAGGCCGATGCGCGGGCGCACCACCCAGTAGCGGGTACCTTCGGTGGCAAAACCCTGGGCACTCTTCTCCAGCGCCACCGTCACCAGCACGTGGCTGCGGTCGGTGCTCAGACGGATCTTCTCCACCTTGCCGATCACCACGTCCTTGTATTTCACCGGGGTCTTGCCGGCGCTGAGGCCCTGCGCGCTCTGGAAAGCCAGGGTGACCTGCGGCCCGGCCTGCAGCCAGTTCTGCACCACCAGCGCCACGCCCACCAGCGCGGCGAACACGGGCACCAGCCAGATCAGCGCCACGCTGCGGTGGCGTTGCCGCAGCACCGCGCTGGGCAGTGCGGCACTCTTGTCGTCAGTCATCGGAATCTTCCTTGCCGTCCCAGATCAGGCGGGGATCGAAGCACATCGAGGCCAGCATGGTGAGCACCACGGTCAGGCCGAAAAACACCACGCCCGGCAGCGGCTCCACCAGGCTGAACAGGCCGAAGCGTACCAGCGCGGTGAGCAGCGCCACCACGAACACGTCCAGCATCGACCAGTAGCCGATCAGCTCCACCAGTCGGTACAGCTGCGCGCGCTGCTTGCGCGCCCAGTTGCTGCCGCGCTGGCTCGTGACCAGCAGCGTGCCCAGCGCGAAGAACTTCAGCATTGGCACCACGATGGAGGCGGTGAACACCACCACCGCGAGGCCGGGCGAGCCCTTCACCCACAGCTCCACCACGCCGCTGATGATGGTGTTGTCGTCGATGTCGCCCAGGCTCGCCGTGCGCATGATCGGCAGCACGTTGGCCGGGATGTACATGCAGAAGGCGGCGATCAGCAGCGCCCAGGTGCGCGCGTAGCTGGCCAGCTTGCGCCGGTGCAGCGCCGAGCCGCAGCGCGGGCAGGCCATGTCCCCGCCATCGTCCACGGCCAGTTCGCGACACACCTGGCCGCAGACGTGGCAGCCGATCAGCCCCAGCTCATGCGCGCGCGGCAAGCGCTGGTTCGCGCTTGCCGGGCTCACGCCGCCGCCTCGCGCGTCTCGTCCCACAAGTGGGTGAGGTCGACGCCGGCGAACACGGTGATGAGCAGCATCAGCGCCGCATAGAACCAGATGCCGGGATCGGCGGTGACCTCGAAATACAGATGCGCCTTGACGATGGACACCAGCGCGCCCAGCACGAACACCTCGCTCATCGTCCATGGCCCGATGCGGTGCAGCGTCACCATCAGCACGCGGAAGCCCGGCGCGCGCCGTCCATCGCGCGCAAACACCAGCAGCCAGCCCAGCAGCAGGATCTTCGTCAGCGGCAGCACGAACAGCGTGGCCGCCGCCAGCACCGCCACCACCTGCGAGTGATCCAGCCACATCATGCGGATCACGTCCGCGAGCGTGGCCGCCACGTGCTGGCCATTCAGCCCCAGGGTGACGATGGGCCACCAGGTGGCCTGCACGAACACCACCAGCGCGGTGGCGACCAGGGCCAGCAAGGTATCGATGCCCAGCCCGCGCGGGCGCTCCAGCAGCGCGCCGCAGCGTGCGCACTGCGCCGCCTCGCCGCGCGCCAGCTCGCGGCGGCGATGCACGGTATCGCAGTGTTCGCAGATCACGAGCGCCGGGGCGACGTCCTGCGCGAGTCCTGATGACGGGGCTGGCATGCGCCCATTCTCGCAAATCCGGCGCGACTGCCGCGCGGGCTTGATATGCTGGGCGGCGCACCCATTTCGGCAGCCTTCATCCCGCCAACGCCCCGGAACCCGCCGTGACCGCCACCACCGCCGACACGCACGTCTTCGACGTCACCGAACAGAACTTCGAGGCCGATGTCATCAACGCCTCGCTGGACACGCCCGTGCTAGTGGACTTCTGGGCCACCTGGTGCGGCCCGTGCAAGACGCTGGGCCCGCTGCTGGAACAGCTCGCCGCCGACTACAAGGGCGCGTTCCGGCTGGGCAAGGTGGACGTGGACAAGAACCAGCAGCTCGCCGCGATGTTCGGCATCCGCAGTGTGCCCACCGTGGTGCTGGTGAAGGGCGGCGAGATCGCCGACGGCTTCTCCGGCGCGTTGCCACTGGCGCAGCTGCGCGAGTTCCTGTCGCGCCACGTGCAGTTGCAGGAAGCCGCGGAGGAACCCGCCGAGGCGCCCGCCGAAACACCCGAAGCCGCCATCAACCGCCTGCAACAGGCCATCGCCGCCGAGCCGGACAAGACCGAGCTGAAGCTCGACCTCGCCGTGGCGCTGGCGCAAGCCGGCCGCAGCGACGAGGCCGCCCTCGAACTCGACGCCCTGCCCGCCAATCTCGCCACCGACGCCCGCGCCGTGCGCCTGCGCAACCAGCTGGAGTTGGCGCGCACGCTGCGGGACGCGCCCGCGCAGGCCGACCTGGAACAGCGCCTGCAGGCCAACGCGCAGGACTGGGAAGCCCGCGACCTGCTCGGTGTGCGCCTGCTGCTGGGCAACGACCCCGCCGCCGGCCTCGACCAGTTCCTGCATCTCCTGGAAAAGGCCCGCGACTGGAACGACGGCGCCGCCAGGAAGCGCCTGCTGGCCGCCTTCGCCACCCTGGACGACGCCGAACTGGTCGGCCGCTACCGCCGCAAGATGGCCTCGCTGCTGTTTTGAGCGGGATTCGGGATTCGGACTGCGCAGGCAGGATGCCGTAGCGAACATCGGCGCAGCCGATGGCCCGCAGGGCAAGTCGCTGATGCGACGAGTCATTCGGGATTCGGGAAGAGCCCGCCGCTTGTTATCTCCCCTCTCCCAACGGCTTCCCCGTCGGGGGCGAGGGCTGGGGAGAGGGGGCGCCTTTCGCCTCAAACTCCGCGCGAAACACCCGATCGCCGCCACCCCACGGCCGCACCACTCACCCCCACCTCCCGACTTGCCCATGCGCGCCTCCACCTTCCGCCGGCTGATGAACCTGTGGCCGCCGTTCCTCGTCAACAGCATCCGCCTCGTCGCGCTCAGCGACGACTACGCGCAGGCCAGGGTCGCCCTGCGCCTGCGCCCGTGGAACCGCAACTACGTCAAGAGCCAGTTCGGCGGCAACCTGTTCGCCATGGTCGACCCGTTCTGGATGCTGCTGGCGATGCACCGGCTCGGCCCCGACTACTACGTGTGGGACAAGGCCGGCAGCATCGACTTTGTGGCGCCCGGCCGCGAGGACGTCTACGCCAGCTTCCACATGGACGACGCCACGCTCGATGAACTGCGCCAGGCCGCCGCCGGCGGCGAGAAAGTGCTGCGCTGGTTCGACACCGACATCGTCACCGCCGCAGGCGAAGTTGTTGCCCGCGTGCGCAAGCAGATCTACGTGCGCTTGAAGCCCAGGGCACGGTGAGGCCGGGACTCGGGACTCGGGACTCGGGAAGAGCATGCCGCTTGTCTCCCTCTCCCCCAAGCTCCGCTTGGGGGAGAGGGTTGGGGTGAGGGGGGCGCTCTACGCCTCAAGCCTCCCGCTCGAAACGCGCCATCTCCGCCAGCGCCGTCTCGGCCTTGACGATGGAGCCGCCCGCCAGGCTGTTTTCCAGCCAGCGACCATGGCCCAGCCGGCGCACCACGAAGCGGGCCAGGAACACCAGGCCCACCGCAGCACCCACACTCAACAGCAGCCATGCCATCGCACCGGGCCGCATGTACTGCCACGGATTCAGCCCGAAGGAATCTCCTTCGTACTGTGCCTCCATCAACAAGGCCGGTATCCAGACCACGCCGCCCAGCACCGCGAATACCGGCGCCTCCACCTTCACCCGCCAGGCGCGCATCCGTGCGAGGCGGCGCTGGATGTCCAGCACCGGCGCGGCGTAGTCGATGCCCTGCTGCATCACCAGCAAGCGGATCGGGAAGGCAAAGGCCAGCGTGCCGAACAGTTGCATGAAGACGCCGCACACCACCGCCTGCCAGATGTCCAAATGCGTCGACCAGAAGCTGATGCCCCACAGCATGAGGGCGACGCCCAGCGCGATGAGCAGCGATTGCCCCCATGCCAGCGGTCGCAAGTGCCGGTGCAGACGGTCGGCGCGCCCCTGTCGCAACTGCTCCAGCTGCAGCACATTCTGCCGCTCCAACTGCTGCCCCATGGCCTGCCACGCCAGCTTCATCTCATCGAGTTCCATCGTCATGCTCCGGTGGTGGCCGCGACGACCATCTGGCCGCGCAGCGTGTGTTTGACGCGATTGATCTTGGTGGCCACGTTGCTGGCGCTGATGCCGAGCACCTCGGCGATCTCGGCGTAGCTCTTGTCCTCCAGGTACAGCAGGATCAGCGCGCGGTTGAGCGCATCGAGCCCACCGATGAAGGCGTGCAGCGCGGCGAGGCGTTCGTCCGGCTCGGCCGCGGGTTCGCCGGCGATGGTTTCCAGGTGGTCTTCGTCCAGCGGCTCGACGCGGCCCTGCCCCTCGCCGCTGCGGCGCAGGTGCGAGATCGCCACGTTCAAGGCGATGCGATAGAACCAGGTGCCGAACTTCGCCTTGCGCGCGTCGAAGCTGGCAAACGAGCGCCACAGCTGCGCGGCGATTTCCTGCACCAGGTCGCGGCGATCCTCCACGCCGCGCGCGTAGACGCCGGCCACCTTGAGCGCGATGCCCCGGTGCTCGCGCCACAGCGCCTCGAATGCCTGCTGCTCCGCCCGATGTCGCATGTCGATCCGCGTTTTCCCATGTTGCCTGCATGATTCGCGCGGACGCGGGAAAAGTCACACCTCACCCGTCGACGACGCGCACGCCGCGCATAATCGCCGCATGAGCCTGGCGGACAACCTGCGGCTGCGCGTGCGTCTCCTGGCGCCGGGCTGCTTCGCGCTGGTGATGGCCACCGGCATCGTCTCCATCGACGCCGGCCAACACGGCATGCCGGGCGTGGCGCGGGCGCTGTTCGCGTTCAACCTCGTCGCCTATGCCTGGCTGCTGGCGCTCAGCGTGTGGCGGCTGGCGTGTTTCCGCACCGAAGTGCTTGCCGATTTCACCGACCCCTCGCGCGGCGCGGGCTTTCTCACCCTGGCCGCCGCCACCTGCCTGCTGGGCAGCCAGTGCGTACTGGTGCGCCCGCTGCCGGCACTGGCCATGGCCCTGGCCGGGTTCGGCGCGCTGCTGTGGCTGGCGCTCACCTACCTGTTCTTCGCCGCCACCATCACCGCGCGCTTCAAGCCCGGCTTCACCCGCTCCATCAACGGCGGCTGGCTGGTGGCGGTGGTATCCACGCAGGCGCTGTCGGGCCTGCTCACCCTGCTGGCCGATGGCCACGACGGTGTGCTGACCTTCGTCGCGCTGTCGCTGTACATGCTGGGCGCGGCGCTGTACCTGCTCATCATCACCCTGGTGGTGTACCGCATGGTGTTTTTCCCGCTGCGCGCGCGCCAGTTCACCCCGCCGTACTGGATCGACATGGGTGCGCTGGCCATCACCACCCTGGCCGGCAGCCTGATCGTCACCCATGCGCCCGCCGCCAGTCCCGTGCAGGCGCTGCTGCCCTTCGTGAAGGGTTTCACCGTGTTCTTCTGGGCCACTGCCAGCTGGTGGATACCGCTGCTGGTGATCCTGGAAGCCTGGCGCCACCTGTGGCGGCACGTGCCGCTGCGCTACGAGACGGACGACTGGGACATCGTATTTCCCATCGGCATGTACACCGTGGGCACCTGGGAGCTGGCGCGCGCGCTCGACTTGGGCTTCCTGCGCGCCATCCCGGCCATCGGCGTCTACGTCAGCCTGGCCGCCTGGGCGCTGGTGGCGCTGTACGGCCTGCGCCGGCTGTACCGCAAGACCCTTCGGCGCAGCCGCCGCCGCGCCTGAGAGCCCGGGAATTCTTCACCGGCGCCGAACCGATTTCACGCCAGCTTGCCGCGCACAGGCGGTATCTATGGCGGTCATCCACGCCATCCATTGGCTCTGTCGCCCGCGTTTCCGGATGCGGGCCACCATTCCACGAGGAGGGTAAATCATGCGCAACATGAGCAAGCTGGGCCCGCTGGCGGCACTGGTCGGCGAGTGGGAAGGCAATGCCGGCATCGACATTTCCTATCACAACAAGGACGACGAGACGGCCGAAACCAGCTATTTCGAGGTTGCCCACTTCCATCCCATCCCGGTGGTCGAGAACGGCAAGCAGACGCTGGAAGGCCTGAACTACGAGATGACCGCCTGGCGCCACGGCGAGGAGGCCATGGATCCCTTCCACGACGAGGTGGGTTACCTGCTGTGGGAGAAGGCCACCGGGCAGGTGCTGCGCTGCTTCGCGGTGCCGCGCGGCCTGGCCATCCTGGCCGGCGGCGACGCCACGCCCGAGAGCAAGGTGCTCACCTTCAAGGCCGACCCCGGTTCGCCCTCCTACGGCCTGGTGCAGAACAAGTACCTGCTGGAGCGCGCCGCCGCCACCGCCTTCGAGAGCGTGTTCACCCTCCACGACGACGGCAGCTTCAGCTACGTTTCCAAGCTCACGCTCAAGCTCGCCGCCACCGGCCAGTCCATGCACCACGTCGACAAGAACACCCTGCACCGCGTGAAGCGCATCTCGCACAGCGTCAAGGACGCCTGACGCGCCAGACGTCCGCCGTCGCGCCCATGCCGGCGCGATGGCGGACACTGCAGGCACCGGCCATCCGGCTTGCGGGCAACCCCATGTGTACATACCATGGACATGACCGCCAACCGCTGGGAGCCGCGCATGAACGCCGCCATCGAACGCATCGTGGTGCAGGCCACGCCGCAGGAAAAGCGCGCCATCGTCGCCAAGGCCAAGCGGCTGGAAATGACCGTCTCCGAGCTGATGCGCAGCGGCGCCGCCCAATACATGCCCGCCGACGTCGACCTCGTCGCGCTGGCCGAAGCCGCGCAAGCCTCGGCGCAGCGTTCCATGGTCGTCATGGACGCGGCCTTCGCGCGTATCGCCGCCAGCAATGCGCGCATCGACGCCATGGAGCTTTCCGCCGCCGTCGCGCCAGCCAGCCGGCCCGCTCGCCGCGGGAAGCGACTGTAATGGGCGGCGCACAGACGATCTGGAACGCGCTCACCACCATCATCCAGATGGAAGGCCGCATCACCCAGCAGGCCGAAACCCTCGCCGCCCAGCAAACCCGGATCGAATCGCTGACCGAGCGCGTCATCCGCCTGGAAGCGCAGATGGAGATGCTGCTGATCGGCGCCGGCGCCAAACCCGCGCCCAAGCGGCTGCGCTGACGCAGCGCCCGCCCCGCCTGGATGGCGCCTTGCCGCGCCGCCGCCCCCAACCGCTCAAGGAATCGGCTTTGCCCAACTACTCGCATCTCGACAAGGACGCGCTCATCCGCCTGCTCGAACGCCGCGACGCCGAGCGCCAACTCGGCCTGGTGTGGGAGCGCGAGGCCATCGACGCCGACGCGGCGGTGAACGCGGACTACGTGGCGCTGGAGCTGGACGCCGCCGCGAGCCACGGCGAGGCGCCCTGGCACAACCTCATCATCGAGGGCGACAACTACGACGCGCTGCGCGCGCTGCGCATGAGCCACGCCGGGCGCATCCGCTGCATCTACATCGACCCGCCCTACAACACCGGCAACCGCGACTTCGTCTACAACGACCGCTTCGTGGACAAGAGCCACCGCTTCCGCCACTCGCTGTGGCTGGAGTTCATGTACAAGCGGCTGCGGCTGGCGAAAGACCTGCTCGCGGACGATGGCGTGATCTTCGTCTCCATCGACGACAACGAGCTGTTCCGGCTGGGGATGTTGATGGATGAGGTGTTTGGGGATGGCGGCCACGTCGCCACGTGCATCTGGCAGAAGCGTTATTCGCGCGAGAACCGGGAAGCCATAGGCGACGCGCACGAATACCTGCTGGTCTACGCTCGCGATCCGTCCTTGTTCAAGGAAACACGGAACACGCTTCCGCTGGAAGACAAGCAGCGAAAGCTGTTTAAAAACCCCGACAACGATCCGCGTGGTTCCTGGCAATCCGTTTCACTGTTGGCCCAAGGCTTCAGGCCCAATCAGATGTACGAGATTGTCAGCCCAAACGGCAATCGCCACTCGCCACCGGATGGCAACTGCTGGAAAGTCGTTGAGACGACGCTCAATGCAGAGATTGCCGACAATCGACTTTGGTTTGGCGCCGATGGCAATGGCGTGCCGCGCCGCAAAATGTTCCTCTCCGAATCTGCCGGGCTCGTCCCCTGGACTTGGTGGCCCCACGAAGAAGTCGGCCATACCGACGAAGCTCGCAAGGAAATCCAGTCGATCTTCGGCACCCAGACCGCGTTCGACACGCCCAAGCCGGTGCGCCTGATCGAACGCGTGTTGCAGATCGCGCTCAAGCCGGACGACACCGTCCTCGACTTCTTCGCCGGCTCCGGCACCACCGCCCATGCCGTCGCCAAACTCAATGCCGAAGACGGCGGCGAGCGCCGCTTTATCCTCGTTTCCAGCACCGAGGCCACCGCCGAGGAGCCGGAGAAGAACCTCTGCCGCGACGTCTGCGCCGAGCGCGTGCGCCGCGTGCTGGGCGGCTACGTCAACGCCAAGGGCGAATCCGTCGACGGCCTGGGCGGCGGCTTCGCCTACCTGCGCGCGCGGCGCATCCCGCCGCACCGGCTGGCGCTGAAGATCGAACATGCCGAGGTGTGGCACGCGCTATTGCTGCTGCATCGTCGCCCGCTGATCCCGTGGCCGGGCGGCGGCTTCGCCGCCGACGGCGCGCTGGCTTATCTCGCCGATTTCCGCGAGACGCATGTGGCGCAACTGCGCGAGTGGCTGCAGGTGTACTCGTGCGCGCATCCCTGCGCGCAAACGTCAAAAAGCGGCGATCCATCGCCGCACTCTTCAATAAATCCACACCCCACGGTCTACTGCTGGTCGCCCGAGCGCCTGCACGAGCTGGCCGAGGTGGCCGATCTGCACGCCATCCCGCAATCCCTGCGCGCACGCTTTGGACGCTGACATGCTGAACCTCAAAAAATTTCAGGAAGAAGTGTGCGCCGGCATCGTGGCCCGCTTCGCCAATGTGCGGGCGCTGTACGACGGCCTGCGCCAGATGGACGAAGCCACCCGCGACGCGGCGCGCCAGCGCGACGGCGCGCTGGTGCTGCAGGCGCCCACCGGCGCAGGCAAGACCGTGATCGCGGTGGAGGCGCTGCAACGCCTCTCACGCGACGAGCGCGTGCTGTGGTTCTGGTTCGCGCCCTTCGCCGGGCTGGTGGCGCAGTCGCGCGCGGTGCTGGCCGCGCATGCGCCTGCGCTGCGCCTGCTGGATCTGGACAGCGACCGCCGGCTGGGCGCAGTGGATCGCGGCGGCGTGTTCGTCACCACCTGGGGCACGGTGGCCGCGCGCAACGCGGACAGCCGTCGCGCGCGCAGCAAGGGCGACGACGGCCAGTCGCTGGATGCCTTGATCGACCAGGCGCGCATGGACGGCCTGCGCATCGGCTGCGTGGTGGACGAGGCGCACCACGGTTTCCACAAGGCGGCGCAGGCGCGCGCGTTCTTCGCCGAGGTGCTGAAGCCCGACTACACGCTGATGATGACCGCCACCCCGCGCGACGCCGACGCGCAGACCTTCGAGCACGACACCGGCTACCGCGTGGGCACGCCGGCCGACTGGGCCTCGGTGAGCCGCTTCGACGCGGTGGAAGCCGGCCTGCTCAAGCGCGGCGTGCGCACGGTGCGCTTTCTGGCCAAGGACGGCGACACCGCGCAACTGGTGGATTTCGAGCATCTGGCGCTGCGCGAATGCGCGGCCATGCACCGACATATCCAAAGCGAGTTGCAGCAAGCCGGCGTGGCGCTGACGCCGCTGATGCTGGTGCAGGTGCCCGACGGCGCCAAGGCGCAGGAGGCCGCGCGCCGCCATCTGGTGGACACGCTGGGCTTCGCCGACAGCGCGGTGCGCGTGCACACCGCCGCCGAGCCCGACCCCGACCTGCTCGCGCTGGCCAACGACCCCACGGTGGAGGTGCTGATCTTCAAGATGGCGGTGGCGCTGGGCTTCGACGCACCACGCGCGTTCACCCTGGCGGCGCTGCGCGGCGCGCGCGACAAAGGTTTCGGCGTGCAGGTGATCGGCCGCATCGTGCGCCGCCACGCGCTGCTGCAGGCGCGCGACGACCTGCCCGAGGCACTGAACCTGGGCTACGTGTTTCTCGCCAACGCGCAGTCGCAGGAGGGTCTGCTCGATGCCGGCGCCGAGATCAACGCGCTGACCACACGCGCGCCGGAGCTGGGCACGCAAACCGTCATCACCGTGATCGGCGACCAGCAAGCCGTGCAAGTGGCACGCAGCGGCGAGCCGCTGGCCCTGTTGGTGACGTCGCAGGGCGCGCAGACCGTGGGCACGGCCACACCCGCGCCCGACGACGGCAGCGGCGAGCTGGCCGGCACCGAGCGCGCGCTGTGGACGCCCGCCGCGCAAAACCTACTGCAACTGGCCGGCGGCCACGCCGACGCGGCCACGCCGACTTCCGCCGCGTTGCGCGTTTCCAGCCCCGCGCTGTTCGCGCTCAGTCAGCCGAGCATGCACCGCTACCCGCGCCGCACGGACGCGCCCGCCCTGCTGCGCAGCGAGCGCCTGCCGCCCGCACCCACCGACTTCGAGGCGCGGCTGGCGGATTTCGTGGATTTCAGCGGCGAGGTGCTGAACAGCCGCACGCGCACCCGCGCCCGCGTGAGCCGCGAGGAGCAGGATCTGTTCGGCGGCCAGCATGTGGGCGAGGACGGCCAGGACATCTTCGCCGAGTTGGCACCCGAGGCGGTGGCTGAGCGCGCCGAGCAGATCCGCCTGCGCCTGCAGGAATCCAACGACCGCGAGCTGCAGCTGCGCCTGCTGGAGCGTTTCCGCCAGGCCATCGAGCGCACCGGCGCTGAAGTGCCAGACGACGAAGAGGCGCTGATGCAGCAGCTCGACCTGGTGCTGGTGCGTCACCCGCACCTGCTGGCCACCGCCTACAAGCGCCTGCGCCACGACCAGATCGTGGACGTGGACACGCCCCTGCCCGCCGAGCTACACAGCGACACGCGCCTGCCCGCCGCCCGCCGCGCGCTGTACGGCGTGCTGCCCACCGACTTGAACGAGGACGAGCAGGCCATCGCCGACCTGCTGGACGAAAGCCCTCTGGTGCGCTGGTGGCACCGCAACCCGTCCGACGCGCGCAAGGCCGAGGCGCTGGGCCTGTACCGCTGGGACGACGGCACCGGCTTCTACCCCGACTTCGTGGTGAGCCTGCATGAGCGCGAGACGCCGGGCGGCATCGCGCTCGTGGAGGTCAAGGGCAACCACTTGTGGGGCAAGCTTGAGGAAGTGGACAAGGCCACCGCCCGCCACGCCGACTACGGCCCGGTGTTCATGGTGGGCCGCGAACGCGGGCAGGACACCTTCAACCACCTGCGCAAGCTGGGCAACAGGCTGGACAAGGACGGCGCCTTCGCGGTGGAGCGGTTGCGCTGGGTGTAGGTGCTTTTCGCGAGGATGCATGTATGAGCTACCCCAAGCCATGGAAGAGCTACTTCGACCAACTCGCGCAACTCGAAGCGCGCGGCATGCGCATCGACGACCGCGAACTGGCGGCGGACTACCTGCACCGCATCGGCTACTACCGGCTCAGCGGCTACTGGTTCGCCTTCCGCGAACGCAGTGGTGCGGCCATCGTGCTGGACGAGGCCGGCAGGCGGCCACAGCGGCTCAAGGTCGAAACGCTGGCGCTGGACACCTTCAAGCCCGGCACCAGTTTCCAGCGCGCCATCGACCTGTACATCTTCGACAAGCGGCTGCGCATGCTGGCCATGGACGCGCTGGAGCGTCTGGAAATTGCTCTGCGCGTGGATATTTCCCACACACTCGGCCGGCTGGACGCCTTCGCCTACCTCCGGCCCGAACTGTTCCACGCAAGCTTCAGCACCGCGCTCGACCCGAATACCGGCCTCAGCCGGCAACACGCCTGGCTGGGGTGCCATGCACAGCTGATCAACCGTTCGCGCGAGGAGTTCGTGCGCCACAACAAGGCACGGTACGGCGTGCCGCTGGCCATCTGGGTCGCCTGCGAAACCTGGGATTTCGGCACCCTCTCCACGCTCTACGGCGGCATGCGTGAAATTGAACAGGATGAAATATCCCGCCGCTACGGCATCGCCAACGGGCGCATCTTCGCCACCTGGCTGCGCAGCCTGAATTACCTGCGCAATGTTTGCGCCCACCACGGCCGGCTGTGGAATCGCAACATCGTGGACCAGCCCCGCCTGCCCGCCGTGGAGGAACTGCCCTGGCTGGCGCCGTTCGCAGCGAATGCGCAGATGCGTTCGCGCTGCTTCCTGCTGCTCTGCATGAGTCGCCATTTGCTCGGCCACGTCTGCCCGCGCTCAAGCTGGCCGTCGCGCCTGCGCGATCACCTGCTGGCATTTCCCGATCTGGCGCCGCTCGGACTGGGCCTGGACAACATGGGCGTCCCGGCCGACTGGCAGGCCCGCTGGCCATAGCCGACACGCAGGCATGAAAAACCCCTCAGCAACTTTGCCGCTTGCGCAGCATCGTCGAGAGGGGCCGTGTTAGGCGCAGCCTAAGCCAAGTTCGACACCATCGTCAATTCGCTGCACGGAATACCGCACCCGCTCAACGCGGATCAAACGGTGCAGGCAGGGAACCCTGCTGACCCTGGTCATGACCGTTGTCACGGCGAAACACGGCACGACGGCACCGGCAACCCGTACCGGCGCAGCGTCGAACACCATGCCCTTCGGGGAAGATGGCGATACCCCGATCTCCGAACGTCCGCAACGCTTCGAGGTACCTGATTAGCGACAAGGCTCAGCTGAAAAACCGTTCGCGCTGAGCGTAGCTTGCGACAGCAAGCGAAGTCGAAGCGCACGCACGCGGCCACCCTTCGACTTCGGCCCTGCGGGCCTACGCTCAGGGCGAACGGCGAGGTGTCGACGGCTGAGCTTCATTGCTAATCAGGTCGAGGCATGAGCCCGACGAGGCCATGGCGCCGCCACTGGCTGAATGTGGCTTTTTCACCACAGCCACACGGCAGTCCACGCCCTACAATGGCCGCGCTTTGACATCCACGGACACGCCATGCCCCCACTGCGCCTCAAACGCTACCTCATCACCGGCCTGCTGACCTTTCTGCCGCTGTGGGTGACCATCCTGGTATTCAAGTTCGTGCTCGGCCTGCTGGCCGGCATCGGCGCGCCGCTGGTGTCGGCGATGGTGGAGTTGCTGGCCCTGCTTGCGCCGCATACCGCCGATGCGCTCAACCAGCGCGGCCTGGTGTTCGTGTTCGCCCTGCTGGTGACCCTGGTCGCGCTGTATGTGCTGGGCTGGCTGGCGAACCGGGTGATCGGCCAGCGCGTGCTGGATGCCTTCGACGGCCTGCTGCAGCGCATCCCCGTGGTGCACACCATCTACGGCGGCACCAAAAAGCTGATGTCGGTGCTGCAGAACAAGCCGGGCGGCACGCAGCGCGTGGTGCTGGTGGAATTCCCGCGCCGCGGCATGAAGACGGTCGGTTTCGTCACCCGTACCCTGCTCGAGGAAGGCACCGGCCGCGAGATGGCGGCGGTCTACATCCCCACCACGCCCAACCCCACCGGCGGCTACCTCGAACTGTTGCCGATGGACGAGCTCACGCCCACCGACTGGACGATGGATCAGGCCATGGCCTTCATCATCTCCGGTGGTGCCATGGCGCCGGGCAGCCTGCCGGCGTCGCCGCGTCTGTCGGACGACGCGCTGTAGCCGATCAGGCTTCCAGCTGCCGGCGGTAGGCCGCGCGAGCGGCCTGGTACAGGTCGAACGGGAACTTGATCGGCACGCCTTCGAGCGCCGCGGCGAGCATCTCCAGGTGGCCTTCGAAACCGGCACAGGCCTTGGCGGCGTCTTCGCCGGGCGGCGTGTCCACGGTGAGCGCCAGGTGCGTGCCCTGCGCGGTGGCGGCGAGTTCCCAACGCAGCGGGCGCAAGGGCTCGTTGCCGTGGCTCCAGGAATACTCCAGCAGGCGGCCGTCCGCGCAGGCGCTCAGCCGGCTGTCGATCACCGTGCCGCTGTCGGCGAAGTCGATGCGCACGGCCCCGCCCACGCGCGCTTCGATGCTGCCGCTGGCCAGCCATTGCGGCAGCTTGTCCGACGCGGTGAGCATCGCCCAGACCGCCGCCGGCGGATGCGCGAGCTCGCGCGCGAGATGGCCGCGGAAGCCCTCGCGCAGGCGTTCGATGCGGCCAACGGCCGGCGTGTCCTCGTGCATGACATCCCCTCGCTGAATGGTGATACGGCGAGTCTAGCCAGCCGCACACAACCGCCACTGACATGCGTCAGGCCGCATGGCGTTTCCCGCGCCGGATCAGCGCAGCAACCAGGCCACGCCGGGCGCCGCCAGCACGTTGACGAGGCCGGACATCACCATCGCCAGGCTGGCCACCGTGCCCTCGGTGGCGCCCACCTCCCAGGCCTTGGCGGTGCCGGCGCCGTGCGCGCCCATGCCGAACAGCGCGCCGCACGCCAGCGCCGAGCGCAGCGGCAGGAAGCGCAGCAGCAGCTCGCCCAGCGCGATGCCGGCGACACCGGTGATGACGACGAACAACGCGGTGAGCTCGGGCACGCCGCCGATGTCGGCCGACACCAGCATCGCCAGCGGCGTGGTGATTGAACGCGGCACCATGCTGAGCCGCACCGTGCCGTCCAGCCCGAACAGGGTGGCCAGGCCCCAGGCGCTGGACATCGCCACCACACTGCCGCCGATGACGCCGGCCGCGAGCGCCGGCCAGTGCTGGCGGATCAGCGCGCGGTAGCGCCAGATCGGCAGCGCGAACGCCGCCGTGGCCGGCCCCAGCATCGCCAGCAGCCAATGCGTGTCGCGGATGTAGGCCGCGTAGTTCATGCCGAAGGCCAGCCCCAGCGCGATCAGCAGCAGCGGCACGGTGAGCAGCGGCGAGGTCCACCAGCGCGGTCGGCGCCGGTACAGCGGTTTCAGCAGGCGATAACCGCCCAGCGTGGCCGCCAGCCACGCCAGCGAGACGAGTTCAGCGCGCATGCCAGCGGCTCCAGCGCCACACCAGATCCACCAGCAAGGCCGTGGCGACCATCACCAGCACGGTGCCCAGCAGGATCACCGCCACGATGCGCACGCCCTCGCTGCGCAGCAGCGCCATGTGCTGCGACACCGCCATCACCGCCGGGATGAAGAACAGCAGCATCTCGGCCAGCAGCCAGTCGGCGCCACGGCGCAGGCTGGCCAGCGGCAGCACGCCGGTGGCCAGCAACAGGAGCAGCAGCCCCAGCGCCAGCACGCTGCCGGGCAGCGGCAGCCGGAAGCGGCGCGCCAGCGCATCGCAGGCAAAGCAGAACGCGCACAGCGCCAGCACCTGCAGCCACTGCGCCAGGCGCGGATGGCGCATCGAGAACAGACGGAAACGGGCGTGCAGCGGCTTCATGGGAAGGCAGCCTAGGCCGCCTCGCCGTATGATGGAAATGAATTGTTTCCATGCTACACATTCATATTTGGAATACTTATGGATCACCGCGCCCTGCGTTACCTGGCCGAAGTGGTGCGCGCCGGCGGCTTCGCCCGCGCCAGCGCACAGGCGCACGCCAGCCAGCCCACCCTGAGCAAGGCCATCGCCCAGTTGGAGAACGAGTGCGGCACGCGCCTGCTCGAACGCGGCCGCCGCGGCGTGCGGCTGACCGCCGCCGGCGAGCTGGTGCACCGCCATGCGCAGTCCATCCTCGCCGCCACCGCGCGCCTGCACGCCGAACTGGACGCGCTGCGTGGCCTGCGCCGCGGCGAGCTGCGCCTGGGCCTGCCGCCAATGGGCTCCAGCGTGCTGTTCGCGCCGCTGCTGGCACACTTCCGCCAGCAGCACCCCGACATCGACATCCGCCTGATGGAGCACGGCAGCCGCCGGCTGGAGCAGGCCGTGCTGGATGGCGAGCTGGACATCGCCGCCACCCTGCTGCCCGCCGGCAACGGGCTGGCCTGGCAGACGGTACGCGATGAACCCATGCTGGCGCTGCTGCCGCAGGCACACCCGCACGCGCAGGCCAAGCGCTTCCGCTTCGACTGGCTGGCCGAAACACCGCTGATCCTGTTCGAGGAAGGCTTTGCGCTGAACCGGCTGATCGAGGCCGCCTGCGACCGCCACGGCATCGTGCCGCGCGAGACGGTGCGCAGCTCGCAGGTGGATTTCATCCTGGCCCTGGTGGCCGCCGGCGGCGGCATCGCCCTGTTGCCGCGACTGGCGGTGGCGACCCGCGCGCTGCGCGGCGTGGCGACGGTGCCGCTGGCCAGCCGCGAGTTGCGCTGGCGCATGGTGCTGGCCTGGCGCGCGGGCGCCCAGTTGTCGCCCGCGGCCAAGGCCTGGCTGGCCTTGGTTGCCAGCGCCACCCCTGACCTTTGACACTGGGCCGGCCACGGCGATTGACCTAGCTTGGCCGGTCAAGGTCGGCCAGGGCGACTCCGCCTGCCGGCCAAACACAGCAACGCCGCCACGGCGCCATTCGCACCCACCGAGAGAGAGGGAACCCATGACCAAGCAGTATCTGAAGCCCCTGGCGCTGACCGCCGCCGTGGCGCTGGCCCTGACCGGCTGCGGCAAGCAGGAACAAGCCGCCGCGCCGGCCGCCGCCCCCGCCAAGCCCGCCACCGTCGCCGCCCCGGCCAGCACCGCGGCGACCGCCGCGACCGCCGCGCCCAAGAGCGTGTTCGACATCGGCGAGCTGGGCCCGAGCAACGAGGCCTGCACCGACTTCAACAGCTTCGTCAACGCCAAGTGGGTGGCCGCCAACCCGATTCCGTCCGACCGCTCCCGCTGGGGCGCCTTCGACCAGCTCGCCGAGAAGAGCCTGGACGAGCAGCACCAGATCCTGGAGGCCGCCGCCAAGGGCGCCGCCAGCGCCAAGGCCGGCTCGACCGAACAGAAGATCGGCTGGCTGTATGCCGCCGGCATGGACCAGGCCACCATCGACAAGGCCGGCTTCGACCCGATCAAGCCCAAGCTGGCCAAGATCGACGCCATCAAGACCAACGCCGATATTCCCGCCTTCCTCGACGCCAGCTTCAACGACGGCGACGGCTACGTGTTCGCCTTCGGCTCCGGTGCCGACTTCAAGGACGCCAGCAAGCAGATCGGCTACGTGTTCGAGAGCGGCCTGGGCCTGCCCACCAAGGACTACTACCTCGATCCGCAGTACAAGGATCTGCGCGCCAAGTACGTGGCCTACATCGCCAAGACGCTGCAGCTGGCCGGCACGTCCGAGGCCGACGCCAAGCAGCAGGCCGACCAGGTGATGGCATTCGAGACTTCGCTGGCCAAGGCCTCGCTGGCACCCACCGAAATGCGCAACCTCGACAACCAGTACCACTTCGTCAGCGTCAAGGCAGCCGACAAGGTGAGCCCGCACTTCAGCTGGGAAAACTTCTTCAAGGCGCAGGGCGTGGACGTGGGCGCGGGCTTCTCGCTCTCCCAGCCCAAGTTCATCGCCGAGTTCGACAAGCTGCTCGCCAGCGCACCGGTGGCGCAGTGGCAGGCCTACCTGCGCTTCCACCTCGTCAACAGCGCCTCCCCCGCGCTGAGCACCGCCTTCCAGGACAACCAGTTCGACTTCTACGGCAAGACCCTGCGCGGCCAGCCCGAGCAGCGCCCGCTGTGGAAGCGCGTCACCGGCGCGGTGAACGAAGCCATGGGCATGGGCCTGGGCGAGCTGTACGTGGCCAAGTATTTCCCGCCCGAGTCCAAGCAGCGCGCCGAGGAACTGGTCACCAACGTGCGCGACGCGCTGAAGAACCGCATCGAGCACCTGGACTGGATGAGCGACACCACCAAGCAGAAGGCGCTGGAGAAGTGGGGTGACTTCCTGCCCAAGATCGGCTACCCGGACAAGAACGAGTGGCGCGACTGGAGTGGCCTGGATATCCAGCAGGGCCAGTGGTTCGCCAACCTCGAAGCCGCCGCCAAGTACAACTACCACTACGACCTCGGCAAGATCGGCAAGCCCACCGACCGCAACGAGTGGGGCATGACCCCGCAGACGGTCAACGCCTACTACGACCCGTCCACCAACACCATCAACTTCCCGGCTGCGATCCTGCAGGCGCCGTTCTTCTACGCCAACGGCGATGACGCCATCAACTACGGCGGCATCGGCGCGGTGATCGGCCACGAGGCCAGCCATGGCTTCGACGACCAGGGCAGCCAGTTCGACGGCAAGGGCAACCGCGCCGACTGGTGGACGCCGCAGGACAAGAAGCAGTTCAACGCGCGCACCAAGCTGCTGGTCGAGCAGTTCGACGGCTACACCCCGCTGAAGGATCAGCCCAAGCTGCACGTCAACGGCAAGCTGACCCTGGGCGAGAACATCGCCGACCTGGGCGGCCTCAACATCGCCTACGACGCGCTGCAGGACGCGCTGAAGAAGACCCCCGCCGAAGCCGACCAGAAGATCGACGGCTACACCCAGGATCAGCGTTTCTTCCTCAACTGGGCACGCGTGTGGCGCGGCAGCGTCCGCGAGAAGCAGGCCGCGTTGTCCCTCAACACCGACCCGCACTCGCCGGCGGCAATCCGCGCCGGTGCCGCGCCGTCGGACATGGGCACCTTCGCCGCCGCCTTCCAGTGCAAGCCGGGCGACGCGATGGTGCGTTCGGGCGACAAGCAGGTGAAGATCTGGTAATTCCCCACGGGCTGCGGCGGCATCCGTCGCAGCCCAAGGTCTTCTCGACGCCGCGCACAAGCGCGGCGTTTTTTTGTGCCCACGCCGTGCAGCAGCAGGTTCGCGCCGGCGCTGGTGCGTCGCGTCAGGGCCGCTCCCGCCGGCTGCGTTACCATTCGACGGCTGAATCCCCACGACCAGGAGCCCGTGATGCGTCCCTTCCCGCTTGGCGAAGACATCGACCTGCTGCGCGACACCGTGCATGCCTTTGCCGAGAAGGAGATCGCGCCGCGCGCCACCCAGATCGACCACGACAACCTGTTCCCGGCCGACCTGTGGCGCAAGTTCGGCGAGCTGGGCCTGCTCGGCATGACCATCCCCGCCGAATACGGCGGCACCGGCATGGGCTTCCTCGCGCACATGGTGGCGATGGAGGAAATCTCGCGCGCCTCCGGCTCGGTGGGCCTGTCCTACGGCGCGCACTCCAACCTGTGCGTCAACAACATCTTCCACAACGGCAACGAGGCGCAGCGGCGCAAGTACATCCCCAAACTGTGCACGGGCGAGTCCGTGGGCGCGCTGGCGATGAGCGAGCCCGGCGCCGGCTCCGACGTGGTCGGCTCGATGAGCTGCAAGGCCGAGCTGAAGGGCGGTGTGTGGGTTGCCAACGGCACCAAGATGTGGATCACCAACGGCCCCGACGCCGACGTGCTGCTGGTCTACATGCGCACCGCGCCGCGCGCCGCCGGCAGCCGCTGCATGACCGCCTTCATCGTCGAGAAGGGCATGCCGGGCTTCACCACCGCGCAGAAGCTGGACAAGCTCGGCATGCGCGGCTCCAACACCTGCGAGCTGGTGTTCGAGAACTGCGAAATCCCCGCCGAAAACATCGTGGGCGAAGTGAACGAAGGCGTGCGCGTGCTGATGAGCGGCCTGGACACCGAGCGCCTGGTGCTGTCCGGCGGCCCGATCGGCCTGATGCAGGCGGCGATGGACCTCACCCTGCCCTACGTGCGCGAGCGCAAGCAGTTCAACGCACCGATCGGCACCTTCGAGATCATGCAGGCCAAGGTGGCCGACATGTACACCGCGCTGCAGTCTTCGCGCGGCTTCGCCTACATGGTCGCGCAGCAATTCGACAGCGGGGTGAAGTCGCGCATCGACCCGGCCGCCTGCCTGCTCAACGCCTCGGTCAACGCGGTGAAGGTGGCGCTGGAGGCGATCCAGTCGCTGGGCGGCAACGGCTACATCAACGAGTTCCCAGCCGGCCGCCTGCTGCGCGACGCCAAGCTCTACGAGATCGGCGCCGGCACCAACGAGATCCGTCGCATGCTGATCGGCCGCGAGCTGTTCCACGGCAAGGCATGACCCGACGGCGCTGAGCAAAGGCATCGGCGCCGGCACACCACGCCGTATTCCGCCGCCTGCCGATCGGCCGCGAGCTGTTCCACGGCAAGGCGTGACCCGACGGCGCCGGGCAAAGGCATCGGCGCCGGTACGCCGACGACACCGCTGAATGAATGAGGTCTCCGGGCGCGGTTTATACCCTGGTCTGCACCAGCCCCACCGGTGCAACAAGACCGTCTACGGAAATGCCGCCTGACACACGTTGTCCGCCGTCATGCACTGGCCGCAGCACGTTTCACGTCGCATCCGAAATCCCATCACTGGCAGCGGCCCGAAAGCCCAGGGCAAAAGCTTCATACGCACGGGTTGACGGGGAAGTCTCCTACGGAATTGTTATATCCCTGACTTAAGTTGCGGATCCATAGATGACTCTTTCCGCGAAGAAGCGTACTAGCGGAATGAATTCAGCAATCAGATCCTCGGTGTCAGACAATGGGATATGGCAGTCTTCTCGCTTATAACGGTCGCTTGAGTGAACAATTGCATTGCGAATGTGTTTGAGCGTCTTAGGGAAACTCCGATTTTGCCCCGCTGTCGAAGTGAAGCCGCCACCCACCGAGCGTAACCGATGCCTCAGCAGCTGACCTTGGCCACGCAGTCCGATGCGGGTTTCGAAGCCCACCGCAAGACGACTCGCCGCGACGTGTTCCTGGCCGAGATGGACAAGGTGGTGCCGTGGACCGAGCTGTGCGCGGTGATCGAGCCGTTCTACCCCAAGCCGCGTGCCGACGGCGGTGGCCGCCCGAGCGTGGGCCTGGAAAGAATGTTGCGCATCCACTTTCTGCAGCAGTGGTACGCGCTGTCCGACCCGGCGGTGGAGGAGGCGCTGTACGACTCGGCGGCGATGCGCCGGTTTGTGGGCATTGACCTGGGCCGCGAATCGGCGCCGGACGAGACGACGGTGTGCAAGTTCCGCCACCTGTTGGAGCGGCACGGGCTGGCCGACCAACTGTTTGCGACCGTGGGCAAGCACCTGAAACGGCATGGCTTCAAGCTGTCGCAAGGCACGATCGTGGACGCCACGATCATCGCGGCCGCGCCATCGACGAAGAACAAGGTCAAGGCGCGCGACCCGGAGATGCACCAAACCAAGAAGGGCAATCAGTGGTTCTTCGGCATGAAGGCGCACATCGGCGTCGATGCTGAAAGCGGCCTGGTGCACACGGTAAAGGGAACGGCGGCGAACGTGGCTGACGTGACCGAGGTGCCGAACCTGCTGCACGGCAAGGAGCGGCATGTGTTCGGCGATGCGGGCTACACCGGCGCCGAGAAGCGGGCTGTGAAGCGCGGGCGCACGTTCTGGATCGCGGCCAAGCGCAGCGTGGTGAAGGCCATCGACGATACCAAGCTGCGCGAAATTACCGAGCAGCTGGAACACGCGAAGGCCTCGATCCGTGCCGCGGTGGAACACCCGTTCCGGGTCATCAAGCGCCAGTTCGGCTATGTGAAGGTGCGCTACAAGGGCCTGGTCAAGAACACCGCCCAGGTCAAGACGCTGCTCGCGCTGGGCAACCTGTGGATGGCACGCAAGCATCTGCTGGCTTCCGTGGGGTAGGTGCGCCCGGAGAGCGCACCACAGCGGCCAAGGGAGGCAGCCGCGAGTGAAAAACCACATGCGAACCGGCGCAGGGGCGTGCACTCGACCATCGCCACGCTGCGCGCGCCACGAAAAATCCGGCGTCGTCACTGACAGTGGTTAATCAGACGATCCTTAGCTGAGTTGGCGAGAGCGTGATCTTTGATCGGACTGATCTGGATTTCTTCACCGAACACGCGACGCCTTTTAGAGTAGATCTTTTCCCCGATTTTAGTCTCAATTTCATTGATGAAATCGACCAAATCCTGCTCTTGAACGTACGTATCCAAAACGCTACGGAGCATCTCGGTTTCATCGTTCCTCGAGTCTTGGCCGCGAACAAGAGAGATGACCTTATCTAGTGAGTTCCTATCCGTTCTAAGAGTTGGGGAATTCAAGATAGAAGAAAGACGGTGATGCAGCTTTGTCTCCGCTACTTTGAGGAAGAAGAACTCGAGTACATGGTAATAGGCAAGAAAACTTTGGCTTGAAAATGGCGAAGCCTTAGCTACCTTATAAAAGCTGACTACGTCCTCTTCATAACGCGCGCGTGGAATGACATTGTCACCATTCGATGCATCGCCGTGGATTGACTTAACTCGTCGGTTCCTGGGTTTCCAGACGGCGTAACAATCGTGCTGTTCAGCTGCAATTTTGAAGAGACTACTGCGGATGGCATGAAGTGCCATCTCTCTAAATTGAGGCGGGGTCTTGCGGCCTTTGTGGGTGTAGGTGGCTGTGATTGGAGCCCACAGAATCGAATCTGGCCTACGTGTCGCCAGAGTTGATTCCATGATGCGTTTCCTTGTTCTAGCGTCGAAATACTTCGCGTATTCAACTGAATCAAGAAACGCTAGCGAGAACGCTGATGAACAAGATCCGACTTTAACAGTGTTCCCGCGACTGTCTGAAAGTACGTGTTGCTCATTTTGAAATGAGGCCGTCTCAAACTCCACGTGCAACACCTTGCCGATTCTGACATAGGCTGTTGCGATGAGAACGTACAACGAACTGACCCTGGAAGAGCGAGTGGAGATTCAGCGCCGCTTGGAGGCGGGTGACAGCCTGCGTGCCATTGGCCGCTCGCTGGGACGTGCGACGAGCACGATCAGTCGCGAGCGCCGCCGGGCACGTGTCGACCCGGCGAACTACAAGGCGCAGGCGGCGCATCAGCGTAGTCGGGAATGCCGGAGCAAACCGCGCGTGACGCGAAAACTGGACGACCCTGCGCTGTGGGAAACCGTGCAGGCGCTGTTGCGGGCACGCTGGTCGCCGGAGCAGATCGCCGGGATACTGGCGAGGGCCTTTCCTGACGCGGCGAGCTATCGGGTGTCTCACGAAACGATCTACACCGCGGTGTACCTGGTGCCGCGCGGCGAACTGCGCAAGGAGTTGATCGACTGCCTGCGCCAAGGCCGCAGCACGCGCAAGCCACGCACGCGCGGGATGGATCGACGCGGCCAGATACCGAACATGCAGAGCATCCACGTACGTCCACCGGAAGTGGCGGATCGCTTGATTCCCGGACACTGGGAGGGCGACCTGATCAAGGGCGCCGGCAACCGTTCGTCCGTGGGGACACTGGTCGAACGCACCAGCGGCTTCGTGGTGCTGGCCAAGATGAGCAGCGCCAGCGCAGCCGACGTACTGGAGAGTTTTGGCAAGGCGCTGAAGAGCATCCCTGAAGCCTTGCGCAAGACGCTGACATACGACCAGGGTAAGGAGATGAGCTACCACGACGCCCTGACCTTGCGTACCGGCGTGCAGGTGTACTTCGCCGACCCGCACAGCCCCTGGCAGCGCGGCAGCAACGAGAACACCAATGGCCTGCTTCGACAGTACCTGCCCAAGGGCACCGACCTGTCGGTCTACAGCCAGGACGAGCTCAACCAGATCGCCCTCAGCCTCAACACCCGACCGCGAAAGCGTCATCAATTCCGTACCCCGCTGGAGGTCTACAACGACCACCTGAGGCTCGCCGAAGCAAGCGCCGGAACAATTCATTGATCATGTTGCACGTGGACCTTGAAACCGCCTGACATTAATGGAGAGAGGCGTGTTACAAGGACTTCAAACGAATTGTTATGAATAAGCTCGCGTGGCTCCAAGTCGAAGCTAATGCTCTTGGCCTTTTTGTAAGAGGCAAAGGCGGCATCCAAGTCCGCATCACTCTTAATCGTTAGTGTGCGCAGCCCCGGTCTTTCGATCGTAATTTTCTCACCGTCAAGAGTGCTGGTGATCCCAAGCGATGTGAGCTTTGCTTGTAGGTGTGCGATAAAGGTCATAAGAGACATAACGCTGGAGTTAAACGGCGGCGAATCCGTCCGCCTTGAACAAGATGTTAGACGCCATGCGCGCCAAAGTTATTGTAAAGGCCTATGGCGAGAAGCATGACGAGCAGAGCAATGGCGCCAATCGTCTCGAGATCGAACTTGGAACGGAAGAAGCGCCCTCGAAGGCGCTTGGAAAGCATTAGCGGCAGCACAACGACAAGACCTGCTGCGAGGCAGATCAGTCCGAGCCAAAAGCTAAACTTCGTCCAATCCCAGATCACGTGCAGCATGTTTGTGGCGCCTAACTAGATTTAGCCCCCGCATCCGGGGTGTTGCACCGGATGGTGGCGCCGTGGCGGACGTGGCGTCAAGCAAACTTCCTACGTACAAACCAAACAGTCTCCTGCGCCCTATCGGCGGTCGGCGGTCGGCGGTCGGCGGTCGGCGGTGCGACTCACGCTTGCCGTGCAACTCTCCGCAAGCGAGGGCGTAATGGGTTACGCGGGCGAAAACAGGGGTGTAACAGCTGACGGGGGGACGCTGTGGCGACGCCTTGGGCGAGGCTCAGCCAGTCCACGTCGGCGGGCGTGATGCAGGCATTGTCCAGCGCAGCAACGCCCACGCAGTACCGCGTGGGTATTGATACCGGCACCCATCGAGCCCGCTATGGTGAAGGCGGGCCGGCCTACTGCACCAGCGGCGAGCCGACCGCATCCAGCTCCACGCCGGCCAGCTCGGACTGGCCGGCGAGCACGCGTACGTACTGGCCCAGCGCCTGCTGCTCGGCGGCGTTGCGCAGCTCGCGCGCCACGCGCTCGGCGACCGCCTCGAAGGGCAGTTGCTCGCCGGGAATGCGCTGATCCACCGCCACGATGTGGAAGCCGTAGCGGGTGTTCACCAGGCGCGGCAGCACGCCCAGGTCGACGCCTTCGAACAGCGCCTTGTCGAACTCGGGCACGGTGGCGCCGCGCGCGAGCTGGCCCAGTTGGCCGCCCTGCGCGCCGGAGGGGCAGTTGGATTTGTCGCGGGCGCGCGCCTCGAACAGCTCCGGCTGCGCGCGCAATTCCTTCAGCATGGCCTCGGCCACCGCGCGTATCGTCGGCACTGGCGTAGCCGGGGTGACCTGGAACAGGATGTGCCGCGCGTGCACCAGCTCGCCGCTGCGGTAGCGCTCCGGATGGGCGTCGTAGTAGCGGCGGCATTCCTCGGGCGTGGGCTCGGGCACGCTGACCTCGCGCGCCAGCAGTTGCTCGATGGCCGCCTGCATGGCGTCGCCATCGGCGTCCTCGGCCAGCAGATCCAGCGCCTGCGCCCGCTGGCGCAGCAGCTCGTGCACCGCGGCCAGCTCATCGCTGGGCCAGTCGGCGGTATCCACCGCCACGCCGTTGACTTGCACGCTCACGAATGCACCTCGCGCTTGCGCGAGCGCACCAGCTGGTAGGGCCGGAACAGGTAGGCGAGGCTGCCCACACCACTCCAGATGTGCACCATGCGGGTGAAGGGCGACACCAGGAAGATGGTGAAGCCCAGCAGGATGTGCAGCTGGTACACCCACGGCACGCCTTGCAGCAGGGCCGCGCTGCCGCCCTGGAAGTAGACGATGCTCTGCACGTAGTGGCTGAGCTGCTGGAACATCACGCCATCCATGTGCTGCGCCGAGATCGGCACGGTGGAAATGCCCAGCAGCAGCTGGAACCACAGCATGACGACGATGGTGATGTCCCATTTGCGGCTGTTGCGGCGCACGCGCGCGTCGCCCAGCCGGCGACGGATCAGCAGGCTGAGGCCGATGATGGCGACCACGCCGGCCGGGCCGCCGGCGGCCATGGCAAGCAGTTCGTGCTGGGCCGGGTCGAGCAGCCAGTCGATGGCCCAGCCCGGGGTGAGGAAGCCGGCGAAGTGGCCCAGCACCACCACCAGGATGCCGTAGTGGAACAGGTTGGACCCCCAGCGCAGGCTCTTGGCACGCAGCACCTGCGAGGAGTCGCTCTTCCACGAGTACGGCTCGCGGTCGTAGCGCACCAGGCTGCCCAACAGCAGCACCGCAAGGCAGATATAGGGGTAGATGCCGAACAGGAACTGGTTCCAGGCGGGTGTAAGCGTCATGGCAGGTACTCCGGCACGGGGGCGGTCATCGGGGTGCGGTGGCGGTGGGGGCTTCGAAGGCCGGGCGTTCTTCCCAGCTCTTGTCCAGGTCTTCGGGCGGCGGCACCGGGGCGAGTGGATCCAGGCCTTCCTCGCCGGCCAGGTCGAGCAAGGCGGCGGGCACGGCGGCGTAGCGGCTGCCGCGCTTGGCCAGCGCATTGCCCAGCTTGCGCAGCACCAGGGCGCACTCGCCGAGCAGCGCCGGCGTTTCGGCGGGCTCGCAGCAGCTCAGGTATTCCAGCAGCACCGGCAGGTGATCGGGCAGCTCGTGGTTGCTCTGTTCCAGGCCGACCTTGGCGTAGCGCTCGCGCAGCTCCAGCATCGCCGAGCCGCGTTCGCGGCCGTCGCCGTGCACGTGCTCGAACAGGTTGAGCGAGGTGGTTCGACCGCGGTCGAACAGCTCCACGTAGCGTGCTTCGACGTCGAGCAACTCGCCCTGCCCCAGTTCATCGACCAGGGCCAGGAGCTGCGCGCGGCGTTCGCCGTCCACGCCCCTGGCGTGTTGCAGGGCGGCGCCGATCTCGGGCAGCGCCGCGCGCTGCTCCTCGTCGGGGTAGGCAAGCAGGGCCGCCAGCGCGCGCAGGGTGAGGGAGTGTTCGGTAGCCATCAGTTGTCGCCGTCGATCATGCGGATGGGAATGACCTTGCGCCGGCCCATCTTGCCGCCGAACAGGCCGGCCTTGGCGTCGATGCCGTCGCAGCCGTTGCCGAAGGTGAAGCCGCAGCCGCCGCGGATCTGGTAGGCGTTGTCGGCCTCCTCGCGGTGCGCGGTGGGGATCACGAAGCGGTCTTCATAGTTGGCGATGGCGAGGTAGCGGTGCATGGCCTCGGCGGTGGCGGGGGTGAGGCCCACCGAATCGAGCATGGCCTTGTCCTGCGGCATGCCAAGCTGCTTGGCGCGGAACCACGCGCGCATCGCCAGCAGGCGCTTGAGCGCGCCGGTGACCGGCGCCTCGTTGCCGCCGGTGAGCAGGTTGGCGAGGTAGCGCACCGGGATGCGCAGCGAGTCCACGTCGGGCAGGCCGTGCTCGGTGGCACCGACCTGGCCGGAGTTGGCATGCGACTGGATCGGCGACAGCGGCGGCACGTACCAGACCATGGGCAGGGTGCGGTACTCGGGATGCAGCGGGAAGGCGATCTTCCACTCCACCGCCATCTTGTAGGTGGGCGAGTGCTTGGCCGATTCCAGCCACGCCGCCGGGATGCCATCGGCCAGCGCCTGGCGCTGCACTTCCGGATCATTCGGGTCGAGGAAGACGTCGAGCTGGGCCTGGTAGAGATCCTGCGGGTTCGGCGTGGCGGCGGCCTCGCTGATGCGGTCGGCGTCGTACAGGATCACGCCGAGGTAGCGGATGCGGCCCACGCAGGTTTCCGAGCATACGGTGGGCAGGCCGGCCTCGATGCGCGGGTAGCAGAAGGTGCACTTTTCCGCCTTGCCGCTCACCCAGTTGTAGTAGATCTTCTTGTACGGGCAGCCAGAGACGCACATGCGCCAGCCGCGGCACTTGTCCTGGTCGATCAGGACGATGCCGTCCTCCTCGCGTTTGTAGATCGAGCCGGACGGGCACGAGGCCACGCAGGTGGGGTTGAGGCAGTGCTCGCACAGGCGCGGCAGGTACATCATGAAGGTGTTTTCAAACTGGCCGTAGATGTCCTTCTGCACGGCCTCGAAGTTGTAGTCGGCGCTGCGCTTGGCGAATTCGCCGCCGAGGATTTCCTCCCAGTTCGGGCCCCACTCCACCTTCTCCATGGTGCGGCCGGTGATCAGCGAGATCGGCCGCGCCACCGGCGCGGTGGGCAGCTCCGGCGCAGTCTGCAGGTTCTCGTAGTCGAAGGTGAAAGGCTCGTAGTAGTCGTCGATCTGCGGCATCGCCGGGTTGGCGAACAGCTTGGCCAGCACGGCGAAACGGCCGCCCTGCTTGGGCACCAGTTTGCCGTTGGGCTTGCGCACCCAGCCGCCCTTCCAGCGTTCCTGGTTCTCCCAGTCCTTGGGATAGCCGATGCCGGGCTTGGTTTCGACGTTGTTGAACCACGCGTACTCCATGCCCTTGCGCGAGGTCCAGACGTTCTTGCAGGTGACCGAACAGGTGTGGCAGCCGATGCACTTGTCCAGGTTCAGCACCATCGCGATCTGTGCGCGAACTTTCATCGTCGATTCCTCAGGCCAGCTTGGTGTTGAGTTCGTCTTCGCGCGCCTGGTGCTGCACGCGATCCATCCAGTCCACCTTGGCCATCTTGCGCACGATCACGAACTCGTCGCGGTTGGCGCCCACGGTGCCGTAGTAGTTGAAGCCCCAGGACAGCTGCGCGTAGCCACCCACCATGTGGGTGGGCTTGAGCACGGTGCGGGTGACCGAGTTGTGGATGCCGCCGCGCATGCCGGTGACCTCCGACCCTGGCACGTTCACGATCTTCTCCTGCGCGTGGTACATCAGGCACATGCCCGAGTTGACGCGCTGGCTGACCACCGCGCGCGCGGTGAGCGCGCCGTTGGCGTTGTAGACCTCGATCCAGTCGTTGTCGACGATGCCCACCGATTTCGCGTCGGTTTCCGAAATCCACACGATGGGCCCGCCACGCGAGAGCGTGAGCATCAGCAGGTTGTCGGTGTAGGTGCTGTGGATGCCCCATTTCTGGTGCGGGGTGATGAAGTTCAGCACCATCTCGGGGTGGCCGTTGCCCTTCTTGCCGGCCACCGGCGTCACCGTACGGGTGTCGATCGGTGGACGGTACAGCGCCAGCGCCTCGCCGTAGTCGCGCATCCAGTCGTGATCCTGGTAGAACTGCTGGCGGCCGGAGATGGTGCGCCAGGGGATCAGCTCGTTGACGTTGGTCCAGCCGGCGTTGTAGCTGACGTGCTCGCTCTCGATGCCGCTCCAGGTGGGCGAGGAGATGATCTTGCGCGGCTGCGCCTGGATGTCGCGGAAGCGGATCTTCTCGTCCTCGCGCGGCCTGGCCAGGTGGGTGTGGTCGCGGCCAGTGATCTTCGACAGCGCCGCCCACGCCTTCACCGCCACCTCGCCGTTGGTTTCGGGCGCGAGGTAGAGCACGGTCTCGGCCGCATCGATGTCGCTCATGATGCGTGGGCGCCCCTTGGCCGGGCCGTCCTCCACCGTGTAGTTGAGCGCGGCCAAGCCGGCCACCTCGTGCTCGGTGTTCCAGCCGATGCCCTTGCCGCCGTTGCCGAGCTTGTCCAGCAAGGGGCCGAGCGCGGTGTAGCGCGCGTAGGTCGCCGGGTAGTCGCGTTCCACCTGCGCGATGTTGGAGGCGGAGACGCCGGGCACCAGCTCGCACTCGCCCTTCTTCCAGTCCTGCGCGCCGAAGGGCTGGGCCAGCTCGGCCGGGGTGTCGTGCATGATGGGCGTGAGCACCACGTCCTGTTCCACGCCGAGCTTGCCCACCGACAACTCGGAGAAGCGCTTGGCCACGGCCTTGAAGATCTCCCAGTCGCTCTTCGACTCAAACACCGGGTCCACCGCCGCCGACAGCGGGTGGATGAAGGGGTGCATGTCGGAGGTGTTGAGGTCGTTCTTCTCGTACCAGGAGGCGGTGGGCAGCACCACGTCCGAATACAGGCAGGAAGTGGACATGCGGAAGTCCAGCGTCACCACCAGGTCGAGCTTGCCCTCGGGTGCGGGTTCGCGCCACACCACTTCCTCCGGCTTGGCGGCGCCTTCCTCGCCCAGGTCCTTGCCCTGGATGCCGCAGCGGGTGCCGAGGAAGTGCTTGAGGAAATACTCGTGGCCCTTGCCGGAGGAGCCGAACAGGTTGGAGCGCCAGATGAACAGGTTGCGCGGGAAGTTGACCGGGTTGTCCGGATCCTCGCTGGCCATCTGCAGCGAGCCGTCCTTGAGCGACTGCACCACGTAGTCCTGCGCGCTCAGGCCGGCGGCGGCGGCATCACGCGCCACCTGCAGCGGGTTGCGGTTGAGCTGCGGCGCGGACGGCGTCCAGCCCATGCGCTGGGCGCGCACGTTGCAGTCGATCAGGCTGCGGCCGTGACGCTTGGGGTCGGCCAGCGGCGAGAGCAGCTCGCCCACCTCCACCTTCTCGTAGCGCCACTGGTCGGAGTGCACGTAGAAGAACGTGGTGCCGGCCATCTGCCGCGGCGGGCGCACCCAGTCCAGCGCGAAGGCCAGCGCCGTCCAACCGGTCTGCGGGCGCAGTTTTTCCTGGCCCACGTAGTGCGACCAGCCACCGCCGGAGACGCCCACGGTGCCGCACAGCATCAGGAAATTGATGATGCTGCGGTAGTTCATGTCCTGGTGGTACCAGTGGTTCATGCCGGCACCGATGATGACCATGGAGCGGCCCTTGGTCTTCTCCGCGTTGTCGGCAAAACCGCGCGCCACCGAGATCGCATGCTTGGCCGGCACGCCGGTGATGGACTCCTGCCAGGCCGGGGTGTAGGCGATGTCGTCCTCGTAGCTCGTCGCCACCTCGCCGCCCAGGCCACGATCCAGGCCGTAGTGCGCGCACAGCAGGTCGAAGGCGGTGGCCACCATCACCTCGCCATCCCTGGTGGCCAGCTTGCGCGTGGGCACGTGGCGCAGCAGCACGTCGCCACCCTGCTGCACGTTGTGCGGGAAGTTGGGATGCTCGGTGCCGCCGAAGTACGGGAAGGCCACCGCGCAGACCTCGTCGCGGCGGTCGAGCTGGGTCAGCGCCAGCGTGATCTCGCGGCCGTCGGGGGTCTTCTGTTCCAGGTTCCACTTGCCGTGGTCGGGGCTGTCCGCCTTGCCCGGCCAGCGGAAACCGATGGAACCCTGCGGCACCACTGGCGCGCCGTCGACGTCGAAGCCCACGGTTTTCCACTCGGCATGGTCGGGGCTGCCCAGTGCGCCGTCGAAATCGCTGGCGCGCAGGTAGCGGTCGGGCACCCAGCGCGCACCGTCCTTGCGCAGGGTGACCAGCAGCGGCAGGTCGGTGTACTTGCGGCAGTAGTCCTGGAAGTACTCGGCCTGGCGGTCGAGGAAGAACTCCTTGAGGATCACGTGGCCCATCGCCATGGCGAGCGCGGCATCGGTGCCCTGCTTGGGATGCAGCCACAGGTCGGAGAGTTTGGCGACCTCGGAATAGTCCGGCGTCACCGCCACCACCTGGGTGCCGTTGTAGCGCGCCTCGACGAAGAAGTGCGCGTCGGGCGTGCGCGTCTGCGGCACGTTCGAGCCCCAGGCGATCAGGTAGCCGGAGTTGTACCAGTCGGCCGACTCGGGCACGTCGGTCTGCTCACCCCAGGTCTGCGGGCTGGAGGGCGGCAGGTCGCAGTACCAGTCGTAGAACGACAGCAAGGTGCCGCCGATCAGGCTGAGGTAGCGCGCACCGGAGGCGTAGGACACCATCGACATCGCCGGGATCGGCGAGAAGCCGGTGACGCGGTCCGGGCCGTGCACCTTCACCGTGTGCACGTTGGCCGCGGCCACCATGTCCAGCGCCTCGTCCCACTTCACGCGCACGAAGCCACCGAGGCCGCGGCTGGCCTTGTAGTCCTTCATGCCCGGCTCGGCCATCAGCGCCGCCCAGGCCTCCACCGGCGCCATCGTCTCGCGCAGCTTGCGCCAGTGCTTGAGCAGGCGGCCGCGGATCATTGGGTACTTCAGCCGGTTCGCGCTGTACAGGTACCAGGAATACGACGCGCCGCGCGAGCAGCCGCGCGGCTCGTGGTTGGGCATGCCCGGGCGTGTGCGCGGGTAGTCGGTCTGCTGCGTCTCCCAGGTCACCACGCCCTGCTTGACGTGGATCTTCCAGCTGCACGAGCCGGTGCAGTTCACGCCATGGGTGGAGCGCACCACCTTGTCGTGCGACCAGCGGTTGCGGTAGCCGTCTTCCCACTGCCGTGCTTCGGTGCGCACCTCGCCCCAGCCCTCCGAAAACGGCTGCCGGGGGCGTTGGAAATAACGGAGACGTTCCAGAAAGTGGCCCATGGTGTAACTCCCGGGTGGGTGGCTTGGTGGGAAGGCGACAGCAGGTCAGCGCGCGGCCTCGACGCCGTGGAAATCCACGCGGCGCGCCTCGGTGAAATAAATCAGGATCAGCGATACCCAGACGATACCGTACAGCAGCATGAAGGCGCTGGAGCGGATGCCGAGCACATCGAGCAGCGCGCCCCACAGGATCGGCAACAGGAAACCGCCTATGCCGCCAGCGAGGCCGACAATGCCGGTGACCACGCCGAGGTTGTCGGGAAAATCGTCGCCCAGGTATTTGAAGGTGGAGGCCATGCCGAAGGCCAGCGCCACGCCCAGCACGAACAACAGCGGCACGAAGAACCACAGCGACAGGCCGATGTCGAAGGCCGCCGGACCACGGATGGTGTGCACCGTCAGCTGGGTCTGCGGGTAGGAGAGCAGAAACAGCGCGATCCACGCCACCCACAGCACCCACCACGTGGTGGCATGCGCGCCGAACTTGTCCGACAGGGCGCCGCCCAGCGCGCGCAGGACGCCGGCCGGCAGCGAGAAGCTCGCGGCCAGCGCCGCCGCCGCGCCGATCGCCACCCCGTATTCACCGATGAAATACTGCGGCATCCACAACGACAGCGCGGTGAAGCCGCCGAAGGTCAGCGAGTAGTACTGGCAATACTTCCACACCCGCGGATCACGCAGCACGCGCAGCTGCGCGCCCAGCCCCGCGGGTGCCTTGCCGCCCGCGCCCACGACCGGATCGGGCGCGGACAGCAGCCAGAACAGTCCCGCCGTGGCCAGCAGCGCCACCGCATAGATCGGCGGCACCGCGCGCCAGCCCCAGTGCGCCACCAGCGCCGGCGTCACGAACAGGTTGAGCGCCGCGCCCGAGGTGCCGGCGCCGAACACACCCATGGCGAAGCCGCGCCGCGAGGCGGGAAAGAAGCGCGCCACGTACGGCGTGCCCACCGCAAAGGACGCGCCCACGGCACCCAGGGCAAAACCGATGGCGAGGAACTGCCACAGCTCGCGCGCATAACCCACCAGCCACACCGGCAGCGCGCAGGCCAACAGCAGCACCGTCATCACCAGGCGCCCGCCGTAGCGGTCGGTCCAGATACCCAGCGGCAGCCGCAGCGCGGCACCGGAGAGCACCGGCGTGGCGGTGAGCAGGCCGAACTCGGTGGCGTTCAGACCCAGTTCCTTGCGTATCGGTATGCCCAATACACCGAACATCATCCATACGGCGAAGCACACCACGAAGGCGAACGTACTGGCGAACAATACTCGGTAGGCGACACGCATCGTGCTCGTCTCCACTGGCTCGTCGATAGGGCTGAAGCAGCTTGGCGCATCCTACTTGGCCCATGGCGCCGACCATTTGTCCATCGTCAAACGCCGTGGACACTCTGTCGCACCCGGCACCGGATCGCCACCGCCAACCATCGCCGCCCCCGCGTAAAGTCGAGGTGACGAAGGCGCCTCACACCGGCCAGCAGCGGATCGCCGAAGCCGGCAGCGCCAGCCGCACGATGCCTTGCGCGCCGCCATCGGGCCAACTGGCCCACAACCGCGCCGCACCGCAGCGCAAGCCGGCGTAACCGCCGTGTGCGTGCATTTGCCGCAACTCGACCTGCGCGTCGATGGCGCCGTCCGCCGCCGCGTCCACCGCATGCCACGCCACCGCCGCAGGCGCGACATGCCAATCCACCACCGCGCCATCGGGCAGCGACGTCAGCACCGGCAGCCGCACCCCGGCCTCGCTCCAGTGCAAAACCTGCGCGCCCGGGCGGCCTTCGAGGCGGCCACGCAAGACGTTGCGCCAACCCAGCAAGCGTGCCACCGCGCCGCTGGCTGGCTGCGCGTGGATCGCGGCCGGCGTACCCGCCTGCACGATGCGCCGCTCGTGCAACAGCACCAGGCGATCGGCCACCGCCGCCAGCGCAGGGTCGTGGCTCACCGCCAGCGCCGGGATGCCGGCGGCGCGTACTTCGGCGATGAGCTCGGCCAGCACGTCGTCGCGGGTGGCGGGGTCGAGCGCGGAGGTGGGCTCATCCAGCAGCAGCAGTTGCGGCTGACGCGCCAGCGCGCGGGCCAGCGCCACGCGCTGCTGCTGCCCACCGGAAAGCTGCGCCGGCCAGCGTTCGGCCAGCTCGGCCAGGCCCACCCGCGCCAGCCACGCCATCGCCTCCATGCGGCGCCGCGGGCCGTTGAGCGCGAAAGCCACGTTCTGCCACGCGTTCAAATGCGGGAACAGTGCATGCCCCTGCGGCAAGTAGCCCACCGCACGCCGCTGCGGCGGCAGGCCGTTGAAGGGTTCGCCCTGCGCGGGAAGCAGGCCGGCGATGGCGCGCAGGAGCAGGGTCTTGCCCTCGCCGCTGGCGCCGAGCAGCACGGTGAAGCCTTCCACGTCGAAGCTGGCCGACAGCGCGATGGGGCGCACGATGCGGTAATCGATGCGCATCAGGCCAGCCTCCGGCGCACCGCCAGACCCAGCCCCAGCGGCAGCGGCAAGGCGACCAGGAAGAACACCCACAACAGCGGATACACCGCCGACAGGCCGTAGTCCTGCAGGTTCGTCCACAGCTTCACCGGGATGCCCTGCGGGTAATAGGCCACGATCAGCACCACGCCGAACTCGCCCAGTGCACGCACCCAGGCCAGCGCCACCGCCGCCGCCAGGCCGAGCTTCGCCAGCGGCAGGCTGACCCGGAAGAAGCAGCGCGCGGGCGAGTGGCCCAGCGTGAGCGCGATCTGCTCAAGTTCGCGCGGCACGCCCTCGAAGGCCGCACGCGCGGCCAGCACGTAATACGGCAGCGCGGCGTAGCACTGCGCCATCACGAAGGCCGGCGCGGAATTGGTGAGCACCAGCCCCGCGCGCGCCAGCAGGCTGCCGGCCGCGCCGTAGGGGCCGTACAAGGCGGCCAGCAGCAGGCCCATGGCGAGCGGCGGCGTGAGCAGGGCAAGCAGCAGCAGCGCATCGATCAGCCACTGCCCGCGCACGCGGTGACGCGCCAGCCACCAGGCCAGCGGCGTGCCCAGCATCACGATCAGACCCAGCGCGACCAGGCTCAGCGAAAGCGACACCATGACCGCGCCGCCGTCGCCATGGGCGAAGCCGAAATGCCGCCAGTCGGTGGCAATCACCAGGCCGGCGAAGGGCGCGGCCAGCAGCAGCAGCGCGAGCGCCGCCACGCCGGCGGTGAGCCGCGATCGCGTCACAGCGCATCGCCACGCGGCGGGTCGTAGCCGCGCTCGCGCAGCAGCGCCCGGCCCTGCTTGTCCTGCAGGAAGTCCACGAAGGCGCGGCCCAGCTCAGGCTGTTGCGCATCCTTCGGCACGCTCGCATAGAACACCAGCGGCTGCGCCTCGATCCGCTTGCCGCTGGCCAGGGTGAAACCGGCCTTGGCATACCACGTGGCCTGCAGCGCCGGCTGCGCCAGATCGATCTCGGCCGGCAGGTCGACGATGGGCAGCTGGTGCGAGAACGCGGCGCTGGCGTAACCGATGGTGGCATCGATCTGGCCGGCCTCCAGGCGCGACATCAGCGAGGTTTCGGCAAACAGCTGCGGTGGGTTCTGCCAATCGCCCGCCACCTGCTTCACCAGCCCGGGCTGGCGGTAATAGCGCGCGGCGAGCTGCAGGGCGAGCAAGGCGTTGGCGCCCTGCGGATCGATCGCCGGATCGGTGCGGCCGAAGCGCAGGCCCGGCGCGCGCAGCACCTCATACCAGGCCTCCCGTCCGGCCGCCGCAGCCTTGAAATCGGCGGCAAACCGGCTTTTCGGGCTATAGATCACCACCATCCGCGTGCTGGCCACCGGCACCGCAAAGTCCACCAGGCCAGCCTGCTGCAAGACCTTGACCGGGCCGGGCGTGATCGCCACGAACACGTCGGCCTGCAGCTGCCGGCCGGCGATCAGCCGCGCCAGCGCATAGGAGCCCTGGCCCATGCCCTGGTACTCCACGCCATGCGCCCTGGCGAAGGCCGGGCCAACGTCGCGATCCAGCAGCACGCCCATGGAACCGGCGTAGGCCACCCGCAGCACCGGCATGTCGGCGGCCTGCGCGACGACGGTGCACAGCAGCAAGGCAAGCCCGGCAAGCAGACGCCTCAAGACATGCCCCGTTTCCCCGCAGGAGCGCGCCGGCGCGCGGTGGGTCCACCGGCAAAAAACCTCATCGCGCGCCAGCGCGCTCCTACCGGCGAACCATGATGGGCTCATGCCTTGCTCTCCTTCATCCGGCGCGCGCTGTCGCGCACGTCCACGTCGAAACTCAGGTCGAGGCCATGCAGCGCAAAGCTCAGCCCATCGCGGCTGGGCAGGCGCGACGCCAGCGCACGCACCTCGGCATCCATCAGTTGCACGTACCAGCCATCGTCGCTGCGCTGCCAGGCGGTGGCGGCGGCCAGCACCACACGCTGCGCCTGCACGCGGCCGTCGGGCCAGCGGGTGGCGTTCTCCACTACCTCGCCGGCGAGCAGCCGCGCCAGTTCCGCCTCGTCGATGCGCAGGCGCAGCGACTGCCCTTGCTGTTGCACTTTCATCGGTTCGCCTCGCTCCATCGTTCGGGGGTGTTGCAATCGATCAGTTGCGCCACTTCGTCCAGCGTAAGCGCCAACTCCGCGGTGCACAGCACCTCCTGCACGCCGTGCAGCGAGCGCCGACGCGGCTCGTCACTGGCCAGCAGCGCGGCCAGCGCGATGCGGCAGGCCGCATCCAGTCGCACGCGCCACGGCAGCACATGGCCGGCCAGGCGCAGGCTGCGCGCCGATGGGTTTTCGCAGCGCAGCCGCCGCAGCAAGCCACTGGAAAGGCGCGGCATGTCCACCGGTATCACCAGGAGATCGGGCGTGCCGGTCAGCGTCGCCGCCACGCTGGCCAGGCCGCCCAGTGGGCCGAGCTGCGGCTGCACATCGGCCGTGCCGCCGTGCGTGGGGCGTTCGCCGCTCACACGCAGGCCGTCCACACCGGACTCGCGCAGGATCGCCAGCTGGCGTTCGATCAACGGCTGGCCGTGCCAGTCCAGCAGCGCCTTGTCGCAGCCCATGCGGCGGGACTGGCCGCCAGCCAGCAGCACGCCGAGGCAGGGCCGGTTTTCAGTGACCGTGGCCATGCGCGGCATGCGTATGGGCGCGGTCTTCCTCGCACAGCGAACAGCCCTCGCTCCAGGCGCTGTCGCCGTCCACGTAATGCTCCTGCTTCCAGATCGGCGCCTCGTGCTTCACCGCCTCGATGGCGAGCCGGCAGGCGCGGAAGGCCTCGTCGCGGTGCGGCGTGCCGGCGGCCACCACCACGGCGGGGTCGCCGATGGCCAGCCGGCCCCTGGCATGCGCGATCCACAGTTTCAGCGGCGCGCCCACATCCACCAGGGCGCGCTCACCGATGGCGCGGAACTGGTTCAGCGCCAAGGGCACGAACAGGTCGTAGCTGATGCCGGTGACACGACGCCCCACGTTATGGTCGCGCACCCGCCCGATGAAGGTGGCGATGCCGCCGAAGCGCGGATCGGTCACGAAATCCAGCGCGGCGGCCACGTCCAGCGTGGCCAGCTCGCGTTCCACCACGGCGACATGCAGGCCGTCCATCTCAACCTCCACTTACCGGTGGCAACACGGCCAGCGCCACGCCCTCGGGCACGATGCGATGGTTGTGCAGGATTTCATCGTCGGTGGCGAAGGCGCAGCGGCGCACCAGACCAGCGGACACCGCTGGCGCGTGCGCGGCCAGATGTGCCACCAGCGCCTCGCGCAAGCCGGCGACCGTGCTGCCGGCGGGCAGCTCCAGTTCCACGTAACCGCGGGGATCGGCCTCGCGCAGCGCGCCGAACAAGTTGATGCGTGTGCTCATGCCGCGCTCCCGTTCATGTCCGGGCTGGCCAGATGGCCGAGCCCGTAGACCTCCACCAGACTGCCGGCGGGCAAGGCGTCCGCCTCCGCCGGAATCACCACCCAGGCATTGGCGGCGGCCAGCGAGCGGATGCGGTAGGACTCCTGCCCGTCCAGCACCTGGGCGCTAAGCCGGCCCTGCGCATCCACCGCCACGCGGGCCTTCAGGTGAAAACGCAGGCGCGGCTTCTTGCTGAAAGCCGCCGCCAACGGCAGGCGCCACGGCAGCTCGCCCGGCAGGCCGAGCATCGCGCGCAGCGCCGGCTCGACGAAGAAACGCAGGCCCACGGCCACCGCGATGGGGTTGCCCGGCAGGCCGAAGAACAGCGTGCCGTCGGGCAGCCGCGCGAACAGCAGCGGCTTGCCGGGGCGGATCGCCAGCTTGTGGAAGATCACGCGCGCGCCGAGGCGTTCCAGCGCCGCCGGCACGAAGTCGTACTGGCCCATCGACACCGCACCGGTGGAGATCAGTACGCGCGCGCCGGACTCACGCGCACGCGCCACCGCCGCGAGGAAGGGCTCCACCGCATCGCCCACCGTTTCGCGGTGCACCAGCTCGGCGCCCGAGCGCGGCAGCTGCGCGGCCAGATACGGCCCGTTGGAGTTGCGGATCTGCCCCGGCGCCAGCGCGGCGCCCAGCTCGTCCACCAGCTCACGGCCGGTGCACAGCACGGCCACGCGCGGCCGCGCCGCCACGCGCACGCGCGCCACGCCCAGTGCGGCGAGCAGCATCAGGTGGTTGGGCGCCAGCACGCCGCCAGCGGCGAGCACGACATCGCCCTGCGCCACGTCGGAGCCGGCGCGGCGCAGGTTCTCGCCCGGCGCCACGGCGGCCTTCAGGCGCACGCGCGGCGGCGCGTCCAGGCGCTCGGTCTGCTCCACCGCGATCACGCGATCCAGCCCGTCGGGCACACGCGCGCCGGTCATGATGCTGATGGCGCCGGCGCCACCTCGCGCGATGCCGTCGCCAGCGGCCTGCTCGCCCTCGATCGGCCATTCGCTGCCGGCGGGCAAAGGCTCGCTGCCGCCGGCCAGCGCATAGCCGTCCATCGCGGCATTGTCGAAGGGCGGCAAGGCTTCGGGCGCGATGACCGCCGCGGCCAGCACGCGACCCATCGCCGCATCGAGCGCCACATCTTCGGCGCCCAGCGCCACGCATTCGGCCAGGATCAACCGCAGCGCATCGGCAGGATCGAGCAGCGCGTGGCTCATGCGTGGCACTCCCCGGCCATCATCGCCAGCGCGTGGGCGAGGATGGGGGCGAGGATCTCCATGCCCTGCGCCACCGCCTTGCTGCTGCCGGGCAACGCGATCACCAGCATGTCGCCCAGCTGCACCGCCTCGGCGCGGCTGAGCCAGGCCAGCGGCGTGTGCTGGCTGCTTTCGCTGCGGAACAGCTCGCCGATGCCGGGCACCACGCGCGCACCCAGCAGCGCCAGCGCCTCGGGCGTGACGTCGCGCGGCGCGAGCCCGGTGCCGCCGGTGCACAGCGCCAGGCGAATGCCGGCCACCGCGAATTCGCGCAGGCGCGCGGCCAGCGGCGCGGCCTCGTCGGTGCGCACCTCGGCGGGGCCGACCTCCGCACCCAGCGCGCGCAGGCGTTCCACCAGCAGCGGGCCGGAGCGGTCTTCGTAATCGCCACGACTGGCGCGGTCGCTGAGCGTGATGACGGCGGCCGGCACACCGTCCAGACGAGGCAGCGCGCGCGGGCGGTAGTGCTCGCGCTCTTCGTCGGTGATGCCGTCGGGGTGGAACCACAAACCCTTCTTGCCGCCTTCCTTGAACAGCAGCCGCACGCCGACTATGGCCAGCGCCGGCTCTACCGGCTTGGTGAGGTCGTAGAGCGTGAGCAGGGCCGCGCTGGCGCCGGCCAGCGCCTCCATCTCCACGCCGGTACGCGCGATGGCGGCGGCTTCGCAATAGACGCGGATGGCGCGCCGCTCGGGCACTGGCACGCAGCGCAGCTCGGCGTATTCCAGCGCCAGCGGATGGCATAGCGGCATCAGTTGTGCGGCGTTCTTCGCGCCTTGCAGTCCGGCCACCTCGGCCATGCCCATCGCGTCGCCCTTGGGCAGGCGGCGCTGCACGATGGCGTCAAAGGCATCGCCAGCCAGCAGTTCACCCACCGCCACGGCGCGCCGCGCGGTGATGCGCTTGGCGCGCACGTCGGCCATGTGGAAGGTCGCGCTGTCGCCGCGCTCGCTCATGGATCAGCCTCCGGTGGATGCGAGATGGGGTGTGATGCCGGTGTGGCCCTGGTGCAGGAAGTGGCCCTGTTCCTTGCGGCCGATCTGGCCGCCGATGGCGTGCACCAGGTCGTCCAGTTGATCGTCGCGCTGCAGGTACTTGCGCAGCGGAATGCCGAAGTCGCCGAACAGGCACAGCCGCAGGTCGCCGGTGGCGGTGACGCGCAGGCGGTTGCAGCCGGCGCAGAAGTCTTTGGAATACGGCGCGATGATGCCGATGCGGCCGGCGTAGTCGGGGTGCGCATATTCGCGCGCGGGACCGGCATCGAGCGCGCGCGGCAGCGCCTGCCAACCGCTCTCGCGCAGTTGGTCTTCCAGCGTCTGCGCGCGCACATGGTGCTGGCGGAAGAAATCGAGGTTGTCGCCGGTCTGCATCAGCTCGATGAAGCGCAGGCCCACGGCGTGCTCGCGCAGGTAATCCAGCCAGCGCGGCAGTTCCTGGTCATTGACGCCGCGCAGCAGCACGGCGTTGAGCTTGGTGGGCAGCCCGGCATCCAGCGCCATGGCCACGCCGTGCAGGATGTCGTCCAGCCGGTCGTGGCCGGTGATGCGCGCGAACGCCGCGCGGTCGAGGCTGTCCACGCTGACGTTGATGGCGTTCAGCCCCGCGTCCATCCATTCGTGCAGGCGGCGCGACAGCAGCGTGCCGTTGGTGGTCATCGCGAGTTTGACGACGCTGGGCACGGCGGACGCGGTGCGCAGCACCCCGCTGAGGTCGCGCCGCACGCTGGGCTCGCCGCCGGTGAGGCGCAGCTTGTGCATGCCCAGCGTGGCGAAGCCGTGCAGCAGACGGGTGATCTCGTCCAGCGACAAGGGGCCGGCCGCGCCCGCCTCGGCCTGGTAGCCATGCGGCAGGCAGTAGCTGCAACGGAAGTTGCAGACGGGGGTGACCGACAGCCGCAAATAGGGAAAGCGGCGGCCGTAACGATCGGCCAGCGGGGTCATGCGATGTGCTCCTTTCCAAGGTCGGGAGACGAACGCGTTTCCCCGTTCGCCCGGTGATCCACAGATCACGGGCGCCGTGCCATGTTTCAGCAGAAACGCAGGCGCGGCGCCTTCGGAGTTGTTGCCGGCCGATTGTGGCGCCGCTGCGTGCGGCTGTCGATGCCGCCGTTGTCGCAGCGGCTTGTCCATCGACAAGAACGAACAAGGGCCGCATGCGCGGCCCTTGTGTGTGCTGCTGGCGAAGGCGCGCGACTTACAGCGCGGCGTCCTTGAGCTTCTTCAGCGGGCGCACCTTCACCTTGACGCTGGCAGGCTTGGCGGCGAACACCTGCTCCTGCTTGGTGAACGGGTTGATGCCGGTGCGCTTGGGCTTGGCCGGCACCTTCACCGCGTTGACCTTGAACAGGCCCGGCAGGGTGAACTGGCCGACGCCCTTCTTGTGCAGCGAACCGAGCACGACGCCTTCGAGCGAGGCGAGCACGGCCTTGACGTGCTTGGCTTCGACGCCGGCACTCTGCGCGATGTGGGCGATCAGGCCGGACTTGCTCAGCGCGTCGCTGATCGGCTTGACGGCGGCGGGAGCCTTCGGCGCCGGCTTGGCGGCCTTGGCAGGGGCTTTCTTGGCAGTGGTCTTGGTGGCCATGGGCATCCATCGTAGTGAAGAAGGCGCCGCCTCCAATGAGGCGACGGCCATGCGGCCCGCACAATCTACGCGATTTTTTCGGCTGTGGCGCACGCGGAAGCGAAAAAAACCGCAGAAACGATGATGCGCTGCGGCGCGATCACAACTCGCGCACCACGCGGAAACCCACGCGTCCGCTGCGCACGCCGGCATCGATGCCCTGCCGCCACGCCGAGCGGGCCTGTTCGGGCGAACTGCCCCAGGAACCACCACGCAGCACGCGCGTGCCGCAACCAGGGTTCAGCCAGGCGCTGCCGTCCAGCGGTGCGTGGACGTAGTTGTCGTGCCAGCAATCGGCCATCCATTCGGAGACGTTGCCGCCCATGTCGTAGAGGCCGAAGGGATTGGGCCCGAAACTCATCGTCGGCGCGGGGCCCCAGTAGCCATCGCCGTAATCGCGGAAGGCATGGCTCCAGTGCCGGCCGCTGGGCGAGCGATCCCTCGCGCCGGTGAGGTTCTCCAGCTTGCCCCTGGGCACGCCATCGCCCCACCAATAGCGCGTGACAGTACCGGCACGCAGCGCATAGGCGAACTCGGCTTCGCTGGGCAGGCGATAGGCCTGGCCGGTGTGCTTGGCCAGCCAGTCGGCATAGGCCTTGGCGTCGCGCCAGGAGACATTGACCACCGGCAGGTTATCGGCGGCGCGGCGGCCGGCGTAGTCGTCCTGCCAGGTGGCGCGCGCGTCGTCGCGCATCGCGCCGGTGCGCTCGTCGTAGACACTGGCGCCGCCGTTTTTCACCGCGTCGGGCACGTAGCCGCTGGCGCGCACGAACTCGCGGAACTGGCCCACCGTGATGGTGCCGCGCGACATCGCGAAACCCTGCGCGAAGCCGACCGGGTGCGCCGGCAGCTCGGCTGGATGGCGCGCGTCATCGTTCGCCGCCGCACCCATCACGAAGTTGCCCACCGGCAGCACCACCATCGCCGGTGCCTGCCCCGGCAGATCGATGTAGCGGTCGCTGAACACCTGGCCGGGCTTGTGACCGGCGTAGAGCCGGGCGTCAGCCAGATCCACCGCGAACACCGCCAGGCCAGGAAGCGCGGCATCGATGCCGCGCGCCTGCGCGGCCAATTGCTGCGCCAGCGCGAGGTTGCCCGCGTCCAGCGCCGACTGCGCCTGCGCCAGCACGCCCTGCGCGCGCGCCGTGCGCATGCCCTCCACGCGCTGGCGCACCTCATGCAACTGCTGCGCGCCGGGACGGATCGCCCGCGCCTCTGCCAGCACCTTTTCCGCCGTGGCGAAGTCGTTCTTCGCCACCGCCGCCAGCGCGCGATCCAGCACTGCGTGCTGCACATCGAGGATGCCCTGCTCGGCCACGGCGTTTTGCGGATCGAGCTGCTGCACTTGGCGATAGACGTCCAGCGCACTGCCACCCACCGGCTGATCGGCCCTGCCCCTGCGCAGCAAGCCGGCGGCCCTGGCCAAGAGGGGGCGCACCGCATCCAGCGTCTGCAAGCCCGCCGCAAGCCGTGCCAGTTCGTCCGCGCTGCCAGGCAACCGGCGCAGCAAGGCCAGCTGCGCGCTGGCCTCCTCGGCATTGCCCAGCGCGATCTCGCGCCCGGCCTGCACCACCAGCCGCGCACGCACGTCGATCACGCCCTGCGCCGCGCGCCGGCTGTCGGGTTTCTCCTTCGCCGCCTGCAGATACAGCGCGACGGCGCCGTCCTTGTCGCCATCGAGACGGCCGGCGGCGAGCGCCTTGCCCGCACGCTCCAGCAGCACCCGCAACTTCGGCGGATCGGGCGTCAGCTGCCGGGGCAACTGGGCATGTTCACGACTCAACCGCGCAGCCATCACCGCGGTGGGCGCGAGCGTCAACGGCGGCCCGGCGTTGCGCTCCTCGTCGGCCACCGTAGCGGCTGCCGGCACACTGCCGGGCACGGCCACCACCGGCACCACCCCATCCGGCCGCACCGCCTCGACCGGCGCCGCATGGAACAGGCCAGGAAAAAAGTGATACCCCAGCCCAAACGCCAGCAGCGCGATGCCGATCATGCCGCCCAGCATGCGTTGGCGTTGCAGCGTGGCATTGCTGGGCATGCTTGGGCGTTCCCTGATCGGCCTGTTATCGTGCGCGGTCACCTTATGGCACCAAGTAACACAGGGCAATCCACGCCCGCCGATTATCGAGGAAACCGCATGCCCTTGCCCGACACCACCGCCGACTGGATCACCGACCGCGCCACACTCGACGGCTGGCTGCGCGCGACACCGGCCAGCGCCGTGGTGGGTCTGGATACCGAGTTCATGCGCCGCGACACTTTCCACCCGCAGTTGGCCCTGCTGCAGCTGGGCTGTGCCGGCCGCCATGCGCTGGTCGACCCGCTGGCCTTCGCCATCGACGATGCCCTGCAGCCCGTGCTGGGCGCCGGCGGAACCGTCACCGTGATGCACAGCGCCGGCGAAGACCTGGAAACCCTCGCCCCCTTCCTGCCCGACGGCCCCGGCACGTTGTTCGACACCCAGATCGCCGCCGCCTTCGCCGGCATGGGGCTGGGCATCAGCTACCGCGCGCTGGTGCTGGAGCTGTGCGGCGACGAGCTGGACAAGGGCGAGACGCGTTCGGACTGGATGCAGCGCCCGCTCACCGCCTCACAGCGCAGCTACGCCACGCTCGACGTGGTCTACCTCGAATCCATCCACCAGCAGCTCACCGCACGCCTGCGCCAGCGCGACCGCTTCGACTGGTTCGCCGAAGACTGCGCCCGCCTCAAGCAGCGCGCCAGCCATCGCGACGGCGACCCGCAACCGCAACGCGCCCTGCGCGGCGCCGCCGAGTGGGCGAGCGCGCAACAAGCCCGGCTGCGCCGCATCCTCCGCTGGCGCGACCGCAGCGCACGCACGCTGAACCGCCCGCGCCCCTGGCTGCTGGACGATGCTCTCGCGCTCAGCCTTGCCCACGAACCGCCCACCAGCCTCGCCGAACTCGAACAACGCGCACGCGGCCAACGCGCCCTGCGCAGCGCCCAGCGCAGCGAGCTGTTCGCCCTGCTCGCCGCGCCCATCGGCGAAGACGACATCGCCGCCACCGCGCCCATTCCCGCCCACCCGCAAGGCGCGGCCAAGCAGGCGCTGGGCACCATGAAAACCCTCATCGACACCACCGCCGCCGCGCTCGACCTGCCCGCCGGCCTGCTCTGCCCGCGCAAGGTGCTGGAGGACTACGTGGTCACCCGGCAGTGGCCGGACTTCCTCGACGGCTGGCGCCGCGAGGTGCTGCACGAGCGCCTGCCCGCTCTGCTGCCCGGCTGAATCATCATCGGAGGGCTTGGCACCACCACCCACCGCTGCTAATATGCGCCGCTCACGTGGGGCGGTAGCTCAGCTGGGAGAGCGTCGCGTTCGCAATGCGAAGGTCGGGAGTTCGATCCTCCTCCGCTCCACCAAAATTCAGCGCCCAACCGTTCTCGGTTGGGCGTTTTCATTTGCAGCTTCCGCACACCACGCGGGCTTCCGGGCCGTTCTGCGTGTGCCAACCGTGTCGGGCATGGGCGGCATGACGCGCCCAGTTCGCCCCTCTTCCGCCCTATCTTCTCTCGAAACCTGCGCCAACTTCTTCGCAGTGGCACACGCAGGCGGCCTTCTTCGTCAATGGCTTGTGCATGTGCCGATGGGAATGGTTGGCTCGCGGGTTTGCTGCTCCACACTGCCCGTGCAAACCCGCGAGGCCAGCCCCAACGTCAGCCCTTGGGCGGGAACGGATCATGACCGTAGCTGTTGCGCTCACGGATCTGGCCGTCACGCCCTTGGATGAGCATCTCGCTCTGTTGGTTGATGGCGATGTCCCGCGCGCGGTCAATCGCCTGTTGCTGCGTGTCGTGGACGGAGGTGAGGCGGTCGTTGCCTTCACCACGCACACCCCACTGTTCACCGCCGTTGACGGGTACGACCCATTGGTTTTTTCTGCTCATTGCAAATGCTCCAAAAATTGAAAAGGGCAGGCTCTTGAAGTCGGCGCGAGCCTTGGCGCTTCAGGGATGGAACTCATGCCATGAAGGTCTCCCCCTTTCCTGATGTCTGGTGTGGGGAGGACGCCAACGCGCCCGCCGCGCACGGCATCGAATACAACCCTGCGCGTTGCTGCGTGGCCACGAGCGCGCCGTAGGCCGCGTGCTGCGCCACAGGTTCTGGCTTGCCTTTGTCCTTCGACTTGATCTTGAACAGGTCACTCGGCTTGGCGCTGTCCAAGCCCGCGCGTTGCATGATCCGGTCCGCCGTTGTGGCTTCGCCCTTGAACGACCACAGCGCCTCGAACACTTTGGCCTGACCGTCGGTGAATCGAATCGGCGTGCCATCGCCGTCCGGCAGCGTCGCCCACTTGAAGTCCGCCGAGAACGGCCCATTGACGGGTTTGGCCGGATCGACGACCGCTGGAATCGTGGACGGCGGCGCGGCGATGAACGTAATCCCGCCACCATAGAACGTGAAGCGTTCTTCCAGCGCCAGCCATTCCACGCCCGCGCCGAATGGCGCTCCGCGCGTCGTTCGCGGCCTCGGCGTGACCACCCGGACATCGCCACCGGCAACGCGGACCCGCTCCAGCAGCGCCGGTTCTTGCAGCACCCGCGTCAGGTCGCGGGACAGTAGGACGGGCGACCGCCGGGCATCGCCGAGCCGCCACACGCCGTCGCCGAGGACATCGATACCGTCCCGGCTTTCGATGCCGAGCGCGACGCGCATCTTCGTGCGCAGCCAGTCCTCGTCCAAGGCCAACGCCACACCATCGGCTGCCTCGACGGTTACCGGCCCGCAGTCCGGGCAACGGCACATCCGTCCGCCACGCCCGTCGCCCCAGACCTGCACCCGATGCTGCTGGCAGTGCGGACAGAGCACGAACGACTGATCCACGACCGTTGGCTTGACCGCCTTGCCGAGGACGGGCAGCACAGCAACGTCACGCGGCGACAGCGTGGTGCGCAGCACCGGCGAGCCGCCCGCGAACAGGCGGCAGATCAAGGCCCAAGCGTCATGCGCCGCCACCGATCAATCCTCGAACACCGACGTCGAACTGATCGCGTCCGCTTCCGGCGGCATCTCCTGCGCGCTCAGAGTCTGGCCCTTCTGCAAGATGCCCACCGCGACCAGATAGCCTTCCAACTGCGCCTGCACCTTGGCGTCGAACTTGTGCAGGTTCAGACGCCCCTTGCTGGTCACTTCGATGGTGACCACCTTGGCGCGCGTGCGGCCCGGCTCGGGCGGATAGTAGAGATTGACCTGTGCCGCCGTCACCGCCCACTGGCCTTCCAGCGGGCCGGGCAGCTTCTCCTTCAGCAGCTCGTGTACCGAGCGTTGCTGGCTGGACTGCATCGCGGTGCATTCGATCTTCAGTGCGGTGTCGGGGCTAAGGAGCGTGAGCGCCTTGAGTTGCACCATCGAGAAACCATCCTCGAACGCCTCCGGCACGTCGAAGCCGGTGCGCAGCATCGACAAATCCAAGGTCGGCGACTTGATGCGGCTCGCGCTCGCCTTGACGCCCAGCACATGCTCGGCGAAGGCCTCGACCAGCATCTGCTGGTACTTCTGGCCGCCGCGCACCAGCGTGCGCACGACGCCGGTGGTCTTGGCGTACTCCAGCACCATGTGGATGTTGGGATTGCCGACGCGGCGCTTCAGGGCCGAGCCTTCGAACTCCAGCCGCAGCATGGCCATGTCCTTGACGTGGACGGTGAGCAGGAACACGCCGGGGCTGCGTTCGACCAGATGCGCCACGCTGCTGTCGCCGCACTGCATTTCGCGCTTGTAGAACGCCGAGATGGCGTGGCGCAGCGCGGCCAGGTTGGTGTCCGAACCGTTCGGCTGGTGCTTCAGGCCCAGATCGTATTGCTGGGTTTGCTGCCCGTGATGCTCCCAAAAGCTGAAGTCGTAGGCGCGCTCGAACAGCGCCGGGTGGTTGACGTACAGCCAGAACGAGCGATGGACGTCGCTGCTGCAGAGCGTCAGGCCCGCCAGCGCGGCACCGTCAGCCACCACGGCCTCGAACATCGCCTGCTTGCCCGCCGCGTCGCCCAACTGGACACTGGCCATGAGGTTGGCGGTCATCTGGTCTCGGGCGGCGGTGTCCGGCCAGACCTTGACCGCCTCCACCAAGAACTGGCTGGTCTCCGGCGTGTCGTCCCACGCGAACCCATCCGGCACGGGCAGGCCATGTGAGGTCAGGAAGTCGCGCAGCGTGGCATCCACCGGCAGCTCGAGCATCACGTCGACAAAGGTTTTCTTCATCTTGTTCGTCCTTTCTGGATCGGCGTCGGAGGTCTGCGACCGATGTACGGGCTGCACGGGCCAGCGACAGGTTACTGAACATGAATCCCATGAAAGTAAAGCCACGAGATACAGGTGCGATTCTGAACCTCGGATTTCCGCTTGTCAATCAACGGGGCACATCTAGACCTTTTATGTATCTCGTGGCTATACTGTCGGTCTTGATTTCATTCACTGACTGTTTTCCAAAGGAGCATCGCCATGGCTTCGGCGTTCGGAGCACGCCTGCGACGCTTGCGCGAGGCGAAGAAGTTGACCCTGCAGCAGGTCGCCGACGCGGTTGGCTGCACCAAGGCGTACATCTGGGAACTGGAAATGAAAGACGGGCAGCGCCCGTCCGCAGAACGGATTCAGGCCATCGCCAAGGTGCTGGGCGTGACGATGGAGGACGTGATGGGCGAACCCATCCAGCAGGTTCCCCAGGCCAGCCCAGAGGACGTGGCCTTCTTCCGCGAGTACGCGGGGATGACCGAGGAAGAGAAGAAGCACTATCAAGACGTCCTGAAGATCATGTTTTCGCGCAAGAGCGGGGAATGAAGATTGAGCGCAGCGCAGGCCCTCACAGGTTCGATTGCCGCCAGCCACGTCATCAAGTGGCTGCGGGCGTGGTACCGCGACGAGGGCGTGCCTGACGCTATCGATCTGGAAGTCGTCCGGCAGATGCTGCCGAGCACGCCCTACGGCACCGGCGTTCGGGAGATCAGGGAACCGGTGCAATTCAACGACGATGCCTTCGAGGGGATGCTGGCGCGCGATCCCAGTGACCACAAGGTGTGGGGCATCGCCTACAACGGCAAATCGCGTCCCGAACGTCAACGCTTCACCATCGCCCACGAGCTGGGCCACTTCATCCTGCATCGCGGTCAGCAGCAGAACTTCAACTGCGACAAGCAAAGCGTCCACACCGGCATCGATACGCTCCGCGACATCGAACGGGAAGCCGATGACTTTGCCAGCAATTTGCTGATGCCCGGCGATCTGCTGCGCGCGTGTATTTCCAACCAACGCATCGACTTTCGTGTCCTCGGCGACATCGCCAAGCGTTTCCAAGTCTCGCTGGAGGCGCTGTGCATCCGCTACATCAAGTTCACGACGGAACGCGCCATCCTTGTCTACTGGGACAACGGCTACGTGAAGTACGAGTGGCGCAGCAGCAGCGCGAGGAGAACGCGGGCGCGCATTCGACGCAACGGCGATCCGGCGGAACCAATGCCGGGCACGCTGGCCGCTGACGCCAGCATCGCGCAAGAATGGGACGGCACAGAGATGTCTGCTGCGATCTGGTGCCCCGAGGAAGCGCAGCACATGAATCTGCGTGAGTTCAAGCACACCTTCGGCGCGCGTGATCGTGTCCTCACGCTGCTCCTGCTCGAAAGCGCCGAGCCGCGCTCATGGGATCGGTCGTGGCAGGACGAGGACAGCTTCGACAGCTTTGATCAGTTCGCGTCGAACGGGCAGTTGCCGGTTCGCTGATGCTACGGCCCTTGGACGACCGACGGTGACAGGATTGATCATTTCTCAAGGCGAAGCGGTGCGCGCTTGGATCAAGGAAAGAACCGGCCAAGCGCAGGCCAGATTCTTTCCCTCAGTTCGTCCTGTCTACTGGGCCACGGTATCGGGTACCGCTGAAGCGATCGGCAGCTCGTTCTTGTTTCGCGTCGATGGCAAGCGGTATTTCGTCACTGCCGCCCACGTTCTCGACTTGAATCAGCAATCCACCCTGTATGTGGCTGGCAGCAATGCGCTGGAACAGATCACGGGAATAGCAGGAGTAACGAAGGCCCCAGCATCAGGCAGAGCCGATGACAAATTTGACTTCGCATTCATGGAGTTGCCCGATGATTTTTCCAATCGTCTCGGCGTCGATGCGTTCATAGATGCCAATGACATCTCCCAAAACAGAGGATCTCTGGATGGAAGATGCTTCATGGCCTTGGGATATCCGGCATCACGCAATAAGCCGAAGCCGATTTCCGTCACCGGAACTCATGTGCGTGGAAAGGCATGGGCCTACAGCTCCACTACTCACACGGACGCGAAAGTTTTCGACGCTGTCGGAGCTTCTCAAGACATGCACTTGCTGTTGAAGTTCGCAAAAAAATCGAAAGCCTTCACTGGCGAGACTACGGATTCAATCACTCCCCACGGAGCTAGCGGTGGGGTTCTGGTTGACCTTGGGCGAATCGACCTGCAATCGCTTTCACCGTCTGCTCAGTTCACACCCAGGCTTGCCGGAATTTTGATTGAACATCACGCCGAGTCGAAGGCAATTCTGGCAGTGAAGGTCCAGTCGATCATCAAGGCTATCCGCAGCCACTGATTTGCAGACCAACCCGGACTGCGCCGAACCCGCGCACTCCCGCTAAATCACGTTACGCGAAGTGCCCTCGGTTTCTAGCATGAGCAGCGTTTTCCATCGGAACGCTTGCCATGACAGAAATCGAACCCATTTCCATTTTCCCGCCGTCTGACCTCCCTCGACACGCGCAGCAGGAAATCGCCGACCTGCTGGCCGCTGCACTCCTGCGCCTGCGCGCGCGTCCGTCGCGCGACACTATCGAAAACAGCGAGTGCGTTCGCCTTGGCTTCCCCGGCCAACAGCGCGTGAATGCGAACCCCGATCACAACAAAGGAGTTCGCCCATGACGGCACACGCACAACCATCCACTACCTCGGTCGCCGCACGTGTCGCGGCTCTTCCCCATCTTTCGATGGACGACCTCTGGGCGCTCTGGGATGACCATTTTGATGAGCGCCCCGGCCATCACCATCGCACTTGGCTGGAGAGCCGACTGGCCTACAGGATTCAGGAACGTGCCTTCGGTGGCCTGAGACCCTCGCTGCGCAAGAAGCTCGAGGAAGTCGGCGAAACCGGCATACTGCCCAAGCAACTGCGCAGCGACAGCCAGCGCCTGCTGCCCGGCACCATCCTCACGCGCATCTACGACGACGTCGAGCATCGCGTGCTGGTGCGCGGCTCGAACGATTTCGAATACCAAGGGCAACGCTTCAAGAGCCTGTCCGCGATTGCGGGCCACATCACGGGCAGCCACTGGTCGGGCCCTGTGTTCTTCGGCCTCAAGTCGCCGGCATCGAAGAAGGTGATGGCATGAGGTCGCCGCGCGCCAATCCGCTGCCCTCGGGCAGCCAAAGCATCACGCCGAAGAAGCGCTGCGCCGTCTACACCCGCAAATCCACCGACGAAGGGCTGGATCAGGAATACAACAGTCTCGAAGCCCAGCGCGACGCAGGCCTCGCCTTCATCGCCAGCCAACGGCACGAAGGCTGGATCGCCGTCGGCGACGGCTACGACGATGGCGGCTACTCCGGCGGCAACATGGATCGTCCCGCCTTGCGCCGCCTGATGGTCGACATCGAAGCCGGGAAGATCGACACCGTGGTCGTCTACAAGATCGACCGCCTCACACGCAGCCTGCCAGATTTCGCCAAGCTGGTGGAGGTGTTCGACCGCAACGGCGTGTCCTTCGTCTCGGTCACACAGCAGTTCAACACCACGACCTCGATGGGACGGCTGACGCTCAACATCCTGCTGTCCTTCGCACAGTTCGAGCGCGAAGTCACCGGCGAGCGCATCCGCGACAAGATCGCCGCCAGCAAGGCCAAGGGCATGTGGATGGGCGGCGTGCCGCCCCTGGGCTATGACGTGGTCGAGCGCAAGCTCGTCGTCAACGAACGCGAGGCGGCATTGGTGCGCGACATATTCAGGCGCTACGGCGAGCATGGCTCGGCGGCGCGGCTCGTGCGCGAACTGGTCATCGAAGGCCACACCACCAAGGCGTGGGTGACGCAGACCGGGCGCGAACGCTCGGGCCGCACCATCGACCAGCAGTACCTCTTCACGATGCTGCGCAACCGTATCTACCTCGGCGAAATTTCTCACAACGAGCAGTGGTATCCGGGTCAGCACGAGGCCATCGTCGCCCCGGCCCTATGGGACGCTGTATATGCCTTCATCGAACGACGCAAGCAAGCGCCACGCGAGCACGCCGCCAAGCATCCGGCACTGCTGGCGGGTCTGCTGTTCGCGCCCGACGGGCAACGCATGCTGCACTCCTTCGTCAAGAAGAAGAACGGACGGCAATACCGCTACTACGTCCCGTACCTGCACAAGCGGCGAAACGCGGGCGCGAGCCTGTCGCCCGGTACGCCGGACGTGGGTCATGTGCCCGCCGCCGAAATCGAGAACGCGGTGCTGGCGCAAATCCACGCGGCACTCTCGGCTCCCCAGATACTGATCGCGGTCTGGCGAGCCTGCCAGCAGCACCCCGCAGGTAGCACGCTCGACGAAGCGCAGGTGGTGGTGGCGATGCAGCGCATCGGCGACGTGTGGGCGCAGTTATTCCCCGCCGAACAGCAACGCATCACACGACTGCTGATCGAGCGGGTGCAGTTGCACGGGCATGGACTGGATATCGTCTGGCGCGAGGACGGTTGGATTGGGTTCCGTGCCGACATCAGCGCGCATCCGCTGGTCGAGGAAGCCCGTGAGCACCCTGAGGAGGCACTGGCATGACCACCTCGGTGAACCCGCGCAAACGCACAGTCCACATCGAGGTCGGAGTCGATGCCCGCAGCTATGTCAGCGATGGGCAGCGCGTCACGCTGGTGCCGCTGACCATCAAGCGCCGCCAGAACCGCAAGTTGCTGATTCCGCCCACGCCCGACGCCGCCGCTGCGACGGGCGGCTTCGACGTACCGATGATCAAGACGCTCGGCAAGGCGTTCTACTGGAAGCGGCTGATCGACGACGGCACCTATCCGACAACCTCGGATCTTGCACGAGCGCTGAAACTGGAACCGGGTTGGGCGGCCGAGGTGCTCCGGATGACCATGCTGGCCCCGGACATCGTCGAGGCAATTTTCGAAGGTCGCCAGCCCCGGCAGCTGAACCTACACACGCTGCGTGGCCGCGAAGACCTGCTGCCGCGCGACTGGGGCGAGCAGCGTCGGCTGCTCGGCTTCCCCGACGCCTGACCCTTTCATCCCCGACTTCCCCGATGACGGCGAGCCATGTGCTCGCCGTCTGCTTTTGGGCGGGAGCTGGCGGATTGGCGAACCCGAAGTTTCCGCGTGGTTCGCCATTGCGTCCCTTAAAGGTTCGCCACCCGGAGTTTGGAATGACATCTGTTCCCCAACAACGTCACAGGAGCATTCCATGCAGACACCAACCAGCAGCATTCCCCGGTCGCCCCAGCAGGCGATCAACACCATGTCACCCGGTGATCGCCGGGTGCTCAACGAAAACGAGCTCGCGCAACGTTGGGGCGTCAGCCCCAAGACTTTGCAGCGCTGGCGCAGCGAAGGTCGCGGCCCGCGCTACCTGAAGCTGTCGAAGCGCGTCGGCTACCCCGTAGACGCGGTCATCCAGTTCGAGCGCGAGGCGCTGCACGACTCGACGTCCGAGCGCGCGGCGGTCTGAGGAGCGATGCCATGAACGACATCACCCTCTTTCCCGCCGACATCGCCGCGATGTCCATCGGCCAGTTGGCCGCACTGCCCGCCACGCAGAAGGCCGAGATCGACAGGAACCTCGACGAGGCCCTCGACTGGCTCAAGAAGACGCGCACCAAGTTCGACGCGGCGCTCGACGCCGCCTACGGCGAGCAGGCGCGCACGGCGCTGCGTGAATCCGGCCGCGACTTCGGTGCCGCCCACATCAGCGATGGCCCGCTGCACCTCAAGTTCGAGCTGCCCAAGAAGGTCAGCTGGGATCAGAAGCAACTGTCCGAAATCGCCGAGCGCATCGTGGCTTCGGGCGAGAAGGTCGAGGGCTACCTCGACATCAAGCTGTCCGTCTCCGAATCCCGCTTCACGAATTGGCCCCCGGCGCTGCAACAGCAGTTCGCCGCCGCCCGCACCGTGGATTCCGGCAAGCCGTCTTTCACCCTTTCCCTTGATTCGGAGTAATGACCATGAGCACCAATCTCATCGCCTCGCTGCGCCAGCAGCTGCCGTCCATCTACGGTGAACACCTTCCCGACGAAATCCGGTATCGCCGCGCGGACGGCCAGGACGTCGTTGTCCCGCTCGATGCCGCCACGGTCGACGAACTGGCCTTCGCCATCCAGACGGCCAACGCGGAATCGCTGGCGCTCGGCCGCCGCCGTACCGCGCTGGAAGAACTCCACACGGAGGTGCGCAAGCGCGCCGCGCGTGGGGCGGACCGCATCGCCGACGTGTCGTGGGAGGGCTGATCATGAGCGCGATCATTCCCTTCCAGTTCGAAGCGCACGCCGTGCGCGTCCAGGTCGATGATCAGGGGCAGCCGTGGTTCAACGCCACCGATGTCTGCGATGCCCTGGAAATGGGCAATCCGTCTCAGGCGATCAAGACGCACGTCGATGCCGAGGATCTCCAGAAACTGGAGACCCTCACGGCGGGTGGCCGTCAGCGCCAGAACCACGTCAACGAATCGGGCCTCTACGCCCTGATCCTCGGCAGTACCAAGGACGCCGCCAAGCGTTTCAAGCGCTGGGTGACCAGCGAGGTGCTGCCCGCGATCCGCAAGACCGGCGGCTACACCGTGCCCGGCGCACTGGCGACCTTGCCCGCGCCGACCCACGACCGGGTTTCCGCGATCCTGCTGATCGGTAAGGCCGTGGCGAAGGTGCCGGGCGTGAAACCGGGCATCGCGGCGGCGGCGACGCTGACCTGCATTCAGGAGAACACGGGCATCACCACCGAGGTGCTGCGCCGCGCGCTGCCATCGGCCAACGAACCGATCTGCGCCCTGAACGCCACGCAGCTCGGCAAACTGCTCAACCGCTCGGCGAAGGCCACGAACCAGATGCTGGCGGCAGGCGGCTTTCAGTTCCGCAACGAGCGCGACGAATGGGAGCTGACCGAGGCCGGTGAGGCGTGGGCCGAGGCTATGCCGTACTCGCGCAACGGCCACAGTGGCTACCAGATTCTCTGGAATCCCGCCGTCGCCGAGCAGTTGAAGGAGGCCGCGTGATGAGCCTCCCCATCATCTCCGCGAAGCAGCGCATGGCCGAGCGCAAGGGCGTCAAGCTGCTGATGCTCGGCAAGTCCGGCATCGGCAAGACCACCCGGCTCAAAGACCTCGATCCTGCCACCACGCTTTTCCTCGACATCGAGGCCGGGGACTTGGCAGTGGCCGACTGGCCGGGCGACACCATCCGACCGGCATCGTGGCCCGAGAGCCGCGACTTCTTCGTGTTCCTCGCGGGCCCGGACAAGTCGCTGCCGCCGGAGTCAGCCTTCTCGCAGGCGCACTACGACCACGTCATCGAGAAGTTCGGCGACGCGACGCAGCTCGACCGCTACCGGACCTTCTTCCTCGACTCGATCACGCAGTTGTCGCGCCAGTGCTTCGCGTGGTGCAAGACACAGCCCGGTGCAACCAGCGACCGCTCCGGCAAACCCGATCTGCGCGCGGCCTACGGACTGCTTGGCCAGGAAATGATCGCCGCGTTGACCCACCTGCAGCACGCACGCGGCAAGAACGTGGTGTTCGTGGCCATCCTCGACGAACGCCTCGATGACTACAACCGCAAGGTGTTCGTGCCGCAGATCGAAGGCAGCAAGACCAGCCTGGAGCTGCCCGGCATCGTCGACGAGGTCGTGACGCTGGCCGAGATCAAGGCCGAGGACGGCAGCGCCTACCGCGCCTTCGTCACGCACACCGTCAATCCCTACGGCTTTCCGGCCAAAGACCGCAGCGGTCGCCTCGACCTGCTGGAGCCGCCGCATCTCGGCGCGCTGATCGCCAAGTGCGCGGGCGCATCTGCCATGCCCGCCGCCTCGACCGCCCCCGCACAGACCGAATCTCAGGAGTAATCGCAATGACCGCATGGAATGACTTCAACGACGCCGACGCCCAGCAATCCGGCTTCGATCTGATCCCCAAGGGCACCACTGTCGCGGTGCGCATGACCATCAAGCCCGGTGGCTACGACGATCCCGCGCGAGGCTGGGGCGGCGGCTACGCCACCGAGTCCTTCGAGACCGGTTCCATCTATCTGGCCGCCGAATTCGTGGTCACCGCTGGCGACCATGCCAAACGAAAGATGTGGTCGAACATCGGCCTGCTCTCCAAGAAGGGCCCGACCTGGGGCCAGATGGGGCGCAGCTTCATCCGCGCTGCGCTCAACAGCGCCCGCAACGTCCACCCGCAGGACAACAGCCCACAGGCCGCCGCCGCGCGCCGTATCAATGGCTTCGCCGAACTGGATGGCCTGGAGTTCTTGGCGCGCGTCGACATCGAGAAGGACGCCAAGGGCCAAGACCGCAACGTGGTCAAGCTGGCAGTCGAGCCCGACCACCCCGACTACGCCAAGTTGAAAGGCGTGCCGAAGGCCAATCCGGGTGGTGGCACCTCCGGCGCTCCGGCGCAAGCGGCGCCTGCCTACGCAGCTCCCACCCCGCAACGCGCGCCAGTGACGGGCAAACCGTCCTGGGCTCAGTGAGGGAGCAATGAAATGCTGGGTCTGCAAACGACAGGCCCGGGGATTCGGCCACACCGACAACCGTCACGGTGTCGGAAATCCCCGGCGCTATCCCATCGACTGGGTGTTCTGCTCGCAACGCTGCCAGAACGCGTTTCACGCGATGTATGGCAACTGGCTGCGGGTCAAGGAAGGTCGTGTCGACATCAAGGAGGTCGCCATGATCGATCCGTCTGATGTCGAACTGGCCGCTATGAAGGCGTGCCTTAAGGCCTTCGGCGAGGCGGCGGGCGAGATCGGCTTTACCAAGCCGCTGGGCGACTACTCCGAAGCCGAGGCGCTGCAGGTGATCGACGCCATCGTCACCTGCTGGACGGACGCGATGGTCGCGCACCACGAGGCAAGCAAGTATCCGCCGGTGCGCGGCATGACGCCCACGCCTGATCCCATGACGCCGAGTACTGCCAATCCGTTCGCCGATATGGAGGACGACCTGCCTTGGGAAGAGCCGAAGGGGAGGAAGCCATGATCGACTTCAATTCCACATCGAGCATCTCGGGCCAGGTCACCGCCCTGGTCGACACAGGGATGCAGCAGGCCCGCGCCCGCCAGTCCGAGCGCCAGTACCTCGGTGCATCCCGTCTCGGCGTGGCCTGCGAGCGCGCGCTGCAGTTCGAGTACGCCAAGGCACCCACCGACCACGGGCGCGACACCCCGGGCCGGATGCTGCGCATCTTCGAGCGCGGTCATGTCATGGAGGACTGCATGGTCGCGTGGCTGCGGGACGCGGGCTTCGACCTGCGCACCCGCAACGCCGATGGCGAGCAGTTCGGCTTCTCGGTGGCTGATGGCCGCCTGCAGGGCCACATCGACGGCGTCATCGTCGGTGGGCCGGAGGGCTTCGCCTGTCCCGCGCTCTGGGAGAACAAGTGCCTGGGCAACAAGTCCTGGCGCGAGCTGGAGAAAAACCGCCTCGCCGTGGCCAAGCCCGTCTACGCCGCGCAAGTGGCGATCTACCAAGCCTATCTCGAACTGCACGAGCATCCGGCGATTTTTACGGCGCTCAACGCCGACACGATGGAGATCTACACCGAGGCCGTGCCCTTTGACGCGGCGCTGGCGCAGCGCATGTCAGATCGGGCGGCGAAAGTCATCACGGCCACCGAGGCGGGAGAGCTTCTGCCGCGCGCCTTCAGTGCCTCGACCCACTTCGAGTGCCGGATGTGCGCGTGGCAAGACCGCTGCTGGAGAACAACGACATGAACCGCACACCCTTGAATCAGGTGCTCGGCGAGCAATTGATCGACGCGCGCCAAGCCGCGCTGATGTTCAACCTGCCGTCGTACTGGCTCTCGCAGGCCAAGGAACGCCAGCAGCGCCGCATTCCGCACTACCGTGTCGGCAAGCTCGTTCGCTTCAAGCCCAACGAACTGGAGGCGTGGATCGTCGCGCAGCAAGTATCCGGTGAGGAGGTCGCGGATGCTTGATTTCAACGACACGCCACCCCCCCTTACTCGCGACCTCGACGCCGAACGCGAAGCGATCCGCGCCGAACTGCTCGCCCGACTGGAGGCGGTGCTGGCCACGCTGTTCCCCGCAGGCAAGAAACGGGGCGGAAAATTCCTCGTCGGCGACGTGCTCGGCAGTCCCGGCGACAGCCTTGAGATCGTGCTCGACGGAGGCAAGGCGGGCTTGTGGACCGATCGCGCCTCCGGCGACGGCGGTGACATCTTTGCGCTGATCGCCGTGCACCTGGGCCTTGATGCGCATGCCGACTTCCCACGTGTGCTCGACGCTGCGACCGAACTGGTTGGCCGCGCACCTGCGGCACCGGCACGCAAATCGAAATCGGTGCCACCCGTCGATGATCTCGGCCCGGCTACCGCGAAGTGGGATTACCTCGACGCCTCCGGCAAGCTGATCGCCGTCGTCTACCGCTACGACCCGCCCGGCCGCAAGAAGGAATTCCGCCCGTGGGACGCTCGCCGCCGCAAGATGGCTCCTCCCGATCCGCGCCCGCTCTACAACCAGCCGGGCGTAACCGGGGCCGCACAAGTGGTCTTGGTCGAGGGAGAAAAATGCGCGCAGTCGTTGATCGACACCGGCATCGTCGCCACCACGGCGATGCACGGTGCGAACGCACCGGTGGAGAAAACCGACTGGTCTCCGCTGTCGGGCAAGGCTGTGCTCATCTGGCCTGACCGCGACAAGCCGGGTTGGGAGTACGCGACGCAAGCGGCGCAGGCCATCCTGTCGGCGGGCGCGAAGACTTGCCACGTCCTGTACCCGCCCGAGGAGGCAGCGGACGGCTGGGATGCGGCGGACGCTGTGGCCGAGGGTTTCGACGTCGCGTCCTTCCTCGCCCACGGCCCGCGCCTCCAGATGCACGACATCGACGAGGACGCCGAACCGGTCGTTAGCAACGACGAATCGGTGTGGGGCACCGAGGATGCGTTGGCGCTGGCCTTCACCCGGCGCTACCACCGCGACTGGCGCTACGTGGCTGCGTGGGGCCGCTGGCTGGTGTGGGATGGCCACCGCTGGCGCACCGAGGACACGCTGGCGGCCACCGACCTGATCCGCAGCGTCTGCCGCCACGCCGCCGTCCACGCCGACAACCCGAAGATCGCCGCCAAGCTCGCCACCTCCGGCACGGTCGGAGGTGTGGAACGGCTGGCGCGCGCGGATCGCAGGCATGCGGCAACCACCGCCGAATGGGACGCCGACCCGTGGCTGCTCAACACGGCAGGCGGCGTGGTCGATCTCAAGACAGGCAGGCAGCGCCCGCACGATCGCGCTGACCGGATGACCAAGATCACCACAGCTACGCCGGGAGGCGACTGTCCGACCTGGCGGCAGTTCCTCGTCGAGATCACTGGCGGTGATGCCGAGCTGCAGGCCTACCTGCAACGGATGTCCGGCTACACGCTCACCGGCTCGACGCAGGAGCATGCGTTGTTCTTCCTTTACGGCACGGGCGCTAACGGCAAGTCGGTGTTCGTCAACACGCTGGCCACGATCCTCGGCGATTACGCGACCAACGCGCCGATGGACACCTTCATGGAAACGCGCACCGACCGGCACCCGACCGACATGGCAGGCCTGCGCGGTGCACGCTTCGTGTCCGCCATCGAGACGGAGCAAGGGCGTCGCTGGGCCGAATCCAAGGTCAAGAATCTCACCGGTGGCGACAAGATCTCCGCGCGCTTCATGCGGCAGGACTTCTTCGAGTTCTTCCCGCAGTTCAAGCTCGTCGTGGCGGGCAACCACAAGCCCGCCATTCGCAACATCGACGAGGCGATGAAGCGGCGGCTGCACTTGATCCCGTTCACGATCACCGTACCAGCTGAGCGCCGCGACAAGCATCTGCAGCAGAAGCTGCTGGCCGAACGCGACGGCGTCTTGGCGTGGGCGGTACAGGGCTGTCTGGACTGGCAGCGTCTGGGTCGGCTCGATCCGCCGCAGCAGGTGCTCGAAGCGACCGAGGAGTATTTCGAGGCCGAGGATGCACTGGGTCGCTGGCTCGACGAACGCTGCGTGTGCGAGGTCAACGCCAAGTCGCTGACCGCCGAACTGTTCAACGACTGGAAGCAATGGGCGGACTCCGCTGGCGAGTTCATAGGCTCGCAGAAACGGTTCTCCGATCTGCTCATCACCCGTGGCGTCGAGAAGTGGCGCAACTCGACGGGTCTGCGTGGTTTTCGTGGTGTGGGCCTCAAGCACCCGCCCACGCCCGCCTACACCCCATACGCCGACAACTGACCGCCATGCAGACACACCCGACTGACGGATTTGACGGACTACGTCGTAACTCCTCCCGCGCGTGTGCGCGTGCGCACACCCCATGGAAGTTTCGATGTGATCCGTCCGATGCGTCAGTCCGAACCGAAACCAGGACTTCAATCATGATCACGACCATCCTCGCCCTCGACTTGGGCACCACCACCGGCTGGGCGCTGCGCGGCAGCGACGGCAGTGTCACCAGCGGCAGCGAGTGCTTCCGTCCGCAACGCTTCGAAGGCGGCGGCATGCGATTCCTGCGCTTCAAGCGATGGCTCACGGAACTAAAGACCGTGGCCGATGGCATTGATACGCTGCACTTCGAGGAGGTTCGGCGTCACGTCTCGACCGACGCGGCGCACGCCTACGGCGGCTTCCTCGCCACGCTCACGGCGTGGTGCGAGCACCACCAGATTCCATACCAGGGCGTGCCGGTCGGCACCATCAAGAAGCACGCCACCGGCAAGGGAAACGCAAGCAAGGACGAGGTGATCGCGGCCATGAGCGCGCGCGGCCACAAGCTCGGCGACGACAACGAAGCCGACGCGCTGGCGCTTCTGCACTGGGCCATCGCGCACCACGATCTCGGACAGGAGGTGTGAGATGAAGGTCCCCGCGCCAACCTATCGCTGCCCATTGGGCCGCATCCAGCCCGAGCCGTCCGATCTCGAAGCGATGAAGCAACGGGGCTGGCGCTACCAGCACATCCTCGTGATCAACGCCTCGGATGATCGCCTCGACTTCATCGAGCGCGAGTTCGTGCGGCGCATCGGTGAACGTCTCTACGGACAGGGAAGCGTCCATCATGGTTGACCGTCGAACCGCATGGACGATGGAGGATGTGGCGGCTCGCTTCGAGGAGGCTGCCAGCACTGGACGACGCCTCCCGCCCGTCCGGGTGCAGGGCTACTTCAACACGTGGCCCGTGATCGTGCGCAAGGAGTGGGAGTCATTCGCTGCGGACGAGAAGGACTTTCGCCCTTTCCCTCCCAGCCCAGAAGCCATCGACCGGATGCTGGAGACGATGCGCTGGGTGCAGTGGCTAGAGGTCGAGCAGCGCCACCTCGTGTGGATGCGGGCCAAGCGCTACGGCTGGCGCGACATCACCATCCGCTTCGCCTGCGACCGCACGACGGCATGGCGGCGTTGGCAGCGTGCCTTGCAGATGGTCGCCGACCAGCTCAACGGCGTGGTCACGGCGTAGGGTTTTGGCGTGATTTGGCGCGCGTGGTCGGCAATCAGCGTCAATCAGCGGAGCAGAGCGGCTTTTGCCCTTGCAACATATCCGGTCGTTTGGGCATACAGTGACGGCTATGGTCGCACGAGGTGTGTGACCTAAAGGGACGGCTCAGCCAGCACCCAGGCAAAAGGGGTCCTTCCTTCCCCAATCGCAATGCGGGGGGCGCGAGCGCGGCATTCGCCTAGCGTCCGACTGCAAACCAAGGTTTGCAGGGTTTGCAGTTTGCACCCGCCCCAGTCCGCATCCATCACGAGCCCGCCCACGGTTTTCCGTCGGCGGGCTTTCTATTTGAGGAACCGATTCTGAACACGCTCAACGTCGAGTACCGCAAGGTCGAGGCGCTGATCCCCTACGCCCGCAATCCGCGCACGCACACGGATGAGCAGGTGGCCAAGATCGCCGCCAGCATCGTCGAGTACGGTTGGACGAATCCGGTGCTGGTGGACGGCGACAACGGCATCATCGCGGGCCACGGTCGTCTGGCCGCCGCGCGCAAGCTCGGGCTGGATCAGGTGCCGGTCATCGAACTGGCACACCTCTCGCCCACACAGAAGCGTGCCTACGTCATCTCCGACAACCGGCTGGCCCTCGACGCCGGTTGGAACGAGGAGATGCTGGCGCTGGAGATAGCCGAGTTGTCTGAGGCCGGGTACGACCTCGCGTTGACCGGCTTCGAGGATGCCGAGATCGAGGCCTTGCTCGCTGACGACGTGGAAACCGATGACGCCGACCAGGAGGCAGATGCCGACGAGCCGGACGCTGCTGACGATGTGCCGGATGCCCCTGTGGTGTCGGTGTCCCGAACCGGCGATGTCTGGGCCATCGGGCCCCACCGTCTGATCTGTGGCGACGCCACCGAACCAACGGTCGTCGCCTCGCTGATGCAGGGCGATGCGGCCCGGCTGTGCTTCACCTCGCCGCCCTACGGCAACCAGCGTGACTACACCAGCGGCGGTGTCAAGGATTGGGATGGCCTGATGCGCGGCGTGTTTGCCAACGTGCCGATGGCCGACGACGGGCAGGTGCTGGTCAACCTCGGGCTGATCCACCGAGACAACGAAGTCATTCCGTATTGGGATGCGTGGCTTGGCTGGATGCGAACGCAGGGCTGGCGGCGCTTCGCTTGGTACGTCTGGGATCAAGGGCCTGGGATGCCCGGGGACTGGGCGGGTCGGTTCGCGCCGAGTTTCGAGTTCGTCTTTCACTTCAACCGAGCCAGCCGCAAGCCCAACAAGATCGTGCCCTGCAAGCACGCGGGCCAGGAGTCGCACCTGCGCGCCGACGGGTCGTCCACGGCCATGCGCGGCAAGGACGGCGAAGTCGGCGGCTGGACGCACAAGGGCCAGCCGACACAGGACACCCGGATTCCCGACTCGGTGATCCGCGTGATGCGCCACAAGGGCAAGATCGGTCAGGACATCGACCACCCGGCCGTGTTCCCGGTGGCGCTGCCGGAATTCGTGATCGATGCCTACTCGGACACTGGCGACGTTGTGTTCGAGCCCTTTGGTGGCAGCGGCACCACGATGCTGGCCGCGCAGCGCACGGGTCGTGTGTGCCGCAGCGTGGAGATCGCGCCGCAGTACGTGGATGTTGCCATCAAGCGCTTCCAGCAGAACCACCCCGGCGTGCCCGTGATGCTGCTGGCGACAGGCCAGTCCTTCGACGAGGTGGTCAATGAACGTCTGGCCACCACGGAGGCCGAGCAATGACCGCCTCCTGGTTTGCCGACAAGATCGAACAGTGGCCGACCGCCAAGCTGCTGCCCTATGCCCGCAACGCGCGCACCCACTCGGACGATCAGGTGGCGCAGATCGCCGCGTCGATTGCCGAGTTCGGATTCACCAATCCGATCCTCGCCGGTAGCGACGGTGTGATCGTCGCCGGGCACGGACGGCTTGCCGCCGCTCACAAGCTCGGTCTGGAAGTGGTGCCGGTGGTCGTGCTCGACCATCTCAGCCCGACTCAGCGCCGGGCACTGGTGATTGCAGACAACCGCATTGCCGAAAACGCGGGCTGGGACGACGCGATGCTGCGCATCGAGATCGCATCACTGCAGGACGACGACTTTGATGTGTCGCTGACCGGCTTCGATGCCGATGCGCTGGCCGAATTGATGGCGGGCGATGAGCCGGATGGCGAAGGCGAAACCGATGACGATGCCGTGCCCGAGTTGTCGGAGACGCCCATTTCTCGTCCGGGTGATGTCTGGTCGCTTGGTGGCCACCGGCTGCTGTGCGGCGACTCCACCGTGGCCGAAAGCTACGACAGGCTTCTCGATGGCGAGCAGGTGGACATGGTCTTCACTGACCCGCCGTACAACGTGAATTACGCCAACAGCGCCAAGGACAAGATGCGTGGCAAGGATCGCGCGATCCTGAACGACAACCTCGGCGACGGCTTCTACGACTTCCTGCTGGCGGCGCTGACGCCGACCATCGCGCATTGCCGGGGCGGTATCTACGTGGCGATGTCGTCCAGCGAACTCGACGTGATGCAAGCCGCATTCCGCGCCGCCGGTGGCAAGTGGTCGACGTTCATCATCTGGGCCAAGAACACCTTCACGCTGGGCCGGGCCGACTACCAGCGCCAGTACGAGCCGATCCTGTACGGATGGCCCGAGGGCGCGCAGCGTCACTGGTGCGGCGACCGCGACCAGGGCGACGTCTGGAACATCAAGAAGCCGCAGAAGAACGACCTGCACCCGACGATGAAGCCGGTCGAGTTGGTCGAACGCGCGATCCGCAATTCAAGCCGCCCTGGCAACGTGGTGCTCGACCCGTTCGGCGGCTCCGGCACGACGCTGATCGCCGCCGAGAAGTCAGGTCGGCTGGCACGGCTGATCGAGCTCGACCCGAAGTACGCGGACGTGATCGTGCGCCGCTGGCAGGAATGGACTGGCAAGCAAGCCACCCGTGAGTCGGATGGCGCGCTGTTCGATGATCAGGCGGCGAGCGACTCTTCTGCGATCTCGCAATGAATCACGAAGCCCGTCAGGTAAGGCAAGTCGCGCGGGATGCCGTATTGCTTGCTGGTCAGGCGTCCAATCGTCCAGCCCATCCACAGCTGGGTGGCGGCGTTGATGGCGTCTGCCAGGGCGTGGCCCGCGTGCTGTTGGTTGCGGACGTCGTCGGCGAAGTGGCGTCCGTGGCGGCTGTCGAGGAAGACCCGGACTGATTCGAGGGGCTGGCTGGTGGCGTCCGAGATGGCGGTCATCGCCAAGGGCCACGCTGCGCTGGCGTGTTCGTTCATCGTGCCCCAAAAGCCCCAGGCATCGTTCTGGGTGGCGGGCATTTGCTGGTTGGTGTTCATCTCTGGCTCCTTGGGGTTGATCGTTGCGACACCCGTAGTAACGCGCTGTTCGATTGAGAAGCCAAGCTGTTCTTCGCCTCTTTCTCGATCTTTCTGATCAGGCGATCCGGTAGACCCGCTCGCCACCTTGGGCCTTGTCCGAGACGATGGTCAGGCCGAGCTTCTTCTTGAAGGCCCCGGCAAAGGTGCCGCGCACCGTGTGCGCCTGCCAGCCGGTGGTCTGGCAGATCTGCTGCACGGTTGCGCCCTCGGGGCGCTGCAGCATCTGGATCACGGTGGCCTGCTTGCTGTTCTCCCTGGTGCGGGGCTTGGCCTCCGCGCGCTCCTTGGCCCACGAGGCCTCTGCGGCCGCGACGGTGGCCTCGATTTCGGGGTCTGCCTCCAAGGGCGCAGGCGCAGGCCGGGCGCGCCCCATCGCGTCGTAGCCCTCGGCGGCCACGAACCAGTGGGTGCCGTCGGAGGTGACCAGGGCGCGGTTGAACAGGCCGTCGAGCACCTTCTTGCGTGCGCCGCCTTTGATGTTGTCGGGGAACCAGTCGATCTTGCCGCCGGTGTGTTCGAGGGCGTAGGCCAGGATCGCGTGCTGCGCCGGGGTCAGTTGGGTGGTGGTCATTTGCTTCTCCATGTGTAAGGGGTTGATGGGGTGACGTGATGAACGCGCTGTTCGGGAGTGAAGCCAAGCGCTATCTGCTTTGCTTCGCAGGTTCTTGTCAGTTGTTGGCCTTGTCCGAGTTCGCCGCCTTGCGGCCCTGCTCGACACCCGCGTTGAACGCGGCCTCGAGGGCGTCGCGCAGGCACCAGACCGCCACGTCGTGGAAATCGAGGCCGTCGGACTTGCGGGTTTCCAGGGTTTCGATGCCCAGCTTGCTTTGCGCGATCTGGGTCAGGAGTTGTTCGAGCTTGCTCATTGCTGCTTCCTTCGATGGTGTTGATGACGTCCGTATGAACGCGCTGTTCCAGAGAGAAGCCAAGCTGATTTCGAGTGAATGACGAACAAATGATTGAAGGGGAAACCGGTTCTCAAAATGGGCATCTCGATTCGCGCTTACGCCCGTCACCGTGGTGTGACCGACACCGCAGTTCACAAGGCCATTCGCGCAGGTCGGATCACGCCGGAGGCTGATGGCACCATTGATGCCGACCGTGCTGACCGCGAGTGGGCGCGTAACTCCGATGCGCCCAAGACTGGAACGCGCGCCAAGGCGGTGAAGGCTGCCGTGCCGGAGGGCAGTGGCGACGGGCCTGCGGCCTTGCCCGCTGGCGGTGCGTCCTTGCTTCAGGCGCGCACGGTCAATGAGGTGGTCAAGGCGCAGACCAACAAGGTGCGTCTGGCCAGACTGAAGGGCGAGTTGGTGGATCGACCGCAGGCCATCGCCCACGTTTTCAAGCTGGCGCGCTCCGAGCGCGATGCGTGGCTGAACTGGCCCGCGCGCATCTCGGCGCAGATGGCGTGACATCGCCGCTGCGTGGGAAAGCTCCGTCAACAAGGAATCGGGGTCGGCGGCCGCCATCAAGACCTTCAAGAACACCGAACTGGGCGAGACCTGGGTCGAGGAAGGCGAAGCGCCCGATTGGCAACGGCTGGTCGAGCGCCGTGAGGATTACCGCGTCGGCACGGTGCCGCCGGGTGGGCTGCTCCTGGTGGGCGCTGCCGACGTGCAGAAGGATCGCATCGAGGCGTCTATCTGGGCCTTCGGGCGCGGCAAGGAGTCTTGGCTGGTGGAGCACAGGGTGCTGATGGGTGACACCGCCCGCGACGCGGTGTGGAAGCGGCTCGCTGAGCTGCTGGCCGAAAACTGGACGCACGCCTCGGGTGCGGCGATGCCGCTGGCCCGTTTCGCCCTGGACACCGGCTTTGCGACGCAGGAGGCCTACGCCTTCGTGCGTGGCTGCCGTGACCCGCGCGTGATGCCGGTCAAGGGGGTGCCGCGCGGCGCAGCCCTGATCGGCACGCCGACGGCCATCGATGTTTCGCAAGGCGGCAAGAAGCTGCGCCGGGGCATCAAGGTGTTCTCGGTGGCGGTCGGCATCGCCAAGCTGGAGTTCTACAACAACCTGCGCAAGGGCGCGGACGTCAGCGAGGACGGCGTGACCACCGTCTACCCGACGGGGTTCGTCCACCTGCCCAAGATCGACGCGGAGTTCATCCAGCAGCTCTGCGCCGAACAGTTGATTACCCGCCGCGACCGCAACGGCTTCCCGGTGCGCGAGTGGCAAAAGATGCGCGAGCGCAATGAAGCGCTCGACTGCTACGTGTACGCCCGCGCGGCCGCATCGGCGGCGGGCCTGGATCGCTTCGAGGAACGCCACTGGCGCGAATTGGAGCGGCAACTCGGGATGGAACGGCCGCCGGATGAGCCGCCCCCGATTCAAGCATTCGACCCAGATGAGGCCACCCAACGCGGTGGCCTCTCTGTTTCTGCAACCCCACCACGGCGGCGCGTCATCAAGAGCCGCTGGTTGTCCTGATTTTCAGAGGAGTTTTCATGAGTCTTGCCACCCGTATCGAGAGCCTGGTCATCCGGGTTGCCCAGGAGTTCAACGACGTCCGCGCGACGGCAGGCAGTCTGGCCAGCCTGTCCACCAACGACAAGTCGAGTCTGGTCGTCGCCATCAACGAGCTCAAGGCGGCGGTCTTGTCTGCGATGGCCATCGACGACAACCAGATCGCCACCACCAGCACCTACTCGTCGAACAAGATCGTGTCGCTGCTGGACGCGCTCAAGGCCGACATTCTGGGTGGTGCTGATGCCGCCTACGACACTCTGGTGGAAATCCAGCAACTGCTGCAGAACGGCACCAGCGGTCTGGATGCGATTCTGAGTGCCGTCAATCTGCGCGTGCGCTTCGATGCGGCGCAAACCCTGACGGTCGCCGAGCAACTGCAGGCCCGCACCAACATCGGTGCGGTCGCCGCCAGTGATGTCGGCAACACCGATACCGACTTCGTCGTGATCTTCGACGGGGCGCTGGCCTGATGAGTCTTGCGTCCAGCATCGCCGCCTTGGCGGCGCGCATCGGCTTCGAGGTCAAAACCAAGATCGACGCCACGCATCCCGGCATCGCACGGGTGTGGGTCAGCTTCGGCTATGTGGGCGGTCAGGTCGTGATCGCCAGCGCGCACAACGTCGCCAGCGTGGTGCGCACGGCGGCTGGCCGGTACCGCGTGCATTTCGCTGTGGCGATGCCGGATACGAATTACTGCTGGACGGCACTCGCGCGTAGCAGCACCAACACCGGCCAGCAGCGCTTGGCCCTGGTGCGTGCCAGCTCCGACCTCAAGACCGCGCAGTACGTCGACGTCTCGTGTGCGACGGCCGCGTCGTCGTTTGACGACTCCTCTGAAATCAACCTCGTGGTGTACCGCTGATGGCCTATACAGAAGCCCAACTCCAGGCATTGGAGACAGCGCTCGCCAAGGGCGAACACCGCGTCAGCTTCGGCGACAAGACCGTCGAGTACCGCTCGGTCGATGAGCTGAAGGCGGCGATCCGCGAAGTCAAGCGCGGCATCCTGGAGCAGGCAGCCGCCACCGGGCTATGGCCGGGTGCGCCGCGCCAGATCCGGGTCACGACCTCGAAGGGGTTCTGATGGCCTGGTATTCAAAGATCCGCAGCCTGTTCGGCCAGCAACCCATCCACGAAGCGGCTGGCCGTGGCCGCCGCTCGCTAGCGTGGATGCCCGGAAATCCCGGGGCTGTCGCCGCGATGCTGGCGACCAACACCGAGCTGCGTATCAAGAGCCGTGACCTTGTCCGGCGCAATGCCTGGGCGCAGGCCGGGATTGAGGCCTTTGTCGCCAATGCGGTCGGTACCGGCATCAAGCCGCAGAGTCTTGCTGCCGACGAGCGCTTCAAGACCGACGTGCAGGCGCTGTGGCGTGACTGGACGGAGGAAGCCGACGCTGCAGGCCAGACCGACTTCTACGGCCTGCAGGCACTGGCCTGTCGCGCGATGCTCGAAGGCGGTGAATGCCTGATCCGGCTGCGCCCGCGCCGCCCGGAGGACGGACTGGTCGTTCCTCTGCAGCTTCAGTTACTGGAGCCCGAGCATCTGCCGATCAGCCTCAACCTAGATCTGCCTTCGGGCAACGTGGTGCGCTCTGGCATCGAATTCGACAGCCTCGGGCGGCGCGTCGCTTACCACCTGTACCGCTCGCACCCCGAAGACGGTCGGCTGGCTCCGATGTCCGGCCAGGGCGGCATGGACACGGTGCGCATCGATGCGAAGGAAATCATCCACCTGTTCCGCGTCCTGCGTCCCGGCCAGATCCGGGGCGAGCCGTGGTTGTCGCGGGCCCTGGTCAAGCTCAACGAACTCGACCAGTACGACGACGCCGAGCTGGTACGCAAGAAGACCGCCGCGATGTTCGCCGGGTTCGTGACACGGCAGAACCCCGAGGACAACCTGATGGGCGAAGGCGCGGCCGATGGCGATGGAATCGCGCTCGCCGGGCTGGAACCGGGCACTTTGCAGATTCTGGAGCCCGGCGAGGACATCAAGTTCTCCGACCCAGCCGACGTCGGCGGCTCGTATGGCGAGTTCCTGCGCACGCAGTTCCGTGCGGTCGCTGCTGCCATTGGTGTCACCTACGAGCAGTTGACCGGCGACCTGACAGGCGTGAATTACTCGTCTATCCGCGCCGGGATGCTGGAGTTCCGTCGGCGCTGCGAGATGGTGCAGCACGGTGTGCTCGTGCATCAGATGTGCCGTCCGGTGTGGGCCGCGTGGATGAAGCAGGCCGTGCTCGCCGGTGCAATCGAAGCCCCCGGCTTTGCGCGTGGTGGCCCAGCCCGTCGCCGCCAGTACCTGCAGGTGAAGTGGATTCCACAGGGCTGGCAGTGGGTCGACCCTGAGAAGGAGTTCAAGGCAATGCTGCTGGCCATCCGGGCGGGCCTGATGAGCCGCTCGGAAGCAATCTCGGCCAACGGCTACGACGCCGAGGACGTCGACCGGGAGATCGCCGCCGACAACCAGCGCGCCGACGACCTTGGCCTGATCTTCGACTCCGACCCGCGCTACACGTCCAAAGACGGCGGCAGCGCTGAACCCAATCGCAGCGCCATCGCTCCGGACGCCACCGGCGGCCAACCGCATTCTTGACCGGTCGCCCGACCGCCCTTTCCGAAGGATTCCCATGACCGTGCTGCCCCATCTGGCGGCGCGCCTGTTCGGCGTGCCGCTGGCGATCCATCGCCCGAAACTCGACGTCATCCTCTCCGTTCTCGGTGCGCGCATCGGCCTCGCCGATCTCGCCGCACCCGTGGGCTACACGCCTGCGGCCCGTGTGCCTGGGCCTCCAAGCGGCAAGATTGCCATCATCCCGATTCACGGCACGCTGGTACGCCGCACATCGGGGCTCGAAGCCGAATCGGGCCTCGCCAGCTACACCGGCATCAACGCGCAACTGGACGCCGCGCTCGCCAGCCCGGAGGTCGCCGCCATCCTGCTCGACGTCGACTCCCCGGGTGGCGAGTCGGGCGGCGTGTTCGATCTGGCCGACCGCATCCGCGCGGCGTCGCAAGTGAAGCCCGTCTGGGCCGTGGCCAACGACATGGCGTTCTCTGCAGCCTATGCGCTGGCGTCTGCCGCCACCCGCGTGTTCGTCGCGCGCACTGGCGGCGTCGGCTCGATCGGCGTCATCGCCATGCACATCGATCAATCCGTCAAGGATGCCAAGGACGGTGTTCGTTACACAGCCGTGTTCGCGGGCGAACGCAAGAACGACCTCAACCCGCACGAACCGATCTCCGACGCCGCGCACACGGTTCTCAAGGCCGAAGTGGATCGCGTCTACGAGCTGTTCGTCGAGACCGTCGCGCGCCATCGCGGCCTCGACGCGGACGCCGTTCGTGCCACCGAAGCGGGCCTTTTCTTCGGCCCGGATGCCGTCGCCACCGGTTTGGCCGACGCCGTCGGCTGTTTCGACGACGCGCTCGCCCAGCTCTCGCAATCGCTTTCCTCACTCCCGACTCAGGTGGCTCCGGCCAGCCAAGCGGGCTTTCTTCGCAACCACCAGATGGAGTCTTCCATGAATGATCGAACCGACCCCGCTGCTCCTGATCGGCCTCTTGCTGATTTTGCTGGCAGTTCTCCTCAACCGTCCGCCGCCTCCACCGCCACCGCGCTGAGCGTGGCCGACGCCGTCGAAATCGCCCAGACCTGCACGCTGGCAGGGCGAACCGACCTGATCGCTGGCTTCCTCGAAGCCCAGTCCTCACCGGCCAAGGTGCGCAGCCAACTGCTCGCGGCGCAGGCCGAAGCCAGTCCCGAGATCACCAGCCGCATCGCGCCCGATGCCGCGCACCCTGAGGCCACCAGTCCGCTGATCGACGCAGCCAAGCGGATCGCCGCGCAATCCACCAAGAAGGAGATCTGAGATGCCCGTTCTCGCTGAACCCCTGAACCTGGGCGACCTGCTCAAGTATGAAGCGCCCAACCTCTACTCGCGCGACCGCGTCACGGTCGCATCGGGTCAGAACCTGCCGCTGGGCACGGTCGTCGGCATCGTCACCGCGACGGCCAGGTTCAAACAAATCGACCCGTCCGCAGAGGACGGCACGCAGGTCGCCGCTGGTGTACTGCTGCAGGCCTGCGATGCCACCTCAATCGACCGTGATGACGGTCTTGTCGTCGCGCGCCACGCCATCGTCGCTCACCACGCGCTCGCGTGGCCCGATGCCATCACTACCGCCGAAAAACTCACCGCCATCGCTCAGCTCAAGGCGCTGGGCGTGCTCGTCCGCCAAGGAGCCTGACCATGAACAACCCCTTCAGCAATCCCGCCTTCTCGATGGCCGCGCTGACCGCCGCCATCAACATCCTGCCCAACCGCTATGGGCGTCTGGAAGATCTGAACCTGATGCCGCCCAAGCCGGTGCGCCAGCGCCAGGTCGTCGTCGAGGAAATGAACGGCGTGCTCAATTTGCTGCCCACGCTGCCACCGGGTTCGCCCGGCACGGTCGGCGTGCGAGGCAAGCGCAAGCTGCGCTCTTTCGTGGTGCCGCACATCCCGCACGACGACGTGGTGCTGCCCGAAGAAGTGCAAGGCATCCGCGCCTTCGGCTTGGAAACCGAAACAGAGACGGTCGCTGGCGTGATCGCACGCCATTTGGAGACGATGCGTAACAAGCATGCGATCACGCTGGAGCACTTGCGCATGGGCGCGCTCAAGGGTGTGATCCTCGACGCGGACGGCTCGGTGCTCTATGACCTGTTCGACGCCTTCGAAATCGCCCAGCAAACGGTGGCCTTCGAGCTGGGTACGGCGGGAACCAACGTCAAGGCCAAATGCACCACGGTGCTGGCGACTATCGAGGAGAACCTCAAAGGCGAGTTCATGAACGGCGTCCATTGCCTGTGCTCGCCGGAGTTCTTCGCCGCGCTCACCGGTCACACCAAGGTCGAGAAGGCCTTCGAGAACTGGCAGAACGGGGCCATCCTCATCAACGACGTACGGCGTGGCTTCACCTACGGCGGCATTACCTTCGAGGAGTACCGGGGGCAGGCGACCGATACCAGCGGCACGGCGCGCCGCTTCATCGCCGCTGGCGAAGCCCATGCCTTCCCGCTGGGCACCATCGACACCTTCAGCACCTACTTCGCACCTGCGGATTTCAATGAGACCGTCAACACGGTAGGTCAGCCGCTGTACGCCAAGCAGGAGCCGCGCAAGTTCGACCGGGGCACCGACCTGCATACGCAGTCCAACCCGCTGCCGATGTGCCATCGCCCTGGAGTGCTGGTCAAGCTGACGGTGGCGTGATGAACCTCGTCGAGCAGATCTATGCGTCGGCCGCGAACGCTGGGCTGCTGAAGGAATGCCTCTGGCAACCGTCGGATGGCTCGCCGTCGCGGACGCATCAGGTCGGCTTTTCCGCGCCTGATGACACCTTGCTCGACGGCCTGACCCTGAGCACCGAGTACGTGATGACCTATCCAGCCACTACGCTGGTGGGGCTCGCTGCGCGTGAGGTGGTCGAGATCGGCGGAGCGACCTTCCAGGTGCGAGACATCCGTGCCGTGGGCGACGGTTCCGAACTCCGCGCCAAGCTGACCCGGCTGTAACCCTATGGCTGACAACTCGATCCGCGAGCGGATTCTGCTGGCGGTGATGGCGGCTGCCCGTCCTGCGGCCGAGGGACTCGGAGCCACGCTGCACCGTTCGCCCACGGTGGCTATCAGCCGCGAGCAATGCCCCGCGTTGGCGGTGTTTCCCGAGTCGGAGTCCATCGCCGAGCGCGCCAACGACCGCGTCACACGCGAACTGGTTGTCCGCGTCGTCGCGCTCGCGCGGTCGGTACCACCCGAATCCCCCGAAACCGAGGCCGACCGCTTGCTCACCGCTGCCCACGCTGCCTTGATGGCGGACGGGAATCTCGGTGGCTTGGCGCTCGGCATTCGGGAGCAGGAATGCGAGTGGGAAGTCGAGGACGCCGACGCGGTGGCCGTGGCTCTCCCGGCGCGTTACCGCATCACGTACCGGACGCTGGCCAATGACCTTTCAACCCTTGGATGACCCCTATGACCCAACTTGTCTTGACACGCCCGCATACCCACGCGGGCAAGACGTATGGCGTCGGTGACCGGATCGAGATCGACGCCACATCAGCCGACTGGCTGATCGCGCACGGCATCGCCACGCCGGAGCCGACCGTCCCAGCCCCTGAACCCATCACTGACCCTGAACCCAAACCCCTCCAACGCAAGGAACCCAAGCAATGAGCACCTATGCCAGTTTTCAAGGCCGCGTCTTCCTCGGCAAGCGCGACATCGACGGCCTTCCCATCGAAGTGCGTTCGCCCGGCAACGTCGCCGAACTGAAGCTCTCCCTCAAGACCGACGTGCTGGAGCACTACGAGAGCCAGACCGGCCAGCGCTCGCTGGATCACCGGATGGTCAAGCAGAAGTCCGCCACCGTGAATCTCACCATCGAGGAATTCACAAAGGAGAACCTTGCGCTGGCCCTCTACGGCAACCACGTCGTCGGCACACCGGGCACGGTCACCGCCGAGCCGGTGGGCGGTACCACGCCGATCCCCGGCGACCGCTACTTCCTGGCCCACCCGAAGGTGTCGTCCCTCGTCGTGGTGGACTCTGCCGGCACGCCCGCGACCCTGGTCTTGGGCACGAACTACACCGCCGACCTGGACTTCGGTGCCATCCAGTTTCTGGATACCACCGGCTTCACCGCGCCGTTCAAGGCCAGCTATGCCTACGGCGTGGCCACCGAAATCGGCATCTTCACGCAGGCACTGCCGGAACGCTTCCTGCGGCTCGAAGGCATCAACACCGCGCAGGGCAATGCCAAGGTGCTGGTCGAGCTCTACCGCGTGGCCTTCGATCCCCTGAAGGAAATTTCCTTCATCTCGGACGAGTACAACAAGTTCGAGCTGGAGGGATCGCTGCTGGCCGACACCACCAAGCCATTTGATGCGGTGCTGGGCCAGTTCGGCCGCATCGTGCAGCTCTGATCGGGGTGAGCCATGAGTGATCTGGAAACCCTGATTCCACAAAGTATCGAACTGGTCATCGATGGCGAGCCGCTGGCCATCAAACCGCTGAAGGTCGGGCAGATGCCCGGCTTCTTGCGGGCGATCTCGCCGGTGATGCAGCAGCTCACCGCCACGGACATCGACTGGCTGGCGCTGTTCGGTGAGCGTGGCGACGACCTGCTGTCGGCCATCGCCATCGCGGTCGGCAAACCCCGCGCGTGGGTCGATGAGCTAGCCGCCGACGAGGCGATCCTGCTGGCGGCCAAGGTGATCAAGGTGAACGCCGATTTTTTTACCCGGACGGTGATCCCGAAACTCGACGGTCTGTTCGGCCAAGTGAAGCTGCCGCCGGCAGTGAAAGCGGCGGCTGGTTCGATGCCGTCCAGCACCTGATCGAGCGCGGCCACCGCCTGCCCGACATCCTCGGCTACACCCTGGCGCAGGTGCGCGGCTTCGTCGCGGCGACGGCGCGCACCGACGCGGCCCGAGATGCGCGGCTGCTGTCCGTGATTGCCATCGGCACGCGCGGCGATGCCCGCCACCTCGACCAGACCCTCGACCGCCTCACCGACAAGGCCAGCGACCGTGCCTGACAACCATGCGCATTTCCGTCCAAATCGATAGCGCCGCCGCCCAGGCGCAACTGCGGCGGTGGGGCGGCGAGTTCCGCGACAAGGTCAAGAAGGCGGTAGCACGCGCCATTGCCAGCGAAGCGGTCGAACTCAAGCAGGACGTGCGCAGCCACGTCGCAAGCCAGATGGCCGTGGTCAAGAAGTCCTTCCTCAAGGGCTTCACTGCCAAGGTGCTGGACAAAGACCCGAACCGGCTGCCCGCGCTCTACGTCGGTTCGCGCATTCCGTGGTCGGGGATGCACGAGACCGGCGGTCTGATCGCCGGTCGAATGCTGATCCCGCTGCACGGACGGGTTGGGCGCAAGCGCTTCAAGGCGCAGATCGCCGAGCTGATGCGCGGCGGCAATGCCTATTTCATCAAGAACGCAAAGGGGAACATCGTCCTGATGGCCGAGAACATCAAAGAGCACGACCGGCCACTGGCGGGCTTCAAGCGCCGCTACCGCAAGGCCGAGGGCATCAAGCGCATCAAGCGCGGTGCGGACGTGCCCATCGCCGTCCTGGTGCCCAAGGTCGCGCTCAGGAAGCGCCTCGACGTCGAACGTCTGGTCGCGGGTCGCATCCCGCGTCTGGCGGCCGAGGTCGAGAAGCAGATCAGCACAGTGGATTGATTCATGGCCAAGCGAATTTCCATCCTCGTCGCGCTCGAAGGGGCCGACGACGGGCTCAAACGCGCCATCACATCCGCCGAGCGCAGTCTCGGTGAGCTGTCGACCACTGCCAAGACCGCCGGGGCCAAGGCTGCCGCCGGAATGGCCGAGGTCAAGGCCGGGATGTCGGCCTTCGGCGATCAGGTGGCCACAGCCAAGACGCAGTTGCTGGCCTTCCTGTCGATCAACTGGGCGGCTGGCAAGGTGCAGGAGATCGTCCAGATCGCCGACGCCTGGAACATGATGTCCGCGCGCCTGAAGCTGGCGACGGCGGGCCAGCGTGAGTTCACGACCGCGCAAGCGGCCCTGTTCGACATTGCCCAGCGCATCGGCGTGCCGATTCAGGAAACGGCCACCCTCTACGGCAAACTCCAGCAGGCCGTGCGGATGCTGGGTGGCGAGCAGAAGGACGCACTGACGATCACCGAAAGCATCTCGCAGGCGCTGCGCCTGTCGGGTGCCTCGGCCACCGAAGCGCAGTCCTCCTTGCTGCAGTTCGGTCAGGCGCTCGCCTCCGGGGTGTTGCGGGGCGAGGAGTTCAACTCCGTCGTCGAAAACAGCCCCCGTCTAGCGCAGGCCCTGGCCGATGGACTGAATGTGCCCATCGGGCGGCTGCGCAAGCTGGCCGAGGAAGGCCGCCTGACTGCCGATGTGGTGGTCAATGCGCTGATGAGCCAGAAGGACAAGCTGGCCAGCGAGTACGCGCAATTGCCGCAGACGGTGAGCCAAGCCTTCGAGCGGCTGCGCAACGCTTTCGGGCAGTGGATCAACAGGGTCGACGAATCGACCGGGCTGACCAAGAAGCTGGCCGAGGCCCTGACGTGGCTGGCGCAGAACCTCGACACGGTGATGCAGTGGTTGAAGCGTATCGCCGAGGTCGGTCTGGCCGTGCTGATCTACCGCCTGATCCCGGCACTCATCACCGCGTGGCAGACCGCCGGTGCAGCCGCCGTCACGGCCGCCAGCGCCACCGCTGCCGCCTGGACGACGGCCAACCTGTCGGTGTCCGCCGCCGTGGCCAGCGTCGGCGTGCTCAAGACGGCATTCGCCGTATTGGGGGCCTTCCTCGTCGGCTGGGAGATCGGCACGTGGCTGTCGGAGAAATTCGAGATCGTCCGCAAGGCGGGCATCTTCATGGTCGAGGTGCTGATGAAAGGCATCGAGCAGTTGCAGTACCGCTGGGAAGTATTCAAGGCGGTATTCACCTCCGACACCATCGAACAGGCCACCAAGCGCCACGAAGCCCGTCTTGTGGAGATGAACCAGATCTTCGCGCAGATGTACGCCGACGCGACCAAGGGAGCGGATGCCGCCAAGGGAGCGATGAACACGGCGGCGACGGCTGCGGAAGAGATTGCCAAGCGGCTCGAAGCCGTGCGTCAGGGCACCCAGGAAGCGGTCGGGCGCGGCATCGAGGCCGTCCACGGTGCCTTGGAGAAGCTGAAATCCCGCCTCGGTGAGGTCGAACAGGCCGTCGGCAAGGCCAACCAGACGGTCAACGACGCCACGGCCAAGATGGCCGAGGCGTACAAGGGCCTGACGTCCATCGTCGAGGCCAACCTGCAGCGCCAGATCGAGGCTGTGAAGGCGCGCTACCAGCAGGAACAATCGGCGCTAGAACTCTCGAAGCAGTCCGAAGCCGCGCTGATCACCAAGTCGACGCAGCTTCTGACTGAGGCGCTGACCCAGCAGACCACGCTGCGGCGGCAGGCTACGACGGACGCGTTGAAACTGATCGACGACGAGTCCCGGGCCAAGATCGAGGCGGCGCGTCGTGATGGGCAGACCGAGGCCGAACGCGCCGCCAACGTCACCCGCGTCGAGAGCGAAATCCTGGCCACCAAGCGCCAGACGATGACACAGGCGCTGGCCGAGTATCGGCAGCACATCGACGCGCTCAACGCCGAGGCCAACCGACATCTGGCCGAGATAAAGCGCATCGAGGAGGAGAAGCGCCAGCTCTCGATGACGACGGAGGAACGTGTCCGCGACATCCGTCGCCAGAGCATGACCGATTTCGAGGCGACCGAGGATCGCAAGCGCCAGATCGCCGAATACCAGGAGAAAGCCCGCGAGGCGCTGGCGAACGGTGAGTTCGAGCAGGCCCGGCAATTGGCACAGAAAGCGATGGACTTGGCCTCACAGGTGGCCAGCTCGCAAACCAGCGAGGCCAAGCGCGGTGAGGACGCCCGCAAGCAGTCGGAGCAGGCGGTGTCTCAGGTCACCCAGCTGGAATCGCAGTCACGCGACGCCTACCGCAAGCAGGAATACGCGCAGGCCGAAGCCCTGATGCGTCAGGCAGACGCGTTGCGCGCCGAACTGGCCCAGAAGACCAAAGATGCAGATGCGCAGATTGCTCTGGGCAAGGACGGTGTCAATCAGGCCATCCAGCGCATCCGCGATTCAGAGGAGATTCTCAACAAGACACTGGATGCCGAAGCCAAGGCGCACCAGACGGCTGCACAGGCTGCGTTGACTGCTCGCGAGCAGATCCAGCAGACGCTGACGCAGACAGAGACCCAGATCGACCAAATCACGGCCAAGTTGAAGGATGGCCTGAAGGTCACGCTGGACGCCGATACGACGCGCTTCGACAAGGCCATCGTCGATCTGGACAAGGCCCTGGCGGAAAAAGAGTACCTGCTCAAGATTCAGGCCGACTTGCAGGAGGCCGAGAAGAAGCTGCAGCAGTACGAGCAGCTGCTGAAAGAAGGCAAAACGCTGCCGGTCGACGCCGACGTGTCCAAAGCCAAGGAGGCGCTGGCCAAGCTCAAGATCTACGCCGACCAGAACTCGCAGTTCGAACTGAAGGTGGCGACCGAGAAGGCGCAGGCCGCGATCACCAATGTCGAGGGGATGATCAAGGCGCTGGATCGCATCCAGACCGAGTCCCGCCATCAGGTCAGCACCAACGCCGATGCGGCCCGCGCCGAGATCATGAGCCTGAACGGGGCTAACACCTCGAGCACGCACACGATCTACGTGACGAAGGTGGAGACAAATGCCACCGGCGGTCTGGTCGGTGGTGGCGTGCGCCGATACGCCGACGGTGGCGCGGTGGCCCCGGCCTTTCCCCGGATGAGCGGTGGATCGGTTCCCGGTTCTGGCCACCACGACACGGTGCCACGCACATTGGACGCCGGGGCCTTTGTGATACGCAAGTCAGCGGTGCAGAAGTACGGCGGCGGCGCGCTGTCGCGGCTGGCCAATGGCGTCGCACGGTTTGCCGTCGGCGGCCGCGTGCTGACTTCCGGCAACGGTGATTCCGGAGCTGGCAACTCAGACAACAAGCCCACTACCCCGAAAAAGAACCGCGAAGCGGTCGAGGCGATGAAGATGATCGACCTCGGCCTGCAGGGGATGAACGAGTACACCAACTGGCTGCAGTGGAACTACGGTGCTTCGGTCAGCCTGGATATGCGCAGCAAGACGATGGACGGCTACGGCAAGCAGGCCCAGCAGGATCGGAGCGCACTGGAAGACTTCATCAGTCGCAAGACGCTCACCGGCAACGAGCGCCAGAGCCTGGAGCGCATCAAACAGACGTGGCGGCAGGCGATGGCCCAGCCGCTGCTCTGGGGCAAAGACCTGGAGCGCGAACTGATCGACTACATGGAGCAGAACCAGGGTGAGTTCTACCGGCGCGGTGGCATGGCCAAGTCCGACACCGTCCCGGCGATGCTCACGCCGGGCGAGTTTGTCGTGAACAAGGATGCTGTGTCCCGGTACGGCGCTGGCTTCTTCGAAGCGATCAACAACCTGTCCGCCCCGGCGCAAGCCCTAGCCGGTCGCGCGCTGGCGGGCGTTCAGGGCTTCGCCACGGGCGGCTTGGTGCAACCCAGCGGGTCGCGTCTGGCACGCCCCGTGTTGGCAGCGGATGCCGGGCCCAGCCGCACGGTGCGTGTGGAACTGTCCTCGGGCGACCGCAAGGTCAATGCCTCTATTGATGCGCGCGACGAATCGCGCCTTCTACAACTTCTTGACGCTGCCCGAACCCGGGCGGTGTGAGTCCATTCCGATGCAACTGAAGAACCTCGCCGATGAGGTGGCCTTGCTGCTGCCCGACGATTTGCTGTGGAGCGATGAGCACGCGTGGTCGCCCGCCGTGGCGACCACCTCCTACCTCATCACCGGAGCCTTGCTGATCCAGTCCGCCACACGGCAGGCCGGTCGCCCGATCACGCTGGTGGGCGCGCCCGATATGGCCTGGGTCACGCGCGCCATGGTCGAGCAGTTGCGCGTCTGGGCTGCGACTCCGGTCGGCAATAGCACTGGCCGCTTTGCCTTGACCCTCAAAGATGGCCGCTCCTTCACCGTGGCCTTCCGGCACGCGGAAACGGCCATCGAAGCCGAGCCGGTGCTGGGCATCCCGGCCCGTGCCGACACCGATTTCTATCGCCTGACCCTTCGATTCCTGGAGATCTGACATGCCGATCCAATCCGGCGACGTGAAATTGCTGAAGTCCGCTGTGATGGCGGACGTGCCTGAGGGCGGTGGCGCGCCGACCGGAACCACCATTGCCGACGGCGTCTCCAATGCTATCTTTCCTGACATCTCCGAGCTGGATCGCGCCGGGGGTCGGGTCAACCTGCGCAAGTCCTTCGTCTCGGTGCAGACCGATGACACCGACACCTACTTCGGTGCCAACGTGATCGTGGCCGAGCCGCCGCAGGATGCCCGGGTCAGCGTCACGCTGTTCAGCACCGAGAAGACTTTCGACACGCGCGAGCAGGCACAAGTCCGCATCGAGGCCTACCTCAACAAGGGCCCGGAGTGGGCGGGCTACCTGTTCGAGAACCACATCGCGGGCCAGCGCGTCATTCAGCTTTTTCAGCGCACGACCGACACCGTCCCCAACGTCGGGCAGACCTTGGTCTTGATCGAGAACGAGGGTCTGGGCACGCAGAAGGAGCAGTACATCCGGGCCACCTCCGTTTCGGTGGTCGAGCGCACCTTCACCTACAACAACGACCAGGACTACAAAGCCAGCGTCGTCACCGTCGATATCAGCGACGCCCTGCGCTACGACTTCACGGGTTCGCCCGCGACGCGCACGTTCACCCGCGCCACTAACAGCACCAAGGTGAGGGACACGGTCGTGGCCGACGCCGGAACCTACGTCGGGGTTGTGCCGCTGACGCAAGCCGCCGCAGTCGGCGATTTCACGATCAAGGGCACCTCGATCTACACGCAGTTGGTGCCGAGCGCGCAAACCGAGACACCCATTTCCTTCGTGCCGCCGTATGCCGCAGCAGGATTACCTGTGCCGGGCGCGGTGCCGGTCAGCTACACGGCCAGCCACGCCTGGACAACCAGCATCAAGTTCAACCTGCCGGGGGGGTGTTTGCCGGGGTCGCTGACCATCGGCACCGACGGCATCACGATCTTCGACGACGCGGGCCTGCTCAAGACTGCCAGCGGCACGTTGGGCACCATCGACTACGCCAACGGCATCCTGAGTCTGAACTCAGGGTCGATGTCGAACGCGAAAGCCGTCACCTACACGCCCGCCGCGCAAATTCTGCGTTCGCCGCAAAGCTCCGAGATCCCGGTCACGCCCGAGTCGCGCAGCCAGTCCTACGTGGGCACGGTCAACCCCGTGCCACAGCCCGGAACGCTGTCGATCAGCTACATGGCCCAGGGCCGCTGGTACGTGTTGTCCGACAGCGGCAATGGTTCGATCAAAGGTCTGGATGCCAGCTACGGCGCGGGCACCTTCAACAAGAACACCGGCGCGTTCGTCGTGACGCTGGGCGCGCTGCCCGACGTAGGCAGTTCGCTCGTCCTGACCTGGAACGTGCCGACGCAGGAGACGCAGCAGCCGTCCACCACCCTGAAGGCCGCCCAGAGCCTTGCCTTGACCCCGCCAGCCGGGGCGGCGGTACAACCCGGCTCGCTCACGGTTTCCTGGGAGTACGGCGGCACCAAAACGGCAACGGCGGCCACCTCGGGTGTGCTGTCCGGGGCGGCCACTGGCACCCTGAGCGTTGCGCAGAACCGCCTCGACTTCGCGCCCAACGTACTGCCTTCGGTGGGCACGCAGCTCACCGTCGCCTATGTCGCAGGGCCCAAGCAGGAAGACTCGTTCACTCACCCGTCCCGCAATGGCGCGGGGACGCTGCCGGTCACTGCGACCCTGGGGGCTATCGAGCCCGGATCGCTCGAGGTCGAGTGGAACACGCTGACGGACACGACTGCCCTGGGTGTATACACACAAAAGCAGATCCAAGAAATGGGGATCGGCCTGTGGAATGGCGTCGACCCGACGCAGATTGCCCGGGATGATGCCGCTGGCCGGGTGGTGCTCAACGGCGTGGTGGTCGGAACAGTGGACTACGCGACCGGAGCGGTCGTGTTCCAACCCGATGTCACGATCAAAATCCCTCGTCCGGTCTATTCCTCGCAGCGTCTGGGATGGGGTAGCTCTGGTTTGATGTTCCGTCTGAACTACGAGGGCATCCAGTACATCGACGCGCCGTCGATGTATCCCAACGATGAGTCCGGCTACGTGAAGCTGCGCTACAACAGTGCGGGCTCGACCAGCAACCACTCGGAAACCTTCCAGTTTCTACCGGCGTTCAAGCTGGTGCCGGGGGTCAATGCACAGGTGGTGACGGGCACGGTGCTGCTGACGATCAGTGGCGCGCAGCCCTGGGGGGACAACGGTCAGGGCACCCTGCGCGAATTCACCACCAGTGGCTGGGTTACGCGCGGCACGATCAATTACCTGTCGGGCGACGTGGCGCTTACGTCCTGGACAGCGGGAACGAACAACGCGATCACCCGCGCCAGTTGCGTGACCACGGTGGGCGAGAACGTCTCCAGCGAGTTCGTGTTCCGTACCGGGGCAGCACCCTTGCGTCCGGCCTCGCTGTCGATCCAGTTCGCCCGGGCCATCGGCGGAACGCAAAGGGTCAGCGCCGGGATCGACGGCAAGTTCGATGCCCCCGGCGTCAGCGGTAGCGTGGACTACGAGACCGGGCTGGTGCGCGTTCGCTTCGGCACCTTTGTCGTTGCCACTGGAAACGAAACCGAACCCTGGTTTGATGCCAGCAACGTCGGGACGGACGGCAAGATCTTCCGACCCGAGCCGGTGGCCGCATCCAGCGTGCGCTACAGCGCGGTGGCCTACAGCTATCTGCCGCTGGACGCTGATCTGCTTGGCATCGATCCAGTGCGCCTGCCCAGCGATGGGCGGGTGCCGATCTTCCGTCCCGGTGGCTTCGCCGTGGTGGGGCACACCGGCAAGATCACCACATCGGTCAGCAACGGCCAGACCATCAACTGCGCGCGTGTGCGCCTGTCGCGTGTGCGCGTCGTTGGCCACGACGGGGCGGTGATCAACACCGGGTACTCCGCTGATCTGGAAGCGGGCGCCGTCACTTTCACCAACGTGGCGGGCTACAGCCTGCCGGTGACCATCGAGCACCGCATCGAGGACATGGCCGTGGTGCGCGATGTGCAGATCAGCGGCGAGATCAGTTTCACGCGTGCCCTGACGCACGAATATCCGCTGGGGAGTCACGTTTCCAGCGCGCTGGTGGCCGGTGACCTGTTTGCCCGCGTCAATCTGGTGTTCGACCAGTCGACCTGGAACGGCGGGTGGTCGGATGCCTTGTCGGGCAGTTCAGCAACCGCGACGTTCAACAACACGCAGTACCCGATCCGTGTGACCAATCGCGGCGCACTGACCGAGCGCTGGATCGTGCGTCTGACCAATAGCACCTCGTTTGAGGTGATCGGCGAAAACGTCGGCGTGATCGCCACGGGCAACACCAGCGCGGATTGCGCACCCAACAACCCGGCGACTGGCGTGCCGTATTTCCATTTGCCCGCGCTCGGTTGGGGCAACGGTTGGGCCACCGGCAACGTGCTGCGCTTCAACACCATCGGCGCGCAGTTCCCGGTCTGGGTGGTGCGCACCGTCCAGCAGGGGCCGGAATCCGTGCCCGATGACAACTTCACGTTGCTGATTCGCGGCGATGTGGACACCCCTTGAACCGTAGAGAGGAACCATTGAGATGACCGACCTGACCGTCAAATACTTCAACAGCGGCATGACCGGCGCGCCACAGATCTCCAACAACTGGGGCGATCTGGTGACGATGCTCGATGCCTGCCTCGTCAATGGCTTCGCCCTGAAGGCCATCGACACGCTGACCTTCGCCGATGGCATCGCCACGGCCACCATTTCCACCGGCCACGCCTATCGGCCTTTTCAGGTCGTCGAGATCGCTGGAGCCGAGCAGCCCGAGTACAACGGATCATTCCGTGTGCTGACGACGACCACGACCGCCTTCACTTACGCGGTGACGGGTGCGCCGGTGTCGCCCGCGACGACGACCACGAACCTCAGCGCCAAAGTGGCTCCACTTGGGTGGGAGAAACCGTTCGCGGGGACGGGCAAGGCCGCCTACCGCAGCAAGAATCCGCTGTCGCCGCAGAACATCCTGCTGATCGACAACAGCCTCAAGACGCCCAACTACACAACGGGCTGGGCGAAGTGGGCCAACGTCGGGATCGTGGAAGACCTGTCCGACATCGACACCATCGTTGGCGCGCAGGCCCCGTATGACCCGAACAACCCAACTCAGAACTGGAAGCAGGTCACCGCCAGCCAGTGGGGTTGGTACAAATGGTTTCACGCCAGAAGCAATCAGTACGAGAGCAATGGCGACAGCGGCGGCGGTGGCCGCAACTGGGTGCTCATCGGTGACGACCGTCTGTTTTTCCTGTTCTGCACCAATGCGGCGGGCTACGGCTGGTATGGCCGCAACAGCTATTGCTTCGGCGATCTGATCAGCTTCAAACCCGGCGACAACTACGCCACCGTGCTGGCCGCCGACGACAACTACTCGGGGATGAGCAACTACTGGAGCTATCCAGGGCAGTTCAGCGGCTACGGTCTGGTTTCGTCCCTGGACTTCACCGGCAAGGTGCTGTTGCGGAATCACACGCAACTCGGCAATCCCGTTCGGTTCGGACTCACGTCGCTGAACACCAACAACGGCCAGCAGATCTGCGGTCGGGGTCCGATGCCGTTCCCGAATGGCGCGGACTACAGCTTGTGGCTGTTGCCCACCTACGTGCGGCAGGAGGACGGGCATATGCGCGGCATCCTGCCTGGGATGCTGTGGATGCCCCAAGACCGGCCCTATAGCGATCAGACCATCGTGGACAACGTGGTGGGTCAGGCGGGCAAGCGCTTCTTGCTGGTCAGGACGCAGTACAGCTCAGAAACCGAGGGCGCGCAGATCGCCTTCGACATCACCGGCCCGTGGAGGTAAGCCATGAGCTACCCGCTGAGCGAGTCTTTCGCCACGGCACCTGCCACCGGCTACACCGCCGTCCTGGGCGGAATGTCCGCGACCTACAACGACGTGCAGCAGTCCATCGACATCTCGGCCCCGAACAGCCAGTCCATCCTGCGCTTCAACGAAACCGCCCACGGCGACTTCTGGTTCGAGGCGGACATCGAGTTGCTGACCGACCCGAGCGCCCGCAAGCACATCGGTCTGTGGATGACCACTGGCAACGGTTCCGAGGGCTACCGGTTCGCACATATTGACGGTGCCTGGAGCGTGACACGCTGGAACAGTGGTTTCGGCGATGGCGCGGCAGTAACGGGCGGCGTCAACGATGGAGCCAAGCCGGTTGCCGGTGTTTCCGACGTGGCCCCGACCTTCAACGTCAGCCAGCGGATGACCCTGCGCTGCGAGGTCATCGTCGGAGCCTTCGACGCCAACGGCGTGCCGTGGGCCCGGCTGATCCAGTTCAAGGCCGGTGGGGTGCTGATGTTCCAGGTCGGGGATGCTGCCTACCGGGGCAAGCTGATCCCGGGCGTGTTCCTGTATGGGGCTACGGCGCGCGTCCACGCGATTGCGGGTGACACGCCGTCAGGTCTGCCCGCGTTTCCTGCGACCGTGGGCGTGAATGCCGCCGATGACCTGTTGCCGCTGGCCGGTGGATCGACCTCAGTGTTGCCCGACCCCGCCGCCAACATTGGCGTAAATGCCGACTGTGACCTGATGCGATTGAACAGCCCCAACTCTGAGTTGTGGGACCGAGGTGGCGGCTATGACTGGCAATTCCGCGCCATCCCGAACGGCCGCAAGGACATCCACTTCAGCGGCCACGGGGTGATCGTCGGAACCGTCAAAGAGAAGGGCCAACCCGACCAGCCCCTGGTGCGGCGGGTGCAACTGATCAGCGAGAACACGCGCGTCCTGGTGGCCGAGACCTGGAGCGACACCACGGGCGCGTACCGGTTCGAGCTGATCGACCCGGCCCAGAGATACACCGTGGTCAGCTACGACCACAAGCAGATGTACCGCGCCGTGATCGCGGACAACCTTCACCCGGAGATGATGCCGTGACCGTTGCCATCACTGTCGAACACAACGAGGCACGACTGGCGGGCACCCTGGCGTTCCTGGATGCGGGCAGCAACCCGGCGTGCCTGCGCATTTACGGCGGTACGCGACCGGCTACACCGGCGACGACGCCGACGAGCGCGATGCTGGTCGAGATCAGGCTCACCAAGCCTGCAGGCACGATTGCAGGCGGGCTCCTGACGCTGGCGCAGCAGGAGGATGGCTTGATCACCAGCACAGGAGTCGCCTCTTGGGCGCGGCTGGTGAATGGCAATGAAGTCACTGCTCTGGATCTGGACTGCAGCGGCACCGACGGCAGCGGCGACGTGAAGCTGGCCAGCACCAACCTCTATCTGGGTGGTGATGCCCGGATGGTGTCGGCGATCCTGGGGTAGCCCGTGCCGAGTGCATCCAGCGAACTGACGCTGGCAGCCACGCTGCCAGCACCCGAAGTCAGCATCGCGTTCGGCCCAACTCTGGTCAACCTGCTGTTCGATCAGCCTGCCGCCACCGACGCCGAGTTGGTGTTCGGAGCGGGCTTCGTCGCGCCGCGCGACGACGTGGTGGTGCTGGCCAGCCTGCCGTTGCCGGTTGTCTCGATCAAGTTCATTCCGCCAGCGCGGGCCGAATTGCTGGCAGAGCTACCTGCCTTGACGGTCAGCACGTTGCTGCTGCGCCCGAGCGTGCCCTTGGACGTTGTGGGCGCAAGTCTTCCCGGTGTCGTGTTCTCCGGCAAGGTCAGGTACTACTCGCGCACGCAGCGACCGACGGTTGGTCAGACCTCTCACCCTTGGCAGGTGGCGAGGCAGACCGAGGATGGTGCCGCTCAGGGCCAGCAGGACGCTGCCGCAACGCCCGCTGGCTGGGCCGCGTTCTGGCGGCGTACCTTGGGTATCCCGCAAGGCATCGAGCACAAGTTGCCGCCGGTGCTGGCGGCCGCGCCCGAGCAACGCGACGCTCGCCACCAGGATGCGACTCGACTGCAGGATTCGACGTGGTTTGCGCACCAGGACGCCACGCGGTTTGAAGCGGCCCGACGCGGTCTGTTCCAGAACGCAGGCCCTCTGCGGGATGCCACGCGGTTCCGGCATCAGGACGGTGACCGCACCAAGCGCGCGGGGAGAGTTTCCCGGTGGCAAAGCGCTGTGTTGGTGGTGCGCGGCCAAGGGAGCGATTTTCAGACTGCGCACCCGCAACTGAAGGGCTGGAGTGGCCGGTATCAGGAGGCGGTGCCGCCACCACCGGGCATCAGCCGGTGGGTGGTGCAAGAGCCGCCCGTTCCGCAGCCTTGCTACACGCCGAGTGCTTACCTGCTGTTTGCCGCGCTGGCACCGGCGGATAGCCAGCTGCTGTTCGTTTGTGAAAAGCACGTCACACCGCCACCTCCGGATGGTGAGCCGGTGGTCATTCCTGTTCGGAGGGTCTATTTCGTGATCAACAACGTGACCCTGCACCGCGCGTCCGATGGCGCGCCGGTGCCGGTGTTTAACCTCACGCTGTCGCTCGATGCATCGTCCTGGGCGTGGGGCTTCGATGCGGTGTTGCCTGCGAAAGCCGAAGCGCTGGTCGCGGGTAGCGCGTCCGGGCCCGTCGAGCTTGTGGCCAGCGTCAACGGCACCGCATTTCGGGTTCTGGCCGAGAGCATCAGCCGCGAGCGCATCTTTGGAGACGCGAGCATCCGCATTTCCGGTCGAGGACGCAACGCTGTTCTGGCCGCGCCCTACGCGCCGGTGATGACGTTTTCGAACACCGAGGGCCGAACCGCACGGCAGTTGATGGACGACGTGCTCACGGTCAACGGCATCCCGCTGGGCTGGGCGGTCGATTGGGGCCTGACGGACTGGAACGTCCCCGCCAATGCGTTCGCGCAGCAGGGATCGTGGATCGACGCACTGACCGCCATTGCCGGTGCTGCAGGTGGCTACTTGATTCCGCATCCATCGGCCCAGAGCATCCGCGTGCGTCATCGCTACCCGGTGGCTCCTTGGGAGTGGAGCACCGTCACACCTGACTTCGTGTTGCCGGTCGATGCCGTCGCCCGGGAGTCGCTGCGCTGGCTGGAAAAGCCTGCGTACAACCGCGTGTTCGTCTCCGGGCAGGACGTCGGCGTGCTCGGGCAGGTGACCCGAGCGGGGACTGCCGGCGATGTGCTGGCACCGATGGTCGTCGATCCGTTGATCACCGAGGCCGCCGCCGCGCGTCAGCGTGGCATCGCGGTGCTGGCCGACACCGGTCAACAGCTCGAGGTCAGCCTGCGCCTGCCGGTGCTCGCAGAGACCGGGATCATCGAGCCCGGCGCATTCGTGGAGTACCAGGACGGCAGCGTCACGCGACTGGGCATCGTCCGCGCGACGCAGGTGGAGGCCGGGATGCCCGAGGTCTGGCAGACGCTGGGAGTGCAGGCCTATGCATAACCTCTACGAGCAGTTTCGCCAACTAATCCCCGACCCGCCGCTGCAGGCGGGCACCGTGATCGACGTCGGCTCCGGCGTGGTCACGGTCGCATTGCCCGGTGGTGGCCGAATCAAGGCGAGGGGCTCTGCGGCGCTCGGCCAGAAGGTGTTCGTGCGCGACGACGCCATCGAAGGTATCGCCCCCAGCCTGACGCTCGAAATCATCGAGATCTGAAACCCAACTGATTCAACCCTGAGACCCGCCTTGATGCTCACGCATCGGGCGGGTTTCGCATTTCTGGAGAAAGCGAATGACCGACCCCGAACAACAACCCGCGCTTGTCGAGAACATGCTCCTGCTGCGCAAGGAGGACTTCGACGATCTGCTCGACCGTGCCGCCGAACGTGGCGCCGAACGTTGTCTCGCCCATCTTGGCCTGGAAAACGGCCACGCCGCCCGCGACATCCGGGAGCTGCGCGATCTGCTGGAGGCATGGCGCGATGCTCGTCGCACGGCTTGGCAGACGACCATCAAGGTGGCCACCACTGGCATCCTGGCTGCATTGCTGGTCGGTGCCGCCATCAAGCTCAAGCTGATGGGAGGCCCCCAATGATCGAGACCCTGCTCGGTGGCCTACTCGGTGGGGCCTTCCGTCTTGCGCCTGAAATCCTCAAGTGGCTGGATCGCAAAGGCGAGCGTGGCCACGAACTGGCGATGCAGGACAAGGCGCTGGAGTTCGAGAAAATTCGCGGCGCGCAGCGGATGGCCGAAATCGGCGCGAGTGCCGAAGCTGCCTGGAATGTCGGTGCCGTCGATGCGCTGCGCGAGGCCGTCCGCACCCAAGGTGAGAAGACCGGTGTGCGCTGGGCTGACGCGTTGTCGATCAGCGTGCGCCCGGTAATCACCTACTGGTTCATGGCGCTGTACTGCGCAGCCAAGACGGCAGCGTTCGCGGCCGCCGTCACCGCTGGCGCTGGCTGGGGCACCGCGATCCTGCACGCCTGGACGGAAGCCGATCAGGCGCTGTGGGCTGGGGTGTTGAACTTCTGGTTCCTCGGGCGCGTGTTCGACCGGGTGCGCTCGTGACCGGGGTACCAAAAACGGCCATCGAACTGGCCAAGCGCTTCGAAGGCTTCCATCGGGTGCCGAGGGCCGATCCCAGCCGCGCCCATCCGTACATCTGCCCAGCGGGTTACTGGACGATTGGCTATGGCCACCTGTGCGCCCCAAACCATCCGCCGATCACCGAAGCGGAAGCCGAGGTTTATCTGGCGGGCGATCTACAAACGGCGCTGGCTGCGACGCTGCGCTACTGCCCGGTACTGGCCACTGAGCCGGAAGGGCGACTTGCAGCAGTCGTGGACTTCACCTTCAACCTTGGCGCGGGGCGCTTGCAGACCTCGACCCTGCGACGTCGGGTGAACCAGCGGGACTGGGCCGCCGCCGGGACGGAGCTGCGGCGCTGGGTCTACGGTGGGGGCAAGGTGCTGCCGGGCCTCGTGAACCGGCGCAGCGCCGAAGCCACTCTGATCGGCTGACGGCACTCATTACTGCGAGCCATGTTGCGCCAGCAGTGTGCAATCACCAGCCAAGTCCGAATCAGACGAAATCATATGAAAACCCATCAAATCCAACTTGATCGGGTTACATAAGGCTTGGTTTCGTGCGATGATGTCAAGTGGCTAGAAATTCGACTTTTGATGGAAGTCAAGACATGACTGATCGCTGGTTGTCGGTCGAGGAGATCGCCGAATACCTCGGCGTGAGCAAGGACACCGTTTATGCGTGGATCAACAAACGAAACATGCCTGCCCATCGAATCGGCCGACTCTGGAAATTCAAATCCGAAGAAATCGACGAGTGGGTGCGCTCGGGCGGTGCTGCGGAAACCGAAGGTCGAGAAAAGGAATGAAGGACTTGGCTTCTGCCGGTTTCGATCGCCTCATGCAGTGGTCGAAACGAAAACAGGAGAATTGACGTGAAGAAAAATATTGCTTGTGTCGATCTATTCTGCGGCGCGGGTGGGCTGACGCATGGCTTCAAATTAGAGGGGCTTCCCGTCGTCGCGGGCATTGATCTCGATCCCGCCTGCCACTTCCCATACACGGCAAACAATGGTGGTGCCCGATTCCTCAAGCGTGACATCAGCAAGGTTACGACCGAAGAACTAAATGGGCTGTTCGGTGACGCGGAGTTGACGATTCTGGCGGGCTGTGCGCCTTGCCAACCTTTTTCGACCTATGCCCAGCGTTACGAGTTGGATGGCAAGGACGGCAAGTGGGGCTTGCTCTATCAGTTTGCGCGCCTCGCCCAAGGCTCCATGCCGGACGTCATCACGATGGAGAACGTGCCGACCGTCGCTAAGCACGAGGTGTTCCACGATTTCGTGGATACGTTGGAGCGACTCGGCTACGAGGTCTGGTACGACGTCGTCGATAGCTCCCGTTACGGCGTCCCGCAAATGCGGCGACGGATGGTTCTGCTGGCCTCCAAGCATGGCGACATTCAGATGATCGCGCCAACCCACGAGAAGCCGAAAACCGTGAAGCAGGCCATCGGCCATTTGCGGCCCCTCAGCGCCGGGGAGTCTGCCCCGCGAGACAAATTGCACGTCACCTCGACCTTGTCCGAGAAAAACCTCAAACGTATCAAAGTCTCCAAACCCGGCGGCACTTGGCGTGACTGGCCCAAGGACTTGATCGCCGAGTGCCACCGCGCCGAAAGCGGGCGCACCTATCCGGGCGTTTACGGACGCATGGAATGGGACAAACCTGCCCCGACGATGACGACCCAGTGCTACGGGTTCGGCAACGGTCGCTTCGGCCACCCCGAGCAGGATCGAGCCATCTCCCTGCGGGAAGCGGCGATCTTGCAGAGCTTTCCACGCGACTACGCATTCATCCCGCAAGACGGCGACGTGAGTTTCAAGGTGCTCGGGCGGTTGATCGGCAACGCGGTTCCCGTCGATCTCGGCCGCGCCATCGCTCGCAGCATCAATCAACACCTCGCGTCGGTCGCGGCTCGGTGATGGACTGACGAGGGCTACCCGATGCTTCGACCCGTGTCCTCTTCATCCGATGCCAGTCGCCGCATGGCGAAGGTGCGACAGAAGGGGACGGGTGCGGAAGTGGCGTTGCGACGGGAGATGTACCGCATCGGCCTGCGCTACAGGATCGACTACGAAGTGCTGAAGAAGCCTCGTCGTGTTGCGGACGTGGCCTTCCCAGGTCGAAAGGTCGCCGTCTTCGTCGATGGTTGCTTCTGGCACGGCTGCCCCGAACACGCCACGTGGCCAAAGCAGAACGCGGAGTTCTGGCGGGAGAAGATCGAAGCGAACCAGCGGCGGGACGCGGACACGAACGACCGTCTGCGATCCATCGGTTGGACGGTTCTGCGGTTCTGGTCGCACGAGTCACCGACCGAGGCCGCCCGAACCGTTGCGCGTGCGGTTGCCTTGGCCGACTCGAAGCATCGCGTGGTGCCGCCCAGCGCAAACGAAAAGAACCGATAAGGGAGATGGCAATTACATGGGTGTCCAGAACGAACGGCAACCTCAGACATATCGCGCTCGCCCCGAGCCAGGGCAACTCGTCGAAGTGCGCCGCCGTCAGTGGGTGGTGGCGGACGTCAATGCCGCCGGACTCGATACCGGTACGCCTCAACACTGCCTGACGTTGTCTTCGATCGACGAGGACGGTCTCGGCGAAGAACTGCAAGTCGTCTGGGAGATCGAGCCGGGCGCTCAGGTCATCGAGCGGGCTGGCCTGCCTTCGGTCACAGGGCAAGACGACTCCGACACGCTCGACGCGTTCCTCGATGCCGTGCGATGGGGTGCTGCTACCAATGCCGATCGTGGATTTCTCCAAGCCCCATTCCGCAGCGGCGTCAGCATCGAGGACTTCCAGCTCGATCCGCTGGTGCGAGCCATCGACATGGCTCGCGTCAACCTGCTCATCGCCGACGACGTCGGCCTCGGCAAGACCATCGAAGCTGGTCTTGTCATCCAGGAACTGTTGCTTCGGCATCGCGCGCGCACCGTCCTGATCATCTGCCCCGCGTCGCTTCAGGAGAAGTGGCGCGTCGAGATGCTGGAGAAGTTCGGCCTCGACTTCCGCGTGGTCGACACCGACTACATCAAGCAGTTGCGGCGCGAGCGCGGCATTCACGCCAATCCGTGGACGTCGCATCCGCGCCTCATCACGTCGATGGATTGGGCCAAAGGCGGCGAAGGCCTGCGTGCCATGCGCGACGTGATCCCCCCGCATGTCGGTCACCCCCGCAAGTTTGACCTGCTGGTCGTGGATGAGGCGCACAACGTCGCGCCCGCCGCAGGCGCTCACTACGCGCTGGAAAGCCAGCGCACCCGCTTCGTCCGCGCCATTGGCCCGCACTTCCAGCACCGGCTGTTCCTGACCGCGACGCCGCACAACGGCTACACCGAGTCGTTCACATCGCTGCTGGAATTGCTCGACGACCAACGCTTCGCGCGCAATATCCTCCCCGATGAGAAGCGCCTGAGTCAGGTGATGATCCGTCGCCTGAAGAGCGATCTGGTCGATGCGCAGGGCAACCCTTTGTATGCCCGCCGTACCTTACAGGCGCTCGAAGTTCCGTACACGGCGGAGGAGCGCGAGATTCATCGCAAGCTGGACGACTACTGCGTCAGCCGCGAGAAGGACGCGGGGAAAGCTGGCAACGGCTTCGGCACCGCCTTCGTGAACCGCCTCCTCAAGAAGCGCCTACTCTCGTCGCCAGCGGCATTCGCATCCACGATCGAGAAGCACGTCGCATCGCTGTCCGAAGCTCGGCTCGCGAAGCCGGACACGATGGCCGATCGCATTCTGTACAAGGCCATCCTGAAAACCGACGAGGACTACGCCGACGATCGGGAGGTCGAGAACGCCCAAGCCGAGGCCGTCGAGGAAGCGACACGCCGTGCCTCGCCCCTGACGGCGGAGCAGCGTGGGATGCTGGACGAACTGAGGGCATGGGCGCAACGCGCCCGGAATCAGGCCGACTCCAAGGCCAAGGCCATCCTCGACTGGCTCACGGCCAACCTCAAGCCGGACGGTCAGTGGAACGACCGCCGGGTGATCCTGTTCACCGAGTACCGCACCACGCACCAGTGGATACATCAAATCCTCGCCAGTCACGGTTTCGGCGGTGAACGTCTCGCCCAGCTCCATGGCGGGCTCTCCCAAGAGGAGCGAGAACCGATCAAGGCGGCATTCCAAGCCTCGCCGCAAGATTCTCCCGTCCGCATCCTGCTCGCCACCGACGCAGCGTCGGAAGGCATCGACCTGCAGAACCACTGCAATCGGCTCATCCACTTGGAGATTCCCTACAACCCCAACGTGATGGAGCAGCGCAACGGGCGTATCGACCGCCACGGCCAGCGCGAAAAGGAAGTGCTGATCTGGCACCCGGTCGATGGCGGCGACGCGGGTGGTGCGTCGGTCGGTGGTCACGGCGAGGACATCCTGCGAGCCTTGCGGAAGCTGGATTCGATGCGTGCCGACATGGGCAGCGTCAACCCAGTCATCGCGCCACAGATGTCCGGCCTCATCGAAGGCTCGCTGAAGGACCTGGATACCCGCCTCGCCGAAGCGCGAATCGCCCGAGCCAAGAACTTCGTCCGTGCCGAACGCGAGTTGAAGGAGCGCGTCGCCAAGCTGCACGAGCGTTTGCTCAGCACCCAGCAGGACTTCCACCTCACGCCCGACCACGTCTCGATGGCCGTGAAGACCGGCCTCGCGCTGGCGGGTCGCCCGCCATTGGAACAAGTCGAACTCGATGGCGCACCATCTGGCAGCGTCTTCCGCATGCCCGCTCTGTCTGGCTCGTGGGCGCGATGTTTGGAGGGGCTGCGCCATCCGCACACCCAACGGATAAGGCCCATCACCTTCGACCACGCCGTCGCCAGTGGCCGTGACGACGTCGTACTCGTCCATTTGCACCATCGCCTGGTGCAGATGTGTTTGCGCCTGCTGCGCGCGGAGATCTGGGCGCAGGACGACGTGAAAAAGTTGCATCGCGTCACCGTCCGCACCGTGCCAGATGCTCAGATCGAAGGCCCTGCCGTGGTCGTCGTCTCACGGCTGGTCGTCACCGGAGGCAACCACCATCGGTTGCACGAGGAACTGACGGTGTCCGGTGGCTACCTGCGAGACCAATCTTTTCGGCGTGAAGAAGGTGTCACCCGTGTCCAGCAATGGCTGGATGAGGCAAAGCCGATCACGGCAACCCCGTCCTTGTTCGATGCACTTCGCACCCGCTTCGATCGCCAGCAGGAGTCCATCCTGAAAACGGTCGATGCACGTTCGAAGGAACGCCTCCGATTCCTGACCAACACTCTTCAGACCCGCAAGCAGCAGGAGGTCGACGACATCGGCACCGTGCTGGACGATCTGGAAAAGGCCATCCAGTCCGAACTGAAGAAGGAGCGGCAGCCCGAACAGCTCTCGCTGTTCACCGAGGACGAACGCACACAGCTCCGGCGCGACATCGCGGCACTGGAAGCGCGCCTCGCGCGCATTCCCGACGAGCGCCGGATGGAAACGCACGCCATCGAAGCTCGCTACGCCAAGCTCTACGACCGCACCTTCCCTGTGGCCGTGATCTTTGTCGTGCCGGAGTCTGCCGGAGGTGTCACATGAGCATGCACCACGAATGGCTCTCGCTGATCGAGATTTCCGGCCCGTTCCTCGCCGTCCCCGTCCTAAAGGAGGTCTTCCCGCAGGGGTTGGAAGAACTCGATGCAGCCAAGCGCAAGCGGCTGCGCCAAGCCTACGACGAATGGCACGAAGCTCAGGAAACGGACGATCCGCGCTTTACCGATCTGCATACGGCATGGATCGATGAAGTCCTGTCACGCGGACTGGAGCTCGACGAGGACGGTCGTGGCGATGTCCTGAAGGGCAAGGACTGGTGCGCCACGCATTCGAACGTCAGCTTGCCCGAGCATGGAGTCAGCCTGTCGCCTGATTTCGCTGTCGTTGGCAATGACGACAAGCCGCTGATGCTCGTCCACGCCTACGGGTCGGACGTCGATCTCGATGCCACCTCGAAGCTGGACGGCTGGGCCAGCACACCGGCGGAACGCATGGTGATGCTCTGCCGCGCCACGGGATGCCGTCTCGGCCTCATCACCAACGGCGAACGCTGGATGCTGGTCGATGCCCCGGTGGGCGCGGTCACGACCTTCGCCAGCTGGTATGCACGCATCTGGGGCCAGGAACCCGTCACCCTCCAAGCCTTCGTCCACCTCTTGGGCATCCGGCGTTTCTTCGTGGGCGAGTCCGAAAGACTGCCCGCGCTGGTCGATCGCTCGCTGAAGTTCCAGGACGAAGTGACCGACGCCTTGGGCGAGCAGGTGCGCCGCGCCGTCGAAGTGCTGATTCAAGCGCTCGACAAGGCCGACCAAGATCGCAGCCGCGAGTTGCTGCGCGGCGTAAAGGAAGCCGAACTCTACGAAGCCGCGCTGACGGTGATGATGCGGCTGGTCTTCCTGCTCTCCGCCGAGGAGCGCGGCTTGCTGCTTCTGGGCGACGAACGCTACGAAGCCAACTACGCGCTCTCGACCTTGCGAATGCAATTGCGCGCCGAGTCGGATGAAATTCTGGAGCGCCGCTGGGACGCATGGTCACGCCTGCTGGCCGTGTTCCGCGCCGTGTACGGTGGCATCGAGCACGAAAACCTGCGTCTGCCTGCGCTGGGTGGCTCCCTGTTCGATCCGGATCGTTTCCCCTTCCTTGAAGGCCGGGCCAAAGGCTCCGATTGGCGCATCGACGTCGCCAAGCCCCTGCCAATCGACAACCGCACCGTCTTGCTACTGCTCGAAGCCATCCAGCAATTCCAGGGGCGCACGCTGTCGTATCGGGCGCTGGACGTGGAGCAGATCGGCTACGTCTATGAGGGCCTGCTAGAACGCACGGTCAAGCGCACCGCTGAGGTCACGCTTGAACTCGACGGCACCAAGAGTGCCCAGTCGCCCTGGGTCACGCTGGCCGAACTCGAATCGGCACGGCTGGACGGTGCCGAACGACTCGCCGAACTGCTTCAGGAGCGTTCTGGCAGTTCCGCCAGCCGCGTGCGCAACGATCTGAACCGGGCCATGGATGATGCGCTCGCCGATCGCGTTTTGACGGCCTGCCATGGCAACACGGCGCTACGCGACCGCATCAAACCCTTCTGCCATCTGGTGCGCACCGATCCTTGGGGCTACCCGCTGGTCTATCCCGCCGGTGCCTTCGTCGTCACCACCGGCTCCGATCGGCGCGAGACTGGCACCCACTACACGCCGAAATCGCTCACCGAAGCGATCGTCGCCGAGACACTCACACCCATCGCCTACGTCGGCCCGGCAGAGGGAAGGCCACGCGCGGATTGGGCACTGAGATCGCCCGCCAAACTACTCGACCTGAAGGTCTGCGATCCGGCCATGGGGTCGGGCGCATTCCTTGTGCAAGCCTGCCGCTGGCTGGCCGACCGGTTGGTGGAGGCGTGGGCACAGGCCGAGGCACAGGGGCACACGATCAGTGCCGATGGACGAGCGGTGGATGCCGATACCGGCATTGAGCCGCTGCCGCGCGATATCGAGGCTCGCACCATCGTCGCCCGCCGTCTCATAGCCGAACGCTGCCTTTATGGCGTCGATCTGAACCCACTGGCTGTCGAGCTGGCCAAGCTCTCCATCTGGCTAGTGACGCTGGCCAAGAGTCGCCCCTTCGGCTTCCTCGACCACAACCTGCGCTGCGGCGACAGCTTGTTGGGTATCCATCGGCTGGATCAGCTCACCCAGCTTTCGATGAACCCCACCGGCCAGGGCCAGCGACCGTTGTTCGGCCAGAACATCGAGCAAGCCGTGCGCGGGGCCATCGAACTGCGGCTGCGCCTGCGCGAAATGCCCATCCGCGACATCCGCGACGTGGAGACGATGGCTCATCTGGACGCCGACGCGCGCCGCAAGCTCGAACTACCAGAGGGCATCACCGACGCGTTTATCGCGGAGGTGTTCGCATCGGGCGGTAGTGACGCTGCATTGGAAAATGCACTGACATCGCTACCCGTCCAGGCCGGGCAGGCCATTGATGGCGACCGCGAGGTGCTTGCCTCAATGCGTCGCAGATCAATTGCTGCGCTTTCGATCGATCTGCCTACCGACAAGCCCGCGCGTAGGCCATTTCATTGGCCCCTGGAGTTTCCGGAAGTCTTCGCGCGCGAACGCGGCGGCTTCGACGGCATGGTCGGCAATCCGCCCTTTCTTGGCGGGAAGCGAATTACCGGCATCGCGGGCACAGCCTTTCGCGATTGGTTGGTCGCCCATATCGCCGAAAGGCGGCGTGGCTCTGCCGATCTGGTCGCCTATTTCTTCCTGCGGGCATGGAGCCTGCTGCGAGAAGGCGGCGGATTCGGGTTGCTGGCAGTCAACACCATCGCGGAAGGCGACACACGGCGGATTGGGTTGGAAGCGATGGTCGGCGCGGGAGCCGTCATCCATGCGGCCTACCCAAACGAGCCTTGGCCAGGAAAGGCGGCAGTCGTAACCAGTCGCGTGCATGTTCACAAGGGTAAGTGGTCAGGCGAACGCTCGCTTCTTGGACAACCAGCGTCCTTCATATCGGCTTTTCTGTCTGATCGTGAGGAGTGGAGTCCAAAACGGCTGAAAGCCAACGAAGGCATTGCTTATCAGGGCTCCAACGTGCTTGGTATGGGTTTCGTGCTTTCACCTGATGAAGCACAGCGGATGCTGGATGCCGACCCGCGAAACGCCGAGGCGATCTTTCCTTACATCAATGGCGAAGACCTCAATTCAGACCCCGAACAGCGCCCAAGCCGGTGGGTGATCAATTTCTGGGACTGGCCAGAAGAAAGAGCAAAAGAATACGAGTTGCCGTGGCAGCGAATCGAAGAGCGAGTCAAGCCGGAGCGTCAGCGTCTCAACGAACGCGGCGAGTTTGTTCTTCGGAAGCCATTACCGGAGCGTTGGTGGCAGTTCGGTGAAAAGCGACCTGGCCTTTACCACGCCATCGGTCGCGGTCGGTATTTCGAGCGCCACCCAGAGGGATGGAATTCTAATAGCGGCGGAAGAAGCAAGGTTATGGTGTGCAGTGAGGTAACCAAGCACCTCTCGTATGTGCTCATCCCAAATGAATATGTGATATCTGATCGAGCGGTCGTATTTCCAGATATTGATGTTTTGGCAATCTGCCAGTCTTCCCTGCACGAGGTTTGGGCACGCCTTTATAGCTCACGACTGGAGACGCGTCTGAAGTACTCGATTGGGAATGCTCTTGAAACATTTGCATTCCCGGACTGGCCACGCGGCGAGCTTCAAGAGCGAGGAATGCGCTTGCATCGGTTGCGCGCAGACCTGATGGTTGAAGACGGCATTGGGCTGACTAAGCTCTACAACCGCTTCCACAACGACACCGAGCAAGATCCCCACATCAAAGGGTTGCGCACATTGCAGCGTGAAATCGACATCGACGTCGCACGAGCCTATGGCTGGGACGACCTCGACCTTGAACACGGTTTCCACGAAGTGCCGTACCTGCCGGAGAACGATCGCATCCGTTTCACCATCTCGGAAACGGCGCGTGTCGAAGTGCTGCGGCGGCTGTCGGAGTTGAACCGCACGCGATACGAGGAAGAAGTCGTTCAAGGGCTACATGCTGACGCCACGCCGCGCGCTTCTACCCGTGCCCCGCGCACTGGTCGTCCCGCCAGCACAACCGCAGCGGCTCAACCCTCGCTCGACTTCGGGACAGGGGGCACGACCACCGCTAACGACACGACGCCATCCACGGCTATCCTCAGTTTCCTGAGCGCACACGACGGCTGGCACGCCAAGGCCGATGTCCTCGCAGCCACCGGAATCACGGACGGCCAGTGGAATACCGCGATCAACGACCTGATCGCAGGCAGCAGAGTCGAGCGCCAAGGCGAGAGGCGTGGCGCACGTTATCGCATCCAGCCCGGCCACCGGCATGATCATCACGAGGGGGTGTCATGACTCAAATCCAACCCACATCGGTATCTGAGACGACCGTCGGTTCGACGAGATTGGATTGCATACGGAGAACCTGTCCATGACAAAACCAAGCACTGACACAGCTCAGGCCAGCCCGACGAAGCAGTTCTTCGTGTCGATGCTCACGCGCGACATCAGCCTCGCCGATGCGATTCTCGACCTGCTCGACAACTGCCTTGATGGCGCAATGCGGCTGGCCAACGGAAATGGTGTCGATTACGCCGAGCATTTCGTGGACATCGAAATCGCCGAAGACCACTTCTCCATTGCCGACAACTGCGGCGGCATTCCGCGCGACGTTGCCAAGAACTACGCGTTCAAGATGGGGCGAGAACCCGATGACGACCGCGATTCCGATGCCGAAACCATCGGCATGTACGGCGTCGGCATGAAGCGCGCGATCTTCAAGATGGGACGCAATGCGTTGGTGCGGACGCGGCATGGCGAGGACACGTTCGAGGTGCCGATCACATCGGAATGGCTGGATGCCAAGAACTGGGAGCCGCTTCCCATCAATGAGCCGACCGAAGCAAAGGAGCGGCTCGACGAGCCCGGCACCACGATTTACGTCACCGACCTGTACGAAGGCGTCTCGCGGCACTTCGCCAATGGAGCCTTCGAGAACGAGGTACGCACCGCGATAGCGGAGCACTTCACCATGTTCATCCAATGGGGCCTGAGGGTCAAACTCAACGGAACACCCGTGGAGTCCGTCCGTGTCGAGGTGCTCGTTTCGACAGACGAGAAGAGTCCTGCCCCTTACATCTACCAGAAGACGATAGACGGCGTGCTCGTCTCGATCACCGTCGGCCTCAATACGGGCAAGAGTCTTGGAGATGATGATGAGGATGACGCGGGATTTGAACGTGACCGTTCGTCCGCCACTGCGGGCTGGACGGTGCTTTGCAACGACCGTGCGGTCATCGTTGGAGATAAAGGTCGTCTGACGGGCTGGGGCGACGGCATTCCGCTGTACCACCCGCAGTTCGCCATCATCACCGGCATCATCGAGTTCCGTTCCAAACACGCCGACAAACTGCCGGTCACGACGACGAAGCGTGCACTTGATACATCGTCGAACGTCTGGCTGGAATCCCTCGTCAAGATGAAAGAGGGTATGCGCATTTGGATTTCGTATACGAACCAGTGGAAGAACCATCCGCGTGCCGATCAGTCGAGTCATTGGGAGACTGCCAAGCCGATGCCGTTGAGCCGTGCCATCGAGGTCGTGTCCGCTCGCAGTGCTACCCGGACAGTTGCCGGCGCGATCGAGTTCAATCCACAAAAGGCAAAGGTCCTGCCGGAACCAGAGGACAAGAAACCATCGTCCCGAAAGATCGTCTTCTCGCGCCCTGCCGAGGAAGTGCGGCTCGTCTCCAAGCTGCTATTCGATGACCCGGATGAAAAGGCTGGCATCGTCGGCGACAAGTGCTTCGAGATGCAGCTCACGAAGGCCAAGAAGCAGGAGAGCTGAACGATGAGTGCTGGATCGTCGCTGCCGTACCGGTTACGGCCCAACAAAGCCGTGGATCGGGAGCTGTTCCTGTCGCTGCTGATGCGGCTTGCTCCGAAACTCGCGCTCGAAAAGTACCACTACGTCGGCCTGGGTGGGCCCTTCCTCGAAGACTTCCGGCTGATCCACGGTCGGGTCGGCATCGCCAAGATGACCTGCATCGAGACGGAGGAGCAGGTTCACAAGCGCCAGCTGTTCAATCGCCCCATCGCCTCGATCGAGTGCGTCCACAAGAGTCTCGAAGACTATCTGGACGAAACTGATCTCGATTCACCCGCGATCATCTGGTTCGACTACACGGAACCCAAGGGCATCACCTCTCAGATCGAGCGGTTCGCGCGCACCATTGGCACCGTCCCGATCGGCAGCGTTTTGCGGATTACTCTGAATGCAAATCCCAGCTCACTCGGCAGGCCAGACGGAAATCTTTCGGAAGCAGAGCTTATGGAGTGGCGACTTCAGGCATTCCAAAGGCGACTCGGTGCGCTTTTCCCGAATGGACTGATTGCAGATGGGATGAAGCAGGAGAACTTCGGGAGAAGCCTGCTACATGCGCTCAAGCTGGCAGTTGAAAAGGAAGTTCTCAGTTTTCGAGATCGCCGCATCGTCTGGGCACTGGCCACGCACTACGCCGACGGGCAGGCGATGGTGACGGCAGCCCTCGTGGTCTGCCAGAACGACGACAAGACCATCGAGGAAGTGGTGCGGGCATGGGAATTCCATGCGACGACCGATGCGCCGCATCGGGTCGATTTGCCTGCGCTCTCTACGCTGGAGCGGCTGACGATGGAATCGAACGACGATGCCCAGGCCAAGATGGGTTTCGAGTTGCCAACGTCGAACATGGGCGAAAACCCGTTCGATGTGTTCAGGAAGTTCTACCGCATCTATCCGCATTTCTCGCGGGTCGAGCTTTAGTCCGTGGATTCGAGGCTCCAGAAAATGACTACAACACTCACCGCATGGATCGCCATCGACCACCGTCTCGGAACCGATCGCAGGCTCGCACCGTACACCTTGATCCTGAAGGGCGATCGCTCCCTGTATCAGGCCATCGCCGAGGACGATTGGGTTCTCGTCCTGAACACCGCTGGTGAAATCGTTCGCGCTGGACGCGTGCTGCGGATTCGCTCAAATCTCGAGACCACCACGATCTTTTTCGACCGGGTGTCTTTCACCGATGCACCCGTGCCAGTCACCACGATTTCACTGGCTCCTCCGTCGTTGGGGAACCTCGGTCGCCTGCAGTGGGAAGAATTCGTTTCGGCAGTGACCAGGGCACTGCACCAGACCATCGACGGCGTGTCGGTGGTCGAAGATCGGACCTACATCCGCGAACTGCTGCAACTGGCCGTGGTGGACGATTTGCTTGGGCCGGCGGGCGGCCCGCACGAGCGCATCGTGGACATGGGCGTGCGCGATCGCTATCTGGTCGGCAAGCTGGCACCGCGTGAGGATGCCAAGGGCGGCATCGAAGGGTTGGAAGGCCCGCTGGCCGAGGACGAGGTCGAGGAACCCACCGATCCCATCGTGCCCGGCCAGCATGAGCCCGGCGCGGAGTTTGGGACGGCGACTGGGCGGGTGGAGCCTGAGTCCGACTCGACGGACGAGATCGACGCCGCCAGCAATCAGTCTCTGGTGCCGAGCAGCTTCGGCATGACCTTCTGCGTCGATGGCGACGTCGAACGCATCGAGGTCGAGGCACGTTGGGGCAGCTACGAGCGCGTTCCAAACGAGGAGCACGAGCTGACGCGCCCCAACGGACAGAAAGCCAAGGTCTGGCAGCGCATCCCCTGCGGCGGGAAGCTAGTGCTGCCGCTCACCGAAGGCGTGATTCCTCATCAGGCACCGGACGCGAATCGTCCGGCGGTGCGGATACAGGGTTCCATCCGCGCCAAGAACGCCAACGGCGACCGCTTGGTGACGCTGTTCCTGATCAACGCTCAGGAGGAGCCCGACACCAACCGCGATACGGCGTGGCTGTTCCAGCCGGAACTGATCGTCCGCGCGGAAGCGGATGCTTCCACTCGTGCCATCTTCCGCCGCCGCCCAGTGCTGGACGCCGATGGAATGGACGCCGAACGCGAGTCGCTGGAGATGATCTACCGCAACCGCGTCGAGTTCGCGGTCGGGCATGGCATCGCCGTCCATGCCGAGACGGCGAACGACGTGACCCTGGCCACCGAAGTGCGCACCACCGTGCTGCCGCAATACGAAGTGCAGGTCACGGAGACGCCGGGACTCGATGCCGCAGACCGCCCGGCGATGAAGGAGATGGTGGCTAGCGGTCTGCTCGACATGCAGCGCCTGGCCACACTGGGCGTCGAAGAGTTGGTCGCCGCCCTGAACGTACTGACGAACGACTACACCGCGTGGATCGCCGAGCAGCGCGTCCGCATCGGCGAGGACGTGGTCGGGTATGACACTTCGGCTGCACAGGCGTTGGATCGGTGTCGGGACATCCAGAAGCGTCTACAGCAGGGCATCGACACGCTGAAGAGCGATGAAAAGGCACTGGCGGCTTTCCGCTTCGCCAACAAGGCGATGGCGATCCAGCGTGTGCGCAGCCAGTACGCGCTCGAAGTACGGCGAGGCCGGGACGTCTCCGTAGATCAGTTCGACCTGCCGAAGAACCGTAGCTGGCGTCCTTTCCAGTTGGCGTTCCTGCTGCTGTCGATTCCATCGCTGGCCGATCCCACGCATCCGGATCGCGTGCAGCCGATCGAAGCCCATGCCGATCTGCTGTGGTTCCCCACCGGTGGTGGCAAGACCGAGGCCTACCTTGGCGTGGCGGCGTTCACCATGGCGATTCGACGTCTGCAAGGCAAGCTCGGTGGCTACGACGCCTCTCGTGGTCTGGCCGTGATCATGCGCTACACCCTGCGCCTGCTGACCTTGCAGCAGTTCCAGCGCGCCACCGCGCTGATCTGCGCGATGGAGGTGCTGCGGCGCAATGCGTTGGCAGCTGGTGATTCGTCCTTGGGTCATGAGCCTTTCACCATCGGCTTGTGGGTCGGCAACAAGGTGACGCCGGGCACGACCGAGGATAGCCATCGCGCCATCGAGGACATCCGCAATCCCGGCAGGAATCACGCCGGGGCAACGTCTCCTGCGCAACTGACCAGTTGTCCGTGGTGCGGCTCCGACATCGCACCGGGACGCGAAGTGGATGTGGACAAAGATCGAGGGCGCACCTTGGTCTACTGCGGCGACAAGAAAGGTTGCTGCGAGTTCTCTCGCGGCAAATCTGCCAAGCTGCCGCACCCCGGCATCCCGGTGCTGACGGTGGATGAAGAGATCTACCACCGACCGCCAACGATGATGATCGCCACCGTGGACAAGTTCGCCATGATGGCGTGGCGCGGTCAAGTGCGCACGCTGTTCGGTCGGGTGAACCAGGAGTGCGAGCGTCATGGTTTGCTATGGCCCGGCTGCGAATGTAATACCGGGCACCGGGCGACCAAGGGTCTGCCTGCTGCTGCAGTGAAGCCCGTTGCCCAAATTCGACCGCCCGACCTGATCATCCAGGATGAGTTCCACCTCATCAGCGGGCCGCTGGGCACGATGGTCGGTCTGTACGAATCCGCCGTCGATGAACTGTGCGGGTGGACGTTCGATGGAAAGACAGTCAAACCGAAGATCGTCGCGTCCACTGCGACAGTACGCAAAGCCAAGGAACAAGTGAACAACGTGTTCATGCGGCGCGTGTCTGTGTTCCCACCGCATGGCTTGGACGTGGAGGACAACTACTTCTCGGTGCAGCGTCCGATCGAAGAGCGACCCGGACGGCGCTATCTGGGCGTGTGCTCTCCAGGCAGCTCGCGGCCTGCGATGTTGATCCGCGTCTATACCGCCTTTCTCACCGCAGCCCAAGCCTTGTTCGACCGCTTCGGGGAGCCTGCCGATCCGTACATGACGGCGGTCGGCTATTTCAATTCACTGCGTGAACTGGGCGGGATGCGGCGTTTGGCCGAGGACGACGTGCAGACGCGTTCCTACCGTGTGCAGATGAGCATGGTCGAACGGCCCGCGCTCGCCCAGCGCAGCGTCAACAACATCCGCGAACTGACCTCTCGCGTCTCCAGTCAGGACATCCCGAAGTACCTCGACGATCTGGAGGTCAAGTTCAAGGCCACGTTCGACTCGGCCACCGGGAAGTACGTGACGAAATGGAACGAGGGCGACACCCGCGCGATCGACGTGGTGCTGGCGACCAACATGCTGTCGGTTGGTGTGGACGTGAACCGGCTCGGCCTGATGGCGGTGAACGGCCAGCCCAAGGGCACGGCGGAATACATCCAGGCCACCAGCCGCGTGGGCCGTTCTTTCCCGGGTTTGGTCTGCACCGTGCTCACATGGGCACGTCCACGCGACCTCTCGCACTATGAAACCTTCGAGCACTACCACGCGACCTTCTACAAGCATGTGGAAGCGCAATCGGTGACGCCGTTCTCACCGCGCGCCATGGATCGGGGCCTGACCGGCGCGCTCCTGAGCCTGATGCGTCTGGATAACGACGCCTTCAGTCCGAACGTGGGTGCGGGCGAGTTGGACAAGTCCGACAAGCCCGAGATCCTTGACGCCATCGACGTGCTGGTGAGGCGGGCTTGGAACGTCAGCGAGACGACCACCATCAAGAGTCTGGCCGAGCGCGAACTGAAAGAGCGTGCGGACGAATGGGCGAAGGAAGTGAGCGTTCCCGGTCGCACGCTGGCCTATGAAAAGCGAGGGGCGCAGGCAGCGACGATGGTCGGCCTGGTCAAGTCGCCGGGCATCCATGCATGGGACAACTGGACGGTTCCGATGTCGATGCGTGAGGTGGAGCCGGGCGTGCGCCTGATCATGAACACGGGGCACATATCGGACGACCACGGATGGAAGCCGCGTCCGGTGCCGAAGGACGAGGACTGACCATGACCACCAACAAGACACCCGTCGGGGAAGTCCGCCCCAGCCAACTGCTATGGACGTACGGGCCTGGAGCGCTGATCGACCTGCCAAGCCTCTCGGTGGTGACACTGGGCATCGACCAGTGGGAAAAAGACAGATGCCAGCCCATCGGCGAGCCCCGCCTGCTCGCCGCCGTCCGGAAGGTTCTCGGGGCGCAGGTGGAGAACCTGCGCGTGCCGCCGTTCCAGAAGAGTGAACTGGTCGATCCGTGGTCGGCGGAGGCGAACATTGGTGTTCCAGTCCGCCCGTTTCCGCGCTGGATGCGCTGCGTGAAGTGCGGTCTGCTGTCGCCCTTCGACGCGGGGCTGTTCGAGATCAAGGAAAACCGCTTCCGTCCGGAACGAACCCGCTTCGTCCACAAGGGGTGCCGTGGCTCCAAAGGTGACCAGCCCGCGAAGGACGCCGACGCCGTTCCGGCGCGTTTTCTCTTGGCTTGCCGCGACGGCCACCTCGACGATTTTCCTTGGCATTACTTCGTCCATGGCGGCAACAGCTCATGCAAGGGAACGCTGCGCTTCTTCGAGAGCGGGGCTTCGTTGCAGACCGAGAACCTGTGGGTGAAGTGCGATGCCTGCGGCGCATCGCGCAGCATGGCCCACGCCTTTGGCAAAGCCGGGAAGGAAAACCTGCCGAGTTGCCGTGGCAGACATCCTCACCTCGATCATTTCGACGAAGAGTGCGATGAGGAAGCACGGGCAGTCCTGTTGGGTTCGACGAACAGTTGGTTCCCGATCACCCTGTCGGCGCTCGCCATCCCCCAGGCCAAAGACCCTCTCGGCCAACTGATTCAGGACGGATGGGAGTTCTTCGACGATCTGGATTCGGAGGCCGCCGTCGCGGTGACGGTGAAGACCTTGAAGAAGACCGGAGCCTTGCCGGGCATCGACAAGTACCCGGCGTCGGATGTCTGGGCGGCCATCGAAGCCCATCGGAATGGCGGCGGTCAGGACACGGTGGGTGAAGCCGACATCAAGGGGCCGGAGTGGGAAGTGCTGACGGCGGCCAATCCGCCTGCCGACTACCCGCACTTCATGAGCAAGAAGGTGGCCACGCCGCCCGGCTTCGAGAATCGAATCGGCAGAGTGCTGCTGCTGGAGAGATTGCGCGAGGTCAACGCCTTGTTGGGCTTCACCCGCGTGGAAGCGCCCGAGGAATCGAGCGCCCCCAACGAGCGACCACAGATGGCAGGTCTTGCACGCCGCAAGCCGGATTGGGTTCCCGCGAATCAGGTTCACGGCGAAGGAATTTTCATCCAGTTCGACGAACAGGCGCTGAAGACGTGGGAGGCGCAGGATGGCGTCAAGCGTGTGGACGGAATGCTCGAAGGGGGTCATCGTGGATGGCGCAATTCGCGCCACCTCGATCCGAACGAGGGCTACCCCGGCATCCGGTACGCCATGCTCCACACGCTCTCGCACCTCCTTATCCGCGAGCTGGCACTGGAATGCGGCTACAACGCAGCGAGCATCCGCGAACGAATCTACGCCGACGTGTCGGGCACGAATCCCCAGGCGGGCATCCTCATTTACACGGCGGCAGCCGATTCCGATGGGACGCTGGGCGGACTCGTCGATCTTGGCAAGCCGGAAAACCTCGGGCGATTGCTCCGGCAGGCGCTGAACCGATCGAAGATCTGCTCGTCCGATCCGCTCTGCTCCGAGCACGATCCGGCGAAAGACCGTTCGCTCCACGCGGCGGCCTGCCATGCATGCAGCCTCGTCGCCGAGACCTCCTGCGAGCGAGGCAACCGTTACCTCGACAGATCATTGCTGGTGCAGACCCTCGACCGAGGGAATGCCGCGTTCTTCGCGGGGCTGTGACATGGAAAGACTGCTGGAAGCCGTCACAGCCGTGGTCTGTCTCGTTTCGCCGGAGAAGGTTCGGGCGCTGGCGGGCAGAGTTCGGAAGATCGAGGACGTAAAGGCGAACCTCTCCCTGTCGGATGTCGTCGGCACGGCCACTGCAAGAGCCGTCGTCGATCGGCTCGTCGATGCGTGGCGGGTCACGTCGGTCGGTTCCGACGAGTTGGCCTCGATGCTGCTCGCCGCAGGCCATGCATTCGAGAACGTGTCGAGGCACCAGTCCACCGAACTCGTGTGGACGGGGCCGACGACGCCCTTCGTCTCTGCTCGTCGAACGGAACAGGCGCTGCTGCAAGTCATCGGCGCGGCCAAGCAGAACTTGTTCATCACCAGCTTCGTGGCCTACGACGTCTCGACCATCGTGAAAGCGTTGAACGACGCCAGCGCACGCGGTGTGAGCATCGCTATGCTGCTCGAATCGTCGCAGGATCATGGTGGCAGCATCTCGTTCGACGTGATCGGCAAGATGCGGACGCTGGTTTCCTCGGCGAAGCTCTACGCTTGGCGCGAGCGATCGGCCCCGTTCGCGGACGGGCGGGTTCACGCCAAGGTCGCCGTCGCCGACGGCGACGTGTGCTTCATCACCAGCGCCAACCTGACGGGTCACGCCATGGAGCAGAACATGGAAGCCGGTGTGCTGCTCACCGGCGGGCAGATTCCCAAGCTGCTACTCGACCATTTGCAGGCGCTGGTGGACACGAAGACGGTTGCACCCGTCTGAATCGCCACATCGCAATCCATTTGCCGCTACGAATGCGTCCTGCCGGATCAGTCCCAGACGACTTCGCAGCCGAGATATTCCCGAAGGACTATCTTCACGGTCAGCCCGTTGGCTTGGCTGGTACGGAAGCGATAGTTTCCTTCTTGCACGGCCAGCCAACCCTCAGTGAAAGTGTCGGTGCCCGCCACGAGCAGCCTCTGCATCGCACGGCTCCCGACTTCCGGCCAGATGCCGAATGCGTCGTCATCACGTTCGAAGGCTTCGCGCTCGTCTTTCATCATCAGCGGCAGCGGCTTGATTCCGAGATGTGATGGATCATGGAGTTGCGGCTCGTTGAGTTCGAACGCCGCGTGGCAACGGGCCAGTTTGAGGACGACGCGACTCACGCGGTCGTTTTCGGCTGTCCAGACCGGGCCTTCTGCACTATCCGTGCGTGCCCGTTGCAATCGGGTCAACAGCGAGGAGTTCGCCCGCAAGATACGGCCAATCTTGGCCCTGTGCAGCTTTTCCGGTGAGGTGTCCCCGGCGATGACGCATTCGAGCAAACACGCCAGATATTCTTCGTCCAGCGAAAGGCCATTGTTGCATTCACGGCACGCTGGGGCCGCCATGAGATTCTCCGGATAGGGCTCGTCCAAGAGAACCTTCGACGGGACGTGGTCGACGGTTTCGCTTGGCCCGCCGCAATGCACGCAGAACCCCTTGTTTCTGTCGTCACCGTAGCACCGCAACTGCTGCATCGGCCCGCCTCCATATCTGTAGGTGCGAATCGCACAGTCTGTTCTGGGCGACCCTGACGGTTTCAGATGGTAGAGCACACGGCGAAATCAGCGAAATCAGCGAAATTAGTGCGGTGACAAGCACTTGCGGCAGATCCACCTCGGCGAAATCAGCGAAAAAATCCTCCACATCACTCCGTGGCCAACCGGTACACCCGCAGTGGCGCACCCGGCGCACCGTCGGCGCGTTCGCCCCACTGGACCGTGATCTTGGGCGGCGTGCTGGCCAACAGGTGCTCCAGGCTGGCGTCGATCCGCGCCTTCGGCACCTTGCCCCGGAAACATTCGGCGCTGATTTGGCTGCGCGTGGCCTGACCGCGTTCGTGCAGGAAGGCCAACACGCGGTTCGCCAGTTCCAGCACCTGCGCCAGCTTCGCCTCTTCAGCGGCGCTGACGAACACGAAACGCACGGATGCCGTGGCGTGTCGAATCCACGCCATCGCGGCGTCGATGTGCGGGACGTCGATGCGGGTTTGCAGATCGGTCAGCGCCATCAGCATGGCCAGCCGGAGCAGCATCGGCGCGCGACGCTCCAGCAACGCCCCAATCGCGCCATCGTCGATGCCATCGTGCAGTTCGCCCCGGTAGAACTGGGCGTAACGCCACTGCGCCTGGGGCGACAGTTCCATCCGCAGGTGTTCGCGCTCGTCGTGCCGGTCGGCGTGGACGAAGGTCAGAACCTCCAGCGTTCGGTGCGCCAGATGCTCGACCGCTGCCTGCGGCGTTTCCTTCGGAAACGGCAGTATCCGTGACCGCTCGGCCCAGATCATCAGGAAACGGTTTGCGAAGCCGTTGGTGAATTCGCGCGTGCTCATCAGGCCGGTCAGCTCGCCCGGTGAGATCGCGCCGCTCAGACAGACGTGTGGATCACTGGCGTAGAGCCGGTTCGACTTGGTGGCGGGTTTGAGATCGACGCCATCCCAACAGTCACGCAGCGCCGCCGACAGCGTGTTGCCGTCGCGTCGCCCCTGATGCAGCACATTGGCGAACTCGGATTCGACCACCCACAAACGCTTGTCCTCGATGGCGGGCACGTCCTGTCGGCCTTGCCGGTAGCCGTCGTGGATCAGCGCCGCCAGACCTTCGCGCGTGGACAGCCCGCCGCGATGAATCTGCGGCGCGAAGGCTTCGTCCATCGCTCGCAGCGCCAGATCGATGCGCAGCGTCAGTGACACCGCATCGCCTTTTCGGCCACGTCCCGAACGCCCGATGTGCAGACAGAACAACCGGGCATGGTGCCAGGTGTTGCCGATGGGCAGGTACACGCCGCGCCCGACCGCGCAGGAAAGATATGCCATGAAGTTGGCGGCGATGGCGTAGGCGTTGGTTTCCGTGCCGTCACTGCCCGCGCGGGCGACGTCGCCAATCAGGCCGTAGAGGCAGGCGGGATCGGGTTGTGGCGCGTTGCGGTGTGCGGCCATCGCCGCCTCGTCGTGCTCATCGTCAGGTGGCGACGCTGCGTGCGATGGCGAACTGGCATCGGAGACACGGCGCATTCATTTGCCGTCCAGCGTCACCGTCTGGACGATGTTCTCGAATTCGGCCAGCACGTCGGGCTGGCGCTGGGACAGAAAGCGGAACACTGCCTTGTTGTCGATCAGCTTGCCAAGGTAGCCGCGCGCCAATACGAGCAGCAGTACGTCCTGCCCGTAGGACTTCTCGACCAGCTTCAGTTGCCCTTGCAAGTTTCCCATTTCGCGCTCCATTTTCGCCATCTGATCGGCGGTGACGCCCCGCAATTTCCGTGGTTTGGTTTCGCCGACCAGCAGTGGCGGCGGCGTGGCCGCGAGCAAGGCCTCGGCGTAGGCGACCGTCATGTTGTTGGCAGTGAGCATCAGTTCGATGCACTCGACCTGCCGCGTGGGTTTCATCCTGCGCAGCACCGAACCGAGATTGGCGGCGAAGTGCAGATCCTTCAGCATCTCGACCGCCTCCGGGCAGATGCCGTCGAGCAGATTCACCTTCTTGTGGATCTGGCTGACGTCCACGTTCAGCGCCTTGGCCAGCCGGTCGGGCGTGACGCCGCGCTCGACCGCGCGCCGGAGCATGTGGTGCTCCTGAATGGATGAGATGCGGTTGATCCGGTTGTTGTAGGTGTAGCTTTCGTCGTCGGTGGCGATCAGGCACGGCGCGTCAGCGTAGCCGAGCTGTCGCAGCGCCAGCAACCGCATGTGCCCGTCGAGCAGGACGTGCTGGCCAGTCACCTTGTCGGCCTTGCCTACGCTAAGGGGCTCGATCAGGCCGACCGCCTCCATCGAGGCCATGATCTGCTTGAACTTTCGGGAGGTATGCAAACCATCCGGTGTCTTGCGCGACGGCAGGATGCGATCCAGAGGAAGCGTCAGCGGATCGGGAATGAAGCCCAGCGGCGGCCGACTCATGCCGCGTGGCCTCCGGCCCAGACCCGCTCGGCCAGTTGCTTGGGCAAGGTGTCCAGGCCTTCGGCGCGCAGCAGGTTGGAGAAATGCTCGTCGGCCAGCAACTGACGCAGCGCTTCGATCACGAACAGCAGGCGCTGCTGCGCGAACTCGGCCTTCTTGACCATCAGCTTCTGCCGTTCGACCTCGTGCTGGTAGTTGCGTACGAGGCTGGAGGTGGTGACGGACGCGCCCTTGCGCGCAGGCCGGTGGGCCAGCGTCTTGCCCAGGGCGCTGCGCCGCTGCAGCACACGCCGAGCCTGCATCAGCTGCCCGCCACGCAGTTGGCCGCTTTCGTAGGCATCTTGCAGCGCGGCCTGTACCGATTCTTCGTCACTGGCCCCCGCGATGGTGATGGCGACGTTGAGCGGAACCCTCCCGGACTCGACGGCAGCTAGCAGACGTTCCTCGCCTTTCTCGAACAGGAGCAAGATGCCCTTGATGTAGTCGAGACTCAGGCCGGTCTTCTGGGCGATGACGCGCCTGTCGTAACCCTGTTGGCTCAACTGCTCGATGCTCATCAGCAGTTCCAGCGCGCTGTACTTCCTGCGGGCGATGTTCTCGGTCAAGCTCATGATGAAGGCGTCTTCGTCGTTGACCGTGACGACCAGTGCCGGAATCTCCTTCTCACCGAGCGACTGGAAGGCTTTGAGCCGACCTTCGCCGCAGATCAGCAGGTAGCGTTTCCCATCCTCCAGATCGACGCGCGGAGTGACCGTGACCGGCTTCTTCAAGCCGAGGCTTTTGATGTTGCCGACGATCTCCTCGAACACGCGGCCGTTGCGGTCGCGCGGGTTGAGCACGGCGATCTGATCGACCGGAATCATTTGCAGGTCGGTGGCGTGGTGTGGCTTGGTCATGCGGCCCTCCGGATGCGGCTGCGCTCGGCCATCCCGTAGAGGTAGTCCAGGCTGTCGAAGCGGTAGCTCTCGAATTCGAGGCCGTTGTGATCGGCCAGATGGATGCCCGATTTGCCGAAATCCAACCGAGGCAGCAGGTAGTAGTCGAGCGCGACTTGATTGGTCTCATCGAGCCGGACGGCGACCGTGATGTCCGGTGTGAGGCTGGTGTCGAAGCGCACCTTCCAGCGACGCCGGTCGTCATCCAGCAACTGGCAGCGAGAGAGCACCAGCGAGACGGTGAACTCGCGGTTGACCGTGAGCAGGTCGGTCGCTGGATCGCGCACGACGGCCCCGCCGACCTCGGCGATCATGCGCTCGGTCTGGCCGACGATCTCCGGGTGCAGGCGGCGCAGGAACTGGTTGACCTCCAGATACTGGTAGTCTCGATCCGGTGTGAAACCCACCGTCTGGTAGGCGCGGATCAGGCTGCCGAAGCGGTGCGCGTAGGCCGCCGCCGAGGGCATTCCTTCGGCCTCGTCGATGATCAGGCCGGAGAGGTAGCCGTGCTGCTGGAAGAGACGTCGCAACTTCTCGATCAGTTCCTCGTTGCTGAAGCGGTGCGCACGCTCACGCAGGATGCCCTGGGCGGTGTAGAACAATTCCGGCGGCACGATGCCTTCGAACGCGCCCTCCTTCTTGATCCACATCTCCGGGTTGTTCACCACCCGCGTTTTCTTGAGCTTGAAGGAGCGTCGGTTGTAGACGTTGTTGCCGATGTACTTTTCGTTGGACAGCACCTCGCGAACGGTGGCCCGTGTCCACGCCCGACCGAGATCGGTGACGATGCCTTTGGTGTTGAGCCGGTCGGCTATTTCTGACTCGAACAGGCCGTCCTCGACGAACCAGCGGTAGACCTGGTTGGCGACGGCGACTTCCTCGTCCGGGCCGGGCTGCAAGATCACGCGGTCGGTCTGCAGGCTCTTGTGCTCGCCGCGAGACAGCTGTCCCTTCACCGAGCCGGACTGGTCGATCAGCACACGGCGCAGGCCGTAGCCCGCAGGCCCGCCCTGGCGGAAGCCGAGTTCGATCAGGCGGCACTGGCCCGCGAACACCTTCGCCGACAGTTCGCGGCTGTATTCACCTGCCATCGCTCGCTTGACGCCCTTGACGATGGTGGACACGGGCGACCCGTCGTTCTCGAACTGCTCGGCGCAGTAGGCGACCTGAATCCCGGCGCGGCGGCAGATGTACTCGTAATAGGCGCTCTCGTCTGCGTCCTGGAATCGGCCCCAGCGGCTCACGTCGTAGACGAGGATGATCTGGAAGTCGGTCGTGCCCGCCTGCACGTCGGCGATCAGTTGCTGGAGTGCTTGCCTGCCGTCGATGCGCAGTCCGCTCTTGCCCTCGTCGGCGTAGGTGCGGACGATCTCGATGTTGCGCCGAGCGGCGTACTCGCGGATCTTGTCGCCCTGGTTCTCCGTCGAATACTGCTGGTGCTCGGTCGACATCCGCACGTACTGCGCGGCCCGAAACACCGGGCCCGACCCCGGCGGGTGTGGAGGAGGTTCGATTTCTTGCATAGGCCCGGTCACTCTGTGATTGGTGCTCTCGGGTCCGCCACTCCTTTCAATGAATGCGACGCCACGCCACGGCGGCAGCGCACACGGTCGGAATCGTTGCCATGCAGAACATTCGAGAGCCTGTTTGGGGTCGACGTTACGGGCGGATCGCCAGGGTGTCGATCAAGTCCTCTCTTGACACGTCCATCTTGCACGGACACGACACGCAGACCGGCGTGATCTCGACGATCCACGAATCGCCGTTTTCCCTCGGAAAAGCTGGGTGTCGCGTGATGCGGTACAGGCCGGTCGGCAAGTCGCACACGTCCATCTTTGCAAGATCGACTTCAGCCCCCTGATTCCGCGCGTTTGCATCACGCAGCCGCTGCTGCTCGCGATTGCGCTGCGCGTACTCGGGCTGCTCGTCGCGGTAGTTGCGCCAGTAGTCTTGATTGCGCTGTGACCACGCCTGCTGGGCGGCGCGCTGGTTGACCCGGTAGTCGGGATCGGACTGGAGCTTGGCCCGTTGCCACTGGCGCTTGCGGGCACGCTGGCAGTCGGGCGCTGAACAGTAGGCTTGATCGGGAACTTGCGGGCGGGTTTCGAAAGGTCTGCCGCAGCAGGCACAGTGTTGGGTCATCGTCGTGGTCTCCATGCAAAATCCGCATGGAAGCCGCAACCGACCGTGGCGAAAGGCGCGCCGTGCTTGTCGCGCCTATGGGGCAGCCATCATCGGGCAGCCCGGTGCAACGCTGGTTCCAGGGCCGCCCGCAGTCGAACCACGATGGCGGCCAGGGGTTCGGGGGCGAGTTCGTTCTTCTTGAGGAATGCCTGCCACAGCGCCTGCCGCGACGTGTCGTTTGCGAACTCGTCGGTCATGCCGACCGGCAGTGCCGCGGGCACGGCCATGCCGCGTCGCTCGAAAGTGGCCCTCACCGCTTGCGCCAGCAGATCGATGTCCAGGGATTCGCGCTCCAGCAGCACCGACAGGTCGAGGTAATCCTTCATCCGGCTGTTGGTCATGCCAAGAAGCGCGATAGCGTGGAGCTTTTCCGCGATGACGGTGTAGACGGGATAGGTGCGCAGGCGAGGCGCAGGCAGGTCATCCAGCAACACCGGATAGACCGAGTCCACCGGAGCCGGTGTGACCGCATCGCCGAAGCCGACGTCGATCTGCGTCTTGCATCGCGCCTTGGCCAGCTCGCCACCGATGAGGATGCGCGCCCCGGCGTATCCGGCGTCCTTGCGAATTTCTTCTGCGACGACCGAGGCCGGATCGAACACGATGCCGTCGTCCACGGCGACGCTGGCGATGTCGCGAAAGGTCTGGGCCACGGATTCCAGATCGCTCGCACCGAAGCCCAGCAGGTCGGCATCGCGCGTGGCCCGGTGCGGCATGTCATACCAGAGTGTGAACAGCAGCGCACCCTTGAGCAGAAAGCGATCCGCGTGCTCGGACTGGCTCAGGCGATAGAGGATGCGCTCCAGCGCGAAACGCACCAGCACCTGATTGAAGTCGACGCCTTGCGCCTTGGCGACGTTGAGCAGGCGGGCGCGCACGGAAGCCGCGACGTTGCTCATTCGACGGCCTCCAGGTAGGGGCGCATCACGTTGGCCACGCGGCAGACCTTCGCGTAGCGCCACAGGTCGTCCGCCGTTGCCTTGCGCTTGGCGCGAACGTCCTTCAGCGCCTCCAGCGCCACGTCCAGGCCGACCTTGTTGCGGTGTTTGAAACAGTCCACGACCGTCTTGGCCGCGCCGTACACCCGCAGCTTCACCCCGTCGCGCAGGTGCTCCTCGACGCCCGCCGTGTAGACGTCACCGGTCATCTGAACCATCTTGACCGGCGGATATTCGATCCGGGGCACGTGGCTGCCGCGCGGCATGGCGATCCAGATCTGGCGCGGCAGTTGTGTGGTCAGCTCGTGGAATTGCAGCGCCGTGAGCAGGCAGAACACGGCCTGCGGCACCTTGGTGGCGACGGTCGCGAGACTTTCGAATTCCGATCCCTGCGCATCCGGCAGGCGGTACAGCCCGCGTCCGACCCTTTCCAGAACGCCAGCGGCGGTCAGGCGCGTCAGGACGACCCGGGGCGCATCGATGGCGTCCAGATCGCTGGCGCGCAGCAGCCCCTTCTGGTTGGCCAGATCGAGGACGCGCTGGGTGTGGGTGTCGGCGAGCATGGTGGGAGTATGTTCCGTTTATTCGTCCAATGCAAGATTTCGACGAAAAACAGGAACAGCTCCATGCAGCCGTGTTTGGTTCCCATTTTGGAGATCGAACCGCAGACCGTCACAGCCCGAACCAGCGAGGAAGTGCGTGGGGGCGCTCGTTTTTTCCCCGGACTTCCGCATGATGTACAATTACATCCACGGTATCCCTGCTTCTATAGCAGGGCGGTTTCCTGTAGTGGGGAACTACACCACCATACACAAGGGCTCGGATAGTCTCCGGGCCCTTTTTCTTGCCCGAAATCCCCACGCCGCGCGGGGTTCCGGCTATCAGTGCTGCGGGCGGCCCTCACCCGAAACGCCCGAAATCGGCCACTTTCTCGGCCAGAGCCGTCTCTATTCTCCGTTTGGCCTGCGGGTATGCGCAGATCGTGGTCTAGCAAAATCAACCACTTACGCGCACAGGTTCACCGTCAACCAAGACCACCGGTCAAGCATCAAACCCCGTCGCGACCTCCCACTGGGTAGCCCATTCGGTCCGCTGCGGGCAAGCAGGACCCTTGCAGCGAAAATGTCGACGATGACCAACCAGAAGAAAATTGCCGCCGATCTGCAGTCTGCGCTGTCTGGGCAGGGCCCACTGAGCATCGACCTGTACGTTGAAGTTCTGGCCGACTATGAGGACGAGCTCAAGGCCTCGCTAAACAAGGATGCCGATGACGCCCTGCTGTGCATGCTGGCCGACGACGGTGACGTGGCGATGATGGTCATCGACTGGGACGGCAGCATCTACCGGAATGAAAACGCGTTGAAGAAACTGCAAGCCATGTGGCAGCACAGCTTTGAAACCAATGTGCAGACCCTTGTGCCGATCCTCAGCACCCACATCACCCAGAAAAACCTAGGGGTGGCGGGTATCAAGTGGTTACCTGCATCCACCGATTGAAGCGGGTTGAAGGACGACGGCCCTCGTTACGCATCGAACGCCGTGACCACCTCACGCTGCGCCACCCAGTCAGTCGGCAGCGGGTTCCGCTGGAACCACAGCAGGCTCATGCATCGGGGCTGCTGACCGGCCAGGATGCGCTGGATGATGGCGGGCTCCAGCAAGGTCAGACGCAGCAGTTCGTTGACCGTCGAGTGGTGCAGGCCTTCCCGTTGGGCGATTTCGCTGCCGCTGCCAACCACCTCATCGTCGATCAGTTGCTGCCAGTAGAAGGCCCGCGTCAGGGCCACCAGCAAGGGCTGGTCGTGTTGCGTGGCCACCTTGCCCGGTGCCTCGACTTGACCGTCGGGCCGCACGACCACCTTGCTGGCACCGCGCTTCCTGATCTTCAGGGGAATGAAGGTGGACAGCTTGACCTGTCCGCCATCCCGGCATTCGCGGGCGATGGGGCCGCCCAAAGCCTGCACTTTCGGCTTCATGCCTCCACCTCCTGCTGCTCCCATTCCTGCAATTCCGCGCCAATGGTGCCTGGCAGCAACTCACTGGCCAGTTCCTGCCAGCCCTGATCGCGCCAGATGATTTCCAGCCCGCCATCGGCAATCACCGCACGCTCGATCAGCAACTGCGCCAGTCGGCATTGTTCGGCGGGGAAAAGCTGCGGCCACAGGCTGGCGAGATTGCGCATCGGCAGCACCACTTGGGGTTCGGTCAGATCAGGCCGAATCTGCTGCATCCGGTCCCACACCGATTGCACGACGCGCGGAGCCGACAGCGCCGCCACGATCTGCTGGATGACCAACTCCTCGATGGGCGCTGCTGGTAGAGGGCCGTGCTGGCTGGCCCACGCCCCAAAGCGCCGATGCTTGATCGGCGTGTAGTAGCGGTAGGTCTTGCCCTTCTTGACTGTGTAACTCGGCACAAGCCGTTCGCCATCGGGCGTGAACAGCAGGCCGCGCAGTAACACCGGCTCACTCTGGCGGTCGCTCGTCTCGCGCCGCCGTTCGATGCCATCGGTTGCAATCAGTGCGTGCACCGCATCCCACTGTGCCTGGGTGATGATGGCCTGATGCTGGCCCGGGAAACTCTGCCCCTTGTGGACGATCTCGCCCAGGTACATCCGGTTGTGCAGCATTTTGTAGATGGTCTGCTTGGTGAAGGGCTTGCCGCCCTTGGTGACCACGCCTTCCGCACCATAGGCCTTGACCATCAGCGTGGCCGAGCGAACGGTCACGAAGTCGTCGAAGATGCGGCGCACCAGCGTGGCTTCCGTTTCATTCACCATCAGTAGCCGATCCCGAACGTCGTACCCCAGCGGCAGCGGCCCGCCCATCCACATTCCCTTGGCCTTGCTGGCAGCGATTTTGTCCCGGATGCGCTCGCCGGTCACTTCGCGTTCGAACTGCGCAAACGACAACAACACGTTGAGCATCAGCCTGCCCATCGACGTGGCCGAGTTGATCTGCTGTGTGACGGCGCTGAAGCTGACGCGGTGGCGGTCGAACACATCCACCATTCGCGCAAAATCGGCCAACGAGCGCGACAGTCGGTCGATTTTGTAAACCACCACGATGTCGACCTTGCCCATCTGGATGTCCGACATCAGGCGGCGCAAGGCAGGCCGTTCCATGTTGCCGCCGGAGAAACCGCCATCCTCGTAGTCATCGGCCACCGCGATCCAGCCCTCGTGGCTTTGGCTCTTGATGAAGGCTAGCCCGGCTTCCTTCTGGGCATCGATGGAATTGAAGGACTGGTCCAAGCGTTCGTCGCTGGAGACGCGGCAGTACACCGCACAGCGCTTGGGTGGCACGAGCAGCGGCGCGTTCATTGTTGAGCCCCCTTGCCATCACGCAGGCCAAAGAACTTCGGCCCGTTCCACTGCGTGCCAGTGATGTGGCGCGCCGCCGCCGACAGGCTCTTGAACACCTGCCCGTTGAGCTCGTAAAGCCCATCGGGCGTGACGGTGACGCGGTGCTGGCGCTCATCCCATTCGCGGATCAGCGTGGTCCCGGGCATCAGCAGGGTTTGCGTGCTGCGTCCAGTGGCAGTTTTGATCCTGGAATGCTTGGCCCCGGCCTCCACCAGCATCTTGCGGATGTTGGTGGGCAGCGCGCCGTAGGCCAGCTCCTGGATGCGGTAGGCCAGACGCGATTCGACGTAATTGCGGTTGCGGTGGCTGGGCCGCTTTGGGAAATGCTGATCCCACAGCGCCCAGAGCTCTACCATCGGCAGGGAGGGCAACGCGGCCAACTGGGCTGAGATGGTGTGTTGCTGTTCGGCAGCCATCCTCAGTCCTCCCAGATGGCGGTGCCGCCCAGGGTGATCCACAGCCGTGCATCGTCAGCGGTGGCCATTTCGCGCGTGGCCAAACCGCTAGCGCGGTGGGTGCCGGATTTGCCGGTGAACCAATACGTGCGCTCGTCGTGCTGCACGCGGTAGGGGCCGAGGTGATCGAAATCGGCGTCGATGGTCATCACGCCGCGCGGGCGCTGGTTGGTGTCGGTGACCTGCACGCGCAGGGTTGGGTGGGTGCTCATTGATTTCTCCGAGAGGGGTTTGCGGACCTCCATGAACGCGCTGTGGCGACCAGAAGCCAAGTCAAACCAGTCTCTGATTGGCAGCATCTGTCGCGCCTTCGTCACGCTCGCCGAGCAAGGTCTGTGGTTTGCCGGTGCGCTGATCCGTGATGCCCAGGATGTAGACCTGACCATCCCACACGCCGCAGGCCACATCGGTGTCGTTGGCATCGATGGGCAGCAACCAGCCGGTCATGCCTTCGGGCAGGTTCAGCAGGTCTTGGGGCTGGCGAATGGGCCAGCGCAGTTCTTCCTGGTATTGATCGACAAACGCCAAGACCTCGGGTGGCGTGTCGGGGAAGTTCTGCTGGCTGATGATTGGAATCCAGGCCAGAAGCTGGCCGCTATTGAGCCAACCCAACACACGCTGCTCGACCTCCGGGTTGCACTGGGGCAGCCGCTGGCTGGTGATGGGGGCGGCGCTGCCGCTGGTTGTGATGTTTGTCGTGGTGGTCATCGCATTTCCTTGAGGGTGGTAACCCGGCGCGGTGCCGGGCGGTAACCGGGGGGGTAACTGGTAACCCTGTTTCGGGGGCTGTCGGTAGCGGGGCAGCGCGCTTGCGCCCCCCGTATGGCGAATGGGCGGGGAAGGACCCAATTCGCCTGTGGGGCCGATGTCTCAGGTCTGGATCGTGACCACGGTGGAACCGCCGAAGGGGGACTCCGGCGGACGCTTGCGCGGCGGGTTCGGGTCGGGTGCGTAGATCTGTCGGTCGTCGCTGGCACCACCAGGGTGATACACACGCAGCATCCCTGCAGGAATTCCGGCCTCGCGCAGCCGCTGCGAGATCCGGTGCGACAGCGCATCGTCACCGCGACGGAACTGGCGATTCAGGTCCACCAGATCGTCATAGGCGACGCCCTCGATCAGGTTGGGCAGCAAATCATCATCGTTGGCCTTGCCGATCAAGGTCATCTCGTAGCCGCTGCGGCGGTCGCCCTGCACGCTGTAGTGCGTCAAGCGAAAGGCGCTCTTCAGGCTCGACTCGACTGTGCTCATCTCCCGCCAAGCCTGCACGAAGGCCTTTGCGGCTGCCAGCATTCGCTGCGCGCTGGGCTGGAACAGCCGTTTCATCTCCTCAAAGATGAAGCCCTCGTCCACATCGCGCGCCATTTCGGCTGCCAGCTCGGTGATGTACTGCTCCAGGGCTTTGACCCGTGCCGGTGCCTCCAGCGCCTGTTGGGTGGCCGCGTGTCGCGCCGCCTGTTCGGCCTCAAGGTCTTGCGCGTGGTCGCGGTCGAATCGCGCCAAGGCTTCTACGTCGCCCATCGCCGCCAGCACGTCACGGCGAACCGACCAGGTCAGTTCCGGTTCGGGTTTCGGGTCCCAGCCATTGACGACACGGCGCGCGGCGACCAAGGCATCGATGGCGCGCTGGTATTGCTGATTGCGGGTCTGCAATTGCTGCAGCATTCCAGCCAGAGCCTCCAGGTCGCAGATTTCATCGGCGGACTGGCCCGTAGGTGCCGGAGCAGGTGGCTCGGTGGTTGCCACGGATGGCTTGGCGGACTTCTTGATGGCGGTTTTGAGTTGAGGGATAAGATTCATGATGGCTCCAAAGGGTTGCGGTTTCAGGCTTGCAGGGCGGACGGGTAACGCGGGTCACCCGGACGAACGGTGGCGCTGATCCACAGATGTGGACCGAGCTTTTTCTTGACGGCGACGGGCGCACCGGGGCGCGGTGTGACGGCGTTGATGACCTGCCAGCCATCCGCATCAGGTGAATGGACCGAGGCGACGTCCGGTTCTGGCGGCGGCGCTGGCGAAGTGGCCCGAAGACCAAGGGCTTTCGCCCAGATGGGATGCAAGTTGGAATTACTCACGGTGAGCTCCATATCGAGTGCCACCCTCAATGCCGGGTGGCGTGGCAGGATGGGTTTGGGTGCGGATCTGGGCGATGCGCCAGCGCGCCCCCTCGCGGCTGTGGCCGAGATGCGTGATGTCGATGCCCTTGGCGCGGTAGGCCGGGGCGATGCGGCGCAACTGATCCGACAGGCCCTTGGGTGAGCGAGGCCAACTGCTGCGATCCGGAATGCTGTGGGTGTTCAGCAGGTCGTAGAGCTGACCAGCGGTGCCTTGCCAGTTGATGGGCAGCACGCGCTCGGCGATGTACTTGTCGAGGGCTTGCGCGACGGCATTGCTCTCCAGCGCCCGGTCGATGCCCGCACGCACGAGCTCAGCGTATTGCTGCTGGAATTCACCCGGGGCAAAGCCGAGGGCGCGGGCCACCGCCTCGCCCAGACGCTCGTAATCGGCCATGCGCTGCTTCTGGGTGAGCTTGACCGTGGGCAGGATGGACAGGGCCGCCGAGAACAGATCGAGCAGCCCGGCAAACACTGTGGCTTGATCACGTTCCCAGCCCGAATGTGTGTCGGCATCGTCGCGCCGGGCTTCGGCGGCAATGGTCGGCAGATCGATGTGAATCACCCGGTCGATCAGGTCCGGCCGCGTAGCGACCACGGCAATGCCGTTGAGCACCACCGGGCGCTTGGTTTCCATCACGTGCTCTTCGCCGTTGGTGTAGAGCTGGCGCGAGGCAAAGCCGCCGCCGGTGGCCAGGGTACAAAAGGCGTCCTGCTGCTCGGGCGTGAGGCCGGAGAGGTTCTCGTAGCTGACCAGCCAGTTGTTGGCGGCGGCGACGAAAACGTCTTCCACCGTTTTGGGGCGGCCACGCAGCATCACCTTGTTGGGGTCGACCAGACTGCGCAGCACAGACTGCGTGGTGGATTTGGCCGAGCCTTGTTCACCCACCAGCTCCAGTACCGGGAAAGGCGTGTCCGGACGGAAGCAGTCGAGCAACCACGCCAGCACCATCACGCGGCTGTGTGCCGGGATGTTGGTGTGCTGCCAAAGCAAGCCGACATCCCCATGAACAACCGGCATCGGCAGCGGGCGCATCGAGGGTGTGCGGGTGAAGTACACCGGCGACTCGTTGACCACGCGCCAGCCCTGCGGGGTGACGTGAATGGCCTGCCACTGCTCATCGGCCAGATCGATCAGGTAGCCATCGTCACAGCGGGCAGCGCGGACGTGGACTTCGATCTCCTCGCCATCGTTGATGCCTGCGGCGGCGAGCGTCGCCAGCGCCGACTTCATCGTGGTCTCTGGCACGCCCATTTCCTTGGCACGCCAGTAGGCGGCGCGCAGCCAGTCCTCAAAGCCGGAGGAATACACGCGCCAGACTTCGCGCCGATTGGGCATCGGGATGACGGCCACCGCGTTGCGATCGGCGTCGTGGTGCAACTGGCATTGCGCCCTGGCCAGGGCGACCAGTTCATCTAGCGCGCTGGCGTCGTCATCACTGGCAGGCAGTTCGGCGCGCACCAACTTATCGAGCACCGTCACCGAACAACCGTGATTGGCTTTCTTGGCGGCGTGGCGCAGGCGAAGGTAGGTGGGCAGGTCCGTGGCCTTGAGGATCGAGAAGGCACGCACCACGTCGTCTTCGGCCAGCACGCCCACGTCATCCACCAGACGGACCAGCGCCGCCTCGATCACCGCGATGGGATCGGCATCCGGCGTGGGGCTGGGTTCGCCACTGACGTCATCAACGACCACCGCCTCGCCAGCCACCTCGACCGTGTGATGGTCGTGATGGTGGTGACGGTCGTTGTCTACTGCTCCGTCCGGAGAAGGGATGGCCGCGCTCATCGTCACCGCCCGAATCAGCGCGAGCGTTCGATGAGATGGCGAATGTCCTCAGCGCGCCAGACCGTGGTCTTGCTGCCGAGCTTGATACCCTGGGGGAATTTGCCTTCCCGGATACCCGCCCACCAAGCCGAGCGGCTGATGGGGATCAGGGACAGAATCTGCGGCAACCGTACAAAGCCGGTTTCGGGCAGGGCGGGACGAGGTTGGTTCATGGTGAGCATCCGTGGTCGTTTCGGGATGCTCTGTATTGAATACCTCAAGAATCGGCATTCACAGACACGGTGCGCGCACGATGATCACGCTGCGCGCAGCGTGAAGGTTTGCAGGTCGACTACTTGGACGGTAGGTCTTTCGGAATGCCTGCGATCCAATTCTTGATCGTGCCCGGTGCTTTGCACACCTGCGCGCCGATGATGCGGTAGGCCTCTTCCTTGGTGCGGTAGGTATTCGAGGCAAACAGTTCCAGGGCTTTTTTCTTGGCAGCCCGGTTGCTGGCATGACGAGCATCAGCCGCCTGCCTGCCAGCTTGGCTTTGCGCCTTGCGGACTTCGTCGTCAGCAATGGGTTCTGGCGTGATCCCCGCCTTCCACGCCTCTTCAATGATCTGCTCAGTCGTTGGTGATTCCGGCAGCAAATCGGCCAGCACCAAGGACTCCAATGATTCCATCAGCGCATCGACCGCAGCCCTGATGATGATCCCTGGCGGGGTATCTGTCGTGGCCTCAATCACCACGCCCAACTTGTAGAGCGCCAAGAGCCGGAGGTAATCGCGATCCGTTGCAGTGGCTAACCTAAGGTAGGGCCATTCGGCTTGATTGGTGACTTCGATGAACCAGTCCAAGTCGCGCTGTTCATCCCGGTTGACCAACGCACCACCATATTTGACCTGTGCCAATGCCACTGCATCGGTGATGGCGGCGTCCACGCCGGACAACATCTGCTGCAACTGCTCGGCGCTGAAACGCTGCAAATCTTCTCGCGCGCAGGCGGCAATGCGTACCGCGTTCGGCAACTCCAGCAGTTGTTCGAGCGGTGTGGTCAGGGCCAGGGTGAGTAGATGCGGATTCATTACCCATCAGTCTACCGAGGGTGGTCCAGCGCAGTCCACGTTCATCCGTGCTGGTTCCGCATCGCTCAGTACGAACCGTCACTGTGCGCCCTGTGTGATGATCCTGCAGAGGGTAGATCTGCGCTTTCTTCGGTGTAAACAATAGGTGGTGATCGTCACAACCATCACCAACGTCACACCGGGCGAGCAACCCAGTCTGCCGTCTCAATATCCACAGTCAGGGGCAAGCAATGAGCAGAGATCAGCACAACATCTTTACTGAGCCACCAGACGAACTCGGGGAGTCCGATTTCCATTTTGGGACGTTCGCGGTCGGCGCGGGAGGCATGAATGAATTCGAAGTGGCCCGTGCATTTGCCGATGCAGCCGACCGGCTTCTGGCTACTGCGGCCGAGCGGCGCGAATCATGGGAGGCCGCTTATCCGATCCTGTTTTGCTATCGGCACGCCCTTGAGTTGTATCTGAAGGCGCTCATGCCCAATGAAAGGCACGGTCACAGGCTCTGTGATCTGGCGAAGTCCTTGAAGCCACATATCGAGAGCAGATATCCGGCAGATCAGGTTGGTTGGCTTCTTGATCGGATCGCAGAATTCGACCGGCTTGACCCGAAATCCACGGTGTTTCGCTACCCCGACGGCGCACATTCATCCTACAAGGCAGGTGCAGAGCCAGACCCGGAGACCTGGGTTGATTTCAAACGTTTGCAGCGGTCAGCTCAAAAGATGTTCCAAGGATTCGAGCGTATTAGGCTTCATCAACTGGACACGAGCCCGCGTCAGTAGCCAGCCTGGCCGTGATGGTTGTGACGGTGGTGACGGTCCCCGCCTGTTGTTATGGTCGGCGCACGCATCCATACCCCAGGCAAAAGGGGTCCTTCCTGGCGAGAGTCCAATACGGGGGGCGCGAGCGCAGCATTGCGCCACCGTCTGACCAGAAAACAAGGTTTGCAGGGTTTGCGGTTCGCACTCGGCGGCGCGGGTCGATGGGCTGAATTCCGCGTCTGCGCGGGCGTGTGCTGGAAGTTGGGGAATGGCGAAGGTGCGAACCTTGGTGCGTACCGGGTTTGCAGGTTTGCACCCGACCTCACGAAAACGGCCAGGGACGAAAACTCAATGCTGGCGCGGGGTTGCGGCCGATTCGCCGCCTGGATTGCAGAAATCGGCCCACAACCGAACCAGATTCGGTGAACGTGGAAAAGTCAGTACTGGCGGGGGCGTGCGCCCCTTGATGGTCAAAAACCGGGCAAAACGGTGAGCGTGCGCAGAAGCGCGATGATCACCGTCTGACGCATCGGACACTTCTCTACGAAACTCTCTATACGCGTGCGCGTGTGCGCGCCTCACGGGAAGTTACGACAACCTGTGTCCGATGCGTCAGACGGGCCTGGGTATCGGCAATGGCCTCCAGAAACTGGACACCCTTGGCGACAGATCACACCACCCTGTACACCCGTTCGCCGGTGTCGTTGTGAGCCAGCACCACGTTCAGGCCGAGTTTCTTGCGCAGCATCCCGGAAATCGCCCCACGCACGGTGTGCGGCTGCCAGCCAGTCGCCAGCATCAGTTGCAGGCTGGTCGCACCCTGCGGTGCGGCGCAGCGCCACGACTATCGCGGCGAGTTTGGTGCCAGGGCGCACAGGGATGCCCTCCAGAAGTTGGAGATCACCGATGGTGTCCACGGACTGGACGTCATCCGGCCGAACCGGCCTTTCCTGGCCGATGGCCGCGTAGCCCGCGTCGGTCAGCAGGTGGCCGTCTTCGGCAGGTTCGATCCAGCCACGTTGCAGCAACGCGGTCAGCACCTTGACCCGTGCGCCGCCGCGCAGGGTGTCTGGCGGAATTACGCGCCCATCAGCGCGACGAGCAGCGGTGCGCAGCAGCAGGCTTTGAGACGGGGCGAGTTTGGGCAGTGTGTCCATGACCGCATCCCTCACTTGGCCTGGCTGTCGAAGATTGCCAGCAGGTCATCCAGCGCCTGATCTACCCGCCCGAGGTCACCCACTTGGCCCCAGTGGATGGTGGCCGGGTCGTGACCGAAGTGGTCGTCGGCCAGTTGCCGCAGCCGGGTCAATTTGTTGTGGATGGCTGCGGCGCGGGCGAGATAGGTGTCGAGGGCGGTGGTTTTGGTGTTCATCGCGGGGCTCCTTGGTTGATTGATGACGCCACCATTCACGCGCTGAACGATCAAGAAGCCAAGCCTTTGTTCATCAAAATCTGGCTGCAGTTGTGCCACATTGATAAGATGAGGGTCTTATGCCATGCCGATCAGGACATCCGATATGAAGCGCTGTGTTGTCGGTATTCGTCGCCCTGGTGAATCGCAGGGGGCAGTTGCTCAAAAAGATGTCCCGACTGTCTGGTTTCCATCGATGGCCACCATGGCTGCGGTGCTGTCGGAGGACAACCAATCCCTGCTGCGTCTCATTCGTGACAAGCGGCCCAAGTCGTTGACCGAGTTGGCGGAGCTCACCGGGCGCCAGGTACCGAATCTGTCGCGCACGTTGCGGATGATGGAAAGCTATGGCTTGGTGGCACTGAAGAAGAACGTACGTGAAATCGAGCCGATGGCGCTGGCGACAAGTTTCAAGATCCTGATTGATTGAGGGGCGAAGATGAAAGGGGAGGCAATGCAAGATGGCGTGATCACCGAAGCGGATACCTGCCGCGAATTCGTCACCCCCCGATTGGTGGAGGCAGGCTGGGGAGCGGCCCCGCATTCCATTGGCGAGCAGCGCACTTTTACCAACGGTCGCATCATCGTGGCCGGGGGCAAGGTGCGGCGCGGTAAACAGAAGCGGGCCGATTACTTGCTGTACCACCGGCGTGACTATCCCCTGGCTGTGGTGGAGGCCAAGGAGATTGGTCTCCCCGCTGAAACCGGTGTGCAGCAGGCTCGTGAGTACGCCGAGATCCTCGGCCTCAAGTTTGCCTACGCCACCAACGGCCACCGCATCATCGAGATCGACTACACCACCGGCACCGAGCGCGAGGTGGATCGCTATGCCACGCCCGATGAACTGTTTGCCCGCCTCTCAGCCGCCAGCCATCTGCCCCAAGACGCCGCTGCGCATGTGCTGGAGCCGTTCAATCTGATCTCCGGCAAGGTGCCGCGCTATTACCAGCAGATCGCCATCAATCGGGTGATCGAAGCGATCTTGCTCGGGCAGAAACGCATCCTGGCCACCCTGGCCACTGGCACCGGTAAGACCTGCGTCGCTTTCCAGATCTGCTGGAAGTTGTGGAACAGCCGCTGGAACCGGACTGGGGAGTACCGCCGCCCCAAGATCCTGTTTCTGGCTGATCGCAACATTCTGGTGGACGACCCGATGGCCAAGATGTTCGCACCCTTTGGGGACGCTCGGCACAAGATCGCTGGCGGCGACACCAGCCAAAGCCGGGATATGTATTTCGGCATCTACCAGGCGCTGACCACCGCCAGCGCAGATGTGTTCCGTCAGTACCGTCCCGACTTTTTCGACCTCATCATCATCGATGAATGTCATCGGGGCTCCAGCCGTGACGAAAGTGCCTGGCGCGCGGTGCTCGACTATTTCGAGCCCGCAGTCCAGTTCGGCATGACGGCCACGCCGCTGCGCGAAGAGTCTCGCGACAGCTACGAATACTTCGGCAACCCGGTCTACACCTACAGCCTGCGCCAAGGCATCGAAGATGGTTTCCTGGCCCCATACCGCGTGCATCGCGTGATCACAACGGTCGATGCTGCAGGCTGGCGGCCCAGCAAGGATGAGTTGGACCGTTATGGTCGCGAAGTGCCCGACGACGAGTATCAGACCAAGGATTTCGAGCGTGTCGTGGCCCTTCGTTCCCGCACAAGGGCGATGGCGAGGCATCTGACCGACCTGCTCAAAGGCACCGACCGCTTCGCCAAAACCCTGATTTTCTGCGTCGACCAGGAACACGCGGCCGAGATGCGCCAGGAGTTGCTCAACCTGAACAGCGATCTCGTCAAGCAGTATCCCGATTACGTCTGCCGTGTGACGGCCGATGAAGGCGCCATCGGCCTGACCCATCTGTCGCATTTTCAAGACGTGGACAAGCCCACGCCTGTCATCCTGACCACTTCTCAGCTTCTGACCACCGGCGTTGATGCCGAGATGGTCAAGAACGTGGTGCTGGCGCGCGTCGTGGGCTCCCGTTCTGAGTTCAAGCAGATCGTCGGCCGTGGAACGCGACTCAAGGTTGATTACGGCAAGGAATACTTCAACATCATCGACTTCACTGGCACGGCCACCAGCCACTTTGCCGATCCGGACTTCGATGGTGATCCTGCTCGCATCGAAGAAGTGACGGTCGACGAATCGGGTGAGGTCGTCGAAACCACCGCAGACGAAGTGCCCGGCGTGGCTGAGCCCGAAGCGGAGTACGTGGTCGAAACGGAACAGGGCGATGACACTGGCGGCAACGGCGAGATCATCACGGAACCACCGGCGGAACCGCGCAAGTTCTACATCGACGGAGGCGAAGTCGAAGTCATCGGCCATTTGGTCTATGACCTGGACACCGATGGCAAAAAGCTGCAGGTGGTGAAGTACACCGACTATTCCGGCCGCGCTGTGCGCACGCTCTACCCGACGCGCGAGGCACTGCAATCGGCCTGGGCCAACCCCGATACCCGGGCGGAAGTGCTGCGCGAGCTGACCGAGCGCGGCATCAGCTTCGCGGAGCTGGCCAGCAGCAGTGAGCAGCCTGACGCAGACCCGTTCGACTTGCTGTGCCATCTGGCCTGGAATGCGCCACTGCTGACCCGCCGCCAGCGTGCTGAAGCCGCCAAGCGCAAGACGCAAGATCTGTTCGCCCAGCACGGTGAGACAGCCCGCGAAATCCTCACGCTGCTCCTCGACCGTTACATCGAGCGCGGCATCCTGCAATTCAATGCGCTGTCCGAGCTGATGAAGGTCCAGCCCTTCGACCGCTACGGCAGTCCTTCCGAGATCGCCACCCGTCACTTCGGCGGTGTGCGCGGCATGAAGGACGCTGTCTCCCGGCTGCAGACCGCGCTATACCATTAACGAGAACCGTATCCAATGGCCAAATCTGCCACCACGGGTGAGAAGAAGACCCGCGCGCCACGCAAAGCCAAGGCAACGCTCACCACCCGTGAAAACCTGTCGGCCCTGATCGGCAGCGCCCGCAAGATCCTGCGCAAGGACAAGGGCCTCAATGGCGACGTGGATCGTCTGCCCTTGCTCACCTGGGTGATGTTCCTCAAGTTTCTCGACGACCTTGAAGCGGTCCATGAGGAAGAAGCCGAACTCGACGGAAAGCGCTACCAGCCCATCATCGAAGCCCCTTACCGGTGGCGCGACTGGGCCGCTCGTGATGACGGCATCACTGGTGACGAACTGCTGACGTTCATCAGCCAGGAAGCAGCCATCCGTGTCGATGGCACGGTCGGCAAGGGCCTGTTTGCCTACTTGCGCGGCCTGGCTGGCGACGGAGAAAAAGGCAGCCAGCGCGAAGTCATCGCCAACGTGTTCAAGGGCGTGCAGAACCGCATGGTCAGCGGCTACCTGCTGCGCGACATCATCAACAAGATCAACGGCATTCACTTCAGCGCCAGCGAAGAAATCCACACCCTCTCGCACCTGTACGAGTCGATGCTGCGTGAAATGCGCGATGCCGCTGGCGATTCCGGCGAGTTCTACACGCCGCGCCCGGTGGTGCGCTTCATGGTGCAGGTCACCGACCCGCGCCTGGGTGAAACAGTGCTCGACCCGGCCTGTGGTACCGGCGGCTTTTTGGTCGAGGCGTATGACCACATCGCGCCGCAGGTCAGCACGCCCGACCAACGCCGGGTATTGCAGCAGGACACCCTGTTCGGTCAGGAGGCCAAGCCGCTGCCCTACATGCTGGTGCAGATGAATCTGCTGCTGCACGGCCTGGAGGCCCCGCAGATCGCCTACGGCAACACGCTTGAGCGCCGGGTCAACGAGATCGGCCACAGCGAGCGGGTGGACGTCATCCTCACTAATCCGCCCTTCGGCGGCGAGGAGGAGGCTGGCATCAAGGCCAACTTCCCGCCCAACATGCAGACGGCGGAAACGGCGCTGCTCTTCCTGCAATACATCATGCGCAAGCTGCGCGTGGCTGGTGCGCCCGTACCGGGTTGCAAGCCGGCTGGTCGCGGTGGCCGGGCCGCCGTGGTCGTGCCCAATGGCACCCTGTTTGGCGATGGCATCAGCGCCGTCATCAAGGAGGAGATGCTCAAGGAGTTCAAACTCCACACCATCGTGCGCCTGCCGCAGGGCGTGTTTGCGCCTTACACCGACATCCCGGCCAACCTGCTGTTCTTCGAACGTGGCGGCCCCACTGACACCATCTGGTACTACGAATTGCCGTTGCCCGAAGGTCGCAAGAAGTACAGCAAGACGGCGCCACTGCAGTTTGAGGAATTTGCCCCGGCCCTGGCGTGGTGGAACGCCCGCGAAGAAGGCCCCCAGGCCTGGAAGGTGGACTTTGCCGCCAAGCGCGCCGCTGCCGTCGAAGCGGCCACGCCGCTCTGGCAGCGGGCGGAAAGCGAACGCAATGCCGCCATCGCGCTGGGCAAGCCCATTCGGGAGTTGGAGCAGGCCATCCAGGCTGCTGCCAATGGCCAGAAGGCCGAGCTGCAAGACCGCCTGAAGGCACTCAAGAGTGAGCAACAGGCCCACGAACAGGCTGCCAAGTCTGCCCATGCTGAAGGCGATGCGCTGTACTGGCCCATTTACAACCTGGACATCAAAAACCCGAATGCCAAGGCAGGGCTGGAGCATGCCGATCCAAAAGACCTGATCGCCTCGATGCGCAGCCACGAGGCCGAAGTGATGCGGCTGTTGGGTGAGATTGAGGCCCTGGTGGGCGTTGAAGGCGGCGAATGATGGCGTGGCTCAAAATTGCCCTAGGCGAGTTGCTGCGGCGCTCCGACGAGACTGCGGTACTTGACCCAGAGGCTGAGTACCACGAGGTGACGATCAAGCTTTGGGGGAAAGGTGTCGTCAGTCGGGGCAAGGTTCGCGGCGGCGACGTCGTTTCGGTGCGCCGTTTCGTCCGCACCAACCAGCTGATCCTGTCCAAGATCGATGCGCGCAATGGCGCGATTGGCTTGGTTCCACCAGAACTTGACGGTGCCATCGTCAGTAATGACTTCCCTTCATTCGAGTTTCGCGACCTGGACCAGTGCGATGCGGCATTCATGGGCTGGCTGGTGCGGTCATCGCCCTTCGTGGAACTGTGCAAGGCTGCCAGTGAAGGCACAACCAACCGGGTACGCATCAAAGAAGATCGTTTTCTCGATCAGCAGATTGCGCTGCCGCCGCTGACCGAACAACAAGCCCTCGCTGACCGCCTCGACGCGCTTGCTGAGAAAACCCGGCAGGTTAAAGCGCATCTGGATGCCGTCGAGCGCGACGCCGAACATCTGCTGGCACTGCGTTTCCGCGATGCCATTGCCGACGTGCCCCCGCGACCCATGGCGGAGGTGGCACCACTTGTGCGTCGGGAACAGTCCATTGACCTGGATGGCAGCTATCCGGAACTCGGCATCCGCTCGTTCGGCAAGGGCACGTTCCACAAGCCGCCGCTTTCCGGCAGTGAGGTCGGCACCAAGCGCCTGTACCGCATCGAACCGGGAGACCTTTTGTTCTCTAATGTGTTCGCTTGGGAAGGCGCCATCGCTATCGCACAGCCAGAAGACGCGGGCCGCTTTGGCTCCCACCGCTTCATCACCTGCCACGCGAACGCTGAACTGACGACCGCTGAATTCTTGCGCTACTACTTCTTGACCGACGAGGGACTGCTCAAGATTGGCGATGCATCGCCCGGTGGTGCTGGCCGCAACAGGACCTTGGGCTTGGAAAAGTTGATGGCCATAGAGGTGCCTATACCCTCGCTCGCGGTACAGCAAACCTTCGACCGCCTTCAAGCCGAAGTCGCCGCCTTGAAGGCCAAACACACCACCATTCGTCAAGCCAACGCCGCACTGATCCCGGCGACGCTAGAGCGGGTGTTTGGCGTCGAACCCACCGGAGATCGCCAATGACCATCCTCGTTTATGGCGAGAAGGCCAGCCGCACCCACGAAAACCAGATGCTCCAGGTCTTTCTGGAGCGGCAGGAAGATCGCTGGGCAGACAGCTCCGACTGGATTGTTGCCGTTGCAAACGCAATGTGGAACGGCGCCGAGATCGACTTGGTCTGCATCCTGCCGTCCGCGATCATTGTGGCCGACTTCAAGAGTTATGGCGGCACACTGACCGGTACCGAGAACGGGCCTTGGCAAGCCGATGGCGTGATCGTCAAGGGCGGCCGAAAGGCCAACCCCTATCAGCAGTTGCGCGACAACAAGTTCTCCGTTCTGGATTGGCTGCAATCCAAGGCGCTGCTGTCCGGGCGCAACTTGGGTCATATTTCTGCTGGTGTCATCTTTTCAGGTGAGATCACGGATCAGTTGGAACTCCCATCCAAGGTTCGCTCCTGGTTCTACCCGACGGATTTGGCGCACTGTGCAGTCATGCTCGATGGCCTGTCCTCACCTGAGTTGAGGATTGCTCGCGACGAAGCGCTGGAGATCGTCCGCAGGCTGGGTGTTCAGCCGATTGAATGGACTTCCAGTCGTCCACAGGTTCGTGATATTAATTCGCGCCCAGATCAACCCCAAGCGCGTACCTCGCTGACCGGACATCAACGCGAGGCCTTGCAGACACTGTGCAGCTTCGTCGCTGCGGACGATTCTGTCAGTTTTTCAATTCTGGGCATGACTTCGACCGGCAAGAGCCGTTTGCTTGTCGAGGTAGCGGAGGTCGTTAAAAAGGCTGGAAAGCAGCCCATCGTGCTGCAACCTAACCGGCGCCTTGCCGATGGCGCCGAGGTGGAGTCCAACAGCATCTACGGGCATCTCTACACCGGTAGTGTGAACGGGGATGATGAACCGGAAAGCGAGGCCGAACAGAAGAAGCTCAAAGTCATCCCGTTGCGCGCCTGCGATGACGAGGCCGACTGCGTCTACCTTCTGGACGACGCCCACTTGCTGAGTAACTCCAGATTCTCGACCCCTGACGGCAAACAATATGGCAGCGGCCAGTTGTTGTCGGATTTCTTCGACTTCGCTGCGCTTGGCAAGGGGGCGCGGAAGGTCGTTTTCTTTGGTGATCCGTATCAGATTCAGCGCGGCGGCAGCGAGGGTGCCGTGCTTTCGGGTGACTTCCAGAACTCACGTGAACTGAAGCACCAATCGCTAGAGCTGACGCAACTGATCGACACCACAGGTGGTTCAGCCAAACTGGCCAACGCAGTCAAGCTGGTAACCGCCATCCGTGCCCAGAAATTTGCTGCCTTGGAATTGGAAACCGATGAAGGATTCAGGGTTCTCGATAAAAAGGATGCTGCCAATGAGATGGTGGATCATTTCCAGGCAGACCCAAGCTCAGTCTGGTATCTGGCCGAGACACATGGCCAGGCCAACGCATTGACCCAGTGGATTCGTGAGCGCTTGCACGGCAAGAAACTCCTGGACACGATGGAGGTGGGCGACCTGCTGGAGGTCTACGTGAGCCCTGATGTGCGCGATGCATTCGGCTCAAGGGTAGCCATGCAGTCCGGCGGGCGCCTGACCGTCGCGAGTGTCGGCAAACGATCCGTGTACCAACAAGGGTTGAGCTGGGTAAAGAGCGGCCCGGTCAAGTTCCATTCCCTCAGGTGTAGGGTCGATCGTCGCGATGAGATTGAGCTTGAGGTGTTCGAGGAGTTCTTGCGGGCAGAAAAGCCGGAGTTGGACAAAGAGACGGCGGTTGCCGAAAGCGTCTGGCGAAATGCCGCAAAGCGCGACAGAGAGAAAGCGTTCGGCGGCAAGCAGGCAGCGCTGCAGGGAATAGAGGTGCCGCCCCCGCCACCAGCCGCGCCAGATTTCACCTATGCCCGTTATGGATATGCATCCACGGTTCACCATGCCCAAGGCATGTCACAGCCGATTTGCTACGTGAATTGCGATCACGCCGCTGGCCGCCACTCGGAAGGATTCTTCCGTTGGTTGTACTCGGCAATCACTGTCGCCGAGCGTGAAGTGGTTTTGTTGAATTTCACGGATATCCACCCCTTCGACGCTGCTGTCTGGAAAGCAGGTGCTGTCAAGGTGGCTGCTGACATCTCAGTGGGTGCGGGTTGGGTGTTTCAGCCCAACGGAATCGCGTCCGAGAGAGATCAGCAGCGCAGCTTGCCCGAGGGGCTCGACCAATCGAAAGATGTTCTCAAGTCTGTCGCCATCTGGCTTCGTGTCGTCAACGCTGCAGAGCGGTTTGGCTGGCGAGTCGTAAAAGCGGCCTGTCACCCCTACCAAGAGCAGTATGACCTTTCTGATCCACAGGGCGAACACTGCCAGCTGCGGATCGCCTACAACGGGAAAAATGTCGTCACGGCCATGCACGTGAAGGAACCCGAGCACTGGGGTTTGCTTTCTGACGTTGCCTTTGAATGCCTCTCGACGAACGACTATTCACCTGAGGCTACCGCCTTGCTCCGTTCTACACGGTCGCGCTTGGGTCAAATTGGCTGGAAGGTCGTGTCCGCCACTGAGACTTCGTATCGCTTGGCCGTAACGGTCGCTCGTAGCCAAGATGAGCGAGTCGGTCTTGAGATCAACTTCGACAAGCAGGGGCTCGTTTCCAGCTTGCGCCCGGTGCATGCCAGCAATATTGACCTACTTGAAGAAATCAAGGGGGCTTTTCTGTGAATTCAGATGACGTTCGTACGCTGCGCAAGGCTGGGCGACTTCAAGAGGCCTTGGATACGGCGAGACAAATCCTGACTAACAACCCTGGGGATTTCAAAACCAAATCTGAATATGAGTGGGTCATCTTTGACTGCATCAAAATCATCGTCGCTAATATGGTCGCTGAGATGGCGAAGAGTCGGCCAATAAATACGCGCGACGTGGACGATTTGATGGGCTGGATGGACGAGTACCATTCATTGGAGCCAAGCATTCCTGGGATGGCTTGTTCTAACATTCTGGGGCAACTGGTGAAGGTTGGATCGAATCTTCCAAAGTTTCCTGGAATCATTCGTTGGGCGGGCATCGAAGGGCTAAGGGACGAAGATTGGCAACCACGCCAATACCAAGGTAAGACTTACTCTTCTTTGGCGATGAATATCGCACGCACCTTGTGCAAATGGGTCAAGGCGCATCCGGAAGCTAGTCAGAAACAGATGGCATTGGCACTGGATTGGGCCGAGCGAGTCGGGAAGGCAACTAAGGATGATGATTCCCTCTGGCTCCACTGGGATATGGCCATTCTCTTGCGTCAGATGGGAGATTTCCACCGCGCGGCAGAACTTCTGGCCAGCGTCATAAAGACTAAACGCAACGAATTTTGGGTGTGGGCTGAAGCAGGCAGGTTGTATCAATCCGAGCAGCCTGAATTGGCGTTGGCTTGCTTCTGCAGGGCTTTGGAATGTCCAGCCGAACCCAAGTTCCTGGTCCGGGCGCATCGTGAACTTGCCGAACTTCTGGTGGAGCAGGAGGAGTACGCACAAGCGAGTCGTGAGGTCGCGATGACCATCGATATCCGTCAAGCGGAAGGGTGGCCTATTGGTCGCGAAATGGAGGCTCTGATCTCCAGTCCTTGGTATGACCCTGCTGCAGAGGGGGCCGAACCACCCAGGGACTTTTATGGGAAGCATTCCCCTGCCGCGCTGTCACTTTGTTTCGATATCGTGGAAACCAGGGCAGCAAACTACCTCGGCCTCCTTGTTCCACACATGCCAAAGGATCCTCGTCCTGGTTGGAAGCCGAAGCCACTGTCTCGGTTTGCAATCAAGGACTCCAATGGCCATGCGTGGAGCCTTGTTGGTCCGGCCATGAAGAAACTGAAGTTTGAAGTTGGAACGCCGTTAACGGTTGTTATTGGTCGGCAGAACGGAGATGACCGGCAAACGATCGTTCATGTTTCGATTCGGGAGGATGGCAAGCGATGGGATTCTGTGGATTCAGGCGTTGGTGTAATCACGCGTGAGGCAGCCGCCGACAAGTCAGCAAAAGTTCTTATCGTGGACACCGGCGAAGAGGTAAAAGTCGATGAATCCTCAGAGAACTCCCTGCGCATTGGTGATGGCGTTCGGTGCAGCTTCGCGCGTAACCCAAAGAACAATCGAATGGATGTGTTCAACGTGGAGCGGCAAGAATTGCCCGGAAAAGACGTCAGACGGTTCAATGGACAACTACGTCGTAATCCGAAGGGTTTTGGCTTCGTAGAGGATGCTTTTGCTCCCCCTCACATTGTCGAATCTATTGACCCGAGTATTGACGAGGTGGTCGCCCTGGCTGTTTATGCCAAAAATCCAACAAAGGGTGAATATGGCTGGCGGGTCATTGAGATGAACGCTGCCTAAATGCATTTTTTTATTTCATGAGTTTTCTCGAATGCGCGATGAATCCGTTATCCCTCGTGTACCCGCTGCAACCCGCCCAAGTGCTCATAAGCTCGAGAGGCTAGTTGGCACGTGGTCAACCGTCCGCCACCAAAGTTCAAAGGCCAACGGCTCGCCGTTGGCCTTTTTTCTTCCTGATTAGCAATGAAGCTCAGCCGTCGACACCTCGCCGCCCGCCCTGAGCGCAGGCCCGCAGGGCCGAAGTCGAAGGATGGCCGCGTGCATGCGCTTCGACTTCGCTTGCTGTCGCAAGCTACGCTCAGCGCGAACGGTTTTTCAGCTGCGCCTTGCCGCTAATCAGGTTTTTCTTTGCCGATGCCAGCGCGGATCGCGCGACCAGGCATCGCGCGGCCTGCCGCCACCGGCTTGTCACGCGGAGCCGCCGGACAACCGCCAGCGCCTTGAGAATGCCCGCATCGACCCGATGCTCTTGGCTTCCCCATCGCGCACGTGGCCATGTTCGACAACTTCAGAAACTGGCGCGAGCGGCGCATCGTTGCCCACCACCCGATCGCCGAGCCGCTCTGGCGCCACGCACTGCGGCACTGCGCCCCGGCGCAGCGGCTGGGCGCCTCCGACCTGGCCGCGCTGCGCGTGCTGGTGACGCTGTTCCTGCAACGCAAGTCGCTGGAACCGGTCAAGGACACCGTGCTGGGCGACGCCGACCGCGTGCTGCTCGCCACCCATGCCTGCCTGCCTATCCTGAAACTCGGCCTGGCCTGGTACGACAGCTGGCACAGCGTGATCGTGTATCCGGACTCCTTCGTACCGCGCCGCACCCGCACCGATGCCGCCGGAGTGCAACACGCAACGCACATCGCGATGGCGGGCGAAGCCTGGCAGCATGGGCCGGTGATTTTGTCGTGGGCGGATGTATGGCCAGCCGCGCCAGCTCCCGGGCGCAACGTGATCATCCACGAAATGGCGCACAAGCTCGACATGCGCAACGGCGACGCCGACGGCTGCCCACCGCTGCATCGACACATGGATCGCCGGGCGTGGTCGCGCGCCTTTGCCGGCGCGTGGGAGCGCCTGCAGGAGGATCAGCGCAGCGGCATCCCGTTGCCACTGGACGCCTATGCCCTCGAAAGCCCAGCCGAGTTCTTCGCGGTGGCCAGCGAACAGTTCTTCGAGGCGCCGGCCAACTTGCGCCAACACCTGCCGGAGGTCTACCGGCAACTCGAACGGTTCTATCGCCAGCATCCGTTTTGACGGCGCCGGGTTTCCAGCCATGCCGAACATCGCACCCCCGGTCACCCGCGCCGACCTGCATCACGCAGCGGGAGGCGACCACTGTCGTGCATGACACGGCGACGGGCAGGCGTGGACGGAACACGTGACGTGGCGCACGTTTGCCGCACCACGCCCGCCGATACGGCCGCTTGCGCCGATCGACGGTGTAGATTTCCCGACCAGCGGCACCCGCACCAGCGGTCGCTCCGCGCATAATCCGAGCCGTCTATCCTGGCAGCGCGCGGCGCATGGGCAGGCTCCATCGCCGCCCACACGTCATTCGACGACTGCCATTCGCACAAGTATCCGGGGGAACCATGCACAAGCGATCACCTCAGCGCGGCGTCTCGCTCATCGAGGTGCTGGTGGCCGTGATGATCTTCAGCATCGGTCTGGTCGGTCTGGCCGGCCTGCTCATCATGGCCACACACTCCAACCAGGCGGCCTACCTGCGCACCCAGGCCACCTTCATGGCCCACAACATGGCCGATCGCATGGGCGCCAACCCGGTCGCCGTGTGGGATGGCAGTTACAACAGCTCGGTTTACCCTGTCGCCACCAGCGTCACCACGGCCTGCGACAGCACCTCGCCGTGCACGCCCGACGACGTGGCCGCGCACGACATGCAGATGTGGAGCACCCAGCTCGCCGCCTTCCTGCCCAACCCCAAGGCCAAAATCAACTGCAGTGCCACCAATGCCGGCTTTACCCCCAGCACCTCGCAATACGGCATGCGCCCACCCTATGGAGGCACCTGCATCATGACCATCCAATGGGTCGAGCGCGGTGCCGGCGACACCGCGCACAGCACCGCCGCCCCGCAAACCTTCGCCTGGGAGTTCCAACCGTGATGCCACGCTACCCGCGCCGCGCCGGCATGGCCGGTCTCTCGCTGATCGAGCTCATGATCGCCATGGTGCTCGGCCTGCTGGTTGCCGCCGGCATCATCAGCGTGTTCATCTCCACCTCCAGCAGCAACAAGGTGCAATCCCAGCTCGCCGAGTTGCAGGAAACCGGGCGTTTCGCCATCAGCCGCATGCACAGCGACCTGGCCATGGCCAACGGGCTCTACTGCACCAACAACGGCGGCATTGCCAAGCCACAGGCCGCCAGCAGCGGCACCTATCTGGACAATCTGCGCTCCCCCGTGGTGTACGCCAAGTCGCTGACCGACGGCATGTACGACGTCACCACCCCCATGGGCGGTTCCAGCGGCGGCAACAGCTACCCGGCCGTGCCCGCCGCCAAGTACACCTTCCCCTCCTTCCTCGCCATGCGCGGCTACGACTGCAGCACAACGGCCTGCACCCCGGTAGATCCGAACGCCAACATCACCGCGATTCCCATCATGGGCACCGCTCTCAACAACCGTGTTCCCGGTACCGATGTGCTCACGATCCGCTACATCAACCCCGGGCGCGGCTGGCTGATCGGCGCTGGCCACAGCACCATCACCGGCACCAGTGCGGGCCTGCTCTCCAGCATCACGCTGAATCCCGATACCGCCACCGGCGAGCCGCCAGCCAGCGATTTCAAGAACGGCGACCTCGCCATGCTCGCGAACTGTGTCAACGCGCAGATTTTCGCGGCCGACGTTGCTGGCGGGGTTATCAGCCCCAACGCCGCCAACAACTTCTCCGCGCCGGCGATACAGCTACCGCCCTCCGCGCCGCGTGTCTACGACTTCAACCGCGATTTCCAGACCGTCACCTATTACCTGCAACTGGTCAGCATCAACAACAATGGTGCGGCGCCGTTCACCGGCGCCCTGATGCGGCGCGTCAACGGCGGCGATACCGCCCACGGCGGCTCCGTGGACGAAATCGCGCGTGGCATCGAGCGACTGGATTTTCTCTACGGTGTGGAAGGCTCCGATGGCCGCACCCGCTTCCTGACCGCCGCCCAGGTGGATGCCAGCACCAGCGCCGACTGCCCGCCCTCGGCGCCCACGCCGCTGTCGGCCACCGATCCCGGCTGTCTGTGGCGCTCGGTCAAGAGCATCGAAGTCAGCCTGCTGGTGGACGGCCTGAACCCGCTCTACACCCTGACCAGCAACGACCTCGCCTACGTCTACAGCGTGGATGGCAGCAACGCGGCCCAGGCGCCCTCCGCACATGCCATCAAGCCCACCGCGCAGGGCTTCGTCAACCCGCTGCTGCGCCGTCAATTCACCGCGTTGGTCGCGATGCGCAACTACAACCCGTGAGGCGCGAAACCACCATGCACGCTTTCAGCCACCAACACAGCTGCCACTTGTCTGATGCGGTGGGCCGCCGCACACGATTCGCCCCGTCGCGGCACCAACGCGGCGCCGTGCTGATCGTGGCGCTGATCTTCCTGTTGCTGCTTACCATCCTCGCCCTCAGCGCCACCGGGCGCTCGCTGCTGCAGGAGCGCATGGCCGGCGGCCTGCGCAACGCACAGCAGGCGCAGATGAGCGCGCAAACCGCCTTGCGCGGCGCCGAATGGAAACTATGGATGAACACCACCAACCTGGCCGCTACACCGTTGGTTTGCGGCAGCGGCGTACTGGCCGATTGCCACCGGTACAACCTGGGCAATAGCGCCGACTACGGCAACGGCGGTATCGTCACCAATTTCCGCCATGGCCAGGGCTGGATCACCGCCGGCGCCACGGCCTATACCGGCCCCTCCGGCAGCGTGGACTACACCGCCGCCAACAGCAGCGCCTTTGGCACCGCCGCCGCCACCGCCCAACTGGCCAACAACCCGGTCTATATGATCGAGGATCTCGGCGTGGATCAGCCAGATGGCCCACACGAAAGTGGCGACACCGGCGCCGCTGGATGCGACAACCAAGCGCCCCCGTGCAAGCGCCACAGCTACCGCATTACCGCCCGCGCCACCGGCGGCAACCCCAACACAGTTCGCGTGCTGGAAAGCACGTTCGAAGCCGAAGGCAACTGAGCCGGAGCCCTGGTCATGATCCGTCGACAACTACTGACGCGCACCCGCGCCGCCGCGCCTGTCCTGCTGCTGACCCTGGTTGGCGGCCTCGGCGCCGCCATCCCCGTACGGGCGGTGCCCAATGCGCTGCCGCCCGTTGCTTCCCTGGCTACCGCTTCCACCAGCACCGCACTGGCCACGGCAAGCACGGCCGCGCTCGCCGGCACGGTGCAGTTGAGCACCACCCCACCCAACCAGACCCAGTCGGTGCCGCCAAACATCGCCGTCACCTTCGACGATTCCGGCTCGATGGCGTGGGATTTCATGGGCGACAACGCTCCGTTCAACAGCACCAACTGGCTGAGCGGGCCATGGATGTGCGCCGCCATCATCAACCCTGGCGCCAGCTCGGGCATCCTGGCCCACGTGATGAACGGTGTGTACTACAACCCCAATGTCACCTACGCGCCACCCGTCAACGCCGATGGCACGTCCTTCCCCAACGCCGACGCCACGCTGAAGGCCGTGTGGAACGACGGCATCGCCTGGAATCGCCCGCTGAATTCGGACACCAGTGCTGGCACCACGAATTTCACCAACCAGGTAAGCCGTCGCAGAACACAGTACTGGCAGTGCCAGTACGACTCTGGCAACTACTACACCCTGGGCCAGAGCGGCAACCAATACGGTTCATCCAGCCCGGTCAGCGGCGGCGGCCCGTACTACTACAAGTACACGGGTTCGACCATCGCCGTGGATACCTACGGCAACCCGACATCCACCGGCTTGTCGAACCTCTACAACACCGGCAACTGGACGGCGGTCGCCGTACCTTCCAGCCAATACCAAAACTGGGCCAACTGGTGGGCCTACTACCACACCCGCAACCAAATGGCGCGCACCGCCCTGTCGCGCGTGTTCGGCTCCAGCAGCTTGGGCAGCGCGATCAACGACCCTGGCATGTGGGACGACGGCGGCTTCGGCAGTGCCGTGCGCGTGGCTTGGCAGAACCTTTACAACGGCTATGCAGGCATCAACGACCAGTTCGTGCTGCAAGATTCGACGCTCATCAGCAGCCTGGTCGACACCACACCCAGCAGTTGCAAGAGCAGCCAGCCAACGCTTGGCTCGCAGTCGTTGCAATCGGGCACCATCAAAACGCCGCCGTCCTGCTACCGCAGCGATTTCTTCAACTGGATCTTCCAGGTACCGGCCCAATCCGGCACGCCTACCCGCAGCGCCACCGCGCGCGCAGGTGATTTCTTCACCCGCGGTAATGGCAACACTGGCAGCAGCGGCGATCTGCACGACCCCTACTGGCAACCGCCGCAAACCGGCAGCGGCGATGGTCACGAGCTGTCCTGCCGCCAGAACTATCACATGCTGATCACCGACGGCCTGTGGAATGGCAACAGTGACGGCCCCCTTTACGGAAACCTGACCCTGCCCGCATCCGGGCTCGTCCTGCCCGACGGCGTGGTCATGCCCAGCCCCGCCAGCGCCGGCGTCACCTCCATCTACAAGCCAGTGCACGACGGCGGCGATACGGGTTACGCCTCGCTCTCCGACATCGCTTTCCATTACTGGGCCACCGACCTGCGCAGCGACCTCTACAGGCCTGCCGCCGGCGACATCGTCTCGCCTTACCTGCCCGACCAGAGCACCAGCATCTTCAACCTCACCAGCACCACCAGCTCCAGCGTCAAGAGCACGCAAATCAACCCGGAGGTCTACTTCAACCCCAAGAACGACCCCGCCACCTGGCCGCACATGGCCGACTACATGATCGGCCTGGGCGTCAGCGGCAACCTGAATTTCTCCGACGACACCGATTGCAGCGGCGGCACCAGCGGCAACACCAACGACGCCTGCTTGCTGCGCCAGGGCGTCAGGAACTCCCTTGGCAGCATTGGCTGGCCCACGCCCAACGGCAACGGCAACGGCATTGCCGCCAACATCGACGACACCTGGCACGCCGGCCTGGCCGGTCGCGGCCAGTTCTTCAGCGCCGGCAACCCGCAGGATCTGGTCGACCAGCTCAGCAAGATCCTTACCAGCATCAGCGCACGCAACGGGCCGCCGGCAACCGCCGCATTGAACACCAGCGTGCTGGTGCCCGGCGCGCTGGCTTTCACCACCGGCTACAACCCCGCCGACTGGAGCGGCACCCTGCAGGCGGTGAAGGCCAATGCCGACGGCACGGTGGACAGCACGGTGCAGTGGGATGCCGCCAGCAAGCTGACCAACAGCACCATCACCGCGCCCTCCTCGCGGCAAATCCTCAGCGCCAAGATAAATACCGACGGCAGCGTGACCGGCATCGCCTTCGAGCCCAGCAGCACGTTCGATACCGCCGCCCAGACGGCCATGATGCTGCCGGCGCCCACGGATACGACCAACGACACCTTTGCCAACCGCGTCAGCTATCTGCGCGGCGTGCGCACCATGGAAACCTCCAGTGTGATGCGCAAGCGTGACAGTCTGCTCGGCGCCATCATCGACTCGCATGCCATCTACGTGGCCTACCCCGCCAGCGGTTACGTGGACAACTGGCCCGCCAGCTCGCCCGAAGCCACGGCGGCAGCTTCCGGCAACACCAACGACACCGGTAGCTACGCGCAGTTCGTGCAAAACCATATCAGCCGCAAGCCGGTGATCTACGTGGGCGCCAATGACGGCATGCTGCACGCCTTCGACGCCTCGGTCACCCAGTCCGGCACGCCACCGGTGGTCGTGCCCACCAGCACGGCCGGACGCGAAGTGTTCGCCTATGTGCCGCGCGCCGTGTACGGCAACCTCGGCAACCTCACCAGCAAGAACTTCAACTTCCTGCCCACGGTGGACGGCACCCCGGTGACGCGCGACGTATATTTCGACGCGGCCACCAGCTCCCCGGTGACGACCACCGCGGGTTGGCACACCCTGTTGGTGGGCAACCTGCGCAATGGCGGCCGCGGCGTCTATGCCCTGGACGTCACCGACCCGACGACCGTCACCGAAACCAACGCCGGCAGCAAGGTGCTATGGGAATTCAGCAGCGACACCCCCAAGCCGACCTCGGGCTGCTACAGCAATAGCGGCAGCTGTGACCCGGCCGATCTCGGCTTCACCTACGGCCAACCCAACATCGGCCGCCTTGCCAACGGCAAGTGGGTGGTCTTGGTGCCCGGCGGCTACTTCCCCAACTGCACCAAGGTCTCCTACAACACCGGCAACTGCCCCACCCCGGCCGGCGCCCCTACTGGCGGCAGCCCGGCAGTGGCCTTCAGCTCGCTGTTTGTGCTGGATGCCCAGACCGGTGCCCTGATCGCCGAGCTCAAGACACCTACCAACATCTCGGGCGTCACCAGCTACGGCTTGGGCTCTCCGGTGCTGGGCGATTACAACAACGACCAGATCGACGACGCCGCCTACGCCGGCGATCTGGCCGGCAACCTGTGGCGCTACGATCTCACCTCCAGCTCAACCTCGGGATGGACGGTGTCGCTGGCCTTCAAGCCAGCCACGCAAGGATCGCAGCCCATCACGGTGATGCCGCGCCTGTTCCCCGACCCGGCGACCAATCGTTTCATCATCGTCTTCGGCACCGGCAAGTATCTCGGCGCCAACGACAACACCGGCACCGGTGTGCCCACCCAGGCCATCTACGGCATCCGCGACGAGGTGAACAGCAGTGGCGGCACGGTCACGATCAACGGCACCAGCAACCTGCAGGCGCAAACGCTGGCCGAGGCCACGATCGGAAGCAATGTCTTGCGCGGCAGCACCAACAATACGGTAAGCGCCTCGCAGGATGGCTGGTACATCCCGCTGAACCTGTCCAGCTCGCCAGGTGAGCGCGTGGTGGTCACCCCGGGTGCCTTGTTCGACTCCAACCGGGTGGTGATTACCACGCTGATTCCGGCCAGCAACGACCCCTGCACCGCCACGATCACCGGCGCCATCATGGTGTTCAACGCGGCCAACGGCGGTTCCGATGGCGGTCTCAGTGACCCGGCCAATCCGGCATGGACGGGCAGCAGCGCCTTCCGTGTCGTGGGTGCCAAGGTGAGCAACCCCCCCACCAGCGGCACGGTGCCAGTGGCCGCGGCGGTCGGTGGCGGCGCCCGGTTCATCCCGGGTCCGCCGCTCGTCGGTGGCGGCTCGCTGAAGATCGACGATGCCGTGTGGCGCCGCCGTTCGTGGGGCGCACTGGACAACGACCAATGAACAGGAATACCGCCATGACCCAAGCCCGCGGTTTCACCTTGATCGAAATCATGGTGGTGGTCGCCATCGTCGCCATCCTGGCGGCCATCGCCGTGCCCAGTTACAACCGCTACACCTTCCGCTCGCGACGCGTGGACGGCAAGAACCTCTTGCTGAGCGTGGCCAATGCGCAGGAGCGTTATTACGCCACCTACAACCGCTACGGCTCGCTCACCGCCATCGGCTTCACCAACCCCGCACCATCGGGCAACGGCTACTACAACGTGACCGTGGCCATACCAGCCGGCAGCAGTTCGCAGTCCTATATCGCCACGGCCCAACCGCAAAACACGCAGTCGACGGATGCGTGCGGCGCAATGACGGTGAACAGTGCCGGCGTGAAAACGCCCTTGCCGGCATCGACGGCATCCAACGCCAACGGCAGTTGCTGGTGACCCGCATGACTCGCCAACCGAAGGCCTCGCATGGTTTCACCCTGGTCGAATTGATGGTGACCGTGACGATCATGGCGATCCTCACCATGATCGCCCTGCCGAGCTACCGCGACACCATCCGCCGCAACCAGGTCAACTCCGCCAGCAATGCACTGCTGGCAAGCCTCAACTACGCCCGCGCCGAAGCCATCACGCGCGCCCAGATCGTCACCCTGTGCCCCAGTGCGACCGCCGCGGGTTGCACCAGCGGCGGCACGGCATGGGAGAACGGCTGGATGGTCTACACCTACCCGGCGGGCGCCGCGTCCAGCAACGCCGCCTACGCCACCGGCAACGTGCAGCTACGCAGCACCACCGCGCAGGGCAACGTGTCGATCTGGGCTGGCCAGGCGACCTACCCTAGCTATGGCATGCAAGGGCAGCTCAAGCCGTCCACCACCCTGCGCTACATCACCTGTTTCCGCGACAGCGGTGGCACGGTAAGCAGCACCAGCGCCGTGCCGGGGGTCGAACTGGACGTACGCAGTTCGGGCAGTATCATCAGCAAGACGATCGCCTCGGGCGGTTCCTGCAGCAGCTGACCGGGTCGCGCCCTTTCGCTGGGCTTTGACGCCGCAAACGCGGATAATTGGCGACCTTTTTCCGTCCAAGCCGCCGCTCAATGTTCGTACCTGGTCAACGCTGGATTTCCACCGCCGAACCCGAGCTTGGCCTCGGTACCGTGCTGCGCATCGAAGGGCGCGGCGTGCAGGTGCTGTTCGCCAAGGCCGGCGTGCTGCGACCCTACGCGACGGACTCCGCGCCGCTGGTACGCGCGGAGTTCCGCCCCGGCCAGCGCGTGGCGGGCAAGGGCATCGCGTTCCTGGTGGAGCGGGTGGAGATCCAGGACGAGCTCATCATCTACCGCGGCGAGGGCCGCGAGTTGCACGAGGGCCAGCTCGACGACGAGCAGAGCGTGAGCCAGGCCGACGACCGCCTGATCGGCGGGCGCACCGACCCGGTTCCGCAATTCGAGCTGCGCATGGACGGGCTCTCCCGCCGCGCCGCGGCGCGTCGTTCGCCGATGTGGGGGCTGGGCGCCGCGCGCATCGGCCTGGTGCCGCACCAGTTGCGCGTGGCCGGCATCGCCGCCGCGCGCCGCCCCCCGCGCGTGCTGCTGGCCGACGAGGTGGGCCTGGGCAAGACCATCGAGGCAGGCATGATCCTCGCCCGCCAGCTCGCCACCGGCCGCGCCTCGCGCGTGCTGCTGCTGTTGCCCGACACCCTGGTCTACCAGTGGTTCGTGGAACTGCTGCGCCGCTTCAACCTCAACTTCGCGATCTACGACGAGGAGCGCTGCGAATCGCTGGCGCTGGCCGACGACGACCAACAGGCCAATCCGTTCGAGGACGAACAGCTGGTGATCGCCGACTTCGCCTTCCTCGAAGCCAGCCCCAAGCGCGCGCAGCAGCTGCAGGACGCCAGCTGGGATCTGCTGGTGGTGGACGAGGCGCATCACCTCGCATGGACGCCCGAAGCCGCCAGCCCGCGCTACGCCCTGGTGGAACGGCTCGCCGCCAGGACCCCCGGCGTGATCCTGCTCACCGCCACGCCCGAGCAACTGGGGCGCAAGGGCCACTTCGCCCGCCTGCGCCTGCTCGACCCGCAGCGCTACCACGATCTGGACGCCTATCTGGCCGAGGCCGATGGCTTCCAGCCGCTGTCGCGCATCGCCGACAAACTGCTGGAAGGCCAACCGCTGGAGGCCACCCAGCACGACGCGCTGCGCCGCGCGCTGGCCGGCGACGCCGCGCTCGAGGCGGCCCTGCTCGACCCCACCAAGCCGGCGCACGCGCAAGCCATCCTCGCCGCGCTGATCGACCGCCACGGCACCGGCCGCGCCATGTTCCGCAACCGCCGCGCCGGCATTGGCGGGTTTCCCCGGCGCCTGCCGCAATGGCACCTGCTGCCGGCCGACCGCATCGACGAGGCTGCGCGCCAGGCGCTCCTGGTGGAATTCCACGCCGACATCCAGCAGCCGCCACCCGCCCTGGCGCCCGACTACGCCGGCGATCCGCGCCTCGCCGCGCTGCTTGCCCTGCTGGACGAACACCCGCAGGACAAGTTCCTGCTGATCTGTCGCAGCCAGGCCAAGGTGCTGGCGCTGGAGGAAGCCCTGCGCACGCGCACCGGCGCCGGCATCGCCCGCTTCCACGAAGGCTTAGGGATAGTGCAGCGCGACCGCAACGCGGCCTACTTCGCGCAGAAGGACGGCGCGCGCCTGCTGCTGTGCTCGGAAATCGGCTCGGAAGGCCGCAACTTCCAGTTCGCCCATCGCCTCGTGCTGTGGGACTTGCCGCTCGATCCCGACCTGCTCGAACAGCGCATCGGCCGCCTCGACCGCATCGGCCAGGCGCACGACATCCATATCCACATCCTCGTCGTGGCCGACAGCGCCCAGCACGTGCTGGCACGCTGGTACGACGACGGCGTGGACGCCTTCCGCATGAGCCCGGCCGACGGCCGCGAGCTGCTGCGCCGCTACGGCGAGATGCTCGCCTCGCTGGCCGACCAGCACGCGCGCGGCGACGACGGCCGCGACCAGGAGCTGGACGTCCTCATCGCCGAAACCCGCGCCTCGCACGAGGCCATGGCCGCCGTCATCCGCGACGGCCGCGACCGCCTGCTGGAGCTGGCCGCCAGCCGCGACCCGCACGCCGAGGAGCTGGAACGCGCCTTCCGTCGCGACGACGAGGACCCGGCCCGCGACGCCTTCGTGCAGCGCCTGCTGGAAAACTTCGGCATCCACGCCGAGGAGCTCGGCGGCAAGGTGCTGCTGCTCGACCCGCAATACCTTTCCACCGATGCCCTGCCCGGCTTCGCCGATGGCCCGGTGTCGGCCACCTGCAGCCGCGAGGTGGCGCTGGCGCGCGAGGACCTGCCACTGCTGCGGCTGGATCACCCGATGATCGCCGGCGCGCTCGACCTCGCGCTCTCCGGCGAGCAAGGCAACGCCGCCTTCATGGTGGACGATGCCCTGCCGCCACGCAGCGCCCTGCTGCAGGCGGTGTTCGTGCTCGAATGCGTGGCCGACCGCGCGCTCGATGCCGACCGTTTCCTGCCCGCCCTGCCGCTCATCGCCACCGTGGACACCAGGCTCGTCGAGCGCGCGGATTTCCAGCCCAGCGAAATCGCGTTGCGCCGCGCCACCGACCGCAACATCGAGGTGCCGCGCTACCGCAAGTTCCTCGCCAAACTGGTGCCGCCGATGCTGGAGAAGGCCGAGGCCATCGTGCGCACGCGCGCCCAGGCCAGCATCGACGACGCCGTGGCCGAAGCCACCACCGCACTGGACGCGGAGCTGTCGCGCCTCACCGCGTTGCACGCGGTGAACCCCTCGATCAGCGCCGCCGAGCTCGCCAGCCTCACCGCCGAACGCATCGCCCTGCTCACCGCCCTGCCGGCCTCACGGCTGCGGCTGGACGCGGTGCGCTTCGTGGTCAGCGCGGATTTCCTCGCGCTGCGCTGAGCGCCGGTGAAAAAATCGCCCGTCTGCGGCAGCCTCGAACCCCGACAAGGGTAGGAGCCCGCTGGCGGGCGATGGCCTGTCGCGAAAAGCCAGCGGACCGCAGGGGAGCTACGCGCCGCCCGCCGTCAACTCCGCACGCATGCGTCGCTCGATGCCGCAGCCGTAGTAACCGGCGATCAACAGCGCGAGCCAAGCCACGCCCACGTAGATCGCCACGCGGGTGTCGGGGCTCCACCACAACATCACCCACACGAAGCCGAGGAAGGCCAGGCACACGACGCTGGACAGCGGCCACACGCGCAGGCGGAAGCGCAGCGGCTGCGCCTGCCGGCGGCGGAAGCTCCAGTGCGCCACCAGCACCATGCCCCAGGTCCACACCGTGTTGAAGGCGAGAATGGACATCATCATGCCGAAGATGCGCCCCGGCACCAGGTAGTTCATCAGCACGCCGAACAGCAGGAAGGCCATGGTCACCACGACGCCGCGCACCGGCACGCCATGCGTGCTGGTCTTGCCCAGTGCCGCCGGCGCCTGGCCCTTGCTGGCGAGGCTGTGCAGCATGCGGCTGCCGCTGAAGGTGGTGGAGTTGAAGCTCGACAGCGCCGCGGTGATGACCACGAAGTTGATGAGCCCGGCCGCGCCGGGAATGCCCAGGCGGTCGAAGGTGGTGACGAAGGGGCTGCTGTTCGCGTCCAGCGCGTTCCACGGATAGATCGCCATGATGACGAACAGCGAGCCGATGTAGAAAATCAGGATGCGCCAGATCACCGAGTTCACCGCGCGCGGGATAGTGCGCTCGGGCTGCGCGGCTTCGGCCGCGGCCATGCCGATCGTCTCGATGCCGCCGAAGGAGAACACCAGCACCGGCAGCGCCAGCACCATGCCGGTGACGCCATGCGGGAACCAGCCGCCGTGCGTCCACAGGTTGGAAAGCCCCACCGGATGCCCGCCGTTGCCCCAGCCCAGCCAGATCATCGCCAAGCCACCGAGGATCATCGCCACCACGGTGAGCACCTTGATGAGCGAGAACCAGAACTCCAGCTCGCCGTACACCTTCACCGCGAGCAGGTTCAGTCCGCCGATCATCGAGACGCTGGCGAAGGCCCAGATCCATTGCGGCGTACCGGGAAACCACGCCTTCATGTAGATGCCCACCGCCGTGCTCTCGGCGATGCCCACGCCCATCATCAGGATCCAGTAGTTCCAGCCGGTGAGATAGCCGGCCAGCGGACCGAGGTACTGATGCGCGTAGGCGCCGAAGGAGCCGGCCACCGGTTCGTGCGCGGCCATCTCACCCAGCGCGCGCATGATGATGAAGATCATCGCGCCGCCGAACACGTAGGCGATGAGCACCGACGGCCCGGCCAGCTTGATCGTGCTGGCCGAGCCCAGGAACAGGCCCGCGCCGATGCACATGCCCAGCGCCATGAAGGTGATGTGGCGCGGCGTCAGGCGGCGCTGCAGGTCGTGGCTCATGGGTTCCCCGGATGGATGGATGCGGCGCCGTTCAGCGCAGCAGTCGACGCTTCGGCTTGAGCGGGAGGCGCCCGCGCCAATACTGGATCATGACATAGCCGCCCACCATGCCGCCCAGGTGCGCGAAGTGCGCCACGCCGGCCTGCGTGCCGGTGACGCCGAGCACCAGCTCCACCACTGCGTAGCCGGTCACGAACAGCCACGCCGGCAGCGGTATCGGCAGGAAGATCAGGAACATCTTCTCGCGCGGGTACAGCATGCCGAAGGCCAGCAGCAGGCCGAACAGCGCACCCGAGGCGCCGAGGGTGGGATAGAAGCCGTGGGTGAAATATTTCACCACCACCAGCTGCGCCAGCGCCGCCACGATGGCGCAGACGACGTAGTAGATCGCGTAGTTGCGCGCGCCGAAGCTGCGCTCGATCACGCCGCCGAACATCCACAGGCCGAACATGTTGAAGGCGATGTGCTCGTAACCGCCGTGCAGGAAGGCATAGGTGACGAGCTGCCACGGCTCGAAGCCGGCCACGTCCGCATACGGCGACGGCCCCAGCGGCCACAGGGCGAAGTAGCGGGTCAGCGCCGCCGTGCGGTCATCGTGCAACCACAGCTGCAGGAGGAACGCCAGCACGTTGGCGATCAGCAGATAACGGGTGACGGGGGGAACCTTGCTCGGCATAGCTCGATCCACCTGACCGGCGAAAAGAAGACCTGATTAGCCGAAGCTCAGCCAACATTTCACCGTTCGCCCTGAGCGCAGGCCCGTAGGGCCGCACGCGGGGAGTGTCCATGGATGGCCTCGGCCTTGAGGAGCGAGGAAGTCGAAGGGTGATTGTCCGCGCGGCACTTCGACTCCGCTTGCTGCCGCAAGCTACGCTCAGTGCGAACGGTTTTTCAGCTGCGCATTGTCGCTAACCAAGAAAGAAGAAACCGGGCGCGAGGCCCGGTTCCGGTGATGCGACGGCTCAGGCCGGGGTGACTTCGTCGGCCTGCAGGCCCTTCTGGCCCTGCACCACCTTGAAGCTCACCTGCTGGCCTTCCTGCAGGCTCTTGAAGCCGCTGCCGGCAATCGCACGGAAGTGCACGAACACATCCGGGCCATTGTCGCGGGCGATGAAACCAAAGCCCTTGGCGTCGTTGAACCACTTGACGGTACCGATCTGACGATCAGACATGAAACTGCTCCACTTGGGTAGGAAAGAGACTCGACCCTCGCCACGGGCGATGGCCGGCTTACTGGCGTGCATAGGAAAACTACCCGGGGTGAACAGATGTCGCAGATCGCGGATCGGCTGCATCGGGTCACCGGCACTTGGCGACCCCGGCAAACTCAGCCCAAGCATGATAACGGGCGCGAGCCAACCGGCGCGAGTGCCGCGAGCGGCTATCATTCAGGCTTCCCGGCCGGCTGTTTCGAGGTGATCCGCGTGAACCCACGCCTGCTCTGCACGACTTGCGCCGCGCTGATCCTGGCCGGCTGCGCCACCACGCGCCCCTCTCCACCACCCGCTGCCATTCCGGTGGTCACCGGCGTATCGAGCTGCGACGCTTATCTGGCCAGCTACCAGGCCTGCCACCGCGCGGCAGGCATCTTCCCCGCCGACCAGTTGCCCGCGCACTACCAGGCCATGCACGACAGCCTGCTGGCCGCCGCGCACGACCCGCAGGCCAAGCCCTATCTCGACGCGCGTTGCCACGTCCTCGACAGCCAGCTGCAGGCCAGCCTGCAGGGCCGCCCTTGCACGACGCCCGCCACCGCGCCGGCGCGCCACTGATTCAATCGCCGGCCGCCTTCCACGCGGCGCGCAAGGCCGGCCCCAGCGCTGCCGGCCGGCAGCGCCCCAGCCGAAGTTGCGGCGTGCCGTGCCAGCGCGCGGTGCGCGCGATCACCGCCGCCACGGCGGTCACCAGCACCGGGGTGACATCTACGTCCGGTTCCAGATACAACGCCTTGACCTCGAACACGCCCTCGGCGCGATGCGCCTTGGCGTCCAACCGCCCCACCAGCGCACCGCGATGCAGGATGGGCAGCACGTAATAGCCATAGCGTCGTTTCGGCGCCGGTGTGTAGCACTCGATGCGGTAGTCGAAACCGAACAGCGCCAGCGCGCGCGCCCGATCCCACACCAGCGGATCGAACGGTGACAGCAGCGCGGTGCGCGTGGCGCGCAAGCGGCCGCTGCGCGCACGCGCCAGTGCCTCGGCGTGCGCGGGGTGCACGTAGGCCGGTGCATCCCAGCCCGCCACTTCGACCGCCAGCAACTCGCCCGCCGCCACCAGCGGCGCCAACTCGCGTGCCGTCACGGCGGGCTTCAGGCGAAAATAGTCGGCGATCCAGCGCGCCTGCGCGATACCCAGCGCCTGCACGCTGTCGAGGATGAAGCCGCGACGCAGCGCATCGGCGTCCAGCGCGGACGGCGCGAAGGGCGGTGTCAGCCGCGTCAGCACGCGCTCGGCCACCTCGTAGACGCGCTGAAAGCGCTCGCGCCGCAGCACCATCAGTTCGCCCAGCGCGAACCAGGCCTCCAGCCAGCGCTTCTCCGGCTTCCACTCCCACCAACCCGAAGCACCACGGTCGGCGCGCGGGAAATCCGCCGCGCGCACCGGGCCGTGTTCGCGGATGCGCGCCAGCAGCGCCTCCATCGCCTGCCGATGCTCGCGCAACATGCGCGCGGCATGCCGGTGCGCCCAGTGCCCGCCGCGCTCCCGCCAGGCGCGGTGCAGCGCGATGTCGCGCGCCGCCACGAAGCAGGCCTCGTGCGCCCAGCACTCGGCGAGGCGCCCGGCGGCCAGCGCTTCGTCCAGCCAGGCCATCGGATAGTCGCCGAGGCGCGCATGCAGCACCAGGTACGGGCTGCGCGCCACCACGTGGATGCTGTCGATCTGCAGCAGGCGCATGCGTTCGATGGTCGCCACCACGTCGGCGCACCGCGCGCGCCGACGTGGCACCGTCAGCAGGCCCTGCGCATGCAATTGCAGGGCACGTGCCTGCGCCAGCGCCAACGGGCGAGGATTCGCTGAAGCGCGGCTCAACGGGTGGCCGCCTTCACGACGGATGCACGGTGATATTGCGTCGCCATTTAGGCAGCCCTTGCTAGCGTGGAACGCGGCATTCGCCGGCCTCCCCGCCATGGCCGGCGAACCACCCCCGCATTCTGACATGGAGCAAGCACCATGAAAGTCCGCACTCCGCTGCTTACCGCCCTCGCCGCCGCGTCGTTGCTCTGCGCCGGCGCCGGCATCGCCCAGACCACGACGCCGACGCCGACGCCGACGCCAATGCCAATGCCGGCCACGCCGCCAGCCACGCCGCCGCCCATCGTGACCGTGCGCAGCGTGCAGCCCACCGCGCCGCACATCGCGCCGCCACCTGCGTTCAAGCAACTCTCCGGCGGCAGCCGCTGGATCACTCCGGCGCAGGCCGCCGCCTACCCACCGCTGGCCAACGATTTCCTCCACGCCAGCCACGGCGCGCCGCGCCTGAGCCAGGCGCAATACGCAAGCTGGGTCAAGACGCTCGACTGAACGGCGTCCTCCAACGCAACGAGCCCGGCATCGGCCGGGCTCGTTGCGTATCGGTGATCGTGTCCGTGCTCAGTGGTGATGGCCGCCCGCGCCATGCACATGGCCGTGCTCCAGTTCCTCGGCGCTGGCTTCGCGCACCTCGGTCACCTCGATGGCGAAATGCAGCGCCTTGCCAGCCAGCGGGTGATTGCCGTCGATGTGCACCACGTCGTTCTCGACCTTGGTGACGGTGACATTGAACACACCCTGCGGCCCGTGGCCCTGGAACTGCATGCCCGGCTGGATGTCGGCCACGCCCTGGAAGGCCTCGCGCGGCACCTGCTGCACCAACTCGGCCTGGAACTCGCCGTAGCCTTCGGCCGGCGCCACGTGGGCATCGAACTTGTCGCCCACCACGCGGCCTTCCATCTGCTTCTCCAGCCCCGGCACGATCTGGCCCTGGCCATGCAGGTAGGTCAGCGGCTCGCGCCCGGCGGAGCTGTCGACGACCTGGCCGGCGTCGTCGGTGAGGGTGTAGTGGAAGGCAACGGCGGTATTGGCGGCGATCTGCATGGCGGGGTTCCGGCAAGGGTGAATCCACCGGCATCGCGCCGGCACGGGTCGGCGAGTGTAGCCGATCACCGGCCCCGCCCGCCCCGCTGCCGGCCCGCGCGATTGCGCAATACTGCCGCGATGAAACGCCTCGCCCTGCTGTTCGCCCTGTGCTTGCCCGTTGCCGCCGTGGCGACGGCCATGTCGCCGCAAACCGCCACGCTGGCCAGCCGCATCGACGCGGTGATCGATCAGCCACGCTACGCCCACGCCGACTGGGGCATCGCCGTGCTGTCGCTGGACAACGGGCGCACGCTGTACGCCCACCGCGCCGACAAGCTGGCCCAGCCTGCCTCCACCGCCAAGCTGTTCACCGCCGCGCTGACGCTGGCCACGCTGGGTGCGGACGCGCGCATCCCCACCCGGTTGGTGTCGGCGGCGCCGCTGCGCCACGGCCGTCTGGACGGCCCGCTGCTGCTCTACGGCATGGGCGATCCCACCCTGGGCACGCCGCAAGCCAACCCCGACTGGGCGGACGATCTGGCTGCGCAACTGGCCACGCACGGCATCCACGCCATCCGCGGCGACCTGATCGCCGACGCCAGCTATTTCAGCGGCCCGCAGCTCGGCAGCGGCTGGGAGGCCAGCGATCTGCTGGGCTGGTTCGCCGCGCCGGCCTCCGCGCTCAGCGTGCACGAGAACATCGTGGCGCTGACAGTGACGCCCGCCGCCGAGGCCGCTGCGCCGGCACGGCTGGACTTCGCGCCGGCCATCGCCGCGCCGCCGCTGCAAGGCCGCCTGCTCACCACCGCCGCCGGCACCGCCGAGGAGGTCAATTTCTATCGCGCCCCGGGCGAAGCCACGTTGCACGCCTTCGGTGGCCTCGCCCTCGACACGCCGGCGCATACCTACCGGCTGGCCATCCCCGATCCAGCCCGACAGGCCGGCACGGAGCTGCGCGAGGCACTCGCGCGCCACCACGTCCGCCTGCAGGGACGCTTGCGTGTGCTCGCCTGGCCGCAGGACGATGCGGCGCTGCTCGACCACGCCCGCACGCTGGCCGAAGTGCGCTCACCCACGACGGCGCAGATCCTCACCCAGGGACTGAAGCGCTCGCAGAACCTGTACCTGCAGAATCTGCTCAAGATCGCCGGCGTCCACGCCCAGGCCGCGGCTACCGGCGAGGCCGGCGCGCCGGCGGGCTTTCCGGGCAGCGAGGCCTGGGGCCTGCACGCCCTGCACCTGCTGCTCGAGCGCATCGGCATCGCGCCCGCCACGGTGCAACTGGAGGAAGGCACCGGCCTGGCACGCGGCGATCTGGTCACGCCCACCGCGCTGGTGCAACTGCTGCGCTACCTTGCCGCACAACCCGACGGCGCGGCGGTACGCGCCATGCTGCCCGTCGCCGGCGTGGATGGCACGCTGGCATGGCGCCTGCGCGAGGCACCCACGGCCGACAAGGTGCAGGCCAAGACCGGCAGCATGCGGCATGTGCACAGCCTTGCCGGCTACCTCACCCGCGCCGATGGCGAACAGCTGGCGTTCGCCATCATGCTGAACAACACCGTGCATGAGGAAGGCGAGCCGCCCGCCACGCGCGACATCGACGCCATCGTGGGCCTGCTGGCGACATGGCGCGAACACGAAAAACCGTCAGCGCCCGTCAGAAATCCAGACGCTGTCGCGAGGGCGGCGTCGGGCGCGCCGCCGTGAATCCATCACTGGCGCGGCTGGCTCGCGACCGGCCAGCCACGGCCGGTCCGGGAAGTTGAAAATTCACGGATGCTCAGCCCGCGAGCAGCCGATCCAGCTCACGCCCGATCTTCTCCGGCGTGTCAGTGGGCGCATAGCGTTTCACCACCTTGCCCTCGGCATCGACCAGGAACTTGGTGAAGTTCCACTTGATCGCTTCGCTGCCGAGGATGCCCTTGCCTTCGTGCTTGAGCCATTGGTAGAGCGGGTGTGCGCGCTCGCCGTTCACCTCGATCTTGGCGAACAGCGGAAAGGTGACGCCGAAGCTGGTGTCGCAGAATTCGCGGATCGCCGCCTCGTCGCCCGGTTCCTGGTGGCCGAACTGGTCGCAGGGGAAACCCAGTACCACCAGCCCCTTGTCGTGCCATTCGCGCCACAGCTTTTCCAGCCCGGCGTACTGCGGGGTAAAACCGCACTTCGAGGCCACGTTGACGATGAGCAGGGGCTTGCCGCGCCACTCGCCCAGCGAGCGCTCGTTGCCGTCGATGTCGCGTACGGAGAAATCGTAGATAGCGCCCATGAAAAATCCTCAAATAGACGTCTGGAAGTCCAAACATGCTAGAATGGCCGACCGCCCATCCAGCCTCATCGCCGTGATCCGTTTCCTCGACGTCCACAAATCCTACCGCGTTGGCGCGCGGGAAGTCGCCGCGCTGCACCCCTGCAGCCTGGAGATCCACGCCGGCGAGGTGTTCGGCGTCATCGGCCACTCGGGCGCCGGCAAATCCACCCTGCTGCGCCTGGTCAACCTGCTGGAGCGGCCCAGCGGCGGCCGCGTGCTGATCGGCGACACCGACCTGACCGCGCTGTCCGCGGCGGCCCTGCGCGCGCAGCGGCGACGCATCGGCATGATCTTCCAGCACTTCAACCTGCTCGCCTCGCAGACGGTGGCCGACAACGTGGCCCTGCCGCTGCGCCTCGCCGGCGAGCGCGACCGAACGGCGATCCGCGCCCGCGTGGAGGAGCTCCTGGCGCGCGTGGGCCTGGCCGAGCATGCGGAGAAATACCCCTCGCAGCTCTCCGGCGGCCAGAAACAACGCGTGGGCATCGCCCGCGCACTGGCCAACCGGCCGGAGATCCTGCTGTGCGACGAGGCTACCAGCGCGCTCGATCCGCAGACTACCGCCGAGGTGCTGGACCTGCTCGCCACCATCAACCGCGAGCTGAAACTCACCATCATGCTGATTACCCACGAGATGGACGTGGTGCGCCGATTGTGCGACCGCGTGGCCGTGCTGGATGCCGGCCACATCGTGGAGGCCGGCACGGTGGCCGACGTGTTCCTGCACCCGCAACACGCCACCACCCGGCGCTTCGTCAACGAGGCACTTCCGGAGGAAGTCGCCAGCGTGCAGGCGCCAATGGCGCAGGTGGCAGGCCGCAAGCTGCGCCTCACCTTCCGCGGCGCCACCACGCTCAGCCCGGTGCTGAGCCGGGTGATGCGCGAGAGCGGCGTGGATTTCAACCTGCTCGCCGGCCGCATCGACCGCATCAAGGACCTGCCCTACGGCCAGCTCACGCTGGCGCTGGAAGGCGCGAACGCCGACGCCGCGTTGGCCGCGCTGCGCGAGGCCGGCATCGAGATCGAGGAGTTGGCATGACCACGCTGCCGCAGACGCTGTTTCCCCACATCGACGACTGGGGCGAGCTGGGCCGCGCCTGCATCGACACCCTGCTGATGCTGGGCGGTTCGCTGGCGCTCACCGTGGCCATCGGCCTGCCGCTGGGTGTGCTGCTCTACCTCGCCGCGCCGGGCCAGCTGCGCGCACGCCCCAGACTCTACGGTGCCCTCTCCATCATCGTGAACATCTTGCGCTCGGTGCCCTTCATCATCCTGATGATCGTGCTGATGCCGCTCACCTACGCGCTGGTGGGCACCAAGCTCGGCGTGCGCGGCGCCATCCCGCCGCTGGTGATCGGCACCGCGCCGTTCTTCGCGCGGCTGGTGGAAACCGCACTGCGCGAGGTGCAGCAGGGCGTGATCGAGGCGGCGCAGGCGATGGGCGCCAGTACCTGGCAGATCGTGCGCCACGTGCTCTTGCCCGAGGCGCGCGCCGGCATCGTCGCCGGCACCACGGTCACCGCCATCGCGCTGGTGGGCTGCACCGCGATGGGCGGCGCGATCGGCGCGGGCGGACTGGGCGACCTCGCCTACCGCTACGGCTACCTGAGCTACCAGTCCGACTACATGGTGGCCACCGTGATCCTGCTGGTGGCCCTGGTGCAAGGGCTGCAGATGGCCGGCGACCGCATCGTGGCGCGTTATAAGCGCGGCTGATCGGTCATTTGGCTGCGGCGATACGGACGTCCAGACTCGAACCCCACCCGGATCCCTCCCATGAAACGCATGCTGCTCGCCGCCCTCTCCGCCACGCTCGCCCTGTTGCTGCTGTCCGGCTGCGCCGCGCCAAAGCCGGATGCCGACACCCTGTCCGTGGCCGCCACCGCGGTACCGCATGCGGAAATCCTCCGGCAGGTGCAGCCCATCCTGGCGAAGGAAGGCGTGCAGCTCGACATCAAGGTGTTCGCCGACTACGTGCAGCCGAACACGCTGGTGGCCGAAAGGCAGGTCGACCTCAACTACTTCCAGACCCGGCCCTACCTGGATGCCTTCAACCGCGAGCACGGCACCCAGCTCGTGCCCATCGTCGGCGTGCATATCGAACCCTTCGGCGCCTACTCGCGCAGGTTCAGGACCATCGATCAGTTGCCCGTGGGCGCCACCGTGGCGCTGCCCAACGACCCCAGCAACGAGGCCCGCGCGCTGCGCCTGCTCGCGCAGCACGGCCTCGTCACGCTGAAGAATCCGGCCGCCGCGCTGGCCACAGTGAAGGAGATCGCCATCAACCCGAGGCAGCTCAAGTTCAGGGAGCTGGAAGCGGCGATGCTGCCGCGCACGCTGGACGAGGTGGATCTGGCGCTCATCAACACCAACTACGCGCTGGCGGCGGGGCTGAACCCGGTGCGGGACGCCCTTCTGATCGAAAGCAGCGACTCGCCCTACGTGAACTACCTGGTGGGTCGCGCCGACAACCAGCACGACCCACGCGTGCAGAAGCTGGCCAAGGCACTGACCAGCCCGGCGATCCGCCGGTTCATCGAAGCGAAGTACAAAGGCGCGGTGCTGCCGGCGCTTTGATCGAAACGCTCACTGCACGACGGCGGCAGGGGCCGGCGGACGGGCGGCAAGGTTTCCGGTGAAGGCCCCAGCGCCCACAAGCGGGCGGCGGCGAGGCGGAACGGCTTACGCCGCCGCCATCTGCTTGGGGATGGAACGATTGGTGTGGCTGACGCGGTTGTTCGCATCCACGTAGACGCAGGTGGGCTGGAATTGCGCCAGCTCCTTTTCGTCCACCACGGCGAAGGCGGCGATGATGATGATGTCGCCCACCTCGGCGCTGCGCGCGGCGCTGCCGTTCACCGAGATGATGCCCGAGCCCTCTTCGGCGCGCAGGGCGTAGGTGACGAAGCGCTGGCCGCTGTTGACGTTCCAGGCGTGGATCTGCTCGTACTCGCGGATGCCCGCCGCATCCAGCAGGTTGCCGTCGATCGCGATCGAACCTTCGTAGTGCAGCTCGGCGTGGCTGACGGTGGCGCGATGGATCTTCGCCTTGAACATGTTGAGTTGCATGACTGCGGTTTCCTGCGGGAACGGCGGGGTGAGCGGCACATTATCGAACCGCAGGCATTGCGCCGCAACATCACGCGGCATACCAGTGGACAAATAGCCTAATCGAACAACAAGTTGTCGATCAGGCGCGTCGTTCCGAGGCGGGCCGCGACCAGCGCCACCAGGCCAGCGCGCTCGCCATCGGCCGGTTCGGCCAGATCCTCGGCGCGGCGGATCGCGGCGTAGTCGGTGACAAAACCGGCGCGATCCAGCCTGGACGCCGCCGCCTGCTCGATCACCCGCCAGGCGTGGCCCTTGGCCAGGAGCTCGCGCATCTGCTGCAGGGTCTGCCGGATGAGCGGCGCCTGCGCGCGCTCGGCGGCGCTGAGGTACTGGTTGCGCGAGCTGAGCGCGAGGCCGTCCTCGGCGCGCTGGATCGGCGCGCCCATCACCTTCACCGGCAGGGCAAGGTCACGCACCATGCGCTCGATCACCTTGAGCTGCTGGTAGTCCTTCTGGCCGAACACGGCCACGTCGGGCTGCACCAGGTTGAACAGCTTGCACACCACGGTGGCCACGCCGTCGAAGTGGCCGGGACGGTGCGCGCCTTCCAGCGTTTCGCTCACCACCGGCACGCGGATGCTCACGCTGTGCGCGGCGCCGAAAGGATAGATGGTGGCCACCTCGGGGGCGAACAGCAGGTCGCAGCCGTGCTCTGCCAGCCCGGCCTGATCCTGCGCCAGCGTGCGCGGGTAGCGTTCGAAATCCTCGTTCGGGCCGAACTGGGTGGGGTTGACGAAGACGCTGGCCACGACGCGGTCACAGCGCGCGCGCGCCAGCTTGATGAGCGAGTAATGCCCCGCGTGCAGGTTGCCCATGGTCGGCACCAGCCCCACGGTCTGGCCCTTGCCGCGCCAGCCGCGGATGGCGGCGCGCAGCGCCGGGACGTCTTGCAAGGTCTGCATGGCGCGCGTCCGTCAGTTGAAGCCGTGCTCGGGCGCCGGAAAGGCGCCGCTGCGCACGTCCTCGGCATAGGCCGCGATGGCTGCCGCCACCGAGCCGCGGCCGGCGAGGAAATCCTTGCTGAACTTGGGCCGTTTGCCCGGGGTGATGCCCAGCATGTCGTGGATCACCAGCACCTGGCCGTCGCAATCCGGGCCGGCACCGATGCCGATGACCGGAATCGCCAGCGCGCGGCTGACCTGCGCGCCCAGCGTGCTGGGCACGCCTTCCATCACCAGCAGGCTGGCGCCGGCCGCCTGCACCGCGTGCGCCTCGGCCAGCACGCGCTCGGCCGCGCTCTGCTCGCGCCCCTGGATGCGGAAACCGCCGAACTTGTGCACCGACTGCGGGGTGAGGCCAAGATGCGCACACACCGGGATCGCGCGCGCGTCGAGCGCGGCGATCGCCTCCAGGATATGCGGCGCGGCGCCTTCGATCTTCACCATCGCCGCGCCGGCCTCGCCCACCAGCCGCGCACCGGCCGCCAGCACGTGCGGCAGGTCGCGGTCGGCCATGAACGGCAAGTCGGCCACCAGCAGCGTGGCGGACAAGCCGCGCGCCACGGCCCGCGTGTGATAGACCATGTCGTCGAGGCTCACCGGCAGGGTGCTCTTGTGGCCCTGCACCACCATGCCCAGCGAATCGCCGACCAAGGCGATGTCGATGCCGGCGAACTCCAGCTGCATGGCGAAGCTGTAGTCGTAGGCGGTGAGCATCGCGATGCGCTGGCCGGCGGCCTTCATCGCGTGCAGGCCGGGCACGGTGACCGGTTTGCGGACTGGTAGCTTGGCGGAATCCACGTACACGCTGCGGCCTCGAAACGGATGTCGGGGGATTATCCGCTGCGCCGCATCATTCGGCCAGTCGTTCGCAGCCTTGCGTGTCCACCCGGGCCAGCAGTTCGTGCACGCGCCCCTGGCCCGGCAGCACCAGCTCGGACGCGACGTCGGCCAGCGGCAGCAGCACGAAGGCGCGCTCGGCGATGCGCGGGTGCGGCAGGCTCAGCCGCGCGTCATCTAGTTGCACGTCGTCCATGTGCAGCAGGTCCAGATCCAGCGTGCGCGGGCCGTTGCGCACGCCGCGCACGCGACCAGCCGCCTGTTCGAGCATGAGCAAGGCATCGAGTAGGGCGTGCGGCGCGAGCGCGGTCTCCAATTGCACCACCGCATTGACGAAGGCCGGCTGCTCCAGCACACCCCAGGGCGGCGTGCGATACAGGTGCGAACGCAGCAGGACGCGCGTGCGCGGCAGGGCGTCCAGCGCGGCCATCGCATCAAGTATCCGTTGTCGCGGCTCGCCAAGGTTGCTGCCCAGCGCGACGTAGGCCAGGCTCACGCCGGCTTGCTCCGGGTCGCCGGTTTGCGGCGGCGACGCCGGCGCGGAGGGGGTGCCGTGGGCATCGCCACGTCGGGCTCGACGCTGCCGCCCTGGGTGGGCAGTGCCGCCGCCAGCACGTCGTGCGGCAGTTGCTGCGCGTGCTCCCACCAGCGTCCCAGCTCGCGCATCGCCGGCGACTCGTGCGCGCGCAGCAGCAGGAAATCGAACGCGGCGCGGAAGCGCGGGTGCGCCAGCAGGCGCAGCACCTTCTTGCGCTGCACCTGTTCGAAGCGCGGCTGCAGCGACCAGATCTCCTCCATGGCGAAGGTGAAGCGGCGCGGGATCGCCACGCGCTGGCACTGCTCGCCCACCACGCGCTGCGCGGCGCGCGGCCAGGCCTCGTTGGCATCCACGCCCTGCGCGATCCAGCCATGCGCCAGGTCGCGCACCTCGCCCCACAAGAGCACCGCAAACAGGAAGGCCGGCGTCACCGACTTGCCGTCCAGCACCCGCGCATCGGTATTGGCCAGCCCCTGCTCCACCAGCGCGCGCAAGCCCTCGTCGCCGCGCCGCAGCGCGCGCGCGGTAGCCGGCAGCATGAACTTCATCAGGCCGCACTGCTCGAACAGGCGGAAGCTGTCGAGGCCGTGCCCGGCGAGGAACATCTTCAGCGCCTCGTCGAACAGGCGCGCCGGCGCGGCCTCGGCCAGCAGCGACCCCAACTCGTCGAACGGCGCGGCGGCCGGCTCGTCGATGCGAAAGCCCAGCTTGGCCGCCAGGCGCACCGCGCGCAGCATGCGCACCGGATCTTCGCGGTAGCGCGTGTCCGGCTCGCCGATCAGGCGCAGTACGCGGTCTTCCAGATCCTGCATGCCGCCCACGTAGTCGCGCACCGAGAAATCGCTGATGTCGTAGTACATCGCGTTGACGCGGAAGTCGCGGCGCACGGCGTCTTCCTCGATGCTGCCCCAGACGTTGTCGCGCACGATGCGGCCATCCACGATGCGCCGCTCGCCCTCGGCCTCCTCGTCCTCGCCGGTGCCGCGGAACGTGGCCACCTCGATGATCTCGGGGCCGAACACCACGTGCGCGAGGCGAAACCGGCGGCCGATCAGCCGGCAGTTGCGGAACAACGCCCGCACCTCGTCAGGCGTGGCATTGGTGGCCACATCGAAATCCTTGGGCGTACCGCCCAGCAGCAGGTCGCGCACCGCGCCGCCGACCAGGAAGGCGTCGTAGCCGGCCTCATGCAGCCGGTACAGCACGCGCAGCGCGGCCTTGCTGATGTTCTTGCGGGAGATGATGTGCTGCTCGCGCGCGATGATGCGTGGCGCAGGGCTGGCGTCGTTCCGGGCGGCGGGATTCAAGCGCGTGGAGTCCTTGGCGATAACGTGTGTGGCACTTCGCCGCCATGACGGCGCGATGGCCTGCAGCCGCTCATGATAACCGCCATCGCGGGGGCATTGCCGAACCAGGCGCTTCGGCTATACTAGCGCGCTTCGCGACACCCGCTCCCATCGTCTAGTGGCCCAGGACACCGCCCTCTCAAGGCGGGAACACGAGTTCGAACCTCGTTGGGAGCGCCATTTATTGATGCGATTCATCCGGAATCGCTGCTTGAACGGGCAGGCTGGCAAACCATCTGCCTCGGCGCTTCTCAGGCATCACCTGCGGCTATCCATGGTCGCACTCCATTACTGATGCGATTCGTCCGGAATCGCCGTATGGATGAGCGGGCTGGCAAGCCCTCCGCTTCGACGCCCCTCAAGCATTACCAGCGGCCATCCATGGCCGCACTGCTTACGAAGAGCCCGCAAGCGCATGCTGCGGGCTTTTTGCTTGTTCGCCGCACACTTCGCCGCGGCCGTTCGCCCTGAGCGTCGATGCGCAGCGCCGAAGTCGAAGGGTTGCGCGGTGCCTGTGCGCTTCGCAACGAGCCGGTCTTGAGGTCATACTTGCAAAGTCTTCTGCACGAGCCTCGCCCATGACCTTCGTCGTCACCGACAACTGCATCAAGTGCAAGTACACCGACTGCGTGGAAGTGTGCCCGGTGGATGCGTTCCACGAGGGCCCGAACTTCCTCGCCATCGACCCGGACGAGTGCATCGACTGCACGCTGTGCGAGCCGGAGTGCCCGGCCAATGCCATCTACCCGGAGGATGACGTGCCGGCGGGGCAGGAAAACTTCGTGGCGCTGAACGCGGAGCTGGCCAAGGCCTGGCCGGTCATCACCGAACGCAAGGACGCCCCGCCCGATGCCAAGGCGTGGGACGGCCGACCGGACAAACTGCCGTTGCTGGAGCGCTAGGGGCCAGGATTCGGCACAGCTGCAACCAGGACGGAACCGCACACAAAAATGCCGCCCTGGGGCGGCATCTTCGTGCGCGGTGCGCAGCATGTTCAGCCGCCCATGCGCTGCTTAAGCTGATCGACGGTCTTGGCCACGGCGCCGGCATCGCCTTGCGCGCGCACTTCGCTGGCCTTGTCGCCACTGGCGCTCACGCTGATCGACACCGCGTGCGTACCGCCGTCACGACTGGCCTGCGGCTTGGGATGGTGATGAAACAGGCGGCCAAAGAAGCCCGGCTTGGCCGCCGGCAACTCGCCGCCGACCACGTTGACCGTGTAGCTGTGCGCGGCGTCGTCATGCGCGGCAACCTGTCCCAGACTGCCGCTGGCAAGCACCTGGCCCAGCTTGGCGTAGGCGGTATCGACATCGCCGGCCACCACGAAGCCATCGGAAATCTGCTTGTCACTGGGCGCGGCCTGCTGCTGGTTACCGGGCGGCGGGATCACCAGGGCATCGTTGGCCGGCGGCGTATCCATGCCCGGCGGAATTTCCAGCGGAGACTCCTGCTTGGCGGTTTCCCACGCCTTGGTGGTGCGGAACATGCCGCAACCGGACAGGAGCAGTCCCGCCAGCGCCAGCGCCGGCAGGGTCACGAGGAACGAGGATTTCTTCATGCGGGGGATTTCCGTGGAATGTTTCGGATACGGCCAGTTGCCGTGGTTTTCGATCAGGCGGCGTGCGCCAAGGATGCCAGAGCGGCGAGCGCCTCGCGCAGGTGCGCACGATCCGGCCCCTCGGCCAACTCCACCAACGGCAGCCGTGGCCGCGCCGAACCCAGCCCCAGCTCAGGCAACCCCGCCTTCACCGCAATCGGATTGGGCGCGCAATTGAGCGCCTGCACCAGCGGCGCCAGCACGCCAGTGCAACGCGTGGTGGCAGCGTGATCGCCACCGGTGGCCGCGTCGCACAGCGCGCGGAACGCCCGGGGCGCCAGGTTGGCCACCACCGACACGGTGCCGGCCGCGCCCGCCAGCATGGCCTGCCCGGCCGTGCCATCGTCGCCGGAGAGATAGACGAAATCCGCGCGTGCAAGTTCCGCCAGCGCATGGATGCGCTCGACATCATTGCGCGCTTCCTTGATGCCGACGATGGCCGGGTGCGCGGCGAGCTGGGCCACCGTCTCCGGCAAGAGGTCGCAGGCGGTGCGGCTGGGCACGTTGTAGAGGATCACCGGCAGGCCGCCATGCTCGGCGACTTCAAGGAAATGGCGACGCATGCCTTCCTGGGTGGGCCGCACGTAATACGGCGTTACCACCAGCGCGGCATCGGCGCCCAGCGCCCCGGCGCGACGGGTGAGCGCCACGGTCTTCGCGGTGCCCGCCTCGCCGGTGCCGGCGACCACCGGCACGCGGCCAGCGACGTGCTCCACCGCGAAGGCCAGCAACTGCTCGAACTCGGCGTGCTCCAGCATGTGCGCCTCGCCGGTGGAACCGGCCACCACCAGCGCCTGCGTACCGCCGGCGAGCTGATGGTCGATGAGGCGCGCAAAGGCCGGCAGGTCGAGCATGCCGTCGGGCGCGAAGGGGGTGGCCAGCGCGCAGATGCTTCCGCGAATGTCCAAGGAGGGATACCGCATGGGAATCGAGCCCTGCATGTTACTTGCGGGCTCGCCGGAGCGGCAAGTAAGCTCGCTGGCGCGATGCCCGCGCTGCGCGGGTTCCGGCACAGGCCACCCCATTGAAATCCACGCCATCCGCTACCGCCCGCTCCGGCAACGACAACCAATTGCTGATCCACGCGCTGACCACGGCCAGCCTCATGCCGCTGGATGCCCTGGCCCGGCGCATCCATGACGCCGGCTGCAACCTCGCCGAAGCGCGCGTTTCCACCATCGGCAACGAAGTTTCCGTGATGCTGCTGGCCTGCGGCGCCTGGGACGCGCTGGCCAAGCTGGAAACGGCGCTGAACAAGCTGGCGCGCGACGGCAATCTGCGCCTGGCGCACTATCGCACCGCGCCGCGCGAGCCCAATGCGCACCTGTTGCCCTACCTGGTGGAAATCATCTCCGCCGACCGCCCCGGTATCGTGGCGCGCATCGTGGAGTTCTTCAGCCAGCAAGCCATCAGCGTGGAGCAACTGCACTCCACCCGTTACCACGCCATGCAGACCGGCGCGGAGATGTTCCAGGCCCAGTTCACCATCGGCATACCTGCCGACGTGCATATCGCCGCCTTGCGCGACGATTTCCTGGAACTGTGCGACGGGCTGAACCTCGACGCGATCATGGACCCGGTGAAGTTCTAGCTTGCCGTTTTGCATGGCGGCGCACAAGGCTGTCTGCATCGCCTCTGCCGCGCTAGTCTCTGGCCGTACCCATCCCGGGTCGCGGGAGACACCATGCCAGAGATCGGAAAAAAGGTTCCCACACTCGTCGGCGCCACCGGTGACGGCGGCACGCTCAGGCTCGCCGATTTCAAGGGCCAATGGGTGGTGCTGTATTTCTACCCGAAGGACGCCACGCCAGGCTGCACCACCGAGGCGCAGGACTTCCGCGACCTGCACCCGCTGTTCCGCGCACGCCATGCCGAGATCGTCGGCGTCTCGCGCGACCCGCCCGCCTCGCACGCCCGCTTCGCCGCGAAGCAGGCGCTGCCCTTTCCGCTGGTGTCCGACACCGACGAAACCTGGTGCCAGGCCTTCGACGTGATCCACGAGAAAGTGCTCTACGGCAAGCGCCACCTGGGCGTGGTGCGCAGCACCTTCCTGCTCGACCCGACCGGCAAGCTTGCCGCCCAGTGGCGCGGCGTGAAGGTCGCCGGCCATGCGCAGGCCGTGCTCGACGCCATCCCCGCCCACTGACCGTCCACCGCAAGGATCACCCCGCATGAGCGACAGCAAGCGCATCTACGTGCTGGACACCAACGTGCTGCTGCACGACCCCACCTCACTGTTCCGCTTCGAGGAACACGACGTGTTCATTCCGATGACGGTGCTGGAGGAACTGGACGACAAGAAGAAAGGCGGCTCGGAAGTCTCGCGCAACGGCCGCCAGGTCAGCCGTTTCCTGAACGAGCTGATCGTGCGCGGCAATGGCCACGGCATTTCCAACGGACTGGAGCTGGCCAACCCGCAAGGCATCAAGCTCAAGCGCGGCGGCGCGGTGGGCCGGCTGTATTTCCAGCAGCGCACCAGCGCCAACCACGGCAAGGCCGACAATCTCATCCTCGCCGCGGTGATCGAGCTGCGCGACCAGAACCCGGATCGCGCCGTGGTGCTGGTCAGCAAGGACATCAACCTGCGCATCAAGGCCAAGATCTACGGCATCGACGCGGAGGACTACGAGAACGACCGCGCGCTGGACGATTTCGCCCTGCTCTACACCGGCTCGGCCGCGCTGGACGAAGGCTTCTGGGCCAAGCACCCGGAAGTCACTTCCTGGAACGAGCGCGGCCGCACCTGGTACAAACTCGACCGCCACGAGGACGAGGACTGGTACCCCAACCAGAACCTCTACCTGCCCGGCGAGGGCGGCGTGGAGCTGCGCGTGCAGCGGCTCGACGAGACGCAGGCCACGCTGGTGCTGCAGGACGACCACAGCCACGCCAACCACCACGTGTGGGGCATCGCCGCGCGCAACCGCGAGCAGAACTTCGCGCTGAACGCGCTGATGGATCCCGACATCGACTTCGTCACCCTGCTCGGCACCGCCGGCACCGGCAAGACCCTGCTCGCGCTCGCCGCCGGCCTTGCCCAGGTGATGGACCAGCAGCGCTACCGCGAGATCATCATGACCCGCGTCACGGTGAGCGTGGGCGAGGACATCGGCTTCCTGCCCGGTACCGAGGAAGAAAAAATGACGCCGTGGATGGGCGCGCTCACCGACAACCTCGAAGTGCTCGCCAACCCCGAGGAAGGCGGCAGCTGGGGCCGGGCGGCCACCAACGACCTGCTCGCCTCGCGCATCAAGATCCGCTCGCTGAACTTCATGCGCGGGCGCACCTTCCTGTCGCGCTACCTCATCATCGACGAGGCGCAGAACCTCACGCCCAAGCAGATGAAGACCCTGATCACCCGCGCCGGCCCCGGCACCAAGATCGTGTGCCTGGGCAACGTGGAGCAGATCGACACGCCCTACCTCACCGAAACCACCTCCGGCCTCACCTACGCGGTGGATCGCTTCAAGGACTGGGAGCACTCCGCCCACGTCACCCTGCGCCGCGGCGAGCGTTCGCGGCTGGCGGACTTCGCGTCGGAGGCGTTGTAGGGGCGGGACTCGGGCTGCGCAGGCAGGAGCCGGAGCGAACATCGGCGCAGCCGATGGCCCGCAGGGCGAGCCGCGGATGCGGCGAGTCACTCGGGACGTGGGAAGAGCGTGCCGCCTGTCTCCCTCTCCCCCAAGCACAGCTTGGGGGAGAGGGCTGGGGTGAGGGGGTACGCTCTCGCGTGTGGCGTAGAATGGCCAAGACGTGGCCACCAACCCCGCATCTGGCGTCTTCATCGATCGACCTGATCAGCAATGAAACACAGCCGTCGACACCTCACCGTTCACCCTGAGCGTAGGCCCGCAGGGCCGAAGTCGAAGGGTGGCCGCGTGCGTGCGCTTCGACTTCGCTTGCTGTCGCAAGCTACGCTCAGCACGAACGGTTTTTCAGCTGAGCCTTGTCGCTAATCAGGTCGATTGATCAAAGTGGAGCGCGGCCAGCCAGCGAAATGGCGGCCCGCATGATCGCAACGCAACGCAATACGAGGGGCATCCGGTGCAAGTGCTCGGTGTGCACTCGGCCATTCATCTTCACACCCGAGGAGCAGCGGCAGGCCTACGAGACCGACAAACGTTTTGTTTGGTATGGACCAGTCCTTTGCGGTACGTGCAAAACCGACAGGCTCGACTCCGATGAAACGGGTTCCGTAGCCTGACTTGCTCAAGGCCAACAATTTCGTCGCCGCTCAATCCCATCGTTCGCTCGCCACCCACTTAACCCCATGACTCCCCGCCTCGTCCTGCTCCTCCTGCTTGCCCTGTTCGTGCTGTGCGTGCTCCTGGTGCACCTGCGCGGCCGCTTCAAGCTGCGCTTCGACCGCCAGCTGGTCGACCACTCGGCCGTCTTCGCGCCCTACAACCTCCTGATGTACGCCTGCTCCCGGGTCAAGTCGCGGCCAATCATGGATCGGCGCGGCTTCCCGCAACTGGACCTGTTCCAGGCCAACTGGAAGGTCATCCGCGACGAGGCGCTGGCGCTCTCTGGCGATGGCCACATCCGCGCCTCGGCCAAGGCCGACGATGCGAGCTTCGCGAGTTTCTTCCGCCAGGGCTGGACGCGCTTCCGCCTCACCTGGTACGGCGAGCCGCTGCCCTCGGCGGCCAGGCTGTGCCCGCAGACGGTGGCGCTGGTGCAGTCGGTGCCCAGCGTCAAGGCCGCCATGTTCACCGTGCTCGCGCCGCACAGCCGGCTGAATCCCCACCGCGACCCGTTCGCGGGTTCGCTGCGCTACCACCTCGGCCTGGTCACCCCCAACTCCCGCGACTGCGCCATCTTCGTCGACGGCGAGGAACACGCCTGGGGCGACGGCAAGGACGTGGTGTTCGACGAAACCTACGTGCACTGGGTGGAAAACAAGACCGACCAGCCGCGCGTGATCTTCTTCGCCGACGTCGAGCGCCCGCTGAAATTCCGCTGGATGCAGGCGATCAACCGCCGCGTGAGCGCCTTCATGGGCCGCATCACCCGCTCGCCGAACATGGAGTCGGCCACCGAGCAGGCCGGTTTCGTCAACCGCGTGTATTCGTTCAGCCAACGCCGCCGCGCGCGCAGCAAGGTCTTCAAGCAGAAACACCCCAGACTTTTCCGCGGCTTCAAGTACGCCGCCATCGCGCTGCTCCTGTGGCTGATCGCGCTGGCGCCGTGGCCGCTGGTGCGCTGAGCGCCCGTGGAAAGATCGACCGGCTGCGACGGTCGACGACGCCGCCCCATCGGTACCTCGTGACGCACGCTGAACTGGCTCCACTCGGCGCCAAACCCACTCTGCCCGACCCCATGACCGACTTGCATGGGGCAGGCGGCGCAACACAGGCAGTCGATGTGATGCGCAACTGCAGGCAAGTGAGGCAAACCCTGCCATCACCGACCCAATCCGGTATCGGTATTGGTATCGCCAGCCTGCGGCATTCCGCTCCAGTGTCGCGCCGGCACTGTTGACTGAAATCAATATGCGGGGCATCCCCCGGTTCAAGACTGCGCCCGTATCCAGTCATCACACTGGAGTCGTGGGGAGCATGCACATGAACACTCGCCGGAACAGCCTGATTCGGGGTTGGTCTGCTGCCATGCGTCGAGCGCCACGCTGGACAGCCTTGATCGTGCTTGCGGGGTTGTGGGGCGCGCCCACCATGACTCTGGCGGTGCCCTCGTATGCGCGGCAGACCCAGCAGCCGTGCGTGGCTTGCCATGTGGGCGGCTTCGGGCCGGAGCTCACCCAGTTCGGACGCCAGTTCAAGCTGATGGGCTATACCATGAAGGTCGGTGACCAGACCGACGTGCCGCTCTCGGCGATGCTGGTGGAGTCGTTCACGCACACGCAGAAAGCCCAGACGGAAGCGCCGGCCAAGGGCTTCGGCACCAACAACAATACCGAACTGCAACAGACCTCGGTGTTCCTGGCCGGGCGACTGAGCGAGCACATGGGCGTGTTCGCCCAGGCGACCTACTCCGAGAACGGCGGCCTGCTCGGTTGGGACAACATGGACTGGCGCTATGCGCGCATGTTCAGCCATGGCAGCCACAGCGGCATCTGGGGTGTCTCGCTCAACAACAACCCCACCGTCAGCGACGTGTTCAACACCGCACCGGCGTGGAGGTACCCGTACATGTCGGCCGACCTGGCACCCGGTGCACCGGCCCAGCCGATGCTGCTCGGCGGCCTGGCTGCACAGGTGATCGGCGCCACCGCCTACACGCAGCTCGACGGCGCCTGGTACCTGGAAGCCGGCGGCTACCGTTCGCTGTCGCCGGCCTTCCTGCGGCACGTCAACGCCGGCTACGACGGTCGCCTGAGCGGGATCGCGCCGTATGCGCGCCTGGCCTACACCTGGAACCTGCCCATCGGCAGTTTCTCGGTCGGCGGCTTCATGCTGAACATGCGCCGCGGACAGGTCGGCACCAACGCGGCCGGTGACGCGGTGGCACTGCCCGGGCCGACGGATCGGTTCCGCGATGTCGGCGTGGATTCCAGCTACATCTACGTCAATGGCGACAACGCCATCACCATCGACGGGCTGTACGTCCACGAGAGCCAGAAGCTGGACGCCACCTGGGGCAGCGGCGGCTCGGACCACCTGCACGACACCCTGCAATCGTTCAACCTCAAGGGCAGCTACTGGTACCGCCACACCTACGGCGTGACCCTGGCGTCGTTCGCCTACAACGGCAGCAGGGACGTCACGCTCTATGGCAACGACGGCTTGCCAAACACCAAAGGCGAAAGCATCGAGCTCGACTACAGCCCGTTCGGGCAATCCACCTCGTGGCGTCAGCCCTGGGCCAACGTGAGGCTAGGCCTGCAATACACCTACTTCAACCGATTCAGCGGGCGGATGCACGACGTCGACGGCGCAGGGCGCAACGCCAAGGACAACAACACGCTCTACTGCTACGTGTGGCTGGCGATCTGAGCGCAACCCGCCGCTGGCAAAAAACTGGACGCCCGGGTGGAGGACATGGACGTCCATGAAGATCAGTGGACTTCGCGCGAGGGCAACGAGCGTTCGGCTGCCTGCGGAAGGTGACGTTCAAGGCAGCGGACGCTGCGGGTGTCCGATGAAGGTCGACCACGCGCCCAACCCGCATCGACGGGCCAAGCTGCGGTAATAAATGGGACTGCCAAGCCCCATGAACAAGCCACATCCCACCATCAACGCCTCGACCACTTTCCAAGGCGGAAAATAGAATCTATGGCCAGGCCCGAACACCATGAAGGCCACGCCCAAAACGAGCGGAAAAGCCAGACCCAATGGGATATAGACCAGGGCCATGACGACGGGATTGATGAACGGAGGTGGGGGAATTTCGAGACCTTGCTGCCACAGGAATTCCCAGATCCCCGGCGTGGAAATTTTTGGATCGATACCCTTCGTGGCCATGTACTGTCTGTACAAGGCCAGGCGCTCTTGATGATGCATGCGTCCCCTCGAAAAAGCGGCAGTGCCGCTTGCATGTGCGGCAGTGTACGGCAACTGCCAGCGCACGGAAAATACGCGCGTCATTCGATCCCCTCACCGCTTGTCCACCTCTGATGCATCGCCCAAGCAGGCATTCCAGTCGCTCGGTTGCGCTATCGTTGCGAGCTTCCGCGACTATCGCAGGGATGGTCGCGCATCAAGGGAAGTCCCGATGGATGTGAAGATCTGGATCGTTCTGATCGCCGGAATCATCCTCTACACCACCTGGTGGTTTTATCGTACCCGCACCATGGTCAATCGCTGGGCCGAACACAACAGCCTGAAAATGCTGGATTACAGCGTCCTGCCCTTCCCACCCTACCCGCCGATCATGGTTGCGTTGACCACGAGCAGAAACCAGTTGATCGTGCGCATGCGCGTCTACGACGACAGCATCCATCGCATCCGCACCGGCTGGCTGCGACTGGGCACGTTTTGGTGGGGATTGCTGGATGTGGATGCTGTCGAAGTGTTCTGGGCCGACCACGACGGGCTGTCGAGCGGACAGGGTTTCTGATCCCGTGAAAGCAGGACTGCACCCAGGGAACCTGACCCCGTTTTGTTCCACAAGAACTACGCCGGAAAGTACCGATCCACATCCAGCGCCTTGATCCCTGAGGGATGCGCCTGCGCTTGGTAATTTTCGATCACGGGGTCGTCGTGGGCGCGGCAATTGAGGTAGCGATAGGACAACGCGACTTTCGGGATCGCCTTGTCGAACACGCCTTTGCAAACGCTGCATTGCCGCTTGCAGCCATACAGCGCCAGCGTGCCACGAACACTGTCGGGCACCCGGCTCAAGGCCGCGAGCAGCTTCTGCTCGGCGTGCTCGTTGTCCCCCGAACCCGCAACACCTTCGTAGTTGCCGGTGACAAAAACGATGCCCGAGACAGCCGGCCCCTCGCCCGTTCCTGGTGACTTCAGCGCGTAGCCGACGGGCCCTTTGCCGGCAGCGGGCGGGGCGCCGAGGGCGGCTGGATAGGTCAAGTCACGCTTTTTCCCGGCATCGTCGAGGCCGGCGAGTTCGGCAAGCAGGATTTCCGCGGGCGAACCGGGCGGCACGAAAATCTCCTTCGCGCCGAGTTTCATGCGCTTGAAGACGCGTGTCTGGCAGGCCTCGACATGCTCGATAAGTGCCTCGGGCGTACCGATCTTCAGCTTGTCGAGAATGGCCTTCTGCAACAGGGTATCGGCATCATCGTTGTTGGCGACCCACAGGGCGTCGCGCACGAAGAGTATCTGTGTCTCCTGCAGATTGCCGCCACCACTGATCGTTGGCGCCCCCGGCCCCATCAGATAGCGGAGATCGCCATCCGCCTTGACCCGCGCGGCAGCGAGGTTGAGGTACAAGGCCACCTGGTTCATTGAGTAAGGCATGGGAATCCTTTTGACAATCGATAGCTACAAAACGGCAGTACAGGCCGCGGAGGAATATTGAGCCAAAGGCATGCCGCGGTCGATCGACAATTTGTCGTGCCGCGCCAGCCGGCAGGCAGGCGTCAATGCCTGACCGCAACCCGATACACGCCACCATGGTCAAGGCACTTCCGACCGAACAGGCAAAAGGCGCCAGGGGCAATGGTTCGACTCGGCCACGTTGGCAGCGTGCGCTGCGACAGACCCGTCGGCGATATGCTGACCGGCCTGCGACCGAGTTTCACCCACCAACCCAATAAGGAAAGCCCGTGGCCGAGTTGCCCAGATTGATGCCCAGCAGCGCCGAATCCGAAACGTTCGGCGGCGTCACCTATCACATCGGTGGCGAACTGGTGCCGGTGCTCACCATCGATGTGTCGCATGCGCCGGTCTACTTCGAGCATCACATCCTGCTGTGGAAGCACCCCACGGTGAACATTGGTCTGAAGGCGATGCGTGGCGCGCTGAAACGCATGGTGGCCGGCATGCAGGTATTTGTGACCGAAGCCAGTGGCGACGGCATGATTGCATTCAGCCGCGACGGTGCGGGCCACATCCTGGCGATGCACATGGAAAAGGGCCGCGAATTGCATGTGCGTGAACACCAGTTCCTGGCCGCCACCGGCAGCATCGACTACAGCTTCGAGCGGGTTAAGGGCGTGGCCAACATGATGTTCGGCGGCACCGGTTTCTTCATCGACAAGTTCCACAGCCACGCTGGCGACGGCATCCTGTGGTTGCACGGCTATGGCAACGTGTTCGAGAAAGTGCTGGCAGCAGGCGAGTCGATCGACATCGAGCCAGGTGGCTGGTTGTACAAGGATGCCTCGGTGAAGATGGAGACGCGGGTGGATCGCCTGACCAGCGGCTTGTTCGGTGGCATGAACCTGATCCTCAATCGCTTCACCGGGCCGGGCCGGGTCGGCATCCAGTCGATGTACATGCATTACGCGACCGAAGGCTGAGCGCACAAGGTACCTGGGCAATGCCAGTACCGCGTTGACCTGCCGAGTGGTCGGGCCGCCGCGAGGCGTCCCGTGTTGTCTCGACCCAGGCGCGGAATCGATCCGATCCCGGCACCTTCTGCTGCTGCAGGTAGCTGCGAATCTCCACCACCAGCCATCGGGCAGCGCACCCTCGAACAAGGCTCGGTCTGCTGTTCCGCTCCTCATCCATCGTCAGGCATTGTCCCAGGCGCTTTTTCCCGCGGTGCTACAGTGACTGGCGGAACCAGGGTCCGGATGTTCAAGCAGCCACGCTGATGGGAGGGGAGCCATGCGACGTACGACAGCGCTTGCGGCAGCCTTGTTGATCGGTGCGGGCGCGGCTGGCGCCGCGACCCGCGATCTCGCACCCATCGTGCTGCCGCCGGCCGCGCTGCCTGGAAAAACCGTGCAGCCGTATGTCCGGACGGATGCCCCCGTCGTCGCGCTGTTGCACGTGCGCGTGATCGACGGCAGCGGCGCGCCCGCACGCGCGAACCAGACCCTGCTGATCGAGCACGGCAAGATCGCCGCGGTGGGCGCCGACGGCCTGCCGATACCCGCCGATGCCAAGCGCATCGATCTTTCCGGCCACACCGTGTTCCCGGGCCTGGTCGGCATGCACGACCACCTGTTCTACGTCGCGCGGCCCAACCTCGGCGAGCAGGACGGCAAGCTGCACAGCGAGCCGCCGCTGATCGTGCCGGAGATGGCGTTCTCCGCGCCGCGGCTCTACCTCGCCATGGGCGTCACCACCTTGCGTACCACCGGCAGCGTCGAGCCGTACACCGACCTCAATCTCAAGCACGCCATCGACAAGGGCGAGCTGCCCGGCCCGCACATGGACGTGACCGGGCCGTACCTGGAAGGCGCGGGTTCGTACTTCATCCAGATGCACCCCATCCGCGACCCGCAAGACGCGAAGGAGACGGTGGCGTTCTGGGCAAAACAGGGCGTGACCTCGTTCAAGGCCTACATGAACATCACCCGTGCCGAACTGCAGGCTGCGGTGGACGAGGCGCATCGTCGTGGGTTGAAGATTACCGGGCACCTCTGCGCAGTCACCTACCGGGAAGCCGCCGAGGCTGGCATCGACGACCTCGAACACGGTTTCTTCGTCAACACCGAGCACGATCCCGGCAAGGCGCCGGACAAGTGCACCGCCTCCGACGGTCTCGACACGCTGCATGCGATGGACCCCGAGGGCAGCGACGCGAAAAGCCTGATCCACGACCTCGTGGCGCACCACGTCGCCATCACCTCCACCCTGCCGGTGTTCGAACAGATGGTGCCGCACCACGCACCGCTGTGGCCGCAGGCGATGGCTACGCTCAGCCCGGAAGCGAAGCACGACTACCTGTTGCTGCGTGCGCGCACCGACGCGCTGCCGCCGGAGCAGGCGCAGCAGCGCAGCATCACGTTCCGCCACGGCATGGCGATGGAACGCGAGTTCGTCGCCGCGGGCGGCCTGCTGCTGGCCGGCCCCGACCCCACCGGCAACGGCGGCGTCGTTCCCGGCTTTGGCGACCTGCGTGAAGTGGAGCTGCTGGTCGAGGAAGGCTTCAGCCCCGAACAGGCAATCCACATCGCCAGCTACAACGGCGCGTGGTATCTCGGCCTGCAGGATCGCATCGGCTCGATCGCCGCAGGCAAGGACGCCGATCTCGTCGTGGTGAAAGGTGATCCCTCGCAGCACATCGACGACATCGAACACGTCGAAACCGTGTTCAAGGATGGCATCGGCTACGACTCGCAGGCGCTGCTGAAATCCGTGCAGGGACGTTACGGCGAATATTGAGGCGACCTTTTCCGACGCATCGACCGCGGCGCCGCACCGGTTCTCCCCCGGCCGATTTCCCACTGATCCATTCGTCGGAAAGACAGGCGGACAAGTCGATCCGCACCGGAGCTCCCGCATGCGCAAGCTCATCGTCCCCGCGTTCATCAGCCTCGACGGCGTCATGCAGGCGCCCGGCGGCCCGGAGGAAGACACCAGCGGCGGCTTCGTCCATGGCGGCTGGGTCTGGCCCCATGCCGACGACTCCGGCGAGGTGATGGGCGGCGTGTTCTCGAACCCGTTCGAGCTGCTGCTCGGTCGCCGCACCTACGACATCTTCGCCGCGTACTGGCCGGAGGTGCCGGAGGATGCGCCGCACCACGGCATCGCGGCCATGTTCAACGGCACCGCCAAGCACGTCGCCACCCATCATCCCGACACGCTCGAATGGGCGTACAGCCATTCCCTGGGGCCGGACGTCGTCGCCGCCGTGCGCGAGCTCAAGCGTAGCGACGGCCCCGACCTGGTCACCCAGGGCAGCAGCGAACTGGTGCACCAGCTGCTGGCCACCGACCTGGTCGACGAACTGCGCCTGCTGATCCACCCGGTTCTGCTCGGCCACGGCAAGCGCCTGTTCGACGACCGCGCGCAGGCCGCGGCGTTCCGGCTCGAAGCGTCGAAGACCTCACCCACCGGTGTATTGACCACTCGTTACGTCCGCGCGGGTGCGGTGCAGACCGGATCGTTCGAGTGAGGCCGGCCGGCGCCGGCAGCCCGCACGATTGAGATGCGCGCCGGCGCCTCCACATCATGGGCATTCGAACCTGCACTGGATCGCCCATGACTTCCCCTGCCACGCTCCGCATCGATTTCGTCTCCGACGTCGCCTGCCCCTGGTGCGCGGTCGGGCTCGCCAGCCTGCAACAGGCGCTGGCCAGGCTCGATGGCGAGGTGCACGCGGACATCCACCTGCAGCCATTCGAACTGAATCCGCAGATGGCGCCCGCAGGCGAGGACGCGGGCGAACACATCATGCGCAAGTACGGCATCGACGAGGTGCGGATGGACGCCAACCGTGCGGCGATCCGCGAGCGCGCCGCGGCGCTCGGCTTCGCCTACAACGTGCATCGCGGCAGCCGTGTCTGGAATACCTTCGACGCGCACCGGCTGCTGCACTGGGCCGAATTGCAGGACAACGCACGCGCGCTGGCGCTGAAGCAGGCGCTGCTGCGCGCCTACTTCAGCGACGGCGAGAACGTCTCCGACCGCGAGGTACTCGTCCGCATCGCCGGGGACGCCGGCCTCGATGCCGGCGAAGCACGCCGCGTGCTGGACAGCGGCGAATACGCCGACGAAGTGCGCGCGCAGGAACGGCGCTACCAGGAAGCCGGTGTCCACTCCGTGCCCGCCACCATCGTCGACGGCACGCACCTGATCTCGGGCGGACAGCCGCCGGAAGTGTTTGAACGCGCGCTGCGGGAGATCGCCGCGCAGGCCGCCGGCGAGGGCGGCCTGCGCGGCTGACGGGAAGCCGAACGGGGTCAGGTTCACTTTCCGACAGGAAATTCAGACCAACTCCCACGATGCAAAGCTCCTGAGGATGCTATCGCGGCGGCGTGCTTGCGCCGATCCTCGGGCAATGGCCAGACAACCACGACTCGACCTGCCCGGCATTCCGCAACACATCGTCCAGCGCGGCAACAACCGCCTGCCCTGCTTTCTGGATGACGACGACCGGCGACGTTACCTCACGCTGCTGCGCGAGGCACTGCTCGACACGGGCTGCAAGCTGCACGCCTACGTGCTGATGGACAACCACGTCCACCTGTTGCTATCACCGCCAGCCATCGGTGCGATCGGCCGCCTGATGCAGAAACTCGGACGCGGTTACGTTGGCCAGTTCAATGCCCGCCATCGGCGGACTGGCACCTTATGGGAAGGCCGCTACAAGGCCAGCCTGGTCGACAGCGAAAGCTACGTCCTGCACTGCCAGCGATACATCGACCTCAATCCGGTCCGCGCGCGCATGACGGATGATCCGGCCGAATATCCATGGTCGAGTTGCCCCGCCCACTGCGGCCGCCGTTCGGATGCCATGCTGACGCCCCATCCGGCCTACACCGCCCTCGCCTCTGGACCCGAAGCCCGCAGCGAGGCCTACCGCCTGCTTCTGCGCGAGGCCCTGCCCGACGATGACCTGATGGTCATCCGAACCTATCTCCAACAGCAACGTGCCTTGGGTCGAGACGACTTCCGCGCCATGGTCGAAGCGAAGACTCAACGCTTTGCCGGCATCAGGCCTGCACACAGACCGCCACGTCGCGATTCAAACGGGTGTAAGTGAACCTGACCCCGTTTTTCCTGTGACAAAAGTGGAATCATCTAGAGCAGATGTCGAAGATCGACTAACTGCGTTTCGGTTTGTGACAAGCTCGAAATCACCATCAATAACCAAATGATAATGACTCGAACTTTCCGCATCAGCTAAGACCGAATAGGAGTCGAGCTCTGTTCGAGCAAGGATCTCGTTGAAACGAGAAATTTTAATGCCGTTTGCCGACACCCAAACCCCACGCTGATCCGCGAGTCGAACACCAGACTTAGAGGCACCCTTTCGATCAAGATGCTCGTAGCCATCGTGCGCACGTCTATTTCCGTCTACAGTCAATATGAAAGCGTATGATTGTCCCGCATAAACAATTCTTTTCGCAGATCGCGCGGAAAATCGTCCATCCCTCAATCGTGCCACTTCAAGTGGATCTTTGACATCTTTGTCGACCTCACCTGCAAGATAAGGGAATCCATAGGGAACATCGACATATGCATCGTTTGCCCACAAATGAAAGGTGATACCTTTTCGCCCAGCGGAAACCTGCTTAACGTCAGACGCCGAGAACCCCTCAGCCTTAGTAATATATGCGGTATCTCCGTGGCGCGTGTAATGTCGAATGTAATTGTAGAGATACGATTTCTCGGAGGACGCCCCAATGACAAAATACTTATTGAATCCTTCCGCATCCAAATCCATGACCGCGACGAGCGTACCCGAATTACACTCAGCGAAGAAATTCGAATCGAATGACCCAATAACTTTTTTCCCCTGCGCGTCGGCACCGACAAAAAAATTAAGCAAAGTCGAGGCAGGATCAACCGTAACTTCAGGCGTAATGTCAAAGGCTGGCGAAAGGGTATTGCGCGGATTCTCAACTATTTTGCATAGCCAATTAGACTCCTCAGCCGTCTTCGTGATTACCATAACCCGGGAGGCGGCAAAACATAGCTTGGAGCCTTGACATTTATAACCGACACCACCATCACCTTTGACCTTGGTAGATTTTCCGATTGAGAAGAATGCTTCGTATGGAGTGATGCCATTGATCTTCTTAGAGCGATCCAAACCCATCCCATTGTCGAAGAAACAAATTCCCTTTTTACTACTGACGACCCCAAGACGAATTTCAGTGGCCTTGGCATCGTAAGAGTTAGAAACCAACTCTCGCACTATTTCGCAAGGATCGTTTCGGTTTACTGAAAGCTCTTTAAGTACGTGCTGAAAATCGATTTCCGGATGCAAGTTCGACAAGTTCATCCCCTTTTAAAATTGCGGCAGTGGCAATGTACAAATGCAACCGTTGAATGTTGCGCCGGCACTAAAGCATCAGCGCCAAGGCGGGGTCAGGTTCACTCGCCAAAACGGGGTCAGGTTCACTTATCCGCCCTTCCCAAGAACACCGATCAAACCACCCGTTTGTCATGCACCCAAGACCGGGGCCAGGTTCACTTCCAATCGCCAGGCCAGCCCCACTACGCAGCCAACCGCTCAATCTTCCCAACAGTCTTCCCCAGCGCCCGATGCGCCTCTTCCAGATCATAGTCCGCCTGCAGGCCGAGCCAGAACCGTTCGCTGGTACCCAGCGCAGCGGCCAGGCGCACAGCCGTATCCGCCGTGACGCCGCGCTTGCCGAGCACGATCTCGTTGATGCGGCGCGGCGGCACGCCGGCGGCGCGCGCCAGCGCGTTCTGGCTGATGCCCATGGGAGTGAGGAACTCCTCGAGCAGCACTTCACCGGGATGGATGTTGGGCAGGGTCTTCATGGTCGGTTCGCTTGCGTCAGTGGTAATCGACGATCTCCACATCATGTGCATCGCCGTCGAGCCAGCGGAAGCAGATGCGCCACTGGCCGTTGAGCGGATGCTGTGCTGGCCCCTTCGGTCGCCCTTGAGCGCCCTTGAGCGCCCTTGAGCGCCTCCAGGCGGTTGGCCGGCGGGATGCGGAGATCTTCCAGCGTGGCAGCATTGTTGAGCATGCGCAGCTTACGGCGGGCCACAGGCTGGATGTCGGCAGGCAGCCGCCGGGAAGGCACTGCACCCCAGATCTTTTCCGCTTCCTTGTCGGCGAAGTTTCGGATCACGCAGTCACCATAACGCCTACCGTCATATGACGCAAGCCGTCATGACTAAGGCCCACCGAGTGGCGGGCCTTAGTGCATTCCCTCCATGCGCCAGCGGGTTTACATGTTGCGCCGGTACTCGCCACCCACGTCGTAGAGTGCGTGGCTGATCTGCCCCAGCGAGTGGGTCTTCACCGCCTCCATCAGCGCGGCGAAGACGTTCTTGCGGTCGCGCGCGGTGTTCTGCAGGTAAGCCAGGCCGTGGCCCTGCCCTTCGACTCCGCTCGCCTGCGGCGAGCTAAGCTCAGGGCGAACGGATGCCTCTTCATCGGTGGAATCGGCGCCGTGCGTGTGTGACGTCTCGCCCGCCGGCGCCAACGCATTGCGCGCTTGCTGGAACGCCCGGACGTTGGCAATCTGCGCCCCCTTCTCCTCCTCCGTCGAGCGGATCAACTCGATCTCGGTAGCGATCTCGCCGCCCTTGTCCTTGGGCAGGAAGGTGTTGACGCCGATCAGCGGCAACGAGCCATCATGCTTCTTGTGCTCGTAATACATCGACTCTTCCTGGATCTTGCCGCGCTGGTACATCGTGTCCATCGCGCCGAGCACGCCGCCGCGCTCGCTGATCGCCTCGAACTCCTTGTACACCGCTTCCTCGACCAGGTCGGTGAGCTCTTCGACCACGTAGCTGCCCTGCCAGGGGTTCTCGTTGAAGTTGAGGCCCAGTTCCTTGTTGATGATCATCTGGATCGCCACGGCGCGGCGCACGCTTTCTTCGGTGGGAGTGGTGATCGCTTCGTCGTAGGCGTTGGTGTGCAGGGAGTTGCAGTTGTCGAACAGCGCGTACAGCGCCTGCAGCGTGGTGCGGATGTCGTTGAACTGGATTTCCTGCGCGTGCAGCGAGCGACCGCTCGTCTGGATGTGGTACTTCATCATCTGGCTGCGCGCGCTGGCACCGTAGCGCTCGCGCATGGCGCGGGCCCAGATGCGGCGGGCGACGCGGCCGATCACGGTGTATTCCGGGTCCATGCCGTTGGAGAAGAAGAAGCTGAGGTTGGGCGCGAAGTCGTCCACCTTCATGCCGCGGGCGAGGTAGTACTCGACGATGGTGAAGCCGTTGCTCAAGGTGAAGGCGAGCTGGCTGATCGGGTTGGCGCCGGCTTCGGCGATGTGATAACCGCTGATGCTGACCGAGTAGAAGTTGCGCACCTTGTGGTCGACGAAGTACTGCTGGATGTCGCCCATCATGCGCAGCGCGAATTCGGTGGAGAAGATGCAGGTGTTCTGCGCCTGGTCTTCCTTCAGGATGTCGGCCTGCACGGTGCCGCGCACGCTGGATAGCGTCTCGGCCTTGATGCGCGCGTAAGTCTCGGCATCCACCAGTTGGTCGCCGGTGATACCGAGCAGGCCTAGCCCCAGGCCGTCGTTGCCGGTGGGCAAATCACCGTGGTACTGCGGGCGGCCGTTGGGGTACATCGCGGCGATGGTTTTCTGCGCCTGCGCCCAGCGAGCCTCATCGGCGCGCAGGTACTTCTCCACGTTCTGGTCGATCGCGGTGTTCATGAACATCGCCAGGATCATCGGCGCCGGGCCGTTGATGGTCATCGACACCGAGCTGGTGGGCGCGCTCAGGTCGAAGCCGGAGTACAGCTTCTTCATGTCGTCCAGCGTGGCGATGTTGACGCCGGAGTTGCCGATCTTGCCGTAGATGTCGGGGCGCGGCGCCGGGTCTTCGCCGTACAGCGTGACCGAGTCGAACGCGGTGGACAGGCGCGTGGCGGCGCCGCCCTGGCTGAGGTAATGGAAGCGGCGGTTGGTGCGCTCGGGCGTGCCCTCGCCCGCGAACATGCGGGTGGGGTCTTCGCCGCTGCGGCGGTACGGGTACACGCCGCCGGTGTACGGATAGTGGCCGGGCAGGTTTTCCTTGCCGAGGAACAGCAACTGGTCGCCCCAGCTTTCAGTCTTGGGCGGCGCCACCTTGGGAATCTTCTGGTGGCTGAGCGATTCGCGGTAGTTCTCCACGCGGATCACCTTGTCGCGCACCTTGTATTCGTTGACCTCCTTGGTCACCGACTCGCGCAGCGCCGGCCAGTCGCGCAGCAGGTGGATAGACTCGTGGCTGAGTTCCTTCAACGCGGCGTTGTAGCGTTGGCGGAGGAGGAGCAGGGTGCGGTCGACGCCCTCTCCCCTCTCCCCTCGGGAGAGGGGCTGGGGGTGAGGGTGCGAGGCTTGCGTGGAGCTTGAGGCAAGGGCCGAACCCTCACCCTCGGTCCCTCTCCCGGTGGGAGAGGGATGCAAAGCGGGATGCAAATCCTCGCTGTGGTACAGTTCCAGTGGCTTCGGCAGCTTGTCGTCGCCCAGCTCCTTCAGCGACTCGTAGTAGTGCTGCGCCTTGCTGGCCGCCTCGGCCTGGTGGACGACGGAGGCATTGATGCCGCGGCCCTGCTCGGCGATCTCGGCCAGGTAGCGCACGCGCGCGCCGGGGATCAGCACGGTGGCGCGCGGCTCCTTCAGCGTGGTGTCGAGCCGGGGCTGCCAATCGCAGCTGCCCTTGCAGGAGCCCACCTTGTGGGCGATGGCTTTGCCCGAAGAGTCTGTCGCGCCGTGATCGCGCACGGAGTGCGCTCCTACATTGCCCAGGTGCAGCTTTGCCTTCATCAAACGGCACAGGTTGGCGAACATCCAGGTGATGCCGGGGTCGTTGAACTGGCTGGCGATGGTGGGATACACCGGCACGTCCTCGTCCTTGACGGCGAATGCGGTGTGGTTGCGCTTCCACTGCTTGCGCACGTCGCGCAGCGCGTCCTCGGCACCGCGGCGGTCGAACTTGTTGAGCACGACGAGTTCCGCGAAGTCGATCATGTCGATCTTTTCGAGTTGCGATGCCGCGCCGTAGTCGCTGGTCATCACGTAGACCGGGAAATCCACCAGGTCGACGATCTCCGAATCGCTCTGGCCGATGCCGGCGGTTTCCACGATCACCAGGTCGTAGGGCTGGCTCTTCAGGAAGTCGATGCAATCGTGCAGCATCACGTTGGTGGCCGCGTGCTGGCGCCGCGTGGCCATCGAACGCATGTAGACACGGTAGCTGCGCAGCGCATTCATGCGGATGCGGTCGCCCAGCAGCGCACCGCCCGAGCGGCGCCGGGTGGGATCGACCGCGAGCACGGCAATGCGCATCGCGGGGAAGGCATGCAGGAAGCGCAGCAGGAGCTCGTCCACCACCGACGACTTGCCCGCGCCACCGGTGCCGGTGAGGCCGAGCACGGGCGTGTTGGAGCGGGGCTCGGCCGGGCCGGCGTGCCACTGCTTGCGCAGCAGGGCCAATTCGGCTTCGGGGAAACGTCCCTCCTCGATGGCGCTGAGCATGCGGCCAACGCTGATCTCGTCATCGATGTCGACGCGACCGACCAACCCGGCCGCGTCCCGCGTCCCGCGTCCCGCACCCCGGCTCTTCGCCGCGCGCTGCATCACATCCTCGATCATCTCGACCAGGCCCAGCTTCATGCCGTCGTTCGGATGGTAGATGCGCTCCACGCCGTAGGCTTCCAGCTCGCGGATCTCCTCCGGCGTGATGGTGCCACCGCCACCGCCGAACACGCGGATGTGGCCGGCGCCGCGCTCGCGCAGCATGTCGACCATGTACTTGAAGTACTCGACGTGGCCGCCCTGGTAGGACGACAGCGCGATGGCGTCGGCATCCTCCTGCAGCGCGGCGCGCACCACATCCTCCACCGAGCGGTTGTGACCCAGGTGGATCACCTCCGCGCCCTGGCTCTGGATGATCCGCCGCATGATGTTGATGGCCGCGTCGTGGCCGTCGAACAGGCTGGCGGCGGTGACGAAGCGCAGCGGGGTGGACTCGGCTTGCGGCGCACCAGCGGGGACGTGCTTGGCGGGGGAACTCATGGCAACTCCGGCATCGTGTGCTTGAACCGGCCGATTTTAGGGCATCGCGGTGCGGCATCGCTGACGCAATGCGGCATCGGAGGCATGCTCGAAAGGCCGCGGCCCCACCGCGTCCCGGCACGGCGACCTGAACCGCGCGCCACATGGCAACCCACCAGCGGCTGAATGCAGCGGGCGGCCAGGTCAACAGCGCTCATGCACCGACGTTTTCCGTCCTGCCAGCCACCCACGACGGTCTCCACGGAGAGCCCCACGATGTCGACCTCCCGCATGCGCCTGCTCGCCGTCGCACTCGCCATCGCCGGCACGACCACGGCCATCGCATCGACGGCACCGGCCGCGCCGCCAGCTGTCGTGACGGCCGGCGGCGGCATGCTCACACCACCGCCTCCGGCGCGCTTCGAACGCCGGCCGCCACCGCGCGCCGGCTATGTCTGGGCGCCGGGCTACTGGATCTGGAGCCAACGTCTGCATCGCCACGTCTGGGGCAACGGCCGCTGGCTGCGCGTGCGCCCGGGCCAACGCTACGTGCCGGCGCGCTGGTGGCAGGGGCCGCATGGCCACTGGCATTTCAGCGCCGGCTACTGGACGCGCTGAGCGCGCAACAACCTGCGGATGAGCCGTTTCGCGGCCAACGCACCCCATCACACCGGCGTCGTCGCCACGGCGTGACAACGCCATCCCACCACGCTCCACCATGTCAACCGAGGGGAATCCATGTCATCACGTCTTGCGGCTCTGTTGCTCGTCTCCGCAGCCACTGCGCTGGCTGCGGGCTGCGTCGAAGAACGCCCGGCCTATCGCCCACACCCGGTGCAGCGCGAGGTGATCGTGGAGCGCCAGGCGCCTCCGCCGCCCACCGTGATCGAAGTGATCGCCCCGCAGCCACCGCCGCCGCGCATCGTGGAAGACATGCCGCCGCCGCGCCCCGGCTATATCTGGGTGCACGGCTACTGGCGCTGGGAACACGGCCGCTACGTGGCCGTGCCCGGCCACTGGCGCGAGGCGCGCCCCGGCTACCACTACGTGCATCCGCACTGGGAACAGCGCAACGACGGCTGGCACTTCCATGTGGGCGTGTGGGTGACCGGCTGATAGTGCACTTCTGCGCACATCCCTGATCGCGAAGATCACATGGGCGGCCATCCGTGGCCGCACTGCTCGAAAAAGCGGCGGCACGGGCAATCCGGATCGCCGCTTTTTCACGTCCACCCTCCGGTTATCGCAGACGGCGAGACCAAAGGGCGGCAGAATCGGAGGATGAACCACACCATCCAATCCGGCCTGATGGTCGCGCACGGCAACCAGCTGGAAGACCTGCGTGACCTGCTGATCGAATGGCTGGCGCGCACGCCGCTGGCGCCGCTGGAGGACGAGCTGCTGCTGGTGCAGAGCAACGGCATCGCGCAGTGGCTGAAGCTGGCGCTGGCGCGTCCGCGCGACGCCGGCGGCATGGGCATCAGCGCGGCGGTGGATGTGCAACTGCCCGGCCGCTTCCTGTGGCTGGCGTATCGCGCCGTGCTGGGGCGCGCGGCGGTACCGGCGGATTCGCCGTTCGACAAATCGCGCCTTGGCTGGCGACTGATGCGCCTGCTGCCCACCCTGCTGGACGAGGCGGATTTCGCGCCGCTGCGGCACTTCCTCGGCCAGGATCGCGCCGACCCGGTCAAATTGTTCCAGCTCGCCAACCAGGTCGCCGACCTGTTCGACCAGTACCAGGTCTACCGCGCCGACTGGCTGGAGGACTGGGAACACGGCCACGACGTGCTGCGCGACGAGCTGCGCGGTGGCCAGGCGCAACTGCCCGACGAGCAGCGCTGGCAACCCCGCCTGTGGCGCGCCCTGCTGGTCGACGTGGGCGAGGCGCAGCGCGCCAGCCATCGCGCCGCCGTGCATCGCGCCTTTCTCGAACGCGCCGCCACGCTGACGGAGCGCCCCGCCGGCCTGCCCCGGCGCATCAGCGTGTTCGGCATTTCCTCGCTGCCGCAGCAGACGCTGGAGGCGCTGACCGCGCTCGCCCGCGTGTGCCAGGTGTTCCTGCTGGTGGCCAACCCCTGCCGCCACTACTGGGCCGACATCATCGAGGATCGCGAACTGCTCAAGGCCGCGCAGCGCCGCCACGCCGGCAAGCCCGGCCTGCCGCCCGAGCCGCACTTCGAAGAGCTGCACCAGCACGCCAACCCGCTGCTCGCCGCCTGGGGCAAGCAGGGCCGCGACTACATCCGCCTACTCGACAGCTTCGATGCGCCCGACACCTACCGGGCGCGCTTCGCCGCGCTGGGCCGCGACATCGACCTGTTCGCCGATCCCGGCCACGGTTCCCTGTTGCATCAGGTGCAGCAGGCCATCCTCGACCTGGAACCGCTGCCCGCCGACCCCGCGCAGCGCAGGTCGCTGATCGCCGGCGACGACTCGCTGCGCTTCCACGTGGCGCACAACGCGCAGCGCGAGGTGGAGATCCTGCATGACAACCTGCTCGCGCTGTTCGAGCAGGCGCAGCGCGAAGGCCGGCCGCTGGCGCCGCGCGACGTGATGGTGATGGTGCCCGACATCCAGACCTACGCGCCGCACATCCAGGCCGTGTTCGGGCGCATCCCGCACGACGATCCGCGCTTTCTTCCGTGCAGCATCGCCGACCGCCCCACGCGCGGCGCCACGCCGCTGCTGGTGGCGCTGGAACAGCTGCTGCGCCTGCCCGAATCGCGCTACGCCGCCGGCGACATCCTCGACCTGCTGGACACGCCCGCGCTGCGTCGCCGCTTCCAACTCGACGACACCGGCCTGCCGACCCTGCGCCGCTGGATCGAAGGCGCCGGCATCCGCTGGGGCCTGGATGGCGCACAGAAAGCCAGCCTCGGCCTGCCGCCGGAGGAGCAGAACAGCTGGCGCTTCGGCCTGCGCCGCATGCTGCTGGGTTACGCGGTGGGCGACGGCGAGTCACTGGACGGCATCGCGCCCTACGACGAGGTGGGCGGCCTCGATGCCGCCCTGGTCGGCCCGCTCGCGCTGCTGCTGGATCGGCTCGACCACTACGGCCAGCAGCTCGCCACGCCGGCCACGCCCGCCGCCTGGAACGAACGCCTGCGCGGCCTGCTCGCGGCGTTCTTCGATGCCGGCCACGACGATGGCGACGCCCTGCTGCTGCAAGGCCTGACGGCGGCACTGGAAAGCTGGGAGCACGCCTGCGCGGAAGCCGGCTTTGCCGACGCCGTGCCGCTGGCCGTGGTGCGCGAACACTGGCTGGCTGCCGTGGATGAAAGCCGCCTCTCGCAGCGCTTCCTCGGCGGCGCGGTGAGCTTCGCCACCCTGATGCCGATGCGCGCCATCCCCTTCCGCGTGGTGTGCCTCTTGGGCATGAACGACGGCGCCTACCCGCGCCGCAGCAGCGCGCCGGATTTCGACCTGATGGCCACGCCCGGCCAGCAGCGCCCCGGCGACCGCTCGCGCCGCGAGGACGACCGTTATCTGTTTCTGGAAGCCCTGCTCGCCGCGCGCGACACGCTGTACGTGAGCTGGGTGGGGCGCAGCGCACGCGACAACAGCGAACTGCCGCCCTCGGTGCTGGTGGGGCAGTTGCGCGACTACCTCGCCGCGGGCTGGGTCAAAGGGGATCAGAGTCACTTTTCCGACGACGACCCGCCAGCCCCTGCCGCCACGAAAAGTGATTCTGACCCCCTTTTATCGCTCACCACCGAGTACCCGCTGCAAGCCTTCAGTCCGCGCTATTTCGACGCCGCCAGCGACGCACGCCTGTTCACCTATGCCGCCGAGTGGCAGCGCGCGCGCCAGGCCGCGCCGGCCAGCGACGACAACCCGCTGCCGCCCTGGCAGCGCGAAACGCCGCTGGGCCTCGCCCTGCTGCAACGCTTCCTCAGGTCGCCCGCCAAGGCCTTCTATGCCGAGCGCCTCGCCGTGCACTTCGCCAGCGACGACGAGGCCGACACGGACCACGAGCCCTTCGCCCTCGACCCTCTCGAAAACCACCAGATCACCGACGCCCTGCTGCGCGCCGCCATCCACACCGGCCTCGATGCACTGGCGCCGGCCACGCAGCGCCTGCACGAACAAGGCGTGCTGCCGCCGGACAGCTTCGGCACACTGACGCTGACGCCGATGGAAGCCGCCGCCACGCGCGTCGCCACGCGCTGGCAGGCGCTGGACGCGCACTACCCGCGCACCGGCGAAAACCACACGCTGCACGCCGCCGCGCATGGCCTCGCCGTGGAAGACACGCTGGACGACTTGCGCGCGGACGACGACGGCCAGCGCATCCGCCTGATGGCCACCGCCAGCACGCTCAAGAGCGAGCAGAAACTCCGCCACGACAAACTGCTTGCCTACTGGGTCGCGCATCTCCTGGTCAACGCCAACGCGCTGGCCGCCACCACCTGCATCGTGGCGCCGGACGCGCTGGTGCAGCTGCGCCCGCTCGATGCCGGCGCGGCGAAACACCATCTCGACGAACTGCTCGCCGCCTTCGCCGACGGCATGCGTGCACCGCTGCCGATCGCGCGCCAGAGCGCCTTCGCCTGGCTGCTGAGCGAAGCGGCAAACCAGCAACTCGCGCCCGAAAAACAGAAGAACCCCTACGCCAGCGCGCGCAAGCGCTACGACCACGCCGAAGGCGAACACGGCCACGGCGAGGTGGACGAGGAGCCCGCGCTCGCCCGCCGCTGGCCCAACTTCGCCGCCTTGCATGGCGCCGGCTTCGAGCATTGGCTGCATCTGTACCGCCCCCTGCTGGACGCCGCGTGCGTCATGGACGAAAACGCATGAGCGCCGCGCAAGCCCTGAACCCGCTGCGCCTGCCGCTGGCCGGAACGCAACTCATCGAAGCCAGCGCCGGCACCGGCAAGACCTGGACCATCGCCGCGCTGTACCTGCGCCTGGTGCTGGGCCACGGCGGCGGAGCGCCGCTGCTGCCCGCGCAAATATTGGTGATGACCTTCACCAAGGCCGCCACCGCCGAGCTGCGCGAGCGCATCCGCACGCGGCTGTCCGAAGCCGCCGCGGCCTTTCGCGACCAGCGCGCGCCCGATGATTTCCTGCGCGCCCTGATCGCCGAATACCCCGATGCCGGACAGCGCTCCCGCGCCGCGCGCCAGCTGGAACTGGCCGCGCAATGGATGGACGAGGCCGCCGTATTCACCATCCACGGCTGGTGCCAGCGCATGCTCACCCAGCACGCCTTCGCCAGCGGCGAAGCGGCCAGCGCGGATGCGGTAGCCGACGAGGCCGAGCTGCTGGCCGAGGCCGTGCGCGACTACTGGCGCGGCCAGGTGTTCACGTTGGGCCGCGAAGCCGCCGCGCTGTATGCGCAGTCATGGGACACGCCCGCCGCACTGCAGGCCGCGCTGAAACCGCTGCTGCCCCACGTCGAACGCCTGCAACTGGACGGCCAGCCGCTGCCCACCCTGCGCGCACCCGGCGACCTGCTGGAGGCGCAGGCGAAGGCGCTGCATGCCGCCGAGACGCAAGCGCGCAGCCGCTGGCTCCAGCACACCGACGCCATCGAGGCGTTGCTGCTCAAGGCCTCGCAGACCAAGGTGTTCGATGGCCGCCGGCTGCAAGCCCGGGGCTTGCCTGGCCACTTCGCCAGCATGCTCGCCTGGGCGCAGGGCGAGGCGCTCGACGACGCCACGCTGGAACGCTTCACGCCGGCCTATCTGGCCGAACGCACGGTGGCCGGCAAGCAGCCCCCCACGCATGCGGCCTTTGTCGCCATCGATCACCTGCTGGCCGCGCGCCGACAGGCCGCGTCGCTGCCCCCGCTGCTGCTCGCCCACGCCGCCCCCTGGGTGGCCCGGCGCGTGGACGAAGCCCGCCGCAAGCAAGCCCTGCTCGGCTACGACGACATGCTCAAACGCCTCGACGCCGCCCTGCACGGCGCCACCGGCGACAGCCTCGCACGACTGATCGCCGCGCAATATCCGGTGGCGCTGGTGGACGAATTCCAGGACACCGACGCGCTGCAGTGGCGCATCTTCCACCGCCTCTACCATGGCGTCGGTGGCAAGGCGCTGCTGCTGATCGGCGATCCCAAGCAGGCCATCTACGGCTTCCGCGGCGCCGACATCCACACCTATTTCAACGCACGCAAGGACGCTGCGCAGCCGCACTGGACGCTGGGCACCAACCACCGCTCCACCGACGCACTGGTCAAGGCCGTCAACCACGTTTTTGAGTTCGCGAACCAGCACGACAAGGGCGCCTTCGGCTTCGGCGCGCAACTCCCCTTCATCAAGGTCGAAGCCAAGGGCCGCGACGAACGTCTGCAGCTCGACGGCACCGACCTTCCAGCCATGCAGATAGCCGTCCAGACGTCCGTCACAACCATCGGCACCAACGACTACCGCGACGCCCTGGCCGCCCACGCCGCCGCGCAACTGGTGGACTGGCTCACCGCCGCGCAGGCCAGCCGTTGCGGATTCATGGATAAAGACGGCCACCTCACTCCGCTCCAGCCCGGCGACATCGCCATCCTGGTGCGCGACAAGAGCGACGCCGCCGCGATGCGCGCCGCACTGCACGCGCACGGCCTCGCCCATGTGTACCTCTCGGACAAGCAGTCGGTCTACGCCAGTACCGAGGCCGCCGAGTTGCAATGCTGGATCGCCGCCTGCGCCAACCCCGGCAATGACCGCGCCATGCGCACCGCGCTGGCCACGCCGATGATGGGCCAGAGCCTGGCCGAGCTGGATCGGCTGAACACCGACGAGGCACACTGGGAAGCCTGCGGCGAGCACTTCCGCCAGTTGCACGCGTTGTGGCAGCGCCACGGCGTGCTGGCAATGCTGCATGAGCTGCTGCATCGATTCGGCGTGCCCGCTCGCCTCTTGGCCCGCGCGAACGGCGAGCGTGCGCTCACCAACCTGCTGCAACTGGCCGAGCTGCTGCAGCAGGCCGCCACCGGGCTGGACGGCGAGCACGCGCTGATCCGCCACCTCGCCGCGCAAATCACCAACCCCGCCGGTGGCGAGGCCGCCGAGGAACAGATCGTGCGGCTGGAAAGCGAGGCTGCCCTCATCCAGGTGGTGACCATCCACAAATCCAAGGGCCTGGAATACCCGGTGGTGCTGCTGCCCTTCGTCTGCGCTTTCAAGGAAACCGGCGACAAGAAACCGCTGCTGTGGCACGACGCGCACGGCGAGGCGCACTTCGACCTGCGCCCCGGCAGCGATGCCTGGCAAGCCGCCGAAGACGCGCGCCTGCAGGAAGACCTGCGCCTGCTCTACGTGGCGCTCACCCGCGCCCGCCACCTGTGCTGGCTGGGCGTGGCCTGCCTCAAGGATGGTGCGAAGAAGGATTCCGGCCTGCACAAATCCGCTTTCGGTTATGCGCTCGCCGGCGACAACGTCATTGAAGCCGGCGCGCTGATGACCACGCTGCAAACGCTGGCGCAGGGCCAACCCGCCATCCGGCTCGTCAGACTGCCCGACACTGCCGACACCCGTCGCTACCAGCCCGAGGACGCCGCCAGCGCGCCGCGTCCCGCGCGCCCATGCACCCTGCCCGCGCGCACGCCGTGGTGGATCGCCAGCTACAGCGCGCTGGCGCAGCACGAGGCCGGCGCATCGCACGGCGCGCCGGAGACTTCGCACCAAGCCACGCTCACTGAAACACTGCAGGCCAGCGACTCGGCCATCGCCGCAGCGAGCGACACGGCCCCACCAGCCAAAGCCGTACCGTTGATGGATGCCGGCGTTGCCGGCATCCAGGCCGGCATCCAGGCCGGCATCCACGATTTCGAGCGCGGCGCCGCGCCCGGCACCTTCCTGCATGAGCTGTTGGAGCACTGCGCCGAGGAAGGTTTCGCCCACGCCGCCGCGCCCTCGCCGTTGCTCATCGACACCATCGCCCGACGCTGCCAGGCGCGCGGCTGGAAACGCTGGATCGAACCGCTCACCGCCTGGCTGCCCGCCCTGCTGCGCACGCCGCTGGCCCTGCCCGACGGCGACGCCATGCCGCTGACCGCGCTCACCGATCCGCTGCGCTATCGCGCCGAACTCGAGTTCTGGTTCGAGGTACATCACGTCGACGCGCAGGCACTGGATCGCCTCGTCACCGCGCACACACTGGACGGCGCGCCACGCCCCGCGCTGGCGTCCAGCTTCGTCAACGGCCTGCTCAAGGGTTTCATCGACCTGGTGTTCGAGCACGACGGGCGCTGGTACGTGGCCGACTACAAATCCAACTGGCTGGGCAAGGATGCCGCCGCGTACACCGGGGAAGCCATGCGCGCCTCGGTGCTGCAGAGCCGCTACGAACTGCAGTACGCCCTCTACACCCTGGCCCTGCACCGCCAGCTCCAGGCCCGCCTGCCCGGCTACCGCTACGACACCCACATGGGCGGCGTGCTCTACCTCTACCTGCGCGGCGTGGACGGCGCCGGCCATGGCGTGCATGCGCAGCGCCTGCCGTTCGCCCTGATCGATGCCATGGATACGCTGCTTGCCACGGGAGGCGTCCGCGATGTCGCTTGAAGCCCTGTTCGACCGCGCGCTGGAACAGCAGCGCCTGCGCCCGCTGGATGTGGCCTTCGCGCGTTTCCTGGTCGAGCGCGACGCCAGTATCGCCCCCGCGCTGGCCTGGCTGGCCGCCGTGCTCAGCCGGCAGCTGGCCGACGGCCATCTGTGCCTCGACCTCGACCAGCTCGACACGCTCGCCGATGCGGAGGAATGGCCACCCGCCTGGCGCGCCCACGCCGACACCTTGCGCAGCGGCCTGCCCACTTCGCCGCTGCTCGCCGACGCCAGCGGCGCGCCCGCCAACGCACCGTTGGTACACGACGGCTCGCGGCTCTATCTGCGCCGCCACTGGAACCACGAGCGCGCCGTGGCGCAAGGCATCCTGGATCGCGTGGCGCGCGACGAGCCACCATCCGGCCACCTGGCCGCCGAACTCGCGCGCCTGTTCCCCACCCAGATTGCGCCGGACTGGCCACGCATCGCCTGCGCGCTGGCTGCGCGCGGCGGCTTCGGCGTCATCACCGGTGGCCCCGGCGCCGGCAAGACCACCACCGTGGTGCGCCTGCTCGGCCTGCTGCAAACCCTGCACCTGCGCGAACACGATGAGCCGCTGCGCATCCGCCTCGCCGCGCCCACCGGCAAGGCCGCGGCGCGGCTGAACGAGTCGATCAGCGCCCAGCTCGCCAAGCTCGACGTGACTGATGCCGTGCGCGCCGGCATCCCCGCCGAAGTCACCACCCTGCATCGCCTGCTGGGCGCGCGCCCCGATACCCGCCACTTCCGCCACGACGCGCGAAACCCGCTGCCGCTGGACGTGCTGGTGATCGACGAGGCCTCGATGGTGGATCTGGAAATGATGGCCGCCGTGCTCGCCGCGCTGCCCGGCACAGCGCGGCTGATCCTGCTGGGCGACAAGGACCAGCTCGCCTCGGTGGAAGCCGGCGCCGTGCTGGGCGAGCTGTGCGCGCGCGCCGAAGGTGGTCACTACGACGACGCCACCGCCCGCTGGATCGCCGCCACCTGCGGCGACGACATCCGGGCCTTCGTGCGAGCCGACGCGCAGCCGCTGGATCAGCGCATTGCCATGCTGCGCGTGAGCCATCGCTTCAGCGCCGGCAGCGGCATCGGACAACTGGCCCAGGCGGTGAACGCCGGCGATGCGCCTGCCGTGCTGACGCTGCTGCACGCCCCAGCCACCGACCTGGCGTGGCTGCCCGACGCGGGCGCCGCGACACTGGAAACCCTCATCGTCGATGGCTACCGGCCCTGCCTCGACTGGCTGCACCAGCATCGTCCCGCGGCCGATGCCGGCGAGGCCGCGCACGCCGACTGGGCAACCGGCGCACTCGCCGCCTTCAACCGTTTCCAGTTGCTGTGCGCGCTGCACCGTGGCCCACACGGCGTGGAAGGCATGAACCAGCGCGTCGCCGCCACCTTGCAGGCGCGCGACCTGATCGAGGCCACGCAGGGCTGGTACGAGGGCCGCCCGGTGCTCGCCACCCGCAACGATTACGCGCTGGGCCTGATGAACGGCGACCTCGGCCTGTGCCTGCGCCTGCCCGGCAAAGACGGCGACGCGCACCTCGCGGTGGCCTTCCTCGCCGCCGCCCAGGACGGCGGCACGCGGCTGCGCTTCGTGGCGCCCGCGCGCCTGCCCGAGGCGGCCACGGCCTTCGCGCTCACCGTGCACAAATCGCAAGGCTCGGAGTTCGAGCGCGTCGCCCTGCTGCTGCCGCCCGCGCCCAGCCCCGTGCTTACCCGCGAGCTGCTCTACACCGGCATCACCCGCGCCCGCCGCCATTTCAGCCTGCTCGCCGGCGCCGCCATCGTCGAACAGGCCGTGGCGCAACGCACCCGCCGGCATTCCGGGCTGGCCGCGCGGCTTGCGCCCCATCCCGTCACCCCGTAAAATCCGCCGTTCCATTCCGCCGGAATAGCTCAGTTGGTAGAGCGGCGCATTCGTAATGCGTAGGTCGCAGGTTCGACTCCTGTTTCCGGCACCATTTAAGCGTCACGCAACATCACGAAACACCCCTCAAACCGCGCCCTGACGCGGTTTTTCTTTGCCCTGACGTCACGCGACATACCCCGGCCCACCCTTGAGTTACCCCAACCTTGGGGGTAGCTTTGGGGGTAGATCGAAGCCTTGGGGGTAACTGTCATGCCGAAACGGATTCCAGCGCTGTCACCGTCTGCCGTAGCGAACGCCAAGCCACAAGCCAAGCCGTACAAGCTCGCGGACGGCGGCGGCCTGTTCCTGCTGTTGCAGCCCAACGGTGGCAAGTGGTGGCGCTGGAAGTACCGCCGCCCGGTAACCGGCAAAGAGAACGTGCTGAGCTTCGGCACCTACCCCGACGTGAGTCTGAAGAACGCCCGCGCCGAGCGCGAGAAAGCCCGCGCCCTGCTGGCGGACGGCACCGACCCCGGCGAGGTTCGCAAGTCGGAGGAACGCGCCAAGGTCGCCGCTGCTGCGAATAGCTTCGCCGCCATCGCCGCCGAATGGCTGGGCAAGCAGCACATGGCGCCGGCCACGATGGAGAAAGCGCGGTGGACGTTCGACGATCTACTGAACCCCTTTATCGGGCACCGCCCCGTGTCCGAGATTGACGCCCCGGAAGTGCTGGCGCTGCTGCGCCGGATCGAATCGCGCGGCGCTGTCGAAACCGCGCACCGCACGAAACAACGGTGCGGGCAGGTCTTCCGCTACGCGATAGCCACCGGGCGCGCCAGCCATGACCCAACCGCCGACCTGCGCGGCGCACTGAAAGCGGTAAAGGTGACTCACCGCGCCGCCATCACGGAACCGGCCAAGGTGGCCGAGCTGCTGCGCGCCATTGACGGCTACACCGGGGGCGCCATCGTGGGCGCAGCACTGAAGCTCTCGCCCCTGCTGATGGTGCGTCCCGGCGAACTGCGCCAGATGGAATGGGCCGAGCTGGACATGGACGGCGCCGAATGGCGCATCCCTGCGGACAAGATGAAGATGCGCGAGCTGCACATCGTGCCCCTGCCCGCCCAAGCCGTGGCGATCCTGCGCGAGCTGCAACCGCTCACCGGACGCGGGCAGTACGTCTTCCCCGGCGCGCGCAGTCCGCGCATGCCCATGAGCGAGGCGGCGATCAATGCCGCACTGCGCCGTATGGACTTCGACAAAGCCACCATGACCGCCCACGGCTTCCGGGCGATGGCGTCCACTCGGCTGAATGAAATGGGTTACCCGCCCGACGTCATCGAACGCCAGCTGGCCCACGCCGAACGTAACAAGGTGCGTGCCGCCTACAATCGGGCGCAGTACCTGACCGAGCGCCGCCAGATGATGCAGGCATGGGCCGATTACTTGGACGCGCTGCGCGCTGGCGCTGTCGTGGTTCCGTTCAAGCGCAAGGCCGGCTGAGGTTATGCGCGCAGCTCGCAATCGAAGTGTGGACGCGGAAGCCTTGGCGGCGATGGATGCCGGCATTGCCGATGCGACACGATGGGCGTCGGTGGAGTTTGACGATTTGCTGGGGCCGCTTCTCGATGGCACGCCGGAAGCGCTGCAACGCACGGTCAATGACCTGCGCGACTTCCTTGTGGACAGGCGCCCGGTCGATGAGCTGCGGCAGTTGTGGCGTGAGTTCGGCCCGTGCCGTGGAAGCGGCAATGTGCCGGGATTGGCCGATTCGGAACGGCTGGCGATTCGCCAACTGAAGGACATTTGCAGTGCCATGCATTGCGACAGCAAGCGAGCGGCCGAGTTGATTCTTGGCAAGGCGGGCGCGCGCGACCAGAAGCGGCAAGCCGGAACGCGCAAGGAACGGCGACCGGACGTCACGCAATGGATAGACGGCCAATTGAGAACCGAGCCGAACGCGAGGGCTCCCGCCCTTTGGGCGCGCGCGCCCGAATGGTTGACGGAACAAATCGGCATCGACCGGTTCCGCAAACGCGTCACGGCATGCCGGAAACTGCGCCGCAAGTAAGTAACGGCGCACTCGCTTGGCAGCATCCCCAGCAACCCGCAACGTCTGCGGGCAACACTGAGGATGCAACCATGCCAACCACCAACCTTGCTCCCCAAGCCGCCAGCAAGATCGAACCCGGCGACCTGCTGACCACTGAGGAAGCATCGAACGCGCTGGCGGTCACGCCGCGCACGCTCGCCAACTGGCGCGCCAAACGCGAAGGCCCGGCCTTCGTGAAGGTGGGCAAGCGTGCCGTGCGCTACCGCCGCGCCGACCTTGACGCGTTCGCGCGCCGCGTCGAGGTGACCGCATGACGCGCCCGTCATTCGCCCGCATTGCCGATGCGCTGCTGTTGGCGGCCATTTACACCATCGCGTGCGCGCTCGCTGTTCCGCTGCTGGCCTTGGACGGTGCGCAGCGCGTTCGCCGCTGGCTGGGGGTGAAGCCGTGAACGCCACCATGCTGCTTTCGCGGCTGGACAACGTGCGCCGCGCTGGCACCGGCTGGCGGGCGAACTGCCCGAACCCGGCCCACGCCAAGGTGCGCGGCTCGCTGTCCATCACCGAAGCGGACGACGGGCGCTTGCTGCTTTCCTGCTTCGCCTGCCACGACACCCCGGCGATTCTCGGGGCGCTGGACTTGGCGATGGCCGACCTGTACCCCGAGCGCATCCGCGATCCATCGCCCGAAGCGCGCCGCGCCGCACGCGAGGCGGCCAAGCGCAACCGCTGGGCGGCGGCACTGAACGTGCTGGGCCGCGAGGCTCGCATTGTCGTTCTTGCCGCGCATGACTTGCTGGACGGCAAGGCGCTGTCACCCGACGACACCATGCGTCTATGGCAGGCCGAGGAGCGTATTCAACGGGCACGGGAGGTGTTGGCATGAATCCGTCCGCCGAACCAGTGACACCCTACGTGCGTTCGCTGGAAGACCGCGCGGAACGCGAGCTTGCGATGCTGGATCGCGCGCCATCGCGGCATCGTGGCCCTGCCCCTACTGAAACACGCGGGGACAGCGGGGCAGACACCGCGCCGAAGGATGACGCACCCGACTGCATCGACGTCGCCTTGCAGCAACTGGACAGCGACCCCGGCGCACTCTTTGCGCGCGAGGTGCTGGACGCGTTGACCGCAGTACGGCAGACCGACCCGGCCCGCTACCAACGCGTGCGAGCGGCGGCGAAGGGCAAGGCCAGCGTGATCGAGCTGGACAAGCTGACCGCTTCCAAGGACGACGCGCCAGCCGTCGAGTTGTTCCCCGACATGGAGCCATGGCCACAACCCGTGAGCGGTGCAGCGCTGCTGGCGGACGTGTATCGGATCATCGCGCAGCACGTTGTCGCCGACCCGCCGACGATCTGCGCGGCGGCCTTGTGGATCGCGCACACGTACTGCATGGACGCGCTAACTGTGTCGCCGCTGGCCCATATCAGCGCGCCGGAAATGCGCTGCGGCAAGACCGTCTTGCTCACGGCGATGATGCGGCTTTGCTATCGCCCACTGTCGGTGGCGAGCATTTCCCCGGCGGCGATCTTCCGCACCGTGGAGCGATGGGCGCCGACGCTGGGCATTGACGAGGTGGACGCCTTCCTGAAAGACAACGAGGAAGCGCGCGGCCTGATTAACTCCGGCCTGTACCGCGAGACTGCTGTGGTCATCCGCTGCACCGGCGACGACAACACGCCCACGCAATTCAGCACCTGGGCGCCCAAGATTCTTTGCGGCATCGGCAAGCTAGCCGGCACCATTGAAGACCGCGCCATCCCGCTGCGGATGCGGCGCAAGGTGGCTGGTGAAACTGCCGCCAGCATCCGGCGATCCGACCCGCAACCATGGGCCGACCTGCGAGCACAGTTGACGCGCTGGGCTGAGGATCGCCGCCACGCGGTGGGCATGGCACACCCAACGCCGGCGGCAGGGCTTGGCGACCGCGCGCAAGACTGCTGGGAGCCGCTGCTAGCCATTGCCGATGATGCAGGCGGGGAGTGGCCGCGCCGGGCGCGTGCGGCGGCGCTGGCGCTTCACGGCGTGGAGGAAGACACGCCCAGCATCGGCGTGGAGCTGCTGCGCGACGTGGAGGCCGCATTCAAGGAGCGCGGGACAAGCCGGCTCGCCACCGCCGAGCTGTTGCGCATCCTGACTCAAGACGATGAAGCGCCGTGGGCATCGTGGAACCGTGGCAGCCCACTGCGACCGCGCCAGCTCGCCCAGCGCCTTTCTGAGTTCGGTATCAAGCCGAAGACGACGCGCCTACCGAATGGCGACCGGCTCAAAGGGTATGCACTGGCCGACTTCGCCGACGCCTTCACCCGTTACCTTTCCGCCGAAGGGGGCAATGTATCCGTGACACCGTGCCAACCGCATAACAGCGCGGTTTGCGAGGCATCGGCTTCCGTGACAGCCGGGCTTGCGTCACGGATAGCAAAACCCCCGGAACCCGCATGGGACAAGGCTTGTCACGGTGTCACGGATAAAAACGGGGTTCCGGCAGAAAAGACAAGCGACGACACGGCAAGGGAGACGTTCGACCTATGAGCGCCGCACCGCTACTGCGCGAATTGCAGGCCGCTGGCGTCACGCTTTCGGCCACGGGTGACCGCCTGCACATCGAGGCGCCCGCCGGCACCGTCACCCCGGAATTGCGCCAGCGCATCGCCGACAACAAGGCTGGCCTACTGGCCGAACTGCACCCGCCCACGGACGACAGCCTCGCCCGGCTGCAATCGGTGCTGCTGGCGCTGGCCGACAGCGTGGGCGTGGAGCGCGCCATGGTGGAACGGCTGACCACGGACGAACTGGCCGCCTGCAAGGGGCTGACCGTGGGCACGCTGCGCAGCTACCTGCTGGCGCTGGCCGACACCGCCACACGGCAGGCCGGCAAGGTTCCGGCAGGCGACACGGCGGCGATCCACTGCGCGCACTGCGGCCCGGTCTACGCTCACCCGGACATTGCCGCCGTGCTGCCCGTAGTGAACGGCTGGCCGCGTGCGCTGGGCTGCCCGTGGTGCGCGATCCGCAAAGTAGGTGGCTACGTGCCCCGGCCTCGCGTGTCGTGCGCTACCTGCACGCACTGGCAACCCGACACCGTGAACCCCGATGGCGGCATGGGGAGCTGCGCCAGCGGCCACGGCATGCACTACCCGATGCAGCGGCACGGCTGCGGAAGCCATGTTCCCGCCCCACGCACCGGCGACCACTGACCATGCCCCGGCCACCGACAGGCGCAGCCGCCATGACCAGTGCCGAGCGCGCCCGCGCGTACCGGCGACGGCGGCAGGCCCGCAAGCGCCTCGCCATGTGCTCGCCGGGCGACGCCGCCTTGCCGGCGCTGCTGCTTGAGCTGCGCGACGCGGTGAAGGCCGGCGACGTCGCCGAAGTGCAGCGCTTCACCGATGAACTGCTGCACCGCGCTGCCGTGAACCGTTACGCATCACGAAAAGGAACCCGCCATGATTGACGCACTGCTGAGCGGCAGACTCGCCGCCGAGCCGAAGGAAGGCACGGCCAGCAACGGCAACCGCTACGCCACCGCGCGCCTGCACGTCGCCGCCGGGGCGGAAGACCGCATCACGGTGTCCGTGATTGCCTTCGACGCCGTCACCGTGGCCGGGCTGCTGGCGCTCAAGCCGGGCGAGGCGGTGACGCTGGCCGGCGAGCTGACCCCGAAGGTCTGGACGGACAAGGACGGCAACGCGCGGCCATCCCTGGACATGAAGGCGCATGCACTGCTGACCCCGTACCACGTCCAGCGCAAGCGGCAGGCGATGGCCGGCGCGGCGTGACGGCTGAAACAGGCCCGAGTAGCCGCTAGCCGGCGCGTAAACAACGCCTGAAAACGCTGCGACTCGCTTCGCTGCTATCAGCGAGGAACACCCGGCATCGCAAAGTGCGGCGAAGTGCGACACCAGTAAACTGCTGCGATCTAGTGTTTCCCGCGCCATCGCGCGTGAGGCAAAGGTTTCCGCAGTCACCACGCGCGCGGCGTCCGGGTTTCTGCAACCCCAAAAGGCGAGCCTGAGAACAGGGCGGAACAAGCGGGCGATGGTGGGGCGTCGCGCCAGTTTGGGGGTAACTTTGGGGGTAGGACGGCCATCGCGCCTTCGTCAGATGGCATGACGTTGCGGCCTACCACGGGTTATTCCATGCCTGTTTCCGCACCATCGAACACACCAAAGGCCCGCAATGCGGGCCTTTGGTGTATCCGGGCATCGCGATTTCAGGAGAGCGCCGGCCCGGCATCGACCAGGCGCAATTCCTTGGGCAGGGCAAAGGTGATGGTTTCGCGCTCGCCGTCCAGTTCGCGCACTTCACCGGCACCCCAGGCCTGCAGCTGGGCGATCACGTCGCGTACCAGCTTCTCGGGGGCGGAGGCGCCGGCGGTAAGGCCGATGTGTTGCACGCCTTCGAGCCAGGCGCGGTCGATATGCTCGGCGCCGTCGATCAAGTAAGCGGGCCGTCCCTGCTTGGCGGCCAGCTCGCGCAGGCGGTTGGAGTTGGAGCTGTTGACCGAGCCCACCACCAGCATCACGTCCACCGCGTCGGCGAGGCGGCGCACGGCGTCCTGACGATTCTGCGTGGCGTAGCAGATGTCGTCCTTGCGCGGGCCGTCGATGGCGGGGAATTTCTCGCGCAGCGCGGCGATCACCGCCTTGGTGTCGTCCACCGACAGCGTGGTCTGGGTGACGTAGGAGAGCGTCGCGGGCTGCCTTGGCGTGAGGCGACCCACGTCCTCCACTGACTCCACCAGCATGATCTGGCCGCTGAAGGCGGGATTCCACTGCCCCATCGTGCCCTCCACCTCGGGATGGCGGGCGTGGCCGATCAGTACCACGCTGCGCCCCAGCCGGCCCAGTCGCGCGACTTCCATGTGCACCTTGGTGACCAGCGGACAGGTGGCGTCGAACACCTTGAGGCCGCGCTGCCCGGCTTCCTCCCGCACGTCCTTGGAGACGCCGTGGGCGCTGAAGATCACGATGGCGCCGTCGGGTACTTCGGCGAGTTCCTCCACGAACACCGCGCCGTCATGGCGCAGCTTGTCCACCACGTAGCGATTGTGCACCACCTCGTGGCGCACGTAGATCGGCGCGCCGTAGGACTCCAGCGCACGCTGGACGATGGCGATGGCACGGTCGACGCCGGCGCAGAAACCGCGGGGATTGGCGAGCAGGATGTCCATGGGCATGCCGCAATTATCGCACGTCGCTCCGGGAGCCCGGATGATTTCTGCTGACCGGACTGCTAATCCTTCCCGCCGAACATGCCGAATGCCACCAGCATCACCGCACCCACCGTAACGCCGCAGTCGGCCACGTTGAACACCGGGTAGTGCCAGTCGCGGAAATACACGTCGATGAAGTCGGTGACCGCCGCCGCATGCAGGCGGTCGATCAGGTTGCCGATGGCGCCGCCGACGATGAGCGCGAGCGGCAAGGCGGTGCGCCAATCGCGCCGCGGCGTGCGTGCCAGCCACACCACCAGCACGACACTGATGACGACGGCCAGCGCCACGAACAGCCAGCGCTGCCAGCCGTCGGCGTGCCCGAGGAAGCTGAAGGCGGCGCCGGGGTTGTAGACCAGCGTCCAGTTGAGGAAACCCGGGATGGCCGGATGCGGCAGGCCAGCCGGTTGCAGCGCAGCCACCGCCCACCACTTGCTGAGCTGGTCGAGGGCGATGAGCAAGGCCGAAAGCAGCAGCCAGGGAAGCGCGTTGGGTTTGGTGGTCATGCAATGACTCTCAAGATGGATTCCCTTCTCCCTTCGGGAGACAAATCGGCAGGATGGCCAATTTGACGGCGTCGCCGCCCGGAAGGTGAAGCACAGGGCTGTGCTGAATGCAGGTGCCAGGCAGGGCGGTGAGGGTTCGGCTCGTATCGGCGCACCGCAAGTACCGAACCCTCACCCCACCCCCTCTCCCGGCGGGAGAGGGGCTCCACAAAGCCTCAGAACCAGCGACGCGTCTCGCCCGGGCCTTCGACGTTGTCCACGCAGCGCCCACAAAGTTCCGGGTGGTCGGCGTGGCTGCCCACGTCATCGCGGCGGTGCCAGCAGCGCACGCACTTGGCGGCCTCGCTGACCGTGGCCGACACCCAGGCTTGCGCACCATCCAGCGCCACTGCCTCGGCACCTGCCGGTGGCGCATCCGCTCCGCCGAGCGCCGCCTCGGAAGTGATGAAGAAGAAGCGCAGCTCCTCGGCCGAGCCGGCATAGCGTGCCACGGTGGCGGCGTCGGCGTGGATGGCGAGCCTGGCCTCCAGCGCCGCGCCAATGGCACCACCCTTGCGCATGGTTTCCAGCACGCGGGCGCCGGTCTCGCGGATGGCGAGCAGGTCGCCCCACCAGCGGCGCTGCTCGGGCGAGCCTTGCGTGGCGGCGAGGCCGTCATACCAGGTTTCCAGCAGCACGCTGTCGCCATGCTTGCCGGGCAGTTCGCGCCAGATTTCCTCGGCGGTGAAGGCGAGGATCGGCGCCAGCCAGCGCACCAGCGCCTCGGCGATGCGATACATCGCACTTTGCGCGCTGCGCCGGCCGTGGCTGTCGGTCGGCATGGTGTAAAGCCGATCCTTGGTGATGTCGAGGTAGAGCGCACCCATCTCGTTGGTGCAGAAATTCTGCACGCGCGCCACCACCTCGGGGAAGTCGTAGCGCTCGTAGGCGGCGACCACCGCCTGCTGCACGTCGTACGCCTGCTGCACGGCCCACTGGTCCAGCGGCAGACTGTCTTCCACCTTCACCAGATGTTGCGCGGGATCGAAGCCGTCGAGATTGCCGAGCAGGAAGCGCGCGGTGTTGCGCAGGCGACGGTAGCCGTCCGACACGCGCTTCAGGATCTCGTCGGAGACACTCATCTCGTTGCGATAGTCGGCCGAGGCCACCCACAGGCGCAGCACGTCGGCGCCCAGCGTGCCCATCACCTTCTGCGGCGCCACCACGTTGCCCAGCGACTTGGACATCTTGCGGCCCGAGGCATCCACGGTGAAGCCGTGGGTGAGCACGTCGTCGTAGGGCGCGCGGCCGTGGATCGCCGCCGAGGTGAGCAGCGAGGACTGGAACCAGCCGCGATGCTGGTCGGAGCCTTCCAGGTACATCACCTTGTATTCGTGCGCACTGCCCTGCTGCAGTTCGGGGCGCTGGCCAACCACGGCGAAGTGGGTGACACCGGAGTCGAACCAGACGTCGAGCACGTCGGTGACCTTGTCGTAATCCTTCGCCGTATCGCCCAGCAGTTCGGTGGCATCGAGGTCGTACCAGGCGTCGATGCCGCCCTGCTCCACTTTCTTCGCCACCTGCTCCAGCAGCGCCACGGAATCCGGGTGCGGCTCCTGCGTGGCCTTGTGCACGAACAGCGCGATCGGCACGCCCCAGGTGCGCTGACGGCTGATGCACCAGTCCGGCCGCCCGGCGACCATGCCGGCGATGCGTTCCTCGCCCCAGCCCGGCACCCAGCGCACATCCTTGATGGATTTGAGTGCCGTGGCGCGCAGGCCGGCCTGCTCCATGCCGATGAACCACTGCGGCGTGGCGCGGAAGATCACCGGCGTCTTGTGCCGCCAGCAGCAGGGGTAGCTATGACTGATCTCGGCATGTGCCAGCAGCACGCCGCGCGCGCGCAGCAGTTCCACCACGGCGCCGTTGGCCTTCCACACGTGCATGCCGGTCAAGTCGAGCTCGCCGACCTTGGGCGTGCCATCGCGGTAGGTGCCGCGGCCGTCGATGTAGTTCAAAAGGCCGATGCCGTTGTCGCGTGCGACGAGGAAGTCCTCCACGCCATGGTCGGGCGAGGTATGCACCGCGCCGGTGCCGTCCTCGGCACTGACGTGCTCGCCGAGGATCACCGGGACGATGCGCTCGTAGAATGGGTGGTGGAGCTTCACGCCGTTGAGCGCATTGCCGACGGCATGCCCCTGCACTCTCCCCTCTCCTGCCCTTTGGGCACCCTCTCCCGGAGGGAGAGGGGAATAGCGTGCGAGCGCCTTGTCGACCAGCGCACTGGCGATCACCAGCAACACACGCTTGCCGTTGCGTGCTGGCCCTTCCACCAGCGCGTATTCCAGTTCGGCGCCCAGCGCCACCGCCTGGCTTTCCGGCAGCGTCCACGGCGTGGTGGTCCAGATCGGGATGGACACGATGGCATCGCCGGCGTCCACGCCGAATCTCGCAGCCAGCGCCTTGGCATCCACCGCATCGTAGGCCACGTCCACCGCCGGCGAGCTCTTGTCGCCGTATTCGATCTCGGCCTCGGCCAGCGCCGAGCCGCAGTCGAAGCACCAGTACACCGGCTTGGCACCGCGCACCACGTGGCCGTTGGCGACGATCTTCGCCAACGCGCGCAGCATGTCGGCCTCGTACTTGAAATCCTTGGTGCGGTAGGGGTGCTCCCAGTCGCCCAGCACACCCAGGCGCTTGAAGCCGGCGCGCTGCGCATCGATCTGCTCGTCGGCGTACTCGCGGCATTTTTCGCGGAAGGCGCGCGCGTCGAGCTTCTCGCCCGGCTTGCCGAATTTCTTCTCCACCGCAATCTCGATGGGCAGGCCGTGGCAGTCCCAGCCCGGCACGTAGGGCGCGCGATGGCCGGCGAGCAGCTTGGAGCGCACCACCATGTCCTTGAGGATCTTGTTGACGGCATGGCCGATGTGGATGGCGCCGTTCGCGTAGGGCGGGCCGTCGTGCAGCACGAAGGCACGCTCGCGCTGCGCGGTGGCCTGCTGGATCTGCTGGTAGCGCCCGGCCTTTTCCCAGTCGGCCAGCCAGCCCGGCTCGCGCTTGGGCAGGTCGCCACGCATCGGGAAATCCGTCTGCGGCAGGTTGATCGTGCTCTTGTAATCCGTGCTCATCGGGTGCCTCGGTGGTTTCACCCCGGGCCCGACTGGCCCAGGGCGTCATGTGGCCGCCCACCGCGCGCGGCGGCAGGCGCACGCGCTGCGGGCGGTGCCTTCAAATAATAATGACGATGGCCGCAGGCGCGGGAGCGCATTCGCGGCGGGAAAGCAGCTGGTTTTTCTCGCGGTATGTCATGCGCGGGCCAGGATCGGATTCATGCCCAGGATCGCCCGGGCCGAGCGCGCATCATGATCCATCTGCGCTTTCAGCGCATCCAGGTCGCTGAATTTCTGCTCGTCGCGCAGCTTGGCGACGAACTCCACCGCCATGCGCTGGCCGTAGAGGTCGCCCTCGAAATCGAACAGATGGGTTTCCAGCAGCGGCGCGCCGACCTGGTTCACCGTGGGCCGCACGCCCAGGCTGGCCACGCCGGGCCAGCTGCATTCGCCCTCGCCCAGCCCCACGCGCACGGCGAAGATGCCCTGCACCGGACTGACCCGCTGACGCAGGGGCATGTTGGCGGTGGGGAAACCCAGCGTGCGGCCGAGCTGGTTGCCGTATTCCACCCTGCCCTCGATCACGAAGGGCCGGCCCAGCAGCGGCGCCGCCGCGGCGAAGTCGCCCGCGCCCAGCAGCGTGCGGATACGGCTGGCGGACACCCGTTCGCCCTCCAGTTGCACCGCCGGCATGGTGCGCGCGGCGAAACCCAACTCCGCACCCATCCGCCCCAGCAGCGCCACGTCGCCGGCGCGGCCGTGGCCATAGCGAAAATCCGCCCCCACCCATACCTCGCGCGCGGCCAGCCGCTCCACCAGCACGCGGCGCACGAAATCCTCGGCCGCCATCGCGGTGAGCGCGGCATTGAAGCGCAGCAGCAAGGCCTGCTCGATACCAGCGGCAGCAAAACCCGCCAGTTTTTCGCGTGTGCTGGAGATGCGCGGCAGCGGTGCCTTGGCGAAATACGCCCGCGGCAGCGGCTCGAAACTCACCACCGTCGGCACGGCGCCCAGCGCCGCGGCGCGCACGCACACCTCGGCCAGCAAGGCCTGGTGGCCCCGATGCAAGCCATCGAACGCGCCCACCGCCACCACGCTGCCTGCCGGCGCCAGGCACGGGCCGGCGACATCTCGGGAGAGATTCATCATCGCGGCAGTATATCGGGCGAGCCCGCCTCAACCCACCCGCAAGTCACGCAGCCGGAAGCCCAGCGCAAACAGCACCGCCACGTAACTGGCCCCGCCCACGACCACCAGCGCCGTCAGGCGCCAGACCCGGATGAGCGTGCCGACATGGTTCCAGTTCGGCCACAGCCAGCGGCCCAGCAGCAGCACCGCCACCATCGCCGCGCAAGCCACGACCAGTCGTGTCCAGTGCCGCAACCAACCCGGTTGCCGCTGGTACACGCCGGCGGCCTTCAGCCAATGCCACAACAGCGCAAAGTTGAGATAGCTGGAAACCGCGCTGGCGATACCCAGCCCCAGGTGCAGGCCGGGCACCTGGGCGATGCCGGCCAGCCAGCCACCCCCACGCACGCCGACCGGCGCCCACAGCACGTACAGCAAGGCGATGAACAGACCATTGCACAGCATGTTGACCACCAGCGCCGCCACCCCGGCCCGCACCGGCGTGCGGGTATCCTGCCGCGCGTAAAACGCCGGCAGCAGCACCTTCACCAGCGCGTAGGCCGGCAAGCCGCAGACCAGCGCCACGATGGAAAGCGTGGACATGTGCGTGTCGAAGGCGTTGAAGCGGCCATGCTGGAACAGCGTGGACACCAGCGGCCCGGCAAGGATCAGCAAGGCACACATCGCCGGCACGGCAATCAGCAAGGTGAGCCGCAGTCCCCAGTCCAGCGCGCGCGAAAAGCCCGCTCGATCCGTGCTGACGTGATGACGTGACAAGGCCGGCAGCACCACCGTGCCCAGCGCCACGCCGAACACGCCCAGCGGCAGTTCGAGGAAGCGCGTGGAGAGCGACAGCCAGCTCTGCGAGCCGGTGACCAGCAGCGAGGCGATCACCGTGTCCAGCAAGAGGTTGATCTGCGCCACCGAGGAGCCGAACAGGGTCGGCACCATCAGCTTCAGGATGCGCTTCACCTCGGGGTAGGCCCAGCCCCAGCGCGGCCACACCAGCAAATCGAGCTTGCCCAGCGCGGGCAGCAGGAACAGCACCTGCAGCACGCCCGCCGCCAGCACCGCCCAGCCCATCGCCATGATCGGCACGGCCAGATGCTTCGACAACCACAGCGCGCCGACGATCATGCAGAGGTTCAGGATCACTGGCGCCAACGCCGGCAGCGCGAAATGGTGGAAGCTGTTCAGCGCACCGGCCGCCAGCGCGGTGATCGACACGCAGAGCAGAAACGGAAAGGTGAGCCGCAGCAGGTCGATGGTGAGTTCGAGCTTGTCCGGCTCGTTCAGCGCCCCCGGCTCGAACACCGTGGCCAGTTGCGGCGCGAAGACCAGGCCCAGCGCGGTGATGGCGAGCAGCACCACCCCCAGCGTGCCGGAGACGCGCGCCATCAGCCGTTGCAGATCCGCATGCGTGCCCCGCTCCTTCACCTCGGTGAACACCGGTACGAAGGCGGTGGAGAACGAGCCCTCCGCGAACAGCCGGCGCATGAAGTTGGGGATACGGAAGGCCACCCAGAACGCATCGGTGACCGCGTTGGCGCCGAACACCGCGTTCAGCGACATGTCGCGCACGAGCCCAAGCACGCGCGACACCATGGTCATGCTGCTGAAGGAGAGCAAGCCACGGAACATGCTGGGTGACTTCATGCCGGAACGACATCCCGATCGGCGAACGAGGGCGCACAGTCTGACAGCCGCCGCTGGCAAGATCACGGCCCGTGCATGACCGTTCACGGGCGCGGCGCCGCTGACAGTTGGCCGCACGCTTGACGCAAGCGCACTCTGACAGCATAATTCGCCTCTTTCTTCAACCCGCAACCCGCGATTCGGGAGTTCTACCTTGGCCAACATCAAGTCCGCGAAGAAGCGTGCGCGCCAGTCTGAGCAGCGCCGCCTGCGCAACATCAGTGCCCGTTCCATGGTGCGCACCGCACTGAAGAAGGTCGTCAAGGCCATCGAGGCGAAGAACAAGGCTGCCGCCGTGGAAGCCTTCGCCGCTGCCCAGCCGGTGATGGATCGCTACGCCTCGCGTGGCCTGATCCACAAGAACAAGGCCGCCCGCCACAAGAGCCGCCTGAACGCGAAGATCCGCGAACTGGCGTAAGCCGGTTTCATCGCGCGTCACGAAAAAGCCGGCCTTGGCCGGCTTTTTTGCGTGCTTGCTCGGCTCCCCTCCCACGCTTGCGGGGGAGGGGCTGGGGGAGAGGGTGCCGCCGATCACCCCAGCCTCGATGCAAGTCCGCACCCTCTCCCCCAACCCCTCTCTCGAAGGGAGAGGGGAGCAAGGCGCTCAGCGGCAGGCGTCGATCGCCTCCACCAGACGCTCCACGCCGATCACCTCCAACTCGCCCACGCGGCCGGACTTGGGCGCGTTCGCCTTGGGCACGATGGCGCGGCGGAAGCCGTGGTGCGCAGCCTCCTTCAGGCGTTCCTCGCCGTTCGGCACCGGGCGGATTTCGCCGGACAGGCCCACCTCGCCGAAGGCCACGGTTTTTTCCGGCAGCGGCCGGTCACGCAGGCTGGAGAGCACGGCCAGCAGTGCCGGCAGGTCCACCGCCGTCTCCTGCACGCGGATGCCGCCCACGATATTGATGAACACGTCCTGGTCGTAGGCGGCCACGCCGCCGTGCCGATGCAGCACGGCCAGCAGCATGGCGAGGCGGTTCTGCTCCAGCCCCAGCGCCACGCGGCGCGGATTGCCCAGCGAGGATTGATCCACCAGCGCCTGTACCTCGACCAGCAGCGGCCGCGTACCTTCGCGCGTCACCATCACCGCGCTGCCCGGCGTGGGGCCGGCATGCGCGGAAAGGAAGATCGCCGACGGATTGGGAACCTCGCGCAGCCCCTTGTCGGACATCGCGAACACGCCCAGTTCGTTCACCGCGCCGAAGCGGTTCTTGAAGGCGCGCAGCACGCGAAAGCGCGAACCCGACTCGCCCTCGAAATACAGCACCGCGTCCACCATGTGCTCCAGCACGCGCGGGCCGGCGATGCCGCCCTCCTTGGTGACGTGGCCGACCAGGAACACGCTGGTGCCGGTTTCCTTGGCATAGCGCGTGAGTTTGGCCGCCGATTCGCGCACCTGCGACACCGAACCCGGCGCCGCGGTGAGCAGCTCGGTCCAGATGGTCTGGATCGAGTCGATCACCAGCACGCGCGGGCGCGCCGCCACGGCCTGTTCAAGAATGCGCTCGATGCAGGTTTCGGCCAGTGCCCGCAGGGGTTCCAGCGGCAGCCCCAGACGCTGCGCGCGTGCCGCCACCTGCGCCAGCGATTCCTCGCCGGTGACGTAGACGCTGGGCAGTGCGGCGCCCAGCGTGCCCAGCATCTGCAGCAGCAGGGTGGACTTGCCGATGCCAGGATCGCCGCCCACCAGCACCACCGAACCGTCGACCAGGCCGCCGCCCAGCACGCGATCCAGCTCGCCGATGCCGGTCTGCGAACGCACCTCGGCGCTCGCCATCACCGCGGTGAGCGGTGTCACCTGCGGCGCCCCCGCGGCCTTGCCCGCATAGCCACCGCGCGCCGCACCGGCCGATTTCACCGCCGGTTGCAGCACGATCTCGGACAGCGTGTTCCATGCGCCACATTCCACGCAGGAGCCCTGCCACTTCGGATGCTCGGCGCCGCACTCGGTGCAGACGTAGGCGGTCTTGGCCTTGGCCATGAAAAGCTCCTTCTAAGGTGTCCGCACCAGCTTGACCGGCCGCCGTCGCAAGGCCTGATACGTCAGCCCTTGGCGCCTTGCGCGTAATGCTTCGCCACCACCTCGGCCACCACGGCGGTGACGTGCTTGCCGGTGGGAATGTGCAGGAACTCGTTGGGGCCGTGCGCGTTGGAGTGCGGGCCGAGCACGCCGGTGATGAGGAACTGCGCCTTGGGGAATTTCTCGCCCAGCATGCCCATGAACGGGATCGAGCCGCCTTCGCCCATGTAGGTGGCCGGCGCGCCGAACTGGTGCTGCGAGGCCTCGGTCACCGCCTGCTCCAGCCACGGCGACAGCGCCGGCGCGTTCCAGCCGCTGCCATCCTTTTCCAGGTCGAAGGTGACGGTGGCGCCGTAGGGCGGGTCTTTTTCCAGGAGTTGCTTGAGGAACTGGCCGGCGGCCTTGGCGTCCAGCGTGGGCGGCACGCGCAGGGAAAGCTTCACCGCGGTGAACGGGCGCAGCACGTTGCCGGCGCTGTCCAGCGGCGGGATACCGCCGATGCCGGTCACCGCCAGCTGCGGACGCCAGGTGCGGTTCAAGACCAGCTCGGGCAGCTCCTTGGTCACCGGCTGCATGCCTGCGGCCCAGGGGAACTTGCTGTAGATGTCGGTACCCAGCACCGCCGCCGCGTGCTGGGCCTGCTGCACGCGTTGGGCGGGGATCTCGACGTAGAGCTCCTTCGGCTTGATCGCGCCGGTTTCCGGGTCTTCCAGCCGGGAGAGGATCTCGCGCAGGATGCGGAAGCTGGACGGCACCACGCCGGAGGCGTCGCCCGAGTGCACGCCCTCGTCCAGCACCTGCACGGTGAGGTTGCCGCCGGTCATGCCGCGCAGCGAGGTGGTGAGCCAGAGCTGCTCGTAGTTGCCGCAGCCCGAATCCAGGCACACCACCAGCGAGGGATTGCCGATGCGGCTGGCCAGGTGATCCACGTAGAACGGCAGGTCGTAGCTGCCCGACTCCTCGCAGGCCTCGATCAGCACCACGCAGCGCGCGTGCGGAATGCCCTGTTCCTGCAGCGCCAGCAGCGCCGCCAGCGAGCCGAAGATCGCGTAGCCGTCGTCGGCGCCGCCACGGCCGTAGAGCTTGTCGCCCTTCAGCACCGGCGTCCACGGGCCCAGGCCTTCCGCCCAGCCGGTCATTTCCGGCTGCTTGTCGAGGTGGCCGTACAGCACCACGGTGTCGTCGCCCTGCCCCGGCACCTCGATATAGATCAGCGGGGTGCGACCTTCCAGCTCCAGCACCTCCAGCGTGGCGCCCGGCAGCGCGGCCAGCTTGGACTTGGCCCAGTCGCCCATCAGCTTCACCGCCGCGTCCATGTGGCCATGCGCCTTCCACTCCTTGTCGAACATCGGCGACTTGTTGGGGATGCGGATGTAGTCCACCAGCTTGGGCACGATCTCGTCGTCCCACAGCTTGCCGACGAAACGGGAAAGGCGGGCGGTATCCATGACAGCTCCAGAGCGTGGGAAAGACCGTCATTCTAGCAAGCCGCCGCGCCTGCCCCCGCCTGCCCTACACTGGCGCCCTTTCGCTCGCCAGTCGCACCATGATCCTGCCGCGCTACCACATCGCCCCTTCGCGCATTGCCGGCGCCGGCAAGGGCTTGTTCCTCGACGAAGCCGCGCGCGCCGGCAGCATCCTCGCCGCGCCCGACCAGATCGACCGCACCTGGCGCGAAACCGAGCTGGCCGGGCCGGACATGGCGCAGCTGAAGTACGCCAGCGCGCGCTGGTTCGAGGATCGCTACACGGTGTCGCCGGACTGGCCGGACGAGTGCTACATCAACCACAGCTTCGCGCCCACCGGCCTGTGGCACCTTGGCTTCGTGTTCGCGCTGGCCGACCTGCCGGCCGGCGGCGAGATCACGGTGGACTATCGCCACCTGCTGCCACCCGGCGAGGCCGAGGATTTTTCCGACGCGGTCACCGGGGCGGCGATCGTCGGCTGGTCCTGGGCCGAAAGCCTCGCCACCAGCACCCATGCCCTGCTCAAACTGCTCGGTGGCACGGCGCATGCATCCTGATTCGCCATGATCGCCATCCCCACCCTCGAAACCGCGCGACTGCGCCTCACCGCCCTGGCCGAGCGCCACTTCGACGACTACGCCGCCATGCTGGCCGATCCGGAAAGCACCCGCTACGTCGGCGATGGGCAACCGCTGGATCGCGCCAGCGCCTGGCGCTCACTGGCCATGCTGCTGGGCCACTGGCAGCTGCGCGGCTACGGCATGTGGGCGCTGGAGCTGAAGGATACGGGCGACTTCATCGGCCGCGCCGGCCTGATGCGCCCGGAAGGCTGGCCCGATCTCGAACTGGGCTGGATGCTCAAGCCCGAACACCGCCACCACGGCTACGCCACCGAGGCGGGCGAGGCGGCACTGGCCTTCGCCTGGCGCCACCTGCACGCGCCGCGCGTCATCAGCCTGATCCGCAGCGGCAACGACGCCTCCGACCGCGTGGCTGGACGGCTGGGTGGCGAACACGTCGATGACCTGACGTTTTTTGGCAGTGACACCCGCGTGTTCGCCTACTACCCGCCCCACCGCGAGCCGCACCGCGTCGCCTGCGGCTGAGCGCCGGCCACACCGCTGAACCGCCAGGCGGGCAAGTCGTGGCAAGCTAACGTTTTCGCCACCCGTGCCCAAGGGCTCCAGACACATGCGCATCCTGCTGGCCGAAGACGACGCCTCCATCGCCAATGGCGTGGGCACCGCATTGCGCCATGGCGGCCACGCGGTGGATCACGTGGCCAGCGGCCAGTTGGCCGACGCCGCGCTGCGCGACCACGACTACGACCTGCTGGTGCTCGACCTGGGCCTGCCGCAACTGGACGGCAGCGAGGTGCTGCGTCGGCTGCGCGCCCGCGGCACCGGCGTGCCGGTGCTGGTGGTGACCGCGCGCGACGCCCTGGATGAGCGCATCCGCGTGCTCGACCTCGGTGCCGACGACTACCTGGTCAAACCCTTCGCGCTGGCCGAGTTCGAGGCGCGCGTGCGCGCCCTGCTGCGCCGATCCAGCAGCCAGGGCGTACCCGAACTGAGGCTGGGCCGGTTGCGGCTCGACCTGCCCGGCCACCGCGCCTGGGTGGACGAGGCGCCGCTGGAGCTCACCGCGCGCGAATTCGGCCTGCTCGAAGCGCTGGCCAGCCGCGCCGACCGCGTCACCAGCCGCGCGCAACTGGTGGAGGCGCTGTGCAGCTGGGACGAGGAGCTCACCGACAACGGCCTGGACATCGCCATCCACCGCCTGCGCCGCAAGCTGGAAGGCAGCGGCACCGGTGTGCGCACCATCCGCGGCCTGGGCTACCTGCTCGAAGAAGCCGGCGAGGACGGCAGCCGCCCATGAGCCACCATCCCGCCCGCCGCCCCAGCCTGCGCCGGCGCCTGCTCGGTTTCCTGCTGATCCCGGTGGCGGTGCTGCTGCTGCTGGACATCGCGCTCACCTACGGCGTGGCGCTGGGCTACTCCAACCACGTGCACGACCGCGACCTCGGCAACGACGCGCTCACGCTGGCCAAGATGATGAGCAGCGAGCAACTGGGCGGCGAGCTCTCGCCACAGGCGCGTTTCCTGCTGCAGTACGACCCCACCGGCGAAGGCTATTTCAGCATCGTCAGCAGCCAGCGCGGCCTGATCGCCGGCAATGCGCACCTGCCGCGCCCGGCCGTGGTGCCGGCGCCCGGGGCGCCGCCCGTGTTGACGGCGATGCAGATGGGCCGCCGCCCGCTGCGCGCGGCCACGCTGAGCATGCGATCAGCCAACCACCCGCACGACACCCTCGTCATCACCGTGGCCGAGACCCTGCACGTCCGCCACGCGCAGGCGCGCAGCATCCTGGTGCTGGCCATCCTCACCCAGTCGCTGCTGATCGTCTGCACGCTCTTGCTGGTGTGGTTCGGCGTCAGCCACGGCCTGCGCGTGCTCGACCCGCTGACCCAGCGCCTCGCCCGCCGCAGCCACGAACTCACCCCGATCGGCGGGCCGGACGTGCCGCAGGAAATCCTGCCGCTCACCCGCACCATCGACGCGCTGTTCGCCCGCCAGCGCAGCATGCTGGCGCTGCACGACCGCTTCATCGCCGATGCGGCCCATCAGCTGCGCACGCCGCTCACCGGTCTGGGCCTGCAGGTGGAGCACGCACTGGAAACCAGCGACCCCGCCGCCATGCGCGAGGCGCTGGGCCATATCCAGCGGCTCACCCGGCGCACGGCGCGCACCACCGCCCAACTGCTCGCCCTGACCCGCGCGCAGTCGCCGGCCACGGACACCGCCGAACTGCGGGCGATCGACCTCACCCGGCTGATCCCCGAGGCGGTGGCGCAGCGCGTGCACGAGGCGCTGGTGGCCGGCATCGACCTTGGCTACGACGGCCCTGAGCAGGCGCTAAGCATCCTCGGCCATGCTGCCAGCCTGCATGACCTGCTCGACAACCTCATCGACAACGCGCTGCGCTACGCCGGCCGCGGCAGCATCGTCACCGTCAGCGTGCAAGCGCTGGCGGGCGGTGGCGCCGCGCTGGCGGTGGAAGACAACGGCCCCGGCGTGCCGCCGGAGCTGCTGTCCCGGCTCAGCGAGCGTTTTTTCCGCGCGCCGGGAACCAACGAGGAAGGCAGCGGTCTGGGTCTGGCCATCGTGCAGCGCATCGCCGAGCGCCATCACGCCGAGGTGGTCTACCAGCTGGGCGAGGAGCGCGGCCTGCACGTGGAGGTGCGGTTTCCCCCGCATGCCGGCGCGGCAGCCATCGACTGATCCACCGGCGTGCCTGTCGGCCGCGCCTTGCGCCCTGTATCCTTGGCCAGATACGCACGGTCGCGTGCCGCCCTGCCCCCACTCTACGAATTGACCGTGGCACCACTCCTTGCGCCTTCCTCGCCTCCCGCCAACGCCATGGATTCCGGCATGAGCCGGACCATCCGCCACGTCCGTGCCGCCCTGCTGGCCGCCGGCATCGTGCTCGCCGGCTGCTCGGTGGAGATGCCCCGGCTCGATCCGCCGATCCCGGCGCAGTGGCAGCACGCGCTCGCTGCGCAGGCCGCCACCCCCGCCGATCTGCGCAGTTGGTGGCGCGTGTTTGGGGATACCGCGCTGGACGCCCTGGTCGAACAAGCGCTGGCGAACAACCTCGACGTGGCGCAGGCCGTCGAACGCTGGCGCGCCGCACGCACCCTGCAGCGCCATGCGGGCGCGCCCTACCTGCCCTCGCTCAAGGCCAGCACCAGCCAGGCCATCGACCCCGACGCCAGCGCCTCCTTCCTGATGGCCGGCTTCGACGCCAGCTGGGAGTTCGGCCTGTTCGGCCGCCACCAGGGGGCACAGCGCGAAGCCCGCGGCGCGCTGGAGGCCAGCCAGGCTGACCTGCAGGCCGCGCGCGTGTCGCTGGTGGCCGAGGTGGTGCGCAACTGGATCGAGCTGCGCACCGCCCAGGCCCAACTGCAACAGCTGCAACAGATCGCCGAGCTGCGCGTCCGGCAGCACGCCCTGCTGGCCACCCGCCGACGCCTGCGCCTGGCACCGGCCAGCGCGGTGGCACAGGCCGCCGCCGCGGTCGCCCAGGCGCAAGCCGCCCTCGCCGAGCCGCGCCAGGCCATCAACCAGGCCGCGCAACGGCTGGCCGTGCTCACGGGCCAGAACCACCCCGATCCCGCATGGCTCAAGGGTGGCCCGATGCCGCAACTGGGTGCCTGGCGCCTGCCCGGCGCGCCGGCCGAGCTGTTGCGCACGCGCCCCGAGATCGCCCACGCCGAGGCCGAGGTGCTGCGCGCCGCCGGCGAACTGGGCGTGGCCCATGCCGACCGCTTCCCAAATCTGGGTCTGGGCGCGTCCATAGTCTGGTCCACCGACCTCAACAACAACCGCAAGCACACCGTCTCCAACGGCCTGGCTTCGGTCGGCCCGATGTTCGACATCCCGCTGTTCGACTGGGGCCTGCGCAAGGCCAACGAACACGCCAAGTCGCATGAGCTGAAAGCCGCCGTGCTGGGTTACCGGCAAGCCGTGCTCGAAGGCGTGGGCGAGGTGGAAACCGCGCTGGGCACGCTGGGCGCGCAGGCGCAGCGCGCGCAGGCCAGCCTCGCCGCATGGCAGGCGTTGCAGCAGGCGCAGCGCGCCACGCAAACCCGCGTAAGGCTCACGCTGGACAGCCCGCTCGCGCTCACCGACAGCCAGCTGGCCGTCGACCAAGCCGCCATCGACCTGCTCGACGCGCGCGCCAGCCAGAGTCTCGCCTACGTGGCCTTGTTCAAGGCCCTGGGCGGCGCGCCGCTGCCCGCCGACGCAGCAGCACATGCAACCGGAGCGCCACGCTGATGGTGGCGCTGGCGCGCAAGACGCTCATCTACGAGTGGCGGCGCTTCCTGCCCGCCATGCTCGCGGTAGGCTTTACCGGCCTGCTGCAATTGCTGCAGCTCGCCCTGGTGCTGGGCATCTTCGGCGCCACCAGCGTGTACATCACCGGCGCCAGCGCCGACGTGTGGATCGGCTACCCCGGCACCCAGAGCGTAGGTTCCGGCCGCACCATCGACGCCGGCGTGGAAGCGCGCGTGCTGATGGATCCCGCCGTCACCCGGGTCGAACCCTACCTGTGGGTGGATGGCGACTGGCGCGGCGCGACCGATACCGGCGGCGTGTCGGTGTTCGTCTCCGGCATCGACCCGGATGCGCACGGCCTGATGTTCGCCAAGTCGCTGACGCCCGCGCTGCGCGCCCGCCTGGCCGAGCCCGACGCGGTGATCGTGGACCGCGCCGACCTCGACAAGCTCGGCGTGGCGCCCGGCCAGAGCGCCACCATCAACGGCCACCGCGTGCGGGTGATGGGCGTGAGCCAGGGCTTGCGCGGGCTGGGCGGCATCAACGTGATCGCCTCGCTGGACACCGCGCGCCAGCTCGACACCGACGCCGCCGACAACGGCCCCACCTACCTCGTCGCCAAACTGCGCGACCCCAGCCAGGCCGCCCAGGTGGCGCGGCGTCTGCGCGGCGACACCGCCTTCGGTCCGTACACCACCTGGAGCGCCGCCGACTTCGCCCGCCGCTCGGTGCGCTACTGGCTGTTCGACACCGGCGCTGGCGCCGGCGTGCTGTTCCTCGCCGGCATCGTGTTCCTGGTCGGCGCGGTCATCACCAGCCAGACCCTGATCGGCGCGGTGAACGGCTCGGTGCGCGAGTACGCCACGCTGAACGCGCTGGGTGTGGGCGTGGGCGCGCTGCGCAAGGTGGTGCTGGAACAGGCCTTCTGGGTGGGCGCACTGGGGCTCGCTGGCGCCGTGGTGCTGGGCGCCCTGCTGCTTGTCGCGGCGCGCAGCCAGGATGTGCCGGTGGTACTCAACCCGGCCGCCGCGCTGGCCTGCATCGTGCTGGTGATGGGTCAGGCCGCCGTCTCGGGCATGGCCGCCATGCGCAGCTTGCGCCGCATCGACCCGGCGACCCTGCTGCGATGAACGCGCCGCTCGCCAGCATCGACGCCACCGCCCCGGCCATCATGGCCGAAGGCGTGTGCAAGGCCTTCGTCTCCGGCAAGCTGCGCACCCAAGTGCTGAACGCGCTGTCGCTCAGCATCGCACCGGGCGAGCTCACCCTGATCTCCGGCCCTTCCGGCTGCGGCAAGAGCACCTTGCTCGCCATCCTTTCCGGCCTGCAAAAAGTGGACGCCGGCCGCGTCTGCGCGTTGGGCAGCGAGCTGGGCCAGCTCGACTTGCGCGCGCTGGAGCGCTTCCGCCTGCAACACACCGGCTTCGTGTTCCAGGGCTTCAACCTGTTCCCCGCGCTCACCGCGCTGGAACAGGTGGAGCTGCCGCTGAACCACCTCGGCCTGTCGCGCGGCGAGGCGCGCGAGCGCGCCCGTCTGTCGCTGGAGGAAGTGGGCCTGGCCCATCGCATCCGGCTGCGTCCGGCCGAGCTTTCCGGCGGCGAGAAGCAGCGCGTGGCAATCGCCCGCGCCCTGGCCAAGCGGCCCGAGCTGCTGTTCGCCGACGAACCCACCAGCGCGCTGGACGCCGCCAACGGCCAGATCGTGATCGACATTCTCCACACCATCGCCCACACCCACGGCACCACCGTGCTGTGCGTCAGCCACGACCCGCGTCTGGTGGCCCATGCCGACCGCGTGCTGGCGATGGAGGACGGCCGCATCCTCAGCGACCGTCGCCAGCGCGCCGCCACCAAGGAAACTTCGCCATGACATCGCTCGCGCGCCCCTGTGCCCTCGCGTTCGCGCTCGCTGCGCTCGCCGCCTGCTCGAAGCCGGCGGTGCCAGCCGGTGATGCACCAACGGCCAGTTACGCCGCCGTGGCCCGTGGCCGCATCGACATCGAAGGCGGCCAGCTGGCCTTGAGCGCATCGCGCGAAGGCACGCTGGTCAGCGTGGCCGTGCATGAAGGCGAGGCGGTGAAGGCCGGCCAGGTGTTGGCCACGCTGGACGCCCACCCCGCCCAGCTCGCGGTGGACGCCGCCCAGGCCCAACGTGAAGAGGCCCAAGCCAAGCTGGCGCTCGACGCCGTCAAGCAGACCGCCGCCCGGCAGCGCGCCGACCGCCTCGCGGCAGCGGTGGCCGCCGGCGCCGGCGACGGTCAGAGCGCGGACGACGCGCGCGAGGCCAGCGCCCAGCTCGGCGCCGAGCACGACGCCGATGTGGCCGCGCTGGCCATGGCCACGCAGAAACTCGCCGAGGCCAAGTACGAACTCTCCCTGCGCAGCCTGCGGGCGCCGCTCGATGCCACCGTGGTGCGCGTGCTGGCGCAACCAGGCGCCAGCGTGTCGCCCGGTTCCGGCGCACTGTTCAACCTGCTGCCGGACAAGCCGCGCATCGTGCGCGCGGAACTCAACGAGAGCTTCGTCGATGCGGTACAGCCAGGCATGCGCGCCGACGTGGTGAGCAATGACGCCAGCGAAAACCGCCACTGGGCCGCGCACGTGCTGCGCATCGGCCAGGTCTACGGCCCGGCCACGCTGGAGAACGATCCGCAGATCCGCGCCAACGCGCGCACGGTGGAATGCGTGCTGGCCTTCGATCAGCCGCAGCCGCAACTGCGCATCGGCCAACGGGTGATCGTGCGTTTCCTGCGCGACGACAAGCGCTGAAGGCGGCGCGCCGGCGCGGGCGACTCACTCGCCGGCCACGGTCATCCGGTCGAGCAGGATCGCGCCAGTGAGGATGTGCGAGCGCGGATCGACGTCCGTGCCGACGGCACGGATGCCGGCGAACATCTCGCGCAGGTTGGCGGCGATGGTGACGCCTTCCACCGGGTAGGCGATGGCGCCGTTCTCGACCCAGAACCCCGCCGCGCCGCGCGAGTAGTCGCCGGTGATGGTGCTGACGCCCTGCCCCATCACCTCGGTGACCAGCAGGCCGGTGCCCAGCCGCTGCAGCATGCCGGCGAAGTCGCTGGCCTCGCCATCGGCCGCGCCCGGCGCCACCACCAGGTTGTGGATGCCGCCGGCGTTGCCGGTGGAGCTGAGCCCCAGCTTGCGCGCCGAGTAGCTGCCCAGCACGTAGCGCGCCAGCACGCCACCCTCGATCAGCGCGCTGTCGACGGTGGCCACGCCCTCGGCGTCGAAATTGCCCGAACCCTGGCCGCGCGACAGGTGCGGACGCTCGTCGATGTGCAGCCACGCCGGCATGATCGCCTTGCCAACGTGATCGAGCAGGAAGCTGGCGCGGCGATACAGCGCACCACCGGACACCGCACCGACCAGATGCCCAACCAGGCCGCGCGCCAACTCCGGCGCGAACAGCACCGGGCATTCGCAGGTGGCGAGGCTGCGCGCGTCCAGCCGCGCCAGCGTGCGCTCGGCGGCCTTGTCGCCCAGCGCCTGCGCGCTCATGAAATCGTCCGCGCGACGCACGCTGTCGTACCAGTAATCGCGCTGCATGCGCTCGCCTTCGCCGGCGATCAGCGACAGCGACAGCGAATGCCGGCTGCCGCGCTCGCGGCCGACGAAACCGTGCGAGTTGGCGTATACCGACAGGCCCGTGCCGGTCTGCACGCTGGCGCCGTCGGAGTTGCTGATGCCCGCGTGCGCGCGGCCGGCCGCTTCGATGCGCTGGCCCAGCGCGATGGCCGCCGCCGTATCGATGGCCCAGGGATGCCACAGGTCGAGATCGGGGAAGCGGGTGGCCATGCGTTCGGCATCGGCCAGCCCGGCGCAGGGATCTTCCTCGGTGAATTTCGCGATGGCGCAGGCCTGCTCCAGCGTGGCCTGGATCGAGTCGGCATGCAGGTCGGCGGTGCTGGCCGAACCCTTGCGCCGACCGAAGTACACGGTGAGGCCGAAGCCGCGGTCGCGGGTGTGCTCCACCGTCTCCACCTCGCCCAGGCGCACGTTCACGCTGAGGCCGGTGTCGATGCTGGCGGCCACCTCGGCCGCGCTGGCGCCGGCCGCGTGGGCGCGGCGGATCACGTCCCCGGCCAGTTCGGCGAGGCGATCCAGCTCGGCGGCGCTGGCGTCGGCAGCACGGGGATGGACGGTGGCGATCTCGCTCACGGGAGGTTCCTGAAGGGCCAAACAGGTAGAATGCACGATCCACGTCGCGCCGTCTCCACATGGGGGCGATGCCACCTCCCCGCAACACCCCGCGGAGCCAGCCCATGACGGTCGTCCCCGGCCTCTATCGCCACTACAAGGGCCAGCGCTACCGCGTGCTGGGCACCGCGCTCCACAGCGAGACGGAAGAGGCATTGGTGGTCTACCAGGCCATGTACGGCGAGCGCGGCCTGTGGGTGCGCCCACTGGCCATGTTCACGGAAACCGTGGAGCTAGACGGCGAGCCCATCCCCCGTTTCGCGCTGGAAGAAACCCTGCCTTCCGCGTTCGACCCTCAGCCCTGATCCGGATACCGATACCGTGAGCCCCAGCCGCAGCCGCAACCAGACCGAGCTCGACGACGCCGACTACGGCCCCAGCCGCTCTCAGCAACGCCGCGAGGCGCTGGATGTGCTGGAGCTGGCCGGCCAGCTGGTGGAACTGCCGCCGACACGGCTGGCCAAGCTGGAGCTGCCCGACAACGTGCGCGAGGAGATCGCCAACGTGCGGCGCATCACCTCGCACGGGGCGCGCAAGCGCCAGCTCGCCTTCCTCGCCAAGCTGATGCGCCGCCACGAGGACGACGCCTTCGCCGCGGTGCGCGCCGCGCTGGGCGAGAATCGCGAGCGCCAGCGTCAGGAGACCGCCGCCATGCACCGGCTCGAAGCGCTGCGCGAGCGGCTCATGGGCGAGGACGGCGATGCGGTGCTCGCCGACCTGATCGCGCAGCATCCGGACGTGGATCGCCAGCACGTGCGCGCGCTGATCCGCCAGGCCCGGCTGGAGCAAGCCACGCCGAACAAGCCGCCACGCGCGTACCGCGAACTGTTCCAGTGGCTCAAGGGCCTGCCGGAAGACCAAGGCTGAGGCACAGCGCCCGGAGGATCTCCCGATCCGCCGGCGCCAGCGTGGCCGGCATCACCTCGGCCGGCAGGCACCATTGCAAGCCCTGTCCCTCCAGCCCCTGCGGCTCGCCTTGCCAGTGCGTCACCCGCCAGGCATCCAGCAAGAGTTCGCGCGCCGCGTAGCACCAGGGTACCTGCACCAGCGGCTCGGCCGCGAGCACCTGCACGCCAAGCTCCTCGTGCAGTTCGCGCCACAAGGCCTCGCGCGGCGTCTCGCCATCCTCGCGCTTGCCACCGGGAAACTCCCAGAACCCCGCGAGCTGCTTGCCTGCCGGACGTTCGGCCAGCAGCACGCGCCCCGCGCCGTCGCACAGGACACCGGCCAGCACGTGCAGCGGCGCAGCCATCACGGACAGGCTCACGCGCCGCGCACGTACTCGACCATGTCGAAGTCGTAGGCGTGCTGCGCATCCTTCTTGTGATGCACGCGCGACACTTCCGTCCACTCGCTGAAGTGCACGCCGGGGAAAAAGGTGTCGGCGCCCCCGATGGCCGCGTTCACCCAGGTCAGGTACAGGCGGCGCGCCAGCGGCAGCGTCTCGCGGAACACCATGCCGCCACCGATCACCAGCAGGCCGGAATGGCCGCAGCGCGCCTGCGCCTCCTCGATGGAGCGCACGGTGACCTGGCCCGGATACGGTGCCTCATGGCGGCGCGACAGCACCAGGTTGTGCCGGTTTGGCAGCGCCTTGCCGATGGAGACGGCGGTGTTGTAGCCCATCAATACGTAGCGTTCGAGCGTGAGCTGCTTGAAATGGCGCAGGTCGTCGGGCAGGTGCCAGGGCAGCTTGCCCTTGCTGCCGATGGCGAAGTTCTCGTCGAGTGCGGCGATCAGCGAAATGGCCATCGGGATTCCTTGCGTGACAGGCGGGCATCGGGGGCGGAACAGGCCGCCCGGTTATGCCTTGATTGTAGCGAGTGGTGGGCTCGAGGGCGCGTGGAGTCGAGCAAGGGCCGCCTTGTCTTTGTTCCGGCAAGGGCTCCTGCCCTGGCCGGAACTCGCCCGGTTCGGCCAAGCCGAATCGGGCTCCGCCGTGCTTGCGCGGCGACGATCCATCCATGGATCGTGGCGGTGTAAGCGGCTGCCTGCGGCAGCCGCTTACACCGCCACGGGCGCCTTGATCGCCGGATGCGGGTCGTAGCCCTCGATGGCGATGTCCTCGTAGCGGAAGTCTTCCAGCGCGCGCACATCCGGATTCAGCACCAGGCGAGGCAGGGCCCGTGGTTCACGCGTCAATTGCAGGCGCGCCTGCTCCAGGTGGTTCGCATACAAGTGGGCATCGCCCAGCGTGTGCACGAAGTCGCCCACCCCCAGACCGCACACCTGCGCCACCAGATGGGTGAGCAGCGCATAGCTGGCGATGTTGAACGGCACGCCGAGGAAGATGTCGCCGGAGCGCTGGTAGAGCTGGCAGCTGAGCTTGCCCGCCTGTCCTGCGCCCGCCGAAGGGGCCACGTAGAACTGGAACAGCGTGTGGCAGGGCAGCAGCGCCATCTTCGGCAGCTCGCCCACGTTCCATGCACTCACGATCAGCCGGCGCGAATCGGGGTTGCGGCGGATCTCGTCCACCACCTGGCGGATCTGATCCACCGCGCCGCCATCGGCGGTGGGCCAGCTGCGCCACTGCTTGCCATACACCGGGCCGAGGTCACCGTTGGCGTCGGCCCATGCGTCCCAGATGCTGACACCGTGCTGCTTGAGGTAGGCGATGTTGGTGTCGCCCTGCAAGAACCAGATCAGCTCGTGCACGATGGACTTCAGGTGCAGCTTCTTGGTGGTGAGCAGCGGAAAGCCTTCGTTCAAATCGAAGCGCATCTGCCAGCCGAACACGCTCTGCGTGCCGGTGCCGGTGCGATCCATCTTCGCCGTGCCGTGTTCCAGCACATGGCGCAGCAGGTCGAGGTAGGCGCGCATCAGGCTTGCCCTTCCGCCAACGGCAACACCGGCGCGCGGCGCGACATCCACAGCATCCACAGCCCGGCCACGATCAGCGGCAGCGAGAGGATCTGGCCCATCGTCAGCCAACCGAAGGCGAGGTAGCCGAGCTGGATGTCGGGCAGGCGCACGAACTCCACCGCGAAGCGGAAGCTGCCGTACATCAGCGCGAACAGGCCGCCGACGAGATAACGCCGGCGCGGCTTCATCGACACCAGCCACAGCACGGCAAACATCACGATGCCTTCCAGCGCCAGTTCGTACAGTTGCGAGGGCTGGCGCGCCAGCGCGCCCCACTGCTGCAGTTGCGCCTGCCAGGCCGGGTGCGCGGCGGCATAGGCCACGTCCTCGCCATGCGCATTGGGGAAGATCATGCCCCACGACAGTTGTGTGGGCTTGCCCCACAGCTCGCCGTTGATGAAGTTGCCCAGCCGGCCCAGGCCCAAGCCAATGGGCACCAGCGGGGAGACGAAATCCACCGTATCCATGAAGTGCAGCTTGTGCCGGCGCGACCACCACAAGCCGGCCGCCAGCACGCCGAGCAGGCCGCCATGGAAACTCATGCCGCCGTCCCACACGCGGAACAGGGCCAGCGGATCGGTCCAGATCCAGCGCAGGCCGCCGGCGTAGTAGAACAGCATGTAGCCGATGCGGCCGCCCACAATCACGCCCATCATCGCGTAGAAGAACAGGTCGCTCACCGCGTCGCGGCTCACCGGCAATCGCCCCTTGCGGCGGCGGTATTCGCCCAGCGTCGCGGCGGCGAAGAAGCCGGCCAGGTACATCAGCCCGTACCAGTGCACCTGCACCGGGCCGAGGTGGAAGGCGACGGGATCGATCTGGACGACGTAGGGAATGCTCATGCCTGCCGCGCAGTGTCAGGTGAAACGCGCAGTGTAGCCGAGCCGCCTGATCGCCACAGCCGGCAAGCTCCTGCAGCAGGCACGCATGAGACCACGCCACAGACCCCGCGCTCCGCTGCGCCCGCGACAACAGCGCCAGCTTCGGCGGCTACTTCGCGCTGATGCAGCCCATCGTCGCGCCCGGCCTGTACAAATGCGCGATCGACTATGCCAGCGTCTCCGACTGGAGCATCGGGATGGAAAGCAGCGACACCAGCCACTTCGCCGGTGGCTTGCGCTACTTCGCGACGGCCATCGGCGACAAGGCGACGGCGCAGGCCATCTCCCCGCTGTACATGCTCGACCGTTTCAACGTGCCGGTGCTGATCGCGCACGGCGAGAACGACCCGCGCGTACCCTTCCGCAACGCCACTGCGCTGCACGCCGCGCTGGACAAGGCCGGCAAGCCCTACGTCTGGCTGAGCAAGCCCAAGGAAGGCCACGGCTTCTACACCGAGCACGACCGCACCGACCTGTACCAGCACATGCAGGACTTCCTCGCCAAGTCCCTCGGACAGGGCACCGGCGGGCACTGAGCCTTGCAGCCAGCCCAAGAAAAACCCCGCGTCGCAAGGCGGCGCGGGGTGGATTTGGCGGGACGAGCCGGTGTGCGGGCGGTCAGTTGCCGTCGTAATCGTCGCCGTCGTCGCGCACGTAGCGGGTGGAGGTGCCATCGTCGTAGACCACGGTGCGGGTGGTCACCACGCGGCGCGTCACTATCGGCGCGCTTTCGTATACCACCGGCGCACGCTGGTAGATCACGGACGGGTTGTCATAGACCACGGTGCGCGGCGCCAGCGCATCGCTGACCAGGCCAGCCACGGCGCCGGTGACGATGGCGCCGGCGATCCAGCGGCCGCCGCTCCAGTAGCCGCCATGGCGGTAACCACCACCGCGGTGCCAGTCGTCGTGGTCGTGATCCCAGCCGTGGCGCCAGCCACCGTCATGACCCCAACCGCCGCCACGGCCCCAATCGCCACCATGCCCCCAACCGTGCGCGGAGGCGCTCAGCGGCATCGCCGCCGCAGCGGCCACAGCCAGGCCGATGGCCAGAAACTTCCCTACATTGCGCTTGGTCATGATGTTGGCTCCTCCGTTGGGGCGGGCTCGATGCTCGACTCGAAACGCTTAATCGGCACTGAAGATTTCAGCGCTTAACGTGCGCATCACGCCACGGATTGGGCGCCGCTTCAGGCTTGCGATGCCGCAGCAGCCAGCAGCCGTGGATGTCGGCGCGGCGGGCAAAGTCGAACGGGATGCTGGCGGCGCTCCAGTCCTCGATGTCGAAGTGTTCGGCCAGCGCTTCCGCATCCAGCTTGAAGCGGCGGAAGTTGTTGGAGAACACGATCACGCCGTCGTTGACCAGGCGCTCGCCGCAGGCTTCCAGCAGGGCCACGTGGTCGCGCTGCACGTCGAAATCCTCGGCGCGCTTGGAGTTGGAGAAGGTCGGCGGGTCGACGTAGATCAAGCCGTAGTGCGCACGATCCTGGCGCAGGAAGGCCAACGCATCGGCCTGCATCAGCCGGTGCTTCGCGCCGGTGTAACCGTTCAGTGCGAGGTTCTTCGAGGCCCAGTCCAGATAGGTGGCCGACAGGTCGACGCTGGTGGTGTCCTTCGCGCCGCCAGCCGCCGCGTACACGCTGGCGGTGGCGGTATAGGCGAACAGGTTGAGGAAGCGCTTGTTCGCCGCCAGCTCGCGCAGTTTGGCGCGCACCAGGCGGTGGTCGAGGAACAGGCCGGTGTCGAGGTAGTCGGTGAGGTTGACCAGGAACCGCAGGCCGCCCTCGTCCACTTCGACGAATTCGCCGCGCTGGTCGAACTGGCCGTACTTGGAACCGCCCTTGCCGCGCTCGCGGGTCTTCAGCGCCACATGTTCGCGCGGCACTGCGAACACTTCACCGGCCACGCGGGCGACTTCGCGCAGGCGCTGCTGCGCGGTGGCGACAGGCACCTCGGCCGGCGCGCGGTATTCCTGCACGTGCAGCCACGGCGCTTCGCCCTCGCGCGCGTACACGTCGATCGCGGCGGCGTATTCGGGCAGGTCCTGATCGTAGGCGCGGAAGCAGGCGATGCCTTCGCGCGCGAGGCGCTTGCGCAGGTGCTTGAGGTTCTTCTCCAGCCGGTTCTTCAGCATCTGCGCGCCGGCGGAGAGCGGCCGCGCCTCGCGCGGCGCGGCGTCGCGCGCGCGGATCTCGAAGATGAGCAGTTGCGTTTCCAGCGCGCCGTTGTACAGCGCGTACTTTTTCTCGGCGGCGAGGCCCAGCGCGCGGCCAAGCTCCGCATCGCCCGCCAGCACCGCGGCGCGCCAGCCGGGGAACTGCGTGCGCAGGCGCTCGCCCAGTGCGTGGTACAGCGCGGGCATGGCCGCGCGTTCGCCCAGTCGCTCGCCGTAGGGTGGATTGGTGATGAGCAAGCCGCGCTCCACGCCGGCTGGTGGCTCGACGTGCGCCACGTCGCGCTTCTCAAGCTGGAGGAAACCGGCCACGCCGGCCTCCTGCGCGTTGCGCTTGGCAGTCTGCACCATGCGCGGGTCGAGGTCGCTACCGAAGAAGCAGGGGCGCAGTTGCGTGAGGCCCGCCTCGGCGCGCTGGCGCGCCTCGTCCAGCAGGCCGCGCCACAGCGCGAGGTCGTGCTGCTGCCAACCGAGGAAGCCGTAGTAGTCGCGGCGCCAGCCTGGCGCCACGTCGGCCGCCATCAGCGCGGCCTCAATCAGCAGCGTGCCGGAGCCGCACATCGGATCGAGCAGGGCGCCGCCTTGTGCGTAGATTTCCGGCCAGCGCGCGCGCAGCAGCATGGCCGCAGCGAGGTTTTCCTTCAGCGGCGCCTCGCCCTGCACCTCGCGCCAGCCGCGCCGGTGCAGCGGGCTGCCGGCGAGATCCAGCGAGAGCGTGGCGCGATCGCGCTTCAGCCGCAGATTGAGCCGCACGTCGGGCTCGTCGGTGTCCACGCCAGGGCGCGTGCCGCCCTGTTGGCGGAACTGGTCGACCACCGCATCCTTCACCCGCTGCGCAATGAACTGGCTGTGGGTGAGCTTGCTCAGCGCAGTGTGTGCGTCCACCGCCAGCGTGGCGTGCGCAGCGAGGTGCTGCGACCAATCGATGGCCTGCACGCCAACGTAGAGCGCCTCGTCGGTGGCCGCATCGAACTCGGCCAGCGGCAGCAACACGCGACTGGCTAGGCGCGACCACAGGCAAGCGCGGTAGGCGGTTTCCAGCGTGCCGGAAAAATGCACGCCGGCCAGTGCCTCATGCGCTTCTTGCGCACCCAGCGCGGCGAGTTCGTCGCGCAAGAGGTATTCCATGCCCTTGGGGCAGGTGGCGAAATAGGCGGTCATGCGAGCGACTCCAACAGCGCATCGAACGCGGCGGCCAGCATGCCCATGCTGGCGAGCAGGCGGTGATCGTCGTCCAGCAGCAACAACGGCAAGCGGCGTTGCGCGGCGAAGGCCTGGATCGGCGCCACCAGGCACAACTCGTCGCGCCAGCCGTGCACCAGCATCGCGGGCACGCCCGCACGCAGGTTCAGCGGCGACGCAAGCCCCGGAACCAGCGCCGGCGTGGCCAGCAGGAACAGGCCCGCCACCGGCGCCTCGAGCGAGGCCAGCGCGGAGGCGAACGCGCCCATGCTCGACCCCACCAGCAGCGGCGGCACTTCGCAGGCAGCGATGGCGTCAACCAGCTGCGCCACGCGCGGCGCGACGGCGTCCGCAGGGCCGCCGGCATCGTGCGCGCGAAAGTCGGGCCGCTGCGTATGCCAGCCGCGCGCCTCGGCACGCGCCGCGAGCGCGGTGATCTTGGTGGCGTTCGGCCCGGAGCCCGAACCATGGGAAAGGATGATCTGGCCGCGCATGGCGGTCTCCGGAAGGGTCGGCGAGACGCCCATGATACCTGTCCAGCGTGCGAGACTTGCCGCATGCCCGCCATCCACGACCAGCCCCTGCCCTATGTGGCGAAACTGTCCGAGCGCCCGGCCAGCGCGGTGACCCTGGTGGTGATCCACTGCACCGAGCTGCCCGACCTCGCCATGGCGCGCGACTACGGCGAAAAAGTGCTGTACGACAGCGGCACCGGCAACAGCGGCCACTATTACATCGACCGCGACGGCGCGGTGTACCGCTACGTGCCAGGCACCCGTGTAGCCCATCACGTGCGCGACTGGAACGCAGCATCCATCGGCATCGAACTGGTGAACACGGGCCGCTACCCCGACTGGCTGGACAGCCACCACCAGGCGATGACCGAACCCTATACCGCCGCGCAGATCGCCACTCTGCGCGCCCTGCTCGCGCAACTGCGCAGCGAATTTCCCCACCTGCGCGAGATCGCCGGCCACGAGGATCTGGACACCGCGCGCGTGGCGGCCAGCGACGATCCGGCGCTGAGCGTGCCGCGCAAGCGCGATCCCGGCCCGCTGTTTCCATGGCCGGCGGTGCTGCAAGACAGCGGCCTCACACGCCTCGCCATCCCGCCCGCCGCGCCAGGGCGGGAGAAAGGCGAACGGCTATAATTGAACCTCCCCCACAGCGAAAACCCGCCCACATGCGCGAAGAACACGTCAAGGAACTGGTCGAGCTGCTCCAGCTCGAACGGCTGGAAGACAACCTGTTCCGCGGCCAAAGCCGCGACATCGGCACCAAGTTCGTGTTCGGCGGACAGGTGCTGGGGCAGGCCTTGTCGGCGGCGCAGCAGACGGTGGATGCCTCGCGCGAGGCGCATTCGCTGCACGCCTACTTCCTGCGCGCCGGCGACATCGATGCGCCCATCGTCTACAGCGTGGAGCGCGCCCGCGACGGCGGCTCGTTCTCCTCCCGGCGCGTGCTGGCGATCCAGCACGGCCAGCCCATCCTGAACGGTTCGGTGTCGTTCCAGGTTCCGGAAAAAGGTTTCGAACACCAGAGCGCGATGCCCGAGGTGCCGGCACCAGAGGACGTGGAGCCCATGCGTCCGTTGCCAGCGGGTGAGCTGGCCAAGCTGCCGGTGAAGCTGCAGCGCTGGATGGGCATTGACGGCCCGTTCGAGTTCCGCCTGGTGTGGCCGCGCGACGAGATGCACCCGGTGAAACGCCCACCGGTGCAGCACATCTGGTTCCGCCTCACCGCGCCGGTCGACGATTCCGCCGTATTGCACCGCGCCCTGCTCGCCTATGCCTCGGACTTCCACCTGATCGGCACCGCCACGCTGCCGCACGGCATCTCCTACATGACCCGCAACGTGCAGATGGCCAGCCTCGACCACGCGCTGTGGTTCCACCGCCCGTTCCGGGTGGACGAATGGCTGCTGTACTCCTTCGACAGCCCCACCGCCCAGGGCGGGCGCGGCCTCGCGCGCGGGCAAATCTTCGACCGCCACGGCCGGCTCGTCGCCTCCAGCGCACAGGAAGGCCTGATCCGCCTGCGCGGCGAATGAGCAACGACTGATGCGCCAGATCTACAGCTCGCCCCGCCCCACCAATGTCGAGCACGTGCACGCGCTGATGAACGAGCACGGCATCAAGGCCTCGATCCAGAACCGCTCCAATTGGAACCGCCCCGGCCACCGCCGCTTCAGTTACCAGGAGCCGGAAACCGAGCGTGACCACTGGGAGCAAGTGTGGATCGAACGCGCCGACGACTACCCCCGCGCGCGCGCGCTGCTGCGCGAACTGGGCCTCGAGCCGGAGGTGCGCTACGGCGCCGAACTGGCCGCTGCCCGCAACACCACGCCGCAAGCCCGTCGCCGCAACACGGCCGCGCGCGCGCGCCGATTCGCCATGGTGGCCGTGCTGGCGGTGGCGGCGATGGCGGTGCTGCGCTACCTGCGGGTGTTCTGAACCGCCCGCCCCGAGGCGGGCTCCCGCTTGCATCGCCGGACTCGCTGCATCGGAGCCATCCGGAACCCGGGCGCAGGCATTCCGAAACCATGGCTTCTGATCGCCGGTGGCGGCGCCGCCTGGCCTAGGGCTCCCGATCGCCTGCCGCGATCGGGAGAGCCATCACGATCGCATCTTCCCGCCCATCCCTGGCCGGGTAATAACGCGGCCGACGGCCGATTTCGGCAAAGCCCATCGACGCATACAACGCCCTGGCCAGCGGGTTGGACGGGCGCACCTCAAGAAACACCCGCTGCGCGCCGCTCCAGCGCGCCACGTCCAGCAGCCGCTCCAGCAGATGCCGCCCCAGACCACACCCGCGAAAGTCGGGGCCGAGGCAGATATTGAGCACATGCGCCTCACCCGCACCCACCGAGAGAATGCCGTAACCGGCGACGACCTCGTCCACGCACAATACCCAGCACGGATGCCCGGCCTTCAGGCAGTCGGCAAAGATGCCGCGCGTCCACGGAAATTCATAGGAAGCCCGCTCGATGGCATCGACCTCGTCCAGATCATCGGCACGCATCAGACGCACCTGGCTGGCCGGGCGGGCAACCGCGACCATGCTCAACCCGCCCCACGCAGGTGGCGTCGCAAGGTGCGCAGCGCGAGCCACAGGCGTCGCTTGGCGCCACCCTCGCGCAGCAGCCGCGCCGGCTCGTCCACCAGTATGACCTGCGCCTGCGCGGTCACCTGCATCGGCAGACTGCGGCCCAGCGCGTGCGCCTGCGCCTCGCCGCAAGCCAGATAGGCCCGCGCCACCGGCACCTCCAGCTCGCCCTGGCCCGCCTGCACGGGCAACCGTCCGGCACGCGCCAGCACCGCGCCAGCGCAGTTCAGCGCACGCCCCAGCAGATCCAATTCGCGCGTGCCGCAACCGGCGGGCAGCAGTACCACGCAGGCAGCCTCCACGCCCTCCGCCAGTGCCGCCTCCGCCACCGGTGCAGGCGACGCCTGCCGCCGCTGCCAGGGTGTCAGCCCCAGCGCCTGCATCACGCGGCGACGATGGGCGTCACGACTCACGCCACACCCCCTTGCCGCACTCTTCGGTGCATGGCCAGGCCCCACAGGGTCAGCACAGGGCCGGACAGCAGATAAACCGAGAACCCGGCCAGCAGCACACGCGGCGGATCGAGCCAAAGCAGCACCAGGATCAGGATGGCCGCCACCATCCACACGAAGGGCACCAACTGGCGTTCGCCCAACGGCAACGACTTGAAGCTGTAATAACGAAACCGGCTCACCATCAGCAGTCCGGTGATCGCCGCGATCCACGGTGTGACGAAACGCAGGTCGCCCCCCGTCATGCCGGATTTGTCCATGCTCCACACGAAAGCCATGCACACCGCCGCCGCCGCCGGGCTGGCCAGCCCCTGGAAGTAGCGCTTGTCGGCCACACCCACCTGGGTATTGAAGCGCGCCAGCCGCAGCGCGGCGCAAACGGCGTAGATAAAGGCGCAGGCCCAGCCCAGCTTGCCCCACAGCGGGCCGACCTCGCGCAGCGCGGCGAGCGACCAGGTGTACATCACCAGCGCAGGGGCAAGACCGAAGCTCACCAGGTCGGAAAGCGAGTCGTATTGCACGCCAAATTCGCTCTGCGTGCCGGTAAGCCGCGCCACGCGGCCATCCATGCCATCGAGCAGGGCGGCGACGAACACCGCGATGGAAGCATCCTCAAAACGCCCGCCGATGCCCGCGAGTATCGCGTAGAAACCCGCGAACATCGCCCCGGTGGTGAACAGGTTGGGCAACAGGTAAATGCCGCGGTGCCTTGGCGGGCGGGCGGGCGCTGACTCGCTCATGGCGCGATCCGTGACGGAATGCGTGGAGTTTAACTTGAGTCCGGACGACGCTGGCGGTTAACTGGTAACCTCGCCGGCGGCCCCTGTCCGGCCTCTCGCCGCCCTGCCCGGAGAAATCCATGTCACGTTTGCCCATCGTCATGGCGCTGCTGCTCGCCACTCCGCTGGCTTCCGCCCAGCAAATCTACAAGTGGACGGACGCCCAGGGCACGGTGCACTACTCGCAGTCCGCCCCTGCCGAAGGCACTCGCTACCAGCAGGTGAAGCTGACCGGTGGTGTGGAAGCGACCGCCGAGCCCGCCGCAAAACCCGCCGACGAGGCCGCCCCGCCGACCGCCACCCCAGCCCCGGCACAAATGGCCGACACGCCGGCCAACCGCGCCAGCCTGTGCGCCACGCTCAAATCCAACCTCGCCACCCTGAAGGGCAGCGGCCCGGTGGTGGTGCAGAGTGGCGGCAAGCCCTCGCTCTTGAACGACATCCAGCGCAAGCAGCAGGTCACGGACGCCAACGCGCAATATCTGAAGTACTGCGCCGGCAAATAAGGCCCCGCCGAAAACCGCCACCCCGGCGTTTTCGGATCGGCAGTCCCGCCTGTCGCGGACGCCGCGAGACTTCGCGGAGCCCGTGTCGCCACGCCGGCGCCAATGCGCTGACGCAACGCAACACAAGGCTATAATCCGGGTTCTTTACCACCCGGAACGCCACGCATGCGCCTTCGCCATTACCACCTGGCCACCGTCAAGGAAGTGCCCGCCGACGCCGAGATCGCCAGCCACCAGCTGATGCTGCGTGCCGGCATGATCCGCAAACTCGCCGCCGGCCTCTACACCTGGAGCCCGCTGGGTCTGCGCGTGCTGCGCAAGGTGGAAGCCGTGGTGCGCGAGGAAATGGATCGCGCCGGCGCCATCGAACTGCTGATGCCCACCATCCAGCCCAGGGAACTGTGGGAAGAAACCGGACGCTGGCAGAAATTCGGCGGGCAATTGCTGAAACTCAAGGATCGCAAGGAGCAGGAATTCTGCTACGCCCCCACCGCCGAGGAGGTGATTACCGACTACGCGCGGAGCGAGCTCGCCAGCTACAAACAGCTACCGGTCAATTTCTACCAGATCCAGACCAAGTTCCGCGACGAGATCCGCCCGCGTTTCGGCGTGATGCGCGCACGCGAATTCCTGATGAAGGATGCCTATTCCTTCCATCTCACCCAGGATTCGCTGAGCGACACCTATCAGGCGATGTACGACGCTTATTCGCGCATTTTCACCCGGCTGGGCCTGAAGTTCCGCGCGGTGCAGGCCGACACCGGCGCCATCGGCGGCAATGCCAGCCACGAATTCCAGGTATTGGCCGACTCGGGCGAGGACGCCATTGCCTTCTCCGATGCTTCCGATTACGCCGCCAATATCGAAAAAGCCGAGGCGCTGGCGCCGGCCACTGGACGCCCGGCCCCCGCCGCCGCCTTGCAACGCGTGGACACGCCGCAGCAGAAATCCATCGACGAGGTCAGCGCCTTCCTCAAGGTGCCGACCTCGCAGTGCCTGAAGACCCTGCTGCTGAAAGGCCGCGACGGCCCGGTCGCCCTGTGCCTGCGCGGCGACCACGACATGAACGAGATCAAGGCCAACAAGCTGGCCGAAGTGGGCGACGAGGTGGTCATGGCCAGCGAGGAGGAAATCCTCGCCGCCTGTGGCGCCCGCCCCGGCTCGCTGGGCCCGGTGGGCCTGCCCGCCGACATCCCGGTGATCGTGGATCGCAGCGCGGCCGCGCTGGCCGACTTCGTTTGCGGCGGCAACCAGGACGGCACCCACTACACCGGTGCCAACTGGGAGCGCGACGCGCGCCTCACCCGCATCGCGGACATTCGCCAGGTCGTGGCGGGCGACCCTTCGCCCGATGGCCATGGCACGCTGCAGCTTGCCCGCGGCATCGAGGTCGGCCACGTGTTCCAGCTCGGCAGCAAGTACGCCGAGGCGCTGGGTGCTACCGTGCTGGACGACCAGGGCAAGGCCCAGGTGATGCTGATGGGCTGCTACGGCATCGGCATCAGCCGCATCGTGGCCGCCGCCATCGAGCAATGCCACGACGATACCGGCATTATCTGGCCCGAAGCCATGGCACCGTGGCGCGTGGCGGTGTGCGTCATCAATCCAAAAGCCAAGCCGGAGGTCGCCGCCGCGGCCGAAACGCTATACGCCGAATTATCGGCGCGCGGCATCGAAACGGTATTGGACGACCGTGGCCTGCGCCCTGGCGCGATGTTTGCCGACATGGAATTGATCGGCATTCCGCACCGCGTGGTGGTTAGCGAGCGCGGCCTCGAAGCAGGCACGCTGGAATACCGCGCCAGGCACGAACCGGAAAGCCGGGCAGTAAGCCACACGGAGCTTTTTGGCCTGCTCGGTGGATAATCGGCACGAAAGGCACGGCCGCGGATTGCGGGCATCGCACCAGCAGCTTTGCAATCGCAAGATATTCTGGTAAGAATGGTATCCGCGGCGAATTAGCCGGCTGTTGGAAAACAGCCTGATCGCGCGATCCACGGAAGAGCCACTCGCCCATCGCGCCTGCCCGTGTTTGCTTGGTGGAGCCAAGCCCGGACAGGTGACAAGGCTTGCCGACAGGGAAGAATGCGGCAAGCATGTTCTCGACGCTCCGTTAATCCCGCCCGGCCTTTTCGCCCGTAACATCCAAACCACTGCCAAATAACAGGAGCCATTCATGGCCATCGATCTGAAGAGCCTCAACCACAACCAGCTGAACGACCTCATCAGCAAGGCGCAATCGCGCCAGCACGAAATGCGCAAGGAAAAGGTCGCCAAGCTGCGCGAGAAAGTCCACGCCCTGATCAAGGCTGAAGGCTATTCCTTCGACGACATTTTCGGCAGCGCCCGCGGCAAGCGCCGCAGTGGCGGCACGGTGGCCCCGAAATACCGCAATCCGGCCGACCCGGAGCAGACCTGGTCCGGCCGCGGCAAGCACCCGCGCTGGTTCAACGACGCGCTGAAGGCCGGCAAGAAGGAAAAGGATCTCCTGATCTGACCCGACGGCCACTCGGCATCGTCCATGAAAAACGCCGGCCTGGTGGCCGGCGTTTTTCATGGACGAAACGCCCAACGACTACAGGCTTCCGCACAGCGCGCCACCACCAGGGGCGCGGCGGTCGCACGATCTTTCCGCAGACTCTCAGGCCTGGCGATAGCGGTCGGTCGCCTCGATCAGCTCGCTGACGTTGCCCGGCTCGAAGGCCGAGTGACCGGCGTCGGGCACGATGCGCAGATCGGCCTCAGGCCAGGCACGATGCAGATCCCAGGCGCTGCGGATCGGGCAGACCACGTCGTAGCGGCCCTGCACGATCACCGCCGGGATGTGACGGATGCGATCCACGTTGCGCAGCAGTTGGTCTTCATGGTCGAAGAAGCCACCGTTGACGAAGTAGTGGCACTCGATGCGGGCAAAAGCCAGCGCGAACTCGTCTTCGTCATGCGCGCCGATGCTGGCCGAATCCTGCTGGAGGTAGCTGGTCGAACCCTCCCACACCGACCACGCACGCGCCGCAGCCACGCGCACCGCCGGGTCGTCGCTGGTCAGTCGGCGATGGTAGGCGCTCATCAGGTCGCCACGTTCCACTTCAGGGATCGCCGCGAGATAGGTTTCCCACGCATCCGGGTACAACGCGTCGCAGCCCTTCTGGTAGAACCACTCCAGCTCCCAGCGGCGCAGCATGAAGATGCCGCGCAGCACGAGTTCCGTGACCTTGTCCGGGTGCGTCTGCGCATAGGCCAGCGCCAGCGTGGAGCCCCAGGACCCGCCGAACACCTGCCAGCGATCCATGCCCAGGTGCTCGCGCACGCGCTCCATGTCGGCCACCAGATCCCAGGTGGTGTTGTCGCGCAGTTCCGCATGCGGGGTGGACTGGCCGCAGCCGCGCTGGTCGAACAGCACGATGCGGTACACCGCCGGGTCGAAGAAGCGCCGGCACTTCGGGTTGGTGCCGCCACCCGGGCCACCGTGCACGAACACCACCGGCTTGCCGTCGGGATTGCCGCTCTGCTCCCAGTACAGCGTATGCAGATCGGAAACCTTGAGCATGCCACGCGCATAGGGCTCGATTTCGGGGTACAACGTGCGGCGCGACTCGGCCATGGCGGTTCTCGGTTGAATGGCGGAAAGCCGCAAGGCTAGGAGCTTGACCACCGGAAACGCAACCGGCCATGCCATCCGAGAGCAGGTCGGGATGCCACCCGATCTGCGAACAGGAGGCATGCCGGGCTTCAGTCCGACACACCATCGAAAGTCGGGCCGGAACCCGCCCTGCCCGCGCGATCAGCTCTCGAACAGCTTGCCCGGATTGAGGATACCGTTGGGATCGAACACCTGGCGCACGCCGCGCATCAGCGCGATCTCCGCCGTGCTGCGCGTGCTTTCCAGGTAGGGCTTTTTGACCAGGCCAATGCCGTGTTCGGCGGAGATGCTGCCACCGTGCTCCTTCAGCGTGGCGGCCAGCAGCTTGGTGACGTGCTCGCACTGCGCGATGAAATCGGCATCGGCCATGTCCGCAGGCTTCAGCACGTTGATGTGCAGGTTGCCGTCGCCAATGTGGCCGAACCACACCACTTCGATGTGCGGGTACTCGCGCGCCAGCAAGGCCTGCATCGCGTGCAGGAAGGCCGGCACTGCGCCGATGCGCACCGAGACGTCGTTCTTGTATGGCTGGTGCGGCGCCAGGCTCTCGGTGATGCCCTCGCGCAGCCGCCACAGCGCGGCGGCCTGGGCCTCGCTCTGCGCGATCGTGCCGTCGACGATCCAGCCCTGCTCCATGCCCTCACCGAGCACCGCCAGCGCGGCGTCCTGCGCGGCCTCGTCCGGCGCATCAAACTCGGCGACCACGTAATACGGATGCTCGCCGTCCAGCGCGCGCTGCGCGCCGTGCGCCAGCACGTGCTTCAACGCCACGTCGGTGAAGAACTCGAAGGCCTGCAGCGACAGCTTCGCGCGGAACAGGCCGAACACGGCCAGCACCGCGTCCATGTCCGGCAGCGCCAGCAGCATGGTTTGTGCGGGCGGCGGCGGATCGGTGAGTTTGAGCGTGGCTTCCACCACGATGCCCAGCGTACCTTCGGAACCGATCATCAACTGGCGAAAGTCGTAGCCGCTGGAGTTCTTCACCAGCGCGCGGTTGAGATCCAGCAGTTCGCCGTTGCCGGCCACCACCTTGAGCCCGGCGATCCACTCGCGGGTGTTGCCGTAGCGGATCACCCGGATGCCGCCGGCATTGGTGGCGATGTTGCCGCCGATGAAACAGGAGCCGCGCGCGGCGAAGTCCACCGGGTAGATCAGCCCATGCTCGCGCGCCGCTGCGTGCACGGCCTCCAGTGGCATGCCCGGCTGCACGGTGAGCGTGCGGTCGGCGATGTCGAAGCCGAGCACGCGGTTCATGCGTGAAAGGCTCAGCACCAGCTCACCGCGCGCCGCCACTGCGCCGCCCGAGAGCCCGGTGCGTCCGCCCGAGGGCACGATCGCCACATGCTGCTCGTTGGCCCAGCGCACGATGCCCTGCACTTCCTCGATGCTGGCCGGCAGCGCGATGGCGAGCGGTGCCGGCGTCCAGCGGCGCGTCCAGTCGCGGCCGTAATGTTCGAGGTCACCGGCAGCGGTGAGCAGGCGCAGCGAGGGCAAGCGGCGGGCGAGATCGTCCAGGGCGGCACTCATGAGGGCTCCGGGTGGAGTTATGGCACGGGAGGGCATTCAGACGTCCAAACTTTCTGTGCTGCGCTGCCGCAATTCTGGCATAGTAGCAGCTCCATTCCCTACCGGAGCCGCCATGAAGACCTCGTTCCCTCGGCAAGACATCAAGGTGCTGCTGCTGGAGGGTGTGAGTCGCACCGCGGTGGATACCCTTGAGCGCGCCGGCTACACGAACATCGAGTACCACCAGAAATCGCTGCCGCAGGCGGAACTGATCGAACGCATCGCCGACGCGCACATTGTAGGCCTGCGCTCGCGCACCCAGCTCAATGCCGAGGTGCTCAAGCACGCGAAAAAACTGATCGCCGCTGGCTGCTTCTGCATCGGCACCAACCAGGTGGATCTGCCCGAGGCCGAGCGGCTGGGCATCCCCGTGTTCAACGCGCCCTATTCCAACACGCGCAGCGTGGCCGAGCTGGTGGTGGCCGAGGCCATCATGCTGCTGCGCGGCATCCCGCAGAAGAACATGCAGTGCCACCGTGGCGGCTGGAGCAAATCCGCCACCGGCAGTTTCGAGGCGCGCGGCAAGGTGCTGGGCGTGATCGGCTATGGCCACATCGGCACCCAGGTGGGCGTGCTGGCCGAATCCATGGGCATGCAGGTGATCTTCCACGACGTGGAGACCAAACTCTCGCTGGGCAATGCACACGCCGCCGCCGGCCTGGAAGACCTGCTGCAGCGCGCCGACGTGGTGACCCTGCATGTGCCCGAGACGCCCTCCACCCGACTGATGTTCGGCGCGAAGGAAATCGCCGCGATGCGCCAGGACGCACTGCTCATCAATGCCTCGCGCGGCAGCGTGGTGGAGATCGACGCGCTGGCGGCGGCACTGCGCAGTGGTCACCTGGCCGGCGCGGCGGTGGACGTGTTCCCGCTGGAGCCCAAGGGCAACGACGACCCCTTCGTGTCGCCGCTGGTGGGCCTGGACAACGTCATCCTCACCCCGCACATCGGCGGCAGCACACTGGAGGCGCAGGACAACATCGGCATCGAGGTGGCCAGCAAGCTGGTGCGCTACAGCGACAACGGCTCCACCCTGTCGGCAGTCAACTTCCCCGAGGTGAGCCTGCCCGAGCACCCGAAGAGCCGCCGCCTGCTGCACATCCACAAGAACGTGCCCGGCGTGCTCTCGCGCATCAACGAGCTGTTCTCCGCCGGCAACATGAACATCGACGCGCAGTTCCTGCAGACCGACGCGGCAGTGGGCTATGTGGTGATCGACGTGGCCGCCGACGAGGCGCAGGCTGATGCGCTCAAGGTCAAGCTGGCCGACATCCCCGGCACGCTGCGCAGCCGCGTGCTGTACTGACAGCGGCGGCGGCAGCGACAAAAAAGGCGGGCCGGAGCGATCCGGCCCGCCCGCGTTTTCAGCGCATCAACGCCCCAGATCCTGGACGAACCGATTGGTGTATTCCAACGGCGTCGTGCCGCTCTGCGAATTGCAGGTGGATGAAGCCGAGCCGGTAGCGCCGCCAGGGCACGGCGTGTCGCGATCCAGCGACCAGTAGTGCAGGCCGGCGAGGCCGTTGGCCACGGCGTACTGGGTCACGGTGTCGACGTTGGCCGTGGTGAACACCTCGTCCGCCGCGTCGTTCTGCGCGATCATCGGCGTCAGCTCGATCTGGCTGGCCGGCACGCCATAGCTGTGCTCCAGGTTGGTCGCCGCCTGGATCGCCGACTGCCCCATGTCGCACTTGCCGTTTGCCACCACGCACACCGAGGCGCCGGGTGCGCCGTAGTCCATCACCATCAGGTCGATGAGGTAGTTCTTGAGGCCGGCGGCCTTGATCGACTTCATCACCATGTCGCCAAGGTTGTTCAGCCCGCCGTAGCTGCCGTCCGACGCCGCCAGCGTGGCCAGCGTGAAGGAGAAGCGCAGCTTCGGATAGACGCCCTGCGCATAGGCCACCGCCGAGACGAGGTTGTTGATGTCGGCCTGGCTCTGCCCACCCTCAATGTCGAAATCCACGCCCAGCATCTGTGGCGACATGTAGCGCGACAGGAAGCTCGCGAAGCCTGCCGTGCTGCCGCAGGTGAAGCTGCCGGCTGCGCCGCCGGTGGAGACGATGTAGTTCAGGCCCGCACCCGACAAGGCCGGGACATTGGCGCTGGCGAAACTTGCGCCCGGCACGCCGCCCCAGTTCTCGCTGCCGCACTCGCCCGTGGCGAAGGCCAGCGTGATGGCCCCGAGCTTGGGAACCGTGGCTGGGTACAGGCCACCATTGCCCACCACCGGAATGATGCTGCCGGAGGCCGCCGTGCGCATGGTGCTGGTGTTCCAATCCATGTTGACGGTGACGTCCTTGTAGGGACTGAACACCAGACCACCCGGAGCGGGGGTCGGGGTCGGGGTCGGGGTCGGGGTCGGGGTCGGGGTCGGGGTCGGGGTCGGGGTCGGGGTCGGAGTCGGAGTCGGAGTCGGAGTCGGCGTTGCGCTGCAGGCTCCTGCCGCCGTCCACGGCTGCCCGCTGCCGCCCGGGCCGTTATGGGTCGCCGGATCGCTGCCCTGGCTCCACCAGTTCGCCTGGTAATTGACGCCGCTTTCGCTCACCGCCGCACCGCCGCTATAGGCCGTGGCCGCGCTCCATACCGGAGCGCAATTGCCAGAGGGCGTGGGCGTGGGCGTGCCGCCGCAGCTGCCCTGGGCCGTCCACGGCTCTCCGCTTCCCGCCGGGCCGCTACTGTTGGCAGGATCGTTGCCCTGCGTCCACCAGTTGGCCACGTAGTTGATGCCGTTTTCGCTGACGCCCTGCCCGCCGGTGTACGCGATCGAAGCGCTCCACGCCGCCGCGCAGGTCTGCGAAGTTGTGCCTTGCGCGTGGGCACTCTGCACCGGCGCCAACGCCAGCAACGACATCGACAAGCCGGCCAGTACCGCGCCGCTCAGCATGTTCAAGGCCAGACGCGGCCGGTTTCCGGAATGACTGGTTTGCATACGACTGTCTCCTGGTGAGTTGCATCATTGGGATGAACTGCCGAGACGTAACCGCAGCCAGGTTCCCTTGGCCACTCGGGGACGGCCGTCTCATGCCTCCCTGCCGTTACCGCTTGTCATGCAAAGCGGTGGCAGTGTGACCCAGTGATGACAACGTTGTCTACCAAGGACAGCCATGACCCGAAAGACTTGCCAATCACGTCACGCATGGCCACCCGGAAGCACCACGGCATATGACAGCCAGCCGCGCGCCGGACATCACAGACAACCAGGCGCTCGTGCACGCCCATACGCGGCAAAGGCGCGGTCAACAAGGCCGGCACCCTTGGCAAGCAAGAAATAGATACCGTTGTCAATGCGCCGCCTTCAGACGCCGCGCATAAAAAAACGCAGCCTGGAGGAACAGGCTGCGCATCAGACAACTCGATTGGTCGGGGCGGCCGGATTTGAACCGACGACCCTTTGCCCCCCAGGCAAATGCGCTACCAGGCTGCGCTACGCCCCGACGTGTGGCTGCGGACTCCCTGCCCGCCAAGACTGTGCGCAGTACCGACTGGCCGCGCGTTCCAAAGAGGCGGAAGTATAGCAGAAGCGCGCCGGATTCAACGCCGCAGCAAGGCCAGAACTTCTTCCAGTTCCATGCGCACCTGATGCACGATCTGGTGCGACATGCTGGCCTCCACCTTCGCCTGCGGGCCCTCCAGCCGTGCGCGCGCGCCGGTGATGGTGAACCCTTCGTCGTACAGCAGCGCGCGGATCTGGCGGATCATCAGCACATCCTGCCGCTGGTAGTAGCGACGGTTGCCGCGGCGCTTCACCGGATTCAGGCCGGGGAACTCCTGCTCCCAGTAACGCAGCACATGCGGCTTCACCCCGCACAGCTCGCCCACCTCACCGATGGTGAAGTAGCGCTTGGCCGGGATGGCCGGCAGTTCGGTGTTATTTCCCTGATCCAGCATAGCCCTCGACTCTTACCTTGAGTTTCTGCCCTGGCCGGAACGTCACCACCCGCCGCGCGGAGATCGGAATCTCCTCGCCAGTCTTGGGGTTGCGCCCAGGCCGCTGGTTCTTCGCGCGCAGATCGAAGTTGCCGAAGCCCGACAGCTTCACCTGTTCGCCACCTTCCAAGGCCTCGCGAACCACCTCGAAGCAGGCGTCCACGAATTCCTTGGCTTCACGCTTGTTGAGGCCCACGTCAATGAAAAGCCGCTCGGCCATGTCCGCCTTGGTCAGCGCCATCTCATCCCCGCAACTTTGCCTTGCATGCCTGCTCCAGTGCGGCCATGACCTGCCGCACACACCTGTCTGCGTCGTCATCGACAAGAGTGCGTGAAGGCTCCTGTAAAATCAAGCCCATAGCGAGGCTTTTTCGGCCTGCTTCGACGCCCTTGCCACTGTAGCGGTCAAACAGGCGCAACTCCTTGAGCAGCGCGCCCAGCGTGCCGCGTACCACCTGCTCAATTTGTGACCAGCTCACCGCTTCGGGCACCTCGACGGCCAGGTCGCGGCGTACCGAGGGGAAGCGCGCCACCGCCTGCGCCCTGGGCAGGCGGCGTGCCAGGAGCGGTTCCAGTGCCAGCTCCAGCACATGTGCGTCAGGGCCAAGATCCAGTGCCTTGGCCAGTTGCGGGTGCAGCGCCCCCATGAAACCCACCGTTTCGCCATCACGGACGACACGGGCGCCACGTCCGGGATGCAGCCAGGCCGGCAGGCCATCGGCATGCAAGGACCAGCGCTGCGGCTCGCCGCCCCAGGCCAGGAGGGCATCCAGCTCGCCCTTGAGATCAAAGAAATCCAGCGCGCGCGCAGGTTCACCCCATTGTTCGGCACGCGCACTACCGCAGGCCACCATGGCCAGGCTGGGGGTTTCCAACCTGTCGGCAAACACGCGCGCCAGCTCGAACAGGCGCACGCGCTCCTGCTGGCGGGCGCGGTTGTGGCGCAACGCCTCGATCAGGCCCGGCAGCAACGAGGGACGCATCACGGCCAAATCGGCCGACAACGGATTGGCCAGCGCCACACCCTGCCCGCCCATGCCCCACTGCGCCAGGAGCTCGGTAGCGACGAAGGACAGGTTGACCGCCTCGAAGTAGCCGCGCGCGGCGAGCTGCTCGCGCAGTGCCAGCTCGTGGAGGCGCCCCTCCGGCTCGATGGCCAGGCCGATTTCGCCCGTCGGCATGGCGGCCGGGATGTTGTCGTAACCGTGGATGCGCGCAACCTCCTCGATCAGGTCCTCCTCGCGCTCGATGTCAAAGCGGCGGCTGGGCGCGGTGACGCGCCAGCCTTCGACCAGCGTCTCCACGGCCATGCCCAGCGCGGTGAAGATGCGCGCCACTTCGGCGTCAGGAACCGCCACCCCCAGTACGCGCTTGAGACGCGCGCGGCGCAGGGTCACCGGCGCAGACCTGGGCAGATCGGCGAGGTTCTCCGCTACCAGCACCGGGCCCGCCTTGCCGCCGGCGATGGCCAGCAGCAGCTCGGTGGCGCGCTCCAGCGCGCGGCGCGGCAACTCGGGATCGACGCCGCGCTCGAAACGGTGCGAGGCGTCGGTATGCAGACCGAGCTTGCGCGCGCGCCCCATGATCGCCGCCGGCGCGAAGTGCGCGGCCTCGAAGAAGATGTCGCGCGTGGCCGCGGTGACGCGCGAATCGAAGCCGCCCATCACGCCGGCCACGGCCAGCGCCCTGGCTTCGTCGGCGATCAGCACGAAGCCTTCATCCAGCGTCGCCTCGCTGCCATCGAGCAGTTTGAGCGTTTCGCCCGCGCGTGCATGGCGCACCACGATGTCGCCCTCGAGCGCATCGTTGTCGAAGGCGTGCATGGGCTGGCCCAGCTCCAGCATCACGTAATTGGTGATGTCCACCACCACGCTGATCGGGCGCAGGCCGGCGCGGCGCAGCCGCTCGGCCAGCCACAACGGCGTGCGGGCGGCGGGGTTGATGCCTTCGACCACGCGGCCGAGGTAGCGCGGCGCGTCCTTGCCGGCTTCCAGGCGGATGCCGCGACGCGTTGCGCTGGTGACCGGCGCGGCGGGCTGCTCGCCGACCTTCACCCGACTGCCGAACAGCGCGGCCACGTCGTAGGCCACGCCAAGGAGGCCCAGGCAGTCGGCGCGGTTGGGCGTGAGGCTGAGTTCAATCGCCGCGTCGGGCAAGCTCAGGTATTCGGCCAACGGCTGGCCCACCGGCGCATCCAGCGGCAACTCCAGCAGGCCCGAGGCATCGTCGTCGATGCCGAGTTCCTTGGCCGAGCACAGCATGCCGAAGGATTCCACGCCGCGCAGCTTGGCGGCCTTGATGTGGACGCCGCCGGGCAGGGTTGCGCCCACGGTGGCCAGTGGCACGCGGATGCCCACGCGCGCGTTCGGCGCACCGCAGACGATCGTAAGCGGCTCACCCTGCCCCGCGTCGACCCTGCACACCCGCAGGCGGTCGGCTGCGGGATGTTTTTCGGCCTCGACGATCTCGGCCACCACCACGCCCGCCAGGTTTTCACCCAGCACGGTCAGCGCCTCCACTTCCAGCCCGGCCATGGTCAGCGCATGGGAAAGCGCCTCGCGATCGGCCTGGATATCGACCCACTCGCGCAGCCAGTTTTCGGAGAATTTCATGATTGAAGTCCGGGAATGGGAAGTAGGGAACAGAGCATTCGGAAGAGCGCGGGCCTGCGCCTCTCGCCACGCCCTATTCCCGATTCACTTCTCAGGCAAACTGCCTGAGGAACCGCAGATCGTTCTCGAAGAACGCACGCAGGTCGGTCACGCCGTAGCGCAGCATGGCAAAGCGCTCCACACCCAGGCCGAAGGCGAAGCCGGTATAGCGCTCCGGGTCGATGCCGCAATGGGCGAGCACGTTGGGATGCACCATGCCGCAGCCCAGCACCTCCAGCCAGCGGCTCTGCCCGTCGGGGGTTTCCCAGCGGATGTCCACCTCGGCCGAGGGCTCGGTGAAAGGGAAGTAGCTGGGGCGCGAGCGCATCTCGAAATCGCGCTCGAAGAAGGCACGGACGAACTCAGCCAAGGTGCCCTTCAAGTCGGCGAAGCTGGAGGTTTCGTCCACCAGCAGCCCCTCGACCTGATGGAACATCGGCGAATGGGTCTGATCGGAGTCGCTGCGGTAGACCTTGCCTGGCGCGATGATGCGGATCGGCGGCTGGCGACCCTGCATGGTACGGATCTGCACCGGCGAGGTGTGCGTGCGCAACAGGCGTCGGTCGCCGCCGCTCCCGTCGGCCATGTAGAAGGTGTCGTGCATGGCGCGCGCCGGGTGATGCGGCGGAAAATTCAGCGCCTCGAAGTTGTGCCAGTCGTCCTCGATCTCCGGGCCGTCGGCGCGCTGGTAGCCCAGCCGCGCGAAGATCGCGACGATGCGCTCCAGTGCGCGGGTGATCGGGTGGATGCCACCGCGCTCGCCGTCACGACCCGGCAGCGCGATGTCGATGGTTTCCGAGGCAAGCCGGCGATCCAGCTCGGCCTGCTCCAGCGCCGTCCTGCGCGCGGCCAGCGCATCGTTCAGGCGCTGCTTGACCAGGTTCACGGCGGCGCCGCGCGCCTTCTTTTCTTCCGCCGGCAACGCGCCCAACGCCTTCAATGCGGCAGTGACGACGCCGCTCTTGCCGAGCAGGCCAACGCGCAGGGACTCCAGCGCATCGAGCGTGGCGGCGGTATCTATGTCGGCCAGGGCTTGGCTGGCGCGGCTATCCAGATCGTCCATCGGTACGAGTCCGCTTTGGCTTCTACTCCCCTCTGGGGAGAGGGTCGGGGTGAGGGGAGGCTCTTGCGTCTGTGTCAGGAGCGAAGCGTGCTTTCGGTGCAGGCTAATGCGAGCACCCGCCCCTCACCTCAATCCTCTCCCCGAAGGGGGAGGAGGCAACCGCAGAAAGCGCATCATTGAAATAAAAACGGGGAGAAGGCTGGTGGCCTCCTCCCCGCTTGTTTCACATCATATCGTCAGCAAGCGACGATCAAGCGGCCAAGGCGGCCTTCGCCTTGTCGGCAATGGCGCCGAACGCCTTGATGTCGTGCACGGCGATGTCCGCCAACACCTTGCGGTCAACCGCGATGCCGGCCTTCAGCAGGCCGTTGATGAGGCGGCTGTAGGACAGGCCGAACTGGCGGGCGGCGGCATTGATGCGCACGATCCACAGGGCGCGGAACTGGCGCTTCTTCTGCTTGCGGCCGATATAGGCGTACTGGCCAGCCTTGGTGACGGCCTGGTTGGCTGCGCGGAACACCTTGCGACGGGCGTTGTAGTAGCCCTTAGCGCGGCCGATGATCTTCTTGTGACGACGACGGGCGGTAACGCCACGCTTGACACGAGCCATGGTCTAGTCCTCCCGGTTCAGAGATACGGCAACATGCGAGCCACACTCTTGGTGTCGCACGCTTTGACGTGGTTGGTGGCGCGCAGGTTGCGCTTACGCTTGGTCGACTTCTTGGTCAGGATATGCGACTTGAAGGCGTGACCGGCCTTGAACTTGCCGGAAGCGGTCTTGCGAAAACGCTTCGCCGCCGCCCGGTTGGTCTTGATCTTGGGCATGAAATGCTCCGAATCATGGGTTTCTGACTGATCCGGCGGCGGCTTGGGAGCCGCGCTTTCCATCCTGCCGACATCGGTGCACGACCCTTCCTGGCGGGTCGAACCGGCGATTCTACGCAAATCGGGCGTCGTACGCCAGCACTGCAAACAACATGGGCTGCCCGCCGAAGCTGGCGGCTGGCGGCTGGCGGCTGGCGGCTGGCGGCTGGCGGCTGGCGGCTGGCGGCTGGCGGCTGGCGGCTGGCGGCTGGCGCATCTTTCTCACCCTTCAAGAAAAGGTGTTCGCTAGAACGGGATGTCGTCATCCTCGAAGCCGCCGTTGCCGGCCGACGCCGATGGTGCGGGCGCATTGCCGCCGCGCTGCTGGCCGCCACCGTAACCGCTGCCCTGCGGGCGCTCACGCTGCTGGTAACCGCCGCCGCCTTCGCCGCCGCTGCCCAGCATCTGCATGTCGTTGCAGATGATGTCGGTGGAATAACGCTCCACGCCGTTCTTGTCGGTGTACTTGTCGGTGCGCAGCGAGCCTTCGATATAGACCTGCCGGCCCTTTTTCAGGTAGTCGCGGGCAACTTCGGCGGTCTTGCCGAACAGCTTTACGCGGTGCCATTCGGTGTGATCCTGCCACTCGCCGGACTGATCCTTGCGGCGTTCCGCCGTGGCAACGCTGAGTGTGCACACCGCCATGCCGCTGCTCGTGCTGCGCACGTCGGGGTCGTTGCCGAGGTTGCCGATCAGGATGACCTTGTTGACGCCACGTGCCATGGATGGGTTCCCCCGCTTGGGTCGGCGCCACTGCCAGCCACCGACGTTGAAATAACGGTCATCATACCTTGCCGCCGGACGAAATCATCCGGCATCGGCCCACCGGCGGCGTCATCCCCGGCCGCGCATGCCGGCCCGTGCTCGCGGGCCGGCATGCCGCGCCAACCGATCAGTGCTGCTTGGGCGCCGGCCCCTGCACCACCTGCGCCAGGTGCGCCGGTTGCACGTACTTCTTGAACGCGTTCTGCACCTGTCCGGCGGTGAGGTCGCGGTAGTGCTGGGCGGCCACCATCGGCTCGTCGAGCGGCTCGCCATCGATGCTCCAGGAGAGCAGCGAACGCGCGATGGCGTCGACGCTGGATACTCCCAGCGGGATCGAGCGGATGCGCGCCTGCTTGGCATTCAGCAGTTCGTCGGCCTTGACCGGCGTGTCGCGCATGTCGTCCAGGTTCTTCATCACCAGTTGGTCGGCTGGCTGAACCTTGCCCGGATCGCTGCCGTAGCGCACATAGAAGACCGCGCGCGAGCGGCCGAAGCTCATGCCCGAACCCGCACCGTAGGCATAGCCGTGCTTGACGCGGATGTCCACCATCAGGCGCGAGGCGAAGCCGTTGCCACCCAGCACTTCGTTGCCGAGCTGCAGGGCATAGCGGTCGGGGTTATGGATGTCCAGGCCCAGCGATTGCCCCATGAACACCTGATCCTGCGAAGCGTAGGCATTCGGCACCACGGTGTAGCTGGCCGGGTTGACCGGCACCGGCTTCGCCACCACATCGGGTTTCGGGCCGGCAGCCTTCCACGCGCCGAAGTACTTTTCAACGGTGGCCTTGGCCTGCGCAGGCGTCACGTCGCCCACCACCACAAGGGTGGTCATGTCGGGGCGATAGACCTGGCCGAAATAGGCCTTGGCGTCGGCCAGCGTGAGCGCGCCCACGGTCTGCGGCGTGGCCTCGCGCAGCGCCGGATCGCCAGCCGGGTAGATGCCCTTGTACAAGGCGTGGAACATCTTGTATTGCGGCGACTGCAGCTCGCCGGCCAGGGTGCGCGCCAGCGTCTGTTGCTGGATGCCGAAGGCTTTCGCCGGCAAGGCCGGATGCAGTTCGTTGTCGGCGAGGAGCCGCATGCCTTGGTCGAAGTTCGCGCTGGGCACCGCCAGGCTGAAGCTGCTGCCGGCGGTCTCGGTGGCGGCGATGCCGTCCAGCGCCCGGTGGAAGGCCGCGCGATCCAGCGTGGTGGTGCCGTAGTCGAACAGCGAGGCCAGCAGCTGGCCGACACCCTCCTGCCCCTTGGGCGCCTGCAGGTCTTCATTGCTGTCGATCCGGCCCTGCACCGTCACCGTCTTGCTGGCGTCGGTGGGCTGCACGATCAGGGTGATGCCGTTGGCGAGCTTCATGGTGGTCGGCGCCAGCGTCCAATGCGGCATCTGCAGCTGCGCCAGCGGCTGGGCCGCCCACGCCGGCAGCGGCGCATCGAGCTTGTCGTCACCGCCGAATTTCTCGGTACCGCCGAAGCCGTTGCTGTCCGGTGGGCGCTTGCCGTTCGGGTCGGGCGTCAGCACCACGGTGAGCCGCTGCGAGGGCTTGAGGTACTCGCGCGCCACCCGGTCGACGTCGGCCGGCGTCACCGCGAGGATGTTGTCCAACGCCTGCTGCGGCGAATCCAGCCCTTGCCACGCCAGCGCCCGCGACCAGCGCTCGGCGAGGTTCATCGCGCTGTTCTTGCTGAATTCGTACTGTGCCTGCTCCTGCTTCTTGGCCGCCTCGACCAGGTCGGCCGGCACGCCGTGCTTGAGCAGGTCGGCCATCGCGCGCTCGAGCTGCGCCTGCGCCTGCCTGGCGTCGCCGCCCTTGGGGAAGCCGACCTCGATGGTGCCGATGCCGCCGTGCACGAACGGCTGGCTGCCGGCGTCCGCCGACAGCACCTTGCCCTGCGCGGCGAGTCCGGACAGCTCACTGCGCGAGTTGCCCAGCACCTTGAGCAGCACCTGATACGCCGCGTAGTCCTGCGACTGCTGGCCCGGCGCGCGGAACAGGTATTGCACCGAGCCGGTGGCGTCCGGCGTGGTCTTGGCGATGGTCTGCGGCTGGAACGGCGCCAGCTTCACCGGCGTGCGCACGGGCACGTCGCCCTTGGCGATCGGCCCGAAGAGTTCCTTCACCTTGGCCAGTGCCGCCTGCGCGTCGACATCGCCGACGATCACCAGGATCGCGTTGTTCGGCACGTACCACTTGTCGTAAAAGCCCTGCAGCACCTTGCCGGTGGTCGCGTCGAAAGTCGGCCGCGAACCCAGCGCATCCTCGGCGTAGCCGGTGCCGGCGTAGAGGCTGCGCTCGGCCTGCTGGAAGGCGAGGTAGCCGGGGTCGGAAATGTCGCGCGAGACTTCTTGCTCGATCGCGCCCTTCTCCAGCCCCCAATCCTTGTCGGTGAGCTGCGCGCCGCGCATGCGGGTGGCCTCGATGTGCAGCAGCACGTCGAGATATTGCGCAGGTGCCATGAAGAAATACTGGGTGGCGTCGTTGGTGGTGAACGCATTGTTCTCCGCGCCCATCTTGCCGGTCATCTCGTTCAACTGCGCGCCGGTCATGCCGGTGGAGTTGCGGAACATCATGTGTTCCAGCGCGTGCGCGGTGCCGGGGAAGCCCGCAGGCGCCTCGTAGCTGCCGGCGAGGTAGGTGATCTGCGTGGTCACCATCGGTGCCAGCGCGTCGCGCACGATCACCACGCGCAGGCCGTTGGCCAGCGTGGCGCGCGTCACGTTGCCGGCCGGCCGCGCGGTCGGCGCATCGGCGGCATGGGCCGGTGCGCCGGGGGCGGCGAGGCCGAGGGCGAGAAGGGTTCCCAAGGCGATGGGGCTGAGCTTGCCGCGAAGTTTCATCCTGTGTTCTCCATGTCCAGTTGAATGCCCAGCCGGGGCTGGCGCGTGACCGCAAGTTCTTGACGCGCCGAATGTTATGTGGCGCACCACCCACCATACGACGCCCCCATCGCGGCACCAACATGACATTCGGCACATCGCTCCGTGCCGCGCGGCCATCGCAGCCGCCCCCTATAATTCCCCGGACTCCCGACCAGCCGCCTCATGAACTCCATCCACGCCGACGCCCCACGCCCCGCCGACTTCGCCGCCGTGCGCGCGCTCGCCGACGCCGACATGCGCCGCATCGACGCGCTGATCCGCGCGCGGCTGGCTTCCGACGTGGTGCTGATCAACCAGATCGCCGAGCACATCATCGCCGGCGGTGGCAAGCGGCTGCGACCGATGCTGCATGCGCTGGCCGCCCGCGCGGCGGGTTACCACGGCGAGGAGCACGTCAAGCTCGCGGCGGTGATCGAGTTCATCCACACCTCCACCCTGCTGCACGACGACGTGGTGGACGAATCGGGCCTGCGCCGCGGCCGCCAGACCGCCAACGCGCTGTGGGGCAACGCCGCCAGCGTGCTGGTGGGCGACTTCCTCTACTCGCGCGCGTTCCAGCTGATGGTGGAGCTGGACGACATGCGCGTCATGCGCATCCTGGCCGACACCACCAACACCATCGCCGAGGGCGAGGTGCTGCAACTGCTCAACATCGGCAACGCCGACGTGGGTGAGGCCGCCTACCTCACGGTGATCGAGCGCAAGACCGCGGTGCTGTTCGCCGCCGCCACCGAACTCGGCGGCCTGCTCGGCGGCCTGCCGACGGAGCAGGTTGCCGCGCTGCGCGAATACGGCATGCAGCTGGGCTACGCGTTCCAGATCGCCGACGACCTGCTCGACTACACCAGCGACGCCGACACCCTGGGCAAGAACATCGGCGACGATCTGGCCGAGGGCAAACCCACCCTGCCGCTGATCTATGCGCTGCAGGGCGCCTCGCCCGAACAGGCCGCTTCGCTGCGCCACGCGATCGAGCACGGCGGGCTGGATTCGCTGGATCGCATCGTTGCCGCGATCCGCGACTCGGGCGCGCTGCAGCGCACGCGCGAGCGCGCCGAAGCGCATGCGGCGGCGGCGCACGAGGCGCTCGCCGCCCTGCCCGCATCAAAGTATCGCGACGCGCTGGCCACGCTGGCGGATCACTCCGTGCAGCGCACGTACTGATGAATCCCCGCGACTACCCACGACCGGCCGACGCCGACGCTCCGGTGGAAATCCTCCATCAGGGCCGCTGGCTGCGCCTGTGCAAGCGCGGCCGCTGGGAATACGCCGAACGCAACAACCCCAGCGGCGCTGCCATCGTGATCGCGCTGACGCCGGAGGATCGCGTGCTGTTCGTGGAGCAATACCGCGTGGCGATCCAGGCGCGCACCATCGAGATGCCGGCCGGACTGGTCGGCGACCTCCAGGGCCAGGAGGACGAGGGCATGCTGCTGGCCGCCAGCCGCGAGCTGGAGGAGGAAACCGGTTGGCGCTGCGGTCGCGTGTCCTTCCTGCACCAGGGGCCGTCCTCGGCCGGCATGAGCACCGAGATGATCGCCTACGTGCGCGCCTTCGACCTCGTCAAGGTCGGCGCAGGTGGCGGTGACGCCAGCGAGAACATCGTCGTGCACGAAATTCCCCGCATGGACGCCGGCACCTGGCTGTTCGCGCGGGCGGCGGAAGGCTATTCCGTCGATCCTAAATTGTTCGCCGGCCTGTGGCTGCTGGAGCACGGCTCCGCAGTGTGAGGGCCGGTGAAACAGCCCGTCGCCGCGGCCACCGTGCAGCGCCCCCGGGCCTCGCCACAACGAGCATCAGGCGGCAGACCGCCGCGCGCGCCAACGCCACGCCAGCAACGCAGCGCCCGCCAGCGCTAGGGCCAGCCACGCGGTGGCGGCCAACCAGCCATGCCCCAGCCACGGCAATGCGGCGGCCACGCCCACCGCCAGCAACCCGCCACCCAGCGCCCGCAGCGGATCGAAGCACATCGCGCCGCGCCCCAGCAGCAGGCCTGCGCCCAGCGCCGCCAGCAGCACGGCGAGGATGCGCCGCAGCCATACCAGCGAGGGTTGCGCCGCCATGTCCGGCCGCATGTCCAGCAGCGCGCTGTCGCCCACGTTGACCTCGTAGCCTTGCCCGTCGGCGACGTTGGACACGGCCACCAGTTGCCCGCCGTCGACGCGGGCGAGCACGGTCACCTCCTGCGTCGGCACGCCGCTCCAGCTCACGCGCAGATCGCCCACCTCCGGATGTCCCGGCCGGTCGCTGGTGACCAGGGCGTTGTCGTAGCCGCTGAAGGTGGCGGCGAAATTCGCCGGCACGGCCTTCACGTTGAGCGGCACCGACCCGCTGCCCGGCAGGGCGCGCACCAGGGCATGGGAGAGCGTGTAACCGCCCAGTTGCACGCTGCCGGAAACAAACTGCGCGCCGCGAATGGGAAAGGTGCCGGGGTTGGCATGGCCACGCGGCTGCGCGAAGTGACTGGAATCCACCGGATGGTCGACCCAGTCCTGCTCATAGGTGATGTCGTTGCCCAGGTGCAGCTCGCGCCACTGGAACATCGCCACATGGCGGGTCAGCACGGCCGTGGCCGCCTGCTGGTTGAAGTCCGCGTCGTAGGGCGACTCCACTACGCGCGGCGTGCCGGCGATGCGCACCATCCGGCCTTGCATGCCGTCGGCCGGCTCCACGGCGTGGCCCAGGTCGACCACCGCGCCGCCATGGCGCGCCAGCGCGTCCTGCCAGGCCAGTTCACCGCGCTCGGTGGACAGGGCGAGCCATAGCCCGAGAAGCAAGCACAAGGCGCCGAGGCCAATGGCCAGCGGCACGCGCCAGGCCAGCAGGCGTTCGGGCCGCATCAGGCGATCGCCCCGTGCTGTGCGATCCGCTCGCCCGCGCAGCCGCCACGACCGCGCGCATTGCCTGGTAGCGCGAAGCGTCCCATGCCCTACTCCACCTTGCCCAGGCCATCGTGATGGCGCGGATCGCTGGCCGCATCCAGCGTGTTGGTCTGGTGGTTCCAGGTGACCACGTTCATGAAGCCCCATGGCCCGCGCGGCTTCAGCGTGTAGCCCATCTTTTGCAGCTCCGTGCTGGTGGCGGCGTCGAACACGCCGTCCTCCACGTCCACTACGTCGGGCAGGAACTGGTGATGGAAGCGCTTGGCGGCAACGATCTGCTGCGCGCTGTCGCCGTCGATGAAATGCAGGATGCCTTCGAGCACCTGGGTGATGATGGTGGAGCCGCCGGGCGAGCCGATCACCGCGCTGCGATGCTTGCCCAGCACGAGGCTGGGCGACATCGAGGAGAGCATGCGCTTGCCACCCTTCGGCGCGTTCGCCTTGCTGCCGAGCAGGCCGTAGACGTTGGGCTGGTTCGGCACCAGCGCGAAGTCGTCCATCTCGTCGTTGAGCAGCACCCCGGTGCCCTGGGCGACGAAGGTGGAGCCCAGGATGTAGTTCACGGTGGAGGTGATGCCCACCATGTTGCCGTCCGCATCGATGATCGAGAAATGCGTGGTATGCATGCCCGGATCGTGCGCCGGCCCGTGCGGAAGCATGGAGGACGGCGTGGCCTGGTCGGCCAGGATGCCCTGGCGCAGGCCGTCGGCGTAGTACGGCGACAGCAGCATCGCGAGCGGCATCGACACGAAGTCGGGGTCGCCGAGATAGTCGTTGTGGTCGCGGAACGCGCGGCGCATCGCCTCGACGATGTAGTGGACGCGGTGCGCCTCATCCATCTTGCCCAGGTCGTAGGGCCGCAGGATGTCGAGGATCTCGGCGATCGCCACGCCGCCCGAGGATGGTGGCGGCGCGGTGACGATCCGGTAACCCTGGTAGTCGACGACGATCGGCGTGCGTTCCTTGGCGCGGTAGTTAGCCAGGTCGGCCAGCGTCCAGTTGCCGCCGGCGGCGCGTACCGCGTCCACCAGCTTCTGCGCCGTCTCACCGTGATAGAAGCCGGCGTCGCCCTGCTCGGCGATCAGCTCCCAGGCGCGCGCCTGTTCCGGATCGCGCCAGATCGCGCCCACTGCCGGCGGCTTGCCACCCGGCAGGTACTTGGCGGCGGAGGCGGGCCAGCGCTCGAGGTTCTTCTGTTCCCCGGCAATCGCGTGCAGCAGGCGCGGATCGGGCTTGAAGCCTTCGCGTGCGATGCGGATGGCCGGCGCCAGCGACTTGGCCAGCGGCAACTTGCCGTAACGCCGTGCCAGCAGCACCAACCCGGCCGGCTCGCCGGGAATGCCGGCGGACAGCGGGCCTTTCAGCGCCGCGTCACGGTTCGGCGTGCCGTCGGGATTGAGGTAATCCTTGGGGTTCACCGCCATCGGCGCGGTTTCGCGCGCGTCGATGAACACGTCCTTGCCGGTCTTGGCGATGTGCAGCGTCGCCATGAAGCCGCCACCCAGGCCCGAGCTTTGCGGCTCCACCACCGACAGGGTGGCGGCCACCGCCACGGCCGCGTCGAAGGCGTTGCCGCCTTCGTGCAGCACCGCGAAACCAGCGTCAGTGGCATAGCCGCTGGCACTGGCGATGCCGGCGTGGCCGGGACGCTGCGTGGTCGCCGCAAGCGCCGGCGCATCGGCGGCAGCGAACGCGCTGCCGGCCAACAGCAAGGCCAGCAGCAGGGTCGGCACGCGCAGGGAGAACTTCATCCGGCGGACTCCAGTCCGGTGAGCTGGCGGTATTTGCGTTCCAGTTTTTCGCGCGATTCGGGGTTGCCCGGATCGAGCACGATGCATTCGACCGGGCACACGACGACGCACTGCGGCTCGTCGTGGTGCCCCACGCATTCGGTGCAGCGCGCCGGGTCGATCACGTAAAACTCTTTGCCCAGCGAGATCGCCTGATTGGGGCACGCCGGCTCACAGACGTCGCAGTTGACGCAGGTGTCGAGGATCACTAACGACATGACGACAGGGGGACGGGCGGCGGCGCCGCACCGTCCCCGCATTCCTCACATCGCCACGAAGCGGAATTCCGCGCCGGAGGGCTTGATCGCGTCGGCTACGCGCTGCTGGTCGGCCTGGTCGCCGATGAACAGCACGATGGAGCCCTTGAAGGTGCCGGCCTGCACGTCCTTGAACGCGGCCACGACGAGATCGGCCGTGGTGGCCGACACCGGGCCGGCAAAGGCCAGCAGGTTGCCCGGGGTCACGCCGCGCGCCACGGTGTCCTGCACGTTCTGCAGCTGGCGGTCGTTCTGCGCCTTGTCGTCGTCGCTCTGGCCCGGCGTGATGAAGTACACGTAGGGCTGCTGCGCCGCCATGCCTTGCAGGTTTTTCTGCACCAGCGGGCCGAGGTAGGCCTGCCAGGCCTTGGCGTCGTTGACATCGGCGGGCTTGGCGACTGCCTTGGCCTGCTGTGCGGCAGCGGCCTGATCCTGGTCGTCGGCCTGCTTGGAGCAGCCGCCCAGGGCGAGGCCGGTAGCCAGCGCGACGGCGGCGATGAGAACGAACTTACGCATGGTGGTCACCTTCGGTTTCGGGTTGCGTGGGGAGGCCGCTGCGGCCCTTGTGCCAGCGCTGACGCATGGCCTGCTGCACCGCCGGATGCACGAAGCCGGAGATATCGCCACCAAGGCGGCCGATCTCGCGCACCAGCGAGGAAGAGATGAAGCTGTACTGTTCGGCCGGGGTAAGAAACAAGGTCTCGGCCTGCGGAATCAGATGCCGGTTCATGCTGGCGAGCTGGAACTCGTATTCGAAATCCGACACTGCCCGCAGGCCGCGGATGATGACGCCAGCGCCGATCTGATCGACGAAATTGGCCAGCAGGCAGTCGAAGCCGCGCACCTCCACATTGGATAGATCGGCCAGCGCCAGGCGCGCCAGCGCAATGCGCTCATGCAGGCTGAAACCCGGCCCCTTGCCCTTGTTCGGGCTCTCGGCCACCGCCACCACCACCCGCTCGAACAACGGCGCGGCGCGCGACACCAGGTCGGCGTGGCCGTTGGTGATGGGATCGAAAGTGCCCGGATACACGGCCAGGCGCGGATTGGCGGCGGGAGGATTCACGGGCACGGAGGGCGGCGGAAACAAGCCTTAGCTTAGCAGGGTGTTGAGAAAGTGCTTTCCTGCACTTTCTCAACTCGCCGCGTCCGGCGCATGTCCGGACGCTGCTCCGCCGATCAAGCATTTGCGTGCTTGCCCGGCGTGCGATCCATCCATGGATCGCCCTATCAGGCTGTTTCTCAACAGCCTGTCAAGGCAACGCCGCCCGATTCGACACCTGCGCGCCGATAAAGCGCGTAACGCACTTCGCCCGCCTGCCCCTCGCGGTGCAGCGCCCAGCGCATTGGCAGCACCGGCACCACATCACGCGGCGATTCCGCGTAAACCCAGGCCCGCGCGGCCAGCCAGCCACCGGCTTCCAGCGCATCGGCCAGCGCCGCCCACGCATCGAGCGCAAAGGGCGGATCGAGCAACACCAGATCGAACGGACGCGGCGCGGTGCGCAGGAAGACCTGCGCCGTGCTCACAGCCACCTCGCCGCAACTCACTTTCAGCCGGGCGAGATTGTCGCGCAAGGCCTGCGCCGCACGCGGTTCCGGCTCCACGAAACAGGCCGAAGCCGCGCCGCGCGACAGCGCTTCGATGCCCAGCGCGCCGGTGCCCGCGCACAGGTCGAGCACGCGCGCACCGTTGATCGCTGGCGCCAGCCAGTTGAACAGGGTTTCGCGCACGCGCTCGGGCGTGGGGCGAAGGCCGGCCAGCCCGGGCACTTCAAGGCGCGAATTGCGCAGACTGCCGCCGATGATGCGGATACGCCCGGCACGCGCATTCACGAGGCTGGCCACGGCTCAGCGGCCGGTACGGGTGTCGGTGTTAGCATGCCGCCCATTGTCCCCGATGCGCCCGCGCAATGCTCACGTTCTGGAAGAAAAAGCCCGCCGACACCCCGCCCCCGGCACAGCCGCCCGAGGCGCCGGTCGCCGACGCGCCGCAGGAAGCGGCAGCGGCGCCCGCTCCGCCCGCGCCGGTCGAAGTCGCCGCCGCCACCGCCCCGGCCAAACTCGGCTGGCGCGAGCGCCTCGCCGGCAGCGCACTGGGTCGCGGCCTGGGCTCGCTGTTCAGCCGCAACCCCAAGCTCGACGACGAGTTGCTGGACGAGCTGGAAACCACCCTCATCACCGCCGACGTCGGCGTGGAAGCCAGTACCGCGCTGGTGGAGGATCTGCGCAAGCGCATGCACAAGCGCGAGTTCAGCAGCGCCGACGCCCTGCGCAACGCGCTGCGCGAAGCGTTGATCGCGCTGCTGCAGCCGGTGCAACGCGCGCTGGAAGTCGCTGGCCGCCAACCCTTCGTGGTGCTCACTGTCGGCATCAACGGCGCTGGCAAGACCACCACGATCGGCAAGCTCGCCCGCCGCTGGCGCGACGAGGGCAAGAGCGTGATGCTGGCCGCCGGCGACACCTTCCGCGCCGCCGCGGTCGAACAACTCAAGACCTGGGGCGAGCGCAACGCCGTGCCGGTGATCTCGCAAGGCCAGGACGCCGATGCCGCCAGCGTGATCTTCGACGCGCTGCAGGCCGCGCGCTCGCGCGGCGCCGACGTGCTGATCGCCGACACCGCTGGCCGCCTGCACACCCAGGGCGGGCTGATGGACGAGCTGGGCAAGATCGCCCGCGTGCTGAAAAAGCTCGATGCCGACGCGCCGCACGAAGTGCTGATGGTGATCGACGGCACCACCGGCCAGAACGCGGTCAGCCAGGTACGCCAGTTCCGCCAGATCGTCGGCGTCACCGGCCTGGTGGTGACCAAGCTCGACGGCACCGCCAAGGGCGGCGTGGTGTTCGCACTGGCACGCGAGTTCGGCCTGCCGATCCGCTACGTGGGACTGGGCGAAAGCGCCACCGACCTGCGTGAGTTCGACGCCGCGGCCTTCGTCGACGGCCTGCTGCCCGCCCATGGCTGAGCAGGCCTGACATGCTGCACGGGGCGCGCCGCTGGCTGATCGTGGCGGGCATGCTGGCGCTTGCCGCGCTGCTGGCCGCCTTCGTCGCTGTGTATCTGCTGTTGCAGCCGGATCGCTTCACCACTCTGCTGCAGCAACAGGCGCAGGACGTCGGCCTCGCACTCAACCTCGACAGCCCCGCCAGCCCGACCCTGTTCCCGCGCCCCGCGCTGGAACTCTCCGGCATCACGCTCAACGCCAAGGGCGCCAGCCGCCCCATCCTGCTGGCCTCGCACGGCCGGCTGGTGCTGCCGTGGCGCACCTTGCTGGGCGGCCCCACCGCCATCGCGCGGATGGAAGTGGACGCGCCCCGGGTGGATCTGGACGCCCTGCAGGATTGGCTCGCCGCCCTGCCGCCGCGCGCGGAAAATCTCGCACCCACGATCCCACGCATCGATGCCGGCATCCGGGTCGAACACGGCAGCGTGGTGCACGGCGACCGCCTGCTGCTCGACAACGTGAGCCTCACCGCCGGCACCTTGGCGCCCGGACAGCCTTTCCCGCTCGAAGCCTCGGCCAGCACAGCCGCGGGCGCCCCGCTGCGATTGCGCCTGTCCGCCACGCCACGCCTGCAAGACCAGGCCCTGCGGGTGGACAACATCCAACTGCACCTGTCGCAAGGCAGCAGCGCCACGCTGACGCTCGAAGGCGATGCCAGCTGGCGCGGCGGCGCCAATGCCACGGTAAAACTCGGCGGCAAGCTCGACCACGCCGATGCCGGCAACTACATCGTGCGAGTGGCGCTCAGCCCAGCCAACCAATCCGACCCGCTGCTGCTGCATCTCCAGCTCGACGGCCCCGGCAACCACGCCGACCTGCGCCTGCCACCGCTGGCGCTGGCCCACTGGTGGAACGAGCTCGCCGCGCCAGCCGGCCATCAGTCCGCCGGCGCCACCGACCCGCTGCCCAGGCTGCCCCCCGGCAGCGGCAGCGTGGAGATCGCCAAGCTGCAGCTCAGCGGCCTGCACGTCGAAGGCCTCAGCGTCCATGCCGGCGACGATGTGCCAGCGGTGGCCAGCAGCACGGCTCCACCCGCCACGGCAAAGTGAACCCCTTCGCCGCCACCCTGCTGGCCTGGTTCGACCACCACGGCCGCCACGACCTGCCGTGGCAGCAAGCGCTGGCCGACGGCCGGCGCGACGCCTACCGCGTGTGGCTCTCCGAAATCATGCTGCAGCAGACCCAGGTTGCCACCGTCACCGGCTATTTCGAGCGCTTCGTCGCCGCGCTGCCCGACCTGCGCGCGCTGGCCGCCGCGCCCGAGGACCAGGTGCTCGCACTGTGGTCGGGGCTTGGCTACTACCGCCGCGCACGCTTCCTGCACCGCGCCGCGCAGCTCTGCGTCGAACGGCACGGCGGCGAACTGCCGCGCGACTTCGACGCGCTCGCCGCCCTGCCCGGCATCGGCCGCTCCACCGCCGGCGCCATCCTTGCCCAGGCGCACGGCCTGCGTTTTCCCATCCTGGACGGCAACGTCAAGCGCGTGCTGGCACGCTGGCACGGCATCCACGGCCACCCCGGCGCAAGCGCGGTGGAGAAACAGCTCTGGCAGCACGCCGACGCGCACACCCCTGCCGCGCGCGTGGCCGACTACACCCAGGCCATCATGGATCTGGGCGCCACCGTCTGCACCCGCGCCCGGCCGCGTTGTGCGGCCTGCCCGCTGGCGGAACACTGCGTCGCCCGCCGCGACGACCGCACCGCCGAGCTGCCCACCCGCAAGCCCGGCAAGACCCTGCCCAGCCGCGCCACCATCATGCTGCTGCTGCGCGACGCGCACGGCCGCGTGCTGCTGGAACGACGCGGCCCGCAAGGCGTCTGGAGCGGTCTGTGGAGCCTGCCCGAAGCCACCGACATCGACGCGGCCTGGCGTCTTGCGCGTCAGCTCGCGCGCATCGACGACGCCCAGCCGCTCGCCCCGTTCACCCACGTCTTCAGCCACTACCGCCTGGCCATCGAACCGCTGCTGTTCGATGGCGCGACAGCCACCAGCAGCGTCGGCGATAATCCCGGCCTGCGCTGGTGCACATCCGGCGAGCGGGCCACGCTGGGCCTGCCCGCCCCGGTGCGCCAACTCCTGTTCAAGATCAACGACGCGCCCTGAGGCGCCACGCACACTGCGCGCCCTGCCCGCCGCACCGGAATCCCCATGAGCCGTACCGTCCACTGCGCCAAGCTCGGCATCGACGCCCCGGGCTTCGACTACGTCCCCTGGCCTGGCACGCTGGGCCAGCGCATCTATCACGAGATTTCGGTCAAGGCCTGGCAGGAGTGGCTGGCCCACCAGACCACCCTCATCAACGAATACCGGCTGAACCCGCTGGAAGCCAAATCGCGCCGGTACCTCACCGAGCAGATGGAGAAATTCCTGTTCGGCGGCGACTTCGACAAAGCCGCCGGCTTCAGCCCCCCGCCGGATCGGCAGCCTGACCGGCAGCCTTGACGAAGCCAGGCACATCCGGTCTAATGCGCGGCTCACGCATCAACCGCACGCCACGCGCCAGCGTTTGATCGTCCCACACCCGGCCGGGTAGCTCAGTTGGTAGAGCAGGGGATTGAAAATCCCCGTGTCGGCGGTTCGATTCCGTCCCCGGCCACCATGTAAATCAACGATTTAGCCCACCAGACCCGGTGGGCTTTTTTGTTTGTGGCCCCCTGTGGTTCCCTCCCCGTTCCCCAGCTCGGATAAGTGCTCCCCAGCTCGACGGATCGCATCCGCAGGCGTGGCCCCAAAACCGATGGGAATCAGGCGGAGGATAGGTCTCAGGAGTGTCGCATCTCTGGACTTCTTCGCAGGGATACAGCGACTAATTGCGTCAAGCGCGTCCCCTGGAAATCCCCGTGTCGGCGGTTCGATCCCATCCCCTTTGACCCATCCACGATACCAGGACCAAGGGCTCCGCACGCTGGAGCAGCAGGTGATCTACGCCAATCCACAGGAAGCAGAGCGTGTCATCATTCGCGCGGGAACGTCATAGCGAGCTAGGCTTGAGCGCTTACCCTCTACCCTGGAAACAGTGAGGCTATGAGGTGGATCGCATGGATGGCCCAGGCAAGAACCGAGTTTCAAGCCCGATCTCCACGGGCGGCGAGGGCGTTTTCTTCGAACAACACGTCGCGGCGTACTGGCTGGCGCAGCTGCTCGTCCGCAGCATCCCGCCGATCTTGACCAATACCGGCGTTACCGATGTCCATTTCCAGACCGAGCATTTTGGCTTCAATACGGACGACTTCCTGGTCGTCTGCGCGCGCGCAGGCGTTACGGCTGCGCGGCTCGTCGGGCAGGTAAAGCGAAGCTTTACAATCAGTGCTGCCGACGATGAATGCAAAAAGGCCATCAGCGATTTCTGGAAAGATTTCAAGAAGGCCGACCCTTTCAATCCCCAGCGCGATCGCCTTATCCTCGTCACGCTACGCGGCACGGGCACGCTCCTCAAGGATTTCGTTGGACTGCTCGACTGCGCCAGGGGTGCGGCGGATAGCGAAGAGTTCCAGCGGCGGCTCTTGCTGAGCGGCTTTGTTTCGAAGAAGTCCGTTCATCAGTGTACCGAGCTCTGCGAGATCGTGAGCGCATTGGAAGGAACCCCCGTCACGGCGAAGGACCTTTGGCCCTTTCTGCGCGTGCTCCATGTCCTCAGCCTCGACCTCCACACCACCACGCGACAAACCGAAGCGCACATCAAGACGCTTCTCGCCCTCAAGTCAACCGATCCAGATCCCATAGCGAGCGCGACCGCCGCGTGGGACGCTCTGCTAACCTTCGCCAGCGAGGCCGGACCGGCCGCGCGCAGCCTGAAGCGCGCCGACCTTCCAGGCGCCCTTGTTCAGGCCTACGACGAGGTGGGCGCGTACGAGCAGCGCGTACTGACCGCTCTGAAGAACCACACCGAGTTCGTGCTGCGGAAGATCCGCACGACAATTGGGCCCGCCTTCCACCTGCGGCGCGCCGCCATCGTCCAGAAGGTGCTGTCAGCCATCGAGGCGAAGCAGGTCGTCCTGATCACGGGTCCGGCCGGCACCGGCAAGTCCGTCATTGGTAAGGAAGCGGTGTCCTTTCTCTCCCGCGAATTCTTCGCCTTCGGGTTCCGGGTTGAGGAATTCGCCGTCGCCCACATCGACGAAACGCTCCACAACAGTCAGATTCCGACGCGCGCCACAGAGCTTCAGGCCATTCTCGGCGCGCAGGGTCGCAAGGTGCTCGTCATAGAGAGCGTCGAACGTCTGCTTGAAAAGCCAACGCGCGACGCCTTCAGTGATCTGATGACGCTCGCCCAGGGCGACAACGGCCTCGGCATCGTCATGACCTGCCGCGACTATTCCGTGGAGCAGGTGCAAGCCAGCTTCCTCCGGCCTGCGGGAATTGACCACGCAGTTATCGAGGTTCCGCCGCTCGACGACTCCGAATTGCAGGAGATCCAGACGGCGTTTCCTTCGCTGGCGGTCCCGCTGGGTAATCCGGCCCTGCGCGAGATCCTGCGCAACCCGTACTTCATCGACAAGGCACTTCAGATTCCCTGGGACGCGGGACGTCCGCTTCCAGAGAACGAGCGTGATTTCCGGGCCATCTTCTGGCGACAGATCGTTTGCGCGGACCACAGTCCGACCAACGGCATGCCGCGTCTGCGCGAAGAGGCCTTGCAGGAGCTGGCGGTGCGCAGGGCGCGTGCCCTTTCGGACTACGTGCCCGCTACCGGACTCAATGCTGCAGCCATCGCCCTCCTGAAACAGGATTCCCTCATTGTTTCGCCGGACAGCAACCCTCTGCTCGTCGCGACGGCGCACGACGTGCTTGAGGACTGGGCCATCCTCCAGTGGATCGAGGAACAGCACCTCGCGGATGAGACTGCGTTCAAAGCGTTGTCCTCCGCGATCGGCCCGTATCCCGCAGTACGCCGCTCTTACCGGAAGTGGGTTGCCGAACTGGTCGACCGTGACGCGCCCGCTGCGGACCGGTTGTTCAGCGCGGCCATCGCGCAGGCCGATGTGCCCGCTCAATTCCGCGACGACACGCTGGTGTCGCTGCTAAAGGCACCGTCTGCCTCCGAATTCCTAATGCGGCACGAGGCCAAGCTGCTCGCCAATGACCGCGCAATCCTCAAGCGGGTCATCCACCTCCTGCGCGTTGCCTGTGTGACGTCGCCCGCCTGGCTTGCCGACGTGCGCGGCCACAGTTCGATCCTTAGCGTGCCTGACGGCGCAGTCTGGGCAACCGTGGTAAAACTGGTCCACCGCAACATTGAAAGCTTTGAACCGCAAGACGCACCGCTGCTTCTCGCATTGATCGAGGATGCCGTGCGCGGCATCAGCTGGTGGGCACCGGACATCGACGGAGCCGAACATGTCGCCGGCATTGCCTATTGGCTTCTTCCGAGCTTCGACCACTACAGGGGTGGCGATGCGCGCAAACGCGTTCTCAAGGTCATTGCGAAGCTCCCGAAAGCCGATCCGGTGCGCTTCGAAGCTGTTCTGCGCGGGAAGATCAGGGAGGGACGCCAGCGCGATCCCGTTGCCGAGGAATTCCGCGACATCCTTCTTGCGGGTCTCGACGGCGCACCTGCTGCCCGCGACCTGCCGGACATTTTGATCTCTGTTGCACTGGATACATTCCTCGCCACGGAAGAGTATCTGCGCGAGGAATCCTACCTCCGTTCATCCATCGACGTTGACCTTTACTTCGGTATCAAGGAACACCTGCGTCAGGAATTCTTCCCTGCCAGTGCTTTCCGCGGGCCGTGGATCAGCCTGCTCACGCACCACCCGAGAAAGGGTCTTGAGTTCCTGATCCAGGTCTTCAATCACAGTGCCGAGTGGTACGCGCATCCGCGTCTTGGCGACCGCCTCGAACCCGCTTGGGAAGTCGAGCTGACGTTCGCGAATGAGACGACGCGGAAGCAGTGGGTGAACCCCCGCCTCTGGGGCCTGTACCGCGGCATGGCCGTCGGACCCTATGTGCTCCAGTCGCTGCTGATGGCATTCGAGAAATGGCTGCTCGACTACGCCAAATCCCATCCCGAGGGACTCGATGCGGTATTACTCGAAATCCTGCAGCGTAGCGATTCCGCCTCGCTCGCAGCCGTCGTCGCAAGTGTGGCGGCCGCGAATCCTCATCGGTCAGGCGAAGCTCTTCTCGTGCTGTTGTCGGTGCGGGACTATGTCGAGCTAGATCGAAGTCGAATGAACGACGAGCGCCGGACCTCGAGCCTCACGGGATTATTCCCGACCATGCGCGTGGAAAAAAAGATCTACGAAGAGGAGCGTAAGAAGTCGAATGCGCTGCCGCACCGTCGGCAGGATCTTGAATCGGCCATCGCAAACTTGCAACTCGGTCCTCTGGCCCCGCGGGTTCACGCCGTCATCGACCGCTACATCGCCGCACTTCCTGCGCCGGACAAGCGCAACAGGTCGGAACTCTCCTGGCAGATCGTCCTTCATCGGATGGACTTCCGCCAGTACGACTTGGCCGATACCCAGCCCGCAGCGGACGAGACATCGGCGACGGACAGCGAGGAGCATTCGAAGAATTACATCCGCCTCGAACCCAAGCCTCCGGCTCCAGAAGTGCGGCAACTGATTGACGAGAGCACAAAGATGCTTGGCGAAATGAATGCCCGGCTAGGTGTCTACAATTGGGGACTCCAGATCTTCCAGCGCGACTCCGGCTCTGCTGACGCTGCCCAGTGGCGCGAGAAGCTCGAAAGTGCGCAGGGCATGGACCGCGCCTCTGAAAATCCGGACAACAGCCACAACACTCCTGGCTTCGTCGCCGCCGTCTGCGTCCGCGATCACTGGAAGGAGATGTCGCCAGAAGAGAAAGACTGGTGTATCGATGTCATCTGCTCCGAGATCTTCAGGCACGCAGACCAATGGGGATCCATCGATCGTCTGCAACGGTTCTCAATGCTCGCGGATCGTCCGTGTGCTTTCGTCGTGCCGCGACTCCTGCTCAATCCCCTGACGGAAGCCCAGACATCGCGCGTACGACAAGCCCTTATCGCCGCGCTGACCCATCCGATCAACGAGGTCCGTTGGTACGCTACCTATGGCATTGACGAGAAGTTTTGGGCGGTGAACTCCGCTCTTGCCCTTCGCTCCGCCAACGCCATGGCGACGGAAGCCGCGCTTGCCGATCACGACTGGAACGCCGAGAAGAAGAAGCGTTACGACAAGCGGCGCGCGCCGGACACGATCGCTTCCGCCACGGCCGCAGACATTCGCCGGCGGTTCTGGACCGACGGGGCAATCGCCGAAGATGCGCACATCAGGTTCGATATCACTGAGGTATTCGGAGCCGAGGCGCACGCGAAGGTTCTCGCGATTCTCGGCCAGGTGCCCAACGAGCCTCTGGCCGTGGCCGCGCATAGGCGCGCCAGTGAAGACCTCGTCAACTGCTGGAACCGCGACCACAGCCGTTCTCCCGACCGGCGCGACCGGGACTTTCACGGGGAGCAGGCGATATCCGACCTCATTCAGCGATTTGTGATGCGCGCGTCAGATGCCGATGCCGAACAAGTCCTCCAGCCCATCCTCGATGTGGTTGACCGGCATCCACGCGAAGTCCACAGCGTCATCCAGGGTTTCACCAGCAGCGAGGACAGCAGTCCCAATACTCAGCATTACTGGTTCCTGTGGGACCTGTTTGCGGAGAGAATCAAGCGCGCCAAGTGGCTTGCGCATCTTGACAGGGAACACCCGCACGGCAGCGAAGTACTTTCGGCGATCTTCCTGACTTTGTGGTGGAAGGATAACATCCGTCACTGGCGGAGCCTGGAAGGCCACGCTCACAACATCGACGCGCTCTTCGACGCGCTGCCGCCGGTCTGGATCGTTCTGGACAGCTACGTCCGCTTCCTCTACCACATCGGCGAGCGTTCTATGCCCGCCGCATTTGTGCGCGTCGCGAACGCGCTCAGACGTGGAAATCCTGCCGACATGCTGCGCGAGTCCAACACCGTCTTCATGCTTGAAGTTCTTCTCCAGCGGCATGTTTACACAAGGCCGCTGGAACTCAAGCGCGATCTGGCCCTGCGCGAAGCCATCCTGTATGTGCTCGACATGCTCGTCGAGAGCGGCTCCTCCGCCGCTTTCCGGATGCGGGATGACTTTGTGACGCCGGCCGCCTGACGCGCCCTATCGTTTGACAACGAACTGGCTAAAAAGCGCGCCGCGGGCTGTCTCAACGAACCGTGCCATGCACTTGGGAGTGCCGCGCGCGATGAGGTGGAACAACGACAGCCATCGATTGCCGAAGAGTCACCCGACCTAGTCTTGAGTAGCATTGTGGTTTGCAAGCCGGTCACCCAAGTGTCCGCTTTGGGGTCGGAAACGGACACCGGGCGGGTGACATCTCAGGTCTACATCTCCTTGCCGTTCTCCATTTGTCCCCTTCCCCACGAACCTCATTCGTACCGGTGTGACCCAAGATTGTGGTCCCCCTGTGGTCCCGGGTAACAGAGGGATGGAGAGGGAGACAGGAGGAGGACGGGAGGAGGACAGGCGTCTAGAATGGCGCCATTCTGCGCTTTTACGGGTGGAAGCAGCCCCGAATTTCGTCGCTGTATCGGTTGAAAATCTCCGTGTCGGCGGTTCGATTCCGTCCCCGGCCACCATGCAAATCAGCGATTTAGCCCATCTTTCACCGGATGGGCTTTTTCGTTGCAGCGTGCCCGCTGCCCTGTGCGTGCGCAGCAGTTCGTCCAGCGCGGCGAATCCATCTCAAGCGCCGCGTAGGCTGCCGCATAGCCCGGTTGTTTCATCCATCGCTTGTGCGTGGCTTCCACGTCGAGAGGAACGGGGTCGTAGCGGCCGCTTGTCATGCCTTCACCTCTCTCCGTCGCGCCCGCGCCGTTTCCCGCATGAACATCGCGGCTCGCTCAGGCTGCTTGCGTATGGATCGGCCTCACCTTCGCTTTGAACGTGCGCTGCGCCTGCCACATGTCGTAATTCGCCTGCATCGCGTACCAGCTACCCGGCGTCGTGCCCAGCGACTTTGACAGGCGCAAGTCCATTTCGGCGCTCACCGCCGCCGCACCATTCAGCACGCGCGACAAAGCCACGCGGGTAGCGCCCAGCTTCGCCGCCGCGTCGGTGACGGTCACGCCTTCCAACCATTCGCGCAGGACTTCGCCCGGGTGAGGTGGGTTGTGCATGTTCATCGTGCTGCTTCTAGTGAGGGTTCGGATCATCAACCAGCTCGGCATCGCGGCCGTTGGCGCGCATCCCAGGCAAGCCACCACCCTGCGCTCGCCCAGGCTTCTACCGCTTCGCCTTCAACAACGTGCCGGTGCAGTGCTTCGACCCGCACAGGCACTTCCACAGTTTCTTCAGCCGCGCGGTGTGCGGCACGTCGAGGGTGATGCCGTAGTCGTAGGTGAGCTCGTCGCCGGGCTTGATGGCGCGGATGGCTTCGATCAGCACTTTGTCGTGGCGCGGATTGCCGTCGGCGGCTTCCTCCACCACGGCGCGGCAGTTGGGCGCGCAGCTGTGATTGATCCAGCGCGCGGCATTGCCCTTGCGGTTGGCGTCGATGATCCAGCTTTCGTTGAGCGTGAACAGGAAGGTGTGGCCGCTTTCACCGCCATCGCCGTACATGGCATCGGCCTCGGCGTGGGTCATCAGCGTGCCGCGGTAGCGGATGACCTCTTCGCCCTTCCGGATGGGGGCCAGGGCGAATACGCCATTGCCATGGATGGGGGAGCGGCGGGCAGCGATGCGTCGGGTCATGGCACGGGAACTTGACGTGGAACGCGACATGATGCCGCGTGTCCAAGCCGTTTGAAACTGCCGGCATTGACGCGCGCGCCGCCCACGGGTAAAGATTCAAACAATCGTTTGAGGTTTCCCCATGCCACGACTGCTCCGCCGCCTCGCCCTCGTCGCGCTGGTCGCCGGCCTCACCGCCTGCGGACCGGCGCGCAAGAGCGTGTTTCCGCCCACGCTCAGCGTGCAGCAGTTGCAGGTGCGGCCCGACGGAGCCTGGCAGCTCACGCTGCGCATCCAGAACAACAGCTACGCCGGCATGGATTTCACCGCGCTCGATGGCCAGCTGCAGGTGGCCGAGCTGATCCCGGTGCGCCTGCACGCCACGTTCCAGCGCGACATCCCCGCCTTCGCCGGCGACACCTTGCCGCTCACCGTGCTGCCGACGCCGGCGATGAGCAAGGCGCTGGCCCAGGTGGAAGCCAAGGGCAGCCCGGGCTCGCTGGCCTATCGCATCAGCGGCAGTACGCTGGCCAAACCCGAGCAGGAAAAGCAGCCGCGTCCTTTCGATTTCAACGGCCATGACTGGCTCTCGCCGGTGCCGGGCATTGCCCACACCTTTCGCTAACCCCTCACCCATGCAGCCCCGGAGGCAAATCCCATGACCATCTACCAGGCTCCGCTCGACGAGCAGCGTTTCACCTTGTTTGACCTCCTGGGCGCCGAAGCCGTGCTCACCCGGCTTGAGGGCGGCGCCGAACACGGCCGCGAGCTGCTGGATGCCGTGCTGGAGGAAGCCGGCAAGCTGGCCGAACAGGTGCTGGCGCCGACCAACGAATCCGGCGACGCCGAGGGTTGCCACTACGACAAGGCCACGCGCTCGGTGACCACGCCCAAGGGCTTCAAGGCGGCGTTCAAGGCCTTCGCCGAAGGCGGCTGGGCCGGCCTCACCGCCCGGGAAAGCTTCGGCGGCCAGGCGCTGCCGGGCGTGCTGGGCATCGCCACCACCGAGCTGTTCCAGAGCGGCAACCTGTCGTGGAGCCTGTACCCGCTGCTCAGCGAAGGCGCCTGCCACGCGATGGAGCTGCACGGCACGGCGGAGCAACAGGACAAGTACCTGAAGCCCATCGTGGCCGGCCGCTGGACCGGCACCATGTGCCTCACCGAGCCGCAGGCCGGTTCCGACCTGGGCCTCCTGAAGACCCGCGCCGAGCCGAACGCCGACGGCAGCTACGCGATCACCGGCACCAAGATCTTCATCAGCGCGGGCGACCACGACCTGGCCGAGAACATCGTGCACCTGGTGCTGGCGCGCCTGCCCGATGCGCCGGCCGGCAGCCGCGGCATCTCCATGTTCATCGTGCCCAAGTTCAAGTTGAACGCCGACGGCTCGCTGGGCGCGCGCAACGCCGCCTTCCCCGGCGCCATCGAGCACAAGATGGGCCTGAAGGGTTCGGCCACCTGCGTGATGAACTTCGACGGCGCAGAAGGCTATCTGATCGGCCAGCCGCACAAGGGCCTGTCGGCGATGTTCACCATGATGAACGCCGCGCGGCTGTCGGTGGGCGTGCAGGGCCTGGCGCTGGCCGAGCGCGCGTACCAGAACAGCCTGAACTACGCGCGCGAGCGCCTGCAGGGCCGCGCGCTCTCCGGCGCGAAGTTCCCCGACAAGGTGGCCGACAACCTGCTGGTGCAGCCCGACGTGCGCCGCATGCTGCTGACCCAGCGCGCCTGCGTGGAAGCCTCGCGCGCCCTGCTCTACTACACCGCGCTGCAGACCGACATCGAGGCGCGCGGTGCCGACGAGGCCACGCGCAAGGCGGCCGGTGAGCTGGTGGCCTTCCTCATCCCCATCGCCAAGGGCGTGGTCACCGAACTGGCGCAGGAGTGCACCAAGGAAGCCTTGCAGGTGTACGGCGGCCACGGCTACATCGGCGAGAACGGCATGGAGCAGTTCGTGCGCGACGCGCGCATCATCACGCTGTACGAAGGCACCACCGGCATCCAGGCCGCCGACCTGCTGGGCCGCAAGATCCTCCAGCTGCAGGGCGTGGGCTTCAAGCATTTCGCCGCCGAGATCGGCGCGTTCTGCAAGGCGCACGCGGGCGACGCGAAGCTCGCCGCCTTCGTCGCGCCGCTGGGTGCCGCGCTCAAGCAGTGGGGTGAACTCACGCTTTCGCTCGCCCAGCGCGTGCAGGCCAACCCGGAGGAACTGGGCGCGAGCGCCACGGATTACCTGTGGTACTCGGGCTACGTCACCCTGGCCTACTTCCAGGCCCGCGCCGTGGCCGCCGCCGAGGCAGGCACGCACGGCGCGGCGTTCACGCAGGCCAAGCGCGACACCGCCACGTTCTACTTCGCCCGCATCCTGCCGCGCACGCTGCTGCACAAGGCCGCGATCGAGGCCGGCGCGGCAACGATCCCCAACATCGCCTGACCTCGAAAACGCCTCCCCGGCGTTGCTCGGATCACCAGGCCCGGCGCACGCCCGGGCTTGGTTTCGCCGGCCAAGCCGGCACATGCCCGATCGGGCGCGATATGTCCATGTATCGCGCCCACGGCGTGGCGCTTAAAGACACTCCGGCCTGACCTGCCGGTCGCGCCGTTGCCTTCGCGGGCGCGGCGCGGCAGGCTGGCGGCATGTCGAACCGCCTCCGCTCGCTGGGCAAAGCACTCGCGCTGACGCTGCTCGCGCTACTGGCGCTGGCCTCCGGCGCATGGGGTGCGCTGGCGTTGTGGTATCGCCTGCCCGGCGGACGGGCGGTGCGCGCACTGGGCGCCGCAGCGTGGCTGGGCGGCGCCTTCGCGCTCATCGGCTGGGCGCTGCTCCGCCGCGCCGAGTGGCCGCTGGCCGGTTACGCGCTGGCCTACGCCCTGCTCCTGGTGTGGTGGCTGACCGTCCGGCCCAGCCATGCGCGCGATTGGGCCGACGACGTGGCTTGCCTGCTGACCGGCCAGGTGCACGGCAACACGGTCACCCTGCACCACGTGCGCCATTTCGCCTGGCGCAGCGACGTCGACTACGACGCCCGCTGGGAAACCGCCACCTGCGACCTCACCCGCCTCGCCAGTGCCGACGTGGTGCTCTCGCACTGGGGCAACCGCGCCATCGCCCACGCCATGCTCTCCTTCGGCTTCAGCGATGGCCGCCACCTGGTGTTCTCGGTGGAGATCCGCAAGCAGCGTGGCCAGGCCTTTTCCGCGCTGGGTGGCTTTTTCAAGCACTTTGAAACCATCCTGGTCGCCGCGCCGGAGGACGACCTGATCCGCGTGCGCAGCAACGTGCGCGGCGAAGACGTGCAGCTCTACCCGCTCACGCTCGAGCGCGCGGCGCTGCGCGCGCTGTTCCTGTCCTACGTGCGCGCCGCCAACACGCTGGCGGCGCATCCGGCGTTCTACAACACGGCCACCGCCAATTGCACCACGCTGGTCCACCGCATGGCGCGCCAGTTGCGCCCCGGCCTGCCGTGGGACGTGCGCCTGCTGCTCACCGGCTATCTGCCCGGCTATCTGTACGACATCGGCATGCTGGATCGCCGCCTGTCGCTGGCGCAGTGGCGGACACGGGCGCGCATCAGCGACAAGGCGCGCGCCTGCGGCCCGGACGAGGATTTCTCCCACACGATCCGCCGGCCCTGATGCACACGGCTCACGCCGCCGTGCTGGCCAGCCCCGCGACGACGGCCTCGAAGGTGTCGCGCGGCTGCGGGCGTGCGAACAGGTAGCCCTGGAAGGCGTCGCAGCCCTGCTCGGCCAGGAATCGTCGCTGCGCCTCGGTTTCCACGCCTTCGGCAATCACCTCCAGCCCGAGGCCGCGACCCATGCCGATGATGGTCTGCGCCACCATCGCGTCGTTGGCGTCGTCGGGCAGGCGCGCGACGAAGGACTGATCGATCTTGAGCTGATCCAGCGGCAGGCGCGAAAGATAGGCCAGCGAGGAATAGCCGGTGCCGAAGTCGTCCAGCGAGATGCGGATGCCCATGGCGCGCAACCGATTCAATTTGTCGGCGGCCTCGTCGATGTCGTCCAGGATCGCCGACTCGGTGATCTCCAGCTTCAGCCGTCGCGGATCGGCGCCGCTGGCGGCCAGCGCCGCGCGCACACCATCGACGAAACCGGGCTGGGCGAACTGTTTGGCGCTCACATTGGCCGCCAGCGCCAGCCCGCGCAGCGCCGGTTGCGTCGACCAGTCCGCCAGCAGGGTGCAGGCATGGCGCAGCACCCAGTCGCCCAGCGGCAGGATCAGGCCGTTCTCCTCGGCGAAGGCGACGAAGACATTGGGCGGCACCCGTTCGCCGCAAGGCCGCGTCCAGCGCAGCAGTGCCTCGGCACCGGTAGTGCGGCCATGCAGATCCACCTGCCCCTGCAGCTGAAGCTCCAGCGTGTCCGCATCGATGGCGGCGCGCAGATCCCGCACCAGCGCCTCGTGGCGCAGCAGCGCGTCGCGCATGGCCGGCTCATAGCGCCGCGCCTGGTCGCGGCCCGCCGCCTTGGCCTGATACATCGCCAGCTCGGCGTCCTTCAGCACGGCCGCCGGGTTTTCCTGATCCCGCGACAACTCGGTCCAGCCGATGCTGGCGGTAACCGTCAGCGTCGATCCATCCGGCATGCGGAAGGGCTCGCGCAGGCTCTCGCGTACCCGCCCAGCATCGTCCCAGGCCACCCCCGCCGGCGGCATGCCGCCGTCCGCATGGACGGGCACCACCAGCGCGAAGGTGCCGCCGCTGAAGCGCCCAAGCAGGCGTTCGCCGTCGGCGAACCGGCGCAAGCGGCGCGCCACCAGGGTGAGCAGGTGGTCGCCCTCGGCGTGGCCGCGCAAGTCGTTGACGCGCTTGAAATGGTCGAGATCGATCAGCAGCAGCACGCCGCCGACGCCGGAAACACGCATCTGCTGCAGGCGGCCGTGCAGGTGCAGGCGATTGGGCAGGTCGGTCAAGGGATCGAAGTACGTCATGCGCTCGACGCTCTCGTGCGCCGCGCGCTCGCCGGTGAGATCGACCACCGCGAAAATGTAGCGGCTGACCTGGCCGTCGCCGCCGCGCATGATCGACACCGTGCTGCGCACCACCTTGATCTGCCCGTTCTTCAGCCTGATCCAGCGTTCGCCCTGCCATATTCCGGTCGCGCGCGCACCGGCCAGCACCTCGGCCACGGCGGGCTGCGGGTGGTAAGGCGAGCTCAACATGGAAGGCGACTTGCCCAGCACCTCGTCGGGCGCGTAGCCGGTGAATCGGGTAAAGGCCCGGTTGACGCGCAGGATGGCGCCTTGGGCATCGGCCACCAGCAATGCGCCCTGCGACTCAAACGCCGCCTCGGCGAGCAGCAAGGCGCTCTCGACGCGCTTGCGCTCGCTGATGTCCTGCGCCAGCACGATGACGGATTCGGGGGTGCCGTCCGCGTCGTGCGTGCCCGAGACGTCCAGCAGCACGGGGAAACGGCGGCCATCGCGGGTTACCTGCTCGGTTTCCACCAGGGTGTGCTTGTCGCGCAGGCAGGCCTCGCGCTGCGCTGCGCGCGAAGCCACGAGGTCGGGCGGGTACAACTCGTCCGCCGGCATGCCCACCATCTCCTCCGGCGTGTAGCCGCGCTCGCGCGCGAAGGTGGGGTTGGCGGCGGTGATGCAGCGGCTGCGCACGTCGAAGATCGCCACGCCGAAGGCCGCGTACTGGAATGCCTGCCCCCACAGGCGCAGCGCCGCCTCCGCCCGCAGGCGCTCGGTGACGTCGCGCGCGACGCCCAGGATGCCCTGGCCGGCGCCCGCCGCATCGGGCAGCGCCACATGGGTGACCTCCAGTTGCCGCCGCGTGCCGCCGACATCGATCGACAGCACGCAGGTGTGCCGCCCCTGTTGCCGCGCCAGATCGTCCATGGCACGCATGGCGGCCAGCCGCGCCGGATCGAACAGCTCCTCGTCGCGATGGCCGATCAGCTGCCGTCGCTCCAGGCCCAGCACCTCGAAAACGCGGTCGTTGCAGTCGCGGTAGATGCCCTGCCCATCCTTGACCCACAGCGCATCCGGGTTGGCGTCGAACAGCGCGCGCAACTGGCCCTGCCCGGCGCGCAGCTCGCGTGTGCGCGCACGCACCTGGCGGCGCATCGTGCCGATCCACAGCGCAAGCAGCGCTGCCAGCGCCAGCGCCGCGGCGGCCATCCATTTGGCGGCACGCATATAGGGCTCGAGCACGAACGGCTGCTCCAGCCAGCGCCTGCGCAGGGCCGCCTGCTCGGCTGGCGTGATCTGCGCCATGCCGCGCTCGATCGTCCGCAGCATGGCGACGTTGCCCTTGCGCACGGCCACGCGGAGGTGCGCCTGGTAAAGCGGAAACGCCCGGCCGAAACGGCTCAGCGCCGAGTCGCGGTACAGGAAGTATTCGGCCGGGTAGTCGTCCATGCAGAAGATGCGCAGGTCGCCATGGGCCGCCGCAGTGATGAGCGACTGGTAGTCGTCGAACTCGCGCAGATCCGTCACCCCCGCCGCGCGCAGCCGCTCGGCGCAGGCATCGCCACGCTCCACGCCTACCGGCAGGCCGCGCAAGGTGGACAGGTCGCGCACGCCATGGATGCGGCGATCCACGTAGATGCCCACCGGCAGCGTGGCATACGGCGCGGAGAAGTCGTACAGCGGCTCGCGCGCGGGCGTGCGGAAGATCATGTCGATGGCGTCGGCACGCCCTTGCCGGATCTGCTGCTGCGCCGCGACCCAGTCCATCGGCACCAGGTCGACGCGAATGCCGGTATGCGCCTGGAACAGTTTCCAGCGGTCGACCACATAGCCTTGCGGCTTGCCGTCGGCGTCGAGGAACACGAAGGGCGGGTAGTTGAAGTCGCTGACCACGCGGATAGGCGCAGTAACGCCGACCGGCGGCGCCGGATCGGCCACTGCCATCGCCGCCAGCGCCATCAGGCACGCCAGACACCCACCTGTCAGGCACAACCGCCACCGCCGCATGCACGCACTCCTGCAGGCGCCAGCGGCCTGCACTCTCCATGGCTTGTCGGCAGCGGCGCACCGGCCTTGAATCGCCCGCCACCCGGCCTGTATGGACGGCCAGACCATGCAGCCTGCCCGCCCGCGCGTCACACCTGCGTGAATCGTTCCCCCCGCAGGGCTTCGAACTCCGCCAACGGCACCGGCCGCGCATACAGGTAACCCTGGAAGGCATCGCAGCCCTGCGCCAGCAGAAAGTCACGCTGGCTGGTCGTTTCCACGCCCTCGGCGATCACCTGCAAGCCCAACCCACGACCCATGGCGATGATGGTCTGCGCCACCATCGCGTCGGTGGCGTCCTCGGTGAGGTGGCGCACGAAGGACTGGTCGATCTTGAGCTGATCCAGCGGCAGGCGCGACAGGTAGGAGAGCGAGGAATAGCCGGTGCCGAAATCGTCCAGCGAGATGCGGATGCCGAGGGCGCGCAACTGGTTCAGCTTGAAGGCCGCCTCGTCCAGGTTGCCCATCACCACCGACTCGGTGATCTCCAGTTCCAGCTGCGCCGGGTTGGCGCCGCTGGCGGCCAGCGCATCGCGCACCTCGTCCACGAAGCCGACCTGCACGAATTGCCGCGCGCTCACGTTCACCGCCAGCAACAACCCGGCCAGGTGCGGCTGCGCCGCCCAGGCCACCAATTGCGCGCAGGCCTGGCGCAGCACCCAGCTGCCCAGCGGCAGGATCAGCCCGCTTTCCTCGGCCAGCGGGATGAACTCCAGCGGCGGCACCCTCTCACCGCCCGGCCGCGTCCAGCGCAGCAAGGCCTCGGCGCCGAACGCCCGCCCCTGCCGATCCACCTGGGCCTGGTAGTGCAACTCCAGCGCCTCGGCCGCCAGCGCCTGGCGCAGGTCGTCGAGCATCGCCTCGCGATGCGCCAGCGCGAACTGCATCGCCGGCTCGAACCAGCGCACCTGATCGCGGCCGCCGGCCTTGGCTTCGTACATGGCCAGCTCCGCCTCCTTCAACACCGTCTCAGGCGAGCCTTGCCCGGGCACCAGCTCGGACCAGCCGATGCTGACGGACAAGGCCGCCGGCGCACTGTCGCCCAGGGGGAACGGCTCGCGCAGCGCCGCGCGCACGCGCTCCGCGCCGTCGCGCGCCAGCTCCGGCCGCGACCGCGTATCGCCATCCGTGCCGCCGCTCACCAGCAGCGCGAAGCTGCCGCCACCGAAGCGGCAGAGCACCCAGGCATCCTCCAGCAGCTGGCGCAGGCGCTGTGCCAGCTGCGACAGCAGGCGGTCGCCGGTGGCGTGTCCGTGCAGGTCGTTGACCCGTTTGAAGTGGTCGATGTCGATCAGCAGCAGGGCACCACCATGCGCGCCGAGGTCGTCCAGCCATTGCTGCAGGCGGCCATGCAGGAAACGCCGGTTGGGCAGTTCGGTGAGCGGGTCGAAAAAGGTCAGCCGCTCGACGCTGGCATGCGCCTCGCGCTCACCGGTCAGGTCGATCATCGAGCAGACGATATGGCCCACCTCGCCGCGACCATTGCGCACCACCGAGATCGTGGTGCGCGCCACCCGCGGCGGCCCCTGGCGCACGCCAACCCACTGTTCGCCCTGCCAGATGCCCTCGTCCAGCACCTGGCTCCAGATCTGCCGATAAAACGCGGCATCGTGGTTGCGCGAGCGCAGCAGGGACGAGCGCTGGCCGATGGCCTGCGCCGCCGTATAGCCGGTGAAGCGGGTGAAGGCCTGGTTGACGCGCACGATGGTGCGGTCGGGCGCCAGCACCATCAGCGCCTCCTGCATCTCGAAGGCCGCCGCGGCCAGGCGCAGCTCGCTTTCGGCCTGCAGGCGCTCGGTGATGTCGCTGGCGGCGGTAAGCACGCCGCGCACGCTGCCGTCGGGCAGATGCAACGGCACCTCGATGACTTCCAGTTGCCGCATGTTGCCGTCGTCGTCCACCAGCGACAGTTCGCCGCGACATTGCTGGCCGTCGGCCAGCACGCTGGCATCCAGCGCGCGCATCCTGGCCGCGGCCACCGGATCGAACAGCTCGTCGTCGGTGGTGCCGACCAGCGCCTCGCGCGCGCGTCCAAACAACCGGGCGGACCGCTCGTTGGCGTCTTGCAGCACGCCGTCGCGATGCTTGACCCACATGGCATACGGGCTGGCGTCCAGCACTTCGCGCAGCTTGCGCTCCTCCGCGCGCAGCTCGTGCGTGCGCGCGGCCACGGTGCGGCGCAGGAAGCGCGTCCACAGCCCCAGCAGCACCATCGCGGCAACCAGCGCGAAGACAACCGCCAGCGCGATCCACAGCATCCGCACGTAGGGCTTGAGGACGAAGGGGCTTTCCAGCCAGCGCTTGCGCACCGCGTCGCGCTCGGCGGGCGTGATCATGGCCATGCCCTGCTCTACCAGGACGAGCATCGCGACATTGCCCTTGCGCACCGCGCGGCGTTCCCGGTCGCTGCCCAGGGTGAAGGCCCGGGTGAAACGGTCCAGCGCCCGGTATCGGTAGAGGTAGAAGTTGGCCGGATCGTCCTCCATGCAGAAGATGCGCTGGTCGCCCTTGACCACCGCCTCGATGACCTGCCGGTAATCCTCGTACGGATGCAGGTCGACGATGCCCAGTGTGCGCAGGGTTTCCTCGCAGGCATCGCCGCGCTCCACCGCCACCGGAAAGCCGCGCAGGGAGGCGATGTCGCGCACGCCGAGGATGCGTCGATCCACGTAGACGCTGGTGGTGGTGTCGGCATAGGGCTCGGTGAAGTCGAACGCGCGCGCGCGCTCGGGCGTGCGGTACATCGATTCGATCACGTCAGCCTGGCCGCTCAGCACTTCGCGCTTGGCCTGATCCCACTCGATGGCCCGCAGCTCGACCGGGATGCCGGTGTGCTGCTCGAACAGCTTCCAGATGTCGGCCACGTAGCCCTGCGGCTTGCCGCCGGCATCGGTGAACAGGAACGGCGGATAGCTGCCATCACCCACCACGCGGATGCGCGCGGGCGCGGGTGACGTCGGCTGCTGCGGCGGCGGGCCAGCCGGCGCCGCCGCGGCCATGGCGGCCACGCCTCCCAAGCACCACGCCATCCAGGCAAGCCACCATCGCCGCATGCACACGCTCCGCAAGAATCCTGGCGCCCCCAAGGCGTGTCGGCCGTCGACCCCGATGCTTGAGCGCGGCGCCACGCACGCCACACCGCGCATGACCGCAACCGTAGCCGATTTCAGCTGAGAGGCGGTAAATTTTTCGGCCTCGAAACCCAATCACGAACGGCCAGTCGCAAGGGCGCCGCCGGGCGCCCTTGGCAAGGCGCGCGGTGTGAGAATCAGGAAGTCGGGTGAACCCAATGACCGCCGTTTTCGCGCAGCAGGCCGCCGCCTTGCGCCCATCATGCCCGCGTGAAACGCTCGCCCAGCAAGGCCTCGAACGCTGCCAGCGGCAGCGGGCGGGCGAACAGGTAGCCCTGGAAGGCGTCGCAGCCTTGCGCTAGCAGGAACGCGTGCTGACCGGTGGTTTCCACCCCTTCGGCGATCACCTCCAGCCCCAGCCCCCGCCCCATGCCGACGATGGTCTGCGCCACCATCGCATCGGTGGCGTCCTCGGCCAGATGGCGCACGAAGGATTGGTCGATCTTGAGCTGATCCAGCGGCAGGCACGACAGGTAGGAAAGCGAGGAATAGCCGGTACCGAAGTCGTCCAGCGAGATGCGGATGCCCAGCTCGCGCAAGCGGCTCAACTTGAAGGCGGCCTCTTCCAGGTCGCCCATCACCACCGACTCGGTGATCTCCAGCTTGAGCCGCTTCGGCGCCGCGCCGGTGGCCGCCAGTGCCTCGCGCACGCCATCCACGAAGGTCGGTTGGGCAAACTGCCGCGCGCTCACATTCACCGCCAGCGACAGTTCGCCCAGGCGTCCCCGCCCGGCCCAGGCCGTCAACTGCGCGCAGGCGCGACGCAGCACCCAGTCGCCCAGCGGCAGGATCAGCCCGTTTTCCTCGGCGATCGGAATGAACTCCGCCGGCGACACCTTCTCGCCGTCGCCACGCGTCCAGCGCAGCAGCGCCTCGGCTCCGACATGGCGACCCTGCCGATCCACCTGGGTCTGGTAGTGCAACTCCAACGCGTCGTCGGCGATGGCGCGGCGCAGATCCTGTGCCAGCGCCTCGTGCCGCTCCAGCGCCGCCTGCATGGCCGGCTCGAACCAGCGCACCTGGTCGCGGCCGGCCGCCTTGGCCCCATACATCGCCAGCTCGGCCTCCTTCAGCACGGCCTCGGGCGAGCCCTGGCCGGGCACCAGCTCGGTCCAGCCAATGCTGGCGGTAAGCGCCACCGCCGTGCCGTCGTCAAACGGAAACGGCTCGCGCAGCAGCGCGCACACCCGCTGTGCGCCGTCGCGCGCGCGCTGCGGTCGCGCCATCGCATCTTCGCCATGGATCGGCAGCAACAGCACGAAGGCGTCGCCGCTGAAGCGGCTCAGCACCCAGCCGGACTCCTGCAACTGGCGCAGGCGTTGTGCCACCTGCATCAGCACGCAATCGCCCACGGCATGACCGCGCAGTTCGTTGACCCGCTTGAAATGATCCAGCCCGGCCAGCAGCAGCACGCCGCCGTGCGCCGCGTCGTCGTCCAGCATCTGCTGCAGGCGGCCACGCAGGAAATAGCGGTTGGGCAGGTCGGTCAGCGCATCGAAGAAAGTCAGATGGTCGACGCTGGCGTGCGCCTCACGCTCGCCAGTCAGGTCGATCATCGAACAAACATACTGGCCCGCCTCGCCAGCGGCGTCGCACACCGCCGAAATCGTCATGCGCACCACCAACGACCGGCCTTGCTCGATGCGTATCCAGCGCTCGCCCTGCCAGACGCCCTCGCGTTCCACCTGCTCCCACACCTGCCGATAGAACGCCGCGTCGTGCTGGCGCGAACTCAGCAGTTCCACCGACTGTCCGACCGCTGCGGCCGCCGCATACCCGGTGAGCCGCACGAAGGCCTGGTTGACCCGCTGTATTGTGCGGTCGCGCCACATCACCATCAGCGCCTCCTGTGTCTCGAAGGCCGCCGCGGCCAGCCGCAGCTCGGCCTCGGTGCGCAGACGCCCGGTGATGTCGCGCGCCACGCTGAGCACGCCGCGCACTTCGCCCTTGGCACCGTTCAGCGGCACCTTGACCACCTCGTACTGACGCGGCGCAACGCCGCCCACCGCAGGCTGCAGGTAAGCGCGATGCTGGCCCAGCCGCATCACCTCCTCGTCCATCGCGCGCACGCGCGCCGCCAACTCGGGCGGCAGGAGTTCATCGCCGCTATGGCCAAGCAACTGCTCGCGCGGCACGCCGTACAGATCGGGCACCCGGTCGTTGCACTCGCGCAGGATGCCGTCGCGATCCTTCACCCACAACGCGTCAGGGCTGGCATCGAACAGCGCGCGCAGCTTGCGCTCCTCGGCACGCAGTTCGTGCGTGCGCGCCGCCACGCTGCGGCGCAGTGCCCACACCCACAATGCCATCAGCGCCATCAACAGCAGCACCACCGCCAACGCCAGCAGCACCGCACGCGCGTAGGGCGCGGCGTTGAAGGGCCGATCCAGCCAGCGCGCCTTGAGCGCGGCCAGTTCGTCCGGCGTGATCTGCGCCATGCCGCGCTCCACCGTCTGCAGCATGGCGGCGTTGCCCTTGCGCACGGCCCAGTGAAACTGCCCGGTGTTGAGCGCAAAGGCGCGACTGAAGCGATCCAGCGCTGCTTCCTGCTGCAGGAAGTGCCAGGCAGATTCCTCGTTCATGCAGAACGCGCGCACGTCGCCGTGCACCGCCGCCTGCACGGTGTGCTCGAAATTGTCGTAAGTTCGCACGTTGGCAAAGCCCAACGAGGCCAGTTGCCGCGCGCACACGCTGCCGCGATTGACGCCGATGGAATAACCCCGCAGCGAGGCCACGTCGTGCACACCATGGATGGCCTCGTCCACGTAGACGCCAATGGGCAAGGCGGCATACGGCGGGGAGAAATCGTACAAGGCTTCGCGCTCGCTGGTGCGGAAGATCAGGTCGATCACGTCGGCCTTGCCCGAGCGCACCGCCTGCTTGGCCGCATCCCAGTCCATCGGCACCAGATCCACCCGGATGCCGGTATGCGCCTGGAACAGCTTCCACCGATCCGCCTCGTAGCCTTGCAGGCGGCCGTCAGCGCCGACGAACAGGAAGGGCGGATAGCTGTTGTCGCCGACCACGCGGATGGACGTCGGCGCGGCCAGCGGCACGGTGCTGGACGCAGGCACGGGAGCCCCGGCCCGCGCCGGTGACGACAGGCCAACGAACAGACACCCCAGCAGCAGCCACACCCAACGGCCCATACGCACGCCCTCGCCGCGCCTCATGGGGCGGCGTCCGCCGTCACTACGCCCTCGCCCGCGTGAAAGCCATGCGAACGCGGTGCCGGCCACGATGCCCCGGCCTGGCGCATGGCACCATGCACCGCAACTCCCACCACCGGCAGGCCCCATGCTGATCCGACTGGCCGAAGACGACGACGATTTCATCCTGTCGCTGGCGCCGCGCTTTGCCGGCTTTACGCTGCCGGCATGGCGGCAGCGCCACGCCTGCGTGGCCGGCATCCGCGAACGCCTGCAGCGGCAGCTGGACGAGCACGCGGCGAACAGCCACCTGTTCGTGGCCGAGGACGACGCTGGCGCGCGCACCGGTTTCATCCACCTGCAGCGCAGCGCCGACCCCTTCACCGGCCGCGCCAACGCCCACATCACCGACCTCGCGGTGGCCGCCATGCACGAAGGCCGCGGCGTGGCGCGCGCCCTGCTCGCCCACGCCGAACGCTGGGCACGCGACCACCAGTGCCAGTTGCTGACCCTGGCGGTCTTCCCCGGCAACGAGCGCGCCCTGAAATTGTACGAAGCCGCCGGCTACGGCATCGACCTGCTGCGGCTGGCCAAACCGCTGCGCTGAGCACCGCGTTCCAGAGCCGGCCCGCCCGCCGTCGCCGAATAGCCGTCGTCCAGTGTCTTCAGGAAGGCGATGACGTCGGCGATCTCGCGCGCGTCGAGTGCGGGCCTGTCACCGGGCGCGCGATCCAGCGGCGCGTCGCTGCGGTCGACGTTGGCGCGATAGCGGAGTGGCAGGTCGTCGAACTTCCGCAGCTGGCCGCGCACCACTGGGTACCACTTGCGCGGGTCGGTGTCGCGTTCGACGTAGAAGTGCATCATCGCGTCCAGCGTGTGGAAGTAGCCGTTGTGGAAGAACACGTGGCGCGTGGCCACGTTGCGCAGGGTCGGCGTCTTGAAACTGCCGCAGTACGGCGTCTGCGCGGCGAGGTCGCGCCGCTTGGGGCCGCACAGCCCGAGGTCGTAGTAGTGCGGGTCGCGGTTGGCCGGAATCGCCGGATTGCGCGGCGCGCCCAGTGCCGCGTAGGCGTAGTCGGTGAACGCCGCTGGCCGGCCGCCGGGGCCGGGCACGTCGATGTGGCAGGCCGCGCAGTTGCCTTGCCGCGGATCGTTGAACAGCGCGTAGCCGTGCAGTTCCGGCGGCGTGAAGCGGGCGTGGCCGGACATCACCGCGTCGAACTTGCTGGTGTACGGATGAAAGCTCGGGTCTTCGACCTGGAAGGCCTGCAGCGCCACGCCGATGGCGTCGAACGCCTGCCGCGGATGCCGGAACACGTCCGCGCCGAAGACCTGCGCGAACTCGCGCGCATAGGCGCCATCGCGCACCGCGGCGACCACCGCGGTGGGCGATGCATTGGCCATTTCGTTCGGATCGAGCAGCGGCCCGGCCGCCTGCTGCTGGCGCGAGGCCGCCGCGCCATCATGGTCGAAACCGCCGCTGGGGCCTTCGTATTCGGCATCCGCGGAGCCGGGGATGAAGGCGTGGAGGCTGAACAGCGGCGTGTCGTCGAGGTAGCGCAGCGAGGGCACCGCGCGCGTGCCCGCGTGGCGCAGATCCCTGCCGCCCGGTTGCACCGCGCGACCGTCCGGCGGGCCATAGGCATGCGCGGGGTCGTGGCAACTGGCGCACGACATCCGGCCCGACGCGGACAACGCCGTATCGAAGAACAGTCGCCGGCCCAGCTCGGCCTGCGGACTCAGGTGCGCCGGCACCGGCGGATAGCGCACCCAGCGGCGGACCGCGGCATCGCGCGCCGCCTGCGTTGCCACGGCGGCCGGCTCGCGCGCCACGGCCGGCAGGCAAGCGCCCGCAAGGCCGATGGCGAGCATGGCCAGCGTCGCGACGATGGCGGGCCCGATCCAGCCGAACCTACTGCCATGCCGTGTGCCAGGCACGGGACGCATGCCCTCGCCCGGCTCGCGGCTCCCGCTGGCGCGGCAAGCGCTCAGAACTGGAACATCGACATCAGGTCGCCCACCGCCGGGCCGTTGATCGGCCGGTACGACTTGCCGGCCACGGTCACCGGGTTCGGCAGACGGTCGCGGCTGCGCGGCGACAACGGTTGCAGCCGCCAGTTGCGCTCGATGAATTTCAGGATCGAGGCGTGATCCGCGTAGCTGTGGTCGACCGCGCCCTTGCGCGCATAGGGCGAGATCACCAGCAGCGGGATGCGCGGGCCGTCGCCGAAGAAGTCGAGGGTCTGGATGCTGCCGGTGTCGAAATGGCCGCCGCCCTCGTCGGTGGTGACCAGGATCGCGGTGTGCGCCCACAACGCCGGATCGGCCTGCACCTTGGCCAGCAGATCCTTGAGGAAGGCCTCGTAGCTGGCCGGCGCCGAATAACCGGGGTGGCCGCTGTCGAGGTTCTTCGGCACCACGAAGGACACCGCCGGCAGGGTGTGCTGCGCGAGGTCGCTGTCGAACGTGGCGAGGCCGGCCAGGCCCGACTTCAGCGCCGGGTCGCCCATCACCTTCGCGGATGCCGCCAGCGGATCGCCGATGTTGTTGTACTGGAGCATCTGCGCCTTGGCGACCGGCATGTGCAGCGCGGCGGCCTCGGCGGCGACGTCCGCCGCGTCGCGCCCGCCGGTGTACCACTTCCAGCTCACCCCGTGCTTCGCCAGCAGCTCGGCGATGGTGGGCACGGTCTGCGGCGGGTAGTTGTAGTTGTTCGGGCCGATCGGCTGCGGCCGGCCGTCCATGTCGTAACCGGGGTTGTAGTTGTTCAACAGGTAGTAGGCGCCGGGCGCGCACTTGCTGGGGATGTGGCGCGCGTCGAGGAAGGCGCGGATGGCGGCCACACCCGGTTGCTTCGGGTCGGAGCAGTCGACGTAGGAGCCGCCCTGGTAGCCGTCGCGGGTGTAGAAATTCGCCGTGCCCGGCAGCGGGTTCGGGTTTTCGATCTGGTTGGCCGGCGGCGCCGCGACCTTGCCGCCTTCGTTGAAGAACGGCACGTCGGCGGTGGCGATGGCGAAGAAGTTCGCGCCGGTGCCGCCCATGATGGACTGGTGGTAGTTGTCGCTGAGCGCGTAGTCCTGCGCCAGCGAACGGAACAGCGGCGCGTCGCCGGCCGCCATGTTCATGAAGCCCATCAGCTCGCCACCCTGCGCTGGATTGGCCGGACTCACGCCCGGCGTGTCGCCGCCCTGTCCGGTGCTGTCGGCGACCCAGGCGAACATGTCGAGCTTGCCGTTGTCGCCGCCGGTCTGCTGCCACATCTGGAAGAAGCGGTGCACCGGATCGCCGGTCACCACCGCCGCGGCGAGCCCATCCTTGCCGGCGTTGCGGTACGGCACGTAGCGGGTGATCGGGAACGGCCCGTTCGGCAGGTCGGCGGGGAAGCGCGTGTCCGGTACACCGGCGGCACCCTGGAAGGTCACCGGGTTCATTTCGCCGATCTGCAGCGGCTGCGGCAGCGTGGCGTAGCGGCCCTCACGCGCGGGCTGCAGGGTGTAGGCCTTGAGCGGCGCAGCCTTGCTCTGCGCGGCCAACGCGAAGTTCGGCCCGGGCGTGCCGTCGGCCTGGATGATGCCTTCGGACAACAGGTTGCGCACCGACTGCCCACTGGCCGGCACGTAGCCGCCGAACAGGCCGTCGAAGGTCTGGTTCTCGCCGATCACCACGATCACGTGCTGGATCGGCGTGCTGGTTGGCCCTTTCGCCAGCGCCAGCGCCGACGCCGCCGCGTTGGCGGGCACCGCGGCGGAAGGCGCGCCCTGCGCGGGCACGGCGACCACCGAGCGGTCGGTATCGCTGCCCACGCTGGCGCTGCCCCGGCGCAGGTCGAAGTGCACCACCGAGAACAGCTCGCCCAGCGGGTTGCCGGCATCAGCGCGGAACGCCGCAGCACCGGCGGGATCCTTCGCCGCAGCGGCAGGCACCTGGAACGCCGCGTACAGCGGCGCGAACACGGCCCCGGTGTCGCGCCCCGCCGTTGCGATGCGCGCGGCGTCGAGGCCGGCCATCTTCGCCGCATCCGGCGCGCCGTCCAGCACCGCGCCGAGCGCGCGTTGCGCCTGCAAGGTGGTGATCGGGTCGAGGTTCGCCACCACCGATGCCTGGCCCGGCGCAGGCGACAAGGCCGCGGACAGGATGGCCGGCGTTCCGTCATCTTCGTTGAACGGCGCCGTCAGCACGAAGGGGCCGGGCCCATCGAGCACCAGCGCATAGCGCCCCTGCGCATCCGTCACGCCGGACACCGTGCGATGCCCCGCATGGTCGGTGGCGGTGACCGGCACGCCCGCCACCGGTACTGCGCCGCCGACCACGCCGCTGACGGCAAGGTGCGACTCGGCGGCATGGCGCCCGCAACCGCCCAGCGCGAGCAGCAGGACCAAGGGCAACAGGCGATGTTTCATGGTGATCCCTGAAAGTGAAAGGACGCGATCGGGTTCGCGTCCGGTGGAATGGCGCTGCTGCAGCGCGCGGACCGCACGCGGCGCGCTTGCCGGCGCGGATCGGCCGGCACGCGCATGCGTGCGTCTAGAGCTGCGCGTTGATGTTGAAGAACACCTGCCGCGGCGCGCCGGCCTGCAGGGTCTGGTTGTAGCCGTTCGGGTCGGCGGCGACGTAGCCGTTGGTGCCGGTGGTCGCGTAGTAGTGCTTGCCGGCGAGGTTGGTCACGTTGAGCGCCAGGCGGATGTTGCGGAAGCCCGCCAGCGCGCCGAGGTCGTAGCTCGCGCCGGCATTGAACAGCCAGTACGACGGCACCTGCGAATCGTTGGTATAGGTGATGTAGCGCCGGCCGGTGTACTTGCCGTCCAGCGTGAAGTCCCAGGCACCCACGTGGTAGTTCACGCTGGAGGTAGCCATCCAGCTCGGGATGCCCACCACGTACTTGCCCCGGGTGGCGACCACACCGCCGTTGAGGTAGTCGTCCTGGTACTTGGAGCTGTCGTAGGACAGCGTGTTGAGCCAGCGCAGGCCCTGCACGGGGCGCCAGATCAGCGACAGGTCGGCGCCCTTGCTGTCCACGCTGCCGACGTTGTCGAGCTGGCTGGCGCAGGTCTGCACCGCCGAGCACGGCGTGGTCTGCAGCAGGCGGTTGCTGAAGCGCGTGTAGTACAGGTCGGCCGCCGCCTCGAAGGTTTCGCCGTGCACGCGGTAGCCCGCTTCCAGCGTCTGCGAGCCTTCCGGCTTGAGCGTGCGCTTGCTGGCGTCGAAGGTCGCCTGCGAGGTGGCGAAGGGCAGCGCGCCGTAGGCATCGATGTTCTTGCTGTAGGAGGCGTAGATGTCCTGGCGCGCGTCCAGCTTGTAGTCCACGCCGGCCTGCGGCAGGAAGCCCTTGCTGGCCTTGATGCTGCCCTGCGCGAAGGCGCTGGTGGCCACCAGCGACTCCGCGGTGCTGGTGGCGCGCAGCGATTTCGCGCCGACGTTGATCGTCAGCCGGTCGTTCATCAAATGCAGTGTGTCCTCGGCATACGCCATGCGCGTGTTGTAGGTGTAGTGCTGCAGGAAGCCGCGCAGGAACGGCGTCCCGCCGTCGTAGAAGGTCCACAGGCCGGTGTACTGGCCGGCGAGGTTGAAGTAGTTGCGCTCGATGTGGTTGCTGGAGTCCTCACCCCACACACCCACTTCGATGTCGTTGTGGTCGATCGTGTACTGCAGCGAGCTGGTCACGCCGTAACGGTCCAGGCCATAGTCGGTGGTGCGCATGGCCAGCGGCAGGCCGGTGGCCGGCGACGACGCGTACGGCGTCACCCACTGCCCCTCGCCACGGTTGCCGTGGTAGTAGCCGCCCACGTTCCAGGTCAGGTTCTCGCCGAAGTTGAAGCTGCCGCTGAGCCCGGCCAGGTTGTCCTTGCGGATGCCGCCGCCGGCGTAGTAGTTCGCGTCCAGCCAGTCGTAGTCGGCCGGCAGCCCGGCGAGCGAGGTCGGATAGCCGTTGGCCACGCCGTTGTACTGCCCGCTGGTGTGGTAGGCGGTGGCCGCCTGCAGCGCGGTGTTCCAGTCCGGCTGCCAGTAGTCGTAGTTCCAGCCCAGTACGCGCTGGCTGGTCAGCGACAGATCCTGGTAGTCGTATTCCTTGCGCCGCGAGTTGTCCACGAACAGGCTGATGCGGTCGCCGTTGTCCCACTGGTAGACCGCTTTCAGGTTGGCCTGGTTGGATCCTTGCGAGCCGTAGCCCTTCCACTTGTCGGTGTCCGCGTGATCGAACGACAGGTACATCGAGAAACCGTGGAAATCGCCGGTATCCAGCCGCGCGTAGCTGCGCAGCGTGTTGTCCGAACCGATCGTCTGGTTGAGGCGCACGCCCGGGGTCATGTCCGGATCGGCCGAGTAAAACTGCACGGTGCCGCCGAGGTTGGTGCTGGACGGCGTGCCCAGCGCGCCGGCACCCTGCGCCAGTTGCACCGAGTCGATGTTGTCCGAGCTGATCGCGCGGGTCACCTGCAGGCCGTTGCTCACGCCGTAGGACATGTTGCCCAGCGGGATGCCGTCCAGCGTGAAGCCGAGGCGGCTCTGGTCGAAGCCGTGCAGGCTGATCGCCGTGGACCACTCGTAGGCACCCCACGGATCGGACGACTGGAAGTTCACGCCCGGCAGCTCGTTGAGCACCTTCAGCGCACTGGTGCCCGGCGCGGCGGCCTCGATGTCCTTGCGGCCGATGGTCTGGATCTGGCGCGTCTCGCCAGTCGCGACCACCGAGATCGCCTGCAGCGACTTGGCCGCATCGCGCGACGGCGCCATGGCCGCGGCATCGGCATCCGCCGCCACGGCGCTGCCGTGCAATCCCGACAGGACGGCCAAGGCCAGAAGGGACAGCGGGGTTACAACACGACGGACAGGCACTGGCAGGCATCCTTTGGCGGCGCCACTCGCGCGACGCCGCCGGCATGGGCGGGGGAGCGGAAGCGGGCACGTGCCCGCGTCACGACGGCATGTTGACCGCGCTGTGTGATGCCCCGCTTGCGGTGCAATGACCGCCGCGTGTCAGATCCTGCAAAGGCTTCGAACGTCGCCGCGAGGGCGTCGCCCATCAGTCGCTGGCGTTGTCGTCCAGCGAGTTCTCCAGGACCTTGCCCGTCCTGGCATCCACGCCCACCTCGTAGGTGTGCTTGCCCGCACCAATGTCGAAGGAATAGCGCAGGCCGCTGCCGCCGGCCTCCTGCTCCAATTCGTGCTTGACGATCTTGCCGGGGTGGGCCTTCAACGCGATGGCCCGCGCCTGCGCCGGGCTGATCTTCGCCTGGGCGGCCAATTGGATCGGCGTCTCCCCGGCGTGGGCTGCGGCGAACATGCCACCACACAGGGCGAACGACGCGATGCATAACATCGACTTGCGCATGAGCAATCTCCATGGAGTTGTAAGGATGTGCCGCCAGTGGCGACACCGGCACGTTAGCGCCGAGGGCTTAGCCCACGCTTACGCCAGCGGTGGCAACCTCGCCATCCGGCTCGCGCGGGCACGCCTGTTCCAGCCAGGCGGCAGCCGCATGCGCGGCGACGGCACCACCGGCTTCAACCGACGCATCCAGGCTGTCGTTGCGCAGGCCATAGGGCGCGTACTTGGCGCGATTGGGCTGCACGAACAGGCCCAGCGTAGGCGTGCTCACCGCGCTGGCCAGGTGCATCACGCCGCAATCGCCGCTGATGAAACCATCCATGCCGGCCAGCACCGCCGCCAACTTGCGCAGGTCGCGCGAATAGAAGGCGGCCTGCACGCCCGGCAGTTGCGAACACCCGTGTTCGGCCAGCACATTGACGATGCGAATCTCTGGGCGGCGCGCGTGCAAGGCGGCGACGAAATCCGCCCACCAGGACTCGGGGTAGCGCTTCGCCCCGGTGGCGTTGGGAAAGATGCCGAGCACCGGCCCGCCGGCACTGCCGCCGCAACCGACCACGGCGGCCAGCGCCTGTCGGCCATGCGCGAGGAGCTCGTCGTCCAGTTCGACAGCGAGGTTCAGCCACTCCCGCGGGTAACGGTCGCCGCACGCCACCCGCAGCAGATGCACGCTGCGCTTGGCCACGTGCACAGGGCAGTTTTGCGCATATTCGCGCCACGGGCCGGGCGCATCCGCCGGCGGAAAACCCAGCTTCCAGCGCGCATGGCAAAGGCCCAGCAGCAACCGCCCCGAATACGACTCCGGGCAGGCATCCACCGCAAGGTCGTAGCTGCCTCGCCGCATCCGGCGCAACTGCGCCAGCGTGCGCCAGGGATGACGCGGCATGCGTCCAGGCAGGGCGATCACCTCATGCATCTGAAACCGCGAGCCGAACAGCCACTGTCCGGCCAGACCCGCGCAAACCAGGTCGATGGCCGCACCCGGGTAGCGGGCTTCAAGCTCACGCAACAACGGACTCAACAACACCGTATTGCCCAGCCGATGATTGGGCCGGCAGACCAGGATGCGATGGATGCCACTGCCGGGCAAGGAACCCGGCAGGCACAGGCTGGCCTCGATCATGCGAAGCCAGCGCGACAACACCAGCCCCACCACGCCGCGACGCCAACGGGTCAGGCGACCGCCGGCAGCGGCGCCCGGCGTAACGGGCGCCGTAGCGGGCATGGGCGAACTCGGTGGCGCGGTCATACCGCCAAAGTTTGGGCATGAACGCTTAGCGCCCGCTGAGGCGCCCCCTCGTCGCACCCGAGGCGATTGCTTAGACTGGCGATCTCCCCGCCGGGCCTTCCTTGCCATGAAGCTGCTGCTGGTCGAAGACTCCGAGCGCCTGCGCCAGACGTTGCAGCACGGCCTGGCAGCCGCCGGTTTCACCGTGGACGCAGCGGCCGACGGCGCCGAGGCGCGCGGCTACCTCGCCAGCTACGGCTACGAGCTGGTGGTGCTGGACCTGATGCTGCCCAAGGTCGACGGCCTCACCGTGCTGCGCGGCTTGATGCACCGGCCGGTGCGCCCGCGCGTGCTGGTGCTGTCGGCACGCGACCGCGTGCGCGACCGCATCGAAGCGCTGGATGCCGGCGCGGACGATTACCTGGTCAAGCCGTTCGATTTCGACGAGCTGCTGGCGCGTCTGCACGCGCTGGCGCGACGGCCGGAACAGGCGCAAGCCGCGCGGCTGGAAATCGGCGCGCTGTGCATCGACCTGCGCGCACGGCAAGCCTTCGTCGACGGCCGCGCGCTGCCGCTCACCCCGCGCGAATTCGCCGTGCTCTCGCTGCTCGCGCGCCATCGCGGCCGCGTATTCCCCCGCGCGGAGATCCTCGAACGCACCGCCGGCAGCGACTCCACCGCCTCGGATCGCAGCGTGGAGGTGCTGGTGTTCGGCCTGCGCCGCAAGCTGGCCGAGGTCGCGCTCGGCGAACTGGTGGAAACCCGCCGCGGCAGCGGATACCTGGTGCCGTGAGGCCGCGCACGCTCACCGGCGGCATCGCCCTGCTGTTGGGCATGGCCACCATGCTGCTGCTGGGCGCGGCGGCCATGCTGATGGATCACCTGCTCGACGCGCAGATGCGCCACCGTTTCGACATCGACCTGCTGACCCAGGCCAAGGCGCTGGCGGCGCTGACGGAGAGCGGCCCGCACGGGCTCGCGATGGACCTTGGCGCCGAGGCGCCGGCGCACCTGCCCAGCGGCGACACGCAGGCCGGCTACCTGGTGCGCTGCGCCAACGGCATGCGGCTGACGAGCGCACCGCCGCCCACCATGCAGCCGCCGGCGTGGCAGCGCGGCGACGCCACGCCGCCGGCCGTCGCCGATCTCGGCGACGGCGCCGGCGCGCAGCGCGCCGTGTGGTTCGACTTCCTGCTGCCGGCCAGCGACGAGGTGGCGCACGCGCCGGCCGTCGCCTGCCGCCTGCTGTTCGTGCAGTCGCGTCGCTCGCTGGACACGCTCCTGCTGGACATCGACATCATCCTGACCGTGATTCCGCTGATGGCGCTGCTCGCGGTGCTCGCGCTATCGCCCTTCCTGGTGCGTCATGGCCTGCGCCCGCTCACGCGCCTGCGCGAGAGCATGCGCGACATCGGCCCGCAGCATCCCGGCCAGCGCCTGCGCCCCACCGGCACGCGCGAACTGGAACCGCTGGCATCCAGCTTCAACGAAGTGCTGGCGCGGATGGACGAGGTGCTGGCGCGCGAGCGCCGCTTCACCGACGCGCTGGCCCACGAAACCCGTACCCGGCTCGCCGAGCTGCGCACCCTGGTGGAGGTGGAGCGCCGCTATCCCAGCGGGCGTCCGCTGGAGGCGCTGCTGGGCGAAGTCGGCGCCATCGGCGGCGAGCTGGAAGGCACGGTGTCCGGCTTGCTGCTGCTCACCCGGCTGGATGCCGGGCTGGAACACCCGGACTGGCAGGCCATCGACCTGTCCGCCGCGCTCGCCCGCCATGCCGCGCGCGTGGCCGCGACAGTACGGCAGCGCGGCCTGCGGCTCGAGCTCGCCCCGCCGCCGCAACCGGTGCCGCTGCACGCCGATCGCTCGCTGCTCGACATCGTGCTGGGCAACCTGCTGGGCAACGCCTGCGAGTACGCGCCGGAAGGCAGCGTGGTGCGCATGGAGTGGGACGCCAGCGGCCTCGGCGTGAGCAATGCCGCGCCCGATCTCGACACCAGCGAGCTCGCCTGCCTCGGCCAGCGCTACTGGAGCAAGCAACAAGGCCGTGGCGGCCACACCGGGCTGGGGCTGGCGCTGGCCGCGGCCGCCGCCACCGCGATGGGCTGGCGGCTGGGCTTTGCGCTGGCCGATGACGGTCACCTGCGGGCGACGCTGGACTGGCGCGACATACCCGGGCAGCGCTGAACACCGCGCGCTGACGCCCGCGCTACCAAACGGCAAGCGCGGTGCGTCCCGCCGTGGCTTCAGAAGCGATGCACCCAGCCCACCTGGAACCCGCCCGGCAACCAGCCCAGGATGATCGGACTGTGCGTGCGCGTGGCCCAGATGCCGATGCCGGTGCCCAGCGCGGCGCCGGCCAGCACGTCGGTCTGCCAGTGCCCGCGGACCTTCAGGCGCGCCACCGCGTCGTAGGCCGGCAGCAAGGCCAGCGCGTACACCGCGGGGTGATCCGGGCCGTAGTTGACCATGAACGGCGTCACCGCCGCCGCGACCATGGTGACCTCGCCGCTGGGAAAACTCTGGTTGTGGACGCCCCTGAAGAAGCGGTTCGGATCATTGGTGTCCGACGGCCGCTCGCGCTGGAACGTCAACTTCAGGACCTGCGCCGAGGCGCTGGAAAACGCCACCGCGTCGAGCGAGCGCCAGAAGGTGTCGCCCAGCTTGTCCTGGTCGCCCAGCAGCAACGAACCGCCCAGCACGGTCAGCGCCGTGCCGTATTCCAGCTTGAGCTGCGTGCTGCGCTTCCAGATGCCGTGGTTGTCGTAGTGCAGTCGGTGGTCGATGCCCAGCGGCCCACCAGAAGCATGGGCGCAGGGCAGCAGGGCGAGCAGCAGGCAGCAGACGACGGCGCGGCGCATGGCGTTCCCCTCGTGCTCAATCCGCACCGGCAAGTGGGCGGCGGTCGATAATACTCCCAGCCCAAGCTTTGGCTTCGCTTAGCCGGCCCGGGATGCACCCGCCGCCGCGTCGCGCCGCAGCCACGCATACGCTGTCGGCATCGCCAACAGCACCAGCGGCACCGCCACCAGCATGCCGGCGATGATCGCCACCGCCAGCGGCTGCTGCATCTGCGCGCCCTGTCCGATGGCCAGCGCCAGCGGCAGCAGGGTGAGGATGGCGGCGAAGGTGGACATCAGGATCGGCCGCATGCGGTGGTGGCCGGCGTAGCGCAAGGCATCGAACAGCGGCATGTGCTGCTCCGCGTCGCGCGCCTCGGTGAAGTAGAAGATCGCCAGCTCGGTGACGATGCCCACGATCATCGTCATGCCCATCATCGCCGAGATATTGAGCTCGATGCCGGTGACCCACAGGCCCACGAACACCGCCGACAGCGCCAGCAGCGGCGCCAGCATGATCGCCAGCGCCACGCGGAAGCTCTCGTACAGGAACAGGAGCAGGGTGAACACCAGCGCGATCGCCGCCAGCATCACGACGGAAAGATCGTGGAAGGCGATCTGCTGCTGCGCGTAGAGGCCGCCCAGCGCGTGGGGCATGCCCGGCGGCAGCAGGCCCGGCCTGGCCAGCACCTGCTTCACATCCTTCACGGTGGAGCCGAGGTCGCGACCCACGATGCGCGCCGTCACCGCCACCATGCGCTTGAGGTTGTCGCGATTGATCTCCGGCTGGCCCTGCACCGAACGGATTGTGGCCAGCGCGGACAGCGGCAGCACGCGGCCGTCGGCGGCGCGGATCGGCAGCGCCGCGAGCTGCTCCAGTTGCGCGCGCGCGCCGGGCGGCAGCCACACGCGCACACCCACCATCTTCGGCCCCTGTGGCAGCTGCGCGGCCACGTTGCCGGCCACCGCGTCGGACACCTGCTGCGCCACCGCCACCGGATCGAGCCCGTAGAGGCCGGCCTTGACCGGATCGACGCGCACATCCAGCGCGTCGCCGGCGGGGTTGATGCCGTCGCGCACCTCGGCCACGCCGTTGACCTTGGCGATCGCCGCGGCCACCTTCTTCGCGGTGGCGGCGAGCTGGGTTTCGTCGTCGCCATACAGCTTGATCTCGATCGGCTGCGGCACCTCGGTGAGGTCGCCGATCAGGTCCTCCATCAGCTGCGAGACGTCGACATCCAGCCCCGGCACCCGGGCCACGATCCGCTTGCGGATCTGCTCCATCACCGCGCCGGTGGTCGGGCGCGAGCCGTGCTTCAGGCGCACGAAAAAGTCGCCGGTGTTCGCCTCGGTGAGGCCGCCGCCCAGCTGCAGCCCAGTGCGCCGCGAGTAGGTATCCACGTAGGGGTTGGCGCGGATGATCTGCTCGACCTGGCGCAGCAGGCGATCCGTCTCGTCCAGCGAGGTACCGGGCAGCGAGCGGTAGTCCAGCGTGAAGCCGCCCTCGTCCATCTGTGGCATGAAGCCGCTGCCCACCTGCCGGTACGCCAGCGCGCCGGCCAGCAGCAGCGGAACCACACCCAGCAGCAACCACGCGGGCCGCCGCAGCAGACACCCCAGGCTGCGCTCGTAACCCGCCAGCAGACGCTGCGAGAAACGCCCCGGCGGCGGCTCTTCGGCGTGGCGCTCGTCGATCAGCCACTCGGCCAGCAGCGGCACCACCACCCAGGTCAACAGATACGAGATCACCAGCGCGCTGGCCATGGTCAGGCTCAATGCCTTGAAGAACGCACCGGTGACGCCGGTCAGGAAGGCCAGCGGCAGGAAGATCACCACCGTCGCCGCGCTGGAACCGGTGAGCGGGCGGGTGAATTCCCAGGCCGCGCCGGCGATGCGTTCGCGCACCTCGCCGGTGCCGTCGCGCAGGCGCCGCATGATGTGCTCCAGCATCACGATCACGTCGTCGATCAACAGGCCGACCGCCGCCGCCATGCCGCCCAGCGTCATCATGTTGAAGCTCATCTGCAGCAGATCGAGCAGCAGCACGGTGATCGCCAGCGTGGCCGGCACCACGATCAGCGCCACCAGGATCACCCGCGCGTTGCGCAGGAACACGAACAGCACCAAGCCCGCCAGCACGATGCCGATGGCGATGGCGTCGCGCACGCTGCCCGCCGCGCCCAGCACCAGTTGGGTCTGGTCGTACCAGTTGGCGATGCGCAGACTCTTCGGCGCCGTCTTCCGGTACTCGGCCAGGCGCTGCTTCACGTCGCGCGCGATCTGCACGCTGTTGCCGCTGGGCTGCTGGAACACCTGCAGCAGCACCGCGTCGTGGCCGTCCGCGGTGGTGCGTACCCATTGCGGCACGTGGCGCATGCCCACCGTGGCCACGTCCTTGAGATGCAACACACCATGCGCGTCGGCGCGCAGCACGATGTCGCCCAGCGCCGTCGCGGTAGCCGGCTGGTTGTTCGCCAGCAGCAGGTAGAGCTTGTAGTGATCCTGCAGATGGCCCATCGCCTGGATGGTGGCGGCGCTGGCCACCGCGCGGTTGACATCGGCCAGCGTGAGGCCTTGCGCGCGCAGCTTCGCCGCGTCCACGTCCACGTGGAACTCGGCCACCTCGCCGCCCTGCACATCCACCTGGGCCGCGCCGGCGACGCCGGAGAGCAGCGGGCGCAACTGGAACTGCGCGATGTCGCGCAACTGGGTGGGCGTGAGCGTGTCGGAGCGCAGGCTGTAGGCGAGGATCGGGAACACCGTGGGATCGAGCCGGATCGCCCCCACGTTCACCCCGGGCGGCAGGCGCGGCAGCACCTCGCCGATCGCGGCGTCGACGTCGAGCAGGGCGCGGCCCATGTCGGCACCCCAGTCGAAGCCGATGTTGATTTCGGCGCTGCCACGGCTGGTGGTGGAGCGCAGCTCGCGCACGCCGCGCACGCGGCGGATCGCCTCCTCCATTGGCCGGGTGACGGCCACCACCATCTGGTCGGCGGGCTGGTCGCCGGCATCCAGCGTCACCCGCACGCGCGGGAAGGACACGTTGGGGAACAGCGACACCGGCAGCTTGAACGCGCCGACGATGCCGCCAATGGCGAGGATGAGGGCAAGGAACAGCAGCGAACGCCGGTGGCCGTGCATCCACTGGGTCATCGTCATCGGTGTTGCGCTCACGGGGCGGTTCCGTCGTTGCCCAGGCGCACGGCGGTGCCGTCGTCCACCTCGTAGGCGCCCTGCACGATCACCGGCAGCCGCGCGGCGAGCCTGCCTTGCACGCCTACGGTGTCGCCGGCGGGATGGCGCAGCACGACATCCACGCGATGTGCCTTGCCGTGCTCGACCTGGTAGAGGTAATCGCCTTGCGCATCGTGCAGCACGGCGGCGCGCGGCACCGCCCAGGCGGTGTCGTCGTCGCGCTGGATGCTGGCCTCAAGCGCGGCGCCGGCCATCAGCACGGCATCGGCGCTGGCGGGCAGCGCGGCCTGCACCGGCAGCAGATGGCTTTGCGGATCGATCGCGTGCCCCACCATCGTCAACTTGCCAGCGAAGGACGGCGCCTCGCCGTACACGCCATGCAGTTGCACCGGCATGCCCACGCGCAGCCGCGCGCCGGCGTCGGGCTGCACGCCCAGCGCGGCGACCAGCGCGTGCGCGGGCATGAAGCCGAGCAGCGGCGCGTTCGCGGCGAAGCGGTCGCCCAGGGCCACCGACACGGCGGTGACCACGCCGTCGTCCGGCGCCGCCACGGTTTCCTGCGCATCGCCACCGCCCAGCGCACGCTGCGCCGCCAGCGCGGATTGCGCATCGGCCAGCGCCTTGCGCGCGATGGCGACCTGCGAAGCGGTGGCCAGATGTTGCGCCGCCAGCTGCCCGGTACGCTGCAACTCGCCCTGCGCCAGCGTCGCCGCGCTCTGTGCCTGCTGGTACGCGCTGCGCGCCGCCGGATCGGGCGCCGCCACCAGCAAGGGCTGGCCGCGACGAACCGTCTGCCCCGCGTTCACCTTGAGCGCGATCACCTGGCCACCATGCGCGAGGCTGACCGAGCGTGCGGCATGCGGATCGGCCGCCACCGTGCCCCAGGCCGCCACGCTGTCGTGGAAGCTGCGCTGCACCGGCATCGCCGTGGTGACCAGCGCGACGCCCTTGGCGTCATCGGCAGCGTTGTCGTCGCTGCCGCCCTTGCCGCAGGCGGCCAGCAGCAAGGCCGCGACGGCCAGCGCGGCACCGCGCGCAAGCAAGCCTGGTTTCATCGTTTGGACGTCCGTAGGTTGGCGAAATCGGTGCGACCGAGCAGGGCCTCCAGCGCAATCGCGGCAGTGGAGCGCGCCTGCCTCAGTGCGATCAGGTCGGCATCGGCGGCCAGCGCGTTGCCGCGGATGGCGAGATAGGTCGGCCAGTCGAGCAGATCCTTCTGCCAGGCCTGCTCCGCCGCCGCGCGCGCCGCATCGAGCCGCTGCGCATGCGCGGCCTGCGTCGTTTGCCGGGCATCCAGCGTTGCGAGGTCGGCAGCGAGGCGCTGCATGTCGCTGCGGGTGGCCAGCAGGCGCGCGTCGTAGTCGTCCTTCAGCTGTTGCCGGGTCGCCCGCTCGATCGCGATGTTGCCACGGTTGCGGTTGAACAGCGGCAGGGTGAGGCCGACGCTGAAACCGTTGGTGGTGATGTTGCTGGTGTCGCGCGCGCGGGTAACGCCCAGCGTGATCGCGGGGAACTGGGCGAGGATGGCGCCGCGCAGCGTCGCCTCCTGCGCGCGGTAGCCCGCCTGCAGCGCGAGCAGGTCGGGACGCCGCCTGGGCAACTCAGCCAGCGCCACCTGCAGCTGCGCGGCATCGGGATCGGCTTGGTACGGCGCGCCCACCAGGTTCAGCGGCGCCGTGGACGCGAGACCCAGCAGCTGGCGCAGGTCACTCTCGGCCTGGTGCAGCGCCACGGCATTGTCGCCCGCACGCTTGCGCGCGTCGGCCATGGCGCCCAGCCCCGCGCTGGCGCTGTCGTAGTTGAGATTGCCGGCGGCGAGCGCCGCCTGCACCGCACGGTCCACCGGCGCCAGTGCGCGCTGCTCGGCGTCCAGTTCCACCTGCTGCGCACGCAGGCTCTGCACCTGCTCGAACAGCAGTCGCGCCTGCGCAATGGTCTGCCACTCAGCCCACAGCAGGTCGAGGTTGACCTGATCCATCTGCGCGTTCGCCGCGTGCTTGCGCGAGGAGCGCAGCAGCAGCGCGCTCACGTCCTCGCTGAGGCCGAGGTTGTAGGCCTTGCTGAGGCCGCCGCCGGAGTTGTGCGGAAAGTCCGCGCCGAAACTCAGCTGCGGATCGGGCAACAGGCCAGCGGCGAAGGCCTGCGCGCGGGCGATGCCCAGCGCGTCGCGCTGCAGCTTCAGGCCGGGACTGTTCGCCACCGCCAGCATCGCCACCTCGGTGACGTCGAGGCCGTCGGCGGGATCGAAGCGATGCGCGGCCAGTTCCGGCAGCGGCATCGCGCTGGCCGGCACGCTGAGCCGCGTGGCGCTGGCGGCGCCTTCGCCGGATCCCAGCGGCAGCGGCCGGTAGCTGGCGCAGGCCGACAAGCCAAGCAGCGCTGCCAGCAGGACGCACCGGCGCGGGAAGGCGATACGGAAAAAATCGGCAATCATTCCAGCAGGATAAAACGGCGCGCTTAGCCGTTGCTTACCGCTGCGGCCTTGGCCGCCCGCACCCCGGCGCGCTTGACATTCATCCACGTGTATTGTTGTATTGATACACATGGATGCCTCCTTGCTCACCATTCAACCCAATGCCCCCGAGCCAATCTATCGGCAGATCGTGGAGCAGTTGCGGCGGCTGATTGCTGGCGGCCAGCTCGCCGCCGGTGAGCTGCTGCCATCGGTGCGCGAGGTGGCCGGCTTCCACGCCATCAACCCGATGACGGTGTCGCGCGCCTACGGCCTGGCCGAGTCCGAGGGCCTGCTGGAGCGCCTGCGCGGCAAGGGCATGGCGGTGGCCGCCACGCGCCGCGCCAGCCAGAGCGAACACCAGCGTCTCGGTCTGATCGAACCGCAACTCGTCGAGCTCGCCCGCCATGCGCGCGAGCTGGAGCTTCCCGCCGACCCGATCCTGCGCCGGCTGACCCGGCTGCTGGACGGATGAATCGCCCGTTGCCCATCGCCTTGAACACCTAATCGCTTGCCCAGGGGAACCACCATGAACGCCATGCTTCGCGAAAACCCGTCCGCCGCGCCGCTCGCCGCCCACGGCCTGATCCACAGCTACGAAGGCAGCAACGTGCTGTGCGGCGTCGATCTTGCGCTGGAACCGGGCAGCGTGCTCGGCCTGATTGGGCGCAACGGCGCCGGCAAATCCACCCTGATCCGCGCCATGCTCGGCCTGCTCGAACCGCTCGCGGGCACCGCCACGGTATTCGGCGAACCGGCGCTCAAACTCTCCGACCGCAGCAAGGAACGCCTCGCCTACGTGCCGCAGCAGCCCGAGGCGCTGGCCTGGCTCACCGCGCAGCAGATGCTGGATTTCGTCGGCCGCTTCTACCCGCGCTGGGACGAGGGCTTCGCCAAAAAGACGCTGGAGCGCTGGCACATCCAGCCGAACAAACTCCTGGCCAAGCTCTCGCCCGGCGAGCGCCAGCGGGTGGACCTGATCCGCGCGCTGGCCTCGCAGCCGGAACTGCTGGTGCTGGACGAACCCGCCGCCGCGCTCGACCCCGTCGCGCGCCGCGAGCTGCTGCGCGAAGTGGCGCTGCGCGCCGGCGAGAGCGGCACCACGGTGCTGTTCTCCACGCATATCGTCTCTGACCTCGAACGCGTGGCTTCGGAGATCGCCTTCCTGCACGAAGGTCGCCTGCTGCTGCGCGCCAGCGTGGACGACACCAAGGAACGCTACGGCCGGCTGTGGCTGCCGGCGGCCAAAAGCGCCGTGGCACCCACCCAAGCGCTCAGCCGCCGTCGCCACGAAGACGGCAGCCTGAGCCTCGTCGTCGAACGCGACGCGCAAGGACGCTGGCCCGAAGCCGCCGACCTGGCCGGCGCGCGCGTCGATGCGCTGGGGCTGGAGGATCTGTTCGTGGAAATCGCGGAATGAAAGCGTGGCTGGCCGACGCTTTGCTCACGCCCTGGCGCGCCTCGCGCGCCTCGCAGCGATGGGCCGCACTCGCCATCATGGCGCTGTGCATCCTCGGCGCTGTGGCCATTGGCGTGTTCATGCCGGGGCCGCGCCGCTGGCAGGCGTGCGCCGTGCTTTACGCCGTGGGCGCATTTTTTCTGTGGGCACTGTGGCTGTCCGCCACCCTGATCCTGGCCATCGACGCGCGCCGCCTCGGCCTGCCACGCATGCAGCAGGCGGCCATCCACGGTCTGGCGTGCTACGCCGTGCTCACGGTCGGCTTGCCGGCGGTGGCGCTGCACGCGCTGCCCAACACCGACAGCGTCCTGACCGCGCTGATCGCGGCTTCGGCGACGATGGGCGGTTTGGCCTTTACCCTGCTGCCGAGCTATGCCGTCTCGCTGGCGTGCATGCTGCCCGCCCTGTATTCCGGCCTGAAGCAGACCCTGCATCTGCCAGCCCTGCCCGACCTGAGCTGGCAAGCTGGACTCGCGTCCACGCTGGTGGTGTTGGTGACCGTCGTCGCGCTGCGCTGGCGCCAGCTCGTGCGCGGCGGCGCCGACCATGCCTCTGGCCTGCGCAAGCCGCTGGTGATGCATTTCCATCGCATGGACGCCGCTGGCTTCCTCGGCAGCGACCTCGATGCCAGCAGCGTGCAGATGATCCGTCGGCGGCCAAATTGGCTGCAGCCGCGCGCCGCACTGCGCGATGCCGGCCCGCACTCGCGCGTGCTGGCACTGCGCATCGCGCTGGGTGGCCATTACCTGCCCAAGACACTGGCCAGCCATCTGCGGATGGCGGCCATCGCCTTGCTGCAAGTGGTGGCCATAGCCCTAGTGTTCACCCTTGTACTTACCGACAAGCACGGCCTGTCGTTCCTGCGGGCAAACTTGGAGTTGATCGCACTGGCCTACATCGGCGGCAGCTGCCTGCTGGGCGGCCCCATACTGGCCCTGACCATCGGCGCGCAGTTGCAACAACGCTGGCAGCGCCCGCAAGCAGAGCTTTCCCTGCTGGCCTTGTTGCCGGGGCTGGGCGATGCCGATGAACAACGCCACAAACTGCTGCGCGCCACCCTCGCCGGGCCCACCGTGTCGTTGGCCTTGATCCTGCTGGTCGTGCTGGCCGCCGCACTGGCGTCGCACTTGCACGGGCTGGATCTGTTGCTGGTGGCCCTGCCCACCTTGGCATCGCTGGGCGTGATCGTGACGCAGGCGCTACGCGTCTATGGTGGGCGCCCCTTGCCTGCCTGGGTCGCGTGGCTGCTGTTCGTCCCGCTGACGGCACTGATCGCCCTGAGCCTGCTGTTTCCCATCCTGTCCCTCTTCATCCACGCCGGCTTCGCCACGACGGAGTCCTGGCTGCTGCTTGCATGGCTCGTGGCGGCGCTGGTGCTGACCTGGCTGATCCAACGCGGCTGGCACGCCTTCCAGCATCGCCCGCATCCCTTCCTGCCCGCGGCGTGAGTTCCGCCATGTCGCCCATCCACCACTCCCGCAACGAAGTCGCCGCATGAACCTCCGACACCTGCTGATGCTTCCATGGATGGCACTGTCGAAGGACAGCCGCCGCCCCCTCGCCGGCCTCTCCACCGTGCTCGCGGCGGTGATCGTGCTCGGCGCTGCATTCGATGACACGGGCATCAACGCAAGCACGCTGGCGGTTGTGCCTGCCGCGCACATCGCCGCCCTGATGGATCTTCTGTTCTGGGCCACGGTCATGTCGTCGTCGCTGCTGCTGTTGCACACGGCCAACCACCTGCGCATGCCCGTGCTCGAACGCGACGTCCACGCCAGCCTGGCGCTGTATGCGAGCATCACCATCGCGCTGCCTGCGCTGGCGCTGGGCGCGCTGGACGGCCACCTCATGCTCGCGTTTGTCGAAATCGCGCTGGGCGCGAGCCTGGGCGTGGCGCTCGGCGGCTGGGCCATGCCGCAAACCCTCGCCAGCCGAACGCGGCATGTCGCCAGCCTGCTGAGCGCCGTTGCCCTCGCTGCCGCGCTCGTATGGCTGACCGGGTACGGCAACCGCAAACCCGACGGTGACATCAGCATGGCGTTGATCTATGCCGGCATCGCCAGCCCGTTGTTTGCCCAGATACAAACCATGAAGCTGCAACGTCTCTGGGCCAGCAACCGCGCCGAGTTGCCGCTGTTGGCCTTGCTGCCGGGCCTGGCCAGCCGTGCCGAGATCAAGCGCAGCCTGTTGCAGGCCTGTTTGTTGCCAAGCTTCGGCGCCCAATGCCTGTTGCTGATCGCCAGCCTGGGCGTGGCCGCGTGGCTGCAACTGGGCACGGTGGGCTGGGCCATGGTGACGCTCGATCAACTGCTGGGCATGGGCATGCTGCTGGCCTTCACCCTGGCCACGCTGGGTGGCCTGCCCATGGATGGCTGGGGCCGCAAAGGCTTCCTGCTCGGCGCCATCATCGTCATCAGTACCGGCGGCGGCATGGCCGCCATGACCGACATCTCGTCCACCGCCGCACATTACGTGCTGCTGGCGATGGCCGTGGTCTGGGCCGCACTGCTGGCTCCACTTGTGAACCTGGCCTGGCGCGGCTGGCAACGCTTCCAGCATCGCCCGCACCCCTTCCTGCCCACCGCCCTCTGAGTCATCACGATGAACCTGCCCCTCTCCCTCTGGCTGCCCTGGCGCACCGTGCACCGCTCGCTGCGCTGGCTGGGCGGCGGCTTCGGTTTGTTGTTGTGCGTGGCCGGCGCGGGCGTGGCCGCTTATGTGGGCGGCACGCATGGTTGGCGTTACGGGATGATGCTGTACGCCTTCGGCGTGGGCTATTTCTGGATGTGCGTGATGGCTTGCCTGATGCTGGTGGCCATCGACGCGCGGCGGCTGCGGCTGCCTGACATCGAGCGATCCATCACGGGCAGCCTGCTGCTGTACGGGCTCATCGCGGTGGCCCTGCCGCTGGCGATGTTCGTGCCGCTGGGCGGCGACGCGGCCACGGTCGCGCTGGTGGCGGCGCTGGCGGCGAGTGCAGGGTTGGCGTCGCCGCTGACGCCGCGCTACTTCACGGTGGCGCTCGGCTTTCTGCCAGCGCTAGCCATCGGCTTGCAGCACCATGCGCACATCCCCTTTCCCGGTCAGCCGGGTTTCGTGCCGCTGGGGCTGGCGGTACTCGTCGCGCTGGTGGCGGCCTGCGCCTTCTGCTGGCGACGGCTGCTGCGCGCCGAGGCACCGGCGGAAACCGGGCTGGGCAGCGCGATGGTGTTGCAGTACCGCCGCAACGGCGGCATGAACGGCGGTCTCTTGGGCGCCGCGCTGCATGATCGCGCGACGTCGGCCAGCGGCGCGCGCCAGTCCCGTGCGGCGCCCGCGATCCGGCTCGACGGCATCGGCCCGAACACGCCGGTACGAGCGCTGCGCGTGGCGTTGGGCGAACACCTCGCGCCGCAAACGCCGCGCAGCCATGCGCGTTGTTTCGCGCGCATGGGCCTGCCGCTGCTGCTGTTCATTCCGATGATGGCCGTGATGCAGGCCGGCGAGGCGCACGGCGACGTGCTGCACAAGGTGCTGCTTGGCGTGGGCGTCAACGTGATCGGCTGGCTGGGCCTGATGGGCGGCATCGCCCTGATGGTGATGGGCAGCCTGCTGCCGTGGAGAGGCTGGCGGCGCGCCAACGCCGAACTGCCGCTGCTGGCGCTGCTGCCCGGCCTGGGCGATGCCGATGCGCTGCGCCACCACCTGCTGCGCGCCGCGCTGCTGCGACCGCTGCTGCTGCAAGCCTTGCTGCTGGCGCTGGTGCTGGCCGCCGCGCTGGCCATGCACGCCGGCCCCGCGCTATGGCTGTTCGCGACGCTGGGCCAGTTGGGCTGCGCTGGCGTGGTGGTGGCGAGCCAGCTTGCCACCTTCGGCGGCAAGCCGCTGCCGGGCTGGAGCATGGGCGTGCTGCTGGGCGCGATGGGCCTTTTGGTATCGGCAAGCACCTTCCTGTCGATCATCTCCAGTCTGGGGCGGCACGCACAGCCCATGGGGGAAACCACCATCGCCACACTCGCCATCGTCTGGGCCGCCGCCATCGTGGCGCTGCTGTGGCTGGGCCGGCGCGGCTGGCAGGGCATGCAGGCGCGACCGCATCCGTTTCTGGCGAATGTGCCGTGAATCCGCACACGCCAGCCAACACAGGATTTGCCGGCATCGCCGGCTCACTCAAGCACTAGAGACAGCACATGCAACGCATCACCACCCAAGGATTGCAGCGCGAGTTCGGACTGCCTTTCGCCACGGCCGAATGTCTCATCCGCGAGCAGACCACGCTGGCGCGCCAGCACTATCGCCACTGGCAACTCGCCGCATTCGCCATGTTCAGTGCCACGCTGGCGCTTGGCTTCATGCCGGATGACACCCTCTGGTATCGCGCGACCCAGTACCTGCTGCCGCTGAGCATGCTCGCCTTCGCAGCCACGGAAATCCTGATCCAGCGTCGCGCGCGCGGCCCCATCCTCGCCGTCGCGCGCGCCACCGCACACGCCGACGGCACCCACTGATCGACACGTTTCACCGCAACGCCCGGACGCGGGGGCATCCGGTTCTTCCCATGAAAGCAAGGACTACACGATGAAGAAGCAAGCTCTGCAACTGGCCGCCGCCATCAGCCTCGCCCTCGCCGCCACCGGCGCGATGGCCGCGGCCGGCAACACCGACGTCACCCGCGCCACGCTGGACAACGGCCTGCGCGTGGTGATCGTGCGTGACACGCTCGCGCCGGTGGTCACCACCGAGATGAATTACCTCGCCGGTTCGGACGAAGTGCCGGCGGCCTTCCCCGGCACCGCGCACGCGGTGGAACACATGATGTTCCGCGGCAGCCCGGGCCTCAGCAAGGATCAACTCGCGGCGATCGCCGCGAACATGGGCGGCGCGTTCAACGCCGACACCACCCAGGGCGTGACCCAGTATTACTTCGTGGCGCCGGCGCAGGATCTGGACGTGGCGCTCAAGGTGCAAAGCCTGCGCATGCGCGGCGTGGACATGGATCAGAAGGAATGGGACAAGGAGCGCGGCGCGATCACGCAAGAGGTGATGCGCGATCTTTCCAGCCCCGATTTCAAGTTCTACTCGCAGCTGCTGGAGCAGATGTTTTCCGGCACGCCCTACGCGCACACGCCGCTGGGCACGCGCGATTCCTTCGCCAAGACCACGGCGGCGATGTTGAAGAACTTCCACGACACCTGGTACGCGCCCAACAACGCGATCCTGGTGATCGCGGGCGACGTCGACCCGACCGCCACGCTGGCCAAGGTGAAGGCGGAGTTCGGCGGCATCGCGCAGAAGGCGCTGCCCGCGCGCCCCGCGTTCGACTTCAAGCCGGTGGAAGCCAAGACGGTGCAGTTGCCCACCGACAATCCCTACGGCTCGGTGTACCTGGGCTATCGCCTGCCCGGCCTCACCTCGAAGGATCACGCCACCGCGCTGGTGCTGAGCCAGGCGCTGGGTTCACAGCGCGCGGCGCTGGCCGGCATGCGCTTTGACGGCACCGCGCTGTTCGGCGGCTTCTTCGGCCAGAGCATGCCGCAGGCCGGCGTGGGCATGGCGGTGGGCATCTTCCCCAAGGGCGGCAACCCGCAGCCGATTCTCGCGAAGATGCAGGCCATCCTCGCCGAGGCGGCCAGCAAGGGCATCGACCCGGCGCTGGTGGATGCCGCCAAGCGCAAGGCGATCTCCGATCTGGAATTCAAGAAGAACTCGGTGGAAGGCCTCGCCAATGCGTGGTCGGACGCGCTGGCCTTCCAGAACGCCGACTCGCCCGATGCGATCAAGGCGGCCATCGAAGCAGTGACGCCCGAGGCCGTGAACGCGCTGGCCAAGGCGACCTTCGATCCCAAGCATGCGATCACCGCCATCCTCACCCCGGAAAGCTCGGGCAAGCCGGTGGCCAGCAAGGGCTTCGGCGGCGCCGAGAGCTTCGCTTCCACGCCGGACAAGCCGGTGCAGCTGCCGGCGTGGGCGGAGCAGGCCTTCGCCAAGCTCAGCGTGCCGGCCTCGTCGCTCAAGCCCGTGAGCTACACACTCGCCAACGGCCTCAAGCTGATCGTGCAGCCCGAAGCCATCAGCGACACGGTGGAGCTGTACGGCGCGATCAAGACCAACCAGGACCTGCAAGCCGCCAAGGGCGAGGAAGGCGTGGCCGAGCTGCTCTCCGGCCTGTTCCCGTTCGGCACCGAGCACCTGAACCGCCTGCAATTCCAGGCCGCGCTGGATGCCATCGGCGCGCATGAAAGCGCCGGCTACGACTTCTCGCTGGCGGTGCCGTCCGCGCACTTCGCCGATGGTGTGAAGCTGCTCGCCGACCACGAGCTGCACCCGGCACTGCCGGCACAGGCCTTCCCGCTGGTGCAGAAGCAGACCGCCGGCATGCTGGTAGGCACGCTGCAATCACCCAGCTTCCTGTACCAGCAGGCCGTGGGCAAGGCCTTGCTGCCGGAAGGCGACGCCTCGCTGCGCCACCCCACGCCGCAGGGCGTGATGGCGCTGACGCCGGACAAGGTGAAGGCCTATTACGCGCAGACCTTCCGCCCCGACCTGACCACCATCGTGGTGGTCGGCAAGGTCGATCCGGCGCAGGCCAAGGCCATCGTCGAACAGGCCTTCGGCGACTGGAAGGCCAGCGGCGCCACGCCCGCCACCGACTACGCCGCCGTGCCGGCGAACCAGCCCGGCAAGCTCGACGTGCCCGACGCCAGCGCGGTGCAGGACAGCGTGGAGATGACGCAGACCATCGATATCACCCAGAACGACCCGGCGCGCTACGCCATCACTCTGGGCAACCAGGTGCTGGGCGGCGGCTTCTACGCCTCGCGCCTCACCCGCGACCTACGCGAGAAGCACGGCCTGGTCTACACCGTGGGCGTGGGGCTGGATACCCAGAAAAACCGCGGCAGCTACACCGTCAACTTCGGCTGCGATCCCGACAAGGTCGGCGCCGCCAGCCAGCTTGTGGTGCAGGACTTGAAGCAGATGCAGAACGCGCCGGTGACTGAGACGGAACTCAAGCAAGCCAAGGGCATCCTCCTGCGCCGCATCCCGCTGGGCGAATCCAGCTTCGATGCCATCGGCGGCCAGTTGCTGATGCTGTCGCAGCAGGGCAAGCCGCTGGATGCGATGACCGTGGCCGGCGAGCACTACCTCTCGCTCACCGCGCCCGAGGTGCAGCAGGCGTTCACGAAGTACCTGCGGCCCACCGGGCTGGTGACCGCGGTGAAGGGGCCGGCGCCGAAGGGCTGACCGGCTTCCAGCCCCTCTCCCACAGCGGGAGAGGGGCTGCGGCGGGGACTGCTGCCGCAGAACGCCACGCCAGGAGCCCGCCATGGGCTTCGACAAAAAACCGCTGCTGCCTGCCGCATGCGTATCCCGGAACGACCAGGACCAGCCATCGGCCGGACTTTGCCCGCCCGGGTCGCGCGCAGCAACCGAATGCGGCCACACCACCACGCCGGCGAACCGCCACCGCATCCCTCCGGTGGCGTTGGCGCTTTCCCGCTTTTGATGTCAGCCTGTCGCGCATGGATGGCACAGGAACCGGAGGGCACCCCTGCGTGCGGATTCTCATAGCCGAGGATGAAGCCAAGACGCGGCGCTACGTCGCGCAAGGGTTCCATGAGCTCGGGTTTGCCGTCGAAGCCGTCGAAGACGGGCAGGCCGCCCTGGGCCTGCTGCGCGAGCACGCGTTCGATGCCGCCGTGCTGGACATCATGCTGCCGGGGCTCGACGGTTGGACGCTCGTCAAGACGTTGCGCAAGGAGCACAACCGCACCCCCGTACTGTTCCTCACCGCGCGCGACCACGTCGAAGACCGCGTGCGCGGCTTCGAGCTGGGCGCGAACGACTACCTGGTGAAACCCTTCGCCTTTGCCGAACTGGTGGCGCGCGTGCGCAACATCGCCCGGCAGGCGGAGTCCGTGGCCGGCGACAACGGCCTGCGCGTCGGCGACCTCGTGTTCGACCTGCTGCGCCATCGCGTCGAACGCGCCGGCCAGCCGCTGCAACTGACGCCCAGGGAATACGCCCTGCTGCTCCTGCTGGCGCGCCATCGGGGGCGGGTGCTGTCGCGCACGCTGATCGCCGAAAGCGTGTGGGGCGTGTGCTTCGACACGCAGACCAACGTGGTGGACGTCGTGGTGCGCCGGCTGCGCGCCAAGGTCGACGCGCCCTTCCCTTCGCCCATGCTGCAGACCGTACGCGGCGTGGGCTATGTGCTCGACGCCCATGATGGCTAGCCGCGCGCCCTCGATCGGCGGGCGCCTCACCCTGCTCTACACCCTGGTGGTGCTGGCCGCGATGGCGCTGCTCGCCGGCATGGTCATGTGGCAGCTGTCGGCCACGTTCAATGCCGAGCACCAGCGCTTCCTGCGGGCGAAGACCGCGGAAATGCAGACCGACCTGGACGACGGCCACGGCCAGCCGGCCAGCCTGCTGCGCGAGATCGCCAAGGAAACCGACGCCAGCGACGTGCGCCAGTACCAGGCCCGGGTGCTCTCCGCCGCCGGCCGCGTCCTGGGCGAAACGCCCGGCATGCACGAGGTGCTGCCGCCCGCGAGGTTCGCCGCCACCGCGTCGGCGCCCGATGCCATCCGCCTGCTGAAGACCGGCCCGCATGTGTACGCGCTGGCGACGGCGACCCTGCACCCATCGAACGCGGCGGCGCTGCACGTGCAGATCGCCATGGACGTGACGCGCGACGCCGGCCTGCTGGCCAAACTGCGGCACGCCATCTGGCTGGCCTTCGCGCTGTTGACCCCGCTGCTGATGGTGGCCGGGTATTTCGTGGCCGAACACGCACTGGCGCCGCTCAAGCGCATCGCCAACGCCGCGCGCGAGGTGACCCCGAAGCACCTGTCGGCGCGCATCCCCACCGCCCCGCCCTGGCCGCGCGAACTGGACGAACTGGTCACCGTGTTCAACTCGATGCTGGGCCGCCTGGAAGAGGCCTTCGAGCGCCTGTCGCGCTTCTCCTCCGACCTCGCGCACGAGCTGCGCACGCCCCTGAGCAACATGCGCAGCTCGCTGGACGTATGCCTGCTGCGCGAGCGCACTGGCGACGAATACCGCGAAGCGCTGGAGTCGAACCTGGAGGAATGCCGCCGCCTGCACGCCTTGGTCGACAACCTGCTGTTCATGGCGCGCGCCGAACGCGCCGACGCCGCGCTCCACGTCGAAGCGTTCGATGGCGAAGAGGCTTGCCGATGGGTCATCGCCCAGCAGCTCCCCGGCGCCGGGTCGCGCGGGCTCGGCATCCAGTTGGAAGGCCACGCCCGGGTGCACGCCGACCCGGTGCTGTTCCGGCAGGCACTGGCCAACGCGCTGGCGAATGCCATCCAGCATTCCAGGGCAAGCGGGGACATCCGCGTCGAACTCCGCACGCTGGCGGACGGCGGCGCCGAGGTGCGCGTGGTGGACCGTGGCATCGGCATCGACGCGGCGCATCAGCCGCATGTGTTCGATCGCTTTTACCAGGTCAGCCCATCACGCAGGCACGCCGATGGCGAAGGCACCGGACTGGGGCTAGCCATCATCAAGACCATCGCCGAGGCGCACGGCGGCGACGTCGCGCTGGAAAGCCAGCCCGGCGTCGGCACCACGGTGACCCTGCGCTTTCCACCAGCACTGCAACCGCGTCACAGCGACGGATGACAAAACGGCACGGCTGCCGTTTTCTGACGAGCGAAGAAGCCCAGCCGACACCTCACCGTTCGCCCTGAGCGTAGGCCCGCGGGGCCAAAGTCGAAGGGCGGTCGCTTGCGGGTGCTTCGACTGCGCTTGCTATCGCAAGCTACGCTCAGCGCGAACGGTTTTTCGGCTGAGCCGCGTCGCTAATCAGACACCACTTTGCACACCCGAAAGGCGCCCGCAGGGTTGCGCGCAGGCATCGCAACGGCGCAATGACAAAACGGCAGGACTGCCGTTTTGCACGCCCGCGGGGTTGCGCACATGGATGTGCGCAATGACAGATTTGTCATGCGTTTGATCGCGGTTTGCCGGATGGCCTGCCTATCATCGATGCCTGTTGGCGCCTCGCACGAGGCATGACGGGCAGGCAGGCATGTTCTGGTGGCGCGCGGGTTTGCTGATGGTGCTGGCCGGGCCGGCGGTGGCCGGGCCGGTGACCTTGCCTGCGCGCGCCGTGAACTACCAGCTGGAAAACCGCGCCTGGGCTCGCGTGGAAAACATCGCACCGCTGGTGCTGCACGCGGCCACGGCGGCGCGCGTCGTCCACCTGCGCGTGGCACCCGGACAGGCGGTGGCGGCAGGGCAGGTGCTGGCCACGCTCGGCGGCCCGCAGCTCGATGGCGAACTCGCCGCGGCGCGCGCGCAGGCGCAGGCCGCGCAGCAGGCCGTGGTCGCGGCCAGGCACACCGCCGAATCCGTGCAGCGCACCTATCCGCTGACCAGCAACCGGCAAACGCTGGCGGCGGCGCAATCGGCGCTGGGCACCGCGCTGAGCCAGCAAGCCGCCGCACGCGCCAGCCTGGCCACGCTGGAAGCGCAGGCCACCTTGAGCAGCCCCACCGCAGCGACCGTCGGCAGCATCGAAGTCGCCGCCGGCACCGACGTGCAGGCGGGTGCACCGGTGCTGACCCTGCTGCCGCGCGGTCAGTGGTGGCTGCGCGCAGAATGGTTCTGCACCATGCGGCCAGCCGGGGCGGTTGGTCGCTTCACGCCATCCGACGGCGGGCAGCCCATAAAGGTCAGGCTGGTTGCCGAGCTGCCCGCGCGCGCCGCCAACGGCGCCCGCGTGCTGAACTTCGCTCCGGTCGATGCCACCGCCTGGCAAGCCGGCGAAACCGGCGAGGTGAGCTGGACCGGCCATGTGCAATCGGCCATCGCCGTGCCAGCGCAGTCGCTGATCCTCGATGCCGGCAAGTGGTACGTGCTCACCGACGTCGGCGGCAAGCTGGCGGCGCGAGGCGTCACGCCCGGCCCGGCGCAGGGCAACGACGTGGTGGTCACGGCAGGGCTCACACCCGGCGTGCCGGTGGTGGTGCGCGACGCCTACCTGCTCTACCACCGCGACTTCGCCGCGCAATACACCCCGCCCGACTGATGAAATGGCTCACTCTGCTACGACGTCCGCTGCCGTGGGTGATGGTCTTCGGCCTGCTGCTCGGCTACAGCGCCTATGCGCTGTGGCGCATCCCGGCCGAGGTGCTGCCGCGCTTTGATTTCCCGCAGGTCGGCGTGGTGGTGCACGCGCCGGGCTACGCCACGCTGGAGATGGAATCGCTGGTCGCGCGCCCGATCGAAGGCCAGCTGCTCGGGCTGCAGGGCGTCGACAACCTGCGCACCACCATCGCCCAGGGCAGCGCGCAGTTCACCGTGCGCTTCACCGAAGGCAGCGATCCGCAGCTGGATCTGCAGGCGGTCTACAGCGCGATCGACCGCGCCCGCGCCAGCCTGCCGCCGCAGGTCACGCCGTATGCCGAGATCATGGGCAACGCGATGAACGAGGTGCTGGACGCCGGGTTGCGCGTGCCGGCCGACGTGCCGCTGTGGCAGGCCGAAGACGCGATCCGCACCCACGTGCTGCCGGCGCTGCGTGCGGTGCCCGGCGTGCAGCGCGTGGAACTGTTCGGCGCGGGCCCGCCCACGATCTGGATTCAGCCCGATCCCGCCGCGTTGATCCAGCACCACGTCGGTGTGGACGCGCTGGCCGCGGCGGTCGGCCATGCGACCGTACTCGCGCCGGCCGGGCGCACCACGCTCGGGCACCAGGACGTGCTGCTGGAGGTGCGGCAGCTGCCGGTCGAGGTCGGCGACGTCCTGACCATTCCCGTGCCCGCGCCCGGCGGCGCGGTGCCGCTGGGCGCGCTCGCCCAGGTGGTCAACGGGCCGCCCGATGTGCATTACGGCGTGCAGGTCGACGGTCAATCGGGGCTCGGACTGATCGTGTTCAAGCAGGCGGGGGCGTCGACGATACCGGTCGACGCGGCCGTGATGCAGACCCTGGCGTCCTTGCAGGGGCAGCTGCCGCACGGTGTCGCCTGGGTGCCGATCTATCGCCAGTCGTATCTGGTGTCGCTGATCGGGCACGACCTGCTGCGCAACCTCCTGCTCGGTGGCGCGCTGGCGATCCTGGTGCTGATCTGGATCCTCGGCCGCCAGCACGGCGTGGGCGTGCTGGCCCTGAGCATTCCCGCCAGCCTGCTGCTCGCCATCGGCGGCCTGTATGCGCTGGGGCAAAGCCTCAACCTGCTGACGCTGGGCGCACTGACGCTGGCGGTGGGCCTGCTGGCGGATGACGGCATCATCGTGCTCGAAGCCATCCAGCACCGCTGGGAGAACGGCCGCGAGGGATGGGACGGCGTGCAAGCCGGCGTCGCGGACATCGCGGTCGCCGACACCACCGGCACGCTCACCACCGTGGCGGCCTATCTGCCCTTGCTGGCGGTGTCGGGGCTGGCGGGACTGTTCATGCGGCCGTTCGCGTTGGCGATGAGCCTGGCGCTGCTGGCCTCGCTGCTCGTGTCACTGACCCTGATTCCGGCGGCGCTGGGACATCGCGGCACGCGTGCGGGACGCGTGTTCCGCAGCGGCCGCCGCTGCATGGACGCCCTCGCGCGCCTCAACGGCAAGCTGCTGGAGCTGACCCTGCGCCGCCCCGGTGCCAGCCTCGCTGTCGCCGCCGTCGCCTTCGCGATCTCCGTCGGGGCACTGGCCATCGTGCCGGTGAACTTCCTGCCGCTACCCAACGAGGGCGTGCTGCTCGACAGCTTCACCTTCGCACCCGGCACCGCGCTGGACGATGCCATCGCGGTGTCGCGACGCATGAGCGATGCCTTGCAGGCGGATCCCGCCGTTGCGCACGTCTTCGTGCGCAACGGCTCGCCAGAGGAATCCGCGTACACCGAGCACAGCTTTGCCGGCGAGATGCAGATCGTGCTCAAGCCGGGGTTCGATGCCAACAGCCTCGACCGGATCGCCCGGCATCTGCACGACGTCGCCGAACAGCCAGGCGTGGTGCAGAGCATCGGCACGCCGACCATCGAGCGCGTGGGCGAAAGCCTGTCGGGCTTGCCGCAACCGTTCGAGGTGCTGCTCTACGGCGACCAGATCGACACCTTGCGCCGCCTGTCGGAAACCGTCGCCGCCAGGCTGCGCACGGTGCCGGCGCTCACCGACATCTTCAACAACGATGCCTACCCGGTGACCCAGCTGCAGATCGCGCCACGCATGGACGCGCTGCGCAGCGCCGGCCTGACGCCGGCCGCGCTCGGCGATCAGCTCGACCTGCTGCTGCATGGCCGCGTGCTGGCGACCCTGCCGTATGGCGCCAGTCAGCGCGAGCTCTTCATGCGCCAGGCCGACGCGCCGTATCTCGACCTTGCCGCGCTCGGGCGCGAGCCGATCTTCAGCGCGCAGGGCTGGATGCCGTTGGCGCACGTGGCGCAGTTGACGCTGCAGGCGCAGCCCAACCAGTTGGAACACCTCGATGGCGAACGCGCACTCAGCATCATGGCCACGCCCACCGGCCCGCTGGGCAGCACCATCGCCGCCGCCAAGGCCGCGTTGGCGTCGGTGCCGTGGCCGACCGGATACCGCGTGGCCTTCGGCGGCATGTATCCGGAGTTGATCCACACGGTCGAAGCACTGGGGCTGGCGGTGCTGCTGGCCTTGCTGCTCACCCTGGGCATCCTCGCCTTGCAGTTCGGCGGCTGGCGGCTGCCACTGATCCTGCTGCTGCAGGCGCCGCTCGCCTTCACCGGCGCGGCGCTGGCGCTGGCCATTTCCGGCGTGGGGCTCAACGCCACCGGCCTGATCGGCCTGCTCACCCTGGTCGGCGTCAGCCTCAATCACGGCATCGTGCTGCTCGCCTACGTGCGCTCCCACGAGCGGCAGGGCATGCCGCGCGAGGACGCCGTGCGCCGCGCCGTCCACGAGCGCCTGCGCCCCATCGTGCTGACCACGCTCACCGCGGTGCTGGGCATGCTGCCGACGGCGCTGGGTCTGGGCACCGGCGCCGCGCCGGAACAGGGCCTGGCCATCGTGGTGCTGGGCGGCGTGCTGTGGAGCGCGCTGCTTTCCACCAACCTGCTGCCGGCGCTTTATCTGCGCTGGGGAGCGCGGACGTGATGCGGCTCCTGGGACTCGCCCTGTGCGCGGCGTTGGCTGGCTGCGCGACCTACCAGCCGCTGCCGCTGGCGCAGGATGCCCGCCTGCCGGACCGCGTCGCGGACTTGAAGGTGGATGCGGCATCGATGCCGATTCCGGCGCTGCGCAAGCATGTCTTCGATCCGTCGCACGGCCTGGACATGACCGACGTGGCGATGCTCGCCGTCGCCAACAATCCCATGCTGAAGGTGGCCCGCGACCAGCGCGGCATCGCCCATGCGCAGGCGTTCGCCGCCGGGCTGTTGCCCGATCCGGTGCTGGATTTCTCGCGCGGCTACCCCACCAGCGGCCCTGCCGAGAGCACGGCGTACAGCGTCGGCCTGACCTACGGCCTCACGGCCCTGCTTGCCCACGCCCTGGACGTGCGTGCCGCCGATGCCACGGAAAAGCAGGTCGACCTGAATCTGCTTTGGCAGGAATGGCAGGTGATCGCCGCCGCCCGGCAGCTGTTCGTGCGCTGCGTCTATCAGGCCAGGATGCTGGACGTGTTGCGCGACGAAACCGGGCAGCGCGGGCGCTTCCACGCGCAACTGGCGCAGGCCCAGTCGCGCGGCGACGTGTCGCTGGCCGAGCTCGACCTCGATCAAGCCGCCTTGCAGGGCGTGCAGTCGCGCCGGGACGACATGACGCGGCAGCTGCTGGCAAGCCGGCAGGCGCTCGATGCGCTGCTTGGCCTGTCGCCGGAAGCGAAGCTGACGCTGCGGGAACCCATGGCGCCCTCAGCGCCCGGCGAAGCGGAGATCGACCACGACCTCGCCACGCTCGCGCAACGCCGCCCCGACCTGCTGGCACTGCAGGCCGGCTACGCGAGCGCGGATGCGCGCTACCGCCGCGCCATCTGGCAACAGTTCCCCTCGATCGACGTCGGCTTTTCCAGGAGCCGCGACACCGACGCCATCGGCTCGCGCAGCTTCCAGCTCTCGCTGACCCTGCCGGTCTTCAACCGCAACCGCGGCAACGTGGCCATCGCAAAGGCGACGCGTCAGGCGCTGCACGACGAGTACACGCTGCGCCTCGCCCAGGCCCGATCCGACATCACGCGCCTGCAGCAGGATCGCGCGATCCTGCTGCGACAGCGCGCCGACCTGGCCCGGAGCGTCGCCATGCAGGCCGACCTCACCGCCGGGTTGGAAAAAGCCGCAACGCCGGGCGATGTGTCCGGGGCGCAACGCCTCGAACTTCGCCTGCGATGGGACGAGCAGCGCCTGGAACTGCTGCACGCCGGACAGACGGTGCTCGAACAACAGCTGGCGCTCGAAACCTTGATCGCCGACATCGACGCGCCATGAAGGGCACCTTCGGGCGACCCTCTGACTACTGCAGCAGCGAGCGCAGCATCCACGCGGTCTTTTCGTGCGCCATCAGGCGGCCGGTGACCATGTCGGCGGTGCCGTCGTCGCCCGCCGCGTTGGCGGCCTTCAGGGTGTCGCGCGCGGTGGCGGCGCAGGCTTCGTGACCTTCCACCAGTTGCGCCACCATCGCCGCCCATGCCGGCACGCCGGTTTCCTCCTTGATCGAGCCGAGTTTGGCGAACTGGCTGTAGGAGCCGGGCGCGAACACGTCCAGCGTGCGGATGCGCTCGGCGATCTCGTCCGCCGCCAGCCACAGCTCGTTGTACTGCACCTCGAACATCGCATGCAGGGAGTTGAACTGCGGACCGGTGACGTTCCAGTGGAAGCTGTGGGTCTTGAGGTAAAGCGAGTACGTGTCGGCCAGCAAGCGGGACAGCTGCTTGGCGACCGCTACGCGACCCTGCTTGGCGATACCGATATTGAGCGACATGGGCGATTCCTCGTGGGGTGGGTGGAACGATCTTGCGGCATCGCGCGCCGCCGATGAAATGAATCCTTCCGATACCGGCCATAGCCCGAAACTATCGGGCCCGGTGTCATGCCCGGTTATCATGCGCAGCTCCATGAACGACGCCACCCATCCACCGACGCCCCAGGCCACGCTGCACGCGCTGCGCCGCGCGCTCGACGACACCGCAAGCCGCGACTTCGGCCGCCTGCTGGGGCGCTGGCGCGCGCTGTCGAAGCATGCCGACAACGGGAAACTGGCGGCATTGGCCGCCGACATCGAAAGCTCGGCCGCCAAACGCCGCGCACGCGCCGAAGCCAAGCCGGCGATCCGGCTGGACGAGTCGCTGCCGATCACCGCGCGCGGCGAGGAAATCGTCAGGCTGATCCGCGCGCACCAGATCGTGGTGATCGCCGGCGAAACCGGCTCGGGCAAGACCACGCAGATTCCCAAACTCTGCCTCGCCGCCGGCCGTGGCGAAGCGGGCATGATCGGCTGCACCCAACCGCGCCGGCTCGCCGCGCGTGCGGTGGCGCACCGCGTGGCCGAGGAGCTGGGCACGCGGATCGGCGACCAGGTGGGCTTCCAGGTGCGCTTCAACGACCAGGTGAGCGAGCGCACCCTGGTGAAGTTCATGACCGACGGCATCCTGCTCGCCGAGACGCAGGGCGACCCGTGGCTCGCCAACTACGACACGCTCATCATCGACGAGGCGCACGAGCGCAACCTCAACATCGATTTCCTGCTGGGTTACCTGAAGCGGCTCGCCGCCCGGCGCCCGCAGCTGAAGATCATCGTCACCTCGGCCACCATCGACACCGCGCGCTTCGCCGAGCACTTCGGCGGCGCGCCGGTGGTGTCGGTGGAAGGCCGTGCGTATCCGGTGGAGCTGCGCTGGCGGCCGGTCGACCTGCCTGCAGGAGCGCACCCGGTGCGTGATGGCGCTGGCACTTCGAGCGGGACAAAAAGCGATCGCGCGCAGAGTGCGCCCCCGCGGTCGAACATGCAGCAAGGCAGCGCCGAACACATTGCCGCCGTGCTGGATGAAATCGTCGCCGACCGCAGCCTCGGCGGCGGCCCCGGCGACGTGCTGGTGTTCCTGCCCGGCGAGCGCGAGATCCGCGACGCGCACCTCGTGTTGTCGCGTCGGCAGTATCGCGAGACGGAAATCCTGCCGCTGTACGCGCGGCTCTCCGCCGCCGACCAGGATCGCGTGTTCAAGCCCGGCCCGAAGCGCCGCGTGGTGCTGGCGACGAACGTGGCCGAAACCTCGCTCACCGTGCCGCGCATCCGCTACGTGGTCGACACCGGCAGCGCGCGGGTGAAGCGCTACAGCCAGCGCAGCCAGCTCGAACGCCTGCACGTGGAAAGCGTCTCGCAGGCCGCCGCCAACCAGCGCAAGGGCCGCTGCGGCCGCATCGGGCCCGGCATCTGCTACCGCCTGTACGACGAGGCGGACTTCGCCTCGCGCAGCGAATTCACCGACCCGGAACTGCTGCGCTCCTCGCTGGCCAACGTGATCCTGCGCATGCTGGCGCTGAAGCTGGGCGAGGTGGACGACTTCCCCTTCCTCGACGCGCCCGACCCGCGCGTGGTGGCCGACGGCTACCGCCGCCTCGCCGAGATCGGCGCCATCGACGCCGCGCGCACGCTCACCCGCATCGGCCACACGCTGGCCAAGCTGCCGATCGATGTGCAGCTGGCGCGCATGCTGGTGGAAGCCCATCAGCTCGATGGCCTGCGCGAACTGCTGACGATCGTGTCCTTCCTCAGCCTCCAGGACCCGCGCGAACGCCCCGCTGACGCACGCCAACAGGCCGATACCGCGCACGCAGCGTTCGCCGATCCGAAGTCCGACTTCGTCGGCGTGCTGAACCTGTGGCGCGCGTATCACACGGCGCACGAGGAACTGACCCAGTCGAAGCTGCGCGACTGGTGCTCGCGGCATTTCCTCAGCTTCCTGCGCATGCGCGAGTGGCGCGAACTGCACCGGCAGTTGCTGCTGGTGGTGCAGGAGCTTGGCTGGAAGCTCGATGCATCTACTCCCTCTCCCCCGGCTGCGCCGGGGGAGAGGGTTGGGGTGAGGGGGGCTTCTGCTTCGCGGCAGGCACACAAGGGCAAGAGCGCTTCACAAGAAAGACCCCGCAAGTCCCAACCCCTCACCTCAATCCTCTCCCCGAAGGGGAGAGGAAGCGAACGCGAAGAGCCCGTCACTGTTGAAAAAGAAGCTGCGCTTCTTTTTGAGAAGATCCACCGCAGCCTCCTGGCGGGCCTGCCCACGCAGGTCGGCCGCAAGGACGAGCGCGGCGTCTACCAGGGCACGCGCGAGCGCAAGTTCCAGGTGTTCCCCGGCTCGGCGCTGGCCAAGTCGCAGCCCAACTGGGTGTTCGCCGCGCAGATCCTCGACATCGGCGGCAAGGTGTGGGCGATGACGTGCGCGCGCATCGAGCCGTTGTGGATCGAGCAGCAGGCCGCGCATCTGCTGAAGTCGTCCTGCCGCGACGCGCACTGGTCGAAGAAGCGCGGCTGCGTGGTGGCCTACGAGCAGGTCAGCCTGTTCGGCCTGAACCTGGTTGAGCGCCGCGCGGTGACCTTCCAGCAGCAGGATCCGGCCCTCGCCCACGAGATCTTCCTGCGCGAGGCGCTGGCACGCGGCGACATCGAGGCGAAGGCCGACTTCGTGCGCGCGAACCAGCGCATCCTGCAGGAAGCCGTCGACATCGAGGCGAAACAGCGTCGCGAAGGGCTGATCCGCCACGAGGACGAACTGGTCGACTTCTTCCGCGGCAAGCTGCCGGAAGACATCGCATCCAGTCGCGCACTGGATGCGTGGTATCGCCGCGCGCGCCCGGCCGAACAGGCCGCGCTGCGCTGGTCGCTGGACGACGTGATGGCAGGCGGCGCCGGGCTCGATCCCAAGGCGTTTCCCGCAACACTGGAGCTCGCGCCAAAGGGCGGAGCCGCGCAGCGTTATCGCCTCGAATACCGCTTCGTGCCCGGCGACGAGGCCGACGGCGTCACCCTGCACCTGCCGCTGGCGATGCTCAACGCCCTGCCCACCGCGCGCTGCGAATGGCTGGTGCCGGGCCTGCTCGCGGAGAAGGCAGCCGAACTGATCCGCGGCCTGCCCAAGGCGCTGCGCCGCAACTTCGTGCCCGCGCCGGATTTCGCGCGTGCCTTCGTCGAAGCCGAGACGCCGCGCGATGAGCCGCTGGCGCAGGCGCTGGCCGCCTTCCTCAAGCGCGCCACCGGCGTGGCCTTCGAGGCGGCCGAATTCACCACCGTGGAACTCGCGCCGCACTTCCTGATGCGCTACCGCGTGCACGACGAAGACGGTCGCACCCTCGCCGCCGGTCGCGACCTCGCCGCGCTGCGCGCCGAATGGGAGAACCGCGCGCGCGCGGCGTTCTCGAAGAAAACCGACGTGGAACTCACCCGCGAGGACGTCGTCGCCTGGGACTTCGAGGAGATCCCGCGCGAAGTGCGCTCCAAGGGCAACCTCGTCGCCTTCCCCGCCTTGGTCGATCTCGGCGACGCCGTGGCGCTGCGCGTGTTCGAACGTCGCGATGAAGCCGCCGCCGCCCACGTCGCCGGCGTACTGCGCCTGCTGCGCAACGCGCTGGCCAGCGACCTGAAACAGGCGCGCCGCCGGCTGCCCATCGCCAACCCGCTGGCGCTGAAATACGCGCCGCTGGGCAGCATGGAGGCCTTGCGCGAGGATCTGGTCGAAGGCGGCCTCGCCGACCTCGTGGCGCGACTCGATCTCGACGCACGCAGCGCCGGCGCCTTCGCCGCGCTGCACACGCAAGCCGCGCGCGAGCTGTTCGGCTGCGCCATCGAGCGGCTGAAACTCGCCGAACCCATCATCGAGGCGCAGGCCGAACTGCGTCCCTGGCTGTCGCCGCCGCTCATGGGCTACGCCCGCGCCAGCTACGACGACCTGCGCGAACAATTCGACGCCCTGCTCGCCCCCGGCATCCTGCGCGAGTTGCCCGGCGCGCGGCTGGCGCACTACCCGCGCTACCTCAAGGCGATGCGCCTGCGCGGCGAGCGCCTGCACCAGGACCCGGCCAGGGATCAGCAGCGCATGCTGCAGGTGCTGCCCTACTGGCGCGAATTCCTGAAGCATCGCGCCGCCGGCAGCGAAGGCCTCGACGAGCTGCGCTGGCTGATCGAGGAATGGCGCGTCTCGCTGTTCGCGCAGGAGCTGAAAACCGCCGAGCCGGTGTCGGCCAAGCGCCTCGCCAAAGCGCTGGCCGCGTTATCGGCGTGACTGGCGGCACTGATGCCCTGCCTTGCAGGCTTGACCGCCTGATACCCGTCCATCACCGTCCCGGCGATACCTGCATGTCGATCCGCTGAAGCTGCTGCTGGATGTGCTGGCTGAACAGCGCTTGTCCCGCATCGAAGTCCTGTATCTGCTGGATCGACTGCGCGGGCGGCGGCGAAGCATGGCTTACATCGACGGTGGCCATCTGTGGCATCAGTCCGCCGGAGCCCAGCACGACGGCGTGGTTCCGTTCGTCGAGATGGCTCCACTCCAGGTTTTCGCGCGTGATGCCCTTGACATGGCAGGCTGCCGTGCATTGCAGCAGCCGGTTCTCGGAGGCTTCGGGGATGCGCCGGTGCAATTCGTTGTACAAGGCGTGATCCGGGTTTTCCGGGTGGCGCGGGTCATTGCGCGCGTAGCCGTGGGCTGCGACCGCATGCTCTGGTGCCTGATCCGCAGGCACGCCGTGGTGCAGCCACTGTCCCGGGTGGGCGAGCGTGTCGATGGCCAGATCCGCGACGCGAGCGTTGCCGTAGGTGTCGATGACGCGATTGGCGGTGCCGAGCGCACCGGCCTGGACACCCGGGTCGTGGGTGATCGCCACCGCCGCGTCAGCCAGGCCGTGTGCGCTCCGTTCGACCGTTTCCCCGGCCGTGTGCAGGCCGTCGCCCACGCGGTGACCCACAGCCTCGGCGGCGCGCCCGTGCAGGTGGGCCGCTTCGCCGACGGCGGCGCCGACCAGTGGTGCCACCGGGTTCAACGGCATGGCGACGACGCCTGCTTCGCGTGCCAGGCCCGCGACGCGCTCGTCCACCGCATGCACGAATTGGCCGCCCGCTTGAACCGCGATGGCGCCGTGCTGGAGCCCCTGCTCGACGCCGCGTAGCAGTGCGCTCTGCTCGATGGACTGGCGGATGGGTGGATCGGTGTGGACGGCGAGGTATTCGTTTACCTGCCGCTGGATATCGGGTGGCAGGTGCGCCTGCTGGTCGTGCCCTTTTCCCTGGGTTTCGCGCAAGGCGGCGGCCAGTTCGTGGCGCTCGTGGTACACATCGTTGCGGTAGCGATCGATGGCGTCCTTGTGCTCCGCGGAGTTCCGCGCGTACTGCGCCAACCGGGCGGGGGCCAGCACGCTGTCCACGCCGGAGAAGTGTTGGCCGCTGTGGTCATCCAGCCGCATCGCCAGCAGGGCGTTGGGCGGTGGCGACCCTGGCGGCGCCTCCAGGTAGCGCCCGGCGCGCAGGCTTTGCAGATCGTCCGCGCTGGCCAGCGGCACCACCGTGCCGATATGCCGATTGGCCGCGCTCACCACGTCGTTCGCCAGCACGTAGTTGGTGAGGTGGCAGCCGGGCGCGGGCGGGCCTTCGGTCAAGCCTTCGGCGCCGTAGGCATTGAAGGTGGTGCCGGCGAGGCCGAACTTCGCGGCCTCGATTTCCGCCAGCGTGCCGCCAAGGGAATGGCCGGCGACGAAGATGCGATCCATGGGGATTCCCAACTGCTCGGCCTTGGCGATCATGGCCTGGGTAAAAGCGTCAGCGTCGCCTTTTTGCGGATTGACGGCGTCGCGCACCATGGTGGCGTCCACCGCGATGTCCTGCAGCGTGGTCAGCGCGTGGGCGGCCTTGTCGGCCTTGGTCGCGCCCGAAAACAAGCCAGGGTCGGTGCCGCGGTAGGCGATGATGATGTTGTGAGGCTCTGACACGCTCTTATAGGCGGTGGCATGGAAGCCGGTGGACGGGTCGTTGGCGTAGCCGAAGACTTGGCGGTTTCAAGGTCCACGTGCAACATGATCAATGAATTGTTCCGGCGCTTGCTTCGGCGAGCCTCAGGTGGTCGTTGTAGACCTCCAGCGGGGTACGGAATTGATGACGCTTTCGCGGTCGGGTGTTGAGGCTGAGGGCGATCTGGTTGAGCTCGTCCTGGCTGTAGACCGACAGGTCGGTGCCCTTGGGCAGGTACTGTCGAAGCAGGCCATTGGTGTTCTCGTTGCTGCCGCGCTGCCAGGGGCTGTGCGGGTCGGCGAAGTACACCTGCACGCCGGTACGCAAGGTCAGGGCGTCGTGGTAGCTCATCTCCTTACCCTGGTCGTATGTCAGCGTCTTGCGCAAGGCTTCAGGGATGCTCTTCAGCGCCTTGCCAAAACTCTCCAGTACGTCGGCTGCGCTGGCGCTGCTCATCTTGGCCAGCACCACGAAGCCGCTGGTGCGTTCGACCAGTGTCCCCACGGACGAACGGTTGCCGGCGCCCTTGATCAGGTCGCCCTCCCAGTGTCCGGGAATCAAGCGATCCGCCACTTCCGGTGGACGTACGTGGATGCTCTGCATGTTCGGTATCTGGCCGCGTCGATCCATCCCGCGCGTGCGTGGCTTGCGCGTGCTGCGGCCTTGGCGCAGGCAGTCGATCAACTCCTTGCGCAGTTCGCCGCGCGGCACCAGGTACACCGCGGTGTAGATCGTTTCGTGAGACACCCGATAGCTCGCCGCGTCAGGAAAGGCCCTCGCCAGTATCCCGGCGATCTGCTCCGGCGACCAGCGTGCCCGCAACAGCGCCTGCACGGTTTCCCACAGCGCAGGGTCGTCCAGTTTTCGCGTCACGCGCGGTTTGCTCCGGCATTCCCGACTACGCTGATGCGCCGCCTGCGCCTTGTAGTTCGCCGGGTCGACACGTGCCCGGCGGCGCTCGCGACTGATCGTGCTCGTCGCACGTCCCAGCGAGCGGCCAATGGCACGCAGGCTGTCACCCGCCTCCAAGCGGCGCTGAATCTCCACTCGCTCTTCCAGGGTCAGTTCGTTGTACGTTCTCATCGCAACAGCCTATGTCAGAATCGGCAAGGTGTTGCACGTGGAGTTTGAGACGGCCCTTGGTATTTTTTGCCATCCAGTACGACGGATTTTTGCTGAACTACATCGCTATGCGGGCGATTATTGTACGAATCATTGGCGGCATCGGCGCGCACTTGGTCGGCAGCACTCATGGTGTGGCTTCCTTGACGGTGATGGTGGTTCGGAAATAGTTACTGGGGCGCTGGAGCACCTCGGGATCAGTTGGACCGAGATCCAGTGTTCCCGAGCGTGCAAAGGATTGGTTTCCGTACACGCTCTTTTTGAAGTACCTTGTCCACGTACCTTCGTGCAGAAGCGACCCCAACATATCCCCCCAGTTGAACCGGACTCCTTGGGCCACCGCCGAAATACCGACGCTTGTGACGTCCCAGTGGCACACGCCCATGTCAAAGTAGTCCTCATCCTGCAGCTTGTCCCTGTAAAAATAACCCTTCCATGTGTTTTCGCCGACGCGAACCATGTCCACGTCGATGCCTGTGTTGGGTACGTTCTGCGCACCGGTAAACCAATCCTGCGGCACGCATTTCTTGTTGATGACGTCGTAGCCGATATAGGCCTCAATCGAATCCCACGGCCCCGGCGCGTCGGAAGTGGCAATCACCTCATAGCGTTTGACCGGGTGCGGATTAAACGTGGCTTTCGCACTGCCGGCATCGATGGTGTGCGAGCACCCACCCATCGCCAGGGGCAGCAAGGCCGCCGCTGCAAGCTGGTGCAGTTTCATCGGGTCATCCTCTCGGGTGGTGGTTGCCCCGAAGGGCAAGGACAACGGCAGCCGTGGTAGATCCGGCTTGCGCTTTGGCGTTACCGGCAAACCACCGGCAGGCAGCGCGCCAAGGCTGGCGACGGTTCGTGCGTTGATCGTCGCCAGTTCACGCAGCAGCTGCGCGTCGTAGGCCGGATCGCGCACGCCGCGTGCCTTGGGTTGGAATGGATTGTCGCTGGCGTCGTTCGGGGCTTGGTTCATGGCATGCAGCCTCTCGATGGTGTGCACGGGCTGCCGTAGCCAGTCGGCCGCGCGCCGGCAACCCAAACCGGCGCGCACTCCCGAAGACATCCCGTGCAGGAGTTTCCACAACGACCGCCTAAAACCGCTGCACGACCTTGCGCTCCACACAACTCGGATACGGCTCCTTTTCCCCTGCCACCTTCCGACACAGCACGATAGGCGCCAGCTGATTCAGGCGCTGCAACCAGGCGGCGCGATCAAAGGCCAGGGGTGTTGTAGAGGCCTCCCCACGAACAGCCCATTGAACGGTGTAGTAATCTTGTAGCCCCTTGACGACCAGGATAATGGCGGATTCGCTGTAGGGCGCGCCCTTGCGCTCCCCTGCCACGCCACAACCTAGAAACGCCACGAACGCATCATTGCCATCGACCTGCACCGCTTCGACACCCACGCCGGTAAAGGATTCCGGGCACGCCCTTTGGTAGCCGACCCCTAAGTCCGCCGCGATCCCGCTCGGGGTGACACCCGGATGCTGTGTCATGCCCTGCGCGCCAGTCACGGTGATCATCTGGCTCCAGTCATCCACGGTTTCACCCTTCGGCACCGCTTCTTGCCGGTAACTCGGTCCATTGATGTGCTCATCCGACGGAACAAACCCGGCCGGCAGGCTCATCGCCAGCAACTGGCTGAAAATCGGGGTAACGGCCCGTACAGAGGCATCATGTTGCGGCCCTTTGGCTGCAATATCGCGTCCGGCGGCAGGGGCAGCAACGAGACAAGGACAGACAAGACCTGCCGCCAGTATCGAAAACAAGAATTTGCGCAACATGGATACTCCTCCATTCAATCCAAATTGAATTGCCCTATGGCATTGCCTCGTCCACCCGGATCAAGGCATGCCTCCCTCCAACGCTGGCGCCTGCGCGCCGCGAGAGCCATCCGCGCCTTACTGCGCCAGCATGGCCGCCATCTGCGGCGATGCCGGCCGCGACACCTCATGTTCGTCCGCAGCATTCGACGGTGATGCCTGCCGCCGCACCCGCGGCTCGACCACGACCGGCGGCAGCTTCGTCCACGCGATGAAGGTCTTGTCCTTGAAGAACCAGTTCTTCTTCGCCCGGATCGGCTTGCAGCCTTCCATGAAGATCAGCTCGTCGTCGCCCGGAAGTTCCTTGATCTCCTGCGGCAGCATCAAGGCGCGACGCTCCTCCGTGTAGTTGACCGAGACGCTGCTGGTGCCGCTTCCACTGCTGGTGCTGCGATGGCGCCTGCGCACGGTCTTGTAGCCCATCATTTCGCTGTATTCGTTCGCGTCGGCCTGCTCGCGCGGAGTGAACACGATCTGGCAACCGTGGTTGGTGATGAAGTTCTGCGCGTCGTGGTCGCCGTAGGTGCCGCGCAGTTGCGCGCGACTCTGCACGATGCACAGGTCGCGCACGCCGTAGCTGGCGGAAATGGAGATGCGCTTGGCCCATACATCCACCCGGCCCATCGCGGTGAACTCATCCATGAGCATCAGCATCTGGTGCTTCAGATCTGGTTCGTCACCAAGCTGCCGCGTCAGGTTGTTGCCGATCACACAGCTGAAGAAGATGTTGAGCAGCTTGCTGCTTTCGTCGAGCTTGTTGGTCGGGATATCCACGTACAGCGTGGTGGGCTGCCGGCGGATGCGGGTGATGTCGAAGTCCGTGGCGTTGGTGGCGGCGGCCAGGATCGGGTTGAGGAACTGTTGCAGCGGCGCCTGCATGGTGGCAATAACGCTGGAGAAGGTCTGCTCGGCGAGGCCCGCAAGGTTGCTGAAGGTGGTGCGCGTCTGCGGGCTGACGAAGGCATGCTCCTTCGGCGCCGCAATGATCTTTTGCAGCATCGCGTGGGTGCCCTCCCCTTGCGCACCGGATGAGAACCGCAGGATGCGTTCGAAACTGGGAAAGCTCTCCGCGGTGTTCGCCTTGGGGTGCAGCGCGTCGGGCAGGGCGTGCCCCCGGCATTCATGCAGTTGGTGATCCCACGTCTCGAACAGGTACGAGGCAAAGGCCACGAAGGCCGCACGCGACTGACTGGCCCAGAAGGGGTCTTTGCCGGGCTCGTCCGGATAGAGGATGGCGGCGATGGTCTGGATCTCGCCAAGGCGCCTGCCCGCATCCATGCCATCCAGCAAGGTGAACGGATTGAAGCGATCGGTACGCCCTTGCTCGTCGTAGGGCGCCCACACGTGGATGCGCTGCCCCATCGCCAGGCGCCGGCCGCTGGTCGCCTTGCGCAATTCGCCCTTGAGATCCAGCACGACCATCGAGTCCGCATAGGTGCACAGAACGGGGATGGCGACGCTGGTCGTCTTGCCAGAACGCGTCGGCGCGATCATGACGAGGTGCTGCGGCCCGTTCAGCCACAAGTGGCGCCCCTTGACCTTGCCGATGAGGATGCCTTGCGGGGTTTGCCGGAACAAGCCGGCCTTCCCGATGTCGGCCCTGCTGGCCAGGCTGGCGTCGCCATGCAGCGACTGTGCCCCGGGCCTGAACAGCGGAATCAGCAAGACCAGCCACGCCAGCAGCGGCACGCCAAAACCAATGCCGCCGGCCAGCTTGATCCTGCCGACGTAGGCCGCCACCTGCGGCAGATCCAGCACACGGATGTAATCCAGGTAGGTGTGCCAGCTCAGCGACGCCCCCTGCAGGCCCAGCAGCCGCAACACGAGCCAGTTGGCGAAGTACAAGCCACCCGACAGCGCGGCCAACAGCAAAACCAAGGCAACGATCCATTTCCCCTGCCGCATGCGTCAACTCCCTTCGACCAATCGCGCACAATGACTGTGCGGCCACGAACTACCTCTCACGCGTGGCAGGAACCTTAGCGCAGCCACCACAAGACTGCACTATGCGTCGTAGTACCCGATAGGTTCCGTGACCGCGTTCCCTGTCCGCCCCACGTGCGGGACGCCGTGGGAGTCGCCATGCCGTCGCCCGCTTCACTCAAGGCCATGCGCCTGCGGTGTCGGCGAAACGGCTGGCGAAGGTGCTGGAGGCCGTCATCTGAACGCTGGCGCGTTTCCCGCGGCCGTCTCCGTGCCGTCTGCCGGAAACGTCGGTGGAACATGCCGCACGACACGTGATGGTTCACGGGCTTCGGGCGGGCGTCCCCACACGCCCGCCCCCGCATGGCGTAACCTGTGTGCGGGGAGGCGTCGGCGTCGACGCGAGGGCAACCGCAACATGCAGCCTGTGGAGAGTACGACAGCGTTCGGGTACTTCACCCTGGCGCTGCTGGCCACCGCCGTGGTGGCCTTCGCGGCTGGCGTCCAGTTCCTGCTGATCGGCCTGCGCCAGAAAAACGACCGCACCCCGCTGACCTTTGCCCTGCTCAGCCTGTGCGTGGCCACGCTGGCCTGCGCCCGCGCGATGGTCTACAACGCGCACGCCTTCGGACAGGCTGTGCTTGCCCTGCGCGTCGCCACCGGCGCATCGCTGCTGGCCTTCCCTGCGCTGATGCTGTTCGTGGCCAGCTATACCCATCGCCCCGTGCGGCGTCCGCTGCTGGTCGGCACGGCGCTGGTGACCCTGCTGCTGTTTGCGCTCAACCTGCATGAGCCTGGCACCGTGCTGGACGATGCCCTGCGCCCGGGCACGCCGCTGCGCCTGCCGTGGGGCGAGTCGCTGTACATGCTCGACGGCACGGCCTCGGTCGCCGGCCACCTGTTCTACTGGCTGAGCTACGCGGTGTTCCTGTGGGCGTTGTATCGCGCGGCGCGCCAGTACCGCGCAGGCCAGCGGCTGCGCGGCGCACTGCTGGGCACCTGCCTGTTGTTGCAGTTTGTCGCCCTGTTGTGGACGGCCGTCATGGTCAACATGCTGGGCAAGCCCTATCCCGCCATCGATGTGTTCGCCTTCCTGTCGTTCGTGCTGCTGATGGCGCTGTCATTGATGGGCCAGATGCACGCGCACGCCGTGCAGATCGAACGCGGCGCCAACGCGCTGCGCAAGGAGGCCGCCACCCGCCACCAGGCCGAACTCGATTTGCGCCACGCCGCCTTCCACGACAGCCTGACCGGCCTGCCCAACCGCTTGCGCGCGCTGGGCGTGCTCTGCGAGCTGATCGCCAGTGCGGAACCGGCCGACCGCCACGGCGCCGCGCTGATGATCGACCTGGACAACTTCAAGACCATCAACGACTCACTGGGCCACCATGTCGGCGACCGTGTGCTCGAAGCCATCGCCGACCGCATGCTGGCCGCGATGCCCGACAGCACCACCGTGGCGCGACTGGGCGGCGACGAGTTCGCGATACTGCTCGACGCCACGGACGCCACCAGCGCCGCCGCCGCCGCACGCGGCCTCGCGGTGGCCGAAGGCCTGCTCACCTGTCTGCTGCCGCCGCTGGCCATCGACAGCCGCGTGCTGGCGGTGGGTGCCAGCATCGGCGTGGCCACCTTTCCCGAGCCCGGCATGCGGGCCGCCGACATCATGCGCCGCGCGGACATCGCGCTGTACCGCGCCAAGGCCGCCGGCCGCCAGGCGGCACGCCTGTTCCAGCCGCAGATGCAGGACGACGCCGACACCCGGCTGGAACTCGAGCGCGGCCTGCGCGTGGCGCTGGAACGCGGCGAGCTGGCGATGCATTTCCAGCCGCAGCTGGACATGACCGGCCGACTGATGGGCGCCGAGGCGCTGCTGCGCTGGCGGCACCCCGTGCTTGGCGAAATCACGCCGGACGTGTTCATTCCGATTGCCGAGGAAACCGGGCTGATCCACGCGGTGGGCCACTGGGCCATCGCCCAGGCCTGCCAGCAACTGCTCAGGTGGCGCCGCCTCGGCCTGGATACGGGCTGGCATCTGTCGGTGAACGTGAGCCCGTGGCAGCTCGCCAACCCGACCTTCGTCGAGCAGCTCGCCGGACAGCTCGAAGGCGCCGGCGTGCTTCCCGCCGCGCTCACGCTGGAGCTGACCGAAAGCGCGCTGCTCAACGATTTCGAGGCCGCCCGGCGCACCTTGCAGCGGCTCTCCGAGCTCGGCTTCCGGCTTTCGCTGGACGACTTCGGCACGGGCTACTCCTCGCTCGCCTACCTGCAGCAACTGCCGCTGGACGAACTCAAGATCGACCGCTCCTTCGTGCGTTCGCTGCAGCCCACCACCACCGATCCGCTGGTCGGCTTCATCATCGACGTCGGCCGGCGCCTGGGCATGACCACGGTCGCCGAAGGCGTCGAGACGCAGCAGCAGCGCGGCATCCTGGCCACGCTGGGCTGCGACCTCGTGCAGGGCCACCTGGTGGCGCCGCCGCTGGACGGCGAGGCCTTCATTGCCTGGCTGCGCGAACACGCCGCGCGCGCTGCCGGTCGCACGGCGGCCGCAGCGCCCTGACGCGCCCCGGACGCCGCGCACCGCCGTTCATCCGCCAGCTGCCACAATGGGCGCCCTGCCTGCAGCCTTCGACATGACCGCGCCCCTTGCCGCCGCCCCGCCAGCCTCACCCCATCGCGCCGGTTTGCGCGTGATCGCGGCCTACGAGATCGTCAAGACGCTGTGCCTGGTGCTGGTGGCCATCGCCGCCTTTCACTTCGAGCACCAGCAGAATTTCGAGCGGCTGGTGCACTGGCTAGAACACCTGCCGCTGACCGGCAGCAGCGCGCTGCGCTGGCGCATGGTCGACGAGCTGCAGGCCTTCGGCCCGGCCCGCTTCGTGGCGGTGGGCCTGGTGGCGCTGGGCTATGCCGTACTGTTCGGCATCGAGGGCGTGGGCCTGCTCATGGGCAAGTATTGGGCCGAGTGGTTCACCGTGATCGCCACCGCCTCGCTGATCCCCATCGAGCTTTTCGAGACCCTGCGCCACTTCGGCTGGCTCAAGTTCGCCGCCCTCATCGGCAACGTCGCCATCGTGGCCTACCTGGTGCGCGTCGCCATGCAGACGCGCGCGGCGCGCGCCTCACTGCGTGCCGGCGCCCCCGCGCCGGCCCCATGAAAAACGCCGCGATGCGCAGGCATCGCGGCGTTCCCATCAAGCAGTGACTCAGTTGCGCGACGCGGTGGCCGACTCGGCCTGCTCGCGCTGATCCAGCCGCTGGGCCAGGCGGTCGATGTTGGCGAGCGACATCAGGTGGGCGTAGATCCAGCCCAGCACGCCTTCGCGCAGGAACTCGTGCGCGGTCTTCTCGTCGAGCGCGCGCAGCTTTTCCTCGTTGACCACGAACATGCCGTTCAAGTTGATGACGCGGCCGTTCGGATCGTCCTGCGCGCCCTTGCGCAGGCTGAGGTTGCGCGACTCGAGCAGATCATGCTGGCGCAGGCGGTCGACGAAGTTGCGGGTGTTGGTGACGTTCTGCTGGAACTCGCCCAGGAAACCCACGGCGCGGGACAGCAGTTCGGTGTCCGTGCCGTCCTCGTTGAACAGGCGCTCGCCCTCGGTCGAACCGAAACCCTCGTAGCCTTCGTCGAGGAACACGGCGAAATCGTCGCCCGGCTGGCCCGGCGGCTTCTCGGCCAACACGAACGGGTAACGGCGCACGAAGGCCGGCACGTAGACGTTGGCTTCCCACTGGCCTTCCGCGTTCACCAGGAGGTTTTCGTTCTGGCGCAGGCCCAGCAGCGCCACCGGGCCGACGTCGCTGAGGTCGTTGCCGGCGAACACGATGGGCAGATCGCGCGCGGCCAGGCCGAATTCCACGCCGGTCAGCGGCACGGAGTGCGCGGAAAGCGCGAACTTCATGCTCGGGATCGGCTTCAGGCGCAGATCCTTGTGTGCGGTACGGTTGAGCGGCACCGGGCGCTCGTAGAAGATCACTTCAGCCACGTTACTTACCTCTGCCCCGCCGTGCCGGGGTCGCCACCAACGGCGGCCCCTACCAAACCCGGCGTCGGGTCCACGAATGAACGGCCACTATATCAGCGCCCACGGCCCGGCGATAACCCCCGCACCGCGCCGCCTATCTGCTTGACGACACAGAAGCTTTTACCTGCGCATCGGCGCCAAAGTGTTCTATGCTGCGACGCACCGGGCACCGTTGCATGGCGCTTTCTCGCTGGGAAGGACGACACCATATGCTGATGGACGTCGTGAACCGGGCCGATCTCCATTCGACCCGCGTGCTGTCGCTGGACGCCGCCGGCCGCATCCTCGACTGGATCAGTTGGCAGGACGCCGCGTGCCTGTACGTGCGCGGCGTGGTGGCGTGGACGCTGGGCCAGCCCTGCCTCAGCCTGCACGGCGGCTACAACCGCCGGCTTGGCATGCAAAGCCGCCTCGCCCTGCACCCCATCATCGCCAGCACCGGCCATTGCAACGCCCGCGCCATCGACCCCGCACCCGCGCTCACCAACACCGCCCTGTTCGCCCGCGACCGCCATCTGTGCCTGTACTGCGGCGAGCACTACACCCGCGCCGAACTCACCCGCGACCACGTGCAGCCGGTGTCCCGGGGCGGTCGCGATGAATGGGAAAACGTGGTCAGCGCCTGCCTCGCCTGCAACCTCAGGAAAGGCAGCCGCACGCCGCAGCAGGCCCACATGCCGCTGCTCGCCGTGCCCTACCGGCCGAGCTGGGTGGAGCACCTGATCCTCTCCAACCGCAACATCCTCGTCGACCAGATGGAATTCCTGGTCAGCCACCTGCCGCGCGAGCGGCGGCCGGCGCTGGCCTGACTCCGCGCCCCGACACGCCAGCCTCCCGCCCTTGCCCCGCCAGGCCGCTGGGCCAACAATAGGCCAATGAACGACCCCATGAGCTACCCCCACCTGGCGACCATCGCGTCGCCGGCCGACCTGCGCCGCATCGCCGACGAGGAGCTGCCCGCCGTCGCCGACGAGCTGCGCGCTTACCTGATCGAATCGGTAGCCAGCTCCGGCGGCCACTTCGGCGCCGGGCTGGGCGTGGTGGAACTGACCGTGGCGCTGCACCACGAGTTCGACACCCCGCACGATCGCCTGGTGTGGGACGTGGGTCACCAGTGCTACCCGCACAAGATCCTCACCGGCCGCCGCGACCAGATCACCACGATCAAGCAGAAGGACGGCCTGGCACCGTTCCCGCGCCGCGAGGAGAGCGAGTACGACACCTTCGGCGTGGGCCATTCCTCCACCTCCATCTCGGCGGCGCTGGGCATGGCGATCGCCGCCCAGCGCAAGGGCGACCACCGCAAGGTGGTGGCGGTGATCGGCGACGGTGCGATGACCGCCGGCATGGCCTTCGAGGCGCTCAACCACGGCGGCGACGTCGAGCCCGACATGCTGGTGGTGTTCAACGACAACGGCATGTCGATCAGCGAGAACGTGGGCGCGATGACCAAGATGATGTCGCGCGCGCTGGCCAGCCGCCGGCTCAACGCGGTGCGTGAGCGCGCCAAGCGCGCGTTGCCCGCGCACACGCTGCGCGGCCGCTTCTTCAAACGCTGGGAGGAGCACGCCAAGGGCATGTTCGTGCCCTCGACGCTGTTCGAGGAACTGGGCTTCCACTACACCGGCCCGGTGGACGGCCACGACCTGCCGGCGCTGCTGCGCGCGCTGCGCACGGTGAAGCATCTGCCCGGCCCGCAACTGCTGCACGTGCTCACCACCAAGGGCAAGGGCTACGCGCCGGCCGAACAGGCACAGATCGAATACCACGCGGTCGGCCCGTTCGACCCCGAGGCCGGCCTGGTGAAGAAGGCCAAGCCGGCGCGACCCACCTATACCGACGTCTTCGGCAACTGGCTGTGCGACCAGGCCGCCGCCGACGAGCGCCTGCTCGGCATCACCCCGGCGATGCGCGAGGGTTCCGGCCTGGTGCGTTTCTCGAAGGAATATCCCGAGCGCTACTTCGACGTGGCGATTGCCGAACAGCACGCGGTGACGCTGGCCGCCGGCATGGCCTGCGAAGGCGCCAAACCGGTGGTGGCGATCTACTCCACCTTCCTGCAGCGCGCCTACGACCAGGCGATCCACGACGTGGCGCTGCAGAACCTCGACGTCACCTTCGCCATCGACCGCGCCGGCGTGGTCGGTCCCGACGGCGCCACCCACTGCGGCAGCTTCGACCTGAGTTTCCTGCGCTGCCTGCCCAACTTCGTCATCATGGCACCCGCCGACGAGAACGAATGCCGGCAGATGCTCTCCACCGGTTTCCAGCACGCCGGCCCCGCCGCGATCCGCTACCCGCGCGGCACCGGCCCCGGCGTGGCCGTGCGCCCCGAACTCGGCAGCCTGCCCATCGGCAAGGCCGAACTGCGTCGCCGCGGCCACGGCCTGGCCCTCTTGAGCTTCGGCGCGATGCTGGCGCCCGCCGCGGTGATCGCCGGCGAGCTGGGCGCCACCCTGGTCAACATGCGCTTCGTGAAACCGCTGGACGAGGCCTTGCTGGTGGAACTGGCGAAGAGCCACGACGCCTTCGTCACTTTGGAAGACAACGCCATCGCCGGTGGCGCAGGCAGCGCCGTGGCCGAATGCCTGGCCGCCCACGGCATCACGCTGCCGATCCTGCATCTTGGCCTTCCAGACGTCTATCTGGAACACGGCACGCGCGAGGAAGTGCTGAGCATGGCCGGCCTCGACCTGCCGGGCATCCGCCACGCCATCCGTGCGCGCTTTCCGCAGGCCGGCGCAGTCATCCAGGCCAGCGCGTAGGCCCGCGCAGCCTCGCCTCAATGCCGCAGCAACAGCGGCAGCTCCGCCCACTGCAACGCGTCGCGGGTGGCGCCGCCCAGCACCCATTCACTGAAGCGGCTGCGACCGTAGGCGCCCATCACCAGCAGGTCGGCGTGAAAGCGCGTGGCGGCATCGAGCAAGGCGCCGCCGGCCGTATCGGCCTTCGCCTCGATCCGCTGGATCTCCACCGTCGCGCCATGCCCGCGCAGGTAGGCGGCCACGTCGAACGGTGGATGCCAAGCCAGCCCGGGATAGGCCGGACGCTCTTCGCCCAGCAGCAACAGCACCTGCCTGCCGCGCAGGAAGGGCAGCGCTGCGTGCAGCGCGCGCATCGCCTCCGGCGAGCCGTTCCAGGCGAGCGCCGCGCGCTCCACCGCATGCCAGTGGTGAGCACCGCGCGGCAACACGAGGCAAGGCGCGCCCGCGCGCAGCACGATACCCGGCAGATCCGACGCATGACCAGCCTCCTCGCCGGCGTGGTCGAGCACCAGCAGGTCGTGGCACAGCGAGGCCTGCGCCAGCGCCTCGTCGGTGCGCCCCTCGACCACCCACCAGTCGACCGTGCCGACGCCCAGCGACGTCGCCGTATTGATAAAGGCCGGCCTGGCCGCGACGGCCTCCTCCACCGAGCGGCGCATCTGCCCGATGAGCTCGGCCAGGAGTTCCGGCTCCATGGTCGAACTGAGGTAATCGGGCACCGTGAACACACCGGTCAACGACGCCGACCACGCAGCAGCAAGTTCGGTGGCGCAGCGAACCGCCGGCGTGGGTGCATCGTGCGCGCGGGCGTAGACCAGGATCTCATGCATGGCAAGGTTCTCCGTTAGCTCAGTCCTCCGGCGCCCGGCGCCGGCCCAGCCGCATCGTGCGCCGGCCAAACCGGCCCATCTTGACGCCGGTCAACCCTGCGGGGTGGCTGCGTTCAATCGCCGCAGCTGCCCGCCGCTCACCCGATCCCGCGCCTCCAGATCCGGCGCGGTGAAGACCTCCGTGTAACCCGCCGCGCGCAGCAGTGCGCGCGCGGCTTCGCCCTGGTGCCAGCCATGCTCCAGGAGCAGCCAGCCACCGGGAACAAGCTGCGCGGGCGCGTCGGCGACGATGCGACGGATGGCGTCCAGGCCGTCGCGCCCCGAGGCCAGCGCGGCCGGCGGCTCGTAGCGCAGGTCACCTTGCGCGAGGTGCGCGTCACCCGCCTCGATATACGGCGGGTTGGAAACAATGAGGTCGAAGCGCTCGCCGGCGAGCGGCGCCAGCCAGTCGCCTTCGGCGAAGCGCACATTGGCGATGCCCAGGCGCCGCGCATTACCACGTGCCACGGCGAGCGCGGCCGCGCTCTGGTCGGTGGCGGTCACGTGCGCCTGCGGACGCTCGCTGGCCAGGGCCAGCGCGATGGCGCCGCTGCCGGTGCCCAGGTCGGCCACGCGGCAGGCGGCATCGGGCGGCAGGCGCGCCAGCGCCAGCTCCACCAGCAGCTCGGTTTCCGGGCGCGGAATCAGCGTGGCCGGCGTCACTTCCAGCTCCAGCGTCCAGAAGCCGCGCCGGCCGGTAAGGTAGGCCACCGGCTCACCCGCCGCGCGGCGTTCGACGAGATCGCAAATAGCCGTCTGGACGTCCGAAGCTAACGGGTCGTCGGCGTGTGCGTACAGCCAGCTGCGCGCCTGGCCGAGCACGTGCAGCAGCAAGGCCTCGGCATCGGCGCGTTCGCCCAGCCTGGCGGTGGCCGCCGCCAACGTTTCGCGCACGCTAGGCATGCGGCTCACCCGGCAGGGGCGGCGGCGGCACGCTCGCGGTGCGATCCACGCCGGGCCGGGGTTCGGCGCGGCGCCAGTAGCCGCCACGGCTCCATGCCTCGAACGCCCAGCGCAACCAGCCCACCAGCTCGTAGGCCAGCCACAGCGCCCAAGCCAGCATGGCGAGCTTGTACCACCACAGCGACACGCTGAGCACGCCGGCGGCCGGCAAACTGCCGCTGCTGCGGTCGGCGAACCAGTGCAGCGCCCAGGCCGTCGAATCGTTGCCGGCCACGTGCATGTCGGGCTGGCCGAGCAACCCCCTGGGCACGGCTCCCACCAGCACCAGCAGGGCGAACACAGTGAGCACGGCCAGCCCCAGTTGGACGAGGTTGAAGCGCCAGCGATCCCAACCGGCGGGTTCGGCCAGCCGCGCGCGCAGGCCAAGCAGGATCAGCCAGCCCACCACCAGCGCGAAAGCGCCCCAATCGAAGGCGGAGAACCCCAGCCCCAGCAGCAGCCAGTGACGCAGGCGCAACGGCGTCGGCGCATGCCGCGCCAACAGCCAGGCGACGAGCAGCAGCACGGCCAGCTGCGACCAGTACAACACGGCCGGCCCGGTGGCCGGACCCAGGCCCACAGCACCCAGCGATCCTGCGGCAGGTCGAGCTCGCTGCCGAGATTGGCGGCAGGCGCGGCCAGCGCGAACGCGGGCAAGCTGGCGCGTGCGGCGATGCCCTGCGGCATGCGCAGATGCAGCTGGTAGCCATGCGGCCCCGGCAGCAGCGGCAACCCCAGCTTGCCCTGGCGCACGGTGAGGTTCAGCGTCTCGCCGTCGCGGCTGGCGTCCAGCAGTTCGGCCCCCGCCGGCAGCGTGATGGCGTGCTCGCCGCCACGGGTGCTGCGCGCGTCGAGCATGAGCGTCGCGTCGGTGGCGCGCTCGCCCACGACGGCGTTGAGCTGCACGCGGTCGAAGGCCAGGCTGCCGCCGTCGACGGGTGCCGGCCGGCTGAAGGCCAGTTGCAGGGTTTCGCCGGGCAGTGGCTGAAAGCGCAGGCCATCGTCGTCGGCTACCGCCGGCACACCGCGCGCCCGCACATGCCACCAGGGCGCCGCGTCCACCGCCCACACTTCGGCGCGCTCGTGCAGCGGCGGCGCCACGAGCGCCAGCGTGTCCGCGTGGTCGAGCCGGCTCGACCAGCGCAGCTCGCGCATGCCGGCGCTGAAGGCCAGCTCGATGCGGCCGTCCTTGACCGGCACGCCATCGCCCAGCGGGTGTTCGCCGGGCAGGAGCGGCAGCTCGAGGCTGAAGCCGCCACTGGCCGGCGCGATGCGTTCCACCGTGTTCTCCACCTGCCAATCCACGCCCAGCAACAGCCGGCGGGTGAGCCGCACGTAGGGCGGAAAATCCTGCACCGGCGCGGCCTGGCCCGGTGTCGCCGCCACGGCGCGCTGGCGCTGCAGGCTCAGGCTGTCGCCAAGCAGGCGGCCATCCTGCACGCCATCCACCGTCCAGCCCGAACCGCTGAACAGCACGCGCTGCGGCGACAGCGGAAACCGCAGGCTGATGCTGTCGGCGGCGGTGCCGAGGCGGTAATGCAAGACCACCTGGTGCACGCCGCGCTCCAGCCGCAGCAACACGGCGCCGCCCTGGCGGCCCAGCACGGCATCGTGGCCGTCGGCCTGCGCGCCGGCGAGGGTCAGTCCAGCATCGCTTTGCGGCAGCGGCACGGCCACGCTGGCGCCGGCATGCACCTCCAGCGCGAGATCCAGCGTGTCGCCGCCGAGCGTGAGCCGGGCCTGCGCCACATCAGCGCAGGCGGGCGCGCATTTCGGCGCCTCGGTGAGGCGTGCCTTGAGCTGATCGAGCATGTCCTGGCTGGGCAGGTTTTGCGCATGCGCGGGCAACATGGCCAGCAGCAGCACGGCCGCGGCGCCCGTGGCACGCAGCCCCGCCCAGCGCACCCGCCAGGGCTTGAGCGTGGTGGCGAGGCGCGCCAGCAGCGCCGCCAGCAGGCCCACCAGCAGCACGCGCAGCAGGCGCACCAGCCAGCGCGGTGCGATCACCAGACGCGTGGTCTGCCCCGGCTGCACCGGGCCAGACCAACCCAGCCGGTAGTCGTTGCCCTGATTCCATTGCGGCGTCCCCGCGCCGGCCTGCACCACCCCGTGGCCGACGTAGCCGCGCAGCTCGGGCGGCGACGCCAGCGCACCAGTCACGCCGATGCTGACACCCGATCCTTGCGGGCCGGAAGCGGCCATGCTGGCCATCGCGGACACGGCCGGCGGCGCGGGTGGCGCGGGTGGCGGCGGCGCCATCCGGGCCGCCACCTTGGCCGACGGCGCGGCCATCGGCGCAGCCATTTCCGCCGCCGGCTCGACAAATTGCACCTGCACTGCCCGCGACTGCGCAAAGCCTTCCAACTGCGGATGCAGGGCGTACTGCAACTGCGTGGCGGCGAACGGCAGGCTCCACAAGGCGGCCAACACCAGGGCGGCCGCCGCCAGCGCGCGCAGCGCCGTGCCCAACCGCCCCTGCGGCAACGCGCGCAGCAGCAGGGCCAGCAGCAACACGACCGCCAGCGTCCACAGCGGCGCGCCATGCTCGTGGCGACCCAGCGCCAGATAGGCCGCCGCGAGCAGCGCCCAGCGCCAGCCCAGGAGACGCCCCGCCAGCATCGCCAGCAGCGCCAGCACGAACAGGTCGAGCAGGCTCCACCGCGCGAGCCAGGTGTCGTTGGCCCGGTCGGCACCCGGCGCGGCGATCAGGCGATAGCCGTAAGGCAGGTGCACGGTGGCGTCGATGCCATCCAGCGGCAGCTGCCAGCCGGTGTCGGGGATCGCGCCGCCGGCCGTGGGCAGGCGCAGACCGGCCGCGAGGTCGAGCGCGCGGGCACGCAGTTCCACACCGCTGCGACCGGCGTCGCCATGGCTGATCTGCAGCGGCTCGCCGTCCAGGCTGGCCCGCTGCAATTGCCACGGCGCGGCCACGTCCAGCCGCTGGCGCTGACGCAGCGTGCCGCGGAGCTGATCCACCGCGCTCCAGCCACCACCGTCGAAATCCAGCCACAGGCCGCGTTCGAGGCGCAGCTGGTCGCCCTGCCCGCCGGCCACACCGCGCTCGCCGACGCGCACGACGAGGCCATCGGCATCATCCATCGCAAAAGCCGGCAACTCGCGCCACGCCCCGGGCACGCCGGCCTGCGCGGCATCCACGCCCTGGCCTTCGGCGCGACTGCTGCGCAGCGCGGCGGCATCGGCATAGCTCCACACTTCCTGGCGCGGCCACGGTGCGGGCGGCAGTTTCAGCGCGAGGCGGCTCACCGGCGCCGTGGCGCGCGCCTGCAGCGTGAGCGTCCAGTGGCCAGGGCGCAGCTGCACGCGCAGACGGCCATCGCCCTCCAGCCGCGCCGGCAGCTCGCCGGCAAGCGCCGTGGCGACGAAGCCGGCCGGCAACACCGGGCCGAGCACGGTCTCGCGCGCGCTGCCGGCCACGTCCAGTTGCAGGCGCGTGGCCAGCGTCGCCGGCACGCCGTCGCTGAGCTTGCGGTAGACCCGCAGCGCCAGCGCATCGGCGCGGCGCTGCGCGGCGGCGGCCTCGCCCAGGGTGAGCTCGCCGTCGTTGCGCTCGAGGTGCGTCACCGGCTTGCCGTCCACGCTGAGCACGACGAGGCCGATGGCCGGGGGCAGCGCCAGCCGTGCGGGGCGGGCCGTCCACGGCAGCGTGCCGCGCACCTGGTAATCGCCCGGCGCCAGGTACAGCATCGGCCGCCCCGCGTGCGCGAGCACCACGGCGCTCTGCCGGTTGACGTCAACGTCCTGCGGCCAAGCACGCGCATCGCCGGGCAAGGCCACCCAGCTGGCGGCATCCACATGCACGGCCAGCGTGAAGTGGCCGCCATCGGCGCCCGCATCGAGGGTAAGCCGACCCGGCCAGGCGCACTGGTAGCTGCCCGCGCCGGGCTGCCGGTTGGCGAGGAAGGGGCAATCGTGTTCGGGCGCGTCGTGCAGCACCCAACCCTGCCAGTCGCGCAGCGGCGGTGGTACATCCTGCGCCATGAGCGGCGCGGCAAGCAGCAGGCCCAAGCCCAGCCAAGCGATCAATCGTGCCAGCATGCCCATCTCCCTATCCGCACCCGGTCGGCGCAGTGTACGGGAACGGCGGTGGCTACTCGCCGATCGCCAGCACGCAGTCCTCGGCGCCATAACTGCGGCAGCACACCGGGAAGATGCTGAAGCCGGGCTGCGCCAGCGTCGGCCCGAGCAGGCCTTCGAGGAAGCCGCTGTAGAAGCCGCAGCCGGAGTGGCCGTCCGCGCCGCACAGCGGGCTGGCGTGGATGTGCAACTGCTCGCCCTGCAGGTCCACCTCGACGAAACCGTGCAGCGCCGGCACCGCGATGGCGGCCAGCGCCGTATCGAGCGCCAGGCCGGTGTCCATGGCGTATTGCTGCGCGAACACCCAGGCGCCCAGCCGCTGTCCGAGCAGTTGCAGGCTGGCGGCACGCGCGCCCGGCGCCAGCGTCTGGTCGAGCCTGGCCAGGTGCGGCAACACCTGCGGATAGTCGGCCTGCAACCGGGGCAGCGCGGCATCCACCGTGGCGACATCGGCCGGCAGTTCGACCAGCTCGACAAAGGGCGCGGGGTCGGGCGCGGCCGGCGCGGCTGGCGTGCTGCGCACCACCAGCAGCTCCTCGAAGGTTTCCGGCGGCTCGACCTGAGCGATGGCCTCGGGCACCGCCAACATCGCCGGAGGCGGTGGCAGCTCGACACGCGGCACCGCTGCGGTGGCTTCCTGGCCGGCGGGCTGGGCCGCCGCCTTCGCCTCCGGTTCCGGTGGCGGCGCAGGCGGCGCGGGCGGTGGTACGTAATCGCTGACGACCTGCCGGGTGACGGCAAAATGCGGGTGCATGCCCTCGTCGGCGGCATCCAGCAGCTCGAAGCTCACCAGCCGGTCGCAAGCTTCCAGCGCGGAGCGCAAGGCGCGCTTCTTGAACCACGAACCCCGCACGACCATGCTGAGCAAGCTGCCGTGCGGGTCCTGCGTCAAGCGCTGCCGCAGCAAGGTGAAGCCACATTCGTTGGCCAGGCGGCCCACTTCGATGAGCAGACCTTCGCGCGACAGCGCGAGCGTCTGGATTTCCAGCGCGATCATCAGTCCCCCTGTGGACTGTGGCCGGCAACGGCCGGGATGTTGTTCTGCCGAAATTGTAGCGCCGCTGTTCCGTGCCCCCGCCATCGCATCATGCCCACCCCGTCACGTCTGGAGCCCGGCGCCGCGGGGCATGGCCTATCATGCCGGCTCCAGCCACCACCGACCAAGGCTGTCGATGAACCTGCGCGACCTGCACTACCTGGTGGCCCTGGCCGAGCACCGCCACTTTGGCCGCGCCGCCGAGGCCTGTTTCGTCAGCCAGCCCACGCTCTCCACCCAGATCAAGAAGCTGGAGGACGAGCTGGGCGTGACCCTGGTGGAACGCACACCGCGCCGGGTGCTGCTGACCACGGTGGGCCGCGACATCGTGGCGCGCGCACGCGACGTGCTGACCGAGGTGGAACAGATCAAGGGCATCGCGCGGCGCACGCTGAACCCCGAGGCCGGCACGCTGCGGCTGGGCATGTTCCCTACCCTGGGCCCCTACCTGCTGCCGCACGTGGTGCCGCGCTTGCACCAGCGCTTTCCGCAGCTGGAGTTGCTGCTGGTGGAGGAAAAGAGCGAGGAACTGCTGCATCGCCTGCGCGAGGGACGGCTGGATGCCGCCCTCCTCGCCCTGCCCGTGCACGACGACGGCCTGCATGCCGAGTTCCTGTTCGAGGAACCCTTCGTGCTAGCAGTGCCGCGGAATCACCCGTTGGCCGCGCGACCGGCGCTCAAGCTCGCCGATCTGGACGGCCAGAACCTGCTGCTGCTGGAAGACGGCCACTGCCTGCGCGAGCAGGCGCTGGCGGTTTGCCAACTGGCCGGGGCCAACGAAAAGAACGGCTTTCGCGCCACCAGCCTGGAGACCCTGCGCCAGATGGTGGCCGCCGAGGTGGGCATTACCCTGCTGCCCACGCTGGCAGTGAAACCGCCGGTGGCGATGCTGCCCAACGTGCGGCTCATCGCCTTCCGCGGCAAGCACCCGCCCAGCCGGCGCGTCGCCATGCTGTGGCGCAAGAGTTCAGCCACCGGCGACCTCCTCATGCGCCTGGCCGAGGTGCTGCGCGCCCTGCCCGCCGGCCTGCTCGATCCACCCGACACAGCCCCCGGAGCCGGCTGATGCGCCGCCCCTGGCTCATCATCGCCTTGCTGCTGGCACTGTGGGCCGGCTGGTCGCACTGGCGCACGCGGCCCGTGCATCCCGGTCCGGGCGAGATCGCGCCGGACGATCCGGTGCAGACTGCGCTGCCGGCGCCAGTGGCGCCGATCCGCGTCGGCGCTTTCACCCTCACTCCGCGCGCGGATTTCAGCCTCACCGCCCGCGTGCTCTCCACCGAGCGCTACCGCTTCGATGCCGGCGCCGCGCTGGTGCCGGAGGATTTCGCGCTGGGCTGGGGCCGCATGTCCGACAGCGCGGTGCTGCAGTCCATCGACATCGCGCAATCGGGCCGCTTCTACTACTGGAGCGTGCACGAGTTCCCCATCCCGCGCCGCGAGATCGAGATCCACAGCGCCAACATGCACCTGATTCCCGCCGATGCCGGCGTCCGCCGTGCACTGGCGCGGGCGCGCGTGGGCCAGGTGATCGCGCTGCAAGGCTACCTGGTGGACGCCGCGCGCCCCGACGGCTGGCACTGGCGCACCTCACTCACGCGCGAGGACACCGGCGACGGCGCCTGCGAACTGTTCTACGTGAGCGCGGCGGACGTGCCCTGAACGACGCTGTCCAGCCAAGCTAGCCGTCCCCTTTCCCCTCGACGCCCCCAGGGAGTCCCCTTGCGGGTGAGAAGGTGGCCCGAAGGGCTGGATGAGGATTCAGGCATAGCGAAGGGTCACACGCCGGCCAGATCCCCGTATGTCGCGACTCGCCCGAACCCTCACCCCAACCCCTCTCCCTGCGGGAGAGGGGTTGCCTGCAGCTGAGCAACATCGCTAATCGGATGCCGGGTTACGGCTTCGCCGCCGTCCACTGCTTGAGCCACGCATTCACCGTGTCGTGCCACAGCACGCTGTTGTGCGGCTTGAGCACCCAGTGGTTCTCATCGGGGAAGGTGAGGAATTCACTGGGGATGCCGCGGCGCTGCATCGCGGTGAAGGCGCCCAGACCCTGGGTGATCGGGATGCGGAAGTCGTGGTCCGAATGCACCACCAGCATCGGCACGCGCCAGTCCTTGACGTGGTCGAGCGGGTTGAACTTCTCGTAGTTGGCCGGCGCCTCGAACTGCGCGCCGCCGTTCTCGTGTTCCTCGAACCACAGCTCCTCGGTGGCGTAATACATCATGCGCGCGTCGAATACGCCGTCGTGGTCGACGAAGCACTTCCACGGCTGGTTCCACACGCCGGCGATCCAGTAGGTCATGTAGCCGCCGTAGCTGGCGCCCAGCGCGCAGGCGCGGTTGCCGTCGAGGAAGCTGTACTTGGCAAGTGCCGCCTGCCAGCCACGCTTGAGATCCTCCAGCGGCTTGCCGCCCCAGTCGCCCGAGATGGCATCGGTGAAGGCCTGGCCGTAGCCGGTGGAACCGTGGAAGTTGATGGTGACCACCGCGAAGCCCTGCCCCGCGTAGGTCTGCGGGTTCCAGCGGTAGCTCCAACTGTTGGTCATCGCGCCCTGCGGGCCGCCGTGGATGATGAAGGCCACCGGGTACTTCTTGCCCGGCTGGTAATCGGCAGGCTTCACCACGTAGCCCTGCACGGTGTCGTCGTGCCAGCCCTTGAAGGTGAAGAACGCGAAGTCGCCCTCGTGCGCATTCTTCAGCGCGTCGGCGTTGTAGTGCGTGACCTGTGTGAGCTCCTTGCCGTCGGCGTTCACGGTGTAGAGGTCGGTGGGGCGCTTCAAGTCGTTGCGCGCCAGGAGCACGCGCGAGCCGGCCAGCGAATAACTGTCCACTTCGCCATCGCCCACCAGCTGGCGCACCTTGCCGCTGGCCGCATCCACCGCGAACAGCGGGTGCTGGCCCTCGTCGTCGGCGGTGACGTAGAGTGCCTTGCCGTCGGCGGAAAGGCTCATGCCGCCCGGCGATCGATCCCAGCCCGGATCGATCTCACGCTTCGCGCCGGTGGCCAGATCCAGCGCCATGATGCCGAAGCGGTCCGCCTCGAAACCCGGCGTCTTCATCGCGAGGTAGTACAGCGTCTTGCCATCCTTCGAGGGCACCGGGTAGGCATCCCAGGCATGGTTGTCCGCGGTGAGATCCACCGGCTTGGCGGAGCCGTCGGCGGGCACCTGGTAGACGTCGAAATTGGTCGACCACGGCTCGCTCTTGCCCGCGATGCGCACGTCGAAATACACGGTTTTGCCGTCGGGCGAGAACGCAAACTCGCTATCGTCGCCGAACGGCTTGCTGGGCACGTCGCCGTCGATGCCGCGCGTCAACCAGGTCGGCTCTGCCGGCAGCTGCCCCCTGGCATCGAAGCGGCCGAGGTAGAGCTGGTTGCGCGTGCCGTCCATCCAGGTGTCCCAGTGGCGCACGAACAGCTTCTTGTAGAGCGTGCCGCTGGCCTTGTCCGCCGCGCGCTTGTCCTGCATCTGCTTGCTGCAGGCCAGCGTGCCGCAGTCGGTGAACACCGCGTAGGAAAGCAGCACGCTGTGGCCGTCGGGCGACAGCTTGTAGGCCTGCACGTCCAGCGGGCCGTGGCTCACCTGCACCGGCGCGAAGCTGGTCGGCGGGCGATGGCCGCCGCCCAGCAGATCGCCCACGCTACGCCGCCATAGCTGGGTGACGCCGTTCACCGCCGCGAGGAAATACACGCCGCTCCCGTCCGGTGCCCAGCGCGGCGAGGAAGCCGCCATGTTGACCAGTTTCACCGGCTCCGCGCCGCTGCGCGCCAGCTCCAGCACGTAGATCGCGTTGATGCCCTTGTTCGCCGCGTAATCCGTGCTGCGCAGGCTGTAGGCGGCGTAGCGCCCATCCGGCGACAGCTGCGGATCGCTCACCCGATCCATCATCACCAGATCGCGCACGTTGAATGGGTGCGGCGCTTGATCCACGGTGATGGCGGTATCCACCGGCGCCACCGTATCGGTATCCGCCGCCAGCGCGGGCGAGGCCGCCAGCACCAGCAGCAAGGCGGCAAGCAGAGGTTTCATGGACGACTCCCTGGTAGCGAAAGCGTCGACGGTAAGCGGCGGGAGGGCGGCGCGCAAGCCGTCACACAGCAGAGGCAGCGTCAGCCTCAGCTCACCGGCAAGTCATGTGGTGAACCGCCCCGGGATTCTCGGAGGCTCCAACTCTTGAGAGGATGGAGCGATGGAAACCCCGAAGAAGAAGCCCCCAACGTACTCACGTGAGGTCCGGGAGCGAGCGGTCCGGATGGTGTTCGAACACAAGGCAGAGCACCCCTCGCAGTGGGCCGCGATCGAGTCGATCGCCGGCAAGATCGGCTGCACGGCGCAGACGCTGTGCAACTGGGTGCGCCAGGTCGAGCGTGACCAAGGGCTGCGGCCCGGCGCCACGAGCGAGGAGCAGGCCCGGATCAAGGCGCTGGAGCGTGAGGTGCGCGAGCTGAGGCAGGCCAACGAGATCCTGCGCAAGGCCTCGGCGTATTTTGCCCAGGCGGAGCTCGACCGCCGGTTCAAGCCATGAGGGCGTTCATCGACGACCACCGTGGCGTCTATGGGGTCGAGCCGTTCTGCAAGGTATTGCCGATCGCCCCGTCGACGTATTACCTGCACGCCGCTCGCCGGGCTGATCCGGCCAGGGCGCCGGCACGCGGTAAGCGAGACGAGTATCTGTGCGCAGCTATCCAGCGGGTGTGGGATGAGAACCGCCGGGTCTACGGGTGCGCAAGGTCTGGCGACAGCTGCGGCGTGAATCGGTCGACGTGGCGCGCTGCACGGTGGCGCGGCTGATGGGACGACTCGGGCTCCGCGGCGTGATCCGTGGCAAGGGTGTGAAGACGACGGTCAGCGACACGGCGGCGCCCTGTCCGCTGGATCGGGTCAACCGGCAGTTCCGGGCCGACCGGCCCAATGCGCTGTGGGTAGCCGACTTCACGTACGTGTCGACCTGGCAGGGACACATGTACGTGGCCTTCGTGATCGACGTGTACGCCCGCCGCATCGTCGGTTGGAAGGTGTCGAGCACGATGCGCACGGACTTCGTGCTCGATGCCCTGGAGCAGGCGCTGCATGCGCGCAAGCCCTTCGACTAGGGTGGGCTGATTCACCACAGCGACAGGGGATCGCAATATGTGTCCATCCGCTACACCGAGCGCCTGGCCGAGGTGGGCATCGAAGCCTCGGTCGGCAGCGTCGGCGATTCCTACGAACAACGCTCTGGCCGAGACGATCAATGGCCTGTACAAGGCCGAGGTGATCCATCGGCGGTCCTGGCGCAACCGCGAGGCCGTGGAGATGGCCACTCTCGATTGGGTGCACTGGTTCAACCACCATCGACTGCTGGGGCCGATCGGGAACATCCCGCCAGCGGAAGCCGAAGCGGCTTACTATCGGCAACAGGCTGCGTTGCCCAAGGCAGCGTGACTCAAACCAAACAGCCTCCACGAATCCCGGGGCGGTTCACCTCGCGTGATCCCGCGCACATCACGACAACACACGTCGCCACCGCAACATCTTGGTATGCGTCGTGCTTTGATGCCGGCGTCCACCAGGGGAATTCAACCATGTCGCGCCAGCGCCTGTCGTACGGCTTCACTCTTATCGAGCTGATGATCGTGGTGGCCATCATCGCCATCCTGGCCGCCATCGCCGTGCCGCAGTACCAGACCTACGTGGCGCGCGCGCAAACCGCCGCCGCGCTGACCGAGATCACGCCGGGCCGCACCGCCTACGAAACCCTGGTCAACCAGGGCGTGGTCAGCGGCGCGATCTACGCCGACGCCAGCAACCTCGGCCTGCCCAGCAGCACCGAGTTCTGCGCCATCACCGCCACCGCCCCGACGGCCGGCAACAGCGAGATCAGCTGCACGCTCAAAGGCTCCACCGCCATCCGCGGCCACTACATCAAGCTCACCCGCGACAGCAGCGGCGACTGGGGCTGTCTCTCCGACGTGTTGCTCAAATACCTGCCCAGTAGTTGCCAGGCGGGTTAGACCCTCGTCAGTGACATACAACGTCACTTCATGACATTTTACGTCATGCGCTTGAAAAACTTCGCGATCTGCTCCGCATTTCCGCCATCACCCGCCCCGCTTCCGCCTTGCGCTGGCCACGCCCGAGGCCGCACAATCGCCCCGCCTGCTGGCAAGCAGGCATCTCGACAGAGCTGGCACGCTAGCTGCTACTGTCGAAGCGAGCTTCCTGGTCGTTCCAACGGCACGGCGGGGCCGGCATCCACCGCAAGGCGGCGCCGGGGCTCAGGGGGCATCAAAGTCAACACTACCGAGGAACCACCATGAAGAGCATGCAGAAGGGCTTCACCCTGATCGAACTGATGATCGTGGTCGCGATCATCGCCATCCTGGCGGCCATCGCCATCCCGCAGTACCAGACCTATGTGATCCGCTCGCAGGTCACCCGCGCCATCGGTGAGGCTGGCGACCTGAAGGTGGCCATCGAAGACTGCCTGAACAATGGCCAGACCTCATTTGGCACCGGCAGCTGCGTCAACACCAGCACGTCGTCGGATCTTATTGGCCGCCCCCCCGTCACCATGAATGCTGATGGTTCCGCTGAGATCGATGCCGTGATGGCTGGCAACTCCAACGCCAAGGTCAAGACTGGCACAATCAAGTGGACGCGCACCACGAGTGGTGCATGGTCCTGCAAGACCGGTGGTAACATCAGCAACAGCTACGCTCCCTCCAGCTGCCAGAACTAATCGTAGCCCAGCGTAGAGAAAACGCATCACGCAAGGGCCGCCATTGGCGGCCCTTGTTTTTTTGGGGTATCCGGATTCGGCTGTGTTTCGGGCACCTGAATCATTCGCGTCAACCCTGCGCAGAACCGGATTTCGTTGTCGCAGCTCACTCGGCGTTGTTCTGCATTGAAGCCTTGCTCGCGACAAGCTGAATGCGGCAAGCCCCTCGGCTTGCATGAATGTGTACTTCAACGTACATTACTGGCATCATGTGCCAGTAATGTCGGCCAGAGCAGACATCATGCTTGTTCCCAACATGAGTCCCATCGACATCGGCCAAGCGATCCGCAAGGAACGGAAGGCCCTCCGCAAGACCCAGCAGGATCTCGCGGACGCGGCCCAGTGCAGCCGTCAGACCATCCTCGACATGGAGGCTGGCAAGAATGTGTCCCTGCACACGCTGATGGCCAGCCTGGCCGCGCTTGGCAAGGGCATCGCGATCATCGACACGCGCCCGACGGTCGATAACCTCCGCCTCCTGCTCGATCTGGACGACGATGAAAATTAAGGAGCTGCGGGTCGTCACGCCGCAGGGCCTGGCGGGAAGTCTTCGCCACAAGTCCCAGTACGAGTTCGACTACCAGACGAACGATCCCGTCTGCGCGGTATCACTCGCCCTGCCGCTGGAGAAAGACTCGCTGCGGAGCAGCGTCCTTCCGCCCATCTTCTCCATGTCGCTTCCCGAAGGCTACCTTCTCAACAAGATCCACGAGAGGCTGGCCAAGTTCGAGAAGGTGGACGACATGCGTCTGCTCCACCTCACGGGGAAGCAGACCATCGGTCGCCTCAACTTGGAGGCTCCCGGCCAAGCCACGGAGCCGCTGAAAGCCAGCGTTGGCAGGGAGCGTCTGATCCGCGACCCTGCCTCGCGGGAACTCTTCGATCACCTGGTGGACACCTACCTCAACGCAGGCATTTCAGGTGCCCAGCCCAAGGTGATGATCCCGGATGCCGATCACCCCATGCGCGACCGAACCACGGTACTGCACTCCAACCTCATCGTGAAGACCGGAGGCGCCGGCTACGAACACCTGTCGCTCAACGAGTTCATCTGCATGGATGCGGCGCGCCGCGCCGGCATCGCCGTTCCGAATTTCTGGCTCTCGGATGACGGCCAGCTCTTCATCATGGAACGTTTCGATCTGCGCAACGGCAACAAGCTGGGCTTCGAGGACATGACGGTTGTCCTCGACCAGGCACGCGAGCCCACCGGCAACTACAAGTACAGGCAGAGCTACGAAACCATCGCCCGGGCGATCAAGCTCTTCTGCGGCACCAACGCACCTGCCAGCGCCCAGGCCTTCTATGAGTACCTGGTGCTCTGCGTCGCCGTGCGCAACGGCGATGCGCACCTGAAGAACTTCGGTCTGCTCTACGAGCACCCCATGGCCGATGCCCCGACGCTGGCCCCGCTGTACGACGTGGTGACCACGGCCGCCTACGACGATTACAACGCACGCACGGGCACGATGCAGACCGATCGTACCCTCGCCCTCAAGCTCAACAAGCGCTTTTCCTACCCGACACGCGAGGAATTGATAGCCTTCGGCAAGGAGCACTGCTACGTGACGAAGCCCGAACGGGTCATCGAGCGCATCAGCGAAAGCATGCTTGGCTCGATCCACGAGCACCGGGAACGTGTACCCGAACCGTTCTTCAAACGCCTGCTGGCGGAGTGGGAGGCCGGGATCGGCTCCATCAGCCCAACCATCGTACATGTCGGCGCCGCGCCGAGTTCAGAGCCAGGCACCGGCACGGCAGCGCCTGGCTCTCCGTAAAGCACTTCAAGCATGCACCGTCACACAGGAAACGCCAGCCCACTCACCCCAAGGAGCTTGGGCGGTAGAAACCAAGCAGGCGAGGCAAGATTCGTTTTGAGCCAGCTTGCGTGACGGTTTGCAGGCCCATGGTGGTTCCATGGGCCAAAAACCGGTGCGGAAGATGGCCAAAACGGCGCAGCCGCTGCCGCCTGTGTTTCTGCCGCCCATGCCCCCTGGTGTTACGATGTACGCCGGATGTAACCCGAGGCACCTGCCATGAGCGAAGCCACCTTTACCTTCCGGGTCGATGAGACCCTCAAGCACGCTTTCACCACAGCCGCCAAATCGCGTGATCGCAGCGGTGCACAGCTCCTGCGCGACTTCATGCGCGACTTCGTGCAGCAACGCCAAGAGGCCGCCGACTACGACGATTGGTTTCGCAAAGAGGTGGCAGCGGGAATCGTCGAGGCCAACGCCGGCAACTTGATACCTGCGGCAGAGGTGGAAGCTGAGTCAGCCGCGTGGCGTGCGTCCATACGACAGAAGCTTGCGGATCGTGCGGCGTGAACCTGGTCTGGACTGCCCGCGCGAGACTCAACCGCAAGGGCATTCGTGAGTACATCGCGCAAGAGAACCCGGCTGCCGCACTGATGCTCGATGAGCTTTTCACCGAGAAAGCCGGGCGCCTGGCCGATCACCCGGAACTCGGACGCGCAGGCCGCCTCGCCGGCACGCGCGAGCTGGTTGTACATCGAAACTACCTGCTGATCTACGACATCGCCCACGATCAGGTGCGCGTGCTGCGTGTGCTGCATGCGGCCCGAAAATGGCCGCATGACGCCATGGCCGATTGATACTCGCCGCGCGGCGCCATGCAACGCCAAGGACACGCCACGTGCGCCTTGCGCCTTCCCCCCATCTACAAGCCCCCCCATGAACCACGCGCCCAACCGCTTTCCACGCTTCGCGCTGCCCCTGCTGGGCGCCTTGCTGCTGGTCATCCTCGCCTTCTGGCCCGCCCTCCACGGCGGCTTCATCTTCGACGACTACCCCATCTTCGCCGAGAACCCGGCCATCCACGTTACCGGCTGGCATTGGAGTGAATGGCACCGGGCGTGGACGTGGTCGCGCATCAATATCGAGCGCCCACTGGCGATGCTGAGCTATGCGCTGAACTACGCGCTGGGCGGCAGCACGTTCGGCTTCAAGCTGTTCAACCTCATCCTCCATCTGGGCAACACCGTGCTGGTGTGGCTGCTGGCCAAGCGCCTGCTGGATGCCGCCTGGCCCGCAGGCACGGGTGAAGACGCCCATGTCCACCAGCGCCGCCTTGGCGGCTGGGCACTGGGCATTGCCCTGGCATGGGCCATCCACCCGCTGCAAGTCTCCACGGTGATGTATGTGGTGCAGCGCATGGAGGTGATGGGTTTCAGTTTCGTGCTGCTGGCGCTCCTGGCCTACTGGCGCGCGCGCGCGCTGCAACAGGCTGGCCGGCGCGGCTGGCCGTGGTTGACCGTGTGCGCCGTGCTTATCGTGATCGGCTACGGCGCCAAGGAAACCGCCGTGCTGGTGCCCGGCTACGCGCTGCTGCTGGAGTTGACCGTGCTGCGCTTCAAGGCGGCCGCGCCAACCACCACACGGTACTGGCGTGTGTTCTATATCGCCGGTTGCCTGACCGCGCTGGCCGTGTTCCTATTTTACCTCCTGCCGCATTACGCCACGGCGGCGGCCTATGCCGGCCGCGATTTCACCGCTGGCGAGCGCGAGCTGACCCAGTTGCGCGCCCTGCCTTTTTACCTCGGCCTCATCGTGTGGCCCGCCCCCAGCCACATGGTGTTCTATTACGACGATTACCTCGCTTCCACCGGCTGGCTGCACCCGGCCACCACGTTGTACGGTGGGGTGTTTCTGCTGGCCTTGCTGGGCTTGGCCGTGGCCATGCGCCAGCGCCGCCCGCTGCTGGCGCTGGGCATCGGCTGGTTTTTCATGGCACATGTGCTGACCAGCTCGCCCATCAACCTAGAGCTGGTGTTCGAACACCGCAATTACCCTGCCCTGTTGGGCGTGGTGCTGATCGCGGCCGACCTGGCGTGGTGGATTGGCCAGCGCAGCCGCTCGCGCCTGCCCGCGCTGCTGGCTTGCGTGCTCATCCTCAACCTCGGCTTCCTCACCGCGCTGCGCGCGGCCAATTGGGGCAGCAAGCTGATGCTGGCAAGCACCCTGGTGGAACTGAACCCTGGCTCCGCGCGCGCCGCGCAGGATCTGGCGCGCAGCTACATGGCGATGTCGGGCGGCAACCCGGATTCGCCCTTGTATTCGCTCAGCATCCAGCAATTGCAGCGCGCCACTACCTTGCGTACCGACTCGCCGCTGGCCGAGGAAGCCCTGCTGCTGGAGGCCTCGAAAAACCCGCAACTGCCCACCCAGCCCTACTGGGACAGCCTCAAGCGCAAGCTGCGCACGCGCCCGCTGATCCCAGACAGCTTCCAGTCGCTCAACAAGCTGATGACCCAGCGCGTCGGCGGCGACACCGGCATCGACGCCAGGCAATTGGCCGAGGCCTACGCCATCGCGGTGGCCCGCGTGCCCGCGCGCGAAAGCCTGCACGCCGAGTACGCCGAGCTGGCCGGCGGCGTCTTGCATGACACGACGCTGGCCATCGCCCAGTGGCAAGCGACGTTGGCGCTGGACGCCCACCTTGCGCAATACGCTCCGCAACTGGCCGGTTATCTGCTGGAGCAGCACCGACCGCAGGAGGCTTTGGCCGTGATCGCCAAGGCCATGGCGCTGCAACCGGCACTGCGGCACGACGCCGAGCTGCTGGCCTTGCAGACCAAGGCCGCCGCCCCGTAGGAGCCGCTTCAGCGGCGATGCTCCGGGCACATGCGGGAGGCATCGGTTGAATGGGGCGCTGGTGTTCGTGCTCGCGCGGATGCTGCTGCCGATCAATCTCACCGCCGTGCTGTACGTGGTGCAGCGCGAAGAGAGCGTGGCCAATCTGTTCGTGCTGCTGGGCTTGGTCGGCTACGTGTCCGAGCGAGGGCGGGAGGCATCGGTTGAGGCAATGTGTACCTGAAGCTGACGGTCATCGATGACGTGCTCATCGTGTCCTTCAAGGAGCTATGACCATGAAATGTCCCGTGTGCGGCGCGGCGCAGCTGATTCATGATACCCGCGACCTGCCCTACACCTACAAGGGCGACACCACCACCATCGCCGCAGTGACCGGCGACTTTTGCCCCGCGTGCGCCGAGTCCGTACTGGATGCGACGGAATCGGATCGCGTCATGCGCGAGATGCGCGCGTTCGCCAAACAAATCAACGCAGCCATCGTCGACCCTGGATTCATCACCACCGTGCGCAAGAAGCTCGCGCTCGACCAGCGTGAAGCTGCCGAAATCTTCGGCGGCGGCATCCATGCCTTCTCGCGCTACGAGAACGGCAAAACCAAGCCCCCTTGGCCTTGGTAAAACTGCTCAAGGTGCTGGATCGCCACCCCGAGTTGCTAGGCGAGATCCGCACCGCTTGAAACCAGGATGGCTCGCTACCGAGCTGTTGAGAAACAGCCCGGTAGCGCACCCTTCGACTTCAGCGCCATGCACCTACGCTCGGGGCGAACGGAACGGAGAGCCAACTGAGAACCGGCGCGAGTCAGCGTCGCGCCTACGGGCGGCAACCTGCCGAATGGCTAAGATACCCGGCCATGCCCAAGCACCGCGCCCATTGCCCATGAACTCCCGACACCATGCTGCCTGGCTGCTGCTGGCCGCATTAGTGATTACCGCCCTAGCCTACTGGCCCGGCCTCTCCGGCAGCTGGCTGTTCGACGATTACCCCAACATCGTGGACAACCCCGGCGTGCAGCCGCATGCGGCCGGCGTCGCCTCGCTGGTGCGCGCCGCGCTTTCCTCGCCGGCCAGCGAGTTCAAGCGGCCGCTGGCTTCGCTGAGCTTTGCCGCCAACTATCTGGTCGGCGGGCTCGATCCCTGGAGCTGGAAGCTCTTCAACCTGCTGCTGCACCTGTTGAACGGGGTGCTGGTGTTCGTGCTTGCGCGGATGCTGCTGCAGGCCATCCCCGCAGGAGCCCACTCGCAGGCGATGCCGTCCGCCGGGATTCGGAATTGGGGATTCAACAGCATCGCCCGCGAGCGGACTCCTACGATGGCCGTGGCAACCACGGAGCGACGGGCGGGCACCGTGGCCGCACTGATCGCAGGCGGCTGGATGCTGCTGCCAATCAACCTCACCGCCGTGCTGTACGTGGTGCAGCGCGAGGAGAGCCTGGCCAACCTGTGGGTGCTGCTCGGCCTGGTCGGCTACGTGACCGGGCGACGGCGGATGCTGCACGCCCAACCCACCTCGACGTCCCTCCCGGGGTCAGCGGGACGCGGCGACTTCGGGCTTTGCGTGGCCAGCCTCGTGCTGTGCACGGCCATCGGCCTGCTCGCCAAGGAAACTGCGGTGATGCTGCCGCTGTACGCCTTCCTGGTCGAGGCCATCGTGTTCGGCGGGGACACGGAGCGTCGCGCACAGGCGCGCTCGTGGTGGGATGGCCGCCTCCTCGGCCTGTTTGCCGTGGTGCTGTTGCTGCCCTTGCTGCTTGGCCTGTATTGGCTGCTGCCGCAGGTACTGGCGCCCAGCCAATGGGCCACGCGCGACTTCACGCTGGGCACCCGACTGCTGACCGAGGCGCGCGTCATCTGCGGCTATATCGCCTGGACGCTGCTGCCCGCGCCCGGTGCGCTCTCCTTCTACCACGACCAGTTCCCCCCTTCGACCGGCCTGCTCTCGCCATGGACCACACTGGCCGCCATCGGCGTGCTTGCCGCGCTGGCATGGCTGGCCCTGCGCTGGCGCAAACGCCACCCCATGGTGGCGCTGGGCCTGGCCTGGTTCCTGGGCGGCCAACTGCTGACCGGCACCCTTTTGCCGCTGGAGCTGGTGTACGAGCACCGCAACTATTTCGCCAGCCTGGGGCTGATGCTGGCACTGGTGCCGTGGCTGGCGGGATGGCAGGAACAAGCCACCATCAGCTGGCGATGGCCGCGACGGATCATCCTCGCGGCACTGCTGCTGTGGTGGGGCACGCTGACCACGCTGACCGCCTACGCCTGGGGCGATCCGCTGCGTCTCGCCCAGGAGCTGGCCGCGCGCGCGCCCGACTCGCCACGCGCCCAATACGAACTGGGCCGCACCTACATCATCTATTCGCACTATGACCCCGCCTCCCCCTACACGGCGCTGGCCTATGCGCCGCTGGAGCAGGCCGCCGCGCTGCCTCAATCCTCGATCCTGCCGCAGCAGGCGCTGATCTTCATGAATGCGCGCATGGGGCGCCCGCTGAAGGCCGCATGGTGGGACAGCATCATCGCCAAGCTCAAGGCGCACCCCCCCGGCGTGCAGGATGAAAGCTCGCTGGGTGCGCTGGCCAAATGCGCCGAAGATCACGCCTGCCCGCTGCCGCCCGAGCGCATGGTGACCGCGTTCGAAGCCGCACTCTCCCACCCACGCCCATCGGCGCGACTGCAAGCCATGTACGGCGAATACGCATGGAACGTGCTGGACGAACGGGCACTGGCGACCCGCATGATGGACGCCGCCGTGGCCGGCCAACGCTCGGAGCCCGCCTATCACATCACGCTGGCGCGCATGCTGGCGGCGCAGGGTCGCTATGCCGAGGCGGAAAAGCAGATCGAGGATCTGCAAGCGCTCAACATCGGTGGCCGGCTGAATCACGATATCGCCGGGCTGCAGGCGCAGTTGCCGCCTACGCCCGGGCACGACGCGGATCGCCCTTGATTCGACGTCCCACGCCCGGCCGTGACGCTCACGGTAAACTCGACACCCGCCCCTCCCAAGACGCACGCCATGTCCGCACGCGGCACACCGAAGCCCCTCGTCAGCATCGAGGACTATCCCGCCGGCGAGCTGCATGGCGAGATCCGGCGCGAATGCCTCCACCCGTGGCGGGTGGAGTACGCCGAACAGGGCGGCATCGCCCCGCCTTGCCCGGACGCCACGCCGGCCGACGACGACATCCATACCGATGTGGGTTGAGCCCCGCGGAAAACGCGCCGTCACGCCACGGCCTTCGGCCGACCTGATTAGCGACTTCGCTCAGCCATGAAAATTGTCGACAGCACGCAAATGCGGCTCTGGCCAAGGGTTGCAGAGGGTCATGGCTCGCGCCAGTCGCGGCAACATGTCCGCGAGACGAAAACGGCGGTTGAAGCGGTAGGCGGCTTCGGCCAAGTAGCGGCGGGCGTATTTGGCTTGGCGAAGTGCGTGGTAGCAGCCACTGATGGCGCGTTTGACGTTGCCCATCAGCACGTTGACCCAGCGCGCGCCCTTCACCTCGGTGCTGGCGCGGCCACCACCGGTCACCAGCACCGTGTGCGCGTGGTCGCCCTCGGCCAAGCGGCGGAAGCAACCCAGGCCGTCGCTAAACACCTCGGCGCCCGGCGCCAGTCGCCGCGTGCGCCAGTCGTTCATCGACGCATTGTCGAAGCTGCGCACCGGCTCGATGACGGCAAACGTCGGGTGCTCCAGCTCGGCGTCGGTCGAAACGGCCACCACAAAGGCCTGCTTGTTCTCCGAACCGCGCCCCGGCTTGCCGCCGTTGCGCTCGCCACCAAGGTACGCATCGTCGATCTGGACAAACCCGTCCAACTGGCGCGGCGCCTCGCGGTCGGTCATCGCCTGCATGACCTTGTGCTTGAGCTTCCACGCCGTGTCGTAGCTGACGCCGAGATGGCGCTTGAGCTCAAGCGCCGACATGTTGGTCTTGCTGCCTGTCAGCAGGTGCATGGCCAGGAACCACGTCGTCAACGGCAGGTGGCTGGCACCGAACAGCGTGCCGCTGGTCAGCGTTGTCTGGTGGCGGCAGGCGCGGCACTGGTAGTACACCCGCCCATCGCGACGGAAGCGCGAGCGCGGCCGCTTGTCGCAATGGGGGCACCGGAAACCGTGCGGCCAGCGGGCGCGATACAGCGCTCGATAGCACTTGGCCTCGGTACCGTAGCGTTGGATGAACTGCGCCATCGACAATCCCGCCTGGAACTGCACTTGGTTCATCGCCATGATCGTTCTCCCGCTTCGAACATGGCACCGAGGTTGCGCTCGCCGCGTCTCAAATCACGCGACGAACAGCTGAGCAAAGTCGCTAATCAGGTCGGCCGATGCGCGCACCTGAATAATGAGCACTTTTGACGATCAAATAAAACGTCGTCTGTGATCGACAACATGAATTTCAGACAGCTTGCCTACGGCGTCCTCAGCTTTGTCCCCGCGATACCAGAGTCCCTGTACAAGGGGACTGGTGGCACGGAGTCCGCCGACTACTGCTACTGTATTTGGATGCGCCATCTGAAGCTTGCGTACGACGCCGGGATGCAAAAATTTCCGCAAACTGTCGCCGAGCTGGGGCCTGGCGATTCCATTGGCACGGGGCTTGCCGCATTGCTGAGCGGAGCCAAACGATACCTTGCAATGGACGCCATTGCCCACGCCGACCCCGAGCGAAACCTGCGCGTCTTCGATGATCTGGTTGAACTCTTTCGCCGCCGAGCCGACATTCCCGGCCGTAATCAATTTCCCGAAATCAAGCCGGATCTGGCCGATGCCCGGTTTCCGGAGGAAGTCCTAACACCATCCCTCATGCAACAGACGCTAGCCGACGATCGAATCACATGGCTGCGCAGCTTGGTTAGCGGTGATCGTCGCGATCCGGCCGTTCTCGACTATCGCACCCCATGGGATCAACCGTTTGAAGCCGATATCGGCTCGGTGGACTTCATTCTCACCAACGCCGTGATGGAGCACGTCGCCGACCTGCCGTCGGCCTATAACGCCATGTGGCATTGGCTTCGCCCTGGCGGCTTCGCCTCGCACCAAATCGACTTTCGCTCACACGGCCTGTTCAATACGTGGGATGGTCACTGGGCCTGCCCAGACTGGTTGTGGAAGCTATTCGTCGGTCGTCGCGCCTATCTTTTGAACCGCGAACCATTCGCCACGCACCGCGCATTGGCGAGTATGGCGGGTTTTCGCGAACGCCATTGTGTGCGGATCGAAAGCATGCCGGCATCCCGCCGGCTGACCAGGCGATTCCACGACATGAGCGCACCAGACCGCAGCACTTCCGGTGGTTACCTGTTGCTCGAAAAGGCTGGGGGCTGACCACAATCCCGGCCTCCAGGAAACACGACCACCGGGCTGCCACCATTCCTCACCAAGGCGGCAACGCCAGCGCCGTCCCGAACAAACCCACTGCTGACTACAGGCTCCGCGCATCCGTGTCTTTTCATCCACCACTATCCCGCTTGATGCGCTGGCGCCCGGGGCGCATCGCGCGCAATGCGGCCCATGCAAGCTCATGGAACGGGATACGCATCGCATTGCAGGCCGCCAGTCTGGTGCTGATGGCGCGGGTGCTGGGCGCCGATGGCTACGGCGCACTCGCCGGCTCCGTCTCCTTGTTCATGGTTTGCGGCCAGTTCACCGGGCTTGGCAGCGGCATCGCCTTGGTAAGACATGTTGCCCGCGGTGGTGAAATGCGCTCCCGCCTCGCCACGACCGAGCGTGCCTACTTAATCACCGGTACGGCACTGACGCTACTCGCAGTTCCCCTATCGCTTAGTGTGCTTGGCACACTAGTGCCAGCCAAGGCACTGGTATTGCTTGCGATCGCCGAAATTCTGGCTGCTCCGGCCTTGCTGCCGCTGGTGTATCGCTATCAGGCCGAAGAGCGCCTGTTTCTTTCCAGCGCCATCGGCACGCTGGCACCCGTCGCGCGACTGGCGGCTATGGCTTCGATTGCGGTCTTGGGTTGGCGCGATGTCACCAGCTTCGCGCAGCTGTATCTGGCATGGCTCATTCTGACTGTAGTCATCACGCTGCACCTTGCCTGGCCGCGTAGCGACGCAGCCGCCATCGACTCCACCCGCCAAGCCATCCGAGAAGGCCTGCCTTATGCCGTAAGCGGCGTGGCGTTGACGGCCGGCAGCGAACTGGATAAGACCGTGTTGTTGCGCCTCGCGGGCGAGGCCGTCACCGGGCCATACGCCGCCGCGTATCGCGTCGCATCGGCAGCTACGTTGCCGGTCAACGCTTTGATACTTGCCGCTGCTCCGCGCCTATTCCGCACGCCATCCACCAGTAATACACGTCTCGCCACGATCATGCTGGCCACCGTGACCGGCTATGCGCTAATTGCCGCGGCCGCACTTTGGTTGCTGGCGCCAATCGCGCCCTGGCTGTTGGGGCAGGGCTTTAACAACGCGACGCCTTTGCTGCGCTGGATGTGCGCCATCATTGTCACCGGCAGCCTGCGCCAATACATCACCGCGTTGTTGACCATGCGCGATATGCAAGCCAGCCGCAACGGCATCGAAATCGGCGGGGTAAGCCTATCCATCGCATTGTTGATTGTTTTGGTGTCACATGCTGGCGCATTCGGCGCAGTCATCGCGCTCGCTTGCACAGACATCTGCGTGATCGCTCTGGGTTCATGGGTGCTGCGCCAGCGCCTCGCCTCGCCTTAAGGACTACCGATTGGATCGCCACCTTGCCATCTTCCTCCCATCCCTCGCTGGCGGCGGCGCCGAAAAGGTGATGCTGTCGCTTGCCGAGCGCTTTGTTGCTCACGATGTCAAGTGCGATCTCGTGATCGCAATCAGTGAAGGCCAGCTACTTGGGCAAGTACCCGATGGCGTCCGCCTTGTCGAACTCCACAAGCGAAAGACGATTCATGCATTGGTGGCACTGGCACGCTATCTGCGTAGCGAACGACCGGGCTGCATGCTTGCGACAGTTTTCCCGGCGAACATTTGTGCACTGGCGGCTGCAACCACCGCTCACGCCCGGATACGAGTAGTCACGCGAGAGGCAAGCCCTACCGATATCGACGTACTGGCCAAGCATTGGTGGGGAACGCTACTCAACCAGATCTCAGCCAAACTATTATACCGTCGCTCCGATGCAATCATTGCGATTTCGCGTGGCGTTCGTGACAGCCTGCTGAAACACGGATTCGCAAATAGCTCACAGGTTCGGATTATTCCAAACCCTGCACCGTCGCCGGCAGCCGGGACTGCGCCAAGCTGGATGGCTGCCCTTAGACGGCAGGAATTCACTGTGATAGTCGCCTGTGGCAGGCTTGAGCCACAAAAGGATTACCCGACGTTGCTTCGCGCCTTCGCGCGCGTGAGAAAGCAACACAAAGCCAAACTTGTCATTCTTGGTGAGGGCATACTGCATCGAGAACTGGCCGCTTTGGCCAAGGAGATCGGGATCGCCAACGACACAGTGTTCGCCGGCTTCGTCGGCGACCCGTTGGCATTCATGCACGAATCATCGATCTTTGTTCACAGCGCATGTTACGAGGGATTCGGGGTTGTCCTCCTTGAAGCCTTGGCTTGCGGGTTGCCCATCGTTGCCGCTGATTCGCCAGGGGGTGTTCGGGAAGTACTTTCCGACGGCAAGTACGGGACTTTGACTCCAGTCGGCGATGATGCCGCCATGGCCAACGCAATCCTGCAGATTCTGAGGGGTGACGTAACATTTCCAGACCCTACCGAGCATCTGCGGCAGTTCAACATTGAACATATCGCGGACGCATATCTGAAGGTGTTGTTTCCGGAATGACCCCACTCACTTCCCCCAACACTGGGCAAAGCATGAAATTTCAACCAGAACGCTTCGTTCACCCGGCCACGGGCGCGCGGCTATCCTCGGCCGATGCACATCTGACTGCCGAGGACGGTTCGGCGTTTCCAATTGTCCGCAGCATTCCGAGGTTTGTTGCGGTCGACAACTACGCCAACGCATTCGGGTCGCAGTGGAATCGCTTTCCCAAGACACAGCTTGATTCGCACACAGGTCTTTCGCTATCCGAGGATCGCTTAGCGCGCTGCATGCGTGGACGGCTTCCAGAAGTACGCGACCAGCGGGTACTAGAAGCCGGCTCCGGGGCCGGGCGCTTTACCGAGATCCTGCTCAAGCATGGCGCCATGCTCGACTCGTTCGACTATTCAAGTGCGGTGGAAGCCAACCTTGCCAATAATGGTTCATCGCAGCGCTTGGCACTAGCCCAAGCCGACATCCGCCAACCGCCTTTCACGATGGAGAGTTACGACTTCGTGATATGCCTCGGTGTGATCCAGCACACTCCCGATCCCGAGGAAAGCATCCATTCGCTTTGGCGCATGGTCAAACCCGGCGGTGCGCTAGTCTTCGACCACTACCGATGGAAACTGAGGAACTATCTTCCGCCGCCGATCGGAGTGGGTGGAAACGCCTATCGCCACTTCTTTCTCCAACTGCCCACGTCACGTCAGTTCGACTCGGTCAAGCGGGTGTTCGATTTCTGGTTTCCGCTGGTCTGGCGTTGCCGAAATTCGAAGCTGCTGCAGTTCGTGATCGCGCGTTTCAATCCCATCGTCAACTATTACCCTCACTTCGGCTTGAAGGATCGTGACATGTATTACGAATGGATGCTTCTCGACACGCACGATGCCATGACCGACGTGTACAAGCACCGCCGCACTCCACGCTCGATTCGTCGCACGCTCGAGACACTCGGCGCAGTGAACATCCACGTATCCAAGGGTGGAAACGGGGTCGAGGCCTACTGCGAAAAGCCGATCAACACGCGGGGCTGACGACATGTGTGGTATCGCCGGCATTCTCGCTCCCACCCCATCGGCCCGGCCTCTGCTGGAGCAGATGCTGAACCACCTTGCGCACCGTGGCCCGGACGACAGCGGCGTATGGCTGGACGACGCCTGCGGCATGGCCCTTGGTCACCGCCGGCTCTCGATCATCGATCTCAGCCCTGCGGGACACCAGCCGATGCTGTCGGACAGCGGCCGTTACGTACTGGTATACAACGGCGAAATCTACAATCACTTCGCCATGCGCAGGGAACTGGATTTGGCTGATCCGGATGTGCGCTGGCGTGGCACCTCCGACACGGAAACCTTGCTAGCAGCCATCGACACTTGGGGCCTGGAAGGCACGCTGGATCGCTGCAACGGCATGTTTGCGTTTGCCCTGTGGGACAAGCAGCAGCGCCGCCTTGTGCTGGCCCGCGACCGCATGGGTGAGAAGCCGCTGTATTTCGGCTGGGTCGCCGGGCGCTTTGCGTTTGCATCGGAACTGAAAGCACTCACCAGTCTACCCGGTTGGGCGCCGCGTATGCACGTACCATCGGTTGCAGGATTTCTGCGCACCGGTTACGTGCACGGCTTCGAGTCTGCCGTGGCCGGCATCTTTCGACTGCCGCCGGGTTGCCTGCTGCAACTGTCGCTGGACGAGCTGCAACAGCCACACGATGCCGAGTGGCTGGCATCCAAGCTTGAACCGTACTGGTCGTTGCCCGCCGTCGCTACCGAGGGGCTTTCGCAGCCGATCCACGATGCCGGCGAAGCCCTCCGGCAACTCGAAACCTTGCTGCGCGAAGCCGTATCGATGCGCATGGCGGCGGACGTACCTCTGGGCGCCTTTCTCTCCGGCGGCGTCGACTCCAGCCTTGTCACCGCACTGATGCAAACGCAAAGCACGCTCCCTGTGCGCACGTTCAGCATCGGCTTTCACGAGCCTCGTTTCGACGAGGCGCCGTTTGCCCGCGCGGTGGCCAAACACCTCGGCACGGAGCACACCGAGCTTTACGTCGACGCGCAAGCGGCCCTGGATCTGGTTCCCTCGCTGGCCGGGGCCTTTGACGAGCCGTTTGCCGACTTCTCGCAGCTGCCGACGCTGCTGGTATCGCAACTGGCCCGCCAGCACGTTACGGTAGCGCTGACCGGCGATGGCGGCGACGAGCTGTTTGCCGGGTACCAGCGTTACTTCGCCATCCTTGCGCTTTGGCGCGTGCTGCAACCGCTGCCTTTGCCCCTGCGCCGCGGCGCCGCCTTGGCATGTGGCGCTGCTGCGCGACTGCTTACGCCATTGCCGCCGAGCCGCGGGCCAGCCGGTTCACTGTCCTTCCGTTTCTCGCGCCTCGCCGAGCGCATCGCCATGCCCAATATCGACGCGATGCGGCTGTCGTTCATCGGTGGCGCGGGCCATGCCCGCATAATTCCAGGCGATCCCGGAGACGTGTCCTCTTTGCTGGCGCGCACCACCTTGCGCGAGCCATTGCGTCGACTGATGCTTGGCGATCAGGCTGATTACCTGCCCGACGACATCTTGTTCAAGGTAGATCGTGCGGCGATGGCACACAGTCTTGAAACGCGCGTCCCGTTGCTTGACCACCGTGTAGTGGCGCTGTCGTGGCGATTGGCCACGCCGCTGCTGGCGATAGGCGGCACGGGCAAGCAACCGCTGCGACGCATTCTGGAAAAATACATTCCCGCCGGCATGTTCGAGCGCCCCAAGCAGGGATTCTCGCCGCCCATGGATGCCTGGTTGCGCGGCCCATTGCGTGAGTGGGCCGAAGCACGGCTCTCGGAAAGCTCGCTGCGCGAACTGCCGATGCTGGATGCCAGGGAAGTCCGCAACATCTGGAAGGCACATATGGGCGGCCAGATGAACGCCGCCTACGTCCTGTGGAACGTGCTGATGCTCGCCGACTGGCGCGAGCACTATGGGGTGGCCTGCTAGTGCGCATCCTCGTCATCTCGGATCTACCGCATTTCGTCACTGGCGGGGCGGAAAAACAGGCTGCCCATCTGATCGAGGCCTGGATGGATGCCGGCCACAAGGTGACATGCTTTGGCCGCCGCATGAACGGGCACACCGTATCCGTGGGGCAGCACAAAGTTCCCGTCCGCCGCATTCATGTCGTGCAGCGCTTCGGGCGCGCACTACGCGGCATCAGTTACCTGCTTTCACTGGCCACGTTGTTGCTGCGCCATCGGCACTGCCACGATGTGATCTATACCCGCTTTCTTGGCGAGGCGGCGCTTACGGCGAGCCTGCTGAAGTGCCTGCGTCTGCTGGATGTCAGGCTGGTGTCGACGCCAGCGAACACGGGCGGAACCGGGAGCGACACGCGATTCCTTACAAGCCTCCCCGGTCAACGTTGGCTTGTGCGCCTACTCGACCAGCAGTGCGACGCCATCAACCTTATTGCACCTGCCATGGCGGACGAGTTGCGCCGTGCGGGTTTCACGGGTCGAAACTTCACCCATATCCCGAACGGCGTATCGATTCGTGAGACCCCACCGCCAACATCCCAGCGGCCCCATTATTTCCTTGCCGTCGGTAGAGTGGCCCGCCAGAAAGGCTACGATTTCCTGATCGAAGCCCTGTCAATGATCCGCGACCAACTGCGCCCCGGACTTGTGCGTATCGCCGGCGACGGCCCGGAGCGGGCCTCGCTCCAGGAACAGGCCAAAGCATCAGCCGTGGATCACGCTATCGAATGGCTCGGCGAATTGAGCCACGACGCCGTGCTACATGAACTAGATCAGACACGGGTATTCTTGCTTCCTTCCCGCTACGAAGGCATGTCCAACGCTGGACTGGAAGCCATGGAACGCGGACTCGCCATGGTGATGACCCGCTGCGGTGGACTTGATACCTACATTCAGCCAGATATGGGTTGGCTCGTGGCTCCGGAAGACGCCAGCGCATTGGCAACAGCCATGCAACGTGCGCTTGCGGCCAACGTGTCCGCACTCGCTGCCATGGGAGAGCGCAACCGCGCTTGCACATTGCAACGTTTTGGCCTCCCGCAGATTGCGGCCCGCTACCTGTCTCTGTTCGAGTCGCTACTCACCACGCGACAAGGCACAAATCAAACGTGATCAGCGTCGTCATCCCCGTGTTCCGAGATGCGGTGCGCGCGCTGAACCTGGTTCATTCGCTGCTTCTGCAGGAATTGCCATCAGATCACCCGCTCGAAATCGTGGTGGTGGACGATGGCTCGAACGACGGCAGCACCGAGCTGCTGCGCCAGCGCACAAACGGGCAATTTCGGTTGGTGGCACTCGCGCACAATAGTGGGCGCTCCATGGCGCGCAATGCCGGTGCCGAAAATGCGCGCGGGGAATTTCTCGCATTCATCGATTGCGACTGCAGGCCGGAAGATCCGTACTTCCTAGCCTCACATCTCGGCATGCTGCGCAGTGGCTGCATCGCCACCTGCGGCCCGGTTATGGGCGACGGCCACGGCTTCTGGTCGCGCTACCAAAGCGACGCCTCAGCCCGTCGCGCGCGACAGCACGCACAAGGCTCCAGCTTCGCTGGCTCCACACAGAACTGTGTCGTGCAAACCGAGGCATTTCATCGTGCTGGCGGCTTCGATAACCGCTACAAAGAATATGGTTTCGAGGATCGCGACCTGTTCGCCCGCCTTTCACGACTCGGCAAACTTGGCTGGTGCCCTGATGCTGCGGTCAGGCATCTCGACACGTTGGCGCTACCGACCGTACTGGAAAAAATGCATCGCGCCGCAGGCGACTCAGCCATATTGTTTGCACGCGATCATGCCAAAGCATACGAATCGCTTGGCTATGCCGCACTCGATGTGCGCTTGCACGCTTGGCTACGAGCACTTGATCTGCTGTTGAATCCGCTGCTTCGAACCGCCCCTGCCATCAACCGCCTGATACTGCATCCGCGAGTGCCCTACCTGCTGGTCAAACCCATCGTGAAATTCCTCGTGGCGATTGCCTACATGCATGGAACCAAGGTCAAACCCGAAGTGGAAACCCCAGACCACAACTAGACATCAAGACCCGCCCGCTGGACTGCTGCCGGTTTCACAGACACCGCATTTAGGTGTGATGATGAAAGCGGAGGTGGTTCATGGCAACGAGAAGAACATTCAGTGGCGAGTTCAAGCGTGAGGCGGTGCGGCTGGTCAAGGAGCGGGGCGTAGCGATCACGCAGGCTGCTCGCGATCTGGATCTGCACGAGAACGTACTGCGCAAATGGATCCGGGAGTTGGCCGTTGATCCGCAGCATGCGTTTCCCGGCCAGGCGCAGATGAAGCCTGAGCAGGCCGAAATCGAACGTCTGAAGAAAGAAGTCGCCAAGCTCAGGATGGAGCGCGACATCCTGAAAAAAGCCGCGGCCTATTTCGCCAAGGAGTCGATGTGAAGTTCGGCTTCGTGGCGAAGCACCGAGGGGCCTGGCCGGTAGCGATGATGTGCGAGGCGCTCGGTGTGTCTCGCAGTGGGTTCTATGCATGGCTGATGCGACCGCGGAGCCAGCGAAACCTGGACGACGAGGTCATCGGGCAGCAGGTTCGGCTGAGCTTCCTCGACAGCGGCCGCACCTACGGTGCCCGCCGTGTCTGGCGTGACGTGCTGGAGGCCGGCTACCGCTGCGGCCTGCATCGCATCGAACGGCTGATGCGCACCCAGGCTATGCGTGCACGTCCGCGGCGGCGCGGATTGCCGGTGGATCGTGGCGAGCGGCCCGGCGGGGCGATGGCACCGAACCTGCTCGACCGCCAGTTCCAGGCTGTCGCGCCGAACCAAAAGTGGGTCGCGGACTTCACCTACCTGTGGACGGCCGAGGGATGGTTGTATGTAGCCGTCGTGCTGGATCTGTATTCGCGCCGCATCGTAGGTTGGTCGATGCAGTCGCAGATGACCACACAGCTGGTGACCGACGCGTTGATGATGGCGGTTTGGCGCCGCGGTCAACCCGATGCATTGCTGCATCACTCCGATCGCGGCAGCCAGTACACCAGTGATCGGTTCCAGCGATTGCTTGACGAACTGGGCATCACCTGCAGTATGAGTCGGTCGGGCAACTGCTGGGACAACTCGGTGATGGAGAGCTTCTTCAAGTCGCTCAAGACCGAGCGGGCCGATGGCAAGGTCTACCGCACACGTGCTGATGCCAAGGCCGACGTCTTCGACTACATCGAGCGGTTCTACAACAGCCGACGACGCCACTCGACCCTCGGCTACGTCAGCCCGATACAGTTCGAGCAGCAGAAGCAATTAGCTTAGGATGGTGTCCACGAGACCGGCAGCAGTCCACGCTGTGCCTACTCTCGCTCAATGCGATAAATCAGCGTGGGCATGCTGCGCAGCAGCGGACGCAACACTCCATCCGGTATTTTTTCCGGGTCATCGCGGATCAGTGTGGGTGAATTTTGGCGTTTTCGGGTAGCGGCGGCAGGAAGCTGGCGATGACCTTGAGCCTCAGGTAGTCCTCGTCGCGGTAGCCGTAGGCGCTGCGCTGGATGACGCGGATCTTGTTGTTGAGGCCTTCGACCAGCCCGAGACTGACCTTGTGGTCGGGCTGGCAGTAGGCGGCGATGCCGTCCCAGTGGCGCTCGATCATGTGCCCGAACTTCTGGTACGGCGCCAGGCGCTGCCAGCGCAGGCTCTGCTTCCAGCGCTCGAAGAACACCCGTGCGCCGCGCTCGGTGCGATAGCTCCACAGCTGCCCGAAGGATTCCTTCAGCAGGTAGGCGGTGTGCAGGCGCTTGTTCGCTGCCAGCAGCTTCTTGAGGGCGGCGCGTCCGTCCAGGCTAAGGTTCTCGCGGTGGCTCAGCAGTGTGTAGCGCTGGCCCTTGATGTAACTACGGTCCTTGCCCTGCAGGCGCTTGTATTCGTCGCGGCGCACCTGGTCGAGCGCGTCGCCGAGGTGACGCAGGATGTGGAATTTGTCGAAGGCGATGGCGGCGTGGGGGGCGTTCCTGGCGACCGAGTTGCGGAAGGGGCGCCACATGTCCATCAGCGCCAGTTCGATGCGCGCACTCTTGGTCGGCCCCAGTTCGGCGAAGAAGCGATCGATGTCCGCCTCGGTGCGGCCTTGCCCACCGAACCAGATCGGCCGCCTCTGCTCCAGGTCGCTGACCACCACGCGGTAGTCGTGGCCCTTGTGGATGGCGATCTCGTCGATGCCGATGGCGCGCGGCGCGGGCAAGCCGGCACGGCGCACCTGCTCGGCCATGTACAACTTGGACAGGTCCTTGACCGTGCCGTCGTGCAGGCGCTCCAGCTCGGCCACCGCCTTGTTCGTCATGCTGCGGCAGAGGTTGCCCACGTGCAGGGCGAAGCGCGCGGTGTAGCGCGGATTGGTCGCCAGCCAGTCCAACCGCTCTACATGCACGCCGCCGCACCCGGGACAATCCACCCGCCAGCGTTCGTACTCCACGTACAGGAACCAGCCGGCCACGCGCAGGTCGCGGCTACGGCAGGTTTTCTGGTCGTAACGCCCGCGGCAGCGATGGCCGCAGCGCGAACACACGGCCGTTTTTTTCGGCGCCGAAGTTGGACGATGCGTGCCTTTGGATCGCCGAATTCGCCCGCCAGCGTCGCCGCCGCATCGAAGCCGGGGAAGGAGAACAACTCGCGCAGACTGCGGCCTGTCTTCATCGCACAACCTCGCTCACCGAGTCGATGCAGGAATCAACCGCCCACCTGCTGGCCGAAGATGGCTTGCCAGAGGAGGTTTACGCAAGCCTTTGCCGGCGTGGACGCCCACACGATTCCGCGATGAGCCTTTTTTCCAATGCGCGTGCAAGCATGGCCTGCGGCCGCTCGATCGCCATGGTTTCGCGCAATGCCTCGATACACAGATCGCTGTAGCCGAACCCGGCACGATCCAACATACGCTCGAGCTGGCGCATTTCCAGCGGTTCGCAATCGTAGAAGTCGCCCTTGCGCATCAGCCGCAGGTAAGGGGTGCGCCACGCACGCGGCCACCAGCTGAGGAACATCAGGCGGTAGTGCGGCTCGGTGAGCATCCAGCGGTTGGGCACGGCGAGATAGCCCACGCCGCTGGGCCTCATCACGCGGCGGATTTCGGTGAGATGGCGCGCCTGCGCCTGAGCATAGCCTACATGTTCGATGACGTGGTTGCTGATGACCACGTCGAACGTGGCATCCGGAAACGGCAGCTCCACGCCCGGCACCTGCCGGTAGGCATACCCATCGACAACCTGGCGATTGTCCACCACGTCCACGGCATGCACCTCGCAACGCAGCTGCGGGTGGGTGGCGAAATAGTGCGCGATGCCGCCGGAGCCTGTGCCAATTTCCAGCAGGCGCAAGGGCTGCGGCATGGCAGACATGCCGAGCAGCTGCTCGATTTTCAACGCCTTGGCGTGGCGCGATGCCAGGTCGAGCGCGGCATGCGCCTGACGGTTTGGGCTGGCATTCGTCTCGGGCTGTGTCATGAATGCACTATCGGAAATCGGTTTCGTGGGAAGCAGCATGGACAGACCGCGCACCGTAGGCGTCAACTTCGCGCGCCCCGCAAGAGCCGCCGCAGTCGTTCGCCAAACCGTGGCCAGGCAAACCGGGCGGCAAATGCCTTGCACGGCTCCCGCAGCCATGCGCTTTGGCCGAGGACGCGCTTCACGGCTTGCGCAAAGGCCTCGTAATCACCATTGGCCACCAAGTACCCGGATTCGCCTTCAGCCACCGCATCCACCACCCCGCCCGTGGCGAAAGCCACCGTAGGCAGGCCATGGGCGGCGGCCTCCACCGCCACCATGCCGAAACCCTCGGGGTCGCCGGGTAGCTCGCGCACCGGGAAGACGTGCACGTCAGCCGCGCGATAGGCCGCACCAAGCTCTCGATAGTCAGTGATGGTGCCGAGGAAACGCAGGTTGCGGGCGATGCCTGCCGCCGCGGCGGCGGCCTGGATGCTTTCGGGCGTTTGCGCTTGGGCGTGCAGGGCATCGCTGGGCGCGTCGCCTACCACCAGCAGCAACACATCCGGGTAGGCGGCGACGATGTCCGGCAAGGCACGTACCACGAATTCGCGCAACCCTTTGCGGGTGGACAGCCGGCCCACCGACAGCAGCAGGGGACGATGACCGAGCTGCTGCCGCTCGCGGAAATCCGCCAGCACCTGCTCGCCCGCCTGGCCTTGTGCGACCTCCGCAACCGTGGGTTCGGTCGGCAAATCGACGCCCGGATGCACGATGCCGAGGCGTTCGGGCCGTATGCCCACCGACTGCGCCAGGCCGGCCGTGGCGCGGCTGTTCGCGATCACGCGATCCATGTGCCGCAGCGCCGGCCGCCACAGGGCGCGATAGACCGGATGATCCACGGCCAGATCCAGCCCGTGCACATAGGTCGCGGCACGCGCGCCGCTCGTGCGCGCCGCGAACCAGACGGCCAAAGCGGTAAGACCGCTGCCGGCCAGCACCACGTCGGGCCGCCATCGCCGCGCCACGCGGAACGCATGCCACGACGCATGCAGCAGAAACTTCCACAGCGGCTTGAGCGGTACCTCGTCGACTGACACGCCCGTTGGTGCCATGGCCGCCGAGCCGGCCGGGCCGACCACGCGCACGTCGGCGTGCTTGGCCAGTTCCTCGGCCATGTGCCAGTTGAGTCGTTCCATGCCGCCGACCAACGGCGGCAGGTTGCGCGTGACCAGCAGTATGCGCGGGCGGCGGCTATCAGGCATCGCGCCGATACGTCAACGCCGTGATCTGCTCCGACACCAGGCCAATCAGGAACACGATCACCGCCGCGCTCCACATCAACGTGCTGCCGTTGGTCAGCCTGCCTTCGTGCACAAAGGTCCAGGCGTAGTTGGCGCAGCCCAGCAGGAAAAACGTCGAACTGGCAGGGACGAACAGCTTCAGCGGCGAGTAGAGCGTGGCGATCTTGAAGATGATGAGCAGGAAGCGGATGCCGTCCTTGAGCGGTCTGATGTGGCTCTTGCCCACGCGCTGTGCGGCGGTGATGGGCAGGTAGGCCACCGGGTAGGCGCTGCGGAAGAAGGCCATGGTGCTGGTGGTGGGATAACTGAAGCCGTTCGGCAACAGGTGCAGGAATTCGCGGAATTTGGCCGCGCGCACGGCGCGAAAGCCGGAGGTGAGGTCGGCCACGAGGTGGCCGGTCATGCGCGTGGCGAGCCAGTTGTAGAACGTATTGGCGAGCCCGCGCCCCACGCCGGCCTGGCTGCCCCAGCCGCGAGCGCCAACGACCATGTCGTAGCCCTCGTCAAGCTTGGCCAGGAGACGCGCCACATCATTGCTGTCGTGCTGGCCGTCGCCATCCATGAAGACGAGGACGTCGCCGCCCGCGGCGCGGGCGCCGCGCTTGACCGCCGCGCCGTTGCCCATCGAATACGGTGAACTGAGGCAGCTCACGCCCGCCCTGGCGCACACCTCCCGCGTATCGTCGGTGGAGCCATCGTCCACCACGATGATCTCGGCCTCCGGATGCGCCGCGCGCAGGCGCGGCAGCAGGCCGGCCAGTGCAGGCGCCTCGTTCTTGGCGGGCAGGATGATGCTCAGACGTTCCACGGCGACTTCCCGAAAGATCGCCGCATCATAGCGTGAAGCATGTGGCGCCGATCATGCTCGGGTGCACCCTTGCGGCAGGCTGGCGCGCAAGAAAACGGCCTTCGCACAAATAACTGACCTGCCCGGTTTGATATAGTTGGCGTTTCCCCCTGCGGCCCCACGCATGGACACCATCCGCCTTCGCGGCGCGCGCACGCACAACCTCAAGAATATCGACCTCGACCTGCCGCGCGACCGGCTGATCGTGATTACCGGGCTGTCTGGCTCGGGCAAATCCTCGCTGGCCTTCGACACCATCTACGCCGAAGGCCAGCGCCGCTACGTGGAATCGCTCAGCGCCTATGCGCGGCAGTTCCTGTCGATGATGGAGAAGCCCGACATCGACAGCATCGAAGGACTGTCGCCGGCCATTTCCATCGAGCAGAAATCCACCTCGCACAACCCGCGCTCCACCGTGGGCACGATCACCGAGGTGTACGACTACTTGCGCCTGCTGTATGCCCGCGTGGGCACCCCGCGCTGCCCCACCCACGGCACGCCGCTGGAGGCGCAGACGGTGAGCCAGATGGTGGACGCGGCGCTGGCGCTGGCGCCGGAGCATCGCTACATGCTGCTGGCGCCAGTAGTCCGCGAGCGCAAGGGCGAGCACGTGCAGGTGTTCGAGCAGCTGCGCGCCAAGGGCTTCGTACGCGCCCGCGTGGACGGCGTGGTGCACGAGCTCGACGCGGTGCCGCCGCTGGGCCTGCGCCTCAAGCACACCATCGAGGTGGTGATCGACCGCTTCCGTCCGCGCGACGACATCCAGCAGCGGCTGGCCGAATCCTTCGAGATGGCGCTGAAGCTGGGCGAAGGCCTGGCGATCCTGGTCGACATGGATGCCGCACCGGGAAGCGCGGATGCCGCGGGCGCAGGAAGCGCGGGCACGGCCGACACCTCGGCGCCGGAGCAGCTGTTCTCCTCGCGCTACGCCTGCCCGGTGTGCGACTACTCGCTGCCGGAGCTGGAACCGCGCCTGTTTTCGTTCAACTCGCCGGTCGGCGCCTGTCCGGCTTGCGACGGCCTCGGCGTCACCCAGGTGTTCGACCCCGCGCGCGTGGTGGCGCACCCGGAGCTGCCGCTCTCGGGCGGCGCGGTGCGCGGTTGGGATCGACGCAACCCGCACTATTTCCAGCTGATCCTGTCGTTGGCCGCGCATTACGGCTTTGATGTGGATGCGCCGTGGAGCACGCTGCCCACGGCCACCCGCGAGGCCATCCTCTATGGCAGCGGCAAAACGAAGATCGCCTTCCGCTATCTCACCGAGCGCGGCGGCAAGGTCTCCCGCGAGCATGCCTTCGAAGGCATCCTGCCCAACATGGAACGGCGCTACAAGGAAACCGAATCCGCCGCCGTGCGCGAGGAGCTGGCCAAGTACATCAGCGACCAGCCCTGCCCCGAGTGCGCGGGCCAGCGCCTGAACCGCGCCGCGCGCCACGTGTTCGTGGCCGACACCGCGCTGCCCGCGCTCACCCACCGCGCCATCGACGACGCCCTGGCCTTCTTCGCCGACCTGCAACTCAGCGGCTGGCGCGGCGAGATCGCGGCGAAGATCGTCAAGGAGATCCGCGAGCGGCTCAGCTTCCTCAACGATGTCGGCCTCAACTACCTCACGCTGGATCGCCAGGCCGACTCGCTCTCCGGCGGCGAGGCGCAGCGCATCCGGCTCGCCTCGCAGATCGGCGCTGGCCTGGTCGGCGTGATGTACGTGCTGGACGAGCCCTCCATCGGCCTGCACCAGCGCGACAACGAGCGCCTGCTCGGCACGCTCACGCGGCTGCGCGACATGGGCAACACGGTGATCGTGGTCGAGCACGACGAGGACGCCATCCGCAGCGCCGACCACGTGCTCGACATTGGCCCCGGCGCCGGCGTGCACGGCGGCGAGGTGGTGGCGCAGGGCACGGTCGCGGACATCCTCGCCGCGCCGCGCTCGATCACCGGCCAGTTCCTCTCCGGCGCGCGCGCCATCGAGGTGCCCACGCTGCGCCGCGAGCCCGCCGCGGAGGCCTGGCTGCGCATCCGCGGCGCGCGCGGCAACAATCTCAAGCACGTGGACCTGGCCATCCCCGCCGGCCTGTTCACCTGCGTCACCGGCGTCTCCGGCTCGGGCAAGTCCACCCTGGTCAACGACACCTTGTTCCGTCTCGCCGCGATGGAATTGAACGGCGCCGGCACCCAGCCCGCGCCGTTCGACACGGTGGAAGGGCTGCAGCTGTTCGACAAGGTGGTGGACATCGACCAGTCGCCGATCGGCCGCACGCCGCGCTCCAACCCGGCCACCTACACCGGCCTGTTCACGCCGCTGCGCGAGCTGTTCGCGCAGGTGCCCGAGGCGCGCGCGCGCGGCTACGAGGCCGGGCGTTTCAGCTTCAACGTGCGCGGCGGCCGCTGCGAGGCCTGCGAGGGCGACGGCCTGCTCAAGGTGGAGATGCACTTCCTGCCCGATGTCTACGTGCCCTGCGACGTCTGCCACGGCAAGCGCTACAACCGCGAGACGCTGGACATCCTCTACAAGGGCCACACCATCGCCGACGTGCTCGACATGACGGTGGAAGACGCGCTCAAGCTGTTCGAGCACGTGCCCACCATCGCGCGCAAGCTCGACACCCTGCGCGCGGTGGGGCTGGACTACATCAAGCTCGGCCAGAGCGCCACCACGCTCTCCGGCGGCGAGGCGCAGCGCGTCAAGCTCTCCAAGGAGCTCAGCAAGCGCGACACCGGCCACACCCTCTACGTGCTGGACGAGCCCACCACCGGCTTGCACTTCCACGACATCGAGCAACTGCTCGACGTGCTGCACCAGCTGGTGGAACAGGGCAACACCGTGGTGGTGATCGAGCACAACCTCGACGTCATCAAGACCGCCGACTGGGTGGTCGACCTCGGCCCCGAGGGCGGTGCCGGCGGCGGGCGTATCCTGGTCACCGGCACGCCGGAAACCGTGGCCGCCACGCCCGGCTCGCACACCGGCCGCTTCCTCGCGCCGCACCTCAAGCCGATCAAACCCGCCGCCGCGAAGCGTACGAAGAACACCCTCAAACACATCGCCTCGGCCGACAAGCACAAGCCGATGCGCGGAAGAAAGAAGCCCCCACTCTGACGAGAGTCGGACACCGACGACAACCACCTGTTCGCCGTTCCGACGCGAGTCGAACACCGTTGACAGACACCCGTTCGCCCTGGGCGTCGGCGCGTAGCGCCAGAGTCGAAGGGCACCATCACCTGGTGCCCTTCGACTCCACCTGCTGCCACAAGCTGCGTCCGGCGCGAACGGAGAAACGATGCACAAGATCGGCGCCGATCCGGAGATGCCATGAACAACCCCAGCGAAACCCCCAAGCCCAGCCGCCGCCGCAAGGCCAAGCCCACCGTGCATCAGCCCGACGCGGTTCCGGTCGACACCGCATCGCCCACGCCGGAAACCGCGCCCAGCACCGCGCCGACACCGCTGTTCGTGGCCGCGCTCGCCGCGCGCTGGCGCGACCTCGACGCCTTCAACCACGTCAACAACTCCAACTACCTCACCTATCTCGAAGAGGCGCGCCTGCAGTGGCTCAGCCACGTGCCCGGCCCGTGGTTCGACGAGCACAGCATGCCGGTGATGGCCGCCGTGCAACTCAACTACCGCCGGCCCATCGCCTGGCCCGCACAGTTGCAAGTGCAGCTCTATGTCGAGCGCATGGGCAACAGCTCCATGACCATCGCCCACCGCATCGTGGACGCCGCCGACGCCAGCCAGCTCTACTGCGACGGCCACGTCGTGATGGTGTGGATGGATCCGGCCAGCGGCAAGCCGGTGGCGCTGCCCGCGGCGATCCGCGACGCGGCGCAGGTCGACGGCACGCCCTGACCCCACGCTGGTTATGATGGCTGCTCCCCATCCGGAGCCCCGCCATGACGCGTCCGCACCGCACCGCCCTTGCCCTCGCCAGCCTCTGTTGCGGGCTGGCCGCCATGCCGGCGCTCGCCGCCGACGACGCCAGCCTCACCCTGTACCGCAGCGACAGCCCTGCGCTCTACACCAGCCACGGCGAGGGCAAGGTCGACGACGGCCACGCCGTAGTGCGCGAGCAGCGCACGCTCATGCTGAAGCGTGGCGTGCAGGACCTCACCCTGGACAACCTGCCCGACCAGCTCGACGCCGAGGCGCTGGCGCTGACGTTCCCCGATGGCGCCGCCACGGTGCTGGCGCAGCGCCTGCAACTGGCCCAAGGCAGCGACGCCGCGCTCGCCGGCCTGGTCGGTCGCGAGGTGACCGTACTGGGCGAGAACGGCCAGCCCTTTCTCGAAGGCAAGCTGCTGCGCGTGAGCGCGGATGGTCTGGTGGTGCACTCGTCGTCCGGCGACACCCTGGTGCATCAGTACGCTGCCGTGCGCGCCAGCGATGGCGGCATCCCCGGTGGCACCAGCCTGATCCTGCGCCTGGACGCCAAACGCGCCGGCCAGGCTGCGGCCGTGCTCAGCTATCCCGCCGCCGGACTGGGCTGGCGCGCCGCCTACGTGGCCGCGCTGCAGCCCGGCGCCAGCTGCCGCATGCAGTTTGCGGCACGCGCCTCCATCGCCAACCGCAGCGGCCGCGACTGGCACGATGCCCACCTCACCCTGATCGCCGGCTCGCCCAGCTTCGCCAAGGCCGCCGCGCCGCGCCCGATGATGCTGATGGCCAAGGCCTACGCCGCCGCGCCGCTGCCCGAACAGGCACAGCTGGACAACTACCGCAGCTACACCCTGCCCGCGCCGGTGGATCTGCCCGACGGCAGCGTCAGCCAGTTGCCGCTGTACGCCACTCGCGAGCTCGCCTGCACGCGCACCAACCTCTACGAGGACGGCGGCAACTGGCAGCCCGCGCAGCCCATGCTGGGCAGCGACTTCAACAGCGGCAGCAACACCGGCGCCATCTACACCACGCTCAAGCTCACCGCCTTGGACAGCCTGCCCGCCGGCTACCTGCGCGTGCTGGCACAAGACGCCCACGGCACGCCGCAGTTCATCGGCGAAGGTCGCCTCAACGACACGCCCAAGGGCACCGACGCCACCATCACCCTGGGCACCGCCTTCGATCTGCGCGCCACGCGCGAACGCACCAGCTTCCACGTGGATCGCGCCGGCCGCACGCTGGACGAAGGCTTCCGCATCACCCTCACCAACAGCGGCGCGGCGGCGCGCACGGTCATCGTGCGCGAACACCCCAACCGCTGGCGCGAATGGTCGCTGGCCTCCTCCAACGAAAAACCCGACCAGCAGACTACCGACACCCTGAGCTTCCGCGTCGACGTACCCGCCAACGGCAAGGCCGTGCTGGATTACGCTGTGCGCTACCACTGGACGGCGGCGCAACAGCCGCAAGGATGAATCCCATGCTCGACATCATCACGCACGACGCCATCACCGAAATCCGCCTCGCCCGCCCGCCGGTCAACGCGCTGAACCGCGAGTTGCTCGCAGCGCTGCGCAGGGCCCATGCCGAGGCCGTCGCCGCCGGCGCACGCGGCATCGTGCTCGCCGGGTCGCCCGGCATGTTCAGCGCCGGCGTGGACGTGCCCGCCCTGCTCACGCAGGATCGCGACGGCGCGCGCGCTTTCTGGCGCGAGTTCTTCGCCACCGCCGCCGCACTGGCCACCTCAACCGTGCCGCTGGTCGCCGCCATCACCGGCCACAGCCCCGCCGGCGGTGCTGTGCTGGCGCTGATGTGCGACTACCGCGTGATGGCCGAAGGCCCGTACAAGATCGGCCTCAACGAAGTGCAGGTGGGGCTCACCGTGCCCGACTGCATCCAGTTCGCGCTGCGCCGCGTGGTCGGCAGCTACCGCGCCGAACGCCTGCTGGTGGCGGGCGCCATGGTCGACGCCGCCGCGGCGCTGGCCTGTGGCTTCGTCGACGAGATCACCGCCGTGGATCAGGTCACCACCCGTGCCCTGCACTGGATGGGCGAACTGCTGGCCCTGCCCGCGCACGCCATGCTCGCCACCCGCCGCCTCGCCCGCGCCGACCTCGTCGCCACCTACGCCGACGTCGACGCGCTGCCGCTAGGCGCCTTCCTCGAAGGCTACTTCCACCCCGACACCCAAGCCACGCTGCAGGCACTGGTGGCCAGGCTCAAAGGCAAGGACTGAGCACCAGGGAAAAACTCGCCGCCTGCTGCAACCACCGCCACGGGGCGCCTCCCGGGCACCCCGTTGATGAGGTTCCTGCCTCACCAGCAGCTTGGTGACTTGCCGCCAGGCTATTGAAGCCGCCCAGTTGCAATTTTAGACATATACGTCAAATAATAAGGCCAAGACACAAATTATTGATACATATATCAAATGCAGACCGTACTGGAACTTGGCGAAGCCGTAGCCACCCGGCGACGCACGCTCGGCCTGAAGCAAGGCGATGTCGCCGTGCGTGCTGGCATCCCCCAGGAAACCTTGTCCCGCTTTGAGCGCGGCAAACTGGCCGAGCTCGGCTCGCGCAAGCTGTTGGCCATCCTGGCGGTGCTGGGCATGGAGCTGCAGTTCGAGGAGACAGGTTCATCCGGTTCATTGGATGAGCTGCGTCGCGAGCGCGGAGGCGATACGTGAACCTCGCTGTCCACGTGCTCGGCCGTGACGTCGCCATGCTGGAGGCGATTGGCGACTTCAAGAGCGTGCTGACGTATCACGACGGCGTTTCCACGGACGAGTTCGTCTCCCTGACCATACGCGTGCGCCGCGAGCCGTGGCGCTGGGATGACGTGCTGCACCCCATCTTCCAGATGAACCTGCCGGAGGGCTACCTGCTGCAAGTGCTGCAGGAACAGTTCGGCCCGCACATCGGCGCCAGTCCAATGGCGCTGCTGTCGGTGATCGGCCGCAACATGATCGGACGTGTGCAGGTGGCACCCGCCGGTGCGAAGCTGGACGAGCCGGCCACACCGGTGGACGTTGCCGCTCTGCTGCAAGGCGACAACTCCGAGGAAGCCTTCGCCGAACTGGTACGACGGCACGCGGCCAGCGGCGTGTCGGGCGTGGTGCCGAAGTTTCTGGACAACGCGACTGAGCACGTTCATCTCGGCCCGCACAAGAAAGCCATCCTGCTTACCCACAGGCACATCATCAAGGGTTCGTCACGCTTGTTGCCCTTCGTATCCTTGAACGAGCACCTGTGCATGCAGGTCGTCCGTAGAGTGATGCCTGCGGCAGCGACGGAGATCTCGCACGATGGCCAGGCGCTGGTCGTCCACCGGTTCGATGTGGACGAAAACGGTGCGCGACACTGGGGTATGGAGGATTTCTGTGCCTTGCTGGGTCTGCGCCCCGCAGCCAAGTACGAAACCACCTGGGAGCGTATCGCCAAGGCGGTGCGCGACCATGTGCCGGCAGCAAACCGCCAGGATGTATTCCGCCAGATGGCGACCTTGCTGCTGCTGACCTACGCTTTGCGCAATGCTGATTGCCACGCCAAGAACGTGGCCCTGCGTTACACCCGCCACGACGATGTGCACCTCGCGCCGGCATACGACATGATCACCACGGTCGCCTACGCGGACTACGCGAAGAATCCGCCCGCCATCGCCTTCATGGGCAAGAAAACCTGGAACCCGGGCAAGAGTTTGCGAACCTTCATCAGCGCGACGTTCGGTGTGCAGCCGCGCGAGCAAGCCGGGATCGTCGAGCAGATCGGTGCAGCCATGGCCGATGTGGGCCCCCAAGTCCGTGCGGCGATGGTCGAACACCCTGGCTTCGCAGAGATCGGCAAACGCATGTTGCGCGCCTGGCAAGAAGGGCTGGAAGGACTCCGCGGCAAACGCATCTACGCGTTGGGCGAGGCAGAGCTCGGCGCTGCGTTCACCGGATTTTCTGACCCGAAGCCTGTACCGCAGGATCGCGCAGTTGTTGGAAGATCCGACCTGCTCGGCAAACGCTGAGGTTTCGGGGCCAGACCCGACGCATCACGCTCGATATACACACCGCGCACCATCTCGCCCCCGGTGCTGCGCGCCCAGCCTTTGGCGTCGCGCTGAGTGCGGAAAATCCTGGCTGTGGTTGGCCATCCCTGCTTGCGGATGACGGCCGTCCAGGTGTCCAAAGGCGTTCGCACCATCGTCGCCATGAAGCCCTCCCGTTTTGGCGATGTACCGAAACTGTACCTCTGGGCCAACACTGGGCCGAACGCTGCCACGCCAAAGCTTCTGGCGACGCCATAAAAGCAAAAGCCAGCAACGACTTGCTGGCTTTTGAAAGGTGGCGCCCGAAGTTGGACTCGAACCAACGACCCCCTGATTAACAGTCAAGTGCTCTAACCAGCTGAGCTATTCGGGCGGGAAGCTGCGTAGTTTGTCGATCGTGCTGCTGGCTGTCAAGCGGTCGCGCCGGCGGCACGACGCTGCGGCCGCAAGGCGATAAACTGCTTGGATGCTCAAGATCGACACCCACGCACATATCCTGCCCCGCGACTGGCCGGATCTCGCCGCCCGTTACGGCGACAACCGCTTTCCGGTGATGACGCATACCGACGGCCGCCACCGCATCTACAAGGACGGCAAGTTCTTCCGCGAGGTGTGGGATTCCGCCTTCGACCCCGCGGCGCGCATCGCCGACTACGCCCGTTTCGGCGTGGACGTGCAGGTGATCTCCACCGTGCCGGTGCTGTTTTCCTACTGGGCGCCGGGGCACCAGGCGCTGGAGCTGCACCGCCACTTGAACGACCACATGGCGGGTATCTGCCGTGATTTCCCGCGCCACTACGCCGGCATCGGCACCGTGCCGTTGCAGGCGCCGCAGCTGGCCGTGCGCGAGCTGGAGCGCTGCATCGACGAGCTGGGCCTGCAGGGTGTGCAGATTGGCTCGCACTGCGGCGACTGGAACCTGGATGCGCCCGAACTGTTCCCGTTCTTCGAGGCCGCCGCCGACCTCGGCGCCGCGGTGCTGGTGCACCCGTGGGACATGATGGGCATGGCCAGCATGCCGAAATACTGGATGCCGTGGCTGGTCGGCATGCCCGCCGAGCAGGCACGCGCCGCCTGCTGCCTCGCCTTCGGCGGCGTACTGGAACGGCTACCGAAGCTGCGCGTGATGCTGGCCCATGGCGGCGGCAGTTTCCCGTGGACGATCGGCCGCATCGAGCACGGTTTCAAGATGCGCCCCGACCTGGTGGCCACCGACAACCCACGCAATCCGCGCGAGTACCTCAAGCGGTTTTATTTCGACTCCTGCGTGCACGACGATCAGGCGCTGCGCTGGCTGCTGGATGTGACGGGTGTCCGCCAGGTGATGCTCGGCACCGATTATCCTTTCCCGCTGGGCGAACAGGCGCCAGGCGAAAGCATCGAGGCGCTGGGGCTCTCCGACGCCGACCGCGCGCGCCTGTTCCACGGCACCGCGCTGGAATGGCTGGGCCTGCCCGAACGCCGCTTCGTCACCGCCACCACTGCTTGAGGATTCCCATGGGCTACCTGCGCCCCATCGCCATCGCCGCCGCCCTCGCCATCGGCCTCTGCGCCGCCGGCCCGGCCAGCGCCGGCAGCAACAGCATGGCCGGCGGCAGCGTGCACTTCAGCACGCCCGACAGCTGGCTGGAGATCCTGCAAACCGACGGCGACCCCGAGACCCTGGTGTTCCAGGTGCCCGACCCCTCGCCGACCGGCCAGGCCGTGCTGGCCCGCATCACGGTGACGGTGAAGGCCGAGCCGGACATCGCCGGTTTCCAGGCCTACGTGAGCCAGGCCAGCGCCAAGGCCGCCGCCCTGCCCGGCTACCAGACCGCCGGCAAGGCCACCGTACCCAACACCTACAGCTACACCGCGCGCGAAGCCGGTGTGGCAGCCGTTTACCGCGAGCTGTACTGGTACAAGGACGGCCACGCCATCCAGCTGCGTTGCCTGCGCCCGCAGCAGAGCAAGGCCGGCGCCGCCTGGATCGCCGCCTTCGACAAGGGCTGCACCGCGCTGGCCGCGCAGCTGAAGTAACGCCCCGCCCTGCCTGCCGGCGGGGCCATCCCGACAGGATCGCCGATGTCTTCCCACTACCAAGCCAGCGCCGCATGGGCCGAGGCCGCCGACGCCGCCGACCCGCTGCGCGCATTCCGCGATGAGTTCCTGATCCCGCCGCACGACGGGCGCGACAGCGTCTATTTCTGCGGCAACTCGCTGGGCCTGCAGCCGCGCGCGGTGCGCGCCGCACTGGCCGCCGAGCTGGACAGCTGGGGCACGCAAGCGGTGGAAGGCCATTTCAACGGCCCGCTGCCATGGATGCATTACCACGCGTTCGTGCGCGACCACCTGGCCGAAGTGGTGGGCGCGCAGCCGTCCGAAGTGGTGGCGATGAACTCGCTGGGCGTGAACCTGCACCTGCTGCTGGTGAGTTTCTACCGCCCCACCGCCGCGCGCCCCGCCATCCTGATGGAAGCCGGCGCCTTCCCCACCGACCGCTATGCGCTGGAATCGCAGGTGCGCTTCCACGGCTTCGACCCGGCCACCGCGCTGATCGAGCTGGAAGCCGACGAGCCGAACGGCACGCTGTCGATGGCGGCGATCGAACGTGCGCTGGCCGAACATGGCTCGCGCGTCGCGCTGGTGCTGCTGCCCGGCGTGCAATACCGCAGCGGCCAGGCCTTCGACCTGCAAGCGATCACCGCGCTCGGCCACCGGCACGGCTGCATCGTGGGTTTCGATCTCGCCCACGCGGTGGGCAACCTGCCCTTGCAATTGCACGACAGCGGCGCCGACTTCGCCATCTGGTGCAGCTACAAATATTTGAACGCCGGCCCCGGCGCGGTGGGCGGCGCCTTCGTGCATGCGCGCCACGCGCACGCCGAACTGCCGCGCTTTGCTGGCTGGTGGGGCCACGACCAGGCCACCCGTTTCCAGATGGGCCCCAGCTTCCAGCCCACGCCCGGCGCCGACGGCTGGCAGCTGTCCAACCCGCCGATCCTCGCGCTGGCGCCGCTGCGCGCCTCGCTGGAGATCTTCCACCGTGCCGGCATGGCGCGGCTGCGCGCGAAATCGGAGCAGCTCACCGGCTACCTGGAGTGGCTGGTGAACACCCTGCTCGCCGATACGCTGGAGATCGTCACCCCCGCCGAACCCGCGCGCCGCGGCGCGCAACTCTCGATCCGCGTGCAGGGCGGCCGCGCGCGTGGTCGCGCGCTGTTCGAGTACCTGATGGCCCACGGCGTGGTCGGCGACTGGCGCGAGCCCGACGTGATCCGCATTTCCCCGGCGCCGCTGTACAACCGCCACGCCGACTGCCTCGCCTTCGCGCAGGCAGTGCAGGCGTGGCGCGACGCGAACGGCTGAAGCTCAGTGGCGCGCCGCCAGCAGCGGCGTGACAACGCGCTGCAAGCGTGCTTCCGTCCACTCCGGCTGCCGGTCTTTCCAGCCGTCGTCCACCAGCACGCCATGGCGGTCAACGGTGAAGCTCACCGGCAGATGCCAGATGCGTCCGTAACCCGGTACGTGTGGATCGCCCAGCAAGCCGACCGGGAAGCTCAGCGACTTCGCCACCGCGCGCACCTCGCCCAGCTCGTCGGGCGCATCGAGGCTGAAGCCCAGCACCACCAGGCCATCCTCCGCATGCGCCTTGGCATAGCGCGACAGCAGCGGCAACTCCGCGCGGCACGGCGCGCACCAGGTGGCCCAGAAGGTGAGGATCACCACCTTGCCGTGCAGTGCGGCGAGACTGATCTCCCCACCATCCAAGGTGTGCAGGACGATCGCCGGCGCCGGCTTGCCGACGACCAGGTCGTTGGCGCGCACCGCCCCCGACAGAGTGGCGAACAGCAGGGCCGCGAGACACAGGGCGCGGATCGGACCGTGGAGCAGACGCAGTTTCATACCAACCTCCAGGCGGCGCCGCCGGGTCGCGGCGGCGCCGTCAACGTCAGAGTTGCAGGCTGAGGCCGAGCGTACCGGTCCAGCCGGGAAACAGTTGATAACCCGCAAGGTGGCGATAGACCGGCACCTGCACGAAGGCATAGGCCTGCAGCTTGCGCGTGAGGCTGGCGCTGATGCCCGGGCTCAGGTAGGCCACTGTGCCCGCCGTGTTCGGCGCGTCGGCCAGCGCACCCTGGTCGGCCATCTTGCGCAGCCAGTTCAACTGCAATTGCGGCACCCATTTCGCATGCGCCTCGTAGCGCAGGCCCACGCTGAGCGAGGTCTGGTTGCCGGGGCGATAATCCGCGCCCGCCGCATCCAGCCGCTGGGCGACGGCCGCCTGGAACTGTCCGCTGACGAAGGCGTCGAAATCCTGGCTTATCGGCTGGTAGTAGTACGCACCCACGATCAGGTCGGTGCTGCCGGTGCCTGCCTGCAGACTGGTGTCCAGCGCCTCACCCGCCGCGGGCCCGCTGCGGAAGCTCACGGGGTGACCAACCTGCCGGCCGTCCTCGGTCTGCCCGCCGTAGCGGCCGGTCGGCAGCTTCACGCCGAACTGCACGCCGAGGTTGTGCATGGGCAGGAAGCCCTGGTAATCGCCCAGCAGCTTGATGTCGCCCAGCCCGGCCACCCGGGCGCCGCTGACCTGGTCGGGCGCGGTCATCGACGGCGCATAGGGCTGCATCTGCATGCCGTAGGTGGTGTGGTCGCGTGCCACCCACGGCGCGGACAGGCTCACGCCCCAGTCCACATTGAGGCGGTAGGCCACGCCGAGGGTAAGGTAACGGTTGATGGTGCCCTTCTCGATCTCGCCGCCGGCCATCGCCGGATCGGACGGCTGGTCGATCACCTGCGCAGGCGTGGCGCGGTCGCTGCCATGGCGCAACTGGTTCTGGTCGAGATAGGTGTAGTCGAGCGTGACGCGCCAGCCCGAGGCGGTCGAATAGCCGGTCGCCGCATCGGTGCTGAGCGTGCAGCCGCAGGTGGCACAAGCCTGTGCCAGCGAGGGGAAAGTGCCGGCCAGCAGCAGGCAGGCCAGCGCGCAGAAAGCGCGCCAATGGTCGGTGGTTCGCATGAAAATCTCCGTATCAGGGCCATCCGGATGGCGCCGAGGCGCATGCGGACAACCAGCCGACCGCGCGGGAGCGCGCCAACGCGCACCGTACCCGACGGTCTTTCAGTGGGTGTGCCGTCGCCACCATGGCGCGACGGGTGCAACCGCAACTCAGGCCGAGGCCGGCGGCCCACGCGCAGACGCGCTCCACGCGGGCTGCACGCGCGCGGCGAGGGTTGGCGCCACGGGCGGCGCGGACGGCAACGGGGTGGGTAGCAACAGCGGCGCAAACGCGCCGGCGCCCAGCGCGGGGCTGTGCGCCAGCAGCACGCAGTACGCGCAGCGCTGCAGGGGATCATCGGGCTCGCCGGGGACATCCGGCTGGCGCGTCGCCGCGTGACGCGCGTGGGCCATGGCATCCATGCCGGGCATCGCGGAAGCCCGCGGCAGCACGCGCGAGATCGACGGCAGGACGGCGACGAAGGCCATGGCCAGCAGCGCCAGCCAAGCCAACCGTCGATGCATGGCATGCCGCGCCAACGCCTTCACCGCACCACTCCCACGCACCCAGTCTGTCTGCGATGCATTTTCGCACGCACGGCCGGACGCGGCGCATGGCCATGTGCAAAGCAGGCGCGGCACGTTGTCACGCGCCGCGCGCGGGATGTCGTCAGCCGCGGCTGGCCGCGTGCCGCACCTGCCCCTCGCCGCGCACCACGAAGCGCTCGATGGTGAGCGCCTCCGCGCCCATCGGGCCGTAGGCGTGCAGACGCGTGGTGGAGATGCCGATTTCCGCACCCAGCCCCAGCTCGCCGCCATCGCTGAAGCGCGAGGAGGCGTTGACCATCACCACCGCCGAGCGCATCGCCTGCACGAAGCGCGCGGCGGCGGCCTCGTCGCGGGTGGCGATCACCTCGGTGTGGTCGGAGCCGTAGCGGCGGATGTGGGCGATGGCATCGTCCAGGCTGTCCACCACGCGCACGGCGAGGATCAGGGCGAGGAACTCGGCGGCGTAGTCGTCGTCGATGGCGGTCTGCATATCGGGCACCAGCGCGCGGCTGGCGTCGTCGCCGCGCAGTTCCACGCCGCGTCCGCGCAGCGCCTGCGCGGCGCGCGGCAGGAACGCCGCGGCGACATCGCGATGCACCAGCAGCGTTTCCAGCGCATTGCACACGCCGGGGCGCGAGGTCTTGCCGTCGACCAGCAGATCCAGCGCCAGCGCGAGGTCGGCGGCGCGATCCACGTAGAGATGGCACACGCCCTTGTAATGCTTGATCACCGGCACGCGCGCGTGCTCGGTGACGAAGCGGATCAGGCCTTCGCCGCCGCGCGGAATGGCCAGGTCGACCAGGTCGCTGAGCTGCAGCAGCTCCACCATCGTCTCGCGGCGCAGATCCTCCACCACGGTGACCGCCGCCTCGGGCAGACCGTGCCCGCGCAGCGCCGTGTGCAATGCAGCAGCGATGGCGAGGTTGGAGTGGATCGCCTCCGAGCCGCCGCGCAGGAGCACCACGTTGCCGGCCATCAGGCACAGCGCGGCGGCGTCGGCGGTGACGTTGGGGCGCGCCTCGTAGATCATCGCGATCACGCCCAGCGGAATGCGTACGCGTTCCACGCGGATGCCGTTGGGGCGCACCTCCGTGCGCGTGACCTGGCCCACCGGATCGGGCAGCGCGGCCACTTCGCGCAAGGCCTGCGCGATGCCGGCCACACGCGGGGCATCCAGCCGCAGGCGATCCAGCATCGCGCCGGCCACGCCTTTTTCCGCCGCCGCCTGCAGGTCGCGCGCATTGGCGGTGAGCACGGCCTCGCACCGCGCTTCCAGCGCGGCGGCCATGGCGTGCAGCAGCGCGCGCTTGGCGCCGGTCGAGAGCGCGGCGATGGCGGGCACGGCGGCGCGGCAGGCCTCGGCCTGGTGGCGGATCGCGCTCATGCGGGAAGCTCCGGTGCATCGGTGGTGGTGGCCAGGGCGACGAGATCGTCGCGGTGGATCACTTCGTCGCCGTAGCTGTAGCCCAGCACGGCGAGGATCTCCCGGCTGTGCCGGCCCTGGATGCGCGCGAGTTCGGCGGCGTTGTAGTGGCAGAGCCCGCGCGCCACCGGCATGCCATCCTCGGCCACGATCTCCACCAGGTCGCCGCGTAGGAACTCGCCCTCGGCGCCGAGCACGCCGCCGGGCAGCAGCGAGACGCGACCGCCAGCCAGGGCTTTCGCCGCACCCGCATCCACGCGGATGCGGCCACTCGCCCCCGGCGCATGCTGCAGCCAGTACTTGCGCGCCTGCAGCCGGCTGGCGGCGGCGTTGAACAGCGTGCCGCGCAGTTCGCCGCGCCCCAGCGCGCGCACGGTATCGGTGTCGCGTCCGTTGAACAGCGCGGTGGGAATGCCCGCCGTCGCCGCCTTCTTCGCGGCTTCCAGCTTGGTGCGCATGCCACCGGTGCCCACGCTCGAACCGCTGCCGCCGGCCATGGCGAGGATCGCCGGGGTGAGTGCGGCGACGTGCGCGATGGGCGTGGCGGCAGGGTCGCGGCGCGGGTCGGCGCTGTACAGCGCATCGATGTCGGAGGCGATCAGCAGCAACTCGGCGTCGACCAGTGCGGCGACGATGGCGGCGAGATTGTCGTTGTCGCCGAGCTTCAGCTCATCCACTGCCACGGTGTCGTTCTCGTTCACCACCGGCAGCACGCCGAGGCGCAGCAGCTCGCGCAAGGTAGCGCGGGCGTTGAGGTACCGGCGGCGATGGCGCAGGTCGTCGTGGGTCAACAGCACCTGCGCCACCGGGCGCACCGAGAGCGACTGCCACAACGCGACCATCGGCGCCTGCCCCAGCGCGGCCAGCGCCTGCCGCGCGGCGATATCGCCCAGCGCCGGCGCGTGCTCGCGCAACAGCGCGCGCCCCGCCGCCACCGCGCCGGAGGACACCAGCACCACGTCGCGCCCCTGCGCCTGGCTGGCGGCGATGAAGGCCGCCAACGCCGAGGCGTATTGCCCGGAAAGCCCGCCGCCATCGGCAGCCAGCAGGTTGCTGCCCACCTTGAGCACGGCGCGCCGCCAAGGCGGCAGGGGTTGTGCGGAAAGCTTGCCGCTCATGCGTTGGCCTCCGCAGGGGCGGCCAGGCGGTCGCCATGGCTCTTGGGCGAAGACACCACCAGGAAGCGCACGTCGGCGACGCTGTCATTGCGTATCTGGTGGGCGACGCCGGGGGGCACGTGCAAGCCCTCATGCCGACGCAAGCGGTGGGGTGTCCCATCCATTTCCAGCACCGCCTCCCCTTCCAACACGTAGAAGAACTGCCGCGCACGGGCATGGCGATGGCGCTGCTCCGCTGTGCCGGGCGGCATGCACTCCTCGATCACGCTGAGGTCGTCGCCGGCCAGCAGATGCCAGCCGTCGCAGCCATAGCCCCAGCGATAGTGCTCGGCGTTCCCCGTACCGACAACCCCCATGACGCCTCCGTTCAGCCGTCCAGACGGCCAAGTCTCGCCTGCAATTCGTCCAGCCGAAGATCGTCGCCCGCACCGGGCGAAACGCGCGCGGCCAGGCTGCCCTCGGGCGTACGCCCCTGCCCTGCCGAAGCTGCGGTCTCGGCCGCGGCGCGGTAGGCCTCGCGGAACGGCACGCCGGCGGCGGCCTGCTCGATCGCCACGTCGGTGGCGTACATCGCCGGCTCGATCGCCGCGCGCATCGCGCCCTCGTTCCACTGTAGGCGCGCCAGCAGGTCGGGCACCAGTTCCAGCGCCATCAGGCCATGGCGCACGCCGTGGAAGATCGAGCCCTTGGAGAACTGCAGGTCGCGCTGGTAGCCCGAGGGCAGCGACAGCAGCTGCTCGACCTCGGTGCGCGCGGCCGCCACGCTGGCATAGCTGGCACGCAGCAGTTCCACCACGTCGGGGTTGCGCTTGTTCGGCATGATCGAGCTGCCGGTGGTGTACTCGGCCGGCAGCTTCACGAAATCGAATTCGGCGGTGGTGAACAGCGACAAGTCCCAGGCCAGCCGGCGCGTGTCCAGCAGCGCGCCGCCGATCGCCTCCAGCACCGCCATCTCGAACTTGCCGCGCGAGAGCTGCGCGTAGATCGGGCTGAGCTGCATGCGCGCGAAGCCGAGCGCTTGCGTGGTGTGCGCGCGGTCGAGCGCGAGGTTCACGCCGTAGCCGGCGGCGGTGCCGAGCGGGTTGGCGTCGATCAGGGCCAGCGTCTGCCGCGCGCGCAGCGCGTTGTCGATGAAGCCCTCGGCGAAGCCGGCGAACCACATCGCGGTAGAGGACACCACCGCGCGTTGCAGGTGGGTATAGCCCGGCAGCGGGATGGCCGGCTGTGCGGTGCGCTCAAGGCAGACCTGGGCAATGGCGCGGCAGTGCGTTTCCAGCGCGATGAGCTTGTCCTTCAGCCACAACCGCGTGGCTACCAGGATCTGGTCGTTGCGGCTTCGCCCGGTGTGCACGCGGCGACCGGCGTCGCCCAGGCGCTCGATGAGACGCGCCTCGATGGCGGAGTGGCCATCCTCGTAGCGCTCGTCCAGCACGAAGGCACCGCTCCTGAAGTCATCGGCCAGTGCGTCCAGCTCGCGCTTCAGCGCGTCGGCCTCGTCGGTACTCACCACGCCGATGTGGGCGAGGCCTTCGACATGCGCCTTGCTGGCGACAATGTCGTGCAGGAAGAACTCGCGGTCGAGGATCACGTCGTCGCCGGCGAGGAAACGCATGATCTTCGCGTCGATCCGGATGCCGGATTTTTGCCAGAGGGGTTGGGTCATGGGGATCTCCGGGATTCGGGATGGGGGAATGGGAAATTCGGAAAGGCGGGTGCCGGCGACGATGTCCCTGCCGAGCCCCCGATGCCTCGGCTGCGTCAGGCATCCATGGGTATCGCGGTCAACTCGTCCAGTCCCAACACGCGGTTGATGTTCTGCATCGCCTGCGTCGCCGCGCCTTTCAACAGGTTGTCCAATGTCGCCACCACCACCACCCGCTTGCCGTCGGCGGACACGGCGAAACCGCCGACCTCGGCGTGATGGCGGTGCGCGACGCGGCTGACCCACGGTGCCTCGTCGGTCACGCTGACCAGTTTCTCGTTGTCGTAGGCGGTGTGGAAACGCTGCAGCACGTCCTCGCGCTTCAGCGCGCGCGACAGGTACAGGTTGGTGGTGACGGTGAGACCGCGGAAGTGCGGCGCCACGTGCGGCATGAATTCCACCGGCAGGCCGAGCTGGAAGCTGACTTCCTTCTCGTGCGTGTGGCCGGTGAGCGCGTACGGCATCAGGTTGTCGCGCAGCTTGTCCGGGTCGTTCTTGTCCGAGGGCGTGGTGCCCGCGCCAGAATAGCCCGACACGCCGAAGCACACCGGCGGCGCGGCCAGCAGATCCCTCAGCGGCGCGATGGAGAGCTCCATCGCGGTGGCGTAGCAGCCGGGGTTCGAGATGTGCCGCTCGCCGCGCCACCTGCCGCGGGTGAGCTCGGGCAGGCCGTAGTACCACGACGGATCGAAACGGTAGTCGGCAGAGAGGTCGACGATCAGGGTATCTGGCGCGGCCTCGTCGATGGCTTCCACATAGGGCGCGGCCTTGCCGTTGGGCAAGGCGAGGATCACCACGTCGGCGCGCTTGGCGGCCACCGCGGCGGGATCGAGGCTCTCGTAGCGCAGGTCGCCCGCGTAGGCGTCGCTGTGTTCGCTGACGCGCTGGCCGTCCAGCTCGCGCGAGGAGACGAAGGCCAGCTCCAGTGCGGGATGCGCCGCGATCAGGCGGATCAGCTCCGCGCCGGTGTGGCCGCGCGCGCCGACGATGCCGATGCGTTTCTTCTGCTGTGTCATTTCACTCTCATCCAATCAACGTCGGCTGCCGCTGCGCGCAGTGCGCGACGCAACGGGCGATGGTGTCGAAGTGGCCGTCAAGGCCGTACCAGAACACCTTCCACTTCGGCTGCTTGAGACAGCCGTCGGATTCGGCGTAGTAGAAGATGTTGACCGGGTTGCCGTGGCGCGAGCGCCAGAACAGCTGCGGGTTTTCCTCGCGCATCACCTGCCACACGGCGCGGCCCAGGCCCTCGCCCTGCGCGTCGTCGAGCACCGCGAACTTGTCCAGATACGGCAGGCCGTCCTCCAGGGTGAGGATCATCGCGGCGCGGTAGTTCTCGCTGACGTAGATGCGGTACGGCATGGTGCGTTCGAAGTAATCCGGCACCAGCGCGCGGCCGAAGCTGGACTCGATCAGCCCGCGCATGCGCGCCCGGTCGATGCCGTCCCACGAATCGACACGGAGCACCTTCTCGCCGCGCCGCACCAGCGTGCCCGAACCCTTGTGGGTGAACAGCTCCTTGGCCAGTTCGGCGGGGCGCGTGATCGACACCGACGAGGTGAGCGGCAGGCCGTTCAGCAGGTCGGCGATCTGCTCGATCTTCAGGCGCATGCCGCCGTTGATCCATGGCTGCGCCATCAGGTGCTCGTACTCGGTGCTGAGGTTGATCGAGTCGATCAGCCTGCCGTCACCGTCGAGCAGGCCGCCGGTGCCGGTGAGGAACACGATCTTGTATGGCTGCAGCATGCGCACCAGCTCGTTGGCGGCGACGTCGGCGTTGACGTTGAGGATCTGCCCCTCGTCGGTCTCGCCCAGGCTGGCGATCACCGGGATCGAATTCGCGCGCAGGCTGGCCTCGATGGGTGCGAGGTTGATGCCCTCCACCTTGCCCACCATGCCGTACGTATCGCGGTCGAGATAGCTCGCCGCGAACACGCCCGAAGGCACCGCGGTGGCGCGCGTGTCCATCGCCTGCAGCGCCTCGACCAGCTTGAGGTTCTGCTGCATGAACACCTTACGCACGATGCCCAGCGCCTTCGGCGAAGTCACGCGCAGGCCGTGCACGGTCTGCTTGACGATGCCGGCGGCGGACAGCTCTTCGTCCAGCTGCGGGCCGGCGCCGTGCAGCACGATGGGCGTGAGACCCACCTGCTGCAGGAAGGTCAGCGAGGAGGCGAGATCCTGCAGCTCGTCGCGCAGCACCGCGCCGCCCACCTTCACCACGGCGAAGCGCTTGGCGTCCAGCTCGGAGAAGCGCTTGAGGTATTGCTGGATTTCCTTGGCGCTGCCCATCGCCGACAGCAGGCGGACGATGGTCTTGCGGGTGTGCTTGTGCGTTTCCATGATTGATCCTTTGCGCTCATCCATGCGCGCGAGAGTCGAACAGCGGCCTTCCGTGGCCGCACTTCTCAATGATGTGGTGGACGGTTTCGGCGTAGTGCTGCAGCTGGCCCAACGCCACCCACTCGTCGGCGGTGTGCGCCTGGGCGATGTCGCCGGGGCCGTAGACGAAGGCGGTGTAGCCGGCGGCGGAGAACAGCGAGGCCTCGGTCCAGAAATCCACCGCATTGCCCACGGGAATCTCCAACTCGTCGGCGAGGTCGCGCGCGACCAGGCGCCGCGCCTCGGCGGAGGCGGTGTCGCCCGCGGGCAGCGAGGGGCCGCGGAACGTCTCCTCGAAATGCGCGGGGGCCGGCTCGGCCAGCGTGCGGAAGCGCTCGAGCAGGCCGTCGGGACTCATCGTCGGCAAGGGCCGCATGCCGAAGCGCAGCTCGGCGCTGGGCGCGATCATGTTCGCCTTGATGCCGCCCTCGATGCGGCCGATGTTGAAGCGCAGGCCGGTGAGCCCACCGAAGCGCTCGTGCGATTGCGCCGCCACGAAATCCAGCGCGGCATCGCCCCAGCGCACCGCCTGGTGCAGCGCGCTGTCGCTGGGCTGCTGCTCGCCCGAAGCATGCCCGGCGTGACCGGCGAAGCGCATCAGCACGGACTGGATGCCGCGGTGGGCCAGCACCGCCTCGCCCCGGGTGGGCTCGGCCACGATCACCGCTTCATAGCCCCTTTCCCCCCGGGAGAGGAGTTGGGGTGAGGGTTCGGATTCGCCGCCACGCCTCGCTTCGCCCGCACCCCGACCATCTCCCGGTGGGAGAGGGGGAAAAGCACGGAGAAAACCCGCGATGCAACGCGGATCGTTCGCCTCCTCGTCAGTGGTGAACAGCAGCGCCATGTCGCTGTCGCTGGCGTTTGCCACCGCCAGCAGCGCCGCCGCCGCACCCTTGATGTCGCAGGCGCCCAGGCCGATGGCGCGGTCGGCCGTGACGCGCAGCTCGTGCAGACTGGCCGTCCACGCCGGCGAGTCCGGCACGGTGTCCAGGTGCACGTTGAACAGCAGCCTCGGTTGGCCACGCACCGCGTGCAGGCTCACCGCGCCGGCGCCGTGGTCAGTCACCACGATGTCGAAGCCGGGCAGCTGCGCGCGGAGGTAATCGAAGATGCCGCCGGTGCCGATCGCGCGCGGCGGGTTGCGCGTGTCGAAACCGACCAGCGCGCGCAGGTGTTCCAGCGTAGCGTTGAGCAACGTACTCATCACACGGCTCCATGATGCGAAGCCCCTCTCCCCTTGGAAGAGGCGGTAGCGAGAGGGGAGCGGGGCGAAGCGCTCATGCCGCGTGGCCCCGGTTCACCTCGGCCCACAGCGTGCTGCTCATGCCGAACAGCTTGATGAAGCCTTCGGCCTCGGCCACGCCCCAGTCGGCCGACTGCGCGTAGGTGGCGCCCTTGGCGTTGAGGATGTGCTTCGACTCGACCGCCACGGCGTTGACCACGCCGCCGTTCGTCTCCAGCGTGACCTCGCCGTTGACGGTGGACTGGCTGGAGGCGAGGAACGCCTCCAGGTCGGCTTTGACCGGATCGTGGAAGAAGCCCTCGTACACCACCTCCACCCACTTGCGCGCCACCTCGGGCTTGAAGCGGTTCTGCTGCTTGCTGAGCACGGCTTCCTCCAGCGCGCGGTGCGCGGTGAGCAGCGAAACCAGGCCCGGCGCCTCGAAGATGATGCGGCCCTTGAGGCCGATCGTGGTGTCGCCGGTGTAGAGGCCGCGGCCCACGCCGTAGGGCGCGAACAGCGCGTTGAGCTTGGCCAGGATCTTGTGGCCGGCGAGCTTCTCGCCGTCCAGCGACACCGCCTCGCCGTCGACGAAGCCGAGCTTCACCTGCAGCGGCTTGGACGGCCATTCGGCGCGCGGCTTGCACCAGGCGCGCGCACCCTCGCCCGGTGCCTGCCACTGGTCGATCTCGCCGCCGGACATGGTGACGCCGAGCAGGTTCTCGTTGATGGTGTAGGCCTGCTGCTTGGCGCGTACGCCGAAGCCGCGCTCCTCCAGGAACTTCTGCTCGTAGGCGCGCGTCTGGGTGTGCTCCTTCTGGATCTCGCGGATCGGCGCCACGATCTCGTAGTCGCCCAGCGACTTCACGGCGAGGTCGAAGCGCACCTGGTCGTTGCCCATGCCGGTGCAGCCGTGCGCGATGGCTCGGGTGCCCAGCTCGGCGGCGCGCTTCAGCGCGGCTTCCACGATCAGATAGCGGTCGGACACCAGCAGCGGGTACTGGCCCTGGTAGCCCTCGCCCGCCCACACGAACGGTTTCACGAAACCATTCCAGATCGCCGGGCCGCCGTCCACCGTGACGTGGCTGGCCACGCCCAGCTCCTGCGCGCGGTGCTCGATGAAGGCGCGCTCCTCGGCGTCCACGCCGCCGGTGTCGGCAAACACGGTGTGCACGGCCCAGCCACGCTCCTTGAGGTAGGGCACGCAGAAGCTGGTGTCGAGGCCGCCGGAGAAGGCGAGGACGATGTCTTGGCTCATGGCTTGCGAATCCTGGTCGGGGAGAATGTCAGTCGGAGGAAACGACGATGCGCGGCTCGCAGCGCACCGGGAAATTCACGGAGTTGGCGATGAAGCAGGCGTGGTGCGCGTCGTCGTGCGCGGCCAGCGCCTTGTCGGGATCGCTGTCGGCACGGATGGTCACCACCGGGCGCAGCACCACCTCGGTAAAACGGCCGCCGTTGCCTTCGGTGACCATCGTGCCTTCGGCAGCGTCGTCGTAGGCGACCACCACCACGCCGGCCACGGTGGCCATGTGCAGATAGGACAGCATGTGGCAGGCGGAGAGCGCGGCCACCAGCATGTCCTCGGGGTTGTGCTTCGTGGCGTCGCCGCGGAAGGTGGGATCGGCCGAACCCGCAAGATCCGGCTTGCCCGGCACGCGGATCACGTGGTTGCGGCTGTAGTTGCGGTAGCCGTCGGTGCCGCTGCCGCGGTTGCCGGTCCAGACCACGTCCACGCGGTAGAGGTGCGGCCGGCTCATGACTTGGCTTCCTCCTGCTTCGCCATCAGCGCGGCCAGTTCCGCGTCACCCTCGCTGCCGCGGCGACGCAGGCCGGCGATCACGCCGAGGCGGTTGCGCTCGGGATGGTTCTGGTTGAGTTTGAACTTGCCTTCGATGCGCTCGATGGCGATCTCGAGGCCGACGATGGCGCGCAGCGACTTCTCGATATGGTCGTCCGGCGCATCGGTGATGCGCCACGGCCGCGGCTCGGTGGCTTCGTGACGGTCGGTGAGCCGTTCCAGCAGGGCGCGCAGCCAGCCCGCGTCCTCGATCACCTTCAGCCGTCCGTGCACGTGCACCACGGCGTAATTCCAGGTGGGCACCTCGCGATGCGTCTCCTGCTTGGTTGGATACCAGTTCGGGCTGATGTAGCCATCGGGGCCACGAAAGATCACCAGCACCTCGGCACCATCGAGCCCGGCCAGCTCGTTGCCGCGCGCCACATGGCCGTGCAACGCGCCATCGACCCACTCGAACGGCAGATGATTGGCGACGAGGCCGCCGGTCGTCTGTACCACCACGGTGGCGAACGGATAGTCGCGGATCAGCCCGTGCAGGATCTCGGCGCGCGTTTCGACAAAATGCTTCGGCGCGTACATGGCTCAGCCTCCCACCAACGCCGCCATCACCGCCTTCTGCACGTGCAGGCGGTTTTCGGCCTCGTCGATGGCGAAACAGTACGGCGCATCCATCACCGCGTCGGTAGCCTTGACGTTGCGGCGCAACGGCAGGCAGTGGCTGAACAGGCCATGGTGGGTCAAAGCCATCTTCGCCTCGTCCACGATGAAGTGCCTGCTGGCTTCGCGCACGGGCTTCTCCTGCTCCCACCGGCCGAAGAACGGCAGCGCGCCCCAGCTCTTGGCGTAGACGACGTCGGCGCCGCTGTAGGCCTCTTCGATGTCATGGCTGACCTTGAGCGAGCCACCGTTGGCCTCGGCGTTCAGACGGCCAAAGGCCATGTAGCGCTCGTCCAGCACGTAGTCCGGCGTGGGGCACAGCAGGGTCACGTCCATGCCCATCTTGGTGGCGATCAGCAGGGCGGAATTCGCCACCGCGGTGTTCAAGGGCTTGGGGTGGTAGGTCCAAGTCAACACATATTTCTTTTTATGCAGGTCGCCAAGGCGCTCCCGCATAGCCAGCGCATGCGCCAGCTCCTGGCAGGGATGGGTGATCGTTTCCATGTTGATGACAGGCACGGTGGCGTACCTGGCGAACGCCTGGATGACCTTGTCCTGGCGATCCACCGACCAGTCCTGGAACTTCGGAAAGGCACGCACGCAGATCAGATCCACATAGCGACTGAGCACTCGCGCCACCTCGGCCACATGCTCCTCGGCCTCGCCATTCATCACCGTGCCTTCGTCGAACTCGATCGGCCACGCATCCTTGCCCGGCTGCAGCACCACCGCGTGGCCGCCGAGCTGGAACGTGCCCAGCTCGAAGCTGGTGCGGGTGCGCATGGACGGGTTGAAGAACAGCAACGCCACCGACTTGCCGGCGAGCTGGTTGCCCGCGGGCGAACGCTTGAACGCGGCGGCCTGCTCCAGCAGCGCGTCGATCTCGGCGCGGCTCCAGTCCTGGGTGGTGAGGAAGTGGCGGATGGTCATGGGGACAAGACTCTCGGAGAGGAATGAACCGTGGATTTCCCAACAAAAAAACCCGGCGCGATGGCCGGGTTTTTCAGTCGTTGCGTGATGGTGCAGCGCGCGACAGCCTACCCGGCCGGATGTTCGTCCAGCGGTCGGCGCGCACGCGAAGTCATGCCAGCGGCCATGCGGGCGCTGGTCAGAACATTGGCGGTATAGACGGCTGTGGACACGGGTGTTTCCATCGGGCGAGGTTTCATCATGCCGGTATTTTCGCTGCCATGCAACATGCCGTTGAAAGTGCGGTCATGGATGGCTGCCCATTTGATCTTCGCGACCAAGGACACTCGCAAGAGCATGGGAAAAACCGCCGCCCGAAGGCGGCAGCATGCATCAGTCGGCGGGAGTCACGCTCACCCGTACGCGCAGGCGCTCGCCGGGGTCGTAGTTCAGGCGCGACTCGTAGACCTCGCCGCGATAGCGGTATTCCACGTCGTAGCCCACGATCTGGCGCTGCTCGCTCACGGAGCTGACCTCGCGGCAGCGGGTCTGGGTGGTTTCGTAGCTGCCGCCATGGTCGGAAGCCCGGTTGCCCACCGCGCCGCCCACCACCGCGCCGGCCACGGTGGCCGCCTTGCGGCCATCGCCCTTGCCAATGGTGCTGCCCAGCACGCCACCCACCACGGCGCCAAGGATGGTGCCGGCCGTGCTGTTGCCGCGATCCTGCTGCACCACCTGCTGGTCGTAGCACTGCTGGCGCGGCACCGTGGTCTGGGTGACGCCGTAGACCGGATCGACCCGCAAGACGTCGGCCCAGCCGTAATGGGCGTTGTCGCCGGAATTGGCATAACGCGCGTCCTGCGCCTGGGCGCTGCCGGCGGCGACAACCAGCATCAAGGCGGCAAGCAGGTATTTGGTCATGGCGAACTCCGGTGGAGTGTTTCGGACGCGACTTTGGCGCATGGCCGATTGCAGCAAATCCACACTGAATCCGAGCTTAGAATGCGCCCCCATCGACGCCGGGACGCCACCCCCGCTTAGGGCTTGTTAAGATGCGCGGCTGGCCCTCGAACGCCCTGGAACGCCCCGCCATGCCGATTTCGCTCTACAACAGCCTGACCCGCCGCACCGAGGCGTTCGCGCCGCTCGATCCGAACCGGGTGACGATGTACGTGTGCGGCCCCACCGTCTACAACTACGTGCACATCGGCAACGCGCGCGGCCCGGTGGTGTTCGACGTGCTGGCCAGGCTGCTGCGCCGGCATTACCCAAACGTGGTCTACGCCCGCAACATCACCGACGTGGACGACAAGATCAACGCCGCCGCGCTGGATCAGGGCGTGGGCATCGAGGCGATCACCGGCAAGTTCGCCGCCGCCTACCGCGAGGACATGGCGGAGCTCGGCATCGCCCCGCCCGACATCGAGCCCAGTGCCACCGCGCACATCGGGCCGATGGTGGCGATGATCGAAAAGCTGATCGCCGACGGCCATGCCTACGCCGCACAGGGCCACGCGCTGTTCGACGTGGCCAGCTACCCCGACTACGGCAAGCTTTCCGGCCGCGACACCGAGGAGATGATCGCCGGCGCGCGCGTGGAAGTGGCGCCGTACAAGAAGAACCCCGCCGACTTCGTGCTGTGGAAACCCTCCACGCCCGAGCTGCCCGGCTGGGACAGCCCCTGGGGCCGCGGGCGTCCGGGCTGGCACATCGAGTGCTCGGCGATGGCCGCCCAGCACCTGGGCGAAACCATCGACATCCATGCCGGCGGCGTGGATCTGCTGTTCCCGCACCATGAGAACGAGGTGGCGCAATCCACCTGCGCGCACGGTGGGGCGACCTTCGCCCGCTGGTGGCTGCACAACGGCATGCTCACCTTCGACGGCAAGAAGATGTCGAAGTCGTTGGGCAACGTGCTGCAATTGCATGAACTCCTGCAGCAGCATCCGGCCGAAGCGCTGCGCCTGCGTCTGATGAGTGGCCACTACCGCCAGCCGCTGGACTGGTCCGACGCCGCCATCGCGCAGTCGGTAAGCACGCTGGACGGCTGGTATCGCGTGCTGCGCGAGCTCGCCGAGGTGGCGGTGGACACGGCGGGTTCGCCCGTACCCGAAAAAATCGAAGCCGCGCTATGCGACGACCTCAACACGCCGCAGGCGCTGGCCGAGTTGGCCGTGCTGGCCGACGCCGCGCGCACGCTAGGTACGCCGGCAGCCAAGGCCGCCCTGCTCGCCGGCGGCGCCGCGCTGGGCCTGCTGCAACAGGAGCCGGAAGCCTGGTTTCGCTGGCAGCCCCACAACAACAACCTTGCCACACTGAATGCACGGGCTCCGGCCCCACAGGCACTGGCCATCGGCGGGAGCCCTACAGATGCACAAATCGATGCGTTTATCGATGAACGAAATAAGGCTCGAACCCAAAAAGATTGGCAAAAAGCCGACATGATCCGCGATGCGCTCAACAGTATTGGCATTGCGCTTGAAGACAAGCCGGGGGGTAAAGTGTCCTGGCATCGCATTAGGAAATAAGTCATGACCGCCAGCGCCGACGAAGCACAACGCGAGATCGCCGAGGAATTCGCCTACTTCAGCGAGTGGAGCGAGCGCTACCAGTACCTGATCGACCTCGGCCGGCAGTTGCCGCCACTGGCCAGTGAGCAGAGGACCGAGGCTTGGCGCGTGCAGGGTTGCCAGTCCATGGTATGGCTGGTGCCCAGCGGCGACGCCGGGCGCATGCACTTCGAGGCGGCCAGCGATTCGGCCATCGTCTCGGGCCTGTTGGCGCTGATCCTGCGCGTGTATTCGGATCGCCCTGCCGCCGAGATCGTTGCCACCGATCCGGATTTCATCCAGCAGATCGGCTTGGCCAAGCACCTCTCGCCCACCCGCTCCAACGGTCTGGCCGCCACGCTGGCCAAGCTGAAAGCCTACGCCTCGGCCGCCGCCAGCCCTGCATAGGCAACAACACTCACGCATCCCCGTACACGAAAAGCCCCGCTCGAAGCGGGGCTTTTGCGAGAAGTCCGGCATGGCGCCGGTTTGATCCCTGCGCTCACGGAGGAGCGCAGAATTCAGTCCCCCATCTGCTTCTGCAGATGTTCGCGGCGTTCCTGCGCATCCAGCGACAAGGTGGCGATGGGGCGGGCGTCGAGCCGATCCACGCCGATCTCCTCGTCGGTTTCCTCGCAGTAGCCGTAGCTGCCCTCCTCGATGCGACGCAGCGCCTTGTCGATCTTGGAGATCAGCTTGCGGTAGCGGTCCCGGGTGCGCAGCTCCAGCGAGTTCTCGGTTTCGCGGGTGGCGCGCTCGGCCTCGTCGCCCACGTCGCGCACTTCCTCGCGCAGGTTGTCCATGGTCTGGCGCGATTCCTCCACCAACTGGTCGCGCCACTCGCGCAGCTTGTTGCGGAAATAGGCCAGATGCTGCGGATTCATGTACTCCTCGCTGGGCGAGGGGCGGTAACCCTTGGGCAAGGCGATCTGGGTGGTGGCCGGCAAGGCGTAGCGCCCGTCTTCGCGGGTGACACCGTTGTCGAGGTTTTTGTCTGCCTGTTTATTCATCGATGCTGATGCGTTTTTCGTTGGCTTGTGGGATGCGTTGGCGGTTGCGCTGGCCACCTTGCCGCGAGGCGGCGCGGTGGCAGGCACGGGGAATGGTTTGACGACGGCCTTGGCGGGGGCGGGAGCATGTGCCGACGCCGGCTTGTTCCGGTGGGGCGTCGCCACGGTCGCCACCGGCTTGCCGACAGGCGCCTTCGCCGATTTGGCGGCGGCCCGGGCGACGGGCTGGTGGGCAGGCACCACCGGTTTGGCGGCGTGCTTTGCCGGCGACTTGGCGACGGGCTTGGCGGCCGCCTTCGTCACCGGCTTGGCGGCCGGTTGGCGCGCCGGGGCGGACTTGCCGACCGCGGCTTTCTTCGCCACCGGCGGTTTGACTGCCGGCTTTTTGGCGACCGCCTTTTTCGGAGCCGGCTTGGCGACCTTCTTTGCAGCCGGCGGAGCAAGCTTCTTCGCGACCGGCTTGACCGCCTTGCCGGCGTTGGGTTTCTTCGCCGCGGGTTTCTTCGGTGCGGGCTTCTTCACCGCGGGCTTCTTTGCAACGGGCTGCTTCGCGACAGGCTTTTTCGCAACGGCCTTCTTCGCCGCGACCTTTGCCTTGGCGGGCGCCACCGTACGCGCCGGCGGCTTGCCCTTGGCGGCTTTGGCGGAAGTCGAACTGCGCGTGGGTTTCGCCATATTCCTTCACCGTTTTCTGCCGTGGCGGCCGGGTGTTATAGCCCATGCACCCTGCACCGGCAACCCGCCTTCTGGGATACTTGCCCCATTCTGGCGACGAGCTGCCGCAGCCCCCGTGAATATCCTCACCCGATTCCTGCTCTTGTTGCTCAAGGCCTACAAGCGCGGGATCAGTCCCCTCCTGGGGCAACACTGCCGTTTCTACCCCAGTTGCTCCGATTATGCACGGATCGCGATCACGCGTTTCGGCCCCTGGCGCGGCTGCCTGCTCACCGCCTGGCGCCTGCTGCGCTGCCAGCCCCTGTGCGACGGCGGCGCAGATCCGGTGCCGGAGCAGTTTCACTTCGTGCGCTGCCACTGCCACGATGATTCGCGCCACGCCGGCTGAGCGCCTCTGAAAAATCGCCCGTCTACCGCGGCCGTCATCGAACGCCCCTGGCGGCGGCACCCTCGCGCGTCACCCGATCAAGGCGCCGATCCCGACCGCTGACAGGTCAGCAGCCAAACCCACCCGGCACGCCCTTGCTGGCATAGGCCACGGCGTCGTGCGGGTGCAGGCTTTCCTGGTGTTCCACGCGCACGTGGAAGTCGGCCAGGTGTTCGTCGCTGGCCAGCACGCGCTGGATGCGGCGGGCGGCGTCCTCGCAGAACATCAGGTTGCCGCCATTGGCGAGCGCGAAGGCTTGTTCGTCCTCGCGTTTCACCGCGGTCTGCACCGGCGTGCCCAACGCCTGTTCCACACGGTCGAGCAGGCCGATCAGGTCGAACGAGGCGCCGGGCTGGTAGCGCACCAGCAGCCGCGCCACGCTGCGCTGCGCGTGCGGCGTGGCATTGATGCCGCGTTCGCTGCCCAGCCAGGCCAGCACGGCGGCGTGGTCGACCGGCTGCGTCGGATCGAAGTCCCTGCCGAATTGTTCCTGGATCAGCTGGCGCGCCAGTGCGGCCGAGGCGGGACAGGTGGAGGAATAGACCACCTCGGAACCCAGCGCCAGTTGGAAGCCTTGCGCGTCGAGGCTGGCCTCGATGGAGACCGGGTAGCTGCGCCAGCCGCTGTGGCTGCTGCGCAAGGCGGCACGGCGCACCAGTGCGTCGAAGCGGATGCTGATGCGGGCGCGGTCGGCGAGGCCCGCGTGCGATTCCAGGAAGGCGCGCAGCAGGGTTTCCAGCGCGGCAGACGAGAGCGTCTGCTCGCCCAGTTGGCGGTCGATGAGAAGGTACAGGCGCGACATATGGATGCCGCGCTTGTCCGCACGCGTGAGATTGACGAAGGCGCCCACCTGGGCCGCCACCTGCTGCTCACGGCCATCGCCCGCATCGAAGCACACCCGGGTCTGGATGCCGTCCATACCGACCCAGTCCAGCGCGCCGTCCAGGTGCGGCTGCGCCTGACCGGCCACATCGGGCATCAGGCGGGCGGTGTTTTCGTGGCTGTGCATGGGAACTCTCGCGCAACGGAGCGGCGGCGCGGCCGTCGAAGTCGCCTATTTTGGGGCAGGCTGCCGCATTGCAACAGTCATCGCCGGGAAACGCTGTGTCCACCGGCGTTCAGAACCGTGGTGAGGCTCCGCATCGTGCGGCGTTTTCATCGACGCTGCCGGCCATCCGTGGCCGGTTGGGCGTTTGAAAAATCCGCGAACCCTCAGCCTGCCAACCGATGCCAGCGCCTTGCCGCCCGCCAGGCGGCGAAAGTGGCACCGAAGCCGCCGCGCTGCTCGCGCTGCAATGCCGCCAGCGGATCGGCGGCACCACGCGCTCGGCGCAGTCGCCGCGCGCCCTCGTGCGCGCTGAGCGCGCGGAACACGCTGAGCGGCCCGGGCAGGTGCGCCGCCGCGCGCCACGCCACCTGCAGGTCGGCCAGTTGGGCGCGGATGGCCGCGTCGCGCGCGTCGCTGCGCTGCCCCAATTCGGCGCGCACCAGGCCATGGCGCGCCAGGCACGACATCGGCAGCGGCAAGCGGTCGCGCTGCAGGTCGTCCTCAAGGCGACGCAAGGCATGCAGGGCATGATCGAGCGTGGCCAGCCGCGCGGCGCGCGTGGCATCGGCCTGCGTGCCATGCCACCAGGCGGTTTCCAGCCGCGCCAGCGCGCCGTGCAGGGGTTCGGCGGCAGCCAGTTGCGCCGTGAAATCCGCCGCCGTGCCCTGTTCCAGTTGCACCACCGCGGCCTGCAGCGGCGCCAGCCAGACGGCCGTCGGGATCGCCTGCGCACGTTCGTCGTCGAACAGCACCTGAGTCAGCGGGTGCTGGCCACCGCTGGCCGGGGCGTTGGCGATCTCCTCGGCCCACCAGCCGAGCTTGGCGGCCGCCACCTGCGGCTCGCGGATGCCGTAGGCGGCGGCGATCCATTCCTGCTCCAGCGCGGCCAGCGCAATGTGTCCGGGATACTTCACCGGATCGACGAAGGCCAGCGCGAGGCGTTGCCCGGGCTGCGCCATCAGCCATTTGTCGACATAGCCCTGCAGGCCCTGACCGACGGTGATCTCGGTGCCGCTCACGCCATCATCTCCAGGCCCAGCAGGCCGGCCAGCTGGCGCGGATGCTCGACCACCGCATCGGCGCCCCACATGGCCGGGTCGCCGCCATCCAGATAGCCCCAGCGCACCGCCACCGTGACCAGCCCGGCGGCACGGCCGGCCTCCACGTCGCGCGCGTCGTCGCCCACGAACACCGTACGATCCGGCGCCACGCCGGCGCGCGTGCAGGCCAGGAGCACCGGCGCAGGATCGGGCTTCTTCACCGGCAGGCTGTCGCCGCAGACCACCGCGCTGGCGCGCAGATCCCAATCCATGCGCTGGATCAGCTCCTCGGTCAGGAAACCGGGCTTGTTGGTGACGATGCCCCAGCGCCAGTCGCGCGCCTCGATGGCGCCAAGCAGCGCGGCAATGCCCTCGAACGGCCGGGTATGCGTGGCCAGCATGCTTTGGTAGATGTCGAGATAACGCGGTATGCGTGCCGCCAGCGCCTCGTCGCTTTCCGCGAACGCGCAGCACAGGATCGCCCGGCTGCCGCGCGACACCACCTCGCGCACCACGGGGTACGCCGGCACGGTCGCGCCAACCTCGGCGCAATAGGCCTGCAGGGCGGCGTAAAGATCGGCGGCGCTGTCGAGCAGGGTGCCGTCGAGATCGAACAGCACGGCATGCAGGTCTGCAGGCATGGGCTTCATGCGGGCTTCCTGGCGCACAGGATGTAGTTCACCGCCGTGCGGCGGCTGAGCCAGGCCTTGCGCACCAGCGGGTTGTAGCCCAGCCCGCTGACGTCCTCCAGCTCCAACCCTTCCGCGCGCAACAGGCGCGCCAGCTCGGCCGGCTTGAGGAACTGCGCGTAGTGGTGCGTACCGCGCGGCAACAGGCGCAGCAGGTATTCGGCGCCGAGGATGGCCGCGCCGAAGGCCGCCGGGGTGCGGTTGAGCGTGGACAGGAACAGCCGACCGCCGGGCTTGAGCATGCCGGCGAGATCGTGCACCAGCGCCGCCGGATCGGGCACGTGCTCGATCAGCTCCAGGCAGCACACGGCATCGAACGCAGCCGGCTCGGCCTGCGCCAGCTCCGCCGAGGACTGCTTGCGGTAATCCACCTTGAGGTTGGACTCGTGCAGGTGCAACCGCGCGATGCCGATGACCTTGTCGCCTAGGTCGATGCCGGTGACTTCGGCGCCCGCGCGCGCCAGCGCCTCGCTGAGCAGGCCGCCGCCGCAGCCCACGTCGGCCACCTTCGCGCCGCGCAGATCCACGCGCGCGGCGATGTAGGCCGCGCGCACGGGGTTGAGGTCGTGCAGCGGACGCGATTCGCCGTCGGCATCCCACCAGCGCGCGGCGAGCTGGTCGAAGCGGGCAATCTCGGCGGGGCTGACGTTGGCGGTGGTCATGTTCGAGTCCATGGTGAACGCATGATTTTATGGCAAGCCGCGCGCATGGCTGGGCGCAAGCCGCGGGAAAGGGTTGGCCTTCGCGCCGGGCAAGGACGCCAGGGCTTCAAGACGCCAGCCATTCGTGCACGGTGACTTCCCAGCCGCCGCTGGTGTGGCATGGGTCGCGATGCGCCATCGACGCCGCTTCCTCCAGCGATTCGGCGCGCAGCACATAGGCGCCGCCGCTCCCGTTGCCGAACGGGCCGGACAGCTCGTTGCGCCCCTGCGCCCGCAGCGTTTCGAGGAACGCGCGATGCAGCGGCACGACCGCCGGGTCGAAGGACGGGCGGCGCATCACCATCACGAGATAACGGTTCATCCTCCAGCCACCGCGATGCGTTCGCGCCAGGCGCGGGTGCGGGCGAGGATGGCGTCCACATCCATGCCCACCAGTTCGCGCGCGGCCAGTTTGCGCCGGCCGGCGATCCACACATCGCTGACCTGGTGCCGGCCCGTGGCATAGGCCAGTTGCGAGGCGACGTGGAACAGCGGTTGGGTTTCCAGGTCGGACAGGCGCACGGCCGCGAGATCGGCCTGCTTGCCGACTTCGATGGAACCGATCTTCGCCTCCAGACCCATCGCCTTGGCGCTGCCCAGCGTAGCCGCGCGCAGCGCGCTGGCGGCGTCGAAGGCGGCGGCGTCGTTCGCCACCGCCTTGGCCAGCAGCGCGGCGGTGCGCAGTTCGCCGAACATGTCCAGATCGTTGTTCGACGCGCAGCCGTCGGTGCCAATGGCGAGGTTCACGCCCGCCTTGCGCAGCTTCTCCGCCGGGCAGAAGCCGGAGGCCAGCTTGAGGTTCGACTCCGGGCAATGCACCACCGACACGCCGGCCTCGGCGCAGGCGGCGATTTCGCCGTCGGTGAGCTGAGTCATGTGCACCGCGATCAGGCGGTCGTTGACCAGGCCCAGCCTTTGCAGGCGCTGGAACGGGCGCAGGCCGGATTTCTTCTTTTCTTCCTCGACCTCGTGCGCGGTCTCGTGCAGATGCAGGTGCACCGGGATGTCGAGCTGGTCGGCCAGCACGCGGATGCGCGCGAAGCTCTCGTCCGACACCGTGTACGGCGCGTGCGGCGCGAACGCGGTGCTGACCAGCGCGTCGCCGCGGAAGCTGTCGTGCACGGCGCCGGCGCGCTCGAAGTATTCGTCCTGCGACTTCGCCCAGGCGGTGGGGAACTCGATCACCGGCAGGCCGACCACGGCGCGGAAGCCCAGCTTGCGGTAGGTGGCGCCGATCGCGTCGGGGAAGAAGTAGTTCTCGTTGGCGCAGGTGGTGCCGCCGCGCAGCATCTCGGCCACCGCCAGCTCCACGCCGTCACGCACGAACTCGGGGCCGATCACCTTGGCTTCGGCCGGCCAGATGTGCTGCTGCAGCCACACCATCAGCGGCAAGTCATCGGCCAGCCCGCGCAAGAGCGTCATCGGGTTGTGCGTATGCGCATTGACCAGACCGGGGATCAGCGCGTGCTCGGCAAGGCACACGGTTTCGCGCGGAGCATAGGCGGCGCGCGCCGCGACGATGGGCAAGATCGCCACGATGCGATCGCCGTCGACCGCCACCGCGTGGTCGTCCAGCACCACACCGTGCGGCTCGATCGGCACCACCCAGCGGGCTTCGATGAGGAGGTCAATGGACGACGGCTGCGCTTGGCTCATGGCTGGCCTTTCGGGGGTTTGGATACGCAAAGGGCGGCCCGGATCGCGGCGCCGCCCTTGCTCATCGCACCGGCTTGCGCCGGCGCGTCACTTGCCGACGCGGCTGACGTATTCGCCGGTGCGGGTATCGACCTTGATGACCTCGTCCTGACCCACGAACAGCGGCACACGCACCACGGCGCCGGTTTCCAGCGTAGCCGGCTTGCCGCCGCCGCCGGAGGTGTCGCCGCGCACGCCCGGGTCGGTCTCGGTGATCTTCAGCTCGACGAAGTTGGGCGCCTGCACCGCGATGATCTCGCCATTGAACAGGGTGACCACGCACTCCTCCTCGCCCTTCAGCCACTTCGCCGCGTCGCCCATGCCCGCCTTGCCGGCCTGGTGCTGCTCGAAGCTGTCCTGCTGCATGAAGTGCCAGAACTCGCCGTCCGAATACAGGTACTGCATGTCGGTATCGGCAACGTCGGCGACCTCGAAGGTATCGCTGGACTTCATCGTCTGCTCGGTGGTGCGACCGCTCTTCAGGTTGCGCATGAAGATGCGGGTGAAGGCCTGACCCTTGCCGGGCTTGATGAACTCGGCCTCGGTGATGACCCACGGGTCGTTGTTGTGAAGGATCTTCATGCCCTTCTTGACGTCGTTGAGACCGGCGCTGGCCATGCTTGGAACTCCGCAGATGGATGGTCGAGGGGTCGAATGCCCATCGCGCCACCCGTGGCGGCTAAAATAGGCGATTCGCGGGTCCGGAACGGCCCGGACAAGGCTGCCCATGATAACCGCAAGCCCAGACGCACGCATTACACCCGATGCCGCATCCCCGCTGGCCGACTGGCGCCAGTTATGGCGCGAGGCCGTCACCGATGCGCGCGAGTTGCTCGACCTGGTCGGGCTCTCTCCCCTCGCCGACGAGCTGCCACCCGCCGACGCCGGCTTTGCGCTGCGGGTGCCGCGCGGCTTCGTGGCACGCATGCGCCATGGCGACCGCCACGACCCGCTGTTGCTGCAGGTGCTGCCGCAACTGGCCGAACTGGACGAAGTGCCCGGCTTCACCGTCGACGCGGTGGGTGACCTGGCGGCCCGCGAGGCGCGCGGCGTGCTGCACAAGTACGAAGGTCGCGCCCTCTTGATCGCCAGCGGCAGTTGCGCGGTGAATTGTCGCTACTGCTTCCGCCGCCACTTCCCCTATGGCGAGGAAATGGCCGCCGCCAACCACTGGCGCGAGGCGCTGGAGCACGTTCGACGCGATCCCACGATCAACGAATTGATCCTTTCTGGCGGCGATCCGTTGTCCCTGTCCACCGCCAAGCTGGAAGAGCTCACCCGCGCGCTGGTCGACATCCCCCACGTGATCCGCCTGCGCATCCACAGCCGCCTGCCGGTGGTGCTGCCCGAGCGCATCGACACCGCCTTCACCCACTGGCTGGCTACCCTGCCCTTGCAGAAGGTGGTGGTGTTGCACGCCAACCATGCGAACGAGCTCGACGCCAGCGTCGATGCCGCCTGCGCGAGGATGCGCGCGACCGGCGCCACGCTGCTGAACCAGTCGGTGCTGTTGCGTGGCGTCAACGACGACGCCACGGCACTGGCCGTGCTCTCCGAACGCCTGTTCGCCGCCGGCGTGCTGCCCTACTACCTGCACCAGCTCGATCGTGTGCAAGGCACCGCGCATTTCGAGGTGGCCGATGCCAAGGCGCTGGCGCTGGTGGACGCCGTCCGCGCCAGCCTGCCCGGTTATCTGGTGCCTAGGCTGGTGCGCGAAGTGGGCGGCGACCCCGCCAAGCGTCCGTTATAGCCATCCATACGCCTTTTCGACACATTACCGCTGGCGATTCACCCGGCAATCCGCTACAACCGAGCCTCGCAACACCAGATTGGGCCAAGACACCCCTCGCCGCCGGCCATTCCGTACCTCATGAAAAAAGATTTCGTCATCCGCATTCTCTTCATCGAACCCTCGGTCGAGGCAGCGGAACAGATCATCAGCCTGCTGCGCAACACCGGCATCGCGGTACGTCCCGAGCGCGCTACCGACGCCGCCCAGGTGCAAACCCTGCTGAACGATCTGGAACCCGACCTGGTGATGTTCAACCCTGCCAACGGCGGTGTCACGCTGCCCGAGGCCAAGCGCCTGCTCGACGCCCAGGGCCGCGACTACTCGCTGGTGGGCGTGGTCGACACGCTGGACGGCGAACAGGTGGCCAAGCTGTTCGAACAAGGCGTGCACGGCGTGGTGGCGCGCAAGACCTCCAGCCAGTTGCTGGCCGTGCTGCGCCGCGAATTCGACGCCCTGCAGACCCGCCGCCACCTGCGCCGGCTCGAATCCACCCAGCGCGAACTGGAGCGCCGCTGCGACGCCCTGCTCGACTCCTCGCGCGACGCCATCGCCTACGTGCACGAAGGCGTGCATGTGCGCGTCAACCAGGCCTACCTGGAAACCTTCGGTTACGACAGTTTCGACGACCTGCTCGGCATGCCGATCCTGGACATGATCGACACCACCCACGTGGACGACTTCAAGAACCTGCTGCGCAGCCACACGCGCCAGGAAAAGGCCCCCAACCAGGTCAGCCTGCGCGCCCGTCGCGCCGACGGCGACACCTTCGACGCCACTGTGGAGTTTGCCCCCGCCACCTTCGAGGGCGAACCCTGCCTGCAGGTCGTATTTCGACTGCAAGCGATCGACCCGGCGGCGCTGGAACAACTGCAGCGCGATCCGGTCACCGGCCTGTTCAACCGCGCCCGCCTGCTGGAGGCACTGGACGAGGCCGTCGCCGCCGCCGCCAGCGGCAAGAAGGGCCAGTCGCTGCTCCTGATCGAACCGGACAACTGGGTGTCGCTGGTGAACGGCATCGGACTGTCCAAGATCGACGAGCTGCTGGCCGGTCTGGCTGAACACATCCGCGCGGAACTTGGCGAAGGCGACGTCGCCGGCATGCTGGCCGAACACACCTTCGCGGTGGCGCTGGATACGCGCAGCGACGAAGCCATCCGCGCCTGGATCGACCAGATGCGGCGGGGCGTCGCCGGCGAAATCTTCGACGCCGGCGCCCGCTCGCTGTCGGTCACCGTCAGCATCGGCGGCAGCCTGCTCGGCGAAAAGAACGCCAACACCGAGCTGCTGCTCAACCAGGCCACCCAGGCCTTGCGCGTCGCGCAGAACGTGGGCGGCAGCCAGGTGGAACTGCACGATCCCGCCGCCCGCGAAAAAGCCGACGAGGAGCGCGAGCGTTTCTGGCTCACCCAGTTGCGCAAGTCGCTGGAGGGCGAGGGGCTGATGCTCTACCACCAGCAAGCGGTAAGCCTGCAGGACGCCGAAGGCGACTACTCGGAAATCCTGCTGCGCATGGAAGGCCCGCAAGGCGAGGTGCTGCCTGGCTTCTTCATGCCCATCGCCGACAAGCACGGGCTTTCCGGCGCCATCGACCGCTGGGTGATTTCCCACGCGATCCAGGCCTTGAGCGCGCGCGATGGCATGGGCCAGAACACCACCTTCTTCGTCAAGTTCACCACCGCCTCGCTGAAAGACGACACCTTGTTGCCCTGGCTGGCCGAACAGCTGGGCAAGGCCAGACTCAAGCGCGGCAAACTGGTGCTGGAGATGACCGAGAGCAAGGTGATGACCTTGCTGCGTCCCGCCCAGGAATTCGTCAACGGTCTGAAGAAGCTTGGCGCCAGTTTCGCGCTGGAACAGTTCGGCTCGGGTCTCAACTCCTTCCAGCTGCTCACCCATGTCGATGCGGACTTCATCAAGATCGACCGCAGCTTCATGGCCGACCTGCCCAAGCACCCGGACAACCAGAAGAAGATCGCCGAAATCTGCGAGCAGGCCCGCGAAATGAACCGCCAGACCATCGCCGAGTGGGTGGAGGACGCCACCAGCACCTCGCTGCTGTTTGCCGCCGGCGTGGACTTCGTGCAGGGCCACTTCCTGCAGATGCCGCAGCGACTGGATTGAGCCCGGCCTCCGGGGAGAGCATTCCACCGCACGCACCAACAAAAAGCCCGCGGATCGCTCCGCGGGCTTTTTGCCGGATGGCCGTGGCGCCTGCGCTTACTCGGCGCGGGCGGCGGCGGCCTTGTTCGCGGCCTTGATCGCAGCGGCGGCGGCGACGTCTTCCTTGATACGCGCGGCCTTGCCTTCCAGGTTGCGCAGGTAGTACAGCTTGGCGCCGCGCACCTTGCCCTTGCGCTTCACCTCGATGGAGTCGATGGCCGGGCTGTGCGCCTGGAATACGCGCTCCACGCCAGTGCCATGCGAAATCTTGCGCACGGTGAAGGCCGAATGCAGGCCACGATTGCGCTTGGCGATGACGATGCCCTCGAAAGCCTGCACGCGCTCGCGATTGCCTTCCTTCACCTTGACGTTGACCACCACGGTGTCGCCAGCGCCGAATTCCGGCAAGGGGCGGGTGATCTGCTCGGCTTCGAACTGCTGGATGATCTTGTTCATGGCGACCTCAGTGGTTTGCGTTCATCCCTGACCGCGGGGTTCTAGCAGCGGCGTCCCTTGCCGCGTGGTTTGGTTTGATGCCGCGAGGTATTCGCGGCGGAATGCTTCCAGCAGTGCGCGGGATTCGTCGTCCAGCACGCGCTGCGCCAACAGTTCCGGGCGTCGCAGCCAGGTTCGGCCCAGTGCCTGCTTCAAGCGCCAGCGGCGGATCGCCGCGTGGTCGCCGGAAAGCAGCACCGGCGGCACCTCGCCCCAGGCGTGTTGCACCGGTTTGGTGTAATGCGGACAGTCCAGCAGGCCGTCCGAAAACGAATCCTGCTCGGCGGAGCGTGCGTCGTTCAACGCGCCCTCCTGCAATCTGCCCACCGCATCGATCACCACCGCGGCACCCAGCTCGCCGCCGGACAGCACATAATCGCCGAGGGAAAGCTCCTCGTCGACCTCGTGCGCCAGCAGGCGCTCATCCACGCCCTCGTAACGCCCGCAAAGCAAGGCGATGCGCGGCAACCTGGCCAGCGCCTCCACCCTGCCCTGCGTGAGCCGCGCTCCCTGCGGACTCAGGTAAATCACGTGCACCGGTTCCGGTGCGGCCTCGCGCATGGCCTCGATGGCCGCACGCAAGGGTTCAATCAGCATCACCATGCCGGGGCCGCCGCCGCAGGTGCGGCCATCCACGGTACGGTAGTTGTCAGTGGCGTAGTCGCGCGGATTCCAGGTTGCCACCTGCAGCAACTCGCGTTGCTGCGCGCGTCCCACCACCCCCACTTCGGCGCACTGGCGCATGAAGTCGGGAAACAGCGTGACGACGTCGATGCGCACGGCCCTAGAACTCCGGGTCCCAGTCCACCACCATGCGCCCGCCGGACAAGTCCACCGAACGCACCACACTGCCCTGGACGAAGGGGAGCAGCCGCTCACGCGTACCGTCCCGCACCACCACCACGTCGTTGGCACCGGTGGCGAACAGGTGACTGACCCGCCCTAGCACCGTACCTTCGATGGTGACGACCTCCAGCCCTTCGAGGTCGACCCAGTAATACTCGTTCTTGCCGGGAGGCGGCAGTTGCTCGCGGGCGACGTAGATGTCGCTGCCGACGAGAGCGGCCGCCGTGTCGCGATCATCCACCCCAGGCAGGTGGGCCACCAGGCCCTTGCCTTGCGGGCGTCCTTTCGCTCCGGTGATCTCGGTGACCGCCTCCGGTGCTGTGGCCAGCAGCCAGGGTTGGTAGTCGAAGATCGTCGTGCGGGGCTCAGTCCAGGATTCGATCTTGAGCCAGCCCTGCACACCGTACAGCCCGACGATGCGTCCCACTGGAACGCGCCGACCGGCTGACGCCATGTTCAGGCCGCCGGCTGCTTGCCGGCTTCCTTGACGAGCGCGGCCACCTTGTCGGAGAGCTGGGCGCCCTTGCCCACCCACTCCTTGACACGCTCGACGTTCAGCTCGAGGCGCTTGTCCTTGCCCGAGGCGACCGGGTTGTAGAAGCCCACGCTCTCAATGTTGCGGCCATCGCGCTTGTTGCGCTGATCGGTGACCACGACGTGGTAGAACGGACGGCCCTTGGCGCCACCGCGCGAAAGACGAATCTTGACCATGATGAAAACTCCAGAGATGCCGGACGTCCGGCACGCGCGCACTTGGGCGTGCGCGGTAAACGGGGCATTTTAGGGGGGCGTGACTGAAAAAGAAAGAGGTTATGCGGTTTGCGGTGCGGCCCGCCCCGAAGGACCAGGGCTCTTGTCTGATGCCCGGGGAAGGGTTCCGGCCCTTCCCAAGGCTCGCCAAGGCCGGCAAGCCGGCCTTGGCTCCATTCCCAATGCACGGCGATGGAAACGAACGGGCCATCCATGGCCCGCGCTGCCGCCCCTACCGGGGCGGCAGCATGCCACCCATGCCACCCATGCCCTTCAGCGCGCCGCTCATCTGGCGCAACAGGCCTTTGCCGCCACCCCTGGAGAGTTTGGACATCATCTTCTCCATCTGCATGTACTGCTTGAGCAGGCGGTTGACGTCGGCCGGCTGGGTGCCGGAGCCCTTCGCCACGCGGGCGCGGCGCGAGCCGTTGAGCGTATCCGGATGACGGCGCTCTCTCGGCGTCATCGAGCCGATGATGGCCACCATGCGCTTGAGTTCGCCATCGTTGACCTTGGACTTGACGCTGTCGGGCAGGCCGGCGACGCCGGGCAGCTTGTCCATCAGGCCGGCGAGCCCGCCCATGTTGTTCATCTGCTCCAACTGGTCGCGCATGTCGTTGAGGTCGAAGCGCTTGCCCTTCATCACCTTCTGGGCAAGCTTCTGCGCCTTCTCCTGGTCAACCTTGCGCTCGACTTCCTCGACCAGCGAGAGCACGTCGCCCATGCCGAGGATGCGCTGCGCGAGGCGATCCGGATGGAACGGCTCCAGCGCATCGGTTTTCTCGCCAGCGCCGAGGAACTTGATCGGCCGGCCGGTGACGTAGCGCACCGACAGCGCCGCACCGCCACGGGCGTCACCGTCGGTCTTGGTCAACACCACGCCGGTGAGCGGCAAGGCCTCACTGAAGGCCTTGGCGGTGGTGGCAGCGTCCTGGCCGGTCATCGAATCGACCACGAACAGGGTTTCGACCGGGGTGATCGCGGCGTGCAGCGCCTTGATCTCGGCCATCATCGCCTCATCCACATGCAGGCGACCGGCGGTGTCGACCAGCAGCACGTCGACCACTTCGCGGCGCGCGGCGGCGATCGCGTCCTTCGCGATATCGACCGGGTGCTGCCCCGCGCTGGATGGGAAGAACTTCACCCCCACCTGCTCGGCCAGCGTGCGCAACTGCTCGATGGCAGCGGGACGGTAAACGTCGCAGCTCACCACCATCACCTTTTTCTTCTTGCGCGCGGTGAGGAAGCGCGCCAGCTTGGCCACCGTGGTGGTCTTGCCCGCGCCCTGCAGGCCGGCCAGCAGCACCACGGCGGGCGGGGTCTGCGCCAGGTTCAACTCGCTGTTGGCGGTGCCCATGACGGCAGTCAGCTCGTCGCTGACCACTTTCACCAGCGCCTGGCCCGGCGACAGGCTCTTCATCACGTCCTGGCCCACCGCCCGCACCTTCACGCGCTGGATCAGCGCCTGCACCACCGGCAGCGCCACGTCGGCCTCCAGCAGGGCGATGCGCACCTCGCGCAAGGCCTCGCGGATGTTTTCCTCGGTCAGGCGGCCGCGGCCGCGCAGGCGGCTGACGGTGGCGGAGAGGCGTTGGCTAAGCGATTCGAACATGGGACAAGGCATCGGGCGACGGAACGACCGAGTATAACCGAGCCCCTGGCGCATGCCGCCGCATTCACGCCGAACGAACGGCTGTGCGACACTTCTCGACCATGCCACTCTCTCTGTTATCCCTACTTGCCATCGCCCTGTATCTGGCCGGCGCCAGCCTGCTGGCAGCACCGCTGACCGGTTGCCCGCGTACGCCGCAACGGCCGGGACTGGCGGCTGCCAGCCTGGCTGTACTGATGCACGCCGCCGCGCTGCTGGGCGCCCATGCCGGTCGGCTGGATCTGCACTTTTTCGCCGCACTGTCGCTGGTCGCCTGCGTGGTGGCGGCGCTGACCCTGTTGGTCAACCTGTCGCGGCCGGTGGCCGGGCTGGGTGTGATCGTGTTTCCACTGGCGGCACTGCTGTTGGCGCTGGATGTTTTCCTTGCCCCGCCCACCACGCCCCATCCGCTGGACTGGCAGATCAGTCTGCATGTCGCCGTGGCCCTGCTCGCCTACAGCCTGCTGTCGATTGCCGCCGTGGTGGCCGTTTTGCTGGCGCTGCAGGAGCGGGCCTTGCGCGCGCATCGACCCACGCGGCTGATGCGCGCACTGCCACCACTGGTGCAGACCGAGGCGCTATTGTTCCGTCTGATCGGCGGTGGTTTCGCCCTGCTCACGCTGACCCTCTTGAGCGGCGCGCTGTTCATCCAGAACATCCGTGCCCAGCACCTGATCCACACCACGGTGCTCAGTGTGCTGGCTTGGCTGATCTTCGGCGTGCTGCTGTGGGGCCGCTGGAAACACGGCTGGCGCGGCCGCAGCGCGGTGAACCTGTGCCTGATCGGCATGGCCGTGCTGCTGCTGGCCTTCTTCGGCAGCAAGGCGGTGCTGGAGCTGATCCTGCACAGAAGCGTGTAGAAGCACCCCTGTGCGCGAGGACTCTGGCTTTGATCAAAGCTACAAAGCCATCGCGCGCAGCACACCCCTGCAGCCGCGTGCTGCGCGACCAGACGCGGACGCCGCTCACTCGCCGCGCAGGCGCACGTCGCCGGGCGCGAGATCGCCCCTGGCCTCGGCCTGCGCTTCGCGCTGCTGCTCGAAGAAGCGCTGCACCTGCTGGCACACCGCCATGGTGTTGTCCCGAGCCAAGGCGGAGACGAGGAACCACGGCGCCTGCCAATCCAGCCGCCGCACGATCTCCTCCGCCACGCGCTGACGCTCGTCCTCGGGCAGCGCATCGGACTTGTTCAGCACCAGCCAGCGCGGGCGCTCCAGCAACTCCGGGTTGAACTTCGCCAGCTCATGTTCGATCGCCCGCACCTGTTCCACCGGATCGGTGTCGTCGACCGGCGCGATGTCGACCAAGTGCAACAGCAGGCTGGTGCGCGACACGTGGCGCAGGAACTGGATGCCCAGCCCGGCGCCATCGGCAGCACCTTCGATCAGGCCAGGGATGTCGGCGATCACGAAGCTCTGGTCGGTACCCAGGCTGACCACGCCCAAGTTGGGGTGCAGGGTGGTGAACGGGTAATCTGCCACGCGCGGTGTGGCCGCCGATACCGCGCGGATGAAGGTGGATTTGCCTGCGTTGGGAAAGCCCAGCAGGCCCACGTCGGCGAGCAGGCGCAACTCCAGCTTCAGCTCGCGCACTTCGCCCGGCGTGCCGTCGGTGAACTGGCGCGGCGCGCGATTCACCGAGGTCTTGAAGTGGATGTTGCCGAGACCGCCCTTGCCGCCCTGCGCCACCAGCAGGCGCCGGCCGTGCGCGGTCAGATCGCCAATCATCTCGTCGGTGTCGACATTGGTGATGACGGTGCCCACCGGTACGCGGATCGTGGTGTCTTCGCCGCCCTTGCCGTACATGTCGCTACCCATGCCGTTCTGGCCGCGCTGCGCCTTGTAGCTGCGCTGGTGGCGAAAATCGACCAGGGTGTTCAAACCCTCGTCGGCGACTATCCATACCGAGCCGCCGCTGCCGCCGTCACCGCCGTCCGGTCCGCCGAAGGGGATGAACTTCTCGCGCCGGAAGCTCGCGCAGCCGTTGCCGCCGTCGCCGGCCTGAACCTTGATGATTGCTTCGTCGACGAATTTCATGGTTTGGAGCCGGAAATGGAAAATAGAGGATGGCGCATGGAACAAGCCCCATGCACAGCGGCCAGTCTAGTGGCTCAGCGCCCGTGAGGAATTTCGAGCGTCGTCGCGCGGGCGTCGAAGGTGCGCAGCGCGGCGGCCACGGCAGACGAGCAGTTTTTTCACAGGCTCTCAGCCGGGAAACATGGCCAGGCGGCGACAGGAGCCGCTTTGCGATTCCCTATTCCCGCTCCCTCCACAAAACAAAAGCCCCGCCGGAGCGGGGCCCTTGCCGCAGCATCGCTGAAGATCAGGCCTTCACGACGCTGACGAAACGGCGGCTGTGCTCGCCACGAACCTTGAACTCCACCGTGCCGTCCACCAGGGCGAACAGGGTGTGGTCGCGACCAAGGCCCACGCCGGTGCCGGCATGGAACTGGGTGCCGCGCTGACGCACGATGATGTTGCCGGCCTCGACGGCTTGGCCGCCGTACATCTTCACACCCAGGTACTTCGGGTTGGAGTCGCGACCGTTGCGGGTACTACCGCCTGCCTTTTTGTGTGCCATGACTTATCTCTCCGGCTCTATCAGGCGTTGATGCCCGTGATCTCGACTTCGGTGTAGTGCTGACGATGTCCCTGCTGCTTCTTGAAGTGCTTGCGGCGGCGGAACTTGACGATGCGCACCTTGTCGGCGCGGCCGTGCTTGCGCACGGTGGCGGAGACCGTGGCGCCGGCCACGATCGGCGCGCCGACGGTGACACCCTCGCCCTCGCCGACCAGCAGCACCTGGTCGAACTGCACGGCGGAACCTTCTTCGGCGTCGAGCAGCTCCACGCGCAGGACGTCGCCCTGCTGCACGCGGTATTGCTTGCCGCCAGTCTTGATGACTGCATAACTCATGGAAATACCCTTCTGTCGTTATTCTTGCGGGGTTCGCCATGCCATAAACAGGCACCGGCGAACTCGGAAGTTTAATCCGAGTTCGCCGGTGCCGTCAAACGACGGGCGCCACGTGGGTGCGGCGCGACCAGGCAATGGCAGGCGACCCATGGGCCGCCACCCGCCTCACTGCTTCTTCTTGGGGCCGATCATCATGATCATCTGGCGTCCTTCCAGTCGAGGGAAAGACTCCACCTGGCCATTCTCGCCCACGTCCGCCTGGATGCGCTCGGCGAGACCGCGGCCCAAGTCCTGGTGCGACATTTCACGGCCACGGAAGCGGATGGTGACCTTGACCTTGTCGCCCTCTTCCAGGAAGCGAAGCATGTTGCGCAGCTTGATCTGGTAGTCGCCCACGTCCGTGACCGGACGGAACTTCACTTCCTTGATCTCGACCTGCTTCTGCTTTTTCTTGGCGGCCTGCGCCTTCTTCTGGGCTTCGAACTTGAACTTGCCGTAGTCCATGATGCGGCAGACCGGCGGATCGCCGTTCGGCTGGATCTCGACCAGATCCATGCCGGCTTCCTGCGCCAGCGCCAGTGCCTCGTCACGAGTCAGGATGCCCAGCTGTTCCGCGTCGGCGCCGATCACACGCACGCGCGGAACGCGGATTTCCAGGTTGCGGCGGTTACCCTTGTTGTCGGTGGTAGCGATACCACTATCCTCCAGAAGAAGTTTTGATTAGGCCGTGCAGCGCGATCAGCGCTGCGTCTCGGCCTGCAGTCGCCCGATGAAGTCGGCCAGCGGCATGCTGCCCAAATCCTCACCCGAACGGGTACGTACAGAAACGGCCCCCGCTTCCTTCTCGCGGTCACCGACCACCAGGAGGTAGGGGATTTTCTGCAACGTATGTTCGCGAATCTTATAGCCGACCTTTTCGTTGCGCAAATCGGCCTCTACCCGGAAACCTTTATCGACAAGGGTTTGCGCAACTTGATGGGCGTAATCGGCCTGGGCATCGGTGATCGAGAACACCGCCGCCTGCACCGGTGCCAGCCAGGCCGGCATGAGCCCGGCGTGGTGCTCGATCAGGATGCCGATGAAGCGCTCCATCGAGCCCACGATGGCCCGATGCAGCATCACGGGGTGCCTTTTCTGCGAGTTTTCGTCCACGTACTCGGCACCGAGGCGCTCGGGCATCATGAAATCCACCTGCATGGTGCCCACCTGCCAGTCGCGGCCGATGGAGTCGTGCATGTGGTACTCGATCTTGGGGCCGTAGAACGCGCCCTCGCCCGGCAATTCGGTCCACTTCACGCCGGCGGCGGCCAGCGCACTGCGCAGCGCGGCCTCGGCCTTGTCCCACACTTCGTCGCTGCCGATGCGCTTGTCCGGGCGCAGGGCGAGCGCCACGTCGATGTGCTCGAAACCGAAGTCGGCGTAGACCCGCATGGCTTGCGCGTGGAAGGCGGTCACCTCGGATTCGATCTGCGCCGGCGTGCAGAACACGTGGCCGTCGTCCTGGGTGAAGGCGCGCACGCGCATGATGCCGTGCAGCGCGCCGGACGGCTCGTTGCGATGGCAGCCGCCGAACTCGCCGTAGCGGATCGGCAGCTCGCGGTAGCTGTGCAGGCCGGTGTTGAACACCTGCACGTGGCCAGGGCAATTCATCGGCTTGAGCGCGAAGGTATGTTTCTCCGACTCGGTGAAGAACATGTTCTCCTGGTAGTTGTCCCAGTGGCCGGATTTCTTCCACAGCGACACATCCAGCACCTGCGGGCAGCGCACTTCCTGGTAGCCGCTCTTGCGATACACGCCGCGCATGTACTGCTCAACCTGCTGCCAGATCGCCCAGCCGCGCGGGTGCCAGAACACCATGCCCGGGCTTTCCTCCTGCTGATGGAACAGATCCAGCGCCTTGCCGAGTTTGCGGTGATCGCGCTTCTCGGCCTCTTCCAGTTGCGTGAGGTAGGCCTTCAGATCCTTGTCGTTCAACCACGCCGTGCCGTAGATGCGCGTGAGCATCGCGTTGTTGCTGTCGCCGCGCCAGTAGGCACCGGCCACTTTCATCAACTTGAACGAATGCAACTTGCCGGTGTTCGGCACGTGCGGCCCGCGGCACAGGTCGGTGAACTCGCCCTGCGAATACAGCGACAGCGGCTCGTTGGACGGGATGCCTTCGATGATCTCGGCCTTGTAGCGCTCGCCCAGTCCCTTGAAGAAGGCCACCGCTTCGTCACGCGACTTCACGCTGCGCGTCACCGGGAACTGCTCGGCGACGATCTTGCGCATCTCGTCCTCGATCTTCGGCAGATCCTCGGGTGTGAACGGGCGTTCGTAGGCGAAGTCGTAGTAGAAGCCGTTGTCGATCACCGGCCCGATGGTGACCTGCGCGCCGGGGAACAAGCGCTGCACCGCCTGCCCCATCAGGTGCGCGGTGGAGTGGCGCAGGATCTCCAGCGCCTCGGGGCTCTTCTCGGTGACGATCTGCAGGCTGGCGTCGTGCTCGATGACATGGCTGGCGTCCACCAATCGATCGTCCACCTTGCCGGCCAGGGTAGCCTTGGCCAGGCCGGCGCCGATGGAGGCGGCCACGTCCTGCACGGACACGGGGTGGTCGAACGGGCGCTTGCTGCCGTCGGGTAGCGTAATCTCGATCATGGTTCGTTCCTGCTGCAACGCCTCGATGCGGCGCTGTTCTTGATGGGGAAGCCCGGCCGGGGACGGCCGGTGTTGTCGCGATCCGCCAGGATGGCGGAAAAAGCAAAGGCGCCGAAGCGCCTTGTCAACAAGGTGAAGCTCGGCGGAAAACTCAGCGCGGGCAGGCAATAGTGGACATGTCGCACACTCGGCCAGCGCTTGCGCACGGGCCACCTTGTCTCCGAAAGAGGCTCAGAACGTAGCCCAACGCCGCCCATGCCGTCAATCGCACACCGCGACCGCCGGCTACAATGCCGCTTTCCCCGCGAAGGGACAAACCATGCACATTCTCATCACCGGCACCGCCGGCTTCATCGGCGCCGCCCTGGCTGAGCGCCTGCTGGCGCGCGGCGATGAAGTGCTGGGCATCGACAATCATAACGACTACTACGACCCGGCGCTGAAGGAGGCCCGACTCGCCCGCTTCGCGAATCATCCGGGTTATGCCCACGTGCGTGCCGACCTGGCCGACGCCGGCGCCATCAAGGGCGCCTTCGCCGCCTTCAAGCCGCAGCGCGTGGTGAACCTCGCCGCGCAGGCCGGCGTGCGCTACTCGCTGCAGAACCCGCAGGCCTACGTGCAGTCGAACCTGGTGGGCTTCGGCAACATCCTCGAAGCCTGTCGCCACGGCGACGTGGAGCACTTGGTCTACGCCTCCTCCAGCTCGGTCTACGGCGCCAACCGCAAGCTACCATTCGCAGTCGAGGACGCCGTCGATCACCCGGTCAGCCTGTACGCGGCCACCAAGAAGGCCAACGAGCTGATGGCGCACAGCTACAGCCACCTGTACGGCCTGCCCACCACTGGGTTGCGCTTCTTCACCGTGTACGGCCCGTGGGGCCGGCCGGACATGTCGCCGATGCTGTTCGCCGACCGGATCAGCCGCGGCGAGGCCATCGACGTGTTCAACTACGGCCACCACAGCCGCGACTTCACCTACGTCGACGACATCGTGGAAGGCGTGATCCGCACGCTCGACCACCCGGCCGCGCCCGACCCGGCCTACGACGCGCAGTCGCCGAACCCGGGCACGTCGAGTGCGCCCTACCGCGTCTACAACATCGGCAACGACCAGCCGGTGCAGCTCTTGCGCTTCATCGAACTGCTGGAACAACACCTCGGCCGCACGGTGGAAAAGAACCTGCTGCCGATGCAACCCGGCGACGTGCCCGACACCTGGGCCGACGTCTCCGCGCTACGCCGCGACGTGGGCTACGCGCCCAATACGTCCATCGAGGAAGGCGTGGCGCGCTTCGTGGCGTGGTATCGGAACTACCATCATCAAGACTGATCCACGGCGCGCACGGTAGGAGCCCGCTGGCGGGCGATGCTCCCGCTCTGATGCATCAAAGCCAAGCATCGCCCGCCAACGGGATCCTACCTGTCAAGGTTCCGCGCCTCAGAATGGCTTGGCCAGTACCAGGAAGATCACGCCCAGCAACAGCATCACCGGCAACTCGTTGAGCCAGCGCAGCGCCTTCGTCGACGGCAGCGCGCCGCCCTTTTCGCTGCGCTTGAGCATGCGCCCCGCCCACACGAAATAGGCCAGCAACAGCACCACCAGGGTCAGCTTGGCATCGATCCAGTGCCGGCCTGCCACCACATTCGGCAACGCCACCGGCCACAGCCGCCAGCCCTCCCACAAGGCCAGGCCGAACACGAAGGCGATGCCGAACATGTTGTGGCCGAACTTGTACAGCCGCCGCCCCATCAAGAGCAGCCGCGCCTTCACCGCCGGCTCGTCGCCCGCCTCGGCGAGGTTCACCAGGATGCGCGGCAGGTAGAACACCGTCGCCATCCAGGCGATCACGAACAGCACGTGGAAACTCTTGAGCCACAGATAGATCATCGCGACGCTCCGGCGGCGGAAAACAAAACGGCGCGAACCCAAGGGCCGCGCCGTTTTGACGGTATTGGTGGGCGGTACAAGGATCGAACTTGTGACCCCTACCATGTCAAGGTAGTGCTCTACCGCTGAGCTAACCGCCCGCAACTCGCAGCCGTGTGCGGCACGCGAGCCGCGCAGTATAGGCGAGGGTCATGCTTCCGGCAAGCGGAATATTCAACGCAGCGCCCGTTCGCGCAGCTGGTGGATCTGGTCGCGCAGCCGAGCGGCCTCCTCGAACTCCAGGTTCTGGGCGTGCTGATACATCTGCGCCTCCAGCTTCTTGATTGCGGCGGTGGCCTGGGCCGCGTCCATCGCGGCGTAGTTGGCGGCATCCTCCGCCACCGCCCGGACCTTGCCCTTGCCACCGCGGCCACGCGCAGGCGCTTCGCTGCGCGCGCCTTCCATGATGTCGGCGATGCGTCGCTGCACGGTTCTGGGGGTGATGCCGTGGGCGGCGTTGTAGGCCAGCTGCTTCTCGCGGCGGCGACCGGTCTCGTCCATCGCCGCCCGCATCGAGCGGGTGATCTCGTCGGCGTAGAGGATGGCCTTGCCGCGCACGTTGCGCGCGGCGCGGCCGATGGTCTGGATCAGCGAGCCGGTGGAGCGCAGAAAGCCTTCCTTGTCGGCGTCGAGGATCGCCACCAGCGACACCTCGGGCATGTCCAGGCCTTCGCGCAGCAGGTTGATGCCCACCAGCACGTCGAACTCGCCCAGGCGCAGGTCGCGGATGATTTCGCTGCGCTCCACCGTCTCCACGTCCGAGTGCAGGTAGCGCACCTTCACGCCGTGCTCGCCCAGGTATTCGGTGAGCTTCTCGGCCATGCGCTTGGTGAGCGTGGTGATCAGTACGCGGTCACCCATGGCGATGCGCCGGTTGGCCTCGCCCAGCAGGTCGTCCACCTGGGTCCGTACCGGACGCACTTCCACCTCGGGATCGAGCAGGCCGGTGGGGCGCACCACCAGCTCGACGATGGCATCGCCGGATTTCTGCAATTCGTAGTCGCGTGGCGTGGCGGAGACGTAGATCGCGCGCGGCACCCGTGCTTCCCATTCCTCGAAGCGCAGCGGGCGGTTGTCCAGCGCCGACGGCAGCCGGAAGCCGAATTCCACCAGGGTTTCCTTGCGCGAGCGGTCGCCCTTGTACATGGCGCCCAGCTGCGGCACGGTAACGTGGGATTCGTCGATCACCAGCAGGCCATCGGCCGGCAGGTAGTCGAACAGCGTGGGCGGCGGCTCGCCCGGTGCGCGCCGGGTGAGGTGGCGCGAGTAGTTCTCGATGCCCTGGCAGTAGCCGACCTCGGCCATCATCTCGATGTCGAAGCGGGTGCGCTGCTCCAGTCGCTGCGCTTCGAGCAGGCGATTTTCCTTGTACAGCAGCTCCAGCCGCTCGGAGAGCTCCAGCTTGATCGTCTCGATCGCATTCAGCACGCTCGCGCGCGTGGAAGCGTAGTGCGTGCGCGGGTAGACCGTGTAGCGCGGCACCTTGCGCAGCGTCTCGCCGGTGAGTGGATCGAACAGCGCCATGTTCTCCACCTCGCCGTCGAACAGCTCGATGCGCAGCGCCTCAGTCTCCGATTCGGCCGGAAACACGTCGATGATCTCGCCGCGCACGCGATAGCTGCCGCGGCGCAGCTCCATCTCGTTGCGCGTGTACTGCAGTTCGGTGAGCTGGCGGATCAGCTTACGCTGGTCGATGCGCTCGCCCTTGGCGAGGATCAGGCGCAGCGAGAGGTAATCCTCCGGGTTGCCCAGGCCGTAGATCGCCGACACCGAAGCCACGATGATGGCGTCGCGCCGCGACAGCAGCGCCTTGGTCGCCGCCAAGCGCATCTGCTCGATGTGCTCGTTGATCGAGGAATCCTTCTCGATGAAGGTGTCCGAGGCCACCACGTAGGCCTCCGGCTGGTAGTAGTCGTAGTAGCTGACGAAATACTCCACCGCGTTGTGCGGAAAGAACTCGCGGAACTCGCCGTACAGCTGCGCCGCCAGCGTCTTGTTCGGCGCCATCACGATGGTGGGCCGCTGCACGCGCTCGATTACGTTGGCGATGGTGTAGGTCTTGCCCGAGCCGGTGACGCCGAGCAGGGTCTGCGCGGCCAGGCCCGACTCGAAGCCCTCGCTGAGGCGGCGGATCGCCTCTGGCTGGTCGCCGGCAGGCTGGTAGGGCGCAACGAGTTCAAAACGGTCGGTCATGACGGACGATCTGCAAGTGCAAGCCCGCATTGTAGATCGTCGCAACCGACGCCCCGTGTCGGCGCCACCCGACACAGGGCGCCGTGGCTGGCCGGCAGGCCGAGCGTTGCCGCCTGCCTAGCATGGTCGCCTCTCCACGCAGGGGTGCATCATGGCCACACACCGGTTCCGCCATCGTCCGCACCGGCAAGCCGGCGTCACCCTGATCGAGCAGATCATGGCGGTGGCCGTGATGGGCGTGCTGGCCGTCGTTGCCATGCCGGCGCTGTCGCAGATGCAGGCACGCCATGAAGTTCAGACAGCACAGATGGACTTCATCTCGGCACTGCAGCACGCGCGCGCAACCGCCGCCATCGGCGGCAGGCCAGCCCTGTTCTGCCCCAGCCGCGACGGCACGCACTGCAGCGATGAAGCCCGCTGGGAAGGCGGCTGGCTGCTTGCCCGCGACCCGACGCATGCGGGTCAGCCCGCGACGGTACTGCGCACCGGCGGCGCCTATGCGCACATCGTCGTACTGGGTGATGCCGGGCGGCACTCCATACGCTTTCGTGGCGACGGCAGTGCCGGCGGCTCGACCAACACCTGGCGCATCTGCCGTCGCGGCCATCCGGAACAAGCGCTGGTGGTCGTGGTGTCCAACGCCGGCCGCGTCCGTGGCGCTCCGGCCAGCGCCGAACAGGCCGCCAGTTGCGCGGCGGCACAGTGATTACGGCAGTCGAAAAAACGAAAGGCCCTTCCGGGGAAGGGCCTTTCAAAGTTCGATGCAACCGGTTTCAGCGCTTGTGCTTGCCGGTGCGCTTGGCTTCGCGCTTCGCCTCGTGCTTGGCTGGTGCCGGCTTGGCTTCAGACGCCGCTGCCGGAGCCGCCGCCGTACTGGCCGCCACCGGCGCATCGCCCACCGCAGCGTTGTCTTCCTGCTGGGTCGGCTGCTTGATGCCGGCGTTCTGCTCCGGGGTCTGCTCCGGCGCGTTGGTGACCGGCAGGTAGACGTTGTACTCGGCGTAGCTGGTGATGTTGCCCTGGGCATCCTTCACTTCGGGCTTGATCTGGATGTCGTAGCTGCGATTCACCACGTCGTCGAACTTGTAACCGTGGGTGAGCGCGTAGGCCTTCAGCATGTCGCGCGTCGGCGGGACGCCGGCGGCGGTGCCGTCCCACACGCCCTCAAGCGCGGAGCCGCCGAAGGCCAGCGTGGCACGCACGTTACCGTCAATCGCCAGGCGACCGAACTTGTCGTGGTCGCCGGGCTTCAGCGCAGGCTGCGCGGCCGCATCGGAGCTGCTGTCGTCGGCCGAAGTACCCATCGCCGGCGGCGTGGCAGCGGTGAGCTGCTGGGTCTGGCCGTTGACGTTGACCGTGCTGGAGTCGATCGGCATCGCCACGTCGAAACTGTAGGTGGTGTCACCGTAATTGGTGGTGAAGACGATGCGCGGGCCGGTGATGTTGACGCCCAGGGTCTTCGCCGTGGCCTGGATCTGCGCCACCGCCTTGTTGATGGTGTCGTTCAGACCCTCGATGCCGTCCTTGCGCTGGATCTGCGCGGGCACCAGCAGCACCGGCGCCGGATCGGTCTGGCGGATGTACGGGATCAGCTGGCCGTAGTCGACGTTCGGCACCGAGGCCAGCACGTTCTGCAGGCTGTTCAGGCCGAACTCGATGAAGGAGTCGGGATCGCCGTGGATATAGAGGTTGGCGAAGCGGTTGTAGAGGTTCCAGCCATAGGCCACGTCATACGACCAGGTGACGTTGGTGAGCTGGTTGCGGTTGCCCTGGCGCTCCAGATCCAGGGTGAACTGCTTGTTGTAGCCCTTCCAGACGTTGTCCAGATCCCAGACGATCTTGGCGCTCTTGACGGTGCCGTCGATCTTGTCGAAATCGGGCGTGGCGCTGTCGATGGTGAGCGAACCGTTGCCCACGCGCGGGTCGGTGCTGATCCAGCTGATCTCGGCGCCGGGGCCGAAGGCCTTGCCGACATAGTTGTACTTGATCTGCTTGTCGTAGCTGCCCAGCACCGAGTACTCGGGCAAGCGACGGAAGTTGTCGAGCACGTCGTAGACCTGGCGCATGTCCTTGCCCACCACCAGCGAGCGCTCGATATGGCCGCTGCCCGGCATGATCACCGCAGCCAGCACGCCGAGGCCGATGACGATGGCCAGCGCCACGAGAAATTCAAGAACACGAACACGCATCATTCCAAGGTCTCCGAGCGTCTGTACGCGGTACTCAGGTGGTATCCGGCCATCGCACGAACCAGTCAACGGCTCGATCACGGGGAGTGGCCGGGGGTCGGCTTGCGCCGAAGGGCCTGATGTTACTTGCTCGAAGGCCGGAACGCCATCGGCTGGGGAACGGCTGCAAACCCTTGCCGCAACTGGCTTCCTGCGTCCCGATCGACGCCGCGTTGCAGCATCCGCCCGCGCATGGCGCATGCCGGGCGCAGCGGATCAGACGATGCCCATTTCCAGCGCCTTGAGCACCGCGCGGGTGCGGTCGCGCACGCCCAGCTTGGAGAGGATGTTGGAGACATGGTTCTTCACCGTGCCCTCGGCCACCTTCAGCGAGTTGGCGATCTCCTTGTTGGAGTAGCCGCCGGAGAGCAGGCGCAGGATCTCCGTCTCACGCTCGGTCAGCGGGTCGGGCTGTTCCAGGCTGGTGAACTGATTCTGCATGCGCCCCACCCCGGCCAGCAGCCGCTGGGTGACCATCGGCGCCACCAGCGAACCGCCCGCGGCCACCGTGCGCACGGCCTCCACCAACTGCTCCAGCGAGACATCTTTCAGCAGATAACCGCGCGCGCCGGCCTTGAGCCCCTGCAGCACCAGCTGGTCGTCGTCGAACGTGGTGAGGATGATCGTGGGTGGCAGCACGCCACGTGCGCCAAGCGCCTGCAGCACCTCCAGCCCGCTCATGTTGGGCATGCGCAGGTCGAGCAGCACCACGTCGGGTTGCACGCGGGGGATATCGGCCACCGCCTGCGCGCCATCGGCGCACTCGGCCACCACGCGGATATCCGGCGCCAGGTCGAGCAGCGAACGGACGCCCTGGCGCACCAGGGTCTGGTCGTCAACGAGACAAACGGAAATCATCGCAAGCCCTCGCGGCGATTGTCGAACCGGCCAACCGACCGGCAGCAGGGGAAACCGGGCAACACGCGAACCGTCGCATTCTGGCATGCGCCAGCCATGCGAACCCATGCGCGACACACATCAGCCCATCCTCAGCGCGGACGGTTCGACCCGCGATGGCGCGTGCGCCAGCGCGCTGCGCTCGCCCAGCGGCAGCCGCAAGGTGAGTGCAAAGCCCTCACCCGGCGCCGTTTCCAGCACCAAGCTGCCACCGAACTCAGCCAACCGCTCGCGCATGCCCGACAAGCCGTTGCCGGCTTCGGGCAACAGGGCGCCACGGCCATCGTCGCGCGCATGCAGGCCCAGCAGGCTGGGCCCGGCCCAGGCAAAGGTCAGCCACAGGTTGCGCGCGCCGGCATGCTTGGCAGTGTTGGTGATGATCTCCTGCGCGCAGCGCAGCAGCACCTGGGCGCGACGCGGGTCTTCCACACTGAAGCGCGGCGGCATGTTGATGTGCACGGTCAGGCCGGGCACACCCTCGACCAGGCTGCGCAGCGCCTGGGTGAGGTCGATGGCGTCGTCCTGGCGCAGCTCGCTCACCGCCTCGCGCACGTCCGCCAGCAGCAGCTTGGCCGTGGCCTGCGCCTTGCGCACGTGCACGAGCGCTTCTTCGTTGCAGACGTGACTGGCCACCTCGAGGTTCAGGCTGAGCGCCGTGAGATGGTGGCCGATCAAATCATGCAGTTCGCGCGCGATGCGCATGCGTTCGGCGATGCGGGTGGACTCGGCCAGCAGCGCGCGGGTGGCGCGCAATTCGGCATTGAGCCGCCGCTGCGCCTCACGCTCCTCGGCCTGCCGGCTGGCCACCAGCGACGCGATGAAGGCCAACGCGCAGATGCCCAGGTACATGCACACCTGAAGCAGCGCGGTGCCCAGCGTCCAGCCCTTGTAGCTGGCGATCAGCGGCACCTGCAGCAGATTCTGCCCGAGCATCCACAGCAGCCCCGCCAGCGTGGGCAACTGCCATGGCAGCACCACCGAAATCACCACCATCAGCATCGCCGACAGGCCGCTGCGGCTGGCCCAGCCCATCACCAGCGCCGAGCCGGTGAGCACCAGCAGCCCCAGCAGGCGCACCACCATCGCGCGCCAGCCCTCGGCGGTCATGCCCGCACGGCTGGTCAGCGCGAGATAGGTCAACGCGAAGACGATATCGGAGATCAGGCACAGCTCGGGCGAGCGCACACCCACGCGCACGCCCCAACTGTTGGGCAACAGTTGCAGCAGCGGCAGCGACACGCACACGCAGGTGAACAACCCCGTGTAGCGCAGCAGGCGGATATGGCTGAAATTCATCCATGTCATGCCGTGCATGATTGGCCAGGCGCGTGGCGCGCGCAATGCGCGGGAAGTCACCCCTGCCAGAAGGCATGGTCTGCTTACAAAGCTTTTACATGCGGCAACGCGAGGTGTACCGCCCGCCGCCGCATGCCATAATGCGTCGTTGCCGCGTGGTGCTTCAGCGCCTGCGGAACCGTCCCACCCTTGCGGAGCAACGCATGGCCCTCGCCATCCGCGACGTCACCGAGCACGACCTCGACGCCGTGCTGGCCCTGAACAACGCCGCCGGTCAGTCCATCCTCGCGCTGGACGCCGCGCAGCTGCGTTATTTCTTCGCACAGGCCGAGTATTTCCGCGTGGCCGAGATCGACGGCCATCTCGCCGGTTTCCTGATTGCCCTGCGCGAAGGCTGCGACTACGCCAGCCCCAACTACCGCTGGTTCGCCGACCATTACGCCGCCTTCGCCTACATCGATCGCATCGTGATCGCCAACGCCTACCGCCGCCACGGCCTGGGCCGCATCTTCTACTGCGACGTCACCAGCTATGCCGAGGTGCGCGTGCCCCTGCTTGCCTGCGAAGTGTTTCTGGAGCCACGCAATGACGTCGCCGTGCTGTTCCACGGCACCTATGGCTTCCAGGAAGTGGGCCAGCAGCGCATGGGTCCGCAGGGTCGCCTGGTGAGCCTGCTGGCCAGGGAACTGCCCAGTTACACCTACGTGCACGAGACCTACGGCGACCGCCTGCCGGACGTGCCATGGCTGGCCGAACGCCGGCGTCCGCCGGCACCCGACGCGCGTCGGCTGGTCGGGGAGCGTGGCCTGTGAGCGCCAATCCGGAAGTCGTCGATGCCTGCGACCTGCGCTTCGGCCAGGTGGGCCTGGCCTGCGTGCGCGTGCGCCGTGCCGACGCCGCCGTCCTGTACGAAGAGCTGGAACGCCGCGTGCACAGCGCGCCGCAGATGTTCGCCCGCGCCGCCGTGGTGCTGGATCTGAGTCACTTGTCCGAGCTGCCCGACGACGGCACGGTGGACGCCCTGCTGGAAGCCGTGCGCAGCGCCGGCATGCTGCCGGTGGGGCTGGCCTACGGCACCAGCGAAACCGAAGCCCTGGCCAAACGCATGGGGTTGCCGCTGATCGCCAAGTTCCGCGCCGCCTACGAACCGGCCCGCGGCCACGTCACGGCCGAACCCGCCACGGCGCCCGCCGTGGTGGCGCACCGTGAGGAGCGCCCCGTCGAGCCGGTCATGCCCGCCGCGGGCACCCTGCACCACGACGGCACCGTGCGCTCGGGCCAGCAGGTCTACGCCCGCGCCGGCGACCTGGTGGTCACCGGCGGCGTCGCCAATGGCGCCGAGGCCATCGCCGATGGCGATGTGCACATCTACGGCGGCCTGCGCGGCCGCGCCATGGCCGGCGCCCAGGGCGACGCCAACGCACGCATCTACGTGCACGATTTCCGCGCCGAGCTGGTAGCCATCGCCGGCCATTACCGCGTGTTCGAACAGATTCCCAAAGACCTCGAAGGCCAATCCGTGCGATGCTGGCTGGAAGGCGAAAAACTTCTGCTGGCCCGGCTGTAGCCGGTCGCAGGCGCGGCACACACAACGACAAGAACGTACCCGGGAGATGGTTCCTTGACTGCTGAAATCATTGTTGTCACCTCGGGCAAGGGCGGCGTCGGCAAGACCACGACCAGCGCCTCGCTCGCCACCGGCCTCGCCATCGCCGGCAAGAAGGTCGCCGTGATCGACTTCGACGTCGGCCTGCGCAACCTCGACCTCATCATGGGCTGCGAGCGCCGCGTGGTGTATGACTTCGTCAACGTCGTGCACGGCGAGGCCACGCTGAAGCAGTCGCTGATCAAGGACAAACGCCACGACAACCTGTTCGTGCTGGCCGCCAGCCAGACCCGCGACAAGGACGCCCTCACCCAGGAAGGCGTGGAGAAGGTGCTCGACGGCCTGTCCGAGGACGGCTTCGACTACATCGTATGCGACTCGCCCGCCGGCATCGAGAAAGGCGCGCACCTGGCCATGTACTTCGCCGACCACGCGGTGGTGGTGGTGAATCCCGAAGTCTCCTCGGTGCGCGACTCCGACCGCATCCTCGGCCTGCTGTCCAGCAAGACCCGCCGCGCCGAACGCGGCGAGACGCCGATCACCCAGCACTTGCTGCTGACCCGCTACAACCCCGCGCGCGTGGCCAACGGCGACATGCTGAGCGTGAAGGACGTCGAGGACATCCTCGGCATCGGCGTGGTGGGCGTGATCCCGGAATCCGAGCAGGTGCTGGCCGCCTCCAACTCCGGCGTGCCGGTGATCCTCGATGCCGCCTCCAACGCCGGCCAGGCCTACCACGACACCGTGGCGCGCATCCTCGGCGAAGAGCGCGCCATGCGTTTCCTCGACGTCCCCAAAAAAGGTTTCCTGCAACGCGTGTTCGGAGGCTGACACGATGGGCATTCTCGACTTCCTGAAGCGCCGACCCGAGCCCACCGCGGGACTCGCCAAGGAGCGCCTGCGCATCATCGTGGCGCAGGAGCGTTCCAACCGCGGCGCGCCGGACTACCTGCCGCTGCTGCGCAACGAACTGCTCGAAGTCATCAAGAAATACGTGCACGTCGAGATCGAGGCCATCAACATCAACGTGGAACGCGACAGCGGCCACGAGGTGCTGGAACTCTCCGTGGCATTGCCCGAAGGCAAGCAGCCCGCCGCCGCGCCCGCCACCTGAGCCCACGCCGCCCCGCCACACGGGGTGACCACCGCCGATGCCCGATACCTCCACCGTCCCCAGCGTGCTGCGCCTGGCCGACATCGACGCAGCCGCGCCCACTGCGCTGCTCGCCCGCTACGGCCTCGCCCTGCACCGCGTGGCCGACGCTGCGCCCATCCCCGGCAGCTACTGGGGCGATGACGAGGCCGGCATCATCGGCTGCCACGTCTACGCCCGCGCCGACACGCCGGTGCACTCGCTGCTGCACGAGGCCTGCCACCTGATCGTGCTGCCGCCGGAACGCCGCGCGCAGGTGCACACCGACGCCACCGATTCCGTGCCGGAGGAAGACGCCACCTGCTACCTGCAGATCGTGCTGGCCGACGCGCTGCCCGGCGTGGGCCGCGCGCGCCTGATGACCGACATGGACGCCTGGGGCTACAGCTTCCGGCTCGGCTCCACCCGCGCCTGGTTCGAGCAGGACGCCGAGAACGCGCGCTGCTGGCTGTTCGAACGCGGCCTGCTCGCCGCCAACGGCACGCCGACCGCCCCCGTCGCTGTCGACTGACCCCACCCATCCGCAGACTCGCCGTGGCCAACACCGCCTCCTTCGACCTTGACCACCTCCGCCGCCGTGCCGCGCGCGGCCTGATGCGTCTCGTGCTGGGCCAACCCGCCCAGCCCAGTCGCGAACCCCTGCCGCGCCGCGGCATCCACCGCATCCTGATCTGCCACATCAGCCACACGCTGGGCAACGCGCTGCTGCTCACGCCGCTGCTGCAGGAGCTGGAGGCGACGTATCCCGGCGCCGAAATCGACATCATCACGCGCAGCCAGATCGGGCAAGCGCTCTACGGCCACTACGACCGCGTCAGCCGGGTATTCCAGATGCCCGCGCACGGCTTCGGTCACCCCATCCAGTGGCTGCGCGCCTACCGTGGCATGCGCCGGGCGCATTACGACCTCGCCATCGATGTCGACCCGCAATCGCAGACCGGCCGCCTGCTGCTGCTGAAGGCACGCGCCAGCTGGACGCTGGGTTTCAGCGGGCCGAAGAAGAGCGGCAGCGTGACCCACGCGGTCGCCGTGCCCGAGCACGTGCAGAGCAAGGGCCAGCGCCCGGTGTACCTGCTGCGCCAGGCACTGGGCGCCGCGTCGGACGTCGACTACCCGACGCCGGACATCCGCCTCGACCCCGCCGAACTGGCACGCGGCGAGCAGGTGTTGCAGCGCGTGCTGGCCGCGGCACCCGCCAAACCGGAACAGCGCAAGGTCGTCGGCGTGTTCGCCAACGCCACCGGCCCCAAGCTGCTGGGCGGCGACTGGTGGAACCCGCTGCTGGCCACGCTGGAACAACTGCGCCCGGATTGCCGGCTGGTGGAGATCGTGCCGATGAACGGCCGCTCCATGCTGGGCTCGCGCTACCCCAGCTATTTCTCCACCGACCTGCGTCAGCTCGGCAGCGTGCTGGCCCATCTGGACGGCTATCTGAGCCTGGACTGCGGCATCATGCACCTGGCCTGCGCCGCGCGCGCGCCCACGCTGGGCATCTTCACCACCACCCGCGCCGACGAATGGGGCCCCTACGGCCCGGGCAACCACGTGATCGCCGCCTACGACCTCGGCCCGGCGGACGTCGCGCGCGAGCTTGCCGCGCGACTCTAATCCGCGCGCGAATGCGTGCCACGCCACGCTGCGCTAGTCTCCGTGCACCGCCCCACCACGGAGAACCCACGATGCTGCAGACGCTCACCCGCAGGGCCATGGCCTGCGCGCTCGCCGGTGCCCTCGCCCTGCCCCTGGCCAGCAGTGCGCTGGCCGACCAGGCCGCCACCGCGCCGACCACCACGGGCGCCAGCAGCTCGGCTGCCGACCAGGCCTTCCGGCAACTGGCCGACCACTACTTCGACGATTACTACTTCCCCACCAACCCCAGCACCGCCACCGTCGACGGCCTGCACGCCTGGGACGCCAAGCTGGAGGACTACTCGCGCGCCGGCGTGGATGCCGACGTCAAGGCGCTCAAGGCTTGGGAAGCGAAGATCGCCGCGGTCGACCCGAAGGCGCTCAGCGGCTACGTGCAGGGCGACCGCACGCTGGTGCTGGACAACATCCGCAGCACCCTGCTCACGCTGGAAACCATCAAGCCGTGGCAGAAGAACCCCGACAGCTATTCCAGCGGCATCACCAGCAGCGCGTTCACCCTGATGGAGCGCAAGTTCGCGCCGCCGGAGACCCGTCTGCGCGCGCTGATCGCCCGCGAAAAGCTGATGCCGGCCGTGCTGGCCGAGGCACGCAAGAACCTCGTCGACCCGCCGAAGATCTACACCCAGATCGCGCTGGAGCAACTGCCCGGCCTGGTGAGCTTCTTCGAGCGCGACGTGCCCGCCGCCTTCGCCGACGTCGCCGACGCGGATCTCAAGCAGCAGTTCACCGCCAGCAACGGCGCCGTCATCCAGTCGCTCAAGGATTACCAGCACTGGCTGCAGAGCGACCTGCTGCCGCGCTCGCACGGCGACTTCCGCATCGGCGCGCAGGCCTACCGCGACAAGCTGAAGTACGACGAGATGGTCACCTTGCCGCTGGACCGGCTGCTCGCCATCGACACCGCCAACATGCGCGCCAACCAGCAGCAGTTCGCCAAGGTGGCGCACGAGCTCGACCCGACGAAGACGCCACAGCAGGTGCTGGCCGAGCTGGCCGCCGACCATCCCGCGCCGGATCAGCTGCTGGCCACCTTCCGCGGCAGCCTCGACCAGTTGGTCGCCTTCATCCGCGCCAGGCACATCATCACGGTGCCCTCCGACGTGCGCCCCATCGTGGAGGAGACGCCGCCCTTCATGCGCGCCACCACCTTCGCCTCGATGGACACGCCCGGGCCCTACGAGACGGTGGCGAAAGAGGCCTACTTCAACGTCACCTTGCCCGAGCCGTCGTGGGACAAGCAGCACACCGCCGAATTCATGGCGCAGTTCAGCTACCCCGTCATCAACAGCGTGGCCACGCACGAGGCCTACCCCGGCCACTACATCCAGTTCCTGTGGATGCACCGCCTCGACGACCGCGTGCGCAAGCTGCTGGGCGCCAACACCAACGTGGAAGGCTGGGCGCACTACTGCGAACAGATGATGCTGGACGAAGGCCTGGCGCAATTCCTGTATCCGCACGACCGTCGCCAGCAACTGCTGCTGCGCCTGGGCCAGCTGCAGGATGCCCTGCTGCGCAACGCCCGCTTCATCGTAGGCATCAAGCTGCACACCGGCCAGATGACGATGGCGCAGGCGGTGGATTTCTTTGTCAAGGAAGGCTACCAGTCGCGTACCGTGGGCGAGGTGGAAACCAAGCGCGGCACCGGCGACCCCACCTACCTCTACTACACGCTGGGCAAGCTGGAGATCCAGCAGCTGCGTGCCGACGTGGCGAAGCAGCAGGGCAAGAATTTTAGCCTCGAACGCTTCCACGACGCCTTCATGCAGCAGGGCTTCGCGCCCATCGCCATCGTGCGCAAGGCGATGCTGGGCAACGACTCGCCGGTGTTGTGACGCGATCCGCGCCCGCGCCGGGACCGGCGCGGGCTATGCGGAGATATTGAACAGGCTCTTACGCACGCACCACGGAGAACGGCATGGGTACGCGCAGACTGGTCGCCCTGTTCGACGGTACCTGGAACAAGCCCGAGTCGAACACCAACGTGGAACGCCTGCGCCGGCTGATCGTCCCGCATGACGCCGCCGGCACCCCGCAACTCGTCCAATACCTGCCCGGCGTCGGCGTAGCGCCAGGGATCAAGCACCTCCTCGGCGGCATGTTCGGCTACGGCCTCTCCGACAACGTACAGGACGGCTACCGCTGGCTGTGCGCGCAGTGGCGCCCCGGCGACGAAATCTGGCTGTTCGGCTTCAGCCGCGGCGCCTATACCGCGCGCAGCCTCGGCGGGATGATCCGCAAGTGCGGCTTGCTGCGCCACGACGCCGGCGGCACCGTCGACAACGCCGCGATCTCCAGCGCCTACGCGTTCTACCGCGACACCACGATCAAGCCAGGCGACGACGCGGCCGTCGCCTGGCGTGCCGCGCACTCGAACGAAACGGACGTCCATTTCATCGGCGTGTGGGACACTGTGGGCGCGCTGGGCATCCCGGACACCGCCTCGTGGTTTCCGTTCGCCCGTGCGCGCTACCAGTTCCACGACACCGAGCTCAGCCGCATCGTCAAGCACGCCTACCAGGCCCTGGCGCTGGACGAGCACCGTGCCGATTTCGCGCCGGCCAAGTGGACGCGCAACCCCGCCACGCTCGCCCCCGGCGAATCGCCCACCGCGAAGAAAACCACGCAAATCGACGTCGAGCAACGCTGGTTCGTGGGTGCGCACGCCGACGTCGGCGGCGGCTACGACCACGACGGCGACGGCCGCGCGCCCGACCCGCTGCCGGATCTGCCGCTGGCATGGCTGCTTGGCAAGGCCGCCGCCACCGGCCTCGCCTGCCAGGCCTTCATCCCCCTGCCCGATGCCGGGCTGGGCACACCGCGCGATTCCTACGGCGAATTCATGGGCGGCCTGTATCGGCTCATCAAGCCGCCGTTCGACCGCGTGCTCGGCGGCGGCGTCAACGAAACGGTGGACGCGTCGGTGTGGTGGCACGCGCGCCACGCGTCCGGCTACCGCTCGCCCAGCCTGGCACAGGGCGTGCGCAGCGGCGTGGTCGCCGCGCCGCCCGACGCCGCATGAACTTGCTCGCGCCGCGCTTGCTTGGTTTCCACCGCCCAAGCTCCTAGCATGCGTGGGCGCGAGGGAGATGGCATGCCTCCCGTTCCTCCACCAGGGAACGAACCGCCGACGTGCAGCCGCACCGAAGCCGATGATGCCTGTCGTCGCCGCACCCTGCGCACAGGAGACACGACACGTGAGTTTCAACGGCTTTCTCGCGGTAGGCCTGGGCGGCGCCATCGGCTGCTGGATACGCTGGCTGCTGGGCATCGCGCTCAACCCGATCTTCCCCACCGTGCCGCTGGGCACGCTGACGGCCAACCTGCTCGGCGGCTTCATCATGGGCTGCATGATGGGCCTGCTCGAACACTTCCAGGCGCTGCCCCCGGAAGTGCGGCTGTTCGCGCTCACCGGCTTCCTCGGTGGACTCACCACCTTCTCGACCTTTTCCGCCGAAGCCGACACCTTGCTGCTGCGCCAGCAATACCTGTGGTTCGGCGGCCACGTGCTGCTGCACCTGGTGGGCACGCTGGGCATGACCATCGTGGGCATCGCGCTGACCCGCGGCCTGCTGCGCGCCTGAGCAAGGAGACCCGGACATGAGCCAAGAGACGAGCATCGACGGCGTATACCTGCGCTTCTTCATGCACCTGCATGCCCGCCACGACGGCCTGCTGGTGTCGGATTGGCTGCTGCAGCTGGCCAAGCGGCACAAGCTCGGCGGCGGCTCGGTGTTCCGCGCCACCGCCGGCTTCGGCCGGCATGGCGTGCTGCACCACGAGGCCTTCTTCGAGCTGGCCGACGACCTGCCGGTGAAGGTGGAATTCCTGCTGCGCGAGGACGAGGCCGACGCCCTGCTGCAACTGGTGCGCGCCGCCGGCGTGCCCCTGGTCTACGCCCGCACGCCGACCCGCTTCGGCATCCTCGGGCAGGCGTGAACGCGATGCGCCGCGGCTCACTGCAACAGCGCGCAAGCGACTTGCTCGCACTGGCCGGCATCCGCATCGGCGGCGACGCGCCCACCGACCTCGCGGTGCACGACCAGCGCCTGTACGCGCGCGTGTTCGCCCACGGTTCGCTGGGTTTGGGCGAGGCCTACATGGACGGCTGGTGGGACGCCGACGACCTCGCCGGCTTCTTCGCCCGCCTGCTCGATGCGCGCGTGGACGAACACATGCGCACCCTGGGCACCGCGCTGGCGCACCTGCGCGCCCGCTACCTCAATCGCCAGCGCGGCGCGCACGCCTTCGACGTCGGCAAGGTGCACTACGACCTCGGCAACGACCTGTTCGCCGCCATGCTGGGCCGGCGGCTGGTGTACTCCTGCGGCTACTGGGCGCAGGCCGACAAGCTCGACGACGCGCAAGCCGCCAAGCTCGACCTCGTCTGCCGCAAGCTGCGGCTCAAGCCCGGCCAGCGCGTGCTCGACATCGGCTGCGGCTGGGGCGAAGCGCTGAAATACGCCGCGGAGAAATACGGCGTCACCGGCGTGGGCATCACCGTCTCCGAGCAGCAGGCCGAATTCGCCCGCGCGCTGTGCAAGGGATTACCCATCGAGATTCGCCTCGAGGACTACCGCGAACTCGACGAGCCCTTCGACGTGGTGTATTCCATCGGCATGTTCGAGCACGTCGGCGGCAAGAACTACCGTGCCTACTTCGAGACGGTACGCCGCTGCCTCAAGGACGACGGCCTCTCCGTGCTCCACTGCATCGGCAGCAACGGCGCACCCGCGCAAACCGACCCGTGGATCGAGAAATACATCTTCCCCAACTCGATGATCCCCGCCGCCAGCCAGGTCGCCGCCGCACTGGAGGATCTGTTCGTGGTCGAGGACTGGCACAACTTCGGCGCCGACTACGACCGCACCCTCAGCGCCTGGCGCGCGAATTTCGATGCCGCCTGGCCGGAGCTGTCGAAGCGCTACGACGAGCGGTTTCGGCGCATGTGGCACTACTACCTCGCCGCCTCCACCGCCGTGTTCCGCAGCCGACGGGATCAGTTGTGGCAACTGGTGTTGAGTCCGAATGGCGTGCCGGGCGGGTTGCGAGTGCCTCGGTGAGACGCACGCCATTTCCCCTCTCCCGCTTGCGGACGCGGGGAAGGGCCATGGATGGCCCTGCTTGGAGGAGCGAGGAAGAGGGGTTTCAGCGGCGGCTTGGTGTGTGGCGTCAGTGCGAGCCGGCGGCAACGTGCGTCAGACGGCATGCGGCGGTGTTGCCATTCGAGGCGGAAGGCTGCGCCGCCGCTTAACTCCGATGCCAAGTCTTTGCCCCCGCGGCACTTGCACACCCAGAAGTGATACTTTAGTGTCACTTCATGCGTACCGAACTCGTCACGACCCTCAAGCGGCAGGCCACCGAACTCCTCTCGGACATTGAGCGGGACAAGCAGCCTATTCTCATCACCCAGCATGGCCTGCCAAGCGCGTACCTGCTGGATGTTGAAACCTACCAGCTCATGCAGCAGCGCATGACCATCCTGGAGGGCATTGCGCGTGGCGAGCAGGCTCTTGCCGAAGGGCGCACGGCCACACACACCCAAGCCAAGAAGCGCCTCGCCAGATGGTTGGGATAGTCTGGTCTGAGCCGGCATTGGCTGACCTGGACGCCATTGCGGACTACATCGCTCTTGAAAACCCGGTAGCTGCCTCAGAACTGGTCAAGCGCATCTTCAACCACGTTGGCCAACTTGCCGACCATCCTGAAAGTGGTGGCCGACCGCAAGAACTCGGGAAATCACGCTACCGGCAGATTGTGGAGCCACCATGCCGCGTCTTCTATCGTCATGACGGGCATAAGGTCTTTATCCTGCATGTCATGCGTTCCGAGCGCCTACTCCGCAAGGGGCAGCTGGTGTCCCGCTCAAAGCAGGCAAAGACCTGACGATTCCCGGGAGACTTCCCCGTCAACCCATGCGCATGAGGCTTCTGCGCTGGGCCTCCAGGCCGCTGCCGACGGCGGGGCTTTCAGTGAAGATGTGATGCGTGGCGCCAGTGCGAGCCGGCGGCAACCTGTGTCAGACGGCATCTCCTCAGCTGGCCTTGTTGAGCCGGTGTGGCTGGCTCGGAGCAGGGTGCGAACCGCGCCCGGAGACCTCATCCAGCGGTGCCGTCGGTGGTCGGGGATCGGCCGGTGCACCGCCGTCAAGCTGTCCCCCACCCTCCCGATCTGGCACCATCGTCCGGCTATCCGCGCGACGCGCGCGCCTGTTGACGTCACCGCATGAACCTGCAAGCCAATTACGAACAGATCCCGCTGAAGGAATACGCCGAGCGGGCCTATCTCGATTACTCGATGTACGTGGTGCTGGATCGCGCGCTGCCCTTCGTGGGCGACGGGTTGAAGCCGGTGCAGCGGCGCATCATCTACGCGATGAGCGAGCTGGGGCTGGCCGCCAGCGCGAAGCCCAAGAAATCCGCGCGCACCATCGGCGACGTAATCGGCAAGTTCCATCCGCATGGCGACAGCTCGTGCTACGAGGCGATGGTGCTGATGGCGCAGCCGTTCTCGTACCGCTACCCGCTGGTCGACGGCCAGGGCAACTTCGGCTCGCCGGACGACCCGAAAAGCTTCGCGGCGATGCGCTACACCGAATCCAAGCTCAGCCCGATCGCCGAGGCGCTGCTGGGCGAACTGGGCCAGGGCACGGTGGACTGGGTGCCGAACTTCGACGGTACGCTGGAAGAACCCAGTTGGCTGCCGGCGCGCGTGCCGCATGTGCTGCTCAACGGTTCGATGGGCATTGCGGTGGGCATGGCCACCGACATCCCGCCGCACAACCTGCGCGAGCTGGTCACGGCCTGTATCCGCCTGCTGGACGAACCCGAGGCCACGGTGGCGCAGCTGTGCGAGCACGTGCTGGGGCCGGACTATCCCACCGAGGCGGAGATCATCACCCCGCGCGCCGAGCTGCTGGCGATGTACCAGCACGGCACCGGTTCGGTGCGCGCCCGCGCGGTGTTCCAGCGCGAGGAAGGCAACATCGTCATCACCGCGCTGCCGCACCAGGTCAGCCCGTCCAAGATCCTCGAACAGATCGCCGCGCAGATGCGCGCGAAGAAGCTGCCGATGATCGAGGACCTGCGCGACGAGTCCGACCACGAGAACCCGATCCGCCTGGTGCTGGTGCCGCGCTCCTCGCGCGTCGACGCCGACGAGCTGATGCCGCATCTGTTCGCCACCACGGATCTGGAAAAGAGCTTCCGCGTCAACCTCAACATGATTGGTCTGGACGGCCGCCCGCAGGTGAAAGATCTGAAGAAGATCCTCGGCGAATGGCTGGCCTTCCGCACCTCCACGGTGACGCGCCGCTTGAATCATCGCCTCGCCAAGGTCGAGCGTCGCCTGCACCTGCTGGAAGGCCTGCGCATCGCCTACCTCAACCTGGATGAAGTCATCCGCATCGTGCGCACCGAGGACGAGCCCAAACCCGTGCTGATGGCACGCTTCGCCTTGAGCGAAGAGCAGACCGACTACATCCTCGAAACCCGCCTGCGCCAGTTGGCGCGGCTGGAGGAGATGAAGATCAACGCCGAGCGCGACCAGCTCGAAGAGGAGCGCGCGCGCATCAACGTGCTGCTGAAATCGCCCGCCAAGCTCAAGAGCCTCATCAAGGACGAGCTGCGCGCCGATGCCGAGAAATACGGCGACGCCCGCCGCTCGCCGCTGGTGGAGCGCGCGGCCGCGCAGGCGCTGGACGAGAGCGCGCTGGTGGCCAGCGAGCCGGTCACCGTGGTGTTGTCGAAGATGGGCTGGATTCGCGCCGCCAAGGGCCACGACGTGGATGCCGAAGGCCTGAACTACCGCGAGGGCGACGGCCTGCTCGCCGCGGTGAAGGCGCGCACCACCCAGCAGATCGCGGTGATCGACGCCACCGGCCGTGCCTACTCCACACCGGCGCACACCCTGCCCTCGGCGCGCGGCAACGGCGAGCCGCTCACCGGCCGCTTCAGCCCACCCGCCGGCGCCAGCTTCGATGCGCTCACCGCCGGCGACAACGACACCCGCCTGGTGCTGGCCACCGACTACGGCTACGGCTTCGTCACCCGCTTCGAGGCGCTCACCGGGCGCAACAAGGCGGGCAAGCAAATCATCAGCTTGAGCGACGGGGCGAAGGTGCTGACGCCGCAGGCCAGCGTCGACCCGGCGCGCGACCGCATCGTGGCGGTCACCACGGAAGGCCACCTGCTGATGTTCTCGGTGGCCGAGCTGCCCGAGCTGGACAAGGGCAAGGGCAACAAGCTGATCGAAGTGCCGAAGAAGCAGCTGGCCGAAGGTGAGCGCGTGGTGGGCATCGCCGTGGTCGCCGAAGGCAAGGGCGAGGTGACACTGTATGCCGGCGCACGCAAGCTCACCTTGAAATGGGCGGATCTGGTGGAATACGGTGGCAACCGCGCCACCCGCGGCAACCTCTTGCCGCGCGGCCTGCGCCACGTCGAACGGATCGAAACCAGCGGTTGAAGTGAACCGGCCCCGGTAGAAGCCCGCTGGCGGGCGATACGCCTGTCCTGATCCATCAGAGCAAAGGCATCGCCCGCCAGCGGGCTTCTACCACTGGCGATGACTGAACTTGTGGCCACGCCACCGTTCCAACATCGGGATGTACACGCCGACGCGGCTCTGCGCGTTGGTTACGCGACAACCCCGGAGCATGCATGAACGCCCCACGTCTTCTTTCCGCCCTGCTGGCCACGCTTCTCGCCCCAGCGGCATGGGCGCAAAACGCCAGCCAGCCGCTGAATCTCAAACTGCCGGCCAGCGACCTGCCGCCATCCAGCCTGCCCGCCACCAGCGCGAGCAGCGCCAAGCCCGCCAGCAGCGCACCCGGCGCGTACTACGGCGACACCAGCGGCCGCATGAGCGACACCGGCGAGCGCGACGCCCGCGCGCAGCCTTGCAACGACGCCAGCTACAACCAGGCGCAGGTGCACGGCAGCGTGGGCATGGGCGTGATGGCCGGCAACCACCTGAGCGGCAGTTACCAGACCGGCGCGGTCGGCGTGACCAGGAACCTGGGCGACTGCGACGACCCCAAGGGCAGCGTCGGCTTCTCCATCAGCGTGGGCCGAGGGCAGTTCCACGGGCGCGGGCACTGAACCGGCGCCTGCCGCGGGCTCAGGGATACAGCAGGCGGTGCGTCCAGGTCTGGCCGTGGCGGCTCCAGCGCACGCGCTCGTGCAGACGGAACGTCGCGCCGTACCAGAACTCCAGCATGTCCGGCTCCACCAGGAAGCCGCCCCAGTGCGGTGGGCGCGGTACGTCGCGGCCCTCGAACTCGTGCTCGTAGCGCGCCACTCGCTCGTCGAAGGCCTGCCGGCTCGGCAGGCTCTGCGACTGCAGCGAGGCCCAGGCGCCGATCTGACTGCCGCGCGGACGGGTAGCGAAGTAGGCGTCGGATTCCTCCGGCTGCAGCTTGCGCGCCGCACCCTCCACGCGCACCTGCACGCCGGCGCGCAGTTGCTTCCAGTGGAAGCACAACGCCACCTGCGGGTGCGCCACCAGTTGGCTGCCCTTGTCGCTGTCGTAGTTGGTGTGGAAGCGGAACCCGCGCTCGTCCACCCCCTTCAGCAGCACGATGCGCGAGGCCGGTCGGCCGTCGGCATCCACGCTGGCCAGGTTCATCGCCGTGGGTTCGGGCTCGCTGGAGGCCTGGGCCTCCTCCAGCAACTGCCGGAAAGTCTGCAGGATTTCGGGGCTCAGCATGGCGGGGAAACTTTTTCCTTGAATCGTGGCGCGCTCGCGCCATCATGTGACGGATGAAACCAGCGCATCTTAACCCAATCCCCCATCCCGCCCGTGTCCACGGCCGCCTGCGCCCGCCCGAAGCGGAAGGACAGCGATGAGCGCGCCCAAGCCGCGCCTCGCCGCGCCCAATGCCTTGCTGGCCGGGCACCTGCTGGATCAATACGCGGGGCGTATCGCGCGCTCCAGACGCCCCTACATCATCGGTCTGTCCGGCCTGCAGGGCAGCGGCAAGAGCACGCTGGCGCGAGAAATGAAGGCGCAGGCCGAGGCACGTGGCTGGCCCACCGAGATCCTCTCGCTGGACGACTTCTACTACTCGCGCAGCGAGCGCGAGCTGATGGCGCAGCAGATCCACCCGCTCCTGCGCACGCGCGGCGTGCCCGGCACGCACGAGATCGAGCTGCTGCTCTCCGTGCTGGCCGCGCTGCCGCAGGCCTCGGAGCGGTTGCCGGTGGCCTGGCCGCGCTTCGACAAGGGCCGCGACACGCGCATGCCGCCCTCGCGCTGGTCGCGCGCCACCCATCCGCCGCAGTTGGTGATCGTGGAAGGCTGGGCACTGGGCATCCGCCCGCAGGTGCAGGCCGCGCTGGAAGATCCCATCAACGCGCTGGAGCACGATGAGGACGCCGACGGCAGCTGGCGTCACTGGGTCAACAAGCAGTTGCGCGGCTATCAGCCGCTGTGGCGCAAGTTCGACGCGCTGGTGGTGCTGCAGGCGCCCGGCTGGGAAGTCGTGCGCCACTGGCGCGGCCAGACCGAACAGGAACTCCTGGAACGTCGCGCCCCGCTGGCGATGGACGCCGCCACCCTGACGCGCTTCCTCGAACACTTCGAGCGCTTGAGCCGGCACGCCCTGGCCACCTTGCCCGCGCTCGCCGACAGCGTGGTGGAGTACGACGACGCGCGGCACATGACGGGGCTCACGCACGCGTGACGTGCCCTTCTCCTCTCCCTCCGGGAGAGGCGCTGGGAGAAAGTTCGGTGCACGGCGAAATACAACCACCGCCTTGCCTGGTGCCGGAAAAGTGCTTCCTGCACTTTCCCGGCTCGCCCGTCCCGGTGAGGCTGAACCGGGCTCCGCGGGTCTATCACCAAGGCGATTGACCCGCGCGCCATCCACCCGCGGATCGCGCGTAGCAGGTCGCCGCACGACCCGCTACGCCGGCACCACCTGCACCGCGGTGCCATAACTCAGCACTTCGGTGACGCCCTCGGCCACGTCGTTGGCGTCGTAGCGCATGCCGATCACCGCATTCGCGCCCATCGCGGCGGCGTGCTGCAGCATCAGCTCGAAGGCTTCCTCGCGCGCCTTCTCGCATAGCTCGGTATAGATGGTGATGTTGCCGCCCACCAGGGTCTGCAAGGCGGCGCCGATATTGCCCACCACCGAGCGCGAGCGCACGGTGATGCCGCGCACGATGCCCAGGGTGCGATTGATGTTGTAACCGTGCAGTTCGTTGCCGGTGGTGACCATGCCGTGGGGAATTGCCATGCCTGCTGCTCCGCCGTGATGGGATCTCAAGTATCCAGCAAAGCCGCGTACCCGGCGCGGGCATCCGGCCACGCGGGCACCCAGCCGCTGGCGCGCAGGCGAGTGTTGCAGAGCCGCTTGCTGCCCACGCCGACCGGCGCCGGGCCAGCGCCTGGCGGCGACGCGTCGATCAGGCGGGCAAGCACGTCGTACAACTCATCCAGTGGCAGCGGCGTGTCGTCCACGCCCAGGTACAGGGGCGCGGGCGCAGGCAGGCGCAACAGGTGCACGATGGCCGCCACCGCATCGTCCACGTGGATGCGATTGGCCCAGTGCGGCGTCCCGCGCGGCACGCGCGCGGCGCCGGCGCGCAGGCGTTCGATCAATTGCAGCCGCCCCGGCCCGTACAAGCCGGCGAGGCGCAGCACGGTGGCGGGCACCGCCTGCGCAGCCAGCCACTGCTCGGTCTCCAGCAGCAGCGTGCCGTTGAAGCCCAGTGGTGCGGGCGGGGTCGTCTCATCCACCCAGCCGCCATCGTGCTCGCCGTACACCGCACTGGAGGACACCAGCAGCACTTGCCGCAGTGCGCGCCCATCCAGCGCCTCCAGCAGGTGGCGCAAGCCGTCCACGAACAGCGCGCGGTACGTCACCCGGTCGCGCATATCGGGTGCCGGCAGGTACACCACGCGGTGGACGTCGCGCGGCAAGCCCTCCAGCGTGGCCGGTGCGGTGAGGTCGCCGCCCAGCCAGTGCAGGCCGGGCGGAGCCTCGCGTGGCGGGCTGCGCCGCAGCGCCCACACCTCGTCGCCCGCCGCCAGCAGCCGCGCGGCCACGCGCAGGCCAAGGTCGCCGCAACCAGCCAGCACGATGCGTTCAGCCATCCAAACGTCTCCTGTTAAAGTGGCGGGATGAATCCCTCGCGCAACCTGTTCCTGATCGGCCCCACCGGCGCGGGCAAGACCTCGCTGGGGCGGCGCCTCGCCGCGCATTATGGACTTGCGCTGGTGGATCTCGACCGCGAGATCGAGCGCCACACCGGCACCGGTATCGCCACCATCTTCGACCTCGAGGGCGAATCCGGCTTCCGCCACCGCGAAAGCACCCTGCTGGCCGCCCATGCCGCGCGCGACAACGTGCTGATCGCCACCGGCGCCGGCGCCGTGCTCGACGCGGGCAATCGCCAGCAACTGGCCGCGCACGGCTACGTGTTGTGGGTGCAAGTCGACATCGAGCAGCAGCTGGAACGCCTGGCGCGCGACGGCTCGCGCCCGCTGCTGGCCGGCGGGGATCGCCGCGCCGCACTCGCCGCCATGGCGGCGGTCCGCGAGCCGTTGTACCAGGCCTGTGCCGATCTTGCCCTGCCCGCCATCCACGGCGCCACCGCGATGGGCAACCAGGCCATTGCGCTGCTGGATCGCCACTGGCAACGCCCCCCGGCGCCCATCTCCACGGCCACCGCATGAACTCCGCCATCGCCACCATCGACGTCACCCTTGGCACGCGCAGCTATCCGGTCTGGATCGGCCGCGGCCTGCTGCTCGACACCGCGCGCTGGCGCGCGCGCCTGCGCGGCAAGCATGTGCTGGTGGTGAGCAACACCACGGTAGCGCCGCTGTACCTCGAACGCGTGGCACAAGGGCTGGATGGCCTGCACTGGTCCAGCTTCCTGCTCGACGACGGCGAGGCGCACAAGAGTTTCGCCAACGTGGAACGCGTGCTGGAAGCGCTGGCGAAACTCGGCGCCACCCGCGACGCCTGCGTGCTCGCGCTGGGCGGCGGCGTGGTCGGCGACCTGGCCGGCTTCAGCGCGGCGTGCTGGATGCGCGGCATCGACTTCATCCAGATGCCGACCACTCTGCTGGCGATGGTCGACTCCTCGGTCGGTGGCAAGACCGGCGTCAACCTGCCGGCCGGCAAGAACCTCGCCGGCGCCTTCCACCAGCCGCGCGCCGTGGTGGCTGATATCGACACGCTGGCCACCTTGCCCGAGCGCGAGTTCCGCGCCGGCCTGGCCGAAGTCGTCAAGGGCGCGGCGATCAGCGACGCACCCTTCTTCGCCTGGCTGGAAGCGCACGCCGATGTGCTGGCGGCGCGCGACGACGACGCCGTGATCGAAGCCATCGCGCGCAAGGTGGCCTACAAGGCCGGCGTGGTGGCGCGCGACGAAACCGAACAGGGCGAGCGCGCCCTGCTCAACTTCGGCCACACTTTCGGCCACGCGCTGGAAACCGCCGGCCGTTACACCACGCTGCTGCACGGCGAAGGCGTGGCCGTGGGCATGCTGCTCGCGGCGCGGCTGTCCGCGCAGCTCGGCATGAGCACCGCCGCCGACACCGCGCGTCTGCAGCGCCTGCTCGACACGCTGGGCCTGCCCACCACCGTGCCGGCGGGCTTCGATCCGCGGCAACTGCTCGCCCTGATGCGGCTGGACAAGAAGAACACCGCCGACACGCTGCGGCTGATCCTGTGGCGCGGCATCGGCAAGGCGGAGATCGTGAGCGGCGTGGCCGAGGCCGAGGTGCTGGCCACATTGCGCGAAGCCACCGCGTCTGCGTAGGAGCGCACTTCGTGCGCGAACGCTTTTGCCCCAACCCGGCACCAGAACAGGAGCGCACTCCGTGCGCGCCTACAAAGCCGTGGCCGCCCCTGTAAACTGTGCGAACCGGCTCACGCCCAACGCCTCGCCCCATGCGCCTCTACCTGCAAAATCTGCCCGGCAACGCCGAGCCGCCACGCTACGTCCAGATCGTGCTGGAACAGGATCTCCTGGGTGGCTGGACGCTGTACCGCGAGTCGGGCACGCAAGGCGGCAAGGCCATGCTCAAGCGCGAGCAGTTCCTGGAGCGTGACGCGGCCATGGCCGCGCTGGAGAAGGCGCGCGATGCGCAGCTCAAGCGCGGCTTCCGCCTGATGTTTGCCCAGGGCCTGGAAGGCCCGCACGGACATTGACATGCACGCCCCCCTGAAGAACGACCGCTTCCTGCGCGCGCTGCGCCGCGAACCCACCGACACCACGCCGATCTGGGTGATGCGCCAGGCTGGCCGCTACCTGCCCGAGTACCGCGCCACCCGCGAGCGCGCCGGCAGCTTCATGGGGCTGGCGCAGCACCCCGAGTTCGCCTGCGAAGTGACGCTGCAGCCGCTGGCGCGCTTCGAGCTCGACGCCGCGATCCTGTTCTCCGACATCCTCACCATCCCCGACGCGATGGGCCTTGGCCTCAGCTTCGCGCAGGGCGAAGGCCCGCAGTTCGCGCACCCGGTGCGCAGCGCCGCCGACATCGCGAAACTCGCCGTGCCCGACATGGACGGCGAGCTGCGCTACGTGATGGACGCGGTGCGCCTGATCCGCCGGGAGCTCGATGGCCGCGTGCCGCTGATCGGCTTCGCCGGCAGCCCGTGGACGCTGGCCTGCTACATGGTGGAAGGCCATGGCTCGCGCGACTTCGCGCGGCTCAAGGCGCTGTGCTGGAACGAACCCGCGCTGGCGCACCAGCTGCTGGACGTGCTGGCGAAGAGCGTGGCGAGCTACCTCATCGCGCAGGCCCACGCTGGCGCGCAGGCGCTGATGGTGTTCGACAGCTGGGGCGGCATGCTCGGCCCGGCGCCGTTCCGCGAATTCTCGCTGCGCTACCTGACGCAGATCGTGGCCGCGCTGCAGGCCGATGCGCAGGCGCGCGAGCTGCCAGTGATCCTGTTCGCCAAGGGCGCCAACGCCAGCCTCGCGGCGATGGCCGACAGCGGTTGCGCCGCGCTGGGCGTGGACTGGACGATCGATCTCGCCGACGCGCGCCGCGCGGTGGCCGGCAAGGTTGCCTTGCAAGGCAACCTCGACCCCGCCGTGATGCGCGCCAACCCCGCGACGATCCGCCGCGAGGCGCGCGCCGTGATGGACAGCTACGGCGAACCCACCGGCCACGTGTTCAACCTCGGCCACGGCATCACGCCCGAAGTCGACCCCGAGTACCTCAAGGTGCTGGTGGACGAAGTGCACGCCTACGGGCGCGTGCTGCGCGGCGGCTGAGTCGACGCATCAGGCTGCCGTCGCCGCGTCCGTCATCGCGCGCGGTACGATTCAGCGGCCACGCAACCAGCGTTCGCACGGTGCGGACAACCCACGTTCCACCGCCACGCCCAGCAGCCAGCACAGGCCCAACGCGGGCAAGTACCACAGCCAACCCAGTGCCGGATCGCCGCCCCAGGCGTGATACATGTGCACCAGCGCGAACACCACGAACATGTGGCTGAGATAGACCTCGTAGCTCAGGCGTCCCCAGGAACGCAGCCAGCCGAAGCCGCGCCACGGTCGCATGCGGCCATCATCGGCACGCCAGCGACAGCACAGCAGCAGGCATAGGCTGGAACAGGTGAGCACCAGCATGTAGCCGTCGCGCAGCCAGTGCCACAGCGCGCCGCCGTCCAGCAGCACCGCGCCCAACCCAAACGCGCCCAGCCAGCCCAGCAGCACGATGGTGCGCGGCGGCGGGCGGCAAGCCTCGGCCAGCAAGGCACCGAGCACGCCAGTGGCGATGGCCGCCATGCCGGGCAGATAGGCTTTTTCCAACCAGATCTCGTTGCCGTGTAGCGCGGCGCGCGACCACGGCAGGGACAGGGCGAGCAGCACCAGCGGCGGCACCAGCAGCGAGCGCCGGCGCAGCAGTAGGCAGGCCAGCGGGAAGCCGAGGTAGAACGCCTCCTCGATCGACAGCGACCACAACACGTCCCAGTTGCCGGGCAGGTAACCCGTAACGCCCTCGTACCAGTTGAGGTGCAGGCCCAGCGCCGACAGCAACGCGCGCGGCAGCGACTGCCCAACACGATGGATCACGAAGTCTTGCACGCCGAGCAAGTGCAGCGCGCTCAACACCGCGAGCAGGGCCAGCAGGCAGGGCACGATGCGCGCGAAACGCCGCGCATAGAACGCGCGTGCGTCGATGGCCGCAAGGCTGCCCCAGCGGCGCAGCACGTTGCCGGCGATCAGGAAACCGGAAATCACGAAGAACACGTACACGGCCTCGTAGCCGTTCCAGTTCAGCCGGTTCAGCAGCCAGCCCGGCTGTACACCGGCCAGCGCGGTTTTTTCCAGTGGGATGCGCAGGCCGAGGTGGTTGAACACCACCAGCACGATGGCCAGGCCGCGCAGCAGGTCGATGCCGTGATTGCGGGAGGCCACATCGCGTACCCCCGTCGATACCATCGCCTCGCCCATGCGCCGCACTCCATCGTCGTCGATGCGCGATGGTGGCGGCCGGGCGCCAGGCTGACAAGCGCCCGCCGGCACCCGACCGATGCGATGACACCCGCCGCCAGGGCAACGCGTGCCCCGCGTTCAGAGCCTGCAAAAATCCTGCATCGTGCGGAATTTTTCATCGACGCGTCCGACGCATGCCCGGACGCGCCTCCCTGAATCGACCGTGGGCATGGCTGATTCACGACCGGCCATTCATCGCCGGGCCGAGAGTTTGAAAAAATCGCAAACGCTCAGCCGCACGAACCGCAGCAAGTGCTGCCGCCGCTGATATGCACCGGGCGCTCCAGCACGCGCACGCCGCAATCCAGGCTTTCCAGCTTGGCCTGTACCTGCGCCACGGCGGCCGTGGTGAGCACTTCCAGCCGGCTGTTGGCCGCATCCAGGGTGACCGTGGCGTGCGTGTCCAGCGCGCGCATCGCGCTGGCGAAGGTGGCGGCGTCGAGACGGCTGCCGGGGCCGGAAAGTTCGAACTGCATCGTGGATTCCTCGCATGGGGTGACTGGCACGTGCCAGCCCGGCATGATGCCCAGCGCGCGTCTGGCGCCCCCTGATCTGCGTCAACCGGGCCGGTGCCTGCCGCGGCGGGCCAGCGATTTTTCACCGGCGCTCAATATGCGCTGGTGCTGATGCGCTGGGCACTCCAGTCGCCGAGGTCATCGCTGCTGGCGAGGGGCATCCACGTCCCACTGATGCGGCCGTGGTCAATGGTGCCGTCGAAGTGATCCTCTTGCCCGTTCAGCATCAGGTCGAAGCGGATGCTTCCACGCGACACGTCCAGATGGGTGAGCCGCTGCTCCGGGCTACCGGCGAAACGTGCCCACCCGTGGGTAGCCCGGCGACCACCACCCGACTCGACGCGCAGGGAAAACGGCTCGCTGCTGCCATTCTCATGCTGCAGCGTGGCTTGCCAGGTACCCCTCGCGTTCCACGCCGCATACATCGGCCACCACATCAGGCAGAGGGCAAGGAGAACCGCTATAACTATCGCCCGGTTGGCTAGGCCGGCATTGGCCCATGCACTACGCATTTCGTCGATCCGCATGGATGACCCCTTCAGACAAGTGTGCCGGCGCTTGCCGGCACGCCATGTTACCCGCCACCCAGGCGCAAGATCTCGTCGCTGATCGCAACCAACTCGCCAGGTACACCCCTCAATCAGGCAAGCGGGTATCGGCTCACCCTAGCGGGGCGAACCCGTCCCGCCGACTCACCGCTGGTGGTGAATCCAGTGCACGAAGACGCCGTTGGCGCGGTCGTCCGCGCGGAAGCCCTCGCGACCATCCACCACGGTGCCCCAGGTCGCGCTGAGGGCGCCGGCCACGATGCGATCCACCCGCACGTGCTCGCCCTTGGGGATGCTGAAGCGGGTTTCCACCACCATCAGCCGGTCGCGCTCGTAGACCAGGGTGGCCAGCCGCCCGGCGCCGGCGCCCCAGCCTACGAACAACTCGCAGGCCGCCGGCGAGTACACGCCGCGGTTGTCTAGGCCCCAGCCCTGGGTCTTGTCGAGCAGTTTCTGGAGATCCGGATTGCTCCAGTCCACGCTGTTGCCCGACGGTGGCTTCAGGTGATGACTCATGTCCATGCCGACCTCCGGACAGCCCGCAAGTTCACAGCACGATGACGACACTCCCTGCGCGGGGATGAGGGCGCAGCCACGTTGGACGGCTCGTCATGCACTGCCATGGCTGTCTTATCGGCCACCCGGCCGCCGAACTTGAGCCTGGATCGAGGAGGCAAACGCGGCGCCCGCATTCACTCTTCCGGCAGGCGCAGATCCGGAGGCAAGGCCTCGACATAGCCGAACTTGCTGAAGTCGGTGATGCGCGAGGGGTAGAGACGGCCGATCAAATGATCGCATTCGTGCTGCGCCACGCGGGCGTGAAAGCCTTCCGCGCGGCGATCGATGGGCGCGCCGTGCGGATCGGTGCCCTGGTAGCGGATCAGCGTGTAGCGGTTCACCGCGCCACGCAGGCCGGGCACCGAGAGGCAGCCTTCCCAGCCTTCCTCCATGTCCTGCGACAACGGCGTGAGGTGCGGGTTGAGCAGGATGGTCTGCGGCACGGCCGGCGCGTCGGGGTAACGCTCGGAACGCTCGAAGCCGAAGATCACCAGTTGCAGGTCGACGCCGATCTGCGGCGCGGCCAGGCCCACGCCGCCGGCGGCGTGCATGGTGTCGAACATGTCGGCGATCAGGGTATCCAGCTCGGCGCTGCCGAGCATCGCGGCAGGTACCGGCGCGGCCACGCGCAACAGGCGCGGGTCGCCCATTCTGAGAATCTCACGGATCATCACTGACCTCGCACAAGGCCGCTGTCATCGTCATGGTGGCGTGCTGCGGCGTGACGGGCACGTGACGCATTCGACCAAAGGCTAAGCTCGCTGGCATTGACCCTCGTCATGCCGCGCGAGACGCTGGCGACATCACTCGAGGGGATGCTCCATGCTCAGCGAAACCGCAAGGCCGGGCCCGGCCGCGAAGCTTCTGTGGGCCGCCATCGCCATCATCGGCGCCTGCTGCCTCGGCGTGGTGGCGCTGCGCCGCGGCGAGCCGATCAACGCGATCTGGATGGTGGCGGCCGCGCTGGCGATCTTCGCCATCGGCTACCGCTTCTACGGCAAGTTCGTCGAACACGCCGTGCTCCAGCTCGACCCCTCACGCGCACCGCCGTCGGTGCTGCGCAACGACGGCCTCGACTACGTGCCCACCAACAAGTGGGTGGTGTTCGGCCACCACTTCGCCGCAATCGCCGGCGCCGGCCCGCTGGTGGGCCCGGTGCTGGCCGCGCAGATGGGCTATCTGCCCGGCACGCTGTGGATCCTGTTCGGCGTGGTGTTCGCCGGCGCGGTGCAGGACTTCATGATCCTGGGCCTTTCGCTGCGCCGCGATGGCCGCTCACTGGGCCACATGCTGCGCGAGGAACTCGGCCCGCTGCCCGGCATCGTGGCGATGATCGGCGTGCTGGTGCTGATGATGATTGTGCTGGCGGTGCTGGCGCTGGTGGTGGTGAAGGCGCTCACGCACAGCCCGTGGGGCACCTTCACCGTGGCCGCCACCATCCCGATTGCCTTCCTGATGGGCGCCTACCTGCGCTGGTTCCGCCCCGGCCGCATCCTGGAAATCTCCATCGTCGGCCTGGTCCTGCTGCTGCTGTCGATCGGGGCCGGCAAGTTCGTGGCCGACTCGGCCGTGCTGGCGCCGATCTTCGACCTCGACGCCAAGGCGCTGGCCTGGTGGCTGATCGGTTACGGCGCCATCGCCTCGATCCTGCCGGTATGGCTGCTGCTGGCGCCGCGCGATTACCTTTCCACCTTCCTCAAGATCGGCACCATCGCGCTGCTGGCGCTGGCGATCTTCCTGGCCGCGCCGATGCTGCAGATGCCGGCGGTGACCAAATTCATCGACGGCACCGGCCCGGTGTTCGCCGGCCACCTGTTCCCGTTCCTGTTCATCACCATCGCCTGCGGCGCGGTGTCGGGCTGGCATTCGATCATCGCCTCGGGCACCACGCCCAAGCTGCTGGCCAACGAGGGTCAGGCGCGCATGGTCGGCTACGGCGGCATGCTGTGCGAGGCCTTCGTGGCGATCATGGCGATGGTGGCGGCGGTGTCGCTGCACCCGGGCGTGTACTTCGCGATGAATGCGCCGGGCGCGCTCATCGGCACCACGGTGGAGCACGCGGCGCAGGTCATCAGCCAGTGGGGCTTCGTGGTGACGCCGGACGAGCTGATCCGCACCGCGAAGGACGTGGGCGAGCAGAGCATCCTCTCCCGCGCCGGCGGCGCGCCCACGCTGGCGGTAGGCATGGCCCAACTGCTGCACAACATCCTGCCCGGCGAAGGCATGACGGCGTTCTGGTACCACTACGCGATCCTGTTCGAGGCGCTGTTCATCCTGACCACGGTGGATGCCGGCACGCGCGTGGGCCGCTTCATGATCCAGGAGATCGCCGGCCTCATCCACCAGCCGCTGCAGGGCACCGAGTCGTGGACCGGCAACCTGCTGGCCACCGCGATCTGTGTGGCGCTGTGGGGCTACTTCCTGTATCAGGGCGCGGTCGATCCGCTGGGCGGCATCAACACGCTGTGGCCGCTGTTCGGCATCGCCAACCAGATGCTGGCCGCGATCGCGCTGATGCTGGCCACGGTGGTGGTGGTGAAGCTCAAGCGCGAGCGCTACGTGTGGGTGCCGGGCATCCCGGCGATCTGGCTGATCGTGTGCACCCTGGTCGCCGGCTACGAGAAGCTGGTGGGGCCGATCAGCTTCACCGCCGCCGCCGGCAAGTACGCGAGCGCGCTGGCCAAGGGTGAGCTGCTGGCGCCGGCCAAGACCACCGCAGCCATGCAGCAGATCATCGCCAACAACCGCGTGGACATGGTGATGACCGGGCTGTTCATGGCGCTGGTGGTGGTGATGGTGCTGTTCTGCCTGAACGCGCTGGTGAAGGGCTGGCAGGCCAACCACCCCACCGCCCGCGAGGAACCCTACGTGGCGCTGGCTTCGGTGGCCGCGCCGTGATGGCCACGCGCTTCACGGCCCTGCGCAAGTGGGCGGTGCAGACCGCCCGCCTGTGCTGCGGCCTGCCCGACTACGACACCTACGTGCGGCACCTGCGCGAGCACCACCCGGAGCGCCCGGTGCCCAGCTACGCGCAGTTCTACCGCGAGCGCACCGAGGCGCGTTACAAGGGCGGCGGCGGGCGCTGCTGCTGAACCCGCCACCGGTGGGCCGATCAAGGCCAGTGGAAAACCGGACGTCGTCGCGAAGGTATCGGCGGGCGTCCCTGGCCGCGGCGGTCGACGGATGATCTCACCGACGCGCAGGGTTTCCGTTTCCCGCGGAAACGCTCACCGGCGTGACCGGCACGCGTCCATCCGCGCCGCTGGCCGGACGCCGAAGCTGAACCACCAGCCGCCGCGCGGCCCCGCGACCATACGTCGTCGTCCGGTAGCAACGGCGCACCTGCTAGAATTGGCGGCTTCCCCCGCCTGCCACCGCCGTCCTCACAGCTCCGGCAGGCCCTCAATCCAGATACCGCACGCCCGTGACGCCGTCGCGCCACGGGCGCTTGCGCGCAGGAAGCGCGCGGCGGCGAGGTCGGCACGTTGACAGGCATGAGCGCAGGCATCAGCTTCGGCTACTTCACCACCGCACTGGTTGCGGCGGCGGCGCTGGCGTTCGCGGCCGGCCTGCAATTCCTCCTGATCGGCCTGCGCCAGAAGACCGACCGCACCGCCTCGGCCTTCGCCCTGCTGTGCTTCTGCCTCGCCGCGCTCGCCGGCGGTCGCGTCGTGATCTACACCGCCGCCTCGCTGGCGCAGGCCACCTTGGGGCTGCACGTGGTGGTCGGCGCCGCACTGATCGCCCTGCCCGCGCTGGTGCTGTTCGTCGGCAACTACACCGCCCGCCCGGTGTGGCGCCCCGGCCTGGCCGCCGTGCTGCTGCTGGCCGCTGCGCTGTCCGTGGCCAACCTGATCGAGCCGGGCACGCTGCTCAACCACGCCCTGTACGCGCCGCCGCGCCTGCGCCTGCCGTGGGGCGAAACCTTGTACACGGTCGACGGCGCCGACAACCCGCTGGGCAACCTGTTCTACCTTTTCAGCTATGCCGTCTTCCTCTGGGCCATGTACCGTGGCGCGCGCCAGTGGGCCAGCGGCGAACGCCTGCGCGGCGGCATGCTGCTCGCCTGCCTGCTGGCGCAGTTCTCCGCACTGCTGTGGAGCACGGTGGCGATCAACGCCTTCGACATACCCTACCCGGCCACCGATGCCTTCGCCTTCCTCTCCTTCGTGCTGCTGATGGGGCTGTGGCTGGTCGACCGCCTGCACGTGCACGCGGCGCAACTCGAACAAGCCAGCGCCAGGCTGCGCCAGGAAGCGGCGATCCGGCAGCGCGCCGAGGACGACCTGTGCCACGTGGCCTGGCACGACGCGCTGACCGGCCTGCCCAACCGCCTGCACGCGCAACAGCAGCTGGCCGACTTGCTGCAAACGGCCTCGCGCACCGGCCGCCATGGCGCCGTGCTGCTGCTCGACCTCGACAATTTCAAGACCATCAACGACGCGCTGGGCCACCATGTCGGCGACCGCGTGCTGGCGGCCATCGCCGACCACCTGCTGGCCAGCGTGCCCGCGCATGCCAGCGTGGCGCGCCTGGGCGGCGACGAGTTCGCCGTGCTGCTGGCGGCCGATCAGGACGACGACGCCGCGGCCGCCGCGGCCGCGGGGCAACTGGCCCGGCACCTGCTCGACCACCTCGCGCCGCCGTTGACCCTGGACAGCCTGGTGCTGGGCGTCGGCGCCAGCATCGGCATCGCCGCCTACCCCGAGGCCGGCGTCGACACCGCCGACCTGCTGCGCCGCGCCGACATCGCCCTGTACCGCGCCAAGGCGGCTGGCCGCCACACGGCACGCCACTTCGAGCCGTGGATGCAGCACGACGCCGACGAGCGCCTGGTACTGGAACGCGGCCTGCGCCACGCGCTGGAACACGGCGAACTGGCGCTGCACTACCAGCCGCAAACCAGCCTGGACGGCCGCCTGGTCAGCGCCGAGGCCCTGCTGCGCTGGCGCCATCCGACGCTGGGCCTGGTGGCGCCCGACCGCTTCATCCCGATCGCCGAGGAAACCGGCCTGATCCACGCACTGGGCGACTGGGCGATCGCCACGGCCTGTCATCAATTGCGCGCGTGGCGCCTGTGCGGCGTGGCCGGGGCGCTGCGCCTGGCGGTGAACGTCAGCCCCTGGCAACTGGTGAATCCGCGTTTTGTCGACGAGGTCGCGGCGCATGCGCGCGAGGCCGGCATCGAGCCGGCGGCGCTGACGCTGGAGCTGACCGAAAGCACGCTGCTGAGCGATTTCGAGGCCGCTCGGCGCAGCCTGCGCCAGCTGGCGGAACTGGGCTTCCGGCTGTCGCTGGACGATTTCGGCACGGGCTATTCCTCGCTGTCCTACCTGCAGCAACTGCCACTGCACGAAATGAAGATCGACCGCGCCTTCGTGCGCGACCTGCGCCCCGACGTCGCCAACCCGTTGGCCGGTTTCATCGTCGACATCGGCCGCCGGCTGCAACTGGAGACGGTGGCCGAGGGCGTGGAAACGCTGGCGCAGCGGGACACCCTCGTCGGCCTGGGCTGCACGCGCCTGCAAGGCCACCTCATCAGTCCGGCGCTGGATGCGGCAAGCTTCCGCCGGCACTGGTTGACCACCCGCCAACCGGCGCCGGATGCCGGCACGCCGGATCGTGCCGCAACAGCGCATCGGCACCGCGCGCGCCAGCCGGCGGCGACGCACACGACGGGATGACGCCGCCAGCCGGCGGCGCTGCGCACTGGCCTTCAGCGCACCCGCTGGACGTGCACGGTGTCGTTGCAGCCGACCACGTACATCAGCCAGCTGTCCATGATCGAGGGTTTCAGTTTCACCCTGGGGTTGTCGGCCGACATGCACTGCGGCGCATCGGAGCCCACCTGCTTCCACACCTGGCCGTTGTCCAGGGTGAACTGGTTGTGCCCGTTCCAGCCGGAGAAATGTCCCGCGATATGCGCCTCGAATTTCTCCCGCTTGGCGTGCCCGGCGTAGAACACCGGCTGGCCGGCGGAGGTCACCTCGCGCACCTTCACTTCGGGATGCGCGGCCAGCCAGGCCTCCAGGTGCGCCAGCTCCTGCGGGCTGAGCTTGTCCAGTCCGGCCGCCTTGAAATCCGCCGCGCCCATGCGCTGCTGCAAGCCGTCGGCCTGCTGCGCACGCGCCGGCAACACGGTCAGTGGCAACGCCAGCAGCAAGGCGGCGGCGAAGGTGCGCAAGCGGGTTTGCATGGGTCGATCCTGCGGTTGGGCGGTAAAGGGCATGCCGCGATCCTGCGGCCGCGGGGCGACGAAGCCAAGCACCACGCAAACTTCTAGAATGACTGCCGTCCCGACACTGCCACCATGACTGCACATCCGCACCCCACCCGCCTGCAAGCCTGGCACGACCGCGCCGACGCGCTCGCCCCCGTCCTGGCCGTCGCGCTGGAAGCCAGCGCCACGCGCCCGCTGGACGAGGCCGAATGCGCCGACGTGCTCGACACCCTCGCCATGCTCGGCTGCGACGCCGCCACGCAGGCCGCATCGCTGTGGTTCGCGCTGGCGCAGGCCGACCCCGCGCTGTGGCAGGAGCGCGCACCGGCCCTGCCCGCCGACGTGCGCCGGCTGGTGGAAGGCCAGCAAGCGGCGGAAAAAGTGTGGACGCTGCACGCCCAACACGCCCAGGCCAACGGTTCGGAAGGCCTGCGCCGCCTGCTGCTGGCGATCATCCGCGACCTGCGCGTGGTATTCGCGCTGCTCGCGCGCCAGCTCGCGCGCATGCGCGCAGCCACGGCGCTGCCCGAAGCCGAATGCCTCGCGCTGGCGCGGCTTACCCGCGACATCCACGGCCCGCTCGCCAATCGCCTGGGCATCTGGCAACTCAAGTGGGAGCTGGAAGACCTCGCCTTCCGCTACCTGCAGCCGGGCACCTACAAGCGCATCGCGCACCTGCTCGACGAACGCCGCGCCGACCGCGAAACCTTCATCGCCGAATCGCTGGCCGCGCTGGACGCCGCGCTGCGCGAGGCAGGCATCCAGGCCGACCTCGCCGGCCGCCCCAAGCACATCTATTCCATCTGGAAGAAGATGCAGAAAAAGGGCGTGGCCTTCACCGAGCTGTACGACATCCGCGCGGTGCGCGTGCTGGTGGATTCGGTCGCCGATTGCTATGCCGCGCTGGGCGTGGTGCACACCTTGTGGGTGCATCTGCCGCGCGAGTTCGACGACTACCTCGCCCGGCCCAAGGGCAACGGCTATCGCTCGCTGCACACGGCGGTGATCGGCCCGCGCGGCAAGACGCTGGAGGTGCAGATCCGCACCCACCAGATGCACCACGACAACGAGCTGGGCGTGGCCGCGCACTGGCGCTACAAGGAAGGCGGCGGCGCCGACGCCGAGTTCGAAGCCAAGATCGCCTGGATGCGCCAGCTGCTCGACACACGCGGCGAAGACGACGGCGCGCTCGCCGCCGGGCTCAAGACCGAGCTGATGGAGGATCGCGTCTACCTGCTCACCCCGAAGGGCGAAGTGGTGGACCTGCCGCACGGCGGCACCGTGCTGGATTTCGCCTACCACGTGCACACCGAGGTGGGCCACCGCTGCCGCGGCGCCAAGGTCAACGGCCGCATCGTGCCGCTCACCTTCCAGCCGCAGAGCGGCGACCGCGTGGAAATCCTCACCGCCAAGCTGGCCGAACCCAGCCGCGACTGGCTCTCGCCGCACCACGGTTACCTGAACAGCGCGCGCGCCCGCGACAAGGTGCGCGCCTGGTTCCGCCGCCTCGCCCACGACGCCAACCTCGCCGTGGGCCGCGCCATGTTCGAGCGCGAGCGCCGACGCCTCGCCCTGCCCGAGGCGGACATCGCCAAGCTGCCGGCGCACTTCCACCTGAAAAACCAGGACGAACTGCTGGTCGCGCTGGCGCTGAACGAGATTAGCCCCGGCCAGATCGCGCACGCTTTGCAGGACATCGCGCAACCGCCCGTCGAGGCCGACGTCGTCCCGCTTGCACCCGCGCGCCCGGCGCCGGCGCGCGACCCCGGCGCACTCAGCATCGAAGGCATCGGCAACCTGCTCACCACGCTGGCGCGCTGCTGCCAGCCGCTGCCCGGCGACCCGGTGCGCGGCTACGTCACCAAGGGCCGCGGCGTATCGGTGCACCGCGCCGACTGCGCCGCGCTGGCGCGGCTGGGCAAGCGCGAGCCCGACCGCGTGATCGAGGTGGCCTGGGGTAAGGCCGGCGCGCAGGCCTACGAGGTGGACATCGAGCTGCGCGGCTACGACCGCAAGGGCCTGCAGAAGGACGTCACCAACGTCATCAGCAACGCCAACACGCCCATCCTCGCCTCATCCACCCGCGCCTTCGCCGCCAGCGGCGAGGTGGAAATGCGCTTTGCCCTGCGCGTGCGCGATTTCGAGCAGCTCTCCAGCCTGCTTGGCCGCCTCGTGGCACTGCCCAACGTGATGGAAGCCCGCCGCGTCGGCGGCTCGCACACGCCTGCCTGAACGCGCATCCGCGCGACACGCGGCGGCATGCCGGGGCGATGCTAGAGTTGCCTCGCTCTCGCGATCCCTCCCGCGCGCCGGGATCGCGAAGATCACATGGGCAGCCATCCATGCCCGCACTTCCCCTAGACAGCCTTCGATTCCAGGCTCCCCCGACCGCATGAGCGAACGCCGCGACCCACCCGAACCCGACGCGTACGGGCGTACCGAGCCCACCCTGGGCGACCTCGGCCAACTCGACGCGCTCGCCACCGACGCCCCCGGCCACCGCGCACGGCAGGCAACGCCGGCAGCCGCCCCGCGCGAAGCGCGCACCGGCTCGCCCACGCGCCGCCGCTGGCGGCTGCCCGCGCTGCTCGGCGCGCTTGTCGTGGCGCTGCTCACCTTGTGGCTGGGCCGCGGCTGGCTGGGCGGCATGCTGCCGCGCACCGATTTCAACGACGTGCTCGGCCGCGCCCAGGCCGCCCTGCAGCAAGGCCATCTGGATGGCAACGACGGCAGCAGCGCGCGCGAGCTGTTCCAGGCGGCGGCCGCGCTGGAGCCGGACAACGACGTCGCGCGCAACGGCCTGCGCCAGGTCGGCATGGCCGAGGTGTCGCAGGCCGATGCGGCGCTGCAGGCCGGCAAGCTCGACGAGGCCGCGCAGGCCGCCGCCGTGGCGCGCGAACTGCTGGGCGGCGGCAGCGACGTCGACCAGCTCGACCGGATGATCGCCGCGCGCCGCAACGCCGGCGTGCCGGTGGACGCGCTGGTGCAGCAGGCGCAACAGGCGTTCGCGGCAGGCCAGTACAGCGGGGCGGCGGGCGCCGGCACGCTGTACCGCAAGGTGCTGGCGGCCGATCCCGGCAACGCGGTGGCCCGCCACGGCCTGGACCAGGTGGGCGACGCGCTGGCCGCGCAAGCCAGGCAGGCGCAGGACGCCAACGACAACGTCGCCGCCGAAACCACCATCGAACAACTCGCCGCGCTGCAGCCCAACAACGCCGCTCTGCCCGGCCTGCGCGCCGCGCACACCCAAGCCGGCCAGACGGACAACGCCGCGCTCGACACGGCGCTGCAGCAGGGCGACGCCGCGCTGCGCGCCGGCCGCATCGATGGCCCCGGCAACGACACCGCGCTGGCCTACTACCGCGCGGCGCAGGCGCTCGCCCCCGACAACCCGCAGGTGCAGGCCGGACTGGGCCAGGTCGCGCAGGCGCTCACCGTGCAAGCCAATGCCGCGCTCGACGCCGGCGATACCACGCAGGCCGCCGCCCTGCTCGACCACGCCCAATCGCTGGCGCCCAAGTCCGCCGACCTCGCCGCCGCGCGCGCCCGCCTGCAGGGCATGGCGGGCAGCCATGCGGCCGCGGGCAAGCCGGCCAGCGCAGGCGACACGACCGGCGCGAACCACGCCGCTGCCGCCGACGGCGGCTTCCTGCATCCGCCGCTGTCCCCCGCGCAAAACGCGCAGCTCGCGCAGCTCCTGCAGCGTGCGCAGGTCGCCCTGCAGCGCGGCGACATCATGATGCCGCCGGGCGATTGCGCCTACGACCTCTACCGCAACGCGCTGGCCATCGACGGCAACAACGCCCAGGCCCAGCAAGGCCTCGAAGCCCTGCCCGCCACGGTGCGCAAGCTGTTCGACCAGGCGCTCACCGCCGGCCAGCTGGCACATGCCGGCGACATGCTGGCCAACCTCGCCGACCTCGCGCCGGGCGATGCCTCGCTGGGCCCGCTGCGCCAGCACCTGGCCGACGCCTGGCTGGACGCCGCCAACCAGCAACTCACCACAGGCGACCGCGCCGCCGCCGCGCAATCGCTGGAGCAGGCGCGCAAGCTCGCGCCCAACCGTCCGCGCCTGCAAGAGCTCACCGCGCGCCTGCAAGCGGGCAGCTGATGACCGTGCTGGTGTTTGGCGGCAGCAGCCAGATCGGCCGCTTCCTGCTGCCCCGCCTCGTGGCCAGCGGCGAAACCGTGCTCGCCGTCAGCCGCCGCGCGCACGCGCCGCAAGACGGCATGCGCTGGCTGCACGGCAGCCTGCCCGATGACCTGCCACGCGAGCTGCCCCGGCCGTCGGCCGTCATCAGCTTCGGCCCGCTGGATTCGTTCGCACAGTGGCTGGCACGCGCCGACTTCGGCGGCGAACCGCCGCGGGTGATCGCCACCAGCTCGATGAGCGCGCAGACCAAGCGCGACTCCGACGTGCCGGCCGAGCGCGCCATCGCCCGGCAACTGCGCGACGGCGAGACGGCACTGGCCGCCGCCTGCGACCGCCACGGCGCGCCGTGGACGGTGCTGCGCCCCACCCTGGTCTACGGCGCCGGGCTGGACAAGAGCCTCAGCCCCATCGCCCGCCGCGCGCTGCGCACACGGGTGTTCCCGCTGCCCGCCGGACGCGGCCTGCGCCAGCCGGTGCATGCCGCGGACATCGCGCTGGCCGTGCTCGCCGCGCTGGAGCGTCCGGCCAGCGCCGGGCGCATCCTCGCCATCGGCGGCGGCGAGCGGCTCAGCGCCGCCGCCATGTTCGCCCGCGTGCGCGACGGCCTGCCGCGCGCCACGCTGCCCGTGCCGCTGCCGGCCTGGCTGTTGCGCGCCGGACAGCGCTTCGCCCCCGGCCGGCTGCGCGGCCCGCTGCAACGGCTGGAAGCCGACCTCATCGCCGACAACGATGAACTCGAACGCCTGCTCGGCATCCACCCGCGGCCGTTCCAACCCGACGCCAGCATGTGGTTCCCCGCGCGCGACCAAGCGTAGAAGTCCGCTCGCGGGCGATGCTCCTGCCTTGATGCATCAGGGCGACAACATCGCCCGCCAGCGGGCTCCTGCCGGCGGACGCGTATCAGCGCGACGCCGGTTGCGGCAGGCGCAGGCTCACGCGCAAGCCGCCGCCCTCGCGATTGGCCAGTTGCACGCGGCCGCCATGCGCCTCGGCGATCTCGCGCGTCAACGCCAGGCCCAGTCCGGTGCCGGAGCGCTTGGTGGAATAGAACGGCAACAGCGCCTGCGCCAGCACGATGTCGCTCATGCCCGGACCGCGGTCGAGCACCTCGATGTGCAGCTCGCTGCCCGCGTCGTGCAGCACCAGGCGCACCTCGTCCGCCGGCCCACCGGCCTCGTGCGCGTTCTTCACCAGGTTGATGAGCACCTGCTCGACCTGCACCGGATCGAACCAGCAGGGCGAGGCCGGTGGCGCGCCCTCCAGGCGAAAGCGGCAATGCAGCGCCAGCGCATCGAGAAACGGCGGCCAGGCCACCTGGGCCACGCGCGGCGCGGGCAGCTTGGCGAAGCTGGCGTAGCCGGCAATGAAGCCGTGCAGGTGCTTCGCGCGGCCGCCGATGGTGGCGAACACGCCGGGCAGGCGTTCGAGGTCGCCACGCCGCGCCAGTTCCGCGCCCGAATGCGCCAGCGAGGAAATCGGCGCCAGCGAGTTGTTCAGCTCGTGGCTGATGACGCGGATCACGCGCTTCCAGGTGGCCACTTCCTGCCGCGACAGCTCGCGCGTCATGCGCCGGAACAGGTGCAGCCGATGCGGCCGCCCCTGCAGGCGGAACGCGCGCTGCGAGAGATGGAAGGTTTCTTCCTCGCCGCCCATCTCCACGCTGATGAGCGCATCCTCGCCGCCGGCCACCGCATGGCGCAGCGCCTCCGGTACCGCGGTCAACAGCCCGGCGAAATCCAGCCCGTGCAGGCTCTTTCCTTCGTTGAACAGATGCCGCGCGGCGAGGTTGGAATACGCCACGCGGCCGACGCCGTCGGTGAGCACCAGCGCCACCGGCGTGTTCTGCACCACGGTTTCCAAGAGCAGCTCGCGCTGCGCCAGGTGCTGGCGCTGCTCGCGCAAGGTGTGCCCCAGCGCGTTGTGCATGCGGATCAGCTCGCCCAGCTCGTCGCGCCGATCTGCTGCGATGGAGAAGCTGAAATCGCCATCGCGGTAACTCGCCACCGCGCCTTCCAGCGCGCGCAGCAGCTTGCTGATGGGCGCCAGCGCGCGGTGCGCCAGCCACCACGCCAAGGGCAGCAGCACCGCCACGCTCACCGCAAACCCACCGTAGCGCCCCAGCTGCGTGGGCACGCGCAGCGTGATGGCCAGATCGCTGTGCAACCACGCGATGAACTGCGGCAGCGGCCATTGCACGATGCCGGCATAGACCATCGCGCCGATCACCGCCGCCAGCAACAGCAGCAGGGTCAGGCGGAATTGCAGCGAGTGCAGAGCGCGCAGCATCAGTGACCTCGCCAAAACATGCTCACCGTAGGAGCCCGCTTGCGGGCGATGTCTGGCACCTCGTCAAAGGCTTCATCGCGCGCGAGCGTGCTCCTGCAGTGTGGTGCCAGGCCAGGTAGATCATGACGCAACCGCCAGCCCGTAACGCTCCATCCGTCGATACAGTGCCTGCCGCGACAAACCCAGCGTCTGCGCCGCGCGGCTCACCACGCCATTGGCCTTGGCCAGCGCGCTTTCCACCGCTTCGCGGCCCGGCTCGTCGAGATCGCGCGTTACCGACGTTGCGACCTGCGGCAGGTTCAACCCCTCGGGCGTGATCGGCTTGCCGCCGGCCAAGAGCGCCGCGCGTTCGATGGCGTTCTTCAGTTCACGCACATTGCCCGGCCACGGATAGGCCAGCAGAGCCTCGCGCGCGGCATCGCCCAGCGTGGCACGCCCGGCGAGGAAGTGCTCGGCCAGCGGCAGCACGTCGTCGCTGCGCTCGGCCAGCGGCGGCAGGTTCACTTCGATCACGTTGAGGCGGTAGTACAGATCCTCGCGGAAGCTGCCGGCGCGGATCATCGCCTTCAGATCCGCGTTGGTCGCGGACAGCACGCGCACCTTGGCCTGCCGCGTCTTGCCGGAGCCGAGGCGCTCGAACTGGCCGGTTTCCAGCACGCGCAGCAGTTTCATCTGACCCGGCAGCGGCAGGTTGCCAATCTCATCCAGGAACAGCGTGCCGCCGTCGGCCAGCTCGAAGCGGCCCTCGCGCGCCTTGTTCGCACCGGTGTAGGCGCCGGCCTCGGCGCCGAACAACTCCGCCTCGATCAGCTCGCCCGGCAGCGCGCCGCAGTTCACCGCCACGAACGAACCCTTCTTCACCAGCGAATTCTTGTGCACGATCGCCGCGATGCGCTCCTTGCCCGCGCCATTGGGGCCGGTGATGAGGATGGGCACCTCGGCGCGCGCCACCTGGCAGGCCAGCTCCAGCGTGCGCGCCATCGCCTCGGAGGCAAACACCAGGCCATCCAGCTCGTAGGTGTTCTGCAGCACCTCGCGGCGACGGCGGCGCTCGCGCCGCGCGCGGCTCATCTCGCGGGTGGATTCGGAGAGTTCCAGCAGGTTCTCCACCGTGGCCAAGAGCTTGTGGTCGTCCCAGGGCTTGGCGAGGTAATCGGCCGCACCGGCCTTCACCAGCTCCACCGCCGTCTCCAGATGCGTCCACGCGGTGAGCAGGATCACCGGCAAGTCGGGATGCCGCTCGCGGATCGCGCGGAACAGCGCCACGCCCTCCTCGCCCGAAGTGGTGTCGGCGGTGAAGTTCATGTCCTGGATCACCACATCCACCCGCTCGCTCGCGAGCAGCGCCAGTCCCTCGGGCTGATTCAGCGCGATGAGCGGGCGGATGTCGTGCAGCGAAAGCAGCAGCGACAGCGCCTCGCCCACGGCCGGGTTGTCGTCGACGATCAGTACGGTACGCATGGATTTCCTGCACATGTCCGCATGGATGCGGCGCGGATCGAAAAGGTTGCAAGACGCCTCACGCTGGAAGTTTGCGCGCCAAGCCATGCGAGGCTTTCGCCAGGCGATGGTCGTTTGTCCACAGGGATTCGCAGCGGTGATGCTGGGCACAAGCCAGGTGCAGGGCATCGGGTGTCTTCAAGCCGAAGCGCGCGCGCAATTGCGCCGCCTGCAGAAACACCTGCTCGGGCATGGCCAGCACCGCGAACACCGCAAACACGTCGCCGTACTCACGCTGCAACACCGTATCACCACGCTTCAGCGGGCCCACTTGGCATTCCATCTTGACCAGCGGCGAGATGGCGAAGCGCGCACCGCCCGCCTTGGTGATCGCTGCAACAACGCGCCTTGACCACTGCGGGTGATCCTCGGTCAGATAGATCAGCAGACAGGTATCCAGATAGATCAATCCCATGAATCCCGCGCCTCCCGGATATCGGCGTTGATCTCCTTGGCGCTGCGCCGCGCGTAGTCAGGCAGCTTGCGGCTTTCCAGCCAGCCAAGGATGGCTTCCGGGCTACCCGGCTCGGCATGCCGCGCGCCCTTGCGCGGCACCGCCACCAGCTTCGCCACCGGCTCACCGCGATTGGCGATCACCACCTCCTCGCCCGCCTGTGCCGACTTGATGAGCTGGGAAAGGCGATTCTTGGCGTCCAGTACATTCGTTTGCATGAGGCACCTGTCGCGTCGTTGGCTTGCACAACAAGGCTAGCATACTTGGCTAGATTGGCTGGGTGCGACTACCCCCCGCCCGCTTGCGGGAGAGGCCACTCACTGCTCCCCTCGCCCGCTTGCGGGAGAGGGGTTGGGGGAGAGGGTGCCTGGGCCTTGCCGCAAGCCCCGCACCCTCCCCCCCCGACCCCTCTCCCATAAATGGGAGAGGGGAGCAAATCGACCTCACACGCTGCGCGTCGCCACCACCGGCGGCACGCGCGCGGCGCGCAGCGCGGGCGAGAGCACCGCCAGTTGCCCCAGCACCCACAGCGCCAGCGCGCCGATCGGCAGGTACCACAGCGGCAGGCGCGGCAGTTCGTAGTGTTTCATCAGCAGCAGGTTCAGCAGCACTGCCAGTAGAACGCCGAGCACGATGCCGGCGCCGACGATCAGCAAGTTCTCGGTCTGGAAGTAGGTGAGGATGTCGCTGCGCGTGGCACCTATCGCACGGCGGATGCCGATGCTGCGCGTGCGCTGCTGCACCCAGAAGCTCGCCAGCCCCGCGATGCCCAGCGCGGTGACGAACAAGAGGCCCAGCGCGGACGCAATCAGCAGGCCGATCATGGTGGTGTCGCGCTGGAAATAGGCGGCGCGGATTTCCGTGTAGGTCTGCATCTGTTTCGGATTGATCAGGCGGCTGGGGCTGACCTTGAACAACGCGGCTTCCGCCGCCTTGAGCACGCGCTGACGATCCTGCGGCGCGCTGCGCAATACGTAGGTGATACCGGCGCGGTCGGGCAACTGCGGCCAGATCATGCTGTCGCCATCCACGCCCGACGTGCGCAGGCTCGGTCGCAGCAGCGTGTCGACAATGCCGACGATGCGAAAGTAGTTGTCGCCGTCGTACATGCTCTGCCCCAGCGCCTGTTTGCCCGGATACAAATGCTGCGCCAGGGCACGGGTGACGATCACCACGGCGGGCTTGCCCTTGCTCACGTAGTCGTCCGGCTGAAAGTCGCGCCCCGCGACCAGGCGCAGGCCCAGCGTGTCGACCAGGCCGGGCGTGCCGTCGTAGATGGAGGGCTCGATGCATCCGCTGCCGTCGATCGTATTGCGCTGGATCGCGCGATCCAGCGCCTGCTTGCTCGGGCACATGCCAGCGGATGACTCGTCCTGGTTCAGCGGCAGCGAATAACTGACCGCCACGGCGGAACGCACGCCGGGAATCGCGCGCAGGGCAGCCAGGTCAGCCGCATGTTGCGCAACAGGGCTCGCATCCTTCTCGATACCCTTGCTGCGGATGACCGACAGCTCGTTTTCGACGATGCCGGTAGGCACGCTGATGCGATGCACGCGGTTGGCGATCATGAACACCACGTTGCAGACGATGGCGCAGGTGAAGGCCACCTGCAACGTCAGCAGGATGGCCGTGAGCTTATGGTGGCGAAGGGTGGAAAGGATGGGGCGGATTTGCATGGATTCTTTCTCCGGGACGGGGGCCGGCTCAGCCGGCGCCATCGCGCGCAAGCGCGCTCCTATACGGTTTTGAGCTGCAGCGCGGGCGGCACGCGGCAGGCGCGCCATGCGGGCAGCATGCCGGCGAGCACGCTGGCGACAATGGCCATGGCCAGCGTACCCAGCAGCATCGATGCGTCCATCTGCGCCAGCCTGGCGTAGTCGTCCGGGCGTTGGCGGATGCTCCACAGGCCGAGCTGCGCAATGGCCAGGCCAAGCGTGCCGCCGGCCACGCCGATCAAGGCGGATTCGATGCCGAGCTGCACGAAAATATCCCGCCGCCTTGCGCCCAGCGCGCGACGCACGCTGATCTCGCCGCTGCGCCGCAGGAACTTGGCCAGGAGCAGCGCCACGATGTTCAGCAGGCACACGAACAGAAAGCCCAGCGCCAGCCACAGCTGCAAGCGCACGTCGTTGGGCACCAGATTCTCGTGCGCCAGCCAGCCCATCAGGCTGTACAGCTTCGTGTTCGTCGGCGGCCGCTGGAAACGGCCGAGCGCTTTCTGCTGCGCGGAGTAGTCGACCAGATACTGGCGATACGCCGCCACTTGCGCAGGGCTGTCCAGTTGCACCCAGAACTGCAGCCAGGTCGTCGTCGGGCTGGTCACGCGCGTATCGGCGTGATCCTCGCCCCAACTGCTGAAGTTGCCGTTGACGTCCAGCTTCAAATCCGCCGCCGTGGACAACGGCAGGAAGAACTGGTCGGCATCGCTGTAACGCTTGGCCGAGGCGTCGGCATAGAACATCGGCTGCGGCTCCCAATCAGCCACCACGCCGATCACGCGAAAATCGTTGTCGCCCAACCGCACCATCTGGCCCACGGCAGTGGCATCGCCAAACAGCTTGCGCTCCAGCGCATCGCTGAGTACCACCACGTGCGTACGCGCCTCATCGTCCGCCGCCGACCAGCCCTGGCCGTGCTCGAACGGCACGCCGAACAGCACGAAGAAATCCGCCGTGGCGTAACGCCCGTCGACATCGAACGGCCGCAAGCCGTCGCGCGTCGGACGCACCAGCAGCGAACCGCCCGCCATCGCCGCCTGCCGCGTGGCCCGATCCGCCTTGAGCAAGGCCATCGCGTCGGGCCAGGTAAGGTTGTCGCTGGCATCGGGACTGCCGTCCCTGCGCTTGGAATTCAGCGGCAACGGATCGAGATGCGGCGTGTACAAGTGCGCGCTGCGCCCTGGCAGCGGATCGTCGGTCATCACATGCAACACCGTGACCATCGTCATCGACGCGCCGATGCCCAGGCCGATGGCGAGCACCATCAGGCCGGTGAGGATCGGCGTGCGCTTCAAGCTGCGCAGCGCCAGGTCGAGGTAGTAACCGAACATCATGAATCTCCTGCGTTCGCAAAAGGCGCCGCGCTTCCGGTAGGAGCCTGCTCGCGGGCGATGCCTTTGTTCTGATGGATCAAAGCCGGAGCATCGCCCGCCAGCGGGCTCCTACGCATGGAGGTGGATCTACCGACCTTCATCACACGCTCCTGGTCGCCACCACCGGTGGCACGTTGGCGGCGCGCAGTGCGGGGCCGAGTACGGCGAGCTGGCCGAGCAGCCACAGCGCCACGGCGCCCACCGGCAGGTAGACCAGCGGCAGGCGCGGCAGCTCGTAGAACTGCATCAGCGCCACGTTGAGCGCGAAAGTCAGCGCCATGCCGATGGCGATGCCCAGCGTGACGATGAGGAAGTTCTCGGTCTGGAAGTAGCGCAGGATGTCGCCGCGCGTGGCGCCGATCGCGCGGCGTATGCCGATCTGCTTGCGCCGCTGCGCCACCCAGAAGCTGGCCAGGCCCACGATGCCCAGCGCGGTGACGCCGAGCAGCGCGGCGATCACGCCCACCATCATGCCGACCATCACGCGGTCGCCGCGGAAGTAGCGTTCGCGAAGGTTGGAAAGGCTGCGGCTGGCGTCATGGTCGAGCACCACGTCGGGGGCGGTGGTCGCCACCGCCGCCTTGGCGTCGCGCAGCACACGCGGCAGGCCCTTCGGGTCGGCGCGCAACAGGTAGGTGCCGGTCAGGCCAGGCCCCGGCAGCGTGGGCACGAACACCGACCACTCGATGGTGCCGGTGCCGCCCTCGCCCGCGCCGGGGCGCGCCATGTGCGCCACCACGCCGGTCACGCGGAAATGCAGGCCGCCGCTCCAGAACTCCCGGCCCAGCGGGTTCTCGCCGGGCCACAGGTGCTCGGCCAGCGTGCGGCTCACCAGCACCTGCGAATCCTTGGGCGCGAAGGTGTCCATCGGCCGGAAATCCTCAGCCTGCGGCGCGCGGCCCGCCACCAGCTTCAGACCCAGCGCCTCGAAGCTGCCGGGGCCATCGAGGTAGAGGCCCACCACGCCGCCGAAGCGCTTGCCGGCGGCATCCAGGGTGACGCCGGTGTTGCCGTTCGGCACGCCGAAGGGCACGGTGTTGACCACGCTCACCGACTGCATGCCGGGAATCGCGCGTAGCCCTGCGACCATGCGCGCGTTGAGGTCGGCGGACTGCGTCGGGTCGAAGCCGCCCACCTGCAGCACGGCCAGCGCGGCCTCGTCCACGCCGCTTTGCACGCGGGTGAGTTCGAGGCGGTGCGCGATCAGGAAACAGGCATTGCACAGCACCGCGCAGGCCAGCGCGATTTCCATTGCGATCAGCAAGGTGGCGAGGCGATGCTTGCGCAGCGCGGCGAGGATCAATCGAATCTGCATGGCATTCCCCTCACAAGACCTTGAGTTGCAGGCCGGGTGCCACGCGGCTGGCGCGCAGCGCGGGCAAGGCGCCGGCGACGAGGCTCACCGCCACGGCCAGCGCGAAGGTGGCCAGGAACATCGGCGCGTCCAGGTGCGCCAGGCTGGCGTATTCCACTGGTTGCCGACGCACCAGCCACAGGCCGAACAGCGACAGCAGCCAGCCCCCCACGCCACCGATCAGGCCGATCAGCCCCGCCTCCACCAGGCATTGCGCGAACACCGCGCGGCGCGTGGCGCCCAGCGCGCGGCGCACGCCGATCTCGCCCGAGCGGCGCAGGAACTTGGCCAGCAGCAGGCCCACCGTGTTGCACAGGCAGATGGCGAGGAAGGCGAACGCCAGCCAGGTCTGCAGGCGCACGTCGCTGGGCACCACACGGTTGAAATCCAGCCACTGCATCAGGCTCATCATGCGGGTGTTGTCGGCATTGGCGATGCGGCCGAGTTGTTTCTGCTGCGCCGCGTAGCCGGCGAGGAAATGGCGGTAGTCGGCGACCTTGGCCGCGCTGTCCAGCTGCACCCACAGCGTCACCCACAGGCAGGGCGAGTTTTCCAGCGGCTGGTTGCCGACGTCCCACCTGCCCCAGCAGGTGAACGGCTGCAGGTCGGTGGGCGCGATGTCCCGCGCAGTGCCCAGCGGCAGGAACACGTCTTCCGTCTTGCCGTAGAAACTGCCAGTGTCGCCGTTGGTGAAGCGCCCGCCGGCCACGTTGAAGAACACCGGCGACGGCCGCCACGGCTTGAGCACGCCTACGATGCGCACGTCGCTGTCCTTCAGTCGCAGCGTGCGGCCCACGCTGTCGGTGCCGCCGAACAGCTTGCGATTGAGGTCGTCGGAGATCACCACCACGCGCGTGCTCTTCGCATCGTCGGCGGCGCTCCAGCCCCGGCCGTAGGCGAACGGCACGGCGAACATCGGAAAGAAGTCGCCTGTGGTGGCCAGCGACGGCGCCAGCAGCGGCGGCAGGTTCGTCGCCGGCGCGCGCAGCTTGAGCGCGGCATGCGCTGCCAGCGCCTGGCGGTCGGCGCGGCGCGCGCTCCACAGATCCGTCGCCGAGCGGTAGTCCATCATGTCCCACGGTCGGTGCTTCGGGTCGGGGTCGGGCGAAGGGTCCACCTGCGGGTAATAGATGTGCGCGCTGCGCCCCGGTAGCGGATCGCCGGAGAGCAGGTGCATCACCGTCAGAGTCGTCATCGACGCACCGATGCCCACGGCGATGGCCAGCACCATCAGCGCGGTGAGCACCTTGTTACGTCTGAGGCTGTGCAGGGCAAGGTCGAGGTAGTAGCCGAACATTCCACGTCTCCTTGATTGAACTCCCCTCGCCCGCTTGCGGGAGAGGGGTTGGGGGGGGAGGGCGCTTGAGCCCTGCCGCAAGCCCCGCCCTCTCCCCCGGCCCCTCTCCCGCAAGCGGGCGAGGGGAGCAAAGCGCTCCCTTCCGCATGGAAAGGGGCAAGCGATCACGCTGCCCGTGTGGCGGTGACCGGCGGCACGTTGGAGGCGCGCCGCGCGGGCACGAACACGGCGCACTGGCCCAGCACCAGCACTGCCACCACGCCGGCCAGGCTGTAGGCCAGCGGCAGGCGATCCATCTGGTAGAGGCGCATCAGCCACAGGTTGAGGCCGATCGCCAGCACGATGCCGACCATCGCGCCGCTGCCGGCGATCAGGAGGTTCTCCAGCTGGAAGTAGTGCAGGATGTCGACCTTGCGTGCGCCCAGCGCGCGGCGCACGCCGATCTGGCGATGGCGCTGGCCGACCCAGAAGCTGGTGAGGCCGACGATGCCGGCGGCGGTGACGGCAATCAGGATCAGGCAGATCACGCCCATCAGCACGGCCATGCCCACGTCGGCGCGGTAGGCCTTGGCGCGGATGTCGGCGAACGATTTGACGCTGTCGTCGTCGAGCACGCGCAGCGGGTTCACCCGGTACAGCGCGGGCGCCACCGCTTTCATCGCCGCCGCCAGCTGGCCGGGCCGGGCGCGCACCACGTAGCGCGCGGAACCGCCATCCAGCCGGGTGGGTATGAGGGTGGAGTTCCAGGTGAAGTCATTGGCCCAACTGCTGGTGGACGGCACCTGCATGCGCGCGATCACGCCGACGATGGTGCTGGGCGTGCCGCTGCCGTCGCTGTAGATCGCCTTGCCCACCGCGTCGCCATGCGGGAACAGCTTGTCCGCCAGCGTCTGGGTGACGATCACGACGGGACGCGGCAGGTTGTCGCGAAAGCCCTGGTGCTGCACCTCCGCCGTCGTGAAATTGCGGCCGGCCACCAGCTTCACGCCCAGGGTCGCCAGCGCCTGCTCGTCGGTGAAGTAGTAGGCGGTGCGCACGTTGCCACTCCTGTCGCCGAGCCGGGTATCGGGCTTGAGCGACACCGTGCCGGTCCATGCCGAATTGAGCAGGGGAATCGAGTTGATCGGCGCCACCGACGCCACGCCGGGCAGGCCGCGCAGCGCGGCGAGGTCCTCCTTCTGCATGGCGTCGAGCTTGGCCACGCCGTCCGGCGTGTCGGCGCTGGGCGCGCCCACCCATTGCTGGCTGACCAGGAACAGGTTCTGCTCGTCCAGCCCGGTGGGCCGGTTCACCCGGCCGACGCGCGAGCCGATGATGAAGATGGCGTTGCAGACGATCGCCAGCGTCAGCGCGATCTGCAGCGCGATCAGCACCACACCGGCCTTGTGCTTGCGCAGCGAGGCGATCATGGGATGGAGTTTCATGGTGCTTTGCTCCGGGAATGTACTGGATGGAAAACGAATCGGCCCAAATCTGTTCGCGCCGAGCGTAGAGAGCGCAGCGAACGGAGTCGAAGCGCTGCTGTCCTTCGACTTCCTCGCCCCCCAAAGCCGTGGCCATCCATGTCCACTCTCCGCGTGCGTCCCTGCGGGCCTACGCTCAGGACGAACGGGAAACCACCTGCATGCGCCGCCATCCTTAGTTGCTCTTGAGTTGCCACGCCGGCTGCACCCGCGAGGCGCGCCAGGTGGGGTAGAGGCCGGCCAGCATGGTGGCGACCACCGCCACCAGCAGGGTGAGCACCAGCAGCGAGACGTCCAGCCGCGCCAGCGCCGCGATGTCCTTGGGCATCACCCAGCCCACGCTGGCCACGCCCACGCAGGTAAGCGCGAGGCCGAGCACGCCGCCCGCCGCGCCGACCATGCCTGCCTCGGTGAGGAACTGCAGGTAGATCGCATGCCGTGGCGCCCCCAGCGCGCGACGCACGCCGATCTCGCCGCTGCGGCGCAGGAACTTCGCCAGCAGCAGGCCGATGGTGTTGACCAGGCAGACCAGCAGCAGGCCCAGCGCCACCATCAGCGACACCTTGGTGTCGGGCGGCACCACGTGCTGGCTGTCCAGCCAGGACGGCAAGTCGCGCAGGCGATTGTTCGGCGCCCAGCCGAAGCGGCCGGCCTGCTGTTGTTCCTTCGCGTAGCCCAGCAGGTAGTCGCGGTAGGCCTCCACCGCCGCCGCATCGTCCAGTTCCGCCATATAGGCGAGCCACACGCATTCGGAATGCTGCAGGCCGACGAAGCCGGATTCCGTGGGCACCGCGTTGCAGTTGGTGTTGCCGTCGTTCTGGAGATCCGCCTGGACGGCCGTCTGGAACGGCAGGAACACGTCATCGGTCTGGCTGTTGAAGCCGCCCGAGTTGACCACGTCGTAGAAGCGCGGCTGCGGATTCCAGTCGTCCAGCACGCCGGTCACGCGGTAGTCGTGGCCTTCGATGCGCACGCTCTTGCCCACGCTGTTGGTGCCGCCGAACAGCTTCTGGTTGAGCTTGTCGCTGATGACCACGACCTGCGCGCGGCTGGCGTCGTCGCCGGCACTCCAGCCACTGCCGTATTTGAACGGCACATCCAGCATCGGGAAGAACTCGCCGTACACCGCATGGCCGCTGACGTTGATCGGATGCTTGTTCGCCTCCGCCGGCACGATGGAAGGCGAGATCTGGTACATCGCGGACTGCCGCTTCGCGCGGTGGTCGCGCATCAGCGCCATGGCGTCGGTGTAGTCCATCGCGTTCGGCGGCTCGCCGTCGGGGCTGCGACCGTTCGGCCCCCAGTTGTCGATCTGCGGCACGAACAGCTTCGCGGATTTCCACGGGATCGGATCGCCCGACACCGCGCGGAATACCGACCACGAGGTCATCGAGGCGGCCACGCCGAAGCCGATGGCGAGCACCATCAGCACGGTGAGGCCGGGGCTGCGCTTGAGGCTGCGCAGGGCCAGTTCGAGGTAGTAGGCAAACATCGTTCGCTCCTTCAGGTTTGGACTCCCTCTCCCCCGACGGCTCCATCGTCGGGGGAGAGGGTTCAAGCAGGCGCATCCATCGCCGCTGCAAGCTCCAGCATTCCTCCCCTCGCCACTTGCGCGAGAGGCCTCACATCACCCCCCTCGCCCGCTTGCGGGAGAGGGGTTGGGGGAGAGGGTGCCTGGGCCTTGCCGCAAGCCCGCACCCTCTCCCCCGGCCCCTCTCCCGGAAGGAGAGGGGAGAGAGAGCAACTACACGCTCCGCGTCGCCACCACCGGCGGCACCTGCGCGGCGCGCAGCGCGGGGCCGAGCACGGCGAGCTGGCCGATGAGCCACAGCGCCAGCGCGCCGACCGGGAAGTAAATGCCCGGCAGCCGCGGCAGTTCGTAATGCGTCATCAGGAACAGGTTGAGCCCAAAGGCCAGCACCATGCCCAGCGCGATGCCGAGCGTGGCGAGCAGGAAGTTCTCGGTCTGGAAGTAGCGCAGGATGTCGCCGCGCGTGGCGCCAAGCGCACGGCGCACGCCAATGGTGCGGCGACGCTGGCCCACCCAGAAGCTGGCGAGGCCGGTGATGCCCAGCGCGGTCACCACGAGCAACGCCGCGATCACTCCGACCAGGATGCCGGCCATCGCGCGATCGCCGGCAAAGAACGTGCGGCGCGCCTCGTCGTAGGTCTGCTTCACGACGACCACGCGGCGCGGATCGAGCTGCTTGAGTTTGGCCGCAGCGGCCCTGAGCACGGCGGCACGATCCTGCGGCGCCGTGCGCAGGAGGTAGCTGGCGCCGTCGGCCGCTGTCATGCGTATCGGCAACACCACGCTGTACTGGGCGCCCAGTTGCAGCTGCTTCGTCCGCGCCAGCCGGTCGAGCACGCCGACGACGCGGAACGGCAAGGCGTTGCCGAAATACACCGTCCTGCCCAGCGCATCCTGCCCCGGCCACAGCCGCTCGGCCAGCGCCTTCGTGACGATGATCTGCTGCGGCAAGCCGCGCGCGTCGCCGTCGTGCAGCGCCTTCACCGCCGTGTCGAAATCGACATATTCGCCGGGCTGGAAACCGCGCCCCGCCACCAGCCGCGTGCCCAGCGTGGCCAGCAGGCCGGGCCCGCCCATGTACTCCGCGACTTGTGCCGTACCGCGCTGCTGATGCGGGTCGAGCATGAGGCTGCCGTTGGAGTCGGTGCCCAGGTTGAAGGGCAACTGGTTGGCCATGGCCGCCTGGCGCACCCCGGCAATCTGCCGCAGCGCCGCCAGATCGGTGGCCGTCTGCGCCTTCGCGCCCGGGTTCTTGCCAATCTGTCCAAGCTGGAGCTGCACCAGTTCGTGTTCGGCGACGCCGCTGGGCAGGTTCAGCCGTTGCAGGCGCTGTCCGATCAGGAACACCGCGTTGCAGATGATGGCGCAGGTCAGCGCGATTTCGAGGATCAGCAGCCACGCCGTGGTCTTGTGCCGGCGCAACGTGGAAAAGATCGGTCGCAGTTCCATGTCAGTGGCTCTTCAACTGGAGGGCGGGCGCCACCTGGCAAGCCCGCCATGCCGGCAGCAGCCCGGCGAGCAGGCTCGCTGCCAGCGCCAGCAGAAAGGTGACCAGCAGCATCGCGGGGTCGAGCTGCGCCAGTGCCGCGTAGTCCGCCGGCTGCCGGCGTACCAGCCACAAGCCGGCCAGCGCGAGCAGCAGGCCGCCCACGCCGCCGACCAGGCCGACCACGCCAGACTCCACCAGCAGTTGCGCGAACAGCGCCTGCTTCGACGCCCCCAGCGCGCGGCGCACACACAGCTCGCCGGCGCGGCGCAGGAATTTCGCCAGCATCAGGCCCACCGTATTCACCAGGCACACCAGCAGGAAGCCGAACGCCAGCCCGGTCTGCAGGCGCACGTCGTCCGGCACGACCATGTTGTAGTCCAGCCACTGCATCACGTTGCGCAGCGCCACGTTGGGTGGCCGGCCGAAACGCCCCAGTGCCCGTTGCTGTTCGGAGTAGTGGACGAGAAATTCCCTGTACGCGGCCGCCTTGGCCGGATTGTCCAGCTGCACCCAGAACTGCAACCACGCGCACGGGGCGTTGTGGTCGATGGTCCGGCCGGCGCCGCCATTACCCCAGCAATCGGTGTTCCCCACATGGGCCATGCCGATGTCCTGCGAGATGGACAGCGGCACGAGCACGCCTTCGTTCTCGCCGTAGCTCCTGCCGTTCAGATCGTAGAAATGCGGATTCGGGTTCCAGGTGCCGACCACGCCGACGATGCGGAAGGCCGCGCCATCGAGCCACAGCGTCCTGCCGCTGCTGTCGATGCCGCCAAACAGCTTGTCGTTGAGCTGGCTGGTGATCACCGCCACCCGCGCATGCGCCGCGTCGTCCGCCGCATTCCAGGCGTGGCCGTAGCGGAATGGCACGCCGAACATCGGGAAGAAATCCGCAGTGGTGTAACGCGCATCCTCGTAGAACGGATCAAGCGTGCCGTCGTCCGGCTGCACCGCCACGTTGCCGCCGCTCATCAGCGCCTGCCGATCCGCGCGCTTGGCCTGCAGCAGGTTCATGCCGTCGATCCAGGTCACCTGGCCCATCGGCCCCGTCTTGCCGGGGATGTAGCCCTGGCCGTCGCGCGGATCGAGCTGCGGGTGGTACAGCGCGCCGCTGCGCCCCGGCAGCGGGTCGCCGGAAAGCGCATGCAGCACTGTGAGCGTGGTCATGGCCGCGCCGATACCCAGCGCAATGGCCAGCACCATCAGCGCGGTGAGCGCCTTGTTGCGCTTGAGGCTGTGCAGCGCCAGGTCGATGTAGTAGCCAAACATTCCACGTCTCCTTGATTCGAACTCCCTCTCCCCCAACGGCTCCATCGTTGGGGGAGAGGGTTGGGGTGAGGGGCACTTCGGCCTTGCCGCAAGCCCCGTACCCTCTCTCCCGCCCCCTCTCCCGGAGGGAGAGGGGAGCAAGGCAACTGCACGCCGTCCTACTCCCCCGATGCTGTCAAGTGCAGGTTCAAGCGCAGCCCTCACGCGCATCGTGGCGAGCATTCGAGCGCGGGCTCACTCCGCGGCGGCATGGGCCGCGGTGTGGGTGTGGAAGCGCGGCTCCTCGGCGAGATCCACCACCTGGCCGTCGATGACGTGCACGTTGCGCTGGGCACGCGCGGCCAGTTCGGGGTCGTGGGTGACCATCACGATGGTGGCGCCGCCGCGGTGGATTTCCTCCAGCAGTTCCAGCACGCCGCGCGCCATCTGGGTGTCGAGGTTGCCGGTGGGTTCGTCGGCGAGCAGCAGGCGCGGCGAGCCGGCGAGCGCGCGGGCGATCGCCACGCGCTGTTGCTGGCCGCCGGAAAGCTCGGCCGGGTAGTGCTTGTGGCGCGAGGCCAGGCCGACGCGTTCGAGCGCCTCCATGATGCGCTGCTTGCGCTCGGGCGCCTTCATGCCGCGATAGCGCAGCGGCACTTCCACGTTGTCGAACACGTTGAGGTCGGGGATCAGGTTGAAGGCCTGGAAGATGAAGCCGATCTTTTCGTTGCGTATCCTCGAGCGCGCGTTGTCGTTCAAGTTGCTCACCTCGATGCCGTCGAGGTGGTACTCGCCGCCGCTGAAGGTTTCGAGCAGGCCGGCGATGGTGAGGAAGGTGGTCTTGCCCGAGCCGGACGGCCCGGTGACGGCGACGAACTCGCCCTCCTTCACGTCGATGTTGAAGTCGCGCAGCGCGTAGGTTTCCACCACTTCGGTGCGGTAGACCTTGGACAGGTGGGTCATCTTGAGCATGGTGATGCGTCCTTCGGTGGTGGTGAATGGTGGTTCTTTGGAGCCCCTCTCCCGCTTGCGGGAGAGGGGTTGGGGAGAGGGTGCGGGACTTGCGATGGACTCCCTCGCAAGCCCCGTACCCTCTCCCGCCCTACGGGCACCCTCTCCCGGAGGGAGAGGGGAGAAATTCAACGCGCGATGGCTACCCTTTGCGCGCCCTTGAAGCTGTCGGTGCCGGAAATCACGACCTGGTCGCCTGCTTTCAGGCCCTGCAGGATCTCCACCTTGTCGATGCTGGATTCGCCCACGCGGATCGGCGTTTTCGTCGCGATGCCGTCCTTCACCACATAGGCGTACGCGCCGCCGGATTCGTCGACGAAGGAGCCGCGCTGCACGGTGAGCACGCTGTCGCGCTGGTCGAGCAGGATGCGCACGGACAGGCGCTGGTTCTGCCGCAGCTGCTTGGGCGTGACGCCTTCGAAGCGCACGCGGGCGGCCACCTCGCCGTTGACCACCTCGGGCGAGATGGCGCTGACCAGGCCCTTCCAGGTATTGCCGTTGCCGCTGATCTCGCCGGTCATGCCGATGGCGAGGTCGCGCGCGAAGCTCTCGGGCACCTTCACTTCCACTTCCAGCGCGGTGAGGTCGATCACGCTGAGCAATTGCGCGTCCTTGGCCACGGTGGCCACTGGCGCGATGAACAACTGGCCGACCTGGCCGTCCACCGGCGACTTCACGTTGAGATCGTCCACCTGCCGCTGCAGGTCCTGCACCAGCAGTTGCTGACGCCCGTAGGCGAGCTGCTTGGCCTGGATGTCGAAGCCCAGGCTGTCCTTGTCCAGACCGAGATTGGACTGGGCCTGGCGCGTGGCGATCTGCGCCTTTTCCAGCGTATCCCTGGCGCGATCCACGTCCATGCTGGACACCGCGCCCTTGGCGAAGGCCTTCTGGTAGCGGTCGAGGTTGCGTGCGGCGGTCTGCTGGTCGATGTTCGCGTTCTCGAACGCCTCGCGCAGCTGTGCGCCCTGCTTGCGCGCGTCGATCTTGGCGCGCTCCCAGGCTACCTTCATCGCGTCGCCGTTGCTCTCTTCCTGCGCCAGCTTGTTGCGCAGTTCGGGACTGTCGACCACGGCCAGCACCTGGCCCTTCTTCACCGCGTCGCCGGCATGCACCTTGAGCCGCACCGCGCCGCCGTAGGTGGCGTACAGCGTGGGGCTGTTGGCCGCCACCACCTTGCCCTCGGCGGCGATGTCGCGCACGAAGGCGCCACGCTCGACGGTGGCGAAGGCCAGGCGCGACGCACTCACCGAGGCATCGGCGGAGAACAGGCGCAGGATGGATGGCATGGTGAAGGCCAGCACGATCAGCGCGAGCGCGCCGCCACCGATCAGCAGCATGCGGCGCTTCTTGTTGGGCTTGACCTCGACCAAGCGGTCCTGCGCGGAAGTGTCGCGGATCATCGTGTGTTCCCCGGCCGCGGACAGTGCGGCGTTGCACTTGGGCTTCAGCAATCCGCGTGCCAAGCCAGCGATACGGAAAAACATACTATGTTTCAGCGACTTGCTGTTTCCATACTGCAAAAAACCGGTGTCCGCGGACACTGCGCGGACAGCGGACGGAGACTGGCGGCACGCATGCGAAAAGCCCCGGCGGCTGCCGGGGCTTGGGTGGTTGCGCGCGGTCTGCCGGGGTAGAGCAACAGCGCTTGCTTATGCCCCGGGAAGCGCATCCATGCGCTTCCCTGAGCTCGCTGCGCCCGCGCTGCGCGCGGGCTCCGCTCCGTCGGGCCAGCGCATGCGCTGGTCCGACGTGCGGGCCATCCATGGCCCGCCTGACCGGCGGCCTGCGGTCGTCGGTCAGAAGTCCTGCTTGAAGCGGATACCGAAGGTGCGCGGCTGGGTGACGCCGGTGTAGACCTGCCCGTTCGGGTACTGCGACACCACGCCGTGCGCGCCGCAGACCGTCACCCCGCACTCGGTGAACTTGTACGTGGTGCCCAGCTTGTTGAACAGGTTGTCGATGTAGACGTCCAGCGTCCAGCTGTTTTTCTGGAAGCCGGCCGAGAGGTCGACCGAGTTGTACGCCGGCAGGTCGCCCAAGAGGCTGCGTTCCTGCAGGCGCAGATCGGTGGTGCGCTTGCCCACGTGGGTGAACGCGGCCTGCACGTAGCCTTCGTTCTCGCCCAGGTCGATGGAGTAGCGCGCCACCAGGTTGCCCTTGAAGCGCGGGGTGATCGGCAACTGGGTACCCTTGGGCGCCTGCGGCGTGGCGCAGCTGGTGACCGGCTTGCCGTTGGCGTCGGTGAAACCGCAGTAGTTGGCGGTGAGCTTGGCGTTGTAGAGCGCCACGCCCGCGCTGATGTTGAGGTTGTAGGTGGCCATCCAGCCCAACTGCGACTCGAAGCCATCGATGCGCGCCGAGTTGGCGTTCTTGATGATGGTGAGGCCGTTGGGGCCGAGGATGTTGAACTGGAAGTCGTTCCAGTTCTCGCGGAACACCGCGCCGTTGAACGACAGCCGGTGGTCGAACCAGGAAGTCTTCCAGCCCAGCTCCAGGTTGGTGAGGAAATCCGGCTGGTAGGGCGGCTGCTGGCCGGCACGGTTGACGCCGCCAGGGCGGTAGCCCTCGGAGCGGGTGAGGTAGAGCATCGCGTCCTTCGAGAGGTTCCAGGTGAGGTTGAACTTGCCCAGCGAACCGCTCTGCCGCACGCTCTTGTTGAAGTCCAGGCAGGGCGCACTCTCGAACGGCACACTGCTGATGCAGCCCGCCTCGCCGTAGCTGGAGCTGGGCAAGAAGCCCTTGCTGAAGCCGTAGAAACCGTACAACTGATTCTTGCTGCGGAAATAGCGCCCGCCCACCGTGGCGGTCAGCGTGTCCGGAATAATGTCGTAGGACAGCTCGCCGAAGATGGCCTCGTCGTAGTCGTAACGCATCTGCTTGGTCAGCCAGATCGTGTTGGGCCAGCCCGGCACCGAGAGCGCATCGGCCAGGCCGTTGATCTGGTAGTCCTGCATGATGTCGTGCTTCTGCTTCTGCCAGAACAGGCCGCCCACCAGGCGCAGGCGATCCGTGGCGGGCGAGACGATGCGCAGCTCGTGGCTGTTGATGGTGTAGTGGTCGCGGTCGCTGATGAACTCGGACGGGTTGATGAGCGCGCCGCTGTTGTCGTGCAGGTAGGCGCCGTATTGGAGCAGCGTGTCGTACCAGAACGAGTAGTCGTTGTAGTCGGTGGCTTCCTCCTGGTTGCGCTTCAGGTGGGCGTAGTCGTAGGTGAGGTCGAAGATGCCGATCTTGCCCTGCACGGCCAGCGCGCCCTGCCACCAGCGGTCGTCCACGTGCTCGGGGTAGAAGTGGGTCACGGCGAGCTTGCCGACCGAGGGATCGCTGGCGAACGTGCCGTTGCTGGTGGTCTGCTGCCCCATCAGGGTGGGGCTGATCGACCAGTCGTCGTTGAGGTCGATCTTGAGCGCCGCGCGCGCACCGCTGGTGTTGGCGTCGTTGTAGTGGTTGCGGGCATGCCCGAAGCACTGCAGCAGCGGCCCCGGCGTGCAATTGTCGGCATTGCTGACGGTGATGCCCGACACCGGGAAGGTGCGCGAGCCGGCCTTGTTGTCGATGTAACCGGCGTCGTGCTCGTGCCAGCCCACCACGCGCAGCGCCGTGCTCGGCGCCAGGGGAATGTTCACCATGCCGTCGGTGGTGAAGCCCACGCCGCCGTGCGCCACCTTGTCCGTGCTGAGCTGGTAGCTGGCCGCGAAACCGCTGGGGTCGGGCTTGTTGGTGATGATGCGCAACGCGCCGGCCTCGGCGCTGGCGCCGTACAGCGAGCCCTGCGGGCCAGCCAGCACCTCGATGCGGGCGATGTCGTACATGTGGATGTCGAGCGGGCCCTGGATGGTGGTGACCGGCTGGTCGTCCAGGTACACGCCCACGCTGGGCGAGGAGCCCGAGTGGTTGGTGTTGCCGCCGCTGGCCACGCCGCGCATGTAGATGGTGGCGAAGCCCGGGCCGGTGGCGATGCCGCCGCCACCTTGCTGGAAGGTGACGCTGGGCAGGTATTTCACGTAATCGTTGAAGCTCTGCACGTGCAGGGACTCGAGCTGGTCGTTCTCCAGCACGTCCATGCTGATCGGCACCTTCTGCAGGTTCTCGGTGCGCTTCTGCGCGGTCACCGTCACCTCGGCCAGCACCACCGGCTTCTGCTTCGCGTCCGTCTTGGCGGGCGTCGCGGCCGAGGCTGGCTTGGCCGGCGGCGCCGTCTCCTGCGCCAGCACCGGCGCGGCGATGGCCAGGCAGATCGCGGCGGTCAACGGCAATCGGTTCAAGGCAACCCGCGCCGCATGGGCCGTGCGTTGCGACTTCTTCGTGTTCATGATTTCTCCCCAGAAAAGACCACAGAACCCACTTTTGACGAACGGTCGTCAAGATCATGTGCAATGACTTGCCGCTCAGTTGTCGCCCCCTGCCGGCACGGCGGGATAACTCGCCAGCACCGGCCCCAACGCCGCCTCCAGCGGCTCCAGCCACGGCGCGTAATGTCGCCAGTGCTCCATCCCCTCGCGGTAGATCGGCTGGCGCACCTGCTCCGAGCTGGCCGTGCGCACCGGCCGCGCGTTCTCGAAGAAGCGCAGGCAGCCGGCCTCGAACGGCAGGCCGCAGTAATCGAGCAGCCGGCGCACCTCGCCCTCGGTGTCCTCCACCATGCGCTCGTACACCACGCGATGCACGCGACCGGGCAGCACCGCGTCGAAGTGCGCCAACAGCGCCACATAGTCGCGGTAGTAGCGGCCGATGTCGGCGAGGTCGTAGCTGAAACCCTGGCCGCGCGCGAAATGCTGCTTGAAGGCCGAGAAGCCGCAGGCCATGGGATGCCGGCGCGCGTCGATGATCTTCGCGTTGGGCAGCATCAGGTGGATCAGGCCGAGGTGCATGAAGTTGTTCGGCATCTTGTCGATGAACAGCGGCGCCGACGTCTTGCGCTGGATGCGCGTGCGTTCGAGGTAGCGCTCGCCGAGCTGGCGCAGGCCGGCGCCATCGAGCGCCGCGAGCGCCGCGTGGTAGGGCATCGCCTCCCCGACGGCACCCTGCTGGCGCAGCAGCCGCGTGATCGAGGTGACCTCGGGCAGCTCCATCGTGCCTTCGACCTGGCTGTGACTGGAGAGGATCTGCTCGATCAGGGTGGAACCGGCGCGCGGCAGGCCGACCACGAAGATCGGGTCGGGCGCCGGGCAGCCGCCGCCGGCGCGCGCGGCGAAGAACCCGGGCGTGTAGTGCTCGCGGATGTAGCGCACCCGCGCGCTGGTGTCGTCGGCGCGGTAGTCGAGCTGCGCGCGGCGGATCGCGTTGCCGCGCGCGTAGTGGCGGAACGAGGGCTCGTACTCGCCGGCGTCCTCCAGCGCCTTGCCGATGGCGAACTCCAGGTGCAGGCGGTCGTCCTGGGCCAGATCCGCACGCGCCAACTGCGCGCGCATGGTGGCCAGGTCGTCGACACTGAAACGGAAGGTCTTGAGGTTGGCCAGGCTCCACCACACGTCGCCGAAGGACGGCTGGAGTTCCAGGCTGCGCCGGTAGGCGGCGATGGCGCGTTCGAGCTGGCCGGCGGTCTTCAGCGCGTGGCCGAAGCTTTCCCACAATTTGGGCTGCTCCGGATGGGCCTGCACCAACTCCTCGTAAAGCCGGATCGCCGCGTCGTAATCGCCGGTACGGCACAGCACCACCGCCTTGAGGTTGCGGCTGGCGGCATCCTGGGCGTCGATGGCGAGCAGGCATTCGAGCTCGGCCAGCGCCCGTTCCGGCTGGTTGCCGCGATGCAGAACCAGGGCGTAGTTGCGCCGCGCCTCCACGAAACCGGGCGCCAGCTCCAGGCAGCGTTCAAGCAGGCTCAGCGCATCCTCGTTGCGCCCCAGGCGGGCGGCCAGCTCGGCGAACATGCGGATCGCCGCCACGTCGGTGGACGCCAGCTTCAGGTGCGCGCGCAGCCGTGCCTCGGCCTCGGGAATGCGGTTCTCGACCAGCGCCATGGCCGCGGCCATCAGCTGCGGATCACCGGTGGCATGGCGCACATGCTGCAGGTAGGCATCGGCCGCCGCAGCCGGCTCGCCCGTCGCCAGCAAAGCATCGCCCAGCAGGCGCCAGGCCTGCGGCAGGGCGGGCTCCAGCGCCGCCGCGCGGCGCAAGGCCGCCACGGCCTCGGCGGGGCGCCCGGCATCCAGCAGGAGCTGCCCGTAATCGCGGTGGATCGCGGCCTGCTCCGGCTGCTGCCGCACCGCGCGCCCGGCCTCGGCCAGCGCCTCCTCCAGCGATCGGCCGACGGCAGCCTGGCTCATGCCCACCCCTGCTGCCTCCGCGGAAACCATCGGAACAGATCGGCGGCGCGTGGCATGGGCAACGGCAGGTCCTCGCAAGGGTTGCCCGCAATCTAGGCGCTCGCGCGGCCCCAGCGCAAGCGGCAGCGAAGCATGACCGCGGCCGGCGGCGCGACATACACTGCCGACGGACACACGCGGCAGGGATGCGCCAACCAGGGGGCAGCACATGTCAGCCGATACCGCCATCGAACCGCTCGACCATGCCCACGCGCTGGCGGCGCGCTATTACGCGGGCGAGCCCATGCTGGCGATGGAGCGCCGCGCGGTATTCGCCCGCAGTTGGCAGCTGGTGGCCCACCAGGGGCAACTGGCGGAAGCCGGCGACCATGTGGTGGGCGAGATCGGTCACGTGCCGGTGCTGCTGGTGCGCGGCGCCGACCGCGTGCTGCGCGCCTTCCCCAACGTCTGCCGCCACCGCGCCGGGCCGCTGGCGCTGTGCGACGGCAAGGGCGCGCGCGCCCTGCACTGCAAGTACCACGGCTGGACCTACACGCTGGAAGGCCAGCTGCGCAGCGCGCCGGAGATGCAGGACGCCTGCGACTTCCATGTGGAGGACATCCGCCTGCCGCCGCTGCGCGTGCACGAATGGCAGGGCCTGGTGTTCGTGGCCCTGGACGAGGCCGCGCCGGCGTTCGAGGCGGTCTACGGCGGGATCAAGGAGCGCATCGCGCCGATCGACCTTTCGGCGATGCGCTACCTGCGCCGCGACAGCTACGACATCGCCTGCAACTGGAAGGTCTACGTGGACAACTTCCTCGAGGGCTACCACCTGCCGCACGTGCATCCCGGCCTGTCGAAGGTGCTCGACTACCGCGCCTACGACACCGAGCTGTTCCCGTGGCACTCGCTGCAGTCCTCGCCGCTGCGCAACAGCGCCGACATCTACGGCGATGGCGAGGCGTTCTACTACTTCGTCTACCCCAACGTGATGCTCAACATCATGCCGGGGCGGCTGCAGACCAACCGCATCCTGCCGCTGGGGCCGGACCGCTGCCGGGTGGAGTTCGACTACTACTACGCGCAGGACGCAGCCGCGCAGGCGCGCATCGACGCCGACGCCGGCTTCAGCGACCAGGTGCAGCAGGAGGACATCACCATCTGCGAAGCCGTGCAGAAGGGGCTGGCCTCCGGCACCTACACGGCGGGCCGGCTGAACCCGAAACGCGAGAGCGGCGTGTGGCATTTCCACAACCTGCTGCGCGCGGCCTATGCCGGGCCCAGCGGCGAATCCACCTGAGCCGCCAGGCAGGGCACTGCGCATGCGCGACGGCAAAAAGATCGGTTTCTGGACCTGCACCGCGCTGGTGGTGGGCAACGTGATCGGCATGGGCATCTTCGTGCTGCCCGCGTCGCTCGCCCCCTACGGCTTCAATGCGCTGATCGGCTGGGTGATCGTGCTGGCTGGCTGCCTGCTGCTGGCCCGCGTGTTCGCGCAGCTCGCCCGCGCGCTGCCCGATGCCGGTGGTCCCTATGGCTATGTCCGCCACACGCTGGGCGAGCTGCCGGCCTACCTCGCGCTGTGGGCGTACTGGGTGTCGGTGTGGATCACCAACGCCGCGCTGGCCACCGGCGTGGTGGGCTACCTGGCCATGGTGTTCCCGCCGCTGGGCGCGCTGCCGCCGATGTGGCTGGCGCAGGGCCTGCTGTGGGCGCTGGTGGCGGTCAACCTGTGCGGCGTGCGCAGCGGCGGCGGCGTGCAGATCCTCACCACCGCGCTCAAGCTCCTGCCGATGCTGGCCATCGCGCTGCTGGGCGGCTGGCTGCTGCTGACCACGCCAGCCAGCTACACCGCGCACCTGCCCGCCACGCCACTCTCGGCTGGCGCGATCACCGCGGCCTCCAGCATCGCGCTGTTCGCGATGATAGGCATCGAGTCGGCCAGCGTGCCGGCGGCGCGCGTGGACAACCCGGCGCGCACCATCGCGCGCGCCACCATGGCCGGCACGGCACTCGCCGCCGCCATCTACATCGTGGTGTCGGCCGTGCCGCTGCTGCTGGTCGAGCAGCAGGAACTGGCCCACGCCAGCGCGCCGTTCGCGCTGGTGATGGATCGCTACGCCGTTCCCGGTTCCGGCCGCGCGCTGGCATTTTTCGTGGCCATCAGCGGCCTCGGCGCGCTGAACGGCTGGACTTTGCTGATGGGCGAGCTCACCAGCACGCTGGCCGGCAACGGCGTGCTGCCGGCCGTGCTCGCGCGCACCAACCGCCAGGGCACGCCGGTGCTGGCGTTGCTCGTCACCGGCGTACTCGCCGCAGCCCTGATCGCCATGAGCTACAGCAAGTCACTGGTGGCGGCGTTCACCTTCCTCACCCTGTTGAGCACAGCCGCCTCCCTGCCGCTTTATCTCGGCTGCGCGCTGGCGCTGGGCGTGCTCTGGCGCCGCCGCCACGCCGCCTGCGCCGCACGCCGCAACGCCATCGTCGCGGCGATCTGCGTGCTGTTCGTGATATTCGCCTTCGTGGGCGCGGGCCGCGAGCCTTCGTCGTACGCGTTGGCGCTGGTCGCCGCGGGTTTGCCGCTGTTCGCGTTGCGGCGGCTGCGCCTGCGCACCATTGCCGGAGTGACGCCCAAGTGAGAGATCCCCGCCACGACATCCTGTTCGAACCGGTGAGGATCGGCCCGGTCACCGCGAAGAATCGCTTCTTCCAGGTGCCGCACTGCAACGGCATGGGCCACGCGATGCCGCTGGCGCACGCGGCGATGCGCGAGATGAAGGCCGCGGGCGGCTGGGCGGTGGTCTCCACCGAGGAATGCGAGATCCACCCCAGCGGCGACCTCACGCCCTACGTCGAAGCGCGGCTGTGGGACGACCGCGACATCCCCGCACTGGCGCTGATGTGCGACAAGGTGCACGCGCACGGCGCGCTGGCCGCGCTGGAGCTGACCCACAACGGCCCGACCGCCTCGAACCTGTATTCGCGCGAGGTGCTGATCGCGCCCTCGCCGCAGCCGACCAAGTACGGTTACCCGCACCAGGCGCGCGCGATGACGAAGCACGACATCCGCGAGTATCGGCGCTGGCACCGCGAAGCGGCCATCCGCGGCAAGCGCGCCGGCATGGACATCATCTACGTCTACGCCGCGCACGACCTGTCGCTGGCGATGCACTTCCTGCAGCGCCGGCGCAACCAGCGCGGCGACGAATACGGCGGCTCGCTGGAAAACCGCGTGCGGCTGCTGCGCGAGGTGCTGCAGGACACGAAGGAGGCGGTCGGCGACACCTGCGCGGTGGCGCTGCGCTTCGCCGTCGAGGAAGGGCTGGGCCCGGGCGGCGTGGAGCTGGCCGAGGCGCAGGACATCGTCGGTATGCTGGCCGAACTGCCCGACCTGTGGGACGTGAACCTGGCCGCCTGGTACAACGACTCGGTGCCCTCGCGCTTCGCCGGCGAAGGCGCGCAGGAGCCGTTCATCGCCTTCGTCAAGCGAGCCACCAGCAAGCCGGTGGTGGGCGTGGGCCGCTTCACCTCGCCGGACACCATGGTGTCACAGCTCAGGCGCGGCGTGCTGGACCTGATCGGCTGCGCGCGGCCGTCGATCGCGGATCCCTTTTTGCCGAAGAAGATCGAGGAAGGCCGCGCCGACGACATCCGCGAGTGCATCGGCTGCAACGTCTGCGTCTCCGGCGACATGACCATCTCGCCGATCCGCTGCACGCAGAACCCCACCATGGGCGAGGAATGGCGCAAGGGCTGGCACCCGGAGCGCATCGCGCCGAAGCGCAGCGCCGCGCGCGTGCTGGTGGTGGGTGCCGGCCCGGCCGGACTGGAGGCTGCCCGCGCGCTGGGCCAGCGCGGTTACGACGTGAGTCTGGCCGAGGCACGCAGGGAACTGGGTGGTCGCGTGACGCGCGAGTCGCGCCTGCCCGGCCTGGCCGAATGGGCGCGCGTGCGCGACTGGCGCGTGGGCCAGATCCACAAGCTGGCGAACGTAGCCGTCTATCTCGATTCGACCTTGAGCGCGCAGGACGTGCTCGACTTCGGCGCCGAGCACGTGGTGCTGGCCACCGGTTGCCACTGGCGCCACGACGGCTGCGGTCGCAGCCACGGCTTCGCCCTGCCCGGCTTCGCGGACAACCCGCGCGTATTCACCGTGGACGAACTGCTGGACGGCCGCCTGCCGGAAGGCAAGGTGGTGGTGTACGACGACGACGGCTACTACCACGCCAGCGTCGCTGCCGAACTGCTGCGCTTGCGCGGTTGCGAGGTGATCCACCTCACTCCCGAGGACAGCCTCGCGCCGTGGACGCTGAACACGCTGGACTACCGCCATGTGCGCAAGCGCATGGCCGAACTCGGCATCGAGGCACTGGTATCGCATGAGGTCGTCGGCTACGCCGGCAACATGCTCGCCATCGAGGACGTATGGACCCACCAGCAGCGCGAGCTGGCATGCGACGCGGTGGTTACCGTCACCGCGCGCCTACCCGATGACGCGCTGTATCAGGCGCTACTGCTGCGCGAGGCTGAGTGGATCGCTGCCGGCCTGCGCAGCGTGCGCTGCATCGGCGACGCCGAGGCGCCGGGCCTGATCGCGCACGCGGTCTACGCCGGGCATCGCTACGCGCGCGAGCTGGAGGAGCCAGCCGCCGGCGAGGTCGCGTTCAAGCGGCACTTCCACACTGCAGATGCCGACGCGCTGCGACGACCGGAGCCGTCAGGCTGACGCGCCATCGCGTCAAACGCCCGCCTGATTGGACAAGGCTCAGCTGGAAGACCGTTCGCGCTGAGCGCAGCTTGCGGCAGCAAGCGAAGTCGAAGCGTTCGCACACACCCCACCCCTCGACTTCGGCCCTGCGGGCCCACACTCAGGGCGAACGGCGCGGTGTCGGCCGGGTTCCACTGCCGATCAGGAAGCCAGTCAAGCACCGTCGCCCATCAGGAACGCTCAAGCCAGCGCCGAGGCGATCCGGGCACGCATCGCCTCGTCCAGCTTCGGCAACACCTCCAGCGCGCCGAGGTTCTGCTCCAGCTGCTCCAGCCGGCTCGCGCCCAGCATCACAGTGGAGACGTGCGGATTGGCTGCGCACCATGCGACGGCGAGTTGCGCGGTGCTGCAGCCCAGCTCGTCCGCGAACGGGCGCAGGCGACGCGCCTTCGCCACGCGCTCGCCACCTGCGCCCAGCACGCGATCATGCAGCCACGCGTATTCGGCATGCGCCAGGCGCGAATCCGCCGGCACGCCGTCGTCGTACTTGCCGCTGAGCAGGCCCGAGGCCAGCGGCGACCAGATCGTGGTGCCCATGCCGTAGTCGCGGTACAGCGGCGCGTACTCCTGCTCGACGCGCTCGCGATGCAGCAGGTTGTATTCCGGCTGCTCCATCGTCGGCGCGGCGAGGTGGTTCTCCCTGGCCACGCGATGCGCCTCGACGATGGCGTCCGCCGGCCACTCGCTGGTGCCCCAATACAGCACCTTGCCCTGGCGCACCAGCATGTCCATCGCCGCCACGGTCTCCGCGATGGGCGTATCGGGGTCGGGCCGATGGCAGAAATACAGGTCGAGGTAATCCACGCGCAGACGCGCCAGCGCCTGGTGGCAGGCCTCGATCACGTGCTTGCGCGACAGGCCGCGCTGGGTCGGCCGCGGTTTCTCGCAGGCGCCGAAGAACACCTTGCTCGACACGCACCAGCTGTCGCGCGGGAAACGCAGGTCGGCCAGCACGTCGCCCATCAGAAGCTCGGCCGCGCCGTCGCCGTAGGTTTCGGCGTTGTCGAAGAAATTGATGCCGCGATCCCAGGCCAGCGCCAGCATCTCGCGCGCGAGCTTGCGGTCGACGCTCTTGCCGAAGGTGGCCCAGGCGCCGAAGGAGAGCGCGGACAATTGCAGGCCGGAACGGCCGAGGCGGCGGTATTGCATGGGAAACTCCTGCGCGAAAGCAGCCGTCATGCTGCGGCGACGACGGCGGCGAATGCAAGCCGTGCGATCAAGACGCCCGCAACGCGGCAAGCAGCGCGTACAGCACGGCGGCGGCGAACGCGCCGGCGATCACGTCATCCACCATCACGCCGAGGCCGCCGTGCAGGCGACGGTCGGCCACGCGGATCGGCCAGGGCTTCCACACGTCGAACAGGCGAAACAGCGCGAAGCCGGCAAGCACCGCCCACCATGGCGCGAGCAAGGCCGGCAGCAGCGCGATCCATTGCCCGACAAACTCGTCCCACACCAGCCCGCGATGGTCGTCCACGCCCAACGCGCGGCCGGCCATCTCGCAAGCCCACACGCCCAGGCCGAAACCCAGCGCGATGACCGCGAGATTCCAGGGCAGCGACAGCTCGCGCAGCAGCAGCCACGGCAGGATCGCCGCCAGCGAGCCGAACGTGCCCTGCGCCACTGGCGCGAGGCCGGAGCCGAGACCGCAGGCGATCCAGCCCGCCGGCGTGGCAAGCAAGGCGCGGCGCTGCGCAGGCGTGAGGGTCTTGCGTTCAGTGGAAGCGGTCATGGCGACACTCGAAGTTCAAAGCCTCTCCCCCAAGCCTGTCTGGGGGGAGGAAGCAAGGCTGCGCGCAAGCGATGCCCCGCTACGGCGCCACCGAAAAATGATCCCAGCCCGGCCGAACGGCTTGCAGCCGCGCACCTTGCGCATCATGCACGCGCACGCCCTCGCCCGCGACGATGCGGCCAATGCGGGTGGCGCCACCCAGTGGCGCCAGCTCGCGGCAGATCGTCGCGACCACGGCTTCGGGCGCGGTGAACACCAGCTCGTAATCGTCGCCGCAGGCCAGCGCGAAGTCGCGCGCCACCGGCTCGCCGAAGCGCGCGACCAGGGCGGCGGAACGCGGCAACGCATCCGCGTCGATCTCGGCCGCCACGCCGCTGGCCGTGCAGAGGTGGCCGAGGTCGGCGACGAGGCCATCGGAAATATCCTGGCAAGCATGCGCGCGGCCGCGCAGCGCCAGCCCCGCCGCCACGCGCGGCGTCGGCCGGTGCATGCGTTCCAGCAGCGGCGCATCGCCGACCTGCGCCTTGCCCTCGCGCAGCAAGTGCAGCGCGGCCACCGCGTCGCCCAGCGTGCCGGTGACCAGCACCGCGTCGCCCACCCGCGCACCGGCGCGCCGCAACGCCTGCCCCCGCGGCACGAAACCGTGCACGGCGACGCTGAAGGCCAGCGGCCCGCCGGTGGTGTCGCCGCCCACCAGCGCCACGTGGTGCTCGCGCGCCAGCGCGGCAAAACCGTCGGCGAAACCATCGACGAAGGCCACGCGTTCGGCGGCGTCGATGGCCGTGGGCAGAGTCAGCGCGAGCAGCGCCCAGGCCGGCGTCGCGCCCATCGCGGCGAGATCGGACAGGTTCACCGCCAGCGCCTTCCAGCCCAGGTCGAACGGTGCCTGGCCGGGCAGGAAATGCACGCCCTCGACCATCGTGTCCAGCGCCACGGCAAGCTCCACGCCCGGCGGCACGGCCAGCAGCGCCGCGTCGTCGCCGATGCCCAGGCGCACGTCCTCGCGCGGGCAGGCGGTCCGCTCGCGCAGGCGTTCGATCAGCGAAAATTCCATCGCCGCTCAGCGACCGGCTTGCTTCTCGGCCCCGCGCAGGGCGCCGGCGAGCTTGTCCAGCACGCCGTTGACGTAGCTGTGGCCGTGGTCGGCGCCAAAACGCTTGGTGACCTCGATGGCCTCGTTGATGACCACGCGGTACGGCACGTCGAGCCGGTGCTTCAGCTCGTAGGCCGCCAGGCGCAGCGCGGCACGCTCGATCGGATCGACCTCGGCCACCTCGCGATCAAGGTACGGCCGCAACGCCGCATCCAGCTCGGCCACGTGGGCCTCAACGCCGTTCAGCAGATCCTCGAAGTAGCCGAGGTCGGCCACTTCCATGTCCTGCTCGTGGCGGAACTGCTCGATCACCGCGTCCATGTGACTGCCGGAGAGCTGCCACGCGTACAGCGCCTGCAACGCGCGGCGGCGGGCACGCGAGCGCGCAGCCAGGTCGATGCCCTCGGGTTTGGTATGCATCACAGCTGGCCGTACAGGTTGACCATCTCCAGCGCGGCCATCGCCGCGTCGGCGCCCTTGTTGCCGGCCTTGGTGCCGGCGCGCTCGATGGCCTGCTCGATGCTGTCGGTGGTGAGCACGCCGAATGCCACCGGCACCCCGGCATCCAGCGCGGCCTTGGCCAGGCCCTTGGCGCATTCGCCGGCCACGTAGTCGAAATGCGGCGTGGCGCCGCGGATCACCGCGCCCAGCGCGATCACCGCCGCGTACTTGCCCGAGCTGGCCAGCTTGTGCGCGGCCAGCGCGATCTCCCAGGCGCCCGGCACGCGCACCAGGTCGATGGCCTCGTCCGCCACGCCATGGCGCAGCAGCGCGTCGCGCGCCCCGGCCACCAGCGGCTCCACGACGAAGCCGTTGAAACGGCCCGCGACGATGGCAAAACGGCCCTTGGGCGTGGCGAAATCGCCTTCGATGATGTTCATGCGGGGAATGATCCTGAGCGGGCGGCAAGCCCATGCGAGGCGGCTATTTTACGGGTTTGGCGTCGGCGGTGCTCGCGACCCGAACCCGGCTTGCCGCCCCGGCCCGGGACTCACGACGACAGGCACGCCATGCGCCACACCAAGGCATCCGTCCGCGACGCTCTCCACCCGAGCGGCCAGTACACCAACCCCAACCGCAAGGCATTCCGTCCCGAGCGCAAGCCGGCAACCCTCGCCCGCCACCAATCCGGCCCCGCGCGCAAGCGAAAAACTCCCAAGCGCAAGGCCGAAAGCCTTGCGCGCAACGGGCAGCAAATCTCGAAGCGCAACCACTCCTGGTAATCTGGCCGACACGGGAGAACCAGGATGACCAACGCCATATTCACCGCTTCGGAAAGCTCTGCTTACGATGACCTCATCGAACGCCATTACCACTTTCCCCGCACTTATCTGCGTCAGGTCGAAGAGGCCGTTGGCGACTGGATCATTTACTACGAGCCACGGCGTTCCACCAACTCAAGCGGCACCGGAGGCCGGCAGGCGTACTTCGCCATCGCTCAAGTCACAGCGATCACACCGGATCCTGTTCGGGCTGACCATTACTATGCACAGGTGCGTGACTTTCTAGAGTTCGACCAAGTCATCACGTTCCGCGAAGGAGCGGAATACCGGGAGTCGGTCCTGCAAAAAGCAGATGGATCGACCAACAAAGGCGCTTTCGGTCGATCCGTTCGCCTGATTCCCCGGGAAGAATTCGAGCGAATCGCACAAGCCGGCTTGTATGCACAACCCCAACCTTGGGAATTGGCAAACAGGGTGGCTGAACCCGTACCAGAGTACGTCGCTCGCCCCATCGTAGAACAGGTCAGCCTACGCAAATTCCGCGACACCGCGTTCCGGCGTCACGTTCGTAACGCTTATGCAAATACCTGGGCCGTCTCAAACTCCACGTGCAACACCTTGCCGATTCTGACATAGGCTGTTGCGATGAGAACGTACAACGAACTGACCCTGGAAGAGCGAGTGGAGATTCAGCGCCGCTTGGAGGCGGGTGACAGCCTGCGTGCCATTGGCCGCTCGCTGGGACGTGCGACGAGCACGATCAGTCGCGAGCGCCGCCGGGCACGTGTCGACCCGGCGAACTACAAGGCGCAGGCGGCGCATCAGCGTAGTCGGGAATGCCGGAGCAAACCGCGCGTGACGCGAAAACTGGACGACCCTGCGCTGTGGGAAACCGTGCAGGCGCTGTTGCGGGCACGCTGGTCGCCGGAGCAGATCGCCGGGATACTGGCGAGGGCCTTTCCTGACGCGGCGAGCTATCGGGTGTCTCACGAAACGATCTACACCGCGGTGTACCTGGTGCCGCGCGGCGAACTGCGCAAGGAGTTGATCGACTGCCTGCGCCAAGGCCGCAGCACGCGCAAGCCACGCACGCGCGGGATGGATCGACGCGGCCAGATACCGAACATGCAGAGCATCCACGTACGTCCACCGGAAGTGGCGGATCGCTTGATTCCCGGACACTGGGAGGGCGACCTGATCAAGGGCGCCGGCAACCGTTCGTCCGTGGGGACACTGGTCGAACGCACCAGCGGCTTCGTGGTGCTGGCCAAGATGAGCAGCGCCAGCGCAGCCGACGTACTGGAGAGTTTTGGCAAGGCGCTGAAGAGCATCCCTGAAGCCTTGCGCAAGACGCTGACATACGACCAGGGTAAGGAGATGAGCTACCACGACGCCCTGACCTTGCGTACCGGCGTGCAGGTGTACTTCGCCGACCCGCACAGCCCCTGGCAGCGCGGCAGCAACGAGAACACCAATGGCCTGCTTCGACAGTACCTGCCCAAGGGCACCGACCTGTCGGTCTACAGCCAGGACGAGCTCAACCAGATCGCCCTCAGCCTCAACACCCGACCGCGAAAGCGTCATCAATTCCGTACCCCGCTGGAGGTCTACAACGACCACCTGAGGCTCGCCGAAGCAAGCGCCGGAACAATTCATTGATCATGTTGCACGTGGACCTTGAAACCGCCCTGCGCAATTACCGGCCTTCGCCTGATCAACGGCGGCGGTCGCCCCGAAGTTCAGGCCGCGCATATCCGCTCGGTAGAGGCAGACGGCCCAGATACCGTTCGCAACGGCATCGCCCTCACGGGCACCGCTCATTGGTTGTTCGACCGGGGCCTGCTTACCTTTACCGACGACTACAGCATCCTGCTCTCGCCGCATGGCGTTCCCGATGATCTGGATAAACTGATTCTGCCGGATCGAAAACTGCGGGTCCCCGCCAATCCCGACCTGCGACCACATGCGACTTATCTGGCCTGGCACCGAGAGCACTGTTTCAAGCGATAACTGCTCGTTGAAGTGCCGGTGCGAACATCGCACTCCGGAACGACGACGCCTGCTCTATGCGCATCCGCCTTCGAAGCCATCCGCCAAGGAAAGCAGACCATGTTGATTAAACAAGCTGACGATCACGCCGAAGAACTGACACAGCTCGAACGATTGGCCAAGGCGGGCGCCAGCTCGGAAGCGAAGCGCGCTGCGACGGATCTCGCCATGCGCAAGGCTGGTCTCAAGGGTGAGGCCGAATCGGCGTACCTGCTCGACTTTCACTTTGCGACCTCTCCCAACTGGGCCTTGATCCACGACCTGCGCTTGGAGCACAACGGCCGCACGGCGCAGATCGACCACCTGCTGATCAATCGCTGGATGGAGTGCTACGTGCTGGAGTCCAAGCATTTCCACGCCGGCATCAAGATCACCGAAGACGGCGAGTTCATGCGCTGGAACGATTACAAGCACACCTACGAAGGCATGCCGTCGCCGCTACTGCAAAACGAACGGCACATTGCCGTGCTGCGCGACGCGATGAGCACGCTGGAGCTACCCACGCGGCTTGGCCTGCGCATCACCTTTGCGTTCCATACAATCGTACTGGTTTCACCCGCGGCGAGAATCGATCGACCGAAGAAACTCGACACCAGCCGCGTGATCAAGGCCGATCAGATCAAGGAACGCATCTGGCGCGACATCGACAAGGAAAACGCGCTGGTCGGCCTGATCAAGACCGCGGCAAAAATCGTCTCTGGCGACACGATACGCGACGTGGCGCAGCAGTTGGTCAACTTGCATCGGCCTACCGCGTGGTCGATACCTTCCACTGGCAGCGGCATATCGACACCCGCCAGCAAGCCGACGGCGGTTCCCGCGTTGCACATGGCCGAACCGGACACCTTGAATCCAGTCGAACCCGCGAAACCCACAACGCTGCCTGTCCCGACGAAATCTGCCACCAGCGGCCCTCAGTGCAAGAAGTGTCAGAGCTGCACAGGCAGCATCCTGTATGGCAGGTACAGCTACTACTTCAAGTGCACCCAGTGCCAAACCAACACGTCAATCAAGTTCACCTGTCTGCCCGGGCACACGCCACGCCTGCGCAAGGCAGGCAACCAGTTTTACCGCGATTGCGCCGAGTGCAGCAGTTCAGAACTCTATTTCACCAATCCATGAAGCGGGTTGAAGGGTCTTAAAAGTAAGCGAAGGCCTTCGTGCGAGGGATGCAGAAGTTCGGGAACGCCTGGAGCATCGCCAGCGATGCGGGCTCCTGCGAGAAGCAGCGACGTAATGTGACGCCGTGACAAGGACGGCGGCTGGTACCTGCCTGATCGTGGTGGATGCACGCATCAGCGGACAGCAGCATCTCGCACGATCGAAGGAAGTCCCTGGTGGACAGGGTGCGCTGCTTCAGCGGCGCGCTGGTCAGGACGCCGTCCCACCCACCGTCATCGCATCGATCTTCAGCGTGGGCTGGCCCACGCCCACCGGCACGCTCTGGCCGTCCTTGCCGCAGATGCCCACGCCTTCGTCGAGCTTCATGTCGTTGCCGATCATGGAGACGCGGGTGAGCACGTCGGGGCCGCTGCCGATCAGGGTGGCGCCCTTCACCGGGGCGGTGATTTTGCCGTCCTCGATCAGGTAGGCCTCGCTGGCGGAGAACACGAACTTGCCGTTGGTGATGTCCACCTGGCCACCGCCGAAGTTCGGCGCGTAGAGGCCCTTCCTCACCGAGCGGATGATTTCCTCGGGGTCGGCGTTGCCGCTGCGCATGTAGGTGTTGGTCATGCGCGGCATCGGCAGTGCGGTGAAGGATTCGCGGCGGCCGTTGCCGGTGGGCGCCATGCCCATCAGGCGCGCGTTGAGCTTGTCCTGCATGTAGCCCTTCAAGATGCCGTCCTCGATCAGCACGGTGCAGTTCGTCGGCGTGCCTTCGTCGTCCACGCTGAGCGAACCGCGACGGCCGGGCAGCGTGCCGTCGTCGACCACGGTGACGCCGGGCGCGGCCACGCGCTGACCCAGCCGGCCGGCGAAGGCGGAGCTACCCTTGCGGTTGAAGTCGCCTTCCAGACCGTGACCGATGGCTTCGTGCAGCAGCACGCCGGGCCAGCCGGGGCCGAGCACCACGGTCATCTGGCCGGCAGGGGCGTCGACGGCGTCGAGATTCACCAGCGCCTGACGCACCGCCTCGTCGGCGAATGCCAGCGCGCGGCCGTTCTCGATCAGCTCGCGGTAGCTGTAACGTCCGCCGCCGCCGGCGTAGCCCTGCTCGCGGCGGCCGCCTTGTTCAGCGATCACCTGCACGTTCAGACGCACCAGCGGGCGCACGTCGGCGGCGAGCGTGCCGTCGCTGGCGGCGATCAACACGGTGTCCAGCGTGGCGGCCAGGCTCACGATCACCTGGGTGATGCGCGGATCGCGCGAACGCGCGTAGGCATCCACCTCGCGCAGCAGGGCGATCTTGTCGGGGTTGGGCAGGCTTTCCACCGGGTCGATGGCGGGATACAGCTGCCGGCCGCCAGCCAGCGCCAGCGGCTGGCCGGCACCGCGGCCATCCTGTGCGATGGCGCGCGCGGCCTTCGAGGCCTCAAGCAGCTGCGGCAGCACGATCTCGTCGGAGTAGGCGAAGCCAGTCTTCTCGCCGGAGATCGCGCGCACGCCCACGCCCTGTTCAATGGAATGGCTGCCGTCCTTGACGATGCCCTCCTCCAGCGTCCACGACTCGCTGCGCGAATGCTGGAAATACAGATCCGCCGCGTCGATGGACGGCCCCATCAGCTGCGCGAACACGCGCTCCAGGTCACCGGTAGTGAGGCTGCCGGGGGTGAGCAGGCGGCTCTGGGCTTGCGCGATGAGGGAATCCATGGGTTTTCGGGTCGCTGCGGTGGTAATGGAAAGGATGGGGGTTCGGGACGCGAAATCAAAGCCGCGTTGTTTTGCTCCCCTCGCCCGCTTGCGGGAGAGGGGCTCCTGGTCACGGCGACGACGACGCGCCGGCGGGTTGCGACGACGACTCATGCAGCGGCGTGGTGACGGCCGGGCGACGCTCCGGCTCGGGCAACAGCGGCGGCTGCACCGCCGGCGGCGGCACGGCGTGTTTTTCCACCAGGGTCATCACCGGTTTGTCCCAGCTGCCGGTGACTCGGTAGCGGTTGCCGGCGGTCTTGTTGAGCCCCTTGCCGAGAATGCCCTGCACGGCGAGGCCGGCGGCAACGCCCACCGGCCCCGCCACCACCGCACCGATCACCGGCAGGCTGTTGCCCACGTGCGGCAGCACGATCACTTCCTGGTCGTAGTCCTTGGTGCGCAAGCCGGTGCGGCCGGTGATGCTGATTTGCGCGGCCGGCCCCTTGATGACGAGGTCGTTGGTGGTGGCATTGCCGTCGGCGAGGCGGAAGTGGCCCTTGATGGCGTCGAAGCCCAGCCCCTTGCCGAACACGTCGCCGAAATCCAGCGTGAGCCGGCGCGGCAGCTCGGCCAGCGAGACCAGGCCGAACAGCCGCCCCATGCCCGGCCCCACCTCGGGGATGCGGCCATCGTCGACATGGACGGCGAGCGTGCCGGTGGCGTTAGCCAGGTTGAAGGACGAGGGCGCCCCCGGCCAGCTGGCATCGAGTTCATCGTCGGTCTTGCCGCCGCTGACCAGGCCGTTGTAGCCGAAGGCGTTCAGCATCTTGCCCAGGTCGTCGGCGGCGAAGCGCACGCGCATGGTGGTGTGACTGTCGGCGGCCGACCCGTTCCAGTCGCCGCTGCCGGTGAGCTGCACGCTGGGCGAGAGCGCGCGCAACTGGTCGATGTGCATGCCCTGGTCGGTGGGCCAGGTTTCCAGGCGCGCCTCGCCCAGTTTCGCCTCGCCGAAGCGCAGCTCGCCCACCCACAGGTGGAAGGGCGGCAACGCAGCCGGATTGATGCCGGTGGCGGCGGGGTTTTCGGCCACCGCGTTACCGGCCGCGCCGGGCGACGCCGGCGGGTTGCCGGGCCAGTACAGACGATCGAGGCGGGCGGTGATGCCGCGCTTGTCCAGCTCGCGGTTGGGCACGCTGAAGTGCCCGGCCAGCAGGGCGCCTTCCACATCCACCTGCAAGGCGTCGGGCTTGGGTGCAACGTGCAGCGTCATGGCGCCCAGCGGACGGCCGAACCACTCGGCGTGGTCGGTGCCCACGTCCACGCTCTCCAACTGCGGCCCGCCGCCCGCGCCGGCGCCGCCCGCGCTGAGCGCGACGGCTTGCTGCACCCAGCCGGTGACGTCGAGCTTCGCCGCATGGCCGCGGATGCGCAGGCCCTGCGCCGGCAGTTCAGCCGGCATCTGCGCGCCGAAGGCCAGGGTGCCGGCCAGCGGCTGCTTGCCATTGGCCAGGCGCAAATGGCCGCGCGCCACCTCGCCCAGCGCCACCTTGAGATCGCCGCCGGCCAGCGGCAGGCCCAGCGTGAGGTGCAGCGGCAACGCCGTGGTGGCGGACTTGGCCAGCGGCACCGGCGCGGTGAGCGCCATGCCGACCAGGTTGGTATCCACGCTGAGGGTCTGCGTGAGCTCGCCACCACCCGCGGGCCGCGCCAGCCGGAAGCCGAGGTCGAACAGGCTGCGCCCGTTGCCCAGCGGATTCAGCCAGTCCAGCGACGGGTAGCCCTGGGTGAGCTCATCGAGGCGGAAGGCGCCGGTGAGGTGCGCCGCCAGCGCCGTGGCGGGATCGCCCGTGGCATCGGCGATAGCGAGGTCGACCTGTGCGTTCTGGCCGTGGAAGCGGCCTTCCAGCGGGCCGGCGTGGAAGCCGCCGCCATCGAAGCTGGCCGGGCCGCTGAGTTGATCGAGCTTGAGCGACCAGTCGCCCTGGCTCACGTCCACGTTCTTCAGCTGCGCATGGCCGGCCAGCCGGAACTGCCCGGGCACGCCCAGCGGCAGGGCGAGATGAAAGCCGAAGCTGCCGCTGCCCGCCAACTTCAGCGTGGAAAGCAGCTTGGCCTGCGCGCGGCCAATCGGACTCTTGGCGACGAAGCCCAACAGATTGGCCGCGCTGCCGTGGCCATCCACGTTGAGGTCGAGCAGGCCAGCGCCGAAATCGGGAATCAGCGCCACCACCTTGTCCGCCGCCACGCCCAGCGAATCGCCGCCGTCGGCCTCCACCAACATGCCGTTGTCGATGAAGCTGGCGGTGGCGTGGATGTTGGTGGCCGCCGGCCAATCGGGCGCATAGCGCAGGCGCAGGCCGCTCAGCTGCGCGCGCGCCTCGAAGCGGCCTTCGTTGTGGCGGAACGGCCAGTCTTTCAGATCGCCGCGCACCAGCGCGTCAGCGTGATCGAGCGTGCCGGCTTCCAGCGCGCGATCCAGCCATTGCACGGTACCGGCCGGCATCACGCTCACCGGCCAGAACAGCTTGGCGGCGGGCACCTCGCCATGGTCGATGCTGGCGTAGATGTCGAGGAAGGGCGCGCCGCCGGCATCGTGGAAGCGAACCTCGCCGCGCGCCTGGCCGCCGTAGCCCTGACCTTCGAAATCCAGTGGGTCGATGCCCAGATGCCAGTCGTCACCCGCGTGCCACAACGCCAGCGTGCCGGCCAGTTTCGAGAACACGAAGGGCTGCCGGAAGGTGGGCCGCGCATCCACCGTGGCGCCCTGCCCGGCGAGGCTGAGCGATATCGCCTCGGCGTCGCCGCGCACGATGCCGGCCAGACCGCTCACGCCCGGAATATGGCCCGCCGCGCCGATGCCCAGGCCGCTGAATGTGGCATCGAGGCGTGCCAGCCCGCCGGCCTGCGACCATGCCAGCGCCGCGTGATCCAACTGCCCGCGCGGCTGGCCCGTGCCCACCCAGTTGGCCAGTGCCGGCGGCAGTTGGGGCACGAGGCCCAGCCACGGCAGCAGCGGCGCGATGGGCAACTCGCGCGCCACCGCCTGCACGTTGAACCGCGGCGTACCGGGCTGATGCAGCCACAGCGCCAGCGCGCCCTTGTCCGCACCGGCCCAGCGCAAGATGTAACCATCCGCGCTGCGGCTGAGGTCGGCCTCGCCCTTGAGCATCGGCACATTGACATGCGCGCCACTGGCGGTGGCCATGCGCACACCGTGCAGGTTGATGCGCAGGAAGCTGCGCTGCACCCGGCCATCTTGCCAATCCAGCCAGGCGGCCACGTCGCCCTGCCCCGCCTGCACCGTGCGGCCGTCCAGATCGAGGCTCGCCGTCAGCGCGGCCAGATCGAGCCGTTGCCCGGCCAGCCACAGCCGCCCGCTGCTGCCGTCATCGCGAAAGCGTCCCGCGCCTTGCAGCACGCCGGTGGCACCCTCGCGGCGCAGGCGCAAGCCCACGCGAATCTCCCGCCCCTGCCGCGTCAGCCGCACCGCCTCGGCCAGCACCTTGGCCTGCTTGCCGGTGGCGTCGTCGCGGATGGCCAGATGCAGGTCGTCCAGTTGCAGCGCTATCGAGAGGCGGCCGAAATCCGCCGGCTGCGAATCGCCACCACTGCCGATGCCATCCACCCGCCAGCGGCCATCCTTGCCGCGCGCCAGATCGAGCTGCAAGCCGCTGACGCGCAGATTGAGCAGATGCCGCGCCGGCAGCCAGCCGCGGCCGATGTCCAGCCACACCTGCGCACGCGGCAACCGTACCGGCGTGCCCGCTTCGCCCGGTGGCACGCCCACCACCACATCGCGCAGTTCGAACAGCGGGCCGCCAGATGCCCAGTAGCCATCCAGCCTGGCAAAGCTCACCGGGCGATGGAGCTTTTCCGACAGCTCGCGCGCCACCCAGTCGGGATGGCGCAGCACCAGCGGCTGAAGCAGCTGCGCCAGCGCCATCAGCACCGCCAGCGTAATCAGCACCACGCCCACGACCCAACCCAGCGCGCGCATGCCGATTTGAAGCCGTCGTTGCAGGACAGCCTTCATCATCGCGCGGCCGCTTGGTGCTCGGATTTACAGCAAGACCACATCAAACTGTTCCTGCGAATAATGCTCTTCGGCCTGGAAGCGTATGCTTTTGGAGATGAACTCCTCCAGTTCGGCCACCGCGCTGGACTCTTCTTCCAGAATGCGGTTCACCACGGCGGGATGCGCCATCACCAGGAGTTTCTCGGCATTGAACTGGCGCACCGCGCGGGTGATCTCGCGGAAGATCTCGTAGGTCACCGTCTCGGCGGTCTTGATCGCGCCGCGCCCGCCGCAGGCCGGGCAGGGCTCGCACAGCTGGCGTGCCAGGCTCTCGGTGGTGCGCTTGCGGGTCATTTCGACCAAGCCCAACGAGGACATCGGATACACCGTGGTCTTGGCGTGGTCGCGCGCCAGCCCCTTGGACAGCATGCGCAGCACCTGCCGCTTGTGCTCCTCGTCCACCATGTCGATGAAGTCGATGATGATGATGCCGCCGAGGTTGCGCAGCCGCAGCTGGCGCGCCGCCGCCTGCGCGGCTTCGAGGTTGGTGCGGTAGACGGTTTCCTCCAGGTTGCGCGTGCCCACATACGCCCCGGTGTTGACGTCGATGGTGGTCATCGCCTCGGTCTGATCCACCACCAGGTAGCCGCCCGACTTCAGCGGCACCTCCTTCTTCAGCGCGTGCTGGATCTCGTCCTCCACGCTGTACAGGTCGAAGATCGGCCGCTCGCCGTCGTAATGCTCGACGCGATCATCCAGGCTGGGCATGAACTTGTGCACGAACTTGACCACCTTGTCGAAGGTTTCGCGCGAATCCACGCGCACCTTCTCGATGCCCTCGTTCAGCATGTCGCGCAGGCTGCGCAGCGGCAGCGAGAGTTCCTCGTAGACGCGCTCGCCCACCTTGGCTTTGGCGACGTTCTCCTGCACCACGCGCCACACCTTGCCCAGATAGGTGACGTCGAAGGCCAGCGCCTCCGCGCTCTGCCCTTCGGCATTGGTGCGCACGATGTAACCCAGCGGCTGCTCGCCGATCAGCGGTACCAGCACCTCGCGCAGGCGCACGCGCGCGGCCTCGTCCTCGATGCGTGCGGAGATCCCCAGCGTGTGCGCGTAGGGCAACAGCACCAGGTAGCGCGAAGGGATCGACAGGTGGGCGGACAGCCGCGCGCCCTTGCTGCCGATCGGATCCTTCACCACCTGCACCACGATCTCCTGGCCCTCGTGCAGCAGCTCGCTGATCGACGGCGTGTGACCGTGCCCGTTGCCGGCCGGCTCGGCGCCTTCGGCCAGCGGCGGGCGCACGATGTCCGCGGCATGCAAAAAAGCGGCGCGGCCCAGACCGATCTCCACGAAAGCGGCCTGCATGCCCGGCATCACCCGCTGCACCCGGCCCTTGTAGATGTTGCCCACGTAGCCGCGCTTCGAGGCGCGCTCCACGTGCACTTCCTGCAACATGCCGTTTTCGACCACGCCCACCCGCGTCTCGCGCGGGGTCACGTTGATCAGGATTTCTTCGCTCACTGCCTGCTCCCGGAAAAACGGCGGCGGGGCATGCGCCTTGCCGCACGTTCTCCACCGCCTGATCGGCAGTCTTTATAGCGGTTGCCTGCCGCCACTGTCGATGCGCAGCGCACGGTGCGCGCCCGCAGGGGGTGAATTGCCCGGCCGCGATGGCGACAATAACCGCTGCCCTGCCTGCGGAAGCCGCGCACGATGAACGCCACGCCCACTCCCATCCTGCTCGCCTGGAGCGGCGGCAAGGACTGCCTGATGGCACTCACGCGCCTGCGCGCCGATCCGGCCTGGCGGGTAGTCGGCCTGCTCAGCACGGTCAACCGCAGCCACCAGCGCGTAGCCATGCACGGCATCCGTCGCGCGGTGTTGCAGGCGCAGGCCGAGGCGCTGGCCTTGCCGCTGGTGGAGGTGATGATGGACTGGCCGGGCAGCAACACGGCCTACGAGGAAGCGCACGCCCAGGCGCTGGCGGAGACACGCCTGCGCTGGCCCGGCATCAGGCACTGCGCCTTCGGCGACCTGTTCCTCGCCGACGTGCGCGCCTATCGCGAACGCCAGCTGGCGCGCGACGGCTGGCAGGCGGTATTCCCGCTTTGGGGCGAGGACACCGCCACCTTGTCGCGCCGCTTCGTGGCCGCAGGACATGCCGCCCGCCTGTGCTGCGTGGACACGCAACAACTCGCCGCCAGCTTCTGCGGCCACACCTTCGACGATGCCCTGCTCGACGCCCTGCCCGCCGGCGTCGACCCCTGCGGCGAGCGCGGCGAGTTCCACACCCTGGCCTGCGGCGGCCCGCTGTTCCGCCGCCCGCTGGCGCTGCGACAGGGTGAAACGGTGCTGCGCGACGGGCGTTTCCAGTTCACCGATTTCTTACTGACGGATGACACCGGGGACTGACGCCGCCGGCCGCCGCCCACTGCCGACAGGCACGTTCCGCCGGAAATTTCGCCCGTTAATTTCTTGTACAAATCCGTGCTAGGCTGCCTGCGGCCCGCCGTCCCCACGCCGCCGCCAGCACGAGCTTGCACCCGCTGACGCGACCCGGGAGCCACGGCGAGCCGCCACGCAGACCCGGACTCCCAGGCCTGCCGTGGATGGTTGCCGTACCGTGACCACCTGGGGCATAACCGCATGGCTCGTGAACTACGCGTTGTCCGATGCACCGGGGCGTCCCGTCCGCCGCGACCGTCCACGTCGTGACCACTCCCACTCCCACTCCACGTCTCCGCCCGGCGCCCGACCGCTGCCCTAAAGAGCAACCGCCACGGCGCCACCGCTTGCCTCGCGGCCAGCGGGCCACTTGCCATCCACTTGGGGAAAACGCATGAAACATGACTTGAATCGCTTGTCGCTGGCCGTACGCCTGGCACTCACCGTGGGCGCCTTCGCGATGGCCGGCGCCATCCAGGCCCAGGATGCGACCGCCAGCCAGACCGGCGACGCCCAGTCCAGCAGCAGCCAGGCGCCCAGCAAGGACAAAGCCAAGAACCTGCAGGCCGTGGTGGTTACCGGCTCGCTGATCCGCCGCGTCGACGTGGAAACCTCCAGCCCGGTGGTCACAGTCGACCGCAGCAGCATCGCCAACGCCGGCAACCCGACCATGGGCAACGTGTTGCAGGCGCTGCCGAACATCGCCGGCAACGCCACCAACACCCAGAACAACAGCAACGGCGGTGGCGTCGCCAGCCCGAGCCTGGAAGGCGGCGACGGCGCCGCGCGTGTCTCGCTGCGCGGCCTGGGCGTCAACCGCACCCTGGTGCTGATCGATGGCCAGCGCATGGCCAATCCCGACATCAACATGATCCCGCAGAGCATGGTCGAGCGGGTCGATGTGCTGGCCGAGGGTGCCTCGACGGTGTACGGCTCCGACGCCATCGGCGGCGTGGTCAACTTCATCCTGCGCAAGGATTACAAGGGCGTCGAAGCCAGCGTCAACGGCGGCATCTCCAGCCATGGCGACGGCCAGCGGCACGGCATCAACCTGATCGGCGGGCTGAACGGCGACAACTACAACATCGTCGGCGGCCTCGACTACAACAAGTACGACGCCGTGCTGGCCACCAAGCGCAAGTTCTCGGCGCACCAGTTGTACCTCTCCAGCGGCGTGCTCAGCGTGGCCGGCTCCAGCACCATTCCGACCGGCAAGATCCAGACGCCGGCATCGATCGCCGCGCACAACGCAGGCACCTGTCCGACCCAGTACGTCACGCTGGCGCAGGGCAACGGTTCCAGCCTGGGCGACTACCGCTGCGACCTCGGCAACCCGGACGCCTACAACTACAACGCCTTCAACTACATCCAGACCGCGCAGCAGCGCACCGACGGCTTCCTGCTCGGCAGCTACAACCTGACCAGCAACCTGACCCTCTTCGCCGACGCGTTCTTCAACCACACCCAGTCCAGCGGCCAGGACGCCCCCGCACCCACCTCGGCCAACGACGATGGCTGGTACGTGTCGGCCAGCAACCCGATCAATCCATTCGGCGTCACCTTCGGCACCGACCCCGCCAACCCGAACGACCCCAATGGCGGCTACGGCTTCAACACCCGCCTGACCGGCGCTGGCACCCGCCTGCACGCCTTCGACACCCAGAACGTGCAGATCAACACCGGCCTGCGCGGTGCGTTCGGCCAGAGCAGCTGGAACTGGGACGCCATCCTCAACTACGGCCACGCCAACCGCAGGCAGCGCGACTACAACGAAATCAACATCGCCGCCTTCCAGAACGCGATCAACAACGGCGCGAACATCTTTGACCAGGCCCATGCCGGCGCGGCGCTGGCCGCCGGCGTGGACGCGCCGGAATACGTCTACACGAACTCCACCAAGCAAGTGCAGGTCGACGCCAACGGCGAGCTGTGGGATCTGCCGGCCGGCGCCATGCAGCTGGCGCTCGGCGCCCTGTACCGCAAGCGGACGATGAACTACACCGTCACCCCCGACGCCGTGCTCAACCTGGCCACCGGCCGTTGCGCGGTGCTGCAGGAAGCCTGCGGCTCGCCCGGCCGCGGCAGCGACAACGTCAAGGAGTTCTTCGCCGAAACGCTGATCCCGCTGCTGGCCGACCAGCCCTGGGCGCACTCGCTGAACCTCGACCTTGGCGTGCGCACGTCCAACTACAGCACCAGTGGCACGACCACCAACGGCAAGGCCGCCATCGAGTGGCGCCCCACCGCCCAGTTGCTGGTGCGCGGCACCGTCTCGCAAGTGTTCCGCGCGCCCAACCTGGACGAGCTCTACGACGGCGTCACCCTGGTCCAGCCCGGCCTGAACGACCCCTGCGTGAACCTGACCGCCGCCCAGCTGGCGCAGCATGCCGCCGCCTGCCAGTCCGTCCCGGTCGGCTGGGCGGGCAATTCGCCCTACCAGGTGAATACCTGGTACTCGGGCGCCAGCACGGTGGGCGAGTCGCTCAAGCCGGAAAAGGGCAAGTCGGTCGACTTCGGCCTGGTCTACGCGCCGGACTGGATGCCGGGCCTGTCCACCAGCGTCGACTTCTGGCACATCTACCTGAACGACCTGCTGACCCCGATCGCCGCCCAGACCATCGTCGACGCCTGCTTCGCCAACAACAGCAGCCCTGCCTGCTTGCTGATCAGCCGCCAGGGCACCAACACCCAGCAGGCCGGCAACATCAAGGTCATCAGCACGCCGGTCGTCAACCTTGGCACGCTCAGCACCAGCGGCATCGACTTCACGCTGGACTACAAGATCCCGCACTTCGACCTCGGCGGCACCAATCCGGGCGACTTCAAGCTGGGCTTCGCCAGCACCTACCTTTCCACCTACAAGAACGACGCCACGCCTGGCCTGCAGGGCGCGCACACGGTCAACTACGCCGGCACCTACACCCAGCAGTTCGGCAACATGGCCCGCTGGCGCGGCACGCTGACGCTCAACTGGATGCGCGGCAACTGGAATGCCCAGTGGCAGGGTCGCTACATCAACCACCTGACCAACATGAACGCGGACGCCAGCATCCCCGGCGTCAACCTGCCGCTGGCTTCGGTCGTGTATCAGTCGCTCAAGGTCGGCTACCAGGTGCCGGCCATCCACACCTCGTTCGACGTCGGCGTGGACAACCTGATGAACAAGACCCCGCCGCTGATCTACCAGAACGGCATGAACTACAACGTGGACACCTCCACCTACGACGCGCTCGGCCGCTACTACTGGGCCCGCGCCACGGTGAAGTTCTGATCGGCACCGGACGCTGAAGCGCGGTAAATCGAAGGGGCAGCGGAGTCTATCCGCTGCCCCTTCTTGCATAATGGCGGCCTGCCGAAAACCGCCCGCAGGATCGCATGACCGCAGCCACCCCCAGCCTCGGCGAAGCCATGCGCCACGCCTATCAAGACGGCGACATGGCGCGCGTCGTCGCCCTGGGCGAAAGCGCCACCACGGCGGACGAATCGGCGCTGCTGTGGCTGGGGCTGGCCCATTACGCCTGCGGCCGCCACGACCAGGCCGCCACCACCTTCCTGGCGCTGACGAACCTGCAGCCCACGGTATCGGCGTACTGGAACAACCTCGGGCTGGCCCGCCGCCAGGCCGGCGACCCGGCCGGCGCGGAGCACGCTTTCCAGACGGCGCTCGCGCTGGCGCCGAACGACGCCGAATTGCACTACAACCTCGGCCTGCTGCATTTGCAACAGCGGCAATGGGTACGCGCCAGGGATGCGCTGATGGATGCGGTCGCACTGGCACCAGCCTTCATCGAAGCCCGCCTGCAAGCCGCCCATGCCTGCTACGTCGGCGGCGACAACGAAGGCCAGCAGGCCATGCTGGAGGGCGCCGCGCACTGGCCGGCGCAAGCGGCCGCCCAGGCCCTGCTGCTCGCGCCGATGCTGTCCGCGCAAGGCGAGCTGGCCATCGCACTGGCCACGCTCGACCGCGCGGTGCTGCCCACTGGCCCAACCGCCGACATCATGCACCTGCGCCTGAGCGCCCAGCGCGCGGCGCTGTACGAGCGCGGCAACCAGCTTGACCGCGCCCGCCAGGCCTTGCTGGCCGTGCCACTGGAAACGCTCGACGCGCAGGGCGACCACGAACTGCGCGCCGAAGGCTGGAGCGCCCACGCCGCGCTGGCCATGCGCGACGGCGACCCTGCCACCGCCGCCGCACTCTATCGCCGCATGCTGACCTTGCCGCTGGACGAGCAGCACCGCAGCCATGCCGCCTTTGGCCTCGCCGCCGCCTGTCATCGCTTGCAACAGCACGGCGCGGCATGGCCGGCCTTGCAGCAAGCCCATGCCGCCCAGCTGGAGATCGCACGCGGCATCGTGCCGGAGTTGATGCAAGCCGGCAGCACGCCCTTGCAGATGGCCAAACACCAAGTGGATCGCGCGACCTATCAACACTGGCAGCCCCTGCCCGCGCCGCCCGCAAGCCACCAACCGGTGTTCGTGGTGGGCTTTCCACGCTCGGGCACGACCTTGCTGGAGCAGATGCTGGACGCGCACCCGGATTTCCGCTCGATGGACGAGCGCGCCTTCATCCACGACCTGATCGAAGCCATGGCGATGACCGGCCAGCACTACCCGGACGACCTGGCCCGTCTTTCCACGCGCGAGGCGGATCAACTGCGCGCGGTCTACTACCGCCGCGTCGCCCAGGTCGTGCCCGATCTCGGCGCCCGCCGCCTGGTGGACAAGAACCCGCTCAACATGCTTTGCCTGCCGATGATCGCGCGGCTGTTTCCACGCTCGCGCATCATCCTGTGCCTGCGCCACCCCTGCGACGTGCTGCTCAGCTGCTACATGCAGTCGTTCCGCTCGCCCGCCTTCATGGTGCTGTGCTCCTCGCTGGAGCGACTGGCGCGTGGCTACGTGCAGGCCTTCGAGCACTGGTTCCAGCACGCGGAGGTCTTCGCGCCGAACCTGCTGACCTGGCGCTACGAGGACGTGGTCGGCGATTTCGCCGGCCAGGTGGATCGCCTCGGCCGCTTCCTCGACGTGGCCGACGCCGCGCCGCTGGCGCGCTACGCCGAGCACGCGCGCGCCAAACCCTTCATCAGCACACCTAGCTACGCCCAGGTCACCACCGGCATCCACGGCGGCTCGATCGGCCGCTGGCAAGCCTATCGCGAGCATTTCGAGCCGGTGCTGCCACTGCTGCGGCCGATGATCGAGCGGCTTGGCTATGCCCTCTGATGCATGACGAAGAAGGGGCGCCGCAGCGCCCCTTCTTCGTTCACCGCCGCTGGCGCGCTCAGTGCGCCTTGGCGGTCGAAGCAGGCGCCTTGCCGGTGGACGCGGCCGGCGCCGGCGCGTCGGGCTTGGCCAGCACGGCGGTGAGGTAATCGCTGCCCGGTGGCAGGATGGCGGTGGCCAGCTTGGGCTGTTGGCGCAGCAGGCCCACTTCGTCGGACACGATGTGCGCCGCCTCGCGCAGTTGGGCATCGGGCGCCTTCTTCGCGTCCTTCTCCTGCTGCAACTCGGTCTTCAGGCTGCGCTCGCCGGGATCGAGGCCGTCGTCCAGCGCGCTGTCCTGATCCTTCAGGTAGGCGTCACCACCGTCGATGGCCTTTTGCCGGTTGCGAAAGCCGGTCTGGATGGCATCGAGTTGCTTGCGTTCGGCTTCGCGCTTGGCGAAGTTCAGCGACACCATGGTCTGGTCGCGCATGGCCTTGTACTGGTTGAGTTCGTCCAGCATCAGCTTCCACGACGGTGACTGCGCCACGCGCGCCGCATGCAGGCGCTGCAATGGCGGCAAGTAGGCCTTCACATTGCCCTCGGTCGCGTAGTGCGCCGGTGCGATGTGCGTCCACGGCAAGGCATTGTCATAGGTGGATTCGCCGAACTCCTTGGCATCGCCATTGCTCGGGAAAGCCATGTCCGGCGTGACGCCCTTGATCTGGGTGGAGCCGCCGTCGATGCGGAAGAACTCCTGCACCGTCATTTTCAGCTCGCCGAACTGCGGCTTGCCATCCGCGGCGGGGCTGTAGTGGTCGAGGTCGATCAGGGTCTGCACGGTGCCCTTGCCGAAGGTGGGCGCGCCGATGACCAGGCCACGGCCGTAATCCTGGATGGCGGCGGAGAAGATCTCCGAGGCCGAAGCCGTGCCGCGGTTGACCAGCACCGCCAGCGGGCCGTTCCACACCGGCTCGGCATTGTCCGCGCCTTGCACGTCGACCTGGCCGTTGGCGCTGCGCACCTGCACCACCGGCCCCTTGGCGGTGAACAGGCCGGTCATGGAATCGGCCTCGGCCAGCGAGCCACCGCCGTTGCTGCGCAGATCCATGATGACGCCCTGCACGCCGGCGGCCTTCAGCTCGCCCAGCAGCTTGGCCACGTCGCGGGTGGCGCTGCGGTAGTCCTTGTCGCCCTCGCTGCGCGCGCCGAAATCGGAGTAGAAGCTGGGCAGCTCGATCACGCCGATCTTGCGCACGACATCGCCGTCCTTGATGTCGATGATCTTCTTCTTGGCGGCGCTTTCCTCGATGTTGATCTTCTTGCGCACCAGGCTGATGACCTCGTGCTTGCCGTCGGGGCCGGCGTCGGCGGGCAGGATTTCCAGCCGCACCGTGGTGTCCTTCTTGCCGCGGATCAGGTTGACCACGTCGTCCAGGCGCCAGCCGATCACATCGGTGAACGGGCCGCCGTCGCCCTGGCCCACGCCGACGATGCGGTCGCCGGGCTTGAGCTTGCCGGACTTCTGCGCCGGGCCGCCGGGCACCAGCGAGAAGATCATGGTGTAGTCGTCGCGCGCCTGCAGCTGGGCGCCGATGCCCTCCAGCGAGAGCTTCATCTGGATCGCGAAGTTCTCCGCCTGGCGCGGGCTGAGGTAGTCGGTATGCGGATCGGTGGTCTCGGCATACGCGGTCATGAAGGTCTGGAACGCGTCCTCGCCGTCCAGCTGTTTCAGGCGCTCGATGTAGTTGCTGTAGCGCCTGGTCAGCGTCTTGCGGATTTCCTCGTCGCTCTTGCCAGCGAGCTTCAGGCGCAGCCAGTCGTTCATGGTGCGCTTGCGCCACAACGCATCCATCGCTGCCTGATCCTTGGGCCAGCTGGCGTGCTTGCGGTCGAAGTCGTAGCTTTCGTCGCCGTTGAAATCGAAGCCGGCGGCGAGCAGGCCGCGCGCGTAGGCCATGCGCCCGACCGCGCGCTGGAGGAAAGCGTTGTAGATGGCGAACGGCGCGGCGAGATCCTGGTTCCAGATCGCGTCGTCGAGCTTGTCCTTGTCCTTGGCGAAGCCGTCGATGTCCTGCTGGGTGAAGAACACCTTGTCGGCGTCCAGCAGCTTCAGGTAGTCGCTGAAGATCTTCGCCGACATCGCATCGTCCAGCGGCTGCGCGTCGTAGTGGAGGCGGGTGAGAAAGCGCGCGGACAGCTGCGCCGCCTGCTCCTGCACGGCGGTGGGTTGCACCGGCCAGGTGGCGGCCTTGCGCTGCGCGCCGGCACCGAGGTCGGCCGCCGATTGCGCACAGGCGCCGGTGACGGTGAAAGCCAGCAACAGGGCCAGTGCGGGGCGGAAGCTCATGAGGTCGTGGCTCTTCGTGGGGTCAGGCGACACCGGCGGCGTGCGCCTGCCGGTCGGCATGGTAGGAGGAACGCACCAGCGGGCCGGAGGCGACATGATGGAAGCCCATCGCCTCGCCCTGCACGCGCAGCTCGTCGAATTCGTCGGGCGTCCAGTAACGGGTCACCGGGTGGTGATGCGCGGTGGGTTGCAGGTACTGGCCGATGGTGATCATTTCCACGTCATGCGCGCGCAGGTCGTGCATGGTTTCCAGCACCTGCTCGTGCGTCTCGCCCAGGCCCAGCATGATGCCGCTCTTGGTCGGCACGTCGGGGTGCTGCGCCTTGAAGCGCTTGAGCAGATCCAGCGACCACTGGTAGTCGGCGCCGGGGCGCACCTCGCGGTACAGGTGCGGCACGGTTTCCAGGTTGTGGTTGAACACGTCCGGCGGGAAGTCCTTGAGCACCTCCAGCGCGCGCTCCATGCGGCCCTTGCCACGGAAATCCGGCGTGAGGATCTCGATGCGGATGTCCGGACAGGCGTGACGCACCGCACGGATGCAGGCGGCAAAGTGCTCGGCGCCGCCGTCGCGCAGGTCGTCGCGATCCACCGAGGTAATGACCACGTAGCGCAGGCGCATGTCGCGGATCGTCTCGGCCAGCCGCGCCGGCTCCAGCGGATCGGGCGCCACCGGACGGCCATGCGCCACGTCGCAGAACGAGCAGCGCCGGGTGCACACCTCGCCCAGGACCATGAAGGTGGCGGTGCCCTTGCTGAAGCACTCGTGGATGTTCGGGCAGCTGGCCTCCTCGCACACCGTCACCAACGCGTTCTCGCGCAGGCGCGCCTTGAGCTGCTGCACGGCGTTGCCCTGCGGCAGGCGCACGCGAATCCAGCTCGGCTTGCGCAGGGTCGGCACGCTGGTGTCGAAGCCGGCACGGTTCAACGCGATCTTGTCGCTGCCTACCTGCTTGTCGAGCGCGGCGGCGCCGCTGACGACGCTGATCGGGATGGACTTGGGGATGACGTCGCTCATGGATGGGCTTCAGACCGCCGCGCGCGCGGGGAGTTCGGGGATCACGGGAGCAGCCGGCTCGGCGCGGAACCCGAATTGGCGGCAAAACTCCTCCACCAGCACGTCTTCCACCGTCGCCAGCCGCGACGGGCCACCCAAGTCTAACACTTGCGTTACCGCCAAACCCTTGTAACCGCAGGGGTTGATGCGGTGGAAAGGCTCAAGGTTCATGTTGACGTTGAAGGCCAGCCCATGGAAGCTGCAGCCGCGCCGCACGCGCAGGCCCAACGCCGCCACCTTGGCCTCGGCCACGTACACCCCGGGCGCACCCTCGCGGCGCACGGCCTCGATGTCCCAGTGCGCCAGCGTGTCGATGATGGCCTGCTCGATCTTGTTGACCAGCTCGCGCACGCCGACCTTGGCGCGGCGCAGATCGATCAGCGGATAACCCACGATCTGGCCGGGGCCGTGGTAGGTCACCTGGCCGCCGCGATCCACCGGGATCACCGGAATGTCGCCCGGCGCCAGTACGTGTTCCATCTTGCCGGCCTGGCCCAGGGTGAACACCGGCTCGTGCTCCAGCAGCCAGAACTCGTCGACGGTGTCGGCGGTGCGGTTGTCGGTAAACGCGCTCATCGCGTGCCAGGTGGCCGCGTAGGGCTGGCGGCCGAGGCGACGGACGGCCAAGGGCAGGGATGCGGAATTCGGGATGGGGGATTCGATGGTCACGGCAAGACTGGAATGATGGAGGGTTCCGGCAGGGTGGTCGGAATACGGAAACGCGCCTTCGCCATGCCCTGTTCCCGACGCCCGATCCCTTGCACTCACAACGTATACCGAATCGCCTCGTCCGCCCGCAGCACCGCGTGCGCGCTGTCGTATTGCTCGCGGTTGTCGCAACGGAAGCTGACGGTCACCGAGACGTAGTTGCCGCCGCCGGAGTGTCGGAATTTCACGGTTTCGTGCAGCACGTCCAGCCCGGCGCCGGCGAGCAGTTGTGGCACGCGGGTGGGCAGGCCGGCGTCGGCCTTGCCCACGGCGGTGATCTCGAATTCGCCGGGGAAGACGAAACCCTTGCCTTCCCGCTTCGCCTGGCTGAAGTCGATCTCGTGCATTACTTGGCGGCCTGATCGCGGTGGAACCACAACAGGATGGAATCCCACAGGCGCGAGAAGAAACCGCCTTGCGGGGCATCGGCGAGCGCGATCAGCGGCACGTTCTGCACTGGCGCGCCATCCAGCGTGATGCGCAGCGTACCGACCTGCTGGCCCTTCTTGAACGGGGCGATCAAGGTGCTGGGGATGTCCATGGCAGCCTTGAGCTTGTCGTACTGGCCGGTCTTGACCGTGACCAGCACGGGCTCGGCCACGCCCAGCGGCAGGGTGCTGGACGCACCCTTCCACAGGCGCGGCGTGGCCAGCGCCTTGCCGGCTTCGTAGAGCTTGTGGGTTTCGTAGAAGCGGAAGCCGTAGTTGAGCAGCGCCATCGCCGCGTCGGCGCGTCCCTTGTTGGTGGAGGAGCCCATCACCACCGCGATCATGCGTGCGTCGCCGCGTTTGGCCGAGGCATCGAGGCAGAAACCGGCGGCGGCGGTGTGGCCGGTCTTGATGCCGTCCACGGCGGGATCGCGCCACAGCAGCTCGTTGCGGTTCTGCTGCTTGATGCCGTTCCAGGTGTATTCCTTGATCGCGGAGATCGCGTAGTCGGTGGGGAAGTCGTGGATCAGTGCGCGCGAGAGGGTGGCGATGTCGTGCGCGGTGGAATAGTGGTCGTCGACCGGGTAGCCCGACGCATTGGCGTAGTGCGTGTTGGCCATGCCGAGCTGCTTGGCATAGGCGTTCATCAGGTTGGCGAAGGCGTCCTCGGAGCCGGCGGCGTGTTCGGCCAGCGCGATGGCGGCGTCGTTGCCCGACTGCACGATCATGCCCTTGAGCAGGTCTTCCAGCGGCACCTGGCTATGGATTTTCAGGAAACTGGTGGAGCCGTCGGTGCCGCCGCCGCCGGCACGCCAGGCGTGCTCGCTGACGGTGACCATGTCGCTGGGATGGACGCGGCCGTTGGCGATCTCGGCGGAGACCACGTAGTCGGTCATCACCTTGGTGAGCGAGGCCGGCGCGCGGTGCTCGTCGGGATTCTTGGAAGCGAGGATCTGGCCGGTGGCGTAGTCCATCAGCACCCAGCTCTGTGCGTCCACGTCCGGCGGCGGCGGCACCGGCATCGCGGGCACCGCCGGGCGCGGCACGGCTCCGGGATGTGGCGGGGTCGTCGGGTGCGGCGGCACGGTCTGGGCGATGGCGGCGCCAGCCGTGAAGGCGGCGATGGCGAACGGCGTGAGGAGGCGGCGGAACAAGCTCATCGTGGTTTTCGATCCGGAAGAAATTTCGACGGCACAAACGCGTGCCGTCCTGGAAAAGGGCCGCTCAGTCTACCGCGACCTGCGGGTGCGGCAGGCCCATATCCTCGATGCGGGCGGTGGCCGCATCGGCGCGATCCACGCCGTCGAACGGCCCCACCCGCACGCGGCGCATGCTGCGCCCGTCGATCTGCACCGACTCCACCTGCACCGGCGCGAAGTTGGCCTGACGCAGCTGCGCGGCCACCCGCTCGGCGTTGGCCGGGTCGGAGAACGCGCCCACCTGCAGGTAGATGCCCGGCGGCCTGGCGCTAGCTGCGACCGCGGGCGGCGGCGGAGGTTCCGCCTTGCCCGCGGACGGGTCGATGCCCTGCACCTCCACCAGGCCACTGCCCCTGGGCCAGATGCCGATGCGCACGGCGGCGGCGTAGGAGAGGTCGACGATGCGGTTCTCGTGGAACGGCCCGCGATCGTTCACGCGCACGATCACACTCTTGCCGTTGGCGAGGTTGGTCACGCGCGCATAGCTCGGCAGGGGCAGCACCTTGCTGGCGGCGGTGAACTGGTACATGTCGTACTGTTCGAGGTTCGAGGTCTTGTAACCATGGAACTTGTCGCCGTAGTAGGAGGCGATGCCGCGCTCGTCGTAGCCACGCGCGCTGGGCAGCACGCGGTAGGTCTGGCCCAGCACGCTGTAGGGTGACTTGTTGCCGTAGGCGGAGCGCGGCGCGGCCTTGGGCACCGGTTCGGGCATGGTGTAGATGAAGGCTGGCGGCGGGCCGGCCGGCGTGCTGTCGCTCTTGTCGCCGTAGCGGCGATCCTGCGGCAGGCTGGTGTCGTCGCCATGGCCAAACCAACCGTGGTGCGACGACCGCGACGCATTCGCCGCGGCGCCGCCCGCGCCCGGGCGCGTGGTGTGGCGACCGCCGCAGGCCGCGAGCGCCGACAACGCCAGCAGCAACGGGCACCAGCGCCAGCGGTTCACGGCGCGGCGTCCGCGCGGCGCACGTCGTCCACGATGGACTGCGCCAGCTGCTGCACCGCCATCGCGTACAGCGGGCTCTTGTTGTAGCGGGTGATGACGCGGAAGTTGTTGAAGGTGAACCAGTGCTCCGGCCCGGTCGCGCCGTCCAAGGCGAGCACGCCGGCCGACTCGCCGGGGTTCAGGGATTCCAGCGGCGCGTAGCCCCAGGCCTCCAGTTGCTCGACCGGCCACGTGGCCTGTGCCGGCCAGTCGCCCAGCGGCTTGGCCGCTCCGTCCATCTGTGCGCGCGCCGCCACCGGGCCGCCGTAGACCCAGCCGTGCTTGGCGAAGTAATTGGCCACGCTGGCGAGGATGTCGGGCAGCGAGTCCTTGAGGTCGATGCGGCCGTCGTCGTCCTCGTCCACCGCGTAGTCGCGGATGCTGTCGGGCATGAACTGGCACCAGCCCTGCGCGCCGGCGTAGGAGCCGGTGAGCGTGTCCAGCGGGCCGCCGAGCTGGGTCGGCGGCAGTTCCAGCAGGGTCTTCAACTGCTGGCGGAAATACTTCGCGCGCGGCGGGTAATACAGGCCCAGCGTCACCAGCGCGTCGAGCACCTTGTACCTGCCGGTATTGCGACCGTAGGCCGTCTCCACGCCGAGGATCGCCACCAGGTACTGCGGCGCCACGCCGTACTGCCGGCCGATGTGTTCCAGCAGCACGCGGTGCGCGCGGTAGAACGCCACGCCGTCGGCGATGCGCTGCGGGGTGAGGAAGATCGGCCGGTAGCTGCTCCATGGCTTGCTCTCGGCCGGACGGCCGATGGCGGCGAGGATGGACGGCTGCACCTGCGCGCGCCGGAGCAAGGCATTCAGCTCGCGCGGGCTCCTGCCGGTGTCATGCGCCACCTCGGCGACCAGCGCGGCCTGGCCGGGATGCGTCTCGGCGCGCAACGCCGCGCCCGGCAGCGCGAGGACCAGCAGCAGAACGGACATCCATACACGGCGCCGGTGGCGCGATGCGAGGTTCAAGGGCATGGCGTGATCGGCTCGAAACACAGGCTCCGAAGCGTAACATGCACCCGGGCGCATCACCCTTGCGATCCGCCGCAACCGCGCCGATCGAACGCGCCGCCGTCGATGGCCACATGCCTCAAGCGTGCACCTTGCGATTGACGTGGATGGACATGAGCATGCCGAAGCCCACCAGCAAGGTCACGGCAGACGTGCCGCCGTAGCTCACCAGCGGCATCGGCACGCCGACCACCGGCAGCATGCCGGCGACCATGCCGCCGTTGACGAACACGTAGACGAACAGGCTCATGCCGATGGCGCCAGCGAGCAGGCGCGAGTAGGTATCGCGCGCCTCCATCGCGATCCACAGGCAGCGGCCGATGATGAAGGCATACAGCGCCATCAGCAGACACACGCCGACCAGGCCGAACTCTTCGGAAAACACCGCGAAGATGAAGTCGGTGGTGTGCTCGGGCAGGAAGTCCAACCGCGACTGCGAACTGTGCATCCAGCCCTTGCCGAACACCCCGCCGGAACCCACCGCGATCTGCGACTGGATGATGTGCCAGCCGTTGCCCAGCGGATCGGATTCCGGATTGAGCATGGTGAGGATGCGGCCGCGCTGGTAGCCGTGCATGAAATGCCAGGCGATCGGCGCCATGCCGGCGGCCCCCAGCAGCAGCACGCCGATGCGCCACCACGCCACCCCCGAGAGGAACAGCGCGAAGCTGCCGGCCGCCGCCACCAGCAACGCGGTGCCGAGATCCGGCTGCCTGCCGATCAGGTAGGCGGGCACGGCGATCAGCGCGGCGACCACGGCCATGTCCTTCCAAGAGGGCGGCAGCTGGCGCGGGTGCAGGTACCAGGCCACCATCATCGGCATGGTGAGCTTGAGCAGCTCGGAAGGCTGGAAGCGCATCACACCGAGGTTGAGCCAGCGATCCGCGCCGCGCCCTTCGCCCAGCACCGCCACCACCACCAGCAGGAACGTGCTGCCGGCGTACAGCCACGGCGTCCAGTTGCGCAGGATCGCCGGCGGGATGCGCGAGATCAGCAGCAGCAGGGCGAAGCCCAGCACGAAGCGCGCGGCCTGCCCGCCGACCAGCGCCATGCCGCCATCGGCCGCCGTGTACAGGGTGCACAACCCGGCCAGCGCCAGCAGCAGCAGCCCCGCCGCCAGCGGCAGGTCGATGCGCGGCCGCGTCAGCACGCGCCGCAGCAGGCGCTGCAGGCGGACTTGCAGCACGTCAATCATGGCCACTCTCCAACGGATCGCCGGCCGTGGTACCGGCGCTGGCCGGGGCATCCGCCGGCGCGGCGTCCTGCGGTTCCTCGGCGGCGGGCGGCGGCGCGGCGGACGGCGCGGCCGACAGCGGCGTGTCCGGCGGCGCATCGGGCTGGGTGGCCAGCCAGGCATCGAGGATCTTGCGCGCGATCGGGCCGGCCGAGGAGGCGCCCCAGGCGCCCTGCTCCAGCACCACCGCCACGGCGATGCGCGGCTCATCCGCGGGCGCAAACATCTCGAACCACGCCCGATGGCGGCTGGCGAGGTAGGCGGTGTTCTTGTTCTCGTTGTAGGCGTCGCTGCGGCGCGAGTAGCGCTCGGCCGTGCCGCTCTTGCCGGCGACGGTGTAGGGGAAGCCCCGGCCCAGTCCGTAGCCGGTGCCGCGCGGGTCATTCACCACCATCTGCATGCCCTGGTTCACCGCCAGCCAGTTGGCCTGGCTGGTGATAAGCGAGGGGCCGCTGGGCGGATTGGGCAACACCAGCTTGGGCTGATCCACGCCGGCCTGGGTGGCCAACGCCAGGCGCGGCGCATGCGGCACGCCGTGGCCGGCGAGGGTCGCCAGCGCATGCGCCAGCTGCAGCGGCGTCACCGCCCAGAAGCCCTGGCCGATGCCGGCGATCACCGTCTCGCCCGGATACCACGGCTGCTTGAAGCGTTTGGCCTTCCAGGCGCGCGAAGGCAGCACGCCGCTGGATTCACCGTCCAGGTCGATGCCGGTGGGCCTGCCGAAGCCGAACCCTCCCATCCACGCGCTGAAGCGGTCGATGCCCATGTCCAGCGCGAGCTTGTAGAAATAGGTGTTCACCGACATCTCGATGGCCTGCATCAGGTTCACCGAGCCCACGCCGCCGCGCACGTCGTCGCGGTAGCCGCGCGACTGGCCGGGAATGTAGAAGGTGCCGGTGGAGAGCACGGTGTCGGTGGGCCGGCGCAGGCCCAGCTCCAGACCGCCCAGACCGACGAAGGGTTTCACCGTGGAGCCGGGCGGATACACCCCGCGCAGCGCGCGGTTCAAGAGCGGCTTGTCCGGCGCCGTGGTGAGCGCGTCGTAGTCGGCGTGGCTGATGCCGTCCACGAACAGGTTGGGATCGAAGCTCGGCACGCTGACCATGGCCAGCACCTGGCCGTTGCGCGGGTCGATCGCCACCGCCGCGCCGGGACGACCATCGAAGGCAGCCTCGGCGGCCTTCTGGATGCGCGCGTCGATGGAGAGGTAGAGGTTCTGCCCGGCGGTGGCCGGATGCGTCTGCAGCACACGCTGGATGCGGCCGTCCGCGTTCACCTCCACCAGCTCGTAGCCCGGCGTGCCGTGCAGCATGTCCTCGTAGGAGCGCTCGATGCCGATGCGGCCGACGTGGGTGGTGCCCTTGTAGCGCGACGGATCGAGGCGGTCGAGGTCATCCGCGTCGATGCGCGAGACGTAGCCGATCACGTGCGCGAACAGCTCGCCCAGCGGGTAGCGGCGGTTGAGGTAGGGCACCACGTCCACCCCGGGGAAGCGCCAGCGGTTCACCGCGAAGCGGTCGATCTCGTCCTCGGTCAGGCGCAGCTTGAGCGGCACGCTCTCGAAGCGGCGACTCTGCTTGAGCTGCTTGTGGAAGGCATCGAGGTCGTCCTGGCCGAGCGGGACGATGCGGCCCAGCCGCGCCAGCATCGCCGCCATGTCGTCCACCTGCTCGGGCACCACTTCGAGCCGGAACGCCGGCACGTTGTTGGCGAGCAGCACGCCGTTGCGGTCGTAGATCAGGCCGCGCGCCGGGGGAATCGGGATCGGCTTGATGCGGTTGTTCTGCGAGCGCGCGGCGAACTCGTCGTAGCGCATCACCTGCAGGAACACGTAGCGACCGGCCAGGCCCGTCAGCGCCAGGAGGATCATGGCGAAACCGGCCAGCGCGCGGCGGCGGAACAGTGCCCCCTCGCTGCGTGCATCCTTGATGGCGCGCTGCGGCCTCATCGCATCCTCACTGCAGGCGCAGGCGCATGCGCAGGTCGTCCAGCAACAGGAACAGGAACGGCCACAGCAGCGCCCCGGTGAAGGGTGCGACCCACCAGCTCCACGGCGGCGCGGCGTCGCCGGCGAACATGCGCACCACCAGCAGCAGCACGCGGTCGTTCAGCAGCAGGCCCAGCACGGCCAGCGCCTGCTGCCACAGCGTGAAGAAACGCAGCCGCGAGCGGAAGCGCAGCACGATGAACACCAGCGCGGTGAGCCGCAGCGCCTGCTCGCCCAGCAGCACGCCATCGAACAGGTCGGCACCCAGGCCGAGCAGGAAGGCCAGCCCCAGGCTCACCCTGTCCTCGGTTTCCAGCACCCAGTAGATCAGCACCAGCGCCGGCCAGTACGGCTTGAGCGGCGCCAGCACCGCCGGCAGCGGCACCAGCATCGCCATGAGCGACAGCAGCAAGGTGGCGGCGAACCACCAGCGGGCGAGACGCTGGTGGTTCATCGCTGCGCTCCAGAAACGGCCGGCTTGGCCGGGACGGATGTCGCTCCGGCCGCGCGCGGTGGCGCGGACGAGGCCGCGTCCGCCGGTGCCGCGAGGCTGGCCGGCGGCCCGGCCGGCACCACCGGTGCGGGCGGCCCGGCCGGTTCGGCCTGGTCGTGCAGCAACAGCACATCCTCGCTGCGGTCGAGATCGGCCGCCGGCCGCACCTGCGCCACGCGGAACATGCCCGAGCTTCCCGGCGTCACCATCGTCACCGTACCCACCGGAAAACCCGGCGGAAAACGCCCGCCCAGGCCCGAGGTGAGCAGGCGATCGCCCGCCCGCACATCGGCGGCCAGCGGGATGTTGGGCAGGGTCATGCCGCTGCCGTCGCGCGCGCCATAGGCCACGGTGCGCAGGCCGCTGCGCTCCACCACCACCGGCACCGCATGCGCGGGATCGCTCACCAGCATCACCACCGCCGTGGTGGGCAACACCTCGACCACCTGCCCCATCACGCCATGCGCGTCGATCACCGGCTGACCCGGCTTCACACCGTCGCGGGCGCCCAGGTTGATGACCAGGCGCTGCTGCCATTCACCCAGATCCACGCCCACCACACGGGCGAGCTGCACGTTGAGCTCCAGGCTGCGCCGGGTGTCGAGCAACTGCTTGAGGTGCTGGTTCTGCTCGGCCACGCCGGCCATGCGGTTCAGCCGCGCGTTGGCGAGCAGCAGATCCTCGCGCAGGCGCTGGTTCTGCTCGGTGAGCAGCTTGCGGTCGGCGAAGGCCACGGTGAGCGAGCGCACACCCGCGCCGGGCAGGTTGGCCAGCTGGTACACCGGCTCCACCACCCATGACGCGACGCCGCGCGCGCGCCACAACCAGCCGTTGCGGTGATCCAGCACCATCAGCACCATGGCCAGCGCCAGGTAGACGATCAGCCGCAAGGTGCCCGCCGCGTTGCCGGCGAACAGTGGCGAGGATGCATCGCGCGGCCGCGCCATCGGGACGCCCCGGCCTTATTCGGGCGCGAAGAAATCGCTGCCGTGCTGATCGATCAGCTCCAGCGCCTTGCCGCCGCCGCGCGCCACGCAGGTCAGCGGATCGTCGGCCACCTGCACGTGCAGGCCGGTTTCCTCGGAGATCAGGCGGTCGAGGTCGCGCAGCAGGGCGCCGCCGCCAGTCAGCACGATGCCGCGCTCGGCCACGTCGGAGCACAGTTCCGGCGGGGTCTGTTCCAGCGCCGACTTCACCGCCGCCACGATGCCGGCCAGCGGCTCGTGCAGCGCCTCCAGGATTTCGTTGGAGTTGATGGTGAACATGCGCGGCACACCCTCGGCGAGGTTGCGGCCGGAGATCTCGATCTCCTTGACGTTGGCCTGCGGGAAGGCGCAGCCGATCTCCAGCTTGATCCGCTCGGCGGTGGATTCGCCGATCAGGGTGCCGTGGTTGCGGCGCACGTAGTTGATGATGGATTCGTCGAAGCGGTCGCCGCCCACGCGCACCGACTGCGAGTAGACGATGCCGTTGAGCGAGATCACCGCCACCTCGGAGGTGCCGCCGCCGATGTCCAGCACCATCGCACCGCGTGCCTCGTGCACCGGAATGCCGGCGCCGATCGCGGCGGCCATCGGCTCCTCGATCAGGAACACGTCGCGCGCGCCGGCGCCTTCAGCCGATTCCTTGATCGCGCGGCGCTCGACCTGGGTCGAGCCGCACGGCACGCAGACCAGCACGCGCGGGCTCGGGCGCAGGAAGCGCGACTTGTGCACCTGCTTGATGAAGTGCTGCAGCATCGCCTCGGTCATGGTGAAGTCGGCGATCACGCCGTCCTTCATCGGCCGCACGGTGGCGATGTTGCCCGGCGTGCGGCCCAGCATGCGCTTGGCGTCGCTGCCGACCGCGGCGATGGTGCGCGGGCCGCCGGGGCCGCGATCGTGGCGGATCGCCACCACCGAGGGCTCGTTCAGCACGATGCCCTGGCCGCGCACATAAATCAGCGTGTTGGCGGTGCCAAGGTCGATCGAGACATCGTTGGAAAACATCCCGCGAAACTTCTTGAACATGAGATCCGCCGCGCGCCGCCGAGTAAAAATCAAGCTCACCAGTCTAGTCAGCGCGCCCCATCCACGCAACCGCGCGGACGTTAAAAAAGCCTTGTGCAGCGCCATTTGCCGCACATTTCCACAACTTTGCCCCAGCGCTGCCATGGCCCGCAGGGTTCACCCTGAATGGTTGTTCACGCTAACATGAGCGCTTTGGCCCGCTCGGCGCGTCCGCACCGGCCTGCCGCCGCCGGCGGCCATCCAACACACACAGGGCACCTCGCAACCATGTCTGCCGTCATCTGCGGATCGCTGGCCTACGACACCATCATGGTGTTCCAGGACCAGTTCAAGAACCACATCCTGCCCGACCAGATGCACATCCTGAACGTGTCGTTCCTGGTGCCCAGGATGCGCCGCGAGTTTGGCGGCTGCGCCGGCAACATCGCCTACAACCTGAAGCTGCTGGGCGGCGATCCGCTGCCGGTGGCCGCCGTGGGCCAGGATTTCGCGCCCTACCGCGCGCACCTGGAAAAATGCGGCATCCGGCTCGATGGCGTGCGCGTGTTCGATGACCAGTTCACCCCGCAATGCTTCATCACCACGGATCTGGACAACAACCAGATCACCGCCTTCCATCCTGGCGCGATGTCCAGCGCGCAGGAAAACCACGTGCGCGACATCCCCGACATCGACTTCGCCATCGTCGCGCCCGACGGCCGCGAGGCGATGCTGCAGCACGTGGACGAATTCGCCGCGCGCGGCGTGCCCTTCATCTTCGATCCGGGCCAGGCGATGCCGCTGTTCAGCGGCGACGAATTCCGCGCGATGATCGAAAAATCCACCTACGTCATCGTCAACGACTACGAATCCCAGTTGCTGCAGACACGTACCGGCTGGAGCGCGCAGGAGATCGCCAGCCGCGTCAAGGCCTACATCGTCACGCTGGGGCCGCGCGGCTCGCTGATCCACGCCGCCGGCACGACCCATGAAATCCCGCCCGCGCAGGAGCGCCAGGTGGTCGATCCCACCGGTTGCGGCGACGCTTACCGCGCCGGCCTGATCTTCGGCATCATGCGCGGCGCGGACTGGCCCACGGTGGGCCGCATGGCCTCGCTGATGGGCGCGCTCAAGGTGGAACACCCCGGCACGCAGAACCAGCGCTTCAGCTACGCCGAGTTCGCCGCAGCCTTTGCGCAGCAGTTCGGCCACCCGCTGGATTGAAGGCAACCCGCCTGCGCGACACCGGCCGCACCGCTCACCAGGTGCGCACCTCGGTGACGGTGACGGTGAAGCTGCTCATGCTGGATTGAAAGCGAAACAGCCGACCCAGGTCGAAGTCGACCGACTTGCCCGGGTCGATGTTGGACGTGCCGGCCGGCCAGGCCTGCTTGCTCTCGACGACCTTGCCCGAGTCGTCCTTGATGTCGATGCGGACCTGGGCCGCCGCCGCCGTGGCGCAGTTATTGACCAGCTCGCCACGCAGGCTGATGCGGGTCGCCGGGCCAACGCTGTTGAAGGACGGCTTGAAGTTCTTGATCGCGAAATCGGTGGGTGCACAAGCGGCGTGGGCGGCCAAGGGAACCAACAGCACAATGGCGGCGAGCAGCAATGTCTTCATGGGTTGGGGTCATCCCGTTGCAGGCCTTTGGGCATTCATGGAATGAATCGACACTTGGCGGGGTTTCTTTAGCCAACACGACAACTACCCCTGCGAGCCGGGCCGGCGAAGCGTGATCTCCGTCACGGAACCGCAACAAACCGGGCAGAAACCGCCTCAAACGACTCAAGACCAGCGATCCGGCGACGATAACGCGGTGGTCATTCCCCCGCACTTGCGCCCCCACATCCCCTCGCTGGAGTCCATGCGTTCATGAAAGCCCTTGCTCTTGCTGCCGTCCTGCTGCTTGCCCCGCTGGCCGCCCACGCCGCCTGCGCGCCCACCGATTTCGCGGTCAAGGATTTCAAGCCCGCCGCCGCCGCGGGCGGCCACATGGCCCTGCCCGGCAACGTCGTGAACAACTGCGCCGCCGCCTCCGCGCCGCAGGTTCGCGTCGACATCAAGGACGACGCCGGCAAGGTCATCGCCAGCAAGGAAGCCTGGCCGGCCGGCACTTCCAACATCGCCCCGGGGCAGTCGGTGCATTTCGACCTCGGCCGCCTGATCCGCGTGCAGCCCAACATGAGCAGCTACACGGTGAGCGTGGTGAGCGTGCGTACCTGGTAAGCCGCTTCGCCAGGCTGATCCTCGGCAGTCTGGCTGGCTGGCGACACGAAAAAGGCTCCGCAAGGAGCCTTTTTCGTGTGCGTCGGTCGATGTGGCGGCGGGGATCGCCACGCACCAGCCGCAGGCCAGCCAGGCCGGCGGCGGCGAGCACGCAGCGCGAATCAGTGCAGCACGAACAGCTTGTCGAAGCCGGCCACGCGCAAGGTGCCGCGCAATTCGTCGGAGGCGTTGACGATGCGGATGTCCGCCCGGTCGGCGCCTGCGTGCTCGCGCAGCAGGAGCAGCATGCCCAGCGCCGAGCTGTCCATGTGGGTCACCTCGTTCAAGTCGATGATGTAGCTGCGCGCGGGCTTGCCACCGCCCAGGCAGGCATCGTGGAAGTCGCGGTGAATGCTGAAGTCGAAACGCTCGCCCAGTTGCAGGGTGAGGCAATCGAGTTCGGAGTCGTGGTGCACGATCATCAGGCCATCCTCAAAACAGTTCGATTTCGCCAGCGTCCATGGAGTTCTGCAACGCCGGGCCGCGCGCGCGCAGGCGCGCCTTCTCGCGCTGCATGGCAAGGCGGGCGCGCACGCGCTGCGAGCGCTCCTCCAGCGCCTCGGCCTCCAGCGGTGCGCAGGCCAGATCCTCGATGTCGCGGGTGCAATCGGCGGTGATTTCCTGCAACTCGGTAAGCCGCGCGCGCGACTGCCCGATCAGCTGGCGCAGGATGTCCTCGAACTGCAGCGAACGCACCGTGGTGGAGACATCGGCGGTCAGCCCGCGGCTGATTTCCACTACCTGGTCGGCCACCGCGCTGGTGCGCGCGTCGCTCTCGGTGACGTGGGCGGTCATCGCGTCGATGCCGCCCTTGGCCGACAAGGCCACGTTGAGATCCTGCGAGGCCATCGCGCCGATCAGGCCGCGCAACTGCTCCATCGCCGAGCGCGCGCGCTCGACGTGGCCGCCAATCTGCTCGTTGAGCTGGTTGGAGTTGCTGGCCAGGTTGCGGATTTCGCCGGCCACCACCGCGAAGCCGCGGCCGGACTCGCCGGCGCGCGCCGCCTCGATCGCGGCGTTCAGCGCCAGCAGGTTGGTCTCTTCGGCGATGGTGTTGACATTGCGCAGCAGGCCGAACACCGCATCCATCTCCTTGGCCATGCCGTCGATGCGGTAGACGATGCGCAGGCTCTCGCGCGACATCTGCACCACCACGCCCACGAAATGCTCCAGCAGGTCGCCGGTGCGCGCGGCGAAATCCTGCACCGAGACGCCGCCCTTCTGCGCGTCGATGATCTGCTTGAGCAGGGATTGCTGCAGGTTGGTCTTGTTGGAGAGGCCGTCGAAGCCGCCGCCCAGCTCGGAGACGGCGTCGTGCAGCAGATCCAGCCCCTGATGCAGTTCGCGGCAGGCATGGCCGAGTTCGTCGACCAGCGCGCTGCGCACATCATCCAGTGCCTCGCGCACCGGCACCGCGTTGGGCGCGGGCACGACCACGGTGGTCACCGGCTCGCCGGATCGGGGCACGATCATCCACGCGGCGGTGACGGCCAGCACCAAGAGTGGCGCCAACCAGACCGGGTGCCAAATGAGGGCCAGCAGCAGGGCGACGGCGCTGGCGATCCAGCCGGCGGGCCGATGGCGCAGGGCGTAACGGGAGAGAAATGGCATGGTCAATGTCCGCGAATCAGGCGCTGGTCGCGCCGGTATGGGAGTAGTGGGCCAGCGCCAGCAGACGCCCGGCCACCTGGTCGATGGGCTGCGCCTCGGGGGCGGCATCGATTTTCCAGGCCGAGCCTGGCATGCCCCACACCACCGAGCTGGCCTCGTCCTGCACCAAGGTGGCGGCGCCCGCCTGGCGCAGTTCCAGCAGACCGCGCGCACCGTCATCACCCATCCCGGTGAGCAGGGCGGCAATGGTGGCCTTGCCCACGCTGGCGGCCATCGAGCGGAACAGCACGTCCACGCTGGGCTTGTGCCGGTTCACCGGCGGGCCATCGTGCAGGCGGCACACGTATCTGGCACCGTCCCACATGGCCAGCAGGTGATGGCTGCCGGGCGCGATATAGGCCGAGCCCGGCTGGATCGGCTGGCCATCCTGCGCCTCGCACACGCGCATCGCGGAGCAGCGATCCATGCGTTCGGCGAACGGGCCGCTGAAGGCGGCGGGGATGTGCTGGGTAATCAGGATCGGCGGCGCATCCGGCGGCATCATCTCCAACACCACGCGGATCGCCTCGGTGCCACCGGTGGAGGCGCCGATGGCGATGATGGGGCTGCCGCCACGGCTGCCGATGGCCTGCGAGCGCGGCAGCACGGCATCGGCGGAGAGCTTGGGTGCCACGTCCAGCTTGCGCACCGTGGTGCGCGCGCGCGGCTTGGCCACGGCCGCGTGCTTGACCTTGGTGCACAGCTCCTGCGCCGCCTCGGCGAAGCTGGCGGCCAGGTCGCTGTTCGGCTTGGCGTAGAAATCCACCGCGCCCAGCTCCAGCGCGCGCAGGGTGACGTCGGCGCCGGCGGTGGTGAGGGTGGACACCATCACCACCGGCATCGGCCGCAGCCGCATCAGGTTTTCCAGGAAGGTGAGTCCGTCCATGCGCGGCATCTCGACGTCCAGGGTGAGCACGTCGGGATTGAGCTGCTTGATCTTGTCACGCGCGATCAGCGGGTCGGGGGCGGTGCCCACGACCTCGATCTCCGGATCGCTGGCCAGCATGCCCGACATGAGCTTGCGCACCAGCGCGGAATCGTCAACCACCAGAACACGCACTTTGTCCATCGTTCACCCTAGGGTCTTGCCTTCCATCGTGATCCGAACGTGCCGGCGGGGCGTCACGCACCGCGGCCCGCGACGGGCACGCGCTAGAACAGCTCCACGTCGCCCTGTATCGGGTCCTTGTCCAGTTGCTTGAGGTAGACGCGCTCATCGGCCACCAGCTTGACGTCGTCGCTGCGGCGCAGCTGGCGCACGCGCACGCGCCCACTGTGTGGAAAAAACTGCACCTGGCGCGGATAGATGTCGCCCAGGTCCTCCGCCACCAGCTTGAGCTGCTCGGCGGCGATGTAGCGGCGCACGAACTCGATGTTGCGCTGGCCCACGTCGCTCATCTGCGCCAGCACGCGGCCACCGCCGAACACCTTGATGCGCATGTCGCCGCGTTGACTGCCGGCCTTGATGAGCGAGTTGATGAGCTGCTCCATCGCGTCCGAGCCGTAGCGCGCCGCGCGCCCCACCGTGGCCGACCAGCTGTCGCTGTCGTTGCCGCGCGGTTCGGGCAGCATGAAGTGGTTCATGCCGCCGATGCCGCGTGAGGCATCGTGGATGCAGGCCGACACGCAGGAACCCAGCACGGTGCTGACCAGCTCCTCCTCGCCGCTGACATAGAACTCGCCCGGCAGCACCTTCACCACCATGCAGTTCTGGGTGGGGTCCCAGAACCGCCGCAGGTGCTCGAAGCCCGGCAAGGCCTCGGGCAGGGTGACCGTGGCCCGGCGCTCCGGTTTGCTGGAGGGTGGCGGCGGTGCGCGGTGCCCGCGATGATCCATTCTTCCAACGTACGTCATGATCGCTTCCGATAGGTGGTGCGGCCCACCAGGTCGAACTCGCTGTTGATGCCGTGCATCGACTCGGAGTGGCCGAGAAACAGGTAGCCCCCCGTTGGCAACAACGCCGCGTAGCGGGAAAACAGCCGCTGTTTGGTGGGCGTGTCGAAGTAGATCACCACATTGCGGCAGAAAATGGCGTCAAAGGGGCCGCGCATCGGCCAGTCGTGCAAGAGGTTCAGGCGCTGCACGCTCACCAGCTCGCGCAGGCGCGGGTGCACGCAGGCGTAGCCCTCGTTCGCCCCGGAACCGCGCAGCATCCAGCGCCGGCGGCGCTCCTCACTGATGCCATCGAGCTTGTCCAGCGGGTAGACGCCGTTGCGCGCGATGTCCAGCACCTGCGGCGAGAGGTCGGTGGCGAGGATTTTCGCGTCGATGCCGTGCGATCCGGCCTTTTCCATCGCCTCGGCCAGCACCATCGCGATGGCGTAAGGCTCCTCGCCGCTGGAGCAGCCGGCTGACCAGATGCGCAGGCGGTCGCCCGCGCGGCGCTTTTGATCCAGCCAGCGGGGGAGCAGCTCCTTCTCCAGCAGTTCGTAATGGTGGTTCTCGCGAAAGAACGAGGTGACGTTGGTGCTGATGACGCTGGCCAGCTCGCCCAGTTCGCCCTCCGCATCGTCGCGCAGCAGCTGGCAATAGGCGGCGTAATCCGGCAGGCGCAGCGCACGCAGCCGCCGCGCCAGCCGCCCCTGCACCAGCTGGCGCTTCTGTTCGCTCAGGGCGATGCCGAGGTGTTGGTAGACGAAATCGCGCAGGAAGGCGAATTCGGCGTCGCCCAATCCCGTCGCGCCATCGTCGGACGCAGCAGGCGAACTCCTGTCCGCACCGACGGCCACCATCTTCAGAACTCCTTCCAGGCGCCCGCATCCGACGTTTCGCTCACCATCGCCGGCAGGTTGGTCTTGCGCGCGGCGGGGGCCACGCGCACGTTCTGCGTGGGCACCGGCCGGCCGGGTGCGGCCTTGGGTGCGGCCTTGGCCGCCGACCGCGCTTCGGCCTTGGCCGCGCCCGCGCCATGGCTGGCCGCGCCGCCTTCGCTACCGACCTGGAAGAAGCTCACCTGGCTGGTGAGGTCGGAAGCCTGATCCTGCATGGCGCGCGCGGCGGCCGAGGCCTGCTCGACCAGCGCGGCATTCTGCTGGGTCATCTCGTCCATTTGCATCACGGCGTTGTTGACCTGGTCGATGCCGGCGGATTGTTCCTGGCTGGCGGCGGCGATCTCGGCCACGATGTCGGTGACCTTCTTCACGCTCTCCACGATTTCGGCCAGTGCCTTGCCGGACTGGTTGACCAGCTCCGAGCCGCTCTTCACCTTGGCCTCGCTCTCGGTGATGAGGCTCTTGATTTCCTTGGCCGCGCCGGCGCTGCGCTGCGCCAGGCTGCGCACCTCGCTGGCCACCACGGCGAAGCCGCGACCCTGCTCGCCGGCGCGCGCAGCCTCCACCGCGGCGTTCAGCGCCAGCAGGTTGGTCTGGAACGCGATCTCCTGGATCAGGCCCACGATGTCGCCGATCTTGCGGCTGGAGGCATCGATCTCGGCCATCGCCGCCACCGCCTTGCCGGCCACCGTGCCGCCGTGCTCGGCCTGCTCGCGCGCGCCGCGCGCCAGTTGGTTGGCGTGGCTGGCGTTCTCGGCGTTCTGCTTGACGGTGGAAGTCATCTCTTCCATCGAGGAGGCAGTTTCCTCCAGGCTGGAGGCCTGCTCCTGCGTGCGCTGGCTGAGGTCGTCGTTGCCGCGCGCGATTTCCTTGGCCGCGGTATTGACCGCCTCCGAGCCCTGGCGCACCTCGCCCACGATGGCGGCCAGCCGCTCGTCCATCTGCTGGAAGGCACGCAGCAGTTGGCCCAGTTCATCGTGCCGGGTCACCTTGACGTCGTGCACCAGCCGGCCCTCGGCGATGGCGTTGGCAATTTTCACCGCCTGGGACAGCGTGACGGTGATCGAACGGATCAGGATGAAGGCCGCCACCAGCGCCACGGCGAGGCCGAGTACGAGGGCAAGCAGGGTGATCGTCGAAATCACCTTGTAGCGCTTCACCTGCGCCGCATAGGCCTGATGTGCCTCCTCGCCGAGCGCCTGATTCATTTTTTGCAGCTTGTCCAGGCGGTCGAGCATGATGGGCTGCAATTGCATGTCGAGCAGGTCGCCCGCGCTGTCGTCCTTCTGCGCCATCGCATCGAGCAGATCCTTGCTGTTGGAGGCCATGTCGCCATCGGTAGCTATCCAGGCCTTGTAGAGCTTGTCGACTTCGGCACTCTTCGGCAGGGCCCCGATCTTCTTCGATGCCGCAGCGGCATCAGCCTCTTCCTTGTGGAAAGCATCGACCTTTTGCTTCATCTGGTCGGGCTTGCTCATGAGCCGCAAAGCATCATCCAGGGCGATATAGGCCTTCAGTTCGCTCTTACGGGCCAAACCAGCCTGCTGGATCGGTTGCAGGTTGTCTTCGTAAATCTGCCGGGTTCCCTCGTTCTGCATCTTCATCACGCCCAGCCCCACCGCCGCGCCGATAACCAGCATCAGGCAAAGCAGGCCCAGCACACCGGACAGGCGCGCCTTGAGGGAAAGAGTGGACAACTGGTTGAGGCGTGCGAGGAGTTTCTTGATATTCATCGTGTTTCCCGAATCAGGCGGCAACTTCGACATCCCGGACTTCCGGCAGCGCGGCGTCCAGAGTTTCGACCTCGTCCGGACGCATGAGCTTGTCCACGTCCAGCAACATCACCATGCGTTCCACATGGGTGGCGAGGCCCTTCAAGTAACGGGTATCGACGATGGCGCCCATGTCGGGCACCGGCTTGATCGCCGCCGGGTCGATGTCGACCACGTCGGACACCGCGTCGACCACGATGCCGAACAGGCGCTCGGCCAGCGCCACCACGATCATCACGGTGTTCTCGTTGTATTCCACGCGCTCCATGCCGAAGCGCAGGCGCAAGTCCATCACCGGCACCACCGCACCGCGCAGGTTGAGCACACCCAGCACGTGCGGCGGCGCCTGCGGGATGCGCGTGACGCGCGACCAGCCGCGGATTTCGCGCACGGAGAGGATGTCGACGCCGTATTCCTCGCCGGCCAGGCTGAAGGTGAGTTGCTGCACGGTGGCCGCCGTCTCCTGTCTGTTTTCGCTCATGATCGCTTGCCTTGTGGATGACCGCGTCGGGCGCCGGACGCGGAAACGTTATCGACTCCCATGTGAAGGACTTGAGCGCGACGGATGATGGATCGCCTCAAAATTCCGTCCACTCGTCCGCCGAGGACGCCGGCTTGGCCGCGGCCGGTTTGGCGCCACCGGCGGGCTTGCCGGGGCGACGGGCCGGCACCTGCGACGCCGGCTGGCGCACCGTCGGCGTGTGCCCCGGCACCATCGCCCGCGTCGGCGGCTCGGGCTCGGCCGTTTCGCCAAGCTGGAAGAACCCCACCTGCCGGCGCAGTTCGCCGGCCTGCTCCTGCATCGCCCGCGCCGCGGCCGAGGCCTGTTCCACCAGCGCGGCGTTCTGCTGGGTGACCTCGTCCATCTGCATCACCGCGCGGTTCACCTGGTCGATACCTTGCGATTGTTCCTGGCTGGCCGCCGCGATCTCGGCCACGATGTCGGTGACCTTGCGCACGCTCTCCACGATCCCGGCCAGCGCCGCGCCCGACTGCTCCACCAGCACGCTGCCGGCCTGCACCTTCTGCACGCTCTCGCCGATCAGCGCCTTGATCTCCTTGGCCGCCGCCGCGCTGCGCTGCGACAGGCTGCGCACCTCGCTGGCCACCACCGCGAAGCCGCGCCCCTGCTCGCCCGCGCGCGCCGCCTCGACGGCGGCGTTGAGCGAGAGCAGGTTGGTCTGGAAGGCGATCTCGTCGATCAGGCCCACGATGTCGGCGATCTTGCGGCTGGAGGCGGTGATTTCGCCCATCGCGGCCACCGCCTGCGCCGCCACGCCGCCACCGCGCTCGGCCTGTTCGCGCGCGCCGGCGGCGAGCTGGTTGGCGACGCTGGCGTTCTCGGCGTTGTGTTTCACGGTGGAGGTCATCTCCTCCATCGAGGCAGCGGTTTCCTCCAGGCTGGAGGCCTGTTCCTGGGTGCGCTGGGACAGGTCGTCGTTGCCCTTGGCCAGCTCCTGCGCGGCACTGTTCACGGTGTCCGAGCCGCGCTGCACCTCGCCCACCACCTCGATCAGCTTGTGCCGCAGCTCGCGCATGGAATGCATCATGCTGCCCGGCAGGAAATGCAGCTCGTCGGTGCCCTTGACCAGCAATTCGCCACCGGCCATGCGCCCGAGGATGGCCATGCCCTGGGCCGGCTCGCCGCCGACGCTGCGGCGGATGCTGAACATCGACAGCCACACCGTGCCGATCACGAGCAACGCGATCAGCAGGGCCAGACCCAGGCTTTCCCCCAGATCGTGGTGGAACTTGGCGTCGATGTCGTCGAAGTAGGCGCCCGCGCCGAAATGCATGCGCCACGGCAGGTACAGCTCGCTGTAGGTGACCTTGCCCACCGGCTGCTTGGCCCCCGGCTTGGCCCAGCGGTAGAGGCTGATGCCATGGCCGTCCCTCGCATCGACATCGTGCATCAGCACGAACACCTGCTTGCCGTCGGGATCGGCCATCGCCTTCACGCTCTGGCCGACCTTGTCGGTCATCACCGGGTGTTCGGCCAGGGTGTAATCGTCGTCGAAGGCGAACACGTAGCCGGCGCCGCCGTCCCAGCGCTGGTGCTCGATCTGCGCCAGCGCGCGCTTGCGCGCCTCGGCCGGGCTGAACTCACCCTTGGCCGCCCGCGCATCGTAGGAGGCGGCCACCGCGATGGCGGATTGCACCTGGCTGCGCAGCAGGTGTTCCAGGCCCGCCATCTGGTTGGCGCGATCCTGCAGCGCGCCGACCGTGGCCAGCGCGGTGAGGCCGGCGAGTACCACCACCAACACCAGGACCACCCTGGCGTTGAGGCTGAGCCTGTCGAAAAACCTGTGTATGGCCGAAAACATCGCGTTACCTCCCAACAGCACGGCGCAGGACACCAGCGCGGCAGCTGCGCCTAGCCGCCCGCACCCACTTTCTCCCATGGACGGCGCCGGGCCGGCGCCGGTGAAACATGCCGCGTCGCGCGGAATGCCTCATCCGCGCCTCCGGCACATGTGCGGGCGCCATGCCTGGCATCCGGCCTTTCGGGCCAACCTGCGGCTGTCCAAATCCGCTCCCGGCAATCCTGCCCGACCACATCGGACTCAAATCAGCCGCTTGCGTGGCTGCTTAATCTCCGGCCATCCGTGGCCAGCCAGGCGCTCGAAGAATCCACGAGCACTCAGGCCGCCTTGCTGCGCCGGCCCAGCCGGACCACGCCCGCCACGTCCACGATCAGCGCCACCGAGCCATCGCTGACGATGGTCGCACCGGACACCCCTTGCACACGGCGGTAATGCGCCTCCAGCGACTTGATGACCGCCTGCTGCTGGCCGACCAGCTCGTCGACCAGCAGGCCGACGCGCTGGCCTTCGTCTTCGACCACCACCACGATGCCGCGCTCGATCTCGGTAACGGCGCTGGCGCAGCCGAAGATCTGGTGCAGGCGCATGACCGGCAGGTAGTCGCCACGGAAGTGGAACACCTCGCCGCCGCTGGCAAGCCGGCGCACCGTGTCGCCCGACAGCCGCAGCGATTCGACGATGGAAATGAGCGGCACGATGTAGCGCTCCTCGCCCACCGTGGTGACCAGGCCATCGATGATCGCCAGCGTCAGCGGCAGGGCGATGGTGAACACGCTGCCCTTGCCCTCTTCGCTCTTGACGCCCACGCTGCCGCCAAGATCACGCACGTTGCGCCGAACCACATCCATGCCTACGCCGCGTCCAGAGAGATCGGTGGCCTGGGCGGCGGTGGAGAAGCCGGGCTGGAAGATCAGCTCGGCGATCTCGTCGTCGCTGAGCTGCTGGCCAGCATTGACCAGGCCGCGCTCGACCGCCTTGGCCCGGATGCGTTCGTGATTGAGCCCCGCGCCATCGTCGCTGATGCGCACGATGATGTTGCCGCCTTCGTGGTGCGCATCGAGCGTGAGCGTGCCGGTTTCGTTCTTGCCGGCGGCGCGGCGTTTGTCGGGGGTTTCCAGGCCGTGGTCGATGGCGTTGCGCACCAGGTGCACCATCGGATCGCCGATCTTCTCCAGCACGGTCTTGTCCAGCTCGGTGCCTTCGCCGTGCAGCTCCAGCTTCACCTGCTTGCCGAGCTTGCGCTCCAGGTCGCGTACCAGGCGCGGGAAACGGTTGAACACGCTGCCGATGGGCAGCATGCGTATGCGCATCACGCTTTCCTGCAGCTCGCGTGTGGTGCGCTCCAGTTGGCCCAGACCGTCGCGCAGGCGCTCCAGCTGGGACATGTCGAAATGCTCGCCGATGTCGCTGAGCATGGATTGGGTGATGACCAGCTCGCCCATCATGTTGATGAGCGCATCGACCTTGTCGATGCCGACGCGGATGGAACCGCCTTCCGCATGCGCGATGGCCTGCTGGCCCGCCGCCGGCGCGGCGGCAACCGGTGCCGCGGCCGCCGCAGCGGCGACTGGAACGGCAACGGCTTCGACCGCGCCCCCCTCGGTCGGCAAGGCCTCGATGGTGAGTTCGCAGTCGCCTTCCAGCCAGTCGAATACCGCGTCCAGATCGGCGCGTTTGACGTCGCCGTGCAGGCGCAGCTCCCAGCCCAGGTAGCACTGGCTGGGGTCGAGCGCGGCCAGTTCGCCGGGCGCGCTGTCGAGCAGGAAGGCGCTCACCACTTCCAGCTGCCCCAGCTGCTGCAGCTCACGGAACAGCCGGGTGGGATCGTTGCCGGTTTGCAGCAGGTGCGGCAAGGCGACGAAGCGGATGGCCCAGCCCGCGTGCTGCACAGGCCCGGTGGCCGCCACGGCCGCCGCGGGCTTGGCCACCGCCCCGCCTTCGACCCGCTGCGCCAGTTCGGCACGCAACGCCTCGCTGGCGGCATCGGCCACCGGCTGGCCCATGCTGGTGTGCTCCAGCATGGCGCGCAGGCAATCCACCGAACGCAGCAGCAGGTCGATCAGCTCGCCATCCACCGCGCGCCGTTCGCTGCGTACCTCTTCCAGCAAGGACTCGGCCACGTGGGTGAAAGCGGCCACGTCGGTGAAGCCGAAGGTCGCCGCGCCGCCCTTGATGGAATGCGCGGCGCGAAAGATGGTGTGCACCAGCTCATGGTCGGTCGATCCGGAGTCCAGCGCCAGGAGCGCGGCCTCCATCGCATCCAGGCCTTCGCGGCTTTCCTCGAAGAAGGTCTTGTGGAACTGGGTCAGGTCGACCGTACCCATGTGCGTCGCCTCAGCCCAGTACGCGTTTGACGGTGGCCAGCAGCTGTTCCGGATCGAACGGCTTGACCAGCCAGCCGGTGGCGCCGGCCGCCTTGCCCTCCATCTTCTTTTCGGTGTGCGACTCGGTCGTGAGCATCAGGATCGGCACGCCCTTGTAGGCGGGCCGCGTGCGCAACTCGCGCACCATGGTGATGCCATCCATCACCGGCATGTTGACGTCGGCCAGCACCAGGTCGAAGGCGGTTGCGTTGGCCGCATCCAGCGCCAACTGGCCGTTCTCGGCCTCGGTCACCTCATGCCCCGCGCCGCGCAGGGTGAAGGCCACCATGCCGCGCATCGAAGCCGAATCGTCTACCGCAAGAATCTTTGCCATGCTTCCACCTCGTTCAGGCCGGCCCGACAGCCGGCAATGCCAGTAATTTCGCCAGTCCCAGCAAACTGGCCGCATCGTTCAGCGCGACGCTGGCACCCGACCAAGTCAGGGTGGCGCCAGCTTTGTCCAGTTCACGTCGCAGGATCGTCAAGAGCTGCAGCGCGGCCGTATCCACGCGCTCCACCTCGCGGCCATCCAGTTCGATGGCGCCCGCCGACCTCGCCTCGATCAGTTCGGCCTGCACGGCAGCCAGCGCCGCCAGCCGGCAATCGGCCGGCAACACCACCGTCGCCGTCCCGCCTGCCTGCGGGTCGTCGTCATGCTTTGCCGCCCGTTTGCCCGCCATCCCGATGCTCCGTGCGCGCCAGCGCGGCGCCGTGCTGGCCTTATCGGCACGATGCGTGCACGCTTTAGCAGGGTGTTGAGAAAGTGCTGTCCTGCACTTTCTCAACTCGCCGCGTCCGGCACATGTCCGGACGCGGCTCCGCCGAGCAAGCCGTTGCGTGTTTGCCCGGCGTGCGATCCATCCATGGATCGCGCCAACAGGCTGTTTCTCGACAGCCTGTTGGCGGGAGGTTGGGCAAGTGCCGCCCCGCGCTTCCCCGACCCACGGGCCGGTACCGATCCCGCCCGGCGCCGACAATCGGGTCAGGCCACGGCGTAACCCCTTGTGCGGCGCCGGCAGCGGCCGGAAACGTGACGCGCATCGCGGTTTGCGCCGCCATGTTCCTAAAGTTTGCCCGCCGGTGGCCGATGGCCGCTTGAAGCCCCTCAAACCGTCCATTGCCGCCCCAGGGTAGGGAACCGACTTGATCATCCAGCCGACCAGCCTTGCCGCCCTGACCTGGGCCGGCGCTGCCGCGGGCACCCTGGCGCCCAGCTGGCGCATCGGCAGCGTGTTGTCGGCACGGCCCACCGGGGTGAGCCCGCAGGGGCTGCAGGTTCTGCAGATCGGCTCGCTCAGCGTGGAAGCCGACGTCGTGCACGGCCAGCTCCCCTCGCAATTCCAGGTGCGGGTGTTGAGCATGGGTGCGCAGCCGCAACTGGAGGCGCTCATCCCCTCGTTCGAACCAGTGCTGCAACGTGCCTTGCGCGAGCGCCTGCCGCAACAGGACGGCTACGCGCCGCTGCTGGCCACGCTGGGCGCGCTGGCTCAACGCCCGATGGTGCGCCAGCTGTCGCCGCCACTGCGCACCGCGCTGGCCATGCTGGAGCAGGCGTTGCATACGCCCACCGAAATCACCAGCGGTGAGGGCCTGCGCCAGGCCATCCTGCGCAGCGGGCTGTTTTTCGAGTCGCAGTTGACCTTGCCGCAGAGCCAGCTCGCCAACCTGCCCCAGGACGACTGGAAGGGCGCCCTGCTGCGCCTGCTGGAGCTGCTCGGCCAGCGCGCGGGCGGCCCACCGGCACCGCCGACCTCCAGCGACAATGCCGCTCCGCCGCTGCTGCAGCGTGGTCTGCAACCCCAGCCGCGCGCGCTGCCGCCGCCGCTGCCCACCGATGACGACATCAACCCGTTGCTCGACCGCCTGCACAGCGAGGTGAAGGCCGCCTTCGCCCGCGTCGAGGTCGCCCAGCTGGAAGCCGGCAGCAGCTTGGTGCCTGCCTGGATGATCGAGATACCGTTGCAAGGCCGGGATGGCGGCGACGTGCTGCAACTGCAGCTCGAGTACGCCACCGATGCCGTGGACAGCAGCCAGGGCTGGAACCTCGGTTTTGCGCTCGACCTGCCGACGCTGGGCGCCGTGCAGGGCGAGCTGCAGCTGCGCGACCCGCGGCTGTCGGTGCGCCTGTGGGCGGCCGAAGCCACGACGGCGCAGCGTCTCGAACAGCAATTCACCGCGCTGCGCCAACGGCTGGCGGCCTGCGGCGTGCTGCTCGATCAGCTGAGCTGCCAGGTCGGCCTGCCCGCATCACCTGGCCGCCACAGCTCCGTGTTGCTGCAGGCCACCGCATGAACACGCCCGCGACGCCCATGCGCCGGGTCAGCCTGCGCCTGTCCAGCGACGGCGAGGCCAGGCCGCTGCCGGCCGAAACGCTGGAGAGCCTGCGCGCACGCGCACAGGCAATGGGCGTGCCGCTGCATCCCGATCCGCAGATCGCCGCGATCCTGGCCGGCTTGCGCCTGCGCGACGACGTGCCGGTGCTGCTGTACGCCGCTGCCGCCTCAGTGCTGGCGGCGGTCTACGACGCCGCCGGCGAGCCGGGCGCCTAGAAGCCTGGGCCGGTCATCCGGACGGACGATTCGCGTCCGGTCATCCGTGGCGGGGTTTCGCGCCTGAAAAATCCACCGGTGCTCACGCGGCGGGCGGGCGCACCTGCAACACCAGCTTGGCTTCCTCGCTGGACAGGCCGCAGCGCGCCATCAACTGCTCGGCATCGGCGCCCTCGCGCGCCAGTTGCTGCGCCAGTTCCCAGGCCCGCCCCACCGGCGCCGCCTGCTGCACCTGGCCAAGCTGCCGCTCCATGCGGCCCAGGGCGGCCACCAGCATCGAGGTGGGCACATCGGTGCCGGTGCCGGCGGCGTTTTGCCAGAGCGCATCGAGCCGCTGCTGCAATCGACGCGAACGCAGCCAAAGCAACATCAGCAGCCCGACCTGCACGAGCGCCAGCACGAGCACGATCAACACGCCCCATTCAAGCCTGGTCGGCATCATTGACCTCCAACCGGCACAGGCGGCGCACGTCGAGCAGGGCCACGAAGCCGGCGCGCCATGCCAGCACACCGCTGACCGGGTCATCCTCCCGTCCGACCCGACCGGGCGGCGGCGGCGCCACCTCCAGCCCCGTGCTGTCGATCAGCTCGCCCACGGCATCGACCTTCAGGCCAACCACCTGCCCGCCCCTGGCCAGCATCACGATGCGCACGTCGGCGGGGTCGGGCGCCGGCTCCGCGGGCAGGCCGAGCCGGCGGCGGCCGTCCATCACCGGCACGATGCGACCGCGCAGATGGCGCACCCCCAGCATGTCGGCGGCCGCACCAGGCACCGCGGTCAGCTCGCTGTCACGGATGACCTCGTTGACCTCCGCCAGCAGGGCGGCGTACAGCTGCGCACCCATCCGAAACGTCAGCCAGAGCGTGCTGCCGCGTATCGTATCGGCGTCGGTGGCGGTGTCATTCATGCGACGACTCCATGCACAAGGGTGGCGCTCATCACTCGTGCCGCGACGGCGCGGCGGCGCGTGCCGGGGTCACCGGCGGCATGCTCGTGGCGGCGGGCGTTGCCGCGCCCGGCACCACCGGCTGTCCGGGCAGTGTAACCGGCGCCGACGACCCGGTGGCAGCGGGCTGCAGGCGCAAATCGTCGACCCCGCCCTGCTCGCGCGTGGGCGCCGAGTCCGCCCCCAGCACCACCACCAGCACGCGGCGATTGCGCTGGCGACCGGCTTCGGTGGCGTTGTCGGCCACCGGCCGCGTCTCGCCCCAGCCAACGATGCCCAGCCGCCCCGGCGCGATGCCGTTGGCGACGAACAGGCGCGCCACGCTGCCGGCGCGCGCGGCGGACAGCTCCCAGTTGGACGGGTACTGCGCGGTGCCGATCGGCACATCGTCGGTGAACCCTTCCACCCGCATCTGGTTGGGCAGGTTCGCCAACACCGCCGCAAGGTTGTGCAGTACGCCCTGCGCCGGGGCATCCAGCATGGCCACGCCGCTAGGGAACAGCAGGTCGGTGCGTATCTCGATTTCCAGCCACTGGTTGTTCTTGTCGCGCCGCACGTTCACCAGTTGCTTGTCGATCAGCGGCTGCAGCGCCTCGCGCACGCGGCTTTCGATCTGCTGCATGCTGCCCGGCGCGGCGGCGGGCGGCGGCGTCTTGGCATGCGTGTCGACCGCCGGCTTGGGCGGGGTGCGCGCCGGAAGGGGAATGGCGGCGGGCGTCGCTGCGCTGGGCGCGCCGGTGGGGGTGACGATGGCCGGCACGATATTGCGGGGACGCGTCGGCGTGGCCGGCATCGGCGCCACCACGTGGCTGGAGCCGTTGAAGGCCTGCACCATCGAGTCGGACAGCACCCGGTACTTGCCTTCGTTGACCACCGAGACGGCGTACATCACCACGAAAAAAGCCAGCAGCAGGGTCATCAGGTCGGCATAGGGGATCGCCCACGCCTCGTGGTTCATGTGGTCGTCGTGGCGGTGGCGTCGACGCCTCACGACAGGTAACCCTGCAGGCGCGCCTCGATCTGGCGCGGGTTGTCGCCCTGGGCGATGGATACCAGGCCTTCGATGAGGATTTCGCGCATCCTGGTCTGCCGGCCCACCAGGGTCTTCAGCCGCGCCGCCATCGGCAGCATGAACAGGTTGGCCAGCGCCACGCCGTAGATGGTGGCGACGAAGGCGGCGGCGATGCCGTGGCCAAGCTTGCTGGGATCGGCCAGGTTCTGCATCACCGCCATCAGCCCCATCACTGCGCCGATGATGCCCAGCGTGGGTGAGTAGATGCCGGCCATCTCGAACACCTTGGCGCCGGCCAGATCCACCGCCTCGCGGGTTTCCAGATCCACTTCCAGCACGCCGCGGATCGCCTCCGGCTCGCCGCCGTCGACCAGCAGTTGCAGCCCCTTGCAGACAAAGGCATCGCTCTCGCGCTCGATCTGCGGCTCCAGCCCCAGCAGTCCCTGCCGGCGCGAGATCTCGCTCCAGCCCACGATGCGGCTGACCAGGTCGTCCGGCCGGTGCACCGGCGGGCGGTAGATCATCGACACCATGCGGAGCGCGTGCCGGAGCACCTTGCCGTGATTCTGCACCAGGAGCGCCGCCAGCGTGCCGATGAACACGATCACGAAGGCGGCCGGATTCCACAGGGCATCGACGGTGGAGCCCTTCAGGATGGTGCCCACGATGATGACCAGGAAAGCCAGCACCGTGCCGATGATGCTCACCATGTCCATGGCGATCAGCCTGTGCTGGCCGATGGCGCGGTCAGGAACACCTCGTTCGTGGCCAGGCTGGCCGCATCCATCACCAGCGCCAGCCGGCCGTCGCCGGTGATGGTGGCGCCGGCCACGCCCGGCACGCCGGCGAACAGGTGGCCGAGCGGTTTGACGATGACGTCCTCGCGGCCAAGCACCTGATGCACCAGGCAACCGAAGCGCTGGTGGCCGATGTGCAGCACCACCACGTGGCGCACCGCCTCGACCGCGCCGCGCGCCCACGCGACGAGATCCACCAACGGCAGCGCGCGATCGCGATGGTGCGCGACCAGGCGGCCGTCGAACAGGCTGTCCTGACCGCTTTCCAGCTCGAAAACTTCCTCGACGCTGCTCAGCGGCAGGCCCAGCAGGCGATGGCCGATGCGCACCATCAGCACGCGCAGCACCGCCAGGGTGAGCGGCACGGCCAGCTCCAGCTCGCTGCCATGGCCCAGCTTGGAATGCACCGCCAGGGTGCCGCCCAACTCGGTAATGCGGGTCTTCACCACGTCCATGCCCACGCCGCGGCCGGAGATGTCCGACACCACGGCGGCGGTGGAAAAGCCCGGCCGGAAGATCAGCTCGTAGCACTCGGTCTCGGACAGGCGCGCCGCCTGCGCCAGGTCGATCACACCCTTCTCCACGGCCTTGCGCTTGAGCACCTCCGGATCCATGCCATGGCCGTCGTCGCTCACCGAGATCACGATGCGCTCGCCGCGCTGGCTGGCCGACAGGGTCACCCGGCCCTTGCGCGGCTTGCCAGCGCGCTCGCGCTCGTCGGGTTTTTCCAGGCCGTGGTCGAGCGCATTGCGCAGGAGGTGGATCAAGGGATCGGCCAAGGACTCGACCAGGCTGCGGTCGAGGTCGGTGCCCTCGCCTTCCAGCACCAGCTCCACGTCCTTGCCGAGCTGGCGGGCGAGGTCGCGCACGATGCGCGGGAAGCGCTGGAACAGACGCCCCACCGGCTGCATGCGCATGCCCATCACGGCAGTCTGCAATTCGTCGGTGATGCGATCCAGCTCGCTGGCCGCATCGGCCAGCGCGTCATTGCCGTGGCGCGCGGCCAAGCTGAGCAGACGGTTGCGCGCCAACACCAGTTCGCCGGCGTGGTTCACCAGCACGTCCAGCCGCGCCGTGTCCACGCGCACGGTGGTTTCGGTCGCTGGCGCGGCATGCTTGGCGGGGGCTGCGGTCGGTGTGGCCGCCGGCGCTGGCGCCGGTGCGACGGGCGCCGGTGCGGGCGTGCCGACGGCACCGGGCTGGCCGCTCTTGCCGTGCAGGTTGTCCAGCAGGGCTTCGAATTCGTCGTCGTCGATGGTGGTCGACGCCGCTGGCGCCGGCAAGGGCGCGGCGGGCACGGTACCGGGGGCGGCGGCGCCGTACAGGGTATCCAGCAGCGCCTCGAATTCGCTGTCATCGATGGCGCCCCCGGCAGTGGCCGGCGCGACCACCGCCACCGGGGCGGGTGCCGGTGCCGGTCGCGCGCCACGCGGCAGCAATGCCTTGAGCAGCCCCGGCGGCGGCATCACCAGGGCGGCGTCGCTGCGCAAGGCATCCATCATCTCGGTGAGCCGATCCAGCGCCTTGAGCAGCGCGTCCATGTAATCGGCGTCCAGTTGCAGTTTGCCGTTGCGCGCCTCGTTGAGCAGATCCTCGGCGTGGTGGCACAGCTGCACCATCGGTTCGACCGCGAGAAAGCCGGCGCCTCCCTTCACGGTGTGGAAAGCACGGAACACGGCATTGAGCAGTTCGGGGTCGGTCGGTGTTTTTTCCAGTTCGACCAATTGTTCGGAGAGGCGCTCGACCAGTTCGCCGGCCTCGACCAGGAAATCCTGCTTCAGCTCATTGTCGAATTCCGTATTCACGCGTGGCGTCCGTCAGAACCCGAATTCGCTGAGCAGCCGGTCGGCGTCCTCCTGGCTGGTCACCTTGGCCACCTCGACCTTGGCCTCGCTGCCGGCCAGCGCACCGGTGAGGCGCACCAGTTCGAGCAGCGAGGATTCGACCGTGCCGATGAAGGCCGAAACCTTCTTGATGCGTTGTCCGGAAAGATCCTGCCAGGACTGCGCCACCACCATGTCGGCCAAGCCGGAGCAGCAGGTTTTGGCGAAGTCGGCGGCTTCGCGCGCCAGCGGGTCGGCGCTGGACTGCGCCAGCGCGGCGGCGGCGCGCTGCGCCAGCGCATCGGCCTGCGGGCGCAGGCGCTCGGCAAAGTCGATGCTGCGGTTGGCGGCCTCGGCGCTCATTTCCATCACTTCGGCCAGGTGCTGGCGCGCATCGGCCACGATGCCAGGCACGCCTTCGTGCGCCAGCTCGCCGCCAAGCCGGCCCACGGCGTCGTGCAGCTCGCGCGCCAGTTTGCCCAGCGCGCGAAACAGGGTTTGCTCGCGTTCGCGCACGATCGCGTCAAGCGCATGCTCGAAGGCCGGGCCTTCCGGACTGTTGAAGAGTTCGCGCAGTTCCGGCGGCAGACTCTTGTCGGCGGCGATGGGCAAGGTGGCGGTCATGCGCTGGCTCCGCTGGCGGCGATCCGTTCGAAGATCTTGGTGAGCTTTTCCTGCAGAGTGACGGCGGTAAACGGCTTGACGATGTAGCCGTTCACACCCGCCTGGGCCGCGGCGATGATCTGGTCGCGGTTGTTTTCGGCGGTGACCATCAGCACCGGCAGCCCCTTGAGCGAGGGCTCGGCGCGGATCGCGCGCAGGAGATCGATGCCGGTCATGTTGGGCATGTTCCAGTCGGTGACCACGAAGTCGAACGGCTGGCCGCGCAGCATGGTGAGGGCGTTCTCGCCATCGTCGGCTTCCTGGATCAGTTGATTGGAAAAGCCCACTTCGACCAGGAGATTCCTGACGATGCGTCGCATGGTGGAGAAGTCGTCCACCACCAGGATTTTCAAGTTCTTGTCCAAACGTCTGCTCCGGGTGCTTCGGGCCCGTGGAAGGCCGGGTTGCGGGAAATGGGGCGGCGGTTCAGTGACGCCAGCCGGACAGTTGTGCGCGCAGCCGGATCACGGCCTGGCCGTGGATCTGGCAGACGCGCGACTCGCTCACACCGAGCACGGCGCCGATCTCCTTCAGGTTCAGCTCCTGCTCGTAGTACAGCGACATCACCAGTTGCTCGCGCTCGGGCAGTCCGCTGATCGCGTCGGTCAGCGCATCGTGCATGCCCTCGTGCTCGATGCTTTCCGCCGGCCCGAGGCTGTTCTCGTCGACCACCTCGAACATGCCGCTTTCCTCGCCATCCTCGGCGGTGGTGAGGCTGAGCAGGCGCGAACAGGCCGCATCGGCGAGCACCTGGTGGTATTCCTCAGCGCTGATGCCCAGCCGGCGGATCACCTCGGCGTCGTCGGCCTCGGCGCCGGTCTCGATTTCGATCTGGTGGATGGTGTCGGCCACCTCGCGCGTCTTGCGGTGCACCGAGCGCGGGGTCCAGTCGGTCTTGCGCAGTTCGTCCAGCATGGCGCCGCGAATGCGGATGCCCGCATAGGTCTCGAAACTGGCGCCCTTGTCGAGGGCGAAATTGCGCGCCGATTCCAGCAAACCGATCATCCCCGCCTGGATCAGGTCGCCCACGTCGACGCTGGGCGGCAGTCGACCCATCAGGTGATAGGCGATGCGTCGCACCAACGGCGCGTGCCGACGTACCAGTTCGTCGGCGCTTTCGCGGGTAAGTTGAAGGTATCCCGAAGCCACGTTCATCCAGCCACCCCTCCGGCCGGCACGATGCGGCCGCCGAAGAAGGCAAGGCGATCCAGACCGCCGCGTTCGGGTTCCGACCACTTATCGACCGCATCGGCCAATTTCTTGAATGCCAGCGCGGCGGGGCTGGTCGGCCACAGCTCGAGCACCGAGTTCTGGCGCCGGATCGCCTGGCGCAGGCGCTCGTCGTGAGGTATCCAGCCGCAGTAGTCGATGGCCATGTCGAGGAAGCGGTCGCTCACCCGGGTGAGCTTCTGGTGCAACTGGCGGGCTTCGCCTTCGTTGCGCACGAGGTTGGCCAGCATGCGCAGGCGGCGCACGCCGAAATCACGATTGAGCACCTTGGCCAGGCCATAGGCGTCGGTCAGCGAGGCAGGTTCATCACACACGACAAGGATCACCTCATTGGCGGCGGCGGCAAACAGGGTGACATTGTCGGTGAGACCGGCGGCGGTATCCACCAGCAGATACTGCGGCGGCATCGGCAATTCGTCGAAGGCGTGGATGATCGCCGCGTGCTCGCCGTTCTTCAGCTGGGCCAGCCGCCGCGCGCCGGAGCCGCCCGGCACCACCTGCAAGCCGCCAGGCGCGTCCAGCAGAAGCTCTTCAAGCCGACACTCGCCGTCGAGCAGGTGGCCGATGTGGCGCGTGGGGGTGAGCCCGAGCAGCACGTCGACGTTCGCCAGGCCCATGTCGGCATCGAGCAGGATCACGCGCTTGCCGAGGCCGGCCAGCGCCACGCCGAGGTTGACCGCCACGGTGCTCTTGCCCACGCCACCCTTGCCGCCGGCCACCGCGATGGTGCGGCACGCGCGCGCCGGCGCATTGACGGTGGCGAGCAGGCCGCTGGCCTGCTGTCCGTCCACCTCCTGCGACACGGGTTCGGGAGTGACCATGGCCGCCAGCATCTGCTTGAGCCCCGCCGCTTGATCCATCGTCCACACCCCGCTCATACCTCGGCCATTGTCAGGCCGAAACGCTCGGCCATCATGCTGTCATCGGGGATGTCAGCCTTAAGTGATTGTGCGGCGCGACATACCAGCGTGCGTGCGTCCGCCACGGCGATATCCTCGGGCACGCGCTGGCCGTCGGTGGTGTAGTCCAGCAGCAGGCGGTGGCGGATCAGCACGCTGAGCGCGCCGCCCAGGCTCGGTGCCTCGTCCAGCTTGGTCAGGATGCAGGCCTGCGGCTTCAGCGCGCGATAGGCGCCGAGGGACTCCTCCATCGATTGCGGCTGCGCGTTGGCTGCCAGCACCAGATCCAGACGCAGTTCGCCGGCGCCGGCCAGCACCTCCAGCTGGGCGGCCAACCGCGGGTCGCTGGTGGCCATGCCGGCGGTGTCGATCAGCACGGTCTGCCGGCCGCGCAACATGTCCAGCACCTTGCGCAGGCTGCGCACGTCGTAGGCCGGGTGCACCTGCACGCCCAGCAGGCGGCCGTAGTGCTCCAGTTGCGCGGCAGCGCCGATGCGGTAGTGGTCGGTCGAAACCAGCGCCACCCGGTTGGCGCCATGGCGCATCACGGCGCGGGCGGCCAGCTTGGCCAGCGTGGTGGTCTTGCCCACGCCGGTGGGGCCGACCAGGGCGATGATGTCGCTGTCGTCGCCGGCCAGGCTGCGGCCGCTCACCGCCACACTGCGGCTGAGCATGCCCAGCGGCAGGTAGCGCGCCTGCTCTGGGCTGATCTGCTCGGGCAACCCACCCGCCAGCGCGCGGGCGACATCGGGCTCGATGCCCATGCGGCTCAGTTCGCGCAGCACGCGCGCGCGCAGCGGACGGCGACGCTCCAGGTCGTTCCACGCCAGCCCGGACAGTTGCACTTCCAGCAGGGCGCGCAGGTCGCCCATTTCCTCGCGCAATTGTTCGGTTTCGCGTACGGCGCGATCCACCGGACGCGGCGCCGGCGCAGAGGCGACCGGGGGGGCGGGCATACGCGGGGTGGCGGGCATACGCGGGGTGGCGGGCACACGCGGCGCGGCAGGCGCGGCAGGCGCGGCGACCGGGCGCGCCGGCGCCGTGGCCGGTGGCATGGCACGCCGCAACAATGCCGTGGCGCTGGCACCGAAGGCCGCCGTGGCCGTGGGCGCTGGCGGCGTGGCCGGGCGCTCCACGCGCGCACTCGGCGCGCCGGTCGGCGCCGGCGGCCTGACCGCTTGCCGCACCAGGGCCTCGTCGTAGTCGACGGCGGCGACCACCTCGATGCCCTCATCCACCCGCCGGGTGGACAGGATCACCGCATCGGCACCCTGCTCCTCGCGCACTTCGCGCATGGCCTGGCGCATGTCGGGTGCCACGTAACGTTTGATCTTCATTGCTCGCTCCGCGAAGGAGATTCGGGATTCGGGAATGGAGCAGGGAAAGCGCCGCAGCCTCGCGGGTTTGGCTTTTCCGATGTCCTATTCCCTATGTCCCGATTCCCGGCTCGTCATCGCCCCAAGGCTTGTACCAGGCGCACACGACGGTTGTCGGGCACCTCGTTGTAGGCAAGCACGTGCAGGTTTTGTGCCACATGCCGGGTGAAGCGCGCGAGCCACGGGCGCAGCTGCGGGGCGACCAGCAGCACGGCGGGTTCGCCGCTGGATTCCTGCCGCCGCGCGGCCTCGGCCACGCCCTGTTGCAGGCGGTCGGCGAGGCCGGGTTCCACCGCCGCGCCGGCCACGCCGCTGCCGGAGAGCGAACCCAGCAGGATCTGCTCCAGCTCCGGCGCCAGGGTGATGACGGGAATCTCGGTACCCAGGCCGGCGATTTCCTGCACGATCTGCCGGCCCAGCGTGACGCGCACGGCGGCGGTGAGCATGCCGGGATCCTGACTCTGCCCCGCGTGCTCCGCCAAGGACTCGACGATGGAGCGCATGTTGCGGATCGGCACCCGCTCGGCCAAGAGATTCTGCAACACCTTCACCACCACGCCCAGCGACAGGCGCTTGGGCACGAGGTCTTCCACCAGCTTGGGCGCGCTCTGCGCGAGGCGGTCGAGCAGTTGCTGCACGTCCTGATGGCTGAGCAATTCATGCGCGTGGCTGCCGAGGATATGCGACAGATGCGTGGCGATCACGGTGGCCGGATCGACCACGGTGTAGCCGTAGCTCTGCGCCAGCTCGCGCTGACCGAGGTCGATCCACACCGCTTCCAGCCCGAAGGCAGGGTCTTGCGTCTTGATGCCGGGCACCTGACCGTGCACTTGGCCGGGATTGATCGCCAGGAGGCGCTCGGTATGCACCTCGGCCTCGCCCATCGGCACGCCCATCAGGGTGATGCGATAGGTGTTGGGGCCGAGGTCGAGATTGTCGCGGATGTGCACGGCGGGGATCAGGAAGCCCAGCTCCTGCGAGAGCTTGCGGCGCACCGACTTGATCCGCCCCATCAGCTCGCCGCCCTGGTGGGTGTCCACCAGCGGGATCAGCCGGTAGCCCACTTCCAGCCCCAGCGGATCGACGCTGGCCACGTCGTCCCAGTTCAGCTCCACCCGCTCGGCCGGCGCGGCGGTGGTCGGCGCTTCGCCCACGCTCTCGGCCAGCTTGTCCAGCGTCTCGCGCTGGCGCTTGAGCAGCATCCACGCCGCCGCGCCACAGCTGGCGCCGAGGATCAGGAAGGCGATGTTCGGCATGCCCGGCACCAGGCCCATCACGCCCAGCACCACACCGGCCACCGCCAGCGCGCGCGGTTGGCCGAACACCTGGCCGATCACCTGCCGGCCCATGTCCTGCGCGCGCGAGACGCGGGTGACGATCACCGCGGTGGCGATCGACAGCATCAGCGAGGGCACCTGCGCCACCAGGCCGTCGCCGATGCTGAGCAGGGTGTAGGTGCGCCCCGCTTCGCCGGCCGACATGCCGTGCTGCATCACGCCGACGATGAAGCCGCCGATGATGTTGATGAAGAGGATCAGGATGGCGGCGGTGGCGTCGCCGCGCACGAATTTCGAGGCGCCGTCCATCGAGCCGTAGAAGTCCGCCTCCTCGCGCACTTCCTGGCGCCGCTCACGCGCCTGCTCCTGGGTCAAAAGTCCGGCGTTCAAGTCGGCGTCGATCGCCATTTGCTTGCCGGGCATTGCGTCCAGGGTGAACCGCGCGGTCACCTCCGACACGCGGGTGGCACCCTTGGTGACCACCACGAAGTTGATGATGGTCAAGATCGCGAACACCACCAGACCGACCGCGAAATTGCCGCCGATGACGAACTCGCCGAAGGCCTCGATCACCTTGCCCGCAGCGCCGGGGCCGTCGTGGCCGTGCAGCAGCACCACGCGGGTGGAGGCGATGTTCAGCGCCAGGCGCAGCAAGGTGGCGCCCAGCACCACGGTGGGGAAGGCGGCGAATTCCAGCGGCCGCATCACGTAGATCACCGCGAGCAGGATCACCAGCGACAGCGCGATGTTGAAGCTGAACAGCATGTCGAGCAGGAACGGCGGCAGCGGCAGCATCAGCATGGCCAGCGCGGCCAGCATCATCACCGGCGCGCCGATGCCGCGGCGGGTCATCAGTTTCAGGTTGTCCAGCACGCTCGTGGTGGCGGCCATGAATCCTTCCTGCTAGTGCGGCTTGTACGGCCCCATCAGGTCGGGATCGACCTCGGGATGGGGCGCTGGCGGCGGCGCATCGCCACGTTCGGTGGACTGCTTGAGCTGATAGACGTAGGCCAGCACTTGCGCCACCGCCACATACAGGCCGACGGGGATTTCCCGCCCCAGCGCCGTAGTGGCATACAAGGCGCGTGCCAACGGCGGCGCCTCGACCAGCGGAATGTGATGCGTGGCCGCCACCAGGCGGATCTGCTGGGCCAAGAGATCCATGCCCTTGGCGATCACCCGGGGCGCGCCGCTCCTGCCCTGGTCGTAGATCAGCGCCACCGCGAAGTGGGTGGGATTGGTCACCACCACGTCGGCCTTGGGCAATTGCTGCATCATGCGGCGCCGTGACAGCTCCTGCTGCACCCGGCGCACGCGGCCACGGATTTCCGGATTGCCTTCGGTTTCCTTGGCCTCGTCGCGCAGCTCCTGCCGGGTCATGCGCTGGCGGCGGGTGTAGTCGAAGCGCTGGTACAGCGCGTCGATGCCGCCGATCAGCAGCAGCATGCCGCCAAACAGCAGGGCGGAGCGGCCGAGCAGGCCGAGCGAACGCACGATGCCCGCGTCCACCGCGCCGTTGCCGGTGGCCATCAGCTCGCCCTCCCAGTGCCGCAGCAAGAGCGCCAGCGCCGCGCCGATCAAGGCCAGTTTGAGCAGCGACTTGCCCAGCTCCACGAAACCGCGCAGGGCGAAGATGCGGCCCAGCCCGGCGATCGGATCGAGCCGCTCCAGCTTGAGCTCCAGCGCCTCGACGCTGAAGTTGAGCCCGCCCAGCAGCAGCGGGCCGAGGACGGCCGCCAGCACGGTGACGGCCGCCACCGGCGTGAACAGGGCCAGCGCCTCACGCGCCGCCAGCGCCAGCACGCGCGCCGGCAAGGCATCGCTGAACAGCGCCGTGCGATCGTAGTCCAGCCCCAGCCGGTAGATCCGCCGCAAATGCAGGAACGTGCCCGACGCGGTGTAGAACAGCGCAGCGGTCGCCGCCAGCACCACCAGCGCGCCGGAAAGATCGCGCGAGCGCGGCAGGTCGCCTTTTTCGCGCGCTTCCTTGAGGCGCTTTTCGGAGGGTTGTTCGGTGCGTTCCTGGTCGTCGTCGTGTTCGGCCATGGCTTCAGCCTCCCACCAACTGGTGCATCAGCGCCCAGGCATCGCCCTGCAGCGCGGCGAACGCGCCGGGCAGGCTGCGCAGCGCCAGCCACAGCACCACCATGCCCAGCGTGAGGATGATCGGAAAACCCACCGCGAACAGGTTCATCGCCGGCGCGGCGCGGCTGATCGCGGCGAAGCCCAGGTTCACCACCAGCAACGAGGTCAACGCCGGCAGCGCCACGCGCACCGCCCCGGCGAACAGCTCCCCGGCAAACGCCATCACCGCGTGCAGGCCGCCCGCGCTCACCGGATCGACACCCAGCGGCAGCAGGCGGAAGCTGTCCGAGAGCAGCGCGATCAGCCGCAGGTGTCCGTCCAGCGCCAGGAACAACAGCATGATGATCGCGTTGTAGAACTGGCTTAGCACCGGCACGTTGCCGCCGGCGGCGGGGTTGAGCACCTCGGCGATGCCCAGGTTCATGCTCTGCGACACCACCTGCCCGCCGAAGGACACCGCCTCGAAGGTGAGCTGCAACACGAAACCCAGCAGCGCGCCCAGCAGCAGTTGCCCGGCCATGGTCGCCACCCCCGCCGCGCTCAGGGGATCGGCCGTCGCGATCGGCGCCACCGGCAACAGCAGCAGCGCCAGCAGCACCGCGAGCCCGGTGCGGATGCGCCCCGGCACCACCGCCGCGCCCAGCACCGGCGCGGTCAGGCTCAAGCCACCGACCCGCGCCAGCGTCCACAACAGCGCGCCCATCCACGGCTGCAGCAGGGCCGGGTCGAAGCTGTAGGGTATCGGCGTCACTTGATAGCCCCCGGCAGGCCCTCGATCAGCTGCCGGGTGAACTGCACCAGCAGCCGCAACATCCACGGCCCCGCGACCAGCGCCATCACCGCCATCGCAATCAGCTTGGGGATGAAGGACAGCGTCATCTCGTTGATCTGCGTGGCCGCCTGCACCACGCCCACCAGCAGGCCCACCACCAGCGCGGTGAGCAGCATCGGCATCGCCACCAGCATCGCCACGTACAACGCGTGCTGGCCGAGCTGGATGATGGATTCGGGGGTCACGTGTAGAAGCTCCCCGCCAGCGTGCCCAGCAGCAGCGTCCAGCCGTCCACCAGCACGAACAGCATGATCTTGAACGGCAGCGAGATGATCGAGGGCGACACCATCATCATGCCCATCGACATCAGCACGCTGGCCACCACCAGGTCGATGATGAGGAAGGGGATGAACAGCAGGAAGCCCATCTGGAACGCGGTCTTCAGCTCCGAGGTGAGGAAGGCCGGCATGGCCACCTTGAACGGCACGTCAGCCTTGTTCGCATAAGGCTTGTCGCCGGCGAGCCTGGCGAACAGCTGCAGGTCGGCGTCGCGGGTCTGGTCGAGCATGAAGCGCTTGAACGGCGCCGCGGCGGCCGGCACCGCCTGCTCGGCGGAGAGCTGGCCGTCCATGTAGGGCTTCACGCCGTCCACATAGGCGCGGTTGAGCACCGGTGACATCACGAACAGGGTGAGGAACAGCGCCAGCCCCAGCAGCACCTGGTTGGGCGGCGTGGTCTGCGTGCCCAGCGCCTGCCGCAGGAAACCCAGCACGATGATGATGCGGGTGAACGAGGTCATCATCAGGAAGATCGCCGGCAGCAGGGTCAGCACCGTCATCAGTGCCAGCATCTGCAGGGACAGCGTCCAGTTCTTCGCGCCGTTCGACGCATCGTGCACGGTCAACACCGGGATGCCGGCCGCGCCCAGTCCTGGCGGGCTGGCCGGCATCGACAGCGCGGCCGCCGCCGGTGCGCCGGCGCGCGCACCCGCCGCCTGCGGCGCGCCCCAGGCCGCCAGCGGCACCAGCAGCAGCGCCAGCAGCAGCCAGCCACACACCGTCGCCCGCTGCCAGGCGCTCATGGCTTGATCTTCCAGCGCGCGAGCAGCTGCGCGAAATTGGGCATGCCCGGCGCCTCGGGCGGCGCGGTGTCGACCGGCGCGGCACCCTCGTAGACATGCAGCGTGCGCATGCCGCCCGGCCCGACGCCGATCAGCAGGCGTTTGCCGTCGGCGTCGATCAGGAGCAGGCGATCGCGCGTGCCCACCGCCATCGCCTCCACGCAGCGCAGGCGCCGTCCGCCGGGCCGCTGGCGCGCCTGCAGGCGCCGCGACAACCAGCCCGCCGCGAAGATCAACGCCACCACGCCGACGAGGCTGGCCAGCACCCGCAGCAACTCGCCGCCCACATCGATCGACGCCGCCGGCGCCACCACCGGCGCCAGCGCGGCAAGACGTATTTCGTGCCATGCGTTGCGGGTCACGGCGCTACCTCAACTTGCGCACGCGTTCGGCGGGGCTGATGACGTCGGTCAAGCGAATGCCGAATTTCTCATTGATGACCACCACCTCGCCATGCGCCACCAGGGTGCCGTTGACGAACACGTCCAGCGGCTCGCCGGCGGCGCGGTCGAGCTCCACCACCGAGCCTTGGTTCAGCTGCAACAGGTTGCGGATGCTGATGCGGGTGCGGCCCACTTCCATGCCCAGCGTGACCGGCACGTCCAGGATCATGTCGAGGTTGACGTCGGTGGTACCGGAAGCGGCATCGGCGGCGGCCGGCGCGGCGCCGTGCAGGGCATCAAAGGCAAGCTTGTCTTCGCCCGGCGGCATGGCATCGATGGGAGTGTTCATGGAGACTCTTCCTTGCTGGAAAGTTCACCGGAGGTGCGCAGCGTGCGGCGCCCCACCCGCATCACGAAACGGACGGCGTTATGGCCATTGGCCTGGCCGTAGCGGCCGCGAAACAGCGGCACATCCTCGGCGTAGACGGTGGCCAGTTCGGGCAACTGGATCGGGATGACGTCGCCCGGGCGCAGGTGCAGGAATTCGCCGAGCGTGAGTTCGATTTCGACCAGTTGCGAGCTGACCGGCACCTCGGCGTCGAGCACCTCGTCGCGCAGCATCTCGATCCAGCGGTCGTCGCGGTCGACCCGGTCGCTCTGCACGCCGGCATCGAGCAGGCTGCGGATCGGCTCGATCATCGCGTAGGGCAGGGTGATATGGATCTCGCCGCCGCCGCCGTCCAGCTCGATGTGGAAGCGCGACACCACCACCGTCTCGGTGGGGCTGACGATGTTGGCGAACTGCGGGTTGATTTCCGAACTCTGGTATTCGAAATGCAGGCCCATCACCGGCGCCCACGCCTCGGTCATCGCACTGAACAGCTCGTCCAGGATGATCTGGATGACCCGGCTCTCGGTGGGCGTGAAATCGCGGCCCTCGATGCGCGCGTGGAAGCGGCCGTCGCCACCGAAGAAGTTGTCGATCACGCTGAACACCAGGCGCGGCTCGAACACCACCAGGGCGGTGCCGCGCAGCGGCTTGATCTTTATCAGGTTGAGGTTGGTCGGCACCACCAGGCCGTGCACGTACTCGGCGAACTTCACCATCTTCACGCCGAGCACCCCCACCTCGCAGGTCTTGCGCAGCACGTTGAACATGCCGGTGCGCAGGTAGCGCGCGATGCGGTCGTTGACCATCTCCAGCGTGGGCAGGCGACCACGCACGATGCGGTCTTGCTGGGTGAAATCGAAATTGATCACCGTGCCGGCCGGTGGCGGCTGATCGCCGCCGGTCTCGACGCCGCCATCGGTGACGCCTTCGAGCAGCGCGTCGATTTCGTCTTGGGAGAGCAGGTCGCTCATGCGTGCGAAACCCCCGTCACTGCATCACGAAACTGGTGAAGTACAGCGCATCGATGCCTGGCTGGCCGAGGCGATCCTGGATGATCTTGCGTACCGCCGCGAGCGCCTTGGCCTGCATCGCCTCGCGCCCCTTGGTCGTGCTGATGACGGCGAAATCCTGGTTGCTGAACAGGTTGACCAGGGCATCGCGGATTACCGGATCGGCCGCCTTGGCCGCCTCGATCGCCTTGGGATCGTGCGACATCAGGGTCACCCCCACCTGCAAATAGCGCAGCGAGTCGCCATCCTTGAAATTCACCACGAAGGCCGGTTCCAGCGGCAGGTAGAGATCCAGCTTGCTGACCGGCGCGGTGGCCGCGCCATCCTTGCCGTGCGCCCCGCGCGCCTTCAGCAGGAAGAACCCGCCGCCGGCCAGTACCAGCACCACCACCGCCAGCGCGATCAGCAGCGGCAAGCGCCGCTTGGGCTTGGGAGCTTCGGCTGGCGCCGCGGCCTGTTCTTCGTCGTCTTTCATGGATGCCTCGTCCGGGTGAGTGGCGCCGATCCGCGCGCCCAGTGATGTTTAGCAATCCGCGTGCCATGTGTGAAAAGCCTGCCGGCGCATCGACTTGCGCACGCCACGCCAACACCAGCACGACTGACGGCAATTCATTGACGCCCGCCGACGTGGTGCCGCGACGCCATCACGACGGCACGCACCAATGAACCTCACCGGCAAGTCTCAACGTCGCGGCGGCAAGAAGACGTGCAGAAACGGACACCGCCGCGCCCGCCGTCGGCGATCCGCGCGACGACGGGCGGCGGCCGCACGGCGGGCCTCAAGCGAAGGTATCGAGCAGGCCGTTGGCCGTGGTCGCCGCCACGCTCGTGATCGCCATGATCGGCTCGCCATCCTCGCTGCCGCCGCCGGCGCCACCGGCCAGCGCCGCATAGTGGGCGCCCTCGCGTCCCGCCTGCTGCTGGCCGACCTGTGCCTGGCCCAGCGACAAGCCATGCTGGGCCAGCATGGCGTTCAGCTGCGGCAGGGTTTGCTGCAAGGCATGCACCACCGCCGGGTGCTGCACGGCGAAGCTCAGATCCACCTGGCCGCTCTGCTGCACACTCACTTTCACGTCGAGCTGCCCCAGATCCTGCGGATGCAGGCGGATGCGTGCCTGGGTGATCGCCTGTCCGCCCAGCCAGGCGATCTGCTGACTGAGCTCCTGCGTGAAGGCCGGCGTGCCCGGCGGATTGGCCAGGTTGAGCGCATGCATGGGCACCACCGTCGCCACGCCGGCGACCGTGGGCGGCAGCAAGGCCGCAAGCCCGGTGGGCTCCGCGTGTTTCGACAAGGCCGGCACCGGCACGCCATGCAGCAGGTTGACGAAGGCTACGCCGGCGGCCGGCGCGGTCGATGCCGACGCCGCCGCGCCGGCAGCCGGCGCCGCACCGCCCCCCGCCAGGGACGGGGCTTGCGCATCCAGCAAGGCGGTGGCGCCAGGCTGACCCCCACTGCCAGCGCCGTCCGCCGACGATGCCGCGTCGGCAGGCGCCGGCGTGGCCGCTGTTGTTGCCGTCGCGGCAGGCGGCGCCGTCGTTGCGGCAATCGTCGCGGCGGCAGTCGGCGTCCCCGCCAAGGCCGTTGACAGGGGCGCCAACCAGTCGACAGCACCCTGCCCCGCACCAGCCGGCGTGCCATGGGCTGGTACGCCGGCAGCCTGATTCATGCCGGCCGGCAGCGATACGGCGCCCGGCACCAGGGCCGTCGCCGCAGGCAGCGTCCCCGCCAGGCCGATGGCCTTGGCCGTCGGCGGCGCCTTGCCGATGGCCACACCCGTTGCCGGTGTGGCGGACGCTGGCAGCACCGCGCTGGTCAGCTGCCCCAGCGCCGCCAGCATCGCCCCGGCCAGCGCCGCTGCGGCCTGGTCGTTGCCCATCTCCTTCGCCTTGTCCGATGATTTCGCGGGCGGCGTGTCGACGCCGGCGACCGGCGTATCCGCGACCGCGGTGGGCGGCATGGTGGCGGACGCCAGCGCGGCCGCGGCACTGGCGGCGAGCGCCGTTGCCGCAGCGGCTGTCGTTGCTGCAGCCGCCACCGGCGACGCGCCATTGCCCGGCTTGCCATTGGTCGGCGCGGCGCCTGCGTTCGCGCCCGATATCGTCGTTCCCGTACTGGGCATGCCGCCTCCCGTGCCGTCAGCCAAGGCGGCGTTGGCGCCTTGTTGCAACAAGGCGGCCAGTGGATTGGTGGCCTGGTCGCCCGCCGCGGTGGGCGCTGCCGCACCGGTCGGCGATTGCCTGGCCGTTTGCAATTGATTGTCGAAGCCGCCGGTGGCCAGGACGTCGGCAGGGACGCCCTGCCCGGCGGGGTAGCCGCTCTGGGGGAGGATCAGGTTGGCGACAGTGGCCGCGGTGGATGACATGGGACGGACTCCGGAAACGGACGGAAGCGGGCGCGCGCCGCGTGGCGCACCCCCGGCGGGCGGCGTCAATCAGCCGACGCCCCACCATGGCAAGGCAGGATTCGTGCCGAGTGGCGCCGCGCCCGCGCCAAGTACGCACAATCTCGGCCGCTGTAACACCGGCGACCGCGACCTCGGCATCAACGCGCCCGGCGATGCTGCATGCGCTCGTCCACCTCGGCCTGTTCGCGCCTGTCCTCCGCGCGGCGCTCATGTTCCAGTTGGTGCGCGACCACGGTGCCCAGCGCGCTTTCGCGGGCATGCGCCTGCTGCCAGTGGTCGCGCACCCGGTCGAGCAGGCGCTTCTGGCGCGCCACCTCGGCCACCTGCACGCGGATCGCGTGGTCGATCTTTTCGACGAAACCCTGCCGGTTGAGCAGCGCCGACACGCTGAGCGCCTCAGCGCCGCCAATGGCGTACTCGCTGCGGTAGCGCTCCAGCTCTTCGAGTTGCTGTTCGGCCTTGGCCAGTTGCTGTTGCTGGCGCGCCAGTTCCGCCAGGGCGTCCTCGCTGCGCTGGTGGGCCAGGTCGACGGCCGGCTGCAGGCGTTGGGTTCGCGAGTTCATGTGGTCACCTGTTCGGCCAGGGCACTCAGGCGCTGGATGGCGGCGGCGAGCGTCACCGGCTCGTCCACTTCCTGCACCAGGAAGTCGCGCAGTTGCGGCCACATGGCGATGGCAAGATCGACCTGCGGGTCGGAGCCCTTCTGGTAGGCGCCCACCGCGATCAGGTCGCGCTGCTGGCGATACGCCGAGTAGACGCGCCGGAAGCGCTGCGCGGCGTGAAGATGCTCGCGCGTGGTCACCTGCGGCATCACGCGGCTGATCGAGGCCTCGATGTCGATGGCCGGGTAGTGGCCAGCCTCGGCGAGGTCGCGCGAGAGCACGATATGGCCGTCCAGAATCGCGCGCGCGGCATCGGCGATGGGGTCGTGCCGGTAATCGTCGCCCTCGGTCAGCACGGTGTAGAAGGCGGTGATCGAGCCCTTGCCCTCGGCGTCGTTGCCGGCACGCTCCACCAGCGCCGGCATCAGCGCGAACACGGATGGCGGGTAACCCTTGGTGGCCGGCGGCTCGCCGATCGCCAGCGCGATCTCGCGTTGCGCCTGGGCGTAGCGGGTGAGCGAATCCATCAGCAGCAGCACGCGCTGACCGCGATCGCGGAACCACTCGGCGATGGCGGTGGCGTACTGCGCGCCGCGCAGGCGCTTGAGCGGCGGCGCGTCGGCCGGCGCTGCCACGATCACCGCGCGGCGGCGACCCTCCGCGCCCAGCGTGTGCTCGACGAACTCCTTCACCTCGCGGCCGCGTTCGCCCACCAGGCCCACCACCACCACGTCGGCATTGGTGTAACGCGTCATCATGCCGAGCAGGGTGGATTTGCCCACGCCCGAGCCGGCGAACAGGCCGATGCGCTGGCCGCGCCCCACGGTGAGCATGGCGTTGATGGCGCGCACGCCGACGTCCAGCGGCGCGTCGATGGGTTTGCGCGCCATCGGGTTGATCGGTTCGTTCTTGAGCTGGGCCTGCTCGTCGGCGTCCAGCGGGCCCAGGTCGTCGAGCGGCGCGCCATCAGCGCCGACCACGCGACCCAGAAGTTGCCTGCCCACCGGCAAGCCGCTGCTGGTCGCGCACGGGCGCACGCGCGCGTTCGGCGGCACGCCATGGATGTCGCCCACCGGCATCAGCAGCAGGCGCTCGTCGGCGAAGCCCACCACCTCGGTTTCCAGCTGGCTGCCGTCGACGGTATCGACCAGGCAGCGCGCGCCCAGCGCGGCCTCGCAGCCTTCCGCCTCCAGGGTGAGCCCGACCACGCGCCGCAGGCGCCCTTCCACGGTGAGCGTGGCGGCGCTGCCGGCACGCTCGGCCAGGCGGGCGAACTGGTGCTGCCAGCGCTCGCGGCGCGCGGCATGGTCGACGCCCGCACTCATGGCTCGTCGAACTCCGGCCGGATAGCTTCGCCCAGCACAGCGTCGATGACCGCGGCCAGGCGCGTTTCGACCCGCGCGTCCAGCCGCGAGCGTTCGCTCTCCATGCGGCAATCGCCGCGCGCGAGCGAGGGATCGGCCAGCAGTTGCCAGTCGCGCTCGGCCACGTCCAGCGCACGTACAAGCGCGAGGTCGTCCGGGTGCAGGTAGACGCGCAGCTCGCGCGTGGCCGCCGGCAGAGCGTCGGCCGCCTCGCGCACGGCGCGGGCGATCAGCTCCGGGTTGAGCTGCAATTCGTGCGCCACCACGCGGCGCGCCACCACCATCGCCAGGCGGGCGAGTTCATCGGCGGTCTGCTCGTCGAAAGCCAGCAACGGATGTGTCGTCGCCACGTACAGCGCGTCGAGCTGGGCCATGCGCTGGCGCAGTTGCTGCTCGGCGACGGCCAGGCCTTCCGCCAGGCCGGCGGCACGTCCTTCCTCGCGCGCCTGCTGCTCGATGGCCTGCAGATCCTGCACAGTGGGCTGCTCGACCGCCGCGGGCGCGGAAGCGGCGGTCGCATCCATGCTGGGCCATTCCCAGCGCTGGAAGTCCGCGGCAGCCTCGTGGACGTCGGCCACGCTCATACGTACTCATCCCCGCCGCTGGCGGCAAGGCTGATCTGGCCGGCGTCGGCCAGCTTGCGGGCGCTGGCGAGGATCTCCTTCTGCGCGGCATCCACTTCGGAAAGTTTCACCGGGCCCTTCACCTCGAGGTCGTCGCGCATCATGTCGGCGGCACGCTTGGACATGTTGGAGAAGACCTTTTCGCGCATGGCCGGCTCGGCACCCTTCAGCGCCGTGATGAGGGTGGCCGACTGCACCTCGCGCAGCAGGGTCTGCAGGCTGCGGTCGTCCATCTCGATCAGGTCGTCGAAGACGAACATCAGATCCTCGATGCGGCTGCCCAGGGCATCGTCCTGACCGCGGATGGCGGTCATCAACTCGGCTTCGCGGCTGCTGTCCATCGAGTTCAGGATGTTGGCCGCCGCCTTCAGGCCGCCCACGTTGGCGGTCTTGAGCTTCTTGTTGGAGCCGGAGAATTGACGCTCCATGACTTCATCCAGCTCGTTCAGCGCATGCGGCTGCACGCCGTCGAGCGTGGCAATACGCATCACCGCGTCAGAGCGCGTGCGTGGCGGCAGGTAACCCAGCACCTCGGCCGCCTGGTCGGGCTCCAGATGCGCCAGCACCAGCGCGATGATCTGCGGATGCTCCTGGTTGATCATCTCGGCAATGGCGCGGCTCTCCATCCACTTGAGCGACTCCAGCCCCTTCGAGCTGCGGCCCAGCAGGATGCGGTCGATCAGGCCGCCGGCCTTGGTTTCGCCCAACGCATTGGTGAGGATCTTGCGGATGTACTCCTCGGTGCCCACGCCGAACGAGGTCTGCACGCCCATGTCCTCGTCGAGCCGATCAAGCACGCCGGTGACCTGTTCGCGCGAGATGTTGGAGAGGCCGGCCATCGCCGAACCCACCGCCTGCACGTCGCGCGCGGAAAGGTGCTTGAGCACTTCGGCGGCATCCTGTTCGCCCACGGCAAGCAGCAACACCGCCGCGCGCTGCGCGCCGCTGAACGGGATGTTGGAGTTCCTATTCGCCATCTTCGCTCACCCAACTGCGCACGACCTGTGCGACCTGCTTGGAATTTTCTCCCACCATGCGTTTGGCCTTGGTGATGCGTTGGTCGTAGGCCTGGCCCGTGCCCGCGCCCGCCACCTCGATGCGCGGCCGGACGGCGGCCTCCTCCGTCTCATCGCCCACCCGCACCGACACGTTCGGCAGCGGGGAAGGCAAGGCCTGCTTGCCGCCCGCGCCGGCGAAGGCCGGCTCGCTGCGCATCAGGCCCTTGAGCAAGGGGCGCAGCAGGCCAAAGGCCACCAACAACGCCACCAGCACGCCCATGCCTTGCTTGACCAGGTCGAGCATGCCCGGACGCTGCCAGATCGGCGTCGACTCCGGCGCGGCCATCGGGGTGGCTTGATGGAAGGGCTCGTTGACGACGCTGACGTTGTCGCCCCGGCTGGCATCGAAGCCCACCGCGTTCTTCACCAGGTCGGTGAAGTGCGCCAATTCCTGCGTGCTGAACGGCACGCTGGCGTCGCCCTTGGGGCCACGGACGGATTTGTTGTCCACCACCACCGCCACGGTAAGCCGCGACAGCCGGCCAGCCGGATCGCTGACATGGCTGATGGTGCGATTGAGCTCGTAATTGCGCGTGGCGCTGCTGGAGCTGTCGGTCGGCGTGGTCGTGCTGGCCGTGGCGGCGGTGCCGGGTTTGGCGCCCTGGCCGGCCGTGGGCTGCGCCGCCGTGGGCTGGGCCACGGTGTTGGGCGGCTGGTTGCTGAGCGCGCCCGGCACGCCACCATTGGCATTGCCGCCGTTGCTGCGCTGCTCGCTGCTCACCTGCTCGCTGCGCAACGCGGAATGATCCGGATCATAGGTTTCGGTGGCCTTCTCGCTCTGGCTGAAATCGAGATCGGCATAGACCTGGGCGCGCACCTTGCCGGCACCGACCAGCGGCGTCAGCAGCTCCTCGATGCGCTGGTCGTAGGTGTTCTCGATGCGCGTAGCCAGGCGCAAGCGGCTGTCGCCCACGGCGGCGAGGTTATCCGGGCCGCCATTGGTCAGGAGTTGGCCCTGCTGATCCACCACCGACACCTGGTTGGGGTCGAGGTTGGGAACGCTGGCGGCCACCAGATGCATGATCGCGGCCACCTGTCCGGCATCGAGCCGCCGCCCCGGGTAGAGCGTGACCAGCACCGAGGCGCTGGCCTCGCGGCTGTCACGGATGAAGGCGGAGGGCTTGGACAGCGCCAGGTGCACACGCGCCGCGCGCACCCCCTGCAGGCTGCCGATGGTGTTGCCCAGATCGGTTTCCAGCATCTGCTGGTAGCGCGTGCGTTCGGCCAGGTCGCTCATGCCGAAGGGCGAGTCGCCCGCCGACAGGGCGTTGGCCGCGCTGCCCTGCGGCAGGCCTTGCGCGGCCAGCTTGAGGCGCACGGCGGCGAGGTCGGCCGCCGGCACCATGATCGAATTGCCGTCGTCGCCCAGCTTGTAGGGCGTATTGGCGGCCTGCAGCGTCTGCGTGATGGCAGCGGCGTCCTTCTGGTCCAGTCCGGCGTAGAGCAGGCCGTAGTTGGGGCCACGCGACCACAGCACCACGGCCACGCCCAGCGCCACGGCCGCCGCCATGCCGACCAGCAGCAACAGCTGGCGCGTCGCCGGGCTGCGCGCGAGCTGGCGCAGGTCGAGCCGTGGCGCCGGTGGCCTGTCGTCGGTGTTCGCGATGGCGGTGTCGGCCATGGGATGTGCTCGTCAGGCGAGGGCGGGGCGGCAAGCCGCGCCGGGGCCTCAGAAAGTCATGTTCATGATGGCGTTGTAGGCGTTGACCAGCTTGCCGTTCACCTGCACCAGTGCGTTGAGCGAGAGGTCGGCCTTCTGGATCGCCACCATGGTGCGGCCGAGATCCGCGCCCGGATCGCCGCGTTCGAAGGCGGCGGCCATCTGGCCGGCCCGCTCTTGCGACTCGCCCACGGCAGCGATGGATTGCTTGAGCAGCATGGCGAAATTGGTCGACTTCGCGACGGGCGCGCCGATGGCATGCTCGGGCGCTTGGGCCTGCACGGAGAGCAGGCGCATCTGGGCAAGCAGGTTGTTGACGTCGATGGTGCTCATGCTGGACTCCTGCCATGGCGAGGCGACGGGATAACGTCACGCGACGGGTTTACGAGGATGGAATGCATGCGCCGTGCCATACCCATCGCCACGCGCCACCAGGCGCGCCCGCTGCCGTCAAGCCGCCAGGCTGCTGGCCAGTCCGTACTTGCGCAGCTTCTCCACCAGCGTGGTGCGCTGCACGTGCAGCAGCCGCGCCGCATGCGCCACCACGCCGCCACTGGCATCGAGCGCCTGCCGGATCAGGCCGATCTCGATGTCGGCCAGGTGATCCTTGAGGTCGATGCCGTCCTCGGGCAACAGGCGCAAGGACTCATCCACCATTTGCACGCCGGCGGCGACGGCGGCGGTGGCGCCGTCGTCCTCCATCAGGTTCAGCAAGGCGGTGCCGTGCACCTCGTCGCTGCCGTGGGCCTGGCGGTACTTGTCCGGCAATTCGCTGGCGCGCACCTCGCCACCGGGACACAGGATGGCCATGCGTTCGACCAGGTTGGCCAGTTCGCGCACATTGCCGGGCCAGCCGTGGTTGCGCAGCGCCTGCATCGCGCTGGCGCTGAAGTGCACCGCATGCAGGCCGCGCCGCGCCAGGCGCTGGTTGAACTCCGCAACCAGCACCGGCAGATCCTCCAGCCGCTCGCGCAGCGCCGGCAGCTCCAGCGGAAACACGCTGAGGCGGTAGAACAGATCTTCGCGAAAGCGGCCATCGGCGATGGACTGCTCCAGGTTGCGATGAGTGGCGGCGATGATGCGCACGTCGCAACGCTGGGTCTTGCTGCCGCCGACACGCTCATACACGCGCTCCTGCAGCACGCGCAGCAGCTTCACCTGCATCGGCAGGCTCATGTCGCCGATCTCGTCCAGGAACAGCGTGCCGCCCTCAGCCAGCTCGAAGCGGCCCTTGCGCGCGCTGATCGCGCCGGTGAAAGCGCCCTTCTCGTGGCCGAACAGCTCGCTCTCCAGCAGTTCGGCCGGGATCGCGCCGCAATTGATCGCCACGAAGGGCTTGTCCCGCCGCACCGATTGCTCGTGGATGGCGCGCGCCACCATCTCCTTGCCGGTGCCCGACTCGCCCAGCACCAGCACGCTGGAATCGAACGGCGCCACCTGGTGGATCAAGGCATTCAAATGGCGCATCGGCGCCGACTCGCCGACGAAGCGGAATTCGCCGCGATGCGCCCCGGCCAGGCGCATCTGCAGGGTGTGCAGCGTGTCGGCCAGCGCCTCGTAGGCCAGCGGAAATTCCAGTGCCGCCGCATGCGTGGCGCAAGGCGAGCTGGAGGCCAGCAGGCGATCCGTCCACGGCGAGTCCACCGCCAGCAGCACCGGCACCTGGTTCGCCGCCTCGCCCAGCAGGGCGAACTGGCGCTCGGCCTCGGCCACATCGCCGAGCGTGCCCACGTACACGCCGCGCCACAACGTGCTCGCCGGCGCGGCCAGCGCATACTCCGCGGCCGATTGCGGGTGATAGCCGAGAAAGTGCAGCGCCGCCGCCACGGACTGGGCGCGCATGGCATCCGACTCGATGACCAGGAAATCGACCTTGCTCATATCCCTCACCTCACACCTGACTTTGTTGCCATCCAAAACTGCCGATACGTGCTGCCCCTTGGCCCGACCCATGCCGTAAAAGATTCATGCAACGCCACGATCGACCGATGCGCCCCGCGATGGGAGCGGCGGCGTTGCACGTCGTCGGCGATGATGACCGCCCCTCTCGTGCGTACCGTCTCCCGATAACGGGCCCCGGCGACGGTTTCGCGACGGTGCCTGACTCTTTCACAGGCACTGTCGGTTTTCCGTGAGCGCCGCTTGGCGGATGAAGTGCAAGAACAGGGCCAGAGACATGGCGGCGGCGACGTCAAACCGACGCGCGTCATGCCTCCGCTGCATCGATGGACGCTGCTGTACCCGCGCATTCGTAACGCACCCTTGGCGAAAAGCCTGTCACGGCAAGGCTTTCCGCCAACGCGTCGGTTGCGGCGGATTGATGCCGCAAAGCATGGCCTGCCGGACAGCCGACGACGGCGTACCGGCGCGTATTGGCGTTTTTGCGAGGGAGCGCACAGGCAAAGTGTGAAATGCATCACACGTGCGGTGACAGCGGCCCAGCGGGCGTCACCCGGCCGACTGACGCTCGTCGGCCAATTTGCGCCGATGCTGACGAAAAACGTAACGATCCAAGCCTTCCTCCACCGCATCGCCAAAGGCGCTGAAGGCGAGGAAAGCCATGTCGTCGTGCACCGACTCGACGTGGCAGGCCAACTCCAGCGGCAAGGCCAGACAGGCATCCAGATGCAGACGCAAACGACCCAGCGTGGCGCCCGGCGGCAACAAGGCCTGCGGCACCTCCGCGCCCACGCCGTTGAACCGCAGCCGCTGTCGTGGCGGCAAGGCGGTGGCGGGCAACAACAGGTGATTGACGATCTCGATCAGCAGATTGAGCTTGCCATCCAGCCGCGCCAGCTCCTGCGCCATCGGGCCGGCATCGTCACGCTCGGCGCGGGGGCGCTCCTCCAGCAGGGCGATCGCCACCAGCACATGGGCATTGCGTTCGGCCAGCGCCTGCAACGCGCCGACATCCGGTGCAGCCGCCGCCTCGAAGGCCGCATGCAGCGAGCCTGCATACACCATGCGCTGTTCAAACTCGGTACGGATGGACGTTGGCATGACTGGCACTCCGAAGCACAAGGCCGTGCATCACATCATGCCAGTGTGCACCGCGCGGCGCTCAGCCCGCCACGCCGACATAGGTGCGCAGCGCCTGCCCGGCGCGGTATTGCTGGCGCAGGGCGTTGGCCACCTGCGCGCGCGCGCGCGCCGCCAAGGCGAGCATTTCCTCGTTGCAGGTCAGCAGCTGCTGCAGCAGTTCGCGGCTGCGCGCATCACGCGGGTACTCCGCCCGCAAGAGCGGCTGCCGCTCCACTTCCAGTCGCGGCAGCTTGTCCCAGCGGCCTTCACGGGCCTCGGCCAGCATGGTGTAGCTGACCTCCAGTGCCCGTTCCAGCGAGGTGTAGTCGCTGGTCATGCGGTTTTCCCCGCGCGCTCGGCCAGGTAGTTCCCGCGGATGCCATTCCAGCCATCGCGCACCTGACCGAGCAGATCCAGGCATTCGACCAGGGCGCGGTCGTCGTCATTGAGCTGGGCATGCAGCAGGCGCCGGTTGACGTAGTCGTAGAGCGAATCCAGCCGCTGCGCCAACTGGCCGCCGGCCTCCAGGTTGAGGCTAGTACGCAACTCGCCCAGGATCGCGATGGCCTTGCCGATGGCGGTGCCCTTGGCGTTGGCATTCTGCTGGCGCATTTGGCCGCGCGCCTGCGCCACGCGCTCCATCGCGCCATCGAGCAGCATGGCGATCAACTGGTGCGGATCGGCGCCCTCGACGCTGCCGGCGGCGCGCGTCTGCTGGTACATGGCGCTGGCATGGCGCATGTAGGCGTTGGTCATGGCTTCACCCTCGTTACTTGTTCGAAGCGATGTACGGGCTCATGATCGTCTGCAGCGCGTTGTTGAGATAGCTGCTGGTGTTGTTGAGCGAGGACATCAAGGTGTCCAGCGCGGTGTACTGCTGGCTGAGTTGCGCCTTGTACACCGCCATGCGCGCGTTGAGCGCAGCTGTCTGCTGGCCCAGGTTGGTGAGCTGGTTCTGGATGCTGGTGTTGCGCGCGGCGATGATGCCGCCGCCCGCCGTGAAGCCGTTCAAGGCGTTGTTGAGCGTCGTGGCAAAGCCATTCGTGCTCGAGAACAGGCTCTGTACCGCGCCTGGATTGCTTTGCAGCGCGTTGCCCAGGGTGGTGCTGTTCACCGACAAGGTGCCGTCGGCGTTCCGTGCAATACCGAGCGCCGCCAGCGAGCCGAAGCTGTTGCCCGCCACGGAGCTGCTGAGCAGGCTGTTGACCTGGCGCTGCACCGATTGCAGCGTGGCATCGCCCAGCAGTACCCCGGACTGCTTGCTGGTGGGGTCGTAGCTGCTCAACGTGCTCACGGTGCTCGCATAGTTGTTGTAGGCGGCGACGAAGTTGTTGACCGCGTCGGTCACCGCGCCGGTGTTCTGGCTCACCGTCAGCGTGGTTGTGCCGGTGGCCTTGAGGTTCAGGGTGACGCCATCGAGCACGCCGCTCACCGCATTGCTGGCGCTGGTGGCCGCGATGCCGTTGATGCTCAGGCTGGCGTCGTGGGCCTCGTTCGAGCCGGCGGTGTTCAAGGTGGTGGCCAGCGAGGAAAGGCCCGCGCTGCTGCCGGAGCCGGCGGTGACGGTGAAACCATTGGCCACGCCGGTGCGGGTGGAGGTGAGCAGCAACTGCGCGCCGCTGGTGCCATACACCACGGTGGCCTGCACGCCGGGATTGCCGCTGGCCTGGTTGATGGCCGTGGCGATGTCGCTCATCTGGTCGGTGGCACCCACCGTAATGTTCACCGACTGGCTGCCGACGGTGAGCGTCAAGGTTCCGGCGCCCACCGCCGTGCCGGTGGCATAGGCGCCACTGGTGCGCGACTGCGCCGTGGCCAGGTTGTTCACCACCACGTTGTAGGTGCCCGGTTGCGCGTTGGCCAGGGTGCTGGCCGTGCCGATGGTCGAGTTGGCCAGGGTCGCCGTGTAGGTATTGAAGGTGGCGCTGTTGCTGAGCGTGCTCACCGCGCCCTGCAGGGAGCTGAGCGCGCTGCTCAGCGCCGTCAGGCCGGCGGCCTGGGCCTGCAACTGCGTGGACTCGTTGCTGATCTGCTGCTGCGGCCCGGCCTGCTTGGCATTGACCAGCGCCGTGATGATGGCGTTGACATTCAGGCCTGAACCGATGCCCGCCGAACTGAGCAACCCTGTGCCGGAACCGCTGCTGGTGCCGCCGGAACTTGTCGGCGACGGCGACGGCGACGGCGACGGGGTGGGCGTGCTGCTGATGCCGGAAATGGAAGTCATGGCCGAGTACCTTGCGACTGATGGTGCCGCCGATCGAACGGCGCTTCGATGGCTACAGGCAAGACCCGCGCCAAGCGCGCATCCGGCCGCAACCCTCATGCTTCATGTTTCGGCGACGGGCTGGATTTCTTGAAGAGCAGCATTGGCATGGTCTGTGCGCGGGAGGCGGAGTGCGAGAGGCGAGGCTCGGGATGCGACGCGGGGGAGGGGGGCTCGCCTCTCGCCCCCCACTTCCCGCTAAAAACACAAAGCCCACGTCCTTGGACGTGGGCTTTGTGGCTCATCCCTGGGCTGTCGTGCGTATTACTGCAGCAGCTTCAGCGCCAGCTGCGGGTTGGCATTGGCCTGGGCCAGTACCGAGATGCCCGCCTGCTGCAGCACCTGCGCCCTGCTGAGTGCCGCCGTCTCGGCCGCGAAGTTCGCATCCTGGATGGTCGACCGGGATGCCTGCAGGTTGGTCGATTGCGCCGACAGCGTGGCGATGGTGGACTGGAAACGGTTCTGCACCGCGCCCAGCTGGGCCGCGAAGGTGGCCACCGAGGACAAGGCCACGTCGACGCGCGACACCAGCGAGTTGGCATCGCTGACGGTGAGCACGTCGGCGCCAGCCATCGAACCCGAGGCGCCAATCGCGTTGCCCGCCGTGTAGCTCGCCGACGAACCCGAGGTCGCGCCGCTGTAGGTCACGCCACTGCTGACGGCGCTCGCCGTGCCGCTGAGCGCGGAATTGGCGGAAACCGAGCCGCTGTCCTTGATGCTGAAGCTGCCCTGCGAGAAGACGTCGACGCCGCCGTTGCCGTCCACCGCCGCCGTCACGTTGCCGCTCAGGGCGGCGTTGATCTGGTCGGACAGGTTCTGCACGCTGTTGGCCGTGCCGGCCAGCGTCACGCTGCCCGTGGTGACGCCATCGGCACCGGTGTAGGCGATGGTGATCTTGCTCAGATCCATGGTCTGGGTCGGGGCGGCCGTACCGCCGCTGCCGACGAAGGCGCCGGTCAGGTTGCCCGACTCGAAATGCGCCACCTTGCCGATGTCAGAGGCCTTCACGCTGGTGGCAAGGGTGACGCTGATGGTCTGGCCGACGTTGGCGCCCACCTGGAAGCTCTTGGTGCCCAGCGAGCCGTCCAGCACGTTGGAACCGTTGAAGGAGGTCTGGTTGGCGATACGGGTGATTTCCTGCAGGCGCTGCTGCACTTCCGCGTCCATCGAGGCGCGATCCGTCGCGGTGTAGGTGCCGTTGGCGGACTGCGCAGCCAGGTCGCGGATGGCCTGCAGGTTGGCGGTGACCTGATCCAGCGCGGAGCCGGTGGTCTGCGCCAGGTTGATGGCGTCCGAGGCGTTGGCGCTGGCCTGGGCGATGCCGCCGATCTGGGTGGTGTAGCGCTGCGCAATGGCGAAGCCGGCGGCGTTGTCGGCGGCGCTGTTGATCTGGAGACCGGAAGACAGGCGCTCGGTGGCTTGTGCCAGGGCGCTCCGCGACCTCATCAGGTTGTTTTGCGCATTGAGCGAAGAGACGTTGGTGTTGACGACGAGGGACATGGGATTTCTCCTGCGATTCAATCTTGAAGCTGTCGGAATGGCTCTCCGGCGGTGCCCCTGGATCGGAGTGCCAACCGCCTCAGTGGGCTTTTCGGCGCCGGCACGGGCTTCTTGAGCATCGCTTCGCGTTGGCATGGAACGTGCGCGATGCCCCTGCCATGCGGCGCAACGCGATGTCTGCCGCACCGCCGCTTGACGCGCCACGTGTCACCCATCATTGATTGGCACCAAGCTTGCTGCGCGCTTGCGGAATGGTGTCGGCGCGACGCCATTCCGACACGTCGGAGCCTGTAAAAAATTCGGACATCGTCGCGCGAAAGCGTCACCGGGCGAGCTTGGCAAGGCGCGCTGGGCGAAAACATAGGATTTTGGCGAACCCGATGACCACCGTTTTCGCGCAGCGCGCCGCCAGGGGCGATGCGTGGAAGCCGCAGCAGAAGGGCGATTTTTTTCACAGGCTCCCAAGCCTCTTGCGCTTCACGGAACGTCCACCATGCAGATCGATGCCCGCATCCAGCAGAACCATACCGCCTTCCAGCAGTTGCTCGACCAGGTGGAGGCCGCCACCAACAAGGGCAGCCTCGAGCTGGCCATGCATCACGCCTGGCAGGCAGGCATGCATGCATGGGCGCACAGCTGCGGCATCTTCGCCTCGCCGCGGCTGGAGGCCCTGCTGGCGCGGATCGGCCGGCTGATCCCGGCGCAGGCCCCGCCGCCACGCACGCAGGGCACGGATCGCCATGTGGTGACGGTGATGACCCAGGCGTACGCCTCGGGCGGGCACACGCCGATTGCCTGTTCGTGGATCGCCAACGACACGCGCTCGCGGCACACCCTGGTCATCACCCGGCAGGATCGGACGCCCATACCCCGCGCCGTCGAGGCGCTGATCGAGCAAGGCCGCGCTCGGCTGGTGGTGCTGGACGAGCCCCTGGCGATCGACCGCGTGCACCGGCTGCACCATTTGTTCGGCGAAGCCGACCAGGTCGTGTTGCATATCCATCCGAACGACCCGCTGCCCGCGGTGGCGCTGGCCGGCATGCCGTCGCCGCCACCGGTGCTGCTGGAGGATCACGCCAACCACGTGTTCTGGATGGGTGCCAGCGCTGCCAACCTGCTCGTTGCGCTGCACAGCGACGGCATGCGCATCGCCGCCGGCCGCCGCGGCATACCGCGCGCGCACACGAGCTGGCTGCGCACCCTCATCGACACCGGCCCGGCCGACACCGCCGGCATCGACGCGCGCGAACGATTCGGCATCCCGCCTGAGGCACCGCTGCTGGTGTCCTGCGGTGCCGCCTACAAATTCGTGCCCATCGACGGCCACTCGCTGGCCGCGCTGCTGACGCCCGTGCTCAGCGAGCGCGACGACGTGCACGTGCTGCTGATCGGCCCGCGCTTCGATGCCCCCGGCACCAGCCTGTCGGCGGATTTCCCGGGGCGCATCCACCTGACCGGCATCATCAGCCAGCGCGAGCTGCTGCACGCGGCCTATGCCGCCAGCGACGTCTATCTCGACCCCTGCCCGTTCGCCTCGGGCACGTCCATGCACGAGGCCGCGATCCTCGGCAAGCCAGTGCTGAAGTTCAACCCGCAGGACTGGAGCGACAGCGGCTTCACCATCAACGCGGAAGCCATCCCGCCAGCCTTGCACGTCTGTCACGACGCCGACGAGTACCGCGCGCGCCTGCTGGAGCTGCTCGACTCGCCGGCCTTGCGCGAACGCAACGGCAGGCTGGCCGCCAGCGCGATCCGCCTGGTCTACGACGCCGCCGACTTCCAGCCGCAGCTCGAAGCCCTCTACGCTCGCGCCAGCCAGTTGCCGCGCATCGAACTCGATGCGGACATCGCCGTCCATCGCGTGGAACTGCTCGACCGCCTGCTGGATCAGCTCGGCGACAACCGCACCGCCGCCTACCGGCTGGAAACCGGCGCCGCCAGCGGGCCGGACGAAGCCACGCTCTCCGTCGAGGAGAGTTATCGGCAATGGTTGGCCCCGCAACAGCTGTCCAGCCGGCACGTGGCGCTGGCGCGCGCGCGGCTGGCGCCCTCCATCGACTTCCACGTACTCGTCATCGACACCGACGGCGATGCCGCGCGCCGCGCGGACAGCCTGCAATCCGTGCAAGCCCAATCCCTGCCCGCCGCGGCCATCACCGTGCTGAGCGAGGTTGCGCCGGCGCTTCCCGATGGCGTCGCCTGGCACGCGCTCGGCGCCGGCTGGGTAACGGCATGCAACGCCGTCGCCCAGACCAGCGCGGCCACCTGGCTGCTGCCGCTCATGGCCGGCGACCGCCTGACCGTCGACGCCCTGCTGCTGCTGGCCGACGCCGCCAGCAACCATCCGGAGTGGGCCTGCTGCTACAGCGACGAAGATGCCTGGCTGCCCGACGGCCCGGCGCAGCCCATCTTCAAGCCCGACCTCAACCTCGATCTGCTGCGCAGCTATCCCTATGTCGGCCAGATGCTCGCCATGCGCCGCGAACCGCTGCTCGCTGCCGGCGGGCTGGCGGAACTGGCCGGCGCGCTGGCGGCCAGCGACCTCGTCTTCCGCTGCATCGAGCAATTCGGCCTGCCCGCCGTCGGCCACGTCGCCGAGGTGCTGCTGCATGCCGGCACGCCTTTCGCCGCCTGGCTGGGCAGCCAGGCCGTGGCCGAGCAGTCGGCGCCCATGGTGTCGCGCCACCTCGACCGCCTCGGCGTGCCCCACCACATCCAGCCCGGCGTGCTGCTCGGCTCCAACCGCATCACCTACCAGAACGAGCGCCAGCCGCCGGTCTCCATCATCATCCCCACGCGCGACCGCCTGCCCCTGCTCAACGGCCTGATCGACAGCCTGCTGGCCACCACCCACTACACGAATTACGAACTGCTGATCGTGGACAACGACAGCCACGATCCCGCCACCTGCGCCTATCTGGACGGCATCGCGAGGCTGGGCAACCCGCAGCTGCGCGTACTGCGCTGGCCGCACCCGTTCAACTATTCCGCCATCAACAACTTCGCCGCCGAACAGGCGCAAGGCGAATATCTGATCCTGCTCAACAACGACACCGCCGTGCTGCACGCGGACTGGATCGAGGCGCTGCTCAACCACGCACAACGCCCGGAAGTGGGCATCGTCGGCGCCAAGCTGCATTACCCCAACGGCCACATCCAGCATGCCGGCATGCTGCTTGGCCTGCACGGCCCGGCCGACTCCCCGTTCATCGACGAAGCCATGGACGCTCCCGGCTACCTGCATCGCCTGCAGGTGGATCAGAACTACACCGCCGTCACCGCTGCCTGCCTGATGGTGCGCAAGGCGGTTTATGCGGAAGTCGGCGGGCTGGACACGGAAACCCTCGCCAACACCTGCAACGACATCGATCTCTGCCTCAAGGTGCGTGCCGCCGGCTATCTCACCGTGTGGACACCTTATGCACGCCTGATGCACCACGCCGGCGCCAGCCACAACACCATCGACCGTGTCGGCAACGAGCAGATGCAGCAACGCACCCAGCAGGCGCAGCACGCCATGTACCACCGCTGGCTGCCGCTGCTGGCGCGCGACCCGGCCTACAACCGCAGCCTTGGCCTGGCCGGCAACGGCTACGACATCGACCTCTTGCGCAAGCTGAACTGGCAGCCGTTCGAGCAGCCCGCGCTGCCCAACTTCTTCTGCATCGCCGCCGACATCACCGGCTGCGGCCACTACCGCGTGATGCAACCCTTCCAGGCGATGCAGCGCGAAGAGCTGGCCCAGGGCATGATCGCGCCGTCCCACCTGCCGCCGGTGTTGATGGAGCGTTGCGACCCCACCAGCATGGTGCTGCAGCGCCAGTACACCGACGGCCAGATCGGCCTGCTGCGCCAGTACCGCGAGTTCAACCACGCCTTCAAGGTGTATGAGCTGGACGACTACATGCCCAACGTGCCCTTGAAGAGCATGCACCGCAAGGACATGCCCAAGGACATCCTGAAATCCCTGCGCAAGGCCATCGGGCTCACCGACCGCTTCGTGGTTTCCACCGCCCCGCTGGCCGAAGCCTTCGCCGACCTGCACCGCGACATCCGCGTGGTGCCCAATCGCCTGCCGGTGAACTGGTGGGGCGAGCTCAAGAGCCTGCGCCGGCAAGGCCGCAAACCCCGCGTGGGCTGGGGCGGCGGCAGCAGCCATCGCGGCGACCTGGAGCTCATCAGCGACATCGTGCGCGACCTCTCCGGCGCCGTGGAGTGGGTGTTCTTCGGCATGTGTCCGGAGCAGCTGCACCCCTACATCCACGAGTTCCACCCCGGGCTGCCCATCGAGCACTACCCGGCCAAGCTGGCCTCGCTGAACCTCGACCTCGCGCTGGCACCGCTGGAGGACAACTTCTTCAACGCCTGCAAGAGCAACCTGCGCCTGCTCGAATACGGCATCTGCGGCTTCCCGGTGATCTGCAGCGACATCGTCTGCTACCGCGGCGACCTGCCTGTCACCCGTGTGCGCAACCGCTACAAGGAGTGGATGGACGCGATCCGCCTGCACCTGTCCGACCTCGACGCCGCCGCCGCCAAGGGCGACGCGCTGCGCGAGGCGGTACGTCGCGACTGGATGCTCACCGGCGACAACCTGGTCGCCTGGCGCGACGCCTGGCTGCCGGATTGACGCGGCCGCCCACCTCTCCACGCACCACGCACCACGCACCACGCACCACGCACCACGCACCACGCACCACGCAGGAGACTCCCATGCAACGCATCGGTCCGCACGCCTTGCGCGCACTACTCCCCGCACTGGACTCCGCCACGTTTTCGGCGGAGGCCTTCCATGCCGCCGGGGTCTTCGTGGTGCGTCACGCCATTCCCAGCGACACGGTCGCATCCTGGCAGGCCGCTTGGCGCGACTTCTGCAACGTGGAGCTGGCGGGCGGGCGCAAGGTCAATCGCTTCAACCCGGTGGCCGTCGACGAGGCCCCGCCGCCGCCACTGTCGGAGATGCACAGGAACCCCGCCCTGCTGGATGTCGTCGCGCAAGCCTTCGGGCCGGACATCGCGCTCTACAACCAGCGCTTCGTGGTCAAGGACCAGCACAGCCGCGGGCCGGTCTTCCTGCATCAGGACTTCCCCTACCATCTGGGCTGGCCGAACAAGGCCTCCGCCTTCGTGCCGCTGAGCCCGATGAATCCGGACAACGGCGGCATGGTGTTCTACCCCGGCACCCACCAGTACGGCTATCTCGGCGACGCCGGCGAGATCGACCCGGCGATCCTCGCGCCCGACTGGCCCACGTATGCGCCCAGCGTCGAGCCCGGCGATGTCGTGCTCATGCACTCGCTGACCTGGCACCGCTCCGGCCCGCACGTGAGCGGCCCGGATCGCGTGCTCGCCGACATCATCTACCAGCCGGCCGACGACCCCAGCGGCATCGCGCTGTTGCGTGGACAATGGCGCAGCGAAATCATCCTCGACCGCAAGGCCAAACTTTTCGTGCGCTCGCGAACGACGCGCCTGGTGGAGCTGCAGCGCGAAGTCGACGCGCTCAAGCCGCCTTCCAACACCTGAGGAGCGCAGCATGGCGGCAGACAACCGGCCACTGGTGATTTTCGGCGTCGGCGGGCTCGCCCGCGAGCTGTGGGGCTGGATGCGCACCGCCCGCGATGCCGGGCCGCGCGCGCGCATGGCGGCCTTCGTGGTCGACGGCGAGCCGACCTGTGACCGTTACGACGGCATCCCCGTCCTGCGCCGGGAACAGGCCCCGCAGCTTGGCGTGGTCGATTACCTCATCGCGGTCGCCGATCCGCAGGCACGCCGGCGCCTGGCACACGAGCTCGACGCACTGGGCTGGCAAGCTGGCACCTACGTGCACGAATCGGCGATGCTCGGCGTGAACCTGACGATTGGCAAGGGCACGATGGTCTTTCCGCGCTGCTCGATTTCCTCCGACGCCACCCTCGGCGAGCACGTGCTGGTCAACGGTGGCACCGCGATCGGCCACGACTGCGTGATCGGTGCCTACAGCTCACTGCTCGGCGGCGCCAGCATCAACGGCGGCGTGCTGCTTGGCGAAGGCGTGCTGGTGGGCGCTGGCGCGCTCATCCATCCCGGCAAGAAGATCGGCGACGGCGCCACGGTGGCCATGGGCAGCGTGGTGTTCCGCCACGTCGGCGCCGGGCAGGCCGTGTTCGGCAACCCGGCCAGGATCATGGACTGAGTGCGCCTCAGGCGGTGATGTTGCTGGTGCGGCCGCCGTCCACCACCAGTTGCTGGCCGGTGATCCAGCGCGCCTTGTCCGAGAGCAGAAACCCGACGGCGTCGACGACGTCGGCCGGCGCACCGATGCCCAGCGGATAACCCGCCGCCAGGCGCTCGGCCATCGCGGCATCGGCGAACATGGACTCGGTCATGGCGGTGCGCAAGGCACCGGGCAGGACCGAGTTCACGCGCACCGCCGGCGCCAATTCCACCGCCAGCGATTTCATCAGCGCATCGAGCGCGCCCTTGCTGGCGCTGTAGGCCGAAAAACCCTTGGCGCCGAACTGGCTGGCGATGCTGGAGACGAACACCACGCTGCGCAGCCGCCGCTGGTTGATCCGCTGCTTCGTCAGCGTCCTGACCAGCTCCATCGCGGCCAGCACGTTGGTGCGGAACGTCGCCAGCACCAGGGCCGGCTCCAGGCTGCGCAAGGGCAATACGTCCAACTGCGCGGCGCAGTGGATCAAGCCGTCCACCCGCGCGTCGTTGGCGCTGAGGAAAGCCCCGAGCGAGGTCGCGATGGCTTCCACGTCCGCCAGGTCGTGTCGCCAGACCAGTTGCTGTTCCGGGGCGTGGCAAGCCGCGCGCGTGCGCTGCAGGCGCGCTTCGTCGCGTCCCGCGAGGATCAGCCGGTGACTGGCGGAAAAACGCAGCGCCATCTCGCGGCCGAGGCCGGAGGATGCCCCGGTAATCAGCAGGCAGTCAGACGACTGCGACGTCGCCGACTCGTTCATGCCGGTCGTCCGTCGTCATGGCTTGCGTCACACGGCATGCTGCGTCTCCGTCATTTCGCCAGATAGCCGCCATCGACCACCAGCACGGTGCCGGTGATCCAGCGGCCGGTGGCGGCGGCCAGAAAGGCCGCGGCGTGGGCGATGTCCTGCGGCTCGCCCAAGCCTAGCGGGTGCAGGGCTTCGACGGCGTCGCGCTGCGCGGCATCCCAGCCGCGTTCCAGCCGCTCCAGCATCGGCGTGCGCACGAAGCCGGGCGCGATGCAGTTCACCCGCGTGCCCTGCGGCGCCAACTCCAGCGCCAGCGAACGGGCCAACCCGTGCAGCGCCGCCTTGCTCATCGCATAGGCCACCGAACCGGGGCTGCCGGCCAGCGCCATCACGCTGGAAATGAACACCACCGCGCCGCCGCCCTGGCCGATGCGCTTGCGCGCCATGTTGCGTGCCAGCGCCAGCGCGGCCTCGGTGTTCACCGCGAGGATGCGCCGCCAGACTTCCGGCTTGATGTCCCGGGCCGGCATCACGGCCTGGGTTCCCGCCGCGTGAATCATGCCGTGCAACAGCCCGTTCGCGGCGACGACATCGCGCACCAGCGCGTCGATGCCTTCGACGTCGGCGAGGTCATGCACGTGGCAACCATGCGGCCCGTTCGGCAAATTGTCGGCGCACGTGCGCAGCGGCTCCTCGTCGCAATCGATCAGGCTGACGCGTGCGCCCAGTGCCGCGAACAGCTCGGCGGTCGCGCGACCGATGCCGGAGGCCGCTCCGGTGACAAGGTAGTGGCGACCGCCCAGGTCGAGCGGGTTGGAAGCCAGGGCGCTCACGCGATCAACCTGCCTTCGCACCAGCGGAGAGCAGCCGGTACAGCTCGCCGACCGTGGCCGCGCCGCGGATTTCCCGCGCCGAGAAGGTGGCGTGATAGCGCGAATCCGCCATCGCCACCACCGAAAGCACGGCCAGCGAATCCCACGCCCCGAAGCCGTCGAGCCGATCGGTTTCCTGGACGGACTCCTCGTCGAGGATGTCGGCCATTTCCTTCAAGAAGTCGTCCATCAGTGCACCTGTGGGTAGTTGATCATGTCGCAATAGTCCAATGGCCCCAGCGGCAGCAGCATCGAGCTCCAGGTGAGCCCGACGCCGAAGCCGCCGAGTACCGCCGTCAGTGTTTCGTCCAGCACGCGCTCGCGCAGGTTGAGGGCAAGCGCCAGCGGAATCGTGACGCCGCTGGAGTTGCCGAAATGCTCCACCACGTTGCTGGGCATCTTCGCGTAGGGCACCTGCAGCTTGTCCGCCAGCTTTTGCAGCATGAAGCGATTGGGCTGGTGGAACAGGAAGGTATCCACCGCCGCCGCGTCGGTGCCCGCGTCGGCGAGCAAGGCCTCGATCATCGGCGGCACTTCGGTCTGCACGAAATTGAACACCGCCGAACCGTCCATCACCAGGTTGTCGCGGGCGCGCAGGTTGCCCTCCGCATCGGCATGCGCCACACGCGTTTCCTCGCTGGAGGGCTCGCGCAGGCCGCCGGCCGGTATCATCAGCGCCTCGCGCCGGCTGCCATCCATCTTGAGGTTGGCGTGGATAGTCGCATCGTCGTTGCTGCGGCCAACCAGGGTGATCGCGGCGGCATCGCCGATCAGCGGGTAGCTGTTGCGATCGCGCGCGGACACCTTGCGGCTCAGCACGTCGGCATTGACCAGCGCGACGCGGCGGATGGCCGGCTGCTCCAGCAGCATGAAGGCCTGGTACAGGCCGATCAGGAAACCGGCGCAGCCCTGGTTGATGTCCATGCAGAACAGGTCGTGCTGCAGCCCCAGCCGGCCCTGGATCACGCTGCTGGTGGCCGGCATGAGGTAGTCGGGCGTCTGGGTGACCACGATCAGCGCATCGAAGCCGTCGCGGCCAAGCAGGCCTTGCGCGAACAGGTGCTCGAAGCCGGCCACCGCGAGGTCGGAAACGCACACCGCGCCATCGACGATGCGGTGGCGGTCGTAGCCCATCACGTCCTTGAGTTTCAGCGAGCGCGCGCGCGGGAAATCGAACTGATCCATCTCGTCGATGAACAGGCGCTCGTTGGCGGGCAGTATCGTCAGCAGCCCCTCGATCCGTTTGCCGCGGAAGGCCAGCTTCATGCGGCGACCCCGTGCCTGGCCAGCAACGCGCGGATCGCCTGCAGGTTGCAGAAGTTCTCCGGCAGGATGTCCGTGCCCGCGATGCGGATGCCGAAGGCATGGTCCAGATCGGACACCAGGGCCAGCATGTCGAACGAATCAAGCATGCCGTCGGCGAGGTAGTCCTGCGACGCCGCGAAGTCGAATTCGGGCCGGATGCCGGACAGGATGTCGAGGATACTTTTCATCGCGCCACCTCCACTTGCCGCACCATGATGTCGTCGATCATGCCATCCTCGCTGAACCCGTAGTGGTGGTACTTGGCGATCGCCGCCGTGTTGTCGGCGATCACCCACAAGGTAACCCGGCGGCTCGTCGCGCAGCGCGCCAGGAAGGCGTGCATCAGCCGCGACCCGATCCCCCGCCCGTGCCGGTCACCGGCCACGTGCCAATAGCGCAGCGTCGTGCTTTGCCCGGTGGTGTCGTGGAGCAGGATGCCGGCCAGGCCGGCGCCATCCCGCACCACGAACACGCCCTGCGCCGCCACCGCCTGGCGCAGTTCGGCGATGCCCTGGATCTGCTCCGAAAAGGGGTCGAGCCAACGCTCCATGAAGGCGCGCAACGCGGGCACGTCGTCCCTGCCCGCGAGGTCGACGCCGGCCACGCCAGCCGTCGCCGCCGGCCGCGCGCCACCACGCTGCATGCGCAGCAGTTGCGTGTGCCGCATGAAGCCGTGTTGTCGGTAGACATCGGCGACGCGCTCGACGTCCGCCGGTCGGCCAACCAGGTCGGCCACCATGCACTGCCCTGGCATCGCCGCGGCCAGCGTGCCGAGCGCGGCATCCAGCGCCGGCAGGTCGGCCGCGACATGGCTGACGCGCAACAACCCGCCGTCCTCGCGATGGATCAACAGGGCGCCGTCGCGCGGCAGCATCCCGAGCGAGCCTTCCGCGATCCACGCCTCGATTTTCGCGGCCGGCGCGAAGAAGCTGACCGCGAAACCCGGGCCGCCACGCGCGATCCGGCCCATGGCGTCCTGCAATGCGGCGGCGGACAGGCGGCTCATCGCGCCTCGGCCAATTGCGTCGCCAGGCCATTGCGATCCACCTTGCCATTGGGGTTGCGCGGCAGCGATGCCATCGGCCGGAACGCCGTCGGCAGCATGTATTTCGGGAAGATCGCCGCCAGGCTCCGCCGGATATCCGCCGGCGCGACCTCTGCGGAAAGCGCCTCGTAGAACACTGTGATTTCCTTGGCGGCCGCGTTGTACAGCACGCAGGCCTGACCGATGCCTTCCACGCAATGCACCTGGTGCTCGATCTCCTGCAGGTCGATCCGGTAGCCCATATGCTTGATCTGGAAATCCTTGCGGCCCACCAGGTAGAGCTCGCCGCCCGCGGCGCGATAGGCCACGTCGCCGGTGCGGTAGATCCGCTCCGGGTAGCGCGTGTTCAGCGGATTCTGCGTGAAGGCCCTGGCCGTCTTGTCGGGGTCGTTCCAGTAACCCAGCGCCAGCGAGCTGCCGCGCACGCACAGTTCGCCGCGTTCGCCATCGGCGCACGGCCGGCCCGCGTCGTCGAGGATCAGGATGTCGGTGTTGCGGCAAGGACGGCCGATGGGCAGCGGCTCGTCGTCGTCGAATTCGCGATCGACGACGAAGCAGGTGCAGTCCACGTGGATTTCGATGGGGCCATAGAGATTGACGAAGCGCGCCTGCGGCAGCGCCCGCCGCCAGTGGTTGAGCTGCCTGGTGGGAAACACCTCGCCGGCGAAGAACACGTTCCGCAAGGCCACCAGGTCGAACTTGCCGAGCAGGTCGAGGTTGGCGATGGCCACCATGATCGACGGCACCCAGAACAGGAAGCTGACGCGCTGCGCCTGCAGGAATTCGAGCAGGCGCGCCGGGAACGTCGCCATCTGCTCCGGCACGAACACCAGCGTGGCGCCCTTGTGCAGGCACAGGAACAGCTCGAGGATGTAGATGTCGAAGTACAGCGGCGACAGGCTGCCGATGCGCACGGTTTCGTCGAAGTCGAAGGTGGCGAACAGCCACTCCATGAAATCGATGGTGCCGCGATGGCTGAGCGCCACGCCCTTGGGCGTGCCGGTGGAGCCCGAGGTGTTGATGATGCACAGGGGGTCGGTGTCGACGATCCGGTGCAGGCAGCCACGGATCAGCGCCGCGTCGGCATCGTCCTCCAGCAGATCCTCGATGCAGGCGATCTCGATGGCCGTGCCGGCCGCGTCGCGCAGCGCCCCGGCAAGCGCCCGCGACGTGACGGCGCAGGCCGGGCCGATCTTGTCGAGTATGTTGCGCAGGCGCTGCGGCGGAGACTTGATGTCCAGGTTGCAGTAGGCGTTGCCGCTGTAGACGATGCCCAGGTCGGCGACCACCGCCTCGGCGTTCTTGGGCAGGTAGACCACGACAGCCTGATTGATCCCGCCCAGGAGCTGGGCGATCCCCGTGGCGCATCGTTTGGCGCCAGCGGCCAGTTCGGCAAACGTGACCTGGCGATCGCCGTCGACGATGGCGACGCGATCCGGAAAGGCCTGCAGCGCCCCCTGCTCGAAAAAGTCGACGACGTTCAGCCTCATGCCTGGCCACCCGCCACCAGCGTGCGCAGGACGTCGGCGATCGTCGCCACCGCCGTCGTCGGCAAGGCCATGCCGTTGGGCAGCACGATCACGCGGCTGGCCACCGCCTCGCTATGCGGCAGCAGCAGGCCCGCGTGCGGAAACAGGTCGCGGTAGGGCTGCATGCGGTGGCTGCCCGGCCAGAAGTATTTGCGCGCGAGGATGTTCTCGGCGTGCAGCGCCGCGATGATGGCGTCGCGCGGGACAGGGCAGGCTTCGCCCACCTCGATCACCACGTAGTGATGGCTGTTGCGCTCGGCGGGGTCGTAGTCCAGCACTGCGATGCCGGGGATGCCGGCCAGCGCCTCGCGGTAGGCGGCGTGGTTGCGCGTGTTCACCGCCACCACCTCGTCGAAGCAGCCGAGGTTGGCCAGGCCCATCGCCGCGCAGGCCTCGATCATCTTGCCGTTGGTGCCGGGGTGGATCACGTTGTCGTAGCCGGCAAAGCCGAAGTTGCGCATCAGGCGCATGGCCTCGGCGAGCGCGTCGTCGTTGGTGGTGACGGCGCCGCCTTCCATGGTGTTGAAGGCCTTGGTGGCGTGGAAACTGAACACCGCGCAGTTGCCGAAATTGCCGATGGCCTGGCCACGGTACGTGCTGCCGAAGGCGTGCGCGGCGTCGAACATCAGCTTGAGGCCGTGCTCGTCGGCGATGGACTGCAACTCCTCCACGGGCGCCGCGCGGCCCCACAGGTGCACGCCGATGATGCCGCTGGTGCGCGGGGTAATCATGCGCCGCACGGCGGCGGGATCGAGGTTGTGGGTGGCTGGATCGATGTCGGCGAACACCGGCATGATGTCCTGCCAGTACAGCGCATGCGCCGTGGCCACGAAGGTCCACGAGGGCACGATCACTTCGCCGGTGAGCCCCAGCGCGCGGATGGCGATTTCCAGCGCGATGGTGCCGTTGCTCATGGCCACGCAGTGCTTCACGCCGAGGCGTTCGGCGATGCGCGCCTCGAACTCGCGCACCTGCGGGCCGTCGTTGGTCAGCCACTGGTTGTCCAGCACCTGCTCCATGCGTTGCAGGAATTCGGCGCGGTTGCAGATGTTGGGCCGCCCCACGTGCAAGGGCTGGGCGAACGCCGGCGGCGCGCCATGGATGGCGAGGTCGGCCTTGCTGCGTATGCGTTTGGTTGACACCCATGACTCCCCAGGCGGGTTCGACGCGGCTGCACCATCCATCACCACACCTCGTGTACGCCATAGCCTGCGACACCGTGGCCCAGCCGAACGTGCGTGGTCGTCAAATTACCGACGAATTCGACAAGGGCATGTGCACGGGGCGGGCAGGCGGACGACGGAAGCCCCGTTGCGTCCCCTCGCAGCACGTAACGTGCCAAGGCGCACTTCCCGCATCCGAGACGGCAGCTTTGGTGGCGCACCTTGCCAGGCGCGTCCGACGACGACCTCGCAACGACGTTCGCATGGTTCACCGGCCCTGCGCCGTGTCGATGGCCGCAGGCACGCACGGCGCGCCCGCCCGCGACCCGGGGCCGCTGCCGATCACACGGGGAAACACCCGCACCGCACCTTCGTCCACGGCGGCGACCCGTCGCAGCGAGCGCTACTTGAGGTAATTGAACAGCGTCATGCCCTGCACTTTCACGAAGGTCTGCTGCGAGGCCTGCAGGGCCGTGGATTGCAGCATGAGCTTGGTGATGGCGCTGGCCATGTCGGTGTCCTGCACACCGGACAGGGTGGTCTGGTAGCCCAGCGTGAGGGAGCTGTAGTTCGACTGCTGCTGGGTGAGCCCGCTCATGCGGCTGCCGACGGCGGTCTGGGTGCCCAGCACGCTGTCCTGCGCGCGGTCGATGCCGGCGAGCTGGCTGCTGATGGCGTTGCTGCGCGCGGTGTCGCTGAGGCCGTTGTTCTGCAGGGCGCCGATGAGGTTGGCCATGGTGGTGAAGACGTCTTGCGTCTGGCCACTCTGCACGCTCACCGAATCGCCCGCGGCCGGGTTGCCGGTGAGCGCCATGGTGAGCCCGTTGAAGCTGATGTTGCCGCTGCCCTGGTAGGTGCCGCTGCCCACCACGGCGTTGCCGTGGTTGAGATCGGTGGCCGTCCAGTTGCCGGCGCCATCGAAGCTGAGCTGGTAGTTCACCGGCCCGGCGGCGAGGGCCGCGTTCCAGGCGGTGGCATTGGTGACGCTGTTGGCGCCCACCAGCAGGCTGCCCGTGTTGCCGGCGGCGGCTTTGGCAACGAAGGAACCGTTGCCGGCGGGGATGTCCATGAATACGCCGCTGCCCTGGTCGCTGTTGGGCATGCGCAGCCCGTTGCCGATGGTGGTGAGCTGGTTGTCGGTATTGCCGGCATAGCTGACCGCGCCGTTGGGCTGCACCACGAAGGGCGTGGCAGTGGTACTGGTGCCGGCGAACAGCGCGTTGCCGTTGACGTCGGCGGTGTTGGCCAGCTGCACCATCTGCTCGCGGATCTGGCTGAGCTGGGCGGCCATGTCCTGGCGATCGGAGTTGGACAGCACGCCATTGATGCCTTGCACGCTGATCGAGCGCGCCTGGTTCAGCAGGCTGCCGAAGGTGTTGAGCGTGTTGCTCTCGGTGGACAGCCGCGCATTGGCCGCGTCGATGTTGGACGAATACTGGGCGTTGTTGGCCAGCGCGTGGTCGAGCAGCACCACCTGCATCGCGCCCGCCGGGTCGTCGGAGGCCTGGTTGATGCGCTTGCCGCTGCTGACCGCGTTCTGCGAGGTCGCCATCGCCGCCTGCGCATCCAGCATGGTGGTGAGCGATTGCTGGTACATCCAGCTGGTGGACAGGCGGATCATGGCAATTCCAGTCAGGAATGGATGGCGGAGATCAGGCTGGCAAAGATGGTCTGCGAGGTGGAGATCACCTGCGCCGAAGCCTGGTAGGCCTGCTGGTACTTGACGAGGCTGGCGGCCTCCTCATCCAGGTTGACGCCGGCCGCGCTCTGCTGGGCGCTGGTGGCCTGGTTGAACAGGCTCGTCTGCGTGGTCAGGTCGCTGGCCGCCATGCTGCCGGCCAGGCCTACCTGGTTGGTGAGCACGGCGTAGGCGCCTACCACCGAGGTCTGCCCGCCGTCGAGCACGCCGGTATTGCCCAGCGCGGCCAGGCTCAAGGCATTGCTGTTGTCGTTGAGGCCGTTGCTGTTCTTGCCCACGGTGAAGCTGTCGCCGCTGGCCGGCGAACCGGTGAGCGCGAGGCTCCAGCCGTCGAACTGGATCGGCGTGCCCGCCGCATACGTGCCGCTGGTGGTGTTGCCGGCGCCGTCGGTCACCGTGTAGTTGCCGCCCGCACCAAAGGCGACGGTGGCACCTGCGAACAGGTTGGCGTTGGCGCTATCGGTGACCGTCACCGCGGAGACACTGGCGCTGCCGGTGTTGGCGTTGGCCGGTTTGGCGCTGAGCGCGGCGGCGGCGGCGATCGAGGATGTGCTGGTGGTGGCCATGGCCAGGCCGGTGGCGGCGTCCTGGGTGGGCCGCACCGCGAAGCTGTCACCCACCTGGGCGCCGGCGGAAACGGTGAAGGTGAGTCCTTCGGCCTGCAGAGTGCCGCCCGGCCCCGCCGTCATCGTCACCGTGCGCCCGCTGCTGGTGGCCAGCGACCAGCCGTTGACCGAGGGCGCGGTATTGCTGCCGGTGTAGGTGAGCTGGTAGTTGTCGTTGGTGAGCTGGCTGACGTCGCTGACGACAGCGCTGGCAGTGGCCGTGCCGGCGTTGCTCTTGAACGCGGCCACGCTGGGATAGGGCACGAAGAACAGTGGCTGGCCCTGTGTACCGTTGAGATCCAGGCCCTTGGCCTGCTGCGCGTTGACGCTCTGCGCCAGCGCCAACGCGGCGCGGCCGAGCTGGTTCTGCGCCGGATCGAGGGTGTTGCTGCGGTAGTTCAGCAGCGCCCCCAGGCTGCCACCGGTGAGCAGCGAGCTGATGTCGCTGCCGCTGGCGTTGAGCACGGTGGTGGTGCTCGCATCGGCAGGATTGGTGCCGACCTTGAAGCCGTAGGAGAAACCGCCGCTCACCAGCACCTGCCCCGACGAGCTGTAGATGGAAATGGTGCCGTCGTTTTGCGTGCCCGTACTGATACCGGTGTTGCCGGCCAGTTGCTGGATCAGGCTGTCGCGCTGGTCGAGCAGGTCGTTGGACGGGTTATGCCCGGCTTGGCTGATCCGCGTGTTCAGCGTGGCGATCCGCTGCACCAGCGAGTTGATGTTGCCGACCGTGTCGGAAATCTGCGTGTTGATCTGGCTGCGCTGCTGGTCGAGCTGCTGGCCCAGCGTGTTGAACGTGGTGACCAGGCTCGTGGCTTTGCCAAGCAGGGCCTGGCGCGCCGAGGGATCGCTGGGCGCATTGGCCACGCCGCTGAAGCCACCGTAGAAATTGTCCAGCGCCGCCTGCAGGTTGCCGCCGCTGCTGAGCAAGCCGTTGAGCTGGCTGGCCAGGTTGTTGTTGGTGGTGGCGTTTTGCAGCGAGCTGTTGCCGTTCCACAGCGCCTGGGTCAGGTATTGGGTGTAGGCGCGCTGCACCGCCGTCACATCCACGCCCGAACCCATGGTGTAGCGGCCGTTGCTCTGGCCCACCCGGTCTTCCTGCACGATGCTCTGCCGGCTGTAGCCGGGCGTGCTGGCGTTGGCGATGTTGTTGCTGGTGGTGGTGAGCCCGAGTTGGGCGGCCATCAACCCGGAGGTGCCGATACCGAGAAGGCTGGACATGAGCCTGTACTCCCAAGAACGCTTACTGCATCGGCAGGTTGGTGGAATGCTTTAGCGCCGTCAGCGCCTCGCGCATGACGGGGCTGCTGGCGACCGCCGCGATCTTCTCCGCATAGCCCGGATCGGTGGCATACCCGCCCTGCACCAGCGCATTGGCAAAGCCCCGCACGTCGTCGCCATGCCCACGGACGGCGGCGTAGCGCGGGTTGCCGGCGATCAGGCTGGCATAGTCGCTGAACGACTGCGCCGGGGAGTCGTAGGCGCGGAACTGGGCGCGTCGCTGCACCGCCACGCCACCCTCGAACTCCAGCGTAGGCACGCTGACCTTGCGTCCGTCCCAGCTGCTGCCGGCCTTGATGCCGAACAGGTTGAAGCTGGGCGAGCCGTCCGCCGCGCGTGGCATGTGCTTGCCCCATTGGGTTTCCAGCGCCGCCTGGGCCAGCACGGTGCGCATGGACAGGCCCAGCTTGCGACCCACCGCCTCGGCGTAGGGTGCCAGCTCGCGCACGAAATCCTGCGCGCTCTGCGGCAGCCATTGCATGGCGCTGCGCCCCACCGCGCGGCCGGCCTGCACCAGCTCGGACAGGTTCTGGCTGAAGGCACCGACACCGGCGGACAGGGCGGAGGATCCGCCCACGCCTTCGACGGTGGCAACCGCCGGGGCATCTGCGCCTGTCGACAAACCACCACCCGCCGGCAAACCAGCACCTGTCGGCAACGCGCCGTTCGCGCTGGCGGAGGTCGGCGACGTCGCCCCATCCACCTTGCCGCCCAACTGGCGCACCAGCATCTGCGCGATGCCCATGCCACGCCCTCCTTGCGACAGGCTCACCGCGAGCTGCTGGTCGAACAGGTCGCGATACGCCTTGCCGGCGTCGCTGTCGCCCAAGCCTTCGCCCAGGCTGTCGCCCGCCTCGCGCATGGTCTTCAGCATCATCTGGGTGAACAGCGCCTCGAACTGGCGCGCCACCGCCGGCAGCGCAGCCTTGCCATCCTGCTTGGCCTGCGCACGCAGCTGGTTGAACCCGGACAGATCCGTCCAGGTGTTCAGCGAGGCATTGCTGGCGAGCGCGGGAGTGGTCATGGCGGCTAGATGACCACCAGATCGGCATGCAGGGCGCCGGCTTGCTTGAGCGCCTGCAGGATGGAAATGAGATCGCTGGGCGAGGCGCCCACCTGGTTCACCGCGCGCACGATGGTGTCCAGGCTCACCCCGGGGCCGAACTTGAACATGTGGCCGCCGCCTTCGCTGATCTGCACGCTACTGTTGGGCACCACCGTGGTCTGGCCGCCGCTGAACGGCGCCGGCTGGCTGACCTGCGGCTGCTCGCCGATGGTCACCTGGATGGCGCCGTGCGCCACGGCGGCGGCGGAGACGCGCACGTCCGAGCCGATCACCACGGTGCCGGTGCGCGAGTTCACCACCACCCGCGCCGGCGGGTCGCCCGGGGTCACGTCGAGGTTCATGATCGAGCCCAGCCACGCCACTTTCTGGCTGGGATCGACCGGCACTTTCACATCCACCGAGCCGCCGTCGACGGCGTGCGCGGTGCCGCTGCCATAGGTCTGGTTGATGAGGCTGACGATGCGCGCCACCGTGGTGAAATCCGGCGTATTGAGGTTCAGGTGCAGATCGTCGCTGCCGGCGAAGGTGGAAGCCACGCTGCGCTCCACCATGGCGCCGTTGGGAATGCGGCCGCTGGCGGAGATGTTCACCTGCACGCTGGAGCCGCTCTTGCCCGCGGCGCTGACGCCGCCCACCACCACGCTGCCCTGCGCCACCGCGTAGACGTTGCCATCGGCGCCGCGCAGCGGCGACATCAGCAGCTCACCGCCGCGGATGCTCTTGGCGTTGCCGATGGAGGCCACCGTGACGTCGATGGCCTGGCCCGGTTTGGCGAACGGCGGCAACTGGGCGGTGATGGTCACCGCCGCCACGTTCTTGAGCTGCGGGTTCACGTTGGCCGGCACGCTGACACCAAACTGCTGCAGCATGTTCTCCAGGCTCTGCGTGGTAAACGGCGCCTGCGTGGTCTGGTCGCCGGTGCCATCCAGGCCCACCACCAGGCCGTAACCGATCAGCTGGTTGTTGCGCACGCCACTGATCGAGGCGAGGTCGCGGATCTTGTCGGCGTGGGCCGGAGCGGGCGCGGCGAGCATGACCGCCAGCGCCGTGGCCAGCGCCACGATCACGGGCCACCGCATCACCCTGGCTGCGTGGATTTTCATGTCAGAAAGGCATCCACTTGGAGTTGAAGAAGCGCGACAGCCAGCCTTGCGTGTTGACGTCGGCGAGCGAGCCGCGGCCGGTGTAGGTGATCTTGGCGTCGGCCACGCGGGTGGAGGGCACGGTGTTGTCCTGCGCGATGTCCTGCGGTCGCACGATGCCGGCGATGCGGATGAGTTCCTGGCCCTGGTTGATGGTGAGCCACTTCTCGCCGCGCACGATGAGGTTGCCGTTGGCCAGGCGCTGGGCCACGGTGACGGTGATGTTGCCGGTGAGCTGATTGCTCTGGCTGCTGGTGCCGGCGCCGGCGAAGCTGCGATCCGCACTGGTGCCGATGGCCGCCTTGCTGAAGGTCTTGCCGAGCAGGGTCGGCGCGCCAACGGTGTCCTTGTCGGTCTTGCTGGTGGTGGTGTTGGATTTCTTCACCGCCTGGGTGTTCTCCACCAGCACCACGGTGAGGATGTCGCCGGCGCGGTGCGCGCGCGGGTCGGAGAACAGCTCCATGTTCTGCGTGTCGTGGTAGATCGAACCGTTGGCCGGTGGCGGCGCCTCGGCCACCACCGGTGCCGTCGCCGCCCACTGCGCATCGTCGTTGGGCCGATGCAGCATGGCGCAGCCGCTGGCGGCCACGGCAAACCCCAGCAGGGCGAAGGCGCGAAGGGAAGGAATGCGGCACATCACGGCGACCTCAGACGTTGTTGGTGATGGCTTGCAGCATGCTGCTGGCGGTGCTGATCGCCTTGGAGTTCATCTCGTACACGCGCTGGGTCTGGATCATGTCCACCATCGCCTCCACCACGTTGACGTTGGAAGATTCCAGCGCGCCCTGCAGCAGGGTGCCCATGCCGTTCAAACCGGCCTGGCCGGTCTGCGGCGTACCGCTGGAAGCGGTCTGCAGGTAGAGGTTCTGGCCCATCGCCTGCAGGCCGGCGGGGTTGATGAAATCGGCCAGCTGCAGCACGCCCAATTGCACCGGCGTGGCCTGCCCCGGCACGGTGGCGCTGACCGTGCCATCGTTGCCGATGGTGATGCTCTGGGTGCCTTGCGGCAGGGTGATGGCGGGCTGGATCGGGTAGCCGTCGGCGGTGACGATCTGGCCATTGGCGTCGGTATGCAGCGAGCCATCGCGGGTGTAGGCGGTGGTGCCGTCGGGCATGCCCACCTGCAGGAAGCCGCGGCCCTGGATGGCCACGTCCAGCGCGTTGCCGGTCTGGCTGATCGCGCCTTCGGTGAACACCTTCTCGTTGCCCACGATGCGCACGCCGGTGCCCATCATCAGGCCCGAGGGCGACTGGTTCTGCTCGGTGGTCTGGCTGCCCGGCTGGGTGATGTTCTGGTACATCAGATCCTGGAACGCCGGGCGCGAGGTCTTGTAGCCGGTGGTATTGGCGTTGGCCAGGTTGTTGGCGATCGCATCCAGGCTTGCCTGCTGCGCATCGAGGCCGGTCTTGGCGATCCAGAGTGAGGAAAACATGGCGTGGCTCCGTCAGTGATGTGCCGCTTCAGCTCGCCTGCAGCAGCAGGGCGCTGCTGTCGGCGTCGTCCTTGGCGGTCTTGATCGAACGCACCTGCATGTCGTACTGGCGCGCCAGGGTAATCATGCGTGCCAGTTCGCCCGAGGGGTTGACGTTGCTGGCTTCAAGCATGGCCGATGCCAGGTGCACGTTGGGGTCGGCGTCGGCACTGGCACCACCGGCCAGGTGCATCAGGCTGTCCGCCCCCTTGCTGAGTTGCCCGGGGCCGGGGTTGACCAGCTTGATGCGGTCGACCTGGGCAAGCGTGTTCGGCCCCTGCCCCTGCGGCACGACGGAAATCGTGCCGTCGCCGCCGATGGTGACGTTGGTGTTGGGCGGCAGGGTGATCGGCCCGCCGCTGCCGACCACCGGATTGCCGGCGGCGTCGGTGAGCGTGCCGTCGGCGGTGAGCTGCAGTTGCCCGGCGCGCGTGTAGGCCTCGCTGCCGTCAGGCGCCTGCACGGCGATCCAGCCGTCACCACGGATCGCCACGTCCAGCGCGCGCCCGGTCTGCTGCAGGCTGCCCGAGGTGGCGTCGTAGCCGAGGCTTTGCGCCACCGCGTTGATCCGGCTGGGCATGCCCGGCCCCAGCACGGGCAGGTTCTGGAAGGCGTCCAGCTCGCTCTTGAAACCGACCGTGGACGCATTGGCCAGGTTGTGGCTCACCACGTCCTGGGCCCGCATGATCTGCGTGGCCCCGGTCATGGCGATGTAGATGGCATGGTCCATGGTCGGTTACCCGACGGCGTTGAACAGGGTGGAGGCCAGCTTGTTGTCGGTGGAGAGCACCTGCGCGTTGGCCTGGTAGTCGCGCTGCGCCTTGATCATGTCCACCAGCTGCTGGGTGGTGTCGCTGGTGTTGGACGACTCCAGCGCGCCGGACTGGATCGTGCCGTACTGGCCGGCGCCGGCCGCGCCCATCACCGCCGTGCCCGAATCCGGGCTGGACATCCAGCTGGCGTTGCCGAGCTGGCGCAGGCCCTGCAGGTTCTGGAAGTTGGCCATCGCCAGTTGCCCAAGTTTGCTGGTCTGGCCGTTGGAGTAGTTGGCGGTGACGATGCCGGCGCTGTCGATATCGATGGAGGAGAGCCCGCCGGCCGGGTAACCGTCCTGGGTGATGTTGCCTGCCGTGTACGCGGTGCCGTACTGGGTGGTCAGGCCCATGTTGACCGACAGCGTCTGCGGGTTGGAGCCGTTGCCGTAGTTCACCGGGTTGAAGGTCAGGATGCCGCTGGCCGGCGTGGCCAGCGCGCCGCTGGAGCTGAAGGTCAGCGCCTGGGTACCGGCGTTGTTGCCATCCACGTAGAGGTTGACGTTCCAGGCGTTGGTGCCGGTCTTCACGTAATAGGCGGTGGCCTGGTGCGCGGTACCCAGGCTGTCGTACACCGTGAAGGTGGTGGAGTCGTTGAAGGTGGCCGGATTGTTGGGGTCGAACGGCAGCGTCGGCACCGTGGCCGAGGCTGGCAGGTTGGACGTGACCGAGGCCGAGGTCGTGGCCTTGGCCGTGCTTTGCGCCGAGATCAGGTTGAGGTTGGAGAGCGTGCTGGTGTTGAAGCTGCCGCTGGTTGCGCTGTAGGGATAGACCTGCAGCGGATAGCCCTCGTTGGTGACCACGTTGCCGGACGCATCCTGGTGGAAGGCGCCGGAGCGGGTGTAGGCATCGCCCTTGCCCGAGTTCACCACGAAGAAGCCGTTGCCGCTGATGGCCATGTCCAGGCTGTTGCCGGTGGCCTCGATGTCGCCCTGGGCGAACAGCTGGGCCACGTCGACCATGCGGGTGCCGCCGCCGATGGCGGTGGCGCTGAGGTTGATACCGGATACCGCGTAGATGTCGGCGAACTCGGCACGCGAGCCCTTGAAGCCGGTGGTGTTGGCATTGGAGATGTTGTTGGCGATGACGTTGAGGTCGGACTGCGCCGCGTTGATGCCGCTGAGGGCCTGATTGAGTGCCATGGCTTGGGTTCCTTGAGCTGGAAGAAGGGATCGCGGTCAGTTGATCTGTGCGATGGCGGAAAGCGGCACCCCGCCCACGCCGGCCACCTGCACATAGGTGCCCACGCTGCTGCCGCCGTAGCCCACGCCGGTGACCGTGCCGGCGGCGTAGGTGGAAAGTGCGCTGCCGCCCGCGTCGGCCGCGGACACGCTGTAACTCCCGGGGGCCACCGGGCTGCCGCTGTCGTCCAGCCCGTCCCACTGGAAACGGGCAAGCCCTGCAGCCTGGATGCCAAGGTCGAGCGTGCGCACAACCTTGCCGTTGCCGTCCTTGATGGCCACCTGCACATCCTGCGCCGCGCTGCCGGTGACGCCGACCGCGCCCTGCACCGTGCCACTCGTGTAGGCGATGCTGTCGGAAGGCACCATCACCTGGCGCCCCACCAGCCCGACCGAACTGAGCACCTGCGCGGTCTGCATCGAGCCGGCCACCTGGCTGCCGATGTTGTTGACGCTGGCACTCAGATCCTGGGTGGCGGCGAGCTGGCTGAACTGCGCGAGCTGCGCGACGAATTGCGAGTTGTCCAACGGGCTGGTCGGATCCTGCGCCTGCAGCTGCGCCGTCATCAGCTTCAGGAAATCGGCCTGGTTCATGGCTTTGCCCATCGCCGCGGTGGCCGAACCGGCCGCTGCCGTCGAGCCGGCGCTGGCGCCGGGATTGTTGGTCACGCTGGTAGTCATGGCGGTTCTCTTCAATTGCCCAGGGTCAAGGTCTTGAGCATCAACTGCTTGGCGCTATTCATCACCTCGACGTTGTTCTGGTAGGAACGCGAGGCGGAAATCATGTTGACCAGCTCATCGACCGGGTTGACGTTGCTGCCGTAGACGTAGCCGTCCGGCCCGGCCAGCGGATTGCCCGGTTCGTAGCGCTTGGGGATGTCGGCCTGGCTCTGGCTGACGCCGAGCACGCGCACGCCTTCGTCCGCCCCCGCGCCGCCCGCCACGCCGCCGGCCCCTGCACCGGCGGCCAATTGCTGCTGCACGGCCGCGAACAGGGGTTCGCGCGCGCGGTAGGCGCCCTCGGGCGTGGGGGCCACGCTCTCGGCATTGGCTAGGTTGCTGGCCACCGTATTGAGCCGCATCGACTGCGCGGCCATGCCCGAACCGGCCACATTGAAGATCGAGAACAGGGACATCAGCCTTGGCCTCCCGTGATGGCGGCGCGCAACATGTGGATCTGCGCGGTGATGAAGGACAGGCTGGCCTGGTAGTGCACCGTGTTGCCGGCGAACGCCGCCTGCTCGACCTGCGGGTCGACCGTGTTGCCGTCCATGCTGGGCTGCAGCGGCACGCGATAGGCCAGCGTCTGGCCGGCTTGCTGCTGGGGCGCGATCTGGCCGGGGGCGGTCGTCTCCAGCGGCAACGCCGTGGTCGCACCGCCGGCCTCGGCCAGCGCCTTGCGGAAATCGACGTCGCGGGCGAGATAGCCCGGGGTATCGGCATTGGCCAGGTTGCTGGCCAGCACCTGGGCACGGCGCTGCCACAGCTCCAGTGCCTGGGTATGGATGCCGAACAGGTTGTCGGGTAGGGCGCTCATCGACTCGGACTCCGTGTGGAATGGCCGCACGAAGTCGGAGGCAAGTTGCATGCCAGTACGCCGGAAACCCTTGCCGGGGTTGGCCTGCCGCCTGTCGGCGACAGCCTGAACCGCGCCGGCATCGGCGTGAAGTCGATTTGTTGACGCCCGTGTGGACAGGGCGTCGACCCGCCAGCAACCCGGGCGGCAGTCCGCCGGCAGCTACTCTTGCGGCAGCAGCGCCAGCACCTCTTGCGCGAGGAGATCGGGCTGGAACTTGGCGACAAAGGCGTCGGCCTTGACCTCCTTCACCATCGCCGTGTTGAAGCCGCCGCTGAGCGAGCTGTGCAGCACCACCTTGAGCCCGCGCAATTTCAGATCCTCGCGGATCGCGCGCGTCAGGGCGTAGCCATCCAGCCGCGGCATCTCGATGTCGGATACCACCAGCCTGACGCCCGCCTCCGGGTCGCCGTCGGCCATCTCGCGCAGAAGCTCCAGCGCCTCGCGGCCATCCTTCGCCGTCACGCACTCGATGTGCATCTGCTTGAACAGGGTCACCACGCGGCGGCGCGCGATCAGCGAATCGTCCACCACCATCACCCGGCGCGACGTCACGATGCGCTCATCGACCATGCGCTGCATATGCGCGGAGAGCTCCGTGGGCTGCGTGTCGATATCGGCCAGCACCTGCTCCACGTCCACCACGGCCACCAGCGCACCATCCAGCCGCGTCACCGCATTGACCCGGTTGCCGAAGCCCAGCGCCGGCGCCGGCAGCGACATCGTGTCGCCGTTCACCTGCACCATGCGCTGCAGGTCGGCCACCAGGAAACCCTGCACCGAACGGCTGAACTCGGTGACCACCAGGTGCGCCGACTCCACCTCGCGCAGCGGCGGATAACCCAGTGCCGCCGCCATATCGATCACCGGAATGGTCTGCCCGCGGTAATCGCAGCTGCCGGCCAGGAAAGCGTGCACCCCCACCAGCCGCTCCATCGGCGGCCGCCGCATCACCTCGCGCACCTTGAACACGTTGATGCCGAACAACTGGGGATCGCCCAGCCGGAACAGCAACATGTTGACCCGGTTGTGACCGGCCAGGCGGGTATGCTGTTCCACCTTCTCCAGCAGTGTGCTGCCCATGCGAACTCCCAACCGATACACCCGCCGCCGTACGCGGCCCAGCGCGTACGCTATCGGCCGCGCCGGGACAGGCTTGAGCCAGCGCCGTGCGCACCATCTGGCACATGGATTGCTTGCTCAAGTTCGGCGGCTACCGGACGATGCAGACTGCGCCAATCCATATTCCGCCCTTGCCTAAGGTGACTCCCCTCCCATGAGCCTGACCTGGATACAGCCACTTGCCGATCTGGTGGACGCCGCTGCCGCCGGCGACGACGATCGTGTCGCCGAACTGCGTCGCCGACACCCCCGCGCCGCCCGACTGCTTGCGCCGCTTCTGGCCCGCGCCGCCAGTCGGCCACCGGCCGCGGTAGCGCTGCAGACCGTGGAGCAGCAAAGCCTGGTGCTGACCGCCGTGCAGAAGCTCGCCCGCGAGCAGGCCTCGCTCGACGACGCCGCCGGCGATAGCCGCCGCAGCGTCGACCGATTGACGGACGCCAGCGCCGGCATCTCGACGGAACTGCAACAGGTCGCCACCGAACTGGAACGGGCCGAACAGGCCAGCCACTCCGGCACCGCCAACGTCAGCGAGCTGGATGGCCAGTTGCGCCTGCTGCGCGGCGCGCTCGCCACCATGAACCGCAACCAGAGCAAGCTGGCCGAACAGGTGGAGCAGATCCGCAAGCTCACCGCCACCGTGCAGGAAATCGCCCACCAGACCAACCTGGTGGCGCTCAACGCCGCCATCGAGGCCGCCCGCGCCGGCGAGGCGGGTCGCGGCTTCGCGGTGGTCGCCGACGAGGTCAAGCTGCTGGCCGAGAAGACCACGACCGCCACCACCGAGATCGAAGTCGTCACCGGTTCGATCGGCGACTTTTCCACCCAGTTGAACAACGACGTACAACACAGCCTGCAGCAGCTGGATCGTGCCCAGTCCTGCACCACCCAATCCATCGCCACGCTGGGCGGCGGCAGCGCGGCGCTGCAGGTCGCCAGCGAGCGTGCGCTGCGCCTGCGGCAAGGCCACGACGCGCAACACGCGCGCATCGGCACGACCCAATCCGCACTGGGCGCACTGCAGCGCCGGGCCGGCGAGGCGAGGCGCCAATCCGAGGCGCTGCAACGCGCCGCCCTGCTCGCCCACCGGCTGGGGCTGGATTGGCTGGACAGCCTGAGCGGTTGTGACGCCGCCAGCCTCAGCCTCACCGTGCGCGAGGCCGCCTCCTCGCTGCGCCAGGCCGCCGAGCTTGCGCTGACCGAACCCTCCGCGCTGGATCGCCGCTGGTTCGACACCCACGCCCTGGGCAATGGCGTCGAACGGCTGGCCGCGCTGCGCCAGGGCCATCCCGCCAGCAGTCAACTCACCGAAACCAGCAAACAGCTGCGCGAACAGGGCAGCCGCTTCATCACCCTCCTGAGCGACAACGAGAAAGACCAGGCCGCCGCGCTCATCGCGCAAATCGAATCGGGCCGCGATGCCCTGGTGGGCCAACTGGGAACCCTGCTGGCCGACGCATGAGCGCCCGCCTCGCCACCGCTGGCCTGCTCGCCACCCTCGCCGTTTTCGGCGGGACATGGCCGGCGGCCGCACGCGCTGGCGAGTCGCCCGCCCAGGCCATCCTCGCCGCGGCCGAACAGGCCACGCGCGCGCATTTCGACCTGCCGGGCAACCGGCTCGTCCTGCAAGCCATGCCGCTGGAACCGCGCCTGCAGCCCGCCGCCTGTTCCCTGCCACTCAAAGCCAGCCTGCCCGACACCCTGCGCGCCCTGCCCAGCGTGAGCGTGCCGGTGCATTGCCCGCAACCAACCGGCGGCTGGACGGTGCGCGTACTGGTCAAGCTGCAGGTGTTCCGCGACGTACTGGTCGCCCGCCACCCACTGCTGCGCGGCGACGGCCTGCGGGCAGCCGACGTGCAGGTCGAACCCCGCGACATTGCCAGACTGGGCTACGGCTACATCGGCAACCTCGAGCAGGTCGTCGGCCGCACGCTGAGCCAGAACCTGCCCGCCGGCAGCGTGCTGTCCCCCGCCGCCCTGGGCGGGCGCAGCCTGGTGCGCGCCGGCGATCACGTCGCGGTGGTGGCCAAATTGGGCGCCATCGAGGTGCGCGCCGACGGCGTGGCGCTGGGCAGCGGCGACGATGGCGCCCGCCTGCGCGTGCGCAACGACAGCTCCGGGCGGGTGATCGACGCCATGGTCAGCGGCCCCGGCACCGTGCAGGCCCTGCCTTGATCCGCACTTGCCTTCCCTCGCCGCCGGGCAAGCCCTAAAGTTTCCGCCGGCATTGTCGAAACAACGTCTACAGGGTCACTAGTCGCGAGTACGGACACATGAACACCACTATCTCCAACAACGGTCTGCCCAAGCCCCAGCCGGCCAGCAACGCCGCCGGCAATGGCGTGGCAACCGCCTTGAGCAGCAACGCCGGCCATGCCGCCGGGGCACCGCCACCGCCCAAGGCCAGCGACCAGCTCAAGCTGACCGATTCGGCCATGGCCATGCACCAGGCCACCCGTGCCGACGACGCCGCCGCCGTGGACAGCCAGCGCGTGGATCGCGTGCGGCAGTCGCTGGCCAGCGGCCGCTACCAGGTCAACCCTGGCAAAGTCGCCGACAAGCTGATCTCCATGGAACAGCAGCTGGGCGGCACGGGCAAGGCATGAGCCAGGGCCTGCAACCGGAATTCGGTGCAGCCCTCGCCGCCGTGCACCGCGAGATGCACCAGTCCGTGCAGGCCTTGCTGCAGGCGCTCGACGCCGAACGCGAGGCGCTGGATACCGGCAACGTCGAGGCGCTTGGCCTGGCCGGCTCCCGCAAGCAGGAGCTGATGCTGCGCCTGGAGCAGCTCGATACCGAGCGCCGCCAGCTGGCACTCGAACTCACTGCCACTCATGCCCCAGCCACTCCATCCTGGCTGGCCATCGCCCAGGCGTTGCGGCAATGCCAGCAGCTCAACCAGCGCAACGGCAGCATCGTCGGCCAGCGCCTGCGCACGGTGCGCCAGGCCTTGGCCGTGCTCACCGGCGCAAGCGCGGATGGCAACGTCTACGACCGCAATGGCGGCCTGCAATCCGGCGTGGCCCGCGCGCGCGCGCTGGCTGCGGTGTAAGGGGACGGCGGCACCGCCGCCAGTTGACGGCCATCACTGATTTTCCACGCGTCAGCGCGCACGGTAACCCCATCACACGCAACACCGGATAGACCATGAGCCCCACCCAGACCTCGGCCTCCCCGGCCAACCAGGCGTCCACCTCCGGTTCATCGCTCTACGAAGCCTCCTCGCCGCTGCCCGTGCTGCGTATCCCATTGCTCGACCGTGAGCGTCAGCTGTTCGCCTACGAGATCGTGTTCCACCGTGAGGAAGGCGACGAAAAGGAACTACTCCCGCGCGTGCTCGCCACCATCACCGACGGCGCGCTGACGCGCCTGGTGCGCGGCAACCGCGCCTTCCTGAGCCTGCCGGCCGAACTGCTGCCGGAAGATTCCGACGTGCTGCTGCACCAGCCGCGCCTCGGCATGGTGCTGCAACCGGGCGTGGCGAACGACGAGGCCCTGCTGAAACGCCTGCAGGCGATGGCCCAGCGCGGCTGCCAGTTCATCCTTGAACTTGGCGAACAGGGTCTGGACAGCAGCCTGCCGCTGGAGGCACTGCTGCAGATGGTGCAACTGGTGCGCCTGGACGCCGCCCGCCTCACGCCCGAACAACTGCAAAAACGCACCGAGACGCTGCACGGGCGCGGCATCCGCGTGATCGCCGGTCAGGTCAACGACCACGCCACCTACGAGCGCTGTCTGACACTGCCGCTGGAGGCCGTGCAGGGCCGCTACCTGCTGGTGCCGCAACCGGTCGCCGTGCCGGTGCTCACCGCCAACCGGCTCAGCATGATGCGCCTGATGGGCGCGATGCACGAAAGCAACCCGGGTCCGGTGGAGCTGGGCAACATCATCCGCGACGACGCCGTACTCAGCTACAAGCTGCTCAGCTGCGTCAACTCCGCCTACTTCGCCCTGCCGCGACAGCTGAAGTCGGTGCAGCAGGCGGCGATCTTCTTCGGCGTCAACCGCATGCGCAACTGGATCGACACCATGGCCATGTGCGGCATGGACGATCGCCCGCCCGAGCTCCTGCGTGCCGCCTTGATCCGCGCCCGCATGTGCGAGGAAATGGCCGCCGGCATGCCGGCCGGCCACACCGAGATGGCCTTCACCGTCGGCCTGTTCTCGCTGCTCGACACGCTGATGTGCGCGCCGATGGAATACCTGCTCACCCACCTGCGCCTCGCGCCGGAAATCAGCGATGCCCTGACCGGCCGCGGCGGCGTCTTCGCCCCGCTGCTGCAGCAGATCGTTGCCTGGGAGGCCAACGAACTCACCAGCGCGCAGGTTCCTCCGCAGCGCATCCAGAAACTGGCCGGCGCCTACCTGCATGCCACCGAATGGGCCGACCAGGTCTACGCCAGCGCCAACGGCACCGAGAAACACCCCTCCTGAGGCCGCGCGCGGCCACGCGCCGTCGCCGCAACACCATCCCTCGCGGCGCCGACCGCGCGGTTCGGCGGCCGCACCGGCGCGGGCATATCTGCGAGAATCCGCCCCTCGCCATCGCCCCGGCCTCGCCCGCATGCTGCGCCTCACCGACCTCAAGCTGCCGCTGGATCACCCGGCGCAAGCGTTGCCCGCCGCGATCTGCGCCAAGCTCGGCATCCCGCCCGCCGCCCTGCACAGCCACACCGTGTTCCGTCGCGGCTACGACGCCCGCAAGCGCGGCGCCATCGCGCTGATCTATACGGTGGACGTGGCCGTGGCGAACGAGGCCGCGCTGCTGGCACGCCATGCCGATGACCGCCATGTGCAGCCCACGCCAGACACGAGCTACCGCCATGTGGCGCAGGCGCCGGCGAAACTGGAACACCGGCCCATCGTGATCGGCTTCGGCCCCTGCGGCCTGTTCGCGGCGCTGATCCTGGCCGAGATGGGCTTCCGCCCCATCGTGCTGGAACGTGGCAAGGCGGTGCGCGAACGCACCAAGGACACCTGGGATCTGTGGCGCCAGCGCGAGCTGCACCCCGACTCCAACGTGCAGTTCGGCGAAGGCGGCGCCGGCACGTTTTCCGACGGCAAGCTGCACAGCCAGATCCGCGACCCGCGCCACCATGGCCGCAAGGTGCTGGAGGAGTTCGTCAAGGCCGGCGCGCCGGAGGAAATCCTCTATGTCAGCAAGCCGCACATCGGCACCTTCCGCCTGGTGACGATGGTGGAGGCGATGCGCGCAAGCATCATCGCGCTGGGCGGCGAAGTGCGCTTCGGCGCGCGCGTGGACGACCTGCTGGTCGACGCCGACGCACACGGCGCGCGTCACGTACGCGGCGTGCGGCTGGCCGACGGCAGCGAGCTGCGCAGCGACCACGTGGTGCTGGCGCTGGGCCACAGCGCGCGCGACACCTTCGCGATGCTGCATGCGCGCGGCGTGTACCTGGAGGCCAAGCCCTTCTCCATCGGCTTCCGCATCGAGCACCCGCAAGCCCTGATCGACCGTGCACGCTTCGGCCCGCAGGCCGGGCATCCCCTGCTTGGCGCCGCCGACTACCAGTTGGTGCACCACGGCGAGGGCGGTCGCTCGGTGTACAGCTTCTGCATGTGCCCCGGCGGCACCGTGGTGGCCGCCACCAGCGAGCCGGGCCGCGTGGTCACCAACGGCATGAGCCAGTATTCGCGCAACGAACGCAACGCCAACGCCGCCATCGTCTGCGACATCGCGCCAGCCGATTACGCGCCCTATGGCGAAGGCCCGCTGGCCGGCATCGCACTGCAACGGCATTGGGAGTCGCACGCCTACACCCTGGGCGGCGGCGACTACAGTGCACCGGCGCAGCGCGTGGGTGATTTCCTCGCCGGCCGCGCCTCGACCGCGCTGGGCGACGTGCAGCCCTCCTACCAACCCGGCGTGCGTCTCACCGATCTTTCCGCCGCCCTGCCCGACTACGCGGTGACGGCGATCCGCGCCGCCATCCCCGTCTTCGACCGCCAGATCCGGGGCTACGCCCTGCCCGACGCCATGCTCACCGGGGTGGAGACGCGGACCTCCTCGCCGGTGCGCATCAGGCGCCGCGACGAGGATATGCAAAGCCTCAACACGCGCGGCCTGTATCCCGCCGGCGAAGGCGCGGGTTATGCCGGCGGCATCCTCTCCGCAGCGGTGGACGGCATCCGCGTGGCGGAGGCGCTGGCGCTGTCGATCACCTCACCCTCCCCGTAGGAGCCCGCCAGCGGGCTCCTACGGGAAGGGCACTTCACCGCCAGGCGACGCGGCCCACCACGCGCCCCAGCGCGGCATCCATCTTCTTGCACAGCCTGGGCGTGCCGTTGACCAGCACCGGCTCGGCGGCGGATCGAAGCATCGGCACGTCCATCAGCGAATCGGTGTAGGCCAGCTGCCATTCGCTCACGCCGTGCGTGGACAGCGCCTTGAGCTTGGCCGCACCGATATTGTGGAAACCGGTGCGCATGCCCAGCCACGTGGGCCGCAGGCGCGAGGCGAGCCGTTCAACCTCATGCAGGCCAAGCTGGTCAAGGATGCCGCCCACCAGCGCCTGCTCGCAGCCGGTGACCACGAGCACGCGATCGCCGGCCTGCTGGTGGAGGCGCAGCTGGCGCAGGGCATCGCGATTGAACAGGCGCGAATGCTGCACCAGATCGGCGGCGAAGGCGCGGGCGTGTTGCTGGTAGGCGTGCTCGCGCACGGCGAACAGGGCGACGTGCACCAGGGTACGCGCCGCGCGTCGACGCGAGAACGGCAGTTGCAGCAGCAGCCATGGCAGGCAGGGCAACACCAGCAGCTGGCGCAGCCACGAGCGCGCGAAGCGCTCGCGCACGAACAGGTAGAACGCATCGCCATGCAGCAGCACGCCGTCGAAATCGAACAGCACCACGCGCGACGCGGGCCGCGCGTCGGCAGCCGCGACCTGCGGCGGCCGGCTGGCAGGATGGGCTCGCATCACTTCGCGCCGAACAGCCGTTTCAGTTCGGCGCCGGGATCGTCGGCGCGCATGAAGGCCTCGCCGACCAGGAAGGCGTTGATGCCACCGTCGCGCAGGCGCGCCACGTCCTCGCGCGTGCGGATGCCGGACTCGGCCACCAGCACGCGGTCGTACTCCATCCGCTCCTGCAGCCGCAGCGAGGTATCCAGCGAGGTCTCGAAGCTGCGCAGATTGCGGTTGTTCACGCCGATCAACGGCACCGGCAGGGCCAGCGCGCGCTCCAGTTCCTCTTCGTCGTGCACCTCGCACAAGACGTCGAGATCCAGCTCGGCGGCCTGCATCGACAGCTGCAACAGCTCGTCGTCGCCCAGCGCCGCCACGATCAGGAGGATGCAATCGGCGCCGATCGCGCGCGCCTCGTGCACCTGGTAGCTGTCGATGATGAAATCCTTGCGCAGCACCGGCAGCTTGCACGCCGCACGCGCCTGCTTGAGGAAATCCTCGCTGCCCTGGAAGAAGTCGCTGTCGGTGAGCACCGAGAGGCAGGCGGCGCCAGCCTTCTCGTAGCTCCTGGCGATGGCGGCCGGGTCGAAATCATGCCGGATCACGCCCTTGCTCGGACTGGCCTTCTTCACCTCGGCGATCACCGCCGGCTTGCCGGCGTTGATCTTGGCTTCGATGGCAGCGGCAAAGCCGCGCGTGTCAGGCAGGTCGGGGATGCGCGCGGCCAGTTCGGCCAGCGGCAGGTGTGCCCGGCGTTCGGCCACTTCTTCCGCCTTGCGGGCGAGGATGCGGTTGAGGATGTCGGTCATGGCGATCCGGGGGGAAGGCGGCGGCGAGGGCATCGTGGCGGCGCAAACGTCGTCGCGCCGTCAAGCCAGGCGCTGGGTGGCTGCCACGAAGGCGTGCATTTTCGCATGCGCCGCGCCGCTGGCAATCGCCGCGCGCGCCCGCTCGATGCCACTACCGATCGCATCGACCACGCCCGCGGCATACAGCGCCGCGCCGGCGTTCAGGCACACGATGTCGTGCGCCACGCCGGGTTCGCCCCGCAGCACGCCCTCCAGCATGGCCCTGGACTCGGCCACGTCATGCACGCGCAGGTTGCGGCTGGAGGCCATCGCCAGGCCGAAATCCTCCGGCTCGACCTCGTACTCGCGCACCACGCCATCCGTGAGCTCGCCCACCAGGGTGGCCGCGCCCAGCGAGATTTCGTCCATGCCGTCGCGCCCCCACACCACCAGCGCACGCCGCGCGCCGAGCTGCTGCAGCACGCGCACCTGGATGCCGACCAGGTCGGGGTGGAACACGCCCATCAGGATGTTCGGCGCGTCGGCCGGGTTGGTGAGCGGCCCCAGGATGTTGAACAGCGTGCGCACGCCCATCTCCTTGCGCACCGGCGCAACGACTTTCATCGCCGGATGATGGTTGGGCGCGAACATGAAGCCGATGCCGGTCTCGGCAAGGCAGGCGGCAACCTTCGATGGCGCAAGGTCGATGCGCGCGCCCAGCGCCTCCAGCACGTCGGCACTGCCCGACTTGGACGACACGCTGCGCCCGCCGTGCTTGGCGATGCGCGCGCCGGCCGCCGCCGCCACGAACATGGCGCAGGTGGAAATGTTGAAGCTGGACGCGCCGTCGCCGCCGGTGCCCACGATGTCGAGCAGGTGTGTGGCGTCGCCCGCCACCGCCACCTTGTGCGACAGCTCGCGCATCACCCGCGCCGCGCCGGTGATCTCGCCCACGGTTTCCTTCTTCACGCGCAGGCCGGTGATGATCGCCGCGGTCATCAGCGGGCTCACCTCGCCCGCCATGATCTGGCGCATCAGCGCGATCATCTCGTCGTGGAAGATCTCGCGATGTTCGATGGTGCGCTGCAGGGCTTCCTGCGGCGTGATGGCGATGGCGCGCGCGCTCATGCCGCCAGCTTCCGCCGCGGCAAACCCAGGAAGTTGGCCAGCAGGTCGTGGCCGTGCTGGGTGAGGATGGATTCGGGATGGAACTGCACGCCCTCCACCGGCAGGGTCTTGTGCCTGAGGCCCATGATCTCGTCGATGGAGCCGTCCGCGTGCTCCGTCCATGCAGTCACTTCGAGGCAATCGGGCAAGGACGCCTGCTCCACCACCAGCGAGTGATAGCGCGTGGCCTCGAACGGATCGGGCAGGCCAACGAACACGCCCTGCCCGCAGTGACGCACCGGCGAGACCTTGCCGTGCATGATCTCCTTGGCGCGGATCACCTTGCCGCCGAAAGCCTGGCCGATGGCCTGGTGGCCAAGGCACACGCCGAACACCGGGATCTCGCCCGACAGTTCGCGCAGCACGTCCAGCGACACGCCCGCATCGTCCGGCGTGCCCGGCCCCGGCGAGATCATGATGTGCGAGGGCTTCAGCGCGCGGATGCCGGCGACGTCCAACGCATCGTTGCGCACCACCTTCACCGTCTGCCCCAGCTCGCCCAGGTACTGCACGAGGTTGTAGGTGAAGCTGTCGTAGTTGTCGATCATCAGCAGCATGGCGGCGCGTCTCTGCGGTCACGGGTAAAACATCGCGCAAGGATACCCGCATTCGACGCCCACCATGGCCCCACCCAGCCGTGCCGACGCCGCGCGCTACGCGTTGCCACGGGGCTCTTGGTACGATAAGCCCTGTTGATCGACGGCTTTCCGGCGGCCCGAACGGCCCGCCCGGAACCAGCGCCCGCCCGGCACCACTTGGCGGACACCTACCGCCCGCCATCGCCCGGCCATGCCCGCCAGGCGCATGCGGGCCTTGATGCGGACATCGCCACATGAAGCACAAGACCATCGCCCTGGTGGGCGCACCCACCGACATCGGCGCCGGCCATCGCGGCGCCTCGATGGGGCCGGAGGCGCTGCGCGTGGCGCAGATCGCCGAAAAGTTGCGCGCGCGCGGGCTGGACGTGCTCGACCGCGGCAACCTGCACGGCCCGCACAACCCGTGGCTGCCGCCGGTGGACGGCTATCGTCACCTGGCCGAAGTGGCGGCATGGAACCAGGCCGTGCATGCGGCCATCCATACCGAGCTGGCCGCCGGCCACTTGCCGATCATGCTCGGTGGCGACCATTGCCTCGCCATCGGCTCGATCAGCGCGGTGGCGCGGCATTGCCGTGAGCAGGGCAAGCGGCTGCGCGTGCTGTGGCTGGATGCGCACGCCGACTTCAACACCGCCGCCGTCACGCCCTCGGGCAACATCCACGGCATGCCGGTGGCCTGCCTCACCGGCAACGGCCCGGCCGCGCTCACCGGCATCGGCGGCACGACGCCCGCCGTGTCGCCCGAGGTGTTCCGCCAGATCGGCATACGCTCGGTGGACGAAGGTGAAAAGAAACTCGTGCAGGCCGCGCACATGCGCGTGTTCGACATGCGCCACCTCGACGAGGAAGGCATGCGCCGCACCATGGAAGAGGCACTCGCCGGCGTCGATGCCGACACCCACCTGCACGTGAGCTTCGACGTGGATTTCCTCGACCCCAGCATCGCCCCCGGCGTGGGCACCACGGTGCGCGGCGGCCCGAATTACCGCGAGGCGCAGCTGTGCATGGAGATGATCTGCGACTCCGGCAAGCTCGCCTCGCTCGACATCGTGGAACTGAACCCCGCCTTCGACCGCAAGAACGCCACCGCCAAACTCGCCGTGGATCTGGTCGAGAGCCTGTTCGGCAAATCCACCCTGCTGCGCTGACGCGCCACGACACAAGCGACGAAACATGCAAACCCGAGTCCTCACCGGCATCACCACCACCGGCACGCCACACCTGGGCAACTACGCGGGCGCGATCCGCCCCGCGATCAAGGCCAGCCAGCGCGCCGACGTGGATGCGTTCTTCTTCCTCGCCGATTATCACGCGCTCATCAAGAGCGACGACGCCGCGCGCATCGAGCGCTCGCGGCTGGAGATCGCGGCGACCTGGCTGGCCGCCGGGCTCGATCCCGCGCGCGTCACCTTCTACCGGCAGTCGGACATCCCCGAGATCCCCGAACTGACCTGGTTCCTCACCTGCGTCACCGCCAAGGGCCTGCTCAACCGCGCGCACGCCTACAAGGCAGCGGTGGATCGCAACGGCGAACTCGGCGAAGACCCGGACGCCGGCGTCACCGCGGGCCTGTACATGTACCCCGTGCTGATGGCGGCCGACATCCTCGCCTTCGACGCGCACAAGGTGCCGGTGGGACGCGACCAGATCCAGCACATCGAGATGGCGCGCGACATCGGCCAGCGCTTCAACCATCTCCACGGCCGCGAGTTCTTCGTGCTGCCGGAAGTGGCCATCGAGGAGGACGTGGCCACCTTGCCGGGCCTGGACGGCCGCAAGATGTCCAAGAGCTACGACAACACCATTCCGCTGTTCGCCGGCGGCGCCAAGGCGTTGCGCGAGGCGATCATGCGCATCGTCACCGACTCGCGCGCGCCGGGCGAGCCGAAAGATCCGGACAGCTCCGCGCTGTACACCCTCTTCCGCGCCTTCGCGGATGCTGGGGAAACCGCCACCTTCCGCCAGGCACTGGCCGACGGCATCGGCTGGGGCGAGGCCAAGCAGCGCCTGTTCGAGCGCATCGAAACCGACGTGGCGCCGCTGCGCGAACGCTACGACGCGCTGATGGCCAAGCCCGCCGAAATCGAGGACATCCTGCGCGCGGGTGCGGCCAAGGCGCGCGCCGTGGCCACGCCCAAGCTGGCCGCGATCCGCGAAGCCATCGGCCTGCGCACGATGGGTGTGGCGCCGGCCACCAAGGCAACGAAACCGGCCGCCGCAAAGGCCGGCAAGGGCCCGCGCTTTGCCAGCTTCCGCGACGGCGACGCCGGCTTCCGCTTCCGCCTGTTCGCCGCCGACGGTGAAGAGCTGCTGCTTTCCGTCCCCTTCGCCGACCCCAAGGCCGCCGGCGCCATGCAGCAGCGCCTGCGCGCGCTGGGTAACGCCGCCGTGCTGCGCGTGGACAACGGCATGTTGTCGCTGCTGCTCGATGATGCGGTGGTGGCACAAGCCGCGACGCCAAGCGAAGCCTCGCCCGAGCGCGTGCGCGAGGCGCTGGCCCAGCTCGCTGCGCAAGACTGACGCGCGCCGGAAACACGACCCGATTGACAAAGCACGGTCGAAAACCGTTCGTACTGCGCGCAGCCTGCGATGGCCGGCAGAGTCGAAGCACCGCGTCGCGATGCCATTCGACTTCGGCCCTGCGGGCCTACGCTCAGGGTGAACGGCGGGATGTTGGCTGAGCCTCATCGCTAATCAGAAAACACGAAGGCCGCCTCACGGCGGCCTTCGCTGTTCTTCTCGAACCGAATCAGCGCGCCAGCGGCACGATGCTCTGCTCGATGGCGCCGAAGATCGACGCGCCGGCCTCGTCGAGTATCTCGATACGCAGGCTGTCACCGTACTTCAGGAACGGCGTCGTGGGCGCGCCGTCGCGCAGGGTTTCCACCGTGCGCTGCTCGGCGAGGCAGGAGGCGCCCAGGCTGGTGTCCTGGTTGGCGATGGTGCCGGAACCGACGATGGTGCCGGCGGTGAGCGGGCGCGTCTTGGCCGCATGCGCCACCAGCTCGGCGAAGCTGAACTGCATGTCCACGCCGCACTGCGCCTCGCCAAACCACTGGCCGTTGAGCCAGGTGCGCATCGGCAGGTGCAGCTTGTCGCCCTGCCATGCCTCGCCCAGTTCGTCCGGCGTCACCAGCACCGGCGACAGCGCGGAACGCGGCTTGGATTGCAGGAAGCCGAAGCCCTTGGCCAGCTCGCCGGGGATCAGCCCGCGCAGGCTGACGTCGTTGATGAGGCCGACGAGCTGGATGTGCGCGGAGGCCTGGGCCGGCGTGGCCGCCATCGGCACGTCGTCGGTGACCACCACGACTTCGGCTTCGAGATCGATGCCGTAGTCCTCGCTGGGCACCACCACCTCGTCGCGCGGGCCAAGGAAGCCGGCACTGGTGGCCTGGTACATCAGCGGATCGGTGTAGAAGGACTTGGGCACCTCGGCGCCGCGCGCCTTGCGCACGCGTTCCACGTGCGGCAGGTAGGCCGAGCCGTCCACGAATTCGTAGGCACGCGGCAGCGGCGCGGCGAGCAGGGTCACGTCCAGCGCGAAGGCACCTTCGGCGGTGCCGGCGTTCAGCGCCTCGGAGAGCGCGTTGAGCCGCGGCGCCGCGTTCGACCAGTCATCCAGCGCGGCCTGCAAGGTGGCGGCGATGCCCGTGGCCGGCACCGCGCGCGTCAGGTCGCGGCTCACCACCACCAACGTGCCGTCGCGGCCACCTTGCTTCAAAGATGCGAGTTTCATCGTGTTGCCTTGTAAGGGGAATCAGGGCTTGAAGTGCTTGCGCAGGTCTTGCCAACACTGCGCGTAATCCTGCTGCAGTTGCGGCGCGGCCAGTGCCTGCGCGGTGGGGCGGATCACCTTGCGCGTCTCGAACATGAAGGCCATGGTGCCTTCGATCACGTCCGGTTGCGAGAGGTCGGCGTGCGAGGCCTTCTCGAAGGTGGCCGCGTCCGGGCCGTGCGCGGTCATGCAGTTGTGCAGGCTGGCGCCGCCAGGCAGGAAGCCCTCGGCCTTGGCGTCGTACACGCCCGCGATCAGGCCCATGAACTCGCTGGCCACGTTGCGGTGGAACCACGGCGGACGGAAGGTGTGCTGCGCCACCAGCCAGCGCGGCGGGAAGATCGCGAAATCCATGTTGGCCGTACCGGGTGTGTCGCTGGCCGAGGTGAGCACGGTGAAGATGCACGGATCGGGGTGGTCGACGCTGATGGAGCCGACGGCGCTGTAGCGGCGCAGGTCGTACTTGTATGGCACATGGCTGCCGTGCCAGGCCACCACGTCCAGCGGCGAGTGGCCGATGGCCGCTGTCCACAGCGCGCCCTGGAACTTGGCCACCAGCTCGAAATCGCCTTCGACGTCCTCATACGCCGCCACCGGCGTGAGGAAGTCGCGCGCGTTGGCCAGCCCGTTGGAGCCGATCGGCCCCAGCTCGGGCAGGCGCAGGATGGCGCCGAAGTTTTCGCACACGTAGCCGCGCGCGCTGGCGTCCACCAGCTCCACGCGGAAGCGCACTCCGCGCGGAATCACCGCGATCTCCTGCGGCTCCAGCTCGATCACGCCCAGCTCGGTGGCGAGCTTCAGCCGCCCCTGCTGCGGCACGAACAGCATCTCCGCGTCGGCGTTGTAGAAGTAGCGCCCCTGCATCGAGCGATTGGCCGCATAGACGTGGATGCCGATGCCGCCCTGCTCCGCCGCGCCGCCGTTGCCGGCCACGGTGACCAGGCCGTCGAGGAAATCGGTGGGCGCCTCGGGCAGCGGCCACGGATCCCAGCGCAACTGGTTGGGCGTGGCCGGCGCCTCGTCGAAGCGGTTGTGGAAGCGCGCGTGCGCCAGCGGCGCGAACTGCCCGCAGACCGCGCCGGGCCGGATGCGATACAGCCAGCTGCGCCGGTTCTGGTGGCGCGGCGCGGTGAAGGCGGTGCCGGAAAGCTGCTCGGCGTACAGGCCCATGGGCGCCTGCTGCGGCGAGTTCTGCCCCACCGGCAACGCGCCGGGGATCGCCTCGCTGGCGAATTCGTTGCCGAAACCGGATTGGTAGCCGTTTGCTTGCATGATGCTCATCGCTCTTGGCTGTGGAGCCCCTCTCCCAGCGGGAGAGGGGTTGGGGTGAGGGTTCGCTTCGCCGCCGCATCGAGGATCGCCTCAAGCACGGCTTCCGTTTGTTGCAGGACTTCGTTGTCCCAGAAACGCAGCACTTTCAAGCCCTGCGCCTCGAGAAAGCAGGTGCGCGGCTGATCCGTGGCACCGTTGTGCTGTGAACCGTCGAGCTCAACCGCAAGCTTCGTCGCCCCGCAGTAGAAATCCACGACATATGGCGGGACAGGGTGCTGGCGACGGAATTTCAGGCCGTTCAACCGCCCTGCTCGCAAGTGGTACCAGAGCAGGCGTTCAGCATCCGTGCTGGCCCTGCGCAAGTCCCGCGCCTGTTCGCGCGTGCGGGTCGGCAGTGGCGGGTTGCTGCGATTCGGCAAGTTCGCACCCTCTCCCCAAACCCCTCCCCCGGCGGGGGAGGGGCTGGCAAGCCTCGACCTTACAGCACGCCGCGCTTCATCTGGTCGCGCTCAATGCTCTCGAACAAGGCCTGGAAGTTGCCTTCGCCGAAGCCTTCGTTGCCCTTGCGCTGGATGATCTCGAAGAAGATCGGGCCGATGCAGTTCTGGGTGAATATCTGCAGCAGCAGGCGCTTTTTCGTTTCCTTGTCGGCGTCGATCAGGATCTTGTTCTTCGCCAGCCGCGGCACATCCTCGCCATTGCCCGGGATGCGCAGATCCACCACGTCGAAATAGGTGTCCGGGGTGTCGAGGAATTCCACGCCGGCGGCGCGCATCGCCTCCACCGTGGTGTAGATGTCGTCGGTGAAGCAGGCGATGTGCTGGATGCCCTCGCCCTTGTAGGCATCCAGGTATTCGTTGATCTGCGACTTCGGATCGCTGGACTCGTTGAGCGGGATGCGCACGACGCCGTCCGGTGCGGTCATCGCCTTCGACACCAGGCCGGTCTTGGCGCCCTTGATGTCGAAGTAGCGGATCTCGCGGAAGTTGAACAGCTTCTCGTAGTAGTCCGACCACTTCTGCATGTTGCCGAAATGCAGGTTGTGGGTGAGGTGGTCGATGAAGGTGAGGCCGAAACCCTGCGGGTTCGGCTCGGCGCCCGGGATCGGCGCGTAGTCGGCAGCGTAGGCGTCGCCCTCGCGCGGCACCAGGTACAGCATGCAGTCGCCGATGCCCTTGACCACCGGCACGTCGATCGCGCGGCTGGCGACCTTGTGCGTCACCGCCTCGCCGCCATTGGCCAGCACCGTCTTCTCCACCTCGGCCACCGGCTTGGTGAAGCGGATCGCGAAGCCGCAGGCGCTGGGGCCGTGTTTCGCGGCGAAATCAGCGGCAAAGGAATCGGGTTCCTCGTTGACCAGGAAGTTCACGCCGTTCTGGCGGTACACCGTGATTGCGCGCGTCGTGTGCTTCAGCACCGCGGCAAAGCCCATGCGCTTGAACAAGGCGTGCAGCTCGCCGGCGCGACCGGCCGGGGCGGCGAACTCGACGAACTCGAAGCCATCGATGCCCATCGGGTTTTCGAAGGTGTTGACCTGCATGCCGAGGTTGGGCTGGGCGTTCATCGTGTAATCTCCGGATGTTGCACTGCGAAAAAGCGGCGTCGACCGCAGCACTATGCGGCAAACCGTCGCAGCTTTATAGTTTCAACTGAAACCATTTGCAAGAGGCCTTGCAGCATGCCCGCCGTTCGCCACCCCGACCACGCGCCGCTGGAACTGGAGCGCTTCGTGCCCTACCAGCTCTCCATCGTGTCGAATACGGTGAGCCAGGCCATCGCCGGCGACTACGAAGAACGCCACGACCTCGGCGTCACCGAGTGGCGCGTGCTGGCCGTGCTGGCGCGCTTCGACGGCCTCTCCGCGCGCGAGGTGGCCGAACGCACCGCGATGGACAAGGTGGCGGTGAGCCGTGCGCTGGCGCGATTGGTGGAAGCCGGCCGCGTGCACCGCGACACCCACGAGAACGACAAACGCCGTTCGGTGCTCGGCCTCACCGATGCCGGCTGGGCAATCCACAACGACGTGGCACCGCGCGCACGGCAGCGTGAGCGGGAATTGCTGGAGCGGCTGGACGATGAGGAGCGCGCCTGGCTGGCGCGGATTCTGGACAAGCTGATGGGTGGGATCGAGGCGGGACGGTAACTGATCGGCGTTAGGGTGGAATCCGGGCCAGAGCCAAAGCCTTTGCCGATGTCCCAAACCGGGCTCCTGCCCGGTCGGGACTCGCCACGCACAGGCTACGCCTGCGCGTGTCTCCGTCGGACAGCGCCATGCGCTGCCCGACGACGGGCCATCCATGGCCCGTTATTTCACCCCATGCATCAGCCGATTCACCAAGGGCGCGATGGCGAGCAGCAGCACGCCCGCGCCCAGCAGCAGCCAGAAGCTGAAGGTAAAGCCGGACAGCGCGGCGGCGGCGGTAAGCCCGTGTTCGCCCGCGACGCGGCTGGCGAAGATGCCCGAGAGGTTCCCACCCACCGCGAGCGACAGGAACCAGCCGCCCATCGCGAAGCCCACCAGCTTCGGCGGCGCCAGCTTGGTCACCATGGACAGGCCGATCGGCGACAGGCACAGCTCGCCCAGCGTCTGCATCACGTAGCACAGCACCAGCGGCCAGAACGGCAGCAGGCCGGTCGGCCCCAGCAAGGCCTTCAGCGCGTATACCAACACCGCGAAACCGAGGCCGTTGAAGATCAGGCCGAGGCCAAACTTGCGCGGGATCGACGGCTCCGCGCCGCGCCTGTCCAGCGCGCTCCACGCCAGCGCCACCAGTGGCGCGAACACGATGATGGCCAACGGGCTCACCGACTGGAACCAGCCCACGGGGAACATCCAGCCACCGAGCATCCGGCGATCCACCAGGTTCTCGGCGAGGAAATTGAAGGTGGTGCCGAGCTGGTAATAGAACATCCAGAACAGCACGTTGAAGGCGAAGATCACCAGCATCGCCACCACGCGCTCGGTCTGCACGCGACCATGCCGCGCCGCCTCCGCCAACAGCATCGCGGCCACCACCACGAACAACGCGCCCAGCAACCACTGCAAACCACCCGCGCCGATGCCCGACAGCAGCCAGTACACCAGCGGCACTGCCAACAGCGAGGCCAACGCCACCCACCCGACGCGCAGGCGGCTCGTCGCCGCCGGCGCGGGTCGGCCCACCCCCTTCAACTGACGTCGGCCGAACCAGAACCAGGCCAGGCACAGCAGCATGCCCACGCCCGCGGCGAGGAACACCAGCTGGTAGTTCTGCCGCATGGCCGTGCCGGTGAAGTAAGCGGCCAGCCAGCCGGTGGCCAGCGGCGCCACCAGCGCGCCGGCGTTGATGCCCATGTAGAACAGGGTGAAACCACGGTCGCGGCGCGGATCGTCCGTGCCGTAGAGCTGGCCCACCATCGAAGAAATGTTCGGCTTGAACAGGCCATCGCCCACGATCACCAGCGCGAGGCCCACAAGCAGCCAGGTACGCGACGGCAGCGCCAGCGTGAACAGCCCCGCCGCCATGATCGCCGCGCCCAACAAGATGGTGCGCTGATAGCCGATCAACCTGTCCGCCACGAAACCGCCGAAAATGCCGGTGCCGTAGATCAGCGCGGTGTAGGCACCGAAGATCGCGCTGGCCCAGGCCTGTCCCGCCGCGTCGCCGTGATAGAACTCGGCCACGATGTACAGCGTCAGCGCCCAGCTCACGCTGTAGAACGCGAAGCGCTCCCAGAACTCGGTCATGAACAGCATCCACAGCGGGCGTGGATGGCCGAACAACTGCGGATAATCCGGCGCGCTGCCGGCAGTGGCGGACGAAGTCATGCAGTTCCCTGATCGACAGGCAGGCGCCGCATGGTAGCGCGAGCGGGCAAGCCTGCCGCGCGAGTGTGTCGAATTCGCCGATGGACGTCCTGCCAAAGGCGTTATCGCCCGCTAGCGGGCTCCTACGACAATCCGCGGTGACCGTTAACTACCCAGCACCGTGCGCACCTCGATCAGCTCGGGGAAGAAGGTCAGATCCAGCGCCTTCTTCAGGAAGCCCACGCCGGAGGAGCCGCCGGTGCCGCGGCGGAAGCCGATGATGCGCTCCACCGCCTTCATGTGGCGGAAGCGCCACAGCTGGAAGCTCTCCTCGATGTCCACCAGCGTCTCGCACAGGTGGAACTCGGCCCAGTGCTGCTCCGGCGCCTCGTAGATCGCGCGCAACACCGGCAGCAGCGCCTCGCTGCGCTGCCACGGCTGGCTGACGTCGCGCTCCAGCAGCTCGCGCGGCACCGCGTGGCCACGCCGCGCCAGCCAGCGCAGCGCCTCGTCGTAGACGCCCGGTGCGTGCAGCGTATCGCGCAGGCCTTGCTGGATCGCCGGGTCGTGCTCGAACACCGCCAGCATGTCGGCGTTCTTGTTGCCCAGCAGGAATTCCACCGTGCGGTACTGCGCACTCTGGAAGCCCGACGACGGCCCCAGCGCATCGCGGAAGGCGAGGTACTCGTGCGGCGTCATCGTCTCCAGCACCGCCCACTGCTCGAACAGCTGGCGCTGGATCTGCTTCACCCGCGCCAGCACCTTCAGCGCCTGGTCGGCGCGATCCCCGCGCAACAGCGCCAGCGCGGCGCGCAATTCGTGGATCAGCAGCTTCAGCCACAGCTCGGCCACGTGGTGCTGCACGATGAACAGCAGCTCGTCGTGGTAAGGCGGGTCGGATACCGGCCGCTGCGCGGACAACAGCGTTTCCAGCTGCAGATAGCTCGCATAGGTCATGCGCCCGGAAAGGTCGCGCTCGATGCCTGCCTCGAGCTCGCGCTGGTTGTCCGTCATGGTGCTCCCCGCACGGTGAAAACACGCATGGTAGCGGCTGCGCGGCAATGTGCCGCGACCTGGGTCAAATACGCGGGCGTACTGACCGCGTGCTGCACCGTACCTTGCTGGCAAACCGGTGCGCCTGCTATTTTTCGCCGGATTTTTCGGGCCGTTTTGCCGCCACGGGACACGGCACCGACCGAAAGACTTTGCGCGTCAGGCCCCGCTGGATGGGCCGCCGCCCCCATTCCCCTTCGCCCAACCGGGAGCGCGTCGTGACCATCGCCGCCAAGTTTGAAATCGAATACCTGCAATACCTCGATGCCGAGGGCAAGCAGGTCCGTGACGACCTGCCCGAGTTCGCGAAAGACCTCGGCCACATGGTCGAGCTGTACAAGCTGATGTTGTCCACCCGCGTGTTCGACGCCAAATCGATCGCGCTGCAGCGCACCGGCAAGCTCGGCACCTATGCCAGTTGCCTCGGCCACGAAGCCGCGCACGTGGGCATCGGCAGCGCGATGAAGCCGGAAGACGTTCTCGCCCCCAGCTACCGCGAATACGGCGCCCAGCTCTACCGCGGCGTGCAGCCGCGCGAGGTCTACATGTACTGGGGTGGCGATGAGCGCGGCAACGACTACCAGAACGAACCGGCGCGGCATGACTTCGCCTGGAGTGTGCCGATCGCCACGCAGTGCCTGCACGCGGCCGGCTCGGCGCTGGCCTTCAAGATCCGCGGTGAAAAGCGCGTGGCGGTGTGCACCATCGGCGACGGCGGTTCGTCCAAGGGCGACTTCTACGGTGCCATCAACATGGCCGGCGCGCGCCAGCTGCCGCTGGTGGCGGTGATCGTCAACAACCAGTGGGCGATCTCGGTACCGCGCAAGATCCAGTCCGGCTCCAAGACGCTGGCGCAGAAGGGCATCGCGGCGGGCCTCTACTCGATCCAGGTGGACGGCAACGACATCATCGCCGTGCGCAAGGCGATGGGGGACGCGCTGGAGCGTGCCCGCAACGGCGAGGGTGGCAGCGTGCTGGAGCTGGTCACCTACCGCCTCGGCGACCACACCACCGCCGACGATGCGCGCCGCTACCGCGGCGAGGCCGAGGTGAAGGAAGGTTGGGACAAGGAGCCGATGAAGCGCCTGCGCAACTGGCTCGTCGCCAAGGGCGTGTGGGACGACGCCAAGGAAGAAGCCTGGAAGGCCGAGTGCGACGACTGGATGGACAACGAGGTGAACGCCTACCTCGAAACCAAGACCCAGCCGGTGTCGGCGATGTTCGACTACACCTACGCCGAACGGCCGGCCGATCTTGAAAAGCAGCGCAACGAAGCCCTTGCACGCGAACAGAAGGCCCACTAAGCCATGGCACAGATCACTCTCATCGAAGCCGTCACCCAGGCGCTCGCCTACGAAATGAAGCACGACGACTCCGTCGTGGTGCTGGGCGAGGACGTGGGCGTCAACGGCGGCGTGTTCCGCGCCACCCAGGGCCTGCAGGAGAAGTTCGGCGAGTGGCGCGTGATCGACACGCCGCTGGACGAAATGACCATCGCCGGCGTCACCGTCGGCATGGCCGTGCAGGGCATGAAGCCGGTGGCCGAGGCGCAGTTCGAGGGCTTCATCTACCCGATGATGGAGCACATCGCCTGCCACGCCGCGCGCATGCGCAACCGCACCCGCGGCCGCCTCACCGTGCCGGCCGTGTGGCGCGCACCGTGGGGCGGCGGCATCCGCGCGCCGGAGCACCATTCGGAAGCGAACGAACACCTGTTCACCAACATCCCCGGCCTGCGCGTGGTGCTGCCCTCCTCGCCCGCGCGCGCCTACGGCCTGCTGCTGGCGGCGATCCGCGACCCCGATCCGGTGATCTTCCTCGAACCCAAGCGCATCTACCGTCAGTACAAGGAAGAGGTGCCCGACGACGGCGAGGCGCTGCCGCTGGACGTGTGCTTCGTGCTGCGCGACGGCAGCGACGTCACCCTGGTGACCTGGGGCGCGCAGGTGAAGGAAACCCTGGAAGCCGCCGATGCGCTGGCCGAACGCGGCATCAGCGCCGAGGTGATCGACGTGGCCACGCTCACCCCGCTGGACTTCGACACCATCGCCGAATCGGTGCAGAAGACCGGCCGCTGCGTGATCGTGCACGAAGCCCCGAAGACCGCCGGCTTCGGCGCCGAGATCGCCGCGCGCGTGGCCGAGGAATGCCTGTACGACCTGCTCGCCCCGGTTGAACGCGTCACCGGCCCGGACACCCACATCCCGCTGTTCCGCCTGGAAATGAAATACCTTCCCAGCGTGGAACGCATCGTCGAGGCGGTCGAGCGTACGCTGGCCGTCTCCTGACCGGCGTCCCGCGTCCCAAGTCCCGTATTCAACATCCCGCACCACGGACAACATCATGGCCGACATCAAGACATTTCACCTGCCCGACCTCGGCGAAGGCCTGCCCGACGCCACCATCGTCGAGTGGCACGTGAAGGAAGGCGACACCATCAAGCTCGACGCTCCGCTGGTGTCGATGGAAACCGCCAAGGCGGTGGTCGAGGTGCCCTCGCCCTACACCGGCAAGGTGGTGAAGCTGCACGGCGCCGCCGGCGACGTGATCGAAACCGGCGCCGCGCTGGCCGAGTTCGAGCCCGACCCCAACGCCAAGCAGCGCGCCGAGGCCGAATCCACTGGCCACCACCACGGCCCGAAGAAAGCCGCCGCGCCAGCACCCGCGCCCGCCCCGGCCGCCGCCAGCGCTGACCGCGCGGACGAAGGCACCGTGGTGGGCGCCATGGTCAGCAGCAACGCCGTGCTGGTGGAGCAGGTCAGCAGCGCCGGTGGCGTCAAGGCCGTGCCCGCCGTGCGCGCGCTGGCGAAGAAGCTCAAGGTCGACCTCACTCGCGTGCGCCCCTCCGGCGCCGGCGGCGTCATCACCATGCAGGACGTCAAGGACGCCGCCGCAAACGGCAGCGCCGCGCTGGGCGCCGCCCCAACCCGCGCCGTGCCGGCCGCCGCCAGCCGCCACCTCGCACCGGAACTGCCCGAACCCGGCCCGGCGCCGAGCCGCACCGCCGTATCGCTCGCCGGCAAGCCGGTGCGCACCGCGCCGCCGTCGGTGCAGGCCAGCGGCCAGCCGGAGCAGCTGAAGGGCGTGCGTCGCAACATGGCCCGCGTGATGGCCGATGCGCACGCGCAGGTGGTGCCGACCACGCTGGTGGACGATGCTGACCTGCACGCCTGGATCGGCAAGCAGGACATCACCGCGCGACTGATCCGCGCCATCGTGGCCGCCTGCAAGGCGGTGCCGGCGCTGAACGCCTGGTTCGACGGCAAGAACCTCAGCCGCACGCTGCACCCGCAGGTGGACATCGGCATCGCGGTCGACACCGACGACGGCCTGTTCGTGCCCGCGCTGCGCAACGCCGACGTGCTCGACGCGGCCGGCATCCGCGCCGCGATCAAGCGCCTGCGCACCCAGGTCGAAGACCGCACCATCCCGGCCTCGGAACTCTCCGGCTACACCATCAGTCTGTCCAACTTCGGCATGTTCGCCGGCCGCTACGCGACGCCCGTCGTCGTACCGCCGACCGTCGCCATCGTCGGCGCCGGCAAGCTCAGCCACGACGTGGTGGCGGTGATGGGCGGCATCGAGGTGCACCGCCGCATGCCGATCTCGCTGACCTTCGACCACCGCGCCGCCACCGGCGGCGAGGCGGCGCGCTTCCTGAAGGCGCTGCTGGACGATTTGTCGCTGCCGCAATAAGGCCGGCGCGACAGCGCCAACCACCACAGCCGCCCTTAGGGGCGGCTTTTTTTTGTCGTCGCACTCGCGTCGTCACCGGCTCCACGGCCGCCGAGGCAGCGGGCAGCCCGTGCGGAAACAAAAGGGCATGCCGCGAGCGGCATCACGCCGGGCGCGGCACATGCCGTGCGGGGGAGCGCACGGCTCAGGGGAAGGATGCTGGCCGTCAGTGCAGCCATCACCGCGGCTATCCCTGCCATGGCCATGCCAGGGCAACCCTGGAATGGTGTTCCGATATGGCGACCGTCCGGCAAACCGTCGACGCCGCCCGCATGCTGCGCACCCGGACAGCCACGGCACAAGGGCCATGCGCCATGTCTAGACCAAAGTCTAAGACTGCCCCGGCGCCTTCAATGCGGGCGATCGTCGATAGCGGCGACACGCCCGTCGACCAGGATGACCGTGATGCCGTGGCCGTTGCGGCGATACTCCCAGCGCTCGCCGCGCTGCGCCACCGGGTCGATCACCCGTACGCGCCGGCCGTGTGCGGCGCCGTGACGGGGATGCGACTTGTGGCTGGGCTTGCCCAACAGGGCGATCACGGTGGCCGCGCTGTCGCCAACCACCAGCACGCGGCTGCCCACGCGCAAGGTGTCGGTGGCGGCGGCGCCGGCAGCGACCAGCAGCAGAGCGGCGACCAGCAGGGCGGACAAGCGGCGACGTGGCATGCGGGGTACTCCGGCGGCGGCGGGAGTTTGCAGGCTACGTCCGCCTGGACCCCGGCACCAGCGACTCCGGCGACAGGCCGTGCCGGCGCAGGCCGTCGCTGCCTGTCATCGCCCGCACATCACGCCCTGCGTTCAGCCACCCGCCTGCAGCAGGTGTAGCGGCCGCCCCTGGCCATCGCGGATGCCTTGTTGCAAGGTGGCCAGCGCATGGATCGCCGGGCACAGCGCGGCCACCTGCGGCCGCAGCGCCTGCATCCGCTGGCGCATGCGCGGTTCCAGTTGCGTCGCAAGCCCGATCGCGCGATCGCGCAGATCGGCAGCGGCTTGCAAGTCGCCATTCAGCGCGGCATCAACCGCCTGCTGGCCAAGGTCGCTCGCCACCAGCGGCAACAGGTCGCCCTCGATCTGGCTGCTGATCGCATCCATCGCATTGCCCTGCCAGTCGTGCGTGCTTTGGCTGGCGGCGAGGCGCTGCTTGAGGCTGGCGGTATCCACCGCCAGGCGTCGATCCATATCAGCCCGCGTCTCGGCCGACAAGCCCATGCCCGCCGACTCCGCACGCAGGCCCTGCACCGCGACATCCACGCCGTGCTCGGCCACCGTGCGCACGCGCGGCGCCAGCGCTCGCAACTCGCGCTCGAACAGGCTGAGCCGATCCTGCTCCTCCGCGCCGACCGGCACGCTCGCGCCATCCACACGCAGCGTGCCGTGGGAGATCTCTACCCGCGTGGGCGCCGGCGCGGCGCGATCGAACAACAGGCCATCCGGCCGCAGCGTCACGTCATAGCTGCTGGTGGCGTGGCAGGTGGCGGCCAGGTCCTGCGCGTGCAGCGGCAGGGCGAACATCGGCAACAGCAGCAACGGCAAATGGCGCAGGCGCATCGGGCGGATTCCGCAAACGTGGAGCCGTAGCGATACCCGCCTTCGAATCAACCCGCGCTGAACGCGTGCCGCCTCACGCCCCCGTGAGCGGCGTGAGCAGTTGCAAGCCTTGGCCCACTTGGTCGATGGCGCCATCGGACACGGCATCGACGCCCGCCGAGAGCAGCCTGTTGTCCAACCATGGAATCAGCTGCACTGGACCCGGCACGTAGACGTCCCACTGGCCATAGCGCGGCTCACTGGAAGCAACACCGGAGTGAAGAACGAACGTCACGGGCATCCGCACCAGGCGACCAGACGCCGCGCCGCTTGCCGCCGGCGTGAACGTCCAATTCTGGATCGCATGCACCGACGCCTGCGCCAGTTCCCCGCGCCACCTTTTCAGTTGCACAGCGCTGCCGGAATTGTGCAGGTTCACCTGCTGGGCGGCGACATCCGCCACCTTGCCGCTCGCATCCACACGCGCAATCACGTACACCACGCCGGAAACGCGATCGTTTATGGCACTTCTCGGATAGACGGGTTGTTGCTTCCGTATCGACTTGATCGCCGGATCACCTTCCTGATGGCCAAAGTGGGCAGATTCGACGCTGATGCGGAAATTCTCCTTGTCCACCGGTTTGGCAACCACGCGCACGGTCATCGCCGCCTTGGCAATTACCGGCTTGCCGTCCACGATGACGGGTTGGAACTTCCAGGTGGGAACGGCCTTGGCCAACATACCCTTCACCTGACTGGGAAGTTCAGCCGGACGATCCAGCGTGTATTGCATCACGCTGCCGTCCGGCGCCACTTCGATGTCGCCACTGACCAGCATGCTGGCCTGCACGTTCCGGTACGGCGCGCTCACGCCCGTCGCCATCGCCAACGCCGGCACCAGCAGCAACGGTATCGCGTACAACATGCGTTTCATGGCAAATCCCTGTGTCATCAACGGTGGCAAAGCTTACACGTCTTCAGCGCCGACGTCGGAACTGCGCGCGCACTGTCGGCGTGCCCAGGCTCCAGGCCAGCCACGCTAGCAGCGGAATGGCAACGGCCTTCAAGCCCAGCGCGATGCGGTAGCTGCGCCGCGCGTGCACGATGGCGGCACGCAGGTGGTCGCCGCTGGCCAGTTGCAGCAGGGCATCGGCGCTGGAGCGCTCGAACGCCAGCCACTGCACGGCCAGCATGCCGCCGGTGACCAGCGCCCATAGCGCCAGCGCGGTGCAAACCGTGCGCATCGGCGCACGCGCCCAGGCCTGGCGCAGGATGCAGCCGGCGCACAGCACGATCAGCGCGAAGGCCGCCACGAAGTAGGCGACGTCCCACGCCAGCATGCCGCGCCAGGCTGCGCCGTCCGCCGGCGACAAGCCATGGCGATGCGCCCACAGCAATTGCATGTGCGCGAGGTACTGCACGCAACCGAAGGCAGCCAGCAACAGCAGCAGCCACATCGCCACGCGCCATGGCGCAAGGCCGCGCGGCGCGCTGCGGCCAGCATCCAGCGACGTCAATATCGGCATCAGGGCGCCGCCTGCTTGAGGGTGGCGAGGTCAGCCAGCACCTGCCCGGAGTTGGCCTGCGGGTCGACCTTGGCATAGACCTTGGCGATCTTGCCGGCCGGGTCGATCAGGAAGGTGGTGCGCTTGGCGTAGTGCATGCCCACCATGGCGGTGAGCACGCCATAGGCGGTGGCCACCTTGCGATCCGCGTCCGCCAGCAGCGGGAACGGCACGTGGTATTTCGCGGCGAAGGCGGCGTGCGATTTCACATCGTCCAGGCTTACACCCACCACCACGGCGCCGGCCTGGCGCAGCTTGGCGAGATCGTCGCGAAACGTGCATACCTCGGTGGTGCAGCCGGGGGTGAAGTCCTTGGGATAGAAGTACAGCACCAGCCACTGGCCACGGTAGTCGGCCGGGCTGCGCCAGTGGCCGTTCTGGTCCTGCAGGCGGAAGGCCGGTGCCGGCGCGCCCACCTGCGGGCCGGCCTCATCGGCCCGCACGGGTGCACCCGGCAAGCCGCACAACAGGGTCAGGGCGATCAACAGCATGAGACGGCGCATGACGACTCTCCAGCATGGGCGAGGTCGCCAGTGTACGACGCGCGCGCTTGATCTTTCGGCGCCAGCGCGTTACTCACTGTGCTGTCTTTCGGCCCAACGGGAACTGATATGCCCAAGTATTCGCTGGTGGGTTACGACGGCTCGGATGCCGCGCGCCGCGCCTTCGCCTTCGCCATGGAGCTGGCGCGCGCCTGCGGCGGGCGCGTGCGCGTGGTGTCGGTGCTGCAGGTGGCCGAGGGCGGCGACACCACCGCGCTCCTGATGACCGACAGCAGCGCCGAACGGCTCGGGGAGCTCAAGAGCGAACTGACCGGCATTGCCGCCGACGCCGCCAGCCTGGTCGACCTCGAACTCACCCATGGCAGCCCCGGCGACGTACTGCTGAACCAGGTGGCGCAGTACGGCATCGACCACATCGTGATCGGCCATACCGAACGCGGCGCGCTGGCACGCTGGCTGCTGGGCTCGGTTTCCACCAACGTGCTGGCGCGCGCCCACGTGCCGGTGACGGTGGTGCGCTGAACGGCGCGCTGGAGCCGGCGCCGCGCACGCGGGTACCGACGGCGCATGAGGGCGCCCTCTACCATGCGATACCCGCACGACGCGGCGCGCCCCTTCCGCTGTGCCGTGGCTACTTGTGCCCGGTTTTTTTCGGCAGCGGCTGCCACCTGGCGGGGTCGAAGCCACCCACTTCGTAGACCAGCTCCAGCTTTTTCTCGCCCGCCTGAAGGGTCACCGGCAGGGTGATCGTGCGGGCCTTCCCCAGGAGCGTTATGAAGCCCTTGTCGTCGCGAATCATCAGCGCCGGCTCGCCGGTGGGCGGCGCAAAGGCCTTGAGCGGATGTGTCTTGCCGTCGAACTTCGCTGCCAGCGTGCACTCGCCCCGGCAGACGAAGCCGCCCTGGCCGTCGTGGTACAGGAACACGCTCTGCCCCCAGCTGGTATGCCGGCGCAACACCAGCCGCACGCGCACGTCGACCGGCTTGCCGTTGTAACTCGACGCGGTGGACTGCGTGCCGCCGGCCATCGGCGCCAGGCCGTACTGCCACAGCGCGGCCAGCCGGGCCTTCTCGCTGTTCTCCCGCCAGCGCTTCTCGATGTCGGGCAGGGTCTGCTGCACTTCCTTTGCCGCCGCGCTGTCGGGGAAGCGGCTGACGATGTCCTTGCCCATCGTCACCGCCATCTGGTCGTTCTTGATGCGCAAGAGCTGCCGATAGGTGTCGAGATTGCGCGCCGCCTCGGCGGCCTTGGCCTGCGCCGCCTGCTGCGCGGCATTGGGCGCCGGCGCGCCGCCTTGCGAGCAGGCGGCAAAGGTCAAGACGCCGGCGAGGGCGGCCACGGCAAGGAGGGAGCGGCTGGGCGCAAGGCTCATCGGTGGATCATCCATAGCGAAACCAGCTCCTAGCTTGTCGCCTGCGCACCACCAGGCGCAAGGCCGTCGCCGCGCCTCTGCGGCCTCCCCCGCGCCGAGGCTCGCGCCACCGGTGGTTGCCCGATCCCGGCTTGCCGGGATGCACCGCGCCAGCCATGCTGGCGGCCATCGTCCGCCATGGAGTGCACGCATGCCCACGCCGCCGCCGTTCCGCTCCACCTTCGTCAGCGTGCTGGCCTGGGTGTTCATTGGCCTGGCCGGTTTCACCACGCTGATCGCGACGCTGCAGAACCTGATGCTGCAATGGCTTTTCCTGCCGATGGCGCAGCAGACGCCGCCGATGCCGGCCGACCTGCCGCTGCCGATGCGCTTCATGGCGGCGCACTTCGCGTGGTTCTTCCGTGCCTTCCTGCTGATTTCGACGCTCACCTTGGTAGCCGCCATCGGCCTGCTGCGGCGGCGCGAGTGGGCGCGTCGGTTGTTCGTCGGGCTACTGGGTTTTGCCATCATGTACCAGGCGCTGGGCGTGGCCTTCCAGTGGTGGTTCACTGGGTCGATGATGGGCCTCATGCACGACCCGCATGCACCGGCGCAGGTGGATGCGGTGATGGCGGATGTCATGCTGGCGGTTCGGGTTTTCTCCACGCTGTTCGCGGTCGGGATCGGCGTGCTGTTCGGCTGGGTCATCCACCGCCTGTGCAGCGCCGCGGTGCGCGAGGAGTTCGGCGCCGCACCGCGCTAATGCTACGCGCGAAGAGGAAAAACCCGCCGGAAGGCGGGTTTTTCCTGGTTCCGCGGCGAACGGCTCACACCGTCATCGGATTGGGCCGTTCGGGGTCGAGCTTGTATTCCTTGACGGCGCGGGCCACGTCCTTGGGGTTGACCTTGCCCTCCTTCGCCAAGGCGGCGAGCGCGGCCAGCACGATCCAGCGGTGGTCGATCTCGAAGAAGTCGCGCAGGTGCTCGCGGGTGTCGGAGCGACCGTAGCCATCGGCGCCCAGCGCGGTGAAGGAGCGGCCGTCGGGCATGAACGCGCGCACCTGGTCGACCACGCCGCGCACGTACTCGCTGGCGGCGATCACCGGGCCATCGTGTCCAGTCAGGCACTGCGTGACGTGCGGCACGCGCGGCGTCTTGGCTTCGGGGTGCAGGCGGTTCCAGCGTTCGCAGTCGAAGCCGTCGCGCGACAGTTCGCTGAAGCTGGGGCAAGACCACACGTCGGCCTTGACGCCGAAGTCGGCTTCCAGCAGTTCGGCGGCGCGCACCGCCTCCAGCACCGAACCGCCCGCCGCCATCAGCTGCACGCGCGGCGCGCCGTTCTTGCCCTTGCCCTTGCCCTTGGCGGCGCCGGCGCCCGAATCGCGGAACAGGTACATGCCCTTGACGATGCCGTCGTAGCAGCCCTCGGGCATGTCCGGGTGGGCGTAGTTCTCGTTGGTGGTGGTGATGTAGTAGAAGACGTCCTGCTGCTCTTCGTACATCTCCTTGACGCCGCGATGCAGCAGCACCGCCACCTCATACGAGAAGGTGGGGTCGTAGGCGCGGCAGTTGGGCACGGTGCCGGCCATCAGCTGCGAGGCGCAGTCGGAGTGCTGCAGGCCTTCGCCGGGGAAGCTGCCGCCGGCGGTGGCGCCGATCAGGAAGCCACGCGCGCGCTGGTCGCCGGCGGCCCAGATCAGGTCGCCGATGCGGCGGAAGCCGAAGAACGAGTAGTAGATGAAGAACGGCAGCATCGGCTGGTTGGACACCGAGTAACTGGTGGCCGCGGCGATCCATGCCGATACGCCGCCGGCCTCGGAAATGCCTTCCTGCAGCACCTGGCCGTTCTGCGCCTCGCGGTAGTACAGCAGCTGGTCGGCGTCCTGCGGGCGGTACTTCTGGCCGAACGGCGCGTAGATGCCGATCTGGCGGAACATGCCCTCCATGCCGAAGGTGCGCGCCTCGTCGGCCACGATCGGCACCACGCGCGGGCCGAGCTGCTTGTCGCGCAGCAGGAGGTTCATGCCGCGCACCAGCGCCATGGTGTTGGAGATCTCGCGCTCGCCGGTGCCGCTGGTGATCTGCGCATAGGCGGCGAAGTCCGGCGCCTTGCAGTCCTTGTCGGTGTGGCGGCGGCGCTGCGGCAGGAAGCCGCCCAGCGCCTGACGGCGCTCCAGCATGTATTCCACTTCCGCCGACTTGGGGCCGGGGTGGTAATAGGGCACGCTGTCGAGCTTGTCGTCGGGAATCGGGATCTGGAAGCGGTCGCGGAAGTGGCGCACGGCGTCGCCGCTCATCTTCTTCTGCTGGTGGGTGGGGTTTTCCGCCTCGCCCGAGCCGATGCCCATGCCGTAACCCTTCACCGTCTTGGCGAGGATCACGGTGGGCATGCCCTGGGTGTTCACCGCCGCGTGGTAGGCGGCGTAGACCTTGTGCGGATCGTGGCCGCCACGGTTGAGGCGCCAGATGTCCTCGTCGCTGAGGTTGGCCACCATCTCGCGCGTCTGCGGGTACTTGCCGAAGAAATGCTCGCGCGTGTACGCGCCGCCGAACGCCTTGCAGGCCTGGTACTCGCCGTCGACGGTTTCCATCATCAGCTTGCGCAGCATGCCGTCCTTGTCGCGCGCCAGGAGCTGGTCCCAGTAGCTGCCCCAGATCACCTTGATCGCGTTCCAGCCGGCGCCGCGGAACTGGCCTTCCAGCTCCTGGATGATCTTGCCGTTGCCGCGCACTGGGCCGTCCAGGCGCTGCAGGTTGCAGTTGATGACGAAGATCAGGTTGTCCAGCCCCTCACGGCCGGCCAGTGAGATCGCGCCCAGCGACTCCGGCTCGTCCACCTCGCCGTCGCCCAGGAAGCACCACACCTTGCGGTCGGTCTTGGGCATCAGGCCGCGGTTTTCCAGATAGCGGAAGAACTGCGCCTGGTAGATCGCCTGGATCGGCCCGAGGCCCATCGACACCGTGGGCATCTGCCAGTAGTCGGGCATCAGCCACGGGTGCGGATAACTGGTGAGCGAACGGCCGTGGTTGTGGACGTCGCCACGGAACAGGTCGAGCTGCTCTTCGCTGATACGGCCTTCGAGGAAGGAGCGCGCGTAGATGCCGGGGCTGATGTGGCCCTGGTAGCCGATCAGGTCGCCGGGATGCTCCGCGCTGGGGGCGCGCCAGAAGTGGTTGAAGCCCACGTCGTACAACGTGGCGCTGGAGGCGAAGCTGGCGATGTGGCCGCCCAGCGAGCCGGGCTTGCGGTTGGTGCGCACCACCATCGCCATCGCGTTCCAGCGGATCAGCGAGCGGATGCGCCACTCCATCGCCGCGTCGCCCGGGCTCTTGGCCTCGTTCGCCGGCGCGATGGTGTTGACGTATTCGGTGGTGGGGTCGAATGGCAGGTGCCCGCCGGAACGACGCGTGGTATCGACCATCCGCTCCAGCAGGTAATGCGCGCGCTCGGTGCCATCGTGGCTGATGACGGCCTTGAGCGAGTCGACCCACTCGCGGGTTTCGGTGGGGTCGAGATCCTGGTTGAGGATGTCGTCGAGCTGATCCATGGGGAATCTCCGCGGCGCCGTGCGGCGCAGGTGCTGATGGGGAAGCCTTCGCCGGGGGGACGGCGCGCTGAAGCCCCAGTCTAGCGAGCGATGCCGGGCGCTGCCAGTTGGACGTCCATCACGGCCAGCCATGCGTCGGCGCATGGTCGTGGCGGCCATCACGCCGGTTTGCTTGACGGCGCCGCTACACTGCTCCATCGACGCCGCGCCACGCGCGGACGCCCTCTGCCGAGATCATCCATGAGCGACTCACGCCAAGCTGACGACGTCACCCGCGAACAAGCCGAAGAAGCCGTGCGCACCCTGTTGCGCTGGGCCGGCGAAGACCCTTCGCGCGAAGGCCTGCTCGACACGCCCATGCGCGTGGCGAAGGCCTACCGCGACTGGTTCGCCGGCTACGCCGAAGACCCGGCCGACTACCTCAAGCGCACCTTCAAGGAAGTCGACGGCTACGACGAGATGGTGGTGCTACGCGACATCGAGTTCGAGAGCCACTGCGAGCACCACATGGCGCCCATCGTCGGCCGCGCCCACGTCGGCTACCTGCCTACCTGCCGCGTGGTGGGCATCAGCAAGCTGGCGCGCGTGGTGGACGGCTACGCGCGCCGCTTCCAGGTGCAGGAGAAACTCACCGCGCAGATAGCGCACTGCATCCAGGAGAGCCTGCAGCCGGCCGGCGTGGCGGTGGTGATCGACGCCAGCCACGAATGCATGACCACCCGCGGCGTGCACAAGCGCGGCGTGTCGATGGTCACCAGCCAGATGCTGGGCGCGTTCCGCGACGACGCGCGCACCCGCGCCGAATTCCTGCAGTTCATCGGCCTGCACGGCAGCCTGCGCCGGTGAGGCGCTGGCCCGCGTGCCTCGCGCTGTGCCTGCTGCCGCTCGCGGCGATGGCGCAGGAATCGCGCAGCGCCTACCTGCGGCAAATCGACACGGACGGCAATGGCTGCGTGAGCCTGGCCGAGTACGTGGCCTGGATGAGCCGCGATTTCCTGCGCATGGATGCCGACCACGACGGCGTACTGGAAGCCGCCGAATTGCCTGGCGGCCATGGCAAGCCGGTGACGCTGCAGCAGTGGCAAACCAGCCTGCGCCGCCAGTTCAAACGGCTGGACAGGCGCCACACCGGCTGCCTGGATGCGCAAGAACTCACCGCGCCGCCAGGCTGACGTTCGGCTGCCAGCCAGCCGCGCCATGGCCTACCCCTTGCCCCCGCGCTTTCACACATTGGTGAGTCAGGGCGGGGTCAGGGCGGATACTACCGCACGCGGCGGACATGCCATTTCACTTTTTGGCACCTCGTACGACTTACCCACATACGACGCGCTCGGGACGCAACGCCCCAGCGGCATGGGAAGTCTTCGTGGGCACGCTGTGAGGCCGTAAGGGGTTGGGCTGTAATGCCGGAAGCATCGCTGTTCAGACAAGAAGTCGTGGAAGCCCGCCGTGGGGAATGGCTGGGTTCCATCATCATCGCCGCACCGCTGTCGCGCTGGCCGCTCAACGCCTTGGCCGCGGCGCTCGCCACCGCCATGCTCCTGTTCCTCGTCTTCGGTCACTGCACCCGCCGCGAAACCGTGACGGGGCAGATGGTGCCCAGCACCGGCCTGTTGAATGTGGTGGCGCCCCGCGCCGGCGCCGTGTCGCAACTGCGCGTCCACGACGGCGAGGTGGTCAAGGCCGGTGAGCTACTGCTGGAACTGTCCAGCACGCAGGACAGCGCTGCCCTGGGCAACACGCTAGCCCTGATCGGGCAACAGCTGGATACCCAACGCTCCCGCCTGCAGGCCGACCTTGCCAACCAGCAGCAGCTCGCCCGGCAGCAGGCGGACGCCCTGCGCGGCAAGATCGTGCTGCTACAAGCGCAAATAGACCAGATTGCCGTAAGCGTCCGCCGACCACACCTTGCACCTGTCCGAAGTTCCAGTGCAGCGGCGTGTGACCCGGGTGGCTTCTATCGAGATGCGAAAGGAGACTTGGCCCCCACAAACAAAGATACTAATGGTGTCTGAAAATTCGTAAATCGGTATAGTTAACACTCAAGGCCGGACAATGCTGTCCGGCCTTGATTAATTGGTTGTAAAAAGAATAAATCTCATGTTTAAAAAAACAAAACTACTTTGCTGCCTCACAATGCTCCTCTATCATTCCCCCGCTCCAGCTTCTCACGGAGAAGGATCTATATTAACTACATGGAGGAAAATAAATTCAGCATTCCAAAGCGACGATATAAATTCTCTAAAAGTACTTTCTAATAGCAAAAATCCATTCGTTGCCTATCTCTCAAAGGCCACGATGGCCAGATCGTCGCTTGATTTTGAAAATGCAAAATCCATCTTGTCGAAATGCATGCTCACAAAAGCGCGCCACGGATTCGAGAAATACCTACAACTATCCTGCATAGTTTCCTATGCCGTGATTGAAGGAGAGCTTGGGAACGTCAAATCCTTGCATTACTACAATGACAATATACGATGTAACTACATAAATGAAAATAAAGTCGATTTAAAAAAATACCTTGGAAACTTAATAGTTATAAATTCAATTAATGAGTGCCTTCTTTCGCAAAAAGTTGAACACTGGCCAGACACAACTATCAGAATTACAAGCGGTTGGAAAAAAATAGAAACGCCCGATGGATATGTCCAGGCTTTATTGGCAAACCGTCCCGTGAAATTCATGGTAGACACCGGCGTCAGCAATATCATATTGAGTAGGGAAACCGCCACTCGCCTCAATATTCTATCAAAAATGATTGATCTGCACGTTACCGAACATCTACTCGATGGCGGCAGTGGGAAAGACGGTCAATTATACGTTGCTCCATCACTTGAATTAGGCCCTCTAGAGTTTAAAAATGTCTACATTGTAGTCGCCAGTGACACTACCAACGCGATCGGAATAAACTTACTATCAAAGTTAGGCTCCTTTGAGTTAAAAGCCAATTCCATCGTTAATGCCTCGCCACCAACCGCAGGTGACTGTTCTCCTATGAGGCTTTATCAACAAGATCTGTTTAATCCAGTAAACGACATAATCGTGCCGTTGCACACGAGTGCCGGAAACTTAAATTTAAGGCTGGACACTGGGTACCGAACAAACGGAAATATGCCACCGGTGATGTTATTTATTTTTAGTAAAAAATATAAATTAATGAAAGATAAATTCAATGTCAGACCCTACCACACAGGACTTTCATCATCCTCACAAAATGGGCGTATTTTAGTTGGTGAATCGGCATATTTTACATTACAAATACCAGGTAGTCACGCCCCCTTAGCGCTTGGGACAAATGACTTTTCATGGAATCACTCTCAGGACAACATACATGGAACCATAGGCTACAACTTCCTTATTGATAGGAGCTTATTTCTAGACTTTAGCGACAATAATCGTCAAGTTTGCGTATATGACAACTAGATCATTTCGATGCAACTGATTTATTTAATGCTCATGGTTGGTGGCGGGAGCAGGTTGAGCCTGATCAGCCGCCAGGCTCCGAGTGGTTTATCTCCCAACGAGTCCGGCGACCAACCTGCGCCGCCAGCTCCATCGACTGGACACACGCCACACCGGCTGCCTGGATGCGCAAGAACTCACCGCGCCGCCAGGCTGACGTTCGGCTGCCAGCCAGCCGCACCATGGCGCATTGCGCTATCGTTCCGCGTCTGCCGTTGCCGCACCCACCATGAACCAGCCCGCCACACCCGCGCCGCGCCACCAGGCCGCGCTCGCCTTCATCTTCGTCACCGTCACGCTGGACATGCTGGCGTTCGGCATCGTCATCCCGACCATGCCGCACCTGGTGGTGGAGCTGATCGGCGGCAGCCTGTCGAAGGCTTCGGCCTGGGTCGGCGCCATCGGCACCTTGTTCATGCTGATGCAGTTCCTGTTCTCGCCGGTGCAGGGCGCGCTGTCCGACCGCTACGGGCGGCGCGCGGTGATCCTCGTTTCCAGCTTCGGCCTGGGCGTGGATTTCATCGTGATGGCGCTGGCCCCCACGCTGTGGCTGCTGCTGGTGGGGCGCGCGGTGTCGGGCATCTGCTCGGCGAGTTTCTCCACCGCCAACGCCTACATCGCCGACGTGGTGCCGAAGGAAAAACGCGCGGCGGCCTTCGGCCTCCTGGGGGCGGCCTTCAGCATCGGCTTCGTGCTCGGCCCCGCGCTGGGCGGCGCGCTGGGCCACTGGAATCTGCGCCTGCCGTTCTGGGCCGCAGCGGTGCTGGCGCTCGTCAATTTCGGCTACGGCTGGTTCGTGCTGCCCGAGTCGCTGCCGGTGGAGCGCCGCGCGCCGCGCTTCGACTGGCGCCACGCCAATCCACTGGGCTCGGTGATGCTGCTGCGCCGCTATCCCAAGGTGCTGGGGCTGGCGATGGTGTTCTTCCTCATCAACCTCGCGCAGTTCTCGCTCAACTCCACCTACGTGCTGTTCACCGATTACCGCTTCGGCTGGGGCCCGCGCACGGTGGGCTACACGCTGGCGCTGGTGGGCCTGTGCACCGGGATCGTACAGGGCGGGCTGGTGCGCCGCCTGGCGCCGCGCCTGGGCGAGCGGCGCATGATCCTCGCCGGCCTCGTGCTGTGCGCGGCGGGCTACGTGCTGTTCGGCCTCGCACCCACCGCCGGGCTGTTCCTCGCCGCGATTCCGGTGTTCTGCCTCGGCGGCCTCGCCGGGCCGCCGGCGCAATCCATGATGACCCACCTGGTCGACCCGCACGAACAGGGCCGCCTGCAAGGCACGCTCTCCAGCCTGCGCGGCCTCGCCGGCGTGTTCGGCCCGGGCATGTTCGCCAGCCTGTTCGCGCTCTCCATCAGCGACCACGCGCCGGTGCACCACCTGCCCGGCGCCGCTTTCGTGCTGGCCGCGGCGCTCCTGCTGCTCGCCGCCATCGTCGCCGTGCGCGCCACCCGCCACGCCGCCGCGCCATCCTTCCCCCCGCAACCCGTGGAGCAAAACCCATGAGCCTTTCCATGTACCAGGCCTCCGTTCCCGTCTTCGTGCGCGCGCTCGCCAACCTGCGCCACGTGTTGCAGAAGGGCGAGGAACACGCCAAGGCGAAGAACGTCAGCGACGCGGTGCTGCTGCAGACGCGCCTGATCCCCGACATGTTCCCGCTGCTGAAGCAGGTGCAGATCGCCTGCGACATGGCCGCGCGCGGCGCCGCCCGCCTCGCCGGCGCGGAGCCGAAAAGCTTCCCCGACACCGAGGCCACGCTGGCCGAGGTCTACGCCCGCATCGACGCCGCCATCGCCTACCTCGAAGGCTTCGACGCCGCGCTGTTCGACGGCGCCGAAGGCCGCACCATCGCCTACCCGCACGGCCGCAGCGGCGAGCTGCGCATGCAGGGCCTGGACTATCTGCAGCACTACACCCTGCCCAACATCTACTTCCACTGCACCACCGCCTACAACATCCTGCGCGAAGCCGGCGCGCCCATCGGCAAGGCGGATTTCCTCGGCAAGGTGTAACGCCGGGGGCATACTGCACGTCATGCCTCTGCCGCCCGACTTCACCGACCACCTGCGTGGGTTCTTCGGCGCCGACGCGTTCGCCACCGACGAGCGCACCCGGCGCGAGTTCGCGCACGATAACTCGCGTCACGTGGGCGTGCCCGAGGCCGTGGTGTTTCCCACCAGCCACGACCAGGTGCAGGCGCTGGTACGCGCCTGTCGCGAGCACCAGGTGCCGCTGACCGCGCGCGGCGGCGGCACCAGCTCCACCGGCGCCTCGGTGCCGCTGGAGGGCGGCGTGGTGGCGTGCTTCACGCGGATGAACCGCATCGTGCGCATCGCGCCGGACGATCGCCTCGCAGTGGTCGAACCGGGCGTCACCAACGAGGCCTTGCAGCAGGCGCTGGCGCCGCACGGATGCTTCTGGGCGCCCGATCCCGGCTCGGCGCCATGGTGCACCGTGGGCGGCAATCTCGCCTGCAACGCGGGCGGGCCGCGCGCGCTGAAGTACGGCGCCACCCGCGACAACGTGCTGGGTCTGCGTGCAGTGGCCGGCACCGGCGAGGGTTTTCGCGCCGGCACGCAGGCCACCAAGGACTCCACCGGCTACGACCTGACGCGCCTCGTCATTGGCTCGGAGGGCACGCTGGCGCTCGTCACCGAGGCCACGCTGAAGCTCACGCCGCGGCCCGCCGCCGTGCGCTCGCTGCGCGCCACCTATCGCGACACGGCCGCAGCCGCGCAAGCGGTGGCGCGCATCATGGCGCAGCCGGTGACGCCTTCCGCGCTGGAGTTCATGGATGCGCTGGCGCTCAAGCTGGCGCGCGACCACGCACCGGAGGCCGACGTGCCGCAGGCGGGCGCCCTGCTGCTGATCGAGGTGGACGGCACGCCCGACACCGTGGGTTTCGCGCAGCAGGCGGTGGCGCAGGCCGCGCGCGGCGACGGCCTGCTCGCGCTCGACGTCGCCGCCGACACCAAGGAGAACGCCGCGCTGTGGGCCGCGCGCAAGGCGCTCTCCTTCGCCCAGCGCGCCGCCACCTCGCACAAGATCAACGAGGACGTGGTGGTGCCGGTGAGCCGCCTGCCGGAACTGGTTGCCGGCGCGCAGGCGCTGGCCGAAAAGCACGCGGTGCCGTTGGTGTGTTTCGGCCACGCCGGCAACGGCAACCTGCACGTGAACCTGCTGCCGCGCGACATCGACGAGATCGAGCGCGGTTACGCCGTGCTGCCCGAACTGTTCGCGCTGGTGCTCGCGCTGGGCGGCACGCTCTCGGGCGAGCACGGCATCGGCGTGGTGAAACGCGACTACCTGCCGCTGGCGCTGGGCGCGTCGACCATCGAACTGATGCGCGCGGTAAAAGCCGCCTTCGATCCGGACGGCATCCTCAACCCCGGCAAGGTGCTTTGAGGGCGGAAACAGGAACAGGCAATGGAGAAAACGAAGAAGCCGGACCCGGCGCGACAGGCACGGGCCATGGATGCCTTGCTGGCGGAGATCCGCTGCGGCCATACCTGCGCGATGCAGCAGCCGCCGGGGCGCCGGCCGGTGTTGCAGGCGTCCACGCGATCACGGCTGCTGATCGTCAGCCAGGCGCCGGGGCGCAAGGTGGAGGAGAGCGGCATTCCCTTCGATGACGTCAGCGGTGAACGCCTGCGCGACTGGCTGCAGATCGACCGAGCCACGTTCTACGACGCCGAGCGCGTGGCGATCGTGCCGATGGATTTCTGTTTCCCGGGCAAGGGCAAGAATGGCGACCTGCCGCCGCGACCGGCGTGCGCAGCGATCTGGCATCCGCGCCTGTTTCCGCTGCTCACCGGCGTGCAACTGACGCTGGCCATCGGGCAGTACGCACAGGTGGGCATGCTCGGCGACGCGCGCGACGCCACACTTACCGACACGGTGCGCAACTGGCGCACGCACCTGGCCCACGGCGTACTGCCGCTGCCGCATCCGAGCCCGCGCAACCGGCCGTGGGTGATGCACAACCTGTGGTTCGAGGCCGAGCTGCTGCCGGTGCTGCGCGAGCGGGTTGCCGAGGCGCTGCGCTAAAGCCCCGCCTCCGTCATTAGCGAAGCGGGCATGCGCTCACCCATTGCCCAGCCCACGACTTGGCGCGGCTCGCCGTAGATGTCGCGCGCGATGCTCTGGGTGATGCTGCCCGATGTCGTGATCGACCACGGCGCGTTGTAGACCGGCAGGTCGAAGGCCTGATCGTAGGTGACGGTAACGTTGCCCTTGGGATCGGTGACCTGGGTGCCGGGGCCAGGCTCAGCTGAGCCTTGTCGCTAATCAGGTCATACTTTCTCCTTGGCACCTTTTCCTCTTTGTCCCTGACACCTTTTCCAAACGGCGTCAGTCCAGCTTGCGCCAGGCCTTCCCTGTCCGAGGGTTCGTCAGGGATCAATTCAACTTGAGCCCAATCTTACTCACGAGAACCAAGTTGTAGGTGCTCAATAGCTTCCCAGCATCATCCCAATCCTGGATCTTTATCGATGTCACAACACCGCTTGGGCTGACATCATATTGATAGGCCTCAACGAGCTTGTTCATGTCAACATGCGGTGAGCAACCTGTTCGGGTAAACATTGAGCACCTTGCGGAGCCATGCCATCCGCCATTCGCGAGTCGCTTAATTACTATCCTGGGCCCATCTGAATATTCTGCAGAATGCTTCGTGTCCTTTGGGATAGCGAATGCCAATCCGGCGATGGATCGGCATCTGAATGTGGGGGATGAACAATTTTCAATTGACCCATGTGCCTGCGGCATGTCATTGGCAGGATTTTTTACGTCTTGGACTGCCGTGCCTATGATGGCCTTATTTCCTTCTATGCCAAGAAAGTAACCTTGTTGCTTATCCACATACCGTATCGGGCAGGTGAGATCACTAATCGTATCGATGCTGTTATCGAAGCACGAAGCGCTAGCAACAAACAGGATCGTCGCCACAACAATCATTGGTTTGGCCCCAAAAAGGAATTTGCTGCATCGTTATAAGCGTCTTGATGATCTTCTTGATCCTTAGGGCCGTCTCAAACTCCACGTGCAACACCTTGCCGATTCTGACATAGGCTGTTGCGATGAGAACGTACAACGAACTGACCCTGGAAGAGCGAGTGGAGATTCAGCGCCGCTTGGAGGCGGGTGACAGCCTGCGTGCCATTGGCCGCTCGCTGGGACGTGCGACGAGCACGATCAGTCGCGAGCGCCGCCGGGCACGTGTCGACCCGGCGAACTACAAGGCGCAGGCGGCGCATCAGCGTAGTCGGGAATGCCGGAGCAAACCGCGCGTGACGCGAAAACTGGACGACCCTGCGCTGTGGGAAACCGTGCAGGCGCTGTTGCGGGCACGCTGGTCGCCGGAGCAGATCGCCGGGATACTGGCGAGGGCCTTTCCTGACGCGGCGAGCTATCGGGTGTCTCACGAAACGATCTACACCGCGGTGTACCTGGTGCCGCGCGGCGAACTGCGCAAGGAGTTGATCGACTGCCTGCGCCAAGGCCGCAGCACGCGCAAGCCACGCACGCGCGGGATGGATCGACGCGGCCAGATACCGAACATGCAGAGCATCCACGTACGTCCACCGGAAGTGGCGGATCGCTTGATTCCCGGACACTGGGAGGGCGACCTGATCAAGGGCGCCGGCAACCGTTCGTCCGTGGGGACACTGGTCGAACGCACCAGCGGCTTCGTGGTGCTGGCCAAGATGAGCAGCGCCAGCGCAGCCGACGTACTGGAGAGTTTTGGCAAGGCGCTGAAGAGCATCCCTGAAGCCTTGCGCAAGACGCTGACATACGACCAGGGTAAGGAGATGAGCTACCACGACGCCCTGACCTTGCGTACCGGCGTGCAGGTGTACTTCGCCGACCCGCACAGCCCCTGGCAGCGCGGCAGCAACGAGAACACCAATGGCCTGCTTCGACAGTACCTGCCCAAGGGCACCGACCTGTCGGTCTACAGCCAGGACGAGCTCAACCAGATCGCCCTCAGCCTCAACACCCGACCGCGAAAGCGTCATCAATTCCGTACCCCGCTGGAGGTCTACAACGACCACCTGAGGCTCGCCGAAGCAAGCGCCGGAACAATTCATTGATCATGTTGCACGTGGACCTTGAAACCGCCTAGCCATTCGTCTTGACCCAAAAAATCCAAGGGCTTTGCTCTCTTCGAGACTTTGGTGGATTCCCTCGTGTAAAAACTCCTCTTCCTGGGTCCTTTCTACATCTCCAAACACCGTACGTCCCGGCTGCAAGCCATACTTACCGACAGTGGTTGTGTTGCCCGATGTAATCATCGCCCAATTATCTTTGGGATTGCCGGGGTGGAAAGGATCGGCTTTTATTATGCGTCCTGCCAAATTCTGGGCAACCGAAGTCCCCGCAATAGAAAATGAGTAGGTCGTGCCGCCGCTCTTAAACGAAATATCCGCGGCCTTTCCGGAACTGGCCGCCGCGTTGACCGCCTTTGTCAGAGCCATTTCTAATCCGGCGTACGTTTTATGATCCTCGGCGGTTGCATTCCTAGTGACAAGCTTGCCATTCTGCTGCGTGACTACTTTGTCGATCTGACACGTGTACGTCTTATTGGCTTCCGTGCATGTACGTCCATCAGGGTCGATGTATCGAGCAGGATTGTTGTTCGCGTAGCCGTACCGATTGAAGTTGTAGAGATTGCCCGGACTTGGCGTCACCGGATCAACACTCAAAAACCGCCCGCTTGCCGGATCGTAATACCGCTGCTGCATGTAAACGAGCCCGGTCTTCGCGTCGCTCACATGCCCCGTGTAGCCCGGCCCGTCCGGCGCCGTGCCCAGCGCGGCCACTGGGGTGCCGTAGGGCGTGTAATCGTAGCGCGTCACCAGGCCGCCTTGCGCGTTGGCGATGGCCAGCGGCGTGCCTTGCGGGTCGGTGTATTCGTAGGCGGCGTGGTTGGCGGCGGGGTTGCTGGCCACATGCACGCTGCGGGCGAGCAGTCGGCCGCCCAGGTAGATGAAGTTACTGGCCGCGCCGGTGCCGCTGTCGTAGCGGTACATCAGCTGCCCGGCGTGGCTGTAGAAGAAGTAGCTGGGCGTGCCGCCAACGGGCGACTTCTCCACCCGGCGTCCTTCGCCGTCGTAGACGTAGCTTTCGACGCCGGGGATCTGGGTGAGCCGGTTGCTGGCGTCGAACGACAGGCTGACGCTGTTGCGGCGAATCTGGTTGCCGCGCGTGTCATAGCCGAAGCTGTCGAGCGTGCTGGCACCGCGGGTGATGCTGGCCAGGCGGTTGCTGGCGTCGTAGTTGAAGGCGAAGCTCTGCCCACCCGCCACGCGCGTGCGCAGGTTGTTCAGCGGGTCGTAGCTGTAGCTCTCGCTGCCGTACAGGTTCGGGGCCGTGGCGCTGGTCAGGCGGTTCAGCGCGTCGTAGCCGAAGCGCTTGCTGCGCAGGCCGCTGGCGAGGTCGGTGACTGCCGTGATATTGCCGTCGGCGTCGTAGCTGAGGTCTTCGCTGACGTCCAGCGTGCCACCCGCGCCATAGCTGAAGTTGCTGAGCTGCTGGCGGGTGTTTTGTTCGGCCAGGTAGCTGCGGCCGTTGCCAAGCGCGAAGCTCTCAACCTGGCCATTGGGGAAATACCCCACCGCCGTCGCATAGCTGCCGGCCTGGCTGTCGAGGCCGCGCGGGTTCGGGGCGTAGGCCACGGCTTCGCCACCGGGGTAGCTGACCGTGGCGCGGTGGTCGTAGGCGTCGTAGCTGTAGCCCAGCGCCATCGGGCTCAGGCCCGGCAGGCTCAGCGTCTCGCCCGTCAGCTGGCCACGGCTGTTGTAAGCGCCGCTCCACGTGGCGATGCCCGACACCTCTCGCGTCAGCTGGCCCAGCGCGTCGTAGCTGTAACCGGTGGACGCCGTGCCGCTGGGCGGCACGAGGGCCAGCACACGGTTCATCGCGTCGTAGCGGCGCGTGGTCTGCGCCGATGCCGGCACCTGCACCTGGTCGCAGCCCGTGCCGGTGAGGCTCAGGCCGTTGGCGCTCCAGGCGAGGTTGTTGGCGCCGTCGTAGGCCAGCACCGTGCTGCCCGTTTCCGGCTCGCTGGTGCGGCACAGGCGGTGGTAGCTGTCGTAATAGAAGGCTTTGCTGAGGCTGACGGCCTGCCCGTTGTAGCTGCCCGACTGGGTGATGACGGTCGGCTCGCCGTAGATGTCGCGCGCGATGCTCTGGGTGATGCCGCCCGATGTCGTGACCGACCACGGCGCGTTGTAGACCGGCTGGTCGAAGGCCTGGTCGTAGGTGATGGTGACGTTGCCCTTGGGATCGGTGACCTGGGTGCCGGGGCCGGGCAAATAGGCCGTGGTCGTGGTCAGCAGGCCCAGCTCGCTGTCCTGCTGGCGCTGGGTTGGCCGGCCCAGGGCGTCGTAGCTGGCATGCACGCCCAGGGCCAGCCCGGAAACATCCGGCGCGCCGCGCACCGGATAGGCGGCGAACACGGTACGGCCAGCCCAGTCGTAGCCCGTCGCGGTGCTGATGTCGGAACCGGCCGCACCGGTGGACGTGTCGTCCAGCACCGGGCGCAGCTCGGCATCGAAATAGGTCGTGTCGCTGTAGTTGCCGGTGGTGACGGTGCGGCGCCAATGCCCGCCGGCCACGCCGCGCTCCGCGCCGGTTACGACGGAGCCTATGCCGACAGATGCAACGATGCTAGACCTGACCCCTTGCTCCACGCAATGAGCTGCGCAAACTTCAGCAGCACCACATCCACATTCCGCCGACGGGCCGCACCATCACTGGCATCTCCCAACCCTCCGACCTGCAGCACGGCGTCTTCGCCGCCCTGCATTTGGAAAAACCCGCCCCACCACGCCAAACCGCCTTGTTGTAGTCCACGTTTTTGAGCTGGCGCTCAATACGACCAATGATTTGCACGATTAACAGTCGAACTCGAGTGCGCCTGGTGAGGTAACCCGTGCCGGAGTCGTAGTGATAGGTCAGCGTATTTCCAAAACAATCCTGAACCTGCGTGACATACATCAGGGCTTCGCGGCGGTTGAGCGGGAACTGAACCTGGAACCGTTTTAGTTGTTGGACGTCCAACTATTCAGTCACTCCAAGAGTGATTGTTCTTTATCGGTCAACAGTACTTCGGCAAGAGCATAATTGCGAATCGCGTCAATTGAATCCTTGCCAGGTTTAGAAAGTAATGCGTCAAAGTCTCGTCGTTGGCGCGCGATTTCTCGCTGTACCAACGGGTGCGATTTGATCGCGATTTCCGTATCTGGCAACCCAGGCTGAACGCCTAGTGTACGTATTGCAGCCTGGTCAGCGGCTTCGTATGCACGTCTTGCCGCCCACGCAACCTCTTGTGGCTCCGCTGTTAGCAGCGCACGAATAGCATATGCCAGAGAAGACAATGCGTCATCCGCAAGGGCATGACGGATTACCCAGTCATCGCCCTCTTCAGGCAGCAGGTTCATCACCTCGTCCAAGTCCGAGGCCCACGCAGTCCGATCAATAGAGTCTATTCGGAGAGCATCCCATAGCTGAATTGCAATCTCCCTTGGCCGTAACTCCTCGTCAGCATTGAACCTACGGGCGTACCACTCGTAATTACCAAGTTGCCTCGTGGCGGCTGCGGCAGCAAATGCGACTCGCTCACGCCGAGGCAGTTTCGCTAATTCATTGACCAATGCATTTTCGTCAAAGTTATACATGCGAATTACCTCGGCCACACGGCAGTTGTTGGACTAGTTAGCTGACCACCCGATTGCTCAATAGCCGCTCTACACGCAGGGCAAATCGTTCTAGACACAGCCATCTCTGCCGATGTCAATCCATTCTGAGCCGCATGATTAAGCAAGGTCGCTTCCGCATGTGCGCCGGGCAGCTTTGCTGCCACCTCACCTGGCGCCATTAATGCTCGCTGCGCGGGTGACAAATCTCGGCCACCAGCAGCGAGAACGCGGGCACCTTCAGCAGTATCCATTGCGGCCGTAGTTCTTCGTCCTGCTGCAATTGGATCAAGTGCGCCGTGAACCGCGTCAACACGGGAAGCTAGCGTTGCTTCCTTTGCCGCAACAGTAGCCTCTTTAGCTGTAACTTCACCAACCTTGGACGAGTTCAACAACACCTTGTCGAGTATTAAGGCACCTTCCGCTATTTCGACCGCTGCACCCGCCCCCGAGGCCGTCAGCATAACACCCAGGCCAGCCTTCGCTATGGGCGACAGCGGCTGGTTCGGATGCGCGGCGGCATATGCTCCTTGTGCTGCAACCATCCTGCCGCAACTGCCGTCAGCGTCGGAGCACCGCCCATCCGGATCAACGTAATTAATCGGGTTGTTATTGGCGTAATCGTACCGATTGATGTTGAACAGATTGCCCGGCGTCGGACTGATGGGATCGACGCTGAGGAACCTCCCCGTCGCCGGATCGTAATACCGCTGCTGCATGTAAACGAGCCCCGTCTCCGCGTCGTTCACATGCCCCGTGTAGCCCGGCCCGTCCGGCGCCGTGCCCAGCGCGGCCACTGGGGTGCCGTAGGGCGTGTAATCGTAGCGCGCCACCAGGCCGCCTTGCGTGTTGACGATGGCCAGCGGCGTGCCTTGCGGGTCGGTGTATTCGTAGGCGGCGTGGTTGGCGGCGGGGTGGCCGGCCACATGCACGCTGCGGGCGAGCAGCCGGCCGCCCAGGTAGATGAAGTTGCTGGCCGTGCCGGTGCCGCTGTCGTAGCGGTACATCAGTTGCCCGGCGTGGCTGTAGAAGAAGTAGCTGGGCGTGCCGCCGACGGGCGACTTCTCCACCCGGCGTCCTTCGCCGTCGTAGGCGTAGCTTTCGACACCGGGGATCTGGGTGAGCCGGTTGCTGGCGTCGAACGACAGGCTGACGCTGTTGCGGTGAATCTGGTTGCCGCGCGTGTCGTAGCCGAAGCTGTCGACGGTGCCGGCACCGCGGGTGATGCTGGCCAGGCGGTTGCTGGCGTCGTAGTTGAAGGCGAAGCTCTGCCCACCCGCCACGCGCGTGCGCAGGTTGTTCAGCGGGTCGTAGCTGTAGCTCTCGCTGCCGTACAGGTTCGTGGCCGTGGCGCTGGTCAAGCGGTTCAGTGCGTCGTAGCCGAAGCGCTTGCTGCGCAGGCCGCTGGCGAGGTCGGTGACCGCCGTGATATTGCCGTCGGCGTCGTAGCCGAGGTCTTCGCTGACGTCCAGCGTGCCACCCGCTCCATAGCTGAAGTTGCTGAGCTGCTGGCGGGTGTTTTGTTCGGCCAGGTAGCTGTGGCCGTTGCCAAGCGCGAAGCTCTCAACCTGGCCATTGGGGAAATACCCCACCGCCGTCGCATAGCTGCCGGCCTGGCTGTCGAGGCCGCGCGGGTTCGGGGCGTAGGCCACGGCTTCGCCACCGGGGTAGCTGACCGTGGCGCGGTGGTCGTAGGCGTCGTAGCTGTAGCCCAGCGCCATCGGGCTCAGGCCCGGCAGGCTCAGCGTCTCGCCCGTCAGCTGGCCACGGCTGTTGTAACCGCCGCTCCACGTGGCGATGCCCGACACCTCTCGCGTCAGCTGGCCCAGCGCGTCGTAGCTGTAACCGGTGGACGCCGTGGCGCTGGGCGGCACGAGGGCCAGCACACGGTTCATCGCGTCGTAGCGGCGCGTGGTCTGCGCCGATACCGGCACCTGCGCCTGGTCGCAGCCCGTGCCGGTGAGGCTCAGGCCGTTGGCGCTCCAGGCGAGGTTGTTGGCGCCGTCGTAGGCCAGCACCGTGCTGCCCGTTTCCGGCTCGCTGGTGCGGCACAGGCGGTGGTAGCTGTCGTAATAGAAGGCTTTGCTGAGGCTGACGGCCTGCCCGTTGTAGCTGCCCGACTGGGTGATGACGGTCGGCTCGCCGTAGATGTCGCGCGCGATGCTCTGGGTGATGCCGCCCGATGTCGTGACCGACCACGGCGCGTTGTAGACCGGCTGGTCGAAGGCCTGGTCGTAGGTGACGGTAACGTTGCCCTTGGGATCGGTGACCTGGGTGCCTGGGCCGGGCAGATAGGCCGTGGTCGTGGTCAGCAGGCCCAGCTCGCTGTCCTGCTGGCGCTGGGTTGGCCGGCCCAGGGCGTCGTAGCTGGCATGCACGCCCAGGGTCAGCCCGGAAACATCCGGCGCGCCGCGCACCGGATAGGCGGCGAACACCGTGCGGCCAGCCCAGTCGTAGCCCGTCGCGGTGCTGATGTCGGAACCGGCCGCACCGGTGGACGTGTCGTCCAGCACCGGGCGCAGCTCGGCATCGAAATAGGTCGTGTCGCTGTAGCTGCCGGTGGTGACGGTGCGGCGCCAATGCCCGCCGGCCACGCCGCGCTCCGCGCCGGTTACATAGGCGTAGGTGAAGACCTTGGGGTACCACTGCGCGTTGTCGACACGGCTGTCGTAGGGGTAGGTGATCCTGGCCACCCGGCCAATCCCGTCGTAGCTGTAGCTGGTGGTGTGGGTGGACTGGTCGGTGATCGACGAGATCTGGCCCAGATCATCGACGGCCAGCGACTCACTGGTGCCATCTGGGTAGCCGATCGATCGCGGGATGCCTCGGTAGTAGTTCCCCAGCGTGGTGGTGTGGTTGTTGCCGTCGGTGAAGCTGGCCAGTTGGCCCGCACTGTTCCACGTGTAGTGCATCAGCGTCTCGCCAAAGCGGGCGCGCGTGGTCAGCTCGTCCAGGCTGTTGTAGGTGTTGCTCGATTCCACCTCGCCCGTGGCCTTGTTGGTCACGGTCAGTGGCAGGCCCAGCACCCACGTGTTCGTATCGTTGAGGTAGCTGATGGTCTCCTCAAGCGGCGTCTGTCCAGCGATGTTGTTGGAGCGCTTCTCGTCCGTCGGCTGCGCGTAAGCATCGAAGGCCAGCGCTTGCCACGCGTAGGTCTGCCCGTCCTGCGTGATCGTGCGCAGGTTCAATGGGGAGTACTCCGTCACCTGGGCTATATTGACGTTGTCGAGAAGACTGATGCCAGCGCTTGCTGGAAGGGAGGGCGTCGTCGGCAGCGCGTAGCCGTTGTCCTCGCTCCTCAGCAGCGTCGATGACCCTGCCGCGCCAACGTAGTACTCGGTTCGGAGCAACCGGCTCTCGGAAATGCCGAAGCGATTGCTGAAGATATGGCGGGTAGTGCTGCCATCCGGAGCGACCACATCGGTCCAGACCGTCGTCGGATAGCTGCCTGTTTGGGAATACCAGCTTTCGTTGGATGGCGAGTAGTTGTAGTTCCATGTCTCTGTAGGCAGCCCCGCACCTGAAAACACGACTTTGGTCGTGGTCAGGCTGTACCACACTTCCGGAACCAAGGCATAGCTACCGCCCTCCGTTGGCCCTCCCCCCCGCGTGCCAACGCAGGACTGGGGCACATAGGAGCGACCGTGCTTCATGCCCTTGACCGTGAACTGTCCCACCAGCCCAGACGGGTGTGTAATGGCGCCCGTGATCGGATCGAGGTTGGTCGAAACGCGCGGCGTTAAGCAGCTACTATAGGCAGAGCCGGCGCGGAGGATGATGCTCTGCAGTGCACCGAGGTCGTAGTGCCAGTGGCTGCCGTCGGGTAATTGGACATCAACAAGCGAAGCGCCGTCGCTGCTGTATGCGTAAGCCCATACTCTCGGCGCCCCCGAAGCGGGCTGCAAGGTCACGCTCTGAATGCGCGTAGTGCCTGCGACGTAGGTCACGCTTAAGGCGCGATTATCACTGGCAATGATGCCAGTCAAGTTGCCATTACCATCGTAGCTGAATTTGAGCCAGTTCCCGAAACGGTCCTGCACCTTGGTAACGAGCAGAACGCCAAGGCTCCTGGCGATCCCGTCTTGGGCCGGAACCGCATGCGCGACCGACGACCCGGACAAGAGGCTAATCATCCCCTCGATGGTGGCGTTGGCGTACTGGCGGAATGGCGATTGACGAGGCGTCAGACTCGCACCGTTGGATTCCAGCGGCCTAGACATACCGTCCGCGGCTCGGTAGACGAGGTAATCGAACCAGTACAGCGTGCCGTCGGGTGCATGACCGAGGAAGCCTTCGCCAGGCTTCCCATTGGAAGTCGCCGAGAGGCAGCTGAAGCGCCAATGCGCCTTGGTGACTGCAGGATAGGCGGCCTTTGTCGAGGCGTCTGCATTGGCCAAAATATCCTGACCACCTTCGCCGGGCAGAACCAGATGGTAACCCTTCCACCACTCGTCTGGCTCCCACGGCTCAAGCGCGGAATCGCCCAGGCGCCGAACGACCGACGGAGGAGCCGTGAAGTTGCTGCATCGCGCATTGACGTCAGCATTCGGATTACCGGTCGTTCCACCGGTATTGTCGGTCTGCCAACCGTCGATGGCCTGGACGTTGCCACTGCCATTGACATCCCACATCCGGACGCCAGTCGGATTGGCGGACGTTGGCTGTGACCCCGCGGTTAGTGTTTCCAGATGTGGGACTTCGAGTTCCCAGTCACCAAACACCTGCTCGGCCGGAAAGTCCACGGGCGAGTCCCCGTACACCTCGAAACGCCGGGCCAACTGCAACACGGGGCCATTGCCCGGCAAGCTAATGTCCGTCTGGGTAAAAGACAATGAGCCGTCGTAGAGGGCTGATGTTTTCGCCAAACGGGTGCGCGCCGAGCGGCTGGATGTTCTGGTTGACCCGGATCAGGTTCCGGTATTCATCCTCAGGGTCCGCCGCATGAGCCAACGATGCGAACGAACCCAACAGCACTGCCCACAGGCAGATCCTTTGCCAACGTACATACATCGGTTTATTCCCTTGAATCGCGCACCTTGCGTGCGAGATTCTCTTATGCTTTCAGGGAAAATTCAACTTTGAAGCGCACCACAACGGTCGCTCCTGTGCCGCGGCGGCTTTTGCCCCGAGCAGATCAACCGCCAGATACTTCGCAAGCCATCGGCCGTCCGCCGGGAGTTGCGCCACAACGCAAGCGCCGATGACCACTACGAGGCGCGGCACGCGCCGCGGCAAAGCGTTCTGCGCCACCATCTGCGCCAGCTCCCGGCCACTGGATCAAGGTGGAGGCTCACTTGGCCGAGGACTGGAGCCCGGAGCAGATTCCGCCGAAAGCCGGCATCGGCCACGGGCGCATCTCTCAGCACACCACCCGGGATCACCAGCAGGGCCGCTGCCCTATGGCACCAACTGCGCCATCGCAAGCGTCGGCAGCGACACCGCTGCGACACGCCACGCAAACGTTAGCGCTTCCACGGCAGGCGCATCATCCAGCGGTCGGTAGTGGTGACCACACGCCGGCGAGTGGGCGACAGGGAGGGCGACACGATCATCGGCAAGAGGCGGCGCGGATCGTGGCACTGGTGGAGCGCAAGCCGGGCTACCCGCGCCTGCGCTTCGTTTCCGATGGTCGAGCGGACACGGTGGTGCGCGTCATCGTCCATGCCTTGCCTCCGTTGATGCTCGCCCGTGCACACCCTGCCACTGGACAACGGCAGCGGGATCACGGGGCACGAGCTCGTCGACATCGCCCCGGCGACCACGAGTTATTTCGCTGAGCCGTACTCGTTCTGGCAGCACGGCTGCGACGAAAACCCCAACGGTGTGCTCCGGCAGTACCTGCCCAAGGGCGGCGACCAGACCGCGGTCACCGACGAGCAACTGCAGGCCATCGAAGACAAGCTCAATGGCCGTCCGCGGAAGCGGTTAGGAGTTCGCACCCCGAAACAGGCCTTCGAGGCATCCTTCAACCTCCGTGCACTTCGGAATTGAATTCACCACCGAAACGGCTGCGCTTCAAACCGCCCGCCGCGCAAAGATCAGGTGCAGCCCGAACAGCATGAACACCGCGCCGGCGCCGCCGTCGATCCAGCGGCTCAGGCGCAGGTAGCCGCGACGCATCGCCGGCAGTGCGAACACGCCGGCCACCAGCGCGAACCACAGCAGCGTTTCGGCCACCACCATCAGCCACAGGCCCCAGCGTGCACCGGCGCCGAGCCGGTCGCCCACGAAGGCGGAGAAGATGCTTCCGAAGTACACCACCGCCTTGGGGTTGGCCAGGTTGGTGAACAGGCCGTTGCGCAGTGCATGCCAGGGTCCGCTGACCAGGCGCACCACGCGCACCGCGGGGTCGCCGGCGGGCAGGGCCCGCGCGCCGCGCAGCATCTTCATGCCCATCCAGCACAGGTAGACGCCGCCGCACACGGCAATCGCTCGTTCCAGCCACGCCAACCGGTGCAGCAGCAGTTGCAGGCCGAGCAACGCGAATGCCGCCCACACCGCCACGCCCAGCGCGATGCCCACCACGCCGGCCAGTGCCTCGCGGCGCGAGTGGCTCACCGCCGTCTGCGAGACGTAGAAGAAATCCGGGCCCGGGCTCATCAGCGCAATCAGGTGCACTACGGCAATGGTGAGGAAAAGGCTCATGCCCCGGCTCCCTTCATGGTGCCCGCAGTGTAGCGGAGCATGCCTTGCCGCACGGCGGCGGCTTCCTCTAACCTGCCGCGACAGCACACCCAGGAGCTTGGGCGGCAGAAATCATCCGGGCTGCAAAGCCCGCCATGCGGCGCATATTTCCGCCGCTTCTTGCCCCATAGAACCACTATGGGGCGGCGAAGCGCCGAAAATCTGCCCTCGCATGGCAGACTCTTCGCCTCGAATGTTTCTACCGCCCAAGCTCCTAGCACATGGCCTCGGCACCGTCCCGGCCAAGGGGAACCCGATCCATGAACCTCAAGCTTCGCCTCGTCGCGATGAACTTCCTGCAGTTCTACATCTGGGGGGCGTGGCTGCTCACCATCGGCACGTGGTGGTTCCAGACCCGGCAGTGGTCGGGCACCAGCTTCGGCGCGATCTTTTCCACCATGGGCATCGCCTCGCTGTTCATGCCCTCGCTGGCCGGCATCGTGGCGGACAAGTGGCTGAACGCCGAGCGCCTGTACGGCCTGCTGCAGATCGCCGGCGCGCTGGTGCTGTTCGCGCTGCCCTTCGCCGCCACGCCCGGACAGATGTTCTGGCTGATGCTGCTCAACATGTGCTGCTACATGCCGACCATCTCGCTCTCCATCGCGGTGGCCTACAACGCGCTCAAGCGCGACGGGCTGGACGTGGTGAGCGCGTTCCCACCGATCCGCGTGTGGGGCACGATCGGCTTCATCGCCGCCACCTGGACCACCAGCCTGCTGGGCTTCAAGGCCTCGCCGGCGCAGTTCCACGTGGCGGCCGGCGCCTCGCTGCTGCTGGGCCTGTACGCCTTCACCCTGCCCAAGTGCCCGCCCAGCCGCGCGGTGCGGCAGGGCGGCCTGATCGAACGCCTCGGCCTCACTTCCTTCGTGCTGTTCAAGAACCGCAACATGGCGGTGTTCTTCGTCTTCGCCATGCTGCTGGGCGCGGCGCTGCAACTCACCAACGCCTACGGCGACGCCTTCCTCAGCGACTTCGTGAAAGTGCCGGCCTACGCCAACCTGCTCACGGTGAAGTACTCCACCATCATCATCTCGATCTCGCAGTTCTCCGAAACCGCCTTCATCCTCACCATCCCGTTCTTCCTGAAACGCTTCGGCATCAAGGCGGTGATGACGATGAGCATGCTGGCCTGGGTGCTGCGCTTCGGCCTGTTCGGCCTCGGCAACCCGGCCGGCGGGCTGTGGATGATCGTGCTCTCGTGCATCGTCTACGGCATGGCCTTCGACTTCTTCAACATCTCCGGCTCGCTGTTCGTGGAAAGCCAGGCCGACCCGGCCATCCGCGCCAGCGCACAAGGCCTGTTCATGCTGATGACCAACGGCATCGGCGCGGTGCTGGGCAGCCTGATCGCCGGCTTCGTGATCGACCACTTCTTCACCAACCACCAGTGCGACGACGCGGTGGCGATCTGCAAGGACTGGCCCGGCATCTGGCTGGCCTTCGCCGGCTACGCGCTGGTGATGGCGCTGCTGTTCGTGCCGCTGTTCAAGCATCGGCACGACCCCGCCGCCGCGCGGGCCATGCTCACGCACTGAGCGCCACCCCTTTCAAGGCGTGGCGCCGAGGGTTCGTGGCTTTTCAAACGCCCGGCCCAGCCATGGACTCACGGGGGCACGTCCGGGCAGGCGCCGGATGCGCCAATGAAAAATTCCGCACGGCGCGGAATTTTTCATTGGCCCTGGCCGGCGTCACCTGCCGACCACGCCCTGCGCCTCTGCGCGCACGCTGCGCATGCCGGCATTGAGCGTGGCGGGGTTCATCGCGATCACCGGTTTCAAGTAGGTGTCGAGCACATGCCTGGCGTCGGCGATATCGTGCAGCTTCACCAGCACGGCATACAGCCGCGAGGCGCTCTCGATGGTATGCGCATCGGTGTCGCCGAGCGTCCTGGCGCGACCATCCAGCGCCTTGGCATGGGCTTGGCGGGCCAGCTCCCAGCGCCCGTCGCCCGCGTCGATGCGGCCCACCAGGTCATAGGTCGCCAAGGTCATGGGGTGGTCGTCGCCGAGTTGCCTGCGCAAGGCGGCCAGCACCTGCCCCGCCAGCACGCGGGCTTCCGCGTAATCGCCACTCTCGCACAACAGGCTGGCGAGGCTGCCGCGCGCATAGAGCGTGGCGGTGTGATCCGGGCCGAGGGTGCGGTTGCGCCCGGCCAGGATGACGCGTTCCAGCGCGACCGCCTCGGCGTAACGATCCTGCTTGGCCAGCAGCCGCACCATGTCGGTCATCGCATCCAGCGTATGCGGATCGTCCGCCCCCAGCACCCGCCGGTCGCTGCGGATGATCGCGTCGAGCTGCTGGTGCACCTGCGCCAGGCTGGACGGATCCTGCGCCAGCCGCACCTCGTTCGAGGCAGCCAGCGCACGCGCCTCCAGGGTGGCCGGATGATCGGCCCCCAGCTGGCGCTGGCGCATCACGGCGACTTCCTTCGCCAGGGCGAGCGAGCGCTCATACTCGTTGTCCTGGGAGTAGAGCAAGGTGGCCAAGGTGAGCATGGTGGCCTGCGTTTCCGGATGCTCGGCGCCGTAGGTCTGCCGGACGAGCGGTTCCAGCCGCTCCAGCTCCCTTCGCGCGCGGTCGCGCTGGCCAAGCTTGATGAGTGTCTCGACCTGGTCGCGCTCCAGCGCCATCACGTCGCGGTTGGTGGCGGCCAACTTCGGTTGCAGCCCGGCAAGCAGGACCTGCTGTTGCCGCAAGGCCGGTTGCAATTGCCCCTGGGCCGCCAGCATGCGTGCGCTGCCCGCCTCGGCGGCTATGCGCAGCCCGTCGATGGGCGCCAGCGCCTCGGCCTGCCGGGCGGCGCGGCGGTAGAGGCTCGCCGCTTCGGCGATGCGGCCTTGCGCTTCCAGTGCCCGCGCCAAATCAATGCGCGCGGAAAGCAGCGCGCGCGCATCGCCCGGCGACCGCTCGCGCACGGCAACCACCTGGCGCAGCTCGCTGGCCGCATGCGCATAGCTGCCGATGCCCAGCAAGGCGCGCGCCAGCGATTGGCGCAGGTCGGCGGCCAGGAGCGGCGAATCGTGGAAGGCGCGATCGAGGCCGTCCAGGGTGTGCCCGATCACGTAGTGATCGATGACCTCGCGCGCGACATCGGCGCTCTGCACCGCCGTGAGGGCGCGCGCCTGTGCATCGGGGTCGACGTGCACGCCATCGCGCGCCAGCGCCGCCATCATCTGCTTGCCGGTGGCGTCGACCAGCGCACGACCCATGGCATCGACATCCACGCTGTCGTACATGGCTTGCTGGAAGCGCACCATGCGTTCCAATTGCTGCTGGCGCTGCTGCGCCAGTTGTTGCTGCACCTGCGCCCGGTGCAACGAATACAGCGAGGCGGCCAGGCCGACGAGCACGCTGAGCACGAACGTGGCGGCCACGCCGAGCGGCCAGCGGTTGCGCTGCAGGTAGCGGCGCGTGCGATACAGGCGGGCGCCACGACGTGCCGCCACCGGACGCTGTTGTTGCCAGTTGCGCAGGTCGGCGGCCAGCGCGCCCACACCGGCGTAACGCTCGCTGGCCTCGCGGCGCAGCGCCTTGAGCACGATGGCATCGATGTCGGCGCACGCGCGCCGGCAGACGGGCGGCCCATCCTGGCGCCGGCTGCGGCTGGGCGGCGTGATATCGCCCGCCACGATGGCCAGGCTCAGCTGGTGCGGCGCACTGATGTGCTGCCACGGCCGCTGGCCGGCCACCAGCTGGTACAGCACCATGCCCAGGCCGTACACGTCGGCCGCCGTGGTCAGCGGCTGCATTTCCACCTGCTCGGGGCTGGCGTAGGCCAGGGTGAGCGCACGCTGGCCCGCCTCGGTGGGCGCATCGCCATTGGCCGGCTCATCGATCAGGCTGGCGATGCCGAAATCGAGCAGCTTGGGCTCGCCGTTGGCATCCACCAGGATGTTGCCGGGCTTGAGGTCGCGATGGATCACCAGGTTGCGGTGGGCGTATTCCACCGCGGCGCACACCTTGATGAACAGCGCGATGCGCGCGCGCAAATCGAGCGCGTGGCGCTCGCACCAGGTGTCGATGCGCTCGCCCTCGACGTACTCCATCGCCAGGTAGGGCTGGCCGTCGACGAACAGGCCGCCATCGAGCAGGCGCGCGATGCCGGGGTGCTCCAGCCGTGCCAGCAGGCGCCGCTCGCGTGCGAAACGCTCCAGCAAGGTGGGCGAACGGACGGCGGCAGCGTTCAGCACCTTGAGCGCCACCTGCTGCGCGAAGCCGGTGTCCTGCCGCTCGGCCAGATAGACCACGCCCATGCCGCCCTCGCCCACCCGGCGCAGCAGGCGATAGCGCGACGGTGAGGCGGACTGCGCGTCGCATCCGGACAGATCCACCGAATCGCACGGCAGCAGCGGCAGCGTGGCGGTATGACTGCGCTCCACCGCGTCGATCAGCCAGCGCACCTCGCGCACCAGCGCGGTGTCATCGCCGCACTCGCGCGCGATGGCCGCGTCGCGCGTGGCGACATCGGCCTCCAGCACATCCATGACGATGCGCTTGGCCTGCGGATAGCGGTCGGTGGACTGGTCGGTCATGCTGCCCCTGGATGGACGCGCCCCCGCGCATGTCCTTAGCCTTCCCGCCGTACCGGGGCCGACAGGGTAAGCGATCCGCCTGCCTCGCAGCCCAAATCCGGTCACGAAACATCAGGCCGTATCATCATAGGCTGATCCCGGCACCCCGGCAGCCGCAGCCGCCGCGTTTCTGCCGCTCGCGCTCCCAGGGCGTCGTTGCCGGCCCCGGGCTTCCCGGGGCTCAGCCGTCGTGCTGCCGGCGCGAGGCCACCACCACCGACTTCTTGGCCGGCGGGCGGTGGGCCACGAGGCGGGCCGGGGCGTGGCGTGATCGGCGGACGGCGGCGCGCCGGCAAGTAGCGCCACGGTGGGCGCTGCAGGCGCGCGAGGTGGCCGCCGCCAGGCGTCGGGTCGAACTGGCCGCACGCGGCGGATGCCGCTGCGAGGTCGGCACGGTATCCGCCGCCGCGGTGCGGATCGGCGACATCGCCTCCAGCAGGCGCGCGGCGCGCCCGGTGGGCGGGCGGCGGGAAGCCTCGGCCACCGCCAGCGCGGGCGTCTGCTGGCCGGCGAAGCTGTCGTCGAGCAGGCGCGCCATCAGGTTGTCGCGCACGGCGGCGGTGCGCCCGCCCAGCACCACGGCGAACAGGCGATGGCCGTCGCGCACGGCGGTGGAGGCGAGGTTGAAACCCGAGGCATCGATGTAGCCGGTCTTCAGCCCGTCCATGCCGGGGTAGCGGTACATGAGGTTGTTGTGGCCGCGCACGATGTGGCCGCGGAACACGAACTCCTGCGTGGCGAAGAAATGCGCGTACTCGGGAAAGTCGCGATACAGCGCCATCGCCAGCTTCACCAGGTCGCGCGCGGTGGAGGTGTTGTTCGGGTCGGGCAGGCCCGAGGCATTGTCGAAGTGGGTGTCCGTCATGCCCAGCAGGGCGGCCTGCGCGGTCATCATCTCGGCAAAGCGGCTTTCGTTGCCGCCAATGCCCTCGCCCATCACGGTGGCGGCGTCGTTGGCGGACTTGGTGACCATGCCCAGGATGCAGTCCTGCACGGCGACCGTCTGGCCCGCGCGCAAGCCCAGCTTGGTGGGCGACTTGTCCGCCGCCCAGGCGGATACCGGCATGGCCTGATCCAGCCGCAGCCGGCCGGCCTTCAGCTCCTTGAAGGTGAGGTAGAGCGTCATCATCTTGGTGAGCGAGGCGGGGTAGTCGCGCTGGTCGGCGTTGATCTCCTGCAACACCTTGCCGGTGTTGCCGTCCACCACGATGGCGGCGTAGCCCGCGTGCGCACGACCGGCGAAACTGCCGAGCACGCACAGCAGCGTCAACAGCCACGCCGCGCGCAAGTGCTGCAACACCCGCCCCCGTCGCATCGACTCGATGGCCACTCGCCCTACCTCACAGACAGACCGCGCGTGAATGGCGCGTGGCGGCGACCTTACCCCAAGGCGCCACCGATTTCCAGAGTCCCGACTTGAAAATAATTCGTTAAACGCATGTTTCTATTGAGGTTGATTCACGGCCAACCGCCCATCGCCAGACGCGTCCGCTAGAATGGGCGGATGTCCCTGATCCAACTGCAACGCGTCGACTTCTCGATCGGCGGCCCCCTCCTGCTCGAACACGTCGATCTCTCCATCGACCGCAACGAGCGCGTGTGCATCGTCGGCCGCAACGGCGAAGGCAAATCCACCCTGATGAAGCTGATCGCCGGCGAGCTGAAAGCCGACGACGGCGAGGTGCGCGTGCAGAACGGCATCGTCATCGCGCGCATGGCGCAGGAGGTGCCGCACGGCACCGCCGGCAGCGTGTTCGACGTGGTGGCCGACGGCCTGGGCGACCTCGGCCATCTGCTGGCGCGCTATCACCACCTGCTGGGCGAGGGCGACTTCGATGCGCTCGGCGACGTGCAGCACCAGATCGAGGCGCGCCACGGCTGGGATCTCGACCGCCGCGTCGACGAGGTGCTGACCCGGCTGGAACTGCCTGCCGACACCGATTTCGCCGCGCTCTCGGGCGGCATGAAGCGCCGCGTGCTGCTGGCGCAGGCGCTGGTGCGGCAACCCGACGTACTGCTGCTGGACGAGCCCACCAACCACCTCGACATCGAGGCCATCGGCTGGCTGGAAGGCTTTTTGAAATCCTTCGACGGCTCGCTGATCTTCGTCACCCACGACCGCAGCTTCCTGCAGGCGCTGGCCACGCGCATCGTGGAGATCGACCGCGGCGCGCTCACCGACTGGCCCGGCGACTACGCCAACTACCTGCGTCGCCGCGAGGAACGCCTGCACGCCGAGGCGCAGGCCAACGCGCTGTTCGACAAGAAACTGGCGCAGGAAGAAGTGTGGATCCGCCAGGGCATCAAGGCGCGACGCACCCGCAACGAAGGCCGCGTGCGTGCGCTGAAGGCACTGCGCGTGGAGCGTGCCGAACGCCGCGAGCTCTCCGGCAACGTGAGGATGACCGCGGCCAACGCGCAGGCCTCGGGCAAGAAGGTGATCGACCTGGAGCACGTGCACCAGAGCTACGGCGGCCGCGTGCTGATCGACGACCTCAGCACCACCGTGATGCGCGGCGAGCGCATCGGCATCATCGGCCCCAACGGCGCGGGCAAGAGCACCTTGCTCAAGATCATGCTGGGCGAACTCAAGCCCGAGCGCGGCAGCGCCACGCTCGGCACCGGCATCCAGGTCGCCTACTTCGACCAGCACCGGTTGCAGCTCGACGATACGCAGAACGCGCTCGACAACGTGGCCGAAGGCCGCGAGTACATCGAGCTCAACGGCCAGCGCAAGCACATCATCGGCTACCTGCAGGATTTCCTGTTCTCGCCCGAACGCGCGCGCGCGCCGATCACCCGGCTTTCCGGCGGCGAGCGCAACCGCCTGCTGCTGGCCAAGCTGTTCGCGCAACCGTCCAACCTCCTGGTGATGGACGAACCCACCAACGACCTCGACGTCGAGACGCTCGAACTGCTGGAAGAACTGCTGACCGACTACCAAGGCACCCTGCTGCTGGTCTCGCACGACCGCGCCTTCCTCGACAACGTGGTGTCCAGCACGCTGGTGCTCGAAGGCGAGGGCCGGGTGGGCGAATACGTCGGCGGCTACAGCGATTGGCTGCGCCAGCGCTCCGTCGCGCCGCCGCCGATCGCCATGCCAACCGCGAAAAGCCCGGCGCCGGCCACCGCGCCGGAAGCCAGGCGCAAGCTCAGCTACAAGGACCAGCGCGAGCTGGAACAGATGCCCGCGCGCATCGAACAACTCGAAGCCGACCTCGCCGCGCGCGGCGAGGCCATGAACGACCCTGCCTTCTTCCAGCAGGACAGCAGCGTCATCGTCAAGGCGAACGAGGCGCTGGCACAGCTGCAGGCGGAGCTGGAAACCGCCTACGCGCGCTGGACGGAACTGGACAGCTGACCGCGCGGCGTATCATCGGTGGTTTCCACCCACGGACATCCGCCATGTACACGCTCTACTACGCCCCCGGCTCCGCCAACCTCGTAGTGCATCTCGCCCTGATCGAAACCGGCGCACCCTACGAGCTCAAGCGCATCGACATCGAGCAGGGCGAACAGCGCAGCGCGGCCTACCTCGCGATCAACCCGCACGGCGTGGTGCCCACGCTGGTGGTCGACGGCAAGCCGCACATGGAAGCCGCCGCGCTCGCCCTGCTGGTGGCCGAGCGCCACCCCGAGGCCAACCTCACCCCCGCGCCGGGTAGCGCCGCACGCGCCGACTACCTGCAGTGGATGCTCTACCTCGCCAACACCTTGCAGCCGCTGTTCCGCCAGTGGTTCTACCCGAACGACCACGTCGCCGAGGGCGGCGATGCCGTCAAGGAACACTCGCGCATCGGCATCGGCAAGTGCTGGGACTACCTCGACGCCCACCTCGCCGCGCACGGCCCCTACCTGCTGGGCGACACCTTCAGCCTGGCCGACCTCTACGCCCTGATGCTGATGCGCTGGGCGCGCAACATGCCCAAGCCCGCCACCGCGTGGCCGCACGTCGCCGCCTTCGCCGCCCGGCTCAAGGCGCGGCCGTCGTGGCCACGCATGTGCGCGGAAGAAGCCCTGGTGGAATGGGCCTGAGCGCATGAGCGACGCGCCCAGCGCCGACGCCTGGGCCGTCTACCTGCTGGAATGCGCCGATGGCCGCGTCTACACCGGCATCGCGCGCGACCCCCGGCAGCGCTACGCCAAACACCTCAGTGGCAAGGGCGCGCGCTTCACCCGCGCCAATCCGCCACGACAATTGCTGGGCTGGGTATGGGTCGCCAGCCGCAGCGAGGCGCTGCGGCTGGAAATCGCCTGGAAGAAACTGCCACGCGACCGCCGCCTCGCCGCCCTGCGCACCGCCTCCACGTAGGAGCCCGCTGGCGGGCGATGGCTTTAAAACAAAACCATCGCCAGCCAGCGGGCTCCTACGGCGTCAAGGGCAGCCACAGGGTGGCGAGGGCGCCGCCGGCATCGCGTGGTTGCAGGCTGACGCCGCCCTCGTGCGCCTCGGCGATCTGCCGCGCCAGCGCGAGGCCGATGCCGGAGCCGCCGGGCTTGGTGGTGAAGAACGGCACGAACAGATTTTCGCTGGGCGGCGGGCCGGGGCCGTCGTCCTCCACTTCGATCACGGCGCGCATGCCGTCGCAGCGGCAGCGCAGCCGTACGCCACCTGCGGGCAACGTGGCCTCCACCGCGTTGCGCACGAGGTTGATGAGCGCCTGTTCGAGCTGGTCGGGATCGGCCCGCACCGTGAGCGGTTCGCCGGTTTCCAGCGCCACCGGCAGGCGCGTTTCCAGTTGCGCCAGCTTGGCCAGCAACGCGGGAAGCGGCACGGCACGCGGCTGAGGTGGCGGCAGTCGCGCGAGTTTGCTGTAGCTGGCGAGGAAGCGGCCCAACGCCTCGGCGCGGTGTTGGATCAGGCCCAGTCCACTCGCGAAATCCTCGCGCCAGTCTTCGGGCAGCGGCTCACGCGCGGCGAGCGTGGCCAGCGTGCCGGCCATCGACTGGATCGGCGCCAGCGAGTTGTTGACCTCGTGACCGAGCACGCGCAGCAGGCGCTGCCAAGCCGCGCGCTCCTCCGCGCGCAGCACGCGGCCCACGTCGTTGACCACCAGCAGCTGACCGCCGCGACCGCCGCTGCGCAGCGTGGCGTGGCGGACGTCGAAGCGTCCGCTGCGCCCCGGAAATACGTGGGTCAGCAGGCACGTCGCCGGCCCTTCCAGCAAGGCGGCAAGACCGAGTTCCACGGCGCTCAATCCGAACAGACGGTGGCGCTCCGCATTCAGCAGGCGTTGCGCGGCGGGGTTGAGCAGGCGCAAGCGCTGACCCTCGTCGAACACGAACACCGCACTGTCCAACGCCGCCAGCGTCTTGCCGAGCAGGTAGGAGGATTCCTCGAACTCCAACCGCTCGCGCTGCAGGCGCTCGGCCAGTGCGTTGATGTCGACAATCGCGTCGCCCAGCACGCTGCCCTGCACGCCGCGCAGGCTGTAGTCGCCCTGGCGCAGCGCTTCGAGCAGGCCGGACAAGGCGTAGAGCGGAAACACCAGGCGGCGGTATTGCCAGCGCGCCAGGATCGCGGTGACGACAGCGGCGACGGCGATGCAGGTCCAGCGCAGCGAGGCATCCCACGACGGCGACGACACCAGCACGATCGACACGAGCAAGCCCGGCATCGCCACCAGCAGGCTGCCCACGAGCACGCGCCGCTCGAAACGCGGCATGCGGCCGGCGCGACGGGCGGAAGGCTCAGCCGGCATCGCCGCTCGCGTCGCGCAGGTCGTGCTTCTCCAGGCGCCGGTACAGCGACTGGCGGGTGATGCCCAGCGCATCGGCGGCGCGCTGCAGGTTGCCGTCGAAACGTTCCAGCGCGCGCTGCACCAGTTGCGACTCGGCCTGTTCCAGGGTCATGCCATCGAGATCCGTCGCCGCCGGCGCGGCGGCCTCGCCGAAGCTGAGCGCGACGGCGCCCACCTCGTCGTGCTCGGCCAGCAGCGCCGCACGCTCCATCAGGTGCTGCAGCTCGCGCACGTTGCCGGGCCAGCGCCAGGCGGCCAGCGCACGCTCGGCCGACGGCGCCAGCCGCAAGCCGTCGCGGCCGTAGCGCTGCGCGTTGCGCGCCAGGAACGCGCGCGCCAGCGGCAGGATGTCCTCCGCGCGTTCGCGCAACGGTGGCAGGCGCAGCTCCAGCGTATTGAGCCGATACAGCAGATCGCGGCGGAAGCGACCCTCCGCCACCATCGCGGCAAGGTCGGCATTGGTGGCCGACACCAGCCGCACGTCGACCTTCTGCGTGCGCGAGGAACCGAGCCTCTCGAACTCGCCGTCCTCCAGCACGCGCAGCAGCTTCGGCTGCTGCGCGGCCGGCACGTTGCCCACCTCGTCGAGGAACAGCGTACCGCCGTCGGCCAGCTCGAAGCGGCCGATGCGCTCGCTCTTCGCATCGGTGTAGGCACCACGCACGTGGCCGAACATCTCCGACTCGAACACGCTCTCGTTGATGCCGCCCATGTTCACCTTGACCAACGACTGCGCCGCGCGCGCCGAGCGCTGGTGCAGCAGCTGCGCGACCACGCCCTTGCCGGTGCCGTTCTCGCCCAGCACCAGCACGTTGGCGTCGCTGGGCGCGATGCGCTCGATGAGCGCCAGCACGCGGCGCATCGCCGGCGATTCGGCGATGAAATCCCCGCCCGCCTCGCCGCGCAGCAACGCGTTCTCCGCCGCCAGCCGACGCTCGCGCCGCGCACTTTCGGAAAGCGCGATCTGCGCGCGCAGCACGCTGACCAGGCGCGCGTTGTCCCACGGTTTCTCGATGAAATCCGCCGCGCCGGCGCGCATCGCCGCCACCGTGAGCGGCACGTTGCCCCAGGCCGTCATCATCACCACCGGCAGATCGGGCGCCGTCTGGCGCAAGGCTTCCAGCAACGCCAGGCCTTCCTCGCCCGAGGTGGTGTCGCGCGAGTAGTTGCCGTCGACCAGCGCGCAGGCGAACTCGCGCCGGCGCACGGCGTCCAGCGCCGCCGCAGGGTCGGCGACGCCGTGACTGGCGATGCCCTCGGCCTTCAGCAGCAGGCGCAGCGCCTCGCGCACGTCGGCCTGGTCGTCGGCCAGCAACACTGCGGGGTTCGATTCGCGCGTCATGGTTTCCCGTTCGTCATGTGGCCCTCGCAGCATAGTAGGAGCCCGCTGGCGGGCGATGCTGTTGTTTGATGCATCAGGGCAAAAGCATCGCCCGCCAGCGGGCTCCTGCGGTCGTGGTGCTCACTCGTAACGCAGTGCCACGGCCGGATCGACGCGCAGCGCGCGCAGCAGCGGCACCAGCGCAGCGAGCATGGACACGCCGAGCACCAGCAGCAGCACCGGCACGAATACCGCCGGGTCGTGCGCGCGGGTGCGCATATTGGGATCGGCCAACAGCTTCGACCATGGCATGGCCAGCGCAAAGCCCGCCAGCAGGCCGATGCCGAGCTGCCACGCCAGTTGCCGCGCCACCGTGCGCACGATGGCGCCGTGACCCGCGCCGATTGCGCGACGGATGCCCAGCTCGCGCGTGCGCTGCGCCACCGAAAACGCCAGCACACCGTACAGCCCGGCCGCCGCCAGCAGCAGCGCGACCAGGCCCAGCACGCTGAACACATCGGTCAGCACCACCATGCCCGCGCGCTGTATCGCCATGCTCCTGGCCTGGCTGCGCACCGCATACACGGCCGCCTGCGGATCGACGCCATGCACGGCGTCGTTCAGCCGTGGCGCGAACGTCGCGGCATCCGCATGCACGCGCACGTTCAGACCCACGCTGCGCAGCGGCGATGTGGTGGCCGACTGCGCCAGCGGCATCAGCAGGCCGGGCAGCGAGCGCTCCAACATGCCATCCAGTTGCAGCGTCTGAACCACGCCCACCACGGTCACCGTGCGCGCCCAGGCCTTGCCGGGATAGAGCACCAGCTGGCGGCCCAGGGCATCGGCGTGCAGCCACAGCGCGGCGGCCATCCGGGCATCGATCACCACCACCGGTGCGCTGCTCGCGGTATCGCGCGCATCGAAGTAACGGCCTTCCAGCAGCTTCACGCCGAAGGTGTCGAGGAAATGCGCATCGACAATGCCCATCTGCACGCGCGGCCAGCCGGTGTCGGGCTGCGGCTGCCCCGGCAGCGAGACGTCCTCGTGGCTGCCGAGAATCGCGCCCGGCACCGTGTTCGCGGCCGACGCATCGACCACGCCCGGCGCCCGCCGCAAGCGCGCCACCACGTTGTCGAGGAAACGGATGCGCTGCGCGTCGTCCGCATACGCCTGCGCCGGCAGGGATACCTTGGCGGTCAGCACCTGCGCGGCGTGCGCGGCCCCCACCACCGGCTGCGACAACAAGGCATCGAGTGCACGCACGAAGGTGCCCGCGCCCACCAGCAGCACCACGGTAAGCGCCACCTCCGCCATCACCAGCCACTTCGCCACGCGGGCGAAGCCGCCGCCCGAACCCTTGCTGCCGTCGCGCAAGGCATCCTGCAAGTCGGGCCGCGAGGCACGCCATGCGGGAACGCCGCCGGTCAGCACCGTGCTGAGCAAGGCCACCAGCACGCCGAAACCGATCACCCAGGCGTCGATGCCATGTGCGTTCGGCATCGAGTCCGGATGGCTGGCGATCCAGGTCGCATCCAGCCAGCGGTCGCCGGCGTGCGCGATCAGGAAGGCCAGCGCCAGCGCCGCCGCCGACAACAGCACGCTCTCCACCAGCGCACCGAACACCAGCCGCGCGCGGCTGCCGCCCAGCGCACTGCGCAGCGCCAGTTCCTGCCGTCGCTGCAGGGTCTGCACCAGTTGCAGGTTGGCCACGTTGATGCACGCCAGCAGCAGCACCAGCACGCCGGCGCCGAACATCAGCCAGATCCAGTGGCGCAGATCCAGCGGCGAGAACGCCACCGACAACGGGTAGATGACCAGCCGATCCATGGTCTGCTGCGCAGACATCGGCATGGCTCGCTGCAGGCGACCGGCCCAGGCATCCAGCTCCGCCCGCGCCTGGGCCAGCTGCACGCCCGGCGCCAGTCGCGCGGCCACCGCGACATCGCCATGCGTGTTGGGCGCAAGGCGCAGCGGCAGCCACGCCGCCACCGTGCCGCAGGGAAAGCGGAAGCTGGCCGGCAGCACGCCGACCACGGTGACCCACTGCGCATTCACCTGCACGGCACGTCCAACGATGTGCGGGTCGGCGCCGAAGGCATGCCGCCACAGCGGCTCGCCGAGCAGCATCACCCGCGGCGCGCCAGGCGTATCGTCAGCCGGCTCGAAACCACGGCCCAGCAGCGGCTTGATGCCGAGCACGTCCATCATCGAGGCCGTCAGCAGGCCGCCGCCGTCATGCACGGCGCCATGCCCGCTGTCGAGATTGAGGTTGGTTTCCGCATACGCGCCCATCGCCTCCATGCTGCGCAACTTGCCGTGCAGCGCGAGGTATTGCGCGCGATCCATCCCGGCGATACCGCTGTTCGTCGGCTCGCCCACCGCCACCAGCCGACTGGCCTGCGGCAACGGCAGCGGCTGCAGGATCACCGAATTGACCATGGTGAACAGGAACAGCATCACCCCCAGCCCCGCGCCCAGCACCGCCACCGACAGCAACGCATACCCCGGCCGTTTGGTAAGCCGCCGCCACGCCTCACGCAACTCGCGAGCCACCATCGTCACTCTCCCTTCAAGGCATGCATCGGTGCGGTACGTGCCGCGCGCAGCGCGGGCAACAGGCAGGCCAGCAGGCCGGCGATGGCGAGCACTACGCACACGCCCAGCGCCACCGCCGGGTCAAAGACCTTGCTGCGGCCGAGCAAGGTCATCAGCAGCACTGCCACGGCGCGCGATGCAGCCGCTGCGGCGACCACGCCGATCGCCAATCCCACCGCGACCTGCAGCAGTCCACCACGCAACACCAGTTGCAGCAGCCGCCACGGCGCGGCGCCCAGCGCCATGCGCACGCCGAACTCGCGTTCGCGCGCGGCCACCGCCACCGCCATCACCGCGTACAGGCCGGCGGCGGCGAGCAGCAAGGCCAGCGCGGCGAACAGGCCGATCAGCCACAGGCTGAGCCGCGCGCTCGCCGTGGTCTGGTGCACGATGTTCCGCATGGTGCGCAGGTTGGCGATGGGCTGCTCGGGCGCGACCTCGGCCAGTGCCGCGCGCACGCCAGCCTGCCAGTCCATCGGGTTGCCGTGGCCACGCAGGGCGAAGCGCAGCGGCTCCAGGCGGCGGAAGATCACCATCATCGTCTCGGGCACCTGCGCCAACGGCACGTAGATCACCGGCTGCTTCGGTTGCAGTGCGCCGCGCTGATACGTGGCCCCCACCACGCCGACGATATGAAGCGGCCATACACCGCCCTCATCACGAGGCACGTCGACCACCTTGCCCACCGCGTGGCCGCCGTAATACGTGTCGGCCAGATCCTGACTGACGACGGCCACTCGCTCACCACCGCGCACATCATTGCTGTCGAAGTCACGGCCTTCCAGGAGAGGGATGGAGAACAGCTTGAAAAAGCTGGGCCCAACGCCGTGGTATTGCGCCACGAACTCCTTGCCATCGGCCGTGTGCACGCCACTCTGCAACTGGCCGTACATGTTGTCGCTGACGGGCAGGTTGGTGGTCACGGTGGCGTCGGTGACGCCGGGAATCGCGTGCAAACGCTGCGCCAGGCGCTGCGACAGGTTCCACACCGAGGTCACATCGGTGTAATCGGCCTGCACCGGCGCCAGCTCGAAGGTAAGCACGTTGTCGTCGGCAAAGCCCAGTTGCAACCGCGACGCGTCGTACAGCCCGTGCATGAACACGCCGGCCGCGCACAGCAGCACCGCCGCCAGCGCCACCTGCGCCACCACCAGCACGCGGCCCAACCGACCGCTGCGCAGGCCGATGCCGCTGCGGCCACCCTCGCGCAATTCATCCACCGCAGTCGCGCTGCGGCTGCGCCACAGCGCCAGCCCTGCCGTCAGCAGCGCGCCCAGCAAACCCACCGCGAACGACAACAGCCACGCCGCAGCACCGACATGCAGGCGTCCACCCCACAGCCATGCGGCAGGAATGAAACCCTGCAGCAAGGCCAGACTCGCCGTCGCCAGCGCCATGCCCGCCAGCGCACCGACACCGCCGATCAGCAGGCCCTCGCCCAGTGCCGGCAGCATCAGCCGCAGCAGCGGCGCGCCCAACGCGCTGCGCACCGCGGTATCGTGGTTGCGCGACAGCGCACGCAGCAGCATCAGGTTGGTCAGATTGACCAGCGCGATCAGCAGCACCAGCAGCGCGCTGGCCATGAACAGCAGCAGCATCGGCCGCGCATCCTGCTGCGCGGTCGAGGCCAGGCCCTCGGCGCCGAAGCGCGGCTTCTTCCAGTTGCCGCCCATGCCCATGTCGCGATACATCGTGCGTTCGCGCGCATCGGCCTGTGCCGACACCGCGGCCATGTCGGCACCGGGAGCCAGTCGCGCCAGTGCCACCGTGCCGTTGTGGTTGTAGTCGTGGCTGCCCACCGGCAAGGCCGTCGGCAGCACCACGTCGCCCGGTCCCAGCACCGTGTTGAAGGCCGCCGGCAGCACGCCGACGATGGTGTGCGGCACACCCTCCACCTGCAGGCTGCGGCCGATCACGCGACGGTCGCCGCCGTAGCTGCGCTGCCAGAAACCGTAGCCGAGGATGACCGCGGGCGGCCCGTGCGGGCGATCCTCCTGCGCGTCGAAGTTGCGCCCCAGCACCGGCTGCAAGTCCAATGTGGGCAGCAGTGGCCGATCCATGTAGATCACCGGCACCTGCGTCGGCGCGCCGGCACCAGCGACGTTCACCGTCGAGCGCGGCCGCCACAACCCCAGCGAAACCACGCCATCGAGCTTGTCCAGGTACTGGTATTCGTGCGGCGAGATGCCGCCCGGATGACCGTTGTCGTGCAGGCTGCCGATCACCACCAGCTGCGCTGGCTGCGGCACCGGCAGTGGTCGCCACAAGCTGTTCTGGATCAGCGTGGCCACCGCCACGCTCGCGGCGATGCCCAGCGCCAGCACGCCAGCGGCCAGCAGCAGAAAACCGGGGCGGCGCAGGCTGGCGCGCCAGGCGCGCCAGATTTCGGTGAGCCAGATGTTCGACAGCATGGCGTTCATGCGCCGGCGCCCGTTTCGAGGCGGCTGCCGATCAGCGCGTCGAGGCGCGCTTCGTCTTCGGTGCGCAGGCGGTGGAAGGTTTCCTCGTCGACCACGCGGCCGTCGAACAGGCGGATCTTGCGCTGGGCGAGCTCGGCGTAGCGGGCGTCGTGGGTGACCATGCAGATGGTGGCGCCGCCCTGGTGCAGTTCGGCGAGCAGGGCCATCACCGCTTCGCCGTTGCGCGAGTCGAGGTTGCCGGTGGGTTCGTCGGCGAGCAGGATCGCGGGCTTGCCCACCAGCGCGCGCGCCACCGCGACGCGCTGCTGCTGGCCACCGGAGAGCTGCGCGGGGTAATGCCGCATGCGGTGCGCCATGCCCACCCGTTCCAGCGCTTCCTGCACGCGGGCGCGGCGTTCGATGGCGTGGATGTTGCCGCGGTAGGTGAGCGGCAGCTCCACGTTTTCTTCAACGGTGAGGTCGCCGATCAGGTTGAAGGCCTGGAAGATGAAGCCGATCTCGGCGTTGCGGATGCGTGCGCGTTGCGCGGCCCCCAGCGCGGCGACGTCGTGGCCGTTCAACACGTAGCTGCCGCTGCTGGCGGTATCGAGCAGGCCGAGGATCGACAGCAAGGTGGTCTTGCCGCAGCCGGACGGGCCGGAGATGGAAACGTACTCGCCACGCGCGATGCTGAGGTGCACCTCGCTGAGCGCGTGGGTTTCCACCTCATCGGTCTGGAACACCTTGCGCAGTTCGGTGAGGGTGATGACGTTGGCGGGGTGGGTCATGACGTATCCAGGCTCGATGGTTTGGATGTTCCTTCTCCCTTCGGGAGAAGGTGGCCCGAAGGGCCGGATGAGGGTTCGGGTGAAACACGGCGTATCGCGAGATTCGCACCCTCTCCCCAACCCCTCTCCCGGAGGGAGATGGGCTCGAGCACGGCATCTCCCAAAGGGAGAGGGTTCACTCATTTCAGCTTGATGCGGTCGTACTTGTCCCACTGGCTGGTGTCGGAAAGGATCACCCGGTCGCCGGCTTTCAATCCGCGCAGGATCTCGACGCGGTCCACCGAAGCCGCGCCGACGCGCACCGGCACGCGGGTCGCGGTGTCTCCCGACGCGTCGAGGCGAAACAGGCTGAGCGTGCCGTCGGCCTTGGCCAGCGCGGGGCGGCCCACCGAGAGCACCTCATGCAGCTGGGCGATCAGGATGCGCCCGTCCACCGAGAGGTCGGGCCGCGCGCCTTCCGGCAGCTTGCCCGCGAGGTTCACGTCCACCTGCACGCTGCCGTTGCGCACGGCGGGATCGATACGTTCCACCTTGCCGTCGACCGCGCCGTTGTGGGTGTCCACACTCACCGCCATGCCGATCTGCACATCCTTGGCCTGCACCTCGGGCACCTGCAGGCGCGCGATCAGCACGTCGGGCCGGGCCACGCGGGCGAGGTTGGCGCCGGTGGCGACCTGGGCACCTTCCTGCACCGCCACTTCCTGCAGCACGCCTCTGATTCCAGCCTTCACCTGCAGCGCATCGGCCTGGCGCTGGCGCAGCTGCAGGTTGCTCTGCTGCTGTACCAGCGCGGCCCGTGCCGCATCAATCTGCGCCTGCATGCTGGCGGCGAACGCGGCCACGCGCTGCTGCTCGATGCCGCTGCGCTCCTTGAGCTGGGCCAGCGCGATCTGGCCCTGCTCGAACTGCACGCGCGGGATCAGGTGCTCCTTCGCGGCGATGGCGTCGGCATCGGCCTTGACCTTGGCCGAGGCGTAATCGGAGCGCGCCTGTGCCAGCGCGCTGCGCTGGTCGAGCAGTTGCGATGCCAGCTCGGCGCGCTTGGCGGCCACCTGCGCCTGCGCCGCCGCCACCTGCGCCTGCGCGTTGCGCAGCGCGTCCTCGGTGGCCGGATCGGCGAGTTTCATCAGCACGGTGGCGGGCTGCACCGTCGCGCCCGGCCACACCAGGATCTTTTCCACGGTGGCGGGCGTGGCGGCGGCCAGCCAGCGGATCTCGCGCGGCACCAGCGTGCCGGTGGCGCGTACCTCGCGCAGCATGTCGCCCTGCTGCACGGCGTCGATCCACAGGCTGCCGCGCTCCGCCACGGGCAGTGCCGGCCCCAGCCGCCAGACCAGTACGGCGAGCGCGGCCACGACGGTGATGCCGCCGCCCAGCATGAGCTTGAAGCGGCGGCGCTTGCGCGTGCCATAGATCGGGTTGGCGATATCCATGCGGCATGCATGGCAAGCCGCGTGCCAACCACGTGCCGGCGGCAAATGTCTTGCGGATCAAGGCGGCGGCGCGATCGGTTCGCGCGGGCCACGGCGGCACGCCGTCCGCATCCGGATCACGACGTCCGTGGGCGGACGCCATGATCCGGCGAGCCGGGCGGCCTTCAGAGCCGCTGAGGATTTCCGCTTCCTGCGGAAATCCTCAGCGTCGCGTCCGGCGCAGGTTCGTCGTACGCGCCTGCGTGGATCCATCACTTGCGTGACCGACCCGCGACCGGCCACCCGTGGCCGGGCTTCGAGGCTGAAAAAAATCACGGCCTCTCAGCCGGTGTTCTGCAAGCCTTGCGCGACGCCGTTGACGCAGGCCACCAGCGCCCGCAGCAGGGCGTCGTCCTGGCGGTCGCCGGCGCGCCAGCGTGCCAGCAGATCCACCTGCAGCAGGCTCATCGGGTCGATGTAGGGGTTGCGCAGGCGGATCGAGGCGGCCAGGCGCGGGTCGCCTTGGAGCAGGTCGCTGGCGCCCTTGAGTCGCAGCAGTCCATCGCGGCTGCGCTCAAACTCGGCGCGGATCAGGGCGAAGAAGCCTTCGTGCAGCGGGCCGGCGAGTTTCGAGAACGCCTCGGCGATGGCGAGGTCGCACTTGGCCAGCAGCATCTCCACGTCGTCCAGCGCGTTGGCGAGGAACGGCCAGTCACGCGCCATCTCGGCCATGGCCTGCTCGCCGTATTCGGCCACGCCCCATGCCAGCGCGCTGCCCAGGCCATACCAGCCGGTGAGGATGGAGCGGCATTGCGTCCAGGCGAACACCCAGGGGATGCAGCGCAGGTCCTCCACGCCGCGCATGCTGCGCCGGCGCGAGGGGCGCGAGCCCAGCGCCATGCGCTCGATCACGTCGATCGGCGTGGCGCCGCGGAAATACTCCACGAAGCCCGCGCGTTCGACCAGCGCGCGGTAGGCCTGCCGGCTGCGCGCCGACAGCGCGTGCATGCGTTCACGCCACAAGGCCTCGCGCGCTTCCTCGTCGCGCGGGCGCAGGCTGGCGCGCAGCACCGCGCCCACGGTCTGCTCGAAGTTGCGCAGCGCCAGCGCGCGGATGCCGTACTTGCGGTGGATCACCTCGCCCTGCTCGGTGACGCGCAGGATGCCCGCCACCGATCCGCGCGGCGAGGACAGCAGCGCCGGCGTGATGCGCGCGCCACCGCGGCTGGCCGAACCGCCACGGCCGTGGAAGAACGCCAGCGCGATGCCGTGCTCGCGCGCCACCTCCAGCAACTCCACCTGGGCACGCTGCAAGCCCCAGCGCGAGGCCAGCGTGCCGCCATCCTTGCCGCTGTCGGAGTAGCCCAGCATCACCCACTGGCGATCGCCGCGCGCGGCGAGGTGGGCACGGTAAAGCGGATCGGCGAACAGGGCGCGCAGCGTGGCCGGAGCATTGGCGAGGTCGTCGATGGTCTCGAACAGCGGGGCGATGTCCAGCGGAACGCTGTCGCCGTCGACCAGGCCGCCATGCCGCGCCAGCGCCAGCACCGCCAGCACGTCGGCGGCGGAGCGCGTCATGCTGATGATGTAGAGGCCAAGGGCTTGCGCGCCGTAACGCTGGCGCGCGTCGCGCAGGGCGGCGAACACGGCGCGCAGCGAGGTGGCCACGCTGTCCTCGCTGGCGACGAAGGCGCGCTCGCCGCGCAGGTGCGCGTGCAGCGTCGACACGCGCTCGGCCACATCGCGCGCGGCCCAATCGGCATCGTTGAACAAGGCGGCCAGCGCGTCGTCATGCACGCGCGAATCCTGCCGCGCGTCGAGCCGGGCGAGGTGGAAACCGAAGCTGCGCACGCGCCAGACCAGCCGCTGCACCGCGTAGGCGCCGGCATGCAGGCCGCGGTGCTCGATCAGGCTGGCGGCGATCAGTTCGAGATCGGCACGCAGCTCGTCGGCGCTGGCGTAGGCCTCCGGGTGCGCGTCCTCGTGGGTCGCCTCCAGCCGCGCGCCGATCAGGGTGAGCAGGCAGCGGTAGGGCATGTCGGCATGCCGCGGGCGGATGCGCGCCACGGCCTGCGGAAGGCGCGCGCGGTAATCGTCCAGGCGCGCGCTCAGCGCGACGGATACGGCCACGCGATCCTCGGTCTGGCTGAGCAGACGCGCGAGCGCGGCAACGTCGGCGATGTAGCGCTGCAGTACCCGCGAACGCTGCGCCGCAAGGCTGGCGGCGATGGTGTCGGCACCCACGTTGGGGTTGCCGTCCATGTCGCCGCCCACCCAGGTGGCGAAGGAGAGCAGACGCGGCAGCGGCGTCGCCACGCCGTACACCGCCTGCAGGGCATCGGCCAGCGCCTCGTACAGCGCGGGCACCACGCGGTAGATCGGATCGGCGAGATAGAAGCCCACATGGTCGCGCTCGTCCTGCACGCTGGGGCGCACCTTCGACGCTTCCGCCGTCTGCCAGCCGGCGGTGAGCGCCATGTGGATGCGCGCCGCGTCCTCATCGCGCTCCTGCGGCGTGCGCCCGGCGTCGAAGCCGTCGACCAGGGCGTGCACGATGGCCTGCTCCTTCTCCAGCAGGGAGGCGCGCACCGCCTCGGTGGGGTGCGCGGTGAACACCGGCTCCACTTCCAGGCGACCCAGGCAGTCGAGCAGTTCGTCCGCGCCCACGCCTTGCGCCTGCAGCCGCGCCAGCACGTCGCGCAGCGATTCGGGTTGCGCCGCGACGCCCGCGCGCTGGTAGTCGCGGCGACGGCGGATGCGGTGCACGCGCTCGGCGACGTTCACCGCGTTGAAGTAGGTGGCGAAGGCCCGCGCCAGCGCCTCGGCATGGGCGGCATCCTGCCCCGCCAGCGGATCGGCCAGCGCGGCCAGCGACGCGCCTTCCTGTCGGCGCGCAATGGCCGCGGTGCGCAGGCCGTCCACCTCCGCGAGGAAAGCCGGCGATGCCTGCTCGGCCAGCATCCGCCCCACCAGGGCGCCCAGCCGGCGCACGTCGTCGCGCAGCGGGGCATCGGGCAGGGCGGCTTCGGTACTGCGGGAGGCGTGGGTCACGACGGCATCGGCTCGCAGGGATGGATACCCAAGCCTAGCGCAGGCCACGGCATATTGCTGCAATGCCGCAAAATGATTTTTCGGCATACCGACCTTCCCCTCCGCACACCTGCCGCCGCACCGCCGGTGACACCTGCGCGCAGCCGCTATAATCGCCGCCTCCCGTCGAGGGGCGCTGCGACCGTGGATGTGCACGGCCAGGCTCGGCGGTCTCTTTTTGCAACGGCGCCCGGTTTGTTGCGTTGCCCCCGGCAACGCGGCTTTTCATCCACGAACCGGAGCCACCCATGAGCACCACCGACTACAAGATCCGCGACATCGCGCTGGCCGATTTCGGCCGCAAGGAACTGGACATCGCCGAGCACGAGATGCCGGGCCTGATGTCGATTCGCAAGAAGTACGCCGCGACCACGCCGCTCAAGGGCGTGCGCGTCACCGGCTCGCTGCACATGACGATCCAGACCGCGGTGCTGATCGAGACGCTCAAGGACATCGGCGCCGACGTGCGCTGGGCCTCGTGCAACATCTTCTCGACGCAGGATCACGCGGCCGCCGCGATCGCCGCCACCGGCACGCCGGTGTTCGCCTGGAAGGGCGAGACGCTGGAGGAATACTGGGACTGCACGCTGGACGCGCTGTCCTTCCCCGACGGCAAGGGCGGCTTCCTCGGCCCGCAGCTGGTGGTGGACGACGGCGGCGACGTGACGCTCTTGATCCACAAGGGCTACGAGCTGGAAAAGGGCGATGCGAGCTGGATCAACAGCGCCTCCGGCAGCCATGAAGAGCAGGTCATCAAGAACCTCTTGAAGCGCGTGGCGAAGGAGCGCCCCGGCTACTGGACGCGCGTGGTCGCCGACTGGAAGGGCGTCTCCGAAGAGACCACCACTGGCGTGCACCGCCTCTACCAGCTCGCCGAAGCGAAGCAGCTGCTGGTGCCGGCGATCAACGTCAACGACTCGGTGACCAAGAGCAAGTTCGACAATCTCTACGGCTGCCGCGAGTCGCTGGCCGACGGCCTGAAGCGCGCGATGGACGTGATGCTGGCCGGCAAGCTGGCCGTGGTCTGCGGCTACGGCGACGTGGGCAAGGGCTGCGCGCACAGCCTGCGCGCCTACGGCGCACGCGTGGTGGTCACCGAGATCGACCCGATCAACGCGCTGCAGGCGGCGATGGAAGGCTTCGAGGTCAACACCGTCGAGAGCACGCTGGGCCGCGGCGACATCTACGTCACCACCACCGGCAACAAGGACATCATCCGCCTCGAACACATGCAGGCGATGAAGGACCAGGCCATCGTCTGCAACATCGGCCACTTCGACAACGAGATCGAGGTGGACGCATTGAACGCCAGCGGCGCGGCGCGCCTCAACATCAAGCCGCAGGTGGACAAGTACACGTTCAAGGACGGCCACTCGATCTTCCTGCTCGCCGAAGGCCGCCTGGTCAACCTGGGCTGCGCCACCGGCCACCCCAGCTTCGTGATGAGCAACAGCTTCAGCAACCAGACGCTGGCGCAGATCGACCTGTGGGCGCACAAGGACAGCTACACCGCCAAGGTCTACATCCTGCCGAAGAAGCTCGACGAGGAAGTCGCCCGCCTGCATCTCGAAAAGATCGGCGTGAAGCTCACCACCCTCACCGCCGAACAAGCCGCCTACCTCGGCGTGCCGGTGGAAGGCCCGTACAAGCCGGATCACTACCGCTACTGAGTATTTGCCGGGAAGGCGCAGGGAGGCGCCTTCCCGGTGGCCCGTCGTATGTGGCAAACGACGCGAGTTCGCCCTGAACCATTTGGCGGCGCTCCGGTCAACCGTCCGCCTTCCCGTTTTTGGAAGGCGGAAGGGGAATCACCTTGAGCGCAACCCAATCCGCACAAGCCGGTGAGCAATCATCAGCCACGCGGCGCACGCAACCACACGACACCGGCGGCCGCTTTCAGGCCGCCCTCTCAACAAGGCCACTCACACCATGAAATATCCTCTCCTGCTGGCGGCAGGTCTCGCCTTGTTCTCCGCAAGCGGCCTGGCAACCGATGCCGGCATGTTCCCGAATGTGACCCACGGAAAAATGTCCTACGCCGCCTACCTGGCGGCTTATGAGAATCAGGGAAACTCGAAGGAATTCCCCAAGCTGCTGGTTTTTTCCCCTGCCGGGAAATGCGTGGGTGTTACCGACGGCAAGGCGCTGCGCGCCGACAAGGTCGTCGATTTCATCAACGACAGCCTGCGCCACAACAGCAAAGCCTGTGAAGCGGTGACCTCCACAAAATTTGGCGTCTCCAAACTGGGCAAGGATGCCGGCACCGGCAAACCCGAAATCACCCTACTCGTCATCGACGATTTTCCTTTCTGCAAGGCATGCAACGAATTCAAGCAGACGCTGCTGCGCGAGTCGCACAGTTCGCTAGCCAATATGCACCTGACCATCATGGCCGTCTCGCTGGACAAGCAACCCTGAGCAGACGCATGCATAGGTAGCGGCCATCGCCGCTTCGGGCACGCGACCCGCGTCATGCTGGCGAGGGTCATCGCGGCGGCAATCCCCAGGGGGTTCGCCGAAGCTGGGGCGACTCGGCCACCCGGCGCCCTCCTGCCGGAGGGCGCTCCCTTCACCCGACAACTCGAAGCTACGCCCGCCAGTTTGCGTTGTTCTCCCAGAACGCCACCGCGCGTCGATACGCCGCCCGGTCCAGCGGCACACCGGAGCCGCCTTCTTCCACGCCCAGCGCGTTGCGCAGCATGGTGATCGGCGCCATCGGGATTTCCTCCGGCGCCATGGTGTAGAGGCAGCCGACGATGCCCCAGTCGGCCGCGATCGGCTCGCCTTCCTTCGCCAGTTGCTCGCGGCTGTAGAGGATGGGGATGAGCCAGTCCGCCACCGGCGGCAGCACGCCTTCGAACCAGCGCACCAGCACCGGCAGCTCGGCCTTGGTACGCGCCTCGTAACCGCTGCGCAAGAGGTGCCGGTTGGCCGCGGTGATCGGCGCGGTGAGGCAGCGCGTGGACGTCCAGTTGCGATGCACGTGCAGCTGGCAGAACGGCGCATAGCCAGCGATCACCTTGCATGGCGCCGACGCGTTCACATGCCGTTCGAAGGCTTCGGGCGTGGCATCCTGGATGGTGTTGGCGCGCGCCTCGCGCGGGAACAGGCGGGCACGGGCGAACGGAGTGAGGACAATGGACATGGCGGACGCAATGGAGAAAGCCGCAGCGTAGCGCAGGCGCCCGGCCCCGATACAATCGCCGCATGATGAACAATGACATCCTGCGCAACGTGCGCTACATGCTCGATCTGCCCGACGCGAAGTTGGCCACGATCGCCGCACTGGCCGGCCTCAGCGTGCCGCAGGCCGACTTCGACGCCTATCTGAAGAAGGACGACGAAGCCGGCTACCGCGACTGTCCCGACAAGGTGATGGCGCACTTCCTCGACGGCCTGGTGATGCACCGCCGTGGCCGCGACGACAGCCGGCCGGCACCGCCGGTAGCCAGGCGCGTCAGCAACAACCTGGTGCTGAAAAAGCTGCGCGTGGCCTTCGAGCTGCGCGACGAGGAGATGCATGCCATCCTCGCCGCGGTCGGCTTCCCGCTGTCGAAGTCGGAACTCTCCGCGCTGTTCCGCAAGCCCGAGCACCCCAACTACCGCCCCTGCGGCGACCAGCTGCTGCGGCATTTCCTGCGAGGCCTCACCCAGCGGCTGCGCCCTTGAAAGCGCGACCCGGACGGCCGCCCGTTTGATCTTCGCGATCAGGAACGAACGCAAAAGCCCTTGAAAACGCGGCCATGGCCGGCCATCCAACCCTCGCGATCAAGCATGATCGCCCCAGCCAAGGAGCACGCCATGTGGTTTGATCTCGTGTTCTACACCTTGGGCGCACTGCTGATACTGGGAGGCCTGGCGGGCACGATCCTGCCCAGCCTGCCGGGTATCCCGATGGTGTTCGGCGGCATCTGGCTGATTGCCGCGGTGGACGATTACCGCCACCTCGGCTGGTGGTGGCTGCTGCTGATCGGCGCGCTGGGCGCGCTCGGCGTAATCGTGGATTTCATCGCCGGCACGTTGGGCGCCAAGCGCGTGGGCGCCAGCCGGCGCGCGCTGTGGGGAGCCACGCTGGGCACGTTCGCCGGCATGTTCTTCGGCATTCCGGGCATCGTGTGCGGGCCCTTCGTCGGCGCGCTGGTGGGCGAGCTGTCGTCGGGCGCCAGCGTGCTGCGCTCGACGCACGTGGGCATCGGCACCTGGCTGGGCCTCGTACTGGGCGCGCTCCTGAAACTGGCGATCTCGCTGATGATGGTGGGCTTGTTCGGCCTCGCGATGCTGTTCGGTTAACGCGCCGCCGGCAGCACGTAGAACAGCACCGCGAAGTAGTGCAGCACGCTGCCGGCCAGCACGAAGGCGTGCCACAGCGCGTGCTGGAACGGCAGCTTGCGCCACAGATAGAACGGCACGCCCAGCGTGTAGGCCAGCCCGCCCCCGATCAAGAGCGTCATGCCGCCCGCCTGCAGATGCGCCGACAAGGGCTTGAACGCCAGCATGCCGATCCAGCCCATGGCGACATACAGCAGCACCGCCATCCAGCGGAAACGGCGGAACCAGCCCAATTCCAGCACGCTGCCCACCAGCGCCAGCGTCCACACCGCCGAGAACAGGCCCCAGCTCCAGGCTCCGGACAACGCCATCAGGGTGAATGGGGTATAGGTGCCGGCGATCAGCAGGTAGATGGCGATGTGGTCGAGCATGCGCAGCACCGGCTTGGCCGCCAGCACCGGAATCGCGTGGTACAGGGTGGAGGCGGTGTAGAGCAGGATCAGCGTGGCGCCGTACACCGCGCTGGCGGTCACCGCGCGCGCACTGCCATGCAGTGCGGCGAAGGCCACCAGGGTGGTGAGCCCGCCGATGCTGAGCACGATGCCAAGGCCGTGCAGCAGGCTGCTGGCCAGTTCGTCGCCGCGTCGATAGCGCGGCAAGGCAAGGGTGGCGGCGGTCATGGCGTCTCCAGCGGCGGCGTTGCGACAGGTATGGACTTCCCCACCATAGCGCGAACGCCTCCGCCTGCCCAGTGTTGCGATGCGGCAAAAGCGCACCATCCCCCAGCGCACGCGTGAATATCGCATTCACCACGCTTGCACGCGGCATCCATGCCGTTTGCGCGAGGCTGTGCGCGCGGATGAACTCCCATTCCCCGACATCCGCCATTGAGCCCCACCTCCCCGTGGGGCTTTTTTTGCGCGAACGGCCGGCTTTCACGCCGCGTGGACGTCGCCAAACCGAGGCTGAAGCTGCGCCACGACATTCCCCTCTGACCAGGAGCCAGCGCCGCAGAAATCATCCGGACGGCGAAACCCGCCTCGAATGGTTTTACGGCCCAGGCTCCACGGACAGCGTCGCGGCGCACCACAACGCAAACACCCTTGGCAGGAGGTTCCCCCATGTTGCCTTCACGCTTGGCTGTTGCTCCACGCCCCGAACCCGCGCGCATCGCCGCGTTCGCCGCCGCCATCGCGCTCAATCTCGCTGCGCTGCTGATACTCGCCCGGCCGCTGCCGCCGCCGATGCAGTCCCTGTGGCATCGACTGACCACGACGCCGCAGGTCATCTTCATCGAACCGCCGCCACCCCTGCCGCCACCGCCGCCGATCACCCTGAAGCCACTGCCGCATGCCCCGCCGGTGGCGGTGCGGGTGCCGCCGCCAGTCAGTGCGCCGGTGCCGATGCCGAGCACCGAGGGCACGCAGGCGATGCCGCAGCCGATCCCGCCCGGCCCGACGGCAATGACGCCGGCCGCGCCAGTGGAAGCCAGCCTCGCCTATCGCGCCTCGCCGCTGCAGTACCCGCCGCTGGCGCTGCGCCAGCACCTGCAAGGCACCGTGCTGCTGCGCGTGCTGGTGGATGAGGCTGGCCAGCCGGTGCAGGTCGAGATCGAACACGGCAGCGGCTCCACCCTGCTCGACCGCAGCGCCCGCGAACAGGTGCTGGCGCACTGGCGCTTCCAGCCGGCCATCGTCGACGGCCACGCGGTGCGCGCCTGGGCGCACGTGCCGGTGAGCTTCGCATTGCGCGATCTGTAGCAACTGCGCAAGAAGAAACGGGCGCCGCGAGGCGCCCGTTTCGTTTATCCGAACCCCCAAGAGACACGGCTTCGCACCAGGAGCTTGGGCGGCTATCGCCAAAACCGGATGGACTCCCTAGCGGCAAACCGGGTATGCCGTGGCGCCCTGTCGTTCGTCACCCCGTGGTTGCAAACCATATACGAAAATTTTACAGTCGCCCGGCTGCGCCTCGCAGCCACGCTTATCTACTTTGCGCCAAGGAGGCTCCACGTGTTCAAGACACCCATCATTCTTTCCCTCGCCGCCGCCGGCATGATCGCCACCAGCGCCGCCCATGCCGACCAAACCACCGGCTGGTTCGTCAATGGCAACGTGGGAACCGCCCACTACAAGGCCACCGCCAACGGCCTGGGCTCCGGCACCGACAGCAACACCGCCTTCATGCTCAACGCCGGTTGGCGCGACCAGGGCATCCTCGGCTTCGAAGTCGGCTACACCAATCTGGGCAGCAGCAGCGCCAAAGACAACCTGGGCGACAGCGCCAAGCTCCGCGCTGACGGCTGGAACCTGGGCCTGAATGGCCACTTCAACTTCAACGACCACTGGTACATGTCCGCCCGCACCGGCGGCTATCTGTGGAAGTTGAAGGCCAAGGCCACCATCAACAACGGCGGCATCTCGCAAACCTGGCACGGCAGCAAGCAGGGGCTGGGTTGGTACGCGGGCGTAGGCACCGGCTACGACATCAACCAGCACTGGAGCGTGGGCGCGAACTTCGACTACTACAAGATTCGCAACCACGGCGGCTACGACATCGGCACGCGCGTCTTCTCGGTCAGCGGCGAATACCGCTTCTGATCGACGCACTGGCATCGCCAGAATGCGAAACGGGCGCCGCGAGGCGCCCGTTTCGTTTGAGCCGGGCCGCCGTGACCGGGGCCGCCCGACCGACTCCCGGCTATACCGCCCTCAGCCGTTCCACTGCCCCAGCGCGGCCAGGCCGTTGTCGCGGGCGCGGCTGTGCACGGTCTTCTGCGCTTCGGCGTAGTTGGCGGTCATGTCCTTGGCCCACAGCTTCAGCGCGGCCTGCTGCATGGCGCGGCCGTAGGAGAAGGACAGCGGCCACGGGTGCGGGCCGATGCGGTTCATGGCGTTCAGGTGCGCGGTCGACTGCTCGTCGGTCTGGCCACCGGAGAGGAACACGATGCCCGGCAGCGAGGCCGGCACGCAGGTCTTCAGCACGCGCACGGTGGCTTCGGCCACTTCCTCGACTTCGGCCTGCTCGTCGCAGTCCTTGCCCGGAATCACCATGGACACCTTGAGGATGGTGCCTTCCAGCATGACGTTCTGCTCGTACAGCGCGTTGAACAGGCTGCGCAGCACGGCCTCGTGCACTTCGTAGCTCACCTCGATCGAGTGGTCGCCATCCATGATGACTTCCGGCTCGACCATCGGCACCAAGCCGGCCTCCTGGCACAGCGCGGCATAGCGCGCCAGCGCGTGGCAGTTGGCCTCGATGGCGGTGGAGCTGGGGTTGTCCTCGGAGATGTTGATGACCGCGCGCCACTTGCAGAACTGCGCGCCCAGCTTGACGTATTCCTCCAGGCGCGGACGCAAGCCGTCCAGACCTTCGGTGACCACGTCGCCGGGGAAGCCGGCCAGCGGCTGCGGGCCCTTGTCCACCTTGATGCCGGGGATGATGCCGAGCTTCTTCATCAGCTGGGTGAAGGGCACGCCATCCTTGGTCTTCTGGCGGATGGTTTCGTCGTACAGGATCGCGCCGGAGATGTGCTCGTTCAGGCCCGGCGTGGCGAGCAGCAGCTCGCGATAGGCGCGGCGGTTTTCCTCGGTGTTCTCGATACCCACGGCGGCGAACCGCTTAGCGATGGTGTTGGTCGATTCGTCGATGGCGATGATGCCCTTGCCGGGGGCGACCATGGCCAGGGCAACGCTTTCGAGGTCTTCGATACTCATGTCGGCTCCGTGCAGCGAGGCGCCAGCGCCCGCCAAAGGGTGAAGCTGCCCCGGGCGGGGCGGCGGTGGTAACGCACGATTATATCGAAATCACCCGGAGCCGCGCTGCAGAGCCCGGCGCCTGCGGCATCAGTGGCCGTAACCGTCCAGCTTGCAGGGCGCCATCACCTTCTGCATGCCCTCGGCGCCGTCGGGCGCGTTGAAGGGCACGACGTAGTAGGTGGCGATGGGCTGGCCAATCTTGTTGGTGAGCGAGGGGCCGTAGCGGAAGTTCTTCACCGCGCTGACGGCGGCGTTGCCCAGGTCGCTCTTGGGCACCAGCTTGGCCAGTTGCACCTGCATCGGCACGCCGTCGGAGCCGATGACATAGGTCACCGCCGCGCAGCCGGGCTTGTCGAGGTTCAGCCCCGAATTGGGCAGGTCGGCGTTGACCTTGGTGTTGAGCCGTATCCAGTAGTGATACAGATCCTGCGGGCCGATCCGTTTGGCCTGTTGCGCCAGCGCCGGCGCGGCGCAGGCCAGGGAGCACAACAGGACCAGGGAACGCGACAGGAAGCGACGGAACGGGCGCATCGGCATCTCCGGGGAGTGGGGGCTGCCCCAGTCTAACTGCGTCACAGCTCGCGGATGCTGTCCACCGCGCCGCCTGCGCCCACCGACAGCAGCTTGAGCGTATTGGTGCCGCCGACGTGGCCGACGCGGTCGCCGTAGGTGATGACCACGCTGTCGCCCACGGCGAGCTTGCCCTGCTCGAACAGCAGGCGCACGGCGGCACGGGTGGAAGCGGCCATGCTCTGCTTCTCGCCATGGTGGAAGGCGACCGGACGCACATCGCGCAGCACCTGCATGCGGCGGCGCGCGGCGGCCAGCGGCGACAGGCCGTAGATCGGCACCGCGCTGCGGTAGCGCGACAGCCACTGCGCGGTGGCGCCCGATTCGGTGAGCGCCACGATGGCGCACACGCCGAGCTGGCCGGCCAGCACCATCGCGGCCAGCGCGATGGCCTGGTCGGTGCGATCCAGCCGGTGATGGGCGCGGGTGAGGCTGTCGCGCGGCTCGAACTGGCGCTCGGCGCCGAGGCAGATCCGCGCCATCGCGGCCACCGCCTTGTCCGGATGCGCGCCGGCGGCGGTTTCCTCCGACAGCATCACCGCATCGGTGCCGTCGATCACCGCGTTGGCCACGTCCAGCACCTCGGCGCGGGTGGGGATCGGCGAGCTCACCATCGACTGCAGCATCTGCGTGGCGGTGATGACGGCGCGGTTGCGCTGGATCGTCTCGCGGATGATCTTCTTCTGCAGGCCGGGCAGTTCGGCGTCGCCGATCTCCACGCCGAGGTCGCCACGCGCCACCATCACCACGTCGGAGGCATCGATGATCTCGCCCAGCACGGGGATGGCGTCGGCGCGCTCGATCTTGGACACCAGCGCGGCGTTGCCGCCGGCCTCGCGCAGCAGGCGGCGTGCCTGGTGCATGTCCTCGGCGGTGCGCACGAAGGAGACGGCGAGGAAGTCCGCGCCGATCTCGGCGGCGAGCTTGATGTCGGCCTTGTCCTTGTCCGACAGCGCGGAGACGGACAGCCCGCCGCCCTGGCGGTTCAGCCCCTTGCGGTCGGACAGCTTGCCGCCCACCAGCACGCTGCAGCGGATCTCGCTGCCGGCGACCTCGTTCACGGTGAGCGCCACCAAACCATCGTCCAGCAGCAGCACGTCGCCGGGGTGCACGTCGCGCGGCAGGTCGAGGTAGCTCACGCCCACGCGGGTGACGTCGCCGGGCGGCGCATCGGCGCGGCAGTCGAGCACGAAGGGCTGACCGACTTCCAGTTGAACCGGGCCGGCGGCGAACTTCTCCACGCGGATCTTCGGCCCCTGCAGGTCGGCCAGCACGCCCACCTCGCGACCGGCCGCCTCCGCTGCGGCTTTGACTGCGGCGGCGCGCGCGCGGTGGTCGTCGGGCGTGCCGTGCGAGAGGTTCAGGCGCACCACGTCCACGCCCGCGGCGATGATCTTTTCGAGCATGCCGGGCGCGTCGGTGGCAGGGCCGAGGGTGGCGACGATACGGGTGCGGCGGGTCTGGGCTGGCTGGCTCATGCGGGCAATGGTTTTGCGGTGGTCTGCCCGACTATACGCGAGCCGCCGCGCCCATCCGGCGGGGCTTGCTCAATTCCGCAAAGTGGTATTGAGCAGCCGCGCCAGCCGCGCACCGGCCAGGCGCAGCTGATGCTCCGCCAGCGGCAGCTCGGCCGCGACGTAGGCCGGGCCGATGCGGTGGCCAGCGGGGTAGAAGCCCGGCGCGGCGGTGAGCCGGCAGGAGGCCTCGGCCCACTGCGCGTAGGGGTCGTCCAGCGGCGCGATGGCCGGTGGCAGCGTCACCGGCCCTTCGGCGGCAAGCTGGGCCGCGTAGGCCGGCCAGTCCAGTCCGCGCGTCTCCAGCAGGCTTGAGTCCCACACCTTGTGCAGGTGGCTGCCTTCGTCATTGAAGCGCACCTGATACTTGTTGCCGCCGAAGTCGTCGCGATAGCCGGCATGCAGCGGCTGGTGGATGTCGCCCACGAAATGGGTGACGAAGATCAGCGCCTGCAAGCGGTCAGCGTCGCTGCGCGTCTTGTCGCCGAGGATGGTCACATAGCGCGCGAGGCCGCCCACCACGCACTCGCCGTCGCGGCAATCACGCGGCGGTACATAATCGCAGGTCGGGCCGCCACGAAAGTCGATGTAATGCAGCTTGCGCGTGCGCTCCCACAAATCCTTCTGTGCCGGCGCATCGCGAAGCTGGTCGGGCCAAGCCGCGACATCCGCCAGCCGATCCGTGTGATCGGCGGCGAGCAGGTGCTTCACCTCGGCGGCGGCGGCCGGATCGAGTTGCCGCTGCGCGAGCGCGGCCACGATGCTGTGGCCCAGCGGCCCCCAAGCCTGTGCGGCGGGCACCACGAAGGCGGTGGCAAGTAAAGCGGCAAGCAGACGACGACGCAGCGACATGGGCGAAATCCAAAGGGCGAAGCCGCCTATCCTGCCACTTTGCGCGCCAGATAGCCGTAATACAGCAGCGGAATCACCACCAAGGTGAGTACGGTGGACACCAGCACACCGAAGATCAGAGACACCGCCAGACCCTGAAAAATCGGGTCGTCGAGGATGAAGAAGCCGCCCAGCATCGCCGCCAGCGCGGTGAGCGCGATGGGCTTGGCGCGCACCGCCGCCGCATCGATCACCGCATCGGCCAAGGGCCGACCAGCAACCAGTGCGTGGTTGATGAAGTCGATCAGCAAAATGGAATTGCGCACGATGATGCCGGCCAGCGCGATCATGCCGATCATCGAGGTGGCGGTGTACTGCGCGCCGAACAACGCATGCCCCGGCATCACGCCGATCACGGTGAGCGGAATCGGCGCCATGATGATGAGCGGCACGAGGTAGCTCCTGAACTGCCCCACCACCAGAAGATAAATCAGCAGCAGGCCGCCGAGATAGGCCAGCCCCATGTCGCGGAACGTCTCGTAGGTGATCTGCCATTCGCCATCCCACTTCACCGCGATGCCGCTGGTATCGGTCGGCTGGCGGATGAAATCCTGGCTCACGCGCTGGCCGTCGAGCGTGTCATGCGCGAGCTTGCCGACCAGCGCAAACATGCCGTAAAGCGGACTGTCGGTGCTGCCGGCGTCATCGCCGGTGACCGTGGCATAGGGCAGCAGATCCTTGTGATAAATCGCATCCTCCCAGCCGGTTTCGCGCACCTGGGTCACCGCCGACAACGGCACCAACTGACCGCCTTGCGCCCGCACGCGCAGCGACAGCAGGCGGTTCATGCTGGACTGGTCGGCGGCATCCAGCCGCAGGCGCACCGGCAGCGCGTGCCGCGTTTGGCCATCCATCAGGTAAGTGGCATCATCGCCGACAAGCGCGGCACGCAGCGCCTGCACCACGGTCGCCTGCGACACGCCCAGCCGCGCGGCGCGTTCGCGGTCGACGCTGACCACGGCGCGCGGCGCGTCGGCTTCCTCGCTGGTGTCCACGTCCACGATATCGGAATCGGCGCGGAACAGGGTTTGCAGTTGCAGCGCGACCTTGCGGATCGCATGCGCGTCGGGCCCGTAGACCTCGGCCACGATGGGCGCCATGACCGGCGGGCCGGGCGGCACTTCCACCAGCTTGAGCGAGGCGCCGTAGCGCGCCGCGATCTTCGCCAGTGCGGGGCGCGCGGCCAGCGCGATGGCGTGGCTCTGCCGATGGCGCGCGTCCTTGTCCACCAGGTTCACCTGCAGGTTGCCCACCAGCGGCCCCTGGCGCAGGTAGTACTGGCGCACCAAGCCATTGAAGGTGATCGGCGCGGCAGAGCCGGCATAGCCTTGCCAGTCCTTCACCTCGGGGATGGTCGCCACCTGCGTGGCCAGGGCGTGCAGGAGCTGATTGGTGCGCTCCAGCGTGCTGCCGGCGGGCATATCCACCACCAGCTCGAACTCGCTCTTGTTGTCGAAGGGCAGCATCTTCAGGACCACCGCCTTGGCCACCACCAGCCCCACCGAGGCCAGCACCAGCACGCCCATGCCGGCGAACAGCAGACGCCGCCGACGGCGCGCCCGCGCGCCTTCGAGGAAGGGTCGCATCAGGCGCTGGAAGAAACGCAGTACCCGTCCGCCGGCCGCCGCGTGCGCATCGCCACCGGCGCCCTCGTGCGCATGTGGGCGCAAGAGGCGCAGCGCCAGCCACGGCGTCAGCGCCAGCGCCACCATCAGCGACAGCAGCATGCCGGCCGAGGCATTGATCGGGATCGGTCGCATGTACGGCCCCATCAGGCCGGAGACGAAGGCCATCGGCAGCAGCGCCGCGATCACGGTGAAGGTGGCCAGGATGGTCGGCCCACCGACTTCGCTCACGGCTTCCGGAATCGCCTCGCGCAAGGAGCGCCCGCCCAGCGCCATGTGCCGATGGATGTTCTCCACCACCACGATGGCATCGTCCACCAAAATGCCGATGGAGAAGATCAGCGCGAACAGCGACACGCGGTTGATGGTGAAGCCCATCGCCCACGAGGCGAACATCGTCAGCATCAGGGTGACGATCACCGCGCTGCCGACCACCATGCCCTCGCGCCAGCCCAGCGCAAACACCACCAGCAGCACCACCGACAGCGTGGCCAGCAGCAGATGCAGCAGCAGGCTGTTGGCCTTGGTGGTGGCGGTCTGGCCATAGTCGCGCGTCACCGCCACGTGCATGCCGGCGGGAATGTCGACGTCCTTGAGCGCCGCGAGCCGCGCGCGCACCGCGCGGGTGATGTCGGCGGCGTTGCTGCCGGCCTGCTTGGCGATGGCGATGGTCACCGCCGGCGCGTTGCCGGTGGCCGGCCCGGCCTTGCCGGCGGGCGTGCCGAACCAGGCGTAACTCGATGGCAGGTCGGCGCCGCGCTGGATGCGCGCCACGTCGGACAGGTGCACGGGCGCGCCATCTTTGAGGCCGATCACCAGGTTCGCCACGTCGCTCTCGCTGGCGAGGAAGCTGCCGGCGGTAACCGGCGTATCGCGGTCGCCCGCCACCTGATCGCCCGCCTGCGCCACCACGTTGGCGGCCTTCAGCGCGTCCGCCAGGTCGTTCACGCCCATGCCGTAGGCGGCGAGCCGGCCCGGATCGAGCGTCACCATCACCGCCCGCTCGGGGGCGCCGATGGTGTAGACGTCGCGCGTGCCCGGAATGCGCTTGAGCTGCGTCTCCAGCGTATGCGCCACCTCGGCGAGCTGCACCGGGCCGGTGTCGGCGCGATCGCTCCACAAGGTGAGCGCCATCACCGGCACGTCGTCGATGCCCATGGGTCGCACGATGGGCTGGCCCACGCCGAGCCTGGCCGGCAGGTCATCGCGGTTCTGGTAGATCTGGTTGTACAGCCGCACGATGGCGGTCTGCCGCGGCACGCCCACTTCGTATTCCACCGTGGCCACGGCCACGCCGGGCCGGCTCACCGAGTAGACGTGCTTGACGCCCTGGAGCTCATCGAGCTTCTGCTCCAGCGGAAAGGTCACCAGGTTGGCCACGTCGCGCGCCGAGGCGCCGGGGAACGGCACCGTGACGTTGGCCATGGTGACGTCGATCTGCGGCTCTTCCTCGCGCGGCGTGATCGCCGTGGCGGCCAGGCCGAGCAGCAGCGCCGCCAGCGCCAGCACCGGCGTCAGCGGCGCGCTCTGGAACAGCCGCGCGATGCGCCCGGCGAAGGACAACGACGGCGCACTCATGGCGCGACCTTGCCGCGCTGGGCAATCAGCCAGCGCGCGGCGACATCCGGGTCGAGCGCGACGCGCTCACCCGGCGTCAGCCCCGCCAGCACGGTGGCACGCCCGCCCTGCACCTCGCCCACGCGCAGCTGGCGCAGCGACACCGTGCCGCCCTCGACCACGTAGACACCGGTCAGCTCGCCACGATGCACCAGGGCGCTCACCGGCACCGACAACGCCGCCTTGTCGACGGCGATAGCCGCGCCGGCAAACGCCAGCTTCACCGTCATGCCGGGATACAGGCCTTGCGTACCCGCCGGCAGGTCGAGCCGCACCGTCACCGTATGCGTGGCAGGGTCGGCCACCGGAAACACCGTGAGCTGGCCGGCCTCGATGCGGCGACCGCCATCGGTCAGCGCCTCGGCATGGCCCGCTACGCGCAGCGCTTCGGCCACCGCCTGCGGCAGCGTCGCCTCCACGCGCAGCTGCGCCAGCGAAGCGATGGCGATGAGCGACTGCGGAAACGGCGGCCCGGCCACCGCCTCGCCCACCTGCACGTAACGCTTCGTCACCACACCGTCGAAGGGCGCGCGCACCACGGTGTAATCCTGCTGCGCGCCAGCATTGCGCGCCTGCTCCTGCGCGGCATCGAGCTGGGCCTTGGCGGCGTTGCGCTGCGCCAGCGACTGGTCGTAGGTGGCCTTGGCGACGTAGCCCTTGGGATAGATCGCCGCGTAGCGCTGGTAGTTCGCCTCGGCCTCGACATACGCCGCCTTGGCCGCCGCCACCTGCGCCCTGGCCGCCAGCGCGGCGGATTGCTGCTCCACGTCGGTGAGGCGCAGCAAGACATCGCCCCGCTTCACCGTGTCGCCCACCTCATGCGGCAGCGCCAGCACACGCGCATTGGTCTGCGCCGTGAGCACCGCCGACTGCACCGCCTGCACGGTGCCGTCCCAATGCTGCTGGCCGCCGCCGGCGGTATCCGTGCCCACCACCAGCGTCGCCAACGGCGGCGCGGCGTGGCTGGCCACTGGCGCCGCCGGCTTGCCGCCACAAGCGACGAGCAGCACGGCAAGCACGGGGGTAGCGAGGCGCGACAGATACGGTTTCACAAGGCGATTCCACGGCGAGGGGATCAGGAGTGGTGCGGAAAGGCGCAGCCAGGTTTCAGGCCCAGCCTGGCAAGGATGCGCGCCAGCGGGCAAAACCCGGTGAAGGAGGATTGCAACAGGTTGGCGCCCACGAATACGGCCAGCCACAACCAGTTCGGCGAGACGAAATGGGCCAGGACGACGCTGGCGAGGATCATGCTGCCGGCGAAACCCAGCACGACGCGATCGATGTTCATGGTGATACTCCCGTGAGGTGATGCGGTGGATGAAAGCGTGGTTGGTCCATGGCTTCAGCGAAGCGATGCGATACGCAGCAGCTTGAGCACGGCGCGCTCGTAGATCGGATGGGTGTTGCCGGTGCGCACCTTGCGCAAGTGGTAGCGCTCGAAGGCAAGCTTGGCCAGATGCACCCACTTGCCCACGCGCGCCCAGGTCACGTTGCGCGGCGGAATCTGCGGCAAGGCCACGAAGGCCGCGCCGGTGTTGCCCATGTCGGCCAGGCACACCGCGTTCCAGGTGGCGCGCGCCACCGCCGGCTTGCCGGCCAGCTCGTCGCGGATATTGGCGGCGATCGCGCTCACCATCGACTCGATCATGAAACCGGTCTTGGGTGCACCGGTGGGCACCGGGGTGACTTCCACCGGCGGAATCGCCACGCACACCCCGGCGGAAAACACGTTGCGGAACGTCGGATTGCGCTGGTGCTCGTCGATCAGCACGAAACCGCGCGGATTGACCAGCCCCTCGACGCCGCGCACCGCAGAGATGCCGGTGAAGGCCGGCAGCAGCATGGCGAAAGCAAACGGCAGCTCGCGCTTGTGCGCGGCCCCGGCGGCATCCAGCTCCTCCAATTGCAGCACGCCCGGCTCGGCCGCCGTGACACGCGCATTGGCCACCCAACGGATGTCGCGCTCGCGCAGCGCCGACTCCAGCAAGCCCTTGGAGTCGCCCACGCCGCCCAACCCCATGTGGCCGATGTAGGGCTCGGGCGTCACATAGGTCATCGGCACGCGGTCGCGCAGCTGGCGCCGGCGCAAGTCGGCATCGACGATCATCGCGAACTCGTAGGCCGGGCCGAAGCAACTGGCGCCGGGCGCGGCGCCGATCACCACCGGGCCGGGCTTTTCCAGCAAGGCCTGATACGCGCGCCAAGTGGCCTCCGCGTGCGCACCGGTGCAGATCGAATGGGTGTAGCCACCCTCCGGCCCCAGCCCCGGCACCTCGTCGAAAGCCAGCCGCGGGCCGGTAGTGATGACCAGATAGTCGTAGCTCAGCTCGCGGCCATCGGCCAGCTGCAGGCGGTTCTGCGCCGGCTGCACCGCCGTGGCCGGCGTCGCCACGAAGTCAATGCCGTGCCGGTGCATCGGTTCGGCCACCGCCACCTGGATCTGCTCACGCTTGCGCCAACCCACCGCCACCCAGGGGTTGGATGGGGTGAACTGGAAATTCGGCCCATCACCCACCAGGGTGACCTGGTGTGCCGCTCCCAGCGCGGCCTTGATCTCATACGCGGCCGCCGTGCCGCCCAGCCCCGCTCCCAGTACGACGATGCTTGCCATGACGCACCTCCTCCAGCGGTTGTCGGGATACCCGCGTCCGGCGACGGAGCGGAATTTGCCATCAATCTAAATTAGCTAAAGCTTAATTAGTGTTTCGTGTTAAAGTCAAGCCACCATCCGTACGGCCATACGTGCCGAGGCCCGTCATGCCAGCCCCCACCGCCACCGATCTTTCCGCCATGCGCGCGAGCGCCGAAGAGGCCTCGCAATTGCTCAAGACACTGGGCAACCCGCAGCGCCTGCGCGTGCTGTGCCTGCTGGTGAACCAGGAAATGTCCGTGGGCCAGATCAACGAGGAACTGCCCGACCTCAGCCAGTCGGCGCTGTCGCAACACCTCGCCCGCCTGCGTGACGAAGGCCTGGTGCGCACCCGGCGCGAGTCGCAAACCATCTGGTATGCACTGGAACACGGCCCCACCCGCAGCATCATCGCCACCCTGTATGGCATCTACTGCGCCAGCGGCCAGACGCCGTCGTGCGACGTTTCACCGCGCCCGCGCAAGGGCCGCCGCTGAGCCAGACAGTACCGCCACCATTGGCCGTCCACGGTGTGCTGGATCAAGAAGGCGGCGGACGCTTCGGCTAGAATGCGCGTTCCAGCGCGACCGGGCCCGGTCGCGCTTGCCTGTCATCGAACCGGAGGAAGTGTCCCCATGGCCATCAAGGTCGGCATCAACGGCTTCGGCCGCATCGGTCGCAACGTGCTGCGCGCTGCGGTGCAGAATTTCGGCAAAGACATCCAGATCGTCGGCATCAACGACCTGCTGGAGCCGGATTACCTCGCCTACATGCTCAAGCACGACTCCGTGCACGGCCGCTTCGATGGCGACGTGAAGGTGGAAGGCGGCAACCTGGTGGTGAACGGCCAGACCATCCGCCTCACCGCCGAGCGTGACCCGGCCAACCTGAAGTGGAACGAGGTGCACGCCGATGTGGTGATCGAATCCACCGGCTTGTTCCTCACCGCCGAGGCGGCGCAGAAACACCTTGATGCCGGCGCGAAGAAGGTGATCCTGTCGGCCCCGTCCAAGGACACGACACCGATGTTCGTGTACGGCGTGAACCATAAGAAATACGCCGGCGAGAAGATCATCTCCAACGCCAGCTGCACCACCAACTGCCTGGCGCCGGTGGCCAAGGTGCTGAACGACAAGTGGGGCATCAAGCGCGGTCTGATGACCACCGTGCACGCCGCCACCGCCACCCAGAAGACCGTCGATGGCCCGTCCAACAAGGACTGGCGCGGCGGCCGCGGCATCCTCGAGAACATCATCCCGTCGTCCACCGGCGCGGCCAAGGCGGTCGGCGTGGTGATCCCGGAGCTCAACAAGAAGCTCACCGGCATGAGCTTCCGCGTGCCGACCTCCGACGTGTCGGTGGTCGACCTCACGGTGGAGCTGGAAAAGCCGGCAACCTACGAGGAGATCAAGGCCGAGATGAAGGCGCAGAGCGAAGGCGCGCTGAAGGGCATCCTGGGCTACACCGACGACAAAGTGGTGGCCACTGACTTCCGCGGCGACGCACGCACCTCGATCTTCGACGCCGACGCCGGCATCGCGCTGGACGACAGCTTCGTCAAGCTGGTCAGCTGGTACGACAACGAGTGGGGCTATTCCAACAAGTGCCTGGAAATGGTGCGCGTGGTGGCGGGGTAAACCCCACCAGCCCGGCGCTCATCCGCTGGCCGCGAAGACCAAGCAAAAAGCCCGCGCAAGCGGGCTTTTTGCTTGGTCATGGAGCAGGCGCCGCGAAGCCATCCCGGGGTGCCATTCCGCGCGGCATCACGGTGGTGGCGCGTCCACCTGCGCCTCCGGTGCCGCTGCCCGGAACGCCTCCAGCCGCTGGCAGGCAGCGTGGATGCGACGGATCGTGGGGTAGCCATCCAGACTCAGCTTCCAGCGCTGCGCGTTGTACACCTGCGGCACCAGGCAGGCATCGGCCAGGCCCGGCTCGTCGCCGTAGCAAAAGGTGCCCGTGTTGACGTCATTGGACAGCATCGCTTCCAGCGCCGCGAAACCAACGGCGATCCAATGGCGCGACCATGCCGCGCGCTGCGCCTCGTCGGCACCCAGCTCGCGTTCGAGATGCTGCAGCACGCGCAGGTTGCCCAGCGGATGGATGTCGCAGGCCACCATCTGCGCCAACGCGCGCACGCGCGCACGGCCGCGCGTATCGATCGGCAGCATCGGCGATTCGGGATAGACCTCATCCAGGTATTCGATGATCGCCAGCGACTGGGTGAACACTCGTTCGCCGTCGACCAGGCTCGGCACCAGCTCCTGCGGATTCAGCCCCGCATAGGCTGGGGCGTGCTGCTCGCCGCCATCCCTGGCCAGGTGCACCGGCCGGTATTCATAGGCCAGCCCCTTGAGCTGCAAGGCAATGCGCACACGATAGGCGGCACTGGAGCGCCAGTAGCCGTACAACACCAGACCTTCAGCCATCGTTGCTCCTCCTGCACGGGGTGGATCAGCAGCGTCGGTTTGCATCGTTCGGGCACGGATCGGACAATACACGTTTTCCGCCTGCCAGACAGCCCTTTCCCAACCCTTTGAGGGGAACCCACGTGACCGTCACCCGCATGAGCGACCTCGACCTCCACGGCAAGCGCGTGCTGATCCGCGAAGACCTGAACGTGCCGATCGACGACCACGGCAGGATCACCTCCACCCAGCGCCTCGACGCCGCCTTGCCCACCATCCAGGCCGCGCGCGACGCCGGCGCCAAGGTGATGGTGCTCTCGCACCTGGGCCGCCCCAAGGAAGGCCAGTTCGACGAAGCCGCCTCGCTGGCGCCGGTGACGACATGGCTGGGCGAAAAACTCGGCCAACCGGTGCGCCTCGTGCGCGACTACCTGGACGGCGTGGACATGGCCGACGGCTCGGTGGTGGTGCTGGAGAACTGCCGCATGAACGTGGGCGAGGGCAAGGACGACGAGGCGCTGGCGCGGAAGTACGCCGCGCTGTGCGACATCTTCGTGATGGACGCCTTCGGCACCGCGCACCGCGCGCAGGCCTCCACCCACGGCGTGATCCGCTTCGCGCCCGTCGCCGCCGCCGGCCCGCTGCTGTGCGCCGAACTGGACGCGCTGGGCAAGGCGCTGGAACATCCCGCCAAGCCGCTGCTCGCCATCGTGGCCGGCTCCAAGGTGTCGACCAAGCTCACCCTGCTCGACAACCTGATTGGCAAGGTGGATCAACTGATCGTGGGCGGCGGCATCGCCAACACCTTCATCGCCGCGCTGGGCCACAACGTGGGCAACTCGCTGGTGGAGATGGATCTGCTCGACGCCGCCAGGAAGGTGCTGGCCGACGCCAAGGCGCGCGGCGCCGAGGTGCCGCTGCCGGTCGACGTGGTGGTGGCACCGGCGTTCTCCGCCAACGCACCGGCCACGGTGAAGCCGGTGGATCAGGTGCGCGAGGGCGAGCTGATCCTGGACATCGGCCCGCAGACCGCCGCGAACTACGCCGCGCTGATCGCCAAGGCCGGCACCGTGGTGTGGAACGGCCCGGTCGGCGTGTTCGAATTCGACGCCTTCGGCAAGGGCACCGAGACGCTGGCGCGCGCCATCGCCGCCTCGCCCGCGTTCTCCATCGCTGGCGGCGGCGACACCCTGGCCGCGGTGGACAAGTACGGCATCGCCGACCAGGTTTCCTATATCTCCACCGGTGGCGGCGCCTTCCTCGAATTCCTCGAAGGCAAGGAGCTGCCGGCAGTAGCGGCGCTGAAGGCACGGGCCGCAAAGTAATGCTCTGCCTGTTCGACCTCGATGGCACCCTGATCGACTCCGAACCAGGCATCACCGCCTGCATCCGCCACGCCTTCGACAGGCTGGGCGTGCCGGCGCCAAGCGAGTTGCGGCCATGGATCGGCCCGCCGCTGCGGCACAGCTTTGCGCCTCTGCTCGGCCACGATGCCGCGCGCGTGGAGGCGGCGGTGGACCACTACCACGAACGCTTTGCCACGCTGGGCTGGCGCGAGCATGCGGTCTACCCCGGCATTGCGGAGGCCATCGCCCGCCTGCAGGCCGCCGGCCATCGGCTGGCCGTGGTCACCAGCAAGCCCGCGCGCCACGCGCGGCCCATCGTCGAGTCGCTGCCGTTCGGCGATGCCTTCGACAAGCTGTATGGCCCCGATCCGTCCAGCGCGCACAGCGAGAAAGCGACGATGATCGCCGCCGCACTGGCGGATTTTGGCGCCGCGCCCGACCAAGCCGCGATGATCGGTGACCGCCGCTTCGATATCGAAGGCGCCGTGGCCAACCGCGTGCGCGGCATCGGCGTGCTGTGGGGCTTCGGCAGCCGCGAGGAACTGCAGCAGGCCGGCGCCCACGCGCTCACGACCACGCCGGACGAATTGGCTGGACAACTGGGCGCCTGAGCCACACGACGCAGCACACGCAGTAGCACGCCAACACCGCCCTGTTGCAGGAGCCTGCTGGCGGGCGATGCTTTGCTTGAGGCATCACCCGCCAGCAGGCTTCTTGTACGTTGGTGTTCGATGGCCGCAGGCCACCGCCGTCCGAATGGCAACCAGGGTTTTGCCCCCGTTGCCTGCGGCGGCGTGCAGATCACGCCAGACCTGCACGCTGCGCGTCCGGCAAAACGCAACCGCTTGGCGGCTGTAGCTGCGTATTGGGTGGCCGCTTGCCAGTCAAATCTTCAGGGCGCAAGCTAAATTTTTTGCCGCAACCGACTCCTCCAAGGCCAAGCCAGGATGCGCATATCCCCTCTTTTCGCACTGACCTTCGCCCTGTGCGCCGGTGCACCACTACGCCTCGCACATGGTGCAGACGCACCGGCGCCAACCACGTTTCGGCTGGCCAGTGATCCGGCCTTTGCCCATTACCAGGCCCCCTTGCTCGCTTATCTGCGCAGTCAGCACGCGCCCCACGACTGGCAGGTATGCATCATCGGCGAACAGGCCGCCGACGGAACACGCTGGGCATGGGTGATCTGGCCTCGCGGGCAGCGCATGATCCTTTGGGGTGGCGGCGCGTCCACCTTGATTGGCTCACGCCGAATACTCGATCTGACCGCCGACGTCGTGGCGTCGGAAGACCAACTTCACGGCAGCTCTTACCGCGTGACGCGCACTTGGGTCGCGCAACAGATGTCACGCTGCCGCCACAGCGGGCTCATGGTCAGCCCAGCCACGCTGCAGCACGGTCACTGAATGACGTGAACGCTCCGACGCCCGCCACACCCCAAGCCATCACCCTGCCCGACCGCAACACCGACGCTGGGGCAGAAGCACGCATCCTGCTGGCGGAATGCCCCGGCCCCGGTTACGCCAGCTACGCACCGGAAGCTGCCCGTGAAGCCATGCAATTGATGGACGCCGTACTCTGGAACCGCCTTCGCAACCCGGCCCCGTTCGGAGCCCGGGGTGCCACCCATATCGCTGGCATCATCAAGGCCAGAGGCCAGTTCCAAGGATTTGGGAGCTACCCCGCGTACAGTGCAGCCATCCGCAGGAATCTGGAAGCCGAACTGGCGATCGCCAACAATCCGCATGATCGCCGCCACGCGGCCTATGCCGACTTCGTGCAAACAGCCATCACCATCGCCCAATCCACCGATTACCGTGACCCATCACCCGGCACGCTGGTGGCTTGGCGCACTTCGGGAAGCGGGTCACCAGGACGACAGTTTCTCTTTTACAAGACCGTACTTGGCAACGACTTTTACTACGAGCCGGCGCCCCTGCCCGCCACCGTCATCTCGCCCCATCAAGCTATTCGACAGCCTGAACGTACCCCGCCTTCGCACGTCGGCGGGCGTGCCGGCAGATAAGTGGATCAATCAAGGCGCCGTGAGCGAGAACGGCGCGGTGCCGGCTGAGTTTCATTGCCAATCAGGTCGCGCGAGGCCACCGCCAGCATCGGTCGCGCGCCACAAAAAACGCCGCGTCGAACGCGGCGTTTTTTGTGGCGCGGCGCCTGCCGTCAGCCGATGACGCGCTTCACCGCGTCCACCGCATGCGGCACGGTAATGCCGAAGTGCTCGAACAGCTGGTCGGCCGGGGCGGAGGCGCCAAAGGTGGTCATGCCGATCACCTCGCCGTCCAGGCCCACGTACTTGCGCCAGAAGTCGGCGGTGCCGGCTTCCACCGCCACGCGGGCGCGGCACCAGCCGGGCAGCACGGCTTCGCGGTATTCCAGCGGCTGCGCGTCGAAGGCCTCGGTGCACGGCATCGACACCACGCGCACCGGCACGCCCTGCTGGGCCAGCGTGCGCATGGCTTCCATCGCCAGCTCCACTTCGGAACCGGTGGCGATCAGGATGGCTTTGAACTTGGTGTCGGCTGGGTCGGACAGCACGTAGGCGCCGCGCGTGATGGCGGCGAGCTGCGCCGGCGTGCGCTGCTGGTGCTTGAGGTTCTGGCGCGAGAACACCAGGCAGGAGGGGCCGTCCCGGTGCTCGATGGCGTCCTTCCACGCCGCCGCCGACTCCACCGCGTCGCAGGGGCGCCACACACGGTTGCCCGGGATGTAGCGCAGCGTGGCCAGGTGCTCCACCGGCTGATGGGTGGGGCCATCCTCGCCCAGGCCGATGGAGTCGTGGGTGTAGACGTGGATGCTGTGCGCCGGCATCAGCGCGCTCATGCGCACCGCGTTGCGGGCGTAGTCGGAGAACACCAGGAAGGTGGCGTCATACGGAATGAAACCGCCGTGCAGCGCCAGCGCGTTGCCGATGGCAGTCATGCCGAACTCGCGCACGCCGGAGTGGATGTAGTTGGCGTTGGGATTGGCCTCGGTGACGCTGACCGAACCCTTCCACAGGGTGAGGTTGGAGCCGGCCAGGTCGGCCGAGCCGCCGATCAGTTCCGGCAGCAGCGGGCCAAAGGCGTTCAGCGCCATCTGCGAGGCCTTGCGGCTGGCCACTTCCGGGCCTTCCAGCTGCATCTTTTCCACATAGGCCTGCGACTCGGCGGCCCAGTGGGCGGGCAGCGTGCCGGCCTGACGGCGGTTGAACTCGGCAGCCAGCTCGGGGAAAGCCCTGGCGTAGTCGGCGAACAGCGCGTTCCAGGCGGCTTCGCGCTTCGCGCCGGCGACCTTGGCGTCCCAGCCGGCGTAGATCTCGGCGGGGATCTCGAACGGCGCGTAGTGCCAGTCCAGCATGTCGCGGGTAGCCGCGATCTCGTCCTTGCCCAGCGGCGCGCCGTGGCTGGATTCCTTGCCTTCCTTGTTGGGCGAGCCGAAGCCGATCAGGGTCTTGCACATCACCAGCGAGGGTTTGCCGGTTTCGGCCTTGGCGGCGGCCAGCGCGGCCTTGATGCTGGCGGCGTCATGGCCGTCCACATCACGCACCACGTGCCAGCCACAGGCTTCGAAACGCGCGGCGGTATCGTCGGTGAACCAGCCCGGCACCTCGCCGTCGATGGAGATGTTGTTGTGGTCGTAGATCAGGGTGAGCTTGCCCAGCCGCCAGGTGCCGGCCAGCGAGATCGCCTCCTGCGAGATGCCTTCCATCAGGCAGCCGTCACCGCAGAACACCCAGGTGTGGTGATCCACCACGTTGAAGCCGGGGCGGTTGAAGCGCTCGGCCAGCACCTTCTCGGCCAGCGCGAAGCCCACGCCGTTGGCGATGCCCTGGCCCAGCGGGCCGGTGGTGGTTTCCACGCCGACCGTGTGGTGCACCTCGGGGTGGCCGGGGGTACGCGAGCCGAGCTGGCGGAAGCGCTTCAGCTCCTCCATCGGCAAGGCGTAGCCGGCCAGGTGCAGCAGCGCGTACTGCAGCATCGAGCCATGGCCGTTGGAGAGCAGGAAGCGGTCGCGGTTCGCCCAGTGCGGGTTGGCCGGGTTGTGCTGGTGGAAGTCGTTCCACAGCACCTCGGCAATGTCGGCCATGCCCATCGGCATGCCAGGGTGGCCGGAATTGGCCTGCTGCACGGCGTCCATGGCGAGGGCGCGCACGGCATTGGCGAGTTGGCGACGGGTGGTCATGACAAAGCGCTCCGGGGGCAACGGAAAGCGTCCATTGTCGCCGATCCGGCACGCACTGTCGCGCCGCACAAGAGCGCGCGGCCAGCGCCAAGGTTAATCGAAACTTAATACTGAACCAATCGGTATTGAAACTTACCGGCCTGGCAACCATCCAAGCGACGTGACCGGCCGCCACAGTGCCGCCGGTCACGCGGCGCCTCCCTCCCCCTGTCGGGCGCCGCTCCCAAATAACAGGAGACACTCCATGAAGAAGACCTTGCTCGCCCTTGCCCTTGCCTCCAGCGGCCTGCTGTCCGTCCCCGCCGCCTTCGCGCAGAACGCGCCCAGCGACCATGGCGGCTGGTTCATCAATGGCAACATCGGCCGTACCGCCATCAACCAGGGCCCGTACGACAACCACGACACCGGTTACGCGCTGAACGGCGGCTACCGCTGGTCGCTGGCGCCGAACTTCGCGCTGGGCGCCGAGGTGGGCTACAACGACCTGGGCAACATCCACGCCAGGAACATCTTCAACAGCTCGCCGGTGATCGCCCCGGGCAAGTCCTCGCTGCACGGCTGGACGGCCGGCGCCAATGCCCAGCTCGACCTCAACCCGAACTGGTACCTGAGCGGCCGCGCCGGCGTCTACAGCTGGACCGGCCACGGCCTGAGCAACGACGTGAACCCGATCAACAAGAGCCTGAGCCAGACCAGCTGGTACACCGGCGCCGGCGTGGGTTACCGCCTCACGCAGAACCTCAGCGTGGGCCTCGACTACGACTACTTCCACGCCAAGAAGAGCAACGTCGACCTCAGCACCGACATGATCTCGGCCAGCGCGGAATACCGCTTCTGAGTTCCGGGCCAACGTTGTGACCAACGACAAGGGCGCCACAAGGCGCCCTTGTCGTTGGTCGCCCAAGCACATCCCCGCACTTCGTCAAGCCGTCGGCCGGACCTATGTGCGCCTGGTCGGTCGGCGATCGCTCCACGCGTCGCGCGGGCAGGCCGTTTCCCCACAACCCGCTGGCCACCCGTGGCCACCGCGGCTTACGGCCGTTTAACGGGTGCCGTGCTCCACTGCCCCGACACCGCCACACCGAGGCTCCGCATGGGCAATCGCCGGCCAACCTCGCGCGACACCCGCCACCCCCGATGTCCCACGGCCAAACACGTGGACGGCAGCAACATGCGCGGGCAGGTCGGCGGCAGTGCGCCGTTCCGTAGCCGTTCCATGGAGCAGGGAGCGGCTGGGAAATGCCCTGCGTGGCAGGCTTTGCCGCCCGGATGATTGCCGCCGACCACGCTCCCGGCATGCGTCGCCGCATCGCCCTCATCGGCGGTGGCGCGGCGGCGGCCGCCTTGCTGGGTGAGCTGCTGGAACGCCCCGACACACCGCCCCTGCACCTGGACTGGTACACCGGTGACGGCACGCCGGGCCGTGGCGTGGCCTACGCCACGACCTCGGAGCGCCACCTGCTCGACGTGCGCGCCGCCACCATGGGCATGTTCGCCAACCGGCCGCAGGGCTTCCTCGATTTCGTGCGCGGCACGAGCCCGCAGCTCACCGGCACCGCCTTCCTGCCGCGCCATCGCTACGGCGACTATCTGGAGGCCGAAATCACGCAGGCGCTGGCGCTGGGCAAGGCGCGCGGCCACGACGTGCACCAGATCCCCCGCCGCGCGCATGCCGTGGTGCCCGAAGTCGATGGCGCCACCGTCTTCTGCGGCGAGGAAACCCGTCGCGTGGATGCCGCCGTACTGGCCGTCGGCAGCCTCTCGCCACGCCCCCTGCCCGGCGTGGCCCGCGCGGCGCTGGCCAGCGGTCGCTACGTGCTCGATCCCTGGCCATGGCTGGCCGCGCCGACGCCGATCGAAGCCCCGGCCCATGTGGTCGTGATCGGGCTGGGGCTCACCGCCGCCGACGTGCTGCTGGAGTTGGCCGCGCGCTGGCCCACCACGCGCTTCACCGCCATCTCGCGTCATGGCCGCCTGCCCGAGCCCCACGCACCCGTCGCCATGCCGCCAGTCGGCGACGGCACCGCGCTGGCCGACGCCATGCTGGACGCCGCCGATGTCCGCGCATGGTTGCCGATGGTGCGCGAAGCCATGGCGCAAGAGGAAGATTGGCGCTGCGCCATCGATGCCTTGCGCCCGCACGCCAGCGCGCTATGGGCCGCGCTGCCACCAGATCAGCGGGCGCGTTTCCTGCGTCACCTGAGCTGGGTCTGGGAACGCGCACGCCATCGCATGCCGATGCCGACGGCCGACGGCCTCGCCACACTGGCTGGCGCCGGCCGCCTGCACTGCCAGCGCGGCCGCGTCCATGCCGTTGTTGCGCAGGACGATGGCCTGCTCCTCGCGCTGCATGCCCCCGGCGGCGACGCCATGCAAGAACTGCACGCCAACCTCGTGGTGCAGGCCACCGGCATGGAGCTCGACGTAGGCGCCACCGCCGACCCGCTGCTGCACCAGCTCGTGCTCAACCGCCACGTGCTGCCCGACCCGCAGGGGTTGGGCTGCCAAGCCACGCGCGAAGGCCGCCTGCGGCACGACGGCGGCGCCTGGCCGCGCTTCTACGCCATTGGCAGCCTGCTGCGCGGTACGCTATGGGAGTCCACCGCGATGCCGGAAATCCGCCAGCAGGCGCGCGTCGTGGCCGACCAACTGCTGGCGGAGTAGCGCGCGTTGCCATGAAACCCTCGACGCGCCGGCATCCGGCCAGTGCCTCGGGTCGCCGGGTCCGGCGCAGTTCCGGTTCTATGGGTCGCGCGCTACCGCACTCGATCGCGCACGGCAGCGCCGCGTGTCGCGGGCACGTGAGGTTTTCAGAGGAGCACCATGAGCTTCGGCCCGATCGGCGACCTCGCCCTGCTGCTGCACCTCGCCGGCGTGCTCGCCGCCGCCCACGCGTTGATGCACACGCGCACGCCGCAAGGCACCATCGCCTGGGTACTGGGTCTGCTGCTGCTGCCCGAGCTCACCCTGCTGCCCTACCTGTTCCTCGGCGCCAGCCGCTTTCGCGGTTACCTCGACACCCATCGCAACGACGCGCCACGCGCACGCCCCGATCCGCCGGACGATGGCGCCGGCCGCTTCAGCGCGCTGGTGGCGATGCAGGGACGACCGTTCCGCGACGGCCACGCGCTGCGCCTCCTGCTCGATGGCGCGGCCACCTTCGACGCCATCCTCGGCGCCATCGCGCAGGCACGGCACACCGTGCTGGTGCAGTTCTTCGTGTTCCACGACGACGGCCTGGGCCGACGCATGCAGCAGGCGCTGCTGGAACGCGCCGCCGCCGGCGTGCGCGTGTGCGTGCTGTACGACGGCGTGGGCAGCCACGACCTGCCGCGCCACTACGTCGAGGCGCTGCGCGCCGGCGGCGTGGCGATCCATCCCTTCGCCACGCGGCGCTGGCGCAACCGTTTCCAGCTCAACTTCCGCAACCACCGCAAGATCGTCGTGGTGGACGGCGAACGCGCCTACGTCGGTGGCCTCAACGTGGGCGACGAATACCTGGGCCTGAAGCCACCGCTGGCGCCCTGGCGCGACACCCACCTGGAAATCCGCGGCCCGGCGGTGGCCGACCTGCAGCAGCTGTTCGCCGACGACTGGCAATGGATCACCGGCGCGCCGCCGCCGCAACATGACGCCCCCGCCGGCTGCGGCGCGACGCGCGTGCTCGCCATCGCCAGCGGTCCGGCCGACCCGCAGGAAACCGGCTCGCTGTTCTTCGTCGCCACCATCAACGCGGCGCGACGACGACTGTGGCTCACCACGCCCTACTTTGTGCCCGACACCGCCGTGCGCGCCGCGCTGCGCCTGGCCGTGCTGCGCGGCGTGGACGTGCGCGTGCTGATCCCGGCGCGACCCGACCACCGCACCGTGTTCCTCGCCTCCACCCTGCACGCCCACAACGCACTGCGCGCCGGTGTGCGCGTGTTTCGCTACCTGCCCGGCTTCCTGCACCAGAAGGTGCTGCTGGTGGACGGGGACTGCGCCGCGGTGGGCAGCATCAACCTCGACAGCCGTTCGTTCCGGCTGAACTTCGAGGTGAGTGCGCTGGCGCTGGACACGGCCTTCGCCGGCGACGTCGAAGCCATGCTCGTCGCCGATTTCGCCAGGGCGATGGAAGTGACGCGGTGCGAATACCAGGACGCGCCCTACCTGCATCGCGTGCTGATGCACGTGGCGCGGCTGTTCGACCCGCTGTTATGAATCCTTGCGCAACCCGGCCAGCCACCAGCCAAGCAACACGCCCACCGCCGCGCCAACCAGCTCGCACAGCACGCGCGTGCCGATGCCGTCGGGATCGTGTACTTCGGCCAGCTTGGCCTGCAGCAACTGCAGCGACTGCAGGCGGCCGTAGTTGAAATAGAACAGGTTCCACAGATCCTTGCGGGCGCTGAGCGCCAGCGCGGCGAGATAGGCCCAACCGATGCGGCGTCCGGCGCTCCAGCCGTGGCGCCGGCCCGGCCCATGCAACAGCAGGTACAGCACGAAGCCGGCGACGAGGCTGATCGCGCCCGCTTCGAGGCCGCCGACCCAGCCATAGCCCATCCACGTCTGGTCGTAATTCATTGCGTCCTGTTCCACCGGTGCCGACCCGCATTATGCCCGCGCTAGACTCGCGCCCTTGCCTCGCACGCGGGATCGCCATGCCTGACGCCATCACCGAACGCACCGCCCTGATCGTGGTCGACGTACAGCCGGATTTCATGCCCGGCGGCGCGCTGGCCTGCCACGAGGGTGACGCCATCGTGCCGGGCATTGCGCTCCTGCTCGCCACGCGCCGCTTCCGCCACGTGGTGGCCACCCAGGACTGGCATCCGGCTGGCCACGCCTCCTTCGCCAGCGCGCATCCCGGCACGCAGGCGTTCCAGCAGATCGCACTGCACGGCCAGCCGCAGACGTTGTGGCCGGATCACTGCGTGCAGGGCACGCCGGGCGCGACGCTGCATGCGGACATCGACTGGTCGGCGGCGGATCTGATCCTGCGCAAGGGCAGCGATCCGCAGGTGGATTCCTACAGTGCCTTCCGCGAAAACCACGGCCCGCACGGCACACGTCCCGCCACCGGCCTCGCCGGCTGGCTGCGCGAGCGCGGCGTGGAGGATGTGCTGGTGTGTGGCCTGGCGCGCGACGTCTGCGTGTTGTGGACGGCACAGGACGCGGTGGCGCAAGGCTTCCGCGCCGGCATGCTGTGGGAGCTCAGCCGCCCGGTGACGCCGTCCAGCGACGACGCCACCCGCGCCGCACTGGCGGCGCAGGGCATCGCGCGGGTGGCGGCCATCGACTGAGGCCACGCCAGCGCCCGCGAACAATTCGAGCGCCGTCGCGCGGGCGCAGCAGACGAACCGGTTATCCACCTGCGCTCAGGTGTCATCCTCGCGCGCGGAGTGCACCCGCGGCACGCCGCCCGCGTCGAACGCCACCGCCAGCACGATGGGCCGGCAGCACACGGCGCAATCCTCGATGTAGCACTGATCCGGCTCCGATTCGTCGAGCAGCAACTCGATGATCTCGCCGCAGTAGGGACAATCGATGCGCCAGGGGACCGGCATGACACGCTCCTGCAACCGGGACAAAACCAGATTCGCACAGGAAATGTCGACGCAGCGCGTACACTGGCGCCCCACGCCACGCCGGACCGGAACCATGGCCGAACGCGAATTCCTGGATTTCACCGTGCGCTCCGGCGCCAGCCTCGAAGGCTCGCGCTACACCGCCTGGTTGGCGGTGCTGCCGCACGGCCACGGCTTCCCCGTGTACTACGCGATCTGCGAGAACCGCAGCTTCCGCCAGCAGGACGTGGCCGAATGCGCCGCGGACGCCGCGCTGGCGGCCGTGCTGGCGCTGGAGGAGGACGGCACGCCGGTGTTTCCCGAAAACTACACCGGCTTCGCCGACGCGCCCGACGCCCCCAGCGCGGCGTAAGCCTGCGGCGTGAGGATGTCGAAGCCGTGCTCGCGCCGCGCGCGCTTGCCCAGCTTGAGCAGTGCCTTGTCGCGGGTGAGCAGGTGCTGCGCGCCACAGGCCTGCGCCAGTTCGAGAAACTTCTGGTCGTCCGGGTCGCTGCAGCGGGGCAAGGCGGGCGCCCCCGGCGGGGCAAGCTCCGCCCACATCCGCAGTTGCGCGTCGAACATCGCCGCGGCCGCCGCGCGGCGCGCCGCATCCAGCGCGAGCTGCGGATAGTCGAGCACGCGCAGCCATTCGTCGCGGCAGGCGGCGTTGGTCAGCGCCCACCGCCTTCCAGCCGCAAGCGTCGCGTGCAATGCGGCGCAATGCGGGTTGCCGTAGACGTAAAGATCGAGGCAGACGTTGGTGTCCAGCACCAGGCGCGGCGGCCCGGCGCTCATGCCGCCAGCTCAGCCAGTTGCGCCAGCGCGACCGGGATCTCCGCCGCACTGGCCACGCTGCGCAGGTGCGGCGCATGGCTGGCATCCAGGCCGTTCTCCAACTCGTGCGCCCAGGTCACGTGGTAGGGCATATGCACGCCCCAGCCGCCCAGGCGCAACACCGGCTCGATGTCCGAGCGCAGCGAATTGCCCACCATGGCGAACTCGTGCGCCGCGATGCCGAATTCGTCGAGCAGGCGGCGATAGGTGCCCGTGTCCTTCTCCGACACGATCTCGATGCGACGGAACAGCCCGGCCAGGCCCGACTCGGCCACCTTCTTCTCCTGGTGGAACAGGTCGCCCTTGGTGATGAGCACCACCGGATGCCGCGCTGCCACCGCCGCCACCGCCTCGCGGATACCCGGCAACAGTTCCACCGGATGCTGCAATAACTGCTTGCCCAGTTGCACCAGCCGGTGGATGTCGGCCGCGCCGATGCGCCCGTCGCTGAGCGCGATCGCGGTTTCCACCATCGACAGTGTCATGCCCTTGGCGCCGTAGCCGAACAGCGCCAGGTTCTGCCGCTCGGTGGCCAGCATGCGCGCGTGCACCGCCTCATCGGCCACGTCGACATAGCCGCCCACGATGGCGGCGAACTCGGCGCTGGCGGCGCGGTAGTAGTCCTCGCTGCGCCACAGCGTGTCGTCGCCGTCGAAGCCCACCATCTTCAGCATGCGCACCCCGCGCGCGGCAAAACCGACGGTCATTGTCCGCCATGTCCGCGTGCATGAATACCGTCGAACCAGCCCGCGCGCGACGCCATGCTCCCGTGTGCGGATGACCTAAGCTTGGCCCGCCACCACTGGAACATCGCCATGCGCCACCACCTGTTGCTGCTGCCGCTCGTCCTCGCCGCCTGCGCCATCGCCCCGGCCGCACCCGCCGCTGGCGGGCCGCCCAAGGCCTCGGAGGGCATCGTCACGCATGCGCCCGATGCCGCCATGCTGGGTCGCCAGCACTGGCGCCTGGCCCAGGCCACCGATGCCCATGGCCAGCGCATCGATGCGCTGTTCGTGCGCGCGGACAAGCCGCTGCAGCTGGACTTCACCCAGGACAGCCTGCGCGTATCCGGCGGCTGCAACGGCATGAGCGGCAACTACCGCGTCGCGGACGGGCAATTGCAGGTGTCCGCCATGCGCCACACCATGATGGCTTGCGCCGATCCGGCGCTGAACCGTCTGGACGGCCAAATCAGTTCCCGTCTGGAAGGTCATCCCGCCATCACCGTGACGATACGCGGCATGGCGCCGCAACTCGAACTGCGCACCAGCAGCGGCGACCTGCTGAACTTCACCGGTGTGACCGCGCCTGGTCAGCCGTAGCGACGCTGGCGCACCCATTTGGTGACGATCCACTTTTCGCCCGCGCGCACCGGCGCACCGCCGTGCAGGGTGCGCGGATCGACTTGGCCGAGGCTGTTGCAGTATTCGAAATGGACGGCCGAACCGGGCTGCGGCAGCACCTCCAGCCCCAGCTCGGGGAAGATGGTGCCGCCGCCGTCCTCCACCGCGTTCAGGTACATCACCAGGGTGGCGACGCGCTGGCCGCCGGTGGCCATCACGGCCGCGCTGCCCGGATCGTCGGGCGGGAAGTAGTCGAAATGCGGGCGGTATTCGCCGCCCACGCCGTAGTGCAGGATCTGCAGGCCTTCGCCGTTTTCCACCGGCATGCCCATCAGCTCGGCCAGGCGGCGCTCGATGCGCGCGATGAAGTCGTCGGCGCCGCGCTCGAAGAAGGTGCCTTCGCTGGTGCGCTCGGCGATCACCTCGTAGCGGCCCGATTGCGGGTCCACCGTAGTGGAACGCGCCAGCTTGTCGCGCGAGCGGCGGATCAGCTCGGCGCACTCCTCACCGCTCAGCACGTCATGCAGCACCGCCAACGCAGGCTTTGCCAGCCGCAGCGCCACGCGCACGTCGCGATCGTGGGTGCGGATCACGTTGTCGGCCGGCAGTCGCGGCGTCTCGTCGACGTAGGCGGCGGGCCTGGCCGCGCCCGCACCCGGCGCAGGCGCCGGCGCATCGGGCACGCCCACCTCGCGCAAGGCCAGCCGCATCACGTGCGCGCTGGCTTCGCTGCGGTCGAAACGCTGGCGCACCATGTCCTCCACCAACATCTGCGGCGCGCAGCCGCGCGCGAGATTCTCGATGATCCAATCGCGCCACTCGGAAGACAGTGCTGCCTGGGCCTGCACACGACTCCCCTCGCTGAACAAGCACGCCGGCACGGCGCCGGCCAAACCCGTATTATCGGAAACCGCGCAGCGCAAAGCGTGCGCGCGACCACGCTTTATACCATCACGCCGACATCCATGGCTTACTCAGTCCGAAGCATGACCTGCAAAGCCCATCACGCCCCCACCAGCATCCCCAGCCAACCCGCCTCCACACGCACCGTCGTCCCGGCCTTCGGCCAGCATGGTCAAACCACCTGGCGGAGTCCGACAGTCAAGCTCGGAGCATTGGGCAAAAGGGGGCTTGATAGTTACGGCGTGGAAACCTCGAATTCCACCCCTTTCTTTTTCCCCGCCAATCGCACATCGGGGGTGACGCACATAACCATGCGTCTGAGGTCAACATAAAGATCCTTGCCACGGAAATAGGGCATCCCTACATTCAAATCAATTGCCTTGTCTGGATAGCTGGCAGCAACGATCATCGTTCGCTCGCGGCTGTCTCCAAATAAATCAACCGACCCTTTGACCGCCATGGTTTTCAGTGCGTAGATACCGTTATTGCCACGAATATTGATGTCGACATCACCACCGGACGCCTTGAGCCCGAACCGCTGTGCAAACTGCAACGTGGGCATCACGTCGGATATGGAATTTCCTGTATCCAAAATAGCTACAACCGGGCTGCCGTTGAACCTCACGCCGGGAATGGATATCAAAGCCATGGGTCCGCCAAAATCGGTCACCATGGTGATGTCTTTGGCGCAACCGTTCGGAAACACGGGGTTCGCGATAAATTGCGTCGGCGTCAACTCGAACGACCCGATCTTGTCAAGAACATCCAGGCCCAAAATTCCATCATACGGCCCGCCACCGGCGCTCTCGGCGACATCGACCGATTCGTTGTTTATGGTCACGCCGGCAAACGATAGCGAAGCAACGGTTGCCACGGCGCTCGGCGCCACTCGCCCTTCGATGTCAGCGTTCATTGATACGGCGCCGGCCACATAATTCGCCCCCACTTTCTTCGCGGCGGATGACGAAAGAACCGTCGAGCCTACGCCAGTATCCATGAGCAAAGTCAAAATTTTCCCATTGATGTTCACGTGAACCAATGGAAAAGCAGGATTCTTGGTCACGACCTTCGAAGCATCAGCACCAGGGGCTGCCGCTAATTCAACCGCCCTGGCCGTTCCATCATGCACCACGCGCTCAGGTAAAACGCCAACTCCGGCCAGTCTCCTGGATTCGCGGATGATGGCATTTTTCAGCGGCGTTCCGTCCGTCCCGGGGACGTGGTTCCTGTAAAGCTGCTCAAAGGACGCCGCCAGCATTCCGATAGTTTCAACGTTCCCGTCGAAGCCACGTAAATTAGTGGCATTCTGATTGACCAGTCGCGCGCACGCGTAATTTATCGTCAAGTTGACCACGCTTGTGACGCCGCTTTTTCGCGACAACGCCTCGCAATGTTGTGACATGGCTAACGAGTCGGCCAACTTCCAATTGATTCTGGCAGCCGTCGCTTTCACAAGCCATTTCATGGCTGGGGCACATTTGTCGCCTCGGCAGTCTGGCAGAAGCTTGATGTCGCCACGCAATACGGCATGATTCAGCTGGTCAAATGGCGCAAGCACTCTTTGGTGTCTATCTACGCCACAGCTGCAAACGCACACCATAGCCACGCAGGCGCCCGCCATGCGAATCCACGCAAGTCTCACGGTCATCCACCTCCAATCAAAAAAATGCCGCCGCCCATCTCCGAGGAAAGGCGGCGGCAATCCAAATCAGCTTCTATCGCTATTGCGACATGGCCGAGCTATTCCCGGCGCTGCCGCCATGGGCAGGCGCCCCACCAAGAGGCAATGTGCACGACTGGGTCACGCCGCCACCCGTCGTATGATGGTACTGGAAGGTAAAGCTTCCCGCCCCCTCCGAAACCACCCCAACACTAACAGCACCATCAGAACCGGTTCTGTTATCCTGCATATGCCACTCCACTCCCGGGCCGCAGGGATTCTGCGACTCACCTGAAGAAGAACTATCGTTAAAGTATTTCTTGATTGCGTTCCATATATCGTTCCACGAAAACGACCCTCCGCCGACCTGGCTTATCTCGCCAACAGTAAGATCACGCATGTATTGCTCCTTTTCCTTCGCTTATTGGCTTGGGATATACGCCGCCCCAATAATCGGCGTGTCACACTTCACCCACGAACGCGACCATCACGCGATATAGTGGAGACTTGGCAGTACGGCCCAACAGCAAAGCAGCCTCAGCAGAGGTAAGTGCGCTGCGGGAAACCTGTATGACCTTGCCGTATTGCTGGCCAAATTTTTGGTATGGGTACGCCTGATAACGAAGCACTACGCGATTTCCCGGCTCAATGAATCCGGTCGCACTGCTGGGCACCAACAATTGGGCTTCGAGCTCAGAGCCTTGTGGCAAAATCGACAGCAAAGGCTGCCCTATCGAAACGTTTTGTCCAGCCTTCACCAGCAGGGCGGAGACGGTGCCTGCTTGCGGGGAGTGCAGCACGGTGCCGCGCTCGGCTGCGTTCTCGGCAATCTGACTATCCAACTGCGCGAGTTTTTCGCGCAATTGACTGGCCTGGGCCGCTGTGGTGAGCGGCAATTGCGTCATCTGCGCCCGCAAACTACTCAATTGCTGTTGAATAGTGAGACGCCGGCTCATGACCGCTTTGGTCTGGCTTTTTTGGGCCAAAACGGTTGCCTGATACTGGCTGAATTCGACCGTGGAAATCTCTCCACTCTTTTTCAGAGGCGAGATACTTCTCAACAGGTTCGAGTCGGTTTCGGTCAGTTGGCGTTGCAGCACCAGCTGACTGTCCAACTGGTCGACCTGCGTACGCAGCATGCCGATGCGGCTGCGCAGGCCTTCGGTTGAAGCCTCTGTCTGGGGTTGCAAGTTGGCGAGGGTGACACGGGCCTGCGCTTCCTGTGCACGCAGTTGGGTGTCAACCAATTCATGGGTGTCGCCCATGCTGGTATCGAGGTTGGCGGAAATTTCAGCCAGCGGTTGCCCAGCGGTGACACGCTGATCCTCATGTACCAAAGCCAGTGTCACCGTCCCGGTGGTTTGTGCTGTTAGCGTGAGCAGCCCTTCGTGCGGCAACAACTGGCCGGTGACTGATTCGCGGCGGGTGTAGTGGCCGAAGGTCAGAAACAGCACGATGACAGTAGCCATCGTCAATGCCAGCAAGAGCCACCATACGAACGACAGCGGAGTGGCGAGGCTGATCGTTCCAAGCCATTCGCCTCAGTGACTTCCTGTCGAAACAATTCCTGCGACAAACCCGACTCCCTGTTGGTTCGATACGGCGCTTTGATACGGTCAACGAAACACTTTGCATGTATCGCGTCGTCTAAAGGTTAATGGCTCGTTCGCATACATCCATAGGAAATTTTCTTAGGCATGGTTAGCCGCAAAATATTACGCACACGATCAAATTGCATTAAGTGCCCACAACCATTTGTTGTTATTCATCGTATCGCCGACTGTCAATCGCTCATGTGCGGTCGAACGCACACCTAATCAGCATGAATTTACGCGCCAGGTTTCTTGTACCCCCTGCAACTCTGACCAGTTCTGGCGCCAACACCACAGCCGCCGTGCAACCCCTGCTGTCGCGTGGTCAGCGTATTCCCAGCGCGTAGTCGATGGCCGCGCCAACCGCCGCCGCCTGCGCATCGTTGCACTGCGCGGGCGTGGCGCGTGGACTGTCGGGGTAGACCTCGGTGGTGGTGCGGTAGTGCGCCTCGGTGATGCCGGCGCACAACCCCAGCTCGCGGCAGGCGTATTCGATCACGCCGTGCGCCACCACCGGGGAACCGATGATGGTGCCGTCCGGATCGGCCGGGGCGATGTGGGTGACCTTGGCCACCGCCGCGATCACCGCCTGCTGGAAAGCCGGCTCGGGGCGTGCGCTGTCCGCGCACAGGTAGAAGCCGTCGGGAATGGTGCCGGGCGCGTAGTCCTTGCCGTCGCGCGCTGCCAGCGCGGGGCGGAACTCGCTCTCGTCGGTGTCGGTGGTTTCGTGCAGGTCGATATGCATGCGCACCTGCGCGGCCAGCGGCGCCAGCAGCGACCACAGCGCAGCCGATTCCGGCGCAGGGCTGCCCGCACGGAAATTGCGGTTGGGATCGAGCGCCGCCGGGTTCCAGCGGTGGATGCGCTCGTAGCCCCACGGACTCACGCAGGGCACTGCCAGGAGGTTGATGCGCCCGGCGTAACGCCCGGCGTGACGCTCCAGGAATTGCAGCGCGCCGTGCACGCCGCTGGCCTCGTAGCCGTGCACGCCGCCGGTGACCACCATCAGCGGCAGCCCGTCGCGCCAGCCTCGGCTGCGCACCGCGTAAAGCGGATAGCGTTCGGGCGCGTAGTCGAGTTGGCCGTACTGGCTCACGTCGAAGCCGGCGCGCAACGCGTCGATGCGCGCTACCACATCGTCCACGTAACTGCGCTGGCGCACCTGACGCGCGCGCCAGGCAGCGACCTCGGCCGGCCCCCATGGCGTGCCGGGCGTGCCGATCGGATAAAAGGCGGCATGAGGCATGGTGTGTATTCCTTTGGGGTTGCTGGCCGGCGCACAGGCACGCGGCCAGCATGCGGGGGCGATTACTTGCCGGCAGGCTGCGCCTGGGCCGGCAGCGGCTCCAGTTCGAAGTTCAGCGTGGTGATCTTGGCGTCCAGGCCGTGCACCACCTCGGCGGTGAGGTCGTTGCTCACATTGCCGCCCAGCACCGCATCACGGTTGAGCAGCAGGCCGCAGTGGTGGTCCTGGTAGGCGCTGGCGATGATGGGCTGGGCCTGCGCGCCGATCTGCTGCATCACCTTGCCGCGGGTCAGCTGGACACGCTCGTCGAGTTGGCTCACCTGGCCCTGGAACGCCTGCATACGATGCTGCAAGGCCGTGCCCTGCTGCTGGCGCTGCGCTTCGCTGAGCGAGGCCGACTTCGCCTGGAAAGCCTGGACTTCGGCGGCCAGCGGTTTGCGCTGGTTGTCCAGTTGCGACTGCTGCTGGGCGGCCAGTTGCTTCAGGTGTTCGCTGGCCGCCTGCCCCACCTTGGCCTGTGCGAACACCGCCTCGCGCGAGAGCATGCATACGCCTGGCACCGGGTTGCCGACCAGCGTATCGGCCGGCGCGGCGGCAGTGGCGGCATGCGCCGGCGCAGCCAGGGTGAAGGAAAGGCCAGCCGCAGCAACCAGGGCGGCGGTGTACAGGGAGCGGGATATCTGCATGGGACGGTTTCCGGAAGTTGGGGTTGGCAGGCGCCGCGCACCGAACAGCGGCACCCGGCAAAACGCCAGCATACTCGCAGAAAACCGCCTGCCACACGGCCGATCCGCGCAGATCGCGCGCACTGGTGGCACACTTGCCGGCCTCCCCGCCGGCGCAGCAGCGAGCCGCGGGATCGATCAAGGCCCGCCGTGTCCGCCAACCCCCGCGAAACTCCGAACCCCGAACCCTGGCGCCTGTCCGTCGCCCCGATGATGGACTGGACGGATCGCCATTGCCGGTTCTTCCACCGCCTGCTGTCGCCGCACGCACGGCTGTACACCGAGATGGTGACCAGCGCGGCGTTGGTGCGCGGGCACGCGCTGCGCCTGCTCGAGCACAGTCACGAGGAACATCCGGTGGCGCTGCAACTGGGCGGCAGTGATCCGCTGGAGCTGGCCACGGCGGCGCAGTTGGGTGCCGCGGCCGGCTTCGACGAGATCAACCTCAACGTGGGTTGTCCTTCCGATCGCGTGCAATCGGGCCGCTTCGGCGCCTGCCTGATGCGCGAGCCGGCACTGGTGGCCGACTGCGTGAAGGCGATGCGCGACGCGGTGGCCGTGGAAGTCACGGTGAAATGCCGCATCGGCGTGGACGAACAGGATGCCTACGCCGACCTGCAGCGCTTCGCCGAAACCATGCGGGAAGCCGGCGTGCGCGTGCTCACCGTGCATGCCCGCAAAGCCTGGCTGCAAGGCCTCTCGCCCAAGGAGAATCGCGAGATCCCGCCGCTGGACTACCCGCGCGTGCATCGCCTCAAGCGCGAGTTCCCCGACCTGGTGGTGGCGATCAACGGCGGCATCGCCACGGTCGAGGCTGTGCGGGAACAACTGGCCCACGTGGATGGCGTGATGCTGGGCCGTGCCGCCTACCACGATCCCTACCTGCTCGCCCGGCTCGAACACGCGCTGTATGGCGCGCCGCTGCCTTCGCGCCAGTCCGTGCTGCAACGCCTGCGCCCCTACGTGGAAGCCGAACTGGCGCGCGGCACGGCGCTCAAGCACATCACTCGCCATGTGTTGGGCCTTTACCAGGGCGAGCCGGGCGCACGCGGTTTCCGCCGCGTGCTCAGCGAAGGAGCGCACCGACCCGGTGCCGGCTGGGCGCTGCTGGAGCAGGCCATGGCGAGCGTCACGTGACAGCCGCCGCCCGTCCGGTCACTATTCAGCCCGGCCTGTCCAAACTGAACGGGCCAAGGCAGACTGTGGTTCAAGCAAGACCATGAGCACGCAACGATTCAACATCCATCTGGCATGGCTGGTGCTGGCGCTGGTCGCAAGTCCGGTCGCCGCTGCGCAGCCCCCCGCACGAGTGGCCAGCGACCTCAGCCTGGATCAGGCCGTGACCCGCGTGCAGAAGGAAACCAGTGGTCAGGTGTTGTCGGCCGAATCCCGCCGCTGGGATCGGCGTACCGAATACCGCATCAAGGTACTCACGCCCGAGGGCCACGTACGTGTGATGACGGTACCCGCCGGCAACGGCGAATCCGCGCGGCCAGCCGCCTCGGCCAGCCGAATGCCCCCCGCACGCCATGTCGGCGGCAAGGAGAGACACTGAAATGCGCATCCTGTTGGTGGAAGACGAGGCGCCGCTGCGCGAAACGCTGGCGGCACGCCTGAAACGCGACGGTTTCGCGGTGGACGCGGCGCAGGACGGCGAGGAAGCACTCTATCTCGGACGCGAAGTGCCCTTCGACCTGGCCATCATCGACCTGGGCCTGCCCAAGATGAGCGGCATGGAGCTCATCAGGGCGCTGCGCGAGCAGGGCCAGCGCTACCCGGTGCTGATCCTCACCGCGCGCGGCGGCTGGCAGGACAAGGTGGAAGGCCTGAAGCAGGGCGCCGACGACTACCTGGTCAAGCCCTTCCATGTGGAGGAACTGCTGGCCCGCATCAACGCACTGGTGCGCCGCGCCAGCGGCTGGTCCAAGCCGGTGCTGGCCTGCGGCCCGATCAAGCTCGACACCACCGCGCAGACCGTTTCGGCCGAGGGCAAGCCGGTCGACCTCACCAGCTACGAGTACAAGGTGCTGGAATACCTGATGCTGCACGCCGGCGAACTGGTTTCCAAGGCTGACCTCACCGAGCACATCTACCAGCAGGATTTCGACCGCGACTCCAACGTGCTGGAGGTCTTCATCGGCCGCCTGCGCCGCAAGCTGGATCCGGAAGGCAACCTGAAACCCATCGAGACCGTGCGTGGCCGTGGATACCGCTTTGCCATCCCCCGCACCGACGGCGACGACGAGTAAGCCCGCACCGCGCCGCCCGCTCTCGCTGGCGGCGCGCTCGGCGATCACCACCGGCTTCGTGCTGGCGGCCTTTCTCGGCCTGGTCGGCGTGGTCATGGCCGTGGCCAAGAAGCAGAGTGCGCTGAACAACCTGCAGGATCGGCTGCGCGACGCCGCGATCACCGACATCATCACCCACACCGACGCCAACCGCGACGGCCGCCTGCTGCCGCCCGATTCGCCACCACAGAAATTCTCCCAGCCCGGCTCCGGCCTGTATGCACTGATTCTCGGCCCGGATGGTTACCGCTGGGAATCGGCCTCGGCCATCGGCCACGACTTCCACTTTCTGCAGCCGCTGCCCCCTGGCCAGCGCCAATTCGCCGGCCCGGTCGAAACGCGCATGGGCCGGCTCTACTACTACGCCATCGGCGTGGCCTTCGACTACCCGGGCCGCAAATCCACCCTGGCCACCGTGATGGTGGCGCAGACCGAGCAGCAGCTCGAAGGCGAGAACGCGGTGTACCGGCGCACGCTGGCGCTATGGTTGTCGGTGCTTGGCGTGCTGTTGATCGTCCTGCAACTGCTGCTCTTGCGCTGGAGCCTCACCCCACTGCGCAAGGTGGCCAGCGACATGAGCCGGGTCGAGCACGGCGACAGCGACCACCTGGACAGCCAGTATCCCCTCGAACTCACCGGCCTCACCGAACGCATCAACGCCTTCATCGACAGCGAGCGCGAACAGCGCACCCGCTATCGGCACACGCTGGCCGACCTTGCGCACAGCCTGAAGACGCCACTGGCGGTCATCCGCTCGCAGCTCGAATCGGCCGACGCCACGCCAGCGCGTCGCAGCGTACTCGACCAGGTGCAGCGCATGAACGATCTGGTGGCCTACCAACTCGCCCGCGCCGCCACTTCCGGGCGACAGACCTTCGCCGCGGCCATTCCGGTTGCCAGTCACGCGGAAGACCTGGTGCGCAGCCTGGAGAAGGTCTACGCCGCCAAGAACGTCTTGTGCGAATTCGACATCGAGGATGGCGTCGCCTTCCACGGTGAGCTGAACGATCTGCTCGAACTGATGGGCAACCTGCTGGAAAACGCCTTCAAGTGGACGCGCCACCACGTACTCCTGGTGGTGCAGGGCCAGCCCCAGGGCGGGCGCGGACGCCCCGCCCTTCTGCTCAGCGTCGAAGACGACGGCCCCGGCATCGCCGAGGACAAGATCGAGAAGGTGCTGCAACGTGGCGTACGCGGCGACGAACGCGTGCAAGGGCACGGCATCGGTCTGTCCATCGTGCAGGACATCGTGCGCGCTTATCGCGGTGAGCTTACCGTGGATCGCTCGCCCGACTTCGGTGGCGCGCGCTTCAGCGTGAGACTGCCGCCTGAGTGAGCGCCACCGCCGCGTGCGGCAAGGTCACTGGATCGATCCTGGCAACAGCGACTGCCAGCCTATCGCGGCAGGTCGCGCGCTGGTTGGCGCGGAAGAGGCACGCCCGGAGCGCTCGCTACCGCCCCCAGCACCGTGCCGCTCCGTTTCGGTGGCACTGTCCGTCTCCGTGGCATGCCGCGAACCGCCGCCATCATGCGCCGACAGCAGTGCATCGCCGCCCGCGGCACCACCGGTGTCGTGCGTCCCATTGTCCATAGCTCCGTGCTCCGTGGCCCCCTGATCCTGACGATCCAGGTCCGTGGCCATGACGTTGCCTATGCTGGCCAAGCCGATCAGCCCAGCGACCATCCAATGTCTGGCTTTCATGACGTGCGCCCCCAGGCCCACAAACAAGACAGCCATGCTCGCAGAAATGCGCAGTACGCACCAGTGTCGATGCCTGCGTGCGTTGTGATTTGGGTTGGTGCAAAAGAGAACGCCCCCACCGGGAGGTGGGGGCGTTCGGAGGATAAAATCCCTGGCGGTGACCTACTCTTGCATGCGGATGCACACTACCATCGGCGCGGCTGCGTTTCACTTCCGAGTTCGGGATGGGATCGGGTGGGACCACAGCGCTATGGCCGCCAGGGAAGGGGTGGGAGTAGCGCGATGCGCCAACTCCACAAGGGGTGAGAATCTATTCGCGGAACCGGCCTGGCGGGCTGGTTCCAGACTCTCCGCGAGATGACTCTCGCGAAAAACATTGGCAAACGAGTGACAAGCGCCCTGGTTGAAGTACCGGGTACGTGGTGAAGGCCACTTGGGGTTATATGGTCAAGCCGCACGGCTCATTAGTACGCGTAAGCTCAATGCATTGCTGCACTTCCACATCGCGCCTATCAACCACCTGGTCTTGATGGTGCCTTAAGGAGAGTCAAGCTCTCGGGAGATCTCATCTTGGGGCGTGCTTCCCGCTTAGATGCTTTCAGCGGTTATCACTTCCGTTCATAGCTACCGGGCAATGCCATGGGCATGACAACCCGAACACCAGCGGAACGTCCACTCCGGTCCTCTCGTACTAGGAGCAGCCCCCCTCAAATCTCCAACGCCCACGACAGATAGGGACCGAACTGTCTCACGACGTTCTGAACCCAGCTCGCGTACCACTTTAAATGGCGAACAGCCATACCCTTGGGACCGACTACAGCCCCAGGATGTGATGAGCCGACATCGAGGTGCCAAACACCGCCGTCGATATGAACTCTTGGGCGGTATCAGCCTGTTATCCCCGGAGTACCTTTTATCCGTTGAGCGATGGCCCTTCCATACAGAACCACCGGATCACTAAGACCTACTTTCGTACCTGCTTGATCCGTCGATCTTGCAGTCAAGCACGCTTATGCCTTTGCACACAGTGCGCGATGTCCGACCGCGCTGAGCGTACCTTCGTGCTCCTCCGTTACTCTTTGGGAGGAGACCGCCCCAGTCAAACTACCCACCATACACGGTCCCTGACCCGGATTACGGGCCGAGGTTAGAACGTCAAGCACTTCAGGGTGGTATTTCAAGGATGGCTCCACGCAAACTGGCGTCTGCGTTTCGTAGCCTCCCACCTATCCTACACAGAAGAACTCAACGTTCAGTGTAAAGCTATAGTAAAGGTTCACGGGGTCTTTCCGTCTTGCCGCGGGAACGCTGCATCTTCACAGCGATTTCAATTTCACTGAGTCTCGGGTGGAGACAGCGCCGCTGTCGTTACGCCATTCGTGCAGGTCGGAACTTACCCGACAAGGAATTTCGCTACCTTAGGACCGTTATAGTTACGGCCGCCGTTTACTGGGGCTTCGATCAAGAGCTTCGCCTTGCGGCTGACCCCATCAATTAACCTTCCAGCACCGGGCAGGCGTCACACCCTATACGTCCACTTTCGTGTTTGCAGAGTGCTGTGTTTTTGGTAAACAGTCGCAGCGGCCAGGTTACTGCGACCTGCCAATGCTCAGTCACGCATGTGACCACATCGGCAGGCGCACCTTCTCCCGAAGTTACGGTGCCATTTTGCCTAGTTCCTTCACCCGAGTTCTCTCAAGCGCCTTGGGATTCTCACCCTGCCTACCAGTGTCGGTTTACGGTACGGTTTGCTGTAGCTGAAGCTTAGTGGCTTTTCCTGGAAGCGTGGTGTCAGTCACTTCACCCAATAAGGGCTCGTCTCGGTGCTCGGCATAAAGAGGGCCGGATTTGCCTAACCCTCATGCCTACCGCCTTTCCCCGGGACAACCAACGCCCGGTAGACCTAACCTTCTCCGTCCCCACATCGCACTACAGTCAAGTGCTGGAATATTAACCAGCTTCCCATCGACTACGCATTTCTGCCTCGCCTTAGGGGCCGACTCACCCTGCGCCGATGAACGTTGCGCGAGGAAACCTTGGGCTTTCGGCGGGGGGGCTTTTCACCCCCCTTATCGTTACTCATGTCAGCATTCGCACTTCCGATACCTCCAGCAGACTTTACAATCCACCTTCACAGGCTTACGGAACGCTCCTCTACCGCGCACATTGCTGTGCACCCCGAGCTTCGGTGTCTAGCTTAGCCCCGTTAAATCTTCCGCGCAGACCGACTCGACCAGTGAGCTATTACGCTTTCTTTAAAGGATGGCTGCTTCTAAGCCAACCTCCTGGCTGTCTATGCCTTTCCACATCGTTTTCCACTTAGCTAGAACTTGGGGACCTTAGCTGCGGGTCTGGGTTGTTTCCCTTTTCACGACGGACGTTAGCACCCGCCGTGTGTCTCCCGGATAGTCTGTCCTGGTATTCGGAGTTTGCCATGGTTTGCTAAGTCGCGATGACCCGCTAGCCATAACAGTGCTCTACCCCCAGGAAGATTCGTCCGAGGCGCTACCTAAATAGCTTTCGAGGAGAACCAGCTATCTCCGAGTTTGTTTAGCCTTTCACTCCTATCCTCAGCTCATCCCCATCTATTGCAACAGATGTGGGTTCGGTCCTCCAGTGCGTGTTACCGCACCTTCAACCTGGCCAAGGATAGATCACTCGGTTTCGGGTCTACTGCCAGAGACTATTCGCCCTATTCAGACTCGGTTTCCCTTCGCCTCCCCTAGATGGTTAAGCTTGCCACTGACAGTAAGTCGCTGACCCATTATACAAAAGGTACGCAGTCACCCTTGCGGGCTTCCACTGCTTGTACGTATACGGTTTCAGGGTCTATTTCACTCCCTTCACCAGGGTTCTTTTCGCCTTTCCCTCACGGTACTAGTTCACTATCGGTCAGTCAGGAGTATTTAGCCTTGGAGGATGGTCCCCCCATGTTCAGACAGGGTTTCTCGTGCCCCGCCCTACTCAATTTCATGCACGGTGCCCTTTCGTCTACCGGGCTATCACCGTCTGCGGCGGGCCTTTCCAGACCCTTCGACTAAAACACTGTGCACTTTTGGGCTAGTCCCCGTTCGCTCGTCGCTACTGAGGGAATCTCGGTTGATTTCTTTTCCTCCGGGTACTTAGATATTTCAGTTCCCCGGGTTCGCCTCGTACGGCTATGTATTCACCGCACGATACCTCTTGCGAGGTGGGTTTCCCCATTCGGACATTGCCGGATCAAAGCTTGTTGCCAGCTCCCCGACACTTTTCGCAGGCTGCCACGTCCTTCATCGCCTCTGACTGCCAAGGCATCCACCGTATACGCTTGGTCGCTTGACCATATAACCCCAAGTCGCCTCGGAGCTACACGTTTCAAACCACCTGTTCGTGCCTCAACACGTGCCTCGGTTCGGTTCGAACCAAGACGCTTGTCACTCGTTTGCCAATTTTCAAAGAACACAAGAACGGCCTCAACGCCGCCTCGCTTCAAATCTTTTAGTGTGCTGTGAATTCACGTCGCCAAGTGGTGGAGCCAGTCGGGATCGAACCGACGACCCCCTGCTTGCAAAGCAGGTGCTCTCCCAGCTGAGCTATGGCCCCGTGCCTGGGCTGCCGGCACCGCCAAGGCAGTACGGCCTGGATGGTGGGTCTGGGAGGACTCGAACCACCGGCCTCACCCTTATCAGGGGTGCGCTCTAACCACCTGAGCTACAGACCCGGAAGCTTGTCAGGGACGCTACGTGAATACAGGTGTCTTGTGTGGACGTCTTGCGCGACGGGTCGCGCTGTCTATCTCGAAAGGAGGTGATCCAGCCGCACCTTCCGATACGGCTACCTTGTTACGACTTCACCCCAGTCATGAACCACTCCGTGGTCGTCGTCCCCCTTGCGGTTAGACTAACGGCTTCTGGAGCAACTCACTCCCATGGTGTGACGGGCGGTGTGTACAAGGCCCGGGAACGTATTCACCGCGGCATAGCTGATCCGCGATTACTAGCGATTCCGACTTCACGGAGTCGAGTTGCAGACTCCGATCCGGACTGGGATCGGCTTTCTGGGATTGGCTCCACCTCGCGGTATTGCAACCCTCTGTACCGACCATTGTAGTACGTGTGTAGCCCTGGCCGTAAGGGCCATGAGGACTTGACGTCATCCCCACCTTCCTCCGGTTTGTCACCGGCAGTCTCCTTAGAGTTCCCACCATTACGTGCTGGCAACTAAGGACAAGGGTTGCGCTCGTTGCGGGACTTAACCCAACATCTCACGACACGAGCTGACGACAGCCATGCAGCACCTGTGTTCCGATTCCCGAAGGCACTCCCGCATCTCTGCAGGATTCCGGACATGTCAAGGCCAGGTAAGGTTCTTCGCGTTGCATCGAATTAAACCACATACTCCACCGCTTGTGCGGGCCCCCGTCAATTCCTTTGAGTTTCAGTCTTGCGACCGTACTCCCCAGGCGGCGAACTTAACGCGTTAGCTTCGACACTGATCTCCGAGTTGAGACCAACATCCAGTTCGCATCGTTTAGGGCGTGGACTACCAGGGTATCTAATCCTGTTTGCTCCCCACGCTTTCGTGCTTCAGCGTCAGTGTTGTCCCAGATGGCCGCCTTCGCCACTGATGTTCCTCCCGATCTCTACGCATTTCACCGCTACACCGGGAATTCCACCATCCTCTGACACACTCTAGCTCGCCAGTATCCATCGCCATTCCCAGGTTGAGCCCGGGGATTTCACGACAGACTTAACGAACCGCCTACGCACCCTTTACGCCCAGTAATTCCGATTAACGCTTGCACCCTTCGTATTACCGCGGCTGCTGGCACGAAGTTAGCCGGTGCTTATTCCTCAGGTACCGTCAGCCCCACCGGTTATTAACCGATAGTATTTCGCTCCTGATAAAAGTGCTTTACAACCCGAAGGCCTTCTTCACACACGCGGCATTGCTGGATCAGGCTTGCGCCCATTGTCCAATATTCCCCACTGCTGCCTCCCGTAGGAGTCTGGGCCGTGTCTCAGTCCCAGTGTGGCTGATCATCCTCTCAGACCAGCTAGCGATCGTCGCCTTGGTGGGCCATTACCCCGCCAACTAGCTAATCGCACATCGGTTCGTCCAACCGCGCGAGGTCTTGCGAGCCCCCGCTTTCTCCCGTAGGACGTATGCGGTATTAGCGTAAGTTTCCCTACGTTATCCCCCACGTTTGGGTAGATCCCGATGCATTACTCACCCGTCCGCCACTCGCCACCCGGTATTGCTACCTGTGCTGCCGTTCGACTTGCATGTGTTAGGCATGCCGCCAGCGTTCAATCTGAGCCAGGATCAAACTCTTCACTTAAGTTTTCGACAACCTCGCCCTTGCAGGCTTGGCCGTCTATCTTTCTGAAGCGTGACCCCAACCATTGAAACTCATTACTGACTTTCTTTGGGTGGGACGCTTTGCATTGCTTGGACAAGTCATCGACTCGCCAGCGCAAGGCGTCCACACAATTCACCTGTGCACACTGTCAAAGATCATCAATCTGTGCGGATTCTTTCGTTTCCGCCCCGTGACGTTTCGTCCCGGGTGAGCCGCTCACTATACATCGTTTTCTTCGACCGTCAACCTCTTCGTGAAAATTTTTCAGCGAGTTGTTGAAGCCGACACCCTGCGACGAAAGCGGCTCGTCGGCGGGGTGCGAATCATAGCGCCTTGCCTTGTCGCTGGGAAGAGGGGCGAGCCATGGCGACGAAGCCCATGTCGTGGAGCCCCATCCCTGCCGAGGGAGCGGCCAGACTCGCCGCAGTGGAATCTTGCGCATTCAGTGCCACGTCGCGCCCGTTGCACCCGCGCCCAAGGCGCACCCCCGTCTGGTAGGGAACCAAGGCGTCGAGCGGGAGCGCTTCGAGCATGTCCCACTCGTCCTCGAAAGGTACGAACTGCCGCATGGTGTGACTCCCTGTTTTTACGCGCCCGTTGCGCGTGCAACCATCACACCGCCGACACCGGCCCGCGCGCTGTCCGTCACATGACGAATACGGGACGCCAGCAAGGGCATTCGATGGCGACACCGCTGGCGGGCGGCTTTCACGGATTTTCAGTCAACCTCGACCATCTCGAAGTCGCTCTTGGTAGCGCCGCAATCGGGGCAGGTCCAGGTCTCGGGCACATCTTCCCAACGCGTGCCGGGCTCGATGCCTTCCTCGGGTACGCCCAGCGCCTCGTCATAGATGTAGCCACAGACCACGCACATCCATTGCCGTGCGGTGGAGCCGGTGCTTGAGCGCTCATTCATCGTGGGGGGCTGCCTGTAAAGGTGGATGGCGCATTCTCGCAACTCATCCAGCGTCGTGAAAGCGTGTCCGCAGGTTGGTGGCGAAAGGCCACGACAGGCCGGACAATGACGCCATCCCTTGCCGATGAGCCCTGCCCCATGAACAACCACGAACTTTTTCAGCGCGCCAGGAAGCGGATGCCCGGCGGCGTGAACTCGCCGGTGCGCGCCTTCAAGTCTGTGGGCGGCGAGCCGTTCTTCACCGCGCGTGCCGACGGCGCCTACCTGTGGGACGTGGAAGGACGGCGCTATATCGACTACGTGGGCTCCTGGGGCCCGATGATCGTCGGCCACAACCATCCCGCGGTACGCGCGGCGGTGGAGCGCGCGGTGCAGGACGGCCTCTCCTTCGGCACGCCTTGCCCGGCCGAGGTGACCATGGCCGAAACCATCGCGAAGCTGGTGCCGTCGATGGCGATGGTACGCATGGTGAACTCGGGCACCGAGGCCACCATGTCGGCGATCCGGCTCGCGCGCGGCGCCACCGGCCGCGCCAAGATCGTGAAGTTCGAGGGCTGCTACCACGGTCACGGTGACAGCTTCCTGGTGAAGGCCGGCTCCGGCGCGCTCACCTTCGGCGTGCCGACCTCGCCCGGCGTACCCAAGGCGAACGCCGACCTCACGCTCACTCTGCCCTACAACGACCTCGATGCCGCCAAGGTGCTGTTCGCCGCGCAGGGCGAGGAGATCGCCGCGCTCATCATCGAGCCGGTCGCCGGCAACATGAATTGCATCCCGCCGATGGACGGCTATTTGCAAGGCCTGCGCGAACTGTGCACGCGGCACGGCGCGCTGCTGATCTTCGACGAGGTGATGACCGGCTTCCGCGTGGCGCTCGGCGGCGCGCAGGCGCATTACGGCGTGACGCCGGATCTCAGCACCTTCGGCAAGATCATCGGCGGCGGCATGCCGGTGGGCGCCTACGGCGGAAGGCGTGAGCTGATGGAACAGATCGCCCCGAGCGGCCCGATCTACCAAGCCGGCACGCTCTCCGGCAATCCGGTGGCCATGGCGGCGGGCCTGGCGATGCTGGAGCTGATCCAGGCGCCCGGCTTCCACGACCAGCTGGCCGCCCGCACGCGCCGGCTCTGCGACGGCCTGCAGTCGGTGATGGATGACGCCGGGGTGGCGTTCTCCACCAACCGCGTGGGGGGCATGTTCGGGCTGTTCTTCACGGCACAGAAGGTCAGCAGCTATACGCAGGCCACGACGGCGGACACCGCGCTGTTCAACCGCTTCTTCCACGGCATGTTGGCGCGCGGCGTGTACCTCGCCCCCAGTGCCTTCGAGGCGGGCTTTCTATCCAGCGCCCATTCCGACCAGGACATCGCCGACACCTTGCAGGCGGCGCGCGAGGCCGCGAGCGCAGCCAAGGTGGGCTGAACCAGAAAAATCACGTAATGACAAGCTTTACACATGAACATGTTTACTATTCGGCACTGTCGTTCAGGATGACGGGGTCGCCATCCGACGACCTATCACCGGAGCAAACATCATGAAATCCCTTGCCATTGCCTGTGCCCTTGCCATGGGCCTGAGCCTCCCCCTCACTACACTCGCGCAGCCGGCCATGCCCGGCATGCAGGCCACCCCGCAAGCCGCTGCCGCACCCGCCGCACCGAAGCTGCACGCCGCGCTGCGCGGCCTGTGGCACGGCCATCTGGTCGCCACGCGCGACTACGCGACGGCCGTGAAGGCCGGCAACAAGGCGGCTGAGGCCAAGGCCGCCGACGCCGTGGTGGCGAACGCCAAGCAGATTTCCGACGCGGTGGCCGGCTTCTACGGCGCCGACGCCGGCAAGGGCTTGCTCACCTTGCTCGCCGGCCACTGGGGCGGCGTGAAGGCACTCACCGACGCGACCCACGCCGGCGACAAGGCCACTGCCGAAAAGGCCATGCAGGATCTCGCCACGAACGCCGGCGAGATCGCCAAGTTCCTGCACGGTGCCAATCCGAACCACTGGCCCGAAGCCACCGTCGACGGCCTGCTGCTGCAACATGCCGCCGACCACCAGTCGCTGGTGGGCGCGATCATGACCGGCGACCAAGCCACCAGCGCGAAGGACTGGACGATGATGGAAGAACACATGAACACCATCGCCGATGCGCTGTCCGGCGGCATCGCCGCGCAGTTCCCGCAGAAGGCCCAGTAAGTCCGTGGGCGCCCTGCGTCAGCTCGGCCAGACCCAGCAGAAGCTGCTGCGGACACTCCTGGCCGCGCCGCAGGGCGCCAGCGTGGAGGCGCTGTGCCTCGCGCTGCACGTGACCCACAACGCCGTGCGGCAACATCTCTCCGCACTGATTGCCGCTGGCCACGTCGAACGCGGCACAGCGCGTCCCACCGGCGGCCGACCGCAGGCACGCTACCTGCTGACGCAGGCGGGCCGCGAACTCTTCCCGCGCAATTACGGCCTGATCGCCGGCAGCATCCTCGAACACCTCTACGCCAGCGCCGGCAAGCCCGGCGTACAGGCGCTATTGGCCAGCATGGGAGAAACACTCGGCCAGCAAGCCGCCAGCCGCATCGAGGGCGAAAGCGACGCCGAAATCGCCGCGCGCCTCGCCGAACAGTTGGACACCTTGGGCTACGAAGCCGCCACCGTGAAACGCGACGGCGAAACCCAGGTCGAGGCCTACAACTGCGTGTTCCATGACCTCGCCAAGACCCACCCCGACGTCTGCCGCTTCGACCTTGCCTTCATGGAAGCCGCCACCGGCCGGCACATCCAGCACATGGAATGCCTCGTGCGCGGCGGCCAGGCCTGCCGTTTCCGCATCGGCAAGCCGCGCGAGCGCTGATTGCCACGCACCACATCGAGCACGACAAGGCACGCCTCTGATCGTCGATCCGGCGAGTGCACCCGGTTCAGCACCAGCAGTCATCAGCAACCGCGTGACTGCAGGTAAAACCGCCAGGCCCAGAAAGCCGCGACCAAGCCGCCATATGCCAGGGTCGGCGTGACCCGGCGCGATCTGGCCAACCGTACGACGCCAACAACGAGCAGGCCGAGAACGAGCACGCCAGTCATCGGCATCGTCACGTCGCGCATGTCGTCCGGCGCGACGGGCAAATCGCAAACCGTCACCCGCTTGCCGTCGTCGACCTCGCCAACCATGTAGGCATAGGGCGAACCGGTGGCCACGGCAATGCAGACAGTCACGGCCAGCGCGTACAGCGTCGCTGCGATAGTCGCGATGATTTTCCGGGGTGCCATGTCACATCCTGCCGAGGATTACTCTTACTTCAAACCGATGCCTGAGCATGGCACGGCCGTAGGATGTGTACGCGCGATCGGCGGCCCCCGGCTTGGCTTTCAACGACGCCTGAAAATCCTTGAGCGCGCGCGCAGTTCCGCGGTTGTATCGGGATCCGGAAATGACGAATTGTTCGTCCGTCAATCGTTCGGTATTGGCCTCCGGGTAATCGAACAAGATCAGCTTGTGCAGATAACGGGCAACCACGGATATGTTGAAAGAGTCGGTTTCCAGGCATGACGTGAGGTCGCTCTGCTGCTCCCGAGTCAGCATCGGGCCTCTGTAGCCCATGGCGGAAAGCGCCACCTGCAATTGGTCTTGATGGCCCCCTCGGAAGTCACCATGGGAAACTTTGTCAGCGGCACGTATTGTCGTACATGAAGCACGATCTCGTGCTTCATCCATGGGGGACCACCGCCAACCTCATTGAAGATCACGCATCCGAGAAAGTCGGCAGGTATCTTGTTTGCCGTGGCCGCCTCAACTATCCGCTTGCGGTTGTAACTTATCCAGGCTCGCTGGTATTCGAGCAGCTGCTCACGGCCGCCGTGGCTGTGGAGCCACTGCCAATCCGGGGGCAGTTTCCAGCGGACGGCATTGAACACACTCCATTTGGGGTAGCTTTCGCCATCGAGGGCGCAGAATTCGTTTCCTTCGGCCATCGTCCTTCCCCTGTCGCGTTGGCGTTCCAGCGCCGATGCTCCACACCCAAGCCTCAGCACGTCAAACTTCTACGCCCGCCCCGGCGCAGCCCGAGGGCTCCCATGCTGGTCTGGACAGGACCATCACCAACGTCCGGTGTTCGGCATCGAGGCCCAGGGTTCCTGTGGCGGCAGGTGACCATCCTGCAACAGCTCCACCGAAATCAGATCCGGCGAGCGTACGAAGGCCATGTGGCCATCGCGCGGCGGGCGGTGGATGGTATAGCCCATGTCCAGCAGGCGCTGGCAGGTGGCGTAGATGTCCTCCACGCGGAAGGCCAGATGGCCGAAGTTTCGCGCGCTGCCGTAGTCCTCGGCGGAATCCCAGTTGTACGTCAGTTCGATCTCGGCATCCGGGCTGTCCGGCGCGGCGAGGAAGATCAGGGTGAACCTGCCTTGCGTGTTCTCCATGCGCCGCGTCTCGCACAGGCCCAGCCCCTCGCAGTAGAAGCGCAACGAGGCGTCGATGTCGCGGATGCGCACCATGCTGTGCAGGTATTTCATCGCGGTACTCCGTCGATTTCAGGCTTGCGCGTAGGCGCGCAGGGCGGCATGCAGGCGCGCGAGGCCTTCGGCCACATCAGCCACCGTGATGTTGAGCGGCGGCACGAAGCGCAACACGTCCGGACCAGCCTGCAACAGCAGCAGGCCGTGCGCGGCGGCGTGGTCGAGGATCTCGCCCGCGCGGCCCCGATTCGCCTCGCCCAGCGCTGCGCCGATCATCAAGCCGCGACCGCGCACTTCGTCGAACAGGTGCAGCTCGGCGTCGATGGCCGCGAGGCCATCCCGCAACGCCTGCGCCTGTGTCGCCACGTTCGCCAGCAGTGCCGGCGCGGCCAGCTTGGCCAGCGCCACGCGCGCCACCGCAGCGGCCATCGGGTTGCCGCCGAAGGTGGTGCCGTGCGCGCCGTATTGCATGACCTCGGCCACCTTGGGGCCGGCCAGCATGGCGCCGATGGGGAAGCCGCAGCCCAGCGCCTTGGCCAGCGTCACGATGTCGGGTTGGATGCTGCCGTGTGCGAACAGCGCGCCGGTGCGGCCCATGCCGCATTGGATTTCGTCCAGCACCAGGAGTGCGTCGTGCGCATCGCACAGGGCGCGGGCGCGGGCAAGGAACGCATCCGTGGCCGGCACCACGCCGCCCTCGCCCTGCACCGGTTCGAGCATCACCGCGGCGACGTCGCCGGCGGCGAAGGCGGTTTCCAGCGCGGCGACGTCGTTGAAGGCGAGGTAGCGGAAACCCTCCGGCAGCGGCTCGTAGCCAGCCTGATATTTGGGCTGCGCGGTGGCGGTGACGGTGGCCAGGGTGCGGCCGTGGAAGGAACCCTTGAAGGTGAGGATGACGCGCCGGTCAGCCGCGCGGCCCTGCGCCGCCGCCCACTTGCGCACCAGCTTGATCGCCGCCTCGTTCGCCTCGGCGCCGGAGTTGCACAGGAACACGCGTTCGGCGAAGCCGCTGGCCTGCACCAGCTCTTCGGCCAGCCGCAGCGGCGGCTCGGTATAGAACACGTTGCTGGCGTGCCACAGCTTGCCCGCCTGTGCAGTGAGCGCGGCGAGCAAGTCGGGATCGCCATGGCCCAGCGCGTTCACCGCGATGCCGGCGCCGAAATCGATGTAGTCGCGGCCTTCGGCATCCCACACACGCGCGCCCTTGCCGTGGTCGAGCACGAGTTCGCGGGGTTTGTACACGGGCAGCCAGTAGCGCTTGCCGAGGGCGGTGAGGTCGGAGGTGGTCATCAGGGGCTTGCTCGTGGTCGGGTTCAATCGAGAAACAGGTCGGGCAGCAGGCGCGCGCCGGGCTGCACCGCGTAGGCGTCGAGGTTGGTGATGCCGGCATCGCGCAGCACGTCCTCGTCGATGGCGAAGTGGCCGCTGTACTCGCGCGCGGGGCGGGTGAGGATGGCATGCGCGGCATCGGCGACGATGTCCGGCGTGCGGCAGTGCGCGGCCTGCACGCCGTCGATCATCGCGATGGCGGCGGTGGCGATCACCGTGCGCGGCCACAGCGCGTTCACCGCGATGCCGAGCGACTTGAACTCCTGCGCCATGCCCAGCACGCACAGGCTCATGCCCATCTTGGCGATGGTGTAGGCGGTGTGCGGCGCGTACCACTTCGCATCCACGCTGGGCGGCGGCGACAGCATCAGCACATGCGGATTGGCCGCCTTTTTCAGCTGCGGCAGGCAGGCCTGGGTGACCAGGAAGGTGCCGCGCGTGTTGACCTGGTGCATCAGGTCGTAGCGCTTCATCGGCGTGCCCTCCACCCCGGCCAGCCAGATCGCGCTGGCGTTGTTGACCAGGATGTCGATGCCGCCGAAACGCTCCACCGCCTGCGCCACCGCCGCCTGCACCTGCGCCTCCTCGCGGATGTCGCACTGGATCGCCAGCGCCTTGCCGCCGGCTGCCTCGATGGCGGCGGCGGCGGTGTGGATGGTGCCGGGCAGCTTGGGGTTGGGCACGCCACTCTTGGCGGCGATCACCACGTTGGCGCCGTCGCGCGCGGCGCGCAGCGCGATGGCCAGGCCGATGCCGCGCGAGGCACCGGTGATGAACAGGGTCTTGCCGGACAAGTCGCTCATGAGGTTCTCCACATTCAAGCCTTCTGGAAACGCGGCAGGATATCGCGCAACTCGGCAAGCCGCCGTGCAGGATCGGTCAGTTCCAGCAGGCGCTGACGCTCTTCGTGGCTCAGCGGCAGGAGTTCAGCCAGGCGGTAGCCCAGCCAGCGCGCATCCTCGTAACACTCGCGCGGCGCATGCTTCCACTGCGGCGCCATCGCCTCCACCAGCCGCTCGGCGATGGTCTGCAGCAGCGCCAACTCCACCGGCACCGCCGCGAACGCTTCCTCCGGCCACCACTCCACCTGTCCGCGCAACTGGCCGTCCACGCGTACCCGCGAGCGGCGCACGCGAAAGCGCTGGTTGCCCTCGGCCACGATGGCAAGCAAGCCATCCGCACCGTGGCTGAAATCGACGATATGCGCCAGCGTACCCACCGCCGCCGGCACGGCAGGCGCGCCCACCTCGCGGCCCTGGAGGATCAGGCAGACGCCGAAGCCGCTGTCCGCGCGCGCGCATTCACGCACCAGTTCGAGGTAGCGCGGCTCGAAGATGCGCAGCTCCAGTCGCCCACCGGGATAAAGCACGGTGGACAGTGGGAACAGCGGCAACTCGGTGCGGGAGGCGCGTCCGGCCATGCGCGCAGTGTAGCGGGGAAGCTCAGCCCAGCCGTTCGACGAAGCGCCGCGGCGCGTTCTCGAAGCCGCCGTTGGACATGAACACCACGTAGTCGCCCGGCCGTGCCATGCCGCGCAAGGCATCGAGCAACGCGACCACGCTGGGCGCGGTGTGGCCGCGCCCGTGCAGCGCATCGGTGACGCGGTGCGCGTCCCACGGCAACTCGGGGCGATGCAGGAACACCACGGCGTCGGCATCGGCCAGCGCGGGCGCCAGCGCCTCGGCATGCGCGCCCAGGCGCATCGAGTTGGAGCGTGGTTCCAGCGCCACCAGAATGCGCGCCTTGCCCACTTTCGCGCGCAGCCCGGCCAAGGTCGTGGCGATCGCCGTGGGGTGATGGGCGAAGTCGTCGTAGACCTGCACGCCGCCCGCCGCGCCCACCCGCTCCATGCGTCGCTTCACGCTCTCGAAACTGGCGAAAGCGGGCAACAGCGCGCGCGGATCGGCGCCCGCCGCCTGCGCCGCCGCGAGCGCGGCCAGCGCGTTCATCACGCTGTGGTGGCCAGTGAGCGACCAACGCACCTCGCCGAGGATCTCGCCCCGGCGCATCACCGTGAAGGCGCTGCCGTCGGCGGCGAGCAGCTCCGCCTGCCAGTCGCCCATACCGATGCCGAACGTCTCCACCGGCGTCCAGCAGCCCATCGCCAGCACTTCGGCGAGACGCTCGTCGTGGGCGTTGACGATCAGCCGACCGTTGCCCGGCACGGTGCGCACCAGGTGATGGAACTGGCGCTGGATCGCCGCCACGTCGGGGAAGATGTCCGCGTGGTCGTACTCGAGGTTGTTGAGGATGGCGATGCGTGGGCGGTAGTGCACGAACTTCGAGCGCTTGTCGAAGAACGCGGTGTCGTATTCGTCCGCTTCAATCACGAACGGCGCCGCCGGTGGCGGCACGACCCTCCCCTCTCCCTCTGGGAGAGGGTGGCGCGCAGCGCCAGGAGAGGGTTCGGGGCTTGTAGGTTCCGACGCCCCGCCCAGCCGCGCGGAGACACCGAAATTGCCCGGCACGCCGCCGATCAAAAAGCCCGGCGCCATGCCCGCACTCTCCAGCAGGTGCGCCAGCAGACTGCTGGTGGTGGTCTTGCCGTGGGTGCCGGCCACCGCCAGCACCTCGCGCCCAGCCAGCACCGTCTCGCCCAGCCACTGCGGGCCGGAGACATAGCGCAGCTGCGCGTCGAGCAGGTATTCGACCGATGGATTGCCACGCGTCATCGCATTGCCCACCACCACGAGATCCGGCGCGGGTTGCAGGTGTTCGGCCGCATAGCCGTCCATCAGGCGGATGCCCAGCGCTTCGAGCTGGCTGCTCATCGGCGGATAGACGTTGGCGTCGGAGCCTTCGACGGCATGCCCCAGCTCGCGCGCCAGCGCGGCCACGCCGCCCATGAAGGTGCCGCAGATGCCGAGGATGTGCAGGCGCATGGTGTGGAATCCGTCCCTCTCGCCGATGCTTGCTCCCCTCTCCCGCCGGGAGAGGGGCTGGGGGTGAGGGTACGGGACTTGCGGGGAGGGCCTTTGCGGATGCGGATGTATTCGCTACGCCCGCCCCTCACCCCAGCCCTCTCCCCACGGGGGAGAGGGGGAAAACCTCGGGTTCAGCCGCGCGCCGTGGCCGCTTCGGCCTTGAGCGCCGCCTTGACGCGGGCGGTGACGATGTCCAGCTCACCCACGCCATCCACCACCTGCAGCTTGCCGCGCTGGGCGTAGAAATCGGCCACCGGCGCGGTCTGCTCGGCGTACACCTTGAGGCGGTCGCGCACCACGGCGGGATCGTCGTCCTTGCGATGCTCGGCGGCGTAGCGGATCTCGCAGCGGCCGACGATGGCCTCGCCGGGCACCTCCAGCTTCACCACCGCATCGAGCGGCTGCCGGATGCGCGCCAAGAGGTGATCGAGCGCATCGGCCTGGGCGAGGTTGCGCGGGTAACCGTCGAGGATGAAACCGCTCTTCGCATCGGCCTGCGCCAGACGCTCTTCCAGCATGGCCAGGAGGATATCGTCGGAGACGAGCTGGCCGGCATCCATCACGGCCTTGGCCTTGAGCCCCGTGGGGGTGCCGGCAGCCACGGCCGCGCGCAGCATGTCGCCGGTGGAGATGTGCGGCACGCCCAGTTCGCTTTTCAGCCTGGCCGCCTGAGTGCCCTTGCCCGAACCGGGCGCGCCGAGTAGCACGAGTCGCATATCGCTCCGCAATGGCGGCAAGGGCCGCCGAGGCCGTCAAAACAGCGTTCACGGTAGCGTTTGCGGCCATCCCGCGTCAAACCCGCCACGCCTGCCGATGCGCGATACTGCGCGCTTCCCGTCAGGAGATCGTCATGCCCGCCCGCGCGCCCGTCCAAGGCAACCTGCTTTATGCCCAATCCGGCGGCGTCACCGCCGTCATCAACGCCACCGCTGCCGGGGTGATCGAGACGGCGCGCGCCAAGGGCGTCAAGGTCTACGCGGCGCGCAACGGCATCCTCGGCGCGCTGCGCGAGGAGCTGATCGACACCAGCAAGGAATCGAAGGCCGCCATCGCGGCATTACGCCACACCCCCGGCGGCGCGTTCGGCAGCTGCCGCTACAAGCTGAAGTCGCTGGAAGCGAACCGCGCCGAGTACGAGCGGCTGATCGAGGTGCTGCGCGCACACGACATCCGCTGGTTCCTCTACAACGGCGGCAACGATTCGGCCGACACCGCGCTCAAGCTTTCGCGGATCGGCAAGGCGATGGGCTTCGAACTCGCCTGCATCGGCGTGCCCAAGACGGTGGACAACGACCTCGCCGTCACCGACTGCTGCCCCGGCTTTGGCTCGGTGGCGAAGTACACCGCCGTCTCCACGCTGGAAGCCAGCATCGACCTCGCCTCGATGGCCGAGACCTCGACCAAGGTGTTCATCCTTGAAGTGATGGGCCGCCACGCCGGCTGGATCGCCGCCGCCGCGGGCCTCGCCGGCGAGGGCGCGGACGCGCCGCCGCATCTCATCCTGTTCCCCGAAAACACCTTCGACGAAGCCAGCTTCCTCGCCAAGGTCAAGGCTACGGTGGAAAGAGTCGGCTGGTGCACCGTGGTGGCCTCCGAGGGCATCCGCGATGCGGCCGGCAACTTCCTTGCCGACGGCGGTACGCGCGATGCCTTCGGCCACGTGCAGCTCGGCGGCGTGGCACCCACCCTCGCCCAACTCGTGAAGGGCAAGCTCGGCTACAAGGTGCACTGGGCGCTGCCCGACTACCTGCAGCGCTCCGCCCGCCACTACGCCTCGAAAAACGACGCCGAACAGGCCTACGCCGTGGGCAAGGCTGCGGTGGACTACGCGCTCGCCGGCATGAACGCGGTGATGCCGGTGATTGTTCGCACCAGCAACGCACCCTACCGCTGGAAGATCGAGCCGGCGCCGTTGGCGAAGATCGCCAACCGCGAGAAGACCCTGCCCAAGGGCTTCATCCGCAAGGACGGCTACGGCATCACCGCCGCCGCGCGCCGCTACCTCGCGCCGCTGATCGCCGGCGAGGCGCCACCGCCGGCGAAGGACGGGCTGCCGGTCTATGTGCAATTGAAGAACACCGCAGTGGCTAAGACGCTACCCGCATGGGAAGCGTAGGGACGGTGAGGCTCACGATGACGAGATGAAAGCTTGAGCCCGTAACTCGGAAATTTTCCTGAGAACGCCCCAATTCTAGCGTTTCAAATATTTCTTTGCCGCCGCCCGAGCAGCCTCAATCTGATCAATCAGAGAATTAACTGACTCATCCACTTGTCGATGAGTCATAAGTTCAGGACTTAATAAAACACGCTCTTCAGAATCTTTTGCATATTCCAAAACACAAATATGAGCAATTGCACCTGAAGGAAAATCCTTTGACACCAAATTTTTCAATAAACCTATTTTTGCCATTTTATTTTCTTCTTTTAAAGTTAAGGAAAAATGTTGATCCACAATGAAGCTATATTTAACAGATTAATTAGGCACACTACACACTCATCTTCAAACATTCCGATCAACCACTAGATAAGAAGCCAGCCCCCTTGCATGAATTTACTTGACGATTTGTTTCATCACCTGACTGACTAACGGCGTACTCTTTTGAGCAATCAGAAATACTTTTTCCACTTGCTTGCGAGCACCGAGTAATAAAATCCGTCTCATGACGCATAACGAAGTTTCGATCAATCTCCCCTTGATTCTGCGATGCCCTCAAGAGAGATTTACCCGTCTCAGAAAACGTGTGCGTAGACAGATAATTCTGAAACATTTTTATCTCAAGAGCATGTCCAGAATTATTTAGAGCACCAAGACAGTACGCGGCCTTTAATCCGATATCGCTCGGCCTTTCGTTGGTGGGCGCTGGCGAACTAGCATCTATTTGATTTTCTATGCTTCTATTCTGTAGTCTTAATTGTTCGTTCTGCAGCCTGAGCTGCTCGAGCTTCTCCTGTTGCAGTTGTTGCTGTTGCTGCTGCTGACGTGCCTTCATATACCCGTTTAGTGCGCACGTCGCAGCCGAGCCGCACCCATTTGGGTCAACCGTTTGATGGGTTGGCATGGTTTGGCAGGAAATATTGTTGCCGTACGCCGAGCAAAACGTTGTTTGGGCGGCTGTAGGAAGCGAAACAAAGGCCGCCACCAATAACATACAACTTTTCATACCCCTCCCTCCGCGTATTTACACAACACAAGGGACGTGGCTAAGTAGCTTTGCGCCTAAATAGCCACCGAATCATGGTAAATCAAACCACGTTGACGTAGCAAACTGCGCCAACACCTCACCCAACCAACCCATTGATCTGCGCACGTGTGGCGTTGCCGGCAGAGCCGTCGAAGCGTCCCTCGGCGGCCAAGCCGTGCGCGGCGCGCATGCGCGCCACCGCCTCGTCGAGTTCGTACAGCGGCCACGCGGCGGCACCGGTGGAATCCTCGATCGACGGGCCCGCCACGCCGGTGTCGACGCAGCGGCGCACGTTGTCCGCCAACTGCGCCCGCCGCCGCGCGGCTACGACTCTGGGTCGTGGCGGCGGCAGCGGCTACCTGCCGGTCGCGCTGGCCACAAGCAACATCCTCGACCACTACGCGCTGGACCCGCAGGACAGCGACATAGACCGCGCCGGCCTTCGCGTTTTCGCGGAACGTTGCGCCGCACAACGGGATGTGCGCCGGGCTCTGCCTATACTCCCCGTGACCGCCCGTTCCGGACGGCCATTACAACCATGGGGAGGCTCCGATGCTGCAGCAGTATGGCTGGTGGATCGTGCTCGCGTGTGCGGTCGTGGCGGTTTTGTACGGTGCCATCTCGGCACGCTGGGTGCTGGCGCGCTCGCCGGGCAATGCCCGGATGCAGGAGATCGCCACGGCGATCCAGGAAGGCGCACGCGCCTACCTCAATCGCCAGTACGGCACGATCGCGCTGGTCGGCGCGCTGCTGTTCGTGCTGATCGGCCTGTTCCTCTCCTGGCCCGCCGCAGCGGGCTTTTTGATCGGCGCGGTGCTTTCGGGCGCGGCCGGCTATATCGGCATGAACGTCTCGGTGCGCGCCAACGTGCGCACGGCTGAGGCGGCCCGCAGCGGCCTGTCGGCGGCGATGGACGTGGCATTTCGCGGCGGTGCGATCACCGGCATGCTGGTGGTGGGCCTGGCGCTGCTGGGCGTGGCCGGTTACTGGCTGCTCCTGCAGCAGATGGGCGTGGCGCATGAGGCCGCGCTGCACGCGCTGGTGGGCTTGGCCTTCGGCAGCTCGCTGATCTCGATCTTCGCGCGCCTGGGCGGCGGCATCTTCACCAAGGGTGCGGACGTGGGCGCGGATCTCGTGGGCAAGGTGGAGGCTGGCATCCCCGAGGACGACCCGCGCAATCCGGCGGTGATCGCCGACAACGTGGGCGACAACGTGGGCGACTGCGCCGGCATGGCGGCCGACCTGTTCGAGACCTACGCAGTGACGGTGATCGCCACCATGCTGCTGGGCGGGCTCACGCTGGGCGCGGCGGCCGGCAACGCGGTGCTCTACCCGCTGCTGCTGGGCGCGGTCTCCATCATCGCCTCGATCATCGGCACCTTCTTCGTGCGGGTGAAGGAAGGCGGCTCGATCATGGGCGCGCTGTACAAGGGCGTGATCGTCTCCGGCTTGCTGGCCGCCGCGGCGTTCTACCCGATCACCATGGCGCTGATGCCCGACTTCGGCTACGGCGCCATGAACCTGTGGTTCTGCGCGCTGATCGGCCTGCTGCTCACCGGCGCCATCGTGTGGATCACCGAGTACTACACCGGCACCAACTACAAGCCGGTGCAGCACATCGCGCAGGCCTCCACCACCGGCCACGGCACCAACATCATCGCGGGCCTGGGCGTGTCGATGAAATCCACCGGCTATCCGGTGGTGGCGATCTGCGTGGCGATCTGGGCGGCCTACGAGCGCGGCGGCCTGTACGGCATCGCCATCGCCGCCACCGCGATGCTGTCGATGGCCGGCATGATCGTGGCGCTGGACGCCTATGGCCCGATCACCGACAACGCCGGCGGCATCGCCGAGATGGCCGACCTGCCGCCGGAAGTGCGCGGCGTGACCGACCCGCTGGACGCGGTGGGCAACACCACCAAGGCGGTGACCAAGGGCTACGCGATCGGCTCGGCGGCGCTGGCTGCACTCGTCCTGTTCGCCGACTACACGCACAACCTCAAGGTGAACCACCCCAACACCACCTTCACCTTCGACCTCTCCGACCACATGGTCATCATCGGCCTGCTGATCGGTGGTCTGATCCCCTACCTGTTCGGCGCGATGGCGATGGAGGCAGTGGGTCGCGCGGCGGGCGCGGTGGTGGAGGAAGTGCGCCGCCAGTTCCGCGACATCGTCGGCATCATGGACGGCAAGGCCAAGCCGCAGTACGACAAGGCGGTGGACATGCTCACCCGTTCGGCGATCAAGGAGATGATCGTGCCTTCACTGCTGCCGGTGATCGTGCCGATCGTGGTCGGCCTGCTGCTGGGGCCGAAGGCGCTGGGCGGTGTACTGATCGGCACCATCGTCACCGGCCTGTTCGTGGCGATCTCGATGACCACCGGCGGCGGCGCCTGGGACAACGCCAAGAAGTACATCGAGGACGGCCACCACGGCGGCAAGGGCAGCGACGCACACAAGGCCGCCGTCACCGGCGACACCGTGGGCGACCCGTACAAGGACACCGCTGGCCCCGCGGTGAACCCGCTCATCAAGATCATCAACATCGTGGCGCTGCTCATCATCCCGCTGCTGCACTGAGCCACACCGCAAGATGCCAGCCGGAAAGCCCCGCCTCGCGCGGGGCTTTTCTTTGGCGCCGTCGGGCAAACCGCGCATGCTGTGCGCCAGCCGGCGGCATCGAAGCACCGATGGCACTGACCTTCGGCGCCGGCGCCACGCGCCCGGCAAGCGGGCATCGCACCCCTGACTTTGGTCACAGGCATCCCCTGCGCCAGGCGGTCACACTCGGACTTTCGTCACAACCGGGAACGACCATGCTCCACCAGCATCCCCGCTGGCTCGCGCTCGCGCTGGGTATCACACTCACCGGCATGACCAGCGCCCACGCCAACACGCCCCCGCCCCCATCCGACGACCCCTACCTGTGGCTGGAAGCCACCCACGACGCGCGCGCCATGGACTGGGTGAAGGCGCAGAACGCCATCACCGAAAAGGCCTTCGCCAGTACACCGGCGTTCGAGCACACGCGCCGCCAGATCCTCGAAGTGCTCGATTCGGATGCGCGCATCCCCCACGTGGGCCGCATGGGCGACTACCTCTACAACTTCTGGCAGGACAAGGCGCACCCGCGTGGCCTGTGGCGCCGCACCACGCTGGCCGAATACCGCAAGGCCGAGCCCACCTGGGAAACCGTGCTGGACGTGGACGCACTCAACCAGGCCGAGGGCAAGCGCTGGGTGTGGAAGGGCGCGCAGTGCCTGAAACCCGCCTACACGCGCTGCCTGATTTCGCTCTCGCCCGACGGCGGCGACGCGGTGGCGGTGCGGGAGTTCGACACCGCCACCAAATCCTTCGTGCAAGGCGGCTTCGAGCTGCCGATTGCCAAGACCGAAGCCGGCTGGATCGACGAAGACCACCTCTACGTCGGCACCGACTTCGGCCCCGGCTCGATGACCGCATCCAGCTATCCACGCATCGTGAAGGAATGGACGCGCGGCACAGCGCTGTCCGCCGCCACCACGGTGCACGAAGGCAAGCCCGGCGACCTCGCGGTGAGCGCCTACCACGACCGCACGCCAGGCTTCGAGCGCGACTTCGTGCAGGTGGCCACCGACTTCTTCCACAGCGAAACCTTCCTGCGCAAGGACGGCAAGCTGACGAAGCTCGACATCCCCAGCGACGCCAGCATGGAGGCCCACCGGCAGTGGCTGCTGCTGACGCTGCGCTCGCCGTGGACGGTGGGCGGCGTGACCTACCCCAACGGCGCGCTGATCGCCACGGCGTTCGACGACTTCATGGCCGGCAAGCGCGCGTTCACCGTGCTGTTCCAGCCCGATGCGCACACCGCGCTCTCCAACTACGCATGGACGCAGCATCATCTCATCCTCGACGAACTGCACGACGTGCAGAGCCGGCTGGAAGTGCTCACCCCGCAAGCCGGCGCCTGGAAACGCGAAGCCATGCCGGGCGCGCCGGCGATGAGCACGGTGGAAGTGCTCGACACCGATCCCGACCACAGCGACGAATACTGGCTCACCGTCACCGGCTTCCTCACCCCACCCACGCTGGAACGCGGTGTGCTTGGCCAGGGCGAGGCCGAGACGCTCAAGCACGAGCCCGCCTTCTTCGACGCCGCGAAGTTCAGCGTGAGCCAGCACTTCGTCACCTCGAAGGACGGCACCCGCGTGCCCTATTTCGAGATCGCGCCCAAGGGCATGCAGCTCGACGGCAAGAACCCCACGCTGGAATACGGTTACGGCGGCTTCGAGATCGCGCTGCAGCCGCACTACTCCGGCTCGATCGGCCGTGCCTGGCTGGAACGCGGCGGCGTCTACGTCATCGCCAACATCCGCGGCGGCGGCGAATACGGCCCGGCCTGGCACCAGGCCGCGCTCAAGGCCAACCGGCCCAAGGCCTACCAGGACTTCGCCGCGGTGGCCGAGGATCTGGTGAAACGCGGCGTCACTTCCGCCAGGCACCTTGGCGCCGAAGGCGGCAGCAACGGCGGCCTCTTGATGGGCAACATGCTGACGATGTATCCGCAGCTCTACGGCGCCATCGCCTGCGAGGTGCCGCTGCTCGACATGAAGCGCTACATCCATCTGGATGCCGGCGCCTCGTGGATGGCCGAATACGGCAACCCCGACGACCCGAAGCAATGGGCCTTCATCCGGAAATTCTCGCCCTACCAGAACCTGCGCCAGGGCGCGGCCTACCCGCCGGTGTTGTTCTACACCGCCACCAGCGACGACCGCGTCGGCCCGGCGCAGGCACGCAAGATGGCGGCGAAGATGGAAGGCCTGGGGCTCCCCAACGTGTGGTTCTACGAGAACCTCGAAGGCGGTCACGGCGCCGGCGCGGACAACCAGCAGTCCGCGCACATGCACGCGATGGTGTACGACTTCCTGTGGGACAAGCTGAAATAAGCCAGACCCATGGCGCACACGAAAAACCCCCGCATTTCGCGGGGTTTTTCGTATTTGCAGCCAGGAGGGAACCTGGCTATCCCTGCGCCACCGCCACCAGCGGCGGCAACGACGGCTGCGCGACGCCCACCCGCGCTTCCATCGAGGCGAGGAAGCGCCACACGAACAGCAAGGTCACCAGGAACAGGCCCGGATAACCGATGCCGGCCAGGAGGTACGGCAAGGTCGGATCACCCTCCACCCGCACGCGTGGCAGATTGAAGCTCAACAGCCCCAGCGTGACCACGGTGCCGAACACCCACATGAAGGCCAGCCAGATGCCCGACTCGAAGCCGGTCAGCGGACGGCCCCAGCCGGTGGCGGCGCGCGGCCGCGCTGTCTCGGGCGCCCCGACGCGCACACGCTTGCCCAGCGTGGCGAGGTCGAACACGATGATCCCGGCGCCCACCGCGAACAGCAGGCCGAAGGTCGGTACCAGCAGCTTGTAGATGCCCATGGCGTGATAGACGTCGCCGCCGAACCAGTGCAGCCCCAGCGTGCGGTACACGTAGATCTGCACGGTGCCGCCCAGCGCGAAGGACAACGCGATGCCGAGGATGCCGGTGAACACCAGCCAGAACGCCAGCTTGCCCAGCCGCTGGTCGAAGTCCGCCGCCTTGCGCAGCGCCGGCACCGCGTAATACGCCGCCGCGATACCGAGCATGCCGAAGGTGCCGAACAGCGCCAGGTGCGCATGCCCCGGCGTGATCCAGGTGCCGTGCGACCACACGTTGGTGAGCGCGAAGGTCATCGAGAAGCCGAGGATGCCGGCGCCCACCTGCTCCAGCACCACCGAGCCGAGGATGAAATAGAACGCGGGCGCGTTCTCCAGCGGACGCTTGTTGATGTGCGCATCGAGGTAGATGTGCCAGAAGCAGAACACCAGCGGCAGCGGTTCGAGCGCGCTGAACAGCGAACCCCAGAACTGCCAGAACTCCGGCGTGCCGATCCAGAAGTAGTGGTGGGCGTTGCCGATCAGGCCCGACAGCCACACCAGCACCACGCCCCAGAACACCGCGTAGCCCACCGACTTCACGTCGACCTTGAACAGCAGCACCAGCAGGAAGCCGACCAGCGAAATGTGGATCACCTCCCACACGCCTTCCACCCAGTAGTGCACCACGAACCAGCGGAAGTATTCCTGCACGTCCAGCCGGGTGTAATAGAACATGCCGAAGACCCACACCACGGTCAGCGCCACCACGCCGATGGCCAGCCCCCAGTGCACCTCGTTCCATTCGCGCCGTGGCGGGAAGGTGCGCAGCACCACGAAGGCGAGAATGGCGAAGCCGATCAGGATCACCACCTGCGCGGCGCGTCCGGCTTCGAGGTATTCCAGCCCCTGCTGCAGCCAGGGTTGGCCTTCCCACCAGCCGGCGATGCCGCGCATCGCCAGCCCCTGCGTGGCCACGTTCCAGACGATCACCACGATCAGCGCCCAGAACAGGAACTTCACCAGCCACGGCGCGGCCAGGTCGCGTTTGGCAAGCAGCGGCCCGACGAAGAAGATCGCGCCGATGAAGCCGGCGAGTATCCACAACAGGCCGAGGTTCAGATGCTCGGCGCGCGCCACGTTGAAATTGAGCGTGCCAGCCAGCAGGGTGGGATCGACCTGCTGCATGGCCAGCACCAGGCCGAAGCAGACCTGGGCAGCGAACAACACCAGCATCAGCATGAAGTAGCGCAGGCTGAGCCGTTGGGTTTCGTAATGCAGTTGCATCAGCGCTTCTCCAGGCTATGGATGTAGGCGACGATGTCCTTCACCTCATCGTCCTTCAGCAGTTGGCTGTACTGCTGCGGCATGACATCGGCAGTGAAGCCGGCCGCGATCTTCGCGTTCGGCTTGACGATGGACTCGATGAGGTAGGCGTCATCGGCGACGACCGTGCTGCCGTCGGCCAGCTTGACCGGCGCGCCGTACAGGCCACCCCAGTCCGGCCCCACCAGATGCGGGCCGTCGATGGCGTGGCAGGCGACGCAGCCATAGTCCCTGGCCAGTGCCTCGCCGTGCGCGGTGGGGTCAAGCGCCGCGGTGGCCGATGCGGCGGCGACCGCCGGCGCAGCGGCAGCCGCCACCGGCGTGGCCATCGCCGACGCGCCATGCAGCAGCTCCAGCCGATGCGCGAGGCTGCCGGTTTCCACCTTGGCCGGCCAACCTTCCGTATTCATCGCCGCGGTGTACTTGAGGTAGGCGATCAGCTCGCCCGTCTCGGCCGCGCTGAACGGCAGGTTGGGCATGTAGCTGGTCTGCCCGCCACGACGATCCACGCGCTGCTTCGCGCCAGGATATTTCTCGTAATAGGCATCCAGCGTGGTGACCCCCGCATCGGCGGCCACGGCCTTGTCCAGCAGCTGCGTGCGCAGCGCCGCCTCGGTGGGCCAGCCGCCCGCCGAAGGCAGGAAGGCGGCCAGCCACGCCGGGCCCACCTGGCCATATTCCTTGGTGAGGTCGGGCGCCAGATACGCGCCGTTGCCCACCAGGGTGTGGCAGTCCATGCAGTTGTAGGCCTGGAATACACGCTTGCCGGCGGTGGCCTGATAGGTGCCATACGACACCTGATCCGGGGTCACCTGCCCGCGCGAATCCATGAAGGAAAATACCGACAGCGCCGCGAATACCAGCACCATCAGCAAGAACATCACGATCGCGCGGCGGCGCCTGATCGGCTCGTCGCAATTCTTGCCATCGGCGCAGGTCATGGCGCACCTGCCTTGTCGTCGGCGCGGGCAGCCGCCTTGACGATGGCGTCATGGGCGAACAGCGTGCGCAGCGCGCCGAGGAAGGCGTAGAACACGTACACCGCCAGTACGTAGCCCACGACGAAGTACGTCGTCCACATGGCATGCGACGCCGGCCAATAGGCGAAATCGCGCCAGAACGGCCACGACAGCAACAAGCCGGCCGCGCTGGCCAGTACCGACAACACCAGATCGATGATGCGTTGAGACATATCCCCTCCCCGTGCGTTGACCACGAATGCGATCCGGGCACGCGCTCCCTCACGACGGTCTGACGACCGCGATTGCGCCCGGTGATGCGGGGAATGTAGGCAGTAGCGCGGCCACCGTGGCTGACCCAGATCAGTCAATTGGACGATTGGTCGCAGGGGGATGGCTGAGATCAAGCCTCGGGCAGCACCGTGCTCGCCACCACGCGGTTGCGGCCATAAGCCTTGGCCGAGTACAGCGCGCGGTCGGCGGCGCGCATCCAGCTCGACAGATCGTGGCAGTGCCGGCCGTCGTGCACCGCCACGCCGATGCTGATGGTCATGCGCGCCGCCCCCATCGCCTCGGGCATCGGCAAGTCGGCCACGCCCGCGCGCAAGGCTTCCGCCAGACGCACGCCGCCATCGGCGCCAAGATGCGGGCACAGCACGGCGAATTCCTCGCCGCCGATACGCGCGGCGTGCCCCTGTCCGGCGCACGCCTGATCCAGGAATCCGGCCACCAGCGCCAGCACGCGGTCACCCACTGGGTGACCGGCGCTGTCGTTGACATGCTTGAACAGGTCGAGGTCGATCAGCAACAGCACATGCGCCGACGGTGTCACCGGGCGTTTTTCCAAGAGCCCGGCCGCGCGCTGCATGAAGGCGCGCCGATTCTCGATGCCGGTAAGCGCGTCGCGCAGCGCCTGCTGCTGCAGGCTGGCCGCGTAACGGTTCTTCGCGCGCAACAACAGCAGAAGCAGCGCCACCGTCACCAGTAGGCCGATAGCCAGGCCAGCGGTCATCAGGTTCACCAGCCGCTGCCGCTGCTGCTGCTCATGCCTACGCCCGGCCTCAGCCCGCGCGGCCTGCAGCTGAAGATCCTGCAGCCTGTTTGCGTGTTCCAGCTCGTTGATGCGCAGCTCCTTCTCGCGCACCGAGTAGCGCTGCTCCAGCTCGGCCTCGATGGCGCGCAGCGCCGGCGTATCCATGTCGCTGGACAATCGCACAGCCTCGCGTTCCGCCACCAGCGCCTCGCGCAGCTGGCCAGCCTGTTCGGCGATCGCGCTTTCCACCCGCAGCATGTCGATCAGCTGTCCGTTGACGCCGGCCTTGCGCGCCAGCGCCACCACCTCACGCATCTGAGCCAGCGCCTGCCGGTGGCGGCCAAGCGCCGCCTCGGCCTGCGCGATGTCGGTGCGCGAACCCAGCGAATCGCTGACCCGCCCCGACGCCAGCTCCTGTTTGAGCGAGGCCCGCGACAGCGCCAACGCCTCGCGCGCGCGGCCCTGCTTGATGTACATCTGGGCGAGGTTGTCGCCCACCATCACCATCAGTTCTTCGGCCTTCACCTCGCCAAAGTCGTGTCGCGAGCGCCGGTAGGCGGCGGCGGCCTCGTCGACCTTGCCCAAGGTCGCCAGCGCGATGCCCACGTCGTTCTCGGCATCGCCCATGCCGTAGACATCATTCAGGCGACGATAACCCTCCACCGCCTCGCGGCACAGCGACAGCGCCTTGTCCGCCTTCTCGTCCAGCGTATAGGCATCGCACAGTTGGAAGTGCGCCCAGACGACGATCTCAGGATCGGCATGGCCCAGCACCCGCCCAGCCGCGCGCAGCGCCTCGCCCATGCCATCGCCTACGCCATTGGCGATGTCGTGGCGCGCGCGCAGGAAGCCGGCGGCGGCCGCCGCCACCGCATCGTGCCGACTGTCAGCCAAGCCATCCAGCCGCAGCGTGGCCTCGGCCAGCGCGGCGTCGTCGTTGCCGTTGATCGCCGCGGTCCCCATGCCCCACAGCAGGGCGCGCTCGCGATCCGGCGACAGCGCGGCGCCGGCCTGGTCGAGCTCGTGGCGCACCTGCGCGATCAGGCCTTGCGGGTCGATCACCGCGCGCTGGCGCTGGGCGTTGATGGACGCGGCCAAAGCTGGCCCGCCCATGACAACCAGCCAGCCAGCCACCATCCACGCCGCCCGCTTGCGCATCATCCGCCCATCCCTTAGCTACGCACTGTACGGCCATCATACGGTCGCCTTCCGGCGCCCCGCTACAATGGCCGCATGCAGATCGGCCCCTACCGCATCGACCCGCCGCTGGCGCTGGCCCCCATGGCCGGCGTCACCGACAAGCCGTTCCGCCTGCTGTGCAAGCAGTTGGGCGCCGGCTTGGCCGTGTCGGAGATGACCACCGCCGATCCGCGCCTGTGGCACACGCGCAAGTCCCTGCACCGGCTCGACCACGCCGGCGAACCCGAGCCGGTTGCCGTGCAGATCGCCGGTGCCGATCCGGTGGTGCTGGCCGAGGCGGCGCGCGCGAACGCAGCCAACGGCGCGCAGATCATCGACATCAACATGGGCTGCCCGGCGAAGAAGGTGTGCAACGTCTGGGCCGGTTCCGCGCTGCTGCAGGACGCGGCGTTGGTGGCGCGCATCTGCAAGACCGTGGTGGACGCGGTGGACGTGCCGGTGACGCTGAAGTTCCGCACCGGCTGGGATCGTGAACACCGGAACGCGCTGGCCATCGCGCACATCGCGCAGGACAGCGGCATCGCCGCGCTGGCGCTGCACGGGCGCACCCGCGCCGACAAATACGAGGGCGCGGCCGAGTACGACACCATCGCCGCGGTGAAGGCGAGCGTGCGTATCCCGGTATTCGCCAACGGCGACATCACCTCGCCGCGGCAGGCCAGGCACGTGCTCGACGTCACCGGCGCAGACGCCCTGATGATCGGCCGCGGCGCGCAGGGCCGGCCATGGATCTTCCGCGAGATCGCGCACTACCTCGAAACCGGCGAGCAACTGCCCGCGCCGACGCCGCGCGAAGTGGCCGCCATGCTGCTTGCGCATCTGGAACGGCTCTACGCCTTCTACGGCGAGCTGGCCGGTGTGCGCATCGCGCGCAAGCACCTGGGCTGGTATGCCAAGGATCGCCCAGAGAACGCCGCCTTCCGCCAGGTGGTCAACCGCGCCGAGTCCGCCGCCGAGCAGCTGCGCCTCACCACCGATTATTTCGACGCACTCGCCGCCGGCACGGCGCTCGCGGCCTGAAGCCGCTCAGGCGTAGGCCGCCAGTTCCGGATTGAGCGGCGCCTGTGCGAGGTTGCCGGCGTAGTTGCACAACGTCGCCAGGCTCACGCCCAGCACCACCTCCAGCGCATGCGCCTGGCTGTAACCGGCAGCGAGGAAATCCTGCCAGGCCTCGTCGCTGACCCGTCCACGCTGCTCGACCACCGCCTGGGTGAAGCGCACCAGCGTGCCGAGGCGGGCATCCTCCAGCGCGCCGGTGCCACGCAGCGCCTCGATCAGCGAGGCGGGCAGGCCCAGCTCGCGCCGCGCGACGCGCGCATGTCCAGCCACGCACAGGGCGCTGCCGTTGCTTACCGCCGCCACGATCTGCACCACCTCGCGCTCGGTGCCACTCAAGCCGCCGCGAGCCTGGATGGCGCTGACCGCCTGATAGGTTTCCAGCGCCACCGGCGCATTCGCCAGCACACCCAGGATGTTCGGCACGAACCCGCCGCGCTGGCGTACCAGGGTGAGGCGCACGCGTGCATCGGCGGGCGCGCTGTCGGGAGTCTGGATGGCTAGGCGGCTCATGCTGGCGGCACTCGGCGGGACGGCGCAACGGAAGCTCACCTTAGGCGCCCACCCGCCCCGCCACAAAGAACGCTTGCGCATGCGCATATCACCGGCCGGCATGTGCGTCCACCAAAAGCACGTGGCTCGCCGGCCGCCAGCACCGCCTTCACAGGCTGCTGAAACCTCCCGGCGATAGGATAAGGCTTCCCAGCCAGCCTACCCCTAGATGGACAGCAGCCAGTCGGACGTCATCAAGCAGATCGAGGAACAGGAAGCGCAGTGGCGTCACGTCGACGCCCTGCTGCGACGCCTGTTGTCGCGCCTCACCTACGCCGCCGAAGGCCGTACCGCCCAGTTGGACACCACCCTGGGCGACCTGCGCACCGCCGCACGCCAGCCCATGGACGAGGCCCGCATCACGCCCTTGATGGACGCCCTGGCCGACGCCGTGACCGCGCTGGACGACGCCTCGGCGCCGGCCGGCAAGCCCGCCGTCGGACGCCTCGCCGACGCTGCGCCCACCGCTATGCCGGCCGCCCCTGCCGCCGCGTCCGCGCCGATGCCCGCGCTGGATCGGCTGCTGCTGGCCGTGCTCGACCACCTGCAACTGGGCGAGGATGCCAGCCGCGACCTTGCCCGCCTGCGCCGCCGCATCGACGGCTGCACCGACGAAAAAGCCCTGCTCCAGCACGGCGAGACGCTGGCCGAGCTGGTGGGCCAGCGCCTGCAACAATTGGAGGACGACAAGCGCGCCGCCGGCCAGTTGCTCGCCCAGGTCAGCGGTCAGCTCGCCAACCTCACCGAGTTTCTCGACCAAGACGACGTCGCCCACAAGGACGTCGCCGAAGTGCGTCGGCAACTGGACGAGCGCATGCTGGACGAGGTGCAGGCACTGGGCGACCGTGCCCGTTCAGCCCCCGACCTGGCCAGCTTGCAGACCGCCGTGCAGACGCGACTGGAAGCCGTCACCACCCACCTCGCCGCGCTGCGTGCACGCGAACAGGCCCGCGAGCGCGCCTGGCAGGAGCGCACCGAGCACATGCGCGAACGCATCCAGCAGCTGGAGAACAACACCCGGCGCATGGAAGCCTCGCTGGAGCTCAAGCGCCAGTTGGCCGACACCGACGCGCTCACCGGGCTGGCCAACCGCCGCGCGCTGGAAGACCGCATGGTGGCGCTGTGCAACGCGAACAGCGGCGACGCCAGCTTGCTGATCCTCGACATCGACCACTTCAAGGTCATCAACGACCAACTGGGCCACGCCGCCGGCGACCGCGCGCTGCGCCACGTGGCCGAGCAACTGCAGGCCGGCCTGCGCCCCGGCGACTTCCTGGCCCGTTACGGCGGCGAGGAGTTCGTGGCCGTGCTGGGCGCAGGGCCGGACGAAGCCATGCAGGTGGCCCAGCGCCTGCGCCTGCGCATCGAGAAGGTGCGCTTCCACAGCAACAACGCGCCGGTGCCGGTAACCCTGTCGTGCGGCGTCACCACCGTGCGTGCCGACGACACGCCGGAAAGCGTGTTCGAACGCGCCGACAACGCGCTCTACGACGCCAAGGCCGCCGGCCGCAACCGCTGCGCGGCGCGTTGATCCAGCCCACACAATCACATACTGATGATTCCCCGCGCGACCCAACCGGGCTAGCATGGGAACCCTCGCAGCGCGGCGCCCAAGCGATGAATTCAACCCGGCCCGACCTCAATTTGCCCGAAGCCAGCGGACGACTCGAGCACCGCGAGGCGCAGTGGCACTGCATCGACGAACTGCTGCGCCGACTGTTGTCGCGACTGGCCTACGAGGCCGAGGATCGCAGTGCCGCGCTGGCCGCCACCCTGAGCGAACTGCGCCTGGCGGTACGCGATTCGATCGCCGAAGAACGCATGCCGCCTCTGCTCGGCGCGCTGGCCGAAGCGGTGAAGGCGCTCGACGAAGCCCCCTTGCCCGTCGACGCCGCGCCTCCACCACACATGGTGAACGCCCAGCCGCCCGCGCTGGCCGAGCTGCTGCTGGCGGTGCTGGATCGGCTGCAACTGGACGACGGCGCCATCGTCACCGCCATCATCCTGCGCCACGACATCGAAAACTGCACCGACCCGCAGGAAATGCACCGCCACGGCGAAGCCCTGGCCGCCCTGGTCAGCCGCCAGCTGCAGCAGCTCGAAGCCGACCGCCGCGCCGCCGAGCGTCTGCTGCGCCAGATCGACGACCATCTCGGCTCGCTGGCCGACTATCTCGAACAGGACAACCGCGAACGACAGGGGCAGGCGTCGGCGCGCCAGCAGTTGGGCGAGATGATGCTGGACGAGGTGCAGGCGCTGGGCGAACGCCTCCAGTCCGCCGACAGCATCGAGGCCCTGCGTGCCAGCGTGCAGGCCAGCCTGCTGTCGCTTGGCCACAACCTCCACGCGCTGCGCCAGCGCGAGGAATCGCGCACGCAAATCTGCGAGCAACAGCTCGCGCGCATGCGCGAACGCGTGCAGCAACTGGAGCAAAGCACGCGCAGCATGGAAGCCACCCTGGCCAAGAAGCACCAGCTCATCGACATCGACGCCCTGACCGGGCTGGCCAACCGCCGCTCGCTGGATGCGCGGATGGTCGACCTGTGCGAAACCGACAGCAGCGACACCAGCCTGCTGATGCTGGACATCGACCACTTCAAGAGCATCAACGACCGCCTCGGCCACGCCGCCGGCGACCGCGCCCTGCGCATCGTGGCCGAACAACTGCAGGCGGCGCTGCGCCCGAACGACTTCCTCGCCCGCTACGGCGGCGAGGAATTCGTCGCCATCATCACCGCCGACGCGGACGAGGCGCTGCAGGTGGCCGAACGCCTGCGTGATCGGCTCGAACGCACGCGCTTCCGCAGCCAAAGCGAGCCGGTGCAACTCACGCTGTCCTGCGGCATCACCACGGTACGCGGCGACGACACCCCCGAAACCGTGTTCGAGCGCGCCGACCGGGCCCTGTATTGCGCCAAGAACGCCGGCCGCAACCGCTGCGTGGCGCTGTAGCCGCCCGCCATTACGGCCATCCATCCGTCCATACGCCGACGGCGGGCCATGCAGCCCGGAAACGGCGATGGTATGATGGACAATCACCTTTCATCTTTCCATCCGTAGCGAAGGATATTTCCTGCGATGAGCAACCACCTCTTCACTTCCGAGTCGGTTTCCGAAGGCCACCCGGACAAGGTCGCCGACCAGATCTCCGACGCCGTGCTCGACGCCATCCTGGCGCAAGACCCGCGCGCGCGCGTGGCCTGCGAAACCATGGTCAAGACCGGCGTGGCGATCGTCGCCGGCGAAATCACCACCAGCGCCTGGATCGACCTGGAAGCGATCACCCGCAAGGTGATCCTGGACATCGGCTACAACTCCAGCGAGGTCGGTTTCGACGGCGCCACCTGCGGCGTGCTCAACCTCATCGGCAAGCAGTCGCCCGACATCAACCAGGGCGTGGATCGCAAGAAGCCCGAGGAACAGGGCGCCGGCGATCAGGGCCTGATGTTCGGCTACGCCACCAACGAAACCCGCGACATGATGCCGGCGGCGATCTACTACTCGCACCGGCTGGTCGAGCAGCAGGCCAAGGTGCGCAAGCAGAAGAAATCGCCGCTGCCGTGGCTGCGTCCGGACGCCAAGAGCCAGGTCACCCTGCGCTACGAGAACGACGTGGCGGTGGCGATCGACGCGGTGGTGCTGTCCACCCAGCATGACCCGAGCGTCAAGCAGAAGGATCTGGTCGAAGCCGTGCGCGAGCTGATCCTCAAGCCCGTGCTGCCGGCCAAGCTGCTGCACAAGGGCACCAAGTTCCACATCAACCCGACCGGCAAGTTCGTCATCGGCGGCCCGGTGGGCGACTGCGGCCTGACCGGCCGCAAGATCATCGTCGACACCTACGGCGGCTGGGCCCGCCACGGCGGCGGCGCGTTCAGCGGCAAGGATCCGTCCAAGGTCGACCGTTCGGCCGCCTACGCCGCGCGCTACGTGGCGAAGAACATCGTGGCCGCCGGCATCGCCGACCGCTGCGAGGTGCAGGTCAGCTACGCCATTGGTGTGGCCGAACCGACCTCGATTTCGGTGACCACCTTCGGCACCGGCAAGATCGCCGACGACAAGATCGAAAAGCTGATCCGCCGGCACTTCGACCTGCGCCCCTACGGCATCCTCAAGATGCTGGACCTGATCCATCCGATGTACCAGCAGACCGCCAGCTACGGCCACTTCGGCCGCAAGCCGGTGGAACTCAAGGACGCCGACGGCAAGGTCTACACCGCCTTCTCGTGGGAAAAGACCGACAAGGCCGAGGCACTGCGCGCGGACGCCAGGCTGAAGTAGGCCACGCCCGCTACGCCACCCCGACGGGCCGCCATTGCGCGGCCCGTTTTCGTTTGCCCGCGCGCACCCCTGCGGTAAGCTCGCCAGCCGAGCAACCGTGACGCCACCATGCCCGACCGCCCCGCCATCAGCGCCGAGCTGCGCCAATGGGTGCTGGCCACCCAGATCGCCGGCCACGACGCCCACGCCATCGCCGCCCTGTTGCACTCGCACGGCTACGGGGATGAGCCCAGCCGGCTGATCGTGGCCGAAGTACTGGGCCAGATGCCAGACACCGGCCCGCGCGGTCTGCGCCCCCGCCACCCGCAGGCGCCGCTGGCCGATGCCGGCGGGCACCGGGTGAAAGTGGGCATGAGCCTGGCCTCGCCCACCGTGCGCGTGCTCGACGGTCTCATCAGCGGCGAGGAAAGCGATGCCCTGATCGAACTGGCACGGCCGCGCCTCTCGCGCGCGCTCACGGTGGATCAGGCCGGCCGCCAGCAGGTGGACACCCGCCGCACCAGCGCCGGCATGTTCTTCCGCATCGGCGAGCTGCCGCTGGTGGCGCGCATCGAGCAGCGCATCGCCGACCTGCTCCAACTGCCGGTGGAACACGGCGAGGGGCTGCAGGTGCTGCACTACCTGCCCGGCCAGGAGTACCAGCCACACTACGACTGGTTCGACCCCGCCCAGCCCGGCTTCGAGGCCATCACCGCGCGCGGCGGCCAGCGCGTCGCCACCGTGGTGATGTACCTGAACACGCCCGCGGCCGGCGGCGGCACGGCCTTCCCCGCGGCGGGGCTGACGGTGACCGCTCGGCGCGGCACGGCGGTGTACTTCGCCTACGAAGGCGGCGATACCCGCTCCCTGCACGCCGGCCTGCCCGTCGAACGCGGCGAGAAATGGATCGCCACCAAGTGGCTGCGCGAGCGGCCATATTGATCCCACGGCGAGGCCTTGCTGCTGCATTGCAGCAGCCGGTGGCGTATCCTAGCGGGCTTTCTCCATTCCCAATCGCGCAAGGACATCCCCCATGGGTCTGCATCTGGTCAAAGCCGGCCGCAACGTGCCGGACGAAATCAACGTCATCATCGAAATCCCCAAGGATGCCGAACCGGTCAAGTACGAGGTGGAAAAGGAATCCGGCGCGATCTTCGTCGACCGCATCCTCTCCACGCCGATGCGCTATCCCTGCAACTACGGCTACGTGCCGCGCACCCTGGGCGGCGACGGCGACCCGCTGGATGCCGTGGTGATCCTGCCGCTGCCGCTGGCGGTGGGTTCGGTGATCCGCTGCCACCCGGTGGGCATGCTGAAGATGACCGACGAAGCCGGCGCCGACGAGAAGCTGGTGGTGATCCCCTCGCCCAAGGTGTTCCCCGGCTACGCCCACATCGACGACATGAAGGGCGTGTCGCCGCACTGGCTGCAGCGCATCGGCCACTTCTTCGAGCACTACAAGGATCTCGAACCCGGCAAATGGGTGAAGGTGGACGGCTGGGTCGGCGCCGAGGAAGCCAAGGCGGTGATCCGCGACGGCATCGCGCGCTACGAAGCCGGCAAGGCCTGATCCGCCCTTCTCCAATGCGCGTCACGGCGACGTGACGCGCATTTTTTGTGCGTCGCGCGGCTCCCGTCGGCGGATAATGGCGCGTGTCCGTCGCCGGGAGCCGCCATGCAAGCCATCGCCCTCACCCGCCACCTGCCCATCGACGATCCCGCTGCGCTGCTTGCGGTGGAGCTGCCCACGCCCGTGCCCGGACCGCACGATCTGCTGGTGCGCGTGGAGGCCGTCTCGGTGAATCCGGTCGACACCAAGCTGCGCGCGCGCCAAGGGCCGGAGGAAGACCCGCCGCGCGTGCTCGGCTTCGATGCTGCCGGCACGGTCGAGGCGGTAGGCGCGGCCGTCGCCGGCTACGCACCGGGCGATCGCGTGTACTACGCCGGCGACGTCTCCCGGCCCGGCAGCAACGCGCAATTCCAGCTGGTCGACCCGCAACTGGTCGCCGTGATGCCGCGCGTGCTGGACTTCGCCCAGGCCGCCGCGCTGCCGCTGGTGGCGCTCACTGCGTGGGAGCTGCTGTTCCAGCGCATGCCCTTTCACAGCGAACGCGGCGGCGCCGGCAAAAGCCTGCTGGTGATCGGCGGCGCCGGCGGCGTGGGCTCCATCGCCATCCAGCTCGCGCACCGCGCCGGCTTCTGCGTGATCGCCACCGCCTCGCGCCCCGAAAGCACCGACTGGTGCCGCGCCATGGGCGCCCGCCACGTCATCGACCACCACGCGCCGCTCGCGCCGCAACTGGCTGCGCTGGGCTACGCCCACGTCGATGCCGCCATCAACCTCGCCGACACCGACCGCTACTGGGACGCGCTGGGCGAACTGCTCGCCCCGCAAGGTCACGTCGGCCTGATCGTGGAGCCGCGCGGCGCGCTGAAGATCGGCGACCCATACAAGGCCAAGTGCATCGGCATCCACTGGGAATTCATGTTCGCCCGCGCGCGCTTCGGCACGCCGGACATGGCCGAACAAGGCAACATCCTCGCGCGCGTGGCGGCGCTCATCGATGCCGGCGTGCTGCAGAGCATCTGCCGCGAGACGCTCGCCCCGATCAACGTCGCCAACCTGCGCGAGGCACACCGCCAACTGGAATCGGGCCGCAGCATCGGCAAGCTCAGCCTCGCTGGCTGGTAAGAGCCTGACCTGCATCAGGGCAGCGCGCGCCAGCGCGCGCGAGACTTCCGCGTGTCCCCTTCCATGTGAATCCCATGTCCGACCAAGCCCGTATTCCCGACGGCAGCAAGTTCGTGAGCCCACAGGGCACCCGTGCGGTGAAGGGCGGCCAGAAGCCCAATGCGCACAGCCATGCGCCCGACGTCGGCCACAAGCCGCCGTGGCTGCGCGTGAAGCTGCCCAGCGGCGCGCGCTACGAAGAGGTCGCCAACATCGTGCGCACGCACCAGCTCAACACCGTGTGCGCCGAATCCAAGTGCCCCAACATCGCCGAGTGCTGGGGCCGCGGCACCGCCACGTTGATGCTGATGGGCTCGGTGTGCACGCGCGCGTGCAAGTTCTGCTCGGTCTCCACCGGCAACCCGAACGGCTGGCTCGACCCGCTGGAGCCGGTCAAGGTGGCCGATGCGGTGGCGCTGATGGGGCTCAAGTACGTGGTGCTCACCTCGGTGGATCGCGACGACCTCGCCGACGGCGGCGCCGCGCACTACGCGGCCTGCGTGAAGGCCATCCACCAGCGCTCGCCCGACACCGCGGTGGAGGCGCTCACCCCCGATTTCGCCGGCAACCATGCCAGCGTCGCCACCGTGCTCGACGCCGGCCTGGCCACCTACGCGCAGAACCTGGAAACCGTGCGCCGCCTCACCCACCCGGTGCGCGACCCGCGCGCGGGCTACGAACAGACCCTGGGCGTGCTGGCCTTCGCCAAGCGTCACGCGCCCAAAACACTCACCAAGACAAGCTTGATGCTCGGCCTGGGCGAAACCGATGCCGAAGTCGAGCAGGCGCTGGACGACATGCGCGCGGCCAATGTGGACGTGGTCACCCTGGGCCAGTACATGCGGCCCAGTCCGCACCACCTGCCGGTGGAGCGCTTCGTCACCCCGGACGAATTCCGTGCCTATCGCGAACTGGCGCTGGGCAAGGGCTTCGTGGAAGCGGTCGCCGGGCCGCTGGTGCGTTCGAGTTATCGCGCCGAACGCGTGCTGGAGCACAACAACCTGGGGCTGTGACCCGCGGCGCGACGGGCCGGCCCATCACGATGCCGCGAGGCATCAGGAGGTCGTCATGATCGCCGTTCGCCAAGACCCATTGCAGACTCCCATGGACAAGTCCGCCGCCCGTTGCGACGCCTGGGGCCACATCACGCGCAAGGAATGCGAGGAACGCATCGACGAGGAGCTGGACGAAAGCTTCCCCGCCAGCGACCCACCGAGCTGGGTGCAAGGCACCGCCCCACTGCCGCACTGACCGACGTCCCGAGGAGGATGGCATGGAACACCCGATGTACCCGCAAGCCAATGCGGAGCTGGCGAAGAAACGCCGCGAGCTGGCGCCCAAGCCGCTGGAGGCGTTCCGCGCCTTCAGCGCCGCGGTGTTCGCCGACGGCGCCCTGCCCAACGTCACCAAGCAGCTGATCGCGGTGGCGGTGGCCCACGTCACCCAGTGCCCGTACTGCATCAAGGGCCACACCGCCGAGGCACTCAAGCAGGGCGCCAGCGAGGCGCAGATCATGGAGGCGATCTGGGTGGCGGCCGAGATGCGTGCCGGCGGCGCCTACGCGCACGCCAACCTCGCGCTGGACACCATGCTGCAGCACAGCCACCCGGAGGCCTGAGATGGCTACGCGCTACACCGGCGTTTCCGCCAGCATCCTCGACGCCGTGGGCGACACCCCGCTCATGGAAATCGAGGGCATCTTCGCCAAGCTGGAGTTCCTGAACCCCTCCGGCTCGGTCAAGGCACGCATCGCCAAGTACATGGTCGAGAAGGCCGAGCGCGAAGGCCGGCTCAAGCCCGGCGACACCATCGTGGAAGCCACCAGCGGCAACACCGGCAATGCGTTCTCGATGGTCGCCGCCGCCAAGGGCTACCGCATGCTGGTGGTGATGCCCGAAGGACTTTCCGGTGAGCGCGTGGCGATCTCGCGCGCGTTCGGCGCCGAGGTGCTGTTCTGCGGCAACTTCCACGTGGACGCCGCGCTCAAGCGCGCCCGCGAGCTGGGCCAGCAGCCAGGTTTCTTCCACCCCGGCCAGTTCGAGTCGGAATGGAACGTGGAGGAGAACCGCGAGATCCTCGGCCCCGAGATCCTCGCCCAATTGCCCGCTGGCCGCGTACCCGATGCGCTGGTGCTGGGCGTGGGCACCGGCGGCACCCTGATCGGCGTGGGCCAGGCCTTCCGCGCGGCGAATCCCAAGGTGCGGCTGTTCGCGATGGAGCCGTCCGAAAGCTGCACCATCCTGTGCGGCGAGGTGGCCACGCACGCCATCGAGGGCATTTCCGACGGCTTCGTGCCCGGCATCTTCCAGCGGCACAAGAATCAGGTAAACGACCTGCTGAGCGTATCCAGCGCCGATGCGGTGGACGAGATGAAACGCCTGGCGCGTGGTTACGGCATCTTCTGCGGGCCCAGCTCGGGCGCGCACCTGCTCGCCGCCAAACGCGTGCGCGAGCACTACCCCGAACTCCAGACCGTGGTCACGGTGTTCTGCGACGAAGGCGAGAAATACCTGCACGAGTATTTCATGCCCGCTGCCGCGCCCGACGTCGGCGCGGCGCACTTCCGCTGACGCGGCCAGCGCCGCGCGATACAGGCTCTCAGCGCGGCGCGTAGGCGCGCAGGAAGGTGGCCACGCCGGCGCGCGCGGTGGCCTCGATCTCGGCGGCGTAGCTCTCGGTGCAATCCACGCAGCCGAACATGCGGCGCATGAACAGGTCGCCCTTGATGAGCGCGAAGAACTGCACGCAGGCGCGCGGCACCTCGTCGACGGCCAGCTGGCCGGCGTCGACCATGCGTTGCAGCAGGCGTTCCATCAGTGCATGCGTGCGCAAGGTACCCTCTTCCCACAGCAGGCGGCCGAAGCGCGGATTGCCCTGCCGGCAATCGCCGAGGATGGCGCGGAAGGTGCCCACCGTCTCCGCATCGCAATCCAGCCGCGCATGCGTCAGCGCCACGCGCAACAGGGTGTCCGCGACCGGCGTGGCGGGATCGAAGCCGTAGGTATCCTCGGGCAACAGGTCGTTGATGCGCGCACGGATCACCTCGCGGAACAGGTTGTCCTTGTCGCCGAAGTGGCTGTAGACGGTGAGCTTGGAGACGCCGGCCTCGGCCGCGATGGCGTCCATGCTGGTGCCGGCGAAGGCGTTGCGGATGAACAGCGCCTTGGCCGCGGCAAGAATCGCGGCGCGCTTCTCCATGTCCTTCGGGCGCCCTGGCCCCGGAACCTTGGCTGGCGCAGTGCTGTTCATGGCAAAACCTTTCCAAATCGGGTCACGCGTTTTATTATACGCGTCGGTACATTTATTTCAAAACGGCCTGCCTCCCACCTGTCCGCGGACAGGGCCGCCGGCATGACTTGCGTCAGATCGTCGCGATGACTTCCGGCACTTCGTGAAACGCCGCGCTGGCCGCAGTCTAGTCATTGTCGAGGCAGGCCCAAGCCCCTATCCTTCTTGGTCTTTTTCGATACCCACGGAACCTGGCAGACATGGCGATGAACTTCGAGCAGGCGCGGATCAACATGGTGGAAAGCCAGGTGCGCCCCTGGGAGGTGCTGGACGAGCGCGTACTCGACGTGCTCGGTCGCCTGCGCCGCGAGGATTTCGTCGCGGCCGAACATCGCCAGCTGGCTTTCGCCGACCTGTGCCTGCCGCTGGGCCATGGCGAGGTGATGATGAAACCGGTCGTGGAAGGCCGCCTGCTGCAGGCGCTGGGCCTGCAGGGCCATGAGCGCGTGCTGGAAATCGGCACCGGCTCGGGCTTCTTCGCCGCCTGCCTCGCCAAGCTCGCGGACACGGTGGAGAGCGTGGATATCCATGCCGACTTCACCACCACGGCCAGTGCCCACCTGGCCACCGCCGGCATCGATGGCGTGCGCCTGCACACCGGCGAGGCGGTACGCGACTGGCAGCCCGATGGCCGCTTCGACGTGCTGGTCGCCACCGGTGCCGTGGCGCGCGTCCCGTCGCGCTGGTTCGCTTGGCTCAAGCCCGGCGGTCGCCTGCTGGCGATCCGTGGCCAATCCCCCGCGCAGGAAGTCGTGCTCGTCACGCACGAGGCCGAAGGCCGTCAGCGCGAGGAAAGCCTGTTTGAAACCGATCTGCCCTATCTCGCCCACGCCGCCCCGGCGGCGCGCTTCGCGTTCTGACGCCCCCATCCCCACGAGGCACCCCATGCGTTTGAAGCTGCTCACTCTGGCACTGTCGCTGGCCGCCATTTCGCTGCCCAGCCACGGCGAAGACCTGCTCGACGCCTACCGCGACGCACGCGCCAACGACCCGGTGCTGGCCCAGGCCGATGCCACGCGCCTGGCCACCGGCGAAGGCGTGAACCAGGCCCGCGCGCTGTTCCTGCCGCAGATCAACGGCAGCCTGTCGCTGAGCCAGTCCAACGGCGGCAGCGGCGGACGCCTGCAGGATCCGAACAACCCCAGCCAGTTCATCAGCACCAGCGCCTTCGGCCACAGCCGCACGCGCAGCTTGAACGCCAACCTCAGCCAGACCGTGTTCGACTTCTCCAAGTACGCCAACCTCAAGGCGGCGCACGCCTCGGCGAACGCACAGGACCAGCTCTACCAGGCCGCGCTGCAGAACCTCTACGTGCGCGTGACCGGCGCCTACTTCACCGTGCTCACCGCCGAGGACCAGCTCGCCTTCGCCAAGGCCAACGAAGACGCCTACAAGCAGCAGTACGACCAGTCCAACCAGCGCTACAAGGTAGGCCTGTCGGCGATCACCGACGTCTACCAGGCCAAGAGCTACTACGAGGGCGCCAAGGCGCAGACCATCGCCGCGCAGAATGCGCTGGACAACGACCGCGAGGCGCTCAGCCAGATCACCGGCAAGCCCACCGGCAACCTGAAGAAGCTGCGCGACGACCTGCCGATGGGCGCGCCCGACCCGACCGACCCGGATGCCTGGGTGAAGCGCGCGCTGGCCGACAACCCCGACCTCCTGGCGCAGCAGCAGAACGTCGCCGCCGCCGAGCAGAATGTTGTGTCCGCGCGTTCGGATCACCTGCCCACCCTCACCGCCAGCGTCAACTACGGCAAGAGCGCCAGCTGGTATGAGAATGCCGCGATCCACTCCAACATGCCGGCTTCCACCACGGTGGGCCTCACGCTCAACGTGCCGATCTTCTCCGGCGGCGCCACCCAGTCGCGTGTGCGCCAATCCATCTACAACCGCGACGCCGCGCAGGACTCGGAAGAAATCCAGCGCCGCCAGGTGAAGGCCAACACGCTGAACTACTACCGTTCGGTGCTGGCCGGCATCAGCCAGGTGGAATCGGGCAAGGCCGCGGTGGACTCGGCGCAGAAGGCGCTGGAGGCCACCCGCGCCGGTTTCGAGGTGGGTACGCAGACCATGGTCAACGTGCTTCTGGCCATCCAGACGCTGACCCAGGCCGAAAGCTCCTACTCGCAGGCGCGCCACCAGCTGGTGCTGAACCGCTTGCTGCTCAAGCAGAGCGCCGGCAGCGCCGCCCTGAACGACCTGCAGGACATCAACGCCCTGCTGCGGTAAGCCTCGATGTCACCGCGCGCGAAGGCCGGGCCAAGCCCGGCCTTCGTCGTTGCAGGCACCCGCCCGCCAACGCCTCACTCCTGCAGGCGCGCATCCACCAGCTGCATCAGCCGCGCGGTGGCGCCGCTTTCCTGCTCGAACACCCGCTGCGCCGCCTGCCCCATCGCCAACCGCGCGGGGGCGTCGCGCAGGAGCTGCAGCACGGCCGCGGCCAGCTCGGCCGCATCGCCGACACGCCGCGCGCCGCCGCGTTCGATCAGGCTGTCGGTGATCTCCTGGAAATTGAAGGTGTGCGGCCCCACCAGCACCGGCGTGCCCAGCGCCGCCGGCTCCAGCACGTTGTGGCCACCGATCGGCACCAGGCTGCCGCCCACGAAAGCCAGCCCCGCCGCCGCGAAATACGGCATCAGCTGCCCCATCGCATCGATCACGAACACCTGATGGGACGGCGAGGGCTGGCCGTCCACGCCGTGACTGCCGGCGACGAACCCCAGGTGGCGCACGGCGTGCTCCACCGGGCGGAAGCGCTCGGGGTGGCGCGGCGCCATCAGCAGCAAGGCCTCGGGAAGCTGCTTGAGCACGGCCAGATGCGCCTCCAGCACGGCCTGCTCCTCGCCCTCGTGCGTGCTGGCGGCGATCCACGTCGGCCGCGCCGCGCCCCAGTGTTCGCGCAGGCCGATGCGGGCCGCCAGCGCCGCCGCCGGCACCGGCATGTCGTATTTCAGGTTGCCGCACACCAGCACGCGGTCGGGCGGCGCGCCGATCAGTCGGTAGCGCGCCGCGTCCGCGTGCGACTGCGCCGCCACCGCATCCACGCAAGCCAGCGCCGCGCGCACCATGCCGCGCAACGGGCGCGGCCGATAGCCACGCAGCGAGCGTTCGGACAGGCGCGCGTTGACGATCATCAGCGGCACGCCACGGCGACGGCAGGCGAAGAACAGGTTCGGCCAGATTTCGGTTTCCACGATCAGCGCCAGTCGCGGGCGCACCGCCTTGAGAAAGCGGTTCACCGCGTAGGGCAGGTCGTAAGGCAGGTAAACGTGGAACACGCTGTCGCCGAACAGCTGCTGCACCCGCGCGGTGCCGGTGGGCGTCACCGTGGTCACCACCAGCGGCGCGCCGGGATAATCGCGCTTGAGCGCCTTGATGAGCGGCACGGCGGCGTTCACCTCGCCCACCGATACCGCGTGCACCCACAGGCTGCCGGCCACGCCCGGTGGCGTCTTGAAGAAACCGAAGCGCTCGGCCCAGCGCCAGTAATAGGGCCGCGAACGAAAACCGCGCAGTGCCAGCCGCAGCACGATCAGCGGCGTGACCAGGTACATCGCAAGGGTGTAGAGGAAGCGCACGGCGGGCTCCGCAGGCGGCCGTCAAGTGTAAGGGGGCGTCCACTACAATGCGACGGATGCCCGGCACTCCACGCCCCACCTTCCAGCGCTCCCTGCTCGCGCCGCGCCACTGGCCGGCATGGCTGGGCGTGGGGGTGATCTGGCTGATCGCCTGCCTGCCCTACCGCGCCCTGATGCGGCTGGGCGGCGCGCTGGGCACGCTGGTGCAGCGGCTGCCTTCGGCCAGGCGCAAGGTCGCCGCCATCAACGTGGCGCGCTGCTTTCCCACGCTGGATACCAAGGCGCAAGCCGCGCTGGTCGACGCCCACCTGCACGACCTCGGCCTGATGCTCACCGAATTCGCGCTGGGCTGGCTGGGCAGCGACCGCGCCATCGCGCGCGTGCCGGTCACCATCGAGGGGCTGGAACACCTAGCCGCCGCCCACGCGCAGGGCCGCGGCGTGCTGCTGGTGGGCGGGCACTTCTCACACCTGGAGCTGTGCGCGCGACTGGTGTCGCGGCGCATCGGCATCGCTGGCATGTACCGCAAGATGGATTCGGCCGTGTTCGAATGGGTGGTGCTGCGCGCGCGGCTGGGCTACGCCACCGCGATGTTCGACAAGGATGACATCCGCGGCACGGTGAAATACCTGCGCGCCGGCGGCACGCTGTGGTACGCGCCCGACCAGGACATGCGCAGCAAGGACAACGCCTTCGTGCCCTTCTTCGGCGAGATTGCCGCCACCATCACCGCCACCCACCATCTGGCGCGGCTGTCCGGCGCCGCGGTGATCCCGTTCTTCCACCGCCGCTTGCCCGACGGCCGTGGCTACGCCATGCGGCTGGGCGCGCCGTTGGCCGATTTCCCCGGCACCGATGCGATCGCCGACACCGCGCGCATCAACACCTGCATCGAGGCCATGGTGCGCGAAGCGCCCGCACAATACCTGTGGGTGCACAAGCGCTTCAAGACCCGTCCACCCGGCGTGCCCGGCCTGTACTGAAACCCCGAAAGCTGGCGCAAAGCTTGCCCGGTCATGCTGCGCGTCGTCGTCCCCGCGGCCCACCTGCGCATGCGCCACCTCCTGTCTTCTCTCCGCCACCGCACCGACTGGCGTGGCGGCACGCCCAAACGGGCGCTGTACGCCGCCAAATACCTCGCGCGCAGCCTGTGCCACCACCGGCTGCACGCCGACTGGCTGGCCTTCCTGCACGACGAGCCGCGCATGCGCGCGATGCTGGCGCACGACCCGCGCCTGCTGGAACGCCCCCAGCACGATTACATCAACCGCCGGCTCGACGTCACCGCGCGTTACGCCATCATCCGCGACCATTACGACTTCGTGCTGGCGCGTTTCCCGGCGGAGCTGATGCGGCAGATGTATCTGGACGGCCGCAGCCGGCTCGGCACGTTGACGCTCAAGGACGGCCGCGCGCTCGCCCTCGAGTTGCGCCGCCCCACCGGCCGCAGCCGCGAGGGCGAGCTGGCGCTGTATCTCGCCGACGCCGAAGGCCGTGCGCTGTCCTCGCTCATCTTCACCTTCGCCGACGACGGCCGCCGCCTGCTGCTGGGCTGCCTGCAGGGTGCCGCCGCCGAACTGGGCCGCGACGCCGTGCGCGAGCTGACCCGGCTATGCCACGGCCTGCGCCCGAAGAACCTGCTGCTGTCGATGCTGCTGGGCTGCGCGCCACACCTCGGTGTGGAGCGCGTGCGCGGCGTGGGCAACGCCGCCCATCCCTTTGCCGGCACCCCGGGCAAGATCAAGGCCGACTACGACAGCTTCTGGCTGGAGAACGACGGCCTCGCCCACGCGGACGGCTTCTACGACCTTCCCCCGCACGAGCCGCTGCGCGACATCCAGGAAGTCGACAGCAAGCATCGCAGCGCCTTCCGCAAGCGCGAGGCGCTGCGCGAGGAGGCTACGCGGCTGCTGTGGCGGGCGCTGGCCGAAACGCCCCCGCTCGCGATGACCGGCTGAACCCTGCGACCGTCGCTCCGGCAGCCCTCCAGGCAGGCCTGCACCGCCGCCAGCGCGACGCTATTTTTTGCCTGCTCGCAATAATTTGAAGAACGTTCTTGCGTTTCACAGCTCCCCCGATCATCCGTCTACACTCGGCCGGACGGCTGTTCACCGAGCCACCCTGAAAGACCAGCGCGCGGGCACCGACAGCCCGCCACTGCCACCGCAGTCCTACCAAAACACGGGGAAACCGAAGTACATGAGCAAGTTCACTTTGCGGCCGCTGCCGCTGGCGCTGGCCTGCCTGCTGGCGCCGTTCCACCACGCCGTCGCCGCCGACGCCAACACCAGCGTGAGCATCCCGCTGGATCTGATCCAGGAAAACTACGGCGGCGGCCAGTACGGCTACCGGCTGGGCATCAACGTGGGCGTCAACGGTGCCACGCCGGAGGAATACCTGTTCGACACCGGCTCGGATTCCTTCAACATCGATGTCGGCCACGGCTCCCCGGCGTGGTTCCCCACCCAGCCGGGCGCACCGCAGAGCGCGCCCTATGCCTACCTGTACGGCGACGGCACCTACGGCTACTGGCAAACCTCCACCACGGTCGCCAGCGTGCAGTTCTACAACTCGTCCACCGGCGCCCAGGCCGCCAACTACGCCACACCCACGGGCCTGCCCGTGGCGACGGCCACTGACTGGATGGTCACCCCGCAAAGCGCCGGCGGCGACACGCTCGGGCCAGTCATCACCACGCAAAACGGCGTCACGCTGTACCAGGATCTCACCTGGCAGCAGAACCTCGACCAGGGCCAGGCACCGGAAGAAGGCATCTTTTACGGCACCTTCGGCGCCGGCGACTTCGGCAACGGCGTGACCGGCTCGCTGACCAACAGCGGCTACATCGTCGAGGCCAACGGCACCGGCAAGGCGCCCGGCGCCTGCGCCAAGGCCTGCCTGATCGAAGGCCTCACGCCCGCCCTGCGCGCGCAGTTCCTGAGCGTGGTGCCATGGCTGCCCACCCAGGGCCAGACCACCCCGTTCCCGCTGTCGGGCGCGCCGTCGGCCTACCAGTTCGACACCGCCTTCCTGTACACGCTCACCGACAGCAAGGGCAACAGCGTCAGCGCGCCGATGATGACGCTGTTCGACACCGGCACGCCCAACATCATGCTGATCGACAACGGCGACCTCGGCCTGGCAAGCACCGAGCAGGCCGCCGGCAACATCAACGCCAACGGCAATCTGGTACCCGGCATCACGCTCACCGCCACCGGCCTCGCCGTCACCGCCAACGGCCTGGTCATCTCCGGCCTGCCGGCTTCGGTGACCAGCGGCGACGACAGCCAGGGTGACTACAGCAACGTGGTCACACTCGGCGCCTACGGCGGCTTCCCCGATGCGGCGATCTACGGCCTGTCGTTCTTCATGAACAACGCGGTGATGTTCGACCTCGCCAACCAGGCCACCGCGTACACGCCGTTCTACATCTCCACCGCCGACATCACCACCGGCTTCACGGTGACGCCGGACATGGGCCCGCTGGGCCTGGCCGGCACGATCTCCGGCACCGGCCCGTTCCAGGTCGCCACCGGCGGCATCGCCGACCTTTCCGGCACCAACACCTATACCGGCGCCACCCTCGTCGCCAGCAGGGGCTGGCTGGCGCTGGCCGGCCCAGGCAGCATCGCCGCCTCGTCCGATGTGCACGTGGACGGCATCTTCGACATCTCGCGCACCTGGCAGACCACCACGGTGCAGTCGCTCTCCGGCACCGGCCTCGTGCAACTGGGCGGCACCACGCTCGACCTCACCAGCGCCAGCGGCAACTTCGCCGGCCAGATCGCGGATAGCGGCATCGGCGGCGGCACGGGCGGCCGGCTGATTGTGTCCAGTGGCCACGAAACGCTCAGCGGCGCCAACACCTTCACCGGCGCCACCGGCATCAGCGCACCGGCCACCCTCGACGTGGAAGGTTCGCTGGCCAGCGGCGCGGTCAACCTCGGCACGCTGATCGATAACGGCAGCATCGGCGGCAACGTGGTCAACGGCGGCCTGCTCGCCGGCCACGGCAGCATCGGCGGCAGCCTGGCAGCCACCGGCATCGTGGCGCCCGGCACCGGTGCCGGGCAGTACCAGACCCTCAGCGTGGGCGGCAACTTCACGCAGAGCGCCGGCTCGGCCTATCTGGTGCAGCTCAACCCGGCCCAGCCCGGCAACTCCAGCCTGCTCTCGGTGGCGGGCAGCGCGACGCTCAGCGCCGGCGCCGGCATCGGCCTGGCGGCCGCTCCCTGGGGCCTGTACCAGGTCGGCTCGCGTTACACCGTGCTCAATGCGGCGCAGGGCCTCAGCGGCAGCTACCAGTTGGCCGGCATGACCGCGCTCAGCGCCGTACTCGGCATCACGCCCAGCTACGACGCCAGCCACGTCTACCTGACCGTGGCCCAGCTGCGTCCGCTGACCGCCATCGCCGGCACGCGCAACGAAACGGCGGTGCTGGCCGCGGCGCAAGGCATGCCTGCCTCCGCCAGCATCTTCACCGCGCTCGCCAACCTGCCCACCGACACGGCGATCCGCGCGGCGGCCGACCAGGTTTCCGGCGAAATCCACGCCACCACGCAAGGCGTGCTGCTGGAAGACAGCCGTTACGTGCGCGATGCGGTCACCAACCGCCTGCGTCAGGCCGGCGAAGGCGCCACGGCTGGCGGCCCGGCCGTGCAGCAGGGCCAAGGCGACCTGGCCTGGTGGGGACAGTTCATCGGCAGCTGGGGCCACGGTGACAACGACGGCAACGCCGCCACCACGAAGCACACCAGCGGCGGCTTCCTGGTCGGTGCGGACCATACCTTGGGCGAACAAGGGCACTTGGGTGCGGCGGCGGGTTATACGCAGACATCGATCAACTCACCGGCCCGCGCCGCGTCGGCCTCCAGCCGCGATCTCGACCTCAGCGTCTATGCCGGCACCCAGCTCGGCCATCTCGGCCTGCGCGCCGGCGCCGCCTGGGGCTGGCACGCGCTCGACACCACCCGCATGGTCACCGTGCCCGGTCTCGCCGGACACGCGCTCAGCCACTACAACGCCGACACGGCCCAGGTGTTCGCCGAGGCCGGTTACCGGCTCGACGTCAAGCACTCCACGTTCGAGCCCTTCGTGCAGGCGGCCCAGGTGCACCTGCACAGCGACGGCTTCCAGGAGCACGGCGGCGCGGCGAATCTTGCCGGCAGCAGCGCCAGCCGCACGATCAGCTACAGCACGCTGGGTGCACGCATGGCCACCAGCTTCCCGTTCCATGGCAACCAGCAGTTGAGCCTGCACGGCATGCTGGGCTGGCGCCGCGCCTGGAACCATCTGGCCACGGCCACCTCGATGACGTTCGCCAGTGGCGGCCCGTCGTTCGTGGTGAACGGCCTGCCGATCGCGCGCAACGCCGTGGCGGCCGATGCCGGTCTGACCGTGCAGATCACCAGGGACGCCTCGTTCGACCTGTCCTGGCAGGGTCAGTTCGCCCACCGCGCGGTGGACAGCGGCTTCCGCGGCGGCTTCAACTGGCGGTTCTGATCCACCCCGGCAACACGCCGACCCGGCCATGGACGGCCGGGCCCGGCGCCCGGTTCAAGCCTGCTCCTCGCGCACCCACAGCGCCGCGCACCACAGTCCCAGCAGCCAGGCGAACAGCAAGCCCCACCACGCCGAATAGAAGGCCAGATGGGTATTGAGCGGGAACAGCATCGCCCCCAGCGCCAGCGTCACGGGGAAGGCGCGCTCGCGGGCCACCGCGTCGACACGACGCCATGCGCGCAGCGCCAGCACCAGCGCGGCCAGCCATAGTGCCAGGCCGATGCACCCGGTTTCGGTGAGGATTTCCAGCACGATCTGATGCGCGTGGCAGGCGCCTTCGCCCACGCCGCAGGCTTCGGCCACCACGAAGTGGTCGCTGGCCGGCGCGAACTGCGGATAGGCGTAGCGGAACGCGCGCACGCCCACCCCGTTCCATGGATGCGCGGCGATCATCCCCAGGCTGTCGTGCCAGATCGACAACCGCCCGGTAAGCGCTTCGTTCAAGCCATGCCGGGTGCCCTGCAAGGCATCCAGCGTGCGCGCCATGCGCACCTCGAAACGCGTGGAGTAGCGCCACGCCAGTCCGCCCGCCACGGCCAGCGCCGCGCCGCCCAGCGCCATGAACAAGACAAAACGCCGCCACGAACGCGCCTCGCGCCAGGCCAAGCCCAGCGCCACCACGCCGTAGCACAGCCAGGCCGCGCGCGAACCGGCCAGCAGCACCGGGCCAAGCACCAGCGCAAAGGCCACGAGCAAGCCGGGCAACCCCCAGCGCCGCCGCGCGGCCCACAGTGCGAAGGGCGACAACACCGCCAGCGTGGGGCCAAGTTTCAGGTTCTTCGCGCCGAAGATGCCCGACAGCCGTTCGGCTTCGGCATGGCCGCCCAGGCTCCAGCCGGTGAAGGCCTGCAGCCAGGCATCCAGCACCCACCATGCCAGCACGCCAGCCACGGCGAGATACAGGGCCTCGAGCTTGCCGGGACGGCGTATCGCAAAACAGGCGTACAGCCCCAGCGGCAGGTAGCGCAGCAGCGCGGCCACCGTGCCCCAGCTCTTGCCGGGCGCCACCGAGTCGAAGGCGGAAAGGCATGCCGCACCGAGGTAGGCGCCCAGCAACCAGAGCAGCAGGCGCGCGCCGGGATGGCCGCGCAACGCCTGCGGCTGGCGCGCGAAGAGCAGCACCACGCCCAGGCAGCAGAGCGCAGTGCCCAGCTCGCTGCTGCGTCCGAACGGCAGCAGCGCGACCACCAGCCAGAATGGCAGCAGCGGCGAGCGCAGGGCGGCCTTGAGGCCGGCGGTGAATGGAGTCATGCGACAAGCCGTGGCGGCAGGAATGCCGCATTGTAGGGGCTTAACCGGCCACCACTTCCGCGTACAGCGCCAGCGTGGCCTGCTGCATGTCCTGCAGCCGGTAGGACGACAGCGGCGCAATGGCCGGCGCCACGCGCAGGAGTTCGGCCGCGCGCTCGGCCAGCCGTTCGCGATCACCCAACGGCACGCGGCCGGCGGGGTAAAGCTCGGCCAGGAGTTCGCCCACCCCACCGTGTGCATAGCCCAGCACCGGCCGGCACAGCGACAGGGCCTCGACCACGGTGCGGCCGAAGGACTCGGGCTTGTTGGAGAGCTGCAGGATCAGGCTGGAAATGGCGTAGATGTCGCGCACGTCGCTGCGCGGCGGTGTCAGCACCACCTGCCCGGCGAGGCCGCGCGCGGCAATCAGCTCACGCAGTTCCTGCGCATAGGCCTCGCGGCCGGGCTCCAGCACGCCCAGCAGCAGCAGGCGCGTCTCGATGCCGCGCTGCTTTAGGTCGGCCACCAGTTCGATGGCGTCGTGATGGCCCTTCAGCCGCGTGCCGCGTGCCGGCAGGGTGAGCAGCGGTGCGCCGGCCAGGGTCGGATACTCGCGATAAAACGCCTGCCACCACGCCTCGTCCGGGCGGTGGCCATAGGGAAACGCCTGCGGATCGATGCCGCGCGGAATCACCCGCACCCGCGCCGGCTCCAGCCACGGGTAGTGGCCCAGCACGTAGTCACGCAGGGTTTGCGACACCACCACCACGCGCTCGCCGCGCAAGAGGATGGCGCTGTAGCGGCCGGGCGAGTTCATGCCGTGCACGGTGGTGATGAAATGCGGGCGCGGCGAAAGTCCCCGGATCGCCCACCAACCCAGCCACGCCGGCAGGCGCGAACGCGCGTGCACGATATCGGGACGCAGCTCGCGCAGCCGGCGGCGCAGCGCAGGCAGGTGCCGCAGCGTGGCCAGCGACTTGCGGCCGATCTCCAGCGCCACATGCTCGCTGCCTTCGGCCAGCAGCTGCGGCACCAGCCGCCCGCCACCGGCGGAAATCACCACCGAGCGGTGCCCTGCCTGCACCAGCGCGCGACCGATCTCCAGCACGGAGCGCTCCGCGCCGCCGGAGTGCAACGCGGGGATCAACTGGACGACAGTCAACCGCGCTGCGGAATCGACGCCGCCAGACAAGGTTCCCGCCAGCGAATCGGCATCCTGATGCATGAGTCTCATGCAAAAAACCAAGCAAAAACAATGCCGTCAGCCATGAACATGGCCGGTCGCATCAATCCTTCAGCACATAACGTGCTGCACAGTAAGGACAAACCGTCTCGCCACCGTCGTCGACGATGGGCAGGTAAACCCTGGGGTGCGCGCTCCACAACGCCATGCCCGGCATCGGGCAGGACAGGGGCAGCTCCGCACGGGTCACTTCGTAACGCTTTTCGGCACACGTGGGCCCGGTACCGGGGTGCGCCAGCGGTGCGTGCTGCTTGGCGACTTGCAACTGGGCGTCGGTCAGGGTGGCAAGGGCGGTCATGGGGAGGCCTTCGGACTGGACAGCAAGGTGCAATGGTAGCAGGCTGCCATCGGCTGTCAGGGGGCAGCCAAAGCCACCAGAACATCGGAAAGCAACGCAAGCAATCTCGCGCGCGACGGGCGGGCCGGCCATCGCCTCACCAACCATCGCAGCGCGCCACAGGACGCCAGCCACCCACCACCCGGCCCGCCGCCGGATCGTTCGTGCAACCACGCCAGGGAGTCGACCATGGAAACCGCCAACCTCATCAGCCGTACCAAAGCCATCCTCACCACCCCCAAGACCGAATGGCCGGTGGCCGCCGCCGAGCCCGCCACACCAGCCAGCCTCTACACCACCTACATCGCCATCCTCGCCGCCCTGCCCGCCATCGCCGGCTTCATCAAGGGCAGCCTGATCGGCACCACCTTCTTCGGCATCACCGTGCGTAGCCCGATCGGCATGGGCCTGGCCCAGATGGTGTTGCGCTATGTGTTGTCGCTGGTGGTGGTCTATCTGGTGGCGCTCATCATCGACGCGCTGGCACCCTCCTTCGGCGGCCAGAAGAACCGTACGCAGGCGCTCAAGGCCGTGGCCTATGCGTGGACGGCGAGCTGGGTGGCCGGCGTCGGTGTGATCGTGCCGTGGCTGGGCTGGCTGATCGCCCTGGCCGGCGGCATCTACGCCATCTACCTGCTTTACCTCGGCCTGCCCGCCACCATGCAGTGCCCGCCGGAGAAATCCGCCGGCTACACCGCGGTGAGCGTCATCATCGCCATCGTGCTGAGCTGGCTCGTCGCCATCGTCATTGGCATCATCTTCGGCGCGGCAATGCTGGGCAGCGGCGCGCTGAACGGCATGCACATCAGCAGCAGCGACGGCGCCAACGTGAGCATCGACGGCAACAGCGCGCTGGGCAAGCTGGCCGCGATGGGCCAGCGCATGGATCAGGCCGGCAAGGAAATGGACGCCGCGCAGAAATCCGGCGACAGCCAGGCACAGGCGGCCGCGATGAGCAAGATGATGGGCACCATGGCCGGCAACGATGGCGCGGTGGAGGCACTCGCGCCCGACCAGATCAAGAGCTTCCTACCCGAAACCATCGGCGGTTTCCACCGCACCAGCCAGTCGGCTCAACGCAACGCGGCGATGGGCATGCAGGTTTCCGAAGCCAGCGCCGAGTACAGCAACACCGACAACAGCCAGCGGATCACGCTGGAGGTTTCCGACAGCGGCTCCGCCAAGGGTCTGATGGCGCTGGCCAGCGCGATGGCGCCGGAGGAAGAAAAGGAAACCGAGCACGGCTACGAGAAAACCTACACCACGAACGGCAACCTCGTGCACGAAGAGTGGGACACGCAGTCCAAGTCCGGCGAATTCGGCGTGACGGCCGGCAAGCGCTTCAGCGTGAAGGCCCACGGCAACGTCGACAGCATCGACGTGCTCAAGCAGGCGGTGGCCAGCGTCGACCTGGCCAAACTGGCGTCGCTCAAGGATGTCGGCGTGAAACCGAACTGAGCCGCGACCGCCATGCAAAAAGCCCGCGTCGTCGCCGGCGCGGGCTTTTCGTTGTGCGCAGTGACAGGCCTACTTCTTCGGCACCGAACCTTCGGTGGTGATGCGCACCTTGATCTCGTCGCTCACCATCGGCACGTACATGGTCACGCCGAAATCCGAGCGTTTGAGCGTGGCGGTGGCATCGAAACCGATGGATTGCGCCTTGCTCATCGGGTGCGGGCCGACGCGGTTCAGTGTGGCCTCCAACGTCACCGGCTTGGTCACGCCGTGCACGGTGAGGTCGCCGATCACCTTGAAGTGATGCTCGCCCTCGGGCACCACGCTGGTGCTCTTGAATGTCCACACCGGATACTTGGCGGCGTCGAGGAAATCGGCCTGCTTCAAATGCTCGTCCAGCGCCGCCACATGCGTGTCGAGCTTGCTGAGCGGCATGCTCACCTCCACCGAGGACTTGGCCGGGCTCTGCTCGTCGAACACCACCGTGCCGCCGGCGATGCCGATGTCGGCGGTGGGATTGGAGTAACCGAAGTGGTTCCAGGAAAACAGCACCATGGTGTGGTTGGGATCGAGCTGATAGGTGACCGGGGCGGCCTGGGCGGCCAGCGCCGTGCCCAGCAGGCCGGCGAGGAGGAGTGGACGGAACGCGCGCATGGGATTCTCCGTGAAGTTGTACAACGACGACGAACCAGCGTTCGCCAGTATGCTCAGTGTAAGCAAGCTTCACCCGCCACATAAGCACCACCGGAAGCAACGCAGCGTGCACCCCAGCGACACAATGCCAGACGCCATGCCACGCCTGACCGACGAGTGCTGGGCGATCACCGACGGCCGCGCCGGCAACCAGCGGCAGGCGCTTGCGCTGGCCGCGCGCATGGGCCTGCCGGTGCGCCACCTGCAACTGCTGCCGCGCGCGCCATGGTCGTGGTGGGCGCCGCGCTTCACGCTGGGCGATGCGCTGGCGCTGCCCGCCGCGCAGCGTCCGCTGCTCGCGCCGCCGTGGCCCCGGCTGGCGATCGGTTGCGGCCGCGCCGCCGCACTGTTCACCCGCATGCTGCGGCGGCTGGCGGAAGGCCGCTGCCACACCGTGCAGATCCTTGACCCGCGCATCGATCCGGCGCATTGGGACACCGTGATCGCGCCGCGCCACGACCGGCTCGCCGGTGCCAATGTACTCACCCCGCTGGGCTCGCTGAATCCGGTGGACAATGACTGGCTGGCCGACGGCCGCGACGCCTGTCCGACCCTGGGCGAACTGCCGGCACCGCGCGTGGGCGTGCTCCTGGGCGGTTCGCGCCCGCCGCTGTTGCTGGACGAAACCAGCGCGCGCGTGCTGGCCACACGCCTGGTCGCACGCCACGCCCGGGAAGGCGGCAGCCTCATGGTGCTGGCCTCGCGGCGCACGCCGCCGACCGTGATGACCGTGTTCCGGCAACTGCTGGCCGACGTGCCCGGGCTGTGCTGGGCCGGCCCCGACGATGGCCGCAACCCCTATCCCGGCGTGCTGGGCTGGGCCGACCGCCTGGTGGTCACGCCCGACTCGGTGAACATGCTCTCCGAGGCCTGTGCCGTAGGCTGCGCCGTGCACACCCTCAGCGACGCGCCGCTGCCGAAAAAGCTCGCGCGCTTCCACGCGGCGCTGCGCGAAGCCGGCCTGTTGCACGGGCTGGACGAGGTGGTGCCGGCACGCCAGGCGGCGCTGCGCGAAACTGCCACCATCGCGCACATCCTGCGCTCCCGCGTGGAGCGCCCGCACGCCCGGTAGGGCGGCGTGGCGCACGCCCGCAGGGCGCACCTGCGCACATCAGTCGATGGCGTGGCGGCTCCGCGGCCGGAACATCCGCAAACGCTCAGTGACCGCCGTCTTCCTTGTCCGCCGTCGGCGCCTTGTTGCCGCCCCACTGCAGGATCTTGTACATCACCGGCCGCACCGGCGGGGCACCGTTGGTGCCGATGAGATCGCCGTGGTCGTTCACCGTGTAGGTGTAGGACAGGCCATTCTTCTGCGTCACCACCACCATGTAGACGCGACCGGCGCGCCGGTACTCCTGGTACACCGCGTCACCTTCCTTGTGCACGGTGACGTCCGGCGAGGTGGCAGGGCTGGACGCCGCCGCCTGATCGCCGGGCGCGACCGGCGCGCTGCCCGCCGACGCCGGCCGGCTGGGCAAGGCCACCGCCTTCACGCCCGGGTCGCTCAAGCCCGGTGGCGGCGGCAGGGGCGCGAACTTCGGCGGTGGGCTGCCCGACTGCGCGTGCGCGGGCAGCGTGGCGAAAGCAGCGAAGGCGACAAGGACGAACGGAAAGAATACGGATTTCATGGCGGCAACCTCGCGGGACGGCGCCAGCATAGCAGTGGGCGCGCGCCGTCCCGTGAATCGCCGCATGCAAGAATGTCGCATGCCCAAGCTCATCCTGATCGACGGTTCCTCCTACCTGTTCCGCGCCTTCCACGCGCTGCCGCCGCTCAGCAACGCGCAGGGCGAGCCCACCGGCGCGCTGTTCGGCGTGGTCAACATGCTGCGTGCCACGCTGAAGGCCAGGCCCGATTACGCCGCCTTCGTCAGCGACGCCTCCGGCCCCAATTTCCGCCACGCCATGTACCCGGCCTACAAGGCCAACCGTCCGCCGACGCCGCCCGAGTTGCGCGCGCAAGTGGAACCGATGCTGGCCATCGTCGCCGCGCTGGGCTTCCCCATCCTGCGCGTGAATGGCGTGGAAGCCGACGACGTGATCGGCACGCTGGCCGTGCAGGCGCAGGCGCAGGGCATCGAGGTGGAGATCTCCACCAGCGACAAGGACATGGCGCAGCTGGTCGGCACCGGCGTGCGCCTGGTCAACACCATGACCAACACCACGCTGGATCGCGCGGGCGTCACCGAGAAATTCGGCGTACCGCCCGAGCGCATCGTGGACTACCTCAGCCTGATGGGCGACAGCGTGGACAACGTGCCCGGCGTGCCCAAGTGCGGCCCCAAGACGGCGGCGAAATGGCTGGCCGAATACGGCTCGCTGGACGACGTGATGACCCACGCCGCCGACATGGCCGGCAAGATCGGCGAGAGCCTGCGCGAAGCGCTGCCGCGACTGCCGCTGTCGCGCGAGCTGGTGACGATCAAGACCGACGTGCCGCTGGCGCAGGGCCCGACCGACCTCGCGCTGCGCGCGCCGGACAACGAGGCGCTGCGCCAGCTGTACACGCGCTACGAGTTCAAGGCGGCGCTGAAGGACTTGGATGCTTCGCTCCCCTCTCCCGCCGGGAGAGGAGCCGAGGAGGAGGGTGCGTCCTCGCCTCAAACTTCGCCGGACTCCGAACCCTCACCCCAACCCCTCTCCCCAAGGAAGGGGGGCTTTGATCTCGCCGCGCCCGGCTCGTACGAACTGGTCACCACCCAGGCGCAGCTCGACGCCTGGATGGACAGGCTGCGCCACGCCCCGCTGATCGCCTTCGACACCGAAACCACCAGCATCGATCCGATGCAGGCCGACATCGTGGGCCTGTCGCTGGCGGTGGAGCCGGGCAAGGCCTGCTACGTGCCGCTGGCGCACGACTACCCCGGCGCGCCCGCGCAGCTGAGGCGCGACGCGGTGCTCGCCGCACTGAAGCCGGTGTTCGAGGACGCGAGCCGCCCCAAGCTCGGCCAGCACGCCAAGTACGACATCAACATCCTCGCGCACTACGGCATCGCGGTGACGGGCGTGGCGCACGACAGCATGCTGGAATCCTACGTGTGGAACGCCACCGCGAACCGCCACGACATGGACACGCTGGCGCAGAAATACCTGGGCTACACCACGATCAAGTACGAGGACGTGGCCGGCAAGGGCGCCAGGCAGATCGGCTTCTCGCAGGTGGATCTGGACACCGCCTGCCGCTACGCCGCCGAGGATGCCGACGTCACCCTGCGCCTGCACCTGGCGCTATGGCCGAAACTCGAAAGCGCGCCCGCGCTGCGCAAGGTCTACGAAGAGATCGAGATGCCGCTGGTGCCGGTGCTCGCCGCGATGGAACGGCGCGGCGTGCTGATCGACGTGGCCGAGTTGCGCCGGCAAAGCCAGCAGCTCGGCAAGCGCATGCTGGCCTTGCAGCAGCAGGCCTACGCTGCCGCCGGGCACGAGTTCAACCTCGACTCGCCCAAGCAGTTGCAGGCCATCCTGTTCGAGGAGCTGGGCCTGAGCGCGAAGCTCAAGACGCCCACCGGCCAGCCCTCCACCAACGAGGAGGCGCTGGACGCGATCGCCGACGCGCACCCGCTGCCGCGCCTGATCCTGGACTATCGCGGGCTGGCCAAACTGCGTTCCACCTACACCGACAAGCTCGCCGGCACGGTGAACCCGCGCACCGGCCGCGTGCACACCAGCTACCACCAGGCCGCCGTGGCCACCGGGCGACTGTCCTCCACCGACCCCAACCTGCAGAACATCCCGGTGCGCACCGAGGAAGGCCGGCGCATCCGCCAGGCCTTCATCGCGCCGCCCGGCTGGCTGGTGATGGCGGCGGACTACTCGCAGATCGAGCTGCGCATCATGGCCCACCTCTCCGGCGACGAAGGCCTGCTCAAGGCCTTCCACGAAGGTGGCGACGTACACCGCGCCACCGCCGCCGAGGTGTTCGGCCTGAAACCCGACGAAGTGAGCAAGGAGCAGCGCCGCGCCGCCAAGGCGATCAACTTCGGCCTGATGTACGGCATGAGCGCCTTCGGCCTCGCGCGCCAGCTCGGCGTGGGTCGTGCCGAGGCCAGCGACTACATGGCGCGCTATTTCGCCCGCTATCCCGGCGTGCATGCCTTCATGGAAGCCACCCGCGAACGCGCGCACCGCGACGGCTACGTGGAGACGATCTTCGGCCGCCGCCTGTACCTGGAGAACCTGCAGTCCCGTAACCCGGCGCATCGCGCCGGCGCCGAACGCGCCGCGGTGAACGCGCCGATGCAGGGCAGCGCCGCCGACATCATCAAGCGCGCGATGATCGCCGTGGATGCGTGGCTGGGCACCCGCGACGACGCGCACATGCTGATGCAGGTGCACGACGAACTGGTGTTCGAGGTGCGCGCGGACGCCGTGGACGCGGTGCGCGAAGGTGTACGCGAACGCATGCAGGGCGCCGCCGAACTCGCCGTACCGCTGCTGGTGGAGGTGGGCGTGGGCGCCAACTGGGACGAGGCGCACTGAGCGCACCACGGCCGGCACAAATAGCCGTCCGTTTGAAAGTGAACGAAAGCTGACTTCATCCCTCGCCCACGGTCGAACTTTTTCGCTGCCGCGCGTTCTTATTTCACGGATGCACGCAACGGCATCCACGGCTGCCCCCTCCCTGGACAGCCACCGTGCGGCAAGCCACTCCCCTGGGCTTTGCCGCGCCCCCGCCCCGAAGGCACCCCCTGGCCTTCGGGGCTTTTTTATGCGCTGGTCCCCGACCACGGAAGCCATCCGGGCAGCCAGCATGGCCACGCTTCCAAGGGGAGCCGTCCCGGCCCGCAGGCGATCGACCCGAAGGGGCGTTCCTCCGGGGTCGCCTCCCCGGGATCTGCCGATCGCCGCTGTTATGCTTCGAATCCGCTTCCGCCTCGGATCAGCCCATGCGCATAGCACTTATCGTGATCGGCCTTGCCCTGCTGGTCGCCGGCATCTGGGTGGTGTTCGGCCACGCCAGCTACCAGACCACCGACACCCTGGTGCAATTCGGCTCGGCCAAGCTCACCGCCACGCACGACCAGCCTTACCCGCAATGGCTGGGCATCGCCGGCATCGTGGCGGGCGCCTTGCTGACCATCGGCGGCATCCTGCGCAAGGGCTGATCGTTACAATGGCGGGATGGATGTCTCGCACCTGATCGACTCGCTCAACGACGCGCAGCGCGAAGCCGTCTGCGCCCCGCCCGGCCACTACCTCGTCCTCGCCGGCGCCGGTTCGGGAAAGACCCGCGTGCTCACCCACCGCATCGGCTGGCTGATGCAGGTGGAGCGCGTGCCGCCGTGGGCGATCCTCGCCGTCACCTTCACCAACAAGGCCGCCGGCGAGATGCGCGCGCGGCTGGAGAACCTGATCCCCAGCGGTACCCAAGGCCTCACCGTGGGCACCTTCCACGGCATCGCCCACCGCCTGCTGCGCCGGCACTGGCGCGAGGCCGGCCTGCCGGAAGGTTTCCAGATCCTCGACGCCGACGACCAGCAGCGGCTGGTGAAGCGGGTGATCGCCGGGCTCGGGCTGGACGAGGCCCGGTTTCCGTACCGCCAGGCGGCGTGGACGATCAGCGGCTGGAAGGACCAGGGCAAGCGTCCCGACGCCATCGAGCACCATGACCACCCCGTCACCGCGACCCTAGTGCGCATCTACCGCGCCTACGAGGAAGCCTGCCAGCGCGCCGGCCTGGTGGATTTTGCCGAACTGCTGCTGCGCGCCCACGAGCTGTGGCTGAAACACCCTGCCGTGCTGGAGCACTACCAGCAACGCTGGCGGCACCTGCTGATCGACGAGTTCCAGGACACCAACGCGCTGCAGTACGCGTGGATCCGCGTGCTTGCGGGCGGCACCGGCAAGGTGTTTGCCGTCGGCGACGACGACCAGAGCATCTACGGCTGGCGCGGCGCGAAGGTGGAGAACATGCAGCAGTTCCTGCGCGACTTCGCCGGTGCGCGCACGATCAAGCTGGAGCAGAACTACCGCTCCACCGCCACCATCCTCAAGGCCGCCAACCAGGTGATCGCGCGCAACGGCGGACGGCTGGGCAAGGAGCTGTGGACGGCGGGCGACGAAGGCGAGCGCATCGCGCTGTACACCGCCTACAACGAGCAGGACGAAGCCCGCTTCGTGGTCGAGCGCATCCGCGAATACATCGCCGAACGCGGCAGCGCGAAGGACTGCGCCATCCTGTACCGCTCCAACGCGCAGTCACGCAATTTCGAGGAGCAACTCAGCCAGCAGCACCTGCCCTATCGCGTCTACGGTGGCCAGCGCTTCTTCGAACGCGCCGAGGTCAAGGACGCCCTGGCCTACCTGCGCCTCACCGCCAACCGCCACGACGACACCTCGTTCGAGCGCGCGGTGAACACTCCGCCGCGCGGGATCGGCGAGCGCACGCTCGATACCCTGCGCCGCCAGGCCCGCGCCGCGCGCACTTCGCTGTGGGAGGCCGCGCTGGCGGAACTGGCCGGCGGCGAGCTGGCTGGCCGCGCGAAGAACGCGGTGAAGGGTTTCCTCGCGCTGATCGACGGCATGGCCCACACCTTCAAGCCCCTCTCCCCCCGGGAGATGGGTGGGGGTGAGGGTCCGGACTTGCCAGGCACCCCCACTCCGCCCTCACCCCCTCTCCCGCAGGGAGAGGTGAGCCATGCGCTCCCCCTCGCCGAACAGATCGACCACATCCTCACCCACACCGGCCTGCGCGACCACTACGAGAAGGACTCGCGCGGCAACGGCGAGGCCCGCGTGGAAAACCTCGATGAACTGGTCAACGTGGCCAGTCGCTTCGAGCGCACGCAGGATGACCTCGACGCCGGACTGGATGAGTTGGCCGCCTTCCTGGCCGGCGCCGCGCTGGAAGCCGGCGAGGGCCAGGGCGAGCGCTGGGAAGACTGCGTGCAGCTGATGACGCTGCACTCGGCCAAGGGCCTGGAGTTTCCGCTGGTGTTTCTGGTCGGCATGGAGGAAGGCCTGTTTCCCAACCAGCGCTCCAGCGAGGACGAAGGCCGGCTCGAGGAAGAACGCCGGCTCGCCTACGTGGGCATCACCCGCGCCCGCGAGCGGCTGGTCATCAGCTACGCCGAGTCACGCCGTCTGCACGGCAGCGAACAATTTCCGCGACCCTCGCGCTTTCTTGCCGAGATGCCGCCCGAGCTGATCGACGAGGTGCGCCCGCGCGTCAAGGTGAGCCGTCCGCTCTACACCGGCGCCGGCCGTTTCGCCGACATGCCGGCGCTGGACGAACACGCGGGGGTGAAACTCGGCCAGCGCGTCGCCCACCCCAGCTTTGGCGAAGGCGTCATCGTCAGCGCCGAAGGCAGCGGCGCGCACACGCGCCTGCAGGTGAACTTCGTGGAAGCTGGCAGCAAGTGGCTGGTGGCGGCCTACGCCAAGCTCACGCCGTTGTAGCCCGGCGCGCGGGATACGTGGCCCACCATGGCCTGACCCGCGACAAAGCCCGGTCGGCGCCTTGGCGCTACGCTCGCACGGACAGTTTCCCGGCCGCGTGCCGCCGTCCATCGGGCAGCCTGCCGGTTGCCCTTGCCGCAAGGAGTCGCCCCATGGATCACCCCACCCAAGTGACCTACGCGCAGCGCTTGCGCGCCTTGCATGACCGCCAGCACCCCCTGCTGCTGCCCAACGCCTGGGACGCCGGCAGCGCCGCACTGTTCGCCAGCCTCGGCTTTCCCGCCGTGGCCACCACCAGCGGCGGCATGGCATGGTCGCTGGGTTATGCCGATGGCGAGCAGGCGCCGTTGGACGACGTGCTGGCCGCCATCGGCCGCATCACTCGCATCGTGCCTGCGCCGGTCACCGTGGATTTCGAGGCCGGCTTCGGCGACTCCCCGGCCGCCGTCGCCGCGCACGTGCGCCGCGCCATCGATGCGGGCATCGCCGGGCTCAACCTCGAAGACGGCATCCGCCACGAAACCCTGCGTCCCATCGACGAGGCCGCCGCGCGCATCCAGGCCGCGCGCGAAGCCGCCGAATGCGCCGGCGTGCCCATCTTCATCAACGCGCGCGTGGACACCTTCATGACGCCCTGGCACGACGGCGAAGCCGCGCGCACGGAGGAAACCGTGCGCCGCGCCGAGGCCTACCTCGCCGCCGGCGCGGACGGCATCTACCCGATTGGCGCCAGCGAGCCCGCGCTGCTGCGCACGCTCGCCGCGCGCATCCCGGCGCCCATCAACATCGCCGCGCGCGACGGTCTGCCCGACCTCGCCGAACTCGCCGCGCTCGGCATCGCCCGCGTCTCCACCGCCACGCGCCTGGCCAGCCTCGCCTACGCCGGCACACGCGCCGCCGCGCTGCGCCTCAAGGACAGCGGCCAGTTCGACGGCCTCGACGCCGGTTTCGGCTACGCCGACATGCAACGCCTGTTTCCCCATCCCTGATCCCGCCGCAAGGACACCGCCATGACCCAACGCCTCGATTACCAGAGCGCCTCGCCCGAAGCCTTCAAGGCCATGCTGCACACGCAGCTGACCGTGAACCAATGCGGGCTCGAGGCACCTCTGCTCGAACTGGTGAAGATTCGCGCCTCGCTGCTCAACCAGTGCGCGTGGTGCCTGGACATGCACACCAAGGATGCCCGCGCCGAAGGCGAAACCGAGCAACGCCTCTACCTCGTGCCGGTGTGGCGCGAGGCGCCGTGCTACAGCGCGCGCGAACGCGCCGCGCTGGCCTGGACCGAGGCCGTCACCCAGCTCAAGGAGGGTGAGGTGCCCGACGACGTCTACGCCGAAGCGCGCCGCCACTTCGACGAAAAGCAGCTGGTCGACCTCACCCTTGCGATCATCGCGATCAACGGCTGGAACCGTCTGAACGTCGCCTTCCGCACCACGGTGGGCCACTACGTCAGCCCGAAGGCCACGGCATAACCGTGCTCATCGCCGCCCTCGGTGGTGGACACCGAAGGGCGCCCGTGACTGGCGTGGCGCCGCCACGCCAGTCACGGCTTCACTCAACCCAGCTTGCGCGACACCATGAAGAACACCAGGTTGCCCAGGCCGGTGGCGCCCGCCAGCACGGCGACCAGGCCGGGCGTGACCTGCTGCCAGCCGAACCACTGGATCAGGCCGAAGCCCAGCGCCACCGACAGCAGCACGATGCCCCAGCGCAGCGAGGAATGGCGACGGCGCTGCTCCTCGTCGCGCAGCAGCGAATCGACCAGTTCGGCCGAACCGCCAGTGGCCAGCATGCGTTTGCGCACCAGGGCGTCCATGCACACCTTGAAAGCGTAGGCCATGCAGAGGAACAGGGTGATGGGAATGAGGTCGCCGGTATTCATGAGTGCTCCTGTGAGTGGAATGAAGTATCGCGCTTGCGTCTCCCACAGATACGGGTCGCCGCGCCGTGGTTGCAGCAGCCCCCTTGCAACCGTTCCCCGCCCGCGGGTATCTCTTGCGCCATGGATGACACCTACTCCGACGATCGCGCCCTGGCCGCGGCCGCACTGGCCGGACGGCCGGGCGCGTTCGAGCGTCTGGTGCGCACGCACCAGGGCCTGTGCTGGCACATCATCCAGCGCATGGTGCGGCATCCCGAGGACACCCGCGAGCTGTGCCAGGACACCTTCCTGCGCGTGCACCAGTGCCTGCACCAGTACCGCGGCGAGAGCGCGCTGAAATCCTGGATCGGCCGCGTGGCCTACACGGTGGCCTTGCGCCATCTGGAGCGCAAGCGCATCGCGCTGGTCGCCGTACATGACGACGAGGAAGGCGCGACGCTGCTGGACAACATCGGCGATGACTTCGACCTGGAGGCCGCCTGGATGAATGCGGAAACCGCCGCCCGGTTGCACGCCGCCATCGAGACGCTGCCACCGCTGCAGCGTACGGTACTGACGCTCTATCATCTCGACGAGCTGCCCATTCCCGAGATCGCGCTCATCACCGGGCTGGCCAACGGCACCATCAAGAGTCACTTGTTCCGCTCGCGCCTGCGCCTGCGCGAGGCGCTGGAGAACCGGGCAGGAGTTGCGGCATGAACCACGATATCCCTTCCTTCGACGACCCCGCGCAAGAGCGCGAGTGGCAGGTGCAGGAGCAGGCCCGGCAGGCCGAACGCCTTGGCCTGCCGGGCACCCATGACGGCGGCCGCGTGCGCCGCTATCGCCAGCTGGCGCGGGCGCTGCGCGAGCCCTTGCCCAACGCGCTGCCGGCGAATTTCGCGCAGCAGATGGCGGCGCGCGTCGGTGCCGCGCCAAACCGCCACGCAACCATGGAGTCGCGCTTCGAACTGGCGCTCACCACGAGCCTGGTCGCCGCACTGCTCGTGGCCGCCGGCGTGGTGGCAGCAATCTATGGCCACGCCTGGCTGCCTGCCTTCCGCCAGTTCCTGCCCCATGCCGGCGCGCCGGCCACGGGCTGGCTGCTGGCGCTGGGCGGCTGCATGGCCGCGACCTGGCTGCTGGGCTGGTGGCAGCGGCACATACCCACCCTGGCGCGCTGAATCGCCCTGCTCCAACGCAAACAGCCCGGGAAACCCCGGGCTGTTTGCGTTACGCATCCGCTGCGCCGGTTACTTGCGCTTGGGGATGTACAAGTCGGTGATGGTGCCTTCGAACACCTCGGCGGCCATGCCCACCGACTCGCCCAGGGTGGGGTGCGGATGGATGGTGAGCGCGATGTCGGCAGCCTCGCTGCCCATCTCGATCGCCAGTGCCAGCTCCGAGATCAGGTCGCCCGCGTTCACGCCAACCACGGCGCCGCCCACGATGCGATGGGTGGCCTCGTCGAAGATCAGCTTGGTGAAGCCCTCGGTGCGCGCGATGCCGATGGCGCGGCCGGACGCCGCCCACGGGAACTTGCCCACGCCGACCTTGAGGCCCTTCTCCTTCGCCTCGCGCTCGGTGACGCCGACCCAGGCCACTTCCGGGTTGGTATAGGCCACCGACGGAATCACGCGTGCGTCGAAGTACGCCTTGTGACCTGCCGCGACCTCGGCCGCCACATGCGCCTCGTGCACCGCCTTGTGCGCCAGCATCGGCTGGCCGACGATGTCGCCGATGGCGAAGATGTGCGGCACGTTGGTGCGCAGCTGGGTGTCGACGTTGATGAAGCCGCGTTCGGTCACCGCCACGCCGGCCTTCTCGGCGCCGATCTTGTGCCCGTTGGGCGAGCGGCCCACCGCCACCAGCACGCGGTCGAACACGGTGGTTTCCGGGATGCTCTCGCCCTCGTAACCCACCTCGATACCCTTCTTGGTGGCCTTGGCGGTGGTGACCTTGGTCTTGAGGTGTACGCCCTTCAGGCGCTTGCCGATGCGCTGCGCCAGCGGCTTGACCAGATCCACGTCGGCGCCGGGGATGAGCTGATCCATGAACTCGACCACGGTCACTTCGCTGCCCAGCGCGGCATACACGGTGGCCATCTCCAGGCCGATGATGCCGCCACCGACCACCAGCAGCTTGCCCGGCACGTCCTGCATTTCCAGCGCGCCGGTGGAATCCATGACGCGCGGATCGTCCCACGGGAAGGCGGGCAGTTTCACCGACTGCGAACCGGCGGCGATGATGGCCTGCTCGAAGCGGATCAGCTTCACGCCTTCGGCCGTCTGGACTTCCATCTCGTGCGGCGACACGAAGCTGCCGCTGCCGGTCACCGTGCGCACCTTGCGCTGCTTGGCCATGCCGGCCAGGCCCTTGGTGAGCTGGCCCACCACGCTTTCCTTGAAGCCGCGCAGCTTGGCGATGTCCAGCCTGGGCTTGCCGAACGTCACGCCGTGGGCGGCCATCGCCTCGGCCTCGTCGATCACGGCGGCGGCGTGCAGCAGCGCCTTGGACGGGATGCAGCCCACATTGAGGCAGACGCCACCCAGGGTGTCGTAGCGCTCCACCAGCACGGTGTCGAGGCCGAGGTCGGCGGCGCGGAAGGCGGCGGAGTAGCCACCGGGGCCGGAGCCGAGCACGACGAGCTGGCACTCGATGTCTGCCTTCTTGCCCGAGGCCGCGGAGGCTTGCGACACCTTCCCCTCTCCCACCGGGAGAGGGTGCCCCGCAGGGGCGGGAGAGGGTGCGTGGCTTGCGGAAACATTCGGCGAGGGCGAACCCTCTCCCCCAACCCCTCTCCCGGAGGGAGAGGGGAGCGGAGCGGAAGCACTCTCTGAGGGAGAAGTGCCGGCGGTATCGGCCGTTTCGAGCACGAGGATCACCGCGCCCTCGGACACCGTGTCGCCCACCTTGAGCTTCATCTCCTTCACCACGCCAGCGGCCGTGGACGGCACTTCCATCGTCGCCTTGTCCGACTCCAGCGTGATGAGGCTCTGTTCCTTGGCCACCGTGTCGCCGGCCTTCACCATCACCTCGATCACCGGCACGTCGTCGTGGCCGATGTCGGGGACTTTCACTTCGATCGTGTTTGCCATGGGGAATCCTTCAGTCATGCGGGCGGTGGCGCCAAGGGCAGCCCCCTCACCCCAACCCTCTCCCCCGGCGCAGCCGGGGGAGAGGGAGTTCAGGTCAGAGCAGGAGGCGGCGGATGTCGCCGAGCTGCTTCGCGACGAACACGGCGAAGCGGGCGGCGAGCGCGCCGTCGATCACGCGGTGGTCGTAGGACAGCGACAGCGGCAGCAGCAGGCGCGGCGCGAATTCCTTGCCGTTCCACACCGGCTTGATGGCTGCCTTGGAGACGCCGAGGATGGCCACTTCGGGCGCGTTGACGATGGGCGTGAAGGCGGTGCCGCCGATGCCGCCCAGCGAGCTGATCGAGAAGCAGCCGCCGGACATGTCGGCCGGGCCCAGCTTCTTCTCGCGCGCCTTCTTCGAGATCTCGCCCAGCTCGCGGGCCAGATCGAGCAGGCCCTTCTTGTCCACGTCGCGGATCACCGGCACCACCAGGCCGTCGGGCGTGTCCACCGCGATGCCGACATGGAAATATTTCTTGAGGATCAGCTTCTCGCCGGTCTCGTCCAGCGAGGCGTTGAACTGCGGGTAGGCCTTCAGCGCCGCCACCACCGCCTTCATCTGGAACACCAGCGGGGTAATCTTGAGATCCTTGTTCTCCTCGCCGAGCTTCTTGCGGAAGGCCTCCAGCTCGGTGATGTCGGCATCCTCGTGCTGGGTGACGTGCGGGATCATCGCCCAGTTGCGCGCGAGGTTGGCGCCGGAGATCTTCTGGATGCGCGACAGTGGCTGCTCTTCCACCGCGCCGAACTTGCTGAAGTCCACCTTCGGCCACGGCAGCAGGTTGAGGCCACCGCCCGCCGCCACCGTGCCGCCGCTGACCGGCCGCGCGCCCGAGGCCAGCGCGTGCTTGACGTAGCCGCTGATGTCCTCGCGCACGATGCGGCCGCCGCGCGAACTGCCCTTCACCTGCGCGATATCCACGCCCAGCTCGCGCGCGAAGGCGCGCACCGCGGGGCTGGCGTAGGGCGCGTCGCCCGGCATCACGATGCGGGCATCGAACGGCGGCCGGCTGGCCGGGTGCACGTCCCCCTCGGGGGCACGCCCCGGCTCCACGCGCGTCGACGCGGGCGCGGCGGCTACTGGCTCGGGCGCGGATACGGGGGCGGCAACCACTGGCGCCGGCGCGGAGGCGGCCACCGGCGCCGGGGCGGACGCGGCGGGGGCCGGTGCGGCGGCCGGTTGGGCCGCGCCGTCCTCGGCCTCGATCAGCGCGATCACCGCACCTTCGGAAACCTCGTCGCCCACCTTGAGCTTCACTTCCTTCACCACGCCGGCGAAGGGCGCGGGCACTTCCATCGTGGCCTTGTCCGACTCCAGCGTCACCAGTCCTTGATCCTTGGCCACCCGGTCGCCGGGCTGGATCATTACTTCGATCACCGGCACGTTGTCGTGGCCAATGTCGGGTACGCGGGCTTCCTGGATGGCGGCCATGGTGTCTCCTGGCTAAGGGCGAGGGCTGGCCGCGAAAGGGACGGGGAGCGGCCGCAAGGCTTTCATCATAGCGAACCGATCCGCCATGCGGGCGACGAAAAGCACGCCCGATCGCCATTCGCAAACGTATGCATGCCCCGCCAGGCATGACCTTGGGCCGGTGTGCCCGACCGGCCACATCGCTTAGTCTTGGGCAGGCAGGCGCCGCACCGGGTGGCGCCGGAGGAAACCCATGCTCAAGCTCAGCCACCTGTCCAAGACCTACGCCAACGGCGTGCACGCGCTGCGCGACGTGTCGCTGGACATCCCCAGCGGCATGTTCGGCCTGCTCGGCCCGAACGGGGCGGGCAAGTCCTCGCTGATGCGCACCATCGCCACGCTGCAGGATCCGGACGCAGGCGCCATCACGCTGGATGGCGTGGACCTGCTCGCCGACAAGCAGGCCACGCGGCGCCTGCTGGGCTATTTGCCGCAGGAGTTCGGCGTGTACCCGAAGGTGAGCGCCGAGGCGATGCTGGATCACTTCGCGGTGCTGAAAGGCGTCGCCGCCAAGGGTGAACGGCGCGAGCTGGTGGACGCGCTGCTGCGCCAGGTGAACCTGTGGGACGTGCGCAAACGCAAGCTGGGCGGCTTTTCCGGCGGCATGCGCCAGCGCTTCGGCATCGCCCAGGCGCTGATCGGCGATCCGCGCCTGGTGATCGTGGATGAGCCCACCGCCGGCCTCGACCCCGAGGAGCGCAACCGCTTCCTCAACCTCTTGGCCGAGATCGGCGAGCGCGTGGTGGTGATCCTCTCCACCCATATCGTGGAAGACGTCACCGACCTGTGCCAGCGCATGGCGATCATCGGCCAGGGCCAGGTGCTCCTGACCGGGCAGCCGCGCGAGGCCATCGCCGCGCTGGAGGGCAAGGTCTGGCGCCGTTCCATCGACAAGGCCGAGCTGGACAGCTACCGCGCCCGCATGACCATCCTCTCCACCCGCCTCGCGGCGGGGCGCACCCTGCTGCACGTGCTGGCCGACAGCTCGCCCGGCGAAGGCTTCGAGGCGGTCGCCCCCGATCTCGAAGACGTCTACTTTGGCCGCCTGCGCGCGCAGGCCACCGCGCGCGCCGCCTGACGGCCAGGGAAGGAAACCATGCTCCTCGAAATTCTCCGCTTCGAATGGCGCCAGCAGTTCAAGGCGCCGCTGTTCTGGGTGATCCTCGCCGCCGCCGTGGGCATCGCCTTCGCGCTGGCCAGCACCAACGCCATCGTGGTGGCCGGCGCCACCGGCAACGTCATGCACAATGCGCCGCTGGTGATCGCGCGCCTGCTCGACGTGATGACGATATTCAGCATCCTGCTGGTGGTGGTGTTCATCGCCGCCGCCGCCACGCGCGACTTCGAGCAGGGCACGGCGGAGCTGCTGTTCGCCACGCCGATGAGCCGCAAGGCTTTCCTCGGCGGCCGCTTCCTCGCCGGGTATCTGGTGCTGGTGGCGATCCTCGCCGCCTGCGCGCTGGCCATCGCCGCGGGCGGCGCGATGCCGTGGGTGGACGCCGGGCGCATGGGCGCCGCCGACTGGCGCGGCTACGCCTGGGGCTTCGGCGTGCTGGTGCTGCCGAACCTCTTCTTCATTGCCGCGCTGCTGTTCCTGCTGGCCACCGCCACCCGTTCGCTGCTGGCCAGCTACATCGGCGTGATCGCCTACTTCGTGCTGCAGGGCATCGCCGGCGCGCTCAGCCGCGACCTCGACAACCGCTACGTGGCGGCCATGCTCGATCCCTTCGGCGGGCGCACCGTCGCCCTGGTCACCCGCTACTGGACGGCCGACCAGACCAACCATCTGCTGCCCGCGCTCGATGGCGTGCTGCTGTTCAACCGCCTGCTGTGGATCGGCGTGTCGGCGCTCCTGTTGCTCGCGGCCTTCGTGCTGTTCCGCACCGACCGCGAGGGGCTGAAGCTGCCGCGCCGCAAGCCCCGCGCGGAGCCACCGCTGCTGCGTCCGCAGGGTGCGGCGGCCAGCCTCGTCCTGCCCAAGGTCGGCATCGCCAGCGGCCGCGGCGCCGCGCTGGCCCAACTGCGTGCGCAGTTCGCGTTCGATACGGCCGGCGTGCTGCGCGGCGCGGCCTTCCTGGTGCTCCTGGTGCTCGCGCTGGCGATCATGTTCGTGTCGCTGTCGACGGCCGGCCTGGTCTACGGCACGCCGGTGTGGCCAGTCACCCACCAGGTGCTCACCACCATCAACGGCAGCTTCAGCCTGTCGCTGATGATCGTGCTGATCTTCTACGCCGGCGAGCTGGTGTGGCGCGAACGCACGCACGGCATGGCCGGCGTGAGCGACGCCTTCCCCACCCCGGACTGGGTGGCGATGCTGGCCAAGTTCGGCGCGCTGCTCGCGGTGATCGTGCTGATGCTGGCCATCGGTGCGTTGGTGGGCATGGGCTGGCAGCTCGCCCACGGCTACACCCATCTGGAGCCAGGCCTGTACCTCGCCATGCTGGCGCTCAACGCGATTTCCTTCGTGCTGGTGGCGGCGCTGGCGCTGTTCCTGCAGGTGGTCTGCAACAACAGGTTCCTCGCCTATTTCCTCAGCATCCTGTGGCTGGCCAGCACGCTGGCCTTCAGCCTGCTGCACTGGGAGGACAAGCTCTACAACTACGGCGCCGCGCCCAGCGTGCCGTATTCGGACATGAATGGCTTCGGCCACTTCTGGGTCGGCGCGCTGTGGTTCAACGCCTACTGGGGTTGTCTCGCGCTGGCCATGCTGGTGCTGGCCGCCCTGCTGTGGGTGCGCGGCACCGGCGCCGACTGGCGTGGCCGCCTGCGCGAAGCGCGCGCACGCCTCCATCCCGCGCTGCTCGCGGTGTTGGGGTTGGCCCTGCTCGGTTTCGCCGGGCTGGGCGGCTTCATCTACACCAACACCCACGTGCGCAACGCCTATACCAGCAGCACGGAGCAGAAACGCGAGCAGGCCGACTACGAGAAGCTCTACGCCGCCGACGCCAAACTGCCGCAGCCGCGCATCACGGCGGTCAAGGCCGACGTGGACATCCACCCCTACCAGCGCAAGCTCTTCATCCGCGGGCACTACACCCTGGTCAACAAGAACACGGTACCGGTGACCGAGCTGTTCGTGAACCACGCCGACGGCTTCGCGCCGAAGACGCTGGACTTCGCGCCGCACGACACGGTGAAGCAGGACAAGCGCCTCGACGTGACCATCTACCGGCTCAAGACCCCGCTGGCGCCGGGCGCGTCGATGCCTTTCGACTTCACCATCGACTACGCGCCCAAGGGCTTCACCAACGACGCGGGCGAAACCTTCCTGGTGCACAACGGCACGTTCTTCAACAACCAGAAGCTGCCGCAGTTCGGCTACCAGCCCCGGTTCCAGCTCACCGACCGCAACGACCGCAAGAAGTACGGCCTCAAGCTCGACGTGCCGCGCATGCCGCCGCTGGGCGACGAGGCGGCGCGCGCCAATACCTATATCTCCAACGATGCCGACTGGATCAGCTTCGACACCACCGTCTCCACCGCCGCCGACCAGATCGCGCTGGCGCCCGGCACCTTGCAGAAGGAATGGGTGCAGGGCGATCGCCGCTACTTCCACTACGTGATGCAACAGCCGATGCTGAACTTCTTCTCGTATCTTTCCGCGCGCTACGCGGTAAAGAGCGAGGAAGCCAGCGGCGTGAAGGTGTCGGTCTACTACAACCCGGCGCATGCCTGGAACGTGGATCGCATGCTGGAAAGCGCGAAGGATTCGCTCGCCTACTACGACAGCCACTACACGCCCTACCAGTTCAAGCAGCTGCGCATCCTGGAGTTCCCGGGCTACGCTGCCTTCGCGCAGAGCTTCGCCAACACCATTCCGTTCTCCGAGGCCATCGGCTTCATCGCCGACCTGCGCGACAAGAACCGCGTGGACTACGTCTACGACGTCACCGCGCACGAGATCGCGCACCAGTGGTGGGCGCACCGCATCATCGGCGCCAACATGCAGGGCTCCACCCTGCTCTCGGAATCGCTGGCGCAATACAGCTCGCTGATGGTGCTCAAGCACAAGTACGGCGCCGACCAGATGCGCAAGTTCCTGAAGTACGAGCTGGACATGTACCTCACCGGCCGCGCCACCGAAACCGTGGCCGAGGAACCGCTGGGCAAGGTGGAGAACCAGCCCTACATCCACTACCGCAAGGGCTCGCTGGTGTTCTACGCGCTGCAGGACTACGTGGGCGAGGACAAGCTCGACGCCTTCCTCAAGCAGTTCCTGCTCGACTACGGCTTCCAGCAGCCGCCCTACGTGACCTCGAAGGTCTTCGTCGACGCGCTGGGCAAGTACCTCGGCCCGACCTGGCAGCCGATGCTGGACGACTTCTTCTGGAAGATCACCCTGTTCGACGACCGCATGGTCGACGCCACCGCGAAGCGGCTGTCCGACGGCAAGTACCAGGTGACGATGAAGGTGCACGCCGGCATGAGCTACGCCGACAGCAAGGGCAAGGAGACCAGGTCCGCGCCCAACATCCCCATTGCCATCGGTGTGTTCGCCGCCGGCCGGGACGGCCAGGACGGCGCGCCGCTGTACCTGGCAAAACGCATGCTGCCCGCCGGCGACAGCACGGTCACGGTGACCGTGGCCGGCAAGCCCGCGCTGGCCGGCATCGATCCCTACAACGAGCTGATCGACAAGGTGCCCGCCGACAACCGCCGGTCGGTGACGATCCAGTAGCCGCGCGTCTTGCGGGGAAGCACCCTCCCCTCGCCTGTGCGCGGGGAGGGTGCGTGTCCCGGCTTGCCGAAGGATCGCGAGGCCGGGCGGGCGCCCCGCAGCCAGGATCACCGTCCGATCGAAGCGGCAAGGCGAAGACGTCACTTCGGCATTTGGACGTCTATCTTTTCATCGCGATGCGCGTATAAAATGACTTGGCAACCACGCCAAGGATTCCCATGCCCGCCATCAGCCTCGAATTCTTTCCGCCCAAGACCGACGAACAGCGCGCCCAGCTCGACCAGGCCGCGCAGGCACTGAAGGCCTGGCGGCCCGAATACGCTTCGGTGACTTTCGGCGCGGGCGGCTCCACGCTGAGCTACACCGGCGACACCGTGGCGCATCTGCATGCGACGCACGGCTACACGGTGGCGCCGCATCTGTCGTGCATGGGCGGCACGCGCGCGGAGATCCGCGCCCTGCTCGACGGCTACGTGGCCGCCGGCTACCGGCGCATCGTGGCGCTGCGCGGCGACCTGCCGTCGGGCATGGCCCGTGCGGGCGACTTCCGCTACGCCGCCGAGCTGGTGCGCTTCATCCGCGAGCATTCGGGCGAGCATTTCCGCATCGAGGTGGCGGCCTATCCGGAAACCCACCCGCAAGCCGACGACGCGCTCGTCGACCTGCGCCACTTCAAAGCCAAGATCGACGCCGGCGCGAACGGCGCGATCACCCAGTATTTCTTCAACCCCGAGGCGTATTTCCGCTTCGTCGACGATGCCGGCAAGCTGGGCGTGCAGGTGCCCATCGTGCCGGGCATCATGCCGATCGCCAACTTCACCCAGCTCAAGCGCTTCTCCGACGGTTGCGGCGCGGAGATCCCGCGCTGGATCGTCAAGCGCATGCAGGCGCACGGCGACGACGCGGCATCCATTCGCGCGCTGGGCGCGGAAGTGGTGGCGCAGATGTGCCGGCGCCTGCTGGACGGCGGCGCGCCGGGACTGCACTTCTACACGCTGAACCGTGCCCGCGCCACGCGCGCCGTGCTCGAACAGCTGGGCTGATTCACGGTCGGCACATTCGTTTGCGGCTACGGTGCACGGATGCGCCTGCACCTTTTCCTTCTGCTGCTCCCGCTTGCCGCGCTTGCGCTGCCGGCACACGCACAGGCCGCGGTAAGCCACTGCGTGGACAGCCACGGCACCCCCGTATTCACCGACCAGCCCTGCAGCGCGCTGCAGGCCACGCCGGTGCAGTCGCCGACGACGCCCGCCAACGCCCTGCCGCCGGGCGCCCCGGTACCGCTGGCGCGCTGCGCCGCCACGCCGGACGCGCTGCGCCAGCGCGTGATCGATGCCTTCGCCACCCGCGATCCCAACCAGCTGGCGGGCCTGATGCTCTGGCACGGCTACGCCCACGGCGCCGCCGCGGGCGACATCCGTGCGCTGGCCGCACTGGTGCGGCGGCCGCTGCTGCAGATCCGGGTGGGCGCCGATGAACCCGCGTCAGCCGGCAGTACGGCCACCGCCGCGGACACGCTGCAGGTGCAGACCAGCGACGGCGGCAACGCCAGCTTCGCCATCGCCCGCGAAGCCGGCTGCCTGTGGCTGCGCCAGACCGACTGAAGCTGCGCCAGCCGGGGTCGCTTGCTGCAGCGCAAATATCGGCGCTGGGGCGTGGGGTTTATCATGCGCAGTCCCCAACGGAGAATCGTCATGGCGCAGCAGTACCCCGAATGGATCTGGCAGAACGGCACGATCAAGCCGTGGGCCGAGGCCACCACCCATGTGATGAGTCACGCGCTGCACTACGGCTCCTCGGTGTTCGAAGGCATCCGCAGCTACGCCACGCCCGATGGCGCGGCGATCTTCCGCCTCACCGACCACCTCAAGCGCCTGTACCACTCGGCCAAGATCTACGACATGGCCATGCCGTACACGCAGGACGAGATCGCCGCCGCCTGCCGCGCGGTGGTGCAAAAGAACGGCCTCACCGCCTCCTACCTGCGCCCCGTCGCCTGGCGTGGCCTGGGCGGCTTCGGCCTCTCTGCTGAAACGCCGATCGACGTGGCCGTGGCCGCCTGGCCGATGGGGCCGTATCTGGGGCCGGAGGCGCTGGAGCAAGGCATCACCGCCTGCGTGTCGAGCTGGCAGCGCTTCGCGCCCAACACCATCCCGGCCGGCGCCAAGGCCGGCGGCAACTACCTCTCCGGCCAGCTGATCGCGCGCGAGGCGCGCGTGCGCGGCTTCGGCGAGGGCATCGCGCTGGCCAACACCGGCCTGCTCAGCGAAGGCGCGGGCGAGAACCTGTTCCTGGTGTTCGACGGCGCGCTGCACACCACGCCGGCCAGCGCCTCCATCCTGACCGGCATCACCCGCCACTCGCTGATCACGCTGGCGCGCGCCAACGGCATCGAAGTGATCGAGCGCGACATCCCGCGCGAATACCTCTACCTCGCCGACGAGGTGTTCATGTGCGGCACCGCCGCCGAGGTCACCCCGATCCGTGCGGTGGACGGCAAGCAGGTCGGCGAAGGCAAGGCCGGCCCGCTCACCCGCCGCCTGCAGAAGCTGTTCTTCGGCCTGTTCACCGGCGAAACCCACGACCAGTGGGGCTGGCTGGAAGCAGTGTGACGTTGGCTTTGAAGCCCCTCTCCCGCCTTCGGGAGAGGGGTTGGGGAGAGGATGCTTCTCGCCCCGCCGCAAGCCCACCCTCTCCCCCGGCCCCTCTCCCGCACGCGGGAGAGGGGAGCAGAGCAAGCCGCTATCATGGGCGGATGACCGACACCGCATCCACCCTCCCCACCATCCACCTGAAATCCGACCGCGCGCCCGGCCACCCCTGGGTATGGTCGGCGCAAGTGGCGAAGCCCGAAGAGCGCCTGCCGCCGGGTAGCGTGGTGGACGTGGTGGATGCCAAGGGCCGCTTCGCCGGTCGCGGCTTCTGGAACGGCCACGCACGCATCGCGCTGCGGCTGCTGACCACGAACCCCGCCGAGGCCATCGACGCCGACTGGATCGCCGCGCGCATCACCCGCGCCGTGCAACTGCGTCGGCAGTGGCTGCAGCTCGATGCCGATACCGACGCCTGGCGCGTGGTGCACAGCGAGGGCGACGGACTGTCCGGCCTGATCGTGGATCGCTACGCCGACATCCTGGTGGTCGAATACTTCGCTGCCGGCATGTGGAAATTCCGCGATGCGATCCACGCCGCGCTCGCTGCCGAATTCCCCGGTGCGCGGCTGTACTGGTTCGCCGAAAGCCACGTGCAGAAGCAGGAGTCCTTCGACTGCCGCGCCGCCGAGGTGCCCGCCGCCGTGCAGGTGCACGAGCACGGCCTCGCCTTCCACGCCGCGCCCGGCTGCGGCCACAAGACCGGTTTCTTCGCCGACCAGCGCGACAACCGCAAGCGCTTCGCCGAACTGGCCAAGGGCCGCCGCGTGCTCGACCTGTGCTGCAACGCCGGCGGCTTCGCCGTGCATGCGATGGCCGGCGGCGCGCGCGAAGCCACCGGCGTGGACATGGACGCCGGCATCCTCGACATCGCCCGCTCCAATGCGGCAGCCAATAACGTCGCGGTGGATTTCCAGCAGGCCGACATCTTCGACTGGCTGCGCGCCGCCGTGACGCGCGGCGAGCAGTACGACGCGGTGATCCTCGATCCGGCCAAGCTCACCCGCGACCGCAACAAGGTGTTCGACGCGCTGAAGAAATACTTCGCGATGAACCGCCTCGCGCTGGACGTGATCCCGCCCGGCGGCCTGCTGCTCACCTGCTCGTGCACGGGGCTGGTCAGCGAAGCCGATTTCCTCGACATGCTGCGCCGCGTGGCGCTGAACGCCGGCCGCGAGATCCAGATCCTCGAAGTGCGCGGTGCCGGCGCGGATCACCCGATCCGCGCCGACGTGCCGGAAAGCCGCTACCTCAAGGCGGTGTTCTGCCGGGTGGATTGAGCCCATCCAGCCAGCGCGTCAGCGTCCGGCCGGGCTCGCCGCCGTCGCGGGCGTCGGTGGCACAGGCCGCTCCAGCGACTGGCGCTGGGCGACCCAGATCGCTACGGCGATGGCGACGATGACGGCGAAGCTGACGGCAGGTTGCTTCTTCACAGGTTGTCTCCCGGTTCAAAGATGACTTCGATGGAACGCGCGAACAGGCGCGCGATCTTGAAGGCCAGCGGCAGGCTGGGGTCGTACTTGCCCGTCTCGATGGCGTTGACGGTTTGCCGCGACACGGCCAGTCGTTCGGCCAAATCGGCCTGCGACCAGCCCTGCGCGACGCGCAACTCACGCACATGATTGTTCATGCCGTACTCCGCACCGTGCGCGCTGCCGCGTAACAGCCCTTCACGGCTGCTCCTCACGCAGCGCACGCGCGCGGCGGCGCCATGACCAGAACCCGGCCAGCGCAAAGATGGCCGCCGACAGCAGACACCCCGCCGCGCCCGCCAGCTCGTGTCGGTACGCCCCAATGCCGGCCCCCGCCGCCATCAGCCCCGTCATGCCCGCGAAGAACCACGGCAGCCACGGACTGCCCGCTTCCGCGCACGTATCGCCCATGCCGTAGCGGCGCGCCACCTGCTGCTGCGCGATGCCATAGCAGGCCATCAAGGCCGGGAACACCCAGATCAGCACGTCGCCGCCCAGCGCCACCACGCCGCCGATGGCGAGAAAGCCGCCGACCACGCTCACGCCCGACACCACCGCCACCGCTGCGCCCAGCGCCACCAGATGTGTGCGCTGCTCCAGCTCATCGCTGTCGCGAATGCGCCGCCACATCAACGCGATCACGTAGAAGATCGGCACGGCCGGCAGGATCGCCAGCAAGGCTTTCAGTGCCGCACGGGCCGTGGCATGCATCAGCGGGCCAGTGCCGATCAGCACGACCATGTAGACCAGCATGGCCAGCATCACGCGCTGTTCGTAGTGCTTGTTGTCCATCCGCGACATGGCACGCACCTCACAAGGTTTTCAGGAAATCGCCCAACGCCTGCTGGAACTTCGCCGGCTGATCGAGCATCACGAAATGCCGCGATGGCGCGATCGACACCACCTTCGCCCGCGGCGCACCGGCGAGCAGCGTCTGGTAGTACGCGAGCTTCTGCGCCTCGCTCATCGCGAGCGGCGGCTGGCTGAAATCCGGCGCGTAGTACGGCGATATCTCCAGGATCGGCAGCGTCGCCTGCTTGAGCCGCGGGCGATAGTCGGCCGCCATGTCCTCGGCCGCGTACTGCGCGGTCGCCGCGACGTCGCTGCGCGCGTTCATCGGCGCGTAGCGCGCGGCCAGCTTGGGATCGATCACGCCGACATGTTGCATGTAGGCCAGCGCTGCCGCCTGGAACTGCGCCGGCGTCATGGCGCCCATCTGCGCGCGCGTGCTAGCGGCGATCGCCTGACGTTGTTCCGCGCTCACCCGCTCCATGCCGGGGAAAATCGGCAGGCCATCCACCGCCACCACGCCAGCCAGGAGCTTCGCGTGCTCGCCGGCGAAACGCAGTGCCAGCGTGCCCCCCAGGCTATGCCCCACCAGCACCGGGTGGTCGATCTTCTGCTGCTCGATCAGCGCCAGCAGCGAGGCATCGGCCTGGTCGATCAGGCCGGTGGCCGGCTTCGGTGCCGGCATGCCGTCGAAACCCGCCAGTGTCAAGGTATACACCACGTGGTGCTTTTCCAGCGCGGTGACGGCGCCCTGCCACACCCACGGGCCACCTTCCAGCCCCGGTATCAGGATCACCGGACGGCCATGGTCGCCATGGCGCTCGAACGCCAGCGTCCCCACCCTGCCCTGCGTAGCTGGGGCAGCTTCCCTCACCTGCGCAGCCGCCATGCCGGCGATACCCAACCACGACGCCAGCACGGCGCCCCAGACCCGCTTACCCCCAAACCACGTGCGTTGGTGCATGACAGGCTCCTCAGCCAGTTGTAAAGCTTGCTTGACAACAGACTAGGCGCAACATCGCAGACATGTCAAGCAAGCTTTACATTCATGCTTCCATTCGCCCTACGCGGCACGTTCTTTAGGACACAAACGCCCGAGATGTGACTCGCCGCGTCACGGCAAACCGGCGGCCGGTACTTCACAAACAGGCTGATCGATTCGTATATTCTTGACCAGCGCCTGGTTTTTGGCGTTATGAAACTGTGCAGTCAGTCACGTTTAAAATTTGGCCTGAAGCTTGCTTTTGTCCACTTCGAGGCGATCAGGCCACCTGGCTGACACACCCGATCCGCCGTCCAGCCAAGCACAAGTTGTTGCGTTTCAACCCTTACCCAGACCCCGTTAGGAAACCCCATGAAGAAGATCCTTCTCTCCTCCGCCCTCGTCGCCGCCATCGGCGCCCTGAGCTTCGCCCCGGCGGTTCTGGCCGCCCCGGCCCCGAACACCGGCACGATCAACATCAGCGGCAAGGTCGTCGCCGACAGCTGCGTGCTGGCCGTCAACGGCAACACCAATGGCACGGTGCAGCTGCCGACGGTCATGACGTCCGCGCTCGGCACGTCGGGCACCACCGCCGGCTTCACGACCTTCACGCTGGGGCTCAGCGGCTGCGACGCCAACGCCACCAAGGCGACGCTCAGCTTCAGCACGGGTAGCAACAACGACACCACCACCCACAACCTCAAGAACAGCAACGCCACTGGCATGGCTACGAACGTCGAAGTGCAGCTGCTCAATGGCAGCACCAGCGGCTCCCCGCAGCTCAAGGTCGATAGCGATACGGTGGCCATCAACCTGGCCAGCGGCAGCAGCACGGCCACCACCACCCTGGGCGCCCAGTACATCGCCAACGGCGGTGCCGCCGGGGCCGGTTTGGTCTCCACCGCCGCCACCGTTACCTTCTCGTACAACTGATCCAACCTGGCGCAGACGGCGGCCGGTCATCCGGCCGTCGTCCCCCCGCCCCCACTTTCTGCTGGCACGTAGCGGCCGATGAAGCATCTGTTCTGCACCCTCTGCCTGACCGCGCTGGCGTTTTTCGCCGGCGTCGGCTCCGCGCGTGCGACGGTCGTGATCGCCGGCACCCGCGTGGTGTTTCCGGCGGCGGTCGGCGAAACCACGGTGCGGCTCACCAACCAGGGCGCACAGCCGGCGCTGGTCGAAGCCTGGATCGACGATGGCGACGCCGGCGCCACGCCCGAGACGGCCAAGGTACCCTTCCTCATCACGCCACCGCTGGCGCGGATGAACGCCGGCAAGGGCCAGAGCCTGCGCATTGTGTTCACCGGCAAGGCGCTGCCCGGCGACCGCGAGTCGTTGTACTGGCTGAACGTGCTGGAGATCCCGCCCAAGCCCAAGCAGACGCCGGGTGACGCGCAGAACACCTTGCAGTTCGCGATACGCTCGCGGCTCAAACTGTTCTATCGCCCGGCAAACCTGGCTGGCAATCCGTTGACCGCCGGCCAGCAGCTCAGCTTCAAAGCCGTCGCCGATGGCCCGGGTTATGCGCTCGAAGTGCGCAACCCGACGCCGTACTACGTAACCATCAACACCTTGACCGTGCATGCCGGCAGCGCGACCGACACCGCCGCCAGCGGCATGGTCGCGCCAATGGGCACGCTGCGGTTGCCGCTCAAGGCCACCCACGCGGCGCCGGCGGCCGGCAGCGTCGTCGACTACGCGATCATCAACGATTACGGCGCCAGCTCGTCCTTCAAGGGCACGGTCGCGCCGTGAACCCGCCGGCGGCCAGCGCGCGCACCACCGGCAACGGCGGGCGGATCGCCCGCCGCCGGCTGCTTGCCGCCGCCATCGCCTTGCTGCTTTGCGCGGGCACCACCTCCGTCATGGCTGCCGCGGCCGGACCGGCCGCCGCCAGCGACGGTGCGGACGCCAACGCCTCGCTGGACGCCAACTTCGACCGCAGCATGCTCTCCGGTGCCGGGCAGAACACCACCGACCTGTCGCGTTTCGAGCGCGGCAACTACGTGGCTCCGGGCAACTACAGCCTCGACCTGTACCTCAACGACAGCTTCGTCGGTCGCGCCGACGTGCGCTTCGCCGCGCCCACGCCCAACGCCAGCGCACTGCCTTGCGTCACCACCGACCTGCTGGATCGCTACGGCCTGCATCCGAAGCTCGCCGACGCCGACGCCGACGCGCTCAAGGCCCCCGGCGGCTGCGCCGATTTCGGCAAGCTCATCCCCGGCGCCAGCCTCGCCGTGGACATGGCTGACCTGCGGCTGGATGCCAGCGTGCCGCAGGCCGCGCTCGGCCTCGCGGCGCGCGGCTACGTCGATCCGAAATACTGGGATTCCGGCGTCACCGCCGGCGTCCTCAACTACCGCCTGAACAGCTACCGCACCACCAGCCGCGGGCAAGCGCAGACCTCGGCCTACCTCGGCCTCAACGCCGGCGTGAACCTCGGCCGCTGGCACCTGCGCCACGACTCGGCGCTCACCTGGCAATCGGCGGCCGGCGACACGCGCGCCAGCCGCCACTGGCAGAACACCGACACCTACGTGCAGCGCGATCTGCCGACCTGGCGCGCGCAGCTCACGCTCGGTGACAGCTTCACCAGCGGCGAGGTGTTCGACAGCATCGGCCTGCGCGGCGTGCAGGTGGCCACCGACGACCGCATGCTGCCGCAGTCCATGCGCGGCTACGCGCCGACGGTGCGCGGCGTGGCCGCGACCAATGCCAAGGTCACCGTGCGCCAGAACGGCATGGTGATCTACCAGACCACGGTGCCGCCCGGCCCGTTCACCATCGACGACCTGTTCGCCACCGGCTACGGCGGCGACTTCGTGGTGTCGGTGGCCGAGGCAAACGGACAGGTACACACCTTCACCGTGCCCTTCGCTTCGGTGCCGCAGCTGCTGCGCCCGGGAATCAACCGCTTCAGCGTCGCCGCCGGCCAGTTGCGCGACACCTCGCTGCGGCATCGCCCGAACGTGGCGCAGGCGACCTGGCAACACGGCTTCACCAACCTCTTGACCGGCTACGCCGGCGCCGCCGCGGCCAGCGGCTACGGTCAGCTGCTGCTGGGCACCGCGCTCAACACCCGCGCCGGCGCGGTCGCGCTCGACGTCGCCAGCGCGCGCACGCGCATCCCCGGCATGCGCGCGCTCAGCGGGCAAAGCGTGCGCCTGAGCTACAGCAAGACCCTGGCCGAAACCGGCACCTCGCTCAGCGTGGCGGCCTACCGTTATTCCACCAGCGGTTTCCTCTCGCTGGACGATGCGATGCGCGCGCGCGACTTCGCCGCCCGTGGCCTGCCGGTCTTCTCCAGCGGCGGCGCCGTCCCGCTCACCATCAACGGCGTGCCGGTGTCGAGCCTGCTCACGCCGGCGCAACAGGCCGCGCTCGCCGGCATCGACCCGCTCACGCTGCTGGCGCCCACCGGCGTCGACCGCATGCGCAACAACTTCAGCCTGACCCTGAGCCAGCGGCTGGGCGAACGCGGCGGCTCGCTGTACCTGAGCGGTTCCACCCACGACTACTGGAACCGCGGCGGCAGCGACACGCAATACCAGCTCGGCTACAACAACAATTACGAACGCCTCGGTTACAGCCTCTCGGCCAGCCGTGAGCGCGACCTGTTCGGGCGCACCGACAACCGCATCATGCTGAACCTCACGCTGCAGCTCGGCGCGAGCGCGCATGCGCCGACGCTGACCGGCGGCTACAGCCACGACGACACCGGCGGCAACCAGGCGCAGGCCACGCTCAGCGGCAGCGCCGGCACCGACAACCAATACACCTACGGCGCCACGCTCGCGCACGGCAGCGGCAGCTTCGGCGCCGCCGGCACCACCGTCAACGCCAACGCCGGCTACCGCGGCTCCCACGTCGAGCTGACCGCCGACATGGGCAGCGGCAACGGCTACTCGCAGGCGGCCTTCGGTGCGGCCGGCGGCCTCGTCGTCTATCCTGGCGGCGTGAGCTTCGGCCAGTCCCTCGGCGACACCATCGCCATCGTGCAGGCACCCGGCGCCGTCGGCGCGCACGTGGGCGGCGCGGTCGGCGTCAAGGTGGACGACAGCGGCCACGCGCTGGTGCCCTTCCTGCAGCCCTACCTCCTGAACACCATCGACCTCGACCCCGCCGGCATGCCGCTGGACGTGCAACTGGACAGCACCAGCGCGCAGGTTGCGCCACGCGCCGGCGCCGTCGTGCTGGTCAAGTTCAAGACCGAAACCGGGCGTACCCTGCTCATACATGCCAGCACACCCGATGGTTCAGCCATTCCGTTTGGCTCTGAGGTATACGACGAGCATGGCAAGGTGCTGGGTGTCGTCGGCCAAGTCGGGCAAACACTCGTGCGCGGCATCCAGCCTTCAGGCAAATTGACGGTACGCTGGGAAGGCAATCACGCCGAATCGCAAGCCTGCACCTTCACGTACGCCGTGGCTAATGCAGAGCACGAACAGGGGCGTTTCGACCACATCGATGCCGTTTGCGTGGCAACCACTCCCGCTGTAGCGGCTGCACAGAGCCCTTAGTCATCCGCTACGTTTGCAGCAGCTCAGGAGGCTGTCATGAAGCCGAATGCTTCGAAGCTGATACATCCATCTGTTGCGCGCATGTTCGGTTGGCGCATGTTGCTTTTGCTGTTCGCGCTGATCGCCGCACCGGTGGGAAAGTCGTACGCCCAGAGCAGCGGATGCATGCTGGACTATTACTCACCCAACACACAGGGCACAGTCAATTTCAGTCTGCCCGCCACGATCTCGGTGCCATTCAATACCCCCGTCGGTACCGTGCTCGGGTCATCATCCATCACATCGGCTAACCCGCCGCCGGTCTACGACTGCTACGGATCGGTTCCCTACGGCATTGCCAACACATTGGGCGCCACGCCAGGCGCCGGCGTCAGTTATTTCCCGACCGGCATAGCAGGGCTTTCCTACCAGATCGTTCGCGGCGGAAACACGCTGTATTCATGGTCAAACTCATCGCTGAACGCAGGGGGAGGCTGCCGCTGGAATAACTACTGGCAGTACTGGAACTGCAACGGCGGCTCAACCTACACCTTCAGCGTCAACACCCAGCTGAACCTGGTCAAGACGGGGCAGATCGCCACAGGGAGCACCTTGCCTGCCGGCACACTCGGCTACTGGCAATACCAGGGTCTGAATGGCGATGGTTCGATCTCGCCGGTGCAAATCATCGCCTTCGTGCTAACCAATTCCGTCACCATCGTCGACCCGGCCTGTGCGATTACCACCACCCCGGTCAACGTGAGCTTGCCAACCATCAGCGCAAGCAACTTGACCAGCGTCGGTGCCACTGCGGGCACGACGCCATTTTCTATCGGACTGAATTGCCCAAGCGGCGCAAGCGGCATGACCTTGTCCATCCAGTTGGACTACAACGGCAGCGCCTCCGGTACCCAAGGCGTGTTGTTGCCCACCGGAGGCAGCAGCAATGGCGTCGGGATCCAAGTTCTCAACCAAGCCGGGAGCGCGGTCACCTTCGGCACTCCTGCAATCGTTGGCACCACGTCCAGCGGCTCCATGAGCATTCCGTACTCGGCGCGCTACTATCGTACCGGCACCGTGCAGCCAGGCACGCTGACCGCTGCGGCCACTTTCACCATTTCATACCAGTAGCGGCATGCCCGACCAGGACGCCCCGCGCCAATCACCTGTCCAGCCTCAGGACATATCTCATGCCCCGCATCCCCGTTCTGTTGACCATGCTGCTGATGGCCAGTGCGCTACACGCGCAAACCGCCCCGCACGCCAAGGCCGCATCGTCCCACGACCAACACACGCCAGCAGCCGTATCCCCGCTCGCCCCGCAAACCGGATCTGTTGCGCCTGCGAATGCCCCCGCCACCGCTGTCGGCAAGCCGCGCCGCGCGGCCAACGGCGCGCCTGCCTGTTTTCAGAACGACGGTCAGCAAGCTGTTACGGAGGCGCAGCGCTGCCATCCAGCGCGATCGGCACAGCAGTAGCGCGGTATTTCGCAATCGTGCAGAACTGATACTGCTCAGTCGTAGGTACGCACCACCACGCGCGCATCCGGGTTGCCGTTGGCGCCCTGCGGGGCGTAGCTGGCGAAGTAGCCAAGCAGTGGATTGCCCGCCGCCGTACCGGCATCCAGGATCTGCACGCTGCGCGAGTAGCTGCGCGCGGCATCGCTGACGCTTTGGCCGCAGCTGCGATGAACCTGCGCCGGCGCGTCGGTACCGGGCTGGTTGGCGTCAACGCTGCAGGTAGGCTCGACCACCGCGCCGCTGAAGCCGATGCGGCCATCGGCTGCCGCCGCGCCGGACGCCAGCAGGGCCAGGAAAGCACCGATCATCCAGCGATTTTGCGTGTGCACGGGCCACCTCGCAGGACGCGCGGAGATGCGCGCCTGTAGGGGCTGTCGGCCACTCAGGGCAGGGCTTGATGGCCAAAACGGGCATGGCTTCGAAAAATGTGAGGGTCGTCACGCTCTGACGACGCCCGCGGTCGAGGCCGCGTGAAATGGCATGTGAACCACGTCACGCTCACCGGTCTTATCGACGTGGCGTGAACGAACTTGAGGGGTGGCATGAAGTCCGTTTCAGCGCGAGCTGACGTATTTCTCGCGGCGGATCTGCGCCACCGGCAAGCCGTGCTCCTTCAACGCACCGAAGGTGGCATCGACCATGTCGGGGTTGCCACAGAGGTAGGCGATGTCGCGCTCGGCGCGCGGGGCGAGTTCGGCCAGCGCGTCCTGCACGTGGCCGCGGCGGTCGCCGGGGCGCGGCACGGCGCGTGGCTGACGGCTCAGGCAGGCATGGAAGGTGAAGCCGGGATGAGCCTGGGCGAACGCCTCGAACTCCTCGCCGTACAGCAGCTCGCCTTCGTTGCGGGCACCGTACAGCAGCACCACCTCGCGGCCACCTTGCGCCAGCAGCTTTTCGACCTGCGGCAGCATCGCGCGGTACGGGGTGACACCGGTGCCGGTGGCGAACCACAGATAGCGTGGCTGGTTGTCGGCGGCCTGCAGGCAGAAGCGGCCGTAGGGGCCGCTGGCATCGATGACGCCACCGACCGGCAATTCGCCCAGCCACTTGGTGGCTGCGCCGCCGTCCACGTAGCTCACCGCGATCTCGATGCCCCCGACTTCAACCGGCGCACCCGGCAAGCTGCTGCCGCCTACCGTACCCACGGAATAACTGCGCTTGGTCGGTGTGCCGTCGTCGTAGTGGAAGTGCAGCTGCAAGAACTGTCCCGGCACGAAGACCAGCGGCTGGCCGTCGGTGCGTTCGAACGACAGGTGCCGCACGGTGGGCGCCAGCATGCGGCTGTCGACGAGGCGTAGCGGGAAATGATCGGCCATGGAGGGTTCCGGGAAACGGTGCGTGCACCCGACGGCGTCGGGCAAGGGGCAATGACCGCCTATAATAAGCGGCCACCCCCTTCCAGTGCAGCCCATGAGCCCCGTTCCCGCGCTCGTCGTCGATCATCTGCGCAAGACCTACAGCAACGGCGTGGAGGCCCTCAAGGGCATCTCGCTGACCGTGCAGCCCGGCGACTTCTTCGCCCTGCTCGGCCCCAACGGCGCCGGCAAGAGCACCCTGATCGGCATTCTCTCCTCGCTGGTGAACGCCAGCGGCGGCGATGCGCAGGTATTCGGCCTGTCGGTGCGCAGTCAACGCAACGCGGCCATGCGGCTGATCGGACTGGTGCCGCAGGAGATCAACTTCAACCAGTTCGAGAAGCCCTTCGACATCTGCGTGAATGAGGCGGGCTTCTACGGCATCCCGCGCCGCATCGCCGCAGAGCGCGCCGAAAAATACCTCGGCGAGCTGCGCCTGTGGGACAAGGCCTTCCATCAGGCACGCGAGCTTTCCGGCGGCATGAAGCGACGCCTGATGATCGCCCGCGCGATGATGAACGAGCCGAAGCTTTTGATTCTCGACGAGCCCACCGCCGGCGTGGACATCGAGATCCGCCGCTCGATGTGGCAGTTCGTCAGCGCCATCAACGCCGCCGGCACCACGGTGATCCTCACCACGCATTATCTGGAAGAGGCCGAGCAGCTGTGCCGCAACATCGCCATCATCGACCACGGTTGCATCGTGGAGAACACCACGATGAAGCAACTCTTGGCCCAGCTCGATGTGGAAACCCTGGTGCTGGACACCGCCACGCCGCTGGGCGCGCTGCCCGCCATCGACGGCATCGCGCTGCGCCGCGTGGACGAGCGCACACTGGAGGCCGAGCTGCCGCGCGCGCAGAACGTAAACGCACTGTTCGCCGGGCTGTCCGCCCACGGCATCACGGTGCACTCGATGCGCAACAAGACCAACCGGCTGGAAGAATTGTTCGTGCGGCTGGTGACAAATGGCAGGGACAAGGCCGCGTGACGTGGATACGCCCTCTCCCCCAACTCTGTTGGGGGAGAGGGCTGGGGTGAGGGGGGTGTTTTTACCCTCCCGCTCCACCGAAAAGCAGAAGCACAAAACCCCCTCACCCCAACCCTCTTCCCCAGCGCAGCCGGGGGCGAGGGAGCAAGGCAAAAGCATGAGCCACACCTCCGCCAACCTGGTCGCCCTGCACACCATCGTGCGCCGCGAAGTGGTGCGCATCCTGCGCATCTGGACGCAGACGCTGATCCCGCCGGCGATCACCATGACGCTGTATTTCGTGATCTTCGGCAAGCTGATTGGCAGCCGCATCGGCACCATCCAGGGCGGCTTCACCTACATGCAGTACATCGTGCCGGGCCTGGTGATGATGAGCATCATCACCAACAGCTACGGCAACATCTCCAGCTCGTTCTTCGGCGCCAAGTTCAGCCGCGCGGTGGAGGAGATGCTGGTGTCGCCGATGCCGAACTGGGTGATCCTCACCGGCTACGTGGCCGGGGCGGTGGTGCGCGGGCTGGCGGTGGGCGTGCTGGTGCTGGGCATCGCGCTGTTCTTCACCTCGCTGCATATCGCGCATCCGCTGATCACCTTCGCCGCCGTGCTGCTGGGCTCGGTGATCTTCTCGCTGGCCGGCTTCGTCAACGCGGTGTACGCGAAGAAGTTCGACGACATCGCGCTGGTGCCCACCTTCATCCTCACCCCGCTCACCTACCTCGGCGGCGTGTTCTATTCGATCCACATGCTGGGCGAGCCGTGGCAGGCGATCTCGCGTGCCAATCCCATCCTGTACATGGTCAACGCCTTCCGCTACGGCGTGCTCGGCATCAGCGACGTGAACGTGGGCGTGGCTTTCGTGGTGATGCTGGGCTTCGTGGCGGCGCTCACCGCCTTCGCGCTGCAGTTGCTCAAGCGCGGCGTGGGGCTGCGTTCCTGATGCGCGTCAACAAGTACATCAGCGAAGCCGGCCTGTGCTCGCGCCGCGAGGCGGACGAGTGGCTCATGGCCGGCCGCGTCAGCATCAACGGCGAGGTCGTCGGCACCGGCGCCAAGGCGCTGGAAGGCGACGAGGTGCGGGTGGACGGCGAGCTCGTCAAGGCGCGCGTCCTGGCCGCCACGCCGGCCGCGAAGAAGGCGGTGTACATCGCGCTGCACAAGCCGGTGGGCATCACTTGCACCACCGACCAAAGCATTGACGGCAACATCGTGGACTTCGTCGACCACGCGCAGCGCATCTTCCCCGTCGGCCGGCTGGACAAGGATTCGGAAGGCCTGATCCTGCTCACCAGCAACGGTGACATCGTCAACGAGATCCTGCGCGCGGAGAACCACCACGAGAAGGAATACCTGGTGGCGGTGAACCAGGCGGTCACCGATGAATTCCTCGCCGGCATGGCGCGTGGCGTGCGCGTGCACGGGCAGATGACCAGGCCGTGCAAGGTGCGCAAGATCGCCAAGTACGGCTTCGCCATCGTGCTCACGCAAGGCTTGAACCGGCAGATCCGCCTGATGGCCGCCGCCTTCGGCTACCGCGTCACCCAGCTGCGCCGCGTGCGCATCGTCAACGTCAAGCTGGGCGCGCTGAAGCCCGGCCAGTGGCGCAACCTCACCGACGCGGAGCTGAAGGGGCTGCTGCCCGGCCGCTCGCAGTGGTGAACGATCTCCGCTTGCACCCGTAGGAGCCCGCCGGCGGGCGATGCTTTTGCCTGTGCATCAGAGCAAGAGCATCGCCTGCCAGCGGGCAGCGGGCTCCTACGTGAGAAGTGCGGCCAAGCCCGTTTGATTCTCGCGATCACGGATGAACGCAAAAATTACGCCGGCGGCAAGTCTTCCAGGTTCCAGCGCGGCCGCACTTGCACGGTTTCGTCCTGCCGCTGGCCGCTGGCCAGCCGGATCGCGCCAGCCAGCGCGATCATCGCGCCGTTGTCGGTACAGAACGCGAGGCGCGGGAAGTAGGTACGAAAGCCGTCCTTGTCGCCCGCCGCCGCCAGCTCGGCGCGCAGGCGCTTGTTGGCGCCCACGCCGCCGGCGATCACCAGCCGCCGCGCGCCGACCGCTTCCAGCGCGCGCCGGCACTTGATGATGAGGGTGTCGACGATGGCCTCCTCGAAGGCCAGCGCGACGTCGGCGCGGGTCTGCCCGGCCTGATCCGAATGCTGCCAGGCCAGCAGCACCTGGGTCTTCAGCCCCGAGAAGCTGAAATCCAGCCCGGGCCGGTCGGTCATCGGGCGCGAGAAACGGAAGGCGCCGTGCCGCCCCTGCTCAGCCAGCTTGGCCAGCGCCGGGCCACCGGGGTACGGCAGGCCCATCAGCTTGGCGGTCTTGTCGAAGGCTTCGCCAGCGGCGTCGTCCAAGGTGTCGCCGAGGATGCGGTAGTCGCCGATGGCCTTCACCTCGACCAGCAGCGAGTGCCCGCCGGATACCAGCAGCGCCACGAAGGGCGGCTTGGGCGGATCGTCTTCCAGCAGCGGCGCCAGCAGGTGGCCTTCCATATGATGGACACCCACGGCCGGCACGCCCAGCGCCCAGGCCAGTGCCCGACCGGCCGCCGCCCCCACCAGCAGGGCGCCGACCAGACCGGGACCGGCGGTGTAGGCCACCCCGCCGAGGTCGGCCGGCGTCAGGCCGGCCTGCTGCAGCGCCTCGCGCGCCAGCGGCAGCAGTTTGCGCACGTGGTCGCGGCTGGCCAGTTCCGGCACCACACCGCCATAATCGGCGTGCAGCTTGATCTGGCTGTACAGGGCGTGGGCCAGCAAACCACGTCCCGGCGCCTCCGGCTCCCAGCGCAGGATCGCCACGCCGGTCTCGTCGCAGGAGGACTCGATGCCCAGCACCGGCTTGCCCGTCACGGGCGGCTTTGAAAATTGATCGTCAGGCACGGTATACTTCGCGGCTCGCCGCATCCACTGTCCCGGAAGCGGGACAGATTACCACTCGGAGTCTCCATGCCCAACGTCAAAGTCCGCGAGAACGAGCCGTTCGAGGTCGCGCTGCGTCGTTTCAAGCGTACCTGCGAAAAGGCCGGCGTTCTGGCCGAAACGCGCAAGCGCGAGTTCTATGAAAAGCCCACCCAGGAGCGCAAGCGCAAGCGTGCCGCCGCGGTGAAGCGCCACCTGCGCCGTCTGTCGCGCGACGTGTCGCGCAAGACACGCCTGTACTGAGTCCTGCACTGCCGGCCACCGGCAGTCTGCGCGTCTTCACGTCGCGCATGCAGTTTGCCGCTGGCGCGACCTCGCCGCCATGGCAAGCACTCGGACATGATCCACCGGTGTTGCCCACGGCAACGCCGGTTTTGTCGTTCCCGCCATTCACCACGGAGCCACGCCATGACACTCAAGCAGCAGCTTACCGAGGACATGAAAACCGCCATGCGCGGCGGCGACAAGCAGCGCCTGGGCGTGATCCGCCTGGTACTGGCGGCGATCAAGCAGCGCGAGGTGGATGAACGTATCGAGCTGGATGACACGCAGACGCTCGCCGTGCTGGAAAAGATGCTCAAGCAGCGCAAGGATTCGGTGACCCAGTACGCAGCCGCCGCCCGCGAGGACCTGGCCGACGTCGAGCGCGCCGAGATGGTGGTGATCGAGGCCTACCTGCCCGCCCAACTCGACGCCGCCGAACTCGACGCCCTGATCGCCGCCGCCGTTGCCGACACTGGCGCCAGCTCGCCGCGCGACATGGGCAAGGTGATGGCTGTCGTCAAGGACAAGGCCGCCGGCCGTGCCGACATGGGCAAGGTGTCCGCCCTCATCAAGGCCAAGTTGTCGGGCTGACCGCACCCGCAGGCCTTAGACTGCACAGTCTATGCGCGGCTCGATTCCCGAAAATTTCATCGACGAACTGCTCGCCCGCGTCGACATCGTCGACGTGATCGAGCGGCGCGTGCCGTTGAAGAAGGCCGGGCGCGAATGGACCGCCTGCTGCCCGTTCCACAACGAACGCACGCCGTCGTTCTACGTCAGCCCGGCCAAGCAGTTCTTCCACTGCTTCGGCTGCGGTGTGCACGGCAGCGCGATCAAGTTCCTGATGGACTACGAGCGGCTGGAATTCCCCGATGCGGTGGAGGTGCTGGCGCAGTCGGTCGGCCTCACCGTGCCGCGCGAAGGCGGCCAGGGCGACCGCCCGCGCGAGGACAAGACCGACCTTTACGCCCTGCTTGACGCCAGTGCCGGCTGGTATCAGCAGCAATTGCCCAAGAGCGCCGAGGCGCAGGCGTATTGCAGGCAGCGCGGGCTGGATACCGACACCATCGCGCGCTTCCGTCTGGGCTGGGCGCCGGCCGGCTTCGATGGCGTGATCTCCGCGCTGGGCAACACGCCGCGCCGGATGGAGCTGCTCGCCGAGGCCGGCATGGTGTCCAGCGGCGAGCGCGGCGGCAAGTACGACCGCTTCCGCGAACGGCTGATGTTCCCCATCCTCGACCGCCGCGGCCGGGTGATCGCGTTCGGCGGGCGGGTGATCCAGAAGGCCCGCGAGGCAGCTGCTGGCGATGCGCAGGACGCGCGCAAAAGTGAAGGCCCCAAATACCTCAACTCGCCGGAAACCCCGCTGTTCCACAAGGGCCGCGAGTTGTTCGCACTGTGGCAGGTGAAGCAGGCCAACCCGAAGCTTGCGCGCGTCGTGGTGGTGGAGGGCTACATGGACGTGATCGCGCTGCACCAGGCCGGCCTACCCATCGCGGTAGCCACGCTGGGCACGGCCACCACGCCGGAGCACACCGAGCTGCTGTTCCGCGCCGCGCCCGACGTGGTGTTCTGCTTCGACGGCGACCGCGCCGGCCGCGCCGCCGCATGGAAGGCGCTGGACGCCGCGCTGCCGCGCCTGCGCGACGGCCGGCAGGCGTACTTCCTGTTCCTGCCCGAGGGCGAGGACCCGGATACGCTGGTGCGCAAGGAAGGCAAGGCCGGCTTCGAGCAGCGTCTGAAGCACGCCACGCCGTTGTCCGAATACCTCTTCGACGAACTCGCCCGCGACGTGGACACCACGAGCCTCGACGGCCGCGCACGGCTCGCCGAGCGCGCCCGCCCGTTGCTCGCGCGACTGCCCGACGGCGCCTTCCGCGACCTGATGGCACAGGAGCTGGAGCGACGCACCGGCGCCCGCGCCATGCTCGCCGCGGCGGCCCCCGCGCCGCGCACGGCGCCACGGCCGGCGGCGCAGCGCTCGCTGGTACGCAGCGCTATCGCCCTGCTGCTGACCCAACCCGGCATGGCCGACCAGGTGGCGCGGCCTTACCGCTTCCTGCGCCTGGACAAGCCCGGCGTCACCCTGCTCGCCGAGCTCATGGATGTCGCGCGCGGCCGCCCCGGCATCAACCCGGCCATGCTGGTGGAGCACTTCGCCGAGCGCGACGAATACGCCTCGCTGCAAAAACTGATGGCCACCACCGTGGTGGGCGAGCCGGAAACCCAGCGCGTGGAGTTCGTGGAGGCGCTGGCGCGCATGGAGGAACAAGCCGTGGCGCTGCGCCGCGAAGCGCTGCACGCCAAGATGCGCGCGGGCCCGCTGGACGAAGCCGAGAAGGCGGAATTGCGTGAACTGCTGGCCGCGCGCGTGCGGCCTGCCGTGGCGTCGGACTGAGCCGCCGTGCCATCGCCACCCACTGCTGCAGCATGTCGGCACGTGTGCCGCAAGGACGCCCATGGATCTGCTTGAACGACTGGTGACCATCTTCGCCGAGAGTGGCTACCTCGCGGTGTGGCTCGCGCTGACCATCTGCGGCCTCGGCCTGCCGCTGCCCGAGGACGTCACCCTGGTGGCCGGCGGGGTGATCGCCGGGCTGGGCTACGCCAACGTGCACCTGATGTTCGCCATGTGCATGGTTGGCGTGCTGCTGGGCGACGCCACCGTGTTCCTGCTCGGCCGCCGCTACGGCGCGGCCATGCTTGGCTGGCGCTGGGTGGCGCGCGTCCTGCCACCGGCGCGTTACGAAGTGGTGCGACACAAGTTCGCGCGCTACGGCAACCGCGTGCTGTTCGTCGCGCGCTTCCTGCCGGGCATGCGCACGACGGTGTATTTCACCGCCGGCGCCACGCACCAGGTCTCGCTGCTGCGCTTCGTGCTGATCGACGGCCTCGCCGCCCTCATCAGCGTGCCGGTGTGGGTGTACCTGGGCTACTTCGGCGCCAACAATCGCGACTGGCTGGCCACCTGGATGCAGCGCGGCCAGAACAGCTTGTGGCTGCTCATGGGCGCGCTGTTGCTGGTGCTGCTGTGGACGTGGTGGCGGCATTACCGCTGCCGCCGTCTCAGCCACGACGATTGACTCAACGATCGCCGGGCGACCAGTTCAGGCCCAGTGTCAGCCAGCGGCCCGCACGCTCGCGGCCCACCAGCAGATCCACGCTCACCGCACCAGGCAAGCGCAGGCGCAGGCCACCTTGCAGCGCGCGGTACGTCCGGCCTTCGGCATAACCCTCGGCCAGCCACGACCAGCGCGCCCCCTCGCGGTATTCCAGCCCCACACCCGCCACCAGGCTTCCCCCGGCATGCCGGAGCCTGCCAACGCCAAGGTTGGCCTGCAGCATCCAGCGCGGCCCCAGCGGTTGGCTGAGCGCGAGGTAGGCCGTGGCGGCGTCGAGGCCGTGGCGCCAGTCGCCGTTCAGCGCCACGGCCAGCCCCGGGGTGTGCTCGCCCACGTCGAGCAGGCCGTGCTTGAAACCGGCGAGCAGCACCCCGCCGGCCATACCGGAAGGGTCGACGCTCGCGCCGAGGCTGTACTCCACGCCGTCCCACGCGCAGGCCGGCAGCGCCGTGGCCTCCTGCAGCTTGCCGGAGCGTGCGCGCAGCCAGGATTCAAGCTGGCAGTGCCCATCGGCGGTGACACCGGCGTCATCCACCAGCAGGCTGGCACCGGCATGCGCCGCGCGCGGACACAGCAGCACCACCGCCAGCAGGGCGGCGAAGAGAAACTTGCCCATGACAGCTCCCCTTGGCTACAGCCAGCGCCCGTAGCGGCGGGTGTAGAGCAGCTTCACCAACTGAGTGAGCACGCAGTAGGTAAGCACGGTGGCGGCGACCCAGCCGAAGTAGACGCCGGGTAGCGGAAGCATGTCGAGCTTGGCGCCGAGGCTGGTATACGGGAGCAGCATGCCGATCGCGATGATCGCGGTGGTCAACCCCAGCACCGGCGCGGCCGCGCTGCTCTGCAGGAACGGGATGCGACGTGTGCGGATCATGTGCACGATCAGGGTTTGCGTGAGCAGGCTCTCAATGAACCAGCCACTCTGGAACAGCGCCTGGTGCACCGGCCCGTTCGCGCCGAATACGTGCCACATCAGCCAGAACGTGGTCATGTCGAAGATCGAACTGACCGGGCCGATCCACACCATGAAGCGGCCGATGTCGCTGGCGTCCCACTTGCGCGGCTTGCGCAGGTATTCGTCGTCCATGCGGTCGAACGGAATGGAGAGCTGCGAGATGTCGTACAGCAGATTGAGCACCAGGATCTGCAGCGGCAGCATCGGCAAGAACGGCAGGAACGCGCTCGCCACCAGCACGCTGAACATGTTGCCGAAGTTCGAGCTGGCGGTCATCTTGATGTACTTGATGATGTTGCCGAAGGTGACGCGGCCTTCCAGCACGCCCTCCTCCAGCACCATCAGGTTCTTCTCCAGCAGGATGATGTCGGCCGACTCCTTGGCGATGTCGGTGGCGGTGTCCACCGAGATGCCCACGTCGGCGTCGTGCAGCGCCGGCGCGTCGTTGATGCCGTCGCCGAGGAAGCCCACGGTGTGGCCCTGGCGCTGCAGCGACTTCACCACCGCGGCCTTCTGCAGCGGCGACATCTTGGCGAACACCGTGGTGCGCCTCACCAGTTCGTCCAGCGCCGCCTCGTCCAGCGACTCGATGTCGCGACCCTGCACCGAGTGGGTGACGTCCAGCCCCACCTCGCGGCAGATCTTGCGCGTCACCGCCTCGTTGTCGCCGGTGATGACCTTCACCGCCACGCCGTGTGCGTGCAGCGCGGCGATGGCGGTGGCGGCTGAATCCTTGGGAGGATCGAGGAAGGCCAGGCAGCCCACCGCGGTGAGTTCACTCTCGTCGGCCACGCTCCAGGCGCGCTCGGCGGCCGGCTCCCTGCGCACCGCCACCACCAGAACGCGCAGGCCGTCTTCGTTGAGCCGGTGCGTCATCGCCTTGATCGCGCGGCGACGCTCGTCGGTCATCGGCTCCACAACGCCGCCCACCTGGGCGTAGGCACAGGTCGCCAGCATCTCCTCCACCGCGCCCTTGCAGATCAGCAGATGCTCGTTCCGGCCATCGGCCACCACCACCGACATGCGGCGGCGCTGGAAGTCGAACGGAATCTCGTCCACCACGCGGTAGCGCGCGGCCACTGGCTCCAGGTCACGGTGCTCCAGCACCGCCTTGTCCATCAGGTTCTTGAGGCCGGTCTGGAAGCGGCTGTTGAGGTAACCGAATTCCAGCGCCTCGTCGCTCTCCTCGCCGTCGAGGTCGAGGTGGCGCTCCAGCACGATCTTGTCCAGCGTCAGCGTGCCGGTCTTGTCGGTGCACAGCACGTCCATCGCGCCGAAGTTCTGGATCGCGTTGAGCCGCTTCACCACCACCTTGCGCTTGGACATCGCCAGCGCACCCTTGGCGAGGTTAGCGGTGACGATCAGCGGCAACATCTCGGGCGTGAGGCCCACCGCCACCGACAGTGCGAACAGGAACGCCTCGGTCCAGTTGTGCTTGTCCAGGCCGTTGATGAGGAACACGATCGGTACCATCACCGCCATGAAGCGGATCAAGAGCCAGCTCACCGAGTTCACGCCGCGGTCGAAGCTGGTCTGCACGCGCTGGCCGCTCATGCTGTGCGCCAGCGAGCCGAGGTAGCTGCGCGCACCGGTGGCCACCACTACCGCGCTGGCGGTGCCGGAGATCACGTTGGTGCCCATGTAGCAGAGCGTGGGCAGATCCAGCGGATTGCCCGTCGTGTCCACGCCCTGCGCATGGATCGGCGCCACCTTCTCCACCGGTAGCGATTCGCCGGTGAGGATGGCCTGGCTGATGAACAGGTCTTTCGCGCCGAGCAGGCGCAGGTCGGCGGGCACCATGTCGCCAGCCGCCAGGTGCACGATGTCGCCCACCACCAGCTCGCCCACCGGCACCTCGATCTGCTCGCTGTGGCCGTCGGAGGCCTGCCGCGTCACCGCGGCGGTGTTGCGCACCATCGCCTTCAGCTTCTCGGCGGCGAGCGAGGAGCGGTACTCCTGGGTGAAGCTGAGCAGCACGCTGATGCCCACCATCACCGCGATGATGATTGGTCCGGTGAGGTCGCTGTCGTCGGTGGCGAGCTGCACGCCGGCCAGCACCAGCAGCACGATGATGAAGGGGTTCTTGAACGCACGCAGCAACTGCCGCGACCAATGCGGCGGCCGCTCGTGCGATACCTCGTTGGCGCCGTCGCGGTGCAGGCGCTCGGTGATGCGATCCTCGTCCAGTCCGTGCAGCGAGGTATCCAGCGCGGCAAGCAGCGCGGGGTTGTCGACGAAGGCGTCCTGCGCCGCCCGCACCTGTGCAGGCACCGGCGCCACAACCTTGGCCGAAGGGCGTGAAAACAGCTTGCTCATGATCGCTACCGTGGTTCGTGATGCGCCGATCCACGGCGGCGCGACGGCTGCCTGGAGGGGCTATCCGGGGAAATTCTCAGGGTGGCCGGGGCAGCCACCGCCACGTCGATGCACACTGGCAACCGCCAGTGGCGCGACCGGGCCGACGCGCGCGTCAGTGCCCGGCGGCAGGCTGCGCTGGACTGAGTGGCAGGATATGCGATGCGACACTCGCCGGCAGGGGCGCCGGCACCGTCACCACGAACTCGCGCCGCGACGCCTCGCGGCGCACGGCGAACGGCAGCTTGCGGAAATCCCGCAGGCGAAATACGTCACGAAGGAGCTTCATAGCCCATCTCCTTGAATCACGGCGCACGGCGCCGGAGGAGACGAGCCGGCGTTTCCTAGTCGAGGAAAATACCGGTCGACTGCTGGCGGCTGCCGCAGGCGTTCAGTTTGTTTTGCAGCGCCGGCACCCGAAGCAAGCAGGTGTCGACGTTGCGACTAGGGTAAACGTCCATATGCCTTGGTTAGTCAGGACAGTGATGTCGAGCGGCACGACTGAAGCGTCGCGCGCGACCGGCGTATTTTGCAGTGCGGCAGCGGTCGCGTCAACGGCAAAGGCGCCATTTGCGCAAAAAATCAACCCAGCGGACGGAACACCAGCCCCTGCTGCGCCAACGGCGCGACCAACCAGTGGTCGGCCAGCAGGAAGGCGAACAAGGCCATCAGGTAGGTGATGGAATACTTGAACACGCGCATCGCGAAGAAATCGTCCGGCGGGTTGAGCAGGCGGATCGCGTAGTAGAGGAAACCCGCGCCCAGTGCCACCGCGCCGCCCAGATACAGCCAGCCGCTGTAGCCGGTGATCGCGGGCAGCAGGGTCACCAGCACCAGCAGCACGGTGTAGAACAGCACCTGCCAGCGGGTGTAGGGCACACCGTGGGTCACCGGCAGCATCGGCACGCCGGCGCGCGCGTAGTCGTCGCGGCGGAAGATCGCCAGCGCCCAGAAGTGCGGCGGCGTCCACACGAAGATGATGAGGCACAGCTGCAGCGCGAACGGATGCAGCGCGCCGGTCACCGCCGTCCAGCCCAAGACCGGCGGGATCGCGCCGGCCAGGCCGCCGATCACGATGTTCTGCGGCGTGGCGCGCTTCAGGTAGGCGGTGTACACCAGCGCGTAGCCGATCAGCCCGCCGAAGGTGAGCCACGCGGTGAGCGGGTTCACCAGGAACACCAGCACCAGCATCGAGACGATGCCGATCGTGATGGCGAACGTCAGCACCTGCCACGGCTTGAGATGCCCGGTGGCCAGCGGCCGTCGGGCGGTGCGCGCCATCAGCTTGTCGATGCGCTCGTCGATCAGGTGGTTGAACGCTGCCGCCGAGCCCGAGGCCAGCCAGATACCCAGCGTGCCCCACACCAGCGCGCGCCACGGCGGCAGGCCGGGCGCGGCGAGGAACATGCCGATCACCGCGCAGAACACCAGCAGCGCCACCACGCGCGGCTTGGTCAGTTGCAGATATTCGCTCAGCAGATTCATCGCAAGGCTCCCGCCGCATTGTCCCGGGGCTGCGTGCGCGCCAGCGTGACCACCAGGGTGGACAGCAGCAGCGCCGCCATGCCGTTGTGCGCGGTGGCCACCGGCAGCGGCAGGCCGAAGTGCACATTGCTGATACCCAAGAGCACCTGACTGACCAGCGCCACCGCCACCGCGATGCCATAGCCGCGCAAGCCGCGCCGCGCCAGTCGATGCGACAGCCAGCCCAGGTAGCAGAACACCAGCAGCGCGCCGAAGCGATGCGCCATCTGGATCGCGGTGCGCGCCGGGCCGTCCAGGATGCCGCCCTCGAAATTCACGCCGATGCCGCGCCACAGGATGAAACCCTGATGGTAGTCACCCGGCGGCCACCACTGCCCCAGGCATTGCGGAAACGCCGCTGGCCCGGTACCGCAGGCCAGCGCGGCGTAGTTCGACGAGGTCCAGCCGCCCAGCGCGATCTGGCAGGCGAGCAGCACGATGCCCAGCAGCATCAGACGGCGCAGCCCCGCCAGCGCGTCGTCCGTCGCGCCCACGCCGCCGAAACGCGCCGCCACGTAGGCCAGCAGCGCGAAGGTGGTCATGCCGCCCAGCAGATGCCCGGTCACCACGATGGGCTTGAGCAGCAGGGTCACCGTCCACATGCCCAGCATGGCCTGGAAGATGATGACGCCCAGCGCTACCAGGCAGATCCGCCACGCCGCCGGCCGCTTGAGTGCCAGCGCGGCAGCCATCGGCAGCGCAATGGCGCACACCGCCAGCAGCGACGACCAACGATGCTCGCCTTGCATGTACATCGCCACGCCTATCGCGGCGAACACGGCGCTGCCGACGATGGCCAGCGTGATCCAGCGTCGCCGCGCGGCGGCCAGCAGCGCCAGCGCCAGCACCAGCACACCCAGCGTGCCGGCGAGCATGCGGTGCACCTGTTCGCGCCAGGCCTTGTGCGCCTCGTAGGGACGATCGGGGAAGGCCGCATCGGCCTTGGCCACCGCCTGCGCATGCTGCGGCCAGGCTGCCTGGCCATAGCAGGTCGGCCAGTCCGGGCAGGACAGCCCGGCATCGGACAGGCGCACGAAGGCGCCGAACATCACCAGCCCGAAGGCGAACACCGCCGCCAGCAGCGACAGCCAGCGCAGGCTTTTCCCGACACGCGACAACATCACTTGATGACCTTCCGCAAATCCTGCAGCAAACCCGAGGGATCGAAACCGGCAGGATAACTGGCCAGTGCCGTGCCGTTGGACTCCACCAGCACCGCGCTCACGCTGTCCGGCACGGTCACCCGCCACGCCGCGAGCTTGCCGTCGACATCGCTACCGACCTGCCAGAAGTTCGCCATGCCCGCGCGCTCGTCCGTGTCCGCCGGCGGCGTGCCCACGTAAAGCAGGCGCAAGCGTGACTGGTTCTGTGTGAGCATCACGCGCGCCTTCGCCATCGCGGTCAGCGCGGCGTAGCACCGCGCGGCGCAATCCGGCCCCGGCAGCGCCACCAGGGTGAGTCGCGGCGTGCTGTCACGCCAGGCCCAGTCCTTGCCGTCGGCGAGGCGCACCGGCAACGACTCGGCGGCGAAGTTGCGTTGCGGCAGGATGGCCTGGCCATGCCCCGTGGCGCCAGGCTGCCAGCCCGCCAGCGTGAGCACCAGCGCCACCACGAAGGGCGCGGCGAAGATCGAGGCAACCAGGAGCAGTTTCAGCCGCCCCTTGCGCAGGGCAGCGGGATCGTTGGCGTTCATCAAGGTTTCCTGCGCCGGAACGGGCGCTTGCGGCTGAGCACGAGCAGGATCACCACCACGGCGAGCGCGAAGGTGAACCACTGGAAGGCATAGGCGCGGTGCCGCGCCGGCGGCATGTCGCCGAAGTCCAGCGTATGCACGCGCACGTAGATCGAGGCCGGGTCGGGATCCAGCGCCAGCACGCGCGGATACAGTTTGGCATGCAGGTCGGCGGCGATCTGCGCGGCGGCAAAGTAGATCGTCGTCTTCGGCCACTGCGTTTGCCGCACCAGCGCATCGCCGCCCATCTCGAAGCCATGCCCCGGCGGCGGTTCGTAGAGGCCTTGCAGGGTCTGTTCGCCGGTCGGCAGCGGCGGCAACTGCGGTGCCTGACCGGTGCCGTTGCCGGGCAGGAAGCCCAGATCCACCAGCAGCAGGCGCGTGCGTCCGGGCACACGCAGCGGCACGTAGGCCTCCACGCCGCCGCAGTCGTCGTGCTTCGGGTTGTCCAGCAGGTACATGCGGTCGGCGAGGTACGTGCCCCGCACCCGCACCCGCGGGTAGGCGTTCGCCGGCGGATCGGACGCCACGGCGGCGAAGTCCTGCACGGGGGCTGCCGCTGCCGCGGCAAAGCGCCGCAACAGCGCATCCTTGTCGTCGGCGCGATGCAGTTGCCACACGCCCAGGCGCACGAACAGCACGGCGGACACCGCGGTCAGCGCGATCGCCCACCATGGCGGACGGCGAAACCCGGCTAGCACGAGCGCCCCCTCGCCGTGGCTATACTGCCTGCACCTGTCTCTACCGGATCAATCACGTGGGGCTCATCTACAAATACGCGGTGGTGGTGTTGCTGCTGGTGGTGATCTTCAGCCTCGGCCAGGCGCTCTACTACATGATGACCGACAAGCACGATGACCGTCGCATGGCCTGGGCGCTGACTCGCCGCATCGCGCTGTCGCTGCTGCTCATCGGCATGGTCATGTTCGGCATCTGGATGGGTTGGCTCAGCCCGCACGACGTGGGGCAGTGAGCGCCAGCGCCGCACCGGAACCGTTTCCCGCAACACGAAGAAGCCCGCCGAACGGCGGGCTTCTTCGTGTTCAATCCCATGAAAGCCCGGCGCTTTTATTGAAAGTCCGGCGATTGCCGATGCCTGATGCTGCCCTCCGCGCCACGCGCTCGCGCGACATCGACACCCGGCCACGACTGGCTGGTGCCTGATCTTCGCTCTTCGCGACGCGGCGGCGCGGAAAAATCAAAGGATGTAGACAAAGAGGAACAGGCACAGCCACACCACGTCGACGAAGTGCCAGTACCAGGCCACCGCCTCGAAGCCGAAGTGGTGTTCCTTGCTGAAATGGCCCTTGGCCACGCGCAGCCAGATCACCGCCAGCATGATGGTACCCAGGGTCACGTGCAGGCCGTGGAAGCCGGTGAGCATGAAGAAGGTGGAGCCGTACACACCGCTGTGCAGGGTGAGGTTCAACTCCTTGTACGCCTCCATGTACTCGTGCGACTGGCAATAGATGAAGGTGGCGCCCAGCAGCACGGTCAGGCCGAGGAAGGCCAGGATCTTGCCGCGATGCCCCGCGCGCAACGCATGGTGCGCGATGGTGATGGTGACGCTGGAGGTGAGCAGGATCAGCGTGTTGAGCAGCGGCAGCCCCCATGGCGCCACCGTGCTGAACGCGCCGCCGACGCGCATCGGGCCGTTGCCGCCATCCGCGCCCCAGGCGCCGCTGTAGCTGTCGTAGAGAAACTGATGGGTGAGCGCGCCATGACCGGTGCCGCCCAGCCACGGCACCGAGAACATGCGGATGTAAAACAGCGCGCCGAAGAACGCGCCGAAGAACATGATCTCGGAGAAGATGAACCACATCATGCCCATGCGGAACGAGGTGTCCACCTGTGCGCTGTAGCGGCCGGCCATCGACTCGTGGATCACCGAGCGGAACCAGCCGAAGAACATGCCGAGCACGCCGACCGCGCCGATGGTGATGACGGTCTTGCCGAAACCGGCGTCGCCAGGCTCGGCACTGAGCCAGTGCGCGGCACCGAACACGGTGAGGAACATCACCACCGCGGCCACGATGGGCCACTGGCTCTTGCTGGGTACGAAATAGACGTCTTGCTGCTGAACCATGCTGAGACTCCGTGGAGTTTCCCCGTGGGCGGCGGATGCCGCGACCACTTCACCGAACGCGACGGCGGATCGCCGCGATTACTTCATCGACAGGATCTGGGCGAACGAGAGCAGGTAGAACGCGCCGACCACGATGGCCAGCACCGTCACCGTGCGGCGCACACCGCGCCGGCGCCGCCGCTCGAACTGCCCGTCATGGCTGAGGTCGGTCATTGGCCGGCGTCCGTCAATCGTTCACGTGGCCATGCGCGAGCTCTTCATCGCGCACCACCGGCGGCACCTCGAAGGTGTGGTGCGGCGCCGGCGACGGGATGGTCCACTCCAGCCCCTTGGCGCTTTCCCACGCGCGGTCGGCGGCCTTCTTCTTCGAGAAGAACGCGCAGTGCACGATCACGCCCAGGAAGATCAGCTGCGAGGACCCGAACAGGAAGCCGCCGATCGAACTGATCATGTTGAAGTTGGCGAAGGCCACGTTGTAATCCGGGATGCGTCGCGGCATGCCGGCCAGGCCCAGGAAGTGCTGCGGGAAGAACAGCACGTTCACGAAAATCGTGGAGCACCAGAAGTGCACCTTGCCCCAGAACTCGCTGTACATATGGCCAGTCCACTTGGGCAGCCAGTAGTAGGTGGCGCCCATGATCGCGAACGCGGCGCCGGTCACCAGCACGTAGTGGAAGTGCGCCACCACGAAGTAGGTGTCGTGGTATTGGAAGTCGGCCGGCACCAGCGCCAGCATCAGGCCGGAGAAGCCGCCGATGGTGAACAGGATGATGAAGGCGATGGCGAACAGCATCGGCGTCTCGAAGGTCATCGAGCCGCCCCACATGGTGGCCACCCAGTTGAACACCTTCACCCCGGTGGGCACCGCGATCAGCATGGTGGCGTACATGAAGAAGATGTCCGCGCCCAGCGGCATGCCCACCGCGAACATGTGGTGCGCCCACACGATGAACGACAGGAAGGCGATGCAGGCGATCGCGTACACCATCGCCTTGTAGCCGAAGATCGGCTTGCGCGCGAAGGTCGGCACGATCTCCGAGATGATCCCGAACGCGGGCAGGATCATGATGTAGACCTCGGGGTGGCCGAAGAACCAGAAGATGTGCTGGTACAGCACCGGGTCGCCGCCGCCGTGCGGGTTGAAGAAGCTGGTGCCAAAGTACTTGTCGGTGAGCAGCATGGTCACCGCGCCAGCCAGCACCGGCATCACCGCGATCAGCAGGAAGGCGGTGATCAGCCAGCTCCACACGAACACCGGCATCTTCAGCAGATCCATGCCCGGCGCGCGCATGTTGAGGATGGTGGCGATGATGTTGATCGCGCCCATGATCGAGCTGATGCCCATCAGGTGGATCGCGAACACCACGTAGGCCAGCGAGCCCATCTGCAGCGACAGCGGCGGGTACATCGTCCAGCCGCCGGCCGGCGCGCCGCCGGGCAGGAACAGCGTGGAGAGCATCAGCAGGAAGGCGAACGGCAGGATCCAGAACGACAGGTTGTTCATGCGCGGCAACGCCATGTCCGGCGCGCCGATCATCAGCGGGATCATCCAGTTACCGAGGCCGACGAAGGCCGGCATGATCGCGCCGAAGATCATCACCAGCGCATGCATGGTGGTCATCTCGTTGAAGAAGTACGGCTGCACCAGTTGCAGGCCGGGCTTGAACAGCTCGGCGCGGATCACCATGGCGAAGCTGCCGCCGATGAAGAACATCGTCAGCGAGAAGATCAGATACAGCGTGCCGATGTCTTTGTGGTTGGTGGACATCACCCAGCGCTGGAAGAAGCCCTGCGGTGCGTGATGCTCGTCGTGGTGATCGTGGGTGGCTTCGTGGGCCATGGCCTTGCACCTCTACCTGGTATGTCTGGTGGCGCAGCCGCGAACGGCTGCTTCCGCAATGAATGGGATGGCGCGGCGCGCCGTCAGCCGTGCTCGCCGGGCGCCGACGCGGGCGTCACCTGCGCGGTGGCCGGGGCGGCGGCGGTGCTGGCGGCGGCGGGCGCGGCCGGAGCCGGCGCGGACGCCTGCTGCTGCGCGGCCAGCCACTTGGCGAAGTCCTCCTGCGAGACGGCCTTCACCACGATGGGCATGAAGCCGTGATCCTGACCGCACAACTCGGCGCACTGGCCGCGATAGGTGCCGGCCTCGTTGATATTGGTCCAAGCCGCGTTGACCACGCCAGGAATCGCATCCATCTTCCAGCCGAAGGCCGGCACCCACCACGAGTGGATCACGTCCTCGCTGGTGATGATGAAGCGAACCTTGGTGTGGATCGGCAGCACCAGCGGCTTGTCCACGTTCAGCAGATAGGTGTTCTCGTCGCCGGTCTTCACCGCATACGGATCGAGGCCGGAGCGCAGCTGGCGCGTCTTGTCCGAGTCCGCATCGAGCTTGGACATGAAGTCGACCTTGCTGATCGCCTTGCCCTGATAGTCGACGTAGTCGTAGCGCCACTTCCACTGGTAGCCGGTGACCTTGACTGTCAGCTGCGAGCCGGAGGTGTTGGCGAAGCTGACCAAGCCGCCGGTGGACATCCAGGCCAACACCACCAGGATGATGACCGGGATGGCCGTCCAGACGACTTCCACCGCGGTGTTGTGCGACCACTTGGCCGGCACCGCGCCGCGCGATTTGCGGAAACGGAACATGGCAATGAACATCGCGCCATAGACCAGGATGCCGATCACCGTGCAGACGATCAGCGAGACGTTGTTGAGGAAATAGGGCTCACCCGACCACGTGCTCACCCCGCGCTCCATATTGAGCTGCCAGGGGTGCGGATCGGCCTGCGCCACGCCCGCGACCAGCGCCAGCGCCAAGATGGCCACGACGGCAACGATGCGCCGGATGCCCTTGTGCGGCCCGACGCCCCCAGTCCCGATACTGCCAGATGTCATGCTCTCGCCCTTTGTTGAACCTATCCGCGCCGCTGGCCGTTCACCCCATCCAGCAGCAGCTTGAGTTTGCGCAACAGCTCGGAGCGTTCCTGTTCGGCCAGAAACCGCCCGATTTCACACTCGCGCCCGTGCGAACACAGCAGCAGGCGACGACATCCGTTTTCCCCTTCCTCCAACCGCACCCGCACCCAGGCCACCTGGAATCGCGCACGCTGCCGGCCCGGCAACCAGCGCACCTCCAGCGACGTGTCGTCGAGAGTGATGCGTTCGCTGCGGTCGCCGGCGCGCCAGGCCACACCCAAGGCGATGGCCATGGCCGCCGACTCGACCAAGGCAAACAGCGGGGCGAACACATTGCCCTGCCACGCGCCGAGGACAGCCGTCGACAGCACCAGCAACACCAACACCGCGATGAGCCGACGCAGACCGCGACGACTGAGCGTGCGCTGGGGCCGGAGCCACAGCGTCACGCGCGGCGAGCCGGCGGCGGCTGGTCGTAGCACGATCATGGAGACCCGGCATGCCAGTAACACCGGGATCATAGGTCGCCAAAGCGCAATGGGCAAGATTGTCGCAGGGACTTGAGCTGTATCAGTGCGCGAAACCGGCACAGCAAGCCCCTGGTCGCGAGCGTACAATCGCGCGTTCCCCACACTTAGACCAGTGTCCATCGTGACCCAAGCCATTCTCCGCCCCGAACTCCCTGCCGACGGCTCGCCCGCGCGCGCGCGCATCACCGCCGCCTGGCTGCGCGACGAGACCGAAGCCGTCAACGACCTGCTGGCCCAGGCCACCCTGCCGCCCGCCGAGCACGAGCAGGTGATCGACGTCGCCGCCGGCCTGGTTACCCGCGTGCGTGCCCGAGCCAAGGACCAGAGCGCGGTGGAGTCCTTCATGCGCCAGTACGACCTGTCCAGCGAGGAAGGCGTGCTGCTGATGTGCGTGGCCGAGGCACTGCTGCGCATCCCGGACAAGGCCACCGCGGACAAGCTGATCCGCGACAAGCTCGGCGAGGCGGACTGGAAGAAGCACCTCGGCCAGAGCGAGTCGCTGTTCGTCAACGCCAGCACCTGGGGCCTGATGCTGACCGGCCACCTGGTGCAGCTGGCCGAAGACACCCGCCACGATTTCACCGGCGCGCTGAAGCGGCTGGTCGGTCGTGCCGGCGAGCCGGCGATCCGCCTCGCCGTGCGCCAGGCGATGCGCATCATGGGCCACCAGTTCGTGATGGGGCAGACCATCGACGAGGCGCTGGACCGCTGCGCGAAGAAGGAATACGCGGTGTACCGCTACTCCTACGACATGCTGGGCGAGTCCGCGCTCACCGCCGAGACCGCCGAGCGCTACCAGGAGGACTACCGCCGCGCCATCGGCCGTATCGGCGCACGCGGCCCGTTCGCCAACCATACCGACGCGCCGTCGATCTCGGTGAAGCTGTCCGCGCTGCACCCGCGCTACGAGGTGGCCAAGCGCGAAGACGCACGGCGCCTGCTCACCGCGAAACTGCTGGAGCTGTCGCAGCTGGCGATGAAGCAAGGCATCGCGCTGTCGGTCGACGCCGAGGAAGCCGACCGGCTCGAACTCTCGCTGGACATCATTGGCGACGTATTCGCCCATCCGTCGTTAGAAGGCTGGAACGGCCTCGGCATCGTGGTGCAGGCCTACTCCAAACGCACCCCGTTCGTGATCGACTGGCTGGTCGAGACCGCGCGCAGCGCCAAGCGTCGCTGGTACGTGCGCCTGGTCAAGGGCGCCTACTGGGACGCCGAGATCAAGCGCGCGCAGGAACAGGGCCTGGCCGGCTATCCGCTGTACACGCGCAAGCCGAACACCGACGTGTCCTACCTGGCCTGCGCGCGCAAGCTGTTCGACGCCGGCATCGAGCTGATCTACCCGCAGTTCGCCACCCACAACGCGCACTCGATCGCCGCCGTGCACCACATCGCGCGCGGCCGTCCGTTCGAGTTCCAGCGCCTGCATGGCATGGGTACCGACCTGTACGCCGAGGTGATCGGCCCGCAGAACCTGAACGTGCCGTGCCGTGTGTACGCGCCGGTCGGCACCCATGAAGACCTGCTGCCGTACCTGGTGCGCCGCCTGCTCGAGAACGGCGCCAACACCAGCTTCGTCAACCGCGTGGTGGACGAGACCCTGCCGGTTCGCGAGCTGGTCGCCGACCCCTGCGAGACGGTGCGCCGCTTCGCGTCCATTCCCCACCCGCGCATCCCCCTGCCGGTCAATCTCTATGGCGACAATGCTGCGCTTGCGCAGCATTCCAATTCGGTAACTCGGAAGAATTCCATGGGCATCAACTTCTCCAACGACAACGAACTCAAGGCACTCGCCGAAGCCGTCAACGCCAAGGCCGGCCCATGGAACGCCGCACCGCTGGTACCCGGCGGCAAGGGCAACGGCACCACCGTGCAGGTCACCAATCCCGCCGACCGCCGCCAGGTGGTCGGCAGCTACGTGACCGCCGACGCCACCCTGGTAAACCAGGCGCTGGCCAACGCCGTCGCCGCCCAGCCCGACTGGGATCGCCTGCCTGCCGCCAGCCGCGCCGCGATCCTCGAACACGCCGCCGAACAACTCGAAGCGCGCCGCGCCGAGTTCATCGCGCTGTGCGTGCGCGAGGCCGGCAAGAGCCTGCCCGACGCCATCGCCGAGGTCCGCGAGGCGGCCGATTTCCTGCGCTACTACGCCACCATGGCGCGCCGCCTGTTCGGCCAGCCCGAGCAGCTGCCCGGCCCCACCGGCGAGAGCAATCAATTGTTCCTCAACGGCCGCGGCGTGTTCGTCTGCATCAGCCCGTGGAACTTCCCGCTGGCGATCTTCTTGGGCCAGGTCAGCGCCGCACTGGCTGCCGGCAACAGCGTGATCGCCAAGCCGGCGGAGCAGACCTCGCTGATCGGCCATGCCGCGGTGAAACTGCTGCACGAGGCCGGCGTGCCGGTCGACGTGCTGCAGTACCTGCCAGGCGATGGCGCCACCGTCGGCGCCGCGCTCACGAAAGACCCACGCGTGGCCGGCGTGGCCTTCACCGGCTCCACCGAGACCGCCTGGGCGATCAACCGCGCGCTGGCCGCGCGCAATGCGCCGATCGCCGCGCTGGTCGCCGAGACCGGCGGCCAGAACGCGATGATCGCCGACTCCTCCGCCCTGCCCGAGCAGATCGTCAAGGACGTGATCGCCTCGGCGTTCCAGTCCGCCGGCCAGCGCTGCTCGGCCGCACGCGTGCTGTTCGTGCAGGAGGACATCGCCGACAAGGTGGTCGGTATGCTCGCCGGCGCGATGGCCGAGCTGAAGGTCGGCGACCCCGGCCAGCTGTCCACCGATGTCGGCCCGGTGATCGACGAGGACGCGAAAAAAATCCTGGTCGAGCACGCCGCGCGCATGGACAAGGAGGCGAAGAAGATCGCCGAAGTGCCACTCGATCCGGCGACCACCGCCAACGGTACCTTCTTCGCCCCGCGCGCCTACGAGATTCCGTCGCTCGCCACGCTGACCCGCGAAGTGTTCGGCCCGGTACTGCACATCGTCCGCTGGAAGGGCAGCGAGCTGGCCCAGGTGGTCGAGCAGATCAACGCCACCGGCTACGGCCTCACGCTTGGCGTGCACAGCCGCATCGACGACACCGTGGAATACATCCGCAGCCACGCCCGCGTCGGCAACTGCTACGTCAACCGCAACCAGATCGGTGCGGTGGTCGGCGTGCAGCCGTTCGGCGGCGAAAGCCTCTCCGGCACCGGCCCCAAGGCCGGCGGCCCGCACTACCTGCTGCGCTTCGCCGGCGAGCGCACGCTCACCATCAACACCACCGCCGCCGGCGGCAACGCGTCGTTGCTGACGATCGGCGAGTAAGCCTTAGGCGCGGGATTCGGGATTCGGGATTCGGGATTCGGGATTCGGGATTCGGGATTCGGGATTCGGGAAAGCCTCGCACCCGTCCCCCTCTCCCCCAAGCCGGGCTTGGGGGAGAGGGGGACGTAAGTGGACTCTTCGGCATTGCCATGGTGCCGATGCAGCGAGTACGTTGCATGCCATTGCAAGGAGCGTTGGCATGCCACGACAGAACAAAGGGCGAACCGAGTTCACCCGCTGGATGGGACCCCTGCTCGATTGTCTGCGTGCGCTTGGCGGTTCGGCCAAACCGCAAGAAGTGTCCCGCTGGATCGCGCGCGAGTTGAACCTCCCGCACGCCATCACCGAAGCCACCATCAAGTCCGGCGCCAATCGTTTCCACAACCAGGTGCAATGGGCACGCCAGTACTTGGTGTGGCAAGGCCTGCTGGACGACGGTCGGCGCGGTATCTGGACCCTTAGCCCGCTGGGATGGAAGACTCACCTCGACGAGGATGCTGCGCGAACCATATTTCTCGACCGGGTAAAGGTTCAACAATCCGAGCGCAAGCAGCACGCATCAGCGGAGCCTCATCCTGAGCCCGACCTGGTCGACGCTGAGCCACCTGAAGAGTCACAAGATCTCAGCTTGCTCGACGTCCTCAAATCCCTGCCGCCGTACGGCTTCGAGCTGATCTGTGGCCGCCTGCTGCGCGAGCACGGGTTCGAGGAGGTCGAGGTCACCCAGCGTTCGCCCGACGGCGGCATCGACGGCTACGGCCTACTGCGCCTGAGCCCTTTCGTGAGCCTGCGCGTGGCGTTCCAGGCCAAGCGCTACAAGGATGTCGTCACGCGCAGTGCGGTGGGCGAGTTCCGCAACGCGCTGCTTGGCCGCGCAGAGAAGGGCGTGTTCATCACCACCGGCCGCTTCACTCCGGATGCCGAGGCCGAAGCCACCCGCGATGGTGTGGTGCCGATTGAGCTGATCGACGGCGAGCAGCTGATCGAGCTTTTCCATGACAAGCTGATTGGCGTGAAGCCGAAAACGATCTACGAGATCGATCACGCCTTCTTCGACGAATTCCGCCGCGAATCCTGAGCAAAACGCCATGCACGACGCCACGAACACCGATCTTGCCAGCACGCTGCAACGCCTGCGCGCCGCGCAGGCGCTCGAGCCGCTGCCCGGCTGGCCCGAACGTGTTCGCCGGCTGCGTGCGCTGGAGACCCTGCTGCGCGCGCAGCGCGAAGCCATCGTTGCGGCCATCCACGCCGACTTCGGCAACCGCCCGACGGAGGAAACCGAGCTGCTGGAAATCTTCCCCAGCCTGTCGGCGATCCGCCACGCGCTGCGCCACGGCCGGCGCTGGATGCGGCCGCAGCGACGGCTGGCCGGCCTCGCCTTCCTGCCCGCGCGCACCGAGCTGCGCCCGCAGCCACTGGGCGTGGTCGGCATCATCGTGCCGTGGAACTACCCGCTGTACCTGGCCGTGGGGCCGCTGGTGGATGCACTCGCCGCCGGCAACCGCGCGATGCTGAAAATGAGCGAATACACGCCGCGCTTCTCGGCATTGTTCGCCGAGCTGGTAGGCAGGCATTTCCGCGATGACGAAGTGTGCGTGGTGAACGGCGATGCCACCGTGGGCCAAGCCTTCGCCGCACTGCCGTTCGACCACTTGCTGTTCACCGGCTCCACTGCGGTGGGCCACCACGTGATGCGCGCTGCCAGTGCCAACCTCACCCCGGTGACGCTGGAACTGGGCGGCAAGTCACCCGCCATCCTCGGCCCCGGCGCGCGGCTGGAACAAGCCGCCGAGCGCATCGTATTCGGCAAGCTGGTCAACGCCGGGCAGACCTGCATCGCACCCGACTACGTACTGCTGCCGCGCGCGCAGATGGCGGAATTCATCGCCGCCGCGCGCGCCGCCACGGCACGGCTGTATCCCGATCTCGCGCGCAACGCGCAATACGCCAGCATCGCCAGCGACCGCCACTACGCGCGGCTATCCGCGCTGCGCGACGACGCGCAAGCCGCCGGCGCCAGCATCGAAGCCTTGAGCGACGCCGCGCCCGACGCCGCGCGCCGTCTGTTGCCACCGGTGCTGCTGACCGGCGTGCGCGACGACATGCCGGTGATGCGGGAAGAAATCTTCGGTCCGCTGCTGCCGGTCGTACCCTACGACACGCTGGACGAAGCCATCGCCTTCATCACCGCACGAGCGCACCCACTGGCGCTGTACCTGTTCGAGGTAGATCAGACGCTGATCGAGCGCGTGCTGGCGCAAACCCACGCCGGCGGCGTCACGCTCAACGACACGATCTTCCACATCGCCCAGCACGGCCTGCCCTTCGGCGGCGTGGGCGCCTCCGGCATGGGCGGCTACCACGGCGAGGCCGGCTTCCGCACGTTCTCGCACTTCAAACCAGTGTTCCGGCAAGCGCGCTGGAACGGCGCGGGCCTGCTCAATCCGCCCTACGGGGCGCGCTTCCGGCGCATGCTGGAGCTGCTGCTCAAGCGCGGTTGACGCGTTTCAAGAAAAAGGCCTCCGCGCGAACGAGGAGGCCTTTTCAGAACTGATGCCCGAGCGATTGTCTGATGTCGGGAAAGTGCTGTCGTGCACTTTCCCGACTCGCGGAGGCCGAACTGCGTCCGGCCCCGGCTCCGCGGGTCGATCGCGAATGCGATCGACCCGCGCGCGATCCATCCGTGGATCGCGCTTTCAGGCCGTCTTGCGACGGCCTGAAAGCCATCAGAACTTGTACTGCGCCGACAGGCTGAGCAGGTTGCCGTAGTCGTCGAAGCTGCCGGCGAGCACGTCGCCGGTGGAGCTGGTGGAGCCGTTCACGCCGGCATGGCTGACGAAGATGTGCGCATACGAGGCGTTGATCGAGAAGTTCGCGTTGGCCTTGTAGCCGATGCCGAAGCTGGCCATGCGGCGGGCGCCGTCGGGCACGCGCGGATCGCGGTTGGTGGCGGTCATCGGCGCCTGGTCGATGGCGAAGCCAGCGCGCAGGGTCAGCTTGTCGGTGGCGTAGTATTCGCCGCCCACCGAGACGTAGAGGGTGTCGCGCCAGTTGAACGGCAGCACCGTGGTCGGCTGCAGCGGGTTCGGGTAAGCCAGGGTGAGCTGGCGCATCACGCTCCACTGCGTCCAAGCCACGTCGCCGCCGATGCCGAACTGATCCTCGTGGTGCCAGTAGCTCAGGGTGGCCACGGCCGGATTGGTCAGGCGCGCCTTGCCGCTGGTGTTCGCAAACGGCGGGATGCTGGCGGCCAGCTGCGGGTTGGTCAGCAGCAGGCTGTAGCCGGCGGGCACGGTGAAGTTGGCGGTGCCGTCGATGTCGTGAGTGATCTTGGAGCGGTAGTTCAGCGACACGCGATCATTCGCGGTGGGCTTCCAGTAGGTGCCCAGCTGCCAGCCCCAGGCCCAGTTGTTGCCCTTGACCTTGGCGAAACCGTCCACGCCAGGCGGTGTCATCGCGGCCACGCCAGCGGCGGCGGCCTGGCCCTGGGCCACGGCGGCCTGGATCATGCCGGCGGCCTGCGCCGGCGAAATCTGGCCGGCGGCAGCGGCGGCCTGGATCTGCGCCACGGCAGCCTGCGTCTTGGCGCCGATGCCCTGCTGGATGCCCAGGCCCACGGCGTTGAAGTTGATGGCGTTGGTCAGCGTGGCGCTGGTGCGCTCGGCAATCGCGCTGGCGCCCACGCTCCACTGGTCGTTGATCTTGAACGAGGCCGACAGCGTGGCGTCGAGCGACTGCAGCTTGGTCTCGACCGCGTCATAGCGGCCCATCCAGTTCCGGTCGTACTCGGTCTGGAAACCAAAGGGCGCGTCGAGAGCGAAACCAAGGTTCACCCGGTCGCTGACCTTGGTGGCGATCGCCAGCGCGGGCACCGGCAGCGTGGTGCCGGCGTCGCCGCCATTGCCACCGCTGATCGGCCTGCCGAGCACGTCATGTGCGCTGCCGCTGAACTTGGCGCTGAAATTGATCGCGGTGACGTCGGCCTGCACGTAGGTGCCGTCAAGGTCGCTCATCGCCGCCGGTGCGTTTTCCACCACCGACACGTCGCCACCGGCGGTGGCCGAACCAGCATAGGCGCGGCCCAGGCCCTGGGTGCTGTTTTCCTTCAACTGGAAGGCGCTGGCATGGGCCATGTCCGGCGCCACCAGGGCACCCGCGACGGCCGCGGCCAGTACGGCGAGCGTCAGCGGACGGGCAGCGCCAGTGAGGGAACGGAAAGACTTGTGCATCGCGTGCTCCTGCGTATCGGGCGAATGGTTGCGGGCGGCCTGCATGAAGTTCCTACGGAATTCATACAGGTGTTTAACATACTCACCCGAACTGTGCACGTTGCGCCAAGGGCTTGCAAGTGCTGGCGCAGCAATTGCCGGAACAACCATCGTCATCATTCATAATCGCCGATTGCCCCGCTACGTCGAGACGTCCATGTCCCTCTCCTGCTTCGTCTACGCCAGCCGCCAGCAGCCCGACACCTATCTGTGGCTGGCCCAGCGCGACGGCTTCGACGCGTTGCCCGCGCCGCTGCGCGCCATGACGGGCGAGCTGCGCTTCGTGATGGCGCTGCAACTGGATGAAACCCGTCGGCTGCCGCGCGAGGACACCGCCACCGTACTGGCCAACCTGCGCGACCAAGGCTGGCATCTGCAGCTGCCACCGGGCACGCTGCCCGGCTGAAGCGCGGCGCGTTAACGCGAGGTTACCGACTGGCCTCGCCACGATTCCTATACTGTGCCGATGACCTCGACCAAAGCCCTCCGCCGCCACTCGCCGCTGCAATCCCTCGCCTGGTTCCTGCCCGGGCTGATCGCCGTGGCGCTGGCCGGCCTGGCCGCCCACCCACTCACCCTGATTCCGCTGCTGACCGCCAACGCGTTGACCATGGCCGCGGTCTGCCACGCCATCGGTTTCGACCCTGAGCCCAGCTTCGCGCGTACCGTGCTGCGCCGTGGCGCGGCGCATCTGGTGATGTTCACCGCCTACGCGGCCATCGTGTTCGCGCTGGTGGCCTGGCCGATGCTGGCGCTGCATGACTCGCACGGCCTGCCCGCCGCGCTGATGCTGGTGGCCACGCTGGCGCTGGCGCTGGCGGTGCTGTGGCGGCCATGGCCAGCGTTCGGCCTGGTGTTCGTGTGGGACGACGCCTATCCGGCCCGGCACGACGGCTCGTGGATCTTCACCGCCACCTTGCGCAGCCTGATGTTTGGCCGCCACCTCGCGCGCGAGGAGCGTTTCTTCAGCCACTTCCTGCCCGCCTCGCTGGCCCTGCTCGCGCTCACCTGGTGCGCCATCGCGCTGTCCGGCCTGTACGGCATGTTGCCATCGGAAATCCGCATCGCCGCGCTGGCGCTGTATGGCGTCGTGTTGCTGCCGCTGGGCTGCCTGGTGGTAGCCAACCGCACTCTGCGCGCGCTCTTGTGCGATCAGCGCGAGGGCGCGCCCGTTGCCACCGGCGTGGTCGCCATCGACGCCGTGCCAAGCCCGCCAGCGGGCGAACCGCTGAGCGCCGAAGAAAGCACCGCCGGCACGCCCGAACAAGCCGCCGCCTTGCTCGCCGCCACCCGCGCGGGCGACATCGAACGCGCCCTGGCACTGGTGGCGGCCGGCGCCGATCCAGCCACCGCGCCGCCGCCCGAGGATCGCGACCAGCGCCCCGTGCTGATGCTCGCCGCGCTGCTGCCCGATACCCGCCTGCTGCGCGCCTTGATCGCCAAGGGCGCCGACGTCAACCAGCACAGCGGTGGCCTCACCACCCTGCTCGCCGCCACCCGCGACAGCTGGCACGGCCGCGCCGAGGCGGTGATGACCCTGCTCGCCAATGGCGCCGATCCGCTGGCCACCGACGCCGAAGGACGCAGCGCGCTGCACGGCGCGGTACTCAGCGAGGAACCCATCGTGGCAGCGATGCTGCTGGACGCCGGCGCCGCGATCAACGCGCTGGACAAGGCCGGCGCCAGCCCGCTCGCCGTGGCCTGCCGCGCCGCCAACTGGCCGCTGGCAAAGTTCCTGCTCGAACACGGCGCCAAGCCCGCCCCCGCCAACGGCGAGCCCGCCCTGGTGGCCGCCGCCGGCATCGCCGACGACGATCCCGCCGGCATCAAGCTGCTGCTCAAGCACCGCGCCGCGGTGAACGCCCTGGACGCCCAGGGCCGCAGCGCCCTGCTGGTGGCCGCGGGCGAAGGCCACCTCGCCATCGCCCGCGCGCTGCGTGCCGCCGGCGCCGACGTCCACCTGGTGGATCGCCACGACAACACCGCGCTGATGGAAGCCGCGCGTGCTGGCGCGGTCGAGATCGTGCAACTGCTGGCCGAGGCGCAGCCCGACGCCCGCCAGCGCGACCGGCTGGGACGCGACGCGCTCACCCTCGCCTGCCAGTCGCCACGCGCCCACGCCGACACCGTGCGTGCCCTGCTCGCGCTGGGTGCCGAACCCAAGGCGCCCGGCCTCGACGGCCGCAGCGCGCTCGACCACGCCGCCGCCGCCGGCCGCTGGGATCTGGTCGCCCTGCTCGACCCGGCAACGCCGCTGCCGGCCAACCTCGGCGATGCCGCGCTCGCCGAGGGCGCCGACACCCCCACCCACCTGCTCGATGCCCTGCGTTTCGGCCACTGGGCCGTCGTCTCCGGCTTCGCCGCGCGCGTGCGCGACTGGCCGCCGGCCGAGCTGGCACAGCTCTACCTCGACCTTGCCCAGCCGGGGCTGGCCGAGGCACGGCGCTGGCTGCTCGGGCACGGCCTCGACCCCGAGGCACGTCTCGCCGCGCAGCCCGCCGGCGAAGACGACACCGACGCCCCGCAAGCGCTGGGTCGCCGCCTGTTCGACGCCCTGCTGCCACAGCTGCCCGCCGCCAGCGAGGCCCTGACCGATCTCCTGCATGCCGGCGCCTCGCCCGCCGGTGCCGGCCTCCTCGCCCAGGCCTTGTTGCACCTGGGCAACGCCCCACAGCACACCGCGCTGCTGCTTGACCTGCTCGAACGCGGCGCCGACCCCTTCGGCACCGACGCACGCGGCCGCACACCCGTGCACCTGGCCGCCGCCAACCACCAGCTGGCGCTGCTGCAAGCCCTCCTGGCGCGCGGCGCCAACCCGGACAGCCGCGACCGCGACGGCCGCACGCCGCTGTTCGCCGCGCTGGAACACGGCGCGGCCGCGCTGCCGCTGGTGCGTGCCCTGGTCATCCACGGCGCCGACGCCGAAGCCGCCGACGCCAACGGCGAAACCCCGCTCGGTCTTGCGCTGGAGCACCCGTTGATCGAGCGCTGGCTGGACTGGGGCAACTGGTCGCGCCCGCGTCGCCCGCTGCGCGCCGACGACCTGCCCGCCGCCGCCCAGGCCGGTGCCGCCGTCGCCGTGCAACGCCTGCTGGAACTCGGCTTCGCGGTGGACGCGGTGGATGCCCACGGCGCCAGCGCCCTGCTGCACGCCTGCGGCGCCGGCCACCAGGAGATCGCACGCCACCTGCTCGACGCCGGCGCCGACGCCGCCTTGCCGGCGGCCAGCGGCGTCACCCCGCTCGCCGCCGCCGTCACCGCGCGACGCGAGGCGACGGTCGCCCTGCTGCTGGCCCACGGCGTCGCCGTCGACCAGCGCCTGCCCAACCAGACCACCGCGCTGATGATCGCCGCCGCGACGGGCCACCCCGCGCTGGCCGAAGCCCTGCTCGCCCACGGCGCCGCCATCGACGCGGTCGACGCGCGCGGCCACAGCGCCCTGCACGCCGCCGCCCAGTTCGGCGCCGAACATAACGACAGCCTGCGCGCGCGGCGCCTGCTCGACGCCCTGCTCAAGCAGGGCGCGACCATCAACCTCGCCGATGCCGAAGGCGACACCGCGCTGCTGTTGCTGCTGGGTGCGCGGCTGCGCCCGGGCAGCGCCTGCGACGCCACCCACCTCGGCGCGCTGCTGCCGGTGCTGCTGGAAGCCGGCGCCGACGTCAACCACGCCGACCAGCGCGGCGTCACCGCGCTGCACGCCTGCGCCATGCACGCCCTGCTGGCCTCGGCGCGTCTGCTGCTCGCGCGCGGCGCCGACCGCAGCGCCACCGACGCCTTCGGCCGCACCGCCGCCGACGTCGCCCGCCAACTCGGCTACGTGGACATCGCCCACGAACTCACCGCACGCGCTGGCAACGCCATCCCCAGCGTGCGGCAGACCCTGCGCCAGCCGGCGCAATCGGCGGAGTAGGCGCCGCCGCCCGCAAGGATTCGACTGTCGTCGCAAGGGCGTCGCCGGGCACCCCCGGTGGCGGCCGCCGCGGATGGACGGTTTTTTGCCGTCGCTCTGGAGCTTGTGAGGCGTTCCGCTGCCTGCGGAACGCCTCATCGGCGAGCCCTGCACGTGCCCGGACTCATCGCCATGAACCGGTCACTTGCGTGACTGATGCACGTCCGGCCAGCCGAGGCCGGGCTTCGGGTTTGAAAATTCACGATCCCTCAGGCCGCGACGCCCGGGTTCGCACGGCGCGGCACAAGGGTGCGCCACGCGGCGGCCACCTGTTCCACGCCCAGCGCCGCGACGCGCGCATCGCGCGTCGCGCCACCCAGCACCCGCACCACACCGCCCGGCACGGGGCGCGGTGCCCAATGCGCTGGCGCGGCGCCGCCGAACAACACCACCAGCGGACAACCCAGCGCCGCTGCCAGGTGCGCCGGCCCGGTGTCCACCGACACCATGCTGTGCGCGCACTCCAGCAGGGCCATCAGGCGCGGCAACGGCAGATCGTCCGCCGCCACCGTCACCGCGTCGCTGGCGGCCAACGCGCGGATGCCTTCCAGGTAAGCCGCCTCGCGCGGGCTGCCGCACAGGAGCACCCGCGCCTCGGGCAGCGCCTCGCCGATGGCCCAGGCCAGGGCCGCCCAGTGCTGCACCGGCCAGGCCTTGTCGTCATCGTCCAGTGCCCGCACACCGTTCCAGCGCAGGCTGCGTTTGTTGGCCGGTTGCAGCAGCACCAGTGGACGGCCATCCAGCCGCCGCGCATGCAGCCAGCGCCGGCCATCGTCGCGGGCCTCCGCCGTGGCCTGCAGGCGCGGTGCAGGCAAGCCGGTGGTCGCTTCCTGCGGCGCGGACACGCAGTCACGGAAGGCCGGCGGCAGCACATCGCCGAAGCGCAGCAGGTGATCCACCCAATGCTCGCCCTCGCGCAGCGGCAGGTCGGTGAAATACGCGCGGTGCGCCGCCGGCACGCCGGCCAGGTCGAGCATGTGCTCGATCCGCAACAAGGCACGCGGCTGCGGTTCGCAGACATAGACCGGCGCGGCGCGACGCTGGCGCAACCAGCCGATGGCGCGCAGGCGCTCCGGGCTCAGCAGCAACAGCCGTCGCGGCGACTGCAGTGCCACGATCCGGCCCACTTCGGGCCGCCCCGCATACAAGGCCGACGGCCAGTCACCGATGGCGAGCAGGTCGCAGGGCTGGCCGTATCGCCGGTGCAACTGCTGCAGCAGCGGCTGCAACAGCACGCTGTCGCCGAGACGGCCAAAACGGATGACGAGAGGATGCGCGCAGTAGGCCATGTCGCAAGAGCAACGCCAAACACGGCGCCGCGTTGACGGCAAGAAATTGCGTTACGCGCTTCAGCCGGGCGCGTGGCTGTTCTCCGCGTCGCGTTGCGGCCTGGCATCGGCCTCGAACAGCCGATCCAGTTCGGCCTGCGCCTCGCGTGTGGTCTGCACCAGCTTGGCCTCGTCGTCGTAGACGAGGTATTGCGCCTTGAGCAGCTCGGCATCCTGCTGGCGGAAGCGCTCCACCCGGGTGTGCACGCGTGCCTCGTCGAAGCCCAGCCCCTGCAGCACCTGCTCGCCCAGCTTCAGGCTGGAATACAGCGTCTCGCGCACCGGCTCGTGGATGCCCAGATCCATCAGGCGCCAGGCATGCTGGCGGTTGCGTGCGCGCGCCACGATCTTCAGCTGCGGGTACAGCCGGCGCACCGTGCGCGCCACCTGCAGCGCGGATTCGGCGTCATCGATGGCCAGCACGAACACCTCGGCCTTGCCGGCCTGCGCGGCGCGCAGCAGCTCCGGGCGCGCGGGGTCGCCGTAGAAGGTGTCGTTGCCGCGGCCGAAGCGCTGCATCATGTCCATCTGCTCGGCGGAGTGATCCAGCGCCACGAAGGGCACGCCCTCGGCGCGCAGCAGGCGCGCCACGATCTGGCCCATGCGGCCGTAACCGGCCACGATCACCCGCGGCGGCGCCGTCACGATGGCGTCGTACTCGCGCACCGGCTTGCTCGCCTTGCGCGCGCCCAGCAACCTGGCCAGCATCGCCACCAGCAGCGGCGTCGACGCCATCGACACGGTGATCGCCAGCACCAGCAGGCTGTGCTGGCGCGCGCTGAGCAGGCCCTGCTCGCCGGCAAGCTTGAGCACCACGAAGGCGAACTCGCCGCCGCAGGCCAGCAGCGCGGTGAGGCGCAGCGCGTCGCCGGCGTCGAGCGCACCCAGATAGCGCCCCAGCGGCCACAGCACGGCACCCTTCACCAGCAGCAGCGCCGCCACCAGCGCCAGCACCAGCCACGGCTCGCGCAGCAGCAGCGACATGTCCATCGCCATGCCCACGCTGACGAAGAACAGGCCGAGCAGCAGGCCCTTGAACGGCTCGATGTGCGATTCCAGCTCGTGGCGGTATTCCGAGTCGGCCAGCAGCACGCCGGCGAGGAAAGCGCCCAGCGTCACCGACATGCCGGCCAGCTCCATCAGCAGCGCCACGCCCATCACCACCAGCAGCGCGGTGGCGGTGGCCACTTCCACCGTGTCCGCCTTCGCCACGAAGCGGAACAGCGGGCGCAGCAGATAACGGCCACCGACCACCACGGCGAGAATCATGCCCACCGCGCGCAGCGTGCCGCCGAGGTCGAAGCCGTGGCGCGCCGTGCTCGCGGCCAGGAGCGGCACCATCGCGATCAGCGGGATCGCCGCCAGATCCTGGAACAGCAGGATCGCGAAGGCTTGCCGACCGTAGGCCGAGCCGGCCTCCTTGCGCTCGGCGAGGATCTGCAGGCCGAACGCGGTCGACGACAGCGCCAGGCTGCCGGCCACGATCAGTGCCGCGCCAGGCACGAGCCCGGCCAGGCGCCAGCCCAGCACGCCGATCGCCAGGCTGGTGGCCAGCACCTGCAGCAGGCCGGTACCGAACACCTGCCGGCGCATCACCCACAGGCGGCGCGGCGACAGCTCCAGGCCGATCACGAACAACATCAGCACCACGCCGAACTCGGAGATCGCGGCGATGCCGCCGGTGTCGCGCACCAGCCCCAACGCCTGCGGGCCGATCGCGATGCCGGCCAGAAGGTAACCCAGCACCGCGCCCAGCCGGAAGCGGCGGGTCAGCGGCACGATCACCACCGTGGAGAGCAGCAACACCACCGCCACCTTGAGGAAATGCTGACCGTCCATCCGTACCTCCCTCGCTGCGCCTCGCCGATTATTCCACGTGCGGGTGACACTGCCGCGTCGACACCGGGCGTGGGATCATCCGGGCATGAAAATCCTTGCCGCCCTCGCCGCGTTCGCCATCGCCCTGGCCGCCCCGCCGCCCGCGCAGGCCGCCATCCCCGTCTACGGCTACCGCGTCGTGCACAGCTACCCGCACGACACGCATGCCTACACCGAGGGCCTGCTGTATCTGGACGGCCACCTGTACGAAAGCACCGGCCAGATCGGCGCCTCCAGCGTGCGCAAGGTGGAGCTGGCCACCGGCAAGGTGCTGCAATCCACCCCCACGCCGTGGCCGGACTACGGCGAAGGCATCGCGGTATGGCGGGACAAGCTGATCCAGCTCAGCTGGCAGAACCACGAAGGCTTCCTCTACGACCTCGCCACGCTCAAGCCCGAGGCGCGCTTCGCGTATCCCGGCGAGGGTTGGGCGCTCACCTCGGACGGCACGCGCCTGTACATGAGCGACGGCACGCCGACCCTGCGCATCCTCGACCCCGCCACGCTCAAACAGACCGGCAGCATCCAGGTCACCGCCGACGGCCAGCCGCTCGCCAACCTCAACGAGCTGGAATGGGTGAAGGGCGAGATCTACGCCAACGTGTGGCTCACCACGCGCATCGCGCGCATCGATCCGGCCAGCGGCAAGGTGCTGGGCTGGATCGAGCTGGCGGGTCTGGTGCCGCCCGCCAGCACGCTGGCCGACCCCACCAACGACGTGCTGAACGGCATCGCCTACGATGCGGCGCGCGACCGCCTGTTCGTCACCGGCAAACGCTGGCCCAGGCTCTACGAGATCAAGCTCGTCGCGCCCCAGCACGCGCACTGACGCCGCCCGCGTCGTCCGTCGTGCCGCCGGCACGCCCGGCGCCACGCTCCCCGCCCGGCGCCGGTGAAAATCCGCACGCCGTCGCGCGGCGCGACAGTCGCGGCAGGCAGACGGGTTTTTCCCAGGCGTTCAGCCGCCGGCTACAATCCGTCGGCCCGGCGGCCCCACCAGCGCCCTTCGCCTGCCGCCGAGGGTTTGCGCCATTCAACCCCGGCCCGGCCCCCGAAACGCTCATGACGCCCTCCATCCGCAAGAAACTCGAAACCCTCGCCGAGCGCCACGAGGAGCTGGGCCTGCTGCTGGCCCAGCCCGACGTGCTGGCCGACGGCACGCGCTTCCGCGAGCTGTCGCGCGAATACGCCCAGCTCGAACCCGTGGTGGCCGCGCTGCGCGCGCACGAAGGCGCGCTGCGCGAACTGGCCGAAGCGCGCGCGCTGGCAAACGATCCCGAACTGGCCGAGCTGGCCGCCGACGACATCGCGCGGCTGGAGGCGCACCTCGTCGAACTCGACGGCGCGCTGCAGCTCCTGCTGTTGCCGAAAGACCCGCGCGACGAGGCCAACCTGTATCTGGAAGTCCGCGCCGGCACCGGCGGCGACGAGGCGGCGATCTTCGCCGGCGACCTGTTCCGCATGTATGCGCGCTATGCCGAGCGACGGCGCTGGCAGGTGGAAATCCTCAACGCGCACGAGGGCGAGCACGGCGGCTACAAGGAGATCGTGGCGCGCGTCGAGGGCAAGGGGGCGTACTCGCGGCTGAAGTTCGAATCGGGCACGCACCGCGTGCAGCGCGTGCCGGAAACCGAGTCGCAAGGACGCATCCACACCTCGGCCGCCACCGTGGCGATCCTGCCCGAACTGGACGAGATCGACGCCATCGCGCTGAACCCTGCCGAGCTCAAGGTGGACACCTTCCGCGCCTCCGGCGCGGGCGGCCAGCACGTCAACAAGACCGACTCGGCAATCCGCATCACGCACTTGCCGACGGGCACGGTGGTGGAATGCCAGGACGAGCGCAGCCAGCACAAGAACCGCGCCCGCGCGATGAGCCTGCTGCAGGCGCGCCTCACCGACGCGGCGCAGTCGAAACAGGCGGCGGCGCAAGCGCAGGAGCGTCGCCTGCAGGTGGGCTCGGGCGACCGCAGCCAGCGCATCCGCACCTACAACTTCCCGCAGGGCCGCATCACCGACCACCGCATCAACCTCACGCTGTATCGCCTGCCCGAAACCCTGCAGGGCGATCTGGACGAGCTGATCGACACGCTCACCCGCGAGCAGCAGACCGACGCCCTGCAGGCGCTGGGCAACGATTAACCGGCGCGAAAGCCGGCGCAGCCCTGCGCCGGCAGCGCCGTGCGCTCCACCGCATCCACCCGCGCCAGGGCCGGGCCTTGCCGCAGCCAGGCCGCCAGTGCGTCGAGCGCCGCGTCGCCGCCTTCGGCCACCACCTCGACGCGCCCGTCGGGCCGGTTGACGGCCCAGCCGGCGAGCCCCAGCGCCAGCGCCTGTACGCGGGTGGCGGCGCGGTAGCCCACGCCCTGCACCCGGCCGCTCACCAGGAAGTGCGCGGCGGCCATCAGTGCGCGCCCTTGCCAATGGCCGCATCCAGTTGCGCCGGCGTGATCGGGCCGAGGAAGTGCGCGGCCACCGTGCCGCCGGGAGCGATCAGGTACGTCGTCGGCAGGCCGCGCGGCTCGTCGAAATCCTGCAGCGGCTTGTCCAGCGTGACCTGCGCCACCGGATAGCTCACCGGATGCTTGCCGAGGAAGGCCTCGATGTCGGCCGCCTCGCTGTCCTCATAGGCCAGGCCGATGGCACGCACGTCCGGATGCGTGGCGACATAGTGCGACAGCGCAGGCATCTCCTTGATGCAGGGCACGCACCAGGTGGCCCAGAAATTGACGATCACCCAGTGCCCGCGCTGCGCGCCCAGGTCGAAGTGCCGGCCATCGAGCGTCGTGACATGCAGCGCCGGATGCGCCGGCATCGCCGCGTGCAGCGGCGCGGCAAGCGCCAGCAGCGCCACGGCCAGCCAGGTGAGCTTGTTCATGGGGAAGCCTCGTTCGGTGGAGCGGGTGGCGGGTAGACCTGCGCCAAGGTGCGGCCCAGCCCAGCCTGCAGCGTGACGGCCAGTTCCGCCAGCATCGCCAGCATCGCCTCCGGCAGGCGCAGGCCCAGCTCGCGCACCAGTGCGCGCGGTTCCAGCGGCAGGCGGTAATGACCGTGCTGGTACAGCCGCAGCAGGTCGGTGCTGTCCAGGCTGCGGCTGAGCAGCCAGCCAGTATCGCCGCGCTGGATCAGCCCCGCGCCTTGCAGCTCGTCGAGATAACCCATCACCCGCGCACCGCACAGGCGCGGCTCGCCGGCGCACAGCGCATCGGCATCCACGCTGGCGCCGCGGCGCTGGGCCTCGACAAAATACCGCAGCACCACCAGCAGGCCGAGAAACTCCGCACCCTCAGGCAGCATTTCCGCCGGCGCCTGGTAGTCGAACGCCGCCACCGCGGCAGCGATGGAAGCGGCCAGTATCACGATCACCCAGGAGAGATAAATCCACAGCAGGAACACCGGGATCACTGCCAGCGCGCCGTAGATGTCCTGGTAGTTCTGCGCGTGCCGCACGAACAGCGCGAAGCCCCAGCGCGCCACCTCGAACAGCACGGCGCCCAGCAGCGCGCCGAGCGCGGCGTTGCGCCGCGACACCCGGCAATTGGGGATCAGCACGAACATCAGCCACAACATGCCGAAGGTTGCCACGAAGGGCAGCAGCGCCAGCAGGCGCTGCCCCATGCTCACCCAGTGCCCCGCCGCCGCCTGCAACAGCGGCACCGCCGTGGCATAGGAAGCCAGCGCGATGCCGCCCACCACGAGAATCGGCCCCAGCGTGAGCGCTGCCCAGTACAGCAGCAGCCGCGACACCCAGCTGCGCCGCTGCCGCGCGCGCCAGATCCGGTTCAATCGATCCTCGATGCTCACCATCATCGACAGCGCGCTGGCCAGCATCACCAGCACGCTGATGCCGGTGAGCCTGCTCGCATTGGCGGCGAACGCCAGCAGGGCTTCCTGCACGGTGGCGCCGGCCGCCGGCACGAAGTTGCGGAAGACGAAGCCCAGCAAGGTCGCGCGCGCGCCTTCGAACGCCGGAAACGCCGCGAACACCGCCAGCACCGCCACCGACAACGGCACCAGCGACACCAGCGTGGTGTAGGACAGCGCACCGGCCGTCTCGAAGCACTTGTCGTCGACGAAGCGCTGCCACAGGAAGCGGCCGAAACTCGTCAGGTGATCGCGGTCGTAGCGATGCTTCATGCGGATCGTGGGCGGCGCGGAAGTTCGCCTTACACTAGCGCATCCATCGCAACGCGCCCACCCGCATGCACGACATCCTCGTCCTCTACTACAGCCGCAGCGGCCACACCGCGCAGCTTGCGCGACTGATCGCACGCGGCATCGAAGAGGCCGGCGCCGGCGCGCGGCTGCGCCAGGTGCCGCCGGTGGCGCCAGTCACCGAGGTGGCGCAACCGCCGGTGCCGGAAGACGGCGCGCCCTACGCGACGAAACAGGATCTGGCCGAGTGCAGCGGGCTGGCGCTGGGCAGCCCCACCCGCTTCGGCAACATGGCCGCGCCAATGAAGCATTTCCTGGACAGCACCGGCGCCGAATGGGCCAGCGGTACCCTGGTCGGCAAGCCCGCCGCGCTGTTCACTTCCACCAGCACCATGCACGGCGGCCAGGAAGCCACCTTGCTGAGCATGGCGCTGCCGCTGCTGCATCACGGCATGTTGCTGGTGGGTATCCCGTTCACCGAGCCGGCGCTCGGCGCCACCGCGAGCGGCGGCACACCCTACGGCGCCAGCCACGTCGCCGGCACCACGGGCGAGCAGCCGATCAGCGAGCACGAACGCACGCTGGCACGCGCACTGGGCCGGCGCCTCGCCGAAGTCGCGCGCAAGCAGGCGGCCGGCGCATGAGTCCCTACGCCGCGCAAAAAACCGGCTTCGTCGCGTGGTTCGCGCTGGTGGCGCTGCAGGTACTCTGGCACGGCTGGCTGCTGCCGCCGACCCGCCTGCCGACGCCCCTGGTACTGGGCCTGGCCGTGGTGCCGCTGCTGCTGCCGGCACTCGCGCTGCGCCGCCCGGCCCGCGCCCTGCTGTGGGCGGGCATCCTCGCGCTGTTTTACTTCTGCCACGGCGTGGCCGAGGCCTGGAGCGCGCCGACCGAGCGCGCGCTGGCGCTCATCGAGATCGCCCTGACCCTGCTCCTGATCGGCAGCCTCGGCGCCGGCGCGCGACGCCCGCGCCGGTGAGAGGCGGTGATTTTCAGCCTCGAAGCCCGGCCACGGCGGGCCGGACGCAGATCCATCACGCAAGCGATTGATCTGCGGAGGCGCGTACGGGCATGCACCGGACGCGCCGATGAAGATTTCCACAGGACGTGGCAATCTTCATCGGCTCCGACTCACGGCCGCGCAGCGAATGCCGCGTCCAGCCAGGCGCGCATCAACGCATAGCTGCGCGCTGCCGCCTTGGCGTCGTACTGGCAGCCCGGCGCGTGCTCGCCCACCTCGGTGAAGCAGTGCACGGCATGGCCGAGCACCACGAACTGCCAGTCGGCGGGGCTCTGCCGCATCTCCGCCATGAACGCGTCGGCGTCCTTCATCGTCCAGCTGTCGTCGGCGCCGTTCATCGCCAGCACGCGCGCCTTGATGTGCCTGGCCATCGACGCGTCGTCGCTGGAGAGGTCGCCGTGGAAGGACACCACGGCGGCGACGGCCGCGCCGCTGCGCGCAAGATCGAGCACGGCCGCGCCGCCGAAGCAGAAGCCGATGGCGGCGAGCCGCGTGGTGTCGATCGGCGCATCCTTGGCCTGCGCCTTGAGCTGCACCAGCGCCGCGTTGATGCGCGACCGCATCAGCCCGCGATTCGCATACAGCGGCTTCACCGCAGCCTGCGCCTGGTCTGCGTTGTCCAGCTGCGGCCGCACGTCGGCGCCGTACATGTCGGTGAGCAGGATCACGTAATCCTTGCCAGCGATCATCTCCGCCTTCTTGACCGCCTCGTCGTTCACACCGAACCAGTTCGGCACCATCACCAGGCCGGGGCGTTTCGCGGCGCTGGCGTCGTCGTAGACCAGCACGCTGTGGAAACGCGTGCCGCCCTGGGTCCATTCCACCGGGCGATGCACCATCTTCGCCTGCGCGGCAAAGGCGAAACCGGCGAGCAGGAAGGTGGCGAGAAATCGGATATGGCGCATGGCGAAAACCTCCTCGGTAGAGCCTGGGTAGCGATGGAACTCGGCCAGAAGCGGCTTTTCGTGAAGCGTGCTTCCAAGCATGGCCGTCCGTCTGCCTTTCGCGTTCGCGGACGAACGCAAAAACACATCATCAAAGGCCGGCGGCATGCTCCGCCAGGCGACGTTTGAGCGGCGCCAGCCGGTCGACGAGGCGCACGCCCAGCCCGCGCGCGGCCACCAATGGCGGCGACCGCCAGGCATAGATGCGCGCCAGCACGTCGAAGCCGCGTGCATCCAGCGTGTCGGCGCTGCGCCGGCGGCGCGCATAGCGGCGCAGCACATGGGCTGCGGCGACATCGCGACCAGCGTCGCGCGCCTCGACCAGCACGTCGCGCAGCTCGGCCACGTCGCGCAGTCCCAGGTTCACGCCCTGCCCGGCCAGCGGATGCACCGCGTGGGCGGCGTCGCCCAGCAGCACGCAGCGTTCGGCCTGGTAGCTCTGCGCCAATTGCAGCTTCAGCGGAAAGGCCGCGCGCTGCGTAGTGGCGAGCACACGACCCAACCGGAAGTCGCTGGCCACGCCGAGTTCCCGCATGAAGGCGGCATCATCCAGCGCCAGCACACGCTGCGCCTCGGCCTCGGGCAGCGACCACACGAGGGAGCTGCGCCCGTCGGCCAGCGGCAACAACGCCAGCGGGCCGCCGGGCAGGAAGCGTTGCCACGCGGTCTGCGCGTGCGCGCGCTCGGTGGCCACGTGCGCCACCACCGCGCGCTGCGCGTAGTCGCGGCCGCGCGTGGCGATGCCCAGCATGCCGCGCAGGGGCGAGGCCACGCCATCGGCCGCCACCAGCAGGCGCGCGGCCAGGCTGTCGCCGTCCGCCAGTTCCAGCGTCACCCGATCCTCGCGCGGCTCGATGCCGCGCACCTCGGCCGGGCACAGTCGCCGCACGCCGGCCGCCTCCAGCGCCTGCCACAGCGTCCACTGCACCAGGCTGTTCTCGACGATGTGGCCGAGCAGGTCGCGGCCCGCGTCGGCGGCATCGAAGTGGATCGCCGCGCCGCTCCCGGCGTCCCAGACATGCATATGCGCGTAGGGGCCGCTGCGCGCCGAGCGGATGGACGTCCAGACGTCCAGCTCGTCCAGCAGCGCGATGGAGGATGGCGCCAGCCCGACCACGCGCAGATCCACTTCATCCTCCACGCGCCACGGCGTCGGCGCGCGCGCTTCCAGCAAGGCGGTGGCGAAGCCGGCGCGGGCCAGCGCCAGCGCGGCGGCGGCACCGACCATGCCGCCGCCGACCACGGCCACGTCCAATGCCGGGGCGCGGCGCCGTTCGGGCAGCGCGCTCACGGCAGCCGCTCCAGCACCGCGCGCGGCGGCGTGCCGCGGAAGCCCATGCCGTGGCGGGCGAGCCGGTTGCGCAGCGGCGGCAGGCAATCGTGCGCCAGCAGCGCCAGCGAGCGCAGCGGCGCGAGCAGGGGTTGTTCCAGGCACGCCAGGCGCACCAGGCCATGGCTCATCGCCATGGTGCCTTCGCGGTCGGGCGCGCGGCGCGCGGCATAGCCGGCCAGCAGTGCGGCAGCGCCCGGATCGGCGGCACCGGCCACCAGCTCGGCGAGGGTCAGTGCATCGCGCAGGCCGAGGTTGAAGCCTTGCGCGCCGATGGGGTGCACGGTCTGCGCCGCATTGCCCACCAGCACCGCGCGCGGGCCGGTGAGGCGTTGCGCGGCCACGCACTGGATCGCATACGGATGGCGCTTGCCCGGTCGGCTGAGCCGGCCCAGCTTCCAGCCGAAACGTTGCTGCGCCAGCGCGAGGAAGGCGGCATCGTCCAGCGCCGCGACCGACTCGGCCGCCTCCGCCGGCACGGTGAGCACCAGGCCGCAGCGCCCTTCGGCCAGCGGCAGCAGGGCCACCGGGCCGGCATCGGAGAAGCGTTCGTAGGCGCGGTTGACGTGCGCGCGCTCGGGCGTGAGCGTGGCGACGAACAAGGTCTGCGCGTAGTCGTAACGCTCGGCCTCGATGCCGAGCTGGGCGCGCACGAAGGACTCGGTGCCGTCGGCGCCCACCAGCAGCGCGGCGTCGACGACGCGCTCGCCATCGGCGCTGCGGACATGCGCGCGCCAACCCGCGGCGTGCGGCTCCAGCGCCTCCAGCCTGGCGGGTGCGAGCCGGGTCAGGCGCATGCAGGCGTCCAGCCGTCGCAGCAGGGCCGCGCCCAGTTCGCGCGCGGGCAGGGTCCAGCCCAGCGCGTCGACGCCGTGCTTCGTCGCGTCGATACGCGCGCTGCCGAATTCACCCGCGCGGCTGACGTGGATGTGCCGGATCGGCGTGGCGCGCGACGCCGCGTGCGCCCAGACGCCGAGCGCGGCCAGGCCGTTGACGGTGGCGCGGGCCAGCGCGAGGTTGCGCTCGTCGTAGCTGGGTTGCGCGGCGATGCGCGGTGCGGCGGCTTCGACCAGGGTGGCGGGCACGCCAGCCATGTCCAGCGCGATGGCGAGGCTGGCGCCGACCAGGCCGCCGCCGACGATCAGTACGCCGCCGGCCGGGGATGAGGAGGCATTCATACGCAGGATGATACGCGAGCCGCACCGGCGCGGCGGCGCATCGGCATGGCGCCTTGCGCTAAACTTGTTGCCCTGTTTCCCGCCTTGCTGCACGGAGCTCCCCCATGGCAACCGCAACGACCCGCCGCGCGCTCATCTTCCTGGGCCTGGCCCTGGTGATGGGCGCCACCCGCATCCATCCCTCGCTGCTGCACCACGCGCTGTGGGATGCCTCCTGGGGCGTGTTCTTCCTCGCCGGCTTCTGGTTGCGCGGCCAGGGTCGCTGGGCGTTCCCGCTCCTGATGGCCGAAGCGGTGCTGGTGGATTACTTCGTCATCACGCAGCAGGGCACGAGTTTCTGGAGCGCCTACTGCGTGTCGCCGGCCTACTGGTTCCTGCTGCCGTCCTACGGCGCGCTGTGGGCGGGCGGCAGCTGGCTGGCGCGGCGGCAGTCGGGCCTGAACCTGCGCACGCTGGGCCTGGCCGTGGCCGCCCTGCTGGTAGCCGAGGGCGCCTGCTATCTCGTCTCCAACGGCAGCTTCTACTGGATCAGTGCCAACGTGCCGGCCGCGCGCAGCTTCACCGCTTGGTTCGCCAACCTCGGCGACTGGTACCTGCCCTTCCTCGCCGGCACCGCCACCTACGTGGCGCTGGGCGCCGCGCTGCATGTGGTGGCGACCCAGCTGGCGCGCAGCAACCAGCACAGCGGCCAGACGCAGGCCTGACGTGGGCAATCGCGTTTCCAAGGTCTACACCCGCACCGGGGACGACGGCACCACCGGCCTGGGCGACGGCTCGCGCGTGCCCAAGGACGCCACCCGTGTGGTGGCCTACGGCACGGTGGACGAGCTCAACTGCACCATCGGCATGGTGCTGGCCGCGGAGGGCGTGACCGACGCCGTGCGTGAGGCGCTGACCCAGATCCAGCACGAGCTGTTCGACCTCGGCGGCGAGCTGTGCATCCCCGGCATGGTCACCATCCAGGACACCGACGTCACCCGGCTGGAAACCGTGCTGGACGGCTTCAACGAAGCCCTGCCGCCGCTCAAGGAGTTCATCCTGCCCGGCGGCGGCATGGCGGCGGCGAACTGCCATCTCGCGCGCACCGTGTGCCGCCGCGCCGAGCGCGCGGTCATCACCCTGCGCCGCGAAGAATCCGGTGTGCGCGTGCAAACCCAGCATTACCTCAACCGCCTCTCCGACCTGCTGTTTGTGCTGTGCCGCGTGCTGGCCCGCGCCAGCGGCCACGGCGAGGTGCTCTGGCACCACGAACGGCGGCCACGCCCCAAAGCCGGCTGAGCCGCCGCATGCTGCGGCTGTACACGCACGGCGCCTGCCTCAGCCACGACACCGGCCCCGGCCATCCCGAAGCGCCCGCGCGCCTCGTGGCGGTGTTGCGCGCGCTCGACCGCGACCGCTACGCCATGCTCGACCGCGTGGAAGCACCGCGCGCCACGCGCGAGCAACTGCTGCGCGTGCACGCGGCGGCGCACGTCGACCGCGTGCTGGCACCGGTGACCGACGACGCCATCCAATACCTGGACGACGACACCGTACTGTCGCCGGGCTCCGCCGAGGCCGCGCTGCGCGCCGCCGGCGCCGTGCTGGCGGCGGTGGACGCGGTGTGCGGCGACAGCCATCCACAGCGCGCCTTCTGCGCCGTGCGCCCGCCCGGCCACCACGCCACGCGCGACACCGCGATGGGTTTCTGCCTGTTCAACAACGTGGCCGTCGGCGCCGCGCAGGCACTGCGGGTGCACGGCCTGAAGCGCGTGGCCATCGCCGATTTCGACGTGCATCACGGCAACGGCACGCAGGACATCTTCTGGCGCGAGCCACGCGTACTGTTCGCCTCCAGCCACGAGATGCCGCTGTACCCGTTCAGCGGCAGCCCGGCCGAACGCGGCGCCGGCAACATCCTCAACCGCCCGCTGTCGGCCGGCGACGGCTCCTACATCTTCCGCGAGCTGTGGGAGGGCGACCTCCTGCCCCGCCTGCGCGCCTTCAAGCCGCAGCTGCTGCTGGTTTCCGCCGGCTTCGACGCCCACGCGCGCGACCCGCTGGCCAACCTGTGCCTGGGCAGCGAGGACTACGCCTGGATCACCGCCAAACTGGTCGAACTGGCCGAGCAGTACGCCGGCGGCCGGCTGGTGTCCACGCTGGAAGGCGGCTACGACCCCGGCGCGCTCGCCGCCAGCGTGGCGGCGCATGTCGAAGCCTTGCTGGGGTAGGCGCGGCCACGGCAAGGTCGGCGCGCCGGCTCCGGGCCTTGCCTGAGCCCGTGAACCCGTGGCTCCGCAACCACGCTGCCGCAGCGCGGTTTACCCGCTACTCCGGCAGTCGTGGCACGCCGTGTTCGTCGCGCTCTTCCACCGCGATGACGCGGGTGTCGATGGGGCCGGGCTTGTCGGCAGGCGTCATCGATACGGTTTCGCCGCGCGCCATGGCCAGCGCGTTGCGGTAGCAGCGGCGCGCATCGTCGACGTGATCCAGGCCGGTCTGGGCATCGCCCAGCGCTTCCCAGGCATCGGCGCAAGGCGCCAGCGCCAGCGCGCGTTCGAGGTTCGCGCGGGCCTTGCCCCACAGGCCGGCACGCACGGCGATGCGGCCGGCGGCGAGCAGCAGGGCGGGATCGTTGGGGTGCAGGTCCAGCCAGGTTTCGGTGCGGCGCAGGCGCGCGTCGAGGTCGCCGCCGGCGAGCGCGCCGTACGTCCCCACCAGTTCGCTCGACCATTCGCGGCGCAGCGCGGATTCGAGTTCATCCATCGCCGGCAACACCAGGCCGAAGCCGGCGATGCAGCGGGCGTAGGCCTCCACGGCGGCGGGTACGCGGCGCTGGGTCTTGGGCAGGCGCGACCACAGCGTGTTGAGCTCGGCACCGTCGGTGGCGGCACGGATCGCGGCCACCAGCACCTTCGCCTCCAGCGCGGCGTAACCGCGCGCGCCCAGCGCGCCGCTTTGCTGCAGCGGTTCCAGCGCGGCCAGCGCGCGGCGCGTGTCGCCGGCGGCCAGCGCGGCCAGCGCCAGTTCGCGCCAGCCGCCCGGCGGCAGGCTGGCCTTGTCGGCCTCGGGCGTGAGCAGCGCCAGCGCTTCGGCGGCTTTGCCGTCGCGGCGCAGCACCCGCGCGCGCAGCACCCGCGCGGCGCGCGGCGCGGCCTGCGCGGCATCGGCGAGAATCTCCAGCGCGCGGCCATGTTCGCCACGTCGCGAGGCGGCCTCGGCGGAAGCGAGCAGCGCCACCCCGCGCAGGGCATCCAGCCGCGAGGCACGGTTCAAGTCGCGCTCGGCGTCGCCGTGGCGGCCCTCCATCAACGCGACCAGGCCGGCGGACAAGCGCTGGCGACTCAACCGCCGCTGGCGTCGGCTGAAGGCGCCTAGGGGCCAGCGCAGGAGTCGCCACGCGCCAACCAGGACCACCCAGCCGAGAACCAGGATGACGACGGCGGCGACCACCGTGGTCTGCACGCGCCAGCCATGCAGGCGCACCAGCACGTAGCCGGGATCGACCGCCACCCAGTGCCAGCCGAACGCGGCCAGCGCGGCGGCGATCACCAGCAGCAGCACCCAGCGCCACACGCTCATCGCACCGCTCCCCTGGCCGGAACCGGCGCGGCGCTGGCGGCCGGCGCGGGGGCCGCGGTCAAGGCGTGCACGGCGCGCAGGTTGCGCAGCTCCGCCAGCGCCGCACCCAAGGGCACCGGCGCATTGCGCGGCGCGGCGTCGACCAGTTGCCTGAGCGTGACGCGCGTCTGCTGCACGGCCTCGTCACCGGGGTCGAACTGGCTGGCGAGGCCGGCGTCAGCACGTTGCAGGGCGGCGACCCAGGCCTTGGGATCGTGCGCCAAGAGCGCCGCCTGCGCCTGGGCGAGGTCGAGCGCCACCAGCTCGCGGGCGAAACGGGCATCGGCCGCCAGCAGCGGTGCGCCATCGTCGCGTTGCACGCTGACCACACCGCCCAGCGCATGCGCGATGCGCGCCCACGCGCCGGTGCCCGCCGTGCCGGCCTCGGCATCCAATGGTTTCAGCGGCAGCACGGGCAGGCGCTCGCGCAGGACGGCCACACGGGCGGCGGCCTCGGCCTGCGCCATCGGCTGGGTGGCCAGGAGCGCGTGGCGTTCCACTTCCACGCTCTGCTGCAACGCTGCAAAGGCGCCATCGGTCACCGAGGCCAGCGTCTGCGAGGCCAGCGTGTAGGCGGCGACGGCGCCCTGCGCATCGTGGAACAGCTCGTAGCGCGCCTTGCCCATGCGCAACAGCGACTCGGTTTCGTCCAGCAGGGCGGCATCGTGCGTGGAGAGCGTGGTCTCGGAGAGCTTGCCCACGGCTTCCTCCAGCAGGCGCAGGCGTTCGTCCTGGGCCGACTGCGAAGCCTGCAAACCGTGCGTCAATTGATCGGCCGCATCCAGCCGCTGGGCGAGGCTGGCACGACCGCCACCGACCTTGGCCAGCTCGTCTTCCAGTACGCCCACTTTGCGTTGCAGGGTCTGGATGGACTGCGCATCGCCGATCCGGCCCTGTCGCCCCTGCCACTGCCGCCAGCCGACATACAGCGCGGCCAGCAAGGCCAGCAGCGCCAACAGCAACGCGAGCGCGATGCTGCCGCCATGCGGAGCGGCGGCGCGCGAGGGAGAGGTGGCGGGGCGCGGCGCGGTGGCCGGCGTGGCGGTTGCGGGGGAAGCAGGCTCGTTCATGCCCGCCATGCTAACAGGCAGGCCCGCAGGGCAGCGGCATCACGCGCCGCACGCGGCCTTCAGCAAGTCATCGGCCAACGCGGAGTCGGCCTGCACGATGCGCGCGAAACCCGCCGCGCGCGCCGCCTGCGCCAGCCGCGCGCTGCTCACCACCAGTACCGTCGCGCGCAGCCGTGCCAGCGCGGGTGGCGGCAGCAAATCCAGCAAATTCCGCAAGGCTTCCGCGCTGGAAAGCAGCACGCGCGCCGAGCGCGGCAGCGCGAGCACGGCAGCCACATGCCGCCGATCCAGCCGTGGCGGTTGGCGCCGGTAGACATGCAGCTCGCGCAACTGCGCGCCACGCGCCAGCAAGGTATCGCGCAACACGCCGCGCCCGCCCGGCGCGCCGATCAACGCCACGCGCCGGCCGCGCAGCGCCTGCATGGCGGGGAGATCGAGCAGGCCTTCGCTGTCCTGCCGCTGCGGCGCCTGCGCCACCACGCCATGCCGCGCCAACGCGCGCGCCGTGCCCTGCCCCACCGCCAGCACGCCGGCGCGCGTGCGCGGCGGCGCCAGCGCCAGCGCAAAACGCACGGCGGCGGGGCTGGTGAAAATCAGAAGGTCGTCGCCCCATGCGGCCCGCCACGCGGCCGCATCGCACCCGCCCGCGCGCAGCGCCAAGCCCGGCAACAGCAACGACACGCCGCCCAACGCACGCACCCGCCGCGCCAGCGCACGCCCTTCGCCCACCGGACGGGTGATGACCACGCGGCGACTGCGCGGCAAGGTCGGGGGCTTGGTGCGGGGAAGCTGATTCATGGCTGCGGCGATCCATCCGGCCCGCCCGCGCGCGCCATCGCGGCGAGTATAGCCAGCGCGTCTTGCCGAAAAAAAAGGCCGCCTCGCGGCGGCCAGTTGGGGAGTGCGGTCATGCCTCAAAATCGGGCTCATCGCGGAATCGTGTGGGCGTCCACGCCGGCAAAGGCTTGCGTAAACCTCCTCTGGCAAGCCATCTTCGGCCAGCAGGTGGGCGGTTGATTCCTGCATCGACTCGGTGAGCGAGGTTGTGCGATGAAGACAGGCCGCAGTCTGCGCGAGTTGTTCTCCTTCCCCGGCTTCGATGCGGCGGCGACGCTGGCGGGCGAATTCGGCGATCCAAAGGCACGCATCGTCCAACTTCGGCGCCGAAAAAAACGGCCGTGTGTTCGCGCTGCGGCCATCGCTGCCGCGGGCGTTACGACCAGAAAACCTGCCGTAGCCGCGACCTGCGCGTGGCCGGCTGGTTCCTGTACGTGGAGTACGAACGCTGGCGGGTGGATTGTCCCGGGTGCGGCGGCGTGCATGTAGAGCGGTTGGACTGGCTGGCGACCAATCCGCGCTACACCGCGCGCTTCGCCCTGCACGTGGGCAACCTCTGCCGCAGCATGACGAACAAGGCGGTGGCCGAGCTGGAGCGCCTGCACGACGGCACGGTCAAGGACCTGTCCAAGTTGTACATGGCCGAGCAGGTGCGCCGTGCCGGCTTGCCCGCGCCGCGCGCCATCGGCATCGACGAGATCGCCATCCACAAGGGCCACGACTACCGCGTGGTGGTCAGCGACCTGGAGCAGAGGCGGCCGATCTGGTTCGGTGGGCAAGGCCGCACCGAGGCGGACATCGATCGCTTCTTCGCCGAACTGGGGCCGACCAAGAGTGCGCGCATCGAACTGGCGCTGATGGACATGTGGCGCCCCTTCCGCAACTCGGTCGCCAGGAACGCCCCCCACGCCGCCATCGCCTTCGACAAATTCCACATCCTGCGTCACCTCGGCGACGCGCTCGACCAGGTGCGCCGCGACGAATACAAGCGCCTGCAGGGCAAGGACCGTAGTTACATCAAGGGCCAGCGCTACACACTGCTGAGCCACCGCGAGAACCTTAGCCTGGACGGACGCGCCGCCCTCAAGAAGCTGCTGGCAGCGAACAAGCGCCTGCACACCGCCTACCTGCTGAAGGAATCCTTCGGGCAGCTGTGGAGCTATCGCACCGAGCGCGGCGCACGGGTGTTCTTCGAGCGCTGGAAGCAGAGCCTGCGCTGGCAGCGCCTGGCGCCGTACCAGAAGTTCGGGCACATGATCGAGCGCCACTGGGACGGCATCGCCGCCTACTGCCAGCCCGACCACAAGGTCAGTCTCGGGCTGGTCGAAGGCCTCAACAACAAGATCCGCGTCATCCAGCGCAGCGCCTACGGCTACCGCGACGAGGACTACCTGAGGCTCAAGGTCATCGCCAGCTTCCTGCCGCCGCTACCCGAAAACGCCAAAATTCACCCACACTGATCCGCGATGACCCCAAAATCGAAAGCCATCCGTGGCCGGGCTTCGCGGCTGAAAAAATCACAGCCTCTCAGAAATCGTAGTTCACGCCAAAGCGCACGTAGCGCGGCTGCGACTGCGACTGGGCGATCTGGTAGTACGGATCCTCGCCACCAGTGGATCCATAGAACGGGTAGGACTGCGTCACCACGCGGTTGTCGAACACGTTGTAGACCATCACGTTGAAGGCCAGTTTTTTGGCCGCCCACCCGGGGCGGTATTCGGCCGCCAGGCTCAGCGTGTACTGCCACGGATTGTGGCCCGCATCCCCCGGCCGCGAAGGCTGACCGGCACACCAGTGGTAGTAGTCGCCGTAGCCCAGACCCGGATTGTTCTGCGTCGGCCCGTACAGGCCCAGACAGCTGCGCGGCATGCCCGACAGGATCGACACGTTGGCCGAGAGCAGCCATTCCGGCGCCAGCTGATAGGAGCCATAGGCCTTGATCTGGTGCCGGCGGCTGTTGGGCAGCTCGCCGTTGGCGTACTGCATGACCTGCCAGTAGTCCCAGTCCACCGTGGCCGACACGTCGGTCTGGAAGGTGTCCGAACGCACCTGGCCTTCGCTGTTGCCGTAGCTGCGCGAGTACAGGTAGTCGATATGCCCCTGCCACTTGCCGTCGAAGGGATGCTCCAGATAGAGATCCAGACCGTAGTAGCGCCGCTTCAGCCCGGAGCCGAAACCGAAGTCGGCCGAAGTCATCGGCACCTCGTAATAGCCGCCGCCCAGCTTGGCCACCTTGAGGATGTTGGTGCGGCCGGGGTTGAACAGGTACGCGCCGGAGATGGTGCTGGCATCGTAGGTGGTGCGGCTGATGCCCATGCGATCCATCTTGGCGGCGATGGCTGCCGAGTCGCCGACGTCATCGATGGCATTGCGCAGGTTGCGGTAATTGGCCTTGGCGCCATACACCCAGCTCTCGCCCAGCTTGTGGTCGAAGCCGAGGATGAATTCATCCTGGTATTCCGATTTCAGGTTGGTCGCGCCGACCATGTTGGGATCGTGCGGCTGGCCGTATTCGCGATTGGCCGAAATCGGCGCCTCGGGCCCGCGGCTGGTGTCGATCGGGGTAAGCCCGGTGGGCTGGCCGTTCGCATCGATGCCGGTGTAGGTGTAGTACACGCGGGTGAAGTACGGCGCGCCGGCCTGGCGCATCGCCACCGTGGCCGGCAGCGCGAGGTAGTAGCGGCCGGCATTGCCGTAGAGTTTGAAGCTGGCGTCGCCATGCACATCCCAGCTGAAGCCCACGCGCGGCGCCCATTGCGGCGAAGTCAGCCGCAGGTAGGGCGCGCCACCCGGGTTGTAGTTGGTGAACTGGTCGTTGCGCAGGCCGAGCTTGAGCAGCCAGCGATCATCCACCTGCCAGCTGTCTTCGACGTACTGCGCGCGTTGCAGCACCTTGACCGAACCGCCGCCGTAGCGCTGGTACTTGGCCACGTAGTAGCCGGTGGCGCCGCCCTTGTACGCACCGGGCGCGGCCACGTAGGGATCGATGCCGGGCGCGGTGCCCATGATCGGCGTGTTCGGGTCGCCGGAGTTGTATTCCCAGGCATAGCCGGGTGCCGCCATCGAGGTGCCGTCGTGCAGATCGGCGATGTTCTGGTTGTCGATACCGGCCGAAAGCGTGTGATCGCCCAGCTGATAACTCAGGTCGAGCCGCAGATTGGTATTGCGCGAAGTGTGCAGCGGATCGGAAATGGCACCCAGCGTTTGCGGGCTGGTGATCGGCTTGCCGCCGTTGAGCGCCGGATTCTGCTTGCCGGTGCTGTAGAGCCGCGCGACGTTCGGATAGAGGTTGTCCACCTCGTTGTAGTAGGTGCCATCCATGCGGCCGTACAACGCCGAGAAGGTCAGGTCTTCGGTCAGATAGCCGGTGTACTTGGCGATGTAGAGATCCGCGCTGGTCTTGCTGGGCACCGCCGCGTTCGCAAAGGCCCCGGTTGTGCCGCTGGCGTAGTCGTACTTGTAGTTGTCGGCCGCGTAGAAACGCTTGGTGGCCGCGCCGGTGAGTTCGAGGATGTTGCTGTCGTTGATGTTCCAGTCGAGCTTGGCGTACCACTTCGGATACTTGTTCTGGTAGCGCGTGTTATAGGGCGAATCGGTGGAGCCAATACTGTTGCCGTCACGGCGCTCGGATTCAACCGCCGCGAACAGGAACAGACGATCCTTGATGAGCGGGCCGCCGGCATAGACGCTGGCGGTGGCGGCCCAGGCGCTGTCATCGTCGTTGCGGGTGTACAGCACGCCTTTTTTGGCCGGGCTGACAAAGTACACGTTGCTTTGATCGGCGCGCGCAAAGGCCGGCGTCCACTGCAACTGCGCACCGAAGTGCCACTCGTTGCTGCCGCGCTTGCCCACCTGACTGATGACGCCGCCATCGGAACGGCCATAGGCCGCGCCGTAGCCGCCGCTCAGCACTTCCTGCTGGTCGATCACACCATAGGGCAGGCTGAAACCGCCGAAATCGCTGAGCGGGTCGGTGGTATTGAAACCATTGATGTAATACGCGTTCTCGGTGACCGAGGAACCGCCGAAGGACACCAGCGTATTGCCGGTGGGGCCGGAGAAACTGCCCGCAATCGCGCCGGGCGCCAACAGCGCGATGGCCTCGGCGCTGCGCGCCAGCGGCAAGCGCGCCAACTGCTGGGCGGTGATGACCGTGCGCGAATCCACGCCGGTGACATCGATCGCCGGCAAGCTGCTGGCCGACACGGTGACCGTGCCAAGTTCCTTCGCCTTGGCCGCGCCGGCAAAGCTCACCTCGACACCCGCGCCCACGCGCAGGTTCACGTCCTGCCGCACATCCACCTTCTGCCCGTCGCGCAGCAGGGTCACCGTGTAGGTGCCCAAGGGCAGCGCGCCAAAGGTGTAGCGGCCCTGCGCATCCACCGATGCCTGCCGCACCAATCCGGCCGTATTGCGTACTTCCACCGTCTCGCCAGACGCCACTGGCGCCTGACCGAAGATCACGCCGGTGGTGGTCTGCGCATGCACGAGGCCATTGCCGGCCAGTGCCATAAAGGTAGCAAGCGCAATCGCGTGTCGTCGCAGCGGCACACGGCCGCGCGACAGCTTGAGGCTGTTCATCTGCGTTTTCTCCCGATCTATGAAATCAAGCAACCGGCGCGGCCACCGCAGCGGCAATACGCCCGAGTCGATGTGGCATCCCACGCAAGGCCATCGCGTGCCGGACTCCCCCGAGTCCGCCATGGCACAACGACAAGGCGATTACCCGCCATGCTTCGGAACCCGCAGCCATCGTGCCGCGCAAACTCTTGCGCCGTCTTGAAGCATCCCGGCGCAAGCAGCGCGGATATCCGCACAAAATTTCGACCCGCGCACAAACAGACGTCCAGACATCCATTTGCAAAGACGCCACTAACCGTCTCCGGCACCGAAGTTCAGAGCCTCACGACGCGACACCCGCGGCGAACCACCCCACGGCCGGGGAAACCTTCACCCGCGCAGATTGCGGAACTCGCGCGGCGTCATGCCCACGGTGGCCTTGAACTGGCGCGCGAAGGCGCTCTGGTCGGTGAAGCCGCAGGCCAGACCGATATCGGCCACGCTGCCCTCGCCGCGCAACAGGCGCATCGCCGCCTCGATCCGCAGCTTGGTCAACGCCTGCTGCGGAGTGAGCTGGAACACGCGGCGGAAGTGCCGCTCCAGCTGCGCCACCGACAACTCGGCCAGCTTGGCCAGCTCCACCACGCGCACGCTCTCGGCGTAATGCGCTTGCAGGTATTCCATCGTGCGGGCGAGGCGCGGATAGGTGGGGTGGCGGCCATCGGGATGGTGCAGGTCGCGCGAAATGCCGACCACGCCGGCCACCTCGCCACGCTGGCGATACGGGTATTTGCAGGTCAGGCACCAGCCCGCCACCCGGTTGGGCAGCAGGTGCACCTCCAACTGGTTGGTGATCGTCTCGCCCACCAGCACGCGACTGTCCTGCGCGGCGTAGGTGGCGCCCAGCGCACTGGGAAACACCTCGGCGGCGCGCCGCCCCAGCACATCCTCGCGACGCTTCAAGCGCAGCCGCCGCACCAGGGTGAGGTTGGCGTGCGTATAGCGGCCCGCCCGATCCTTCACGAAGAACACCACGTCGGGCAGGGCATCGAACAGCGCCTGCATGTCTTCCGCCGCCAGTTTCACGTCCACAAGCTTCTCCCCAAGCCGTCGCACGCTTTCGCCGCACGCTAGCAAAAGCCGGCAGCGACATATGCCATTGTGCGACTTTCCGCATTTCTCCATGACAAGCTCGCCTAGACGGAAGCGCGCCCGTGCACCGACCATGGCGGCATGCACACGATCCACGTCATCGACTCGCACACCGGCGGCGAACCCACCCGCGTCGTCCTCGCCGGTTTCCCCGAACTGGGCGACGGTAGTCTCGCCGAACAGCGCCAGCGTTTTTGTGGCGGGTTCGACGCCTGGCGCAGCGCGATCGCCTGCGAACCACGCGGTTCGGCCACGATGGTGGGCGCCCTGCTGCGTCCACCGGTGAGCGCCGACGCCTGCGCCGGGGTGATCTTCTTCAACAACGTGGGCTACCTCGGCATGTGCGGCCACGGCACCATCGGCGTGGTGCGCACGCTCGCGCACCTGGGTCGCATCCAACCCGGGAAGCACCGGCTGGATACGCCGGTGGGCACCGTCGGCGTCGACCTGCACGCCGACGACCGCGTCTCCATCGACAACGTGGAGAGCTATCGTCATGCGGCTGGATTGCGCATCGACGTACCGGGCTACGGCGAGCTCAGCGGCGACGTCGCCTGGGGCGGCAACTGGTTCTTCATCACCCATGCCTCGCCGCTGCCGCTGGAGATCGCCCGGCAACGCGAATTGACCGCCTATGCCGAGGCGATCCGCCGCGCGCTGGAAGACGCCGGCATCCGCGGCGCGGACGGCGCCGAGATCGACCACATCGAGATCAGTGCGGCTTCGCCCACGCCGGGCGTGGATGCCCGCAACTTCGTGCTGTGCCCTGGCATGGCCTACGACCGTTCGCCCTGCGGCACCGGTACCAGCGCCAAGCTGGCCTGCCTCGCCGCCGACGGCCAGCTTGCGCCCGGCGAACTCTGGCGCCAGGAGAGCATCCTCGGCAGCGTGTTCGAGGCCTGCTACACGCCGGGCGAGCGCGGCGTGCGGCCGCGCATCACCGGCAGCGCGCACATCGTGGCGCGCGGCGAGCTGCTGATCGACGAGGCCGATCCGTTCGCCTGGGGCAGCGGCGCGCCATGAGCGGCTACGACCTCATCGTCGCCGGCGCCGGCATCGTCGGCGCGGCCTGCGCCGATGCGGCCGCGGCTGCCGGCCTGCGCGTGGCCATCGTCGAGCCCGGCCCGGTCGGCGGCGCGGCCAGCGCCTGCGCGATGGGGCACCTGGTGGCGATGGACGACGACCCGGCCGAATTCGCGCTGGCCAGACTCTCGCTCGCGCACTGGGAAACCCTGGCCGGGCTGCCCGGCGCGGAGTTCTCCCGCTGCGGCACGCTGTGGGTGGCCGCGACCGACGCGCAGGCCGCCGCCATCGCCGCCCGCGTGGCGCGCATCGCGGCGGCCGGCGGCCACGCCATCGCGCTGGATGCGCGGCAATTGCGCGAGGCCGAACCGGCGCTGGCGCCGGATTTGCGCGGCGGCCTGCTGGTGCCGCGGGAGGCCGTGGTGTACCCGCCGCGCGTGGCGCAGCACCTGGTGCAGCGCGCCTGCCGGCGCGGCGCCACCCTGCACGCCGGCCGTGCCGTACGCCGGCTCGGCCATCACCGCGCCACGCTGGACGACGGCAGCACCCTGCACGGGCCCATCCTGGTCGCCACCGGTTGCGCCCTGCCCGAGCTGCTGCCCGAACTGCCGCTGCGCCCACGCAAGGGGCACCTCGTCATCACCGACCGTTATCCCGATCTCCTGCGCCACCAGGTGCTGGAAATGGGCTATGCCGACAGCGCGCATGGCGACGCCGCCAGCAGCGTGGCCTTCAACGTGCAGCCACGCCCCAGCGGGCAACTGCTGGTGGGTTCCTCGCGCGAGTTCGGCGCCACCGACCCCGCCGTGTCGCCGGCGATGCTCGCGCGCATGCTGCGCCGTGCCTTCCGCTTCATGCCCGGCTTGCGCGAGCGGCAGGCGATCCGCGCCTGGACCGGCTTTCGCCCCGCCACGCCCGACGGGCGACCCTATCTCGGCGCCGTGCCGGAGCGGACGGACGTCTGGGTGGCCGCCGGCCACGAAGGCCTGGGCGTCACCACCGCGCCGGGCAGCGCGCAGCTGCTGCTCGACCTCCTCCTGGGCCGCCCACCCGCCATCGACCCCGCGCCCTACGCGCCGTCGCGGGTACTGCCATGAACGCACCGAAGAAGGTGTGCCTGCACGTCGACGGCCGGCTGGTCGAGGTGTCGGAAGGCGCCAGCGTGGCCGCCGCCGTGGCGCGGATCGCATCGGCCGCGTTCCGCCACAGCGTGCACGGCCAGCCCCGCGCGCCGCTGTGCGGCATGGGCGTGTGTTTCGAATGCCGCGTGACCATCGACGGCCATGCCCACCAGCGCGCCTGCATGACGCCGGCACGCGAAGGCATGCGGGTGGCTACCCGTGCGTGAGGCCTGCGACGTCGCCGTGGTCGGCGCCGGCCCAGCCGGGCTGGCGGCCGCCGCCAGCGCCGCCAGCCATGGCGCCCGCGTCATCCTGCTCGACGCGCAGCCGCAGCCTGGCGGCCAGGTCTGGCGGCACGACACGCGGCACGGCATGCCGCGCGCGGCGCGTAACGCCAGCGCCGCGCTGACCCACCGGGTGAGCTGGCGCGCGCAGCACCAGATCGTCGCCGCCGATGGCCGCAGGCTGCTCGCGGAATCGCCCACCGGCGCGCTGGAGATCGACGCCGCCCACCTCATCCTCGCCACCGGCGCACGCGAGCTGCTGCTGCCTTTCCCCGGCTGGACGCTGCCCGGCGTCAGCGGCGCCGGCGGCCTGCAGGCGCTGGCCAAGCAGGGCTGGCCGCTGGCGGGCAAGCGCGTGCTGGTGGCCGGCAGCGGGCCGCTGCTGCTGGCCGCCGCCGCCACCTTGCGCAGGCATGGCGCGCACGTGCTCGGCATCCTCGAACAGGCGCGCGGCGCGCAGCTCGCCGCCTTCGCCGCGCAGCTGTGGCGCTGGCCCGCGCGGGCGTGGCAGGCGGCGCAGTTGCGCGCGCGGCTCGCCGGCGTGCCGTACCGCTGCGGCAGCTTCGTGACCCACGCCCTCGGCGAGGATCGCCTGCGTGCGGTGACCTGGCGCGACGCCCACGGCACGCACCGGCTCGCCTGCGAGTCCCTCGCGCTGGGTTACGGCCTGCTGCCCAACGTCGAGCTGGCCGCGCTGCTGGGCTGCGCGCTCGATCACAGCGGCACGCACCCGAGCGTGCGGGTCGACGAACTCCTGCGCACCAGCCAGCCCGGCGTGCTCGCCGCCGGCGAGGCACTGGGCATCGGCGGCCTCGCCGCCGCGCGGCTCGAAGGCGCCATCGCCGGCCATGTCGCCGCCGGCGCGCTCACGCAGGCGCGCACCCTGCTTCCACGCCGAGCGCGCACGCGCGCCTTCGCCGCGCTGCTGGCACGGCACTTCGCGCTCGACCCGCGCCTGCGTGGGCTGGCCGACGGAGACACCATCGTCTGCCGCTGCGAGGACGTGCCGCTGGCCGCGCTGGACGACTGCCCGGATGCCCGCAGCGCGCGCCTTGCCACGCGCTGCGGCATGGGCGCCTGCCAGGGCCGTATCTGCGGCGCGGCGCTGGCCGAGCTGGGCCGCTTCCCGCGTGGCGGCCTGGGCCGTCCGCCGCTGTTTCCCACCCGGCTAGCCACGCTGGCCGGTTTTCTCCCTGCCGAATCGACCGACGAGAACGAACCATGAGCAAGCCTTCCCTCTGGCGCGGCGTCATCCCCGCCATCACCACGCCGTTCGCCGCCGACGACAGCGTCGACCACGCCTTCCTCGCGCAGCATGCGCGCCAGTTGATCGACGCCGGCTGCACCGGCATCGTGCCGCTGGGCTCGCTGGGCGAGGCGGCCACGCTGTCGTTCGAGGAGAAGGTGGCGATCATGCGCACTTTGGTGGACGCCATCGGCGACCGCGCGCCGGTGATCCCCGGCATCGCCGCGCTGTCCACCGACGAAGGCGTGCGCCTGGCGCGCGCGGCCAAGGCGGCCGGTTGCGCCGGCCTGATGGTGCTGCCGCCCTACGTGTACTCCACCGACTGGCGCGAGATGGGCGCGCACGTCGGCGCCGTCATCGCGGCCACCGATCTGCCGTGCCTGCTCTACAACAACCCGGTGGCGTACAAGACCGATTTCTCGCCCGAGCAGATCGCCCAGCTCGCTGCCGAACATCCCAACGTGCAGGCGGTGAAGGAATCCTCCGGCGACGTGCGCCGCTTCGCCGCACTGAAATCGCTGCTGGGCGAGCGGCTGGAACTGCTGGTGGGCATGGACGACGCCATCGTGGAAGGCGTCGCGATGGGCGCCACCGGCTGGATCGCCGGCCTGGTCAACGCCTACCCGCGCGAGTCGGTGCGCCTGTTCGAGCTGGCCCGCGCCGGCGGCTATGCGACAGCGGCCGAATTCTATGCGTGGTTCCTGCCGTTGCTCCGGCTCGACACCGTGCCCAAGTTCGTGCAGCTCATCAAGCTCGTGCAACAGGAGGTGGGCATGGGTAGCGAGCGCGTGCGAGCGCCGCGCCTGCCGCTGGAAGGCGCCGAGCGCGCGGCCGCGCTGCGCGTGATCCGCACTGCCCACGCCAGCCGTCCGGGGCACTGACATGGCCATGCAGCCACTGTTGATCGCCGGTACCTGGCGCGAACCGCAGGCGCTGACCGGCAGCTTCCGCGCCTTCGACCCGGCCACGGGCGAACCGATCGGCCCGGCCTACCCCCGCTGCGGCGCGGCCGACGTGGAGGCCGCGCTGGCCGCCGCCAGCGCCGCCGCCGGGGAGCTCGCCGACACCTCGCCCGCGCGCATCGCCGGCTTCCTCGAAGCCTATGCCAAGGCCATCGACGCGGACGCGCCGACCCTCGCCACGCTGGCCCACGCCGAAACCGCCCTGCCCGCCGAAGCGCGCCTGCTGCAGGTGGAATTGCCGCGCACCACGCGCCAGTTGCGCCTGGCGGCCAAGGCGGCGCGCGACTACGCCTGGACGCTGCCCACCATCGACACCGCCGCCGGCCTGCGCTCGCACTACGCGCCGCTCGGCAAGCCGGTGGCGGTGTTCGGGCCGAACAATTTCCCGCTCGCCTTCAACGCCGTCGCCGGCAGCGATTTCGCTTCGGCCATCGCCGCCCGCGCGCCAGTGATCGCCACGGCGCACCCCGCGCACCCGGCTACCTGCGAACGACTGGCCCAGCTCGCCCATCGCGCCGTGCTCGACGCGGGACTGCCCGCCGCCATGGTGCAATTGCTCCACGGCTACGAGCACGCGCTCGGCCTGCGCCTGGCCGGCGATGCGCGGCTGGGCGCGATCGGCTTCACCGGCAGTCGCGCCGGCGGCATGGCACTGAAGGCGGCGGCGGACGCGGCGGGCGTGCCGGCCTATCTGGAGATGTCCAGCATCAACCCGGTGTTCCTGCTGCCCGGCGCGCTGGCCGAACGCGGCGCGGCGCTGGCGGCGGAATTCTTCGCCTCCTGCACCGCCGGCAGCGGCCAGTTCTGCACCAACCCTGGCCTGGTGATCGTGCCGGAAGGCGCCGACGGCGATGCCTTCGTCGCTGCGGCCGTGGCCCGCTTCAAGGCCGCCGAAGCCGGCGTGCTGCTCGCGCGCGGCGTGCAGCAAGGCCTGGCCGAGGCGGTGGAAGCCCTGCAAGGCTGGGGCGCCAGCTGCCTCGTCGGCGGCCACGCCGTCGCCCCGGGCTTCCGCTTCCAGCCCACCCTGCTGCAGGTGGACGCACGCGCCTTCCTGAAACACCCCGCCGAACTGCAGCGCGAGGCCTTCGGCCCGCTGAGCCTCTTCCTGCGCACGCCAGGCGAGGCCGACCTGCTGGCCGTGGTGGCCGCGCTCGAAGGCAACCTCACCGGCACCGTGTACGCCGCCACCGACGGTCGCGACGAGGCGCAACGCGCGCGCCTGCTGCACGCCCTGCGCCCGCGCGTAGGCCGGCTGATCGCCGACCGCATGCCCACCGGCGTGGCGGTGAGCGCGGCGATGAACCACGGCGGCCCCTGGCCCAGCACCGGCCACCCCGGCTTCACCGCCGTGGGCATGCCCGCGGCGATCCGCCGCTTCGCCGCGCTGCACTGCTACGACCACGTGCCCGATGCGCTGCTGCCGCCCGAGCTGCGCGAGCGCAACCCCGACGGCATCGCGCGACTGGTGGATGGCCGCTGGCGCGGCGACGACATCACCGCCGACGCCGGCACACCGGCATGAGCACGCGGCAGATCGGCGGCCTCGGTCTGGCGCAGGCGCGCGCCCGGCTGGCGCCATGGCCAGACGGCGCCGCCCCGATCGGCGCCGACGAATACCAGGCCCGCCTCGCCCGTGTCCGATCCCTGATGCGCGCCGACGGCATCGATGCGCTGCTGGTCACCGCCGGCAGCTCGCTGCGCTACTTCACCGGCATCCCCTGGGGCGCCAGCGAGCGGCTGGTGGCGCTGCTGCTCACCGCGCGCGGCGCCCCCATCGTCGTCTGCCCGGCCTTCGAACTCGGCTCGCTCGCCGCCGTGCTCGCCATCGACGCCGACGTGCGGGCATGGGAGGAACACGACAGCCCGTACCAGCTCGTGGCCGCCGCGCTGCGCGAGCGCCACGCCGGCACGCTCGCCCTCGATCCGGCCGCGCCGCATGGCGTCGCCGTGCGGCTGGGCGCGGCGCTGGGCCAGCACTGCTCCGACGCCAGCATGCTCATCGACGGCTGCCGCATGGCGAAATCGCCCGCCGAACTGGCGCTGATGCGGCAGGCCACCGCGATGACGCTCGCCGTGCACCGGCTCGCCGCCGGCATCCTCCACGACGGCATCGGCAACCGCGAGCTCGCGCGCTTCATCGACGAGGCGCACCGCGCACTGGGTGCCGACAACGGCTCGACCTTCTGCATCGTGCAGTTCGGTGAGGCCACCGCCTACCCGCACGGCCTGCCCGGCGAGCAGCGGCTGGAACACGGGCAGCTCGTGCTGATCGACACCGGCTGCACGGTGCAGGGCTACCACTCCGACATCACCCGCTGCTACGCCTACGGCCGCGTCGACGGCGAGGTGGAGCGAACCTGGGCACTGGAACACGCCGCGCAACGCGCCGCGTTCGACGCCGCGCGCCCCGGCGTGGCCTGCGAGACGGTGGACGCCGCCGCGCGTGCCGTGGTGGAGCGCGCCGGCCTCGGCCCCGGCTACCGCCTGCCCGGCGTCCCGCACCGCACCGGCCACGGCTGCGGCCTGGCCATCCACGAAGCGCCCTATCTCGTGCGCGGCGACGCCACCCCGCTCGCCCCCGGCATGTGCGCCAGCGACGAGCCGATGATCGTGGTGCCCGGCCGTTACGGCGTGCGGCTGGAAGACCACTTCCACGTCACCGCCGACGGTGCCGCCTGGTTCACCCCGCCCTCGCCCGCCATCGATCAGCCGTTTGCCTGACCCGGAGCCCATGGCGCATGCCGCGCCGTGCGGGAGGCTTCATCCGGCCGCCCGGAAAACCCACCAATCCGCGGTGGTAACGATGGACGTCCAAACGTCAGCGTGACCGCCGTCAGGTTTTGCGGCAATGGGACGAATGCCGCATGTTTGCCGTCGATTCGGATCAATCCCCTTGCCGTCGCCGCGCCTAGCATCATCGTGCCGCGGCCCGGCCTTCGCGCCGCCGCGGCAACCAGGGGGATCACCACCAGAGGAAATCCATATGCCTCGCAAGAGTTCGCTGCCCGTGCGCAGCGCGTTGTCGGCTGCCCTGCTGCTGGCCTGCAGCGCCAGCCAAGCCGCCACGCGTCAACACAACAACCCGCCGCACGCCACGCCACCGCCGCATGCCGCCGCGCTGCGGCTGTCCACGCTCGACATCCAGCCGGTTCCGCATCAGCAGGCCCGCCCGCTGACGCCCGCCCAGCGACCGCCGCAATCCAGCTCGAAGGTGCCGCTGCGCGCCGACTATGACCGTCCGACCCCTACCGCCAGGCGCCTGCGCGCACTGGCCACCACCCCCTGCGATCCGCAGGCCTTCGCCGCCGCCAGCGGCAGCCAGCTGGTGGCGCTGATCCGCGGCGCCGACGTGGACAGCTGCATCAACACCTTCTTCAGCCTGACCGGCAGCACCGCAGGCCAGGTGTTCGGCGAGGCCAAGATGGTCACCGTGGCCAATGCGCTGCTGGGGAACGACGGCAGCTACGCCGGCAACAACGCCAACGGCACGCTGCAGCTCATCCTGTTCCTGCGCGCCGGCTACTACGCGCAGTATTACGACCCCACCGATGTGGGCAGCTACGGCACCGCGCTGAAGAACGCGATCCGTCCGGCGCTGGACGGCTTCGTGGCCAACGCGCATTTCCACGACGTCAACGACAGCCATGGCGCCGTGCTGGCCGAGTTCGTCACCCTGATCGACAGCGCCGGCGAGAACGCGCACCAGCTGCCCACGCTGCGCGACCTGCTGGATCGCTACAACGCCAGTTACCACCCGTACTTCTACATGATGACGGCGGTGAACAACGTGTTCACCGTGCTGTTCCGCGGCCACTACAACGCCGACTTCCAGGCGGCGGTGCAGGCCGACGGCAGCATCACCACAGCGCTGTCCGGTTTCATCGGCCGCAACGCCGCCGAGGCCGGCACGAACAACGAGTACCTGCTCGCCAACGCCGGCCGCGAAATGGCGCGCTTCCTGCAATACCCCTCGCTCGTGCCCACCGTGCAGCCACTGGTGAAGTCAGTGCTGAACAGCTACGGCATGACCGGCGCCGGCGCCTCGGTCTGGGTGTCCACCGCCGACATCGCCGACTACTACGACCATGCCGACTGCAGCTATTACGGCATCTGCAACTTCCGCACCCAGCTTGCCCAGGCGGTGCTGCCGGTGGATCACCAGTGCAGCACCGACCTGCACCTGCGCGCGCAGGCGCTGACGCCGGCGCAGGTCACCCAGGTCTGCAACACCGTCATGGGCGAAGAAGGCTTCTTCCACCAGAAGGTGGGCGACCACGACACTCCGGTGGCCGACGACAACAACAAGACGCTGGAGCTGGTGATCTTCCACAGCAGCACGGATTACCAGACCTACTCCGGCGCGATCTTCGGCAACGACACCAACAATGGCGGCATCTACCTCGAAGGCAACCCGGCCGACCCGGCCAACCAGCCGCGCTTCGTCGCCTACGAGGCGGAATGGCTGCGCCCGGACTTCCAGGTGTGGAACCTCACCCACGAGTACGTGCACTACCTCGACGGCCGCTACGACATGTACGGCGACTTCAGCGCCGAAACCAGCCAGCCCACCGTGTGGTGGATCGAAGGCCTGGCCGAGTACATGTCCTACTCCTACCGCGGCCTTCCCTACCCGGAAGCCATCGCGGATGCCGGCACCGGCCAGTACCCGCTGAGCACCGTGTTCGCCAACGACTACAACAGCGGCCAGGAGCGCGTGTACCGCTGGGGCTACCTCGGCGTGCGCTACATGTTCGAGAACCACACGGACGAGGTGAACACCATCCTGGGCGACTTCCGCCCGGGCAACTACACCGCCTATGGCAGCTATCTCGCCTCGATCCGCACCAGCCACGACGCGGACTGGACGCGTTGGCTCTCCTGCCTGAACACCCACCAGGGCGACACCACCAGCTGCGGCGGCAATGGCAGCAGCGATGGTGGCGGCACGCCCACACCCACGCCGGGTGGTTGCACGCCGGGCGATGGCTATGCGTTGCAAAGCGGCTGCCCGATCAACGTGCCGGACACTGCGCAAGCCGGCAACCTGCGGTATTTCTACCTGCTCATCCCGGCCGGCACGCAGCAGCTCGTCGTGAGCACCGCTGGCGGCAGCGGCAACGCCGACCTCTACGTCAGCGCCAGCGGCTGGCCCTCGACCACCCGCTACGACGCCAGTTCCACCGGCGCCGGCAACACCGAATCCGTGGTCATCAACCAGCCCGTGGCCGGCAGCTATTACTACATCGCCGTCGACGCGCAGGCGCCGTTCAGCGGCGTCAGCCTCACCGCCACCGCCTCGGCCACCGCGAACCCGCCGCCACCTGGCAACTGCACCTCCGGCGATGGCTACCAGCTGCAGAGCGGCTGCACCACGTCCATCACCGACACGCCGCGCGCCGGCGACCTGCAGTATTTCTACATCCGCGTACCCGCCGGCACCCGCCGGCTCGACGTGAACACCGGCGGCGGCAGCGGCAACGCCGATCTCTACGTCAGCGCCAGCGGCTGGCCTTCGGCCACCCGCTACGACGCCAAGTCCACCGGCTCGACCAACCGCGAATCGGTGTCCATCAACCAGCCCGCCAGCGGCCGCGACTACTTCATCGCGGTCGCGGCGACGACGCCGTTCAGCGGCGCCAGCATCACCGCCACCGCGACACCGTAAGCCCTCCGTTCCGGCGTGGACTCGGGGGCGCGGCACTACAATGCCGCGTCCCCGTTTTCCCTTCACGCCGATGTCCCACGCCGCCACCGACCTCATCCATTTCATCCGCGAAAAAATCCCGCTCGCCCGCGCCATGGCGTTGGAGCTGGCGGCGCACGATGCCGACCGCCTCGCGCTGCGCGCGCCGCTGGCGCCCAATATCAACGACAAGGGCTGCGCCTTCGGCGGCAGCCTGACCAGCCTGATGACGCTGGCCAGTTGGGCGCTGGTGGAACTGGCGCTGCGCGGGCGCGGCCTGGATTGCGACGTCTACGTGGGCGAATCCAGCGTGCGCTACCTGGCACCGGTATGGACGGATTTTCTCGCCGAGGCGCAGCTGGCCGAAGGCGCGGACTGGGCTCCGTTTTTCGCCACGCTGGCCGCGCGCGGCAAGGCACGCATCGAAGTGGCGTGCCGCGTGCCGGGCACGGACGGCAAGCCGGCCGCCACGCTCGCGTCGCGCTTCGTCGCCAAGCGGCGCGATTGAAGCCGGGCCCGGCCTCGCCGCACAATGGCGCGGTCACCCTCGGGATACCCGCCCATGCGCCGCCTGCTTCCGCTCGTCCTCGCCACCACGCTGCTCGCTGTCGGTTGCGCGCGGCAAACGCGCAGCGACAGCCTCACCAATACGCTCAACGCCTACGGCAGCGCCGTGCGCTGGGGTGGCCTGCAAAGCGCCCTGCAGTTCGTCGATCCCAAGGTGCTCAAGGCCCACCCGCCCACCGACCTCGACATCGAACGCTTCGAGCAGGTGCGCGTGACCGACTACGACGACGGCAACGGCCCGGCGGCGCTCAGCGACACCGAGGTGCAGCAGACCGTGCAGATCCGCTTCGTCAACGTGCACACCCAGGCGGAACGCAGCATCACCGAGCGCCAGCTCTGGCGCTACGACGACCAGGCCAAGCACTGGTGGCTGGAAAGCGGCCTGCCGGATATCGACCAGCACTAAGCCCGTATAATCGCCGGTTCGACCGCCAGCACCTCCTTCGGAACCGACATGCAAGATTTCCTGCACAAGCTGCCCCAGTTCATCGGCAACCACATGGCGCTGGCCGCGCTGCTGGCGGTTCTCGTGGTGGGCCTCGCCATCACCCAGGCGGGCATCCTGCTGGGCAAGGTGAAGGAGCTCACCCCGGCCGGGCTCACCCAGCTCATCAACCGCGACAACCCGCTGCTGATCGATCTTTCGGCCATCGCCGATTTCGAGAAGATGCACGTGCCCGGCGCGCGCCACGTGCTGATGAGCCAGTTCGACCCCGAGCACAAGGACCTGGCCAAGGCCAAGGAACTGCCGGTGGTGGTGATGGACAAGGATGGCCGCGGCAACGCCGCCAAGGCCGCCCAGCGGCTGGTCAAGGCGGGCTTTTCCCGCGTGCACGCGCTCGAAGGCGGCGTTTACGCCTGGCAGCAGGCGCAACTGCCCACGGCCAAGGGCAACAAGTAATTCGCCTTCAGCGGCGATACCCGGTTCAAACGACGTTCGCGCTGAGCGTAGCTTGCGATGGCAAGCGAAGTCGAAGCGCCACCCAAGCGATCACCCTTCGACTCCGACCCTGCGGGCCTACGCTCAGGGCGAACGGCAAGACGTTGGCTCGGCTTCGTTGCCCATCAAAACCTCAGAAGTGGAACCCTGCGCGGCTGGCGATGATCTGCGCCAGCACGTCGGGCGCGTAGGCGAAGGAGTCGTAGTAAAGCCGGTCTTCCGGCAAGCCGGTGGCCACGAAGCGATGGCGCGCCGCCTCGATCATCGGCGGCGGGCCGCTCATGTAGACATCGTGCGCGGCGAGCCCGGGGTGATCGGCCAGCACCGCCTCGTGCACCAGGCCATGGCGCGCACCATCATTCGCCGCCGCGTTCGAGAACACCGCCACGAAGCCCAGTTGTGGCGCCTGCCGCCGCCAGCTTTCGATCTGCGCGCGCAGGTACAGGTCGGCCTCCGTGCGCACGCCCCAGTACAGCGTCATCGCACGGCGCGTACCCAGCTCGATGAAGTGCTCGATCAAGGCCTTCACCGGCGCGATACCGGTGCCGCCGGCCATGAAGAGCAGCGGCCGTTCCGAATCCTCGCGCGCCACGAAGGTGCCCAGCGGGCCTTCGATGCGAAGCCGATCGCCCACCGCCATCCCGGCGGCCACCTGCGAGGTGAAGCCGCCGCCGGCCACGTGGCGCACGTGCAGTTCGATCAGGCCATCCGCGCGCGGGCCGTTGGCGATGGAGAACGGTCGCCGCCGGCCATCGGGCAGCAGCACGTCCAGGTATTGCCCCGGCAGCCAGCGCAGCCGCGACTCGCCCTCGGCGGGCGCAAGGTGGAGCCCGGTCACGTCGGGTGCCAGCACTCGCTTGTCCACCACGTGCACGGCCAGCTCGCGCCGCGCGATGTCCTCCACCGTCGGCACCTCGCGCGCGCGCAGCACCAGGTCGCTGGCCGGCACGGCCTGGCACAGCAGCACCGCGTGATGGGCACGCTCGTCGGCATCCAGCGCCAGCGGCGGGTGGCGTGGGTAAACGCAGCGGCCTTCCAGCAAGGTGGCCTTGCAGCTGGCGCAAATGCCCGAGCGGCAGGAATACGACAAGGCGATGCCGGCGCGCTGCGCGGCCTCCAGCACGGTCTCGTCCGCGGCCACGGCAAAGCGACGGCCGGATTTCTTCAGGGTGACGGTAAACACCCGCGCATTGTCGCCGCGATGCCGGGCAGCCGACAATGCGGCCTCCACCACACGCGACCACGATCATGGGCATCTGGCAACAGGACACCGACCTCGACCGCATCAACGGCTGGACCGCCAACACGCTGATGGCGACGCTGGGCATCCGCTACACCGCCATCGGCGAGGACTGGCTCGCCGGCACGCTGCCAGTGGAGAGCCGCACCCACCAGCCCTACGGCCTGCTGCACGGCGGCGCCTCGGTGGCACTGGCCGAGACGCTGGGCAGCACCGCGGCCATGCTCACGCTCGATCCGGCGAAATTCCGCGCCGTGGGGCTGGAGATCAACGCCAACCACGTGCGCGGCGTGCGCGAAGGCACCGTCACCGGCACCGCCAGGGCGCTGCACCTGGGCCGCAGCACGCAGGTGTGGGAAATCCGCATCGAGGACGATCGGCAACGTCTGGTGTGCACCTCGCGCCTCACCATGGCGGTGGTGCCGGTCGAGCCAGCGGCGGCCCGGTGAACGCCGCTCCCTACGCCAGCCTCACGCCCGACCTGGTGCTCGACGCCGTGGCCGCCTGCGGCCTGTGGCCCGATGGCCGCCTGCTGGCGCTGAACAGCTACGAGAACCGCGTGTGGCAGGTGGGCATCGAGGACGCCGCGCCGGTGATCGCCAAGTTCTACCGCCCCGGCCGCTGGAGCGATGCGGCCATCGACGAGGAACACGCCTTCGCGCGGGAGCTGGCGGATGCCGAGCTGCCGCTGGTGGCACCGCTGGCTTTTGCCGGGCACACGCTGCACCACCACGGCGGCTTCCGCTATGCGCTCAGCCCGCGCCACGGCGGCCGCGCGCCCACGCTGGAATCACGCGAACAGCTGGAATGGCTGGGCCGGCTGATCGCCCGCCTGCACACGGTGGGCGCGCGCGCCGGCTTCGCCCATCGCGGCACGCTCGACCGCGCCACGATGATCGAGGCGCCGATGCAGGCGGTGCTGGCCTCGTCCCTGCTGCCCGCCCATCGCCACGACGCCTACCGCGCCGCCGCGCGGCGCGTGGACGCCGCCGTGGCCGCCCGCTACGCGGCCGTCGGCCCGCTGCGCACGCTGCGTCTGCACGGCGACTGCCACGGTGGCAACGTGCTGTGGACCGACGCCGGCCCGCACTTCGTCGACCTCGACGACGCGCGCATGGGCCCGGCGGTGCAGGATCTGTGGATGCTTGCCGGCGACGCGGCCGCCTTGCGCATGCTGCTGGACGGCTACACGCAGATGCGCGATTTCGACCACGCGGAGCTGGCGCTGATCCCCGCGCTGCGCGCCATGCGCCAAGTGCACCACGCCGGCTGGATCGCCCAGCGCTGGCACGACGGCGCCTTCCCCGCCGCCTTCCCGTTCGCCGCCGAGCCGCGCTGGTGGGAGGAACACATCACCGACCTGCACGAGCTGGCCGAGGCGCTGGCCTGAACGCCGGTTCAGCTGACATACTGGTGAAGGAACTTACGGAGCAACGCATGAAGCGATCGCGCACCGCCACCCTGCTGCTGATGGGCAGCGCCCCGCTGCTGCTCAGCGCCTGCGGCAGCAACGAGCCCGACCACACCCGCAGCGGGCTGTACACCTCGGTCGAGGCCTGCACCGCCGCCACCCACGACGTCAACACGTGCAGCGACGCCTACCTCAAGGCGCACCAACTGGCCGAAGCCGAGGCACCTGCCTACACCAGCGCCACCGCCTGCGAAGCCGACTACGGCGCCGACAAGTGCGTGCAGAACAACGTCAACGGCCACAGCTTCTTCGGCCCACTGATGGCCGGCTTCATGCTCTCCCAAGCCATGCGCGGCACCACCCCGATCGGCGCCTTCCAGAGCGCCCCCGCCTTCCGCAACCGCTGGGACGTCTGGCGTCATCCCAAATACGACAACCCGCTCAACAACCTGCCGAACGGCGGCAACAGCTACGCCGGCAGCAGTTATTCGAGTGGTTACTACTCGTCGGGCGGCTACTACGGCGGTGGCGCTCGCACCGCCAGCGGCCGGCCCATGGAAGACGTTTCCAGCGCCCCCAACCGCACCACGACGGTAAGCCGTGTCTCCACCCTGAGCCGCGGCGGCTTCGGTCGCCTCGGCGGCAGCCGCAGCAGCTTCCACGGCTTCGGCAGCTGATGCACCGCGTCGCCTGCACCGAACGCCCCGACTGGCGCGCCCAGGCCGCCGCCTGCGGCTTCGGCTTCCACACCATCGACGATGCGCCCTACTGGGACGAGACGGCGTACTACGCCTTCAGCCTGCGCGAGATCGAGGAGGACATCGAAGCGCCCACCGCCGAGCTGCACCAGATGGCGCTGGCCATGGTCGAGCGCGTGGTGGGCAGCGAGCGCGACCTCGCCCGGCTAGGCATTCCACCGCTGTACTGGGACTGGATCGCCGCCAGCTGGCGCCAGCGCGCGCCGCACCTCTACGGCCGCATGGATTTCGCCTACGACGGCCACGGCCCGGCCAAGCTCTACGAGCTCAACTACGACACGCCCACCTCGCTCTACGAGGCGGCGTTCTTCCAGTGGCAGTGGCTGGAAGACCAACTGCGCGCCGGTGTGCTGCCGCCCGGCAGCGACCAGTTCAACGCGATCCAGGAAGCCCTGGTGGAACGCTTTGGCGAACTCGCACCCGTCATCGCGCGCCCTTTCCACTTCGCCGCCGTGCGCGACTCGGTGGAGGACCAGGGCACCACCGAGTACCTGCGCGATTGCGCGCTGCAGGCCGGCATCACCGCCTCGCCGCTAGCTATCGAGGACATCGGCATCAGCACGGACGGCCGCTTCACCAACCTCGACGACGAGGCGATCGGCTGCCTGTTCAAGCTCTACCCGCTGGAAGACCTGTTCGCCGAGGATTTCGGCCACTACCTGCCGCGCTCCGGCCTGCAACTGATCGAGCCGCCGTGGAAAGCCATCCTCAGCAACAAGGGCATCCTGCCGCTGCTGTGGGAAGCCCACCCCGGCCACCCCAACCTGCTGCCCGCACAGTTCGACGACGACGGCGACCTGCCACGCGGCTGGGTGCGCAAGCCGCTGCACTCGCGCGAGGGCGCCAACATCGCCATCCGCCTGCCCGACGGCCGCACCGAGGCCACCGACGGCCCCTACTTCGGCCCCGGCATCCGCCAGGCCTATCACCCGCTCACCGCCTTCGACGGCCATTACCCGCTGATCGGCAGCTGGGTAGTGGGCGACCACGCCTGCGGCATGGGCCTGCGCGAAGACGCCGGGCTGATCACCCGGGACAGCGCGCGCTTCGTGCCGCACGTGATCGAGCCGGAAGCGCATGATTAATCCCGCCCGCATCGACAGCCGCCAAGCCAGGACAACCCGCGACACCCAGCCACCAGCCCGTCACTCGCGCCCCATTACGCTCCTGTTTCCACCGCGTAACCGGTTACGCCCGCACCGGCGAAGTGTTGCAAGTCGAGCAATGGTCGCAAGCCGGCTGCCGATGGTGCGCAAGGCGATGGTTTGCGCAGGGAAACACGCTTGACGGCGCGGCAGCCACGACACCACCATCCGGTGCAACACCCCGGATGCGGGGGATAAATCTAGTTAGGCCTTATATGACACATCAGTACCTATTCCAAGGTGTTGTGCTTCCGGAGCGAGCCCAGTTATCTCTTGCGTTTTCCTTGGACTTTTCTCACGTGACTTCGAGTGCCACGGGCGAAGCTCACGTGAGCATTATCCTGAATCAGGTCGCGGTAACAGTAGAGAGCCCCCATGAATGGGACATCTTCGATCTTCGAAATGTCGTGATGAACTTAGTTCGGAGTCAGTTGGATGCGATTGGTTACTTGATTGGACATGCCTATGACCTTGAAATAACTCGTGTAATAAATCGCGAACGTTCAATAGATTATGTCTTTGGCATGGCGGTTTCAAGGTCCACGTGCAACATGATCAATGAATTGTTCCGGCGCTTGCTTCGGCGAGCCTCAGGTGGTCGTTGTAGACCTCCAGCGGGGTACGGAATTGATGACGCTTTCGCGGTCGGGTGTTGAGGCTGAGGGCGATCTGGTTGAGCTCGTCCTGGCTGTAGACCGACAGGTCGGTGCCCTTGGGCAGGTACTGTCGAAGCAGGCCATTGGTGTTCTCGTTGCTGCCGCGCTGCCAGGGGCTGTGCGGGTCGGCGAAGTACACCTGCACGCCGGTACGCAAGGTCAGGGCGTCGTGGTAGCTCATCTCCTTACCCTGGTCGTATGTCAGCGTCTTGCGCAAGGCTTCAGGGATGCTCTTCAGCGCCTTGCCAAAACTCTCCAGTACGTCGGCTGCGCTGGCGCTGCTCATCTTGGCCAGCACCACGAAGCCGCTGGTGCGTTCGACCAGTGTCCCCACGGACGAACGGTTGCCGGCGCCCTTGATCAGGTCGCCCTCCCAGTGTCCGGGAATCAAGCGATCCGCCACTTCCGGTGGACGTACGTGGATGCTCTGCATGTTCGGTATCTGGCCGCGTCGATCCATCCCGCGCGTGCGTGGCTTGCGCGTGCTGCGGCCTTGGCGCAGGCAGTCGATCAACTCCTTGCGCAGTTCGCCGCGCGGCACCAGGTACACCGCGGTGTAGATCGTTTCGTGAGACACCCGATAGCTCGCCGCGTCAGGAAAGGCCCTCGCCAGTATCCCGGCGATCTGCTCCGGCGACCAGCGTGCCCGCAACAGCGCCTGCACGGTTTCCCACAGCGCAGGGTCGTCCAGTTTTCGCGTCACGCGCGGTTTGCTCCGGCATTCCCGACTACGCTGATGCGCCGCCTGCGCCTTGTAGTTCGCCGGGTCGACACGTGCCCGGCGGCGCTCGCGACTGATCGTGCTCGTCGCACGTCCCAGCGAGCGGCCAATGGCACGCAGGCTGTCACCCGCCTCCAAGCGGCGCTGAATCTCCACTCGCTCTTCCAGGGTCAGTTCGTTGTACGTTCTCATCGCAACAGCCTATGTCAGAATCGGCAAGGTGTTGCACGTGGAGTTTGAGACGGCCCATCGATATGCCATGTATCTCGAGTCGAGAACGGCCAATTGACCTAACAGCCTCTCTCATTAAGCTTCGTGGCAAGCTGAATGGGCCTCGAGGCGTATTCTTGCAGCGCTGTTTTGCAGACCTCGTATCCGCCATGAAGAACGCTGATGACACTGGGTTTTACTGTTACCGTGCCTTGGAGTCATTGCGACATCACTGCGCTGAAACGCATGATCTATCCAACAAGGGTAAGGCGGTTCAGTGGGGGAAATTTCGCGAAGTGGCGAGCACAGACCGGGAACCTATTGACCATATCAAGGCCGCGGCCGACCCAGCGAGACACGGTGAGGCGGCAGACACCACTAGTGAAAGGCGTGTTGAACTACTGACCGCGACGTGGGATATCGTCGATTCCTACCTCGCTCAAGTAGCAGGGTAAGGTCTAACAATTCCGTAGGAGACTTCCCGTCAACCCGTGCGTATGAAGCTTTTGCCCTGAGCTTTCGGGCCGCTGCCGGTGATGGGACTTCGGAGGCGCAAGGTGCCGCACCGCACGACGGCACAGCACCGCCCAACGGCCCACCCCACGCGCAGGCCGGTGGATACCTCAGCCTGCCCGTTTCGGCAGCAGCCAGCGCACGGCGAGGATGCCCAGCTCGTAGAGCAGGCACATCGGGATGGCCAGCATCACCATCGAGGTGATGTCCGGCGGGGTGACCACGGCGGAGACGCCGAAGGCGCCGACGATGGCGTAGCGGCGTGCGTTGCGCAGCTTGGCGAGGTCGACGATGCCCACCGCGGCGAGGATCACCACCGCCACCGGCACCTCGAAGCACAGGCCGAAGGCGAAGAACATCAGCATCACGAAATCGAGGTAATGCGTGATGTCGGTCATCATCTCCACGCCCGCCGGAGTGACCGCGGTGAGGAAGCGGAACGCCGCCGGCAACACCAGGAAGTAGGCGAATGCGCAGCCCAGGTAGAACAGCCCCAGCGCCGCCGCCAGCAGCGGCCGCGCGAGGCGTTTCTCATGCTTGTACAGGCCGGGGCTGACGAAGGCCCAGAGCTGGTAGAGGATCACCGGCATGCTGATGAACAGCGCGGCGTAGAAGGCCAGCTTGAGCGGCGTGAAGAACGGGCTGGCCACCTCGGTGGCGATCAGGTGCGCGCCCTGCGGCAGGCGCGCCACCAGCGGCGCCGCCAGCTCGGCGTACAGACGGTTGGCGAAAGGCACCAGGGCGAGCAGCACCAGCACCACGCAGGCCACCGCCTTGAGTAGACGCGCGCGCAGTTCGAGCAGGTGCGAGAACAGCCCCTGCTGCAACTCGCCGCCGAGGTCGTCGGGATCAGTGGCGGCCATGCGCGGGCTCCGGTGCGGGCGGCATCGGCAGGCGCAGCTCCTGCTGTGGGTCGGCTGCAGCCGGCGCTGCGGCCGGCGCCGCGACATGCGCTTCGGCATGCAGCTCGCCGGCGGCCTCCGGCATGGCCGCCGATTTCAGTGTCGACACGGCTTCGTCGAGTGGCTCGCGTATCTGTTGCACGTTGTCCACGAAATCGCTTTGCGCGGCCTCGGCGCGGGCGGCGGCCTCGCGCGCGGCACGGCGGATTTCCTCCACCTCCAGCTCGCGCTCCACCTCGCTGCGCACGCTCTCCCAGCCGTTGCGCACGCGGCGCAACAAAGCGCCTGCGGTGCGCGCCGCGCCGGGCAGCTTCTCCGGCCCAAGCACGATCAGCGCGATCAGCGCGAGCAGCACCAGTTTGGCGAAACTGATCTCGATCATCGTGACCGAACCTCGCCGCGCCTACTTCGACTCGTGCGAGTCGTGCTGGTTTTGCGTGCTGGTGCTGGCCGGCGGTTCGGCACGCAGCTGCTCCTTGGCCTGCGCCGCGGCTTTCGCCTTGTCGTCCTCATCGTCGCCGCCCTTGAGCGCCTTCTTGAAGCCGCGCACGGCGTTGCCGAGATCTGGCCCGATGTTGCCGATCTTCTTGGTGCCGAAAACCACCAGCACGATCACCAGCAGAAGCAGCCAGTGCCAGACGCTGTCCAATCCGAACATGATGTACCTCGAGGCGACCCGGGCCGGAAACGGCTCCACCCGTGGGCTGCCGATCTTCGCACAAGACGGCTACTTGGAAGTGTACTCTTCGAGCGCGTCGCGGAAGGCCACCACGGGCTGCGGCACATTGTTCACACCGCCCTCGAAGATGCGCCGCGGCGTGATGCCCGCGCCGTACACCGCCGCGTTGGCGTCGTAGTCGATGCGCAGCGCACCGCCGTTGATCGCCGCGCCGGCGAACAGGCCGCGCGAGCGCGAGTAGGAGTAGATCTCCGCCTTCATGTTCTGGTCGGTGTCGGCGCTGGCGCTGCGGCCGACCGGGCCGGCCACGGCGGCGGCATCCACGCCGAAGGTGAACTTGCCGTTCTCGATGGTATCCACGCCATGCTGGGTGCGGAACACCAGCACCACGTCGGTGGAGGACACGCCGATCTGGAAGCCGACGCTGGCGCCGGTCAGGGTGATGAAGCTCGGGTTGGACCAGGTGCCGTCCGCGCCCTTCACCGAGATCAGCCCCTCGCCACGGCTGCCGCCGAAGATGAAGCCGGCCTTGAGCAGGTTCGGGATCACCACGATGGCGCGCGCCTCCTTGAGGAGGTCGGTGGGGATGGATTTGTCCGGCGACTGCTCGACGGCGGCGAGCACGTTGACCGCATTCTGCGCGCGCACCAGCGGCGGGTCTTCCGCGTGCGCGGCCATGGCCGGCAACAGCAGGGCTGTGCCAATCAACAGCAGGCGATGCAGCGATGTCTTGAACATGGGCAACTCCGTCGACGCAATGGCAGGGAAGCTCGGGGACTGTGGCAGACTGCGGCCATCCCGACACGAACGCCACGATGTCCGACCAAGCCCACTATACCGGCCCCGCCGATCATTCCACCCCTGTGCCGCAGGCATCCGTTCAGACAGCCGTACTGCTGGTGAACCTGGGCACGCCCACCGCGCCCACCGCCGCCGCCGTGCGGCCGTATCTGGCCGAGTTCCTGTCCGACCGCCGGGTGATCGACTACCCCCGCTGGAAATGGTGGCCGATCCTGCACGGCGTGATCCTGCGCGTGCGTCCCCGGCGCTCCGCGCACGCCTACGCGCGCATCTGGGACACGCAGGGTTCGCCGCTGCGCTGGCGCAGCGAGGCGCTGGCCGGCGCGCTGCAGGCGGAACTGGGCGCAGGCGTGCGCGTGGCGCTTGCCATGCGTTACGGCGCACCGGCGGTGGCGCCGACCATCGCGCAACTGCAACGCGAAGGCGTGCGGCGCCTGCTGGTGCTGCCGCTGTACCCGCAGTATTCGGCCACCTCCACCGGCGCGGTGATCGATGCTGTGGCCGACGCGCTGAAGGCACTGCGCTGGCCACCGGAGCTGCGCCTCATCAACGACTACCACGCCGAGCCCGCCCACATCGAGGCGCTGGCGGCGAGCATCGAGGCGTGGTGGGCCGTGCACGGCCAGGGCGACAAGCTGCTGCTCTCCTTCCACGGCATCCCCGAGCGCTACGCGCGGCTTGGCGACCCCTACCCCGAGCAATGCCGCGCCACCGCGCAGGCGCTGCGGCAACGGCTGGGCCTGGACGATGCGCGCGTGCTGCTCAGCTTCCAGTCGCGCGTGGGCCGCGAAACCTGGCTCTCGCCCTACACCGACGCCACCGTGCGCGAACTGGCCGGTGCCGGGGTCAAGCGCCTCGACGTGGTCTGCCCCGGCTTCGCGGTGGACTGCCTGGAGACGCTGGAGGAGATCGCCATGCAGAACCGCGATTTCTTCATCGAGGCCGGCGGTGCGGAGCTGCGCTACATCCCGGCGCTCAACGATGATGCCGGACAGGTGCGCAGCCTCGCCGCGCTGCTGCGCCGCCACCTCTCGGGCTGGCCGGTGTGAACACGCCGCGCGAACGCCGCATCGCGCTGCCGCAGCTCACGCTGGCCGCGCTGGAATGGGGCGCACCCGAAGCACCGCCGCTGGTCGCCCTGCACGGCTGGCTGGACAACGCCGCCAGCTTCGCCGCGCTGGCGCCACGGCTTGTCGCGCATTACCACGTGCTCGCGCTGGAGTTGCCCGGCCACGGCCATTCCGACCACCTGCCCGCCGGCATCGGCTATCACTATCCCGACTACGTGCGTGCGGTGCTGGATGCGCTCGATGCGCTGGCGCTGCCGCGCTGCGCCCTGCTTGGCCATTCGCTAGGCGCCGGCATCGCCTCGCTGGTGGCCGCCGCCGCGCCCGAACGCATCGAGCACCTATGGCTGATCGAAGGCCTGGGCCCGCTGGGCGACGACGGCACGCAGACGCTGACGCGCTACCGCCATGCGCTGGCGGCGCCGCCGCCCAACGCGCAGTCGCTGCGCGTGTTCCGCGACATCGAGCAGGCCGCGCGGGCGCGCGCCATGGCCAGCGGCCTCGCCGCCGAGCTCGCGCGCCCCATCGTCGAACGCGGCCTGCGCACGGTGGACGGCGGCTGGCAATGGCGCAGCGATCCGCGGCTGGCCCGCTCCACCCCGATCCGCCTCGCCGAGGCGCAGATTCGTGCCCTCCTCCGCGGTGTCGAGGCACCCACGGCATTGCTGCTGGCCACGCCGGAGACCCCGTATCTACCCGCGGCCATGATGCGCGAGCGCGCCGCCTGCGTGCCCGACATCGCCGTCGACACCCTGGCCGGCGGCCATCACCTGCAGCTGGAACAGCCGCAGGCAGTGGCGCAATGGCTACTCACGTAGGAGCCCGCCAGCGGGCGATGGCGCCTTGATGAAGGCCCCTCGTACCTGCCCGCCTACGCCACCGGCAGCCGCCCCTTCAGCGCGGCGGCGGTGAACGGCCCGGCCTCGGCGATCAGCGCGCGCGCGGCGTCCACCTGGCCCCACACATTCCACAGCAGCACGCCGCGCACGCGGCCCTGCTCCAGGTAATACACCACGCCTTCGCGGTTGGGCTCCTTCCAGTCCTCCACCACCTCCAGCCGGGTATCGAGCAGGCCCACCGCCTCGTAGCCGAGGTCGAACAGGTCGGAGTAGAAGAACGGGATGTGCGTATAGCGCTCGCTGGCGCCCGTCATCGCCCGCCCGGCGTGGCGGCCCATGCTGGTGGCGGCGTCCTCGTGCTCCACGCGCAGGCGCCGGCCCAACGCCTCGCTGTAGAAATTGGCCACGTCGCCCGCGGCCCAGATGTCCGGGTCGGCCGTGCGCAGTTGCTCATTGACCACGATGCCGTTGTCCACCTCCAACCCGGCCTGCTCGGCCAGTTCGGTGTTCGGCACCACGCCCAGGCCGGCGGCCACGGTCTTGAGCCGCAGCAGGGAGCCATCGCTGACGGTCAGATCCACGCCGCCGTCGGTGGGCTCGCTGTGCTTCACCCGCACGCCGGGGCGCAGGTCGACGCCATGCTGGCGGTAATACTCGGTGAGGAAACGCGACAAGCCGTCGGGGTAGCGCCCCTGGCCCAGCCGTTCCTCGGGAAACAGCATGCTCACCCGGCAGCCGTGACCGCACAGCGCGGCCGCCAGCTCCGCGCCGATGAAGCCGCCGCCGATCACCCCCACCAGGTCGCCCGGCGTGGCCTCGCGCTGCAGCCGGCTGAAATCGTCCAGCGTGCGGAAGTGGATCATGCGCGGGCCGCCCTCGACCGGCAGCCGTCGCGCCTTGGCGCCGGTGGCCAGCAGCAGGCGCCGGTAGCGATAGGTATCCCCGCGATCATCGGTGGCCACATGCGCCGCGCGATCCAGCTGCACGATGCGCCGTCCCGGATACAGCTTGGCGCCAGCCGCGCGCGTGCCCAGGTCGGTTTCGGCGGGCGTCATCTCGCCCTTCCACAGCGCCTTGGACAAGGGCGGGCGCTGGTAGGGCCCGTGCGGTTCCTCGCCCACCAGGGCCACGTCGGCCCCGGGGCTCGCTTCAAGGATCGCCTTGGCCGCCGCATCCGCCGTCATGCCGGCGCCGACAATCAGGTAATCGTGCACATGCTCCATGACTTGCTCCCTTGCCCGATGGATGCCGGCATCATGCGTCAACGCGAAAAAAAATGCGCGAAGGACTTGTCGAAAGGCCGCACGTCGCAAGCCCTGCGACGGCGGCGCGTACACTGGCGGCTTCGCTCGCCAAGACCGTGAACCATGCCCATCAGCAACCTCCTGCCGCTCGCCCTGCTCGGGCTCGTGCTGGTCGCGCAGATCGCCCTGCTGCTGCGCGGTCGCGGCGATGGCGGCCTGGCGGCCAAGCTGGACGCGCTCAAGGACGACAACGAACGCCTGCAGCGCGCCCTGCGCGAGGAACAGCGCGCCGGCCGCGAGGAACTGCAGCAAGGCTTCGAGCGCTTTCGCGGCCACGTCGGCGAACAGCTCGGCGGCATGTCGCAGCAGCAGGCCGAACGCATCGATGGTTTCGGCGTGCGCCTCGCCGCTCTCACCGACGGCACCCGCGCCAGCTTCGACGCGCTGGCGCAGCGCCTCGCCGAGGACGCGCGCAAGAGCCGCGAGGAACTCACCCTCGCGCTGAACCGTTTCGGTGAACAGCAGCAACAGCGCCTCACCACGCTGGGCAGCGAACACGAAAAGCGCATGGGCGAGGTGCGCGCCACGCTGGAAGGCCAGCTCAAGACCCTGCGCGAGGACAACGAAAAACAGCTGGAAAAAATGCGTGCCACGGTAGACGAGAAACTGCAGTCCACGCTGGAGACGCGTCTGGGCGAATCCTTCAAGCAGGTTTCCGACCGGCTCGAAGCCGTGCACCGCGGGCTGGGCGAAATGCAGAGCCTGGCCGCCGGCGTGGGCGACCTGAAACGCGTGCTCGGCAACGTGAAGAACCGCGGCATCCTGGGCGAGGTACAACTCGGTGCCCTGCTCGAACAAATGCTCGCGCCCGAACAGTACGAAGCCAACCGTGCCACCGTGCCGGGCTCGAACGAGCGCGTGGAATTTGCCATCCGCCTGCCGGGTGCCGAACGCGACCAACCGGTGTGGCTGCCGGTGGACGCCAAGTTCCCGCGCGAGGACTACGAACGCCTGCTCGACGCGCAGGAGCGTGCCGACGCCGAGGCGGCCAACCTCGCCGCCGCCGCACTGGAGCGCCGCGTGCGCGAGGAAGCCAAGACCATCCGCGCCAAGTACGTGGCGCCGCCGCACACCACCGATTTCGCCATCCTGTTCCTGCCCACCGAAGGCCTGTACGCCGAGGTGATCCGCCGCCCCGGCCTGTTCGAGGCGCTGCAGCACGAACATCGCATCACCGTGGCCGGCCCCACTACGCTCAGCGCCCTGCTCAACAGCCTGCAACTGGGCTTCCGCACGCTGGCCATCCAGCAGCGCTCCGGCGAGGTATGGCAGCTGCTGGGCGCGGTGAAGACCGAATTCGGCAAATTCGGCGAGGTGCTCGACAAGGTGAAGAAAAAACTGGACGAAGCCGGTCGCCACATCGACGCCACCGGCGTGCGCACCCGCGCCATCGCGCGCAAGCTGCGCGGCGTGGAATCGCTGGGCGCCGACGACGCCCGCCGCCTGCTGGGCGCAACGTCGGAACCGACGGAGGAAGACGAGCCGGAGACATCGGCGGACGAGCTGCCGGAGGCGTGACCCCGCGGCGGCGCAGCCCGGACGAAGGCCGGGAGGACGCCTCGTTGCGCCTCCCTATCCCATCAGGCCGGGCGCGGCCCGGGCCTTGGCATCAGCCCAACGCGTGCAGCGCCGCGTCGTAGTTCGGCTCGTGGGTGATCTCGTTCACCAGCTCGGCGTGGACCACCTTGTCGTGCGCATCCAGCACCACCACCGCGCGGGCAGCCACGCCGGCCAGCGGGCCATCGGCGATGGCCACGCCGTAGTCGCGCAGAAATTCGCGCCCGCGCATCAGCGAGAGCATGTGCACGTTCTTGATGCCTTCGGCGCCGCAGAAACGGCTCTGCGCAAACGGCAGGTCGGCCGAGATGCACAGCACCACGGTGTCCTTGAGCCCGGCCGCCAGCTCGTTGAAGCGGCGCACCGAGGCGGCGCACACGCCGGTGTCGATGCTGGGGAAGATGTTCAGCACCTTGCGCTTGCCGGCGAAGCTGGCCAGCGTGGACTCGGACAGGTCGCCCGCCACCAGGTGGAACGCCGGCGCCTGGCTGCCGGGCACAGGGAAGCTGCCGTCGACGCGTACCGGGTTTTCGTGGAAATGCACAGTGGACATGGGAGTCTCCTCGGGATGGAACCCATCACGGTCGGGGCGCGGCGCGGTGATTACAAGTAGAACATCGCCTTGGCCAGAAACACGATCGCCACCATCATCGTCAGCACGATGCGATGGGTGTAGCGGAAGCGGCAGGCGTTCATCCGGCCGCGCACGCCCGCGATGATGGCGTTCAGGAACACGCCCAGCACACCAAAGGCCAGCGCGACCTTGGCCAACAGGAACCAGCCGAAGCGCGTACTGCCGATGCACTGCAAGCCGTTGCAGCGCAGGTCGAACAGCGCGAAGCCGGAGAGGAACAGCAGCAACACGACCACCGGCATGAACTTGCGTACGCGCGCCATCACCGCCGTTTCGATCCGCCCCATGGTGGCGATATCGATGCTCCGGTGCAGGCCTTCGAGCACGAACACCTCGAACGTCACCGCGCCCACGAACACGATGGCGCAGGCCAGATGCAGCAGGAGAATCCACGGATAGTACGGTGCCAGCGCGTTGCTCATCGCCACGCCCTCAACCCGGCCGACCGTCGATGCGCGGCGTGAGGTAGATCCACGCCGAGCGCAGCACCCACGGCAGGAAGGCCGTCAACCAGCCGGCGCCGGCCACCACCAGCCACAGGTAGCGATCCCGCTCCAGCTCGGCGCAGATGCGCACCAGCGCCACCAGTTGCAGCAGCACGAAGCACAGCCACGGCACCGGATGCATCTGCAGCGGCCGGCCCGAGTGGCCGTGGGTGACGCGGGTGACCATGGCCACCAGCATCGAACCGAAGAAGCCGATCGCCATGGCATGCAGCGGCGCCAGCCCCAGCACGGCCTTGCCGCTGGCGACCAGCACCAGATCCTGCACGCTGAACAGCACGAAGGCGATCGGCAGCCAGGCAAAGGCGATATGCAGCACGCCCAGCAGGCCCGGTCGCAGGCAGCGCCACGGCTTCCACATCAGCCAGTGCGCGGCGAACACCGCCGCCAGCGGCAGGTCGGCGAGCCACAGCCAGTTGGCCAGGCCGCGCCAATCCAGCAGCACATGCACCAGCAACAAGGCCCACACCACCGGCAGGCTCCAATCCGGCCGCCACATCGTGTAACCCGCCACCATGTTCTTGCTGAAGAACGGCAGCATGCGATGACAGACGGTGAAATACACCGGCAGCAGGAAGCCGAAGCTGCCCAGCTTCACCGCCAGCCAGGCCAGGTCGGGCGAAGCGCCGGGAACCACCAGCCAGATGAGGAACAGCACCAGCCCCAGCGTGCCCATGCAGAACGCCGCCAGGCACGACCAGCCGTGCTGGTTGCGATCCGTGGCCTTGGCCAGCACGCCAGCCAGCGTGGCCACACCCAGCAGGTAGGCCGCCAGCATCAGCGCCAGGCCCAGCTTGAGCACGGTCGGCAGGCCCAACAGGCCCACGTTGCCCAGGATGTAGCCGCCCAGCACGCCGCCGGCCACCGGCAGAAAACGGCTGGGCGGCACGAACGGCCCGTTCATCCAGCGCGGGAAGGTGGTCATCAGGAAGCCGAACATGAACAACGGAAACAGGCCGTACTGGATCAGCATGGCGTGCCCGAACACCGGCGGGATGGTGGGCTGCGGCCAGCTGGCCCAGCCGAAGCGCAGCGAGGCCAGCTCCAGCGTCCACCAGGTCATGGTGAGCAGCACGGCAACGGTGCCGGCGAGAAACAGCGGGCGATGCGGCGCCGCCGCGAGCAAGGCGGCCGGATCGTTCGTGGCAGTAGCGGTGGAAGCGTCCATGGGAACCCGACGTTGATAATCGTTCCCATGTTGGCAGGGCGTGTACGGCGCAGCCCTGACCTGGATCAGCCGCCTTCCGGTGCCGCCTGTCGATACCGACGCGGCGGGGTCAATCCGGCAACAGGCTGGCGCCCAGCTCGCACAGCGCATCGGGTTGCAGGAGCACCAGATCACGGCCTTCCAGCGCGATCAGCCCCTGCCCACGGAAGCGGCCCAGCACGCGGCTCACCGTTTCGGCGGCCAACCGCAGGTAGTTGGCGATATCGCCGCGCGACATGCTGAGGTGGAAGCGCGTGGAAGAAAACCCGCGCGCCGCGTAGCGGGTGGAGAGGTCGATCAGGAAGGCCGCCATGCGCTCGTCCGCGCTGTGGTCGCCGGCGAGCAGCGACACCGCGCCCAGCTCCTTGCTGATGAGTCGGAACAGATGCTGCTGCACCGCCGGCTGGCGCGCCGCCAGCGCGCTCATCGCGGGGAAGGAGAAGCGGCAGAACTGGGTGTCTTCCAGCACCACGGCGTCGCAGGGGAAGTGCTCGGGGTAGATCGCGTTGAGCCCCACCACTTCGCCCGGCAGGTAGAAGCCCAGCACCTGCTCGTTGCCGTCGCGGTCGAACAGGCGGGTCTTCACCGAGCCGGTGCGCACCGCATAGATCGCGCGGAACGGGTCACCGGTGCGGAACACGTGCTCGCCGGTGCGGAACGGCCCCACGTGCTCCACCAAGCAGTGCAGCGCCGACAGTTCCACTTTGCCGTAACCCACGGCGGCGCAAGCCTCGGCAAAGGCGCAGCTGCTGCAAAAGCGAGTGGCGTCGCCGTCATCGGTGATCGGCTGCGGCACCACGTGCAATCGTCTTGGCGGAGGGCTGGATGGCATGGGAGGGCTCACACCGTAGTCTCGGGGCTCGGCGAACCCGGGCATGATAGCAAGCCGCCTGACAAGCGCGGGGCCCTGCGACCGCCGGTCGCGCCCGGTTGTCGCCGATCAAGCGGCACCTACTTCTCCACGAAGGCGCGTTCGATCACGTAGTCGCCCGGCTCGCGCGTGCGCGGCGACGCCTGGAAGCCGCGGCCATCGAGCAGCGCGCACAGATCCTCCAGCATCGCCGGGCTACCGCACAGCATCACGCGATCGCTGGCCGGATCGAGCGGCGGCAGGCCGGTGCGTGTGCTCATCGCGCCATCGGCGATGGCGTCGGTGATGCGGCCACGATGGCGGAAATCCTCGCGCGTCACCGTGGGGTAATAGATCAGCTTCTCGCGCACCAGCTCGCCCAGGTATTCGTGCTGCGGCAGCTCGCGCTCCAGGTAATCGGCATACGCCAGGTCCTCCACGCGGCGCACGCCGTGCGCCAGCACGATCTTGTCGAAACGCGCATAGGCATCCGGGTCGCGGATGATGCTCATGAAGGGCGCCAGCCCGGTGCCGGTGCCCAGCAGATAGAGGTGCCGGCCCGGTTTCAGGTCGGTCAGCACCAGGGTGCCGGTGGGCTTGCGCGTCACCACCAGCGGGTCACCGGGCTTGAGGTGCTGCAGGCGCGAGGTGAGCGGGCCGCCGGGCACCTTGATCGAGAAGAACTCCAGGTGCTCCTCCCAGCTCGCGCTGGCGATGGAATAGGCGCGCAGCAGCGGGCGGCCATCCTGCTCCAGCCCGATCATCACGAACTGCCCGCTGTCGAAACGGAAGGCCGGATCGCGCGTGGTGCGGAAGGAAAACAGGGAGTCGTTCCAGTGCTGCACGTCGATCACGTGCTCGGTTGCCATCGCTACCATGGTCGGGGTCGTCTCGGGATTCGGGTGGGGAACCGCGCCGCCGGCAAAGGCGGGCCCGCGCGACGCGACACGGCGCAAACCGGCCACCAGGCGAGCGCCGCGCGGGGAAGCGGCCGCGGCATTTTACGCGATCGCGCCACCAGCGGCTCCGGACGGCCGGTTCACGCAGGAGCGCGCACCACGGCCATCATCCGCCCAATGCGGCGCCCGCCGTGCGCAAGGGCCATCGCCAAACCAACCCGACGCGCTGTTCACGGCTGTCGCAGCCGTCATTCGCATGCGCCACGCCTGCCTGACGCATGGCGTTTCTGTTAGCTTTACGGGCCTTGTCCTGCCGGGTTTCCACCGTGACGCGCTCGCTTCCCCCACGCCGCCTGCTGGCGGTCGCCGCCGCCATCGCCCTGTCCGGCGGCCCGGCCTGCGCTGCGGGCGGTTCCGTCCCGCACCCCAGGACATCGCCGGGCGGCGGCGAGCAGGCCTGCCCGCTGGGCGCCTTCCACTGCGCGCCGCGACCCTACAACTACGCGATGTGCCGACCCAACGCGATGCTGGCGTTCTACGACCCCACGCTCAGCCGCAACAGCAGCGCGCGCGACGCCAGCAAGACCTACGTGACCGCGCAGCACGTGGACAGCGCCAGCCAGACCATCTACCACCTCACCGGCGACGTGCGCCTGGAGCGGGCCGACCAGCGCCTGCAGGCGGACACGGTCGACTACAACGACGCCAGCACCGACTACGACGCGCGCGGCAACGTGCACTACCAGGACGCCGGCACGGTGCTGGCGGCCAGTCGCGCCCACGGCAACAACGACGCTGCCACCGGCATCGCCGACGACGTGCGCTACCAGATGTTGGACGCACGCGGCAACGGCGTCGCCAGCCGCGCGCAGATGTTCGATGCCGACCGCACGCGCTACACGCAGGCCACCTACTCCACCTGCGACGTGGGTCACCACGTGTGGGAGTTCCGCGGCAAGTCGATCAGCGTCGACAAGGCCAGTGGCCGTGGCGTGGCGCGCAATGCCAGCTTCCGCGTGGGCGGCATGCCGCTGCTCTACCTGCCGTGGTTCAGCTTCCCGGTCGACCATCGGCGCATGAGCGGCTTCCTCTATCCCACGTTCGGCCACACCAGCCGCGCGGGCTACATGCTGAGCACACCGTACTACCTGAACCTCGCGCCCAACTACGACGCCACGCTCGACCCGCGTTTCTACAGCCTGCGCGGGCCGATGCTCGATGGCGAGTTCCGCTACCTCACCGCCGGCAGCAAGGGCACGCTGGATGCGCAGTTCGTGCCGCGCGACCACGGCGCCACCGACCCGGGTACCACCGCCGACACCCGGGGCAAGCAGCGTTACCTGGTGAAGTTCGACGACACCACGGCGCTGTGGCCGGGCTGGCGCTTCGTCACCTCGATCAACCGCCGCTCCGACAACAATTTCCTGTACGACTACGGTGACCAGCTGACCGGCAACACCACCTACTGGCTGGGTTCGTCCGCCGAAGTGGCCGGCGGCGGCAAGTGGTGGAACGCCTCGTTGGGCGGCGTGGCCTACCAGAACATGAACCCGTTCCTCACCGACAGTTCGCTGCCCTACCGGCAGTTGCCCTATGCGAACTTCAACGTCGACATGCCGCTGAACCGCTGGCTGGAATGGGGCATCACCAACCAGTTCGTGGCCTTCCGCAAACCGGGCTACGTGGAAGGCAGCCGCGAGAACATCCAGCCCTGGCTCGCAGCCTATTTCGGCACGCCGGGCTGGTTCGTGCGCCCGCGCGTGGACTGGCAGTACACCGCTTACCAGCTCTCCAGCGGCTACCAGCGTTACGGCTACTACGGCCTGCTGGGCAGCGGCGTCGCGACGCCGTTCACCGAGCGCTCGCCCAGTCGCAGCCTGCCCATCGTCAGCCTCGACAACGGCCTGGTGTTCGACCGCAGCACCACGCTGTTCGGCAACCCGTACACGCAGACGCTGGAGCCGCGGCTCTATTACCTGTACGTGCCCTACCGCAACCAGGACAACCTGCCGCTGTTCTACACGAACGCGATGACGTTCGATTACTGGCAGCTGTTCACCACCAACACGTTCTCCGGCCTCGACCGCCAGATGAACGCGAACAACCTCACCGCCGCGCTCACCACGCGCCTGCTCGACGATGGCGGCGTGGAACGGCTGTCGGCCAGCTTCGGCCAGATCCGCTACTTCACGCCGCAGAAGGTGCAGTTGCCCAACAGCGCCAACACCAGCGCGCCCGCCACCGACTGGGCCGGCTCGGCCTACGTGGCCCAGCTCAACCTGCAACTGGACGACCGCTGGCGGCTGGCCAGCTCCTACCAGTGGAGCCCGAACACCCGCCACACCGGCATGGCCGCCTTCGAGCTGCAGGGCCGGCTGGGCCGCGACGGCGTCGTCAACTTCGCCTATCGCTACCGGCAAGGGCTGCTGGAACAATACAGCGCCTCCGTGGTCTACCCCGTGTCCGATCGCTGGCGCCTGATCGGCGCCTGGACCTATGCGGTGCCGGTCAGGAACGAACTCACGCCGCTGCACGGCACGATCGAGGCGCTGGCCGGCGTGGAATACGACAGCTGTTGCGTCACCCTGCGCCTGGTCGACCGCAACTACGTCAACCAGGCCTACTACGGCGTCGGGCCGCTACCCGTCAAGAACGCCAACTATCGCGACAACGCCGTGATGTTCGAGGTCGTGTTCAAGGGCATGGGCGCCACCGGTGGCCAGATCGACCCCCTGCTGCGCCGTGATATTCTCGGCTATCAATAAACCGCTGCACCTACCTTCCGGTTGTCCCCGAATGAAGCGATTCCTCGCCCTGCTCCTGCCTGCGCTCGTCCTTGCGCTGCCCGTCCACGCCCAGTTGCTGCCCGGCGCCGCCTCCAGCCAGCCGCAGGCACTGGATCGCATCGTCGCGGTGGTCAACGAGAACGTGATCCTGCAAAGCGAGCTGGACAACGCGGTGCGCTCGATCCAGCAGCAGTACGCCAGCCAGCCCGGCCAGTTGCCGCCGCTCGACGTGCTGCAGAAGCAGGTGCTCGATCGCCTGATCCTGATGCGCCTGCAACTGCAGAAAGCCGACGACCAGGGCGTGCACGTCGCCGACGCCGACGTCGACCAGGCGGTGGACATGGTGGCGAAGCAGAACAAGATGAGCCCCGACCAGTTGCGCGCCGCCGTGCAGCAGAGCGGCCAGGATTTCGCCGCCTTCCGCCAGCAACTCGCCGACCAGCTCACCGTGCAGCATCTGCACGAAGGCGTGGTGCATGACCAGGTCACGGTGACCGACAGCGAGATCGACAACCTGCTCGCCAGCCCGGCCTACAAGGCCGGCGAGGTACACCTGGCGCACATCCAGATCAGCATTCCCTCCGGCGCCGACGCCGCCGCGATCCAGGCCGCCAGCGCCAAGGCCGAGGCGGCGATCAAGGCGATCCAGGGTGGCATGGATTTCCACGCCGCGGCGATCCGCTACTCCGACGCGCCCGACGCACTGGACGGCGGCGACCTCGGCTGGCGCCGCGCGGACGAAGTGCCGCCCGCCTTCGCCGACACCGTGGCCAACATGAAATCCGGTGAAGTGAGCCCGGCGCTGCGCGGCCCCACCGGCTTCCACATCCTCAAGCTGGTGGGCGAGCGCGCGCCCTCCAAGCAGATCGTCGCCGAGTACCACGCCCGCCAGATCCTCATCAAGCCCAGCGAACTGATGACGCCGGAGCAGACCCGGCAGAAGGCGCAGGACCTGTACGAGCAACTTACCGCCAAGCACGCCGATTTCGCCAAGCTTGCCAAGGACAACTCCAAGGACGACACCACCGCCAACCTCGGTGGCGACATGGGCTGGTTCCAGCAGCAGACCTGGGGCGCCGCCATCGCGCAGCAGGTAACCCAGCTCAAGCCCAACGAGATCTCCAAGCCGTTCGAAACCGGCAACGGCTGGGACATCCTGCAGCTCCTGGGCACCCGCCAGAGCGACCAGACCACCCAGATGGCGCGTGACCAGGCACGCCAGGCCATCGGCAACCGCAAGGCCGAACAGGCCTACGACGACTTCCTGCGCGACCTGCGCGCCAATGCCTACATCCAGGTGCTGGTGCCGACGCTGCGGGACGACAGCAACACCCCCAAGGCCTCCTGAGTCACGGCGCGCCCATGCCCCTGCCGCGGCTCGCCATCACGGCCGGTGAGCCCGCCGGCGTCGGCCCCGAACTGATCGCTCGCCTTGCCGCCACCGACCTGGCCGCCGACCTGGTGGCCATCACCGACCGCCACCTGCTCGAGCGCGCCGCCGCGCGCTGCGGCCTGCACCTCGCGCTGCACGACGACGACGGCACCCCGCGCGCCACGCGCACGCCGGGCAGCCTGCGCGTGCGCCACCTGCCGCTGGGCGCCACGGAAGCCCCCGGCCAGCCCGACCCGCGCAACGCGCGGCACGTCATCGCCACGCTCGGCGAGGCCGCCGACGGCTGCCTGCAGGGCCGCTACGCCGCCATGGTCACCGCGCCGCTGCAGAAGGCCAGCATCATCGACGGTGGCTACGCCGATTTCACCGGCCACACCGAATTCCTCGCCCAGCGCACGCACGCCGAAGTGGTGATGATGCTGGCCAGCCCCGAACTGCGCGTGGCGCTGGCCACCACCCACCTGCCACTGCGCGCGGTCGCCGACGCGATCACCCGCGAGTCGCTCGCGCGCACGCTTGCCATCGTGCACCGCGAGCTGCACGACAAGTTCGGCATTGCGCAGCCGCGCATCGGCGTGCTGGGCCTGAACCCGCATGCCGGCGAGGCCGGCCATCTCGGCCACGAAGAACTCGACGTCATCATTCCGCTGCTGGATGAGCTGCGCGCCCAGGGCATGCACCTCATCGGCCCGCTGCCCGCCGACACCGCCTTCGTACCCACCATGCGCGCGCGCTACGACGCCGTGCTGGCGATGTACCACGACCAGGCGCTGCCGGTGCTCAAGAGCGAAGCCTTCGACCGCACCGTCAACCTCACCCTTGGCCTGCCCTTCATCCGCACCTCGGTCGACCACGGCACCGCGCTGGATCTCGCCGGCAGCGGCCGCGCCGACCCCGCCAGCCTGATCGCCGCGAGCAAGCTGGCCATCAACCTGATCGCCCAATCTACTCTCTCCCCTGTGACAGCGAGGCAGGGGCGATAGATCAAGCCCGTGCCAGCTTCACATTCACAGGGGAGCCACAGATGTTATTTGAATGGGATGAGAACAAGAATTCCAGGAATATCGATAAACACGGCATTGACTTCAACGATGCGATAACAATATTCGATGATGACGAGAGAATCGAGGCCATTGATGATCGAAATGACTACGGCGAGGAAAGAATCCAAGTCATCGGCGAGTCGAAGCCGGGCATCTTGCTGGTTGTTTATACATGGCGAAACAGCAATACATCAAGAAGAATGATATCCGCCCGAACCGCAAGCCAGAAAGAGCGCGCACTCTATCAAAGCATGAAAGGGCAATGAAATGACGAGAAACACACAAATAAATAGAGATAAACATCAATCAACAAACGGAAAAACTGATTACAAACGATTGAAAAACATGAGTGAACACGAAATAGAAGAAAACGCTAAACAAGACCCGGATGCACCACTTGTCAGTGATGAGAATTTAAAGAAATTCAAGCGGGTAAATCCAAAGAAAAAATGACATGGACAAGAAAACCATCAAAACCCATGTGCTAGGGCAAAAGCATCAAGGTAAAACAGATTGGGCGAGAGTCATTTTGACAAAAAAACAAGAAGTCCCTGACGAAGAAAACCCTGAACTTGCTTGGCGGTTTCAAGGTCCACGTGCAACATGATCAATGAATTGTTCCGGCGCTTGCTTCGGCGAGCCTCAGGTGGTCGTTGTAGACCTCCAGCGGGGTACGGAATTGATGACGCTTTCGCGGTCGGGTGTTGAGGCTGAGGGCGATCTGGTTGAGCTCGTCCTGGCTGTAGACCGACAGGTCGGTGCCCTTGGGCAGGTACTGTCGAAGCAGGCCATTGGTGTTCTCGTTGCTGCCGCGCTGCCAGGGGCTGTGCGGGTCGGCGAAGTACACCTGCACGCCGGTACGCAAGGTCAGGGCGTCGTGGTAGCTCATCTCCTTACCCTGGTCGTATGTCAGCGTCTTGCGCAAGGCTTCAGGGATGCTCTTCAGCGCCTTGCCAAAACTCTCCAGTACGTCGGCTGCGCTGGCGCTGCTCATCTTGGCCAGCACCACGAAGCCGCTGGTGCGTTCGACCAGTGTCCCCACGGACGAACGGTTGCCGGCGCCCTTGATCAGGTCGCCCTCCCAGTGTCCGGGAATCAAGCGATCCGCCACTTCCGGTGGACGTACGTGGATGCTCTGCATGTTCGGTATCTGGCCGCGTCGATCCATCCCGCGCGTGCGTGGCTTGCGCGTGCTGCGGCCTTGGCGCAGGCAGTCGATCAACTCCTTGCGCAGTTCGCCGCGCGGCACCAGGTACACCGCGGTGTAGATCGTTTCGTGAGACACCCGATAGCTCGCCGCGTCAGGAAAGGCCCTCGCCAGTATCCCGGCGATCTGCTCCGGCGACCAGCGTGCCCGCAACAGCGCCTGCACGGTTTCCCACAGCGCAGGGTCGTCCAGTTTTCGCGTCACGCGCGGTTTGCTCCGGCATTCCCGACTACGCTGATGCGCCGCCTGCGCCTTGTAGTTCGCCGGGTCGACACGTGCCCGGCGGCGCTCGCGACTGATCGTGCTCGTCGCACGTCCCAGCGAGCGGCCAATGGCACGCAGGCTGTCACCCGCCTCCAAGCGGCGCTGAATCTCCACTCGCTCTTCCAGGGTCAGTTCGTTGTACGTTCTCATCGCAACAGCCTATGTCAGAATCGGCAAGGTGTTGCACGTGGAGTTTGAGACGGCCCTTTCAAAAAAATCTTCAAAAAACCAAAGAAAAGCTAACCAGCCGTTTAACATGCACCATCTCCCCGCCCGCCCCAAGAAAAGCTTCGGCCAGCACTTCCTGCACGAGCGCCACTACATCGACGACATCGTGCGCGCCATCGCCCCGCGCGCCGGCGACTGCTTGGTGGAGATCGGCCCCGGCGAAGGCGCGCTCACCTTGCCGCTGCTCGCCGTCGCCAAACGCCTCACCGCGATCGAGCTGGACACCGACCTGATCCCCGCGCTGAAAGAGCGAGCGGCCAGCGTGGGCGAACTGAACGTGATCCACGCCGACGTGCTCAAGGTGGATTTCACCGCGCTGGCGCACCGCCAGGGCGTGGAGCGCCTGCGCGTCGCCGGCAACCTGCCCTACTACATCTCCAGCCCGATCCTGTTCCACTGCGTGGAGCACGCCGCCGCCATCGCCGACATGCACTTCATGCTGCAGAAGGAAGTGGTGGAGCGCATGGCCGCCGAGCCCGGCAACAAGGTCTATGGCCGACTCTCGGTGATGCTGCAACTGGCCTGCCGCGTGGAGTCGCTGTTCGTGGTGCCGCCCGGCGCCTTTCGCCCGCCGCCCAAGGTGGATTCGGCGGTGGTGCGGCTGCTGCCGCTGCCCGCACACGAACGCCACGACGCCGACCCCGACCTCGTACACGCGGTGGTCAAGGCCGCCTTCGGCCAGCGCCGCAAGACACTGGGCAATGCGCTGCACCAGCTGCTTGACGCCGAGGCGATCCGCCGCGCCGACGTCGACCCGAAGGCGCGCGCCGAGACGCTCGCGCCGCTGGATTTCGTGCGGCTGGCCAAAGTGCTTGCCACGCGCGAAATCCCGTAGCGGCAGGCCTTACAATCGCCCCATGACTGACAAGATTCCCTACACGATCGACGTGCAGGTGCAAACCCGTTTCGTCGCCGACCAGTCCCGCCCCGACGACGGCCGCTACGTGTTCGCCTACACCATTACGCTGCGCAACGCCGGCAGCGTGCCCGCGCAGCTTATGGCCCGGCGCTGGGTCATCACCGACGCCAACGGCAAGACCGAAGAAGTGGAAGGCGAAGGCGTGGTGGGCGAGCAACCCTGGATGCGCCCGGGCGACGATTTCGAGTACACCTCCGGCGCGGTGCTGGAAACGCCGGTGGGCGTGATGGCCGGCTGTTACCAGATGCTGGCCGACGACGGCACCCGCTTCGAGGCGCCGATCCCGCGCTTCACCCTGTCCATCCCGCGCACCCTGCACTGATGGCCACCTACGCGATCGGCGATGTGCAGGGCTGCTATCCGGAATTGCAGCGCCTGCTCGACAAGCTGCGCTTCGATCCGGCGGCGGATCGCCTGTGGTTCTGCGGCGACCTGGTGAATCGCGGCGGGCAGTCGCTGGCCACGCTGCGGCTGATCCACAGCCTGCGCGAATACTGTGTCATCACGCTGGGCAACCACGACCTCAGCCTGCTCGCCATCGCGCTGCGCGCACCCGAGGCCCAGGCCAAGGTCAACCCGGAACTGCGCGAAGTGCTGTTCGCTGACGACGCGTCCACGCTGTTCGAGTGGCTGCGCATGCAACGGCTGCTGCACCACGACGAGCAGCTTGGTTGGACCATGATCCACGCCGGCCTCGCCCCGCAGTGGACGCTGCGCCAGGCGCAGAAGGCCGCGCAGGAAGTGGAGCACGAGCTCGCCGGCCCGCGCCACGCACGCATCCTCAAGAACCTGTTCGGCAATCGCCCGGCCGGCTGGTCGAATCGCCTGCAAGGGCTGGATCGCCAGCGCGCCGCGATCAACCTGCTCACCCGCATGCGCTACTGCGATGTCAACGGCCGCATCGACTTCGAGGCCAAGGGCGAACCCGGCACGCAGCGCGCCGGCCTGTACCCCTGGTTCGAGGTGCCCGGCATGCGCCGGCGCGACACCCGCATCGTCTGCGGCCACTGGTCCGCGCTGGGCCGCTTCGCCGGCCTCGGCGTGCACGCCATCGACACCGGCTGTGTGTGGGGCGGCCAGCTCACCGCGCTGCAACTGGATGGCGAGGAGCCGCGCTACATCACGGTGAACGCCGAACCGCACCGTAAACGGCCGCCGGGTGGTGGGGACTGAAAGCCGTCAGCGGGCCTTCAACGACGCTGGATTTCCGCCACCAAAAGCGGAAAGTGAACCCGACCCCGTTTCTCGTGCCGCCTGCGCCGAGGGCCGCCAGGTCTATTGGGTGTGCACGCTGATCGAGGAATCCGAACAGCTGCGCGCGCAAGCGGCCGAGGTGGCGCATGCCGAGCTTTCCGCCGCGCTGGCCGACTGCCGGGTGGGCTTGATCCACGGCCGCCTGAAGCCCCGGGACAAGCAGGCGGTGATGGATGCCTTCAAGGCCGGCGAGATCGCCGTGCTGGTGGCGACCACGGTGATCGAGGTGGGCGTGGACGTGCCCAACGCCAGCCTCATGGTGATCGAGAACGCCGAGCGGCTTGGCCTTGCGCAGTTGCACCAGTTGCGCGGGCGTGTGGGGCGCGGAACGGTGGCCTCGAATTGCGTGCTGCTGTACCAGCCGCCGCTGGGCCAGCTCGCACGCGAGCGGCTGGAAGTGATGCGCGAAACCTGCGATGGCTTCCGCATCGCCGAAAAGGATCTGGAACTGCGCGGCCCCGGCGAAGTGCTGGGCACCCGCCAGACCGGCCAGCTCGCCTTCCGCATCGCCGACCTTTCGCGCGATGCGCACCTGTTGCCGGCGGTGCAACAGGTCGGCGAGCGCCTGCTGGCCGAGCACCCGCGCGCGGCGGAACGGTTGATCGCGCGCTGGGTTGGCGGCGCGGCGCGGTTTGCGCGGGCGTGAATCAGGCGGGTTTCGGATTGACCGAAGTTGCCGGCTTTGTAGGTGGCGGATTCAGGCTGCGCGGATACTGCACAGATAGATGCTGTGATGCTAGACCTGCCTCTTTGCTCCCCGTCGAACAGAAGGAAGCGCGCTAGGCTTGAGTTTCATGCCAAACACATTCGCCTGTATGTACGCACCGTGGGGCACTCGCACAAAGACAAGGGCGGCCACAACCAAGTCCGCACCAGCCAGCCCCGCGTTTACAATGGACATCATCGACACGCAACTCTCAACGGGAAAAACGTGAAACGCAAACTGAATCACTAGCGGCAAAAAGGTAATTGCCACAAACGGCGCCAAGATAGCAGATGCAAACCGCCACTTCCTCACCGCCCCGGTCGTCCACGTATACGGCACAAAGACCCCCGGGGCAAGGCCAAAGCCCGCTCTACCTTTTTTCCAGAATCCAGGGAAGGAGATGAAGTGAACAACTTCATGAGCCACAACAAGCGCCACGAACCACATGGGCGCCATCAGCAGTGGCAAAAGACGAGGGTGTTCAAGGAACGACAGGTATTGCCCCAGGGGGTCAGTCCCCGCGACCACCCACAACACCAAGGTGAAGATCATTACAATAATGCCGACAGCCATGCCCCTCCTGTTGGCAATAATATCGAGGCTATCGATTCCAATGGCGGAATAGTCCTCGATGACAAGCTCGTCGGGAGTAAATGCGGGAGAACGGCCGTATATAAAACGCATGATCTTCAACTCTCCACTTAACACATCAAACGACATGATGCACCACAGTCATCCGAAGCCGCCCAAGGGTGGCTTCGGATGCAAAGCATCAATCAATACCTGGGCCGTCTCAAACTCCACGTGCAACACCTTGCCGATTCTGACATAGGCTGTTGCGATGAGAACGTACAACGAACTGACCCTGGAAGAGCGAGTGGAGATTCAGCGCCGCTTGGAGGCGGGTGACAGCCTGCGTGCCATTGGCCGCTCGCTGGGACGTGCGACGAGCACGATCAGTCGCGAGCGCCGCCGGGCACGTGTCGACCCGGCGAACTACAAGGCGCAGGCGGCGCATCAGCGTAGTCGGGAATGCCGGAGCAAACCGCGCGTGACGCGAAAACTGGACGACCCTGCGCTGTGGGAAACCGTGCAGGCGCTGTTGCGGGCACGCTGGTCGCCGGAGCAGATCGCCGGGATACTGGCGAGGGCCTTTCCTGACGCGGCGAGCTATCGGGTGTCTCACGAAACGATCTACACCGCGGTGTACCTGGTGCCGCGCGGCGAACTGCGCAAGGAGTTGATCGACTGCCTGCGCCAAGGCCGCAGCACGCGCAAGCCACGCACGCGCGGGATGGATCGACGCGGCCAGATACCGAACATGCAGAGCATCCACGTACGTCCACCGGAAGTGGCGGATCGCTTGATTCCCGGACACTGGGAGGGCGACCTGATCAAGGGCGCCGGCAACCGTTCGTCCGTGGGGACACTGGTCGAACGCACCAGCGGCTTCGTGGTGCTGGCCAAGATGAGCAGCGCCAGCGCAGCCGACGTACTGGAGAGTTTTGGCAAGGCGCTGAAGAGCATCCCTGAAGCCTTGCGCAAGACGCTGACATACGACCAGGGTAAGGAGATGAGCTACCACGACGCCCTGACCTTGCGTACCGGCGTGCAGGTGTACTTCGCCGACCCGCACAGCCCCTGGCAGCGCGGCAGCAACGAGAACACCAATGGCCTGCTTCGACAGTACCTGCCCAAGGGCACCGACCTGTCGGTCTACAGCCAGGACGAGCTCAACCAGATCGCCCTCAGCCTCAACACCCGACCGCGAAAGCGTCATCAATTCCGTACCCCGCTGGAGGTCTACAACGACCACCTGAGGCTCGCCGAAGCAAGCGCCGGAACAATTCATTGATCATGTTGCACGTGGACCTTGAAACCGCCCTGGCTTATATAACACCAAGCGCCTTGTCGATGGCATAACCTAGGCCAATACCTACCGCTGCGACCCCAACAGCTGCCGCTACGGAAAGTTCAACAGGAGCAAGCAGGATCGCGGCGACCACTAAGCCGCCATTCACCTGATCGATTTCATCAACACTTATCTCACGCATTTCTTTTTCCTTAGTTGTAGCGCAGCCTCCCCGCGCCTCGGGTCCGAGAATATTCCCGGAAATTCATTATCAAGACAAGAATTAAACTTCAAGAACAGAATCAGGTTCATTTTCCATGACCGTCAAGTTTTTGAGGTCGGTGTTAGAAGTCCTGATTAAATTTAGAAGTGGTTGGCTATGCATGTCAAGGTCAATAGCTTTTGGCGTAGCGAATTATGTTAATCAGTGATTCCTTAGCTTTAGACATGCGAATCGAGAGAGTCAGACTCACGGTTTGAACATTTGAAGAACCTTTCCCGCTGCGGCTATCGAAGCCACCGTTTCAGGTCGATGCGCAATAACCATTCGTGTTGCGTTCATTAGTTGCACGGCCTCGTCGACCTTTTGCTCTTTTTCCATATCCAAATGGCTGGTCGCTTCATCCAAAATAAGTAATCGTGGCTCGCTGTACATGGCGCGCGCCATAATTACCCGCTGCCGCTGGCCACCCGAAAGGCTCGATCCCATATCCCCCACCAAGCTCTGATAACCCATCGGCATCGCGATGATGTCCTCATGAATGGCGGCCATCCGCGCCGCCGTTGTGACCCGTTCCAAGTCAGGCTCTGCGTCGAAGAAGCAAATGTTGTCAGCGATGGAGCCCGCGAAGAGTTGGTCATCCTGCATCACCGCACCGACCCATTGCCGGTAGATGTCCAGCCCCAGCTTACGGATGTCGATGCCACCGAACTTCACCACTCCCTCGGTAGGCTCCAGCAGGCCCAGCACGATCTTCGCCAAGGTGCTCTTGCCACAGCCGCTGGGGCCGGTGATGGCGACCGATTCGCCCGCCTCAACCTTGAGGTTGCAGTGGCGCAGAATCCACGGCTCGCTCTCTGCATAACGGAAGCTGACATTGCACAGCTCGATGCTGGCTTCGGGAATGGGACCGGTCCACGCTGTCTCTGCGCGCTGTTCCGGCTGGGTGAGTGCAATATCCGCCACCCGCTCTGCGTGCAGCTTCAACATGCTGAAGTCCACCCACTTGTCGATCAACCCCGCTGCGCGCTGGGTGAACTGGTCGGCATAGGCGATAAAGGCGATCAGGGCGCCGGCGGTGAATGCGTTCTTGAGCGCCAGCGTGGCGGCAATCCAGATCATCGCCACACGGCCGATGCCGAACATCAACTGGTTGCCCAAGGTGAAGGCGATGGCAAGGCGCTGGATGCCGATGCTGCGATTGGCGGTGGCCACCGTGGCGTTGGCGTAACGGGCGAGGCGTTCATCCTGCTTGTTCGCCAGCTTGATCGGCATGGCGCCGCGTATGGATTCCAGCAGCTCGCTTTGCTGCCGTGCGCCGTAGACGATCTGTTCCTCGTTGGCCCGGCGCAGCGGGTTGAAGAACGCCCAGCGCAGCAGGCCGTAGGCCAGGAATAGGCCCACGACCAGGGCGGTGAGCGTGAGGCTGTAGAAGCCCATGACCACCAAGGTCGCCAGCGACATCAGGCCATCGAGCAGTGAGCCGATGAACTGCGTGGTAAGGGTTTGCTGGATGGTCTGGATAGAGCCGAAGCGTGATACCACGTCGCCAATATGGCGCTTTTCGAACCAGTCCAGCGGTAGGCGCATCAGGTGGCCGAACAGGTTGCTGGCCCATTGCACGTTGAGCGTGGCGCCCAGCCAGGTGACCGCCCACGAGCGCGCCGCCGTGATGAGGGCGGAGAATACGGTGATGCCGAGAAAGCCCAGCCCCAGCAGGGTGAGCAGGTCGTGGTCGGCGGACACCAGCACCTGATCGAGCACCCATTGCAGGTAGAACGGCCCGGCCAGCGCGAACACTTCCAGCGCCAAGGCCAGCAGCAGGATTTGCGTGAGTGCGGGCACCAGGCCGCGCACCTTGCCGGTGAGTGCGCGCAGCGAGATGGCCTGGCGTTCCTTGATTGGGGCAAAGTCCGCCGCCGGCGCGAGTTCCAATGCCACACCGGTGAAGTGTTCGGACACCTCGCGCAGCCTCAGCTTGCGGATGCCGCGCGCTGGGTCGTGGATTACGATGCCGCGCTTGTCGGCGCGCTTGAGCACCACAAAGTGGTTCAAGTCCCAGTGCAGTACGCAGGGCGTGCGCAGCTTCGGAAGATCCTCCATATCGAGCTTGAGCGGGCGGCAGGTGAAGCCGAGTTGGCCCGCCATCTGCATCACGCGCGCCAAGGTAACGCCCTTGAGCGAAGTGGAGAAACGCCGCCGCAAGCCGGCCAGGTCGACATCATGGCCGTGGAAGCTGGCGATCATCGCCAGGCAAGCCAGTCCGCATTCGGCGGCTTCGGTCTGCAGCATCATCGGCAGGCGACGCGACCAGCCGAATTGCAGTGCGGCGCGGTAGCCGTGTGTGGTGCTGGCGTGTTGCTGTTGGGAGCCGTCAGCCATGGGCCGTGCCTCCCGACAGGTGATGCGCCATGCCATACAGCGGCTCGAACACCCATTCCAGCAGGCTGCGCCTGTCCATCAGGATGTCGGCTTGCAATGCCATACCTGGTTTCACGGCGTCCTGCTTGCCGTAGGCCAGCACGAACTGCTTGTCCAGCCTCACCTGCACGCGATACAGCGGCTCCTGGCTTTGTTGGCCGATCAGCGTGGTGATTTCGGGAGAGGTCAGTGCGCTGCGCGAAACGTCCGTGACGTGGCCGTATTGCTGGCCAAACTTCTGGTACGGGAACGCCTCGTAGCGCAGCACCACACGGCTGCCCGGGTCGATGAAGCCGATGGCGCGGCTGGGCACGAGCAGTTGCGCCTGCAAGGTGGAGCCGGCGGGCAGGATGGAGAGCAGCGATTGGCCGGCGCTGACCATCTGCCCCGGTTTGGGCAGCACGGCGGAGACGACGCCGTCGCGCGGCGCGCGAAGTACCACGGCGCGTTGCAGTTCGTTCTGGGCGATGGAGGTGGCCACGCCGGCCAGCTGGCGCTCGGTGTCGTTGCGCTTGGCGGTGGCGTCCAGCGGCAGTTGCGCCAATTGCTGGCGGGCGGTATCGAGCTGCTGGCGGGCATCCAGTTGCTGGCGCTGCAGCGTCTTGTACTGGCTCTGCGCATCCAGCACGGCGGCGCGCTGTTGCTGGATCTGCACCTCGGAGACGTAGCCCTTGGCACCCAGCGGCTGGATGCGTTGCAGCAGTTGCTGGTTGCTGTCGATCTGTTTCTGTTCGATGGCGAGCTGGTCGGCAATCTGGCTCGACTGCGCCAGCAGCAGCGTGATCTTGCCGCGCAAGGCTTCGGCCTGTTGCTGGGCCAGTTGCTGCTGGTTGGCCAGGTCGGCCTGCAGGCCAGCACGTTGGGTATCGAGTTGTTGCCCGACCAGGGCATGCGTGTCGCCCAAGGCGGCACTGTCCTGGTCGCTGGCCAGTTCCAGCAGCACATCGCCGGCCCTGACCTGCTGGCCATCGCGCACGCGCAGCTTGCTGACGGTGCCGGCGCTGGGTGCGACTATATTCAATGGGTCATCGCGGATCAGTGTGGGTGAATTTTGGCGTTTTCGGGTAGCGGCGGCAGGAAGCTGGCGATGACCTTGAGCCTCAGGTAGTCCTCGTCGCGGTAGCCGTAGGCGCTGCGCTGGATGACGCGGATCTTGTTGTTGAGGCCTTCGACCAGCCCGAGACTGACCTTGTGGTCGGGCTGGCAGTAGGCGGCGATGCCGTCCCAGTGGCGCTCGATCATGTGCCCGAACTTCTGGTACGGCGCCAGGCGCTGCCAGCGCAGGCTCTGCTTCCAGCGCTCGAAGAACACCCGTGCGCCGCGCTCGGTGCGATAGCTCCACAGCTGCCCGAAGGATTCCTTCAGCAGGTAGGCGGTGTGCAGGCGCTTGTTCGCTGCCAGCAGCTTCTTGAGGGCGGCGCGTCCGTCCAGGCTAAGGTTCTCGCGGTGGCTCAGCAGTGTGTAGCGCTGGCCCTTGATGTAACTACGGTCCTTGCCCTGCAGGCGCTTGTATTCGTCGCGGCGCACCTGGTCGAGCGCGTCGCCGAGGTGACGCAGGATGTGGAATTTGTCGAAGGCGATGGCGGCGTGGGGGGCGTTCCTGGCGACCGAGTTGCGGAAGGGGCGCCACATGTCCATCAGCGCCAGTTCGATGCGCGCACTCTTGGTCGGCCCCAGTTCGGCGAAGAAGCGATCGATGTCCGCCTCGGTGCGGCCTTGCCCACCGAACCAGATCGGCCGCCTCTGCTCCAGGTCGCTGACCACCACGCGGTAGTCGTGGCCCTTGTGGATGGCGATCTCGTCGATGCCGATGGCGCGCGGCGCGGGCAAGCCGGCACGGCGCACCTGCTCGGCCATGTACAACTTGGACAGGTCCTTGACCGTGCCGTCGTGCAGGCGCTCCAGCTCGGCCACCGCCTTGTTCGTCATGCTGCGGCAGAGGTTGCCCACGTGCAGGGCGAAGCGCGCGGTGTAGCGCGGATTGGTCGCCAGCCAGTCCAACCGCTCTACATGCACGCCGCCGCACCCGGGACAATCCACCCGCCAGCGTTCGTACTCCACGTACAGGAACCAGCCGGCCACGCGCAGGTCGCGGCTACGGCAGGTTTTCTGGTCGTAACGCCCGCGGCAGCGATGGCCGCAGCGCGAACACACGGCCGTTTTTTTCGGCGCCGAAGTTGGACGATGCGTGCCTTTGGATCGCCGAATTCGCCCGCCAGCGTCGCCGCCGCATCGAAGCCGGGGAAGGAGAACAACTCGCGCAGACTGCGGCCTGTCTTCATCGCACAACCTCGCTCACCGAGTCGATGCAGGAATCAACCGCCCACCTGCTGGCCGAAGATGGCTTGCCAGAGGAGGTTTACGCAAGCCTTTGCCGGCGTGGACGCCCACACGATTCCGCGATGAGCCTATTCATAGCCCGGCGCTGGGTACCAACTGGCCGGCAACGGTTTCGCGGCGGGTGTAATGGCCGAAGACGAGGAACAGCAGGATGGCGGCGGCGAGCGCCATGGCCAAGGCGGTGAGCAGCCAGCGCGACAGCGGCGCCGCGACGATGATGGAGCCCAGCCATTCCCCACGGCGAGCTTCCAAGACTTCCTGTCTGAACAACGACGCTCCTGACATCGACATGCATCCTCAAACAATTTGCGCGCGGCGCTTCCAGGGGCCCCAGGTTCCCGGCCCAGGTGGCAGGAAACGGGATTCTTGGGGTAAGACGTGCGAGATGCCGAAAAGTGAAATGGCGAGTGTGCGGGTGTGCGCAAGCAACTTGTGTCGGGCGCGGATGGGGCACCTGTCGTGGACAGCGTTTTGGCGGTGCCGCGCGGCCTGCCAGTTGTACGCTGCGGTTGCACCCCGGCGCTTCAGGCTGCCGCCCTGCTACACATGCCACCCGGCAGTCGCGACATGGGCGCAGCCTGGAACGGTCGAACAGACACCCTTCAAGCGCAGACTCAGGTTCACTTACCCCTCGCCAGAAGTCACGCTTCCTTCCGTTTTCCAGCCACGGAGTGTGCCAGGTGACAAAGACGAACGAGCCGCCCAGACACAAGAAACCCCGCCTCGGCGGGGTTTCTTGTGTCTCATATCAGCTCAACTGCCCGTGGCAATGTTTGTACTTCTTGCCCGAGCCGCAGGGACAGGGTTCGTTGCGGCCCACGCGCGGCGCATCGGGCTGCTGCAACTGCAGGGCGCCCGCGCCGGCGGCGACGCTGGCCGGGTCGGCTTCGAGGCCGCCGGTCGGCGCGCCGCCGCCGGTGGCCAGCATCTGCCGCTGCAGGCGCTCGGCGAGGCGCTGCTGTTCGGCCTCCATAGCGGCCACTTCCTCCTCGCTGCGGATGCGGATGCGCGCCAGCATCTGCACCACCTCGCTCTTGATGCGGTCGAGCATTTCGGAGAACAGGCGGAAGGACTCGCGCTTGAACGCCTGCTTGGGGTCCTGTTGCGCGTAGCCGACGAGGTAGATGCCCTGGCGCAGGTAGTCCATGTTGGCCAAGTGCTCCTTCCAGGCGTTGTCCACCACGGTGAGCATGATGTGCTTTTCCAGCGCGCGCATGGTTTCGGCGCCGACCTGCGCTTCCTTGGCCTGGAACATCGCGTCCACCTGCTCGCTGACCTGCCGCAGGATCATCGCGGCGTCGATCTCGTGCTGCTGCTCCAGCCAGCGCGGCAACTCCAGCGCGAGGCCGAAACGCGACTCCAGCTCGCGATCAAGACCGGGGATGTCCCACTGTTCGTCGATCGAATCCGGCGGCACGTAACCGCGCACGATGGACTCGACCACGCTCTGGCGGATGTCGGCCACGGTGGCGGCGATCTCCTCGCCTTCCAGCAGCTCGTCGCGCTGGCGGTAGATCACCTTGCGCTGGTCGTTGGCGACGTCGTCGAACTCCAGCAGGTGCTTGCGGATGTCGAAGTTGTGCTGCTCGACCTTGCGCTGCGCCTTCTCGATCTGGCGCGAGATCATCTTGTCTTCCAGCGCGTCGTCTTCCTTCATGCCGAAGCGCTTCATCCAGCGGATCAGGCCCTCGCCGCCGAAGATGCGCAGCAGGTTGTCCTCCAGCGAGAGGTAGAAGCGCGAGGAACCCGGGTCGCCCTGGCGGCCGGAGCGGCCGCGCAGCTGGTTGTCGATGCGACGCGACTCGTGGCGCTCGGTGCCGATGATGTGCAGGCCGCCGGCGGCCAGCACCTGGTCGTGCAGCTTCTTCCACTCGGCCTTGGCGCGGGCGCGATCCACCTCGGTGGCCTCGGCCGGCAGCGCGGCCAGCGCCGCCTCCAGGCTGCCGCCCAGCACGATGTCGGTGCCGCGACCGGCCATGTTGGTGGCGATGGTGACCTGGCCCGGCCGGCCGGCCTGGGCGACGATCAACGCCTCGCGCTCGTGCTGCTTGGCGTTCAGCACCTCGTGTGCCACCTTGGCCTTGTTCAGCTGTTCGGAGAGTAGCTCGGAGACTTCGATGGAGGTGGTGCCCACCAGCACTGGCTGGCCGCGCTTGTGGCAGGCCTTGATGTCCTCGATTACCGAGTTGTACTTGGCCTGCTGGCCGAGGAACACGAGGTCGGCGTTGTCCTTGCGGATCATCGGCTTGTGGGTGGGGATCACCACCACTTCCAGGCCGTAGATGCTCTGGAACTCGAACGCCTCGGTGTCGGCCGTGCCGGTCATGCCGGCCAGCTTCTTGTACATGCGGAACAGGTTCTGGAACGTCACCGTGGCCAGCGTCTGGTTCTCGCGCTGGATCGGCACGCCTTCCTTCGCCTCCACCGCCTGGTGCAGGCCGTCCGACCAGCGCCGGCCCGGCAGGGTGCGGCCGGTGAACTCGTCGACGATGATCACCTCGCCATCGCGCACGATGTAATCGACGTCGCGCTGGTAGATCGCGTTGGCGCGCAGGGCGGCGTTCAGGTGGTGCACCACGGCGAGGTTCTTGGCGTCGTAGAGGCTGCTGTCCTCGCTGATGACGGCGGCCGCGCGCAGCAGCTCCTCGGCGTGCTGCATGCCGTCCTCGGAGAGGTGCACCTGCTTCTGTTTTTCGTCGACCCAGTAGTCGCCCGCGCCCTCTTCTTCCTTCTGCCGGATCATGCCGGGCACGATCTTGTTCACCGCGATGTACAGCTGCGGGGAATCCTCGGCCGGGCCGGAGATGATGAGCGGGGTGCGCGCCTCGTCGATCAGGATCGAGTCGACCTCGTCGACGATGGCGTAGTGCAGGCCGCGCTGGTAGCGCTGCTCCTTGCTGAGCGCCATGTTGTCGCGCAGGTAGTCGAAGCCGAATTCGTTGTTGGTGCCGTAGGTGATGTCGGCGGCGTAGGCCTTGGGCTTGTCGGCGTGGTCCATGCCAGGCCACACGACGTCGGTGGTGAGGCCGAGGAAGCCGTAGAGCTTGCCCATCTGCGCGGAGTCGCGACGGGCAAGGTAGTCGTTGACGGTGACCACGTGCACGCCCTTGCCGGCCAGCGCATTCAGGTACACCGGCAGCGTGCCGACCAGGGTCTTGCCCTCGCCGGTGCGCATCTCGGCGATCTTGCCCTGGTGCAGCACCATGCCGCCGATCATCTGCACGTCGTAATGGCGCATGCCAAGCACGCGCTTGGCGCCTTCGCGCACCACGGCGAACGCCTCGGGCAGCAGCTTGTCCAGCGATTCGCCCTTGCCGACGCGCTCCTTGAACTCGGCGGTCTTGCCGCGCAAGGCGTCGTCGCTCAGCTTCTCGAATTGCGGCTCCAGCGCATTGATGCGCGCCACGGTTCGCGACAACTGCTTCAGCACGCGCTCGTTGCGGCTGCCGAAAATACTGGTGAGGGCACGATTGAGCATCGTTCTTCCGAATGACGGGTACGGGAAGGCCCGCGCAGGCGCGAGCCAATCGGGCATGTTACTACACGCGCCCGCGCGTCACTTGTGGCGAGCGGCACGGCAACCGTTGGGCAATGGCGGCGCGGGCCCGCGGATTCAAGGGCCGCCCGTCCCTGCCACACGGGCGTTATCATCGATGCCAGCCTTTCCGGAGCCGCCCACCATGTCCCGCCCCGCCCCGCGCCGCCGCGGCCCGCAAGCGCTGGGCGATTGCAGCGCCTTCGCCAACCTCGCCGGCCGCGCCGCGACGCTGGATGCGCTCGACCGCGCGCTGCGCCAGACCCTGCCGCAGCCGCTGCGCGAGCAAGTGCGTTTCGCCAACCTGCGCGGCGGGCGGCTGCTGTTTCTCGCCACCTCGCCCGCCTGGGCCACCCGGTTGCGCCTGCTGCAGACGCAGATACTGACGGCGGCACGGGCACTGGAGGTGCGCGCCGAGTCGTTGGCGGTGAAGGTCAGCCCCTTGCCACCGGTCCCGCCGGAGCCGGATCGCCGGCGCACGCTGTCGCCCACCGCGGCGGCCCATCTGCGGGCGGCAGCGGCGGCGACGGGCGACCCGGACTGGCAGGCGCTGTATGCCCGGCTGGCCGCCGCCAGCGGCAGCGGCTAGGAGCTCCAAGCTCCCAGAAGCTCCAAGGCTTCCGCTTGAACCCCACAACGAAACAGCCGCCGCGACTCGCATCGCGGCGGCTGCATGACTCGCGCATCGGCGGATCAGATCGCCTGGGCGGGATGGATGTAGGAGATCGGCGAGACGGCCGGATCGTCCTGGAAGCTGACTTCTTCCCAGGCCGTGGCATCGGCCATCAGGGTGCGCAGCAGCTTGTTGTTGAGTTCATGCCCGCTCTTGTGCGCGCTGTAGGCGCCGATCAGGCTGTGGCCGAGCAGGTACAGGTCACCGATCGCGTCGAGGATCTTGTGCTTGACGAACTCGTCCTCGTAACGCAGGCCGTCCTCGTTCAGCACGCGGTAGTCGTCCAGCACCACGGCGTTGTCCATCGAGCCGCCCAGCGCCAGGTTGTGCTCGCGCAGCATCTCGATGTCGCGCATGAAGCCGAAGGTGCGCGCGCGGCTGACTTCCTTGACGAACGAGGTGGTCGAGAAGTCGATCTCGGCGCGCGAGGTGCGCTTGGAGATGATCGGATGATTGAACTCGATCGAGAAGCCGACCTTGAAGCCCTCGAAGGGCTCGAAACTGGCCCACTTGTCGCCTTCCTGCACCTTGATCGGCTTCTTGATGCGGATGAAGCGCTTGGGCGCGTTCTGCTCCTCGATGCCCGCCGACTGCAGCAGGAACACGAAGGGGCCAGCGCTGCCGTCCATGATCGGCACTTCCGGCGCCGACAGGTCGACGTAGGCGTTGTCGATACCCAGACCGGCCATCGCCGACAGCAGGTGTTCCACCGTGGCCACGCGCACCTCGCCGTTCATCAGCGTGGTGGAGAGGCGGGTGTCACCCACGTTGTCCTGCCGCGCGCGCAGATCCACCGGCGGATTCAGGTCGGTGCGGCGGAACACGATACCGGTGTTGGGCGCGGCCGGACGCAGGGTCATGTAGACCTTGTCGCCGGTGTGCAACCCCACGCCGGTGGCGCGGATGATGTTCTTGAGCGTGCGTTGCCTGATCATTTCGTGGTTACCTGCCCAGGGAACGGCTGATAGGGCACGGATGCTAACACAGTTTTAACCAACCGCAATAGCAAACCATACCGTACAGTCTGTGGCGGGTGCTTGCGAACCCGCCGCCATGCCCGCGCGCACCGCCCGCGGCGTGCCGCACGACGCGACGCCCCGGCCAGGACGGGAATCCGGCCGGAGCATCGGCAAGGCAAGGCGAACCATCCCGCCCCACCCGGCATGCGCCTCCCTGCGCACCGTCTTGCCCACGACAGACGCGAACGCACCAACGACTGCCGCGACGACAGGCCGCCGTGACGCAGCGACACGGCATCTGCCGCCTCGCCAGTCACCCTCGCCTGCGCGCACCCGGCCTCGCCCCGGTCAAGCCCAGGGTGGCAGGCCGGCAAGCCGCTCAGTCGGCCTGGCGGCGCAGGAAGGCCGGGATATCCAGGTAACCACTGTCCTGCTGGCCCAGCGGCATCGTCTCGTTGCGCGGGTTGCTGCTGTACACCGGTTCCGGCTGGGCGTAGTCCACCACCTCGTTGCCGGTACCGGTGCGCAGCACCATCGGGCGAGGACGCTGGCGCATCTCCACCTGCTTCGTATCGACGCCGCGGATGGCCTGGCGCGCCGGCACGCGGTTCAGGCCGGTGGCGACCACGGTGACGCGCACATCGTCCTTCATCTCGGGATCGAGCGAGGTACCCATCACCACGGTGGCGTCCTCGCTGGCGAAGTCGGCGATGATGCGGCCGATCTCGTCGAACTCGCGCATGGTGAGGTTGGTGCCGGCGGTGACGTTGACCAGGATGCCGCAGGCGCCGTTCAAGTTCACGTCCTCCAGCAACGGGTTCTTGATCGCCTCCTCGGCAGCGGCCTGGGCGCGGTCGTCGCCGCTGGCGGTGCCGGTGCCCATCATGGCCAGGCCCATCTCGCTCATCACCGTGCGCACATCGGCGAAGTCGACGTTGATGAGGCCGGGTGCGGTAATCAGGTCGGCGATGCCCTGCACCGCGCCCTGCAGCACATTGTTGGCGGCCTTGAACGCGTTGATGAGGGTGACCTCGCGGCCCAGCACGGAAAGCAGCTTCTCGTTGGGCACGGTGATCAGCGAGTCGACGTGCTGGGACAGATCCTCGATGCCCTTCTGCGCCACCTGCATGCGGCGGCGGCCCTCGAACGGGAACGGCTTGGTGACCACGGCCACGGTCAGGATGCCCTTCTCCTTGGCCAGCTGCGCGACGACCGGCGCCGCGCCGGTGCCGGTGCCGCCGCCCATGCCGGCGGTGATGAACACCATGTCGGCGCCTTCCAGCATCGCCTCGATGCGCTCGCGATCCTCCAGCGCGGCCTGCCGGCCGACTTCGGGATTGGCGCCCGCGCCCAGGCCCTTGGTGACGTTCGCGCCCAGCTGCAGGTGGCTGCGCGAGTTGCAGGTGTTCATCGCCTGCGCGTCGGTGTTGGCGACGACGAACTCCACGCCTTCGATATTGGCATTGATCATGTGCGCCACGGCATTGCCGCCGCCGCCGCCCACGCCGATGACCTTGATGACCGCATTGGGTGCCAGCTTTTCGACCAGTTCAAACATTTCCCGTCCTCCACAGTTGTTGTCGTTGTAACCGCGAGGCGACTCCTGTCGCTTCGTGGTGATGGGCGGTGGCCCCCACCGCCCGTGGCTGCGCCTCCTGCGCCGCCGAAACCCGTTCTCTAGAAGTTCTTGGTGAACCAGTTGCGACACTTGTCGAACAGACCGCCGACGTTGCCCAGCGCCGGCCCGACACCACGCGTTGGCGCGTTGTGCCGGCTGCCGTGCAGCAAGAGGCCCACGCCGGTGGCGTGCAAGGGGCTGGCGATCACCTCGCCCAGGCCGCTGATTTCCTGCGGCGCGCCCAAGCGCACCATCTTGTGGAAGATCTCCTCGGCCAGCTCCAGCGCGCCTTCCATCTTCGCGGCGCCGCCGGTGAGCACCACGCCGGCGGCAACCATGCTTTCGTAGCCGGAGCTGCGCAGCTTGTCCTGCACCATCTCGAAGATTTCCTCGTAGCGCGCCTGCACGCTCTGCGCCAGCGCCTGCCGCGCGAGCCGGCGCGGCGGACGATCACCCACGCTGGGCACCTGGATGGTTTCGTCCGCATGCGCGAAATCGCTCTTGGCGCAGGCGTACTTGATCTTGATTTCCTCGGCGTGCGCGGTGGGCGTGTGCACGCCGTAGGCGATGTCGCCGGTGACCTGGTCGCCACCGATCGGCAACGAGGCGGTGTAGCGCACCGAGCCCTGGGTGTAGATCGCGATGTCGGTAGTGCCGGCGCCGATGTCGACCAGACACACGCCCAACTCGCGTTCGTCCTCGGTGAGCACGGCCTTGGCGCTGGCCAGCGCGGAGGGCACCAGCTCGTCCACCGACAGGCCGCAGCGCTGGATCGACTTGGTGATGTTCTGCACCGCGGTGGCGGCGCCAGTGACCAGGTGCACGTTGGCCTCCAGCCGCGTGCCGCTCATGCCCACCGGCGAACGGATGCCGTCCTGGCCATCGATGCGGTATTCCTGCGATTCCTTGTAGAGCACCTTGCGGTCGGCCGGGATCGCCACCGCGCTGGCCGCTTCGAGCACCTGGTCGAGGTCGCCTGGCGTCACTTCGCGATCGCGGATGGCGGCGTTGCCGTGCGAGTTGCGCGTCTCCAGGTGGCTGCCGGAAATGGAGGCGGTGACCGCGCGGATGTCGCAGCCGGCCATCAGCTCGGCTTCTTCCACCGCGCGCTGGATCGAGTGCACGGTGGATTCGATGTCCACCACCATGCCCTTGCGCATGCCGCGCGAGACGTGGGTGCCGATGCCGATGACGGTGATCGGCTCACCGGGCTCGTACTCGCCCACGATGGCGGACACCTTCGAGGTGCCGATATCGAGCCCCACCACCAGTTGCTTGTCGTTGCGTGTCTTCATGGGCAGCGTTCTTCAGGTGCGTCGCGTGGTAGTGGCGGCCGGCGCCTGCGGCGGCCAGCGCACGGCAAAACCGTTGGAATAGCGCAGGTCGGCGTAGAGAAAGCCCTGCGCATGGCCGGCCATCAATTGCGGGTAGGCGGCGAGGAAGCGGCGCAGCCGCGCGCCGGCCTGGTCGCGATCGCCGATCACGATGTGCGCACCATCCGTGGTGGCCACGCTCCAGCTGCCGCGCGCGGTCAGCGTGACGCCGTCGATGGTGAGCTGGGTGCCGACGAAGGCCTTGCGCACGTCGGCGTAGAAGCCCACCACTTCGGCGAGATGGTCGTCTGGCCCGTTGAGGTCGGGCAGCGCCGCGGTGCTGGCGGCATCCAGCGGCGCGCTGAACAGCTGCCCCTGCCGGCTGATCAGCTGCTTGCCGTTCCAGCGTGCGAACGGTTGCCGCTCGACCAGCCGCAGCTGCAAGGTGTCCGGCCAGCGCTTGCGCGCTTCCACCGACTCCACCCACGGCAGCGCCGCCACCGCGCGCTGCACCGAATCCAGATCCAGCGCGAAGAAGCCCTTGCCCAGATGCGGCAGCACGGCGGCACGCAATTCGTCCATCCCGACGTGATGGAACTCCGCCTGCACGGTGAGCTTGGTCACCGGCCAGCGGCTGGCGGCGAACCAGCCGTGCAGCACGCCGACCACGGGCAAGGCCACCAGCGCGATGGCCAGGCACCAGACGACGAGGCGGAGGTTGCCTCTCACGCGCCCTCCCGGAAGCTGGTTTCCAGCACGCGCCAGCACAGCGTTTCGTAATCGATGCCGACGGCCCGGGCGGCCTTGGGCACCAGCGAGTGCGAGGTCATGCCCGGCGCGGTATTCGCCTCCAGCAGCCAGGGCCGACCCTGCGCGTCGCGCATCACGTCCACCCGGCCCCAGCCACTGCAGCCCAGCGCATCGAAGGCGGCCAGCGCCAGCGCACGCAGTTCGTCCTCGGCGTCGCCGTGCAGGCCGGGGCACAGGTACTGCGTGTCCTCGGCGACGTACTTGGCGTTGAAATCGTAGAACGCACCCTTGGGCACGATATGGATGGAGGGCAGCACCTCGCGGCCGAGGATGCCGATGGTCAGCTCGTCGCCCTCGATCAGGGTTTCCATCAGGAGATCGCCCGGATACTTCGCCGCCAGCTCGACCGCGCTGTCCAGTTGCGCCTCCGCGAACACGCGGGTCACGCCGACGCTGGAACCCTCGCAGGCCGGCTTCACAATCAGCGGAAAGCCCACCTCGCGCGCCGCCGCGTGCATGGTCGCCGCATCCGCACCCGGCGGCAGCGCCACATGCCTGGGCGTGGGCAGGCCCAGCGCCAGCCAGACGCGCTTGGCGCGCACCTTGTCCATCGCCAGCGCCGAGCCCAGCACGCCCGAGCCGGTATACGGCACGCGCAGCGCTTCCAGCGCGCCCTGCAGCACGCCGTCCTCGCCGTCGCCGCCGTGCAGGATGTTGAACACGCGATCGAACCGCCGCTCGTGCAGCGCTCCGAGCAGGGCGGGAATGCCGTCCACCGCGTGCGCGTCCACGCCGCGCGCGACGAGCGCGGCCAGCACATTGCGGCCCGAATCCAGCGATACCGAGCGCTCGCTGGAACTGCCGCCCATCACCACGGCGACGCGGCCGAAGTCCGCGGGATTCGAGATGCGCGAGGCAGGATTCGTCGTGACGGCCATCAGGCGGCTCCCTTGGTCTTCAGTTCGCCCAGCTGCGCCAGTTCCACCGCCGCCGCGCCGATGTCGCCGGCGCCGAGCAGCAGCAACAGGTCGCCGTCGCGCAGCAACGCCGGCAGGGTGTCCTTGAGTTCACGCGGGTGCTGGATGAGCACCGGATCGACCTTGCCGCGCGCACGCACGGCACGGGCCAGCGAGCGACCGTCAGCACCGGCGATCGGCGCCTCGCCGGCCGGATACACCTCGGTGAGCACCAGCACGTCGGCCTCGCACAACACGCCAGCGAAGTCGTCGAGCAGGTCGCGCGTGCGGCTGTAGCGGTGCGGCTGGAAAGCCACCACCAGGCGGCGCTCGGGCCAGCCGCCTCGCGCGGCGGCGAACACCGCGGCCAGCTCGCGCGGGTGGTGGCCGTAGTCGTCCACCAGCAGCACGCTGCCCTGCTCGATGGCCAGCTCGCCGCGCCGATGGAAGCGCCGGCCCACGCCCTGGAAGGCGGCCAGCGCGCGCGCGATGGCTTCGGCGCCCACGCCCAGCTGCCAGCCGATGCTGGCGGCGGCCAGGGCGTTCAGCACGTTGTGCCGGCCGGGCAGGTTCAGCGTCACCGGCAGCGCGTCGGTGTTGCCGGGCAGGTGCAGGTCGAAGTGCATCTGGAAGCCGTCCTGGCGCACGTTCGAGGCGCGTACGTCGGCGTCCATGGTGGCGATGCCGTAGGTCATCACCCGGCGCGTGGTGGTCTTCGCCAGCTCGGCCACCTCGGCATCGTCCACGCACAGCACGGCCAGGCCGTAGAACGGCAGGCGATGCAGGAAATCGGCGAAGGCCTTTTTCACCTCGGCGAAATCGCCGTGGTAGTTCTCCAGATGATCGGCGTCGATGTTGGTGATCGCGGCGATCACCGGCGACAGCAGCAGGAAGGAGCCGTCCGACTCGTCGGCCTCGGCCACCAGGTATTGCCCGGTGCCCAGGCGCGCGTTGGCACCGGCGGCGTTCAACTGCCCGCCGATCACGAAAGTGGGATCGTAGTTGGCTTCGGCCAGCACGCTGGCGGCGAGGCTGGTCGTCGTCGTCTTGCCGTGCGTGCCGGCGATGGCGATGCCGCGCCGGAAGCGCATCAGCTCGCCCAGCATTTCCGCGCGCGGAATCACCGGGATGCGCGCCTCGCGCGCGGCGATCAGTTCGGGGTTGTCGGCGTGGATCGCGCTGGAGGTGACCACCACGTCGGCATCGCCCACGTTCGCAGCGTCGTGCCCCACGTGCACCACCAGGCCGAGCTTGGCCAGCCGCTGCGCGGTGGGCGAGTTGGCCTTGTCCGATCCCGACACCGCATAGCCGAGGTTGTGCAGCACCTCGGCGATGCCGCTCATGCCCACGCCGCCGATGCCAATGAAATGCACGCGGCGGAAGGTGGTCATCAAATCCTCATGCGCGAGCAGGCGGCGCGGCGTCATGCGGCGACCTCCAGGCAGGCGCGCGCAATGGCCGCCGCCGCGTCAGGTTTGGCCAGCGTGCGCGCGGCGTTTGCCATCGCGAGCAGCGACGCGCGGTCGGACAACAGCGCGTCCAGGCGCTGCGCAAGGGTTTCGATGTTCAAGTCGCGTTCCTGGATCAGTTCGGCCGCGCCCACGGCAACCAGCGCCTCGGCGTTGCGGGTCTGGTGGTCGTCCACCGCGTGCGGGAAGGGCACCAGCACCGCGCCCAGCCCGGCCGCGGTGAGTTCGGCCAAAGTCAGCGCGCCGGCGCGGCACAGCGCGAGGTCGGCCCAGGCGTAGGTGCCGGCCATGTCGTCGATGAAGGGCACCACCTGCGCCGCGACGCCGGATTGCGCATACGCCGCGCGGGCTTCGTCCAGGCCACGGCTGCCGCACTGGTGCAGCACCTCGGGACGGTGTTCCGGCGCCAGCAAGGCCAGCGCCTGCGGCAACGCGAGATTCAGGGCGCGCGCGCCCAGGCTGCCGCCCAGCACCAGCAGCCGCGCGCGGCCGGAACGGCTCGCGAAACGCTGCGCCGGCGGCGCCACGGCGGCGATCGCAGCGCGCACCGGGTTGCCCACCCAGGTCGCCCCGGGCAGTGCATCGGCAAAGCCGGCCAGCACGCGGCGGGCCAGGCTGGCCAGCTTGCGGTTGGTGTAGCCGGCCACGCGATTCTGCTCATGCACCAGCAGCGGCTTGCGCAAGAGATACGCCGCCAGGCCGCCGGGGCCGGCCACGTAGCCGCCCATCGAAAGCACGCTGCGCGGCTTGACCTGCGCCACCACGACCAGCGCGGCGACGAGCGCGCGCAGCAGCATCCATGGCGCGGCAAGGCGGGTCTTCCAGCCCTTGCCGCGCAGGCCGCCCACGCGGATCGCGTGCAGGTCGATGCCATGGGCCGGCACCACCTTCGTCTCCATGCCGCCGGCCGCGCCCAGCCACGCCACCGGCACGCCCTGCGCACGCAGCGTCTCGGCCACGGCAAGGCCGGGGAAGATGTGGCCGCCGGTGCCGCCGGCCATGATGAGCACGGGGCGCAGGTCGGCGCTCATGCCAGCGCCTCGCGCGCACGCGCCACGTCGCCGTTGTCGGCGGCGGCCACCGCCTCGGGCAGACGCTTGGCCATCTGCCGCGCGTCCAGCGCGCGGTTGATCTCGAAGGTGGCGCGCAGCAGCACGCCGGCCATCGCGCAGGTCAGCACCATCGACGAGCCGCCGTAGCTGATCAGCGGCAGGGTCAGCCCCTTGGTCGGCAGCGCCCCCAGGTTCACGCCCACCGACACGATGGCCTGCAGCGCCAGCATCAGCGAGATGCCGAAGGCGATGTAGCCGGCGAAACGCTGGCCGACCTCCACGCCCTTGAGACCGAGATACAGGCCGCGCCCCACCGCCAGCGCGTACAAGCCCATCACCGTCAGCACGCCGGCCAGGCCGAGCTCCTCGCCGATCACCGCGAAGATGAAGTCGGTATGCGCCTCGGGCAGATAGGACAGCTTGAGCACGCTGGAGCCCAGGCCCACGCCGGTCCACTCGCCGCGACCAATCGCCATCAGCGACTGGGTCAGCTGGAAGCCGTCGGTGAACGGATGCTCCCACGGGTTCATGAACGAGGTGAGCCGCTTCACGCGGTAGCTCTCGCCGGTGGCCGCGACATACAGGAAGGGCATCAGCGGCGCGCCCATCAGGCACAGGTAAAGCGGCCGCGCGCCGCCCAGCCAGACCATCGCGATGGTCACCGAGATCACCAGCGTGGCCGAACCGAAATCCGGCTGCATCAGCAGCAGCAGCACGATGACCAGGGCTACCGCCACCGGCTTCATGAGCCCCCAGAACTCCGTCTCCATGCTGTCGCGATGGCGCATCAGATAGCTGGCGACGTACACCACCAGGATCAGCTTCACCGCCTCCACCGGCTGGAAGCTGGTGACGACGAAGTTGAGCCAGCGGTGGGCGCCGTTGATGCGCATGCCAAGGTGCGGCACGAACACGGCCAGCAGCAGCAGCACCGCCAGCCCCAGCAGCGGGAAGGCGTACTTCTCCAGCAGCTTCAGCTCGGTCTTCATCGCCACACCCGCCGCCACGGCGCCCAGCGCGAGGAAGAACAAATCCTTCTTGAGGTAATAGAACGAGCCGACGTGACTGCTGTCGGCCACCGCGATGGAGCTGGAAGTGACCATCACCACGCCGACGCTGGCCAGCCCGACCAGCGCCACCAGCAGCCACAGGTCGTAGCTGCCCTGCGGGCCGTGCCGCTTGATCGCCTGCGAGCTGCCGAGACCGAACATCGCTAGCGCACCTTCAACGAGGCAAGGCCGACCAGCACCAGCACCACGCTGATGATCCAGAAGCGCACGATCACCCGCGGCTCCGGCCAACCCTTCAGTTCGAAGTGGTGATGGATCGGTGCCATGCGGAACACGCGCTTGCCGGTGAGCTTGAAGCTCGCCACCTGGATCATCACCGAGGCGGTTTCCAGCACGAACACGCCGCCCATCACCAGCAGCACGATCTCCTGCCGCACAATCACCGCGATGCAGCCCAGCGCCGCACCGATCGCCAGCGCGCCGACGTCACCCATGAACACCTGCGCGGGATAGGTGTTGAACCACAGGAAGCCCAGCCCCGCGCCGGCCAGCGCGCCGGTCACCACGGCCAGCTCGCCCGCGCCGGGGATGGCGGGGATGCCCAGGTACTCGGAGAACACGCGGTTGCCGGCGAGGTAGGCGAACACGCCCAGCGCGCCGGACACCAGCACGGTGGGCATGGCGGCCAGTCCATCCAGGCCGTCGGTGAGGTTCACCGCGTTGGAGAAACCGACAATGATGAAGTAGGCCACCACCACGAAGAAGCCGCCCAGCGGAAGCGCCACGTGCTTGAACAGCGGCACGTACAGCGAGGTCTCCGCCACCGGCAGGTGGCCCACCGCATGTGGCGCGGTGGCATACAGAAACAACGCGGCACCCAGTCCGAACACCGACTGCCAGAAATACTTCCAGCGGCTGGCCAGCCCGCGACTGTCCTTGAGCACCAGCTTGCGGTAGTCGTCGTAGAAGCCGATCACGCCGAAACTGAGCATTACCGCCAGCACCGTCCACACGTAGCGGTTGTGCAGGTCGGCCCACAGCAGCGTGGCGATGGTCACCGCGGCGAGGATCATCACGCCGCCCATGGTGGGCGTGCCGGCCTTGGCGAGATGCGTCTGCGGGCCGTCGCTGCGCACCACCTGCCCGGCCTTCAGCGCCGCCAGCTTGCGGATCAGCGCCGGCCCGAGCAGCAGCGACATCGACAGCGCGGTGAGCGCGGCCATGATGCTGCGGAAGGTGATGTACTGGAACAGATGCAGCGCGGTGAAATGGTGCCCCATCCAGTCGGCCAGCTCAAGCAGCATGGGATGCGTCCTCCTCGTCTTGCGCGCCTGCCAGCGCCTTCACCACCCGATCCATGCCCGCCGAGTGCGAGCCCTTCACCAGGCAGGTCGCGCCCGGCTGCAAGCCGTGGCGCAGCGCGGCAATCAGCGCGGTCTGGTCGGCGAAGTGCTCGCCGCCCGCGCCGAAGGCTTCCACCGCCGCGGCCGACAACGGGCCCACCGCCAGCAGGTGTTCGATGCCGGCCGCGCGCGCCTGCACGCCCACGCCCGCATGCAGGGCGCGCGCGTCGTCGCCCAGCTCGGCCATGTCGCCGATCGCCAGCCAGCGCTCACCCTCGGCCAGCGCCAGCGTGGCGATGCCGGCAGCCATCGAGCTGGGGTTGGCGTTGTAGCTGTCGTCGATCAGCGTCCAGCCTCCCGGCATGGCGACGCGGCGCAGCCGGCCGGCGACCGCGCGCGCCTGCTCCAGCCCGGCCACGATGGTGGGCAGCGGCACCGCCAGCGCCAGCGCGATCGCCGCCGCCGCCAGCGCGTTGGCCACGTTGTGGCGGCCAGGCAGCGCGAGGTTCACCTCGGCATCGCCCTGCGGCATGCGCAGCCTGAAGCGCGAGCCGTCGGCGCGCTGTTCGATGATGTCCGCACTCACGTCGGCGGCGTTCGCCAAGCCGAAACGCAGCACACGGCGCGTGCCGGCCAGGCCGGCGAAGAAGCCGGCGAAGGCGTCGTCCGCGTTGATGATCGCCACGCCGTCCGCCGGCAAGGCCTGATACAGCGCGCCCTTGGTTTCGGCCACGCCTTCGATGCTGCCCATGCGCTCAAGATGCGCCGGCGCGATGAGGTTGACGAGGCCGATATCGGGCCGTGCGATGGCGGCGAGGTAGGCGATGTCGCCGGGCTTGCCCGCACCCATCTCCAGCACCGCGTATTCGGTATCCGCCGGCATCGAGAGCAGCGTGAGCGGCAGGCCGATCTCGTTGTTGAAGCTGCCGGCGCTGACGTGGGTGCGGCCATGCAGCGCGAGGATGCTCGCGGCAAGCGTCTTCACCGTGGTCTTGCCGTTGGAGCCGGTGATGCCGATCACCCGCGCATGGCGCTGCGCGCGCACCGCGCTGGCCAAGTCACCCAGCGCCGCTTCCACGTCGTGCACCAGCACCTGCGGCAGCGGGCTGTCCACCTTGCGCGCGACCAGCGCACCGGCGGCGCCGGCGGCGGCGGCCTGGGCGAGATAGTCGTGGCCGTCCACGCGCTCGCCCTTGAACGCGGCGAACAGGCCGCCAGGGGCGATCCTGCGGGTGTCGATGGCCACGCCGGCCACCTCGGCGTCGCTGCCCAGCAGGTGGCCGCGCGTCCACATCGCGATGGCGGAGAGTTTCATCATGCGCGCCGCTCCAGCGCCGCGCGCGCGACCGCCATGTCGTCGAACGGCCGCCTGCCGGCGGCGCCGTCCTGATAGGTTTCGTGGCCCTTGCCGGCGATCAGCACCACATCGTCCGCCCCGGCCATCGCCACCGCTTCGTCGATGGCGGCGGCGCGGTCGCGCTGCACGCCGTAACGCTTGGCCTGGGTCATGCCGGCCACGATCTGCGCCACGATGGCGTCGCCGTCCTCGCCGCGCGGGTTGTCGTCGGTGACGATGGCGATGTCGGCCAGCCGCGCCGCCAGGGCACCCATCAACGGGCGCTTGCCGGCGTCGCGCTCGCCGCCGCAGCCGAACACGCAGATCAGCTTGCCCGCGCAGTGCGCGCGCAGTGCGGTCAGCGCCTGCTCCAGCGCGTCGGGCGTGTGCGCGTAATCCACCACCAGCAGCGGCTGGCCGTGCGTGCCGCCGAGCCGGTTCATGCGGCCATTGACCGGCGCGAGCTGCTCCAACGCGGCCACGACGCGGTCGAAGGGTTCGCCCAGCGCGCCCAGGCAGGCCGCCACGGTGACGAGGTTGGCGACGTTGAAGCGGCCGAGCAGGCGACTCTTCACATGGTGCGCGCCCCACGGCGTGTGCAGGCGGAAAGCCAGTCCGGCGGCAGTGGTCGTCACCATGGAAGCCGATACGTCAGCCGCCGCATCGCCCTGCGCGGAGAGGCGCAGGCCGCGCACGCCGGCAGGCAGTTGCGCCAACAGCTGCGCGCCGAAGGCGTCATCGCCATTGATCGCCGCGGCCTGCAGGCCGGGCCAGGCGAACAGCCTGGCCTTGGCCGCGCCATAGGCTTCCATCGTGCCGTGGTAGTCCAGGTGATCGCGGGTGAGGTTGGTGAAGGCGGCCACCTCGAACTCCACCGCGCCCACCCGTCCCTGATCCAGCGCGTGCGAGGAGACTTCCATCGCCACGTGGCTGGCGCCGGCATCGCGAAAACCGGCCAGCAGGCCCTGCACGCTGATCGCATCGGGCGTGGTGCAGCCGATGTCGCGCAAGCTGCCGTGCAGACCCGCGCCCAGCGTGCCGATGGTGGCGGGGCGATGGCCGAGGAGGCGGAGCGCCTGCTCCAGCAGCTGCACGGTGGAGGTCTTGCCGTTGGTGCCGGTGACGCCGATCACGCGCAGCGATTCGGACGGCCGTTCATGAAAGCGCGCGGCGATCTCGCCCACCTGCGCCTGCAGGTGTTCGATCCACACGATCGGCACCGCCAGCGCCTCGACCGGCACCATCGGCGCCTCGGCCAGCACGACCGCCGCGCCGCGCTCCGCCGCCTGCGCAGCGAAGGCGACGCCGTGGCCATGCGTGCCGCGCAAGGCGACGAAAGCTTCGCCGCGCAGCACCGCGCGCGAGTCCAGCGCGAGGCCCGCAATGGCGACATGCGCCACCGCCGGCGGCAGGTCGGCGATCCCGAGCAGCAGTTGATCGAGGCGCTGGATACTCATGGCGTGCCGCCTTCGCCGGGCGCTTCGTCCACCGGCGCCTCCTCGACCGGCGCCTCCTTCACCACCGGCCTGGCGACGGCCGGCGCATTCGCCTCGTTGCCGACCAGGCCACCGTTACCCTGCAGCGGGCCACCCACGTACCAGCGACCGATATTGTCCGGCGGGATGTCGAGCAGGCGCAGCGCGCCGCTCATCACCGCGGAGAACGCCGGCGCCGACACCGTGCCGCCGAAATAGCCGTATTGGCCGGTGGTGCCGTTGACCACCACCGCGCCGACCAGGCGCGGGTTGCTGGCCGGCACGATGCCGACGAACAGCGAGTTGTAGGTGTTCTTGGAATAGCCGCCGGCGATCGCCTGGTGCGAGGTACCGGTCTTGCCGGCCACGCTGTAGTTGGCGATGCGCGCGCGCGCGCCGGTGCTGCCCGGGCCGGTCACCGTCTCCAGCATCGACACCAGCTCGTGCGCCACCGCGGGCGAGATGATCTGCTTGCCGGCGCTGTCGTCGCCCTTGATGAAGGTGGGCGTGTGCATCACGCCGTTGTCGGCGATGGTGGCGTAGGCATTGGCCAGCTGCAGCGCGGTGACGTTGACGCCATAGCCGTAGGCCATGATGGCCTTCTCCAGCGGGCGCCAGTCGCGGCCGATCTTCAGGTAGCCGGAAGCCTCGCCGGGGAAGCCGCTGCCGGTGGAATTGCCCAGCCCGAACGCGCGGTAGGTGTCGTACATCAGCGGCGTGTCCAGCGTCATCGCGATCTTCGCCGCACCGACGTTGCTGGAGCGGGTGATGACGCCGGTGGGCGTGAGCAGGCCGTTGGGGTCGTCGTCGCGGATGTCGTGTCCGTAGAAGAGCCAGTGGCCGTTGCCGGTATCCACGATCGGACTGGTGGGCGTGTACTTGCCGCTGGAAAGCGCCGCCGCCATGGTCAGCGCCTTCATGGTGGAGCCGGGCTCCACCACGTCGGTCAGCGCACGGTTGCGCCGCTGCGCCGGCTTGCTGCCGGCCACCGCGTTGGGGTTGAAGGTGGGCAGGCTGGCCATCGCCAGAACCTCGCCGGTGCGCGCGTCCAGCACCACGATGGCACCCGAGGCGGCCTGGAACTTGTCCAGCGTGGCCTTCAGTTCGTTGTAGGCGAGGAACTGGATGCCGCGATCGATGCTGAGGGTGAGATCCTGTCCGGGCTTGGGCGCGCGCACCTGCTCCAGGTCTTCCACGATGTGACCCTTGCCGTCGCGGATCACCCGCTTGGCGCCGGGCTGGCCGGCCAACCAGTCGTCGTAGGCCAGCTCCAGGCCTTCCTGGCCGTGGTCGTCGATATTGGTGAAGCCCAGGATGTGCGCGGTCACTTCGCCGGAGGGATAGAAGCGCTTGAATTCGCGCTGGCCGTTGATGCCCGGGATGTCCAGATCGAGCACGGCCTGCGCCGCCTCCGGCGACATCTGCCGCTTGAGGTAGACGAACTCGCGGTTGGCGCGCGCTTCGAGGTAGCTCTTGATGTCGGCCGCATCGCCGCCCAGCGCCTGCGCCAATGCGGCGAAGCGATCGTCGCTGGCCAGCAGCTCGGCCGGGTTGGCCCAGATCGAGGTGACCGGTGTGGACACCGCCAGCGGCTCGCCATTGCGGTCGAAGATGGTGCCGCGCGACACCGGAATCGGCACCTCGCGCAGGAAGCGCGCGTCGCCCTGCTTCTGGTAGAACGCCTTGCGCACCACCTGCAGGTCGAAGGCGCGCGCCGCCAGGCCCAGCGACACCAGACCCAGCAGGGTCACCACCAGCACCATGCGCTTGCGCGCGTTGGGGCCGCCATCGCGGCGGCGGCCAGCCGACGGCGTCGGGCGCCGTGGTTGCTGGCGGAGTCGATCAAGCCATTTCATGGATGCAGCAACCGGATGTCTTGCGGACGCGGATCGACCATGCCCAGTTGCTGGCGCGCTTCTTCGTCGATGCGACGCGGCTCGGCGAAGGTGGCCTGCTCCAGTTCGAGCCGGCCGAATTCGATATTCATCTCGTCGCGCTGGTTCTGCAGCGTAGTCAGCCGCACAAACAACACGCGCCCCTCGTGGCGCGCCCACACCACGCTGATGGCGCTGGCCACGACGGCGGCCAGCAGGCCCAGCAGGATGACGGCCTGCAGCAGCCTCATGCGGCCTCCGGCAACGGCAATCGCACGGCCACGCGCAGCACGGCCGAACGCGAGCGCGGGTTCGCGGCCAGTTCGGCCTCGGTGGGGAACTGCGCCTTGCCCACCGCCGCGAGTTCAGCCGGCCTTACGGCCACCGGCGGCCCGCGCCGACTGCCTTGCACACGACCGGAATGGTCGCGGATGAAGGCCTTGACGATGCGGTCTTCCAGCGAATGGAAACTGATGACGGCCAGCCGGCCACCCGGTTTCAGCCGCGCCAGCGCGGCCTCCAGCCCCTGCTGCACCGCGTCCAGTTCGCCGTTCACGCGGATGCGCAGCGCCTGGAAGCTGCGTGTGGCCGGATGCTTGCCCGGTTCGCGCCGGCCCACCACGCGCTCGATCAGCGCCGCCAGTTCGCCGGTGCGCGCGAGCGGGCTTTCCGCGCGGCGCTCGACGATGGCACGGGCGATCTTGCGGCTGAACCGCTCCTCGCCGAATTGCCACAGCACGTCGGCGATCTCGCGCTCGGTGGCACGGGCGAGGAAATCCGCCGCGCTCTCGCCGGCGGTGGTGTCCATGCGCATGTCCAGCGGCGCGTCGTGCATGAAACTGAAACCACGCGCGGCCTCGTCCAGCTGCGGCGAGGACACGCCCAGGTCGAGCAACACGCCATCGAGCCCGGCGGCAGTTTCGTCCCACTCGGCGAGGCTGGCGAAATTGGCGTGCCGGATCGCCACGCGCGCATCATCAGCGAACGCCGCGCGGGCGGCGGCAATGGCCAGCGGGTCGCGATCCATCAGCAGCAGGCGGCCGTCGGGGCCGAGGCGCAACAGCACGGCACGCGCGTGACCGCCGCGCCCGAAGGTGCCATCGAGATAACGCCCGTCTGTCCGCACGGCGAGGCCCTCCACCGCTTCGTCCAACATCACCGGGATGTGCCGCGCTTCGGCCATGCCGCACCTCCCGCCCCGTAACCTGTCATCCAGAAATGTCGTCGATCAGAGCCGCAGCGCAGCCATGTCGTCGGTGATCTTGTCCTCGCCGATGGTCTGGCGAATCTTGGCCAGGTGGGCCTGCTCGCTCCACAGTTCGAACTTGTTGCCCATGCCCAGGAGAACCGCCTTCTTCTCGATCCCGGTGGTGGCGCGCTGGCTGGCCGGCAGCAGGATGCGCGCGGCGCCATCGGGTTCCACCACCGCCGCCGCGCCCACCAGCTTCATCTGCATGTCGCGGTGCGCCGCCACCACCTTGGAGAGCTTGTTGACCTGGTCGCGCACGGCTTCCCACTCGGCATGCGGAAACAGCCACAGGCAACCCGCCTCGAAGGGGTTGTAGGTGACCACCAGCCGATTCGCGCAGGCGCCCGCCACCAACTCGCGGTACGCGGTCGGTATGGCCAGGCGGCCCTTGTCGTCGACGGTGATGGCGGTTTCGCCTTGGAACACGAAGTAGCTCCACAAAAACCCACGATTTCACACTGTTCGCCACAGTAATCTCGCACCCTGAGACTGTCAAGGCATTTTTGCTTGTGAATCAATGGGTAAAGGCAAAGTGATGGCGCTATTTCCAGCACTTTGTGAGGAGTTATCCAAAGGTAGTTGAAAGAAAGGAAGTTTTTAAAACACACCCCATCCTGAATCGCCGTTCGGAGGCCGACTGCCACCCACTGACAGGCACGTCCGCGCCCGCCCCATGCCAGATGGCATGGAGCGGGCGCGTGGAAAGAGGTGGAGTCGGCCTGTAAGCCGGGTTCTGTACGCCTTGCGGCGCGACAGTCATTCCTCTCGGCCAGGCGTCGCCGCCTGGCTCCAGCAACCTACCCGGGGACAACGCGGGCCGCGCCAATGTCCCCCTATTTGGTCTTGCTCCGAGTGGGGTTTACCGTGCCGTACGACGTTGACCCCGTACGCGGTGCGCTCTTACCGCACCCTTTCACCCTTACCTGTGCCCTTGCGGGCCATCGGCGGTCTGCTCTCTGTTGCACTGGCCGTCGGCTCACGCCGCCCAGGTGTTACCTGGCACTCTGCCCTGTGGAGCCCGGACTTTCCTCGATGCACTTGCGTGCGACGCGACTGTCCGGCCGACTCCGCAGCCATTGTAATGGCTGGGCACAGGGAATGGGGAGCCGGGAGTGGGCAGAAGCAAAAGCACGCGCGCCGCGCTGTTCCGATCACCTATGCCTCATGCCCCATGCCCCGCTCGCCATACAGCAGCTTGCGCGGCGCGCCGCTGATCGCCGCGGCCAGCTTCGCCGCCTTGGCCGGCGGCAGTTCCTCGCGCAGGATGGCGAAGATGCGCTGGCCTTCGACGAGTTTTGCGTCGACCTCCTCGCCACGACCGGCGACCACCACCACATGCTCGCCACGTTGCTGGTCGGGGTCGGCGGCCACGCGCGCGGCCAGTCCGGCCAGCGGTTCGCCCAGCACGGTCTCGAACAGCTTGGTGAGTTCGCGCGCGAGCACCGCCTCGCGCTCGTCGCCGAACACGACGCGCATGTCTTCGAGGCTCTCGGCGATGCGGTGCGACGACTCGTAGAAGATCAGCGTGCGCGGCTCGCCCGCCAGCTCCGTGAGGCGCGCGCGACGCGCGGCGGATTTCGGCGGCAGGAAACCCTCGAACACGAAGCGGTCGCTGGGCAACCCCGCCACCGACAGCGCGGCAACGGCAGCGCAGGCACCCGGCACCGGCGCGCAGCGAATACCGGCGGCACGCGCCGCGCGCACCAGGCGGAAGCCGGGATCGGAGATCAGCGGCGTGCCGGCGTCGGAGATCAGCGCCACCGATTCGCCCGCCAGCAGGCGTCGCACCATGGCCTCCACCACCTCGCGCTCGTTGTGCTCGTGCAGCGCCACCAGCGGCGTGGCGATGTTGTAGTGCGCGAGCAGCGGCTTGCTGTGCCGGGTGTCCTCGGCAGCGATCACATCGACCTCGCGCAAGGTGGCGATGGCGCGCGCGGAGAAATCGTCGCGATGGCCGATGGGCGTGGCCACCACCCACAGGCATCCTGGTTGTGCGGAGGGCATCGGAGGCTCCCGGAAAACGATCGGCTATCATCGCGCACTTGCCACACCATACCGAACCCGGGAGCCGCGATGCGCCTGTCAAACGCGATCCGCCACACCCTGCCGACCCTGCTGCTCGCCGGCATGCTGGCCCTGGCCGGCTGCGTGCCGGGCGAGGTCAAGCCCAGTGCCGCCGAGGCCGGCGCGGCGGGCAGCGCGGCCACCCTGGCGCAGCAGGGCCAGCTCGGACAGGCTGCGCAGGCCTACCTCGCGCTGGCCGGACAATACGGCGCGCACGCCGACCGCTACCGCCTGCTGGCCGCCGAAGCCTGGCGCGAGGAAGGTCGCATCGAAGCCGCCGCGCCCACGCTGGCGCAGATCAAGCGGCCAAACCTGCACGGCGATGAAGCCGTGCGTTTCGACCTGCTGCGCGCCGAGCTGGCGCTGCACCAGCACGACGCGGCCGGCGCGCTCAAGCTCACCACCCAGCCCACCGTCGCCATCCCCGAAGCCCTGCAGTTGCGCCTGTACGAATTGCGCGCCCAGGCTCAGGCCGGCACCGACGACCACTGGGGCGCCGCGCGCACCCGCGCGCAGATGGACGACCATCTGCACGGGCTGGATCGCGCGCAGAACCGCAAGCAGGCGCTGGACGAACTGGCCAAGCTCGGCGCCGGCCCGCTGATGCGCCGCGCCGGTGCGATGCAGGCGGGCGACCGCATGCTGCCGTGGATCGACGAAGCGCTGCGCCAGTTGGGCGTGGCCGTGGCCCAATCCACGCCAGCGCTGCAGCAACCGGTGGGTACCCTCCTGCCCGGTGCCGGTGCCGACGTGCGCGAGGGCTACAAGATGCCCGCCCACGTCGCCCTGCTGCTGCCCGCGAGCGGCCCACTCGCCGCTGCCGGCCACGCCATCAGCGAAGGCTTCTTTGCCGCCTACGCGGAGGCCGCCCGCACCCATGCGCCGCGCGCCTCGGTGCGCGTCTACGACACCCAGGGCAGCAACGACGGCGCAGTGAAGGCCTACCAGCAGGCGGCGAAGGACGGTGCGCAACTGGCCGTCGGCCCCCTGAGCCGCAGCGCCGTGGCCGCCGTGTTCGCCCTGCCGAAACTGCCGGTGCCATTGCTCGCGCTGAACCACCCCGACAACAAGCAACTGCCGGCCAGCGACATCAGCGAGTTCGGCCTGCTGCCGGAAACCGAAGGCGCGCAGGCCGCCGACCATCTGATCGAGCGCGGCCTGCTGGCCGCCTACGTGCTGATTTCCGACGACGACTTCGCCCGCCGCGCCACCGACGCCTTCAAGGCCGAAATGACCGCGCGCGGCGGCGCCGTCTCCGGCCTGGCCACCCTGCCCGGCGGCGTGGTCAACTACGCCGCCACCATCGATCAGCTCGGCATGGCGACGGCGGGCGACCACGCCGGCATCTTCATCAGCATGCGCCCCGCCCAGGCCCGCCTGCTGCTGCCGCAACTGCGCGTGGCCAAGGTGCTGCTGCCGGTGTTCGGCACCTCGCACATCTATGCCGGCAGCGACAACCCCACCGCCGACGGCGACTTGAACGGTGTGGAATTCTGCGACGCGCCGTGGCTGTTCGATGCCCAACCCGGCCTGCCCCGCCACGCCGACATCGCCACGATGCTACCCACCGCCCGCGACGGCGGCGCGCGCCTGTTCGCCTTCGGCATGGATGCCTGGAACCTGGTGCCCTACCTCGACTGGCTGCGCGAACACACTGGCAGCTACCTGTCCGGCGCCACCGGCCAGCTCGCCGCCGACCAGTTCGGCCGCATCCGCCGCGTGCTGACCTGGGCCAGCTTCCAGAACGGCCTCGCGCGCCCGCTGAGCGGCAGCCTGCAGATGGACGACCAGAGCGCCCCCGCCAGCAGCGCGCCCACCCCGGCCGATGGCACCCTCGTCCCGGCTGCCGCCACGCCGGCCCCGGCCAGCAGCAGCGCCTCGCCGGCCGGCTGATGCGTGCACGCGGCGCCGACTTCGAACGCCGCGCCGAGGCCGAACTCGCCCGTGCCGGCCTGCGTCCGTTGGCGCGCAACTACACCACCCGCTACGGCGAACTCGACCTGGTGATGCGCGAGGGCGACACGCTGGTGTTCGTCGAGGTGCGCTACCGCGTGCGCGCCGGCCATGGCGACGCGCTGGCATCGGTCACCGTGGCCAAGCAACAGAAACTGGTGCGCACCGCGCAGTTGTGGCTGGCCGAACATCCCGCCCTCGGCCGGCTCACCTGCCGCTTCGACGTGGTGAGTTACGACGGCGAGGAGACCCAGGCGCGCATGCAATGGTTGCGCGGCGCCTTTGAGGCCTGAAACCGCCGCCGCGCGCAGTGGCCGGCTAAAATGGCCGGATGCCCGCCGCCATCCCTCCCGCCGCCCGCGCCTCCGGAAGCCATCGCTGATGCAGATGGCCGACCTCCTCGCTGCATTGGCCTCCGGCCAGGCGCGCTCCGGCGTCGAGCTGGCCGCCCGCACCGGCGTGACCCGCGCCGCCGTGTGGAAGCAGGTCGAAGCGCTGCGCGCACGCGGCGTGCCGATCGAGGCCGGTGGCAGCGGCGGCTATCGCCTGCCGTGGCCGATCCAACTGCTCGACGCGGCGCGCATCCGCGCCGCGCTGCCGAAGCAGCTGGCGGCGCAACTCGGCGCGCTGGAAGTGCACTGGGAGCTCGACTCCACCTCCAGCGAACTGCAACGTCGCGGCAACGCCGCGCCCGACCTCGGCGTGCTCCTGGCCGAAACACAAAGCGCCGGCCGCGGCCGACGCGGACGGCACTGGCTGTCGCCACCGGGGCTGAACCTCTACCTCTCCTGCGTGAAGCGCTTCGACGGCGGCTTTGCCACGCTCGCTGGCCTGTCGCTCGCCCTCGGCGTGATCGTGCTGCGCGCGCTGGCGGCGCTGGGCATCCATGGCGCCGACCTCAAGTGGCCCAATGACGTGCTGGCCGCCGCGCCCGGCCTGCCGTCCGGCAAGCTCGCCGGCATCCTGGTGGAGCTGAGCGGCGAGTACCAGGGGCCGTGCGCCGCCATCATCGGCATTGGCGTGAACCTGCGCCTCACCGACACCTTGCGCGAACAGGCCGGCCAGGCCACCTGCGACCTCGCCAGCCTCGCCGGCGGCAACCCGCCGGATCGCAACCTGGCCGCCGCCGCCCTGATCGCCGCCCTCGTCGACGGCCTCGCCCAGTTCGAGCGCGCCGGCTTCGCCGCCTTCGCCGACGACTACGCCCGCCACGACCTCCTGCGCGGAGAACCGCTGCGCCTCACCGGTGCCGGCGGCGAGCGCGACGGCATCGGCGCCGGCGTGGACGATCGCGGCGCCCTCCGCTTGCGCCTGCCGGATGGCACGCTGCATACGGTGGACAGCGCCGACGTCACGGTGCGCCGCGCATGAACCTGCTGCTCGACCTGGGCAACACCCGCCTGAAATGGGCGTTCGCCGATGGCGTCGACGGCCGCGCCGGCGGCGCGGTGGGCTGGCACGAAGACGTACCCGGCACACTCGCCAGCGCATGGGAAGGACGCGCCATCCACGCTGCCTTCGCTGCCTCGGTGGTGGACGCAGCGCGCGAGGCAACCGTTACCGCCAGTGTCGCCCGCGCCTTCGGCCTGGCGCCGCGCTGGCTGCGCACGCCCCCCGCAGCCTGCGGCGTGGTGAACGCCTATGCCGAACCGCAGCGCCTCGGCGTGGATCGCTTCCTCGCCATGGTCGCCGCCCGCGCCGACGGCCGCGCGCCCTGCGTGCTGGCCGGCGTCGGCACCGCGCTCACGCTGGATGCGCTCGCGGCCGACGGCCGCCACCTCGGCGGCCTGATCGCGCCGGGGCCACGCCTGATGCGCGAATCCCTGCTCGGTGCCACCGCCAGGGTGCAGGCCGACCACGCGGGCCGCGTGGTCGAAGCCGCCGACAACACCACCGACGCGGTGACCTCCGGCTGCGCGCTGGCCGCTGTCGCACTGATCGAGCGCTTCACCACGCGCATGACCCCAGTGCTGGGCGAAGCGCCCACGCTATGCCTTGGCGGCGGCGACGCCGCCATGCTGCTGCCGCTGCTCGCGCATCCCGCGCAGCTGACCCACGACAGTGTGCTGCACGGGCTCGCGGTATGGGCCGCGTCACAATGATTCCCGGCGCGCGACGGCATGCTGCGCGCCGCCACAATGGATGACGGGGGAGCGATGTTCCTGCGATTGCTGTTCGTGCTGCTGGTGACACTCAACATCGTGGCCGGTGCCTGGCTGTGGCTTGGCCAGCCCTACGCCCACGTGCCGGCAGCCACCGACCCTGGCGTGCGCGAGTTGCACCTGCTTTCCGAAATGCCCACCCCCGCCGCCACGGCGGCCGTGCCAGCCCTGCCCGCCCCGGCTGTCACCGAACGACCCGAACCGGCCGGCAAGCCCGCGACCGAGATGCGCTGCCTTACCCTGGGGCCCTTCGCCACCCCACACGACCTGCAGCAAGCCCGCAGCGCGCTCACCCCGTTCGCCAGCCGCATGCGTTCGCGCCAGGAGCTGGCCGCGCAATCGAGCAGTTGGTGGGTCTACCTGCCTTCGCCAGGCAGCCGCGCGCAGGCGCTGGCGGTCACCCAGCAACTCGCCGCCCACGGCATCAAGGACTACTTCGTGGTCGGCGGCGGCGACCAGCCCAACACCATCTCGCTGGGCCTGTTCCACGACCAGGACAACGCCCACCACCGCCGCGACCAGGTCGTCGCCGCCGGCTACCCCGCCCGCATCAACGAGCGCACCGAAACCGTGCCGCAATACTGGCTCGACCTGGTCGCCAGTGGCCCGGGCATCGACTGGCGCAGCCGCATCCGCAGCAGCGGCGTGGGCTCCCACAGCACCAGCTGTTTCTGAGAGAATCCCCCGTTGCGCCGGTATAGCTCAGTCGGTAGAGCAACTGATTTGTAATCAGTAGGTCCCCAGTTCGAATCCGGGTGCCGGCACCAAATGCACTACCCGCACCACCCAGAAGCCGCGCCACGGCGCGGTTTTTCTTTGGCTGGTTACCGCCTCACGCACCCTGACCGCCCTCAGAGTTACCCCGGCTGCCGGGTAACTCTGAGGGCGGATGATTGTTTCTCCTGTCGAAGCGCGCCTCGAGTGCCTGTGAGGAGTCGCCCGTCTGTAGCGCGTGTAAGCCACCGTCCAGGCGCACGACGTTTCGGGTTTGATCCGCGCCAGCTGATTTACGCCCGCGCGTAGCGGGCCGCCCCGCCGATCCAGCGCGCGATCAGGCGATCCGCCTCGCGTGGGTGCTCGGCCAGCAGGCGCTCGCCGACCTGCTGCACGGCAGGCAGCCAATGGGCGTCGCGGGCAAGGTCGGCGATGCGGAAGGCGAGTTGGCCGGTCTGGCGCGTGCCCAGCACCTCGCCGGGGCCGCGCAGTTCCAGGTCTTTTTCGGCGATGCGGAAGCCGTCGCAGGTTTCGCGCATCACGGCAAGCCGTTCGCGCGCGAGCTGGCCCAGCGGCGGCTGGTAGAGCAGCACGCAATTGGAGGCCACCGCGCCGCGCCCCACCCGCCCGCGCAACTGATGCAACTGCGCCAGCCCAAGACGCTCGGCGTTTTCGATCACCATGAGGCTGGCGTTGGGCACGTCCACGCCCACCTCGATCACCGTGGTGGCGACCAGCACCGCCAGTTCGCCGGCCTTGAAGGCGTCCATCACCGCCTGCTTGTCCTTGGGCTTGAGACGGCCGTGGATCAAGCCCACCCGGCAGTCGGCCAGCGCGGCGGAAAGCTCCGCATGCGCCACCTCGGCGGCCTGCGCGCGCAGCAGTTCCGATTCCTCGATCAAGGTGCATACCCAATACACCTGACGGCCTTCCGCGCAGGCGGCGTGGATGCGGGCGATCACTTCCGCGCGGCGCGCATTGGACACGGCGACGGTCTGCACCGGCGTGCGACCGGGCGGCAGTTCGTCGATCACCGAAACATCGAGATCGGCGTAGGCGCTCATCGCCAGCGTGCGCGGGATCGGCGTGGCGGTGAGCACCAGTTGGTGCGGCACCACGCCCGCTGCGTGATCGGCGCCCTTGTCGTGCAGGGCGAGGCGCTGCTGCACGCCGAAGCGGTGCTGCTCGTCCACGATCACCAGACCCAGTCTGGCGAACGCCACGCCTTCCTGCATCAGTGCGTGCGTGCCGACGGTGACGGCGGCGCCTTCGGCCACGCGGCGCAGCGCCGCCTGACGCGCCTTGCCCTGCTGCTTGCCGGCCAGCCATGCGACCTCGACGCCGAGCGGCGCCAGCCAGTGACGGAAGTTGCGCAGGTGCTGTTCGGCCAGCAGTTCGGTCGGCGCCACCAGCGCCACCTGCTGGCCAGCTTCCACTGCCGCCAGCGCGGCCAGCGCGGCGACCACGGTCTTGCCCGAGCCGACATCGCCCTGCACCAGACGCAGCATGGGATGCGGCTGTGCGAGGTCGCGGCAGACTTCCGCCGTCACGCGTTGCTGCGCGGCGGTGAGCGCAAACGGCAAGCCGTCCAGCAAGCGCCGGCGCAGGTCGCCCGCGCCGCCCAGCGCTGGCGACTTGCGTCGTTGCACCGCCGCGCGCATGCGCTTCAGGCTCAGGTGCTGGGTCAGCAGTTCCTCGAAGGCGAGCCGTTGCTGCGCCGGATGCCGACCATGCAGCAACAGATCCAGCCGCACGTCGGGCGGCGGACGATGCACGGTGAGCAGGGCTTCGCGCAGCGAGGCGAGGCCATGCGCGGCGCACAGCTCGGCCGGGATCAGCTCCAGCGCCGCCGCGTCGGGCAACAGCGTGAGCGCCTTGTCCACCACGCCGGCCAGACGCTTCTGGCCCAGCCCTTCGGTGCTCGGGTACACCGGGCTCAGGCAAGCTTCCACCGCCACTGCTTCGCCGGCGGCGAGGCGGCGATACTGCGGATGCACCATCTCCCAGCCCTGCGCAGCCCAGCGCACCTCGCCGAAACAGAGAATGCGCGCGCCAACCACGAACTGCTCGGCCTGCGCGCGATTGAAGTGGAAGAAGCGCAGCTGCAGCGTATGCGCGCCACCATCATCCAGCGCCACTTTCAATTGCGGACGAAAGCGAAAGCCGCGCTCCACCGCCGCCACCGTGCCTACGACCTGCGCGCTCTGCCCGGGACGCAGGTCGGCGAGCGCGGTGACGCGGGTGCGATCCTCATAACGCAGCGGCAGGTGGAACCACAGATCCTGCACTCGCTCCAGCCCCAGCTTGTGCAGCAGGGCGAGCAGCGCCGGGCCCACGCCCGGCAGGGACGACACGGGCCGTGCGCCCGTGTCGTCGTCGTCGCTGGCGACCATCATCGCCAAGGCGAACGATCAGCCAAGCACCATGATCGCGTCCACCTCCACCTGCACGCCCTTGGGCAGGGCGGAAACTTCGATGGTGGAGCGGGCCGGGTACGGCGCCTGGAAGTACTCGGCCATCACCGCATTCACCGCGGCGAAGTTGGCCAGGTCGGTGACGTAGATGCCCACGCGGACGAACTGCGCCAGCGAGCCGCCCGCCGCCTGCGCCACCGCCACCAGGTTCTTGAACACGCGGTGCGCCTGCGCGGTGATGTCGCCCTCGACTACGTTGCCAGTGGCCGGGTCGAGCGGAATCTGCCCGGAGAAGTACACGGTGTCGCCGGCACGCACGGCCTGCGAGTAGGGTCCGATGGCGGCGGGGGCGTTTTCGCTGGTGATGATCTGGCGAGACATGGGGCGTTCCTTGGGACAGGGGATGGGGGATTTGCAAGAGCCAAAGCGTAGCGCGCAAGCCTCGTGCTGCCCAGCGATACCGAAGCACTCCCTCACCCCAACCCGCTTCCCCAGGCGGAGCCTGGGGGGAGCGGGAGACAAGCAGCCGCCTCGCCGAATCCCGAATCACCAGTCCCGGGTCACAAGGGATGCCGATACACCCCGCTTACCACGCCGGTGCGGCGCACGCGCCGGATGACGTCGGCGAGGTGCTTGCGGTTTTTCACTTCGATGGCGAACAGCAGGGTGGCGGCGGCGACGTCGCGCTCGGCGTATTCCACATTCTCGATGTTGGAATCGGCGGCGGCGATGGCGGCGGCGATGGTGGCCAGCACGCCGGGTCGGTTGATGACTTCCACACGCAGTTCGGCGCGGTAGTCGCCCTGCACGTCGCGATCCCAGCCGATCGCCACGCAGCGCTCGGGCGATTTGCGCAGCTCGACCACGTTCGGGCACTCCTCGCGGTGCACCACGATGCCCTTGCCGGGCGAGAGGTAGCCGAAGATGGCGTCGCCCGGCAGCGGGTGGCAGCAGTTGGCGTAGCTGAGCACGCCGCGTTCGACGCCGCTGATGCGGATTTTCTCGCGCTTGAGCGGCGCGCCGGGCGCCGCCTCGTCGGGACGGCCGTCGCGCAGCGCCAGCAGGTGGCCAGCGACGACGTCGGGCATGCGGTTGCCCAACGCGATCTCGGCCAGCAGCTCCTCCAGCCGCTTGAGCCGCGCTTCCTGCAGGAAACGATCCAGCACCGCCGGGGGAATGGATTCCAGGCTGCTGCCGCGTGCGTCCAGTGCGCGGTCGAGCATGCGGTGGCCAAAGTCCACCGCATCCTCATGTTGCATGTGCTTGAGGTGCTGGCGGATCGCGGTGCGCGCCTTGCCGGTGACCACCGACTCCAGCCACGCCGGGTTGGGCAGCGCCGAGGGCGCGGTGATGATTTCCACCAGCTGGCCCGATTCCAGCCTCGCGCGCAGCGGCACCAGCTTCTTGTCCACGCGCGCGGCCACCGCGTGATCGCCCACGTCGGTGTGCACGGCGTAGGCGAAATCCAGCGCGGTGGCGTGGCGCGGCAGGGCGAGGATGTCGCCGCGCGGGGTGAACAGGTAGACCTCGTCAGGGAACAGGTCGATCTTGACGTTCTCGATGAACTCATCCGAGCCCGGCGTGTTGACCTGACTGTCGGCCAGCGAGGAGAGCCACTCGCGGGCACGCGCCTGCGCGCTGTTGGCGGGCCCCGAATCGGTCTTGTAGGCCCAGTGCGCGGCCACGCCGCTCTCGGCCACCGAGTCCATTTCCGCCGTGCGGATCTGCACCTCGATCGGCGCGCCGAAGGGCCCCAGCAACACGGTGTGCAGCGACTGGTAGCCGTTGGCCTTGGGAATGGCGATGAAATCCTTGAAGCGCTTGTCCACCGGCTTGTACAGCGCGTGCGCCACGCCCAGCGCCATGTAACAGCTCATCGCGCTGTCCACCACCACGCGGAAGCCGTAGACATCCATCAGCTGGGTGAAGCTCTTGTGCTCGCCGCGCATCTTGGAATAGATGCTCCATGGCGACTTGATGCGGCCGACCACGCGCGCCGGCAATTTCTCCGCCGCCAGGCGCATCGCCAGCGCGTGCTCGATCTTGCCCATCGCCTCGCGGCGGTTGCCCAGCGCGGCGCGGATGCGCTCGCTGATGACACGATAGCGATCCGGATACAGCGTGCGGAAGCCCAGATCCTGCAGCTCGGCCTTGACCTTGTTCATGCCCAGCCGCTGCGCGATGGGCGCGTAGATCTCCAGCGTCTCGCGCGCGATGCGGCGCCGCGAGGGGCCGTCCTTCGCGCCCAGCGTGCGCATGTTGTGCAGGCGGTCGGCCAGCTTGATGAGGATGACGCGCAGGTCGCGCGCCATCGCCAGCAGCATCTTGCGGAAGCTTTCCGCGTCGGCCTCCTGGCGGCTGCCGAAGCGCATCTTGTCCAGCTTGGTGACACCGTCGACCAGCTCGGCCACGGTTTCGCCGAACTCGCCGGCCAGCGCGTCGCGACCGAGCGCGGTGTCTTCCAGCGTGTCGTGCAGGATCGCCGCGATGATGGTTTCGGCGTCCAGGTGCAACTCGGCGAGGATGCCGGCCACGGCCACCGGATGGGTGATGTAGGGTTCGCCGCTTTTGCGGGTTTGCCCCGCATGGGCCTCCGCGCCGACGCGAAAGGCGCGCAGTACGCGCTCGAGCGGCGGCGGTGGCAGGTAGTCGAGCTTGTCCTTCAGCGCCTGCACGTAAGGCGGCAACACATCGGCGGCGGGCGGACGGGTGGCTTTCATGCTGGCTGGCGCCCCGCGCGGGGCCTCAGCGGCAGGGCAAGCCGGCCAGTGGCCGCCTCGCCGACCGCGCGTACGGGCGCATCGGCCACCCCGATGCGTCGCCTGCGCGGTCTACTGCCGCTCTCCATCAATCGTCGCCGATCCTGGAGAGGTCTTCGTCCACTTCGGCCGCAGCCCACTCCAGCGCCTCGCGCTCGGCGCGCTCGCGCTCAACCTTGTCGATCTCGTCGATGGTGGCCTGGTCGATGCGGCGGTCGGCGATTTCGCGCAGCGCCAGCACCGAGGGCTTGTCGTTTTCCGGATTGACGGCCGGCTCGGCCCCCTTGGCGAGCTGGCGGGCGCGCTTGGTCGCCATCAACACCAGCTCGAAACGGTTGTCGACCACCTCGAGGCAGTCTTCCACGGTAATGCGGGCCATGTGAATTCCTTGGAGAATAGAGACTTATACGGGGTAACAGTGTAGAGCAGCGGGCGCTGGCATGGCAATGCAGCAAACGCGTAATATGGGCGGTTTCGCGCGCCACGCACTGTGCGCCCGTAGATACGACGAAATACGCGTCACATATAAAACCAAGCGGTACACTATCCAACCCATCGCCCCGGCCGCCCCCATGCCGACGTTGCCTTCGCTGCCTTTCCTCTCGCCTCGCCGCTGGCTGGCACTGTTCGCCGTGGCGTTCCTGGCCGGCTGCGCGATCGCGCCACCGCGCACCGACGATCCGCTGCAGAAGATCAACCGCAAGGTCTACGCGGTCAACGACAGGCTGGACAAGGCTGCCCTGCGCCCGGCCGCCGTGGCCTATCGCGCGGTCACCAACCCACCGGTGCGGCGCTCGGTCAACAACTTCTTCACCAACATCCAGATGCCGGTCACGGTGGCCAACGACCTCCTGCAGGCACGGCCTTCCGACGCGCTGGGCGGCACCGGGCGCTTCCTCATCAATCTCACCGTTGGCGTGGGCGGCCTGTTCGACCCGGCCACGAAGATGGGCTTTCCGCTCAAGACCACCGACTTCGGCATCACGCTGGCGCGCTGGGGCGTGCCCGACGGCCCCTTCCTGATGCTGCCGCTGCTGGGCCCGTCCACCGCGCGCGACGTGTGGCATTACCCGGTGGACGGCTATTTCTTCGACCCGCTGAGCATCATCGCGCGCACCCACTATTTCAATTACGGCCAGTATTACCTGCCGCAGGTGCTGTTCGTGGTGTCGATGCGTTCGCAGCTGATCGACGCGGAAAGCTTCCTGGACACCGCCTATGACCCTTACGCCTTCCTGCGCGACGCCTACCGCCAGCGCCGCCTGTACCAGCTCTACGACGGCAATCCGCCGGCGGCGGTGATCGACCGGATGCAGGGCGTCGACCAGCCCGGCTTCGACCCCGACGAGCTGCTGGAGCAGCAGAAGCAGTGGGAGCAGAAGCAGGACAAGAACCAGCCCGCCTCGCATTGAGGCGGACACGAAAACGGGGCCGACGCGGCCCCGTTTTCGTGACTGGACGACGTCGGCGATCAACCGTCCAGCAAGGTCTCCACGCCGCTGACTTGCGCCAGCATGCGCATGCCCGCGGGCACGTGTTCGAGGCGCACCGCCTGGCCGCGTCGACGCGCGGCCGCCAGCACTTCCAGCACACAGGCCAGTCCGGCGCTGTCGCAGTGGTTCACGCCGGCAAGATCGAGCCGCGTGCGGTCGCCCGCCTGCAGTGCGGCATCAAGCGCGCGCAGGGCGCCGGCGGCGGTGGAAAAACCCAGCGCGCCGCCCACCGCGAGCGTGCCCGGCGTGGCCGTATCCAGCCGGAAGGCTGCCTCAGCGGCCATGGGCCTGGTCGCCCGGTTCCATGGCCTTCAGCGCCTGGTCGCCCTGGGTCTGCAGGTTCTTGATGAGCTGGTCGAGGCCGACCTTGCGGATTTCGGCATCCACCTGGTTGCGGTAGTTGGTGATGTAGGAGATGCCCTCGATCACCACGTCATAGGCCTTCCACTCGCCACTGGCAGTCTTGCGGAAGGCGAAATCCACCGACACCGTCTTGCCGTCGCCGGTGGCCACCTGGGTGCGCACCACGCTGCGCTTGGCATTGAGGTCGCCGGCGAAGGGCAACACCTTCACCGCGCCGTTGGTGTAGTTGAGCAGGCCTTCGGCGTAGCGGTGGGTGATCGAGTCGTAGAACGCCTTGGCGAATTGCGCGCGCTGTTCCGGCGTCGCCGCGCGGGCATGCTGGCCCAGCACCAGGATCGCCGCATAGTCCACGTCGAAATGCGGCAGGAAGATCTGATTGATGATGCCAACCAGCTTTTCCCGGTTCTGCTGCAACTCGGCCTTGTGACCGGCCACCTGCGCGTCGAGCTGCTGGGCGATGACCTGCACCACCTGCTCCGGCGACGACTGCGCGGCGGCGGGCCGGGCGGCCGCCTGGGCGTGGGCCGGCACGACGAGCACGCCGCCGAAGGCCAGGGTCACGACAAAAGCCAAATGACGCATCATGCGAAAACTCCTGTGCGAATCGTGAGGGTTCAGGGCTTGCCAGCCGGCGCGCCGGACGATCCGGCATCCTTCTTGTCGCCGGAGCCGTTGACCAGGAACTTGCCGATCAGGTCTTCCAGTTGCATCGCCGACTGGGTGAGGATCATCTCGTCGCCGTTCTTCAGCATCTCCGGCGAGCCGCCGGGCTGGATCGCAACGTACTGGCTGCCGATCAAACCGCTGGTGAACACCGCGGCAGCGGAATCGTCGGGAATCTGGTTGTACTTGTTGTCGATGGACAACGTGACCAGCGCATCGAGCTTGGCCGGCTCGGCTTGCACCGCCGCCACCTGGCCGATGGGCACGCCGGCCATCTTCACCGACGAACCGACCGAGAGCGTGCCCACGTTGGTGAAGCGCGCGGTCACCTGGTAGCTGCCGCCGATGGCGTCGGCCGCGCCGCCGGCGCCGAAGAACTTGCCGAGCATCTCCTCCAGCGGCTGGCTGGAACGGGTCAGCGCCAGCGTGCCGCCATTGCCCAGGGACTGCTTCGCGTGGCCGTACTCGATGCCCACGTACTGGTCGCCGAGCAAGCCGCTGGTGAAGATGGTGGCCACCGAATCGCGCGGAATGTCCTTGTAGCGCTGGTCGATGGCCAGCTTCACGTCGGCCACCGGTTCCCCGGGCGCCAGCGCGATCGCCGCAACCTCGCCCACGCGCACGCCAGCGATCTTCACCGGTGCGCGCTCCTTCAGCTGGCCGATGTTCGCGAACTTCGCATCCACCATATAGCTGGCGCCGTGGTGACGATTCGCCACCGAGCTGGTCTGCGTGGCGAGATAGGCCAGCGCGGCGAAGCCGAGCACGATGAACAGGCCGGTGCCGACGGCATAGGATTTTCTCTGGCTCACGGCAACATCCTCGAAGAAGGGTTCGTACGCATGGAGGTCACATCAGGAAGGCGGTGAGCACGAAGTCCAGCGCCAGGATGGCGATGGACGAGGCCACCACGGTGCGGGTCGTGGCATAGGCCACGCCTTCGCTGGTGGGTGGCGCGGTGTAGCCCTGGAACACCGCGATCAGCGCCACCACGGCGCCGAAGGCGAGGCTCTTCCACACCACGCCGCTGACGATGTCCTGCCACACATCCACCGTGGCGGTCATGTTCGACCAGAAGGTGCCGTTGTCGATGCCCAGCCAGGAAACGCCGACCAAATGCCCGCCGAAAATGCCCAGCGCGCAGAACACGCTGGCCAGCAGCGGCATCGCGACCAGCCCGGCGAGGAAACGCGGCACCGCCACGTAGGCCAGCGGATCGACCGCCATCAACTCCATCGCGGCGATCTGGTCGGTGGCGCGCATCAGGCCGATCTCGGCGGTGATCGCGGTGCCGGCGCGGCCGGCGAACAGCAGCGCGGTGACCACCGGCCCCAGCTCGCGATAGATGGAAATGGCCACCACCGTGCCGGTGGCCGCGGTGCCGCCGAAGATCGACAGCACGTGATAGAGCTGCAGCGCCAGCACCATGCCCACGAACAGGCCGCAGACCATGATGATGGTGAGGCTCATCGCGCCCACGAACCACAGCTGGCGCACCGTCTCGCGCGCATAGCGCCCGCTGCGCGGCACCGCGGCGAGGATCTTGAGCAGAAACAGGCCGCACTCGCCGATCTGGCGCAACGAACGGCCCATCACGTTGTCATCCATGCGCGCGCTCATGGCCGGCCTTCCGGAAAGCCCAGCTCGGCGGCGTAGTCGCCGGCGGGATAGTGGAACGGCACCGGGCCATCGGCCTCGCCACCGAAGAACTGCTGCGTCCACGGCGAACCATCGTGGGCGATCGCATCGGGCGCGCCCTCGGCCACGATCTTGCCGTTGGCGATCAGGCAGATGCGGTCGGCCACGCGCTGGATCGCGGAGAGCTCGTGCGCCACCAGCACGCTGGTGATGCCCAGCGTCTGGTTGAGCGTGCGGATCAGCTTCAGCACCTGGTTCAGCGCGATCGGGTCGAGCCCCACGAAGGGCTCGTCGTAGAGGATCAGCATGGGGTCGAACACGATCGCCCGCGCCAGCGCCACGCGCCGCGCCATGCCGCCGGAAAGCTCGCTGGGCATCAGCTTCGCCGCGCCGCGCAGGCCCACCGCCTCCAGCTTGGTGAGCACCACGTTGCGGAGCAGCGTCTCGGGCAGCTTCGTGTGCCGGCGCAGCGGAAAAGCCACGTTCTCGAACACGTCGTAGTCGGTCAGCAGCGCCGAGTTCTGGAACAGGTAGCCGATCTTCTCGCGCAGGCCGAACAGCGCCTCGCGGCCCAGTTCGGGGACGTTCCGGCCATCCACATGAATGGTGCCCGCATCGCCGCGCATCTGTCCGGTGATGTGCTTGAGCAAGGTGGTCTTGCCGGTGCCGCTGGGGCCCATGATCGCGGTGACCTTGCCGCGCGGGATGTCCAGATCCAGCGCATCGAAGACCTTCTTGCGACCCAGCACGGTGGTCAGGCCGCGAATGCGGATCAGCGTGTCGTCGGGGGCGGCGGCGTTCATAAGCGCCCTACGTTAGCGGAGCGGCGCGAAGCCGCCAAGCCACGACACGGCCGGCGCTTGCGTGGCATTCAGGCCAGCAGCTCGGCGATCAACGCCGTGTGGCGCGGAGCAGGCAGCCTTTCACCACGGCGCACCGCCCGCACGATGGCCTGCAGCGCGTCGAGCGCGTCCTCGAAACGGTCGTTGACCACGATGTAGTCGAACTCGTGGGCGTGGGCGATCTCGCCGCGCGAATTGGCGAGGCGACGCTCGATCACCTCCGCGCTGTCCGAAGCGCGCCCGCGCAGGCGGCGTTCCAGCTCGGCACGCGAAGGTGGCAGGATGAAAATGCCGACGCAGGCGGGCATCTGCCGCCGAACCTGCGCGGCGCCCTGCCAGTCGATCTCCAGCAGCACATCGCATCCCTGCGTCAACGTGGACTGCACCTTGTCGCGCGAGGTGCCGTAGAAATTGCCATGCACCTCGGCGTATTCCAGAAAGATGCCGGCGGCGATGTCGCGCTCGAACTCCGCGCGATCCACGAAGTAGTAATGCTGTCCGCAGGCTTCGCCCGGCCTAGGCTGCCGAGTGGTGTGCGAGATTGACAGCGAAATGCCCGGCTCACGCCCCAGCAGCGCGTTGACCAGGGTGGACTTGCCGGCACCCGAAGGCGCGGCCACCACGAACAAGGTGCCGGGCTGCGCGTTCATTCGATGTTCTGTACCTGCTCGCGCATCTGCTCGATCAGCACCTTCAATTCGACCGCCGCATTGGTGCTGCGCGCGTCGACCGACTTGGAGCCCAGCGTGTTCGCCTCGCGGTTGAACTCCTGCATCAGGAAATCGAGGCGGCGCCCCACCGGCTCGTCGAGATTCAGCACGCGGCGAGCCTCCGCGACGTGCGTGGCGAGGCGATCGAGCTCCTCGTCCACGTCGCTGCGGGTGATCTGCAGCACCAGCTCCTGCTCCAGCCGACCGGCATCGGCGCCCTGCGCGAGGTCGGCCAGCTTGCCTTCCAGCCGCGCGCGCAGGGTCGCCTGGATCTGCGGCATCCACTCGCGCACCTGGCCCACGATGCGCTCGATGGCGTCGAGCCGATCACGCAGGATCTGCGCGAGCTTCGCGCCCTCGCGCTCGCGGGTGGCGGTGAGCGCGTCCAGCGCGCGGTCGAGCACGTCGAGCAGCGCGGCCTGCTGCGCCTCGGGGTCGATCGTCGCCTGTTGCAGCACGCCGGGGTAGCGCAGGAGTTCGGTGAACTGCACCTGCATGCCGGGGAAGCGCGTAGCCATATCCACGTTCAACACCGCGAGCTGGTGCAAGAGCGCGTCGTTGACTTGCAGCGATTCGCGTTGCGAATCGCTGCGGTCGCGCACCGTCACATCCACCTTGCCGCGTGACAGCTTCGCCGCGATGCGCTCGCGCAGCGCGGATTCGAAGCCGCGCCACTCGTCAGGCAGGCGCGGCGACAACTCCAGGTAGCGGTGGTTGACCGTGCGCAACTCGCAGCTCAACGCGCCGGAGGCGCCGCCGGTTTCGGCGCTGGCATAGGCGGTCATGCTGCGGATCATGGGCGGCTCGGGAACGTCGGGAAGGGCCGCAATGGTAAACTTTCCGGCCCAGCCCTGCCCAATGGCCTCCATGAACTCCCTCATCCGCCCCAGCGGCCGCGCCAGCGATCAGCTGCGCGCCGTCGCCATCGAACGCCATTACACCCGCCACGCCGAAGGCTCGGTGCTGGTCAGCTTCGGCGACACCCGCGTGCTGTGCACCGCCAGCATCGAGGAACGCACGCCGCCGTGGCTGCGCGGCAAGGGCGAGGGCTGGATCACCGCCGAATACGGCATGCTGCCGCGCGCCACCCACACCCGCATGCAGCGCGAAGCGGCGAAGGGCGGCCAGGGCGGCCGCACCATGGAAATCCAGCGGCTGATCGGCCGCAGCCTGCGCGCCTGCATCAATCGCCAGGCGCTGGGCGAGCGCGTGATCACGCTGGATTGCGACGTGATCCAGGCCGACGGCGGTACCCGCACCGCCGCCATCACCGGCGCCTACGTGGCGCTGGTCGACGCGGTGAACGGCCTGGTCAAGCGCGAGAATCTCAAGCGCAATCCCGTCGTGGGCCAGGTGGCCGCGGTGTCGGTGGGCATCTACAAGGGCCAGCCGGTGCTCGACCTCGACTACGCCGAGGATTCGGACTGCGACACCGACATGAACGTGGTGATGAACGACGGCGGCGGCTTCATCGAGGTGCAAGGCACCGCCGAGGGCCACGCCTTCCGCCGCGACGAAATGGACGCGCTGCTGGCGCTGGCGCAGAAGGGTATCGCCGAATTGGTGGTCGCGCAGCGCGCCGCGCTGGAGAACTGACATGCAGCGCCTCGTGCTGGCCAGCGGCAACCAGGGCAAGCTGGCGGAGCTGCGCGAGCTGCTCGCCGACAGCGATTTCGAGATCCTGCCGCAAGGCGAACTCGGCGTAGGCGACGCCGGGGAAACCGGCGCCACCTTCGTCGAGAACGCCATCCTCAAGGCCCGCCACGCCGCGCGCGTCACCGGCCTGCCCGCGCTGGCCGACGACTCCGGCCTGTGCGTGGACCACCTGGGCGGCGCACCCGGCCTGTATTCGGCGCGCTACGCCGGCACGCACGGCGATGACGCGGCCAACAACGCCAGGCTGCTGCGCGAACTGGCGGGCGTACCCGAGGAAGGTCGCAGCGCGTTCTTCATCTGCGTGCTGGTACTGCTGCGCCACGCCGACGACCCCGCCCCGCTGGTGGCCGAGGGGCGCTGGCACGGACGCATCCTCGCCGCGCCGCGCGGCGCGCAGGGCTTCGGCTACGACCCGCTGTTCCTGCCCGATGGCGAGGTGCAGTCCTCCGCCGAGCTCGATCCCGCGCGCAAGAACGCGTTCAGCCATCGCGGCCAGGCACTGCTGCGGTTGCAGATGCTGCTCAGCGACGCTTGACGGCCGCGGCTTGGAGCCCACCGGCGCCTCGTTCACCCGTCGCGTGTGCAGGCGTTCGCGCAGCCAGGCGGCGAAGGCTTCGACGGGCAGGCGGCCGGCAGCGAGGGCGAGGAAGGCCCGGCTCTCGTCGAAGCTACAACTTCCATTGTTACCGGCGGCCCACCACTACAATCCGCCCATGCCCCTCATCGCCCCGCCCCTCGCGCTCTACGTGCACATGCCATGGTGCGTGAAGAAATGCCCGTACTGCGATTTCAACTCGCACGGCCTGCGCAGCACGCCGCCGCCCTATGCCGACTACATCAACGTGCTGCTGGCCGATCTCGACGCCGATCTGGTCGACTTCGGCACGGCGGCGCACGGTCGCCCCGTCGAGAGCGTGTTCTTCGGCGGCGGCACGCCCAGCCTGTTCGCACCGGAACTGATCGCGCGCTTCCTCGACGGCGCCCGCGCACGGCTGGCCTTCACGCCTGACTGCGAGATCACCCTGGAAACCAACCCCGGCACGGTGGAGCACGGCCGCTTCGACGGCTACCTCGCCGCCGGCGTCAACCGCATCTCCTTCGGCGTGCAGAGCTTCGACGACGACAAGCTCCGGCGCCTGGGCCGCATCCACTCGGCCAGCGAAGCCGAGGCGGCGGTGAAATCCGCGCAGGACGCGGGCTACGAAAACATCAACCTGGATCTGATGTACGCCCTGCCCAGGCAGGAACTGGCTGGCGCGCTGGCCGACGTGGAACGCGCCATCGCGCTCGCGCCCGCCCACCTCTCGCACTACCAGCTCACGCTGGAACCGAACACCGTGTTCGCCGCCAACCCACCGCCGCTGCCCGACGACGACCACGCCTGGGCGATGCAGGAAGCCTGCGAGGCAAGGCTCGCCGCCGCCGGCTACGGCCAGTATGAAATCTCCGCCTACGCCCGGCCGGGCCGGCGCTGCCGGCACAACCTCAACTACTGGCAATTCGGCGACTACCTCGGCATCGGCGCCGGCGCGCATGGCAAGCTCAGCGATGCGGCCACGGGCACCGTGCGCCGCCGCTGGAAGGCGCGCAGCCCCACCGCCTACATGGCCGCCGGCGCCAGCGCCGCGCGCATCGGCGGCGACCACGCGGTGGCGGCAAGCGAGCTGCCGTTCGAGTACATGCTGAACGCGCTGCGCCTGATCGACGGCGTGCCGCTGGCCGATTTCAGCGCGCGCACCGGCCTCGACCCGGCAGCCATCGCCGCGCCGCTGGCCGAGGCGCATCGTCGCGGCTGGCTTGCCGACGAACCTGGTCGCCTGCACACCACCGCGCTGGGCCAGCGCTTTCTCAACGACGTCATTGCCGGTTTCCTTGCCTGAAAACACCGACCTTCGACCAGTGGCGCCGCACCTACGAGGCGCCTACACTGCAGCGGTAAAGACGGCTGGAACGTACGCCATGGAAGCCGAGCATCCCCCTGCCCACCTCAACGTCGCCGCGGACGTCGATGCCGGTTCGCCCCGGCCGGCGCGCGCGCGCCGCCTGCTGGCGACCATCATCCCGCAATGCGTGCAATGGCTGGAGCCCACGCTCGGGCAATGCCTGGACAGCTTCGACAAGGAGCTCTACCAGCAAGCCGACAACGCACGCAGCCAGTTTGCGCAGCAACGCTGCTTCGACAGCCGCGCCGCCGTTCAACAACATCGTGTGACCTTCATGCGGGGCTTCATCGACGCCCTTTGCGCGGGTTTTGCCAGGCTTGGCGAGGCCACCGAGAGCGCTCCTGCCCAGCTCGCCCATCGACCACTCAGCCTGCTCGGGCGCGAGGAGCACGAGCTGGTCGCTGCCATGGACAAACTGGCCGCACGCGGCGAAGCACGCCATGGCCCGGCGCTCACCGAACTCTCGTACCGTTTCGCCGTGCTCGTGGGCGCGCCGCCGCTGGATGGCGACACCCTGCCCATCGGCCCCGCCAGCCTCGGCCAGGCACTGCGCAACGCCGTGGCCAGCCTCGACCTGCCCAGCGAACACCAGCTGCTGCTGCTGCAAACCTTCGAACAGGCGGTGATCGTGGCCTGCGGCCCGCTCTACGAAGCCATCAACGCACAACTTCTGGCCGATGGGCTGCTGCCCCAACTGCGGCCTTACGTGGCGCCCAAGATCACGCGCGGCGACCACGGCCAGACCAGCACCGAAGCCTCCGCCAGCGACACCGAGAACATCGCCACCGCGCCCCCCATCGCCGTGCTGGAAACCCTGCGCAATTTGCTGTCGCAGCGGCACCGCGGCGACAGCTCGGCCCGCGCGCCCTCCCGCATCGCCACCCAGGACGAACTGCAGACCGCGCTGGGCGCCCTGCAACAGCACCTGGCCCAGGTCACCGACCAGGCCAGCCGCGAACTGCGCAGCGCCCAGCGCCTGCGCGACGAACTCCTGCAGCAACTCAACGCCGACAAGCCACCCGGCACCGCCCCGACCCAGCTCAGCGCCGAGCAGGACGACACGGTGGAACTGGTGGCCATGCTGTTCGAACAGATCGGCCAGCAGCTGCACCACGGCCCGCAGGCCCGCTCCGTGCTGGGCGACCTGCAGGTGCCGATGCTGCGGATGGCCGTCAGCGACCGCGAATTCTTCAACCAGCGCGAACACCCGGCGCGCCAGTTGCTCGGTGCCGTGGCCGAAGCCGCCAACGACTGGCTGGACGGCCCCGACGGCGACGGCGACCACCAGCTGGCCGAACGCCTGAAGCATCTGGTGGCCCGCGCCCAGACCGAACCGCCCAGCGCCGGCCTGTACACCACCCTGCTGGCCGACATCGAGCACCAGCTCGCCCAGCTGAACCGCCGCGCGCAGGCGGCGGAGCGCCGCCACGTCGAGGCAGTCCAGGGCCGCGAGCGGCTGGACCAGGCCCGCCAGCGCGCCAGCGAACTCCTCGCCGAACGCTTCGCCAGCCATCCGCCGCGCGGCCTGCTGCGCGCCCTGCTCGACCGTGCCTGGGCCGACGTGATGGCGCTCACCCTGCTGCAGCACGGCGAGGACAGCCCCGCCTTCGCCCAGCGCTTGCGCGTCACCGACCAGCTGCTCGGCCGCTTGCCGGTGGATGAGCCCGACCTGCTGCGCCGCGAGGTGCAGGCCGGCTTGCAGCAGATCGGCATGCACGCGGAAGAGGCCGAACAGGTGGCCACGCGCCTGGTCGACACCGACGCGGCCGCGGCGCCCGCCAGCGCCAGCGTGACGGCGCTGCCGGCGCCACCCGCGCGGCAAGCCCCGCCAGAGGCCGCCGCGCCGCCCACGCCCAAAGCCATCCGCTCGGCCGCCCCGGCCGCCGGCGCGCCGGCGACGACGCGCGAGCCGCCCAGCGCCACCGACCTGGCGCTGCGGCTCAAGCAGCGCCAGCGTCTGGGCGAGGCGCAGCACGCCAAACCCGCCGTCGCCACCGCGGACGAACCCCCGCTGGGCCCGCAGGAAGCCCGCATCTACAACCGCCTGCGCCAGTTGCCCTTCGGCAGCTGGTTCGAGTTCGCCGACCCCGCCACCGGCGAGAGCGTGCAGCGCAAGCTGGCGTGGTTCTCGCCGGTTTCCGGCAACAGCCTGTTCGTGACGCGGCGCGGCCTGCGCGGCGAGGAAATGAACCTGCGCGAGCTGGCCCGCGCCATCGCCGGCGGCCGCGTGCGCGAGCTGCCGCCGCAACGCGACGGCCTGCTCGACCGCGCCTGGCACAGCCTGACCGGCAGCCTGTTGCGCGCCGCCTCCCCTGCCTCCAGGCCCCGTCGCCCATGACCACCCGCGACCACCGCCGCGCGCCGCGCAAACCGGTCGACACCGTCGCCGTGGCGATCGACAGCATCGCCGAGCGCCCGCTCGGCCAGCTCTGCAACGTCTCGGCCAGCGGCATCCTGCTGATCGGCGAACGCAAACCCGGCAGTGGCGGCATCTACCAGGCGCGCATGACGCTGCCGTCGGGCGACGAGATCGAGCTGGGCCTGCAGGAGCAATGGCACGACCCGGCCGCGCGGCCCGGCCACTACTGGGCCGGCTACCGCATCATCGCCATCAGCAAGGACCACGGCGAACGGCTGGAGCGCTGGCTGCGGCAGGCCTGACCCGGCGGCGGATTACACTGGTCGGCCCCAGCCCACCAGGAAGCCGCGATGACCACGCCCGCCGCCGAATACCCCGCCCACCTCGCCCGCCTGCGCGAACAGGCGGACAAGGCGCTGGCGCTGGGCGGCTTCGACCACCTCGCGATCGCCGCGGGCATGCCGCCGGGCAAGTTCCTCGACGACCAGGACTATCCCTTCGTCGCCCACCCGCACTTCAGGCACTGGCTGCCGCTCGTCGGCGCGCCGGGCAGCTGGATCGTGCACACGCCGGGCGCGCGGCCGCGGCTGATCTTCGTGCAGCCGCGCGACTACTGGCACGTGGTGCCCGAGGCGCCGTCGGGCTACTGGGTGGAGCACTTCGACATCACGACCGTGCGCACGCCGGCCGACGCTGTCGCGCAACTGCCCAAGGCGCGCACCGCGGTGATCGCCGCCACCGGCGACGGCGCGACGGCCGACAACCCGCCGGCCGTGCTGGACTGCCTGCACTGGCAACGCAGTTTCAAGACGCCCTACGAGCTGGCGCTGATGCGCGAGGCCAACCGTATCGGCGCGCGCGCCCACCGCGCCGCCGAGCGTGCCTTCCGCGAAGGCCACAGCGAGCTCGATATCCACCTCGCCTATCTGGCGAGCGCGCGGCAGACCGACGCCGAACTGCCCTACGGCAGCATCGTGGCGCTGAACGGACATGGCGCGGTGCTGCACTACATGCATTTCGACCGCACGCCGCCGGCCACCCCGCGCAGCTTCCTGATCGACGCCGGCGCCAGCTGCGCCGGCTACGCCAGCGACATCACCCGCACCCATGCCGCCGCCGATGCGCCGGAATTCCAGGCGCTAATCGACAGCATGGATGCCGCCCAGCAAGGCTTCGTGGCCAAGGTGCGCACGGGGCAGAACTATCCCGAGCTGCACCTCCACGCCCACCACATCATCGCCGGCATCCTGCGCGAGCACGGCTTCATCCGCACGAGCGCCGAGAGCGCGGTGGAGTCCGGCATCACCCGCGCCTTCTTCCCGCACGGACTGGGCCACGGCATCGGCGCGCAAGTACACGACGTGGCGGGGTTCCAGCAGGGCGCACATGGCGGGCGCATCGAACGCCCCGCCGATCATCCCTACCTGCGCCTGACGCGCACGCTTGAACCCGGCATGGTGGTCACCATCGAGCCGGGGCTGTACTTCATCGACCTGCTGCTGGCCGAACTGCGCGACCAGTCGGTCGCCGCCGACATCGACTGGGCCAGGGTCGAGCGCTTCCGCCAGTACGGCGGCATCCGCATCGAGGATGACGTGGTGTGCACCGGCGGCGAACCGGAGAACCTCACCCGCAACGCGTTCGCGCAGCTCGACTGAGACTGCCGCAGGAGCCCGCTGACGGGCGGTGGTCAGCGTGCGGCGAGCAGTGCTTCGATCTCCTCGGCGTCTTTCGGTACCGGAGCGCTCAGCACCTCGCAGCCCCCCGCGGTCACCGCCACGTCGTCCTCGATGCGAATGCCGATGCCGCGCCAGCGTTCGTCCACACTGGCCTCGTCGCCTGGCACGTAGATGCCCGGCTCCACCGTCACCACCATGCCCGCTTCGAGCACGCGCGAGGCGCCGTCGATGCGGTAGTCGCCCACGTCGTGCACGTCCAGTCCCAGCCAGTGGCCGGTCTTGGCGGGGAAGAAACGCTTGTAGGTTTCTCCGGCGATGGCGTCGTCGGCACAACCCTTGAGCAGGCCCAGCGCACACAGGCCTTCGGCGATCACGCGCACGGCGGCATGGTGGGCGGCGTCGAAGGGCTGGCCCGGGCGTACTTCGTCGATGGCGGCGAGTTGGGCGGCCAGCACCACCTCGTACAGCGCGCGTTGCTCACGGCTGTAGCGGCCATTGACCGGGATGCTGCGGCTGACGTCGCTGGCGTAGCAGTCCAGCTCCGCGCCCGCGTCGATCAACAGCAGGTCGCCCGCCTCCAGCCGCGCGCGGTTGTGCTGGTAGTGCATCGTGCAGGCGTTGCTGCCGGCGGCGACGATGGGCGTGAAGGCGGGCACCGCGCCGCGCACGCGCAGCGCATGCAGCAGCTCGGCCTCCACCTCGTATTCGTGGCGGCCCGGCACGGCAGCGCGCCAGGCGGCGAGATGCGCCTCGGCGGCGATGCCGGCGGCGGCGCGCATCAGTTTCAGTTCGGCACGCGACTTGTACAGGCGCAGGTCGTGCAGCAGATGGCCCAGCGCGACGAACTCCTTTGGCACCACGCCGCCGCCGCGCAGCTGGCGCAGGCGGCGCATCCAGCCCAGCAGCTGGGCATCGAACGCGGGCTCGCGGCCGAAGTGGCAGTACACGCGCGCGCGGCCTTCGATCATGCCGGGCAGGATGTCGTCGATGTCGTCGATCGGGAACGCGTCGTCCATGCCGTAGTCGGCCACCGCGCACTCGGTGCCGATCGAGCGGCCGTGCCAGCGCGCCTGCTCGGCGTCGCGCTCGCGGCAGAACAGCACCGCCTCGCCGTGCAGGCGGCCGGGCAACAGCGCCAGCACGGCGTCGGGCTCGGGAAAGCCGGCGAGGTAGTGGAAGTCCGAATCCTGCCGGTACGGCCAGGTGGCGTCGGCGTTGCGCGTGCGCTCGGGAGCGGCGGCGACCAGCAGCACCGCGTCCGTGCCGGCCATCGCCATCAGCTGGCGGCGGCGGCGGGCGTATTCCTCGCCCGCGACAGCCGGCGCGGCGACATGGCCGGACGCGGCGTTCAATGCAGGCGGTCGCCGCCGGAGCGACGGTGGCCGGCGGCCTCGGCATGCAACGTGAGCGCGCCCACGCGCAAGAACTCCTGCAGCTCGATCAATGCGTCCTCGTCCTCCGCGGCGTCGCCGAAGTCGAAGCTTGCGCCGGCGATGGTGGCGAAATCGCGCAGCACCTCGCGGGCGTCATCCGACAAGCCGGCGTGCGCCTCGGCACCGGCCAGGCCAAAGCCGCCGAGGAAGCCCCGGCACCACTGCCCCACCGCCTCGGCGCGCTCGGCCAGCGGGCGGTCGTCGGCCGGCAGCAGGGCTTCGAAGCCCAGTTCATCGTCATCCAATGCCTCGCGGCATTGCGCCAGCAAGGCCTCCAGCGCGGCCTGATCGACGGGCGTCAGCACAGGCGCTTCCGTCCCTTCCAGTTGCAGCACCGCCAACAGGTTGCCGCCATGCGCCGCGGCGCCGCCGGCGAGGTAGCCGCACAGCGAACCGTGCAGCTCGCTGGCATCCACGCCAAGGCGCAGGCGCACCACCAGCGCATCCAGATCGTCGTGATGGAGCGGTTCGGCAGATGGCATGGCGGATTCCTGCGACGGGACGGCCATTCTACGACAGCCGTACCGCTTGCCCGGCCATCGTACTGCTATAGTTTTGCCCATGAACGCCATCGAACCCGTCTCGTCCGACGCCATCGCGCAGGAGCTGGAAGCGCTGGGCCGTCAGGTCGACCGCCTGCTCGACACCGTGCGTCGGCTCAGCGAGGAAAACCGCGGCTTGCGCCACAGCCAGGAGCAGCTCGCCGGCGAGCGCGCCAGTCTGCTGGCACGCAACGAGCACGCGCGCGGCCGGGTCGAAGCGATGATCCAGCGCCTGAAATCGCTTGAAGGCCACGGCTGAATCCATGAGTGACGCCCACGGCAACACCCCGGTCGCGCTGCGGTTGATCGACCGCGAATTCCTGATCGCCTGCGCGCCCGAAGAGCGCGCGGGCCTGATGGAGGCCGCCAGCTTCCTCGACCAAAAGATGCGCGAGCTGCGCGCCAACACGCGCGCGCCCAGCTTCGAACGCCTCGCCGTGCTTACGGCAGTGAGCGTGGCGCACGAATTGCTCGCCTTGCGCAAGCAACTGGACGGCCACGACCAGCGTACCGCCGACCAACTGGCCAGCCTGCGCCGTCGGCTGGACAACGCGCTGGAGACCGCCGCATCGCAACAACGCGAAACGGTGACAGGTGCCCCCGCGAAGGCCTAAACTAACCCCGGCGTTTTCTGCGGTGCTCGCCAGCACACTCTTACATTTGCCTTGTTCCTAAATACGGCCCCGGGTCGGCTTTTCATCGGCTGTTGTGCATGTCCGCCACGTGCGGAAAGCCTTGAGGTCATGTAGCCCTCCCACCTGATCCATCGTGGATCAAGGTCGTTTGGTGGGCAGCGGCATCGCGGTTGACGCCACCACTTCCACGCCCCGTTCGTCGGCCGATGAACGGGGCGTTCTTCGATGGAGACAACGCCTCGTGGACGCCACCGCCCAGCGCCAAAGCCTGCGCGAACAGATGGCCGCACGCCGCCGCGCGCTGCCGCCGCCGGCGCGCATGGCCGCCGCGCAAGGCCTGCGCCGTTCGTTGGAGACGCTGCCCGAATACCTCACCGACCAGCGCGTGGCCGGCTACTGGGCCACCGGCGGCGAACTGCCGCTGAACCTGGTGATCCCGCCGCTGGCCACGCGCGGCCAGCGCTTCCTGCTGCCGCTGCTGGCCAAGGGCAAGGAGCTGCACTTCGCCCCTTGGCGCGACGGCGAACCCATCGCGCCCAATCGCTACGGCATCCCCGAACCGGTGGCGCCGCGCGAATGGTTCGCGCCCTTCCAGCTCGACCTGGTGCTGGTGCCCCTGCTGGCCTTCGACCGTCGCGGCCATCGCCTCGGCCATGGCGGCGGCTGGTACGACCGCAGCTTCGCCTTCCTGAAGGAGCAGACCCGCCCCACCGAGCCACTGCTGGTGGGCGTGGGCTATGCCTTCCAGGAAGTCGACCGGCTCGACGCGGAGCCCTGGGATGTGGCGCTGGACTACATCGCCACCGAACACGAACTGATCGACTGCCACGCCGCCATGGAGGAAGACGCATGAACCACTGGCTGATGAAGTCCGAACCCGACGCCTTCTCCATCGACGACCTCAAGCGCAAGCAGCAGGAAGCCTGGGACGGCGTGCGCAACTACCAGGCACGCAACTACATGCGCGACGACATGCGCGTCGGCGACAAGGTGTTCTTCTATCACTCCAACTGCGCCGAACCCGGCATCGTCGGCATCGCCAAGGTCGCCACCGACGCCTATCCCGACCCCAGCCAGTTCGACCCGAAGAGCAAATACTTCGACGCCGGCAGCTCGCGCGACAACCCGCGCTGGATGCTGGTGGACGTGAAGTTCGTGAAGAAGCTCAAGCGCACCATCACGCTGAAGGAACTCCAGCTCGATCCCGCGCTCGACGGCATGGTGCTGCTGCGCAAGGGCAGCCGGCTGTCGGTGCAGCCGGTGGAGGCAGGGCAGTGGGATCACATACTCGGGCTGGAGTGAGGTCGCCGGCACGCGGCGACATCCCGAACCATCCCGAACCATCCCGAGCCATCCCGAACCAGCCCAGATCAGCCCATGCAGGCCGGCCCTCACGGCTTCGCGCTCAATCCGTCGGCAACTCGCAGCTGCGGTTGAAGTCGCCGATGCCGGCCACCAGCGCCGTCACGGCCTCGCGCTCGGCCAGGGTGAGGTCGGGATTCCACAGATCCATGATGAGCACCACGCGGGTCTGCTCGCTGCGGTTCCAGGCCTCGTGCACGAAGGTGTCGTCGAAGGTGACGCTGCGGCCCTCCTGCCAGACGTGCAGCTCGCCCCCCACGCTGATGGCGCAATCCTTCGGCACGATCAGCGGCAGGTGGGTGACCAGCCGGGTGTTGGTGACGCCCTGGTGAGGCAGGATGTGCGAACCCGGCTTCAGCACCGAGAACAGCGCCTCCGGGCCGTGCTCGCGGATACGCGACAACGGCATCCGGTCGATCACCCCGGTGGTCTGCGGGCAGCTGGCGCAATGCGCGTCGTAGCGTTTGCCGTGGCGATAGAAGAAGAACCCGTCCCAGGCCGCCGGTTGCGACCCCGAGCCGCGCAGCATGGTGTCCATCTGCTCCTGGCTGTCGGCCGTCAAGAAGGCCTCCAGCTCCTGCGGCTGCTCCAGCACCGCGCGCAGCTCCTTGCGGATCGCGTCGGTGGCCGCCTCCAGCGCCTCCCGCTCCGGAAAGCGTTCGCGCGGGTAGTAGGTCTGGCTGGGAATGCCGGGAAAATAGAGAAACCTCGGCCGCTGGCGCGGATCGGGCAGGTTGGCCGGCTGCTCGTTCAGGTAGATTGCCAGGCATTGCTCGACCCGCTGCATCTCGGAGCGACCGTAGCGCTCGCGCAGCGGTTCCAGCAGGCCGCTGAACAACGCGCGCCGGCCGGTGTTCACGAAACCGATGGCATGCCGCACCGCCTCACGCACACCCGTCGCCGTGGTGTCGTCGCTGAGCCAGCGCCCCTTGGCCTGCGCCGCGTTGATGGCGACGGAATAGGCCACCAGCGCTTCGTGCGTGCGACCTTCATGCTCCAGCGCGACCCCCAGCCGGAGGCGCGCCACGAAGGCCTGCGGCGACAGGGCCACGGCCTGCGCAAGGGGATCGACGGCTCCGGCGTAGTCGCCCTCCAGCATGCGCGCCACGCCCAGCTGATGCAGTACGCCGGGCTCACGTGGATGCACGCGCCGCGCCACCAGCAGGCGTTCGATCGCCTTGCCGGGCTCGCCCTTGGCGAGCTGACGCGCGGCGAGGAACTGCAGCGCCTCCAGGTCATCCGGCTCGACATCCAGCCATCGCGTGTAAGCCTGCTCGGCCACGACTTCGTCGCCGTGTTCGAGGGCAAAACGGGCACGCTCACGCGGATTCATGGCGGAAGGCGACATCGGCTGGTTCATGGTGTGGACTACCGCCCCGTAGTGAGCCGTCCGGCGAACAGTAACGAACCTGAACGTCCAAGTTTAGTGGGCACACTTAACCAACGAAGGGCGCCAAAACTACAGACGAATTGTTGCTTTATTGCCAGCAGCAAAACTACCAAAGCTTTGGCAGTATCATCGGCTCCTTTTCTCGAAGCCCTCCATGCTTCCAGGTAACGCCACCCGCGCATGTGTCGAAAGCCGGCTCAAGGCGCACGGCGTGGCGTTGTTCATGAAGGGCGGCCGCCACGCGCCAGCCTACGGCTGCTCCGCTGCCGCGCGCACTGACCCGCCTGCGCTGCCGCAGGCGCGCATCTTCGAGGCCGAAGGCTTCGGGGCTATCATCCCTTCCGAAGGCGCTGGACTCGCCCTTACCTGCCAGCACGATATCCCCAGTCCAGGCGTGGCCGGACACCGCGCCGCGCGTGGCTTCATCCAGGTGCACGGCATGCAGATCGGGATGGAAACGTGGGCAGTGGGCGGCGCTTGAGCGCAACTTCCCACGGAACCCGCCGCCATGACCACGCCGCCTTCCAAACCAGAGATCAGCATGGCCGTATCCCGGCACCTGCACGAGGCACGCAGGGCGCTGAGCTTTGGCCAGACCGCGCCTGCGCGGCAATGGCTGGCGCAGGCGCAGGTTCTGGCGCCCGACGACGCGGAGGCCCATCGCCTGCTCGGCGTCGCTGCCCTGATGGACGGCGACAACGCGCAGGCCATCGGCTACCTGCGCCGCGCGCTTGCCGCGCGCCCGAACGACGCCACCCTCCACATGACGCTGGGCAATGCTCTGGTTGAGAGTGGCGAGGCCGACATTGGCCTGGCCAGCCTGCAACGCGCCTGCGAACTCGCCCGCGACGATGCAACGATCTGGTACAACCTCGGCCGCGCGTTGCAAGTGTCCGCCCGCCTGCAGTCAGCCGGCGCTGCGCTGCGCCACGCAGTGGAACTCGCCCCCGACTACCTCAAGGCACGCAACGCGCTGGCCACCGTGCTGACCAACCTCGGCGACGCCGCCGGCGCCGTGGCGACGCTGCGCGAGACCCTGCGCCGGCATCCCGACAATGCCGACGCCTGGTTTGCGCTGGGCAATCTCAAGATCGAGCGACTGACCGGCGACGACGCGGCCCGGTTGCGCCAGCTTTTCCGGCAGACAGGCTGCTCCGACGATGCGCGCATCCTGCTCGGCTTCACCCTCGCCAAAGCGCTGGAAGACCAGGCCGACTACCCAGCCGCCTTCGACGTGGTGCGCGAGGCGAACGCGCTGAAGCGGCGCCAGTTGTACTGGAGCCGCGACGAGGAGCGCGCCCGCGTGGAGGCCATCGCGAACGCCTTTGCGCAACCGCTGCCCGCGCCGCTGGACACCACGCTCGGGCAGGAGGTGATCTTCCTGACCTGCATGCCGCGCTCCGGCTCCACCCTGGTCGAACAAATCCTCGCATCGCACCCGCAGGTCGACGGTGGCGACGAAATCCCCGTGCTGCCCGATATCCTGGACGAGGAATCGGCGCGCCGTGGCTGTCCATTCCCGGCTTGGGTGCCTGCGGCAACCGCTGCCGACTGGCATCGTCTCGGCACGGAATACCTGGAGCGCACGCGTCAGTGGGGTCGCCGGCAGCTTCGCTTCACCGACAAGAACGTGAGCAACTGGGCCTTCGTCGGCGCCGCACTCGCAATGCTCCCCGGCGCACGCGTGGTGAACGCGCGCCGCGATCCACTGGAAACCTGCTTCGCCTGCTACCGCCAACTGTTCGCCACCGGCATCCACTTCAGCTACGAGCTGGACGACATCGTGGACTACTACACCGGCTACGCGCGACTGGGCGCACTGTGGCGGCAACGCTATCCGCAACAATACTTCGACCACGACTACGAAGCGCTGACGCAAGATGCCGAGGCACAGATCCACCGTCTGCTGCAGGCCTGCGGGCTACCCTTCGACGCCGCCTGCCTCGCCTACCACCGGACGCCCCGCCCCGTGCTGACGATCAGCTCGGCGCAAGTGCGTCAGCCGCTGCGCGGCGACACCGCGCGCGCGCCGCGTTACGGCAGCAAGCTCGACCCGTTGCGCAACCGGCTGCGTGCGGCAGGCGTGCTGCCTGCGCGGGGCTAACCCGAACGAGACGACATTCCGCCAACGCCACCTACCTCCACGAACCGATACTGCCCCATGCCACGCCCCGTCCCCCTGCGACCAACATCGGGCAGTTGCTGGCAGAGGCGAGCCGCGCACCGGGGCCAGGGCCAAGTCGATCTCGCTGAACGCGTTCTGCGGCAGGCGTTCGCCGCGCATCCCGGGCACGCCAACGCGCGATTCCTGTACGGCGTCGCCTGCTTGCCGGGCGGCGACGACGCCGCGAAAGCTGCAGGCTTCCTGCGCAAGGCCGTCGCGCAGCGTCCCGCCGACGCAAACGTGCGGATCTACCTTGGCTGCGCCCTGCACGATGCCGGACTGCTGGGCGAAGCCCTGACCCACTTGCGACGCGCCTGCGAACTGGCGCCGCAGCAAGCCTTGCCTTGGTACAACCTCGGCAAGGCGCTGAAGCAGGGCGGGCAATTGCAGGAGGCCGAGCAGGCCTTTCGCCACGCGCTGGCGCTGGACGAAGGGCACGTGCTGACGCGCGTCGGGTTGGCCAACATCGCCATCCTGCAGGGCAACATCCCGCGCGCCGTGGCCGAATACCGCCACGTGCTGCACCAGTAGCCCGGGTACGCGAAGCACGGCATGGGTTGGCCAACCTCAAGACCGAGCCGCTGGGACCAGCCGATATCGGCTCGATCCGCGCCGCGCTGAACCAGCCCGACCTGTCGCCCGACACGCGGGCCATGCTCGGCTTCAGCCTGTTCCGTGCGCTAGAAGACCAGCATGACTACGCCGACGCGTTCGCCGCGCTGCGGCAAGCCAATGCGGGCAAGCGTCGGCAAGTGGCCTGGGATGCCGTCGCCGAACGCACGCAGATCGACCACATCATGGAAGCCTTTGGCGCGCCGCTGCCTGTGCCGCCCGACCCCACACTGGGCCACGAAGTCATCTTCATCGCCAGCATGCCGCGTTCGGGCTCCATCTTGGTCGAGCACATCCTCGCCACGCATCCCGACGTCGAAGGCGCCAACGAGATTCCCGACCTGCCGCAGGTCATCGAGGACGAATCGCGACGCCGCGGCCAGCCCTTCCCGCAATGGGTCGCCGCAACCACCGACGACGACTGGCATCGGCTGGGCCAGAACTACCTCACCCGCACCGCAGGCTGGCGCGCGTATCGCCCGCGCTTCACCGACAAGAACGTCGGCAATTGGCAGCTGCTGGGCGCCGCGTGCCGCATGCTGCCCGGCACCAGGATCGTCCACTGCCACCGCGACCCGGTGGAAACCTGCTTCTCCTGCTATCGCCAATTGTTCCGGCATGGCGTGCATTACAGCTACGACCTCGACGAGATGGCGGAGCACTACCGCGACTACGAACGCCTCAGCGTATTCTGGCTGGCGCAGCATCCACAGCACATGCTGGACTTCCCCTACGAAGCCTTGATGCGTGAGCCTGAAGCACAGATCCGCCGCCTGCTCGCCTTCTGCGAACTGCCCTTCGATACCGCCTGCCTGACGCCCCACCACAGCCAACGCGAGGTACTCAGCACGGCCAGCGCGGCGCAAGTACGCGAACCCATCCGCGCCGACACGGCGCATAGCATGCCGTATGCGGTGTGGCTGCAGCCGCTCATGGACAAGCTGGTGCGTTGAAACCAACCCCACCGCTGCTTGCGGCGGTGAGGGGGCAGAAAATCGCGATTCACCAGCCGAACTTCACGCTCATAACCCGGTAACGCGGCTACTCCATCGGCATCATGAGGATCGGATCGCAGTACCCCGCACCATCCGCGCATGGTGCACCACACATTGGCATGATGCGTCTGGCTGCTGCACTTCGTGGCATCCACATGGCCGGGGATGCCTGGAGCTCGTGAACAGGTTCACTGGACTCACGAAATACCTGGCTCTCACTCCTCGCCTTCGATATCCCCGAAGCGCAAGTGCTTCACGCTGCGCCCGTTGCGGCGTACCAGCTTCAGTGCCTCGATGCCGATGCGCAAGTGCGCCTCGACGTAGTGCGTGGTGACCTGGCGGTCGCTGGCTTCGGTCTTCACCCCTTCCGGGATCATCGGCTGATCGGACACCAGCAGCAGCGCGCCGCAGGGGATCTCGTTGGCGAAGCCGGCGGCAAAGATGGTGGCCGTCTCCATATCGATGGCCATGCTGCGCGTGTGCCGCAGGGTCTCCTTGAAGGCCTCGTCGTGTTCCCACACGCGGCGGTTGGTGGTGTAGACGGTGCCGGTCCAGTAGTCGTGGCCGAGGTCGCGGATCATGGTGGAAACGCCGCGCTGCAGCTGGAAGGCCGGTAGCGCCGGTACCTCGGGCGGCAGGTAGTCGTCGCTGGTGCCCTCACCGCGGATCGCCGCGATCGGCAGGATCAGGTCGCCGAGCTGGTTCTTTCTCTTGAGTCCGCCGCACTTGCCCAGGAACAGTGCCGCCTTGGGTGCGACGGCGCTCAGCAGATCCATCACGGTGGCGGCGTTGGGGCTGCCCATGCCGAAGTTGATGAGGGTGATGCCGTCGGCAGTGGCATTGGGCATCGGGCGGTCGCGTCCGTGCACCTCCACACCGTGCCACTGCGCGAACAGATCCACGTAGTGGCCAAAATTGGTAAGCAGGATGTGCTGGCCGAAGTCCTCCAGCGACGTGCCGGTGTAGCGCGGCAACCAGTTGGCGACGATTTCATGCTTGTCTTTCATGGTTTGGAACCTGTTGCGATGCCCGCATGGCGGGAAAACCGGCGACGCCACGCCGGCAGAGTGCCGTGGATTAACGCCCTCATTATCCATGCGAAACCCGCCACGTGCGGCGGCGCACGTGCTATGTTGGTCAGGCCATTCGAGGGGGATGACATATGCGTATGGGCTTGACCATGGACGCTGCCTGCGATCTGCCGCAGGCCTTCGTGCAGGAGCACGGTATCGGCGTGCTGCCGATTACCGTCAGGGTGGACGATGAAGTCTTCAAGGACAACCGCGACCCGGCGGAAATCCAGCGCTTCATCAACCGCCGCCTGGGCAGCCGCAGCCACACGGCCGAGACCGAGCCCACCACGGCGGAAGACGTGCAGAAGCTCTTCCTGGAACGGCTGGTGCTGGAGAAGGACTGCGTGTTCTGCCTCACCATGACCGCCACCCGCAGCCCGACCCACGACAACGTGGTACGCGCCAGCTTCACCGTGCTGCGGGAATACCGCGAAGTGCGCGAGCGTGCCGGCATCCCCGGCCCGTTTCTGATGCGCGTGGTCGACACCCGCAACCTTTTCGCCGGCGCCGGGCCGGCCATCTGGGCCGCCACGCAGCTGATGGCGGCGAACGAAAACCCCGCCGTCATCCGCGAGCGCCTCAACCACATCGCCAACCACAGCTACGGCTACATGCTGCCGCGCGACCTGCACTACCTGCGCGCGCGCGCCAAGAAAAAGAACGATCGCAGCGTGGGCCTGTTCAGTGCCATGCTGGGCTCGGCGCTGGACATCAAGCCGATCCTGCGCTGCTTCCGCGGCGAAACCGGGCCGGTCGCCAAGGCGCGCGGCTTCGACCAGGGCGCGCAGATGCTGCTCGAGTACGCCGCCAAGCGCGTGCGTACCGGCCTGATCGTGCCGGTGGTGTGCGTGAGCTACGGCGGCGACATCAACGTGCTCGAACACCTGAACGGCTACGCCGCGCTCGTCGACGCCTGCAAGGAATCCGGCGTCACCTTGCTGGAAACCCCCATGAGCATCACCGGCATGGTCAACGTGGGCGAAGGCGCCTTGACCCTGGGCTTTGCCGCCGAAGAGCACGAAGCCGCGTTCTGACGGCGCGGCTCAGAACCCGTAATTGAGGAAGCCGCCGTCCACGCCCAACACCTGCCCGGTGATATAGCCGGCGGCAGGCAGGCACAGGAAGGCGACGGCGGCGGCGACGTCTTCGGGCTCCCCAATGCGGCGCAGCGGGGTACGCTCCAGCACTTCCTCCAGGTAATCCGGGTCGGCCAGCGCGTCATCGGTGCGGCGGGTGCGGATGTACCACGGCGCCACCGCATTCACCCGGATACCGTCCACGCCCCACTCGGCGGCGAGATTGCGCGTCATCTGGTGCAGCGCCGCCTTGCTCATGCCGTAAGGCGCGCCGGTGCGCACGTGGGTGATGCCGGATACCGAGCCCACGTTGACGATGGCCGCGCCGGCATGCTGCACGAGATGCGGATATGCCAGTCGGCACAACTCGAAAGCGGCGAACAGGTTGAGCTCGAAGATGGCGCGGTAATCCTCGCCGTACTCCAGCGCGGGCCGGGGCATGTTGCCGCCGGCGTTGTTGATCAGCAGGGAGGGCGACAGGCCGAGGTCCGTCGCCCAATCGAACACTGCGAGGCGATCCTCCGCCTCGGCGAGGTCGGCACCCAGCGCATAGGCCGCCACCCCGGGGTAATCCTCGGCCAACTCCTGCCGCACGGCTTCGAGATGCCCCTCGTCGCGCGCCACCAGCAGCAGGTTGGCGCCCCGCCCCGCCAGCTCGCGCGCCACCGCGAGGCCGATGCCGCGGCTGGCGCCGGTGACAAGGGCGGTGTGGCCATGGAGTTGCCAGGCGTCGGTGCGGCTGTTCATGCGCGAAAGCTTACCCGATGGCCTTGCCGGCGCGACTGCGCGGCGAGAGACTGCAGGTTCGTCACCCACGAGACGCCCAGCATGAAACGTCTACCCCTGCTGCCCTGCTTGCTGCCTTGTCTGCTGGCCCTCGCCGCCTGCTCCGGCAAACCGCCGACACCCACCGCCCAACCCACCGCCGCCAGCAGCCGGGTGGCCACGCCATGGGACGCCATGAAAGCCGACGAGCAGAAGGCCAAGGACGTGCAGAAGATGGCCGACCAGCGGGCCGAGGAGCAGCGCAAGCAGATCGAAGCGCAGTCGCAATAAGGCCGGAACTCGGAACTCGGCCATCGCCGCTGAACCATACCGAAACCCGCCGGTGAAGCGCCGCGCTCAGTGCAGCGTGCAGAGGCAGTCGGCGTAGATGTTGGGCACGCCGGCCCTGGCCTCGCGCAACAGCGACCACTCCGGCGCCAGCGCCTGCACCTGGGCGAACCACGGCGGCAGGCGCACGCCCCAGGACTGCAGGAGTTCCACCCCGGCACTCTGGTTGAAGCCGACCAGGAAGCGCTCGAACGCACTCATCGGTGCTTGCTCGAAGCGCACCGGATAGCCCCGGCCCAGCTTCGCGAGCTGCGCCGCCACGGACACCGCGTCACCAAAGCCGCCCAACTGGTCGACCAGGCCGCGATCCAGCGCCTGCCGCCCCGTCCACACGCGGCCTTGCGCGATGGCGCCGATGGCATCGAAGCTCTTGCCGCGCGCCTTGGCCACGCCGCCCACGAAGTCGCGGTAGCCCTTGTCGATGGTGGCCTGGATCACCGCGCCCACCTTGGGGTCGAGCGGACGGGTGATGTCGAAGACGCCGGCCATCGGCCCGGTGGCCACGCCGTCGCTCTGAATGCCGAACTTGGCCAGCGTGCCCGGCACCGAGTAATACATGCCGAAGATACCGATCGAGCCGGTGATGGTGTTGGGCTCGGCGAGGATGCGGTTGGCATTCATCGCGATCCAGTAGCCGCCGCTGGCGGCCACGTCGCCCATCGACACCACCACCGGGATGCCGGCCGCGCGGGTGGCCGCCACTTCGCGACGGATCTGCTCGGCGGCGTAGACCTCGCCGCCGGGCGAATCCACGCGCAGCACCAGCGCGCGGGTGCGCTTGTCCTCGCGCGCGGCGCGGATCAGCGCGGCGGTGGATTCGCCACCGATGGCGCCCGGCGGGCGCTTGCCACCGGCAATCTCGCCCTCGGCCACCACCACGGTCACCCCCGGCGCGTACAGGTTGGCACCAGGCGGCAGGTCAGCGAGGTAGTGCGGAAGATCCACCGCGCGAAAGCCGTGCCGGTTCTTCGCGGCGGGCACGCCTGCGGCGCGCAACTGCCCGGCCAGCTCGGCACGGGTGGCGGTGCCGTCGATCAGGTGTTCGTCCAGCGCGAGCTTGGCCAAGTCGCCCTGCGTGGCCATGATGGCCTGCGGCAGGTCGTCCACGTCAGTGCGCAACACCGTCGAACCGAGCTTGCGCAGGCCGGCCACCTCGTCGAGGTATTCACTCCACAAGCCGCCCATCCAGTAGCCATCGGCCTGTTTGGCGGCAGCGGACGCATGGTCGAGGATGTAGGGCTCGGCGGCACTCTTGAATTGGCCCACGCGGAACAGGTGCACGTCCACACCGAGCTTGTCGAGCAGCCCCTTGTAGAACAAGCGGTAGTTGGAAAGGCCGGTCAGCATCAGGCTGCCCTGCGGATCGAGCAACACGCGGTCGGCATGCGCGGCGAGGTAATACTGCCCCTGGTCGAGGTTCACCGCCCAGGCGGTCACCGGCTTGCCGCCGGCGCGGAAGCGATCCAGCGCCGCACCTACTTCGCGCAGCGCGGCGAAGCCGCCGGCGTGCAGGTCGCCGGGAAGCAACAGGATGCGGCCGATGCGCGGATCGCGCGCGGCGGCATCGATGGCACCCACCAAGTCGCGCAGTTGCACCTGCTTGGGCTGGCTGCCGGCCAGTCGATCCAGGGTGCGCTGCACCGGGTCGACGCTGTACTGCTCCACCAACTGCCCCTGCGGCTCCAGCACCAGCACGCTGCCCTTGGCTACCTCATGTGCGGCACGGCTGCCGGCGATACCGCCGATCACCAGCAACGACACGATCAGAAGCAGGCACAGGAACACCGCATTGACGACCACCAGCCGCAGCCCATTGATGGCACGCCCGAGGCTGCCCAGGCTGGCCCAGAAACCGCGGCGGCGCGAGGGCGGGACGGACGACGGACGAGACGGCATCGGCGGTGGCGGCATGACGGGCTTCCTTGGCGTGAAGCGCTAGCGTAGCGCTTCCCTTCCACCGCGTCAGAGCCCATGAAAAATTCGAACGTCGGCGCGCGGTGTCGCCGGATGCGTCTGGCAAGAGGCGCTGCGTGAAAACCGGGTGCAGGATGAACCCAACGACCGCCGCGCAGCGCGCCGCCGCCAGGGATGCGGCGGCCGCAGTAGACCGGCGATTTCCACAAGCCCTCAGGCCAGCGCCAGCGGCGCCTCCGCCACCAGCGCATGCCGTCGCCAGCGCTCGCGCCAGGCGCTGCGCCAGAAGCGCACGAACAGCATCACGGCGGCCACCGTCAGCCCCGCGATCAGCCCCATCCACACGCCGTGCGCACCCAAGGCTCGATGGAAACCCAGCCACCAGCCCACCGGCATGCCCACGCCCCAGTAGGCGAACAAGGTAATCAGCATCGGCACGCGGGTGTCCTTGAGCCCACGCAGCGCGCCGTTGGCCGCCACCTGGATGCCATCGGAGAACTGGAACACCCCGGCCAGCACGATCAGTTGCGCCGCCAGCGCGATCACCTTCGCATCGTGCGTGTACAACGCGGCGATCGCGTGCGGCAGGCCCAGCATCGCGCTGGCCGACATCAGCTGCGTCGCCAGCGTCAGGCCGATGCCGCAGAAACCCGCGTAGCGCACACCGCGCGCGTCGCCGCGCCCCACCGCATGGCCTACCCGCACGGTGATCGCCATGGCCAGCCCCAGCGGCACCATGAAGAACAGCGAAGCCACGTTGATCGCCACCTGGTGGCCGGCCACCGCATCCTCGCCCAGCCGGCTGATGACCAGGGTCGCGGCCACGAACAAGCCCGCCTCGGCCAAGAGCGTCACTGCCATCGGCGCACCCACGTGCAACAGCGCGCCGATGCGCCGCACGTGCGGCCACTCGAAGCGCTCCAGCAGACCCAGCCCACGGTAGTTGCGGTGCGTCAACACATAGGTGAGGAAGCCCAGCATCTCCAGCCACAGCACGGTGGCGGTGGCGATGCCGCAGCCGTGCGCGCCCTGCGGGGGAATGCCCAGCTTGCCGAACATCAGCACATAGCCCAGCGGCACCAGCAGCACCAGGCCACCGAAACCGAAGAACATCGACGGCCGCGTCAGCGACAGCCCCTCGGACAGCCCGCGCAGCGCGAAATAGCAGGTGAGCGCCGGCGCGCCCCAGCTGATCGCGGCAAGAAAGCGCGCCACGTCCGGGCGCAGGCTGGCTGTCACCCCGATCACATCCAGCAGCGGCCCGGCATGGCGCACCGCGAACCACAGCAGGGCGCCCAGCATCAGCGCCAGCCACAAGGCCTGACGGAACACGGCACCCACCTCGTGCCGACGACCGGCGCCGTCGAACTGGGCCACCGAGGGCGGCACCGCCATCATCACGCCGATGCCGGCGACGATGGCCAACGACCACACGCTGGTGCCCACCGCCACCGCGCCCAGCACATGCGCGCCGACGTGGCCCGAGAGCAGGGCGTCGATCACGTTGCTGCCCACGGCAGCCAACTGGGCGAGCATCAAGGGAATGGCGAGGCGCACGGTGGCGCCCAGTTCCTGCCGCAAGCGCGCAGGATCAGCACGAAACCAGGACATGGGGACAACTCCGGGAGCCCCCATTCTACCCGGGACACCGGGCCGGAACGACGACGCCACCACCTGTGCCCCCAACCCTCCGGCGCAGCGTTTTGCACAGCGCCAAAAGCCTGTCAAGCCGCTCGAACGTCCCGCCCCGGCGCGTCGATAAAATTTGTCGCATTGCGTCAATATGTTGATTATAAAGATATTTTCAAAGTGACGAAAACGTCGCCAAGCCGTCAGGAAGGGCGCCACCATGCGCCTTGGCCGCCCTCGTCCCCGCGCCATCCACAGACTTATCCACAGCTCCTGTGGATAAGCAAGAAATCCTGTGCACCTGAACCACTTGCGACCGGTTTCTCACTTTTCGTGCAACTCGTGCCCGCCACGGCCCGCGCCGCAAGCACCCGGGAGCATGGGCGGGTGCCTGCTGCCCGCTAAACTCACGGTCATGAAGCCCACCGTCCTGCGCGTCGCCCTGCCGGTGCCGCTGCCGACCCTGTTCGACTACCTGCCCCCGGCCGCGCCCGTCGCGATCAGCCCGGGCAGCCGGGTGCTGGTGCCGTTTGGCCGCGGCCCACTGGTCGGCGTGGTGGTGGATGCCCATGCCACACCACTGGTGGACATCGGCAAGCTGAAGCGCGTGCTGCGCCTGCTCGACACCGCGCCCCTGCTCGACACCGAGCTGATGCAAACCCTGGCCTGGGCCGCCGACTACTGGCTGGGCGCGCCCGGCGAAGCCTATGCCAACGCCTTGCCGCTGGCGCTGCGCGAGGCCAGGCCTCTGCCCGCACTGGGCGAGGAAGCCTGGTCGCTCACCGCGGCAGGCCGCAGCGCGCTGGACGCCGGCAGTCGTCGTGGCGCCAGTCGCGAGCTGCTCACCGAACTGGCCGATGGCCCACTCGGAGCGACCGAGTTGGGCGCCTGCCTGCCTGGCTGGCGCGCCGCCGCGCGCCGCCTGCTGGCGGCGGGGCTGGTCGAACGCGCCGAGCGCACGGCCCATGCCCCCAACGCCACGCGCCCCGCGCCACTGCTGAGCGACGAGCAGCAGCGCGCAGTCGATGCCGTGGCGGGCAGCCTCGGCGGCTTCCAGCCCTTCTTGCTCGACGGCGTCACCGGCAGCGGCAAGACCGAGGTCTACCTCGCCCTGATCGAACGCGCGCTGGCGCAAGGCAAGCAGTCGCTGCTGCTGATCCCCGAGATCGGCCTCGCCCCGCAGACTCTGCGCCGCGTGCGCGAGCGCCTGGGCGTGGCGATGGAGGTGATCCACTCCAACCTCGCCGAGGGCGAACGCGCGCGCGCCTGGCTGCGCGCGCGTTCGGGCGAGGCCAAGGTGATCGTCGGCACGCGTTCGGCGGTGTTCACTCCGCTGCCGCACGCCGGCCTGGTGATCGTGGATGAGGAACACGACGGCGCCTACAAGCAACAGGAGGGCTTCCGCTACCACGCGCGCGACCTCGCCGTGGTGCGCGCCCGCGCGCTGGGTGTGCCGGTGGTGCTCGGTTCGGGCACGCCCTCGCTGGAATCGCTGGCGAACGTGGAAGCGGGCCGCTACCGCACCCTGCACCTGCGCGCCCGCCCCGCCGCGGTGCATGCGCCCACCGTGCAGATCGTGGACATGCGCGCGCAGCATCTCGACCATGGCCTTTCGCCAACCCTGCTCGCCGCCGTGGCCGAGACGGTGGCGCGCGGCGAACAGGCACTGGTGTTCAAGAACCGCCGCGGCTACGCCCCCGTGCTGCTGTGCCATGGCTGCGGCTGGCACGCGGACTGCCCACGCTGCGAGCGCCCGCTGACCCTGCACGCCAGGCATCGGCAACTGATCTGCCACCACTGCGATTACCGAACCCGCCCGCCCGCCGCCTGCCCGGGCTGCGGCAACGCGGCGCTCACCCCGCGAGGCCAAGGCACCGAGCGGCTGGAAGAAGCCTTGGCCATGCGCTTCCCCGATGTTCCGGTGCTGCGTATCGACCGCGAAACCACCCGCCGCCGCGACGCCTTCGAGCACTTGCTCGACGGCCTGCGCGACGAGGCCAGACCCGCGATCCTGGTCGGCACCCAGATGCTGGCCAAGGGCCATGACCTGCCCAACCTCACCCTCGTCGCCATCGCCGGCGTGGACGAGGGCCTGGTGAGTATCGACTTCCACGCCAGCGAACGGCTGGCGCAGCAATTGGTACAGGTGGCCGGCCGCGCCGGCCGCGCCGCCAAGCCCGGCCGCGTGCTACTGCAGACCCACCATCCCGAGCATCCGCTCCTGCGCGAGCTCTTGGCGCACGGCTACGCCAGGGCCGCGCAGAGCCTGCTTGCCGAACGCCGGCAAGGCGCGTTGCCGCCTTACGCACACCAAGCGCTGCTGCGCGCCGAAGCCGCGCAGCGCACCCACGTCGACGCCTTCCTGCACGAAGCCTGCGCCGCCCTGCCGGCGGATCACGGCCTGCAGCTCGCCGGCCCGATGCCCGCGCCGATGCCGTTGCGCGCCGGCCGCCAGCGCGGCCAACTGCTGCTGGAAACCACGAATCGCCGCGCCCTGCACGCCGCGCTCAAACCCTGGGCCGCGCAACTCGCGCGGCTGCCTGCCGCAAGAAAAGTGCGCTGGTCGCTGGATGTCGACCCGGTGGATCTGTATTGACGAGCGTGTTGGGCGTGCCCCTGCCCGCCAAAGCAAACGGCCTCACGAAGAGGCCGTTCTACCCACAGCATCCATCACCGGCGATCAGGCTGCGAACAGCCCGCGCATCTTCTTCATCGCATTCGCTTCCACCTGGCGGACGCGCTCGGCGCTGACGCCGTACTCGTCGGCCAGTTCCTGTAGGGTAGCCTTGTCCTCGTCCAGCCAACGGCGCTGGATGATGTGGCGCGAGCGCGCGTCCAGCCCGTCCAGCGCGGCGGACAAGGTGCCGAGCTGGTGGTCGCTCTGGTCGGCCTCGGCGAGGTTGTCATAGGGGTCGGCGCCATCGTCGACCAGGAACGCCTCGGGCGCGGGCTTGGCATCGTCGTCGGCATCCGCCGGCGCCTCGAAGCCGATGTCGCGGCCGGACAGGCGCGACTCCATCTCGCGCACGGTGGCCTCGGGCACGCCGAGATCGTTGGCGACCGCGGTAACTTCCGCCGCGTTCATCCAGCCCAGGCGCTTCTTGCTCTTGCGCAGGTTGAAGAACAGCTTGCGCTGCGCCTTGGTGGTGGCGACCTTCACGATGCGCCAGTTCTTCAGGATGAACTCGTGCATCTCGGCACGAATCCAGTGCACCGCAAAGCTGACCAGGCGCACGCCCTGATCCGGGTCGAAGCGCTTCACCGCCTTCATCAGGCCGATGTTGCCCTCCTGGATCAGGTCGGCGAGCTGCAGGCCGTAGCCGGAATAGCCGCGCGCCACGTGCACCACGAAGCGCAGGTGGGACATCACCAGCTTCTTCGCGGCGGAAAGATCCTCATCTTCGTTGTAGCGGCGCGACAGCGCCTGCTCCTCATCCTGGCTTAGCACCGGAATGCGGTGCACGGCCGAGATGTAGGCATCCAGGCTGCCGACGACACTGGGCAGGTAACTGGGGGCGATGGTCAAGGCTTGGGACATGGGAAACCTCCGATACCAGGACTTCAGGTTAGCACTCTGATGCTTGGAGTGCTAAAGCTGTGAAGAGTTCACGACCTTTAATAAACCGAGAAGTATAATAATACATACGTCGCCGTCACTACAATGCCTTGGTGCACCACGCCACGAGGGGAATCCGCTTGATCGTCTGCGTACCCGATGTATTGACGTCCCAGGAACTTGCCGCCCTGCGCGCCGAACTGTCCGCCGCTCCCTTCGTCGATGGCACCACCACAGCGGGCTGGTCGGCGCGCAACGTGAAGAAGAACCAGCAGCTCGACCCCAACAGCACCAGCCACCAGCGAATGGCGGATATCGTGCGCGCCGCCTTCCTGCGCCACGCCACGCTGCAGACGGCCTTGCTGCCGGCGGCGAACACCCGACCGCTGTTCAACCGCTATGCCGTTGGCATGGAATACGGTGCTCACGTGGACGCCCCAGTCATGGGCAGCATAGGCAACGCGGTGCGCACCGACATCGCAATTACCGTGTTCCTGTCCGACCCCACGACCTACGACGGCGGCGCACTGGTGGCTCACGCCAGTGGTGGCATGGAATACGAATTCAAGCTGGCTGCCGGCGCCGCCATCGCCTATCCGGCCAACACCTTGCACCACGTTAGCCCGGTCACGCGCGGCGTGCGCGACGCCGCCATCATCTGGGTGCAGAGCCTGGTGCGCGACCCCGCCCGGCGCGAGCTGCTGTGGGATCTGGAGAACGCCAAGCGCGACATCTTCAGCCGCGAAGGCAAGAGCCAGGCCTTCGACGCCGTGAGCCGTTCGCACGCGAACCTGCTGCGCATGTGGGCGGAAACGAGCGGCTGACCCTGCGCCGGGAGCCGCCATGCGCGCCTCGCCTTGACAGGCGCGCCAGCGCGCCGCCATGCTTTTCGGACATTCCGAGGGGAGCCCCGTACGGGGCTGAGAAAGCGTCGAGCTGACCCTTGAACCTGATCCGGGTCATACCGGCGTAGGAACGGAAGCAAACACGCAGCGCCGCACGCACTGCGTGCCGTTGCAGCGTCACGCCCCGGATCTCCCGCCGTTTCACGAGGAGGAGATCCATGCAGCAGCCCAGCGACACCACCCCCAACGCCGTCACCACCGGGCCGATCCGCGGCTCGCGCAAGGTCTATTCGACACCGCCCGGTTACCCCGCGTTGCGTGTGCCGCTGCGCGAGATCGCGCTGGACGACACCGCTACGCCGCAGTTGCACCTGTACGACGCCAGCGGCCCGTACACCGAGGACGAGCCGCGGATCGATCTCGCCGCGGGTCTGCCGGCGATCCGCGAACCGTGGTTGGCCGCGCGCGGCTTCGCGGTGATCGAAGGCCGCGCGGTGCGCGCCGAGGACAACGGCGGCAGCGGCCACGGCCGCGCGGTGGAAGCCTGCCCCGCCAACCGCACGCTGCGCGCGGGCCGCGACGGCCAACCGGTCACCCAGCTGGAATTCGCGCGCGCTGGCATCGTCACCGAGGAGATGGCCTACGCCGCCCACCGCGAGAACCTCGGCCGCGCCGCCGCACGCACGGACGCCACGCAAAAGCTGGCCGACGGCGAGGCCTTCGGCGCCACCCTGCCCGCCTTCGTCACGCCCGAGTTCGTGCGCGACGAGATCGCCGCCGGCCGCGCCATCCTGCCTGCCAACATCAACCACCCGGAGCTGGAGCCGATGGTGATTGGCCGCCACTTCCTGGTGAAGGTGAACGCCAACATCGGCAACTCCGCGCTCTCTTCCGGCGTGGCCGAGGAAGTGGAGAAGCTGGTGTGGGCCACGCGCTGGGGCGCGGACACCGTGATGGATCTCTCCACCGGCCGCCACATCCACAACCTGCGCTCATGGATCATGCGCAACGCGCCGGTGCCGATCGGTACGGTGCCGCTGTACCAGGCACTGGAAAAAGTCGGCGGCAGCCCGGCGAAACTCGACTGGGAGGTGTTCAAGGACACCTTGATCGAGCAGGCCGAGCAGGGCGTGGACTACTTCACCATCCATGCCGGCGTGCGCCTGGCGCATGTGCCGCTGACGGCGAAGCGGGTCACCGGCATCGTCTCGCGCGGCGGCTCGATCATGGCGCGCTGGTGCCTGGCGCATCATCGCGAGAGCTTCCTCTACGAACGCTTCGAGGAAATCTGCGAAATCCTGCGTCGCTACGACGTCGCCTTCTCGCTGGGCGACGGCCTGCGTCCCGGCTGCATCGCCGACGCCAACGACGCCGCCCAGTTCGCCGAGCTGGATACCCTGGGCGAGCTCACCCAGGTCGCATGGAAGCACGGCTGCCAGGTGATGGTGGAAGGCCCGGGCCACGTGCCGATGCACAAGATCCGCGAGAACATGACGCGCCAGCTGACGAGCTGCCGCGAGGCGCCGTTCTACACGCTCGGCCCGCTCACCACCGACATCGCGCCGGGGCAGGACCACATCACTTCGGCCATCGGCGCGGCGATGATCGGCTGGTTCGGCACCGCCATGCTCTGTTACGTGACGCCGAAGGAACACCTGGGCCTGCCCGACCGCGACGACGTGAAAATCGGCGTGGTCACCTACAAGATCGCCGCCCACGCCGCCGACCTCGCCAAGGGCCACCCGGCGGCGCAGGCGCGCGACGATGCGCTGTCGCGCGCGCGCTTCAGCTTCCGCTGGGAGGACCAGTTCAAGCTCGCGCTCGATCCCGACACCGCGCGCGCCTACCACGACGCGACACTGCCGAAGGAGGCGCACAAGAGCGCGCACTTCTGCTCCATGTGCGGGCCGAAGTTCTGCTCCATGCAGCTGAGCCAGGAGCTGCGCGCCGAGGCCGAAGCCGGCATGCGGGCCAAGGCGGCGCAGTTTGCAGCCGCCGGCGGCGAGCTGTACGTGGAGGAACAGCCATGAGCGCGCGCATCCGCGTGCTGGGCGCGGGCGTGGCGGGGCTCGCCGCCGCGCTGGAGCTGACGCGCGCCGGCGCCCGCGTGGAAGTGGTCGAGCGCGGCGAGGCGCCGGGCCGCCATGCCGCCGGCTGGTTTGCCGGCGGCATGCTGGCGCCGCACTGCGAGCGCGTGCACGCCGAACCGCTGGTGGCCGAACTGGGCCAGCAGGCACCGGACTGGTGGAGCGCCCACGTGCCCGCCACGGTGCGCGCCGGCACCCTGGTCGTGGCCGCGCCGCGCGACCACGCCGAACTCGATCCCTACCTCACGCGCGGCAACGGTGGCCGCGCGCTGGACGAGGCTGGCATCGCCGCGCTCGAACCCGATCTCGCCGGCCGCTTCCGCCACGGGGTGTTCTTCGCCGACGAGGCGCACGTCGACCCACGCCTCGCCCTGCCCGCGCTGGCCGCACTACTGGCCGAACGCGGCGTGACGATCCGCTACGGCTGCAACGCCGACAGCCTCGTCGACGACGGCGGCATCGTGCTCGATTGCCGTGGCTACGGCGCGCGCGCCGCCGTGCCCGAGCTGCGCGGCGTGCGCGGCGAGATGCTGCTGCTGGAAAGCCGCGAGCTGCATTTCAGCCGCCCGATCCGCCTGCTGCACGCGCGCGGCATGGTCTACCTGGTGCCGCGCGGCGAGGGGCGGTACATGCTGGGCGGCACCGCCATCGAAAGTGACGACGCCGGGGCGATCCGCGCGCGCTCGGCGATGGAGCTGCTCAACGGCGCCTACGCGCTGCACCCAGCCTTCGCCGAGGCGCGCGTCGAAGAGCTGGGTGCAGGCATTCGTCCGGCACTGCCCGACAACCTGCCGCGCCTGTGGCAGCACGCCGGCCGCTGGCATCTCAACGGCCTGTTCCGTCACGGCTTCCTGCTTGCGCCCGCGATGGCGCGGCAGGCGGCCGCCACCTTGCTCGGCACGGGGGCCTGACATGCACCTCACCGTCAACGGCGAAAGTCGCACGCTGCACGCCGACCGGCTCGCCGCGGCGCTGGCCGAACTCGGCTACCACCACGCCACCCGCATCGCCACCGCCTTGAACGGCGCGTTCGTGCCCGCCAGCCAGCGCGAGGCGCAGGGGCTGGCCGACGGCGACAGCCTGGAAATCCTCGCCCCGATGCAAGGAGGTTGAGATGGACGTCTACAACGTGGAACTCTCCTCGCGCCTGTGGCTGGGCACGGCGCGCTATCCCTCGCCCTCCGTGCTGGCCGCAGCCGTGCAGGCGGCGGCTTGCGACCTGGTCACCGTATCGTTGCGCCACGAGAGCGGCTCGGCGCGCGCGGGGCAGGATTTCTGGGCGCTGATCCGCGATCTGGGCGTGCGCGTGCTGCCCAACACCGCCGGCTGCCATTCGGTGAAGGAAGCCGTCACCACCGCGCACATGGCGCGCGAGGTGTTCGACACCCCATGGATCAAACTGGAGGTGATCGGCGAAGGCGCACTGCTGCAGCCCGAGGTGTTCGGCCTGGTCGAGGCCGCGCGCATCCTCGCCGACGAAGGTTTCCAGGTGTTTCCCTACACCACCTCCGACCTCGGCGTGGCCGAGCGCCTGCTGGACGCCGGCTGCCGCGTGCTGATGCCCTGGGGCGCGCCCATTGGCAGCGGGCGCGGGCTCAACGACGCGTTCGCGCTGCGCGCGCTGCGCGCACGCTTCCCTGACGTGCCGCTGGTGGTGGACGCGGGCCTTGGCCTGCCGTCGCAAGCCGCGAACGCGATGGAACTGGGCTTCGACGCGGTGCTGGCGAACACCGCCGTGGCGCTGGCCGGCGATCCGGTGGCGATGGCGCGCGCCTTCGCGCTAGCCGTGCGCGCCGGCCATGCCGCGCACCACGCTGGCGCCATGCCGGTGCGCGAGCTGGCCGAACCGTCGACGCCCGCGCTGGGGCAGGCGTGGCTGGCATGAGCCGGCTCGATCCGTGCTACCCCATCGTGGACAGCGCGACCTGGGTGCAGCGCCTGCTGCCCGTGGGCGTGAAGCTGATCCAGCTGCGCATCAAGGACCAGCCCGGCTACGCCATCCGCCACGCCATCGGCGAGGCGCTGGCGGCCTGCCATGCGCACGGCGCGCAACTGGTGGTGAACGACCACTGGCGCGAGGCGCTGGATGCCGGCGCGGATTTCATCCACCTGGGCCAGGGCGACCTGGACACGGCGGATCTGGCCGACATCCGTCGGCGCGGCGCACGCCTGGGCATCAGCACGCACGACGAGGCCGAGCTGGAGCGCGCACTGGGCTGCGCGCCCACCTACGTGGCGCTGGGGCCGATCTACCCCACCACGGCGAAGCTGATGCCATGGGCACCGCAAGGGCTGGCGCGCATCGCGACATGGAAGCAGCGCATCGGCTGCCTGCCGCTGGTGGCGATCGGCGGCCTCACGCCGCAGCGCGCGGCCGGCTGCCTCGCCGCCGGCGCCGACGTCGTGGCCGTGATGAGCGACATCGGCGGCCACGCCGACCCCGGGCAGCGCGCCCGCGAATGGCTGCGCCTCACGCGGGGCCGCGCGTGAGGCCGCTGGCGCTCAGCATCGCCGGCTCCGACAGCGGCGGCGGCGCCGGTATCCAGGCCGACCTCAAGACGTTTGCCGCGCTGGGCGTGGACGGCGCCACCGCGATCACCGCCGTCACCGCGCAGAACCGCGCCGGCGTACACGCCGTGCAGGTGCTGCCCGCCGCCCTGGTGCGGGCGCAGATCGAGGCCGTGTGCGACGAGCGCGTACCCGCCGCGGTGAAGCTGGGCATGCTGGCCGAGGCCGCCATCGTCGACGCCGTGGCCGCCACACTGCGCCGTTGCCAACCACGCGTGCTGGTGCTCGATCCGGTGATGGTCGCCAGCTCCGGCGCACGCCTGCTCGCCACGGACGCCATCGCCACACTGCGCCGCGCGTTGCTGCCGCTGGCCGACTGCGTGATGCCCAACCTCGACGAGGCCGCCGCCCTGCTCGAGGCGCCGCGCGCCACCAGCGAAGCGCAGATGATCGAGCAGGGCCGCGCCTTGCTGGCGCTGGGGCCGCGCGCGGTCTTGATGAAGGGCGGTCATGCCGACCTGCCCGAAGCGGTGGATCTGCTGGTGCGCCCCGGCGACGTGCGTCGCTACGCCGCCCCATGGGTGCACGACGCCGATACCCACGGCACCGGCTGCGCGCTCAGCGCCGCGCTCGCCGCCTGTCTCGCACTGGGCGCGCCGCTGCCCGAAGCCGTGGGCGCGGCGAAACGTTATCTGTCGGACAAGCTCGCCGCTGGCGGCAGCGACCAGTCGATCGGCGCCTGGCCGTGCGCTTCCAGATAGCGGTTCGCTGCGGAAAAATGCCCGCAGCCGAGGAAGCCGCGATGCGCCGACAGCGGTGAGGGGTGCACGCTCTTCAGCACGCTGTGCCTGCGGGTGTCGATCAGCTGCCCCTTGCGCTGGGCATAGCTGCCCCACAGCAGGAACACGATGCCCTCGCGCTCGCGGTTCAGCGCATCGATCGCCGCGTCGGTGAAGCCTTCCCAGCCCTTGCCCTGGTGCGAGCCGGCGCGGCCTTCCTCCACCGTCAGCACGCTGTTGAGCAGCAGCACGCCGCGGTCGGCCCACGGCGTGAGGCAGCCGTGGTCGGGGCGCGCGATGCCGAGGTCACGCTGGATTTCCTTGAAGATGTTCTCCAGCGACGGCGGCACCCGCACACCGGGGCGCACCGAGAAGCACAGGCCATGTGCCTGGCCGGGGCCGTGGTAGGGATCCTGGCCCAGGATCACCACGCGCACCGCGTCGAACGGGGTGTGCTCGAAGGCGGCGAAGATCTCCGAGCCTGGCGGATAGATGCGTTTGCCGGCCTGTTTCTCTGCACGCAGGAACGCCGCCAGCGCCCGCATCTCCGGTCGCTCCAGATACGCACCCAGGCGCGTCTTCCACGACGGCGCCAACCGCACCTCGCTCATGCCGACGTACTGTGCTGGCGCAGGTGGCGCGACACGCGCAGCTGGAACAGCAGCTTGGTGATGAGCAATTTCTCGTCGACGGGCTTTTCCACCAGATCGTTGGCGCCGGCGCGGATCAGCGCGGTCTGGTTGGCCGGATTGTCGTCGCCGGTCATCACCAGGATCGGCAGCCGACCCTTGCCGTAGCCGAAGAACTGGCGCACGCATTCGACCAGGTCGCCGCCGGTCAGCTCGCCCTTCAGGCTGACGTCGGTGAGCACCACGTCGGCGCCCACCTCGCCGCGCACCTTGGCGGTTTCCAGCATGGCCAGTGCATCTTCCACGCTGATGACGTGGTGCACGGTGAGGCCGTGCTTCTCCAGCATGCGCCGCGTGGCCAGCGCCACCACGCGGCTGTCCTCCACGTACAGCACCTCGCCGGAGGCCGTGTCCGCCGGGCTGACGTAGCCGCGGATGAACTCGGCCAGCGCGGTGAAGCCCAGCCCCTTGTCGAAATAGTCGGTGACGTCCTCGCCCAGCGTGCGCTTGTGCAGGCGGTCATCCACGTCGCCGGACACCACCACGATGGGCACGTAGGCTTGCGCGGCGGATTCGCGCACGAAGCGCGCCAGTTCCAGTCCGTCCATGTCGGGCAGGCGCAGCGCCACGGTGACGAAATCGAACAGGCCCTCACCGAGCACACGCTCGGCCTCGGCACCATCACCGCAGCCCACCACCTCCACACCAGGCAGCTCAGCCTTGAGCACGCGGCTGATCATCTGGCGCACCATCTTCGAGCCGTCGACCACCAGCACGCGTGGCGTCTCGCTGACCGACCGGTTGCTGATGTTCATGCCCTGCCCTATCCGTTCGCCGCCACGCTCAGACGGCCTTGCGCCATTGCCATGCGCTGACCAGCCGCGCACCCAACCAACCCAGCGCCGCGGCCGCCAGCGGCACCGCCAACAGCAGCTCCAGTGGCAGACCACCCAGGTGCAACTTGCCGTCGTAGGCCTGGCTCAGCCGTGCGATCGGCCCGGCCAGCGCGAACTCGATGCCCAGCGCCAGCAGCACGGCGAGCGCACCGCTGAACAGACCGTACCAGATACCTGCGTATAGATAGGGTCGACGCACGAAGGCGCCGCTGGCGCCCATCAGTACCAGCACGCCGATTTCCTCGCTGCGGCTGGCGATGTCCATGCGCACGGTATTGCCCACCACCAGCAGTGCGGCCAGCGCCAGCATCAGGGCGAGCGCCGCCACCACGCGATTGCCCACCGCCAGCAGGGCGTTCAGCCGCTGCCGCCAGACACCGCTGTCCTGCACCAGTGCCACCGCGCGCATGCCGCGCAGGTCGCCGACGAGGCGGTCGATGACGCCGGCATCCAGCCCGGGCCTGGGTTGCACCTGCAGCACGTAGGGCAAGGGGTTCTGGTCGAGCGCATCGAGCGCACCGGAGAAGCCCTGCAGCTTCGCAAGTTCGTCCAGCCCTTGCTGCGGCGTTTTCACCGTCACCACGGCGACGTCGGAGCGGGCTTCCAGTTGCTTGGCCAGGAGCCGTGCCTGCTGCTCGACCTGATCGTTCTGCAGGAACACGTTGACCGCCTGATCCTGCCCCAGCGCCTGGCCGAGTTGCTGCACGTTGCCCAGCAGCAGGTAGAAGGTCAACGGCAGCGCCAATGCCAGCGCCATCACCGTGATGGTGAGCAGGCTGCCCAGCGGGCGCGCGGCCAACCGCGCAAGGCTGGCGCCCGCGCTCCAGCCATGGTGCTCGCGCCAGCCGGCGACGCGACCGCCGCGGCTGGGCGTGCTGCGCGGCACGGCGTCTTCTTCCATGCGCACGGGTTCGGCCGTCATGTTCACTGCACCTCCTCGGCGGCGAGGTCGGCCACCAGCCGGCCCTGGTGCAGTACCACCACGCGCTTCTTCATGCTTTTGATGAGGCGCAGGTCGTGGCTGGCCACCAGCACCGTGGTGCCCACCTGCTGGAACTCGGCAAACAGGCCCATGACCTCCAGCGCCAGCTGCGGATCGAGGTTGCCGGTGGGCTCGTCGGCAATCAGCAGCGCCGGGCGGCCGACGATGGCGCGGGCAATGCCCACACGCTGCTGCTCGCCGGTGGACAGCGCGGCCGGAAATTTCCGCTCATGGCCCTGCAGACCCACCTTTTCCAGCGCGGCGCGCACGCGCCGGCCCCGTTCGGCGCCGGTGACGCCGGCGATGGTGAGCGGCAGCTCCACGTTGGCGAACACGCTGCGATCCATCAGCAGGCGATGATCCTGGAACACCATGCCGATGCGCTGGCGCCACTTGGGAATGCCGCCGCGGCGCAGCTTGGCGAGGTTCTGCCCATCCACCGTGATCGCGCCGTGGCTGGGCCGCTCGATCACCCCGAGCAGCTTGAGCAGGGTGCTCTTGCCCGCGCCCGAGTGCCCGGTGATGAAGGCCATCTCGCCGGTGGCGATGCTGAAGGAAAGCTGCGTGAGCGCCGCGTGGCCGCTTTCGTAGTGCTTGCTCACCTGTTCGAACTGGATCACCGCATGTCCCCGGGGCCACCCGCCATGATGCCGACAAGGATAAGGGATGCGCGGCGCCGGAAGTTGACCGGCGTGCCACCGGATCGGTTCGGTGGCACGCCGCACGGGCGCGATTCAGCGCCCGGTGAACAGCCGGGTCAGTCGGCGGAACAGCCCCGGCTTGCGTGCATGGCCGTGCTCGCCGGCCACTGCCGGCACCTGCTGCGACGGCCGGACGGCGGACGCCGGTGCCGCGGTTTCGACCGGCATGCGTGGCGCGCGCGGTGGGCGGCGCTCGCCGTGCGGCGGACGCGCGGCTTCGGTCGCGGCGACGGCCGGGCTGGCGGCCGTCACATTCGCGCCCTCGCCGCCTTCGCGGCGGCGGTTGCGGCCGCCACGTCGACGGCGGCGCTTGCGCTCGCCTTCGGCGACGGCGCCTTCGGGCGCCGAGGCCGGCACGACCGATGCGACTGGCGCGACGGTTTCGGCCATGACCGTTGCGGCGGCCGCCGTTTCGGCGTGCGGCACGCGCGGCTCGTGGCTGCGACCCTCGCGCGGGCCATGCTCACTGCGCCCGCCACGGTCGCCACGGCCACCATCGCGGCGTGGACGACCGCCCTTCTTGTCATCGTGACGCGGTTCGACGTGGTCGCCGAAGGCGGCGCTGTCCGCGGCCACGCTGGCGGCGTATTCGGGGTCGATGGCACGCGGCTTGGGCATCGCCAGCAGCTCCGGCTCCATCGTCGCCACCGGAATCGACTGGCCGATATAGGCCTCGATGTCGGGCAGGCTCATCGCGTACAGGTCGCAGGCGAAGCTGATGGCGTCGCCCTCCTGATCCAGCCGGCCGGTGCGGCCGATGCGGTGCACGTAGTCCTCGGCGTCCTGCGGCAGGTCGTAGTTGAACACGTGGCTGACGTGCGGGATGTGCAGGCCGCGCGCGGCCACGTCGGTGGCCACCAGGATGTCGAGCTGGCCGTCCTGGAAGCGCTGCAGGAGCTTCTGCCGCTTGAGCTGGGGCACGTCGCCGGAGATCGCGCCCACCCGGCAGCCGTGGCGCTTCACCCGCTCGGTGATGCGCTCGGCGGCGGCCTTGGTGTTGACGAAGATGATGCTGCGCGAGGGCTGCAGCCGGTCGATCAGGTTGAGCAGCAGCGGCAGCTTCTCTTCCTTGGCCGGGTAGTAGACCTGCTGGCGCACGCGGTCGGTGGTGACGTGCTCGGTCTCCACCACCAGCTTCTCGGCGTTGTGCATGTGCTCGTAGGCCAGCTCCAGCACGCGGTGGCTGAGCGTGGCGGAGAACAGCAGCACCTGGCGCTGCTCGCGCGCCGGCAAGCGGCGGAAGATGAAGCGCACGTCCTTGATGAAGCCGAGGTCGAACATGCGGTCGGCCTCGTCCACCACCATCACCTCGACACTGTCCAGGCTGAACACGTGCTGCTTGTAGTAGTCGAGCAGGCGGCCGGGCGTGGCGATGATGATGTCGCAGCCGTCGTGCAACTGCTGGCGCTGCTTGTCGTAGTCCACGCCGCCGTAGATCAGCGCGGTCTTGAGCCCGGTATGGACGCCGACGGCGCGGGCGTCCTTGTCGATCTGGATGGCCAGCTCGCGGGTGGGCGCGATCACCAGGGCGCGCGGGTCGGCGTCCTTGCGCCCGGCCACGGCGGGTGTGGTGAGCAGGCGGTTCATCAGCGCCACCAGGAAGGCGCAGGTCTTGCCGGTGCCGGTCTGCGCCTGGCCGGCGACATCGCGCCCGGCCAGCGCCACCGGCAGGGCCATCTCCTGGATGGGCGTGCAGCGGGTGAACCCGGCTCCGGCCAGACCTTGCTGCAGCAGTGGATGAAGTTCGAAGTTGGTGAAGAAAGTATCGGTGAGTACGGTTTGCGACATGAAGGAATGACAGCCATGGATGCGGGCACGGCCACGGCCGGCCCGGCTCCGTCGCCAGGGGACGGAGCGGTGGGATGGCGGCGCAGGCGGCGGGCGCGCGTCAAGGCGCGCACCGAAGCCGCGAGAAGCGCCGGAACGGTTACGACGCAACCGACGATCCCGCTGGCATAGGCGAGGCGGCTCAGGGCAAGCCACCTCGCCTATGTCAACGGAACCATCCGTTGCTGCCCTTGAATCGCTTGAATCGCGCCCCGAGTTGCGTTGCAATGGGAGGCACGGCTGCAACGGCCGCGTCCCCCTTCCCGGTTCGACCCGCGTTCATGGGTTCCCTGAGTGTAGCCGATGCCGGCCACGCGGATGTCAAACCCCCTTCACTCCTGATTTGTTGGAGACCCCGGTGAGCAACCTGATTACCCATGTGAGCGACGATGCTTTCGAGCAGGAAGTACTCAAGTCCGACACCCCCGTACTGCTGGATTTCTGGGCCGAATGGTGCGGCCCGTGCAAGGCCATCGCGCCGGTGCTGGATGAGCTGGCCAAGGATTACCAAGGCAAGCTGCGCGTGGTGAAGATCAACATCGACGAAAACCAGAAGACCCCGCGCACCTACGGTGTGCGCGGCATTCCCACCCTGATGGTGTTCAAGCACGGCAAGGTCGAGGCCACCCAGATCGGCGCCGTCAGCAAGGGCCAGCTGGCCCAGATGATCGACAAGGCGCTCTGATCGCCGCGTTTTTCCCGCTTGTCCCGCCGCCATGCGCTTTACGGCCATGCGCGGCGGATGCTAGATTGCCCGTCGCATCCAGCGGGATCGCCTGATCCCCTTGCGCCCTCTGGCGCGCTGCGCACCCCTCCTTCCTGTTTCCAACGGCCTCCTCCGAGGACTGCCCGTGTCCGATACCGATAACTTCCCCCCGACCGACGCCGGCGGCGCCGAGCCCACGACCGAGCCGCGTCCGCGCGCGCCGCGCCGCGCCCGTAGCGCCAAGCCGGCCGCCGGCGAGACACCAGCCGCCACCAGCGTCGCCCCCGAGCTGCCGCTGCCCACGCCCGCACCGGCCATGCCGCCCATGCCGCCGCCCGGCGCAGCCACCACCGAAGCGCGCGACGTGGCGCCGGCGCAGAACCCGCAGGGCCAGGCGCAGGGCCAGAACAGCGGCAACGCCGCGCAAGGCGGCAGCGGCCAGAACAATGGCCAGAACGGCACCCCGAACAACGGCACCCGCAACAACGAACCGCGCGAAGGCCGTGGCCGGCGCCGCCGCCACGAGCGCAACGAACGCAACGAGCGCGGCCCACAACGTCCGCAGCAAGGCGGCGGCAACCCGCGCTACAACAACCCGCACGGCCTGCCGATGGACGACGACAACGCCGACCCAGGTGCGGACGACCGCCTCATCAACCTCACCGAATTGAAGCGCATGAAGGCGCCGCAGCTGCTCGCCTTCGCCGAGTCGCTGGGCATCCAGGAAGGCGTGGCCCGCGCGCGCCGCCAGGACGTGGTGTTCTCCGTGCTCAAGGCACATGCCCGCTCCGGCGGCGGCATCTGGGCCGAGGGCGTGCTGGAAATCATGCCCGACGGCTTCGGTTTCCTGCGCTCGGCCGACGAGAGCTACCTCGCCGGCCCCGACGACATCTACATCAGCCCCAGCCAGATCCGCCGCTTCAACCTGCGCACCGGCGACTACATCACCGGCCGCGTGCGCCACCCCAAGGAAGGCGAGCGCTACTTCGCGATGCTGCGCGTGGACGACATCAACGGCGATCCGCCGGAAGCGTCCAAGAACAAGATGCTGTTCGAGAACCTCACCCCGCTGTTCCCGCGCAAGGCCTTCAAGCTGGAGCGCGGCAACGGTTCCTCCGAGGACATCACCGGTCGCATCCTCGACCTGGTCGCCCCCATCGGCAAGGGCCAGCGCGCGTTGATCGTCTCCCAGCCCAAGTCGGGCAAGACGATGATGCTGCAGAACATCGCGCAGGCGATCCAGTACAACCACCCCGAGGCGCACGTCATCATCCTGCTGGTGGACGAGCGCCCGGAGGAAGTGACCGAAATCGCCCGCACCGTGCGCGCCGAGGTCATCTCCTCCACCTTCGACGAGCCCGCCGTGCGCCACGTGCAGGTGGCCGAGATGGTGATCGAGCGCGCCAAGCGCCTGGTGGAGCACAAGCGCGACGTGGTGATCCTGCTCGACTCCATCACCCGCCTCGCCCGTGCCTACAACACCGTGGTGCCCAGCTCCGGCAAGGTACTCACCGGCGGCGTGGACGCCAACGCGCTGCAGCGCCCCAAGCGCTTCTTCGGCGCTGCGCGCAACGTGGAGGAAGGCGGCAGCCTCACCATCATCGGCACCGCGCTGACCGACACCGGCAGCAAGATGGACGAGGTGATCTACGAGGAGTTCAAGGGTACCGGCAACATGGAAGTGCACCTCTCCCGCCGCATCTCGGAGAAGCGCGTCTACCCCGCCATCGACATCAACCGCTCCGGCACCCGCCGCGAGGATCTGCTGATCGAGCCGGACATGCTGGCGAAGATCTGGATACTCCGGAAGCTGCTGCACCCGATGGACGAGCTGGCCGCGATGGAATTCATGCTCGACAAGATGAAGAACACCAAGTCCAACGACGAGTTCTTCAATTCCATGAAGCGGTAAGCGGCTGCCTGCGGCAGTCGCTTACCGCTTCACGCGCCACGGACGGCGCGCTCGCCGCGCCATCGCGTAGCGATGGCGCGGCGGAGCCGGTATCGGGCACTGCCCGATACCGGCGAGCCAATAAAGGGCAGGAAAGCCCTTTATTGGCATCAGTACGGCTTTGGCTCTAAAGACGCCAAGCGTTGATCTTGCCTCTGCCCCTGATCGGTTCCATGCTGTCGCCTCCCGACGCGAGGAGACATGGAATGCTTGCCCGTCTTGCCCTGATCGCTTGTGCATTCTGCATTGCGCAGACTGCCATCGCCGCAGAACCCGCACCCACCAGCGACAACCTCTGCCGTCAGCAACTGCCCACGATCCACGAGGCCTGGCTGCACGGCGCATACGACGCCCTGCCCGCCGCCTCGGCGGCCGTGGTCGCGGCCATCGACGGCAAGCTGCCGCAACTGCGGCATAGCCTCGCGTCACTGCCCACGGCTGAACAGCCGCGCTGGCGACAAGTCGCCATGCTCACCGCCGCCAGCGCCTACCAGCCCGCCGTGGTCGACGGCTTGCTGGACGATGGTGCAACGGTGGACGACCAAGCCTTGTTGCCACCGTTCAAGCAGGCGTTCGCCAAACAACTGAGCGATACCGCCAGCCACGACCCGCTCTTCGGCGGGCCGAACACGATCAAGGCGCTGCAGGCACAAGACCTGGTGGCCAACCGGGCGAACGCCTACGGCCCGGCCCTGCTCGTTGCCGCGCATTGTGACGACACGGCTACCCTCGACGTGCTGCTGCGCCACCATGCCGACGTGATGGCGCGGGCAGCGCCGAACGCGGCCGATGCCCTGACCGTGGCTGTCGTCGATGGCTACGCCGGCATCGTGCAGCACCTGCTCGACCACGGCGCCAACGTCTGTGCGGACGACCAGCGCATCCGCAAACCTGGCGTCACGCTGGCCAGCATCGGCCACCGCAGCCGCCTGCCGAACGCGCTGATGCAACGCCTGACCTGCCACGCAGCGGCCACCGTCGCCGCTCCCTGACGGCCGCGTCCGGCACGGCCGCACCGCCCACCTGTACCGCTCCGTACAAAAATTTTGACCTAGGCCCTTTTCGTGGCCGCTTCGCGCCTCCATAGTCGGTGGATTCCCCACCAAGGCCCGACCCGTGTCCATAGCCAGCGCCGTCAAGAACACTCCGATCAGCGGCCGCCAGCAGCTCATCGACTACCTCGCCGCCGGCGAGAAGCCGCGCGAGGCCTGGCGCATCGGCACCGAGCACGAGAAGTTCGGCTTCCGCACCGACGACCTCGCGCCGCCGCCCTTCGAGGGCGAGCGCGGCATCCGCGCCCTGCTGGAGGGCATCGCCCAACGCTACGGCTGGGAGATCGTGCGCGAAGGCGAGGCCCCGGTGGCGCTCACCCGTGGCCAGGCCAACATCACGCTGGAGCCGGCTGGCCAGTTGGAGCTTTCCGGCGCACCGCTGGAAACCATCTTCCAGACCTGCCGCGAAGTGGACGCGCACCTGGAGGAAGTGCGCGCCGTGGCCGACGGCCTCGGCCTCGGCTTCCTCGGCATGGGCTTCCAGCCGAAATGGCGGCGCGACGAGATGCCGTGGATGCCCAAGGGCCGCTACAAGATCATGCGCGAGTACATGCCCAAGGTCGGCTCGCTGGGCCTGGACATGATGACGCGCACCTGCACCGTGCAGGTGAACCTGGATTTCTCCAGCGAAGCGGACATGGTGAAGAAATTCCGCGTGGGCCTGGCGCTGCAGCCGATCGCCACCGCGCTGTTCGCCGACTCGCCGTTCACCGAAGGACGTCCAAACGGCTATCTGTCCTACCGCTCGCACATCTGGACCGACACCGACGCCGACCGCACCGGCATGCTGGATTTCGTCTTCGCGGATGGTTTCGGCTACGAACGCTACGTGGACTACATCCTCGACGTGCCAATGTATTTCAGCCACCAGCACGACCACTACGTCGACCTGGCCGGCGCCGACTTCCAGCGCTTCCTGCGCGGCGAGCTGCCCCAGCTCCCCGGCGTCAAGGCCACCATGCGCGACTTTGCCGACCACCTCACCACCGCCTTCCCCGAGGTGCGGCTCAAGCAATACCTGGAAATGCGCGGCGCCGACGGCGGTCCCTGGCACCGGTTGTGCGCGCTGCCAGCGTTCTGGGTCGGCCTGCTCTACGACGACGAAGCGCTGGACGCCGCGTGGAACCTGGTCAAGGACTTCAGCCGCGCGGAACGCCACGCGCTGCGCGACGGCGTGCCAAAGCAGGCGTTGAAGCTGCCGTTCCGAAACGGCACCGTGCATGAGCTTGCCCGCGAGGCGCTGGCCATCGCCAGCCACGGCCTTGCCCGCCGCAACCGGCAAAACGCCAAGGGCGCCGACGAGCGGCATTTTCTCGAACCGCTGCACGAGATCGTGGAGAGCGGGCTGACCCCGGCCGAGCGCAAGCTCGAACTGTTCCACGGCGCCTGGGGCGGCAGCGTCGATCCGGTGTTCAAGGAGTTCGCGTACTGAGCGACGCTTAAGGCAGGGGCAATGGCCCGTTGTCGCGATCGCGTACCACCTCGGCGCGCCGGATCATCTGCTGCACGTCCGGCGCGGCATGGATGTGCACCAGCTCCACTGGAGCGGTTCGGGCGAGCCATGCCGGGGTTCTAAAATCTGGAATGCCGATTTGCCAGTTAAATGGGCTTCATTTGAAAATTAAACCCGGCCCGCTACGACAAGCCGGCCCAAGGCGCTGAAAAGGAAGGGCCGGCTTGCGCCGGCCCTTCTTGTCTTTCGACTGCGCCCGCTTACTTCTTCGGCGCCGCCTTCAAGCCGCGGTCGATCAGCATCGGTTCGATGCTGGGATCCTTGCCGCGCCAGTCCTTGTACAGCTTGGACAGCTCCTCGGTGTTGCCGCGCGAGAGGATCATGTCGCGGAAGCGCTGGCCGTTTTCGGCGGTCATGCCACCGTGCTCCTTGAACCACTCGAAGGCGTCGTCGGCGAGCATCTGCGTCCACAGGTAGGCGTAGTAACCGGCCGAATAGCCGTTGCTCCAGATGTGCAGGAAGTAGCTGGAACGGTAGCGCGGCGGCACGTAGGCAAGATCCACGCCGTCCTTCTTCAGTGCAGCAGCCTCGAACTTGTCGACGTCCTGCCTGGGTGCGTTGGCGTCCAGCATGTGCCAGTTCATGTCGAGCATGGCGGCGGCCACCAGCTCGGTCATGTCGTAGCCCTTGTTGAACATGCCGGCGTTCTTCATCTTGTCGACCAGCGCCTGCGGCATCGGCGCGCCGGTTTTGTAGTCCTTCGCGAAGTTGGCGAACACCTTGGGGTTGGTCGCCCAGTGCTCGTTGAACTGCGAGGGGAACTCGACGAAGTCGCGCGCGGTGGCGGTGCCAGACAGGCCGGGGTATTGCTCATCCGCGAGCATGCCGTGCAGCGCATGGCCGAATTCATGGAACATCGTGATGACGTCATCGAACGACAGCAGCGCCGGCTGGCCCGCCGCCGGTTTGGTGAAGTTGGCGACGTTGTAGATCACCGGCTTGGTGCCGAGCAGCTTCGACTGGCCGACGAAATTGTCCATCCACGCGCCGCCGTTCTTGTTGTCGCGCTTGAAGTAGTCGCAGTACCACAGCGCCAGCGACTTGCCATCCTTGTCGAACACCTCGAACACGCGCACGTCCGGGTTGTACACCGGGATGTCCTTGCGCTCCTTGAAGGTTAGGCCGTAGAGCTGGTTGGCGGCGTAGAACACGCCGTCCTTCAGCACGTTGTCCAGTTCGAAATATGGCCGCAGTTGGCTCTCATCCAGGTCGTACTTGGCCTTGCGCACCTGCTCGCCGTAGTACTGCCAGTCCCACGGCTGCAGCTTGAAGCTGGGTTGGCCCAGCGCCTTCTGATCCTGGTCGATCCGCGCCTGGATCTCGGCGGCCTCGGCCTTGGCGCGGGCCACTGCGGCGGGCGCGAGCTTCTTCATGAAGCCCATCGCCGCCTCGGGCGTCTTGGCCATCTGGTCAGTCAGCGTCCACGCGGCATAGTTCGGGAAGCCCAGCAGCTTGGCTTCCTGCGCACGGATCTGCGCGAGCTGCTCGATGATGCTGCGGGTGTCGTCGGCGTTGCCGAGTTCGGCACGGTTCCACGAGGCCTTGAACAGCGCCTCGCGCGTGGCGCGATCCTTCAGGGTCAACAGCTCGGGCTGCTGGGTGGTGTTCTGCAGGGTCAGCACCCACTTGCCGGCCAGCCCGCGATCCTTGGCCGCCTGCGCAGCGGCGGCGATGTCGGCGTCGGAGAGGCCGTCGAGCTTGGCCTTGTCGTCCACCACCAGCGCGCTGTCCTTGGCGGCGGCGAGCAGCTTGTTGTTGAACTGCGCCTCCAGCGTGGACTCCTGCTGGTTGAGCGCCTTCAGCTGGGTCTTGTCGGCGTCGGACAGCTTGGCGCCGTGGTGCACGAAGCTGCGGTAGGTCACCTCGATCAGGCGCTGCGATTCCGGATCGAGCTTCAGCGTGGCGCGCTGGTCGTAGACCTTCTGCACGCGGTCGAACAGCTTGCTGTCGAGGTACAGCGCGTCCTGGTGCGCGGCGAGCTTGGGCGCCTCGGCCTCCTGCACCTTCTGCAGCGTGTCGTCGGTGTTGGCGCTGGCGACGCCGTTGAACACCATCATCACGCGGTTGAGCAGCGCGCCGGATTTCTCCAGCGCCACGTAGGTGTTGTCGAAGGTGGGCGCGTCGGTGTTGTCGGCAATCTGCTGCCACTCGGCGAGCTGGTCGGCCATGCCCTTGTCGAGAGCCGGCTGGTAGTCGGCGTCGGTGATCTTGTCGAACGGCGGCGCCTGGAACGGCAGCGTGCTGGCGGTGAAGAATGGATTGGTCGCCTTGGCGGCGGTCACCGACGCGGCGGCGCTGGCGGGCTTGGCCGGTGCGGTGGAAACCGGCGTGGGTGCCGGCTTGGCTGGCTCGTTCGAACAGGCGGCGAGGACGATGCTGGTGGCCATGGCGATCATGCGTAGACGAAACATGCGGGATTCCCGGTCGGTGCGCCCGGCGGCGCTGTGAAGAGGCAACAGCCACCGACTGTACCGACTGCAGCCCTGATTTTGCCAGTGGCGGCGCGGCGCGACGTCAGCCCGGCCGCACGTCGTGCAGCTGCCAGCCTGCGCCGATCAGCCAACCCAGGCGCTGGCGCAAGAGGCTCATCGGCAGGTCGGTCACCACCTCCACGTCCACCTGCAGATCGGCCACATGCGCGCGCACCAGCGCCAACTGATCGGTGGCGCCCAGCGCGGGGTCGACCTCATCGGGTTCGGCCTGCCTGGCCTGCCAGCGCTGGAACAGCAACGGGCTGCGCAGGGCCTCGTCCAGCGCGGCGGCGAAGTCGGCCGGACTGCTGCCATTCCAGGCCAGCGCGGGGTCGCTGCCACGCGCGTGGGCGAGGTCGGCGATGGAGAGGTAGTAGTGGTTGCGATGCGACATGGAGCGTTCCTGCGGTTGCCTGCCAGCATGCGAAAGCTGTGGCATGGCCGATGTGAAATTCAGCGTGCCAGCGCGGCCAGATCGAGTTCGGCGGCGGCCTGCGCGGGCGCCACGCCGTGCGGCAGCACGCCGAGGCAAGGCGCGCCCAGCAAGGCGCGCAAGGTGGCCAGGTTTTCTTCCGCCGCGTCCATCACCGGGTCGATGCGATTGGCGATCCAGCCGACCAGCCGGCAGCCGTCGGCGCGAATCGCCTCCGCACTGAGCAGCGCGTGATTCAGGCAGCCCAGCTTCAGGCCCACCACGAAAATCACCGGCAACTCCCACGCGCGGGCGATGTCGGAGGCGAACAGGCCCGGGGCCAGCGGCACGCGCCAGCCGCCCACGCCTTCCACCACCACCGCCTCGTGACAGGCACACAGCGCGTCGAACGCCTCGCGCAACTTCGGCATGGCAATCGTCACGCCATCGTGCGCGGCGGCCAGGTGCGGCGAGAGCGGCTCGCGCAGCGCCACCGGGTTCGACTGCGCATACGGCGGCAGCGGCGCGCTGCTGGCCTCGCGCAGCGCCAGCGCGTCCTCGCTGAGCAAGCCTTGCGGCGATGCGATGCAGCCACTGGCGACCGGCTTCATGCCGGTGGCGCGCAGCCCCCGGGCACGCAGGGCATGCAGCAGGGCGCAACTGGCGTGGGTCTTGCCGATACCGGTGTCGGTACCGGCGATGAAATACGTGCAGGGGGACATGGCATGGCGTGAGGCGGGCAAGCCGCGCATCATAGTCGGGTCACGACCGGAGCGTTCCATGTTCGAAACCAAAATCTCGTCGTTCGCCAGCAAGCGCGAGCAGTACGCCGACCTCGCGCAGCAGGCGCGCAGCCTGCTGGCCGGCGAACCCAGCCTGATCGCCAATGCCGCCAACTTCAGCGCGCTGGTGTTCCACGCCCTGCCCGAGCTGAACTGGGCCGGCTTCTACCTGTTCGACGGCAAGGAGCTGGTGGTTGGCCCATTCCAGGGCAAGCCGGCCTGCATCCGCATCGCACTGGGCCGCGGCGTATGCGGCACGGCGGCGCAGACGCGGCAGACCCAGGTGGTGCACGACGTCAGCACCCATCCCAACCACGTCTACTGCGACAGCGCCTCGCAGTCGGAAATCGTGGTGCCCTTGGTGCGGGCCGACGGCAGCCTGCTTGGCGTGTGGGACGTGGACAGTCCGCGCACCGGCCGCTTCGACGAGGACGATCGCGCCGGCATGGAGGCGCTGTGCGCGGTGTTCATGGCCGCCGTGGCTGCCGGCGGGAGTCCGCTGGCGGGCGATTGAAGTCTTTCGCCCGCAGCCTCATCGCGCGGGAGCACGCCGGCGGGCGACGCGGCTCTCGCCAACGCCCCACCGCCTGTACGCGCAAACCCTACCCGCGCGGCGTGCCCAGCAGCTCCACCACCCGCGCGCGCGCCTCCTCCACGCCGGTACCGGCAGGCGAGGAGAACACCTGGGCGGTGGCGTGCAGGCCGTCGGGGAAACTCTTGCGCATCGCCGCCAGCGCCTGCGCGGACTGGTTGCGCGAGAGCTTGTCGGCCTTGGTCAGCAAAAGGTGGCAAGGCAGGCCGGTGGCGAAGCAGAAATCCAGCATCATCCGGTCGAACTCCTTCAGCGGATGGCGGATGTCGGCGATCAGCACCACGCCGCGCAAGCTCTGCCGACGATGCAGGTAGGCATCGATCTCCTGCTTCCAGTGCGCGCGCAGGTCCTCCGGCACCTTGGCGTAGCCATAGCCGGGCAGATCGATCAGCCGCCATGGCTCACGATCCGCCACCTCCGGCAAGGCGAAGGCCACCATCTGCTGGGTGCGCCCCGGTGTCTTGGAGGTGCGCGCCAACCCCTTGTGGCCGGTGAGCGCGTTGAGGGCACTGGACTTGCCGGCATTGGAACGGCCGGCGAAGGCCACTTCGGCGCCGCCGTCGGCAGGCAGTTGGCTCACACGATGGGCGGCGAGCACGAACTGCGCGCCTTGCAGGGGATTGGGCATGGTTTGACCGGGACGCGAAGGCACAGGGATAATCGGACGGTTCTGCCAGCAGCGCCGGAGCCGGCAAGCGGTGGCAGCCATCGACAGGTTTTCGGGAGAGCAGTGTATGAGTTTTCGCTACGCAGGTTTTCGACCGGCCGCGCTGGGCTGTGCCGCGCTGATCTTCGCCCTGGCCTCCGGCACCAGCCTTGCGCAGGCGGCCACCGCGGCAAGTACGCCAGCGCCGGCCGGCACCGCCGCCCCGGCCACCGCGCCAGCGACCATCCCCGCCGCCGAAGCCGCTGCGGTGAAACCGGGTGACGCGACCGCCGGCCAGGCCAAGGCTGCCGCCTGCGGCGCCTGCCACGGCATGGACGGCAATTCCAGCGACGCGCAGTACCCCAAGCTGGCTGGCCAGAGCGAGCAGTACATCGTTCGCCAGCTGCAGAACTTCAAGAGTGGCGCGCGCAAGAACCCCATCATGCTGGGCATGGCCACGCCGCTGTCCGAGCAGGACATGCACGACATCGCGGCCTATTTTTCCAGCCAGAAGCGCCTGCCCGGCGTGGCCGACCAGGCGCTGGTCGAGGCCGGCCAGAAGCTCTACCGCGAAGGCGACGCCAAACGCGACGTTCCGGCCTGCATGGCCTGCCACGGTCCGGACGGCATGGGCAACCCAGGCGCCATGTACCCGGCGCTCGACAGCCAGCACGCGCAGTACGTGGAAACCCAGCTGAAAGGCTGGCACGACGGCAACGCCTGGGGCACTGACGCGCACTCGCAGATCATGCCCGGCATCGCCAGGAAGCTCGACGCCAACGACATCGCCGCCGTCGCCAGCTACATCGAAGGCCTGCACCCGGCCAGCGCCGCCAAGCCCGCTGCCTCGCCCTGACCGAACCCCGCGCGCCGGCTTCGTGCCGGCGCCGCCGCCCTGCCCCGCCCCTCGAGGTCACCCCCGATGTTCAAGCGTCTGCCTTTCCTGTGCGCCGCCCTGCTGGCGCTGACCGCCTGTGGCCACGCCACCGACAACGGCACCACCGTGCCGGCCACCCCGGCACCGGCCGCCACCCCCGCCAGCACAGCGGCGCCAGCCACGGCGGCCACGGTGGCTGCCACCAGCACGCCGGCACCGGCCGCCAGCAGTGCGCCCGCCAGCGCCGCCTCGACGCCAGCGGCGGCATCCAGTGCGCCGGCCGCTCCCGCCAGCACCGCCGCCACGCCGACCAAGCCCTTCGTCGACAACGGCCAGTGGGTGGAAGGCAAGGATTACTTCCGCATCGACCCGGTCCAGCCCAAGTACATGCCGACCGACAAGATCGAGGTGGTGGAGGTGTTCTCCTACGCCTGCCCGGCCTGCAACGCCTTCCACGGCGCGATGGATCAGATCGAGAAGAGCCTGCCCAGCAACGCGGTGGTGCACTACCTGCCCGCCGCCTTCCGCCCGGACGAGAACTGGCCGGTGTACCAGCGCGCGTTCTTCGCCGCCGAGGCACTGGGCGTGCGCGCCAAGGCGCACGATGCCTTCTTCGACGCCACCTGGAAGACCGGCGAAACGGCCACCTACGACCTCAGCCAGGGCCGTCCCAAGCCCAAGGCTGCCTGGCCCACCATCGAGGACATCGCCAAGTTCTACGGCAAGTTCGGCGCCGACCCCAAGGAGTTCGCGGCAGTGGCCAATTCCTTCTCGGTGAACACCAAGATGAAGCAGGCCGACGACCTCATCAAGGCCTACGCTGTCGCCGGCACGCCCACCATCGTGGTGGACGGCAAATACCGCTTCTCGCCCTCGGATGTCGGCACCATGCAGCGCGCCATCGATCTGACCCAGTGGCTGGTGGCCAAGGAAGCCGCCGGCAAGTAAACCCGCACCAAGTCGCCGGGAGGCGGCTTGCTGGCCGGCGGATGAAGCCTGCCGTGTCGATGCGGCGGACGCGATGTTCGCGCCGCCGGTTTTCAGCGAAATTCCGCGGAGTCTGTCGTGATGAAACACCTCGCCCACCTGCGTCTGCTCACCCTGCTCGCCGGGCTCCTGATCGCCAGCGTCTGCTCCGCGCAGTCCAGCGCGCCAGCGCCCTACACCGAGGGCAACCAATACGTGAGCCTGCCCGGCCCGCACCAGCGCTACAGCGCGGAGGGCACGGTGGAGGTGGCCGAGGTGTTCTCCTACGGCTGCATCCACTGCGCCGAGTTCGCGCCCGTCGCCGAGAAGCTCAAAAAGTCGCTGCCCAAGGGCGTGGTGTTCAAGCTGGTGCCGGCGCCGTTCAGCGAGCAGTGGCTGCCGTTCGCCCGCGCCTATTACGCAGCCGACAAGATGGGCGTGGTGGAGCGCACCCACCTGCAGCTGTTCGTGGCCAAGTTCGCCCAGCATTACCCGATAAACACACTGGACGAGCTGGCCGACTTCTACGCCCGCGAGGGCGTCGATCGCGCCAGATTTCTGAGCCTCGCCAACTCGCCGGAGGCCACCGCCAAGCTCAAGGCCGACCTCGCGCTGGAAGCCAAATGGGGCGTGGATGGCACGCCTACCCTGGTGATCGACGGCAAATACCGGGTCACCCACGTGCAGTCCCTGGACGAGCTTTCCGCCGTGGCCCAATGGCTGGCCAAGCGCGAGCTGGACGCGGCCAACCGGCACGGCGGCCACTGACCGCGGCGGCGCCACGGGCATTCACGCAAGCTACCCCGTCGTGCGTGTAGCCTGTACCGGATCATGGAACACCCAGCCACCCCGCTCGCCGCTGCCCCCCGGCACCTGCGCCTGCTCAGTTGCAACATCCTGGCCGGCGCCAGCGTGCAGCGCTACAGCGAATACGTCACCCGCAGCCTGAGCGCGGTGCTGCCCGGCCGGCGCAAGATCGACAACCTCGACCAGCTCGCCACGCTGCTGCCGGAGTTCGACGTGATCGGCTTGCAGGAGGCCGATGCCGGCAGCCTGCGCTCGGGCTTCCTCAACCAGACCCGCTACCTGGCCGAAGCCGCCGGCATGCCGTACTGGAGCCACCAGCCGAACCGCCCGCTGGCCAAGCTCTCGCACACGGCCAACGGCCTCATCAGCCGCATCGCGCCCAGTGCGGTACTCGACTACCCCTTGCCCGGCCATGGCCGCGGCGCACTGCTGGTGCGCTTCGGCGAAGGCGAACAGGCGCTCGCCGTGGTGATCGCCCACCTCTCGCTGCGCGCGCCCACCCGCGCGCACCAACTCGGCTTCATCGCCGAGATCCTCGAAGATCACCCGCACGCCGTCTTGATGGGGGATCTGAACACCGCTCCCGACAGCGCGGAAATGCGCCAGTTGTTCGCGCGCACCCGCCTGCAGCCGCCGGCGCGCCCCACGCCCACCTTCCCCAGCTGGAAACCCCGGCGCGCGCTCGACCATATCCTGGCCTCGCCGACGGTGACGCTGGAGCGGGTCTGGACACTGCCGCAGGCTTTCTCCGATCATCTCGCGCTGGCAGCGGAGGTGAGCCTGCCATCCCTTGACACGACATGGCGCAAGGCCGGATGACCCCACGCACGCTGCGCAACCTGCTGCCCTGGTGCGGCTTGATTCTCGCCGGGCTGGGCGCGGCTTGGCTGCGCTACGGGCTGATCGAGCAGCCCGCGCTGGCCGACCTGTGCGCGCCGACGACGGCGCCGGCGTGGTGCCCGCTGCGCCAGGCGCTGGTGCTGGGCTTCCTGCACGAGGTCTACGGCGTGGCCGCGCTCGTCGCGAGCGCGCTGGCGCTGTGGCGGCGATCCATCGCGCTGGCTGCGCTCGCCGCCATCCTGGGCGGCTTCGCCCTGGTGCTTTACAACGTCGAGCCGGGCGCCCTGGCGCTCTTGCTCGGCTGCCTGCGCCTGGTGCAGTTGCAAGGCGCCGGCAGCCCGCAAGCCGTCGCCACGCCCGCGCGCTGACTCCCTCCACCGCTCGCGCCATGCGCAAGGCCGCCTGGCGGTGTCAGGTTTGCCCTACATGCGGCGAGCCGGCCGCCGCTACCCGCGCCCCGGTGGCCGGCCAACACTGTCACGGTTACCACCACTCCAACCGCCGCATGGCGACGGAGGCAGTCGCATGAACACCATCTTCAAGATCGTGGAAGATGCCCGCAGCGGCCTGTGGTGTGTCTGCCGCGACGACGAGCATCTGCTCAACCGGCTCTCCATCGCCACGGCCATCCGGTTCGCGCGCAAGTTCGCCAGCGACGAGCACGCCGCCACCTCGCATCCCATCAAGGTCGTGCTGTCTTCGCCCGACGTGGACGCCATCCTGGCGCAGCACGCCTGATCCGCCACCACCGGCCAGGCTGGCGGCGCGGGCCTCACACCCTCCCGGTGACCGGGATCAGCGCGCCGGTGATGGCACTGGCGGCATCGGACAGCAGGAACATCACCACGCCGGCCAGTGCGGTCGGCTGCACCCAGCGGGAAAAATCCGCCTCGGGCATGTCGGCACGGTTGGGCGGCGTATCGATGATGCTGGGCAAGAGCGCATTGACGGTGATGCCGCGCGGTTTCACTTCCTCGGCCAGCGACTCGGTGAACCGCATCACGCCGGATTTGGAGGCCGTGTAGGCTCCCACGCCGGCGCCGGCCTTGAGCGCCGAAGCCGCGCCGATGTTGACGATGCGGCCGCGCCCGTCGGGCAGGTGCGGCAACGCGGCCTGGCTGGCCGCCACCGCCGTGCGCAGGTTGATGCGGTAGAGCAGATCCCAGGTATCCAGGCTGCCGCCGGCCAGCGACTCCCAGCGGAAGGCACCGGCAATATTGACCAACGCATCCAGCCCGCCCATCGCGGCGGCGGCGGCGTCAATGGCGGCCTTGGCAGCACCGGTATCGGCCAGGTCCACGCCGCCGAAACCATGCGCGCCGTCCAGCCCTGCCGGCACCGGCGCACGGTCGATGGCGGCCACTTCGTGGCCCGCCGCCAGCGCGGCCTTCACCACGGCGGCACCCAGCGTGCCGAAAGCGCCGGTAATCGCGATGCGCTGCTTGTTCGATGACATGGATGCATCCTCCTCAATGAGTTGGGCTGACTATGGTGCCGCGTGCGCGCCGCGCCGCCAACAACACCGGCAGCGCGATGGCGAGGTTCAGCGCCAACCACAGCCAGGTGGCCGGATCCTCGCCCAGCTCCAGCGCCACCACCGCGCCGGCCAGCACCGGCAGGCTGGCGGCAAGGAACAGCGCCTCGCGCGACGGCGCGCGCGCGCGGCCATCCAGCCAGGCACTGAGCGCATAGCCCACGCAGGGCAATGCAAACAGGCCCAGCGGGAAATCGCGATAGCGGCCATCGAACACCATCAAGAGACCGTACAACGCCAGCACGAACAGCCACGCGAAGCGCCAGCGCCCCGCCGGCGCGCGTGTGTGCGGCGCCCCGGCCAGTTGTACCGCCAGCCAGCGCGCCAAGCGCAGTGCCGTGAGCAAGGCGGCGAGGCAGGCCAGCACGGACAGCGTCCACTCCCAGCCATCACGGCAGGCATAGACCATCTGCCGCGCCTGCCAGGCCAACGCGCCGCCGCTGGCGAAACCCATCAGGCCCAAGGCCAAGGCGCCACGCCGATGCCGCCGCCATAGCGCCAGCACGAACACTCCCGCGCCCACCGCGCCGGCCAGCCAGCCCAGCCACCAATCGGGGATTTCCACCACCGGGCCGGTCATCGCGAACTTGGGGTGCGCCTGTGCATCGAAGATGCCCCAATAGCCGCCCACGGTACCCTCCTGCGCGCGCTTCCACGGCTGGTCGAAAGCCTCGATCACGTTGTAGGGCATGTGCACGGTGGCGGCGTAGCGCAGGAACTCGCGCAGATAGCGCGCCTCGTTCACCACGCTGGCGCGCGCCTCGCGCCGCGGCCGGCCCGCGCTGGGCCAGCCGGTTTCACCGATCATCACGCGCTTGCCGGGAAAGGCCTGCTGCACCTTGGCGTAGACCGCGGCCACATGCGCCACCGCGCGCTCGGGCGGCACCGGCTGGTCCTCCCAGTAGGGCAGGATGTGGATGGTGACGAAGTCCACCGCGTTCGCCAGCGCAGGGTGCTTCAGCCAGAACTCCCACACGTCGGCATAGGTCACCGGGATCGTGGCCGGCAGCGCCGCGCGCACCTCGGCCAGCGCCGCCACGATCTGCCTTTCGCCCAACTCGCCGCGCAGCAGCACCTCGTTGCCCACCACCACGCCGCGTAGTACCTGCGGGTACCTGCGCGCGGTGGCGATGCCCAGCGCCAGTTGCTGTGCGTTGGCCTTGGGGTCGCTGCCCAGCCAAATGCCCATCAGCACCTGCATGTGGTAGCGCGCCGCGATGCCCGGCACCGCCGAAAGCCCCTGCCCCTGCGAATAGGTGCGCACGCAATCGAAGCGCGCGGAGAGCGCGCGCAGATCGGCGTCGATGCGCGCAGGGCTGATGAAGGCATGCGGATCCAGCGGCGTCTCGCCCGGACGGCGGAACGGCGCATAGGAGACGCAGGCGATGCGCGCCGACGGCGCATCGGGCAAGTCCACCGGCCGCCCCGCCAGCCACCACCACGCGGCGCTGGCCCCGGCCAGCACCCACAGCGCCAGCCAGACGACGAGGCGACGACGTGATGACGGAGAAAACGGCATGCCTTACCTGCGCGCGTCTGACGAAGGGCGCCAGCTTATCAGGCCGCCGTCTGTTGCCTGCATGTCGGCACCCGCGCAGCGCCTCCCATCTCTCTGGTGACTGCAACCACACTACCGCAGCGCCAACGGTTCCAAAGGTGGGTAACGCCAAGACCAAGCACGGACAGGCGTGCCACGGAATCGTCGGTGGCTCAGCTTGCACGCACAGCGTCCCGCCGATTTCGGCTTGGTCGTGCGGTTTGAAGGAGGGTAGACGGCTGAGCGGAGTCGCTAATCAGGAACAGCCATGCTTAATGCCCCGCATACTTTTGCTTGACCTGTTCAACTGTCATGCGTTTTGCAACACCATCCACCTGATAAAGCTTGCCGATGTATTCGTACTCAAATGACACGGGTGATTTGACGCCGTAGTTACTGCTTAAGCCTACAAGAGGTGGCGTAATTTTCCATTGACCCGGCAAGATCTCCAACGACACATTTGGCAACGATGACCCCATGACAGCTTTTGGCGTTACCGTGATGGGATCACTTGATGTGTTAATAAAGTACACCTCCCAAACCCACTCAACCACGCCGTCGCGGTATGCGGCAGTGGCATCTTTATAAAACGGGCTGGCGAATTTGTAATCCTTTGGTACTCGCTCTCCACCAAGCGTTACGACCGCGCGCGCCAAGACCACGTGATCATCGCTTCGTTGCTCGAATTCGTAATAAGGCGAGTAGCATGTCTCGCTCTCTTGGCTGCTATTGGGATCTTGACTCAATTCATTCATGTAACCATATTTGCTCGCTCGCCGGGACAATAGTCGTGACACAACTGCAAGAATTTTACGCACTATTTCCACCTATTGAGCATAACGTTGGAATCAAGTGTAGGCGAAGCCGTGATTCTCTTCCAATCCGCGTGGTTGATTTTCACGCTACCGCCTGCTGCGTCGCTTGCATCTACGGTTTCTTCGGCAGGTGCTTGTGGATGAGGCGGGCCACAATCGACCCGATGCGGGATGACATCAGTTACCGGCGCCCCCCTTGCGGCGAGTGGAAGGCGGCCGTAAGCCGTCGATGCCAAGGCTGCGGTCGGCGAGCAAAAAGGTGGACTGGCATCACGTGCATGGCCATGGCTCAGGTCATCCCGGAGGGATGAAGCTGCCGCACATAACGCGCCAACTCATGATGGCCGGCGAAGGTCAAAGGCTCCGGCTGAGTATTCGCACACTCACGGCGCCAGCCATCATGCACAGAGCCCAGCCCGCGATTCAATCGTCACCATCCGCAGCAGCACCCGGCAGCACCTTGCGCTCGCAGACGATGGCTTTCACCAGGTTATCGCAGTCTTCCAAAAATAAACTCCACCAGCGTTCCCACTCAGAGTACGTATCGCCGATGCGGAAGCAGGTCGTAAGCAGCACGTCCGGCAACAGGGTTGTGGTGTAGTTGAGGGCACGCGGCCGTCCCCTCGGATTCCAGAAGTAGCGCAACCACGGCAAGGTGCCGCAAACCAACGGATCGTAGCTTGTTGGGGGCGACCACGAGCGACTGGCAATAAGCTCATCGATTCGATACTGCGGCAAGGGGTCGCCGCTTAGCAGCTTGCCCTTGTAAGCCTCGTCACGCACCTTCCAGTTGGGGCCACCCTCGGACTCCAGATAGGCGATGTAGTCGTGCCGCAGGTAATCCTCCAGCATGACGCTGTCGCCCGGCTTGAGCCGGATACCGTGCTTGACCCGTTCAAGCTGCCAGTAGGCCGTAATGTCGGCGTAGGGCGGTAGCGGAATGGGAAGAACACGCGCGTAGTGCCAGCGCGGCAACTGATAGGCCCAGGTAGTAACTGCCAGCTCGATGGCCGGATGGCAAGTGCGGTCTACGTCGAGTTCAGACATGCCGAACTCGCTGTCATCAAGATCTACCCGGTCGGGATCAGCAGAGCCTGGCCCATAGACGGACAAGGGTTCGGGAAAACTCAAGATCAGCGGGCCGCAATCGACCCGATGCGGAATAACCTCGGCCACCGGCGGGCCGCCTTGTGGCGCTTGGAAGGGGGCCATAAGCCGTCGATACCAAGGCGGCGGGCGGCGGGCGAAGGGATGGACAGATGTCGTGGGCTTGGTCATGACTCAAGCCATCTCGGAGGGGTGGAACTGCTGCGCATAGCGGGCCAGTTCGTGGTTCCCGGTGAATCGCAACTGCTCCACGTAAGTCTCCAGACCCAGGTAAGGCAGGGTGTGCGAGCTGGCAAGCGAATCGCCACCTTTGACCAGGCTCATGAATTTCAGTGACCGTGCGAGCCCACTGCCGCTGCGGTCGACGTGACCGCAGATATTGGCCACCGGGTCGAAGGGGTTGTTGAGCACGTTTTCAACCACGATGCCGGCACGCGCGCAGATCTGCTTGGCCAGTGCGACGTCGGCACCGGAACCATGCAGGCAGACGCTGTGGCAGTCCAGCCGCATGCCGTAGTGTTGCAGCACAAACTCCACGGCGGCGGTAAGGATGATGACGCCTTGGCTGTGCGCCACCCAGCGGGTGCGATGACCGCGCCCCTGCGCCTCCTTGAGCACCGCCGCAAGATGCCGGCTGCAACTGCTGCGTCCAAGCTTGTTTTGCTTGTCAAAACCACATTCCACAAGATCCTTGGCAAAGCCATCGGTGGGATTGTGGAACAAGGTGTAGTTATCGATGCCTTGCGTACCGGCTGCGTAGGCGGTTTCAAGGTGGGCGCCCATCAGCCAGGCGGCCTTGTCCAAATCATTCAGCATGCCGTTGACGGCGGCATGCTGGGTTTCGATGCGATGGATTGGGATCGGAGCTGTCGTCTTCCAGCTAGCTCGCAGCTGCCGGATGACTTTTTCTGAACTATCCCCAAGTTCCTTGAATCGAGGCGTAAAACGCGCTGTTCCCACCTTGTCCACGCGGTACATGACATTGCGCTGCATGGCGTCTGGCGAATTCGGAGCACCGACCAGATTCGTATCCATGTAGATATCCACAACCGCCACCGGCTGCCCCGGCGTGATCGCGTAACGGATCAGGTAGTGATAGCCCCGAAACGGATAGCGCGAGGGTAGCAGGCGCTGGAACCAGTTCTTGCGCCCGGTATCGGCATCGAGCCGGTTGGGATGCCGGGCGACTTCAAGCAGCTCTTCCGCCACCTTGCGGCGGTCGAAATCGTTCAGGGCGCACAGCACGCGCAAGGCTTCGTCGCCGAGCACGAGGCGCTTGTCCAACGTGCGGAATTCCAAACTCTGCGGGCCGAACAAGGCCGCAATCTGCGGCGCCTTGGCCGCTGCGTCATGCCATGTGTGACGTTGCGCGGCGTAGCGCTGCAACTGTTCACGACTCACCAGCTGTCGACTCATCGGCACGGCTTCCTGCGCATGGGTGGTGGCCGGGGATGGTAACCCGGCGGGATGCGGCGTGGGCGCCGGCTACGGGCCGCGGCAACGCGGGTGGCGTGGCTGCATTGAACAGGCTTTCAGGCAGGCCGCGCCGTGCGCACTACAATTTGCCGAATCGCCCCCGGGAGCACCTGATGTCCGCCATGAAGGCGCTGCGGCGCCGCCTGATCGCCCCACTCGCGCTGGCGCTGCTCAGTCTCGCCAACGCGCAGGCGGGCACCGCCATCGACTCCCAGCGCGCCGCGTTCAAGCAGGCATGGGTCGCTGCGCGGCAAGGCGGCGACGCCTGGCGCGCCGATGCGGCAACGCTGCGCGACTATCCGCTCTACCCCTACCTGCCCGCCGCCGCGCTGGAACACGACCTGCACCAGGCCGATCTCGCCACGGTGCAGGCCTACCTCGCGCAGTATCCCGGGCTGATCCCCGCGCAGGACCTGCGCCGTGACTTCCTGCTTGAGCTGGCGCGCCGCCAGGACTGGGCCGGTTTCCTCGCCCTGTACCAGCCGGGCATGGGCGATGCGCTGGCCTGCGACGCCCTGCAGGCCAGGCTGGCCGGCGGCGCCAAACTCGATTTCGAACGTGACCTCGCCGCGCTATGGGCCAAGCCCGAACTGCCCGGCGCCTGCACGCCAGTGCTGCAGGCCGCGCACGCCGCCGGCCTGCTGACCGGCGCGCGGCTGTGGGCGCGCATCGACCACGCCGCCAGCGCGGGCCAGGGTGGCACCATCGCCGCGCTGGCCGACTGGCTGGGCACCGCGCAAGCCGCCCAGGCGCAACGACTGGTGCAAGCGCTGCGTGATCCCGCGGCCGCGCTGACCGCCGCCGCACACTGGCCCGACGACGCGCGCGCGCGCCAGGCCGCCACGTTGGCGCTGGAGCGCCAGGCGCGGCGTGACGTGGCAACCGCCGACGCCAGCTGGCAACGCCTGCGCACGCGCCTGCGCTTCAACGCCACGCAGCGCGACGCGGTGGAACGCGCGCTCGCGCTGTTCCACGCCACCGACTTCGACCCCACCGCCGCCGGCCAGCTGGCCGCCCTGCCCGCCGCCGCGCAGACCGCCGCCACGCGCGAATGGCGCGTGCGCCTCGCACTCGCCGCACAGGACTGGCCCGTCGTGCTCGCCGGTATCGAAGCCATGCCCGCCGCGCAGCAGCAGGATGGCGAATGGCGCTGGTTCCGCGCCCGCGCGCTGGCCGCCACCGGGCAGGCCGCCGCGGCGCAGGCGATCTGGCGCGAGCTCGCCGACACGGCCACGTTCTACGGCTTCCTCGCCGCCGACCAGCTCGGCCAGGCCTACGCGCTGTGCCCGCTCACGCCGCCGGACGACCCCGCGCAGCAGCAGGCGCTGCTCGCGCAGCCGGGCCTGCAGCGTGCCTTCGAACTGTACGCGGTGGATCTGCCGCGCCTGGCGCGGCGTGAATGGAACCGCGCGCTCGAAGGCGCCGACGCCGCCACCCGCGCGCAAGCCGCCGAACTGGCCCACCAACGGGGCTGGTACGACCGCGCCGTGTTCACCTTCACCAGCGGCGAGGCGCTGCACTACTACGCGCTGCGCTTTCCGCTGGCCAGCCAGGATGGCCTGGCGCAGCAGGCGCAGCAGGCCGGCATCGCCCCGGCCTGGGCCTACGGCATCCTGCGCTCGGAAAGCGCGTGGGTCAGCGACGCCCGCTCCGGCGCCGACGCACGCGGCCTGATGCAGCTGGTGCCCGCCACCGCCGCGCGCGTGGCCAGCCGTAGTGGGCTGCCATGGACGGGCGGCGACAGCCTGTACGACCCGGCCACCAACATCGCGCTGGGTACGCGCTACCTGGCCGAACTGGCCGCGCGTTTCGGCGGTGCGCCGTGGCTGGCCAGCGCCGCCTACAACGCCGGCCCCAACAAGGTGGCGCAGTGGCTGGCCGCGCGCCACGCGCTCGCCCCCGACCTGTTCATCGCCACCATGCCGTACAAGGAAACCCGCGACTACGTGGCGCGCGTGCTGGCCTTCGGCGTGATCTACGACTGGCGCCTGCACGGCGCCGCGCTGCCGCTAGCCGACTGGCTGACGCCGATCGGCCAGACCTACACCCTGCCGAACGCGCAGACGCCGCGCAAGCCGATGGCTTGTCCGGCGACGGTGTTGCCTGCCGCGTCCGGTTCGACATCGGCGAGCGCCGCCAACCGCTCGCAGTGAAGCCGCCCTCGCCACCCTCGGACGCACCGGACCACGACGATGATCGGCGCCTGCCGGCCCTGCGCGTGGAGCACGAGGCGAGCCGTCGCATCACCCAGGCCATCCTCGATTTCATCGCGCAGATCCCCGCCAGCCACCAGGCCGCCACGCCCGACCCGGCCGCGCAGGCCCGCCAGCTCACCCGCGCCGCCGCCCAGCGCGCCGCGCTCACCGCCGGCACGCTGGCACTGCCGCCCGGCCCGCTGGGCTGGCTCACCATGCTGCCCGAGCTGGTGGCAATCTGGAAGCTGCAGGCGCAACTGGTGAGCGACATCGCCTCCGCCTTCGGCCAGCACGCCGAACTGGGCCGCGAGCAGATGCTGTACTGCCTGTTCCGCCACACCGCCGCGCAAGCCGTGCGCGACCTTGGTGTGCGTCTGGGCGACCGTCTGCTGTTCCGCCCCACCAGCCAGGCCGTCATGGAGCGCATCGCCCACCAGCTCGGCGTGAGGCTGGGTCGACGGGCCATGGGCGAAGGCCTCGCGCGCTGGCTGCCGGTGGTGGGCGCGCTGGGCGTGGGCGCCTACGCCTATGCCGACACCCGCCAGGTGGCCAGCACCGCCATCGCCCTGTTCGAAGCCGGGCCGGCCACCGCGGGCGAGTGACGCCACCGCGCCGATCCGGCAAGCTGGCACCATCGCCGCCGCAGGAACCCTCCATGTCAACTCGCCCCGTTGCCCTGATTACCGGCGCCGGCAAGCGCGTGGGCGCCACCATCGCGCGCACCTTGCACACGGCTGGCTACAACCTTGCCCTGCACTGCCGCCATTCGGTGTCGGAGGCCGCAGCGCTGGCGGACGCACTGGAAGCCGCGCGCGCAGGCAGCACCCTGGTGCTGCAGGCCGAACTGGCCGACGTGCACGCACTGCCCGCGCTGGTGGACACCGCGCAGGCACGGTTTGGACGGCTGGATGCGCTGGTGAACAACGCCTCCGGCTTCCATCCCACGCCGGTGGGCAGCGCCACCCCCGCGCAGTGGGACGAACTCTTCGCCGCCAACGCCAAGGCGCCGTTCTTCCTCGCCCAGGCCGCCGCACCCGCGCTACGCGCCACGCACGGCGCCATCGTGAACCTGGTGGACATCTACGCCGAGCGCCCGCTGGCGGGTCATCCGATCTACTGCATGGCCAAGGCCGCGCTGGCGGCGATGACGCGCTCGCTGGCGCTCGACCTCGCGCCCGACATCCGCGTCAACGGCGTAGCGCCCGGCGCCGTGCTGTGGCCGGCGGACGGCAAGCCCTACGAAGATCAGCAGGCCATGCTGGCGCGCACGCCGCTGGGCCGCGCCGGCTCGCCCGACGACGTGGCCGGCGCGGTGCGGTGGCTGCTGTGCGAAGCCCCCTACGTTACCGGCCAGATCCTGCGCGTGGATGGCGGGCGCACGCTGACGATATGAGCCAGCGGCCTTTCCGCGCCATGCGGAAAAGCCTGTTGCATCCCTGCGCCCGGCCATCCATGGCCGGGCTGCGCGCTTGGGAAACCACAGGCCTTCAGCGCTTCTGCCGGAACGCCGAATCCAGCAGCGCCTGGTCGAAGCCGCCACCCACCTCGCCCGCTTCCGCGTAGCGATACAGCGCGGCGGCATAGATGCCCTGCAAGGTGGACTGGATCAGCCCCAGCATGGTCAGGCCCAGCACCAGCACCACGCCGGCCAGCACCATGGCCACGAGGGAATGGGTGGCCACCGCGCCGATGAAGGGCACCACCAGGAGCAGCGCGGCGAGAAGGAACACCACGCCGAACACCGCGCCCAGGCCCGCGTTGCCGATCAGGTTCTCGCCCCAGGTCTGCTTGAGCAGCTCGGCGCTGCGCTTCACCGCGTCCATCGGCCCCACCTCCTCGCTGGCCAGCACCGGCACCACCAGGAAGGTGGCCACCGTCCAGGCCAGGCCGATCAGTCCCACCACGAAGCGGCCGACCAGGCCCAGCCGCTCCTGCAGGGAGCGCAGCAGCATGCCCACCGTGGCCGCGATCAACGCATAGCCGAAGATGCTGCCCAGCCGCGAACGCGCCAGCGCAAAGCCTTCGGCCAGCCCGGCCGGCTCGCCGCGCAACCGCGCCAGCGCCACGCCGGCCAGCGCGGTGTTGAAGAACACGATCACGAAATACTGCGTGAGGTAGAACGCGAACAGCACCACGTAATAAGCCGGCGCCAGGTGTGCATCGCCGGTGGCCTGCTGATGGTCGATGAGCGCCAGCCCCACCGGGATCAGGAAACTCGCCGCCACGATCAGCGTGCACACACCCGACAGCAGCGGAAACAGCAACAGCGACTTGTCGGCGCGCAGCACGCCGGCGCTGGCCTTCATCAATGCCCAACTGCGGGCGAACTTGCCTGCCATGTCCCTACCCCTTCCTGATGGATCGAGTAGCTATTGCAGCACAAAATCCCGGCCGCGGGATGCGGCTCGCGCCGGCGAGGTGCCGGGGCGAACCTCGGCGCAACCGATGCCCCGCAGGACGCACCGCCGATGCGGCGGGTCCTGCGGGATGCGGCATCCCGGGAAGGCTACAGCGCCACCGGGGTGAGCGGTTCGCGCTCCTGCGGAAACGCCGCCCACAGCGCGGCCATGCTCTGTCCGCTGACCGGATGACGCGCTTGCGGCGCGATGTCCGCGAGGGGTTTCAGCACGAAGGCGTACTGCAGTTCCTTGCGCGGTATCCGCAGGTGGCCGGGGCCATCGATCACCTGCTCGCCAAACAGCACGATGTCCACGTCCAGCGTGCGATCCGAGTAGCGCGGCACGTCGCGGCGGCGGCCGTGGCGATCTTCGAGCTGGTGCAGCCAGTCGTTCAGCGCCTCCGCTTCGAGGTCGGTGTCCAGCCCCACCGCGAGGTTGACGAAATCGGGGCCGTCGTAGCCCACCGCCTTGTTGCGGTAAGCCGGCGACACCGCGATGGCGCCGAAGCGCGCGCGCAGCTCCGCCAGCGCCGCGTTGAGGTAGCGCTGCGGCGCCACGTTGGAGCCGAGGCTGAGGTAGACGCGCGCCATCAGCGGGGCCGCTCGCCGCGTTCGATCTGCACGCCCACGGCTTTCGCGCCGCGCACCGCGCCGGGCTTGGAAAGCTTGAGCCGCACCCAGGCCACGCCGAATTCCTCGCGGATGATCGCCGCGCAGCGTTCGGCCAGTGTCTCCACCAGGCCGCAGCTGGACGCGCCCACGTAGTCGATCAGGCGCTTGGAGACGTCCTTGTAGTTGAGCGTGTGCGCGATGTCGTCGCTGGCGGCGGGCACCGTGTTGTCGAACGCCATCTCGATGTCGAAGGCCAGCGTCTGCCGCACACGGCGCTCCCAGTCGTAGATGCCGATCACGGCGTCGATGCGCAGGTCTTCGATGAAAACGATGTCCATGGCGGGTCTTGGCGGGAACACAGGCCGCACAGGTTCGACCACGTCGCCCGTGGATGCAAGCGCCGGCCGGGACGGCGGCATGCGATCATGGTGCATGACCGCCTTCGCCACGCTCCCGCTCAAGCCCGCCCTGCTCGCCAGCCTCGACACCCTCGGCTATGCGGAGATGACGCCGGTGCAGGCGCAAAGCCTGCCGCCGATGCTGGACGGCCGCGACGTGATCGCGCAGGCGCGCACCGGCAGCGGCAAGACCGCCGCGTTCGGCCTCGCCCTGCTGCAAGCCTTGCAGGTGGAGACGATCCGCCTGCAGGCGCTGGTGCTGTGCCCCACGCGCGAGCTGGCCGACCAGGTCAGCAAGGCGATCCGCAAGCTCGCCGCGAACATCCCCAACGTGAAGCTGCTCACCCTGTGCGGCGGCATGCCGCTGGGCCCGCAGCTCGCCTCGCTGGAAGCGCACGACCCGCACATCGTGGTCGGCACGCCCGGCCGCGTGCAGGAACACCTCAAGCGCGGCAGCCTGCACGGCGGCGGCATCCAGGTGCTGGTGCTGGACGAGGCCGACCGCATGCTGGACATGGGCTTTTCCGAAGCGATCGACGACATCGTCGGGCGCATCGCCAAGCATCACCAGGCCCTGCTGTTCTCGGCCACCTATGCCGAGGAAATCCGCGCGACCAGCCAGCGCCTGCAGCGCGAGCCGGTGGCGGTGACGGTGGACGTCGCGCCCGAGGAAACCACCATCGAGCAGCGCTTCCACGAAGTGGAGCCGGCGCAGAAGCCCGACGCGCTGGCGCAACTGCTGGCCAGGGGCACGCTCAGCGCGGAGCCGGCGCAGCACGCGCTGGTGTTCTGCAACATGCGCAAGGACGTGGACGCGGTGGCGCAGGAGCTGGATCGCCGCGGCTTTTCCGCGCTCGCCCTGCACGGCGACATGGAACAGCGCGACCGCGACGAGGTGCTGGTGCGCTTCGCCAACCACAGCTGCAACATCCTGGTGGCCACCGACGTGGCAGCGCGCGGCCTCGACATCGCCGCGCTGCCGCTGGTGGTGAGCTACGACATCGCGCACGACCCGGACACCCACACCCACCGTGTGGGCCGCACCGGGCGCGCCGGCGAGCGTGGCCTCGCCCTCACCCTGGTCACCCCGCGCGAGCGCCCCAAGGCGCAGAACATCGAGGAACAACTCGGCCAGCCGCTGCCCTGGCATCCGCTGCGCATCGCGCCATCGCGCGGCAAGCAGTTGAACCTCGCGCCGATGCAGACCCTGGTGATCGACGCCGGCCGGCAGGACAAGCTGCGCCCCGGCGACATCCTCGGCGCGCTCACCGGCGATGCCGGGCTGGCGGCGAAAGACATCGGCAAGATCGACGTGTTCGCCACCCGCGCCTACGTCGCGATCAGCCGCGCGCTGGCGGCCAAGGCGCTGGAACGGCTGCGCGCGGGACGCATCAAGGGCCGCAACTTCCGCGTGCGCACGCTGGGTTGAGCCCGTCCGCGCGGCGCAACCATTGCGCCGCGCCACGCCCGGCGAGCAGCCCGCTGGCGAAGCAGGCGGTGAGCAGGTAGCCGCCGGTGGGCGCTTCCCAGTCCAGCATCTCGCCGGCACAGAACACGCCGGGGCGCGCACGCAGCATCAAGGCTTCATCCAGCGACTCCAGCCGCACGCCGCCGGCGGTGCTGATCGCCTCGTGCAGCGGACGCGGCGCACACAGGGTGAGCGGCAGCGCCTTGATCCGCGCGGCGAGCCTCGCCGGATCGGCCAGCACCGTCTTGTCCGCATCCTCGAATACCAGCGCGCACTTGGTGCCGTCCAGGTGGGCGCGGCGGCGCAGCCAGTCGCCCAGGCTGTGCTTGCCGCGCGGCGCAGCGAGGCGTTCGGCCAAGACGGCTGGCGCGAAGCCCGGCGCGAGATCGAGCCGCAACGCCGCATGGCCGTCGCGCGCGATGCGCTCGCGCAAGTCCGCACCGATGGCATAGACCAGGCTGCCCTCGATGCCGTATTCGCTGAGCACGCATTCGCCCTGGCGCGCTTGCGCGACGCCGTGGCGGTCGATCCAGTGAGCGACGACAGGCTTCAGCGGCGCGCCGGCAAAGCGCGTGCGCAGATGCTCGCTCCAGGCGATCTCGAAGCCGCAGTTCGCGCTCTGCAGCGGCGCGATGTCGACGCCAGCGGCACGCAGCGGCGCCACCCAGGCGCCATCGGAGCCCAGCTTCGGCCAGCTCGCACCGCCCAGCGCCAGCACCACGGCGTCGGCGGCCACGCGCCGCTCGCCCTCCGGCGTGGCGAAGCGCAGCGCGCCATCGTCCGCCCAGCCCAGCCAGCGATGGTGCATGTGGAAGCCCACGCCATCGCCGCGCAGGCGTTGCAGCCAGCGCCGCAGCAGCGGCGCGGCCTTCATGTCGGCGGGAAAGACGCGGCCCGAGCTGCCGACAAAGGTTTCCACGCCCAGCCCGCGTGCCCAGTGGCGTAGCGCGTCCGCGTCGAAGGTGCGCAGCCAGCGCGCCACGTCGTCGCGGCGTTCGCCGTAGCGCTCGACGAAGCGCGCGAACGGCTCGCCGTGGGTGAGGTTGAGCCCGCCCTTGCCGGCGAGCAGGAATTTCCGCCCCACCGAGCCCATGGCATCGAAGAGGTCGACCGCGAGGCCGGCGGCGCGCGCGGCTTCGGCCGCCATCAGGCCGGCCGGGCCGCCGCCGATGATCGCCACGCGCGCTGGTGTGTTGGTCGTCATCCGCGCATGGTCGCATGCGCCGCCCCTGGCGCCGGTGAAAATTCGCGCGTCGTCGCAACGGCGTGCCGGACACACCTGGCGACGGTCGCAGCCGATGGCCGCGGTTTCCACGGGCTTTCAGCGGAAACGAAAAGCCCGGCCGTCGCCGGCCGGGCTCGTTTCCATTCACGCGACGCGCGTCCGTGCGCGCCGAATGTCACTTCAGAACGTCAGGCTCCAGCCGTTCAGGGTGCCGTAGTCACCGCTGTACCACGGGTCGTTGTCGATCACGCGCAGCTTCCAGGTGCCGTTGCCCTGCACCGAGGACGCGTTCACGGCCCAGGTGGTGTTGATGTTGCCGTCGTCACCGTAATCCGGCGCCTGCAGCTCCGCATAGGCACCGTTGGGCGCGATCAGATCGATCTCCAGGTCACCCGACCAGTTGTGCGTGATGTTGACATGCACCTGCAGGTTGGACGGCGCGGCACCCGGCTCACCCGTCACACTGATGCTGCTCTTGATCGTCGCGTTGTCGCCGATGACCATCTTCTTGTTGTTGCTGAAGGTGCCACCCGGCGGCGGCGGCGGTGCGGTCACCGTCACCGAGGCGCTCTTGCTGTTGCTCGCGCCGGCGCTGTCGGTCACGGTCTCGGACACGGTGTAGGTACCGGCCGCCGCATAGGTGTGGCTCGGGTTGGTCGCGGTCGAGCTGCTACCGTCGCCGAAGTTCCACGCATGCGAGCTGATCGTGCCGCCCGTATCGGTGGAGCTGTCGGTGAAGTTCACCGTCAGGCCGCTCACCGTGTCGGTGAAGTTCGCCACTGGGCTGCCAGCCGGCGGCGGTGCGGTCACCGTCACCGAGGCGGTCTTGGTGTTGGTCGCACCGGTGCTGTCGGTCACGGTCTCGGACACGGTGTAGGTGCCGGCCGCCGCGTAGGTGTGGCTCGGGCTGGTCGCGGTCGAGCTGCTGCCATCGCCGAAGTTCCACGCATGCGAGCTGATCGTGCCGCCCGTATCGGTGGAGCTGTCGGTGAAGCTCACCGTCAGGCCGCTCACCGTGTCGGTGAAGTTCGCCACCGGCGTGCTGCCGCCGCCGCTCGAACCGCCGCCCACGATCGCATGCGTGATCGCGCAGGAGTTGGTGTCGTTCGACCAGCTGGCCTGTTCGGTGAAGGTGCCCGTGCCCATCGTCACGTTGGCCGCGCCACCCGCCTGACCCGCCGCGATCCAGGCGCACTCGTCGGAGTTCTCCATGCCGTTGTCGGCCGAACCGCTGACCTGGTTCGTCCAGCCGCCGGCCGGATAGGTGTCCGACATCATCTCGTGCCATTCGTGGCCCAGCGTCATCGTCCAGCCGTCCAGATCACCGCCCGGCGCCGCATTCACGAAGTCCGCGCCGCAGCTCGACCCCATGTCCATGTTGTAGGGCTGGTTGCTGTAGGCGATGTCGCCATACGAGGAGGTGGTGTAGTTGTGCCACGCGCAGTAGCCCTGGGTCGGGCTCTGGTAGTTGTCCGGATCGGTGCCGTGCGGCGACATGATGATGTAGTAGGTGTAGCGGTTCGAGCCTTGCGCGGTGTTGCCGAAGTGCGCCGCTGCCTTGATCGCCTCGTTCGCCAGGTTGGTCGCGGTCGGGGCGCTGGGCGCCGCCGCCGAGTTGTCGTACCAGGCGCCGGCATACACGCCGCCGGACTGGTACGGCACGAAGCTCGCGTTGGACGGGCAGCTGGTGGCGCCGCTGGCCACGTTCGGGCCATCACACCACTGGGTCAGGTCGGCCGACCACAGTTCGCCGCCGGTGCCGATGCCCTTGAACATTTCCTCGGCACTGGCCGCCGCGCCGTAGGAGTCGCCGGAGAACACGTCATCGCCGTTCGCGTTCGTGCTCCGCGAGCCCCACTGGCTGCCGTAATAGACGATGTACACCTTGACGTGGCCGTCCATCACGCCCACGCCATCGATGCCGCCGGCATAGCTGAGCGTATTGGCGCCGGTCGCCGCCGTCATCGCGGCAGGCATGTGCTTCGACTTGTAGTACTTCATCTGCTGGTGCACTTCCCGGGTGGGAATGGCGCCATGGCGGTAGCTGTGCCCGTAGGCAGGCGAGTAAGGGTTCCCCTGACCCTGCGCGCCACCGTTGGACTGGGCAAGCGCCGGCCCGGCAACCATGCCCAGCAGGACGGACGCTGCGAGTGTCTTCAAAAGTAAGCTTTTCACGTGCTCTCCCCAATCAAGATAGAAGGTAGTGAACACCTGCGCCCCCGCACATGTGTTCGAGTTTCACTGCCTTGTGAAAGCCCATGGCGATGGATGGCCGCCATGGCGGTGTCGCACTTGCCTCATCGGCCCGATCCCGGGCGGTGCGGCGCGCATCCGTGCGCGCCGTGTTTCACCTCAGAACTGCAGACTCCAACCATTCAGCGTGCCTGCGTCGCCGCTGTACCACGGGTCGTTGTCGATCACCTGCAACTGCCAGGTGCCGTTGGCCTGGTCGGCCGATGCATTCACCGTATAGGTGGTATTGATGTCGCCGTCGTTGTTGTAATCCGGCGACTGCAGCGTGTACGACGTGCTGTCCGGCGCGATGAGATCGATCTCCAGGTCGCCCGACCAGTTGTGGGTGATGTTGACGTTCACCTTCAACGTGGATGGCGCGTTGCCCGACTGGCCACTCACCGCGATACCGTCCTGGATCGTGGCGTTGTCGCCGATGCTCACCGGCGTGTCGGTGCTGCTGAACGTGCCGCCGCCCGTGCTGCCGCTGGAGACGGTCACCGAGGCGGTCTTGGTGTTGGTCGCACCGGTGCTGTCGGTCACGGTCTCGGACACGGTGTAGGTGCCGGCCGCCGCGTAGGTGTGGCTCGGGTTCGCTGTGGTGTCGGTCGCGCCGTCGCCGAAGTCCCACGCGTACGAGCTGATCGTGCCGCCCGTATCGGTGGAGCTGTCGGTGAAGCTCACCGTCAGGCCGCTCACCGTGTCGGTGAAGTTCGCCACCGGCGTGCTGCCGCCGCCGCTCGAACCGCCGCCCACGATCGCATGCGTGATCGCGCAGGAGTTGGTGTCGTTCGACCAGCTGGCCTGTTCGGTGAAGGTGCCCGTGCCCATCGTCACGTTGGCCGCGCCACCCGCCTGACCCGCCGCGATCCAGGCGCACTCGTCGGAGTTCTCCATGCCGTTGTCGGCCGAACCGCTGACCTGGTTCGTCCAGCCGCCGGCCGGATAGGTGTCCGACATCATCTCGTGCCATTCGTGGCCCAGCGTCATCGTCCAGCCGTCCAGATCACCACCCGGCGCCGCATTCACGAAGTCCGCGCCGCAGCTCGAACCCTGATCCATGTTGTAGGGCTGGTTGCTGTAGGCGATGTCGCCATACGAGGAGGCGGTGTAGTTGTGCCACGCGCAGTAGCCCTGGGTCGGGCTCTGGTAGTTGTCCGGATCGGTGCCGTGCGGCGACATGATGATGTAGTAGGTGTAGCGGTTCGAACCCTGTGCGGTGTTGCCGAAGTGCGCCGCCGCCTTGATCGCCTCGTTCGCCAGATCGGTCGCGGTCGGGGCGCTGGGCGCCGCCGCCGAGTTGTCGTACCAGGCGCCGGCATACACGCCGCCGGTCTGGTAGGGCACGAAGCTCGCGTTGGACGGGCAGCTGGTGGCGCCGCTGGCCACGTTCGGGCCGTCGCACCACTGGGTCAGGTCGGCCGACCACAGTTCGCCGCCGGTGCCGATGCCCTTGAACATTTCCTCGGCACTGGCCGCCGCGCCGTAGGAGTCGCCGGAGAACACGTCATCGCCGTTCGCGTTCGTGCTCCGCGAGCCCCACTGGCTGCCGTAATAGACGATGTACACCTTGACGTGCCCGTCCATCACGCCCACGCCATCGATGCCGCCGGCATAGCTGAGCGTGTTGGCGCCGGTCGCCGCCGTCATCGCGGCAGGCATGTGCGTCGCCTTGTAATACTTCATCTTCTGGTGCACTTCCCGGGTGGGAATGGCGCCATGGCGGTAGCTGTGCCCGTAGGCAGGCGAGTAGGGATTCCCCTGATCCTTCGCGCTCCCGTTGGACTGGGCAAGCGCCGGCCCGGCAACCATGCCCAGCAGGACGGACGCTGCGAGTGTCTTCAAAAGTAGGCTTTTCACGTGCTCTCCCCAATCAAGATAGAAGGTGGTGGACACATGCGCCCCCTGCACATGTATTTCGGTTTTCACTGACTTGCGGAAGCCCACGGCGAATGGCCGCCATGGTGATGTCGCACTTACCTTATCGGTCCGATCCCGGGGCCACGCGGCGCGCGTCCGTGCGCAGTGCAGCGCCATGGTGCGCGGCGGCATAAGCCGCCACGCCACCGGTATGGATCGGCGCGGCGAACACGGGGGCAGCGGCAGTCATGACAATGGCGGCGGCCAGCGGTTTCAGACGAACGTGATGCATGGGATGATCCCCGGGATTTGGGACAAAACGGCCCACCGTGGTCATTCGACCCCGGACAGTGGTTGGTCGCCTGCGCGACACCGTTAAGGTTGTTTGCCAGTCGGCTCCCTGGCGCAACCACGCATCGCCGCCCCCCCCGAGACATTCCTCGTGCGACAACCGTGGACCTCGCTCGACGACGTCCGCCCCCGCAGACATCGTCCGGAACCGTTCGCCATGTTCCCCATCAGCGAACCTCTCGAAGCTACGCAATGCGTGTATGAATCGTCAATACGAAATTTTCTGGAATGAAACCGGATTGACTCTTGCCATTCATCCAATCTTCATAAAGCAAGAAATAACAGCAACAAATAACGTATTGCGTAATTACATAAGGCACATCCCCGGCCGATGCGACCTCCTTTGCACCCGGCAAACCATGTGGCAGAGGCGATGCAAGCCCATCGGCGGTAGTGCCGCGATCCGGGTTTGGCGGGTTATCTTTCTATTTAACGCAAAACGCTGCGCATCATTTTCGGCACGTCGCAAGAAATAACGCAAAGCGATCCCGCACGCGGGATGGTGACGGCGCCCAGAAATAACACCGCCAATGGATGCCGTTGCGCGTCAGCGCATGCTGGCCCGTGAAACTCGGCGGCGCCACGCAGGTGTCCGGGCCCGGATAAGGCAGGATGCGGGCTGGCCAATGAATCGTCGTCCAAGACCACACCGCGGAATGTCGGCGACCGCGCGAGCCTGCCCAGGCTGAGGTCGTTGGGGCCAGCGTGCAGCGCATCCACGGTAACCCGCCCTCCTACCACTGCGGCCTGCCCCGAAATGGCGACGCACGCGCAAATCGACGATCATGGCGCCCTTTCCAGTCCACGGTGCCGCCATGACCCAGCCCAACGAAAAGAAACTCGCCGGCGAAGCCGCGCTGCGCTACGTCGAGGACGGCGCCATCGTGGGCGTGGGCACCGGCAGCACGGTGGCGTATTTCATCGACGCACTGGCGACGATGAAGGATCGCATCGCCGGCGTGGTGTCCAGCTCGGAGCAGTCCACCGCGCAGCTCAGGAAGCACGGTATCGAGGTGCTGGATCTCAACGCCACCGGCCCGCTCGGCCTCTACGTCGACGGCGCGGACGAGTGCGATCCGCACCGGCGCCTCATCAAGGGCGGTGGCGCGGCACTGACGCGCGAGAAGATCGTGGCGGCGGCGGCGGCGCAGTTCGTCTGCATCATCGACTCCAGCAAGCGCGTGGACGTGCTGGGCAAGTTCCCGCTGCCGATCGAGGTGATCCCGATGGCGCGCAGCCTGGTGAGTCGCGAAATCGTGAAACTCGGCGGCCAGCCGGTGTGGCGCGACGGCGTCACCACCGACAACGGCAACTGGATCATCGACGTGCACGGCTGGCGCATCACCGATCCGGTGGCACTGGAGCGCGAACTCAACCAGCTCGCCGGCGTGGTCACCGTGGGCCTGTTCGCGCAGCGTCCGGCCGACGTGGTGCTGCTGGGCGACCGCGTGATGTGACGCCCGCGGCGGCCCGGGAAGCCCGGGCCGCCGCCACGCCATCAGCGCTTTTTCGTGCCGCGCGCGTGGCCGTAACCGTCCATGAGGTCGCCCTTGCGCGGCTGCGGCCTGAAGCCGTCGCGCAACTTCAGGTGCCGCGAGGATTCGCGCGCCTCGCGCAGGCGCTGCGCATGCGCGGCGAGCACGTCGCCACGGGTGAGGATGCCCACCAGCTTGTGCGGATCGTCCTTGCTCACCACGATCAGCCGGCCCACCTTTTCGGCCACCATGTGGTCGGCCGCCTCGCGCAGCGAGTCGCCCTCGTTCACCGCGATCGGCTGGCGCGTCACCAGCTCGCGCAGGGTATGGGTGTAGTGCCACTGCGGATCGAGCAGGGTGCGCCGGGTGAGCACGCCGCAGACACGGCCCGACTCGTCCACCACCGGAAAGCCCTGATGCCGCGTTTCCGGCGCGCCGTCGTTCAGCCAGGGGCGCACCTCGGCCAGCGTCTGCGTGGTCTTGAGCGACACTACCTCGCGCGCGCACACGTCGCCCACCGACACCTGCTCCAGGTAATCGGCCGCGTATTCGGACGGCACGCGCACGCCGCGGCGGGCGATCTTCTCGGTCATGATGGTGTTGCGCATCAGCAGCGCCGAGATCAGGTAGGCCGCCACGCAGCCACCCAGCAGCGGCAGCAGCGCCGCCGGCTGGCGGGTGGTCTCGAAGGCGAACACCACCGCGGTGAGCAGCGCGCGCGAGGAGCCGGCGAAGATCGCCGCCATGCCCACCAGCGCGGCGATGCGCGGATCGACATGCGCGCCCGGCACGACGTAGTTGATGCCAATGCCGATCACCGCGCCCAGCGAGCCGCCGATCATGAACAAGGGCGCCAGCGTGCCGCCAGAGGTGCCGCTGCCCAGCGAAATCACCCAGGAAACAAACTTCAGCGCGCCGAAACTGAGCAGCAGGCCGAGCCCGAAGCGGCCCTGCACCAGCGCATCGATGTTGTCGTAGCCCACGCCCAGCGTGCGCGGCTCGACCCAGCCCACCAGGCCCGCCACCAGCGCGCCGAGCAGCGGCCACCACATCCAGTGGATGGGCAGCTTTTCGAACAGATCCTCGACGCCGTACACCGCCTTGGTGACCCAGATCGACACATAGCCGACCAGGCCGCCGATCACGACGAAGCCCACCAGCGCGAGGCTGCCCGGCTCGGCCACGTTGGGCATCTGGAACACCGGGGCGGCGCCGTAGGTGGCGTAGCGCACGCCCACCGCGGTGATCGTGGCCAGCGCCACCGGGATCAGCGAGCGCGGGCGCAGTTCGAACAGCAGGAGTTCCACCGCCAACACCAGCGAGGCCACCGGTGCGCCGAACACCGCCGCCATGCCCGCCGCCGCACCGGCCGCGAGCAGCACCTTGCGCTCGTTGGCGGTCACTCGCAGCAGCTGGCCGATCAGCGAACCCAACGCGCCGCCGGTGGAGATGATCGGGCCTTCCGCGCCGAACGGACCGCCGGTGCCGATGGCGAAGGCCGAGGACAATGGCTTGAGCCAGGTCATCCGCGCCGGGATGTTGGACTCATTGGTGAGGATCTGCTCCATCGCCTCGGGAATGCCGTGGCCCTGGATCGCGCGCGAGCCCCAGCGCGCCATGATGCCGGCGGCCAGTCCGCCGATGGCCGGCATCAGGATCACCCAGGCGCCGAAGGAGGTGCCCGCCGGTGACAGCACGAAGGAGCCATGCCTTGCGTGCGGCCCGACTACATCCGAGATGCGGCCGTAGTAGCACAGGTCGGTGATGAGGTTGATGAGCAGCATCAGGAGCTGCGCCACGTAGGCCGAGGCCACGCCCAGGATCACCGCCAGCACGCTGAGCAGCAGGATGCGCCGGGTGACCAGGGTGGATTTGCGCGGCATGCTGGCCGCGTCCAGCGACATGCCCAGCGCCGGCGCGATCGGCAAGGCGTCGGTGCTGCCCTCGGTACGCACGTCGGCGCGCCCGGGCGAGGGATCGTCCGCTTTCGTCATGAGCTTCCGCCATTACCCAAAGGCGGAAATTCTACGCAGATTCGCCGGCAAACCGAAATCGCAGATTCTTGCGCGCACTTCCGGTTCAGACGTCTGGACGGCAAAACCGCGGGTGGCGACCACCCGCGGCGGCCGCTCAGCATCGATGAAACATCCCGCATCGTGCGGGATGTTTCATCGGCGCGTGCGGTGCATGTCCGTACGCACCTGCGCGAAGCAGTCATTTGCGCGGCTGCTCGCGTCCGGCCATCCATGGCCGGGCTGGATGGCTGAAACCGCAGCCGCTCAGTGGTGCATCAGCATGCCGCCGAACAGCAGCGCCCCCAACAGGCCGATGACAATGGCGATGACGATGAAGATCACCGTGTAGACCAATTGCACCAGGCAGGATTTGCCAAAGCCAATCTGCCCGCTGCCTGACGGCAGCAACAGGTTGATGATGGCCGCGCCGATCAGGAACTGCGCGGCAAGCACCAGCAAGCCGCCCAGCCCGCCCGACATCACCAGGCGCAACACCACGGCGGCCACCGTGGATGCCAGCCACGCCGCCACCACCGTGCCCAGCGCGCGCGGGTAAGAGGGCATGTTGCCCACCACGATGCGGTAGGCAAAGCTGAGCACCAGTGCGGCGACCAGGATGCCGACCACCGCCATCACCAGGATTGCCAACAAACCCATGCCGGCCAGCGCGGCCAGTGCGGAACCATTCCCCATATGCCTTCCCCTTGTCGAATTGCCGGCACAGCCCCTCTGCGCCAGTGCGACCGCAGCGTAGCCGAAGCCGAAGCCACTTGCGAAGCAAGGCCTCCCCTTCCACAGGAAAGCAGCCAGCGTCGGGTTGCACGGTCAGTGCCTGTGAAAAATTCGAACGTCGCCGCAAGGACGTCATCAAGCGCCCTTGGCAAGGCCGCCGTAGACAGGCGATTTTTCGCGGCCCCTCAGTGCGGCGCCGCAGGCGTCGGCATGCGCCTTGCCTTCACGGCGGCATCTTCCTCGATGGCGACGGTGACCCGGTTGCGTCCCGCTTCCTTGGAGCGGTACAGCGCGGCATCGGCACGCGCCACCAACTCGCCAAAATGGCGATCCGGCTCGATGCGTACCGTGCTGCCCAGGCTGATGGTGACGCGCTGGCCGGGCACGACATCGTCCAGCGCCAGCATCTCGACCATGCCGCGCAGGCGTTCGGCGATATCGCGCACCTGCTCCACGTCGACGCCGGGCAACAGCACCAGGAACTCCTCGCCGCCGATACGCCCGATCACGTCGCCCAAGCGCAAGGTATCGCGGCAGACGGCAGCGATGCGCGCCAGCACGACATCGCCCACCTGGTGGCCATACGTATCGTTGACCTGCTTGAAATGGTCGATGTCGATCAGCGCCACCGCCATCGGCAGGTTGTTGATGGCCGCCTGTTCAAGCATGCGCTGGCCCTGCAGCTCGATGCTGCGCCGGTTGGCGATGCCGGTGAGCGGGTCGGTGTTGGCGATCTGCTGCAGGCGGCGGGCAAAACGCACCTAGCGGTAAGCCAGCCACAGCAGCAGCACGATCAGCAGGCCGCCCAGCAGCAGCGCCACCTGCTGCCACTGGCGCACGCGCTCCAGCGACTTCAGTTGCTGCTCCTGCAGCTTGCGGTCGGCGGCGAGCTTCTGGTTTTCCTGGTCGCGCCGGGCGGCGTCGAACTGGTAACCCATCAGGGTGGCGGAATCCGAACGCGCCCGACTTTCCAGCGCCGCCTCCAGGCTCACCACGTGCTGCAGGTCGGCCAGCGCCTGGCCGGTGTTGCCGATCGCCTCGTAGCTGCGCGAGCGCTGGATCAGCAGATCCTTGTAATAACGCAGGTTGCCGCTCTTGCGCAGCAAGGCCTCGGCGCGGTCGAAATCGGCGATGGCCTGCGGATATTTGCCCAGGCCGGCATGCGCGACGCCCTCCTGGGTCGCCACCATGTCGCCGCTCGAATGATCGCCCGTCCGGTTCAACTCCGACTTGACGGTGGCCAGCATGGCCAGGGCGTCGCCATAGGCGCCCGTCTGGTTGAGTACCTGGGCCAGGCCGAGGTGTGCGGAGGCCATGCCGATGGTGCTCTGGGTGTTCACGGCCGTGTCGAGCGCCGCCTCGAACTGTTGCCTGGCGTCCTCGAGATGCCCACCCCCGGCCTGCAGGCCGATGAAGCCCAGCTCCATGTGCACGGCTTCCTGCAAGGCCACGTCCTTGTCCTGGATGCCCGCCGCCATCAGCTGGTCGAGATAGCCGCGCGCCTTGGTATCTTCGCCAAGCCGGCGGTAGGCGATCGCGATGTTCAGCAGGTTGCCTTGCTGATCGCCCTTGGAACCCGTGCTGGCGTAGTAGCGCTGCGCTTCCAGCAGGTTGACCACGGCCTTGGCGTATTCGCCCAGCAGCGATTGCACCGAACCACGCCAGGTGTAGCCGTCGGCCACCAACTGGCTGTTCTCCGTCCGCTTGGCCAACGCAATGCCGGCGTCGTAGTCGGGCAAAGCATCGCGCGGCGTGGTCAAGGCTTCCTGATAGGAGCCGCGGCAATAGTGGAAATTGATCTCGGCGGCCACCGCGCCGGCACGATGGGCATCGGCCAGGCCACGCTCGGCGTAGGCCTTGCCAGCCGTCGGATTGCCCTCGATGCCGAGGAAACAATACAGATACCGGTAGCGCAGCTCGCGGCGGACGTCGCCGGGCGGCACGTCCGCCTTGAGCCGGGCGAGCGCACGCATGGCGTCGGCGCGCGTGGGCAACACCACGTCGTCGTGCTCCAGCTGATCCGCCAGGTGGTCGAAAGCGCTGGCGCTGGCGCCAGCGCTCGGCACCGGCAGATCAGCCGCCCGAGCCGGCAGCGCAGCCAGCAGAAACCACGGTGCCAGCAGGCACCCAGCAAACCAACGCCATGGCAGACATGATCCGAACACGCGAACTGGCACCCCCGGATTTTTCGCCTTGGCAGGCACACGTCTCTGCATGGCTACAATAACGGCGCGGCGCTGGAAAAGTTGAATTTTCACATCGGCCTGACGCCGCCGCTTCCGTCTCGGCGCCGGCGAAAGTTCAAGCGTCGCCGCCATGGCGCCGTTCGGCGGCGACCGCAGCAAACGGGTGCTTTCTCACAGCCGCTCAGCCGAAAAACCAGTAACACACGCCAATCGACGCCAGCACCCCGGCCAGGTCGGCCAGCAGGGCGCAGCCGATGGTGTGGCGCACCCGGCGTATGCCCACCGCGCCGTAGTACACCGCCACCACGTAGAACGTGGTTTCGGTGCTGCCCTGGATGGTGGCGGCCAGCAGGGCGGGAAAACTGTCCACCCCGTTGTGATGCATGGTTTCGATCAGCATGGCGCGCGCCGCGCTGCCGGAGAAGGGTTTCACCAAGGCCGTCGGCAGGGCATCAACGAAGCGCGTATCCAGGTGCGCGTGCATGGCGGCCCAGCGGATACCGCCCAGCGCGAAATCCAGCGCGCCGGACGCGCGCAGCACGCCCACCGCGCACAGCATGGCGATCAGGTAGGGCAAGAGATCCTTCGACACCTCGAAGCCCTGCCTGGCACCGTCGACGAAGCTCTCGAACAACGGCACGCGCTTGTACGCGCCGGCGCACAGAAAGGCCACCACCACGCCAAACAGCAGCAGGTTGCCGAGCAGCCCCGACAACGAGGCCAGCGCGGCGGCGGTGAGCGAAGCGAGCACCGCCACGAAGCTGCCCAGCAGCACGCCGCCGCCCAGCAGCCAGGCCAGCACCACCGGGTCGCTCAGGCGCAGGCGCTGCATGAAGGCCACCGCCAGCAGCCCCGTCAGGTTGGCGCAGAAATGTGCTAGCAGGATCGGCAGGAACACCAGGGTGGGATCGTGCGCGCCAGCCTGCGCGCGGTACATGAAGACCGTCACCGGCAAGAGCGTGAGCGAGGAGGCGTTCAGCACCAGAAACAGGATCTGTGCGTTGCTGGCGGTGTCATCCGACGGGTTCAGCGTCTGCAGCTCGCGCATCGCGCGCAGGCCAATCGGCGTGGCCGCGTTGTCCATGCCCAGCGCGTTCGCCGCGAAGTTCAGCGTGATGAGGCCGACCGCCGGATGGCCGCGCGGCACTTCCGGCATCAGCCGCGCGAACAGCGGGCCGAGCAGCCAAGCCAGCCTGTCCACCAAACCGGCGGCCTCCGCGATGCGCAGGAAACCTAGCCACAGGGTGAGCGTGCCGAACAGCAGCAGCATCACCTTCACGCCCAGGTCGGCCATGTCGAACAGGGCGGCCACGATGGCTGCGAACACGCCCGCGTCGCCACTGCCCAGCCAGCGCGCGAGTGCGGCCAGCGCCGCGACGAGGAAGAAGCCGTACCAGAGCCGGTTGAGCATGCGCTGCGTGCCATCGGGAACCCACCCCATTGTGCGCGATGGCGCAACGCCATGCCGATGGCCACGCCCGATGCAGGCCCCCATGGAGTGCGGGCATCCCGTCATCGGGTGTCTCCGTTTTGTTGCTCGACTGTCATGTGCGCGGCCCAACATGCGCGCCGCACCTTGCCCTACTCTCCGGATCCCTCATGCCCCTGTCCACGCGCTTTCCTCGCCACCCCGGCCCCGCCCTGCTGGCGCTGGCCATTGCCATCGCGCTGGCGTCATCGGCCCAGGCCGACGACACGAGGCCCGCCGCGCCAGCGGCCACGGCGGCAGACGCCAACGCCCTCCCCTCGCCGCAGGAGGCCAAGCGTCTCGATGCCGTGCAGGTGACCGCGGCCACCACCACGGTGGTCGCGCCCACGCAGGCCTCGACCCTTGCCACCGAGCCGCAGTCGCTGATCGGCAGCCTGTACCTGCAGCAGAACATCCCGCCCAGCGGCGACTACACCGACGCCATCGCGATCGCGCCCAGCGTCTCCACCGTGGCGCCGAACGGCCCCGGCCTGATGGAGGCGGCGCAGGTCAACCTGCGCGGCTTCAACGACGGCGAATACAACGTCAGCTTCGACGGCCTGCCCTGGGGCGACTCGAACGACTTCACCCACCACTCCACCAGCTACTACACCAACCGCGACACCAGCAGCATCGTGGTCGATCGCGGCCCCGGCACGGCTTCCACGCTGGGCAACGCCACCTTCGGCGGCACCGTGGCGGTGACTTCGAAGGACCCGACGGCGGACTTCGGCATCGAGCCGTGGCTGAGCTTCGGCAGCTGGAACACCCGCACGGAAGGCGCCGAACTCGATACCGGCCGCATCGCACAGACCGGCGGCACCAGCGCCCTGCTGATCGCGCAGAACGGCGATTCAGACGGCTATTTGACCCACGCCGGCCAGCGTCGCCAGAACGTGATGGCGAAGATCGTGCAGCCGCTCACCGAGCACCTCACGCTGAGCTTCATGGGCCTGTACAACAAGCTGCACCAGTACATCCCGTTCGGCGCCACGCTGGCGCAGATCCAGCAATTCGGCCCGAACTACGGCCTCAACAACGATCCGGCCAGCCAGGCCTACTACCGCTACAACAAGGACGAGATCAACACCGACATGGGTTACGTCGGCCTGCACTACGCGGACAACGGCTGGACGCTAAGCGACAAGGCCTACACCTACGGCTACAACCACTTCGGCTACAACGCGCTCGACCCCAACGGCGAGACGCCGAACGGCACCGTGTACGGCGCCAACGATGTGCCGGGCCAGCGCATGCGCAACATCTACCGCTCCTGGGGCGACATCTTCCGCCTCGCGAAGGCACTCGGCCCGGGCGAGCTGCGCACCGGCTTCTGGTACGACCACCAGGACAACCTGCGCTGGCAGGTCGAGACGGACGAGACGCTGGGCGGCGCGCTCAATGCCGTGCCCGCTTCCGCCGCGGTCGACCGCCGCATGAACGACACGCTGCGCACCTTCCAGCCCTACCTCGAATACCAGTGGAACTTCGCCGACACCGCCTGGCTCACCGGCGGCGTGAAATACGTGGACTTCAAGCGCAGCATCGACGCCACGGTGAACCAGAAGACCGGCCAGCCGCTGCAGTACGCGAAGACCTGGAGCAAGGCGCTGCCAGCGCTGGCCGTGCACTGGGAGTTCATGTCGAACTGGACGGCCTACGCGCAATGGGCCAAGGGTTTCCTCGCACCCAACCTCAACACCTTCTACACCACCGACCCGCGCGCCAGCGACGTCAAGCCGCAGGGCACCACCAACCTCCAGCTCGGCAGCACCTGGAGCGACGATCGCCTCAGCCTTTCCGCCGACGTCTACGACATCCGCTTCACCAACAAGGTGGAGAAGCGCAAGGTCGGCGGCATCACCTATTTCTACAACACCGGCGGCGCCACCTATCGAGGCCTGGAGCTGGAAGGCAGCTACCAGCTCGGCGGCGGCCTCAGCCTGTACGCGAACGGCTCGCTCAACCGCGCGATCGACAAGGCCACCAACCAGTGGCTGCCGAACGCGCCGCACAAGACCGCGGCACTGGGCCTGATCTACCGCAGCGGCCCGCTGTACGCCTCGCTGATCGACAAGTTCGTGGGCCTGCGCTACGGCGACAGCGGCGAAACCCAGCGCATGGGCGGCTACGCGATCACCAACCTTTCCGCCAGCTACAGCTTCGACATGGCGGACAGCGACATCAAGGACGTGCGCGTGGGCGTGCAGGTCGGCAACGTGTTCGACAACAAGCACGTCTACGACCTCGCCGGCTACACCGCGCAGGACAACACGCCGCTGTACTTCACCATCCCCGAGCGCAACTACCAGCTCACGCTGTCGGCGAGGTTCTGACGATGCGCACATCGATCCTGTTTTCCCTGCTGCTGTTCGCCGCCCTGCCCGCGTTCGCCGCCGACGGCAACGCGCCCGCGGTGGATCTCGCCGCGCTGCTGCCGCCGCCGCCCGCTGTCGGGTCGCTGGCGGCACGGCGCGACCTGGCTGGCGTGCTGGCCATGCAAGCGCAGCGCACACCTGCCGGGATCGCCGCGGCAAAGGCCGACGAGGCGCACAGCGTGTTCCGCTACGCCGATGTGTTCGGCGCGTCGTTCACGCCACAGCAGCTGCCCCGCACGGCGGCGTTGTTCGCCCGCGTGGTGGCCTACGACAAGGGTGAGGTGAAAGCGGTGAAGGCGTTCTGGCACCACCCACGCCCGGTGCTGGTGTCGCACGCGGTGCATCCGCTCAGCCAGGAGCAGCCGGACGACTGGAGCTATCCCAGCGGCCATTCCACCCTGGGCTATACCGAGGCGGTGCTGCTGGCGAACATGGTGCCGGAGCGGCGCGCGGCGATCTTCGCCCGGGCTGACCTATACGCGCAGCACCGCGTCGTGATGGGCGTGCACTACCCCAGCGACGTGGAAGCCGGCCGGCTCGCCGGTACCGTGCTCGGCGGGCGCCTGCTGGACGATCCGGCCTGGCAGGCGGACTACGCGGCGGCGCGCGCCGAGTTGCGCAAGGCACTGGCGCTGCCGGCCACCCCCGCGCTGGCGGTCGTCGCCATGATGCCGTGACGCTGTCCCCGTGAACGGCCGCCCCACGGACGGCTCGCCGCCGTCCGCGGGCTCGGTGATAATCGGCCGATGCCCAGCCCACGCCGCCTCGCCCACGCCGCCCTGTTCACCACCGTCGCGCTTGGCAGCGCACTCGCCGGAACGTCCGCGCTGGCCCGCCAGGACAAGGCGCAAACCGACCAGGCCGCCGCCAGGGAAAAACTCGGCAACGTGCAACAGCAGGTGCAGGCGCTGGACAAGCAGCAGGCCACGACCGCCGCCAGGCGCGACCAGCTCAACGCGGAGCTGGCGCAGCAGACCGCCGCGCTGGCCGCCGCCGCGCGCGCGCTGCGCGAGATCGACGCCGCGCTCGCCGCCAAGCAACAGCAGCTCGACCAACTGCGGCAGCAGCGCGCCGACCTCAAGCAGAAACTGGCCGGCCAGCGGGCCGCCATCGCCGACCTGCTGCGCGCCAGCTACGCCCTGGGCCACGGTTCGGACCTGCGCCTGCTGCTGGATGGCGACGACGTGAGCCGCATCGCGCGCGCGCTGGCCTACTCGAAATACTTCCAGGAGGATCGCCTGCAGCGCGTGCGGGCGCTCATGGCCAGCCTCGCCCAGCTGCAGACGCTGGAGTCGCAGATCGCCACCGAGCAGCAAGCCTTGCAGGCGCAGCGCAGCGAGCGCGAGGCGCGAAACCGGCAGCTGGCGCAACAGCGCGCCGCGCAGCAGAAGCTGGCCGGCCAGGTCGACGCCACCTACCAGGATCAGGCGCAGCGCCTCACCGCGCTGCGCAAGGACGAGCAATCGCTCAACGCGCTGGTCGCGCAGTTGCAGCGGCAGATCGACGCCGCGATGCGCGAGGCGGCTGCGCGTGAGGCGGCTGCGCGCGCGGCCGCCTCGCGCAAGCACGGCGATCATGCGCCAGCGCCGGCCGAACCGGGCCATGCCCGCGCCAATATCCGCGGCAACCTGCCCTGGCCGACCGCCGGCGAAGTGCACGATTACGGCAACGGCGTGCTGATCCGCGCCGCCAGCGGCAGCGAGGTCCATGCCGTGGCCAACGGCCGGGTGGTCTACGCCGGCTTCCTGCGCGGCTACGGCATGCTGCTCATCCTCAACCACGGCGACGGCTGGATGAGCATGTACGGCAACAACGAGAGCCTACTGCATGCCGTGGGTGACGCGGTGAAGGCCGGCCAGGCCGTGGGCACCGCCAGCGCGCCCACCGGCATCAACACCGGCGCGTATTTCGAGCTGCGCCACGACGGCAAGCCGGTCGATCCGCGCCGCTGGCTGGAAAAACACCGTTGACGCGCGCGCGCCGCCGTCGCAGGCTGGCGTCGTACAGCACGGATGGCGTGCACCTTCCCCGGAGTCGTTCCATGCGGTTTCCCACCTATAGCCTGTGCGCCCTGCTGCTGGCGGCGTCCGTCGTCCACGCGCAGGCTGCACCGGCATCCGCCGCCAGCGCGCCCGAGCCGCCCACCGACCTTGCGCCCACCCAGGTGCGCGCCGACGCGCCCGCCGACAAGCCCGTCGACCTCGACGACATCCGCCGCTTCAGCCGCGTCTACGACATCGTGCGCCAGGCCTACGTGGAACCGGTGGGCAACCACGAGCTGATGAAGGACGCGATCAGCGGCATGCTCGCCGGGCTCGATCCGCACAGCGAATACCTGGACAAGGAAGGCCTCGCCCAACTGGACGAGGACACCAGCGGCCAGTACAGCGGCCTCGGTATCGAGGTGCTGGAACAGGACGGCGGCCTGCTGATCGTCACGCCCATCGATGACACTCCGGCCGCGCGCGCCGGCATCAAGCCCAGCGACACCATCGTCAAGATCAACGGCACGCTGATCGACCCGCAGAACGTGGACGCCATGTTCAAGCAGTTGCGCGGCAAGCCGGGCACGAAGATCACCCTCACCGTCGTGCACAAGGGCAGCGACAAGCCGGTGGATGTGCCGCTGGTGCGCGAGAACATCGCCATCACCAGCGTCAAGCTGCGCCAGCTCGAACCCGGCTTCGACTACATCCGCATCACCCAGTTCCAGAGCGACACCGCGAGCGATCTCGAAAGCAAACTCGACGCGTTGATCGCCAAGACCGGCGCGCCCAAGGGCGCCGTGCTCGACCTACGCAACAACCCCGGCGGCCTGCTCACCGCGGCGGTTTCGGTCAGCGACGACTTCCTCAACACCGGCACCATCGTCACCACCCGCGGCCGGCTGGCCGACGCCAACATGAGCTTCTCCGCGCACCCCGGCGACCTGCTCGGCGGCGCGCCGCTGGTGGTGCTGGTGAACCACGGCACCGCCTCCGCCGCCGAAATCGTCTCCGGCGCACTGAAGGACAACCACCGCGCCCTGCTGGTCGGTCAGCGCACCTTCGGCAAGGGTGTGGTGCAGACCGTGCTGCCGCTGGACGCCGACCATGCGGTGAAACTCACCACCGCGCGCTACTACACGCCCAACGGCACCTCGATCCAGGCCGAAGGCATCAAACCCGACATCCCGCTGGCCGACCTCAGCGTGAAGAAGGCCGACAGCGCTCCCGCGCTGATCGACTCGGAAGCCGACCTGCCGCACCACCTCGCCAACCAGAACGCCAAGGCCGGCGCCGACATCGACAACGACGGTAGCGCCGCCGAAGGCTCGCTCGCCACTGGCGACTATGCGCTGGCGCAGGCGCTCAACGTGCTCAAGGGGCTGGCGCTGGAGCGCCGCCGCACACCCACGGCGCAATGACACGCCCGCAGGGCGCGCTGGCGCGCGATCAGGTGTTTTGCGCCGTGTGATCGCGCGCCAGCGCGCTCCTACAGGTGGCCGCCCCGGTCGGCGGCCAGAAGCTCCGCCGGCAAGGGCAGCACGTCCATGCCGCGCGCCAGCAGCATCGCCTGGAAACGCTCGCCCATCTGCTCGGGCAGGGTAAGCCGCTTCACTTCCTGCGCGAGGCGATAACGCGCGGCTTCGTCCGGCGCCTGCGCATGCGCGGCCTCGAAGACCTCCTGCAGGCCGCTGGCGATCAGGAACTGCGCCTGGGTCAGGTAGGCCGCCACGCCGAAGCCGGCATGGTTGCCGGCTTCGGCCAGCGCGGTGAAATCCACCGAGGCGGTGAGGTCGTTGAGGCCGGGCAGCCACAGCGGGTCGTTGTGCGCGTGGTGGCGATAGTGCGCCATCAGGGTGCCGTCGCTGCGCTCGGGCAGGTAGAACTCGCGCCGCACGTAGCCGTAGTCCACGAACAGCAGCACGCCGGCCTGCATGGCATCGGCGATGGCCTGCATCCAGTACGGCAGCTGCGGCAGGATTTCGGAGCGGTAGCCGTCGGCGAAGGGCGCGCCGAGATCGCGTTCGAGGTGGCGCACCGCACCGGCCACCAGCGGGTCGGCCGGGCGATCCGTGCGCCGCAGCCGGCCTTCACCGTCCAGCGCCACGTACTCCTCGAACACCTCACCGTCCTTCAGCGTGAAGCGTGTGGTGGGCAGCGCGTCGATCACCTCGTTGGCGAACAGCACGCCGCGCCAGTCCAGATCCGGCGGGCGATCCAGCCATTGCACGCGTGCATTGAGTTCGGCCGGCAGCGCGGCGGCGAGACGCTCGCGCTGGCGTGCGCGCAGGTCGGCGCTGGGCTCCAGGATCAGGTAGTGCCGCGGCAGCGTGCCGATGGCGGCAAAGGCCTGCAGCGCATGCTCGGCGAACGCGCCGCTGCCGCCGCCCAGCTCGAAAAAATCGGCTTCGTCGCCCAGCGCCGCCAGCACCGGCGCGGTGGTGTTGGCCACGCAGCGCGCGAACAGCGAGCCCAGCTCCGGCGCGGTGACGAAATCGCCCGCCGCACCGAACTTGGTCTTGCCCGCGCTGTAATAGCCCAGCCCCGGCGCGTACAGGCAGCGATCCATGTACTGCGCGAAGGACAGCGGCCCCTTTGCCGCGATCTGCTCGCGCAGCTTGCGCAGCAGGCGGTCGGAATGCGCCTGTTCGTCCTTGCCGGGTTCGGGGAGTCGGGAATGCATTGCTGGAGCCATGGCCGGAAAACCCGGCAAGGATAACGGATGCCTCAAAAATCCTTCTGCACGCCGAGGTACAGCCCGCGCCGCGGGCCGAACTGCGGCGCGCCCACGCCCACGCCGGTGCCGTCGCGCAGCTCGTAGCTGCGATCCAGCGCGTTGATCAGCGCGAGCTGGGTGTGCAGCTTGCCAAAACGGGCAAAGGCGAAGTCGTGCGACACGTTGAGGTTGAGCTGGAAGTAGGCCGGCAGGCACGCGCCGTTCGGTACCGCGCCGTCACGGCGCAGGCCGCTGCCGAACAGGTAGTCGGCGCCCAGTTTCGTGTCGTCGCCCAGCGCGTAGTTGACGCCGCCGGAGGAGGTGTACTTCTGGTCGTGGTCGAGGTGGATGTAGTGGCCCGCGATATAGGCCAGGTCCTCGGGGCTGAAGTTGTACTGGCTGGTGACGACGTGCTTGCCCATCGCCTTGCCGTACGCGAAGTTGACGTAGCCCGACCACGGCCCGCTGGCGTAGTTGGCGGTGAGCTCCGCGCCGGCCACGCGGCCACGGCGGTAGTTGAAGGTGGAGTACACCAGCGCCTGGCCGAACTGGCCCTCGTCCTGCAGGCGCCGCACTTCGCGGTAATAGGTATCCAGGCCCAGCGTCCACGCGCTGCCGAGGTTCTGCGACACGCCCATGTCGAAGTAGTCGGCGCGCTCGGCCAGCGGGGTGTTGTTGCCGTAGTTCTTCACCGCGTTGGTGGTGCCGGCGAAGGCCGCGATGTTCGCGGCGGTAATCATCTCGGTGGCCGGCGGCGTGAAGTAGCGGGAGTAGCCGGCATGCACGGCGGTGCTGTCGCCAGCCTGCCACACCACGCCGAGGCGCGGGCTGAGCTGGCTCTGCGTGCCGCCGAAGGCCTTGTACATGTCGCCGCGCAGGCCGTAGTTCACCGTCCAGTCCTGGCCGATGCTCCATTCGTCCTGCACGTAGCCGGACCAGGTCTTCGCCACGATCCGGTTGCCGGTGAAGATGCCGAACGGCGTGGTGCCGGCCTGGCTGCCCGCGGCGTCGGCCGGGAACACCAGCGAATTCGTGTTCGTGGCGGCGCGGTCGAAGCTGCCGTACAGGCCGTAGCGCAAGGTGTGCGCCTCGTCGAGCCTTGTCGCGAAATCCGCCTGCAGCGTGCTCGCGCGATCACCCTGGCGGATGCTGCCGGCCACGCCGTCGAACATCAGGTCACCGACGTCGTCGGGCAGGTACCGCAGGCCGCTGTAACGCTGGCCCAGCGAGACCTGGTAATCGGTCGCGCCCAGCTTGCCCTGCAGCGACAACACGCCGAAGCGGGTCTGCTCGTGCTGCTGTTCGTTGAGTCTGGCGGAGTCGAAACCGGTGCGGTCGAGGTAGCCGAACTGCGGCGTCTCGCCCGACCGGTTCGGAATCTCGAAGCGGTTGTTCGCGGCGCCGAACATGAAGCTGAGGCGCGTGTCGTCGTCGATCAGGTAGCTCAGCGTGCCGAACGCCTTCACCTGGTTGGTGTGGTCGTGGGTGGGCTTGCGGCTGGCCGTGGGGTTCTCGATGCCGACGTCGTTCTCGAGGTAGTTGCCGGTGAGGTACCAGCTCCAGCGGTCGCTGTTGCCCCAGATCGAGGCATTCGGGTTGAGCGTGCCGAACGAGCCGGCGGTAACGCCCACACTGCCGCCGTTGCCGAGCTCGTGGCCGCTCCTGGTGGTGATGTCCACCACCGCGGCGGTACGCAGGCCGTATTGCGCCGGCAGCGCGCCGTCGAGCAGGCTCACGCTCTTGATCGCGCGTGCGTCCAGCGTCTGGCCGAAACCGGAGATCGACTCCGGCACGATCACGCCGTTGATGCGGTACTGCAGGTTCGCGTGGTCGCCGCGCACGTGCAGGCCACCGTAGGAATCCTGCACCACGCCCGGCGCCTGCAGGATCACCTGGTTCACCGGCGTGGACGCGCCCAGCGGCAGTTGCGCGATGGCCTTCTGGTCGATCACGTACTGGCTGCTGCCGGTGTCCGGCGACAGCGCGTTGCGTGCCTGGTCGAGCGCGGCGGAGACGCTGACCGCGCCCAGGTCACGCACCCCGGGCGCGGGCTGATTGCGTGCGCCGTCGTCCCCCGCCACCGCGGGCGCGGTGGCAGCGGTGGCAGCGGTGGCAGCGCCGGCCATGGCGTGGGCGGAGGCCAGGCCAAGGGCGAAGGCCAGCGTGAGGGAAGGTGTGGCGTGCTTCATGACGTGCCGGATTCCATGGGTGACAGCAGGGTACTCCTGCACCTATATTTTGCGATATTATAACATAACGTTCAACACCCGGGAAACCGGCCCCGGGCTGGAAGTCATGGCCCAGCCACCTGCCGTCACGCCTGCGGCTCACAGACGCCAACGGCGCGCCGAGGCCGAAATGTCTCCCGCCACGCCGTGCCACAATCACCCCATGCAGATCTATCTCGTTGGCGGCGCCGTCCGCGACCAGTTGCTTGGCCGCACCGGCGGCGACCGCGATTACGTGGTGACGGGGGCGCACCCGGACGACCTGCTGGCGCTGGGCTACCGGCCGGTGGGCAAGGATTTCCCGGTGTTTCTGCACCCGCGAACGGGCGCGGAGTACGCGCTGGCGCGCACCGAGCGCAAGAGCGGGCGCGGCTATCACGGCTTCAGCTTCCACGCCGAACCCACGGTGACGCTGGAGGAGGATCTCCTGCGCCGCGACCTCACCATCAACGCCATCGCGCAGGATGAACACGGCGCGCTGATCGATCCCTACGGCGGTGCGCGCGACATCGCGGCGCGCGTGCTGCGCCACGTCTCGCCGGCCTTCGCGGAAGACCCGGTGCGGCTCTTGCGCGTGGCGCGTTTCGCCGCGCGTTTCGCGCCGCTGGGCTTTCGCGTGGCCGACGAGACGATGGCGCTGCTGCGGCAGATGGTGGCCGCGGGCGAGGTGGATCACCTGGTGCCCGAGCGGGTGTGGGCGGAAACCCGCAAGGCGCTGGCCGAACCGCAGCCGTCGGCCTTCCTGCGCGTGCTGCGCGAGGCCGGCGCGCTGGCCGTGCTGTTTCCCGAGGTGGACGCGCTCTACGGCGTGCCGCAGCGTGCGGACTACCACCCCGAGGTGGACACCGGCATCCACCTGGAGCTGGTGCTGGATGCGGCGGCAGCGCTGGCGCCCGGTGACGACCTGGTGGGCTTTTGCGCGCTCACCCACGACCTTGGCAAGGCGCTGACGCCGGCCGCCGTGCTGCCGCGCCATATCGGCCACGAGCAGCGCGGCGTGGCGCCGCTGCGCGCGTTGTGCGCGCGACTCAAGGTGCCGACCGAACACGCCGCGCTGGCCGAACTGACCTGCCGCGAGCACACCAACGTGCACCGCGCGTGCGAACTGAAGCCAGCCACCACGCTGAAACTGCTCGGCGCGCTCGATGCGCTGCGCCGGCCGCAGCGGCTGGAAACCCTGCTCGCCGCCTGCCAGGCCGACGCTCGCGGCCGGCCCGGCCACGAGCACGACGACTACCCGCAAGCCGCCTGGCTGCGCCGCGCCTGCGCGGCGGCGGCGGCCGTCGGCGCGGCGCCGTTCGTGGCGCAGGGACTCGCCGGCCCGGCCATCGGCGCGGCGATGCAGCGCGCACGACTGGCCGCCATCGCGCAGGCTGAGAGACTGTGATTTTTCAGCCTCGAAGCCCGGCCACGGAGGGCCGATCGCGGGTCGATCACGCAAGTGATTGATTCGCGGAGACGCGTACGGATCTGCGCCGGACGCGTCGATGAGGATTTCCACAGGAAGCGGAAATCCTCACAGGCCGCGACCGTGTAAATCGCGCCCGGCCCGTGTATAACGCACGCTGGTACGGCGTGCGCCGTGATTTCCCAAGTTCGACCGGAGCCTGCCGTGACGCGCCCCTTGTTCACCTCCTCGCCGCTGCGCCAGCGCTTCCGTCCGCTGTGGTGGCTGGGCATCGGCTATCTCGTCCTCGGCTTCGCGACACGCGTGGCGCTACTGGTGATGTCCGGCCACAACGTGGCATCCACTCCGCTGCACTGGCTGTACGCCTTCGGTGTGGGCCTGGGCTACGACCTCGTCACCCTCATCTACGTCGCCTGGCCGCTGGTGCTGTACCTGTGGCTGGTGCCCACGCGCGCCGCGCCGGTGACCGGACTGGGCCGCTGGCTGGCCTGGCTGCTGCTGCTGGGCGCGCTGTACGCGGCCTGCCTGGGCGCGCTGTTCCTGCTCTGGCACGTGCACCTGCACGAATCGTGGCCAATCCTCGTGCTGTTCCTGTTCTTCCTGCCACTGCCCGCGCTGACCTACACCCGCGCCAACGGACAATGGGGGCTGTACGTGCTCGGCCTCGCGCTGCTATACGGGCTGCTGTTCGTGGCCGCCGCGGAGCTGGTGTTCTGGAACGAGTTCAGCGTGCGCTTCAACTTCATCGCGGTGGACTACCTCGTCTACACCACCGAGGTGATCGGCAACATCCGCGAGTCCTACCCGGTGGGGCTGTGGCTGGGCCTGCTGGTGGTGCTGGCGCTGCTGGTGTTCCTGGCTTCCCGCCGCAGCCTGCGCGCGCAGGACAGTGGCAGCACACTCATGCAGCGCGCCCGCGTGCCGCTGGTGTGGCTCGTGCTCACCATCGTCTCGGTGGCCGGCGTGAACGGCGAGCTGAAGGATCGCACCGCCAACAATTACGTCAACGAACTGGCCGGCAACGGCATCTACCAGTTCTTCGCGGCGTTCCGCTCCAGCCATCTCGACTTCAAGAAGTTCTACCGCTCGCTGCCCGATGACACGGCCTTCGCCATCGTGCGCAAGGATCTGGCCGCACCCAACGCCAGCTTCGTCAGCAACGATCCGCGCGACCTCACCCGCGAGATCCGCGCCGTCGGCCCGGAGCAGCACCTCAACGTGGTGCTCATCAGCGTGGAGAGCCTGTCGGGCGACTACCTCGGCACCTTCGGCAACACGCAAGGCCTCACGCCCTTTCTCGACTCGCTGGTGTCCAAGAGCCTGTTCTTCGACCACCTCTACGCCAACGGCACGCGCACGGTGCGCGGGCTGGAGGCGCTGGCGCTGTCGGTGCCGCCCACGCCGGGTGATTCGCTGGTGCGCGAGCAGAACAACGAGAACCTGTTCTCGCTGGCCAGCGTGTTCAACGATCGCGGCTACGTGTCGGAGTTCGTCTACGGCGGCTACGGCTACTTCGACAACATGAACTACTTCTTCGGCCACAACGGCTACACCGACGTGGACCGCAGCGCGATCCCGAAAGACATGCCCATCCACAGCCAGAACGTGTGGGGCGTGGCCGACGAGGATCTGTACACGCTGGCGCTGCGGCAGATGGATCAGGCGCACGCCGCGGGCAAGCCGTTCTTCCTGCACATCATGACCACCTCCAACCACCGCCCCTACACCTACCCGGCCGGACGGGTGAAGTGGAGCTCGCCCTCGCGGCCCGGCGCGGTGGCCTATACCGACTGGTCGATCAAGGACTTCATCGAACGCGCGCGCACCAAGCCGTATTTCGCCAACACCGTATTCGTCATCACCGCCGACCATTGCGCGTCGAGCGCGGGCAAGACCAGCCTGCCGATCAACCGCTACCACATCCCGCTGTGGATCTACGCGCCCGACCACATCGCGCCGCGCCGCGTGCACGCGTTGATGGGCCAGCTCGACATCCCGCCCACCCTGCTCGGCCTGCTCGACTTCAGCTACCGCTCGCGCTTCTTCGGCCAGGACGTGTTCCAGCGCGCGCCGGAGCAAGGCCACGCCTTCCCCGGCACCTACGAAAAACTCGGCTATCTGCGCGGCGACACGCTCTCCATCCTCGAACCGCGCCGACGCGTCGAACAGCTGAAGCCAGACTTCGCCACCGGCGACGCCACTCCGGTCTCGCCGGTCAAGCAGTCGCTGGTCGACACCACCATCGCCTATTACCAGGTGGCCAGCGACCTGTTCAAGCACGGCGGGCTGGCACGCCGCGCCAGCGACGCCACCCCGGTAGCACCCTTCCCGCCTCGGCCGCCGGTGCAGGCAAACGTCGACCCCGCACCACTGCCGGCCACAGCAGCGAGCGCCGGCTCGCGCTGATCCGTCCCGCACCGTCCACCCCTCGGATGTCCCCTGCATGCGCCTGCTGCTGTTCCGCCTGATCGGCATATTCGAGGTGGCCGGCGGCTTCTATGGCTTCGCCACCAAGCTGCGCGAACTCCTGATGTCCGGCTTCGCACACGCCTCGTTGCTGGCCGCGCTGGCGCTGGCCGCCTATGCCTTCGTGCTGACGGCCGGCGTGCTGCTGCTATCCAACAGCGAGCGCGGCGTGCGTTTCTCGCAGGTCGCGCAGCTGCTGCAACTGCCGCTGCTCGCCACACCGGTCTTCAGCTACGCCATGCACTGCGGCGCCTACTTCAACGTGTTCGCCGTACTGCACCTGCCGCTGCGGCCGGGGCTGGATTGGCACTTCGGCAGCGAGGGCTTCGTGCTGGCGCTGGGCGGGCCGGCCGCTTCGCGGCTGGGCATCAACCTGCTGGCGCTGTTGTCCTGGCTGGCGCTGCGCTTCCGCTGACGTTTCAGCCGAACTCGATGCTGGCGATGGCGCCATTGCGCTCGCCGCGCGGGCGCATGGCCACCTGCCAGCCGTAGAGTTCGCACAACCGGCGCACGATGGCGAGGCCGAGGCCGGCGCCGCTGCCGCCGGCGCCTTCGCCGCGCACGCCACGCTGGAATAGCCGCTCGGCGTCCTCCGGCTTGATGCCGGGGCCGGTGTCGATCACCTCGATGCGGCCTGCGCCCACTTCCACGCGCACCGTGCCTTCCAGCGTGTACTTGATGGCGTTGCCGATCAGGTTGGTGAGCGCCACCGACAGCACCGAGGCCGGCGCGTTGACGCTGAGCGGCTCGCGCGCTTCCAGCTCGATCTCCACCGGCTTGCCGCGCAACTGCGGACGCTGGCTCTCGATCACGTCGGCGGCGACCTTGCCCACCTCGGTGGTTTCGCCGCGGGTGGGACCACGCCGTTCGGCGCGCGAGAGCAGCAGCAGCGCCTCGATCAGCTCGGTGGCCTGGCGCGAGGCGCGCTCGATGCGCTTGAGCCGCTCGGCCAGCTTGGGCGTAAGGTCGGGCGAGCCCTGCAGCAGTTCGGTGGTGCTGGCGATCACCGCCAGCGGCGTGCGCAGTTCGTGGCTCACATCCGAATTGAACTCGCGGTCGCGCTCCACCATCGCGGTGAGCCGCGCCGAATAGTCGTCCAGCGCCTGCGCCAGCTCGCCCACTTCATCGTCGGCAAAATGCGACGCCAGCGGCTCGGCCTTGCCAATCTTGCGAAAGTCGCGGATACGTTTGGCGAGCTGGGTCACCGGCTTGAGCACGCGCCGCGACAACCACAGGCCGATCGCCAGCGAGAGCAGGCTGAACAGCAGCACCACCACGATCAACGAGGTGATGAGCTGCCGCTTGCCCAGCTCCTCGCGGCTCACGTCGTAGCGCACGAAGCCGATGATGTCGCCCTTGCGCCGCACCGCCAGCTTGTAGTGCCGCGGGCGGCCTTGCTCGTCCACGTCATGCATGTCGTAGACGCCGGTGGCCAGGTTCTGCCACGCCAACGGCGCCTTGTAGAGGGTGCGGTCACTCCACATCCAGGCGTCGATCAATTCCGAACTGGCGGGCTGGCCGGGGTGCGCGATGACCTTGTCCACCGCCTGGTCGGCATCGTGCTGCAGCGCCGATACCACCAGTTGGTCTTCCACCTTGGCGCGCACGTAGAGCGAGGCCACGGCGAACAGGGCGCTGAGGCCGAAGCCGAACAACGCGAAGGAGATGACGAGGCGGAACCGAAGCTTGCGTCTGGACTGCATCAGGCCTGGATCGCGTCAGGGTCAACCATGCGGTAGCCAATGCCGTGCCGGGTGTGGATCAGCGGCTTCTCGAACGGCTTGTCGATGGCCGCGCGCAAACCGTGGATGTGCACGCGCAGCGAGTCGGAATCGGGCAACTCCTCGCCCCACACCTTCTGCTCCAGATCCTGCCGCGTCACCACGGCGGGACTGGCTTCCATCAGCGCCTGCAAGAGCTTGAGGCCGATCGGGTTCAGCTGGATCGCCTTGCCGGCGCGATTCACCGTGAGCGTGTCGAGGTTGAAGGTGAGGTCGGCCACCTTGAGCACGCGGCTCTGCGGGCCCTTGCCGCGCCGCGCCAGCACTTCCAGCCGCGCGGACAGTTCGGCCAGCGCGAACGGCTTGGTCATGTAGTCGTCGGCGCCGGACTCGAAGCCGGTGAGCTTCTGCTCCAGCGCGTCGCGCGCGGTGAGCATCAGGATCGGCGTCTGCTTGTGCGCCTCGTGGCGCAGTTTCTTCGCCACCTCCAGCCCGTCCAGACCCGGCAGGGTGAGGTCGAGCACGATCACGTCGAAATCGTTCACCACCGCCAGATGCAACCCGGTGACGCCATCGCCGGCGAAATCCACCACATGGCCGCGGTCTTCCAGATAGTCGCCGATATTGGTGGCGATATCGCTGTTGTCTTCGATCACCAGTACGCGCATGTGCCGCTCCGCGGAGGCACCGGCACCAGCGGCCGGTCGGGTGTGCCAGCTTAACAAGCTTTGCCCCTACCCGCTGCGGGCCGGATGCAGGCATGGCAGCGGCCGCGACTTCGGCGCGGACATCCGCCGGTCACGATACGCCCGTCCTCCGGCGGTTTCTAAGGATCGTCTGATTAACCACTGTCAGTGACGACGCCGGATTTTTCGTGGCGCGCGCAGCGTGGCGATGGTCGAGTGCACGCCCCTGCGCCGGTTCGCATGTGGTTTTTCACTCGCGGCTGCCTCCCTTGGCCGCTGTGGTGCGCTCTCCGGGCGCACCTACCCCACGGAAGCCAGCAGATGCTTGCGTGCCATCCACAGGTTGCCCAGCGCGAGCAGCGTCTTGACCTGGGCGGTGTTCTTGACCAGGCCCTTGTAGCGCACCTTCACATAGCCGAACTGGCGCTTGATGACCCGGAACGGGTGTTCCACCGCGGCACGGATCGAGGCCTTCGCGTGTTCCAGCTGCTCGGTAATTTCGCGCAGCTTGGTATCGTCGATGGCCTTCACCACGCTGCGCTTGGCCGCGATCCAGAACGTGCGCCCGCGCTTCACAGCCCGCTTCTCGGCGCCGGTGTAGCCCGCATCGCCGAACACATGCCGCTCCTTGCCGTGCAGCAGGTTCGGCACCTCGGTCACGTCAGCCACGTTCGCCGCCGTTCCCTTTACCGTGTGCACCAGGCCGCTTTCAGCATCGACGCCGATGTGCGCCTTCATGCCGAAGAACCACTGATTGCCCTTCTTGGTTTGGTGCATCTCCGGGTCGCGCGCCTTGACCTTGTTCTTCGTCGATGGCGCGGCCGCGATGATCGTGGCGTCCACGATCGTGCCTTGCGACAGCTTGAAGCCATGCCGTTTCAGGTGCTTGCCCACGGTCGCAAACAGTTGGTCGGCCAGCCCGTGCCGCTCCAACAGGTGGCGGAACTTGCACACCGTCGTCTCGTCCGGCGCCGATTCGCGGCCCAGGTCAATGCCCACAAACCGGCGCATCGCCGCCGAGTCGTACAGCGCCTCCTCCACCGCCGGGTCGGACAGCGCGTACCACTGCTGCAGAAAGTGGATGCGCAACATTCTTTCCAGGCCCACGCTCGGGCGGCCACCGCCGTCGGCACGCGGCTTGGGGTAGAACGGCTCGATCACCGCGCACAGCTCGGTCCACGGCACCACCTTGTCCATCTCGGCCAGGAACACGTCGCGGCGAGTCGTCTTGCGGTGGGCTTCGAAACCCGCATCGGACTGCGTGGCCAAGGTCAGCTGCTGAGGCATCGGTTACGCTCGGTGGGTGGCGGCTTCACTTCGACAGCGGGGCAAAATCGGAGTTTCCCTAATGCGCCACCGTCGCCGCGCCATCGGCCGCGTAATTCCGGCAGATGTGCGAACCGGTGACCACGTGGCAGGCGCCGCCCGCCGCCAGCACACCGTCGCCGGCAGGCAGCGCATCGGCCTGCGGATCAAACACCAGCACCTGGCGATCATGCCGTCCGATCGGCGCGCCGCCGGGCATGGCGTAACGCCAGCCGCGCATGGCCTGCAATGCCACCTGCTCGAAAACGCCGGTGGGCGATGCCGCCACCGGCTGAGCCTCCAGCAGCCCATGCACCATGCCGTTGATCTCACCGGCCAAGTGGCGAGGCCGATCCGGACCATCAACGAAGATTTCGTACTACATCTTTCGTAGCGTTCCGTGACGGCCGGCACCCGCCGTCGACCGTGCGCCAACCCGCACCTGCAGCAGCTCGATGATGGCGCCGGCCACATCCTCCCCCGTGGCCGCCTCGATGCCCTCCAGCCCCGGCGAAGCGTTCACCTCCAGCACCAGCGGGCCACGCGCGGAGCGCAGCAGGTCGACGCCAGCCACGCCCAGTCCCAGCGCTTCGGCGGCACGCACCGCGACACGGCCCTCTTCCTTGCTCAGGCGTACCGGCGCGGCGCTGCCCCCGCGGTGCAGGTTGGCGCGGAAATCGCCCGCGCCCGCTGTGCGCTGCATCGCCGCCACCACCTTGCCGCCCACCACGAAACAACGCAGGTCGCAGCCCTTGGCCTCGGCGATGAATTCCTGCACCAGGAAGTTGGCATACAGGCCGCGGAAGGCCTCGATCACGCTGCGCGAGGCGGCGTGTTTCTCGGCCAGCACCACGCCGGTGCCCTGGCTGCCCTCGTTCAACTTGATGACATGCGGCGGTTCACCGAGCAGCGCCATGAGATCCTCGGTGTCGTCCGGGTTGTCGCCGAACACGGTGACCGGCATGGCGATGTCCTGCGCGGCGAGGATCTGCAGACAGCGCAGCTTGTCGCGTGCGCGCAGCACCGCATCCGAACCGTTGGGCGTGTACACGCCGGCCATCTCCAATTGGCGCAGCACGGCGGTGCCGTAGAAGGTGCTTTGCGTGCCGATGCGTGGAATCACCGCGTCGATGTCGCGCACCGGCCGCCCCTTGTAGCGGATCGCCACGTCGCCCGGCGCGATGCGCACGTAGCAGCGCAGGGGGTCGAGCACGCGCACCACATGGCCGCGCGCACGCGCCGCCTCCACCAGGCGCCGGGTGGAATACAACCGTACGTTGCGCGAGAGGATGGCGATTTTCATGGCGGTGCCGTAGCGATGTCGATGCGATCGGAGGACGACAGCAACTGGCGTGGCCGCGCCATGCGTGGAGCGGGTGAAGGGAATCGAACCCTCGTCAGTAGCTTGGGAAGCTACAGCTCTGCCATTGAGCTACACCCGCATCGGCCGGCGGATGGTAACCCGGGAAGCGACCGGTGGGAATCGCCGCCACGTCCCGGAGCATGAACACCAGCCCGCTGCCGCGTGTCCGCCGGCTGAACCCGCAGCGCAGCAAACCCCCTGGCGGCCGTCATCGCGGCGCGCACCGTGCCCATAATCGAACCGAGGCCGCGCGACGCGCGGCAGCGTCGCGCTGCACCAGGAAACAGGAGACTCCGATGCGTGTGCTTGCACCCTTGCTTGCTTCATGGCGCCGCCACTGGCGGCCCTGCGCCGTACTGCTGTTGTGCGCCACCGCCGCGCTCGCGCAGGCGCAATCGACCGCCGGTGACACCACCGCGCCGCCCGACCGCGTGGCGCGGCTGTCCTACCTCAGCGGCAACCTCGGCCTGCTGCCAACTGGCAGCCAGACCTGGGCCGACGCCGACATCAACCGCCCGCTGACCACCGGCGACAAACTTGCCACCGGCAACGGCGCGCGCGCCGAGCTGGAGCTGGGCGGCGGCGTGCTGCGCATGGCCGGCAACACCGACTTCGGCCTGCTGAACCTGAACGACAACCTCGCCCAGGTGGAACTCACCCGCGGCACGGTGAATCTCAGCGTGCGCCACCTGGACCAGGGCCAGAGCTACGAGATCGATACGCCCACGCTGGCACTGGTGGTGACCCGACCCGGCAGCTACCGGGTGGACGTGGACAATGACGGCCAGGGCACGCGGGTGAGCGTGATGGATGGCCAGGCCACCGTCTACGGCGAGAACAACGCCAGCCGCGACGTGTTCGCCGGCCGCAGCTACCAGTTCAACGACGCCGGGCTGGGCGCATTGATGATTACCGACATCGGCGCCGGCGACGCCTTCGACGCCTGGAGCAGCCAGCGCGACCGACGCTATACGCAATCGGTCACGCGCCGCTACGTCTCCACCGACGTGGTGGGCTATCAGGATCTCGACCAGTACGGCCGCTGGCAAACCAGCAGCGAATATGGCGCGGTGTGGTACCCGAGCGCGATGCCCGCGGACTGGGCGCCCTACCGCACCGGCCACTGGGCCTGGATCGCGCCGTGGGGCTGGACCTGGGTGGACGACGCGCCATGGGGTTTCGCGCCCTACCACTACGGCCGTTGGGCCTTCGTCGGTGGCGCATGGGGCTGGATCCCCGGCCCGATCGTGGTGCGCCCGGTGTATGCCCCGGCGTTGGTGGCCTTCGTCGGCGGTGGCGGCTGGAGCGTCTCCATCGGCGTCGGCCCCGTGGGCTGGTTCCCGCTGGGCCCGGGCGAAATCTACAACCCCTGGTACCACTGCGACCGCCACTACTACCAGCGCGTGAACATCACCAACATCTACGTGCACAACACCTACAACCGCACCACGGTCATCAACAACATCGATCGCCACTACGCCGACTACCGCGACGGCCGCGTGCCGGCCGATCATCACTGGGCCAACCGCACCGCGCCGCACGGCTTCACGGCAGTACCGGGCCATGCCTTCGCCGACGGCCGGCATGTACAGCGCGACCTGCTGCGGATGGATCCGCACGAGATCGCGGTGGCGCCGGTAATGGCGCGCGGCGTGAACACACTGCGCCCGACCCCGCGCGCCATCGCGCCGCTGCGCGGCGAGCAGGCCCGTCCGCTGCCCACCGCCGACTTCCGCCGCAACGTGGTGGCGCGCACGCCGCCACCGACCGCACTGCCGGTGACGCACCCCGCCGGCGACACGGCCCCTCGCCCCATGCCGCGCGTGCAGGCGCCGTTCAACAACGTGCGCGTGTTGAACGCGCACGGCGGCCCGCGCATCGCGGACAGCGGTGAACCGGCACGCGAGCCAACACGCGAGCCGCCCATGGTGGATCGCACCGGTTCGGCGCGTGGCAACCTGCCGCGCACCGAGCCCGCGCCGGTCGACATGTCCCGTGTGCGTCAGCCCGAGCCCGTGCAAGCCGGCGCGTTGCCCTCATCCAGCTACGCTCATCCGCGCGGTGAGCCGCGCCGTCTACCCGCAGTGGCGCCCATCCGCAGCGTGGATGAACCCGCGCCGCGCGTCGGTGCGGGCGACCTCCGCGACCCCGGGAGCCGCCACGCAGTGGCGCCGCCACGTCCCGCCGACAACAACCCGCCGCAGCCGCCGCGTTTTGAACGTGCGCCGGCCGACGCACCGCCATATCGTCGCGAACCGGCCTACCAGCCGCCGCGCTACGAACCGCCGCGCCCCGTCGAACAACCCGCGCAAACGCGCAACGACCGGGCGCCCCGCGACGAGCCCCCGCGCGAACCGGCCTACCAGCCACCGCGCCAGGAACCCCCGCGCCAGAACTACCAGCCGCCGCGCGAGCCCAGCTATCAGCCGCCCCGCTACGAGCCGCCGCGCCCCAGCTTTCAGCCACCGCGGGAGGCGCCGCGGCCGGCCGAATCGGCCCAGCACCGCGCCGAACCGCCGCGCCACGAGCCTTCGCGCAAGGACGACCAACAGCAGCACTGAAGCACCGCCCACGCCAACGCAAGCCGCACGAGAAACCCGCCACGCGCGGGTTTTTCGTGCGCGGTGCAACGCCGCACGCCGCTACAATGGACGATTGCCGATCGCGCCCCCGGCCGCGCTGCCATGACCCACGACGACACCCCGCCCCCCGACCACCTGCGCCGCATCCGCAGCTTCGTGCTGCGCGAGGGCCGCATGACGCCCGCCCAGCAGCGCGCCTTCGAGGAGCACTGGGCCCGCTTCGGCATCGACTACAGCGGAAACCGGCAGGATTTCCCCGCCCGCTTCGGCCGCGCCGCGCCGCTGGTGCTGGAGATCGGCTTCGGCAACGGCGAGGCGCTGGCCTTCGCCAGCGAGCACGACGGCGCGCGCGACTACCTTGGCGTGGAAGTGCACGGCCCCGGCGTGGGCCGCTTGATGAACACCCTGGCCGCGCACGACGCGCGCAACGTGCGTCTGTACAGGCACGACGCGGTGGAGGTGCTGGCGCACGAGATCGCGCCGGACACGCTCGCCGAGGCGCGCATCTGGTTCCCCGACCCCTGGCACAAGAAGCGCCACCACAAGCGCCGCATCATCCAGCCCGAGTTCGTCGCCCTGCTCGCCTCGCGCATGGCACCGGGCGGCCTGCTGCACCTGGCCACCGACTGGCAGCCCTACGCCGAGCACATGCTGGAGGTGATGGAAGCCGCGCCCGCCTGGCGCAATGCGGTGGCGCCCGGCCAGTACGCCGACCAGCCCGCATGGCGCATCGAAACCCACTTCGAGCGGCGCGGGCTGCGCCTCGGCCACGGCGTGTGGGATCTGCTCTACCGCCGAACCTGACCGCGCTTCGTAGGAGCCCGCTCGCGGGCGATCACTTTTTGCGAAAAACGCCGCGTCAAAACGGCCGTGGGCACACCGACTGCAAGCCGTCGATATGCTCGTGCAGGTCGCTGGCGATGCCCTGCCACATCGGGTCGAGGATGAAATCGATGCCTTCGCGCCGCGCCAGCTTCGCCGCCGGAATGAAATCCGCATCGCCGGCCACCAGCACGATCTGATCCACCTGCTGCTTGTGCGCCAGCGCGGCGATGTCGATGCCGATTTTCATGTCGACCTGGGTCTGCCGCATGTCCGGCTCATAATGGTCGTCGCGCAGCTCGTCCCACTTCAGGCTGCCGTCGCGCAGCTGCTGCAGGGTCTGGTGCTTCAGCTTCCACTCACCGCGTTCGGCCAGCCGGCCCAGGCGCAGCGCCATCTTGCGCTGGCGGCGCAGCTGGTCGTGCAGCTCGCGGCGGAACGCGGCGGCGCCGCTCTTGCCGAAATCCGCGCTCTCGCCGCTCACCGGGCGCACGAAGATCCTGTCCAGCGGCGGGCAGTCGTAGAAGAAGATGCGGTACAGCGATTCGCGCGGGCGATCCAGCGCCTTCAGGTGTTCCAGCGCCATGCCGAACACGGTCTTGGCCACGGTGCGTGCGTCGCTGGCGTCGCGCTCGCCCCATACCTTGCGGTAGCGGGCAAGGAAAAAAGCGCCGTCGACGAGGATGGCGGTGCGCTGCATAGGAAATCCTCATGGTGTCGCGATGATTTATGCCGCGCATTGTAGCGGATGCCCCGGCGCGGCCTGACCCGCCTCATGGCGCCAGCACACCGCATCGCGCCATCATCGGGGCCCCATCCCGCAGGAGATTCCCATGCCGCTGCGTCCCCTTGGCCGTTCCCCGCTCGCCATCGCGCCGCTGGTCTTCGGCGCCAACGTCTTCGGCTGGAGCGTGAGCGAGCGGCGTGCATTCGAGCTGCTCGATGCCTTCGTCGACGGTGGCGGCAACCTCGTCGACACCGCCGACGTCTACCCGGCCTGGGTGCCGGGCAATCGCGGCGGCGAATCGGAGACCCTGATCGGCCGCTGGCTGCAGCAAGGCGGCAAGCGCGAGCGCGTGCTGCTCGCCAGCAAGGTCGGCAAGTGGGATCGCCGCAGCGGCCTGCGACCCATCAACATCCGCGTCGCACTGGACGACTCGCTGCGCCGCCTGCATACCGACCACCTCGATCTCTACTTCGCCCACGAGGACGATGCCAGCGTGCCGATGGCCGACATCCTCGGCGAATTCGCGCGGCTGATCGAAGCCGGCAAGCTGCGTGCCATCGGCGCCTCCAACTTTCGCGCCGGCCGCCTCGAAACCGCGCTGGCGGTGGCGCGCGAGCACGGCCTGCCGCGCTACGAATGCCTGCAACCCGAATACAGCCTGGTGGCGCGCGCCGCCTACGAGGCCGAGCTCGAACCGCTGGCGCGCCGGGAAGGCCTGGGCGTGATTTGCTACTACGCGCTGGCCAGCGGCTTTCTCAGCGGCAAATACCGCTGCGCCGCCGACCTTGCCAAGAGCGCCGCGCGCGGCCGTGCGGCACAGCGCCACCTGAACCCGCGCGGCCTGGCCGTGCTGGCCGCGCTGGATGAAGTGGCTGCCGCGCAGCACGCCACACCCGTACAGGTGGCGCTGGCCTGGCTGATGGCCCGCCCCGGCGTCACCGCGCCCATCGCCAGCGCGACCAGCGTGGCGCAGCTTGAGGAATTGCTGGGCGCACTGCGGCTCACGCTGCCCACCGAAGCGATCGAACGGCTCGACCGCGCCAGCGCCGCGCCTCAGCGCGCGAGTGCTCCCGTGGTGCTGCCGGCCGGGCTGGGCGCGGTGCTGGACGCTGGCGCCGGTTCGTCGTCCAGCTCGCTGGGCGAGGCCACCGAGTAGCCCTGCGCCTTGAGCTTGGCGAGATAGCCGGTGGGCGAGAGCAGCTCGCCCATCGGCAGCAGTGCCAGCGTGCTGCGGTTTTTCGCCAGCGCCGCGTCGGCGGCTGTCAGCCAGCCCTGCTCCACCTTGGCCGGCACGTTGTCGAGGCCTTGCTGGCGCGCGAGGTCGGAACCGTCGAAGGCGTCGGTGCAGGCGTCGCTGTGGTGCTCGCGGCGCAGGGCCGTCAGCGTGTCGATATCGCCAGTGGCCCAGGCATTGGCCGCCGCCTGCATGTGCGGCAGGTCGTGCTCGATGCGATCCATGGTCTGCACCAGACAGGCGGTGTCGTCCATGCTGCCGTGGCGGAAGGTCGTGAGCGCCTGCTTCGGATCATCGATGGTGAACTTGAAACTGGTGCTCACCTGCGGGATGCCGTGCTGCTTGGCGAGCTTGCGCATCCGCTTGCCGGCGATGTCGTCGTCGCTGAGGCCAGCCTGTTTCACCGCGGCCTCGTACAGTTCGCCGGCCGCAAAGATCGGCCGGAACTTCTCCACCCCGTTGTCGTGACCGAGATAACGCGCCTTCAAGACCAGCCAGCGCGCGTACACCGGTGGCGGCAGGACATCCACCAGTTTCTTGTCGTCGGGGTTCTTGCGAATGCCGATCAGGCGCGGCAAGAGCAACAGGTGACTGAAGAAACCACCCTTCGCGTTCACCTCGATGGCCGGCGGCAAGAGCAGCGCCTGCGCGGCCAGCTCGGTGGCCTCCACCTGTTGCGCTTGCCACTGCATCTTCTTCGGCAGCGGCGACTGCGTGCCGAGTATCCACAGCACGTGATCGCCCTTGCTTACCCTCCACAGCCCCGGCCCCGGCAACTCGCCGCTGACCACCACGGCGGGCAGGGTCTTCGCCGCCGTGGCCGCAGGTGCGGGCACGGTTTGCGCGAGGGCCGGCAGGTTCATCAGGCCGAGCATCGCGGCCATCCACACTCGCTTGTGCATCCTTTCATCCTTGCTCGTTGATGGCGACATGGGGCCGCCGGGCCTGCTTCGGACAGGCCGTCGGCGGCAAAGTTCAGCGCGGCATCATGGCGTATCAGCCGCAGCGGGCGCGCTGCCGGAGGAAGCGGCGGGCGCGTCGTCGTCCAGCCCGATCGGCGCTTCCACGGCATAGCCCTGCGCCTTGAGCGCGGCGAGGTAGCCGTTGGGCGAGAGCAGCTCGTCCATCGGCAGCATGGCAAAGCTCACCGTGTCGCTCGCCAGCGCCTGCTTCGCAGCCGCCAGCCAGCTGGCCCGCAGCTGCGCCGGCACGTCGGCCAGGCCCAGTTGCCGGGCAAAGCCCGCGCTGGCGAGCGCGGTGACGCAGGCATCGCGACGGTGGCTGTCCGGCAGCGTGCGCAGCGCGTCCAGGTCGCCGGTGGCCCAGGCGTTCGCGCGCGCGGTCATCGCCGGCAGGTCGTGCTCGATGGCATCCAGCGTGGCGCCGAAGCATTCCATGTCGCTGGGCGCACCGGCCTTGAACGCCTTGATCGCGGCACCGGGATGCTTGATCTCCACGCGGTACTCCACCGGCGTTTCCGGCACGCCATCGGCCTTGGCCAGCGCCGCCACCGTGCCCGGCACGCCGCCGTTGTTGCTCAGCCCGTTCGCACGCAAGGCCTTCTTGTACAAGTCTTGCGCGGCGAACAGCGGGCGCCAGCGCTCGACACCGCGATCCTCGCCCGGATACTTCTGCCTGAGCGCCAGCCAGCGCGCATGGGTCGACGCATCCATCACCTGATCCAGCGTCTTGCCGTCCGGGTTCTTGCGCGCGCTGTACGCGCTGGGTAGCAAGAACAGCTTGCCGAAGAAGCCGACGTCCGCATGCAGCGTGATCTTCGGCGCCAACAGCACCTGCCTGGACTGCGCCAGCACCTGCGCCACCTCGCGCGACTCCCACTGGATCCTGCCCGGCAGCGGCGACAGCGTGCCCAGCACCCAAAGCACGTGATCGTCCTTGCTCACCTTCCACAGGCCGGGGCCAGGGACGACGCCGCTGACCACCACCGGGGCAAGTAGCGGGACGTTGGCGGGAACGGGCGGGGGCGGCGTGGTGCCGGCGGTGCTCTGCGCGTGGGTGACCTGGCTCGTGGCGGGCAGTAGCGCCAGAGCGGCAGAAATCAGGGCTGAGCGCAGGTGCATGGCAGGCGCAAACTTGGCGGGCTGTGGCAAGAGTCGCCATAGTTGCGGGCGACGCGGGAACGGGGGTTGAATGCGCTGCGGCGTCCGTCGCAGCGCCGACGAGAGCCATATCCGGGTGGTAATGCCCCTTGATGTCGACGCTCTTGCCCTGGCGCCATTGAGCTCACCGACGAACTTCGCCTCGCTCTCCGCCAATGCCTTCGCCAGCGGCGCGAACTTCGCCTGCAGCTCCGCATCCCCGTCCTGCGTGGTCAGCGCCTGCGCCCAGTACAGCGCGAGGTGGTAGTGGCTGCCACGGTTGTCGAGTTCGCCAACGTTGCGGGCGGGGAATTTGTCGTGGTCGAGGATCTGGCCCTTGGCCTGATCCCGCATCTTCGCCAGCGCCGCGGCGCGCTTGTTGGGATAGTGCTCGGCGAGGTGTTCGAGCAAGGCGGCCAGCGCGAGGAACCCGCCCAGCGAATCCCGGCGCAGGTAGTTCTCTTCGAGGAACTGCTGCACGTTCTTGGGCGTGCTGCCGCCGGCGAAAAATTCACTCTGCCCCCTGTTCCTTATTGCGTCTGTTCGCGGCAGCTCGCCCGCACCAGCCCACGCAGCCAGCGGTGCGCCGGGTCGGCGTCGAGACGTGGGTGCCACATCTGCGAAACCGCGATCGGCATGGTTCGGATCGGCAGCGGAAAACTCGCGACGTTCGCCGGGCTGGCTGGCGAACATGCCGCCTGTGTCGCATCGAAGAAGGATGCGGTCACCAGCGCCACGAGGTCAGAGGCGCTGGCGACGGCGAGCGCGGCCCGGAACCCCGGCAGCACCGCCACCACTCTGCGCGTCAGGCCCAGCTCGGCGAGCGCCGCGTCCACCGGGCCATCTGCGCGGCCCCGGCGCGAGGCGACGATATGCCCGCAGGCTGCGTAATGCGCGGCGGTGAGCTGGCCCGGTTCGAGCAGGGGATGGCCACACCGCACCACGCCCACGTAGCGGTCGCGGAAGAGGCCTTGCATCCGCACTTCTGGCCCCGATTCGCCGAGCACGCCGATCTCAAGATCCACCAGTCCCTCCCGCAGCATGCGCACGTCCTTGTCCGGCTTGGGCGCAAAACGCAGCCGCACCTGCGTCGCCGCGGTGGCGACCGCCGCGACCAGCCGCGCCGCGAAAATTTCCACGAAGCTTTCGTTGGCACGTATCGTGAAGCATCGCTGCAACGTGGCGGGATCGAAGCCGCTTGCTGCCGGGCGCAACACTGCGCGGGTATCGCGGGCCAAGTGATGCACGCGCTCGCGCAGCGCCACGGCATGCGGCGTAGCCACCATGGCGCGGCCAGCGCGAACCAGCAGCGGATCGCCGGTAGCCGCGCGCAAGCGAGCGAGCGTCCGGCTCATCGCCGACGCACTCAGTCCCAGCCGACGCGCGGCGCCGGCCACGCTGCCCTCGGCGAGCAGGGCATCCAGTGCGGTCAGCAGGTTCAGGTCGGCGTCGGACATGGGACGAGGAAGTTTGCCTGGCATGGCGCGGGATGCAGGTATGGAATGCGGCGGACGCAGCTTCCGCACCAGCGCGGCATCGCTATGCTGACCGCCGATGCACATGCCGCTATCGGAGATTGTAGATGCCAGCTTCCGCCCCGAACAAAAACCTGCTGCTGATCGGCGCGTCGCGCGGGCTGGGCCTGGCGCTTGCGGAGGCCTACCTCAAGCGCGGCTGGAACGTCGTCGCCACCGAGCGCAGCGCAAGCTCGTCCGGTTTGCGCGGATTGGCACAGGCCAGCGGCGGGCGGCTTGAGATCGAGAACGTCGACATCAACCATCCGGATCAGGTGGATGCGCTGGGCGCGCGGCTCGCGTCACGGATGTTCGACATGCTGTTCGTCAATGCCGGCGTCGCGAACGCCGACCACGAAACGATTGCCGATGTGCCGACCGAGGAATTCGTGCGCGTGATGGTCACCAACGCATTGAGCCCGCTGCGCGTCATCGAGGCCTTGCAGGATCGCGTGCTGCCGGCCGGCACGATCGCCATCATGTCGTCCGGGCAGGGCAGCGTTGCCAACAACGAGCGCGGCGGCCACGAGGTGTATCGCAGCAGCAAGGCCGCGCTCAACATGTTCATGCGCAGCTACGCCGCTCGCCATGCTGGCGATGCCAGAACGTTGCTGCTGTTGGCGCCTGGCTGGGTGCGCACCGACCTGGGCGGCCCTGATGCGCGCCTCGGCATCGACGAGAGCATTCCGAAGCTGGTGGACACCATCGAGGCGCAGTCGGGCAAGCCGGGGCTGCAGTACCTCGATTACCTGGGGCGACGCGTGCCGTGGTGATCGCGCGGGCCATGGTGACGATCCCCATACGGGTAGGCGTCGAGTCCAGAATTGCGCCACGGCGCCGGCGGCATGACCTGTGGTACGTCTTTGCCCTTTCCTAACGAAGGCGGATGCATAGTCGGGCAACTGCGGCTCGCGCCGCGCCGTTCGGGAGTCGTGCCATGACGAAGCACCGTATGCGTGGATTGCCGGTACTGTTGCTGGCGTTTGCCTTGCCGCTCGCCGCGTCGGCGGCGGACGCGAACGGCGCGGCAGCGAAGCAGATCGCTACCGCCAGCGCGCATGCCGGCATGGCGCTGGGCGCGACGGATCTCGCCACGGCGCATGCGCATCTGCATCACGTGGTGAACTGCCTGGTCGGGCCGTCCGGCAAGGGCTTCGACGCCAAGGCGGCGAATCCCTGCAAGGGCCTGGGCCAGGGCGCCATCGTCGACGCCAAGGGCGATGCTGCCGTCGAGGCCCATCTGCATGCCGCGCTGGATCAGGCCGAGCAGGGGCTGAAGACCACCACGCTGGATGTCGCGCACGCCGATGCGAAAAAGGCGATGGAGACGTTGCAGGCGAAGTGATGCGAGCACCGCACGTCAGCGGCGGGGCAATACGGCTTGCCAGCTTGAAGCCTCGTTTCACCACGACAGGTGATCCTGCCCCCCTTGTTTCTGCCCGACAAGGCGATCAGGGGACTCGAAAGTCCACTCTGACCCCTGTTCCCCCTATTTCCCGCCAGCGAGACTACTGCTCGCCGGCCTCCTTCTTTTGCTCCAAGACGAGGGCCATCATGGAGGTGAGCCCCTCGTCACTTAGCTCGTGGGCCGATTCGCCCGCGCTGCGAAGGAAGGCGTTCACATCTTGCGGCGTGATGTGTCCGTTCCATGCGACATACATTTTCGTCACCACTTCAAGAGTCTGTAGTTTCACAGCCTCACTCGCATCCGCCTGCCCGCGAGCCTCAATGACATTCATAAGTTGGTAGGCGATGCCCTTAGGTGGAACGTCGTAACCGTGAACACGGAAGACAAAGGTTGCCTTCGCCGTCTCCACCAGAAAGTGACTGGAAGGTGCTTTCCCACCTTGTACCAAACTAATTTCGTTACAAATATCTTCCATGTCCGTTCCGGTTGTCCCTGAGACGTCCGGCAATCGCACGTCGCTCAGTAAACAGTTCGGCAGTGGTGTCGCGTCGTCGATGACCTTCGCGATCTCCGCTGTCGGAGCCGAGGCACTTGCCGTATGGCCCTTGTCGTCAGATCCACCAAAGAAAAGGGGGCCGCACACGATCACAAACAAAACCAACCCCATAACTGCGGCTACCGGGTTCGCTGCCTTTTTGGGCTTAGCGGCAGCGGCCGGAGGTCCAGGACTTATGGGATGACCGCAACTCGGGCAGGCTTTTGCCGTATCGCTGACCTTCGATCCGCATTCAGGGCATTCAATTAACGCCACACAACATCTCCGAAGTTAGCGGTCAACCTGAGCGCAAGACGTGTCAGGTTAAATGATTATAGACGCGCTACCGGTTTGGCTCTCTCGCGTCTGGTGTGGGTGACACGCAGCCGATCTTGCGGTAGCCACCCCGCAGCAGGCAGGCTGGCACGATGGAAACGCTCTTCACCCAAGCCCCCGGGCTCGCCGCGCCGTGGCGCGTCATCCACGTCGACTTCCAGCAAGCCGAAGGCCGCATCGTGTTCACGGCAGAGAACACAGCCAAGCGGCTGGCGTGCCCGGCCTGCGGCGCTGTCGACCAACCCATCCACGACCACTTGCAGCGCCGCTGGCAACACCTGAACTTCTTTCAGAGAAACAGGGGTCAGAGTCGACTTTCGGCATGACGAACATCACGCAAGACGCAAGCGGGGCGCCAAAAGGCGCCCCGCTTTGTTTCACGTCGATGTGCGATGCCTCGACTTACTTCAACCCTTCCAGCACTGCATTGAACGTGGCGCTCGGCCGCATCGCCTTGGTCACCAGCCCCATGTCCGGGTGGTAGTAGCCCTTGATGTCCACGCTCTTGCCCTGCGCGCCATTCAACTCACCAACGATGGTCGCCTCGTTCTCGGCCAGCGCCTTGGCCAGCGGGGCGAACTTCGTCTTGAGCGCGGCATCCTCGTCCTGCGCGGCCAGTGCCTGTGCCCAGTACAGGGCGAGGTAGTAGTGGCTGCCGCGGTTGTCGAGTTCGCCGACCTTGCGGGCGGGCGAGCGGTCGTTGTCCAGCACCTTGCCGTTGGCTTCGTCCAGCGTCTTCGCCAGCACCTTCACCCGCGCTTCGCCGGTCTTGTCGCCGACGAACTCCAACGAGGCCTGCAAGGCGAGGAATTCGCCGAGCGAATCCCAGCGCAGGTAATCCTCTTCGAGGAACTGCTGCACGTGCTTGGGCGCGGAGCCGCCGGCGCCGGTTTCGAACAGGCCGCCGCCGGCCATCAGCGGCACGATGGAGAGCATCTTGGCGGACGTGCCCAGCTCCATGATCGGGAACAGGTCGGTGAGGTAGTCGCGCAGCACGTTGCCGGTGACCGAGATGGTGTCCTCGCCCCGGCGGATGCGCTCCAGCGAGAACTTGGTGGCGGCCACCGGATCGAGGAGGCGGATGTCCAGGCCCGTGGTGTCGTGGTCCTTGAGATAACGCTCCACTTTCTTCGCGATCTCGCGGTCGTGGGCGCGCTGCGGGTCGAGCCAGAACACGGCAGGCGTGTTCGACAGGCGCGCGCGGCTGACGGCGAGCTTCACCCAGTCCGCCACCGGGGCATCCTTGGTCTGGCAGGCGCGCCAGATGTCGCCGGCTTCGACCTCGTGCTGCAGCAGCACCTTGCCGGCCTCGTCGATGACCTTGACCACGCCGTCGGCGGCGATCTGGAAGGTCTTGTCGTGCGAGCCGTATTCCTCGGCCGCCTGCGCCATCAGGCCCACGTTGGGCACGCTGCCCATGGTGGCCGGATCGAACGCGCCGTGCGCCTTGCAATCGGCGAGGGTGGCGGCGTAGACGCCGGCGTAGCTGCGGTCGGGGATGATCGCCTTGCAGTCCTGGCGTTCGCCCTGGGCGTTCCACATCTTGCCCGAGTCGCGGATCATCGCCGGCATCGAGGCGTCGATGATGATGTCGCTGGGCACGTGCAGGTTGGTGATGCCCTTGTCGGAGTTGACCATGGCGAGGGCCGGGCGCCGGGCGTACTCTGCGGCCATGTCGGCGGTGATCTCGGCCTGCAGCGCGTTGGGCAGGGAGGGCAGGCGCGCGTACAGGTCGCCGATGCCGTTGTTCGGGTTGAAGCCGGCCTGCTTCAGCGCGTCGGCGTGCTTGCCCAGCACGTCCCGGTAGAACTCGCCCACGGCGATGCCGAACATGATGGGGTCGGACACCTTCATCATGGTGGCCTTGAGGTGCAGCGAGAACAGCACGCCATGGGCCTTGGCGTCGGCGATCTGCGCGTCGATGAAGGCGGCCAGCGCGCGACGCGACATCACCGCGCCATCAAGGATCTCGCCAGCCTTCAGCGCCACCTTTTCCTTCAGGACCTTGCTCGAGCCGTCCTTGCCGAACCATTCGATCCTGACCGAGGTCGGTGCCTCCACCACTACGGATTGCTCGCTGCCGTAGAAATCGCCGCCGTCCATGTGCGCCACGTGGGTCTGCGAATCCGCGCTCCACGCGCCCATCTTGTGCGGGTGCTTGCGCGCGTAGTTCTTCACCGAGAGCGGCGCGCGGCGGTCGGAGTTGCCCTCGCGCAGCACCGGATTCACCGCGCTGCCCTTGACCTTGTCGTAGCGCGCGCGGGTGTCCTTCTCGGCGTCGGTAGACGGCGCGTCCGGGTAATCCGGCAGCGCATAACCCTGCGCCTGCAACTCCTTGATCGCGGCCTTGAGCTGCGGCACCGAGGCGGAGATGTTGGGCAGCTTGATGATGTTGGCGTCCGGCGTCAGCGTGAGCTTGCCCAGCTCGGCCAGGTGGTCGCCGACGCGCTGGTGCTCCGGCAGCGCGGCGGGGAACTGCGCCAGGATGCGCCCGGCCAGCGAGATGTCGCGCGTCTCCACCGCGATGCCGGCGGTGGCGGCGAAGGCCTGCACGATGGGCAGCAGCGAAGCGGTGGCGAGGAAGGGCGCCTCGTCGGTGAGGGTGTAGATGATCTTGGGCGTATCGGACATGGCGGGCTCTCGGGATCGACAAGGGGCAACGCGCCATTGTCGCGGTTTCGGCCCGCCGCGCAAATGACGTGGGTGCGTGGGATATGCCGGGACACGCGCCTGGCCGCCCCCATGGTCTGCGTCCATGCACCGTGTCGAACCGCACAGCCAGCGCGATCTGCTAGCTTGGCGGCCTTCCTCGCCGCCCTTGCCCACGCCATGCACGCCTCGCGCCTGTCGCCTCTCCTGCTCGCCGCCCTGCTCGCCGGTTGCGCCCGGCAACCCGTGCATGCGCCCGCCCTGCCCGACGGCACGCGCGCCACGGTGGCGATCCTGGAAACCACCGACCTCCACACCAACATCCTCGGCTACGACTACTACAAGCAGAAGGCCGACCCCACGCTGGGCTTCGAACGCACGGCCACGCTGATCGCGCGGGCGCGCGCCGAGTATCCGAACAACTTCCTGTTCGACAGCGGCGACACCATCCAGGGCACGGTGCTGGCGGACTGGCAGGCGCAGGTGCAACAGCCGGGCTGTGCCGTCGAACTGGCGATCTATCGCGCGATGGACGCGGTGGGCTACGACGGCGGCACCATCGGCAACCACGAATTCAACTACGGCCTGGGCTATCTCTCGCAGGTCACCGGCACGCCGATGAACGTGGATGGCGGCACGCAGCAGCGCTGTGCCGGCCCGCATTTCCCGCTGGTGCTGGCGAACGTGGACAGCACGCGTGATGCCAAGCCCATCTATCCGCCGTGGACGATGGTGGAGAAGACCATCGCCGTCACCCTGCCCGACGGCCAGACGCGGCACGTGCCGCTGCACGTCGCCATCATCGGCTTCACCCCGCCGCCCATCCTGGCGTGGGACCGGCACAACCTCGCCGGCAAGGTGACGGTGCAAGGCATGGTGGAGGCGGCCAGGCACTACCTGCCGCAGATCGAGGCCGCACATCCCGATCTGGTGGTGGCGCTGGTGCACGGCGGCCTGAACACGGCGCCCTACACGCCGCAGATGGAGAACGCCGGCTGGCACGTCGCCGGTGTGCCCGGCATCGACGTGCTGCTGCTCGGCCATGCGCACGAAACCTTCCCCGGGCCGTTCTACGCGCACATGCAGGACGTGGATGCCGTGCGCGGCTTCGTGCGCGGCGTGCCCGCGGTGATGGCCGGCTTCGCCGGCAAGGATCTCGGCGTGGTGCAGCTCGCGCTGGATCGCGTGGCGGGCCGCTGGACGGTCGACCAGGCCGACACGCACAGTGCGGCACGACCGATCTGCGCCAAGAGCGGCGACGCCACCAGCTGCGTACCGCCCGATGCCGCCATCGCGCCGCTGGTGGCCAAGGTGCAGGCCGCCGCCGTGGCCTACGTCAACACGCCGCTCGGCGAAAGCCGCGTGCGTTTGTCCAGCTACTTCACCGACGAGGGCGACATGCGCGCGCTCGCCGTGGTCAACGCCGCGCAGCGTGACTACGTGCGCGCCGAACTGCCGCGCCTGCACCCGGAGCTGGCCGACGTGCCGGTACTCGCCGCTGCGGCCGCCTTCCGCACCGGCTTCGGCGGCGCGGACGACTACACCGACGTGGCCGCCGGCACGCTCACCCTGCGCGACGCGGCGGATCTCTACTTCTACCCGAACACGCTAGCCGCCGTGCTGACCGACGGCGCCGGGATCAAGGCCTGGCTGGAGGAATCCGCCAAGCGTTTCCGCCGCATCGACCCGGCGCAGCGGGCGCCACAGGAACTCATCGACACTCACTTCCCCGGCTTCAATTTCGACCAGTTGCAGGGTGGCATCCATTACGTCATCGACATATCGAAACCCGCCGGCCAGCGCATCGTGGCGCTGACTTTCGACGGCAAGCCGGTGCGACCCGGGCAGCGTTTCATCGTGGCCACCAACAACTACCGCGCCAGCGGCGGCGGCAACTTTCCCGGCCTGGACGGCCAGCACATCGTGCTCGCCGCGCCCGACGGCACGCGCACGATCCTGGCGCGCTGGATCGCGCAACACCACACGATCACCACCGCCGACCTGCCCGCACGCTCCTGGCGTTTCGCACCGCTGAAAACCGCTGGCCCGGTGCTGTTCACCTCGGCCAGCGGCAAGGCCGCCATCGCGCACGCCGACGGCCTGGACAGCATCCGTGAAGTGAAGGATCACGGCGACGGCACGGCGACCTACGCCATCGACCTGTCGCGTTGAGCACGACCACGGCATCGACGAACGCGACACCGGAGGGATGAGGCCTCTATGTGACCGACCTGCAAGAGGCGGCAGCGGTGCCAGACGACGACCACGAACAGCGCCGCAACGCGAATGACGACCTGGCACCGCTGACCGCCTCGCCCGCTCACTTCGGGTACGAAGATCGTCTTTAGCGGCGTGTCGAAACCACCCGATCCGCCAGGGTCACGCGGCTAATCCACCGGCGTATGCCGCAGCCGGCCGACGTCGGCGGGCAGCACGGCACCGGCGTGGTTGCCGAAGGATTGGCGGATGTAGCTGACCACCATGGCCACCTCCTCGTCGCTCAGCTGCTGCGCGAAGGGCGGCATCGAATACGGCTCGGGGTTGCCGACGGTGGCGGGCGCGAAGCCGCCCAGCAGCACGCTGCGCACGGCGTTGATGCCGGAGGGTTCGGTCACCGTGCTGTTGCCGGCCAGCGGCGGATAGACGCCGGGCACGCCCTCGCCCTGCTTGCCGTGGCAATCGGCGCAGCGCTTGGCATAGAGCTGGTCGCCGGCGGCGAGGCCCACCCCGCTCACGTGCAGCACGGGTGGGGTGGCCACCGGGGCGTGCGACGGCAACGATTGCAGATAGACGGCCATGGCCGCGAGGTCGGCATCGCTCAGGTGCTGGGTACTGTGGCGCACCACGTCGGCCATCGGGCCGAAGGCCGCGCCCTTGGCCGACTGCCCGGTCTTGAGCAGGTCGACGATGTCCTGGTTGCTCCAGCCGGCGAGGCCGCCGCCCGGCGCCGTGCTGAGGTCGGGAGCATACCAGCCCTGCGCGGGAATCTGGCCACCGGCGAGGCGCTGGTCGCTGTCCATCGCACCCAGCGCGTTGCGCGTGGTGTGGCACTCGTTGCAGTGGCCCAGCCCCTGCACCAGGTAGGCACCACGGTTCCACTGCGCCGACTTCGACGCATCGGCCTGGTACACGCCGGGCTTGAAGTACAGCGCTTGCCAGCCGCGCAGGCCGCCGCGCACGTTGTAGGGGAAGGGCAGCTCCGGCGCGCGCGCGGGCTGGCTCACCGGCGGCAGGGATTTCAGGTAGGCGAAGATCGCCTGCGCATCCTCGCGGGTGACCTTGGTGAACGAGGTGTAGGAGAACACCGGGTATAGCGGTTCGCCGTGGCGACCCTGGCCCTCGTGCAGGGCGCGCCAGAAATCCTCGAAGCTCCACTGGCCCAGGCCGGTGGCGGCATCGGGCGTGAGGTTGGGCGCGGTGACGTCGCCGAAGGGCGTGGTCAGCGCGCGGCCGCCGGCATAAGGCTGGCCGCCGCGTTCGGTGTGACAGGCGGCGCAATCGCCGGCGGTGGCGAGGTATTGGCCGCGCGCGATCAGCGCGGAATCGCCGAGCCTGGCCGCCTCGGCCGTGCGCTGCGCCGGCGAGGGTTCATGCACGCGGCCAGGCAGGAACAGCCACGCGCCCAGCGCTGCCACCAGCAGTACCAGCACGATCGCGATGCCACGCCACCATCCACGCTTCATGGGTTCACTCCGTGCTTGCCGATCACGCACCAGCCCGGCAGGGGTTCGGTCTGCGCCTTGGCCGGCAAGGGGCGCAGGTCAGCCGGCGGCGCCTGGCCGGCCAGCCAGGCGGCCACCGCGGTGACGTCGTCGTCGGTCATGCGGTTGGCCACCACCACCATGCAACCGGGGCCGTCGCTGGAACGTCGATGCTTGCGCCACGCCGCGAGCTGGGCGTCGATGTAGGCGTAGGAGAGGCCCGCCAGGCCGGGCATCATCGGCTCCACGCCGGTCAGCGTGTCGCCGTGGCAACTCTGGCAGGAAGGGATGCCGCGGCTGGCGTCGCCGTGATGCACCAGCTGCTCGCCGCGCGCGAGCGCCGCCGCCGGCAGCGCCGGCACTGGCGCGGGATGGAAGGGCACCCGCTGCGAGGCGAACCAGTCGGCGATCTGCCGCAGATAGGCTGGGCTGAGCTGGCGCACCACGTATTCCATCGGTGCGTGGTGGCGCTGGCCGTCCTGGAAGGCTTCGAGCTGCTGGAACAGGTAGCCAGCCGGCTTGCCGGCCAGGCGCGGCACCGTGTCGTTGCCGGGCAGGCCTTCGCCGTGCGCACCATGACAACTGGCGCAGGCCGCCACGCGCTGCTGCATGGGGTCGACGGCGGGCGCCGTGGATGCTGGCGCCGCACTGGCCGCGGCGGTGGCGAACACGAACAAGGCGGCGGCCGCACGGGTCGGCGCGCGCAGGGAAAGCGAGGAGTGCATTCCTGCCATTTTAGCGCCGCACCCTTCAATCGCTGCCTTTTGTCGCACCGCCGCGACAACCTGCCGCAGGTCGAAGGTCGCCAACAGCTGACGCCATTGGTTGCAATTGCACCTGTTGACTGCAGCGCAACATAGGCCGTATGGTCGAACCATGTCGCCGATTTCCGCCCGCGCCCGCATGCCCCGCCACCCGGTTTTCGCCGGGCGCATGCCGACGCGCGCCGGCGGCACCGCCACCCGCTCCATCACGACTATTACCACCGGTACCGGTACCACCGGCAACGGGTGGACGTTCGTGTGCGAGTAGGTTGAACACGCAACGGCCCGCCCTCGACGAGGCGGGCCGGCCCATACCGACACGCCAGCGAGGACGGGCCTCCCAACGGAGAGCCCATCGTGAACGTCTGTGTCGCACCGCCCGCCGAAATCCCCGAAGCCTGCTCGCTCACACGCTACGTGGCGCCGCCGGCCGCCACCCGGCGCCGCACGCTGGCGGTGGGCCTGATCGGCCCCGGCCGGGTCGGCAGCGCGCTGCTCGCCCAGCTGCGCCAGGCGCAGGGTCGACTGGCGCGCGACCACGCGCTGGAGCTCAAGCTCTGCGGCGTGGTGGCGCGCCAGCGGATGTGGCTGGATTGCGACGACGACGAACTGAACGGCCGCCAGGGCGGCGCCCAGGTATGGCGACCCAATGATCTGGATGCCTTCGCCGCCCACGTGCGCGGCAACGACGGCCGCCACGCGCTGCTGGTCGATTGCAGCGCCAGCGCGGACGTGGTGGCGCATTACCCGCGCTGGCTGGCCGCCGGCCTGCACCTGGTGACGCCGAACAAGCTCGCCGCCAGCGGCCCGCTGGCGCACTGGCGGGCGATTCGCGAAGCCTGCGCCGGCGGCGCGCGCTACCGCTACGAGGCCACCGTCTGCGCCGGCCTGCCGGTGGTGCAGACGCTGCGCGACCTGCTCGACACCGGCGACGAGCTGCTCAGCGTGCACGGCATGTTCTCCGGCACGCTGGCCTGGCTGTGCAACCGCCACGACGGCCAGCAGCCGTTCTCCGCGCTGGTGCGCGAAGCGCATGCGCTGGGCTATACCGAGCCCGATCCGCGCGCAGACCTCTCCGGCCTGGACGTGGCACGCAAGCTGGTGATCCTCGCCCGCGAAGCCGGCTGGCCGCTGTCGCTGGAACAGGTGGCGGTGGAGAGCCTGGTGCCGGACGCGCTGGCCACGCTGCCGCTGGAGGACTTCATGCAGCACATGGACGCGCTGGACGCGCCGCTGGCCGCGAAGCTGGCCGAGGCGCACGCGCAAGGCGGCGTGCTGCGCCACGTCGCCAAGCTCGACCACCACGGCCGCGCCAGCGTGCGCCTGTGCGTGCTGCCGCGCACGCACGCCTTCGCGCACACCCGGCTCACCGACAACATCGTGCAGTTCCACACGCACCGCTACCGCGACAACCCGCTGCAGGTGCAAGGCCCCGGCGCCGGCCCGGACGTCACCGCGGCCGGCGTGTTCGCCGATCTGCTGCGCATCGCCGAATCGCTGGAGTGCCGCGCATGACTGCCGCTACCCTTGGCCGCGCCGCCATGCACAGCACACCCCGCCATCCGCCGCGCGACCGCGCCGCCGCCTTCGCCCCCGCCTGCGTGGGCAACGTGGGCGTGGGCTTCGACATCCTCGGCCACAGCATGGCCGGCGCCGGTGACCGCGCCGAAGTGCGCCGCATCGCCGAACCCGTCGTACGCATCGCCGCGATCCATGGCGGCCCCGAGTTGCCGCTGGAAGCCCCCCGCAACACCGCCGGCGCGGCCCTGCTCGCGCTGCGCGCGGCACTGGCGCTGCCGTTCGGCTTCGAGCTGATCCTGCACAAGGGCATCGCGCTGGGCTCGGGCATGGCCGGCTCGGCCGCTTCCTGCGTGGCCGCGCTGGTGGCCGCCAACGCGCTGCTGGAGGCGCCGCTGCCGGTCGCGGCGCTGTACGGCTTTGCGATGGACGGCGAGGCGGTGGCCAGCGGCGGCCGCCACGGCGACAACGTCGGCCCGCAGCTGGTGGGCGGGCTGGCGCTGTCCACGCACGACCGCCTGCTGCGCATCCCGGTGCCCGCCGCCTGGCATTGCGCCCTGGTGCATCCGCACGTCGTGCTGGAGACGCGCCGCTCGCGTGCCGCGCTGGCCGGCGCCTACGAGCTGCGCGAGTTCGTGGCGCAGAGCGCCAACCTCTCGCTGCTGCTGGCCGGCTGCTTCCGTGGCGATGCCGCGCTGGTGCGCGCGGGCCTCAAGGACGTGCTGGTGGAACCGCGCCGCGCGCCGCTGGTGCCCGGCTTCGCCCGCGTGCAGCAGGCCGCGCTCGACCACCACGCGCTGGGCGCCAGCATTTCCGGCGGCGGGCCCAGCGTGTTCGGCTGGTTCGAGCAGCGTGCCGAGGCGGCGGCCGCCGCCACCGCGATGCAGGCGGCGTTTGCCGAAGCCGGCCTGGCCAGCGACGCCTTCGTGGCGCCGATCGATGGGCCGGCGGCGGCGTTGCTCGACGACGAGGTACCGGCATGAGCGCGGCGCTGCGTTACCTAAGCACGCGCGCCAACGCACCCGCCGCCAGCTTGAGCCAGGCCATCGCCGCCGGTCTCGCGCCGGATGGCGGCCTGTACGTACCCGAACGCCTGCCGCGGCTCGATCCCGCCGGCTTCGACCCGCACGGCACGCTGGCCGATACCGCCGCCGCCCTGCTCGCGCCGTTCTTCGCCGGCGACGCGCTGGCCGCCGAACTGCCTGCGATCTGCGCCGAATCGCTGGATTTCCCGGTACCGCTGCGCGCCCTGCCCTATCCCGATGCGCAGCTGCTGGAGCTGTTCCACGGCCCCACCGCCGCATTCAAGGACGTCGGCGCGCGCTTCCTCGCCGCCTGCCTGCGCCGCGTGCCGCGCGCGGATACGCGGCCACTCACCATCCTGGTCGCCACCTCGGGCGACACCGGCGCGGCGGTGGGCGCAGCCTTCCACCACCAGCCGAACCTGCGCGTGGCCATCCTCTACCCCGACGGCCTCGTCTCGCCGCGCCAGGCACACCAGCTCGGCAGCTTCGGCGACAACGTGCGCGCGCTGCGCGTGGCCGGCCGCTTCGACGATTGCCAGCGCATGGTGAAGGCGGCCTTGAACGATGCCGAGCTGCAGCAGGCCGTGCCGCTGTCCTCGGCCAACAGCATCAGCCTCGGTCGCCTGCTGCCGCAGATGAGCTATTACGCGCATGCCGCGCTGGGCTTCTGGCGCGCACACGGTGATGCGCTCAACGTCATCGTGCCGTCGGGCAATCTCGGCAACGCGCTGGCCTGCCTGTGGGTGCGCGCCATGGGCCTGCCGGTGGGCGAAGTGCGGCTGGCCTGCAACGCCAACGCCACCGTGCCCGCGTTCTTCGCCGGCGGCGACTACGCCCCGCGCGAGGCCGTGGCCACGCTGGCCAACGCCATGGACGTGGGCGCGCCCAGCAACTTCGAGCGGGCACGCTGGACCTTCGGCAGCGACGAGGCGCTGCGCGCCGCGCTGCACGCACACAGCGTGGACGACGCCGGCATCCGCCGCACCATCGCCACCCACGCCCGCGCGCACGGCGAGGTGTTCTGCCCGCACACCGCCACCGCCATGCACGTGCTCGACCGTCTGCGCGAAGGCGGCGACACGCGGCCCTGGGCCGTGGTCGCCACCGCCCACCCGGCGAAGTTCGAGCAGGTGGTGGAACCGCTCATCGGGCGCCCCATCGCGGTGCCACCGGCGCTCGCCGCGATGCTCGAGCGCTCCGCCCAGGCCGAGCCGCTGGTGGCCAGCGACGACGCGCTCGCGCGCTGGCTGCGCGCGCCGGCGTGACCCGCCGCCCCTGTCTTTTGGCAGGGGCTGCCTTGAGGCACATACGCCGCGCGGCGCGCTGCATGGACAATGGACAAGCCGGCTATGCTGGCGCGCCACGGAGGACACGTGAACATCTTCGCTCCCATGATCCGCCGCCCCGCCGGCACTTCGCTGCTCGCCATCGGGCTGGCGCTGGCCGGCATCTGGGCCTATCTGCTGCTGGGCGTGGCGGCGCTGCCGTCGATCGAGTTCCCCGGCGTGGGCGTGCAGGCCGCGGTGCCCGGCGCCAGTGCGCAGGTGATGGCCAACACCGTGCTGGCGCCGCTGGAGCGCCACCTCGGCCGCATCCCCGGGGTCAAGGAAATGTACGGCGACGCCAGCGAGGGCAGCGCGCAGATCCAGATCATGTTCGACATGAGCCGCAACGCCGACCAGGCCGCGCGTGACGTGCAGCAGGCGATCAACGCCGCCCAGCCCGACCTGCCCACCGCCATGTTGCCGCCGCAGTATTTCAAGTTCGACACCTCGCAGATTCCCGTCCTGCTCGTCACGCTGACCTCCAGCAGCCTGCCGCCGGACAAGCTCTACGACCTCACCGACACCCTGCTCAAGCCCGCCGTGGCGCAGATCCCCGGCGTGGCCCAGGTGCAGGTGGCCGGCGGCACGCCGCGTGCGGTGCGTGTGGCGCTGAACAGCGCGGCGCTGGCGCACGCCGGCATCACCGCCAACGACGTGGCCAATGCGCTGCGCGCGGCCAACGTCACCTCGCCGCAAGGCGTGCTGGCCAACGGCGCCACCCAGATGACGGTGACCGCCAACGACGCGCTGCAGAGCGTGCAGGACTTCGCCCACCTGGTGATCGCCAGTCACCACGGCGTGCCGGTGCGCCTGGCCGACGTGGCCACGGTCGACGGCGGCCAGGAAGACAAGTACGCCGCCGCCTGGTTCAACCGCGACCGCGCCGTGCTGATGCAGGTGAACAAGCGCGCGGACGCCAACTCGGTGGCCACGGTCAAGGCCATCCTCGCGCGCCTGCCGGCGCTGCGTGGCCTGATGCCGGCGGACGTGCAGATCCGCCCGGTGTTCGACCTCACCAACACCACCCAGTCGGCGCTGCACGAGGTGGAGGTGGCGCTCATCATGAGCGTGGTGATGGTGGCGCTGGTGATGCTGCTGTTCCTGCGCCGGCTGCGCCCCACCATCATCGCCATGTTCAGCGTGCCGCTGTCGCTGGCCGGCGCTTTCGTGCTGATGTGGACGCTGGGCTTCACGCTCAACACCCTCTCGCTGGTGGCGCTGGTGCTGTGCGTCGGCTTCGTGGTGGACGATGCGATCGTGGTGATCGAGAACATCGTGCGCCACATCGAGCAAGGCATGAAGCCGCTGGATGCCGCGCTCACCGGCGTGCGCGAGATCGGCTTCACGGTGGTCTCGATCACGCTGTCGCTGATCGCGGTGTTCGGGCCGATGGTGTTCGGCCGCAACCTGTTCACCCTGCTGCTGCGCGAGTTCTCGGTGACCCTGATCGCCACCATCGTGATCTCGGCGCTGGTATCGCTCACCCTCACCCCCGCGCTGTGCGGGCGCTACCTGGTGCACGAGCCGGCCGCAGCGCGCGCGCCGGGCCGGCTGGAGCGCTGGGCCGAGTGGCTCGATCGCCGCCTGCTGGCGTGGTACGAGCACGGCCTGGACTGGGCCATGCGGCATCGCCGGCTGATGCGCTGGCAACCGCCCATCCTCTTGGCGCTGACCATCGCACTGGCCGTCCTGGTGGGCATGACCGCCGGCGGCGGCCTGATGCCGAAGGAGGACATCGGCCTGCTGCAGGCGCGGCTCAGCGCCGACGCCAACATCTCGCCCACCCTGATGGCCGCGCGCACCAAGGACATCATCGCCGCGGTGCAGGCCGACCGCGACGTGCTCGACGTCACCACCATCCTGGGCAGTGGCAACGACGGCGGCGCGGTCGGCAACAGCGCCACGCTGTTCATCGACCTGAAGCCCAGCGGCGACGCGCCCGGCGATCGCCACGACAGCGCGCAGCAGATCGTCGAGCGGCTCTCCGCGCAGTTCAAGCAGCTGCCCGACCTCAGGGTCTCGCTGACGCCGGTGCAGTTCCTCGGTGGTGGCGGCGGCGGCAGCAGCGGCGGGCCGCAGTATTCCTTCCAGCTCACCAGCACCAGCGGCACACCGCTGCAGCAACCCACGCTCGCGCTGGCGCAGGTGATGCGCGGCATGAAGCCCTTCCGCGACGTCACCACCAGCTTCGACCACATCGGCAAGCAAGATCTGCTTGTCGTGGATCGTACCCGGGCGGCGCAGCTCGGCCTCTCCATGGGGCAGGTCGACGACGCGCTGAACGACGCCTTCGGCCAGACCCCGGTGTCTACCATCTACTCCGACATCAACCAGTACCGGGTGATCCTCACCTCGAACAAGGCCGACACGCTCAGCCCCGACGCCTTGCTGGGCACCTACGTGCGCAGCACGCAGGGCAAGATGATCCCACTCGCCGCGGTGGCGCGCATCCAGCCGCACATCGCGCCCGTTTCCATCCAGCACTACAACCAGATCGAATCCTCCGCCATCAGCTACAACCTCGCCAAGGGCACCACCCAGATCGATGGCCTGAAGCTGGTCGACCAGGCGATCTACGCCGCGCACTTGCCGCCGGGCGTGCAGAAGAAATTCACCGGCGAAAACCAGAACCTGATGGACGCGCTCACCAACACGCTGCTGCTGTTCGTGGCGGTGATCGCCGCGATGTACGTGGTGCTGGGCATCCTCTACGAGAGCCTGATCCACCCGCTCACCATCCTCTCCACCCTGCCCGCCGCCGGCATGGGCGCCTTCCTCGCCCTGCTCGCCACCCACAGCCAGCTCACCCTGATGGCGGTGATCGCGGTCTTGATGCTGGTCGGCATCGTGAAGAAGAACGCGATCCTGATGGTGGATTTCGCCCTGGTCGCCGAACGCGAGCGCGGGCTGTCCGCGCCGACGGCGATCCGCGAAGCCGCGCTGGTGCGTTTCCGCCCGATCACCATGACCACGCTGGTGGCGATGGGCGCAGCACTGCCGCTGGCGATCGGTTTCGGCGTGGGTTCGGAGATGCGCCAGCCGCTGGGCATCGCCATCCTTGGCGGCCTCCTGGTTTCGCAGTTGCTCACCCTGCTCAGCACCCCGGCCATGTACCTATGGCAGCACGACCGCCGCGAGCGCAAGGCCAGGCGCCAGTTGCTGCGCGCGGAAATCCAGCGTCAGCGCGAGCTGGCGAAGCAGGTGCCGGCGCTGCCGAAGCCGTAGCACGGCCACCGCCGCCCACGCGCGCACGGTTCAGCCTGGCTTGCTATGGTTCGGGCCTTGACCGACGAACGGAGCGATGCCCATGCACCTGCGCCCGGCCGCCTTGCTGGCCACCCTCACGCTCATCGCTATCGCGGCGGCGCCACTGCCGGCGCACGCGAAGACCACCAAGGCGCACCACGCCCGCCATACCCGCAGCGCGCCAGCCAAGGCCCCGGTGCAGGCGCCGGCGCCAACGGCCGACACGCTGACCATCCCGCCCATCCAGTACCGCGAACGCACCCTGCCCAACGGCCTGCAGGTACTCAGCATCGAGGATCACGCCAGCCCCGACGTGGCGGTGCAGATGTGGTACCACGTGGGCTCCAAGGACGATCCGCAGGGCCGCTCGGGCTTCGCGCACCTGTTCGAGCACCTGATGTTCAAGAGCACCCGGCACATGGCCGCCGAAGCGATGGATCGGCTCACCGAGGACGTGGGCGGCGCCAACAACGCTTCCACCGGCGACGACATCACCAACTACTTCGAGGTGGTGCCGAGCAACCACCTGCAGACCCTGCTGTGGGCCGAGGCCGACCGCCTCGCCAGCCTCAACGTCGACGCGCAGAATTTCCACTCCGAACGCGCCGTGGTGGAGGAGGAATACCGCCAAAGCGTGCTAGCCCAGCCGTACGGCAAACTGTTCAACGCGATCGACGAATACTCATACAAGGTGCATCCGTACCAGCGGCCCACCATCGGCAGCATCGCCGACCTGGAAGCCGCCACGCTGCAGGACGTGATCGCCTTTCACGACACCTACTACCGCCCCGACAACGCCACCCTGATCGTGGCTGGCGATGTCGACCCCAGGCAGCTCGATGCCTGGGTCGACCAGTACTTCGGCTGGATACCCAAGCCCGCCACGCCCATTCCGCAGGTGACCGCGAAGGAGCCCGCGCGCAGGAAGAACGCGCGCTACACCGTCACCAGCGCAACGGCGCCGCTGCCGGCGGTGGCGATGACCTGGCTGATCCCGTCCGCCGCCGACGGCAAGGACCTGATCCCGTTGCAGGTGGCCGCCGCCCTGCTGGCGCAAGGCGACGCCTCGCGGCTGTATCAGTCGCTGGTCTACCGGCACCAGGTGGCCCAGCAAGTGGGGGCCGATGCCGATGGCCGGGTCGGGCCGGGGCTGTTCACCGTCTACGCCATCCTCGCCAGCGGCCACACCACGGCACAGGCCGAGAAGCTGCTGCGTGAGGAAGTGGTCTGGCTCGCCACCCAGCCGATCCCCGCCGACGAGCTGGCGCGGGTGAAAATCCAGCTCTTGACCAGCGCGCTGAAGCAGCGTCAGACCGCGCAGGGCCTCGCCTTCGTGCTGGGTCGCGCCACCCTCACCGAAGGCAGCCCGGCGCGCGCCAACAGCGACCTCGACGCCTTGCAGAAGGTCAGCGCCGAGGATGTGCACCGCGTGCTGCGCGACTACGTCACCGGCACCCGCCACGTCACCATCGACTACCTGCCGCAGGTCGCCGCCAAGACCGGAGCCGCGAAATGAACCGCCGCCTCGCCTCCTCCACGCGTATGGCCGTCTTTACGGCTTTCTTTGCGGCACTGGTCGGCGTTGCCGCCGCGACCGACGCCCCCGCCAGCTTCCCTACCACCCCGCCTGCGCCCGGCCCCGCGCCGCGGCTCGACCTCCCCACACCCGCCACGCAGCGCCTGCCCAACGGGCTCGAAGTCGTCAGCGTGCGGCGTGCCAACCTGCCGCTGGTCACCGCGCAACTGGTGCTGCGCCGCGGCGGCGAATCGGATCCGGTCAACGAGGCTGGCCTCGCCGACCTCACCGCCAACCTGCTGGCCCGTGGCGCCGGCGGCCAGCGCGCGCCGCAAATCGCCACCGCCGCCGAGATGCTGGGCGGCTCGCTGCAGGCCGCCGCCGACTGGGACGAAAGCTCGCTGGGTATCACGGTCACCACGCCCATGCTGCCGAAGGCGCTGGCCCTGCTCGCCACGGTAGTGCGCCAACCCGACTTCGCCCCGGCGGAGCTGGCGCGGGCCAAGGCACAGGCGACCGATGCGCTGCGCCTGTCGCTCAGCCAGCCGCTCACGCTGGCCGCGCTGGCCGCCAATCGCGCGGTGTTCGGCGCGGGCGCCTACGGCCACTCACGCACCGGTACGCCAGCCTCGATCGCACACATCACCCGCGCCGACGTCGAGCGCCTGCATGCCGAGCTGTATCGCCCCGACAACGCCATTTTGGTGCTGGCCGGCGACATCACGCCGGCACAGGCGCTGCAACTGGCCACGGCCAGCTTCGGCGACTGGAAAAAGCCGCCCACGCCGCTGCCGCCGCGCCCCCAGGGCGGCGCCGACGGCAAGCTGCCCGCCATCCTCGTGATCGATCAGCCCGGCGCCGGCCAGGCCGGCGTGGTGGCCGCGCACGCCGCACCGGCGCGCAAGGACGCCAACTACTACGTCGGCGTGGTGGCCAACGCGGTGCTGGGCGGCTCCTACTCGGCGCGGCTCAACGAGGAAATCCGGATCAAACGCGGGCTTTCCTACGGCGCATCGAGCCACTTGCAGCCGCTGGCCGATGCCGGGGCGTGGCTGGCTTCCGCGCAAACCAAGAACCCCTCCGCGCCGCAGGTGGTGGCGTTGATGCAGCAGCAATTCGCCGTACTGGGCGACCGGGACGTGGCCGCCGCAGAACTCGCCGCGCGCAAGGCCACCCTGATTGGCGACTACGGTCGCCGCCTGGAAACTACCGCCGGCCTCGCCCAGGAAGTCGCCGAGCTGGCCGTCTACCAGTTGCCGCTCGCGGACATCAACCAGTACATCGCCAAGGTGCAGGCGGTGACGCCCAAGGAGATCACGGCCTACGCGCATCGGCACCTCGATGCCAGGCATACCCGCGTGGTGGTGGTGGGTGACGTCGGCCAGTTCGAAGCCGCCCTGCACAAGGCGTATCCAGAGGCCATGACACTGCAGGCCGATACGCTCGACCTGGACAGCGCCACCCTGCAGGCGCCACCGCCGCATTGAACCAAGCCGAGGCCTCGGCGACCGGGCCGGCGCTCCCGGCCCCGCGAAAAATTCGAACGTCGCCACGCGGGCGGCGCCGGCGTACCCGACGGCGGCAGACGGGCGATTTTTCACAGGCTCCCGGCGTTCAGCCGCGCCGATACTGCAGCGCCTCGGCCAGGTGCTCGCGCTCCAGTGTGGCCGCGCCATGGTCGAGGTCGGCGATGGAACGCGCCACGCGCAGCACACGGTGGTAGGCGCGCGCGGACAGGCCCAGCCGCTCCAGCGCCTGCTCGTACCAGCGCCGCTCGGCCGGGCCCAGCGCGCAATCCCGCTCCAGCTCGCGATGGCTGATCTCGGCGTTGGGCCGTCCCGCACGATTCAGGGCATGGCGTCGCGCGTTCAGCACGCGCGCACGCACCGTGGCCGAATCCTCGTCGCTGGCGCTGCGCGCCGCATCCATCTGGTGCAGCGGCAGCGGTGGCACCTGCACCGTCAGATCGATGCGGTCGAGCAGCGGCCCGGAGATGCGTGCGCGGTAACGCTGGATCTGGTCGGGTGTGCAGTGGCAGGGCCGATGCGGGTTGCCGGCGTGGCCGCACGGACAGGGGTTCATTGCCGCCACCAGTTGGAACTGGGCGGGGAACAGGCATTGCCGCGCCGCCCGCGACACCACGATATGGCCCGATTCCAGCGGCTCGCGCAGCACTTCCAGTACCTGGCGGCTGAACTCGGGCAGCTCGTCCAGGAACAACACGCCGTTGTGCGCCAGCGAGATTTCCCCGGGTCGCGGCTGTGATCCGCCGCCCACCAGCGCCACCGCCGAAGCCGTGTGATGCGGCGCGCGAAACGGCCGGCGCCGCCAATTGGCCGGGTCGACGGGCTGTCCGGCGATGGAGCGCACGGCGCAGGTTTCCAACGCCTCCGATTCGCTCAAGGGCGGCAGAATGCCAGCCAGGCGTTCGGCCAGCATGGTCTTGCCGGTGCCCGGCGGCCCCATCATCAGGAGGTGATGACCGCCCACGGCGGCGATTTCCAGCGCGCGGCGCGCTTGCTGCTGGCCACGCACGTCACGCAGATCCGGGCCGTCGTAGACGCCGCCGGCGCTGCCCACCGGCTCGGGCGCCATGAGATCCTGCGCGCCACGCAACCAGCCGCAAACCTCGGCCAGGCTATCGGCCAGGCGCACGTCCACCTCGGCCACCAACGCCGCCTCGGCGGCGTTGGCGCGCGGCACCACCACCTTGCGCCCGCGTGCCCGCGCGCGCAGCAACGCCGGCAACACGCCGGGCACGGCACGCAGGCTGCCGGAAAGCGCCAGTTCGCCAAAAAATTCGCAATCGTCCAGTTTCTCGCGTGGCACCTGACCGCTGGCGGCGAGGATGCCCAAGGCGATCGGCAGGTCGAACCGCCCGCCATCCTTGGGCAGCTCGGCGGGCGCGAGGTTCACGGTGACCTTGCGACCGGGGTACTCGAAGGCCGTGTTCTGGATCGCCACCCGCACGCGGTCGCGCGCTTCGCGCACGGCAGCTTCGGGCAGGCCCACGATGCTGGTGGCGGGCAAGCCGCCGGAGAGATGCACCTCGACCATGACCTGGGGCGCGGCAACACCCTCCTGGGCACGACTCAGGGTGACGGCAAGGCTCACGTGACGACCTGCTGCCGACACGCGGGGAGGCGACGGTGACGTACCTCCATCAGTCGGCTCCTGGCGCAATGGCGTGACGTGGCAAAAAATAACCGCCCCCGACCGGTGGCTCGGGGTGAGGGTGACAGGTCGGGGGCGGCTCCCAGGAGGCGGTGCTAGTCCCCGCGGGCGACGGCGATGGCCTCCAGTTCGGCCACGCGCCGCTCAAGCTCTTCGATCTTGGCGCGGGTGCGGGCGAGCACCTGGCTCTGGACATCGAACTCTTCGCGGGTGACTAGGTCGAGGCGGCGCAATCCTTGTGCCAGGACATCGTGAAAATTGGCCCGCAAATCCTGTTGCGCCTGCGCCACTCCTGGCGGAACCAACGATGCCAGGCGTCGTGCCAGCTGGTCGATATCAAGCCTGTCCATCATGGACGACGCCTCGAACTCGTCGGAAACAAGTGTCGACCATCAAAAGGGGGGCGCACCATCGGTAGACTCCGTGAGTATGTGTAGGGATTGTCCTACAAGCGCTTCGCCGTACGCGACAGCAGGCGCCCGCGCAGGCAAAATGGACGCAGGCGTCGCCCCGGCGCCCTGCCTTAAGGACACCCCATGAAGCTGGTCGTGGCGATCATCAAGCCGTTCAAGCTCGACGACGTGCGCGAGGCGCTGGCCGAGGTCGGCGTGCAGGGCATCACGGTGACCGAGGTCAAGGGTTTCGGCCGCCAGAAGGGCCACACCGAGCTGTATCGCGGCGCCGAATACGTGGTCGACTTCCTGCCCAAGATCAAGCTGGAGGCGGCGGTGGCCGATGAGCAACTGGATCGCGTGCTGGAGGCGATCCAGGCTTCCGCCCGCACGGGCAAGATCGGCGACGGCAAGATTTTCGTCAGCCCGCTGGAGCAAGTCATCCGCATCCGCACCGGCGAACTGGATCAGGACGCACTGTAGCCACCGCCCGCTGGCACAGGCCGGCCCGGCGGTCAGAACAAGTCGATGCTGCCCGAGGCGATGTCGTCTTCCAGTTCGCCGCGCTCACGCAGATCCTCGTAGCCACGCACGCCGTTGCGGCCGTGGTTCTTGACAAAATACAGCGCCTTGTCGGCGCGACCCAGCACGCTTTCCGGGTAATCGTGCCGCCCCACGCCGGCATAGCCGGCACTGATGGTGACCCGGCCGACCTGCGGGAAGGCGCTGTCGGCCACCAACAGACGGAAGCGTTCCAGCACGGCGCGCACCTCGGATTCGCTGATGGAGCCGAACAGCACCACGAACTCCTCGCCGCCGAAGCGGAACAGCACGTCGCCGCGCCGGAAGCAATTGCGCATGCGCTGGGCCAGCAGCAGGATCACCTCGTCGCCCAGTACATGCCCATAGGTGTCGTTGACCAGCTTGAAATGGTCGATATCGAGAATCGCCAGCCACACCTTGGGCTGCTCGCCCGGCGGCAACGACGATTCGTTGCCACGCTCCAGCGCCTGTTCATGCTGCAGCAGCAGGCGTTGGAACTGGCGTTCCAGCGTGCGCCGGTTGTACAGGCCGGTGAGCTTGTCGCGCTCGCTCTCGTAGAGCAGCGCCGTGTAGTTGGCGTAGATCCGCGCGAACCCCTCGGCCAGCGGCTGGTTGGTGGCCGATGGCGCGCTACTGTCCATCTGCAGGGCACCGATCACGCGGCCATCGCGCTGGATCGGCACCACCAGCCGGTGCACCTCGCCCACCTGCTCCGCTTGCACGTGGCCGTCGTCCATGCAGCGGAACAAGGCCACCAAGGCGGGATCCTTCTCGTCCGGCTCGCCTATCCCAAGTCGATACTTGCCCTGCGCATCCGGTTCGCAGCGCACCATGTCGCTGATCGCCGAACTGTCCACCGCGCGTGTCACCAGGGTCACCCCCTGCGCCGCAGTCAGCTCAGCCAGGGTCAGCACGAGGCTGTGATCGAGCGCGCCCATGTCGCGGTGGTGGGTGAAAGCCGCCACCGAATCGAGCAGACGGGTCTGCGCGGCGCGATCCGGCGGCGGCGGCGCGGCCGTCGCGCCAGACGCATCACCCTCGTCCGCCGGCTCGCGCGCCGGCTCGTCACGGGTCGTTTCACCTTCAGACATCACCCCTCCCCCGCAACAACGACAAAACCCGCCATGCCCGTGGCGCAACCTGCCATGCCTGTATCTGCCTGCCTATCGGCTGACAGGCGGTCAACTTGAGGCGACACGGGCTATTCACAGGCACGGCTCCCCGCGCGCCCTCGCGCGTATGGTGCCCTCATGGTGACCGTTATGCCAGCCGCGGCGACCGAACCCGCCCGCATCCGTCCAGCGGAAACGGCCGCTGGCCGGGGCACGCGTCGCCGGCACCCCGTAACGCCACGCCAGGCGACCGGTTGCGATATCGTTTGTTCGCACGTCCATCACCATCAGGGAACTGCCAACATGCGCCCGATCCTGCCTGCAGGCTGCCTGATCGCCCTGGCCGTCGCCGCGCCATTGCGCGCCGGCGAGCTGCCCGTCGTCCCGCGTGAGCAGCCCGCCCTGCAGGCGCTGGCCCATGCGCCGGTCGAGACGGAATTGCGCGCCACGATCACGCATCTGGCAGGCTTTGGCACTCGCCATACGCTTTCCGACACCACCTCCGCCACCCGCGGCATCGGCGCCGCACGGCGCTGGGTGAAGGCGCGCTTCGCGGCGATCTCGCACGATTGCGGCGACTGCCTCGAAGTCATCACGCCCTCGCAGGTGTTCAGCGGCCGGCGCATACCGCAACCCACCGAAGTGATGGACGTGGTGGCGATCAAGCGCGGCAGTACCGACCCGCAGCGCGTGATCGTGATGACCGGGCACCTGGACTCGCGTGCCAGCGACGTGATGGATGCCCACAGCGACGCACCCGGCGCCAACGACGACGCTTCGGGCGTGGCCGCGCTGATCGAGGCGGCGCGCCTGCTGTCGAAACAGGACAACCGCGCGACGCTGGTGTTCGCCGCACTGTCCGGCGAGGAACAGGGTCTGTACGGCGGCAAGGTGTTGGCCGATTACGCGGTGGCGCACGGCTGGCAGGTCGAGGCCGAGCTCAACAACGACATCGTGGGCAACAGCCGCGGCCAGAACGGCGTCATTGACAACACCGTGGTGCGGGTGTTCTCCGAAGGCACCAAGAGCAATGAGACGCCGGCGCAGGCGGCCTACCGCCGCTACCACGGCGGCGAGCTGGACTCGCCCTCGCGCAACCTTGCGCGCACCATGGCGCGGCTTGCCGACCAATACCTGCCCGATTTCCGCGCGCGCATGGTCTATCGCACCGACCGCTACGGCCGTGGCGGCGACCAGGTGCCCTTCCTCGAAGCTGGCTATCCGGCCGTGCGCGTCACCGAAGCGCACGAGGACTACACCCGCCAGCACCAGGATCTGCGCACGCAGGGCGGCGTGCGCTACGGCGACACCGTGGACGGCATCGACTTCCGCTACCTGGCGCGGGTGACCGCGTTCGACGCGATCACCATGGCCGCGCTGGGCCGCGCGCCCGCGCCGCCCGACGGTGTGGATGTCCATGGCGCGCTGGCCACCGACACCACGCTGGACTGGAAGAAGGTGCCAGGCGCCGCCGGCTACCGCGTGCATTGGCGCGACACCACCGCACCGCAGTGGCAGCACGCCCGTGCCGTGGGCGACGTCGACCACGCCGTGCTCAAGGATGTGGTGATCGATGACTGGTTCTTCGGCGTGTCGTCCGTTTCCGCCGATGGCTACGAGAGCCCGGTGGTGTTTCCCGGCGATGCCGGCAGCTTCGTGCGTTCGCCGCCCGCCGATTCCGCCGGGAAGTGATCCGACGACCGCTGCCGCATGTCCACGACGCGGCGGCACCTGTCAGCCGCCGCTCTTCCCGTCCGCCGCCTCGCCCTTGTCGGCCTTGCCTTGGTCGGGCTTGCCTTTATCCGCCGGCTCGGTCGCCTCCGTCGCTGGCGCGCTGCCGGCGGCGCCGCGCGTGTAGACGATCTGCTTGCTGCCTTCGCACTGGCCAACCACCTTGCCGCCGTCGGCGGCCTTCCCGGCGTCGACCACCTCCAGCGTGTAGTTGGCCACGCCCTTGGCCTTGAGCTTGGCGTCGATGCTCGACTTCACCGCATCGCACGAGGCCTGGGCCAGTACGGGCGCAACCAGCAGCGCCAGCGCAACGATGACTACCTGGGTTTTCATGGGGATGCCTCCATGGTGGGAAGTGCCCATCAGACAGGGAGCGCGATGAAGACGGCGTGGACGCCCAGCGTCCCACCATCGACCGGCGGCCGGCGCCGTCAGCTGCCGCGCGGCTTGGCGCGGTGCGTGGGCGTGGCGGTCCACGGGTCGTCCGGCCAGGGATGCCGGGGATAGCGGCCCTTCAGTTCTTTCTTCACCTCGGGATAGGTACGCTCCCAGAAGCCCCGCAAATCTTGCGTCACCTGGATCGGCCGACCGGCCGGCGACAGCAGGTGCAGGGTGACCGGCACGCGCCCGCCGCCCACGCGCGGCGTGTCGTCCAGGCCGAACAGTTCCTGCAGCTTCACCGCCAGCACCGGCGCTACGTCGGGCGCGTATTCCAGTCGGCGTGTCTGCCCGCTGGGCACGACGAGCGCGTCGGGCGCGTGGGCGTCCAGCGCCTGACGCTGCGCGTGGCCGAGCTGCGCCGACAGTGCCTGCGCGAGTTCCTCCGTGCCCAGCGCGTCGAGCCGGCGCTTGCCGGCAAGGTAGGGTGCCAGCCAGTCCTCCAGCGTTGCGAGCAATGGGCCGTCCGACACATCGGGCAGGCCCAGCTCCGGCATCCAGCCGCGCAAGGCCTGGATACGCAGGCGCAGGCGGCGCGCGGAATCGCTCCACGGCAGCGCATCCAGCCCCCGGCTACGGATGGCGGCGAGCAGCGCGGGCAAGGCATCTTCCGGCCGCACCGGCACGCTGCGGCGCCCCAGCACGATGGCAGCATAGCGGTGCTCCTCGCTGGCCTCCACCGCGTCGCGGGCATCATTCCAGCGCAACACGCGCTCCCGTACGAAGCGTTGCGGATAGTCATGTTCCAGCACGCGTGGATCAAACGGCGCGGCGGCGAGGATCAGGCTGTCGCGTGCCTCGAAGCGCAGATCCAACGCCACCAGCCAGGGCTCGCCGAGCAGGGCGGTGTGCTCGTGCAGGCGCGCGCCACGGCCGTTGGCCAGCGTGTAGCGCAGCGGGTTGGCCTCGTCGCGGCGCGCGATGCGGTCGGGGAAGGCGTGCAGCAAGAGGTCGCCCACCGCGTGGCTGTGCGGCGTGCCGCTGGCGGACGTGCGGACGTCCAGACGTCTGCGCCAGCCTTTGCTGGCCTGCTCGACCGCAGCCAGCGCGCCCGCATCGGCGCCGTGACCGCGGCGATCGCGCCAGGCATGCAGCGCGGCCACGCGCATGCGGAAGTCGTCGCTGCGCGCCTGTTCGCCGCGCAGCGGCGAGCGCGCCTCCATCAGCGCCAGCAGGTCGGCCACCAGCGGCCGCAGGTTTTCTGGCGTGCGCAGCGCGGCGGCGCCCAGTCGTGGCGTGGCGCCCAGCGTCAGCATGCGCCGGCCCAATGCGGTGATGCGGCCGGCGTCATCCAGCGCGCCGAGGTTCGCCAGCAGTTCGCGCGCCTGCGCCAGCGCGCCGGCCGGCGGCGCGTCCAGCCACCGCAAGGCGTTGCTGCCCCATGCCGCGAGTTCCAGCGCGAGGCCGGAGAGTTCAGCCTGGGTGATTTCCGCCGCGCGTGCCGACTCGAGCCGCTTGCTCTGCGGCCACAGCCGATACGCCGTGCCCTCCGCCACACGCCCCGCGCGCCCCGCGCGCTGGTCGGCCGAGGCCTGCGAAATGGCGACGGTTTCCAGCCGGGTGAAACCGGAGTTCGGATCGAAGCGCGGCTCGCGCGCCAAGCCGCTGTCGATCACTGCGCGGATGCCCGGCAGGGTGACGCTGGATTCGGCCACGTTGGTGGCCAGCACGATGCGGCGCGTGCCTGCCCTGAGCCCATCGAAGGGGCCGGGCTCCGCGGGCGACAAGGCCCATTGCTGTTCGGCCAGCGACAGTTCGCCGTGCAGCGGCACGACTTCGATGCGCACGCTGTCTCCTCTCCCGAGGGGAGAGGGGAGCGAAAGCGCAGCGTCCCGTACAACGGTTTCTTCCAGCACGGCCTGCGCCCGCGCGATCTCGCGCCGACCGGGCAGGAAGGCCAGCACGTCGCCGGCGTTTTCCGCCAGCGCCTGCTTCACCACGCGCGTCAGCTGGTGCTCGATGGTTTCCTGCGCGCGCGCCGGCGGATGCTCGATGCGCACGGGGAAGCTGCGGCCGGGGCTGGTGAGCCGCGGCGCATCCAGCCATTGCGCGATGCGCTCGCCGTCCAGCGTGGCGGACATCACCACCAGGCGCAGGTCGGGCCGCAGCGTGGCCTGCACGTCCAGCGCCAGCGCGGCGCCGAGATCGCCGGCGAGGTGGCGCTCGTGGAATTCGTCGAACACGATGGCGCCAACGCCGGGGAGTTCGGGATCGTCCTGGATCAAGCGCGTGAGGATGCCCTCGGTGACCACTTCGATGCGCGTGGCCGCGCTCACCCTGGCCTCGAAGCGGATGCGGTAGCCGACGGTCTGCCCCGCCGCTTCGCCCAGCTGTCGCGCCATGAACGAGGCGGCACCGCGCGCGGCGATGCGGCGCGGTTCGAGCATCACGATCTTCCGGCCGGCAAGCCAGGCCGCGTCGAGCAGCGCCAGCGGCACCTGGGTGGTCTTGCCGGCGCCCGGTGGCGCCTCCAGCACCAGCCGCGGCCGCGCTTCAAGCGAGGCGCGGATCTCGGGCAGCAGCGGGGTGATGGGGAAGGTCGGGACGGCGGAACTCATCGCGGCGATGATAGCGCCCCGCCCCGCACGGCAAGGCGCACGTCACTGGCTGGCGCCACACTGCTTCACCCACTCGCGCGCGGTGCGCGCGCCGGCCGGATCGCCGGTCTTGTCGTGCACCTGGGCCACCACCTGCCAGTTGCGCACGCACAGTCCGCCCTTGTGCGTGCCGGCACGCCAGGACTTCATCGCCAGCTCCTGGGCGTCGTGGTAATCGCCCTTGCCCAACGCGGCCTCGGCCTGCTGCTGCAACTGCTCGGCCGGGCTGGCCAGCGGCATGGTGGTGGCCGCGGCGGGCACTGCCGCGGGCGCGGCGGCGCTCGCGGGCGGCGTGGCCACCGGCGCCACGCCCGCCTGCCGCTCGGCCTGCAGCGGCTTCAGCGATTCGAACTCGCGCTGGTAATCGTCGGTGATCTGGCGCGCCTCCTCGCTGCTGCGGATCACGCGCGGGGTGATCAGCACGATCAGCTCGGTGCGGTTGCGGCTGCGGTTGGTGGTGCCGAACAGGCGGCCGAGGATCGGCACGCGATTGATGCCGGGCACGCCGTTGTCGTCGCCGTTTTCGTTCTGCTGGATCAGGCCGCCCAGGAGCACGGTCTGGCCGCTCTGCACCGCCACCTGGGTCTGCATGCTGCGGTCGGCGATGGTGAAGTTGCCGTTCTTGTCCTGCGCCGTGGGGTTGCTCACTTCCTGGCTGACGTCGAGATAGACCAGGCCGCCGGGATTCACGCGCGGCACCACCTTGAGGATCACGCCGGTCTGCATGTACCGCACCTCGCCCAGCGTGCCGATGGTGCTGCCGCCGGTGCCGAGGCCCGGCGTGATGTAGCTCTGGTTCACCGGCACGTTGTTGCCCACCTGGATCTGCGCCGGCTGGTTGTTCATCACCACCAGCGAGGGCGCGGACAGCGTCTTGGTGTTGCCGCTGTCTTCCATGGCGCGCACGGCGACCTGCATTTTGCTGTTGAGGAAGGAATAGAAGAACGGCTCGCCGTGGAAGGCATTGCCGCCGCCGCCCAGCGCCTCCTGCCGGTGCCGGTAGGGCTGCCCGGGGATGATGATCGGGTTGCCGTTGCTGTCGGTGCCGCTGGTGCTGCCGGTGAGCCCTTGCAGGTACCACTGCACGCCGAACTGGAACTGGCCGGTGAGGCTCACCTCGAGGATGCGCGTCTCGATCTGCACCTGCAGCGGCACGGTATCCAGCCGCTTGATGGCGGCCTCGATCTCGCCCCACTGCGAGGGGCGCGCGCGCACCAGGAGCTGGTTGTTGGCGTCCACCGAACTGATGCGGATGCTGCCGTCCTCGGAGACGTATTGCTGATCCTGGCTGGCGGCGCTGGCGCCGGCGCCGCCCATGGCATTCATGCCGCCGGTGCCGGCCATGCCGCCACGCCCGCCGAGGCCGCCGATGCCAGTGCCGCCGCCGGCCATGCCGCCCAGGCCGTTGGCGCCGGCGCCGCCGAAGCCGCCGGCCGATCCCGGCACGCCGCCGGCGACGCCGGTATTGCCGCTGCCGAAGCTGCCCGCCATGCTGCCCATGCCGCTGGCGGCGCCGCGCGCGTTTTCGGCGCCGCCCAGGGTGCCGGCCGTGAGGCCGGGACCGACCTCGCCGCCGGAGGACGCGCCGCCGCCACCGCCGCCGCTGGCGTAGATCTGCGCCAGGTACTTGGCCAGGTCGGAGGCCTTGATGTTGCGCACGTCGTACACGTACAGCTGCGGCTGGTTGCCGCCGCCCTGGTCGATGCGCGCGATCCAGCCGCCCACCTCGTCGACGTAGCTGGGCTGGGTGCTGATGACCACCAGCGCGTTGGTGCGCTTGATCGGGATGAAGCGCAGCATGCCGGCCAGCGGCGTGTCGCCGTGCGGGCCGAACATGTCGTCCAGCCGCGACATCAGCTGCTCCACGTCGGCGTGCTGCAGGTTGAACACGCCCACCGACATGCCGCGCAGCCAGTCCACGTCGAAGGTGCGCACGGTGCGGTCGTAGTTGGCCAGTTCCTCCGGCGTGCCGGCCATCACGAGCAGGTTGCGCGCGGGGTCGACCAGGAGGATCGCGTCGGGCCGCGCGAACGGCTTGATGAGTTTCTGCATTTCGGCCGCCGCGATGTAGTGCAGCGGGAACAGCCGCGCCTGCAGGCCGCCGGCCGGCGTCGCCGCGCCCAGGCTGGGCACCAGATTGCCGCCCACGGCGTCCTTGGCCGGCAACACCACGTAGCTGCCGCCGCGCTCGACCAGCGCATTGCCGGTCCACGCCAGCAGGGTTTCCAGGATGGGCAGCGCCTGGCTGGATTCGACCGGCTCGGAGGTGGAGAAGGAGATGCTGCCCTGCACGCCGGGCACGATGGTGTAGTTCTTCTTGAGCAGGTCGCCGAGGATCGCCTTCACCACCGCCTGCACCGGCTGGTTTTCAAAATTGAAGGTGACACCATCGGCGCCGGTCACCGCCGGGCGCGGATGGGCCAGCGCCGTGGCGTGCACGAACTCGCCGCTGCCGCGGCTGACCTGCGGCAGCACGGCGGCGTTGCCGGCGGTGTCCTGGTCGTTGCCCAGCGGCAGCGGCGCCGGTACCGGCGCGTGCGTGCCGGCCATGGCTTCGCGCTGCAACGAGGTGTCGTCGGGCCGCGGCGGCCGGCTGGCGCAACCGGCCAGGAAGGTCAGCATAGCCAGAGCAAGAATGCGCAGCCAAACGCCGCGCGGGCTGGCGAGCGGTCGCGAAAGAGCGGAACGGGACAGGTGGAACATGGATCAATGGGCTCCTTCGGGAGGCGACGTCTGGCCGGTGGCGCGACGCTGCAGGATGGCGGCCTTGAGTCGGCGCAATCGTTCAAGCTGTTGCTGGTTGTATTGCGGCGGCGGGGTGGCGGGGGCGGCACGCCCCATCGATGTCACGCGCTGCACGGCAGCGGGTTCCGCGGCGGCCGCGTGTGGCGCCGCGCGGGCCGCCGGCGGCGGTTCGGGCAGTGGCGGCCGGGCGTCGTGTTCCGCCGCGACGGGCGCCGCGGCCGCATCGATCGGCGCGCCCGCGGGCAGCTTCAGTTCGGTGCGCCCCTGCGCGCCGTCGAAGATCACCGCGCGCGACTTCACCTCGACCAGGGTGGCGCTGCCATCGGGCAGGGCCTGCCCCTCGCGCACGCGCAGGCCCTGCTTGCCGTCCTTGTCGTGCAACAAGGCGATGCGCACCTGCGGGGTGAGGATGATGCCGGTCAGTTCCAGGTCGCCCAGACTGCTGCCGCCGCTCACGGCGTGCGCCTCGGGCTTGCGGTCGGGGCTGAACAGGGACTGCTGCCACACGGCGGCGAAGTGCTCCGGCGGCAAGGGCGGTGGCAACGCGGCCGGCTTGCCCGCAGCGGGCAGCTTGCTGGCGGCGCGCAGCGGCTCCCAGTGCACGCCGCGTCCCAGCCCGGCGAGCAGCGCCAGCCACAGCACGGCCAGCGACACCGCGGCGCCCACCAGCAGCGGCGTCAGGCGACGTTGGGCGGCGGCGTTCATGGCGCGTCTCCTGCAGCATTCACCGGTGCACTGGCTGGTGCGCTGGCCGCACCGCCGGTCGCCGGCCGCACATAGCCGGACAGGGTGAACTGCACTTCCAGCGGCGGGCCGCTGCCCTGCCGCCCCGCCACCGGGTTGCGGTAGACGCTCAGGCTGTCCACGAACAGGTAAGGGGTGCCCTGCTCCAGCGTCTGCAACACGCCCACCAGGGGCTCGATGTCGCAGCTCAGGTTGATGCTCACCGCAGCCTTGCGGTACGGCTCGCCCGAGGCCACCGTCGGGTTGGGCACCGGCATTTTCTGGGTCACCGTGCAACTGCCGCCCTGGGTGTGCGCGCCCACCGCGTCGACCACGCGCTGCATCAGGTCGGCGGCGGCGGTGTTGGGATCGTCCTCGGGCAAAAAGGCGCTGCTGGCGGCCGCGCCGGCACCCAGCGCGTCCAGCCGTTTCTGCAGCAGCGGCTTCTCGGTGATGGCCGCCGCGTAACGGCTCTGCGTATCGCGCAGCTCGTCCATCTGCGCACCGACCTCGCGCAGCGGCGCCACGAACCACCAGTGAAACAGCAGGAAATAGCCGGCCAGCAGTGTGGCGAGCAGCAGGCCCACGGCGGCGATGCGGCTGTCGCGCGGAGAGAGCTTGACCGGCTTCATGGCGAGCCCTCGCCCGCGGGCGGCTGGCTGCCGCCCTTGCCGGCGGTCGCCTGATGCAGCTGCGCCACCATGTAGAAGCGCTCCTTGCCGCTGGCCGGATCGGCCTGGATGCTGCCCTGGAAATTGGCGTTGTCGATCAGCGGCGAGCCCTTGAGCAGGTCCAGCAGCTTGGCCGCCTGCGGGCTCTGGCCCTGGAAGCCGATCTGGCCAGCGTCGTCGATGGTGAGGCGCTCCAGCCACGCGCTGGCAGGCAGGCGCTGGGTGAGGTCGAGCAGCACTGCGAGCACGCCGACGCGCTGCGCCTTGCGCTGCGCCAGGAAGCCGGCCGCACCGGCGTCGTCCTGCAATTGCTTGCGCAGGCCGGCAACCTGCTGCGCATCGGTGCGCATGGCGTCGACCTGCGCCTGCATCTGCGCAAGCGCGGCCTCGCGGTTGTGCAGCCAGCCACCCATGGCCAGCAGCAGCAACAGCACAGCGGCCACCGCCAGCGCGAGGTTCAGCCGCAGTCGCGGCCGGCGGCGATGCGGCGCACGCTCGGGCGGCAGGAGATCGACGCCCAGCCGGCCGGCGCCAGCGAGCACGTCCACCGCATCCACCGCGATGCCCAGCGCATCGAGCCGTTTCAGCAGCGGATCGAGCGTGCCGCGACGGACCACCAGGAGCTCCGTGGCGACGCGCCCGGGCGATGGCGTGTCCGGCAGCTCGCGTACGGCGAAATAGACTTGCGCGGCGGTAAACGGGGTCTGCCGGTCGAGCTCGTAACCCGCCACCTGGCGCAGCTTGCCGCGCGCCGCCTGTGGCAGGTGCAACGTGCGGCGCAACACGGCCGCCGAGGGCAGCAGCAGGGCAAGCCGACGATCCTCCGGCTCCGCCTGTCGCCAGGCGGCGGCAAGGGCGGCTTGCTGCGCAGCGGGAGCGAGGTTGTCGCGCCAGCGCGCCAGCGGCTCGGCCTCACCGGCGCGGCGCAGCGACCACTCGCCGCCACGCGCCTGCAGCAGGTGCCAATCGGCGCCGCCGCCCAGCACGACACGCCAGCGCGCCGGCAGCAGCGCAGCCAGTTCCTTGCCCCACCAGGCGAAAAACGCCGGCAGGGGCGAACCGCGCCAGCCCTCGCGCAGACGATCCAGCCAAGGCTGCAGCGATGGCGTTGCAGCATTCATTCCCCGTCACCCTCCTGCCAGCGCAGCACCGTATACGGCAACACCCCCATGGTGCCGGGCCGTTGACGGATCGTGGCACGGATTTCCGCGCGCGTACCGTCGGCCAGCGTGGCCTCGGCACGAATACTAGCCGTGATACCCCCGCCAAGGGGAGGCATGCCGGCGTCGGCGTTGTGTTGACGTGCAGCCAGCACGGCCTGCAACTGCTGCGGATCGAGCCCGGGGATCGCCGCCAGCGCCAGCGACGGGGCGGTGTTGGGATCGGGCACGGCACGCCCCGACCACAACGTGATGGCCGGTTGCAACCTGGCGTACAGATCCGGCGTCATGTCCAGCACCTGCTGCAACTCCTCCAGCGTGGCGAAGGGCCCGTGGCGCGGGCCGTAATCGCGACCGGCCGCCGCGTAGGCCGCGCGATCCGTGTCCGCCGCCGCCGTGTCGCCGGCAAAGCTGCGCCAGGCCACCACATGGGCGGTGAGCCGGGCGGCGGCGGCGCTATCCAGCCCGGCGGCGCGGAACAGGCCCTGCAGCACTTCGGGCGTGGCGGCATTCAAATCGACCTTGCCGTCCTCTTCGACGATGGACAGCTTGACCCGCGCGCCGTCGAAGGCGAACGGATACATCCGCCCATCGCCCACCCAGCGCAGCTGCGGATCGCCCTGCTGCAGGCTCCAGATGGCGCGCATCAACCCGGCCTCGGCGGCGTAATGCGCCTGCGTCTGGGCAAACTGATAGCGCGTCTGCACGGCCTGCGTGCGCGCCAGCACCGCATAGCCGCCCAGGAGGATCGCAAGCAAGGTGCAGGCCCACAGCACCAGCAGCAAGGCCACGCCACGTTGATCCGCGCGCCCGCTCATCCGCCGCCCCCGGGCAGGTTCATGTTGCCCGGCAACATGCCGCGCCGGCCCACCACGGCGGCGGCGTCCACACGCAGGGGAACCTCCAGGTCGGGCCAGGCCTGACCCGCCACCGGCGTGATCCGGATACGCACCAGCTGCGGCAGCATGCCGCCATCGGCCCAATGGTCGGCCCACGGCAAGAGCTGGTTCTGCGCGTCGCGGCCACGGTAATCGAAGCGGCCGGACTGGATGTGATCGAGCAACACCTGCGGCTTGCCCAGCGCCTTGGGCGGCGCGCCGTCGGGCGACAACAGCGCCAGTTGCAATTCCAGCCGCTGGCCGCCCTTGCCGCCGTCGACCAACTTGAGCACCTGCAACTGCGGCCCGAGCTTGCCAAGATAGCCAGGCAGCGGCGCCACATAGCGCATCTCCTGCGCCTTGCCGATGAACACGATGGGCTGGTTGTGGTCGTCGCGCGCCAGGCCCTGCGCCAGCGACTGCGCCAGCTCGCGGCGCAGGAAGCGCTGCGCCGCGTCGATCTCGTCCATCCGTTCGATGGCCGCGCTGCCCGAGCGCACGCCGTGGATGGCGCTGCGCACGCCCGAGTACACCCCCACCAGCAGCAACGACAGGAGCGCCAGCGCACCCAGCACTTCCAGCAGGGTGAAGCCGGCAGCGCCTGCAGGAGCGCGGCCAGCGGACGCCGGAAACGACGGGCGCGCGTTCATGGCGAACCGCCCGGTGCCTGCGGCCGCCCCAGCCGCAACGTGCTGAAATGCGCCGCGTTCGGATGCGCGCCCTTGCCCCACTGCACCGCCAGATCCAGCCGGTACAACTGCAGCGCGCCGTCGCCCGGCTTGCTGCCCGGCACCGGCCACGGCGTCGTGGTGAGCGTCCAGCGGTAGGTCTGGTTGAACTTGCCCGACTGGCTGCCCGGCGTGGGCGGCTCGGTGACGAAGGCACTATCGAGCAAGCTGCGCGCCCACAACGCCGCCTCGTCATGCGCCGCGGCGTTGCGCGACAGCACGATCGCCCCGCTGCCCACCCTCATCAGGGCGGCAAAGGCGACGGCAAGCAGGAGGATGGCGGCGATGACTTCGAGCAGGGAAAAACCGCGTTGCCTGCGCGGCGCGGGGCACGGATCGCGGCGGCAGGCGGCCGCGGCGAACGGCGCGGCCGGCCCGCATGCCCTGCCAAGCCGCGAGCTGCAGCATCGGCTTTTTCCGCATCCCGGTTTCACGGCTTCGCCCCATCCACCACCGCCACCTGGCCGGTGAGCCACGACACATTGATGCGCCACTGCCGCTGGCCGGCGGCGAGGATGATGTGGCCGCCGGTGGAGCTGCCGTCGGGAAAGAAGCGGATGCGCCCGGTGTGGTCGTCGGGGCGATCCTCCAGCGCGCTGGTGATGGAAAGCTTCATGCCCTTGGGCAGCGCCACGTGCTTGCGCTGCGGGCTGCTCCAGGTGTCGGCGCGCACGTCAACGTCGAAGGTCTGCTCCTGGTGGTGCACGATGGCCTGCGCCCGCGTGGCGCGCAGCCCCGCCGCGACCTCGCCGCTGGCCGCATTGACGCGCGCCCCGGCCAGCCCCTGCGTCACCGACACCGACACCGCCGCCGCGGCAATGCCGATCAGGAGGATCACGACGAGCATCTCGAAGAGGGTGAAGCCCGCGGGGCCGGGACGCGGGGCACGGAGGCCCCATCGTTCCGCGTCGCGCGCCGCACGCCCCGGTTTCATTGCCAATTACCCGCATCCTTGTTGTAGCCGTCGCCGCCGGGCTTGCCATCCTGGCCGTAGAAGATCAGGTCGAAAGCGCCGTGGTCGCCCGGCGCCTTGTAGCCGAAGGCGTGGCCCCAGGGGTCTTTCAGCTCGGAGGCCTTGGCATACGGTCCTTGCCAGTTCGCCGCACCGGCCGGCTTGGTCATCAGGTCCTGCAGCTGCGACGGCGGCGCGCCGTTGTCCAGCGCGTAGTTCTCGATCTTCTGGCTGAGCGTGGTGAGCTGCGCCTTGCCGGCGCCGTACTTGCCCTTGTCCATGTTCTTGCCGACCTGGGTCACCACCACCGCGCCGACGATGCCGATGAGCACGATCACGGCGAGCATTTCAAGCAGGGTGAAGCCGCTTTGCCTGCGGGACGCGCACCGCGCCACGGGCTCCGCATTAAAAAATCCACTCATCATCATTCTCCGATCATTGAATATTGCTGGTGAGGCTGAGCAGCGGCAGCAGGATCGCCGCCATGATGAAGCCCACCAGCACGGTCATCACCACGGTGAGCGCGGGCACCAAAGCGGCGAGCAGGCGATCGATCGAACGGCGGCTTTCCAGCTCGAAGGTGTCGGCCACCTTCAGCAGCATGGTGTCCAGTTCGCCGGCCTCCTCGCCCACCTGCACCATCTGCAGCGCAAGGCGCGGGAACAGCTTGGACTGGCCCAGGGCGAAACCCAGCCCGCCGCCCTCCTTCACCTGCTCGTGCGCCTGCAACAGGGCTTCGTCCAGCGCGCGGTTGGCGGTGACCTGGCGCGCGATGGCCAGCGCGCCGAGCAGCGGCACGCCGTTCTTCAGCAAGGTGCCCAGAGTGCGCGCGATGCGCGCGGTCAGCACCTTCAGCATGAGCGGGCCGATCACGCGCATGCGCAGCAGACGCGCGTCCCAGGCCAGCCGCGCGGCCGGTTCGCGCAGGCGCGCACGCTGTGCGAACGCGCCGCCCACCAGCAACAGCACGATCAGCCACCACCACGATTGCAGGGTCTGGCCAATGGCCAGCACCGCCTTGGTGATCCACGGCAGCGGCACCTGCATGTCCTCGAAGATCGGCACGAACTGCGGCACCACGTAGGCCAGCAGCAACACCAGCGAACCCAGCACGCCCACCATCAGGAAGGCCGGGTAGATCAGCGAATTGATGATGCTGCCGCGCAGTTGCTGCGAACGTTCGAGGTAATCCGCCAGCCGCCGCAGGGTGTCCTCCAGCGAACCGCCGGCCTCGCCCGCGCGCACCAGCGCGAGGTACAGCCGCGGGAACACGCCGTGCTCCTCTTCCAGCGCCTGCGACAAGGGCACGCCGCCGCGCACGCGGTCGCGCACCCGCTCGATCAGCTTCCTCGCATGCTCGCCCTCGGGCAGGTCGAGCAGGATGCCCAGCGCGCGATCCAGCGGCTGGCCCGCGCCCAGCAGGGTCGCCAGCTGATGGGTGAACTGCGCCAGCTGGTCGCCGTTGAACGGCCCGCGCTTGAACAACCCGGTCAGCCCCGAACCGCCGCCCGCCGCGGCCGGCGTCGCCTCCAGCGGTGTATGGCCCTGGTCCTGCAGCCGCGCGATGGCTTCCTCCACGCTGGCCGCTTCCAGCTGGCCGGTGAGCAGTTCGCCGGACTCGCTGATGGCGCGATATTGAAACTGGCTCATGCGGCTCGACGCTCCCGCATCGCCATACGCTCAAACGCCAGCGAGTCCGCATGCCGTGTGTGCCCCCTCCCTCCCCAGCGGGTAGCGGGAGCGGCTCCTCGCGAGGAGGAAGCCATGGCCTCAGCCCTCCTGCGTGACACGCAGCACCTCCTCCAGCGTGGTGACGCCGGCCAGTGCCTTGAGGATGCCGTCTTCGTACATGGTGCGCATGCCCTCCGCACGGGCCTGCTGCTCGATCTCGCCGGCGTCGGCCTTGCGCATCACCAGGCGGCGCAGCGGCTCGCTCATCACCAGGAATTCCATGATCGCCTGGCGGCCACGGTAGCCCGAGGGGTTGGTGGCGCTGGAACCAGGCTTCCACAGCCGGATCGGCTGGCCGTTGGCGTACTTCTCCAGCTCGAACTGCGCGATCACCTCGGGCGCGGGCGTGTAGGGCGTGGCCGTCTCCGGATCGAGCCGGCGCACCAGGCGCTGGGCGAGGATGCCGTTGACGGTGGAGCCCATCAGGTAGTCCTCCACGCCCATGTCGAGCAGGCGCGTGATGCCGCCGGCCGCGCTGTTGGTGTGCAAGGTGGAGAGCACCAGGTGGCCGGTGAGCGCGGACTGGATCGCGATGCGGCAAGTCTCCAGGTCGCGCATTTCGCCGATCATGATGACGTCGGGATCCTGCCGCACGATGGAGCGCAGCGCTGCGGCGAAATCCAGCCCGATCTGCGGTTTGGCCTGGATCTGGTTGATGCCCTCGATCTGGTATTCGACCGGGTCTTCGACGGTGATGATCTTGACGTCCGGCGTGTTGATCTTCGCCAGCGCGGTATACAGCGTGGTGGTCTTGCCCGAGCCGGTGGGGCCGGTGACCAGCAGGATGCCATTGGGTCGGTGCAGCACCTCGCTGAAACGCTGCTCGAAGGCATCGGTGAAGCCCAGCGAGGCGAAGTCGAACACCACCGACTCGCGGTCGAGGATACGCATGACCACCGATTCGCCGAAGCTGGTCGGCACGGTGGAGACGCGCAGATCCAGCTCCTTGCCCTGCACGCGCAACTGGATGCGGCCGTCCTGCGGCAGGCGGCGTTCGGCGATGTTGAGGCGCGCCATGATCTTCACGCGCGAGATCACCGCGGCCGTGCTCGACGCCGGCGGCGCCTCCACCTCGTGCAGCACGCCGTCGATCCGGTAGCGCACCTTGAGCCGGTTCTCGAACGGCTCGATGTGCACGTCGGAGGCGCGCTGTTCAACCGCCCGCTGCAGGATCAGGTTCACCAGACGGATCACCGGCGCCTCGGAGGCAAGGTCGCGCAGATGCTCCACGTCGTCCACTTCGCTGGCGCCGCCGTCGATGTTCTCCACGATGGCGCCCATCGCGGAACGGCCGCTGCCGTAGTAGCGCTCGATCAGGTCGTCGATCTCCGAGCGCAGGCCGATGCACAGGCTCACCGGGCGCCCCGCCGCCAGACGCACCGCATCGAGCGGATAGGGGTCGGCCGGGTCGGCCACCGCCAGCATCAGGCCGCGCTCGCCGCCGTCCACCGGCACCACATGCTGCTGCTTGAGGAAGCGCGCGGAGATTTCCAGCTCGGCCGGCGGCAGATCCGGCACCTCGGCGACGGCCACCAGCGGCGCGCCCAGCAATTCCGACCAGGCCAGTGCCAGCACGCGCTCGGACACCAGGCCCAGCCGCGCCATCAAGGCGGTCAGCGTGCCTTCCGGTGTCTCCTCGTGCAGACGCCTGGCGCGCGCCAGATCCGCCTCTTTCAGGGCGCCGCGCGCCACCAAAAGGGCGCATACCGCCGCCTCGCGCTCGTCCACCGCCGCTGCCAATGTCCTCGCCACCATCGTGCCCCACTTTGCCGGCCGTTGCCTACATCGCGCGCGCCGCTCCCCCGAGCTTCGCCGGACAGCCACTGTAGCGTGCCTGCCGTCCGGTAGATACGACCGCAGACACACCCCATGGGTTCCAGCGCGTCCGCGTCGATGCACGCCCCCCGGATGCACGAAGGCCGACGCCTGTTGGCGCCGGCCTTCGTATTTTCATGCGGTCGTTGGCCCGGCCTACCAGCCGAAGCCCAGTCCCACCCCGGTGGAGGTCTCGCTGCCGCTGATCGCGGCGCCCACCGTCACGTTGCCGTGTTTGGACAGCGCGTGCGAGTAGCCCACCGCCAAGGCGCCACGCCCGCGGTAGCCTCCGGCGCCCACGCCAAAGCGATTGGGCGTATCGATGCCCTGCGTGCTGAAGGCCATCTGCGACATCGCCGCCCCCATCGCGCCCACCTGGGCCAGGCGATGGTCGACCGCGTGGAAGCGATCGTCCATCTCGCTCCGCAGGCTGTTCACGTCAGCGCTGGTGGCGAGCGCGGCAACCTTCATGTCGGTGTAGGTCTTGGCCGAGTTCAGGGTCGTCGCGTCGCCGTTGTCGGCATAGGCTTTGGCGTCGACCACAGCCTGCTGCACCTGGCCATAGTTCGCCGCATCGGTCGTCGCCGTGCCGGCAGCCACGTTGACGACGCGCCGTTCGGCGCCTTGCGCGCCCACCGAGACGGTATTGTCCTGGTCGGCCACCGAACCGGCACCGAGCGCCACGCTGTTGGCGCCATCCGCCTCCGCACCGACACCCGCCGCCAGCGAATAGTCGCCCGTGGTCACCGAGCCGTAGCCCAGTGCCGTGGACAGCCGGCCGGCTGCCGCGCTGTAACCGCCCAGCGCCACGGTGCCAACACCGAGCGCACCGCTGTTGAAACCGATCGAGGCCGATTGCTGGCCGACGGCGCCGCCATAGGCGCTGGAGCCTTCCTGCGAGCCGATGCCGATGGCATAGGCGCCGGAAGCCTTGGCGTCGGTACCCATCGCCAGGCTGTTGGTGGCCGTGGAGAAGGCGCCGCCGCCCAGCGCCATCGCACCGTCCGCGGCAGCATAAGCGCCGCCACCGAACGCACTGGCGCCTGCGCCCTGCGCCCAGGCGCCGTTGCCCATGGCGGTGGCATTGTCGCCCAGGCTTACCGTGTTGTAGCCGAGCGCCATCGCACCGCGGCCAGCAGCCACCGCCAGCGAGCCCAGCGCCACCGAACCTTCGCCCGATGCCATGGTGGCAAGCATGCCGTTGGCGGGATCGGGATCGGCGCCGCCGATGGCAATGCTGCCGCGGTCGAAAGCCTGCGCATTGGCGCCCAGCGCCACGCTGTTGTAGCCGTCGGCACCGGCGTTGTAGCCGCCGGCAAAGGCGTTGCCGCCGGTGGCATAGGACACCGCGCCCACGGCCGTGCTGTTGGCGCCATCGGCACCGGCGCCGGCACCATAGGCGCTGGCGCCGGTGCCCGAGGCCTCGGTGTAGTAGACGTTGCCGTCGGCATCGGTATAGGAGCCACCTGTAGCGGTACCGCTCTCGCTGGCGCTGGCATTGGCGCCGGTGGCGGTGCCGCCCTGATCCGCCGTGGCACCGGCGCCGCAGGCCTGCGCATCATTGCCCGTGGCCGTGGCCGGATCGCCCGCCGTCACCATGGTGCAGGTGGCCGCCGGCTGCGCCGTCTGCGCATGCGCGCCGGCGACCGGTGCGAGCACGCCGCCCAGGAGGCAGGCGAGGCCCACGACGGCCGCGCGGCGCCCTGCCTTGCCACACCGCGCCGCAGTCTCCGGCGCCACCACCAGCAGGCCCTTGGCCCGATTCCACACCTTGCTGTAAACCCTGTTCATTGTCAGTTTTCCCCTGGCCATCGCGTCTGACGCGATAGCGCTCGATCATGGTTCGGATGGCGTCTGGACGTCATCGTGAAGCGCCGGGCCGCCACGGCCGCGCGGCCCGGCGGGTTGCGTCACTGCGCGCTGCAGGTCACGCCAACCGTCTGGAATGCGGCCACCACGTCCGCCTCGGCATAGCCACGGTCGATCGCGGCCTGCTCGACGCCGCAAGCGCCACTGTCGAAGGTTTCCGCCGGCCCCCAGTACACGGCATTGCCGTCGTGGAACACCTCGAACGCCTTGCGCGTATCCCAGCCCGCGGTCCCGGCCAGCGTGCAGAAGGCGCGGTTGTAGACGCCGCTGGAGTAGTGCACATCCAGGCCGTCGTAATAGTCGGCGGCGGTATCAATGGAGGCGCCGTCGCGGCTGGGCGTGCACATGTCGCGCAAGGCGGGCAGGCCCAGCATCGTGGCCGTCGCCGGCTTGATCATGTCCTCGCCCACCAGGAAGTCGTTCCGGCCGCGGTCGTAGAACTTCACCGCCTCGCCTGCCATGTCGGAGAACGCCTCGTTCATGCCACCGGACTGCCCGGTGTACTGCAAGCCGGAATGCTGCTCGGTGAAGCCGTGGCTGATCTCGTGGCCGGTGACATCCAGCACGACGAACGGATAGAAATACTGGTCGCCATCGCCGAACACCATCTCCGCGCCATCCCAGAACGCGTTCTCGAAGTTGGTGCCGTAATGCGTCCACATGTGCAGTTGCATCGGCGAGCCATCGGGGTTGACCAGCGGCGCCTCGCCAAACCAGTCGCGGTACATGTCGCGCACCACGCCGCCGAAGTGCTGGGCATCGTTGATCGGCGAATAGGCCTCGTTGATGGAATCGCCCATGCTGACCCAGCCCGCGGGATTGTTGCCGGCGCAGCCAAACGACCACTGGGTGACCCGATTGACGCTGCCGGCCAGGCTATAGGTGACGACATCGCCGTCGCCGAGGTAGCAGGCACTGCCTGCCTTGACCGCCGGCAGCAACCCGAGCCCCGGGCCGGAGTTGTCGTAGTAATACATGCCGGTTAGCGTGTTGCCGCCCGGGCCAGTCACCGCCACCGCCGTCGGTCGACTCCCACCGGTTGGCAAGCGGCCATCAGTCAGGCCCTCCCACTGCTTGAGCACCGCCCCGGTATTGGCGTCCACGATGGCCGTGGGCCGCGAAGGCCCCGTGCCCGTATCCACCACGTAGGAAGCCAGGTACACCAAGCGCGGCGCGGCCTCGTCCTGCGGGTACACGTACAGTTTGCTCTGCGCATGGCGCGTCGCCAGGCCCGTCTGCTGCATGTACTGCTGCAGCGCGGCCTGCGCGCGTGCAGAGGTGAGCTGGGGCTGCGTCGACGACAGGCTGACCGACAGGTTGCGCTCCACCACGCCATGTGCCGAGAGCACCTCGCCGCTCGCACTGCGCTCGACCACCACATGGCGCCCATACACCGGCACGCCGCCATGCAGCTGCTCCTCGCGTGATTTCAACGTGCCACGCGCAGTGATCGTCGCACCCTCGGCCAGCAACGTGTCGGCGCGACCCAAGCCGATCCGCGACACCAGTGCAGAGGCATCCACGTGGCCAAGGCGGCCCATATTCACGGGCGTTTCCTGGCCAGCGGGGGCCGCCACAGTCAGCGGCGCCACAGCGGCGCCCAGCAGCGCGAACAAGGCGCTGGCAAGTTTGGTCCTGATCATTCCGTCATCCCCTGATTAAAACGCGATGCCGGCGGCAAACCCGGCGCCACATGAAGAAACATCGTGCGTCAGGCCTTCCCCCGAAGACCCGGCCTTGGCATCCTACGGGCAACCATGCGCCGCTCGCAACAAGATCTTGCGAATTGCAAGATCTTGTGAACTTTGCAAATCTCCGCCCGAACCTCCATGCAACTCATCGACATCGGCGCCAACCTCGGCCACGAATCCTTCCGCCACGACTTCGCCGCCGTGTTGCGCCGCGCGCACGAGCACGGCGTGACGCGCATGGTGGTCACCGGCGCCTCGCGCGCAGGCAGCGAGGAAGCGCTGGCGTTGGCGCGCGCGCACCCCGGCGTGCTGTGGGCCACCGTCGGCGTGCATCCGCACCACGCGGCGGACTACGACGCGGCCACCGATGCGCGCCTGCGCGAGCTGGCGCAAGACCCGCTGGTGCGCGCCGTCGGCGAGATGGGGCTGGATTTCAACCGCAATTTCTCGCCGCGCGAGGCGCAACTTTTCGCCTTCGAACGCCAGCTCGCCATCGCCGCGGAGCTGGGCAAGCCGGTCTTCCTGCACCAGCGCGACGCGCACGCGGATTTCCTCGCCCTGCTCAGGCGCTGGCGCGACCGGCTCCCCGCCGCCGTGGTGCACTGCTTCACCGATACCCGCGAAGCACTGCTCGACTACCTCGCACTGGACTGCCACATCGGCATCACCGGCTGGATCTGCGACGAGCGTCGCGGCAGCCACCTGCGCGAGTTCGTGCGCGAGATTCCCGCCAACCGCCTGATGATCGAGACCGACGCTCCCTACCTGCTGCCGCGCACCGTGCAGCCACAACCTTCGTACCGGCGCAACGAGCCGATGTATCTCCAGCACATCTGCGCGGAGATCGCGCGCGACCGCGGCGAGCGCATGGAAATCACTGCGGCGAACAGCACGGCGACGGCCGAGCAGTTCTTTGGCCTGCCGCCTGCGTTGCCGCCGATGGCCGTCCAAAGCTAAACTCGGCCCGTTCAGGTGTCCCGCAGGCATTCGCCCCAGGGATGAAACGGGAAGCCGGTGCGTGGCCCTTGCCACCATGCCGGCGCTGCCCCCGCAACGGTAGGCGAGCAACACGCGCGGCCATCCGCCACTGTGCCCACGGCATGGGAAGGCGCCACGCGGGACGGGCATCCCCGTCGCTCGCAAGCCCGGAGACCGGCCCGGACACGACTGCTGGCACGCGGAGGGCGTGGCTGGACAGACGCGTCCGGCTTCGCCGTGCCTGCCTGTTTCCGCCCCGTTTGCCGCCCCGGCTCATTGATGCCAGGCCAGGCCGTGCGCGGGCGTGCGGCCTCGAGGAACGCAACGTGAAGAAGACCCTGTTGACCACGGCACTCCTGTGCTGTCTCCCCGCCGCGCAAGCGGCCGAACCCGCCGACGCCAACGCGCTGTCGGCAGTGATCGTCACCGCCACGCGCACGCCGATCACCGCCGACGATGCGCTCTCCTCGGTGACCGTCATCACCCGCGCCGACATCGAGCGTCTGCAGCCGCTGTCGGTGGCGGATCTGCTGACCGGCCTGCCCGGCGTCTCCATCGCGCAGTACGGCGGGCGCGGCCAGCTCACCACGTTCTCCCTGCGCGGCACCAACGCCACCCACGTACTGGTGCTGATCGACGGCATCCGCATCGGCTCCTCCACCGCCGGCTTCGCGCGGCTGGAGCAGATCCCGGTGGAGCAGATCGAACGCATCGAGATCGTGCGCGGCCCGCGCTCCAGCCTGTACGGCCCCGACGCCATCGGCGGCGTGATCCAGATCTTCACCCGCCACGGCACGCCCGATGGCGGCCTCGCCCCCTCCTTCAGCACCACGGTCGGCAGCCACGGCCTGGCCGCCGCCAGCGTGGGCCTGGCCGGCGGCGACGCGCATGCCTGGTACAACGCCAGTCTCGGCGGCCAGTACACCAGTGGCTTTCCGGCCTGCCGCATGGGCGCGGGCGAAGTGTTCGCCGGCTGCTTCGTGGACGACCCGCGCAACGACGCCTTCCGCGACTGGAACGGTGCGCTCAACGCCGGCTACCGCTGGGACAACGGCACCGAGCTCGCCGGCGACTGGCTGCGCAGCAAGAGCTTCGTGGAGTACGCCGGCAGCCCGTACGGCAGCAACCGTGCCATCGACGAGCAGCGCGTGGCCGGCGCGCGGCTGAGCTTCTCGCCGCTGGAGGCGTGGCGGCTCACGCTGAGCGCGGGCCAGAGCAAGGATCTCGCCACCACCTATTACCAGGGCACGTACTACGGCACCTACTATCCGCTGCAGCAGACCGGCTACGCCGACTCGCGCCGCAACCAGGCCTCGTGGCAGAACGACATCACACTCACCGCCGACCAGTTGCTCACCGCCGGTATCGACTGGCAGCAGGAGCAGGTGGACAGCAGCACCGCCTACCTCGCCACCGCGCGCCACGACACCGGCGCCTTCGCGCAGTACCAGGGCACGTTCGGCCGCAACGAAGTGCAGGCCTCCGCGCGCCGCGACCACAGTAGCCAGTACGGCGACCACGATACCGGCGCGCTGGCCTGGGGCTATGCCTTCGACCACGGCCTGCGGCTGTCCGCCAGTTACGGCAGCGCCTTCCATGCGCCGACCTTCAACGACCTGTACTTCCCGCCGTTCTACGGCACACCTTCGGCCAACCCCCAACTGAAACCGGAAACCTCGCGCAGCGCCGAGCTGGGCCTGCAGCAGCAGCTCGACGGCTGGCACTGGGCGGTGAATGCCTACCAGACCCGCATCAACCAGATGATCGTGCTCGACCCGGCGCGCAACTACGTGCCGTACAACCTGAGTCGCGCGCGCATCCGTGGCGTCGAAGGCCAGTTCGGCGCCACGCTCGCCGGCTGGCAGTTGCAGAGCTACCTGACCCTGCAGCAGCCGAAGAACGACGACGGCGGCGCCACCGACGGCAAGTGGCTGCCGCGCCGCCCCGAGCGCACCGCGCGCATCGACCTCGATCGCCGCTACGGCGCCTTCGGCGTGGGGGGCACCTGGTACGCGGCCGGCAAGAGCTACGACGACGTCGCCAACCGGCATCCGCTCGGCGGTTACAGCACGCTGGCGCTGCGCGCGAGCTGGCATTTCGCACCGGACTGGCAGATCGAAGGCAGCCTCGCCAACGCCTTCGACCACCGCTACGAGACGGCCTGGTACTTCAACCAACCCGGCCGCACCTGGTCGCTGACGCTGCGCTATCAGCCAGCCGCGCACTGACCGCGGCGCCAGGTGTCATGGGACATGGACGTCCAGCCGTCCAAAAACTTGTCGCGATTTTTTTCATAAGAAACCGGTTGACAGCGGCCAGTCGCGTGCCTTAGGGTCGACGACATGCCGCAACGCAACAGCCACCGTCATGTCACCCAACGCTACCGCCTCGCGGCGATGGCGGACGTGCTGCGGCTTCGCGGCCAGCTCATTACCAGCCTTCTTGTACTCGTACTCCTTATTACCAACGGAGGTGCGGGCTGAGGGCATGTGTCCAGGTAGCTAGAACCAGAACCTGAAAACACCCGAAGAACCCCGCACCAGAAATGGCGCGGGGTTTTTTCTTGCCTGAAGCTCGTTCCAAGCGGAGCGACGCGATGAAAAACCCGCAGCACGACAGCACGAACGAGGCCGGCGACGTAGCCGGCGACCTCGTGCGCATCTTCGACACCACCTTGCGCGACGGCGAACAGACGCCGGGTTTCTCGATGGACCGGCGCGCCAAGCTGCGCATGGCGCAGATGCTCGAAGCGTTGGGCGTGGACGTGCTCGAAGCGGGCTTTCCGGCTGCCTCACCGGATGATTTTGCTGCGGTCGCACAGATCGCCGGCATGCTGCAAACCACCACCGCCTGCGCGCTCGCGCGCTGCGTGCCGGGCGACATCGACGGCGCTGGCCGCGCGCTGGAAAAAGCCGCGCGTTCGCGCATCCACGTGTTCATTTCCACCAGCCCGCTGCACCGCGAACACAAGCTGGGCATGAGCCGGCAACAAGTGTTGGAGGCCGCCGTGGCTGGGGTGGAGCGCGCGCGCGGCCTGTGCCACGAGGTGGAGTTCTCCGCCGAGGACGCGATGCGCACCGAGCCGGCGTTCCTCGCCGAGGTGTTCAGCGCGGCGCTGGCCGCCGGCGCCAGCACGCTCAACGTGCCCGACACCGTGGGCTACACGACACCCACCGAAATCGCCGAGCGCTTCGCCTGGCTGCGCGCCCATGTGCGCGGCGCCGAACGCGCGGTGTTCTCCAGCCATTGCCACGACGACCTCGGCCTGGCCGTGGCCAACAGCCTCGCCGCCATCGGCGCGGGCGCGCGCCAGGTGGAGTGCACCATCAACGGCATCGGCGAGCGCGCCGGCAATGCCGCGCTGGAGGAAGTCGTGATGGCGCTGAAGGTGCGCGGCGCCTACTTCGGCGTGGACAGCCGCATCGACACGCGCAAGCTCTATCCCGCCTCGCGCCTGCTGTCCCAGCTCACCGGCCAGGCCGTGCCGCGCAACAAGGCCATCGTCGGCGACAACGCCTTCGCGCACGAGTCGGGCATCCACCAGCACGGCATGCTCAGGCACCGCGGCACCTACGAAATCATGCGCCCGGAGGACGTCGGCGTCGCCGAGACGAAGCTGGTGCTGGGCAAGCACTCGGGTCGCGCCGCGCTGCGCGCGCGGCTGGAAGCGCTGGGCCACACGCCCGACGAGGCCGCGCTGGACGCGATCTTCGCGCGCTTCAAGACGCTGGCCGACAAGAAGCGCGAGGTGCACGACGAGGATCTGGAAGCGCTCGCGCTGGGCCACGATCCGGCGGCGCAAGGCCCGTGGCGCCTGCTGCAACTGGGCACCAGCACGCACCTGGGCGGCGCCTCGGCCTCGGTGAAGCTGGCGCACGACGACGGCCGCGAGGTAGGCGAGGCCGCCATCGGCGACGGCCCGGTGGACGCCGTGCTGCGCGCGATCGAGCGCGCCACCGGCAGCGAGCTGCAACTGGCCGACTTCCACGTGCGCGCCGTGAGCGAAGGCGGCGATGCGCAAGGCCAGGCCCAACTGGTCGCCCGCCACGGCGGACGCGAATGGCGCGGGCAAGGCGTCAGCACCGACATCGTCGAAGCCACCGCGCTGGCCGCGCTGGCCATCGTCAATCGCATCGAACGGCAGTCGATGCCGGGCCGGCACGAAGCATCCATCGCAGCGTGCGTCCATGGAAGGCCGCCGCTTGACCCTCGCGCACACGGAAGCGCGCAAAAAGGAACCCATCCATGAATCACACCCCCTTCCTCTGGCACAACGGCCGCCTCAAGCCCTGGGCCGAGGCCAACGTCCACGTCAGCACGCACGCACTGCATTACGGCTCCTCGGTGTTCGAGGGCGAGCGCGTCTACGCCACGCCGAACGGCCCGGCCTATTTCCGCCTGGCCGACCACACGCGCCGGCTGTTCGAGTCGGCCAAGGTGTACGACATCGACGTGGGCTACAGCGCGGCCGAGATCGACGCCGCCTGCCACGCGGTGATCCGCGCCAACCAGATGCCATCGGCCTACGTGCGGCCCATCGTGTTTCGCGGTGCCGACTCCCTGGGCGTGCTGGCGAAGGACGGCGCGCCGGTGGAAGTGGCGATCATGGCGCTGGCCTGGGGCGCCTACCTGGGCGAGGCCGCCGAGCGCGGCGCCGATGTCTGCGTGGCCTCATGGCAGCGCCCCGCGCCCAATACCTTCCCGAGCTGGGCCAAGGCAGGCGGCAACTACCTCAGCAGCCAGCTGATCGGGCTGGAAGCGCGCCGCAACGGCTATGACGAAGGCATCGCGCTGGGCGTGGGCGGCATGCTCAGCGAAGGCGCGGGCGAGAACCTGTTCCTGGTGAAGAAGGGCCGCCTGCTCACCCCGCCCTCCAGCGCCGGCATCCTCGCCGGCATCACCCGCGACAGCGTGCTCACGCTCGCCGCCGAACTGGGCATCCCGGTGGAAGAGCGTGACCTGCCGCGCGAGGCGCTGTACAGCGCCGATGAAGTGTTCATGACCGGCACCGCCGCCGAGATCACCCCGGTGCGCTCGGTGGATCGCAAGCACGTCGGCAACGGCAAGCCCGGCGAGATCACCACCGCACTGCGCAGCGCCTTCTTCGGCCTGTTCGACGGCCGCACGGCGGACAAATGGGGCTGGCTTGAGGTCGTGGAGAAACAGGAGATCGCGGCATGACGGCCAAAACCTTGTTCGAGAAGATCTGGGACGCGCACGTCGTCGCGCCGGAAACCGCCGCCACCCCAGCCACGCTGTACATCGACCTGCACCTGGTGCACGAGGTGACCTCGCCGCAGGCCTTCGACGAGCTGCGCGCGCGCGGCCTGAAACTGCGCCGCCCGGATCGCACCCTGGCCACGCTGGATCACTCCACGCCCACCCTGCCGCCCGACGCCAGCGGCGAGCGCCCCTATGCCACGCCCGAGGCCAAGGCGCAGGTGGCGCAGCTGGAAGCCAACACCGCCGCCTTCGGCGTCACGCTGCAGGGCTGGAACAGCGAGGCGCGCGGCATCGTGCATGTGATCGGCCCCGAGCTGGGCGCCACCCAGCCGGGCATGACCATCGTCTGCGGCGACAGCCACACTTCCACCCATGGTGCCTTTGGAGCCTTGGCCTTCGGCATCGGCACCACCGAGGTGGGTCACGTGCTGGCCAGCCAGTGCCTGTTGCAGCGCAAGCCCAAGACCTTCGCCATCCATGTGGACGGCCAATTGGCGTCGGGCGTCGGCGCCAAGGATCTGATCCTGCACATCATCGGCACCATCGGCGTGGCCGGCGGCACCGGCTACGTGCTGGAGTACCGCGGCGCAGCCATCGAGGCACTGTCGATGGAAGAGCGCATGACGGTGTGCAACATGTCGATCGAGGCGGGCGCCCGCGCCGGCCTGATCGCGCCGGACGACACCACGTTCGCGTGGCTCAAGGGCCGCCCGCGCGCGCCGCAGGGCGCAGCCTGGGACAAGGCCGTGGCGCACTGGCGCACGCTGGCCAGCGACGCGGGCGCGCGCTACGACCGCGAGGTGCGCATCGATGCCGGCGCCATCGTGCCCACCGTCACCTACGGCACCCATCCCGGCGCCGCCATCGCCATCGACGCGCCGGTGCCCGTCGCATCGAGCGCGGTGGAACAGCGCGCGCTGGACTACATGCACAGCGTGGCCGGACAGCCGATGGCCGGCCACAAGGTGGACGTGGTGTTCATCGGCAGCTGCACCAACTCGCGCCTGCCCGACCTGCGCGAAGCCGCCCGCGTGCTGCGCGGCCGCCGCGTGGCCGACGGCGTGCGCATGCTGGTGGTGCCCGGCTCCGAGGCGGTGCGTGTCGCCGCCGAAGCCGAAGGCCTGCACGAGGTGTTCCGCGCCGCCGGTGCGCAGTGGCGCCTGCCCGGCTGCTCCATGTGCATCGCCATGAACGGCGACATGGCCCAGCCCGGCGAGCTCGTCGTCTCCACCTCCAACCGCAACTTCGAGGGTCGCCAAGGCAAGGGCGCGCGCACCGTGCTGGCCAGCCCCGCCACCGCCGCCGCCAGCGCGGTGGCCGGGGTGATCGCCGATCCCCGTCCTTATCTCGCGGAGGCTGCCGCATGAAACCCGTCACCCGCCTCACCTCACGCACCACCGTGCTGACGGACGAGAACATCGACACCGACCGCATCATCCCGGCGCGCTTCCTCACCACCACCACGCGCACCGGCCTGGGCAAGCACTGCTTCCAGGACTGGCGCTACCTGCCAGATGGCGGCGACAACCCAGCCTTTCCGCTCAACCGGGCCGAGGCCAAGGGCTGCGCCATCCTCGTCGCCGGGCGCAATTTCGGCTGCGGCTCCTCGCGCGAGCACGCGCCGTGGGCGCTGCTGGACTACGGTATCCAGGCCGTGCTGTGCAGCGAGATCGCGGACATCTTCCGTGGCAACGCGCTGAAGAACGGCCTGCTCGCCATCGTGATCAGCGCGCCCGAGCATCAGTGGCTGCTGGTGCATCCTGGCATCGAGCTGACCATCGACGTCGAAGGCCAATACGTCGGCTTGCCCGATGGCGGCCGCATCGGCTTCCAGCTCGAGCCCTTCGCCCGCCACTGCCTGCTCGAGGGCGTGGATCAGCTGGGCTACCTGCTGGCGCAGGCCCCCTTGATTGATGCGTTCATCCGTGAACGCGAAGGTCAAGAAGCGGCCGTCCCTGGCCGCACTTCCCGCAACAACCGCTCACCCATCACCGGATCGCTCGCATGAAAGCACGCATCGTCACCCTGCCCGGCGACGGCGTGGGCCCCGAGGTCGTCGCCGTCGCCGTCGATGTGCTGAAGGCCGTGGCCGCGCACTTCGGCCATGACTTCCAGTTCGACGAGCAGCTGATCGGCGGCGCCGCCATCGACGCCACCGGCGAGCCGCTGCCCGCCGCCACGCTGGCGGCCTGCCAGTCGGCGGACGCCGTGCTGCTGGGCGCCGTGGGCGGGCCAAAGTGGTCCGATCCCAACGCCCCGGTGCGCCCAGAGCAGGGCCTGCTGGCCTTGCGCGCCGCGCTGGGCGTGTACGCCAACCTGCGCCCGCTGCGCGTGCATCCCGCGCTGGCCAACCTGTCACCGCTGAAGAACGAAAAGCTCGCCGGCGTGGACGTGCTGTTCGTGCGCGAGCTCACCGGCGGCGCCTACTTCGGCGCCAAGACCAAGACCGATGTCGCCGCCACCGACGAGTGCCGGTACACCGTGGCCGAAGTGGAGCGCGTCGCCCGCCGCGCCTTCGAGCTGGCGCGCGGACGGCGCAAGCACGTCACCTCGGTGGACAAGGCCAACGTGCTGGAAACCTCGCGCCTGTGGCGCCGCACCGTCACCCGCGTGGCCACCGACTATCCCGACGTGACGCTGGAACACCAGTTGGTCGACTCGATGGCGATGCTGCTGCTCACCCGCCCCGCCAGCTACGACGTGGTGGTCACCGAGAACCTGTTCGGCGACATCCTCACCGACGAGGCCGCCGCCATCGCCGGCTCGCTGGGGCTGCTGCCTTCGGCGTCGCTGGGCGATGGCGCTGCTGCGGGCCCTTCGACTTCGGCTGCGCCTACGCTCAGGACAGGCCTGTACGAACCCATCCACGGCTCCGCGCCCGACATCGCCGGCCAGGGCATCGCCAATCCGGTCGGCACCATCCTCTCCGCCGCCCTGCTGCTGCGCCACTCGCTGGGCCTGAAGAAGGAAGCCGCCGCCGTCAGCGGCGCGGTGGAGCGTGTGCTGCGCGAAGGCCCGCATACCCGCGACCTCGGCGGCAAGGCCGGCACCGCCGAGGTGCGCGACGCGGTGCTGGCCGCGCTGGCCGCGCGCATCGGCGCCGGCGACATCTCGGATGACGAGGTCAACGCATGTTGCGGCTGAAATCCCCTTCCGGCGGACGCTCCCCGTCCGCACCCCATGCCCTCTCCTGCGCGTCGCGTGCGGCGACGGGAGCGACGAACGCAGGCCCCCGAACTCGTTCGCTCGCTGCCCCCTGCCCGGCGCTGCTGCGCGCGCAGGAGAGGCATTCCATGACTACCGGCAGCGATCCATGCCGGCGCAAGCCACGACCCCTCTCCCCGTGGGGGAGAGGGAAATCCCGACCTTCGGAGATTTTTTGATGCGCAGTGATCTGATAAAGGCCGGCCCCGACCGCGCCCCCGCGCGCGCCATGCTGCGCGCCACCGGCATGGACGATGCCGCGCTGAAAAAGCCGCTGGTGGCGGTGGTGCACACCTGGTCGGACGTCTCGCCGTGCAACCTCAACCTGCGCGAGCTGGCGCAGGCGGCGATGGACGGCGTGCGCGCCGCCGGCGGCACGCCGGTGGAGTTCAACACCATCGCGGTCACCGACGGCATCGCCATGGGCACGCCGGGCATGCGCTATTCGCTGGTCAGCCGCGAGGTGATCACCGACTCGATCGAGGCGGCGGTGGAAGGCCACCTGTGCGACGCCATGGTGGTGCTGTGCGGCTGCGACAAGACCATCCCCGCCGCCGCGATGGCGATGGCGCGGCTGGACATCCCCGCGGTGGCGCTCTATGGCGGCACCATCGCGCACGGCCTGCACAAGAACCGACCCATCACCATCCAGCAGGTGTTCGAGGCGGTCGGCGCGCATGGCGCCGGCAAGATCGACGATGCGGAACTGCGCGCGGTGGAATGCGACGCCTGCGGCGGCGCCGGCGCCTGCGGTGGCCAGTTCACCGCCAACACCATGGCGATGGTGCTGACCACGCTGGGGCTGTCGCCGATGGGCCTCAACGACATCCCGGCCACGCATCCCAACAAGCTCACCGCCGCGCGCCGCTGCGGCGAGCTGGTGATGGATTGCCTGCGCACCGGGCGCACGCCGCGCGCGCTGATCAACCGCACCTCACTGGCCAACGTCGCGCGCATGGTGGCGGCCACCGCCGGCTCCACCAATGCGGTGCTGCACACCCTGGCGATTGCGCGCGAGGCCGGTGCGCAGTGGTCACTGGAGGATTTCCAGCCCGCCACCGAGGCCACCCCGGTGATCGCGGATCTCCTGCCCTCCGGCCGCTACACCGCGGTAGAGATGTTCGACGCCGGCGGCGCCGCGCGCGTGGCGCAGGAGTTGATCGAGGCCGGCATGCTGGCGGACGCGCCCACCGTCACCGGCCGCACCCTGTTCGAGGAAGCCGCCGCCGCGCCGCGCTTCGCCGGCCAGGAAGTGATCGCACCGGTGAGCGCGCCGCTGAAGCCGCACGGCGGCTATTCCATCCTCTACGGCAACGTGGCGCCGGACGGCTGCATCCTGAAGATCCCCGGCAAGCACAGCGCCGGCCACGGCACCACCCGCTTCGAAGGCAAGGCGCGCATCTACGAGAGCGAGGAAGCCGCCTTCGCCGCCGTGCAGGAAGGCCGCATCGGCAAGGGCGACGTGGTGGTGATCCGCAACGAAGGCCCGGCCGGCGGCCCCGGCATGCGCGAGATGCTCGGCGTCACCGCCGCGCTGATCGGGCGCGGCCTGGGCGACGACGTGGCGCTGATCACCGATGGCCGTTTCTCCGGCGCCACCCACGGTTTCATGGTCGGCCACATCGCGCCCGAGGCCGCGCGCGGCGGCGCCATCGGCCTGCTCAAGGACGGCGACCCGCTGGTGATCGACGCCATCACCCGCGAGATCAGCACCAGCGCCGACCTCGCCGAACGCCGCAAACACTGGACACCGCCCGAACCCAGGGTGACGCGCGGCGTACTCGCCAAGTTCGCCCTGCTGGTCGGCTCGGCCTCCGACGGCGCCACCACTTCACCCACCACCGCACCCGCATCCCACACCACCACCGCATCCAACCAGGGAGTCACCGCATGAGCCCCAACCCCACCCTCGCCACGTCCCGCATCGCCGTGCTCGGCTACGGCAGCCAGGGCCGCGCCCACGCGCTGAACCTGCGCGATTCCGGCCTCGACGTCGTGGTCGGCCTGCGCCCGCACGGCCCGACCTCGGCCAAGGCCAAGGCCGACGGCTTCACCGTGCTCGAACCCGCCGAGGCGGTGAAGGGCGCCGACCTGGTCGCCGTGCTCACCCCCGACATGGTGCAGCCCAGGCTGTACACCGAGTCCATCGAGCCCAACCTCAAGCCCGGCGCCGCGCTGCTGTTCGCGCACGGCTTCAACGTGCACTTCAAGCAGATCACGCCGCGCGCCGACATCGACGTGATCCTGGTCGCGCCCAAGGGCCCCGGCGCGCTGGTGCGCAGCGAGTACGAGCGCGGCCGCGGCGTGCCCTGCATCTGGGCGGTGCACCAGGACGTCTCCGGCCAGGCGCAGGCCCGCGCCATCGCCTACGCCGACGGCATCGGCGGCACCCGCGCCATGATCATCAAGACCGACTTCAAGGAAGAAACCGAGACCGACCTGTTCGGCGAGCAGGCCGTGCTGTGCGGCGGCGCCAGCTCGCTGGTGCAGGCCGGCTTCGAGACCCTGGTGGAAGCCGGCTACCAGCCCGAGATCGCCTACTACGAGGTGTTCCACGAGCTGAAGCTGATCGTCGACCTGTTCTACGAAGGCGGCGTGGAAAAAATGCTGCAGTTCGTCAGCGAAACCGCGCAGTACGGCGACTACGTGTCCGGCCCGCGCGTGATCGATGCCGGCGTCAAGGCGCGCATGAAGGACGTGCTGCGCGACATCCAGGATGGCACCTTCGCCAGAAACTGGACCGCCGAATACAACGCCGGCCTGCCCAACTACAAGCAGTACAAGCAGGCCGATCTCGACCACCCGCTGGAGCAGGTGGGCCGCAAGCTGCGCGCGCGGATGACCTGGCTGCATCCGCAAGCCACCGCCGAACCGCTGAAGAAAGTCGGCTGATGCCGACGCCGCGCCGCGCGCGATGCGCGGCGCGGTCAATCCACAACCCAAGAGGTGCACGTCATGAAACGTTTCCATATCGCCCTGGCCGTCGCCGACCTGGATGCCTCCATCGCCGACTACAGCCGGCGCCTGGGTCAGATCCCGCAGGCCGTGGTGCTGGGCACCTACGCCATGTGGCGCACCGACCAGCTCAACTTCTCGATCCGCCAGGACGCCGCGCGCGCCGGCCAGGTGCTGCAGATCGGCTTCGAGGACGACACGGCCGCTGGCTTCTCCAGCGAGGTCGACGGCAACGGCTTCGAGTGGCAACGCTTCTCCACCCTGGAGCAGGACCTGCAGATCATCTCCCGCTTCGGCGTGCCGGTACATCCGGCGGTCGAGAGAGACCTGATCCGCAACTGACCCACGCCAGGCGCGGCCTTCCACGAGCGAGCGCCTCGTCGCGGCCAAAGCCGATTGCCCACCGTAGCGGCGCACCGCCCACCAGCAGGAACCCATCGTGACCACCACCACGCAAAGCGCCACCATTGCCGCCACCGCCCTCCATCCCTGCGCCGGCCTCGCCATGAGCGGCGCGGAGATCGTGGTGCAGGTACTCGCGGACGAAGGCGCGCGCGTACTGTTCGGCTACTCCGGCGGCGCCATCCTGCCGGTGTACGACGCGATCTTCCGCTACAACGCCGAGCACGTCGGCGCGGACGGCCGCGAGCCGATGCCGCTGGTGGTGCCGGCCAACGAACAGGGCGCGGGCTTCATGGCCGCCGGCTTCGCGCGCGCCTCGGGCGAGGTGGGCGTGGCCGTGGTCACCTCCGGCCCCGGTGCCACCAACCTGGTCACGCCGGTGCGCGACGCCATGGCCGACTCGGTGCCGATGGTGGCGATCTGCGGCCAGGTGCCCACGCCGGCGCTGGGCAGCGACGCCTTCCAGGAGGCGCCGGTGGCCACCATCATGGGCGCCTGCGCCAAGCATGTGTTCCTGGTCACCGACCCCGACCAGCTCGAAGCCACCTTGCGCACCGCCTTCGAACTGGCGCGCAGCGGCCGCCCCGGCCCGGTGGTGGTGGACATCCCGAAGAACGTGCAGAACGCCACGCTGCGCTTCGACGGTGCCAGCCGCCTCGCCATCCCCGGCTACCGCGCACGCCTGCGCGCGGTGGAAGGCGCACGGCTGGACGACGAAAGCTGCGCGCGCTTCTTCGCTGCCCTGGCGCAGGCCAAACGTCCGCTGATCTATGCCGGCGGCGGCGTGGTGGCGGCCGGCGCCGCCGACCAACTGCGCACCTTCGCGCATGCCTTCGGTCTGCCGGTCACCACCACGCTGATGGGGCTGGGCGCGTTCGACACCCGCGAGCCGCTGGCGCTGCACATGCTGGGCATGCACGGCACCGCCTACGCCAACTACGCGGTGGAGGATTGTGATTTCCTGATCGCGCTGGGCGCACGCTTCGACGACCGTGTGGCCGGCGTGCCGGACAAGTTCGCTCCGCGCGCGAAGTTCATCGCACAGATCGACATCGACCCTGCCGAGGTGGGCAAGGTGAAACCGGTGGACTGGCAGCACGTCGGCCCGCTCACCGCCTCGCTGGAACGGCTCACCACCTGGGGCCGCGCACGCGCCACGCTGCCGTCGCTGGCCGCCTGGCACGCCCATCTTGCCGCGCTGAAAAACCGCCACGCGATGAACTACGACCGCGCGAGCCCGCTGCTCCAGCCGCAGGCGGTGATCGAGGCGATCAACCGGCACACCCGCGGCCGCGCCATCATCGCCACTGGCGTGGGCCAGCACCAGATGTGGGCGGCGCAGTTCTTCGACTTCGCCGCGCCGCGCCACTGGCTCACCTCCGGCTCGATGGGCACCATGGGTTTCGGCCTGCCCTCGGCGATCGGCGCGCAGTTCGCGCGGCCCGACGCGCTGGTGATCGACGTCGACGGCGACGGCTCCATCCGCATGAACCTCGGCGAGCTGGAGACCGTCACCACCTACGGCTTGCCGCTGAAGGTGCTGCTGCTCAACAACGTCGGCGACGGCATGGTGCGGCAGTGGCAGAAGCTGTTCTACAAGGGCCGCTTCGCCGCCACCGACAAGAACCTGCACACCAAGGATTTCGTGCGCGCCGCCGAAGCCGACAGCTTCGCCTGGGCGCGCCGGCTGGAGCACAAGGCCGAGCTCGACGCCACCATCGCCGACTTCCTCGCCTGGGACGGCCCCGCCTTCCTCGAAGTGATGATCGACCCCGACGCCGGCGTCTACCCCATGGTCGGCCCCGGCGCCAGCTACGCGCAGATGATTACCGGCGACTTCATTCCCTCGCGCGAGCCGTCCGCGGCCACCGACGTCGAGGCCTCATCCACGCACATGTTCTGAGCCATCGCCGTTCGCGCTGACATACACCGTTCGCGTTGAGCGTAGCCCGCGCAGCGGGCGGCGTCGAAACGCCTCTGCGGCCCCTTCGACTCCGGCCCTTCGGGCCTACGCTCAGGGCGAACGGCGATTGATCGCATGACTCCACGGAGCATCGCCATGAAACACACGCTGTCCATCCTGCTGCAAAACGAATCCGGCGCGCTGGTGCGCGTGGCCGGGCTGTTCGCCGCGCGCCACGTCAACATCGACGCGCTCACCGTGGCCGCCACGCACGATCCCACGGTGTCCCAGCTCACCCTGGTGCTGCACGGCGACGAGGGCACGCTGGAGCAGATCCTGCGCCAGCTGCGCAAGCTGGTGGATGTGCTGGACGCCAACAGCCTCTCCCTGCTCGGCGGCAACGGCACGCCGATGCTCGCCGTCGGCCACGCATGAACGCGCAGCTCGCGGCAAGCACCGACGACGGCGTACCCGGCGACCTCGACCTGCTGCGCCGCGCGCTGGCCGCGCGCGTCTACGAGGTGGCGCGGGAAACCCCGCTGGAGCCAGCCGCCCTGCTCTCCGAACGACTGGGCCGGCAGGTGCTGCTCAAGCGCGAGGATCTGCAAAGCGTCTTCTCGTTCAAGCTGCGCGGCGCCTACAACAAGATGGCGCAGCTGGATGAGGCCGCACGCGCGCGCGGCGTGATCGCCGCCTCCGCCGGCAACCACGCGCAAGGCGTGGCGCTGGCGGCGGCCAGGCTGGGCCTGCACGCCACCATCGTGATGCCGCTCACCGCGCCGCAGGTGAAGGTGGATGCCGTGCGCCGGCTCGGCGGCGACGCCGTCAAGATCGTGCTCGAAGGCGACTCCTACAGCGATGCCCAGGCCGCCGCCGCGCGCCTGCAGGCCGAACAGGGGCTGGTGTTCGTGCACCCCTTCGACGACCTGGACGTGATCGCCGGCCAGGCCACCGTGGGCGTGGAAATCCTGCGCCAGTGCGCCGCGCCCGCCGTCGTTTTCGTGCCCATCGGTGGCGGCGGCCTCGCCGCTGGCGTGGCCAGCACGATCAAGACGCTGTCGCCGCAGACCCGCGTGATCGGCGTGCAGGCCGAAGATTCCGACGCGATGGCGCGCTCGCTCGAAAGCGGCGTGCGCGTGACCTTGCCCGAGGTCGGCCTGTTCGCCGACGGCACCGCGGTGAAGCAGGTCGGCGCGCTCACCTATGCGCTGTGCCGCCGCCATCTCGACGCCGTGCTGCGCGTGGACGGCGACGCGCTGTGTGCCGCCATCCGCGACATCTACCAGGAAACCCGCAGCGTGCCCGAACCTTCCGGCGCGCTGGCGCTGGCCGGGCTGAAGCAATACGCCGCCAGCCATGCCGACGCACGCGGCGCGCTGGTGGCCGTCGTCTCCGGTGCCAACATGAACTTCGAGCGCCTGCGCCACGTGGCCGAGCGCGCCGAAGCCGGCGAACAGCGCGAGGCCTTGTTCGCGGTGACGATCCCCGAAGAACGCGGCAGCTTCCGCCGCTTCTGCGCCGCGCTCGGCCGCCACGCCATCACCGAGTTCAACTACCGCATCGGCGACGCCCGCCACGCGCACATCTTCGTGGGCGTGCAAACCGCCAGCCGGCAGGAGCGCGAAGCGCTGGTGGCGGTGTTCCGCGCGCAGGGCTTCGACGTGCTCGACCTCAGCGACGACGAACTGGCCAAGCTGCACCTGCGCCACATGGTGGGCGGCCGCTCGCCGCTGGCGCAGAGCGAACACCTCTACCGCTTCGACTTTCCCGAACGCCCCGGCGCCCTGCCCGACTTCCTCGCCCGCCTGCAGCCGGACTGGAACATCTCCCTGTTCCACTACCGCAACCACGGCGCCGACCACGGCCGCATCCTGGTCGGCCTGCAGGTGCCCGACGCCGAGCTGCCCACCTGCCGCCATCGCCTCGCCAGCCTGGGTTACCCGCATGCCGACGAAAGCGACAATCCCGCCTATCGCCTGCTGCTGCGCGAGTGATGGCCGCGCCGCGTGCATCAAGCGCGGGCGGCAGCGGCCGATAAAGGGGGCGAGCGCCCCGCGCCGATGGCGCGTCCCCTTCCACGCCGGAGCATCACTTTGCGCACAAGGTGGCTGACCTGGTTGGCCTGTGCCGCACTGGCGCTGCCGCGCTGCGTGCATGCGCAAGCGCCGACGACGCCCGACCCAGCGGCCTTCGACCAGTTGCTGCAGCAGGTGAACGACGGCGACGTATCGCCCGACTCCGACGCCGCAGTCAAGCAGGTACTGGCGCGGTTGCGCGCCCTGCTGCCACCCAATGACGCCAGGCGCGCGCGCCGCTACGGCTACATCTACTGCTTCCTGGCCTACCAGGGCGACGCCAAGGGCGGCGTCGCCTTCGCCCGGCAGGGCATCGCCGAGTCCCATGCAGCCCACGATCCGGAGGTCGAGTCGAATTTCCAGATGTGCCTGGGCAATTACCTGAGTCAGGTCGGCACCGACCGCGATGCCTTGCCGGCCTTCGACGCCGCCGTGCAGACGGCGCACGCCGTGGGCAAGCCGCATCTGCTCGCCGATGCCCTGACCTGGCGCGGCAATGCCTTGTCGCTGCTGGGCGAACAGGCCAAGGCCATGATCGACCTGCTCGATGCACAGCGCGCCTACGACCGGCTCGACGACGCCAAGGCGGCGGGACGCGCCAACCTCGTCAATATCGCCGGCCTGTACCGCCGCATGGGCGAATACGACGATGCGGCCAAGTACTTGCGCCAGGCACTGGCGGCCGCCAGCGACGGACAGGACCGGCAGCAGCTGCGCGCGATCTACATGTCGCAGGGCTTCCTTGCCAACGAGCGCGGCGAGCCGGCGGCCGCCACCGCGCCGCTGCAGCAGGCACTCGCGCTGGCGCGCGAGATCGGGCCGCCGCAGAACGTGGGCGCGGCCTTGCTGGCCTTGGCCGAGAACAGCAACACGCTGGGCCACTATCGCGACGCGCTGCAACAGGCCACCGCGGCCGGCAAAATCTTCCAGTCGAGCGCAGACAACTCCAACGCCGACATGCTTTCCCTGCAGTTTGCCGAGGCCCATGCCGGGCTGGGCCAGCGCAGCCTGGCGGCGCAGGAATTCCAGGCCGCCGCGGCCGCCCTGGAAAAGAGCGGCAACCTGCGCTATCAGGCCGAGCTGTATGCTGCACGCTCGCACAACGAGGAGGCACTGGGGCACACGCAACAGGCGCTGGACGATCTCAAGCGCAAGATCGCCACCGATACCGCGCTCGTGCAGGCGGCCAAGTCCCAGGTCACCACCCTGATGCGCTATCGCTTCGATACCGCGCGCCGCGACCTGGAGAACCGCAGGCTCGCCGACGAGAAGGCGCTGCAGAGCCAGCAACTGGTCGCGCTGGAGCACGTGCGCAACTGGCAGCGGCTGGCCATCCTGCTCGGCGGCATCCTGGTGCTCGGCATCGTCTGGCTCGCCTATCGCCAGTGGCTGAAGAGCCGCCGCCTGAATCGACTCTCCCTGCTCGACCCACTGACCGGCAGCTCCAACCGCCGCCATATCGAATACCTGCTGGCGCAGGCCATCGCCCAGGCGCGGCTGTCGCGGCAAGGCCTCACCGTGGTGATGCTGGACATCGACCACTTCAAGCACGTCAACGACAGCCACGGTCATCCCGCCGGCGACGCGGTGCTGCGCGAGACCGCGCGCCTGTGCCAGGGCGCGCTGCGCCAGCACGACCGCTTCGGCCGGATCGGCGGCGAGGAGTTCCTGGTGCTGCTGCCGGGCACCGACCTGGAACACGGCCAGCTGGTGGCCGAACGCCTGCGCGCCCAGGTTGCCGCCGCGGTCATCCCGCTCGGCGAAACATCGCTCCAGGTCACCGTCAGTCTCGGCGCCAGCGCCCTTCGCCCCGACGAGACGACGCCATCCACGTTGATCGAGCGTGCGGACGCCGCGCTCTACCGCGCCAAGGCGGCGGGCAGGAACCGCGTCGAGACGATGCCCTGAACGCCCGACTTCCCCGGCAAAGGCGGCACCGCGCTACTCCGCCGCCTCATAGGCCTCTGCACGGAAACGCGGCGTGCACAGCGCGTAGAACAGCAGCTCGCCATCGCCGACATTGCGGATGCGCTGTCGGCAGCCGGGCGGAATGACGACCACGTCGTGCGGCCCTACGGCGCACGGCGCCAGGCCATCCACCTCGACCACGCCACGGCCGGCGATCATCACGTAACGCTCGGCCGTGTCGCGCAGGCGGTGCCAGCGCGTGGTGATGCCCGGCGCCACGCGCGCAAGCGCCACCGACAGCGCCTCGTCGTCCGGCGTATTGGCCAGCTCGGTGATGTGGCATAACTCGTCGGTGTGGAACTCGCGTTCGGGCGCGTAGCGGAATACCGCCGCACGCAGTTCCGGCGCGCCTGCGGCTGGCGGCAGCCGCTTGCCGTTCATCGCTTGCGCTCGGCGGTGTAATGCCACCACGGCCGCGCCGGCTCGCCCGCCATGAAGCGCGTGACCGACACCAGCACGTCAAGCACGCAAGGGTCCTGCCGCGTGCCGGTCAGCACGCACAGCCGCTCGTACAGGACGCGCGCATCCTGCCCCAGCAACGCGGCCGGCGTGCGAATGCCCAACCGTTCGAGATCGCGCGCGCAGGCCGGGCCGACGTTCGGCAGGTCGGTCAGCTGGTGCAGGCGTGTGCGATCCACCTTGTCCGGATGCATGCCGTGCCCCCTTCAGTGCGCCAACCAGGTCAGTGCCAGCGCGAATGCAGCCGGCAACGCCTGCACCACGAAGATGCGCCAGTTGGCGGTGAACGCGCCGAATACGCCAGCCACGACGACACAGGCCAGGAAGAACGTCTTGATGGCCAGGCTCATCGGCCCCGGCAGCAAACCCCATCCGAGGCCGGCAGCGAGAAACCCGTTGTACAGGCCCTGGTTCGCCGCCAGCGTCCGGGTGATCCGCGCATGTTCCGCGCTCAACCCGAACGTGCGCCGCCCCACGGGTTTTTCCCACAGGAACATCTCCAACACCAGAAAATACGCATGCAGCAGCGCGACCAGCGCCACCAAGGCCATCGCCGTCTCGTTCATGCCTGCCCTCGTTGGTTCGACTTCGTCATGCGGACGCCATCCGGAAGCCACAGGTTGCTTCCACTGCCTGCTGCCAGCCACGGTAAAGACGCGCGCGCATCGCCGGCGCCATCGTCGGTGCGAAGGCGCGTTCCACCTGCCACAGGCGCGTCAGTTGTGCGCGGTTTTCCCAGAAGCCCAATGCCAGGCCGGCGAGGTAGGCCGCGCCCAATGCGGTGGTTTCCTGCACCCGCGCGCGCAGTAGCGGTACGCCCAGCATGTCGCACTGGAACTGCGCCAGGAAATCGTTGCCGATGGCGCCGCCGTCGGCGCGCAATTCCTTGAGCGCGATGCCGGCATCGGCCTCCATCGCCCCCAGCACATCGCGCGACTGGTAGGCCATGGCCTCCAGCGCCGCGCGCACCAGGTGCTCCCGTCGCGTGCCCCGCGTCAGCCCGAACATCGCGCCGCGCACGTCGCTGCGCCAGTACGGCGCGCCAAGGCCCACGAAGGCTGGCACCAGGTAGACGCCGTCGGTGGAATCCACGCTGGTGGCCAGCGCCAACGTATCGCCGGCGCGCTCGATCAACCGCAGGCCGTCGCGCAGCCATTGCACCACGGCACCGGCCATGAAGATGCTGCCTTCGAGCGCGTATTCGATTTGGCCGTCCATTTCCCAGGCAATGGTGGTGAGCAAGCCATGGCTCGATGCCACTGCCCGCGCGCCGGTGTGCATCAGCATGAAACAGCCTGTGCCATAGGTGTTCTTGGCCATGCCGGGTTCGAAGCAGGCCTGGCCGAACAGGGCGGCCTGCTGGTCGCCCGCCATGCCCGCGATCGGCACCCGGGCGCCGAAGAAACGCGCGGGATCGGTGTCACCGTAATGCTCGCTGCAGGAGCGCACCTGCGGCAGCATCGCGCGCGGCACGTTGAACAGGCGCAACAGTTCCTCGTCCCACGCGCCGGCGTGGATGTCGTAGAGCAGCGTGCGCGCCGCGTTGCTCGCATCGGTGATGTGCAGGCGCCCGCCGCTCAGGTTCCACGCCAGCCAGGTTTCCATGGTGCCGAACAGGAGCTCACCGCGTTCGGCGCGGGCCTGCGCGCCGTCCACGTGGTCGAGCAGCCAACGGATCTTGCTGGCCGAGAAGTAGGCATCCACCAGCAGGCCGGTCTTCCCCCGCACCAGCTCGCCGGCACCTTCGGCCAGGACGCGCTCGCAGATCGCCACGGTTTGCCGCGATTGCCAGACGACCGCGTGGTGGATCGGCGTGCCAGTGGCGCGATCCCAGATCACCGTGGTTTCGCGCTGGTTGGTGATGCCGATACCGGCGATCTCGCTCCAGGCAACCTGCTGGCGCGCCATCAGCTCAGCCACCGATGCCAGCATGCCGGCGAGAATGTCGTGCGCGTCGTGCTCCACCCAACCGGGCTGCGGATAGATCTGGGCAAACTCACGCTGCGCCATACCGGCAATCTGGCCGCCCGCATTCACCAGCACCGCGCGTGAACTGGTCGTGCCTTGATCCAGTGCCAGGAGGTAACGCTTCGTCACCGGGAACTCCACGCCGGGGGATGCGCATCAGGTTAGCACTGGTATCCGCGCCGTCGGCGCCTGCTTGCATGGTGATTTGGGCTAGTGCAAAAGAGAACGCCCCCACCGGGAGGTGGGGGCGTTCGGAGGATAAAATCCCTGGCGGTGACCTACTCTTGCATGCGGATGCACACTACCATCGGCGCGGCTGCGTTTCACTTCCGAGTTCGGGATGGGATCGGGTGGGACCACAGCGCTATGGCCGCCAGGGAAGGGGTGGGAGTAGCGCGATGCGCCGACTCCACAAGGGGTGAGAATCTATTCGCGGAACCGGCCTGGCGGGCTGGTTCCAGACTCTCCGCGAGATGACTCCCGCGAAAAACGTTGGCAAACGAGTGACAAGCGCCCTGGTTGAAGTACCGGGTACGTGGTGAAGGCCACTTGGGGTTATATGGTCAAGCCGCACGGCTCATTAGTACGCGTAAGCTCAATGCATTGCTGCACTTCCACATCGCGCCTATCAACCACCTGGTCTTGATGGTGCCTTAAGGAGAGTCAAGCTCTCGGGAGATCTCATCTCGGGGCGTGCTTCCCGCTTAGATGCTTTCAGCGGTTATCACTTCCGTTCATAGCTACCGGGCAATGCCATGGGCATGACAACCCGAACACCAGCGGAACGTCCACTCCGGTCCTCTCGTACTAGGAGCAGCCCCCCTCAAATCTCCAACGCCCACGACAGATAGGGACCGAACTGTCTCACGACGTTCTGAACCCAGCTCGCGTACCACTTTAAATGGCGAACAGCCATACCCTTGGGACCGACTACAGCCCCAGGATGTGATGAGCCGACATCGAGGTGCCAAACACCGCCGTCGATATGAACTCTTGGGCGGTATCAGCCTGTTATCCCCGGAGTACCTTTTATCCGTTGAGCGATGGCCCTTCCATACAGAACCACCGGATCACTAAGACCTACTTTCGTACCTGCTTGATCCGTCGATCTTGCAGTCAAGCACGCTTATGCCTTTGCACACAGTGCGCGATGTCCGACCGCGCTGAGCGTACCTTCGTGCTCCTCCGTTACTCTTTGGGAGGAGACCGCCCCAGTCAAACTACCCACCATACACGGTCCCTGACCCGGATTACGGGCCGAGGTTAGAACGTCAAGCACTTCAGGGTGGTATTTCAAGGATGGCTCCACGCAAACTGGCGTCTGCGTTTCGTAGCCTCCCACCTATCCTACACAGAAGAACTCAACGTTCAGTGTAAAGCTATAGTAAAGGTTCACGGGGTCTTTCCGTCTTGCCGCGGGAACGCTGCATCTTCACAGCGATTTCAATTTCACTGAGTCTCGGGTGGAGACAGCGCCGCTGTCGTTACGCCATTCGTGCAGGTCGGAACTTACCCGACAAGGAATTTCGCTACCTTAGGACCGTTATAGTTACGGCCGCCGTTTACTGGGGCTTCGATCAAGAGCTTCGCCTTGCGGCTGACCCCATCAATTAACCTTCCAGCACCGGGCAGGCGTCACACCCTATACGTCCACTTTCGTGTTTGCAGAGTGCTGTGTTTTTGGTAAACAGTCGCAGCGGCCAGGTTACTGCGACCTGCCAATGCTCAGTCACGCATGTGACCACATCGGCAGGCGCACCTTCTCCCGAAGTTACGGTGCCATTTTGCCTAGTTCCTTCACCCGAGTTCTCTCAAGCGCCTTGGGATTCTCACCCTGCCTACCAGTGTCGGTTTACGGTACGGTTTGCTGTAGCTGAAGCTTAGTGGCTTTTCCTGGAAGCGTGGTGTCAGTCACTTCACCCAATAAGGGCTCGTCTCGGTGCTCGGCATAAAGAGGGCCGGATTTGCCTAACCCTCATGCCTACCGCCTTTCCCCGGGACAACCAACGCCCGGTAGACCTAACCTTCTCCGTCCCCACATCGCACTACAGTCAAGTGCTGGAATATTAACCAGCTTCCCATCGACTACGCATTTCTGCCTCGCCTTAGGGGCCGACTCACCCTGCGCCGATGAACGTTGCGCGAGGAAACCTTGGGCTTTCGGCGGGGGGGCTTTTCACCCCCCTTATCGTTACTCATGTCAGCATTCGCACTTCCGATACCTCCAGCAGACTTTACAATCCACCTTCACAGGCTTACGGAACGCTCCTCTACCGCGCACATTGCTGTGCACCCCGAGCTTCGGTGTCTAGCTTAGCCCCGTTAAATCTTCCGCGCAGACCGACTCGACCAGTGAGCTATTACGCTTTCTTTAAAGGATGGCTGCTTCTAAGCCAACCTCCTGGCTGTCTATGCCTTTCCACATCGTTTTCCACTTAGCTAGAACTTGGGGACCTTAGCTGCGGGTCTGGGTTGTTTCCCTTTTCACGACGGACGTTAGCACCCGCCGTGTGTCTCCCGGATAGTCTGTCCTGGTATTCGGAGTTTGCCATGGTTTGCTAAGTCGCGATGACCCGCTAGCCATAACAGTGCTCTACCCCCAGGAAGATTCGTCCGAGGCGCTACCTAAATAGCTTTCGAGGAGAACCAGCTATCTCCGAGTTTGTTTAGCCTTTCACTCCTATCCTCAGCTCATCCCCATCTATTGCAACAGATGTGGGTTCGGTCCTCCAGTGCGTGTTACCGCACCTTCAACCTGGCCAAGGATAGATCACTCGGTTTCGGGTCTACTGCCAGAGACTATTCGCCCTATTCAGACTCGGTTTCCCTTCGCCTCCCCTAGATGGTTAAGCTTGCCACTGACAGTAAGTCGCTGACCCATTATACAAAAGGTACGCAGTCACCCTTGCGGGCTTCCACTGCTTGTACGTATACGGTTTCAGGGTCTATTTCACTCCCTTCACCAGGGTTCTTTTCGCCTTTCCCTCACGGTACTAGTTCACTATCGGTCAGTCAGGAGTATTTAGCCTTGGAGGATGGTCCCCCCATGTTCAGACAGGGTTTCTCGTGCCCCGCCCTACTCAATTTCATGCACGGTGCCCTTTCGTCTACCGGGCTATCACCGTCTGCGGCGGGCCTTTCCAGACCCTTCGACTAAAACACTGTGCACTTTTGGGCTAGTCCCCGTTCGCTCGTCGCTACTGAGGGAATCTCGGTTGATTTCTTTTCCTCCGGGTACTTAGATATTTCAGTTCCCCGGGTTCGCCTCGTACGGCTATGTATTCACCGCACGATACCTCTTGCGAGGTGGGTTTCCCCATTCGGACATTGCCGGATCAAAGCTTGTTGCCAGCTCCCCGACACTTTTCGCAGGCTGCCACGTCCTTCATCGCCTCTGACTGCCAAGGCATCCACCGTATACGCTTGGTCGCTTGACCATATAACCCCAAGTCGCCTCGGAGTTACACGTTTCAAACCACCTGTTCGTGCCTCAACACGTGCCTCGGTTCGGTTCGAACCAAGACGCTTGTCACTCGTTTGCCAATTTTCAAAGAACACAAGAACGGCCTCAACGCCGCCTCGCTTCAAATCTTTTAGTGTGCTGTGAATTCACGTCGCCAGGTGGTGGAGCCAGTCGGGATCGAACCGACGACCCCCTGCTTGCAAAGCAGGTGCTCTCCCAGCTGAGCTATGGCCCCGTGCCTGGGCTGCCGGCACCGCCAAGGCAGTACGGCCTGGATGGTGGGTCTGGGAGGACTCGAACCACCGGCCTCACCCTTATCAGGGGTGCGCTCTAACCACCTGAGCTACAGACCCGGAAGCTTGTCAGGGACGCTACGTGAATACAGGTGTCTTGTGTGGACGTCTTGCGCGACGGGTCGCGCTGTCTATCTCGAAAGGAGGTGATCCAGCCGCACCTTCCGATACGGCTACCTTGTTACGACTTCACCCCAGTCATGAACCACTCCGTGGTCGTCGTCCCCCTTGCGGTTAGACTAACGGCTTCTGGAGCAACTCACTCCCATGGTGTGACGGGCGGTGTGTACAAGGCCCGGGAACGTATTCACCGCGGCATAGCTGATCCGCGATTACTAGCGATTCCGACTTCACGGAGTCGAGTTGCAGACTCCGATCCGGACTGGGATCGGCTTTCTGGGATTGGCTCCACCTCGCGGTATTGCAACCCTCTGTACCGACCATTGTAGTACGTGTGTAGCCCTGGCCGTAAGGGCCATGAGGACTTGACGTCATCCCCACCTTCCTCCGGTTTGTCACCGGCAGTCTCCTTAGAGTTCCCACCATTACGTGCTGGCAACTAAGGACAAGGGTTGCGCTCGTTGCGGGACTTAACCCAACATCTCACGACACGAGCTGACGACAGCCATGCAGCACCTGTGTTCCGATTCCCGAAGGCACTCCCGCATCTCTGCAGGATTCCGGACATGTCAAGGCCAGGTAAGGTTCTTCGCGTTGCATCGAATTAAACCACATACTCCACCGCTTGTGCGGGCCCCCGTCAATTCCTTTGAGTTTCAGTCTTGCGACCGTACTCCCCAGGCGGCGAACTTAACGCGTTAGCTTCGACACTGATCTCCGAGTTGAGACCAACATCCAGTTCGCATCGTTTAGGGCGTGGACTACCAGGGTATCTAATCCTGTTTGCTCCCCACGCTTTCGTGCTTCAGCGTCAGTGTTGTCCCAGATGGCCGCCTTCGCCACTGATGTTCCTCCCGATCTCTACGCATTTCACCGCTACACCGGGAATTCCACCATCCTCTGACACACTCTAGCCCGCCAGTATCCATCGCCATTCCCAGGTTGAGCCCGGGGATTTCACGACAGACTTAACGAACCGCCTACGCACCCTTTACGCCCAGTAATTCCGATTAACGCTTGCACCCTTCGTATTACCGCGGCTGCTGGCACGAAGTTAGCCGGTGCTTATTCCTCAGGTACCGTCAGCCCCACCGGTTATTAACCGATAGTATTTCGCTCCTGATAAAAGTGCTTTACAACCCGAAGGCCTTCTTCACACACGCGGCATTGCTGGATCAGGCTTGCGCCCATTGTCCAATATTCCCCACTGCTGCCTCCCGTAGGAGTCTGGGCCGTGTCTCAGTCCCAGTGTGGCTGATCATCCTCTCAGACCAGCTAGCGATCGTCGCCTTGGTGGGCCATTACCCCGCCAACTAGCTAATCGCACATCGGTTCGTCCAACCGCGCGAGGTCTTGCGAGCCCCCGCTTTCTCCCGTAGGACGTATGCGGTATTAGCGTAAGTTTCCCTACGTTATCCCCCACGTTTGGGTAGATCCCGATGCATTACTCACCCGTCCGCCACTCGCCACCCGGTATTACTACCTGTGCTGCCGTTCGACTTGCATGTGTTAGGCATGCCGCCAGCGTTCAATCTGAGCCAGGATCAAACTCTTCACTTAAGTTTTCGACAATCTCGCCCTTGCAGGCTTGGCCGTCTATCTTTCTGAAGCGTGACCCCAACCATTGAAACTCATTACTGACTTTCTTTGGGTGGGACGCTTTGCATTGCTTGGACAAGTCATCGACTCGCCAGCGCAAGGCGTCCACACAATTCACCTGTGCACACTGTCAAAGATCATCAATCTGTGCGGATTCTTTCGTTTCCGCCCCGTGACGTTTCGTCCCGGGTGAGCCGCTCACTATACATCGTTTTCTTCGACCGTCAACCTCTTCGTGAAAACTTTTCAGCGGAGAAGTGACGAACCGTGCCGATGCAGCAGCGGGGCGGCGAATACTAGGTGCGGCCCCGCACTTTGGCAAGCACGACTTGCGAAAAAGTTTTGGTGTTTCGTGCAACGTGCTGTTCGATAAAGAAACATTCCTCGATTGCACGCCATGCGCTCACACAGCGAGCAACCGCACCCGGGCGAAGTTGCGCTTGCCGACTTGCAGCACGCCTTCAAAGCCCGCCACGAAGACGCGCTGCGCGTCTTCCATCACGACGGCGTCGATCTTCACCGCGCGCTCCTTGAGCTTGCGGTTTGCCTCGGAATTGCTGCTGGCCAGCCCGGCGGCCGCAAGCAGGGCTGGCAAGCGCAAGCCTTCGACGGGCACGGCGATTTCCGTGAGCGGCAGCAGCGCGGTGTCGCCTTCGCCACGCACCACCGCATGCCAGCCGGCAATGGCCTGTTCGGCGGCGGCGGCGCCCTGGAAACGCGCGGCCAGCTCACGCGCCAGGCGCAACTTGGCGTCGCGCGGGTTGAGCGCGCCGTTGGCGACATCGCGCTTCATGGCGGCAAGCTCATCCAGCGACACCTCGAAGCTGAGCAGCTCGAACCAGCGCCACATCAGCTCGTCGCCGATCTTGAGCGTCTTGGTGACGATGTCGATGGCCGGCTCGTCGATGCCGATGTAGTTGCCCAGCGATTTGGACATCTTGTGCACACCGTCCAGGCCTTCGAGCAGCGGCACGGTGAGCACGATCTGCGGGCGCTGACCGTGGTGCTCCTGCAGGCCGCGCCCCATCAGCAGGTTGAACTTCTGGTCGGTGCCGCCCAGTTCCACGTCGGCCTTCAGCGCGACCGAGTCGTAACCCTGCACCAACGGATAGAGGAATTCGTGGATGGCGATGGATTGCTGCGCCTTGTGGCGCTTGGCGAAGTCGTCGCGCTCCAGCATGCGCGCCACGGTGTGCTGGCCGGCGAGACGGATCATGTCGGCCGCGCTCATCTGACCGAACCATTCGCTGTTGAAACGCACTTCGGTGCGCTCACGGTCGAGCACCTTGTAGACCTGCGCGGCATAGGTCTCGGCGTTCTTCAGCACGTCCTCGCGGGTCAGCGGCTTGCGCGTGGCGCTCTTGCCGGTGGGATCGCCGATCATGCCGGTGAAGTCGCCGATCAGGAAGATCACCTGGTGTCCCAGATCCTGGAACTGGCGCATCTTGTTGAGCAGCACGGTGTGACCCAGATGCAGGTCGGGCGCGGTGGGGTCGAAGCCTGCCTTGACGCGCAGCGGGCGGCCCGCCTTGAGCCGCTCCAACAGATCCTCGCGCTTGATGATTTCGTCGACGCCGCGCGCTACGGCGGCGAGCGCCTGTTCGGGTTCGTTCATGCATCCCTCGACATGGTGGTTGCCATGACAGCCATCCGTACGGCGGCGGCCATGTTTCACCGTTAATTGTGCGTTAACCTCAAACCATACGCAAACCCTTGATGGCAAAGGCATTGACGCGCTTGTTACAGGGCGACTAAGGTACGTGGGTTTGTTATTTTGTTACGACGGGGTTGCACAGCATGAGTGAGGCACTTCGGGAAGCGCGTCGCGCACGCAAGCTGGCCATCTGCCGCAAGGCGCAGCGTCGACACAACGGCTTCTACGAGCGCTGCGCTCATTGGTCGTTCGACCGGCTCGAACCGGCGGCGCCGCTTCGCTGGCATCGCGAACGCTGGGTGCTTGCCGGTACCGCATTGATGGCCACCCTGCTCTCGGGCCTCGTCATGCCGGCCTGGGCCACCGCGATGAAGCCCGCGCCCGCACCGGTGGCGCACACCTTGCTGCCGCTGGCGCTGCCCAAGCTGGCCCCGGTCGATCCGGCCGCCAGCAAGGTGGAGGATTGGCAGACGGTGCGAGTGCAGCCGGGCCAGACCCTGTCCGATATCTTCACGGCACGCGGCCTCAGCCTCGCCGACCTGCAGGAGGTGATGGACGCCGCCGGCGACGCGAAATCCGCCCTGCACCACATCCGCCCCGGCGAGGAGTTCGACTTCCTCAGCCATCCCGGCGGCGGTCTCGCCGGCTTCCGCTTCGACAAGGATCAGGCCACCCGCGCCATCGTGCGCCTGGACGGTATCAAACCCTCGCTCACCCTGCAGGCCCGCGACATGGACGTGCGCGAGGAAATGGCGCACGGCGTGATCCGCTCCAGCCTGTACGCCGCCGCCGGGCAGGCAGGGCTGTCGAACGCGATGGTCGGCAAGCTCGCCGACCTGTTCAAGTACGACATCGACTTCGTGCAGGACCTGCGCGAAGGCGACAGCTTCACGGTGATCTACGACGACCTCTACCGCGACGGTGTGCGCTTTGGCGAAGGCAACATCGTGGCCGCCGAGTTCGTCAACCAGGGCACGCGCTACACCGCCTACCGCTTCAAGAAGGCCGACGGCAGCTACGGCTGGTTCAGCGAGGACGGCCGCCCGATCCAGAAATCCTTCCTGCGCATTCCGGTGGACTTCACCCGCATCTCCTCCACCTTCAGCGTGGCGCGCATGCACCCCATCCTCGGCCGCATGCGCGCGCACAAGGGCGTGGACTACGCCGCACCGATGGGTACGCCGATCCATGCCGCCGGCGACGGCGTCATCAAGTACCGTGGCTGGGAGAGCGGCTACGGCAACTTCGTGCTGATCCAGCACAACAAGGACATCAGCACCGCCTACGGGCACATGTCGCGCTTCGCCCCCGGCCTGCACGTGGGCTCGCGTGTCACCCAGGGCGAAACCATCGGCTACGTGGGCATGACCGGCCTGGCCACCGGCCCGCACCTGCACTACGAATTCCGCGTGGACGGCGTGCAGCGCAACCCGCAGACGGTGACCCTGCCCAAGCCCGAACCGCTGCCCGCCACCCAGTTGGCGAAGTTCAAGGCCACCGTGGTGAAGCCCGAGCTGGCGCGGCTGGAGCAGATCGACCAACGCCTCAAGCTGGCGCAGCGTGACACGCCCGGCCTGCCGCGCAACGACTGAAGCCCGCCCGCACGTGAGCGAAGTCACCTCGCTGTATCTGGGTCTGATGTCCGGCACCAGCGCGGACGCCATCGACGCGGCGCTGGTGTCGTTCGATGACGGCCGTCCACGCCTGCTGGCCGCGCGCGCGCAGCCCTGGTCCGCGCCGCTGCGCGCGGAGATCCTCGCTGTGGCGCAAGGCGAGGCGGCACTGGATCTGGATGCCTTTGGCCGGCTGGACACCCGACTGGGTGAAGCCTTCGCCGACGCCGCACTGGCCTTGCTGCACGACAGCCATACCCCGGCCACGGCGGTGCGCGCCATCGGTTCGCACGGCCAGACCCTGCGCCACCGCCCGACCGGCCCGCACCCGTTCACCCTGCAACTGGGCAACCCGGCCGTCATCGCCGAACGCTGCGGTATCGATGTGGTCGCCGACTTCCGGCGCGCCGACGTCGCCGCCGGCGGCCAGGGCGCGCCGCTGCTGCCCGCCGTGCACGCGATGCTGCTGGCACATCCCGGCCACGCACGCGTGGTGCTCAACCTCGGCGGTATCGCCAACATCACCGTACTGGGCGCCGACGGCTGCGTGACCGGCTTCGACACCGGCCCCGCCAACGGCCTGCTGGATGCCTGGTGCCTGCGCCACCGCGGCGAAGCCTGCGACCGCGACGGCGCCTTCGCTGCCAGCGGCCGCCGCGACGACGCCCTGCTCGATGCACTGCTGGCCGACCCGTACTTCGCGCTGCCGCCGCCCAAGAGCACCGGCCGCGAACATTTCCATCTCGCCTGGCTGGCCACGCAGCCACGCGTGCAGGCGCTCGCGCCCGCCGACGTGCAGGCCACGCTGCTGGAACTCACCGTGCGCAGCGTGGCCGAGGCCATCGAGCGCCATGCGCCGGAGGCAGCCGAGGTGCTGGCCTGCGGTGGCGGCGTGCACAACGGCGCGCTGATGCGGCGCCTGCGCGAACGGCTCGCGCCGCGCACACTGGCCAGCACGGCAAGTGGCGGCGTCGATCCGGATTACCTCGAAGCCATCGCCTTCGCCTGGCTGGCACGGCAGCGCCTGCAAGGCTTGCCTGGCAACCTGCCTGCCGTCACCGGCGCGCACGGGCCGCGGGTGCTTGGCGCGATCCATCTCGCGCCACGCTGACGCTCACTTGCCGCCGCGCACCATGGCCACCATGGCATCGCCCCGCGCATAGGCCAGCGCCTGCACCGCCTCGCGGAACGCCGCCTGCTCGGCGGCATTCCAGTCGTTTTCATCCGTCTGCGGCTCTTCCACATCCACCAACGCTTCGATGCGCGCGCCGCTCTCGGTGTAGCCAAGGCCGCGCCGCAGGGCGTGCAACAGCACCTCATTGATGGTCCACTGGCGCACCCTGGCCAGCGACTGGATGCGCTCGGCCAAGCCGTGGTCGATCTGTCGTATCGTGAAATCCGGCACCCGTGCGTCTCTCCACGTGCGTGTGCCCCCTGTGCCGCCCATCCTCGCCGCGTCACCAACAAGCGGCAAGCACCGATGCGGCGAAGCGTGCCGCAGCGCTCAGTTTTCCGGCCGCGCCAGCGGATCGAAGCGCCGCCACAGCCCGGCGAAGAACAGCATCGCCGGCAGCACCGAACACACCGTGATGATGAAGTAGCCGCCATAGCCCAGCGCCCCGACGATGGCGCCGGCGAAGAAGCCGAGCACCTTCCCCGACAGGTTCACCAGCGAGCTGAGCAGGGCGTACTGCGTGGCGGTATGGCGCTGGTTGACCAGCAGCGAGAGGAAGGCCACCGTCGGCGGGCCAAGCATGCCCTCGAAGAAGTTCTGCCCCGAGATCGCCAGCGTCAGCATCGCGAGGTGGCCGGGATGGGCGAGCAGGAGCAGGTACAGGAGATTGCTGACCGCGCCCAGCGCGATGCAGGCGCCCAGCGACCGCCACGCGCCCCAGCGCGCCACCGCCGCGCCGCCGGCGAAGGCGCCGGCAATGCCGATCCAGATGCCATAGATCTTGGTGACCGCGCCGATCTGCGTGTTGGAGAAACCCATGTCGCGATAGAACGGCCCCATCACGCCGCCGATGATCGCCTGCTCGGGGATCTTGAACAGCAGGATGAACAGCAAAGTTGCCAGCGCCAGCGCCGGCCCGAAGCGGCGGAAGAAATCCGCGAACGGATCGGCCACGCCCTCGCGCATCGCCTGCCGCCACGACGCTGGCACCTGGTGCAACACCGCCGGCTCGCGCATCAGCAGCGTGGTGGGCAGGGTCAGTGCCATCACGGCGGCCATCAGCGCATAGATGCGCGGCCAGGCGAGGTGGTCGGCCAGGATCAGCGCCAGCGCGCCGGCCACCAGCAGGCCCAGCCGGTAGCCCAGCGAATAGGTGGCCACCAGCGCACCCTGCGCCGAAGGCGGCGCGATCTCGATGCGGTAGGCGTCGATGGCGATGTCCTGCGTGGCGCCCATGAAGGCCACGAACAGCGTGGCCGCCACGAACCACGACAGCCGCGCCGGGGTGAGCGCGGCCATCGCGAGCAGGCCGACGATCACGCCGAGCTGGGCCGCGAGCAGCCAGCCGCGCCGCTGCCCCAGCCGCGCCAGCAGCGGCAGCTGACCGTGATCCAGCAGCGGTGCCCACGCGAACTTGAACACGTAGGTCATGCCGGCGCTGGCGATCATCGTGATCTCCTTGAGCTCGATGCCGCGCTGCTTCAGCCAGAACGAAAGCGTGTAGGACACCAGCAGGAAGGGCAGCCCAGACGCGAAACCGAGCAGGCACAGCGTGCCAGCGGCCGGCTGCGCGAAGGCGCGCCAGATCGACGGCTTGCGTGCCGTCACGCCTTCAGTCGGCATAGTCGACGGTATAGGGCGCGTGGTCGGAGAAGCGCTCGTCGCGGTAGATCGCGCAGGCCTTGAGCCGCGCCGCCAGCAGCGGCGTCACCAGTTGATAGTCGATGCGCCAGCCCACGTCGTTCTCGCGCGCGCGGCCGCGGTTCGACCACCAGGTGTAATCCTCGCCTTCCGGATGCAGGGTGCGGTAGCTGTCCACCCAACCGCGCGCCACCAGGCCATCCATCCACGCGCGCTCTTCCGGCAGGCAACCGGAGTTCTTCTGGTTGGATTTCCAGTTCTTGATGTCGCGCGCGCTGCGCACGATGTTCCAGTCGCCGCACAGCACGTAGTCGCGGCCGCTCGCCAACCACTGGTCGAGGATGGGCGCGAGCCACTCCATCGCCTTGAACTTGAACTGCTGGCGCTCCTCGCCGGAGGAACCGGACGGGATGTAGAACGACACCACGCTCAAGTTGCCGAAACGCGCCTCCACATAGCGCCCTTCGTTGTCGAAGTCGTCCCAGCCCAGCGCGGTGCGCACTTCGTCCGGCTCGCGCTTCGCGTAGATCGCCACGCCGGAATAGCCTTTCTTGCTGCTGGCATCGCGGTAGAAGCAATGGTGGCCATCGGGGCGGTACAGCGGGTCGGCGAGCTGATCCTCCTGCGCCTTGGTTTCCTGCAGGCAGACCACGTCGGCGTGCTGACCGCGCAACCACTCGAACACGCCCTTGGTGGCGGCGGAGCGGATGCCGTTGGCGTTCAGGCTGATGATGCGCATGGTCGGAGTTCCTTGGAATCCGCGGCAGGGTAGCCGAACGCGGCCCGGCAGCCCAAGCCGCAGGCTGCCGTATCATGGCGTTTTTTGCCGTGAGTGCCATGCCATGCAGCCCTACCAGCGCGATTTCATCGACCTTGCCCTCGAGCGCGAGGTGCTGCGTTTTGGCGAGTTCACCCTGAAATCCGGACGACAGAGCCCGTATTTCTTCAACATGGGGCGGATCGACTCCGGCGCCGCGCTGGCCCGCCTCGGTCGCGCCTATGCCGCCGCGATGGAGCGTGCCGGCGTGGCGGTGGACATGCTGTTCGGCCCCGCCTACAAGGGCATCGCGCTGGCTGCGGCCACCGCCATCGCGTTGGCCGAGCAGCACGGCCGTGACCTGCCATGGGCCTACAACCGCAAGGAAGCCAAGGATCACGGCGAGGGCGGCGTGCTGGTCGGCGCCCCGCTCAAGGGCCGCGTGCTGATCGTGGACGACGTGATGACCGCCGGCACCGCGGTGCGCGAGTCGCTGGCGCTGATCCATGCGCATGGCGCGGAACCCGCTGGCGTGCTGATCGCGCTGGACCGGCAGGAGCGCGGCCAGGGCGAGCTTTCCGCCGCGCAAGAGGTGGCGCGCGACCACGGCATTCCGGTGATCGCCATCGCCAGCCTCGCCGACGTGCTGGCCTATGCCGGCGAGCGGCCGGCGCTGGCCGCCGAACACGCCCGCCTGCTGGCCTACCGCGAGCGCTATGGCGTCGCGGGCTGATCCACGCGCGATATCCGTCACGCCGCGCGCACTCCATGGGCCACGCGTGCCACAGCGGCGATGCCGAGCCGTCTATACTCCAGGCAAGGGGGCCTTCATGCGCAAATCCATCCACATCCTCGTCATCGCCGCGCTGCTGGCCAGCGCCACCACCATCGCGCAGCAAGCCAATCGCAACGGCATGCGCTACAAGTGGGTGGACGGCAAAGGCCTGCCGCATTTCAGCGACAGCCTCACCGACGACGCGATCAAATACGGCTACGAAGTGGTCAACGATCAGGGCATGATCGTGCAGCATGTGCAGCGCACGCTGAGCCCGGCCGAACGCGCCGCGGCGCAACAGCTGGCCGCGCAACAGGCGGCCGCGCAGCGCGCGTCGCGGGATCGCGCCCGCACCGACGAGCAACTGCTCGCCGCCTATCCCGACGAGGCTTCCTACAAATCCTCGCTGGACCAGACCCTGGCCAACATGGATCTGCAGATCCACACCAGCAAGCTCAACCTGCGCAGCCAGGAGCAATCCCTCACCGGGCTGCTGGCGCGCGCCTCCGAGTTCGAGCACAACAAGCAGCCGCTGCCCAAGTTCCTGCAGGACGACATCGCCAAGCAACGCACGCTGGTGAACAGCCTGCAGGCGACACTCACGCGCCAACAGGCCGAACGCGACCAGGCCGTCAAGGGGCAGGCGCAGCAACTGGCGCACTATCGCGCCCTGCAGGCCGCGCAAAACCCGCAACCCTGAGCGCCCGCCAAAGACCGTGCCCGCCGGGGCAACCCGCGCGACGCCGGTTCAGAACGGTAGCTTGAGCGTCGGATCGGTGGCCAGCAGCTGCTCGCGGAACACCTGCTGGATGCGCTTGAGCGCGCCGCCGGTGTCGGCGTCGAAGCGCAGCACCAGCACCGGCGTGGTGTTGGACGCGCGCACCAGCCCCCAGCCATCCGGCCAGTCGGCGCGCACGCCGTCGATGGTGATGAGGGTGGCGTCGCCGAAGTTCGCCTTGGCGCGGAACTTCTCCATGAAGCGGTAGTGCTCGCCCTCGGCCAGCTCGATCTTCAGTTCGGGCGTCGAGACGCCCTTGGGCAAGGTGGCGAAAATATCCTCCGGACTGCGTTCCTCCGGATCGCCGGCGAGGATCTCCAAGAGCCGCGCGGCGGCATAAATGCCATCGTCGAAACCGTACCAACGCTCCTTGAAGAAGAAATGGCCGCTCATCTCGCCGGCCAGCTCGGCGCCCGTCTCGCGCATCTTGGCCTTGATGAGCGAATGGCCGGTGCGCCACATCAGGGGGCTGCCGCCGGCCTCCAGGATCTGGCCCTTGAGATGGCCGGTGCACTTCACGTCATAGATGATGGTGGCGCCCGGCTGGCGCGACAGCACGTCGCGCGCGAACAGCATCAACACGCGATCCGGGAAGATGATCTCGCCGGCCTTGGTCACCACGCCGAGGCGGTCACCGTCGCCGTCGAAGGCCAGGCCGAGGTCGGCACCGGTCTGCTTCACCACGTGGATCAGATCTTCCAGGTTGTGCGGATCGGACGGATCGGGATGGTGGTTGGGGAAGTTGCCGTCCACCTCGCAATACAGCGGCACCACCTCGCAACCCACCCCGGCGAGCACCTGCGGCGCCACCGCGCCAGGGATGCCGTTGCCGCAATCCACCACCACCTTGAGGCGGCGCTCGGCCTGCACGTCGCCGACGATGCGCTCCAGGTAGTCGGGCAGTACGTCGACCTGGCGCAGGCTGCCGCCACCACCACTTTCGAGCACGTTGCCGGCGATGCGCCGGTACAGATCCTGGATCGCTTCCTCGGCCAGGGTCTGCCCGCCGATCACGATCTTGAAGCCGTTGTAGTCGGGCGGGTTGTGGCTGCCGGTCACCGCCACGCCGCTGCCGGTGTTGTAGTGCCAGCAGGCGAAGTACACCACCGGCGTGGGCACCGCGCCCAGGTCGATCACGTCGATGCCGGCCTTGCGCAAGCCCTCGGCCAGCGCGCCGGCCAACTCGGGGCCGGACAAGCGGCCATCGCGGCCCACCACGATCTCGCGCAGGCCCTGCTCGCGCATCAGCGTGCCGATAGCCTGGCCCAGCAGGCCGGCCACGTCGGCATCCAGGGTCTTGCCCACCACGCCACGGATGTCATAGGCGCGGAAGATCGACGGATCGATCACCGTCGCCTGCGCCACGGCGGCCGGCGCAGCGGCCGGCGGCGTGGCCAGCTTGGCCAGCACGGGTTCGGGCGGAGCGGCCTTGCGCTCCTCCTCCTGCGCCTGGCGCAAGGCATCGATATCGACGTCGGACTCGCCCGCCCGCCGCCCCTGGTGCAAGCGCCAGCGCAGCAAGCCGATGCCACCACCCAACCCCAGCAGGGCCAGCAGCGCCGCCAGCGGCCAGGCATGGGGCAGCACGATGAAACTCTGCGGCAGCGCCGCCGCCACGCTGAAGGTGCTGCCCGGCACCGGTTTGGCGCCCGGGTACAACGCTGCCGCCGGGCTGCCGTTCGACAGCAGACGCATGTCGGTGTCGGCGTCGCCCTGGCGCAAATCCAGCCGGCCGCCGGCCGGCGATACCGCGTTGAAGGTGTCGGCCATGCCGTCAAACGGCAGCTCCACCCACACCCAGGCCTGCGGCGCCGAGCCGCCGGCCGAATGCATCGGCACCACCAGGCTCAGGCGACGGTCGCCCACGCCATGGGACACGCTTTGCACCGGCGGCAGGCCGTCGGCACTCTGCGCGGCCATCAGCTGCGCCGCCTTGGCATAGCCGAACTCGTGGAAGTTGGCATGCAGCACCTCATCCAGGCTGCCGCTGTAGATCTCCAACTGCAACGCGTGCGGCAGGCGCATGTGCAAGGTGGCCATGAACAGGTCTTTTTCGTCCTTGAGCAAGGCCGGATCGAGCCCGACCGTCGCCTGCACGAGCTTGGCACGGTCGGCGGCAACCAGCGCCGTCAGTCTTTGCACGGCCAGGTCCTGCGCCCGCACCACGCGCGCGTTCGCGTGGCTCTCGTCGGCGATCAGCCAGGTCTGCCAGGCGCAGAAGGCGCCCGCGAACAGCAACACGGTGGCCAACGCCAGCGGCCATAGTTGTCGCCAATCGGTGCGCCGGCGCCCGCTCGATTCGGTAGCTTCAGTCATTGCCACTGCCTGCTCCCACAGGTCCGCGTCCAGCCCACGCCTGCATTATTTGATGCCCGTTGAACCAAAACCGCCGACGCCGCGCGTGCTGGGCGCGAACTCGTCCACTCGCCGCAGCCGCGCCTGCGCCACCGGCACCAGCAGCAATTGCGCGATGCGGTCGCCCACGCCGATGGTGACCGGCTCGCGGCCGCGATTCCAGCAGGAAATCATCAGCGGCCCCTGGTAATCAGCGTCGATCACGCCCACCAGGTTGCCCATCACCAGCCCTTGCTTGTGGCCCAGGCCGGAGCGCGGCACGATCAGCGCGCACCAGCCCGGGTCGCCGATATGGATGGCGATGCCGCTGGGGACCAGCGCCGTGGCGCCGGGTTCGAGCACGAGCGGTGTCTCCAGCGCGGCGCGCAAGTCCATGCCCGCGCTGCCAGCGGTGGCGGCCTCGGGCAGGGGGATGCTCACGCCCAGGCGCGGGTCGAGGATCTTCAGCTCGACCTCCAGCACCGCCCCGCTCATCCGCGCACCGCGCGATAGCGCGTGGCTACGGCGGCGACCAATTGCCGCGCCAGATCCAGCTTGGCGGCGCGCGGCAGCTCCAGCATGCCGCCCTGCCAGTACACGTCCAGCGCGTTGTCGCTGGTCTCGAAGCCCAGCCCGCCGCCCACGCGGTTGGCGGCGATCATGTCCAGCCCCTTGCGCTGCAATTTGTCCTGCGCGTAGCGCGCCACGTCGTTGGTCTCGGCGGCGAAGCCCACCAGGAAGGGGTGCCCGGCCTGCGCGGCGAGGCCGCCGATGATGTCGGGGTTCTCGGCCAGCTTCAGCACCAGCTCGGCGCCAGCCTGTTTTTTCAGCTTGCACGGCGCCACTTCATCCGGGCGGTAATCGCCCACCGCCGCCGCGCCCACGTAGACGTGCGCGCCGGCACAGGCCTCGACCACCGCCTGCTGCATCTGCGCCGCGCTGCGCACATCGACACGCCGCGACACACCAGGCGGCGTGGCCAGACTCACCGGGCCAGCCACCAGGGTGACCCGCGCGCCCGCCTCGGCGGCAGCCTGCGCCACCGCGAAACCCATCTTGCCGGAGCTGCGGTTGCCGATGAAACGCACCGGATCGATGTCCTCGAAGGTAGGGCCGGCGCTGACCACCACCTGCAACCCCGTGAGCGCGCCGTCACCGAAGGAGGCGGCCAGCGCGTCGCGCAGTTGCTCCGGCTCCAGCATGCGTCCCTCGCCCACGTCGCCGCAGGCCTGTTCGCCGGAGGCCGGCCCCAGCACCTGCACGCCGCGCTGGCGCAGCAGCGCCACGTTGGCCTGCACTGCCGGGTGCGCCCACATCTGCCGGTTCATCGCCGGGGCGATGGTCAGCGGTGCGGCGCTGGCCAGGCACAGCGTGGCAAGCAGGTCATCGGCCTGGCCATGCGCCAGGCGCGCGATCACGTCGGCGCTGGCCGGTGCGACGAGGATGCGCTCGGCCCAGCGCGCCAGTTCGATATGCCCCATCGCCGCCTCGGCCGCGGCATCCCACAGCGAGGTGCGCACACCCTGCCCGGACAAGGCCTGGAAGGTGACCGCGCCGACGAAACGCTCGGCGCCGGCGGTCATCACCACGCGCACCTCGGCGCCGGCTTCGCGCAGGCGGCGAACCAGTTCGCAGGCTTTGTAGGCGGCGATGCCGCCGGACACACCGAGCAGAATGCGGCGTTGGGCAAGACTCATGCGGGAACCTCTCACAACTTCGTGGCGCCCGCGACACCGGAGCGTGTCGCTCGCGAAACCTTCTGGGAAGCGGTTTTCGAGGTTCCCATGTAGGGCGGGCCTGACGTGCGATCAGGCGGCTAGCTTACCGGATTCGTGCCGCCGGACGACTGCTCGCCGCGCAATGGCGCAGGCACCCTGATCGCATGAGCATCCGCGACTGGCCCGAAGGCGAACGCCCCCGCGAAAAGCTGCTGGAGCGCGGCAGCGGCGCGCTGTCCGACGCCGAACTGCTGGCCGTGCTGCTGGGCAGCGGCGTGCGCGGCAAGGACGCCATCGCGCTGGGCCGCGAGCTGCTGGTAAACGCGGGCAGCCTCGGCGCCCTGCTCGGCCGGCCCGACCACTCGGTGCGCGCGGTCGGCCTGGGCCCGGCCAAGCGCGCGCGCATCGCCGCCGCGCTGGAGCTGGCCCGGCGCAGCCTGGCCGAGCAATTGCGCGAGGCGCCCGCGCTGGGCAACCCGCGCGACAGCGGCGACTACCTCAGCGCACGGCTGCGCCACCTGCCTTACGAAGTGTTCGGTTGCCTGTACCTGGACAACCGCCATCGCGTGCTGGCCTTCGAGGAGTTGTTTCGCGGCACCGTGGACGGCGCCAGCGTGCACCCGCGCGAGGTGGTGCGCGCCTGCCTGCAACACAACGCCGTCGCCGTGATCTTCGCCCACAACCATCCCTCGGGCGTGGCCGAGCCCAGCGCGGCCGACCGCGCGATCACCCACGAGCTGCGCGATGCCCTGCAGCTGGTCGGCGTGCGCGTGCTCGACCACCTGGTGATCGGCAGCGGCCACCCGGTGTCGATGGCGGCGCGCGGCCTGCTTTGAGCGATACCACCAAAAACAAAGGCCGGCGCGGGAAACCCGCACCGGCCTGCCGGCGTTTGGGAGCGGGGAGGCGGCATCTCCGGATGCCCGCTGGCGGAGGGGAGACGCCCGGGCACCCAGCCAGTATCGCCGCGGTACGTGACAAGCCGGTGACGCATTCGACGCCGCAACTGCCCGCGCCAAGCCAGCGAAACTTATGCACAAATCCCGGAAACCGGCTGTTGCGGGCCACACTGCCATAAGCACTTTCAATTACCATCATAAGTTGCTGTTTATAAACATTTGTCTTGCGAGACATCGCGCTCGGCGAGTGGCCATCGCCGAAACCTGCCCGTCCCGGCCGACTTTCCCCACAGACTTATCCACAGGACTGCCCAACGCCACAGACCAGCGCGCGACGGGCCTGGCCATGGCATCGACGGCGGCTCAGACGGCGGGGGTCTGCTAAGCTTTTCGGTTCCATCCCGAAAGCCCGGCGCCCGTGAAAACCCAGCTGCATGAACTCGTTCTCGAAGCCATCCACGCCTTGCAGTCCCAAGCCACCCTGCCGGCCGAGCTCGCGGTGCCCGACTTCGTGATCGAGCGCACGCGCTCGCGCGAGCACGGCGATTTCGCCTGCAACGCCGCGATGCTGCTGGCAAAGCATGCCCGCACCAAGCCGCGTGAGCTGGCCGAGAAACTCGTGGCCGCCCTGCCCGCGAACGCGCTGCTGGCCAAGGTGGAAATCGCCGGCCCCGGCTTCATCAACTTCTTCCTCGCCGCCGACGCCAGCCAGGCGCAGGTGCGCCGCATCCTGGAACAGGGCGAAGCCTATGGTCGCAGCGCGCGCGGCGCCGGCCGCACGGTGGGCGTGGAATACGTCTCGGCCAACCCCACCGGCCCGCTGCACGTGGGCCATGGCCGCAACGCGGCGCTGGGCGATTGCGTGGCGCGCCTCTTGAACGCCACCGGCTGGACGGTGCGGCGCGAGTTCTACTACAACGATGCCGGCGTGCAGATCGCCAACCTCGCCATCTCCACCCAAGCGCGTGCCAAGGGCATCGCCCCCGGCGACGCCGGCTGGCCGGAGAACGGCTACCGCGGCGACTACATCGCCGACGTGGCCAAGGCGTATCTCGCCGGCGACAGCGTCACCGTGGAAGGCCACACCATCACCGGCGCCAGGGACGCGGACAACCTCGACGCCATCCGCGCCTTCGCCGTGGCCTACCTGCGCCGCGAGCAGAACCTCGACCTGCAGGCCTTCGGCGTGGAGTTCGACGTCTATTTCCTCGAATCCTCGCTGTACACCGAGGGCAAGGTGGAGGAAACCGTGCGCGAGCTCACCGCCCACGGCTATACCTACGAGGAAGGCGGCGCGCTGTGGCTGAAGACCACGGCCTTCGGCGACGACAAGGACCGCGTGATGCGCAAGTCCGACGGCACGTATACGTATTTCGTGCCGGACGTGGCCTATCACCTTTCCAAGTGGCAGCGCGGCTACGCCAAGGCCATCACCGTGCTGGGCTCGGATCACCACGGCTCGCTGGCGCGCGTGAAGGCTGGCCTGCAGGCGCTGGACTGCGGCATCCCCAAGGGCTACCCGGATTACCTGCTGTACCAGATGGTGACGGTGATGAAGGGCGGCGAGGAGGTGAAGATCTCCAAGCGCGCCGGCAGCTACGTCACCCTGCGCGATCTCATCGACGAGGTGGGCCGCGACGCCACGCGCTACTTCCTGATCGCGCGCAAGGGCGACTCGCAACTGGTATTCGACATCGACCTCGCGCGTTCGCAGACCAACGACAACCCCGTCTACTACATCCAGTACGCCCACGCCCGCGTGTGCAGCGTGCTGCGCCAGGCCGGCGAGAAAGGGTTCACGTTCGATCCGGACAATGGGCTGATGCAGCTCGCGCGGCTGGACAACGAACACGAACAGGCCCTGCTCACCGAGCTGTCGCGCTACCCCGAGGTAGTGGACGCGGCAGCCACGAACCTGGAGCCGCACCTGCTCGCCGTCTGGCTGCGCGAGTTGGCCAACGCCTTCCACACTTACTACAACTCGTATCAGTTCCTGGTCGAGGACAAGAACCTGCGCGACGCCCGCCTGGCGCTGGTGGTAGCCACCCGGCAGGTGCTGCGCAACGGCCTCGACCTCTTGGGCCTGACCGCCCCGGAGAGCATGTGATGGCAACCCGCAAGAGCAGTGGCAAGAGCAGGGGCCGGCAGGCCGTGCGCAACAACGGCGGCGGATTTCCCACCTGGGCCGCGATCCTCGTCGGCATCCTGATCGGCGTGGTAGCGCTGGCCTTCCTGATGCGCCATTCGGCCTTGCCGATGTCGGCCAAGGGCGGCCCGCAAGCCAACCCGCAGGCCACCGCCGAACCCCCCGGCGAAACCGGCGCCGTCGCGCCTGGCGCCGCCGCGAGCACGCCGAAGAAGCCGCAGTTCGACTTCTACTCCGTGTTGTCGGAGAAGGAAGTGCGCATCCCGGACGCCGAGTTGAGCGCGCAGGCCAAGGCCGAGCAGCAAGCCGCCGTCGCCCCGCCCGCCCCGGCCCCGACGCCCGCCACGCCGGTGCCGGCACCGGGGCTCACGCCGGGCCAGGCCGTGGCCACCCAGCGCGTGGTGGCCGCCCCTGCCGCCGCCGTGCCGCAGCCCCCCGCCGACAGCGGCTACCTGCTGCAGGTCGGCGCCTTCCCCGACGCCGCGAAGGCCGAGGCCAGCAAGGCCGAACTGGCCATGCAGGGCTTCGTCGCCAACGTGCAGACCGTCACCATCAACGGCCAGACCTACCACCGCGTGCGACTGGGCCCGTTCGCCTCGGCCAGCGCGCTGGAAGCCACCAAGCAGCGGCTCGGCCACGCCGGCATCAGCTCGATCGCGCTGAAGGAAGGCAAGTAACCACCGTCACAGGATGCCCTTCACCCCCGCCCCGAAGGCGGTGACGAGCCGCGTGTAGATCAGCTTGGACGAGAGCGCCACGTCGGGGAAGTCGCCGACCGCGGTGTAGCAGTCGTGGAACCGCGGGTTGTCCGGGGCGAGCGGGGCGCAGCCGGGCCTGATCTCGTAGCTGGTGGCGTAACGCAGCGGCCACAGATCGAACAGCGGCAGGTGCGCGGAGAGGTCACCGATGGCCAGGCTGAGCTGGCCCAGCACCGGGATGCGCGGCTTGCGCGGGGCGATCGTCCAGGCGTTTTGCGGCAAGGTGTCTTCGAGGATGGAGGCGCGCAGCTCGCTGGCGAAGCGCGGATCGACCACGATCACGCCCGACTCGGTGTTGTAGTGGTCCGAGCGCGGGTCGAAGTTGTGCGAGCCGACCATGGCGAAGGCGCCGTCCACCACCATCGACTTGGCGTGCAGGCTGTAGCGGCGGCCACCGCTTTGCAGCGGCGCGGGCCGGTTGCGCTTGCCGCGACTGCCGAACACGCCGGGACGACGCTCGTTGCCGGGGAAACGCCGCCGCTTGCCGGGCACCGCGATGGGCTGGCCGTCGGGGCCGTCGGCGGCGGCCTGGTTGGCTTCTTCGTAATCCTCCGCGGCACTCTCGGCGTGCGGCTTCAGCTCGTGGATCTGGAAGCCGAACTCGGTGAGGTAGCGGCGGCGGTTCTTGTAGGAGAGCGCATACACCGCGAAGGCGTCGGTGGCCGCCAGCGAGTTGGTGGACACGATGACGCGCGGCGCGGGCCGCTGCCGATGCAGGCGCTTGAAGATTTTCTGCGCATGGCGGCTCATCACCAGGTAGGGCGTCTGCAGCACCACCTCTTTCCTGGCGCCGGCCAGCATCGCCATCAGGTGGTTGGTAAGCGCGCGGGCGTTGCGCTTGCTCGGGTCGTCGGTCTTGGCGGGCAGGTCGCTGAAATAGCGCACCTGGCTCACCCGCAAGGTGGCGTCGGCGAGCCACGCGGCGAGCCAGTCGGGGTCTTCCGCCTCGGCCTGCACGCGCGCCACGCGTGCCGGGTCGGCGTAGTGCGGCGCTGGCCAGGGTGGCACCGCGCCGTCGTCGCGCAGGCGTCGGTTGACGTCGCGCAGTTTGACCAGCGGCACCGCGCGCTTGTGCTGCCAGAACAGCGCGAAGCTCGCGGCCATCTCCGCGCCCACCGGCCCGCCGACCATCACCTCGCGGTCGCGGTAGTCGAAATCCTTGTCCCAGTTGAAGTAGCGGTTCTGGTAGTTGCGCCCGCCGGTGATGCCGATGCTGTCGTCGACCAGGAACAGCTTGTTGTGCATGCGCTGGTTGAACTTCATGAAACAGCACACCACGCCGGCGGCGAACTCCAGCGGCGGCGTGTGCGCGTCATGGAAAGTGGGGTTGTACAGCTTCACCGCGAGGTTGGGGCTGACCCGCGCGAGGCGGTCGAGCAGGCCGAGATCCTCGAAGGAGAACAACTGGTCGGCGAGGATGCGCACCTTGACGCCGCGCCGCGCCGCCTTGACCAGCTCGTCGAGCATCAGCTGGCCGACGTCGTCCTCATCCCAGATGTAGGTCTGGATGTCGATGCTGCGCTGCGCGGCGCGGATCAGGCTGATGCGCGCGGCCAGCGCGGCCTCGCTGTCGTCGAGCAGGACGACGGTGTTGACCGGGTGCGCGGGCGTGGAATCGGCCAGCGCCTGCTGCGCGGCGGCGAGCAGGGGCGAGGGCATGGCGCAGCGATCGGCGGCCTGGCAGGTATCGGCGCGACCGGGGCTGGCGGCAACGATGGCGTCGGCCGCACGGATCTGCGCGCGGCTGAGCGTGCAGCCTTGCAGCAGGGCGATGGTCGTCAGCAGGAGCGGGAGTAGCCAGCGGAACGGCATGCGCGATGGGCAAGGCGAGGGCGGCAGCGCCGGAGGCATTAGAGACAGGCGGGCGCTGCGTACGTTCCCCGGCAGCGGGCGGCAACTCAGGGCGACCAGAAAGCATCCAGCCGCGCACTGGCGGGTTCCAGGCTGCCGTTCAGATGCAACACCGCCAGCCCGGCGGGCGGCATGCCACGAAACTCGTCGGAGCGCCCTTCCACCAGCAGCGCCACCAGCCGCTCGATCCCGGGGTTGTGGCCCACCAGCAGCACGCTGCCGGCCTCCATGTGCTGGTCGAGCAGGGCCAGCAGTTCGCCCGGGGTGGCCTCGTAGATCTCGCCCACGGTTTGCAGCGCCGGCGCCGTCGTCAGAGCCGCCAGTGCGAGTTGCGCGGTTTCCGTGGCGCGCTGCGCCGGCGAACTCAGCGCGCGCTGCGGCCGCACCCCATGCTTGGCCAGCCAGCTGCCGGCCGCCTGCGCCTCGTGGCGGCCGCGTTCGCTCAGCGCGCGCGACTGGTCGCCATCATCATGGGCGGACAGGGCTTCGGCGTGGCGCAACAGAATCAATTCGTGCATGGGAAACTCCGGTGGATGGGATGATCCGGCTCAGGCGGCTGCCCGCTTGAGCCAGCGCAGCAGGGGCTTCCAGTCCTGTTGCTGCTGGCGCACCTGTTCGGACTGGTAGTCGAAGATGCCCTTGCCGAGGCCGCTCAGCAGCACGTAGGCCTGGCTGTCGCGCAGCTGCGCGGCGATGGGGAAAGGTGCCTCGGCGGCAAGCTGCTCCAGCGCGTCCTGGCTGGCGTGCGTCCAGGGTTTGAGCCGGTTGGCCACCAGTGCCACCGGCAGCTTGCCAGCCTTGATCCGGCGGACAGTCCGCAGTTCGTCCAGAAAACGCAGCGTGGCGTCGAGATCGAAACGGGAGGGCAGCACCGGCACCAGCAGGGCGGCGGCCTGGTCAAGGTAGGGCTCCAGCTCGCGCTCACCGACGCCGGCCGGGGTGTCGACCAGGAGTTGCTGGGTGTCCGTCGGCACCCGCTGCAGTGCCTTGCGGCCGCCCTCCAGCGCCAGCACGCCGGGCACGTTGTCGGGCCGGCGACTGGCCCAGGTGTAGCTGGAGCCTTGCCGGTCTGCATCCACGATAGCCGTGCGCTGGCCGGCCTGCGCCCAGTGCGAGGCCAGCTGGGTCACCAGCGTGCTCTTGCCGCAACCGCCCTTGCTGCTTGCCACCAGCGTCGTAAGCATGGGTTTGCCTCGCTCGCGTCGGTGGGCCAAGCCTAACCGTTAGCGGCCTTCATGGGGAGGTGGGGCGGCGCGGTATCAGCCGGGGCCGCCGGCTGCCAGCTGCCCGGTGCGGTGGTCGAAATGCCGGCGGCGCGCAGGAGGGCCAGCCACTGGCTCATCTCGCCACCGCCTTGGCGGGCGATGCCAAGCCATTGCGCCGCCAGGCCGGCATCGTCGGGCACCCGCAGCGCCAGTCGGGCGTGGTTGTGCACCTGCCAGGCGAGGTCGCGACGCTGGCGCAAGGCGTCGGCTCGCGCTTGGCTGTCGCCCAGCGTCTCGATCAGGTGCAGGCCCAACGAGCGCGCCAGCGGGCTGGAACCCCAGGCAAGCAACCGGCCCAGCTGCAGGCAATCGGCCTTGATGGCGGTATCGGTCTGCGCGTGGCCGCACCACTGCGCCACCACGGGCAGTACCGGGCGCACCTGCAGACGGGCATTGCCCAGCACCAGCAAGGCCTGCACGCCGCTGGCGCCGGCCGCGCCCTGCGCCGCCGCGGGCGGCGGCAAGGCATCCACCACGGCGGCCAGGGCGGCGGCGCTGGTGCCGGCGTAGTCGTCGTACAGCTTGGCCGCAGCGGCGTGGGCGAAATCGGCGCGGGCCGCGGTGGATTTCATGTTGCGGGTGTCGAGGTCGAACTTCAGCAGCCACACCGCCGCGTTGTCCGGCGCCTGTTCGACGAGTTTGCGCAGCGCGACGGCGTTGGGGCAAGCGTCAGCGCCGGCATCGCAATCGGCCAGTCGCGCCCACTGCACCGCCGGGCCGGCATCCGCGGCGGTCGCCGCGCGGTCGATCAGCGCGTGGAAGCTGGTGAACTTGCCCGGCTTGGGCAGCGCGCGCGCCAGCAGCGCCGCGCCCAGGAGCGGCTGCGCCCCCGCCCGCAGTGCCAGCACGCTGACCAGGTCACGCTGGAAGCCCTCCAGCGTGGCGGCGCGCGCGTCCGCGCTGGCGGCAGGCTTGTCCGCCGCCAGCGCGGGCATGGCGAGCATCGCCAGCATGCCGATCCAGACCACGCGTTGCCCTATCCACATGAAGCCGCTCCGGTCACGATCGAAAACCACGCTGTGCGACGCTCTCCCCGTCCCCGGCCTTATTCCCCCAGGGCCTCGCGCATGAACTCCGGCTGGGCCAGCGCAGCCTTGTGGATGTCGGCGTTGTAGTAGCGGGTGCGGAAGCCCTTGCTGTGCGCGCCGCGCTCGCGGAAGCCCGAGAGGTCACCGCCCTTGCGCGCCATGGTGCAACTCCACCAGCCGGTGGGGTAGCAGGGCTGCGGGAACGGCAGGGTCTTCACCGCGCTGAAGCCGGCCGTGCGCATCGCGGCGCGCATCGACTTGATGAGCTCGAGATGCGCCAGCGGCGATTCCGACTGCTGCACCAAGAGGCCGCCGTGGCGCAGCGCCTTGAAGCAGCTGGCATAGAAGGTGGCGTTGAACAGGCCTTCGGCGGGGCCGACCGGATCGGTGGAGTCCACGATCACCAGGTCGATGGATTCCGGCTCGGCCTCGGCCATGTACTTGATGCCGTCGATGAACAGCAGCTCGGCGCGCGGGTCGCCGTTGGATTCGCACAGCTCGGGGAAATACTGCTCGGCCAGGCGGGTGACGCGCTCGTCGATCTCCACCTGGGTGGCCTTCTCCACTTCCTCGTGCTTGAGCACCTCGCGCAGCGTGCCGCAGTCGCCGCCGCCGATGATGACCACGCGCTTGGCGCGGGCGTGGGTGAACAGCGCCGGGTGGGTCATCATCTCGTGGTAGAGGAAGTTGTCGCGCGTGGTGAGCATCACGCAGCCGTCGATCACCATGAGCTTGCCCCAGTCCGTGGTCTGGTGGATCTCGATGGTCTGGAACGGGGTCTTCTCCGCGTGCAGCAATTGCTCGGTGCGAAAGCCGATGGAAGAGCCGGAGGCCTGGTGGGCTTCGGTGTACCAGCGGGCTTCATTCGACGTGTTCTGCTGCGACATGGGTGTACCTGAGGGGCAAGACGGAGGGAGGAAACGGTCGGCCATTGTAGCCGAGCCGGGGCGGGCGGGCTGTTACAATGGCGACTCCGGCGTTCGCGTCGGCTGGCGCGAAGGGCCCCGCGGCGTGCGAGGCTTCCGGCCCCGCGCGCTTTTCCACCGTCAAGGCTCGCCGCTGCGACGACATGCATCCCGTTTGCACAAGGAGACGCTTCATGTCGAAGCCCTGGACCGTGGCCGCCGCGCGCCACACCTATGCCGTGCCCCATTGGGGCAATGGCTACGTCGACGTCGACGACGCCGGCGACATCGTCATCCGTCCGCGCCGCACCAACGGCCCGGCACTTTCGCTGCCCGCCATCGTCGAGCGCGCCCGCGCCGAAGGCCTGCGCCTGCCGCTCCTGGTACGCTTCCCCGACATCCTCGCCGACCGCCTCGCGCGCCTGCAGGCCGCGTTCGCCAAAGCCATCGGCGAGTGGCACTACGCGGGCGGCTATACGGCCATCTACCCGATCAAGGTCAACCAGCAGCGCGGCGTGGCCGGCGAGCTGGTCGCTGCCGGCACGCACGGTTTCGGCCTGGAAGCGGGCTCGAAACCCGAACTGATGGCGGTGCTGGCGATGGCGCGGCCCGGTTCCATCGTGATCTGCAACGGCTACAAGGATCGCGAGTACATCCGCCTGGCGCTGATCGGCAAGCAGCTCGGCCTGCGCGTGCACATCGTGATCGAGAAGCTGTCCGAACTGGATCACGTGTTCAGCGAGGCGAAGGCACTGGGCGTGGAGCCGCTGCTTGGCGTGCGCGTGCGCCTCGCCTCCATCGGCGCCGGCAAGTGGCAGAACACCGGCGGTGACAAGGGAAAGTTCGGGCTGTCGCCGAACCAGGTGCTGACCCTGGTCGAGCGGCTCGACGCGGCTGGCCTCAAGCACACGCTGAAGCTGCAGCACTTCCACATGGGCTCGCAGATCTCCAACGTGCGCGACATCGCCGGCGGCATGCGCGAGGCCGCACGCTATTTCGTCGAGCTGACGCGGCTCGGCGTGCCGCTGGAAATCGTCGATGTGGGTGGCGGCCTGGGCGTGGATTACGAAGGCTCGCGCTCGCGCAGCGTCAACTCGATCAACTATTCGATGGAGCAGTACGCCGCCACCATCGTGCAGGCGCTGGCCGAGGCGGTGGCCGCCGAAGGCCTCAAGGCCCCGCATATCCTCACCGAAGCCGGCCGTGCGATGACCGCCCATCACGCCGTGATGGTGGTGAACGTCAGCGAAGTGGAGGCGGTGCCCGACGGCGCCATCCCCGCGCCGCGCGCGGACGAACCCGCCGTGCTGCGCCGCCTGCGCGAGGTGCATGCGGAACTCGACCAGCGCCCTGCGCTGGAGCTGTTCCACGAAGCCCAGCACCACCTGCACGAAGGCCAGACCCTGTACGCGCTGGGCCAGCTGACGCTGGCCGACCGCGCGCGGCTGGACGAGGCCTACTACGCCATCGCCAGCGCCGTGCGTGCGCGCCTCTTGCCCGGCGAGCGCTCGCACCGCGCGGTGCTGGACGAGCTGGACGAGAAGCTGGTGGACAAATACTTCGTCAACTTCTCGGTGTTCGAGTCGGTGCCCGACATCTGGGCCATCGAGCAGATCTTCCCGATCGCGCCGATCGCGCGGCTGCACGAAGAGCCCACGCGGCGCGGCGTGATCGTCGACCTCACCTGCGATTCGGATGGCCGCATCGACCACTACGTCGACGCCGAGGGCGTGGACGTCAGCCTGCCGCTGCACGCGCTCAGGGACGGCGAGAGCTACCGCCTCGGCATCTTCATGGTCGGCGCGTACCAGGAGACGCTGGGCGACATCCACAACCTGTTCGGCGACACCGACGCGGTGAACGTGCGCGTGGATGGCGATGGCTACGTGTTCGCCCACCAGCGAAGAGGCGACACCACCGACCTGATGCTCGACTACGTCGGCTACGACCTCACCGCGCTGCGCGCCAGCTACCGTGAGCGCATCGCCGCCGCCGGCATCGCGGGCAGCGAGGCCGAGGCGCTGTACGCCGCGCTCGACGGCGGGCTCACCGCGTACACCTATCTGGCCGAGGCGGACTGATCCCGGCATTGCCGTCACGGCGGAATCGCCCGGCGGAGATCATGCCCGACGGCCGCGACACCGCGGCCACGAAAACGCCATGCGCGACCCATAGCATTCGCCCATCCCGGCGAATCGCGAAAGGTGCACGATGGCGCAGACACGAACCCGATGGATGCCGGGTTGGCTCGTCCTGGCATGGTCGACGGCGCTGGGCGCCGGTGCGCTCGCCCCCACCGCGTGGGCGGCGGCGCAAGCCCCGGCGCGCATGACCGCCACAACGCCGCCCGATCCGCAGGCGCTGTCCGCGGCGGACTTCGCGGCCATCCTCGCCGAGGCGCGCGGCGTGCCGCGCAACCTGCCGCCCGATGGTCATATCGGATTGCCGGCAACGTGGCACCACCTGACGCCCGCCAGGCTCGCCGCGATGCTGGCGATGCCGCAGTTCGGCGACATCCCGCAGGGCATCCGCCCGGTGCTGATCGATCAGGCCGCCAGCTGGGATCTGTTCGACTACCAGCGCCCGTCCGACGCCGCCGCGCTGTGGGGCCGGTTGCGCTCGGAGAACGTGGAAAATCGCACGGCCTGGGAATTTTTCTCCTACATCCCGGACTCGACCTGGTCGCCGACCTCGCTGGCGATGGCGGCCGTGTTCAAGTGTTTTCCCCGCGCCGCGTGGATGTCCGCCGATCCCGTCGTCTACGCGGTGACCCGCAACGATGCGTGGCAATGGGACATGGGTCGCGGCGCGGCCGACATGCGCGGCTGCCTGCCCGAGATCGCCACCGGTTCGGTGCCCTGGACGCCGTCCCTGGTGGCCCAGGTGACGGCCATCCTGAGCAGGAAGTTTTCGGCCGAGCTGAGCGAAGACGGCTGCACCCGCCACGGGCCGGACAGTTGCCTGGTGATTTTCCAGGCGCTGTACGGGCTCGATCCGGACAACGCCGAACTGCCCGCGCTGCTCCAGAAAATGCAGCCGGCGTTCGACGTCAACATTTCGTGGATGGAATCGGCCCGGCGCGATTCGACCACCGACAAGATGGCCGAAAAGCTCCGCACGCAGCTCATCCAGCGCATGGCCTTCCTCACCGCCAAGCTGCCGGTGGTGATCGACCATCCCGCCGCATTTCCCGCCCGTGAACTCGAACGCTCGCTCGCGCAGGCATTCGAGTCCTCGGCGCGGCTGGCGCAACTGCAAGGACTGAGCTACACGCGCTACAACTACCAGAACGCCTATCGCGACCTCATCAATCCCGTGCACTGGTTGACCGGCAAGCGCGGGCGCGAAGCCGCGCCGGCGTTGCGGGCGCTCGCCAACGCCTACGCGCAAACGCACGGCTGCGCGCTGCCGCCCATCGCGCAGGATCAGCCGATCACGCACGACGGCATGGCAGCGTTCAAGCGCGCCCATGCCATCGCCAACCTTCGGCAGGGCAACGGTTACTGTGGCGAACTTGCCGACCTGGATCTGCCCGGGCTGGTCACGGCCAGCCCGGCGCAGCGGCGCCAACGCATGGCCGAGTTCCGGCCCATCACCAGGCAGCTCGCCAAGGGCGGAGCGTTGCGCGAGGACGCCTTGACCCAGGTCGCGAGTGCCTGCCGCGCCAAGCATCCCGCCGGCGATCCGTTCGGCCTGTGCGCAGAGCTGCGCCAGCGCGACGCGGCCGCGCTGGCCGCAAAACTCGCGGCGATGCCCAAGGTCGATCCGCTGGCGTGCCCCGAAGGCATGCTCGCCGACGTGGAGCAAGCCCTGTCCGTCACACCTGGCGACGACTACGCCGATTGCCGCAAAGACCCGGCCGACACCCGGCACGCGATCATCGCACTGGCCTACCAGGCGACCGATGGCGATGCGCAGGACGACAACGGGGCTGACGATTACGACCTCGATGTCGAGGTGGTCGACATCGTCTCACGCGATATCCTGGCCTATCGACACGAACCCAACGGCATCGAAAGCGACGCCGTCAGCCTGAACCACGTCTGGCTCGACACCGCACGCTACGACCTCGCACCGGGGCGCCGCGCGTTCGGTGTGCGCAGCAGCAACAGCGCGCACTGCTGGCAGTGCGTCTACGACATCACCACGCTCTCGTTGTATCTGCGCGACGGCAAGCAAGTGCGGAAATTGCTGACCACGACCGTGGAGGAAACGTCCAACAGCGAAGGCGCAGGCGGCGACGCAGCGGACACCTCCACCACGTCGAGCGTGCTGTGCATCGGCCATGACCGCCACCACGGGCTGGCCGACATCGTGATGTCCAGCGACGCGTCCTGCAAAAAAATTGACGGCGATTCCCGCCTCTGGCGCTACGACGGCAAGCAGTACGTCGAACAGCTGGCGAAGCATTGAGGCCGGCAGGTCGACAAGTGCCCCCTCGGCCTCATCGCATCATGCTGCCCGCGTCCTACAATGCCCTGGTTTCCTCACGGAGTCCCCGACCATGGGCAGTCTCGACGGCAAGGTGGCGCTGATTACCGGCGCGGCCAGCGGCATCGGCAAGGCCATAGCGCAGTTGTACGCGAAGGAAGGCGCCAGCGTCGCCATCTGCGACATCGACCAGCAAGCGGCGGATGCGACAGCCGCGGCGATCAATGCGGCAGGCGGCCAAGCCATCGGCATCGCCATGGATGTCACCGACGAGGCAGCGGTGGATGCGGGAACGGACAAGGTGGTGGAAGCATTTGGCCGTCTGGACGTCCTCATCTCCAACGCCGGCGTGCAGATCATCAACCCCATCGACCAGTTCAGCTACGCCGACTGGAAGAAGATGCTGGCGATCCATCTGGACGGCGGCTTCCTCACCACCCGCGCCGCGCTGCGTCACATGTACAAAGGCGACCGCGGCGGCACGGTGATCTACATGGGCTCGGTGCACTCGCACGAGGCCTCGAAGCTGAAATCCGCCTACGTCGCCGCCAAGCACGGCCTCCTGGGCCTGGCGCGCACGCTGGCCAAGGAGGGCGCGGCGCACCACGTGCGCTCGCACGTGATCTGCCCCGGCTTCGTGCGCACGCCGCTGGTGGAAAAGCAGATCCCCGAGCAGGCGAAGGAGCTGGGCATCAGCGAGGCCGACGTCATCAAGAACGTGATGCTCAAGGACACCGTGGACGGCGTGTTCACCACGGTGGAAGACATCGCGCAGACCGCGCTGTTCCTGGCCGCCTTCCCCAACGCCGCGCTGACCGGGCAGAGCCTCACGGTCAGCCACGGCTGGCACATGCAATAGCGCGTCACCGAAGCCTTGTGGGGCGGCTTCGGCCGCGACAGGGTTTTCGCCGTGAGCTTTGCATGCCAGCGCGCTCCCGCAGGTGCGGGGGTCGGTTCAGGCGTCGCGATGCACCTGCAGCCCCGCCGCGCTCTGGCTCACCGGCATGATCTCCAGACGCGTGACGTCCAGGTGCGGCGGCAGGTTGGCGATCCACCAGATCGTGTCGGCGATGTCGCCGGCGGTGATCGGGTGGGCGCCGGCGTAGAGCTGATCCGACGCCGCCTGGTCGCCGCCGGTGCGCACCACGGTGAATTCGGTCTGCGCCATGCCCGGTTCGATGGAGGTGACGCGCACGCCGGTGCCGTGCAGATCCACGCGCAGGTTCTGCGAGAACTGGGTGACAAAGGCCTTGGTGCCGCCGTAGACGTTGCCGCCGCGGTATGGGTAGCTGCCCGAGATCGAAGAGATGTTGACGATGGCGCCGCGCCGCTCGATCAGCTTCGGCAGGAGCGCATGCGTCATCGTCGCCAGCGCGGTGACGTTGGTGGCTATCATCTGCCGCCACTGCGCGAGGTCGGCGTGCTGCGCGGTGGCAGTGCCCAGCGCGAGGCCAGCGTTGTTGACCAGCAGGTCGACGTCCTTGAAGGCGTCCGGCAGGCCGTCGACGGCGGCGCGCAGCGCGGCTTCGTCGCGGATGTCGAAGGCGGCCACGTGCAGCTTGTCCGCGCCGTGGCGCTCCACCAGCGCGGCCAGCCGTTCGGCACGCCGGCCACTGGCGATCACCCGCCAGCCACCGGCCACGAAACGTTCCACGGTGGCGGCACCGAAACCGGCGGTGGCGCCGGTGACCCAGGCAGTTTTCGTCGTCATGCGTGCCATTCTAGCAGCCCGCCCCAGCCGCCCGACCGGCGCGCGGCGGCAGCCGGGCCACCACGCGCCACCACCGATGACGCTGGATCATGCCCAGGCCCGATTCGCGGTGGTTGGTGCGGAAGGCATCACCGTGATCGAAAGGCCGGCGCCGACCGGTCACCCATGGCGCCACAAGGACTTCCCACAGCGGCGCCACCGTCTGCCTGCGCCACGCGGCATGACCTCTGGCAGGGGGAGGTGGCAGCGCGGGCGCACTAGCATCGAGCCCTCATGCCCGCGCCACTGGTCGCGCGGTCGTTGCCTGGGAGTACCTGCTTGAAAGCCAGCCGCCTCGCCTCCGCCATCGCCGTCAGCGCGTTTGGCCTCGTCAGCCTCAACGCCCTGGCCGACGTGCCCGCGCCCAAGGATGTGGCCTTTACCGGCACGCTGCAGATCAGCGTGGACGCCACCGACCTCGCCCATCGCGTGTTCCGCGTGCACGAGGTGATCCCCGCCCTGGCCGGCCCGCTGACCCTGCTCTACCCGCAGTGGATTCCCGGCAACCACTCGCCCACCGGCCCGATCGACAAGCTCGCCGGCCTGGTGGCGAAGGCGAACGGCAAGGTGATCCCGTGGACGCGCGACCCGCTCAACGTCTACGCCTTCCACCTCGACGTGCCGCAGGGTGCCAGCCAGGTGGAGCTGGACTTCCAATACCTCTCGCCGCAAAGCACCCGCGAGGGTCGCGTGGTGATGACGCCGGAGATGCTCAACCTGCAATGGAACGCCAACTCGATCTATCCGGCCGGCTACTACAGCCGCCGGATCAAGACCGCGGCCAGCGTGACCTTCCCCGCCGGCTGGCAGTTCGGCAGCGCGCTGGAAGTGGCCTCGAAGGACGGCAACACCGTGCACTTCAAGCCCACCACCTACAACACCCTGGTGGATTCGCCGATCTACGCCGGCCAGTACTTCAAGCGCATCGACCTCGACCCGGGCGCGCAGACGCCGGTGCACATGGACATCGTGGCCGACGCGCCGAAGTACCTCGAAGCCACGCCCGCGCAAATCCAGCCGTTCAAGAACCTCGTGCAGCAGATGTACAAGCTCTACGGCGCGCACCATTACGGCCACTACGACTTCCTCGTCTCGCTCAGCGACAAGATGAGCGGCAACGGCCTGGAGCATCACCAGTCCAGCGAGGACGGCACCGCGGCCGACTTCTTCACCGAGTGGAAGAAGCACGCGCTGAGCCGCGACCTGTTCTCGCACGAGTTCAACCACTCCTGGGACGGCAAGTACCGCCGCGGCGCCGACCTGTGGACGCCCAACTTCAACGTGCCGATGAGCGACACCCTGCTGTGGGTGTACGAGGGCCAGACCCAGTTCTGGGGCCAGGTGATGGCCTCGCGCTCCGGCTTGTGGGATGCCGGCGAGGCGCACGACATGTGGGCCTTCGTGGCCGCCGTGTACGACAAGGGCCGCCCCGGTCTCGCCAGCTGGCGCAACGTGCAGGACACCACCAACGACCCGATCATCGCCCAGCGCGCGCCGCTGCCCTACCGCAACTACCAGGGCAGCGAGGACTACTACTCAGCCGGCCAGCTGATCTGGCTGGACGTGGACGGCAAGCTGCGTGAGCTCAGCCACGGCAAGCAGAGCATCGACGCCTTCGCCAAGGCCTTCTTCGGCATGGACAACGGCAGCTTCGTCACCAACACCTACACCTTTGACGACGTGGTGAAGACGCTCGACGGCATCGCCCCGTTCGACTGGGCCAAGTACCTGCGTGAGCGGCTCGACGGCCATGGCCCGCTCACCGGCGGCATCGCCTCGCACGGCTGGAAACTGGTCTACACCGACCAGCCCAGCGCTGCGGTGAAGGCGTTCGAGGCGCGCCGCCACTTCGCCGACCTCACCTGGTCGCTGGGCGTGGCGGTGGGCAAGGGCGGCCAGATCGCCGACGTGCTGTGGGACGGCCCCGCCTTCAAGGCCGGGCTCGCCCCCAGCATGACCATCGTCGCCGTCAACGGCCACGACTACGACGCCGACGCGCTGAAGGACGCCGTCACCGCCGCCGCCAAGGACAAGCACCAGCCCATCGAACTGCTGGTGAAGAACTTCGACGAGTACAAGACCCTGCGCATCGACTACCACGACGGCCTCAAGTACCCGCACCTCGTGCGCGACACCAGCACACCCGACACGCTCAGCACCCTGCTCAAGGCCCGTTGATCGCGCGTCCGCCCTCTCCCGCGAGCGGGAGAGGGCGGGGGATAGGGGCTCTTGCCCCCGGCCTTGCCCGCATGGGCGATCCCAGCCATCTCCGCTATACTGCCCGTCCGCCGCGAGCCGCAACGTTTCGCGCGCGGCCTCGCAGCATCACGCGCCCGTAGCTCAGCCGGATAGAGTAGTGGCTTCCGAAGCCATTGGTCGGGGGTTCGAATCCCTCCGGGCGCGCCATCTCCTTCGTTGAACTCCACGGTGCCTTGACTCGCATCGAGGTGTTGCCGTCACTCCACACGATGACCGCCTCCGCCAACTGGTTGGCCGACATGGCGTGCGGAGCCGCAGGCAGCGCTCAACGGCAAGTACCTGTTCGCGCCAGACGACGGCTGTCCTCCATCATGCGGCTGGGGCGTGGGGAGCTGGTGCGGCAGCGGTCAAACGCCAAACGCGAAGAGCCCATGCAACAGATACAAAAACCACGTCCCGCACGGCTCGATCAGATGGCTGTGGCAGCATGGAAACGTGGGGAACCCCGCTCTCCGTCCCGGTTTCGCCTGCCTGGTTTGACGCTCCCGAAATACGGCGCAATTCTGCGGCGCGACGATCCATGGAGGATCGAAGGAGAGACAAAGATATTGAAGCGGGCACTGGTGGGGCTGGTGGTATTTGGCGGCGTTCTTCTCTGGCATTTCGGGAGGAACGGCCCGATGCCGACCCTCGCGCAGGAAGCGCAGCTTGCGCCGCCCGCCCAGGCCACTTCGGTCAGCTTCAAGTCGGGCGCCTGGGCCTGCACCTCCGAGGAATTCAAGCGGCAGGTGCTGGATCAGAAATATTATGCAAGCCCGGTGATGATCAAGATCATCGGCGGCGCCCCCGAGTTCTGCCGCGAGATCAATACCAAACACGACTACGCGCTGCTCGTTCCCGCCCCGGGCAACATGGCGTACGCCAGTCCCTGCCCGGATCACAGCTGCGTCGCGTTCAATGCCCGCGTGGCGGTGAATGGCCAGGAAGCCGACTGGGTGCTTTACGCACCGAACAGCTTCATCGCTTCTTCTCGCTGACGCACCCATCAAAAGGCCCGCGCCCCCTCGAACTGATAACGGCACGCGGCGCCAGCGAACGCCCCTTTTCCACCGTGGCACCTGCCGGTATCGGCAACCACCGCTACCCGTGCAGAAGAAGCGGTTGAACTTGCCGGTGGCCATCAAGCGTCCTGATTAGCGACAAGGCTCCGCTGAAAAACCGTTCGCGCCGGGCGTAGCTCGCGACAGCAAGCGTACGCGGGGCGGCGCCATGGATGGCGCTGGCCTTGAGGAACGAGGCATCGAGGGGAAACGTCCTTCGACTCCGCTGCGCTACGCTCAGGACGAACGATTGCTGGGATACGGTTTTCTTGCGTGCTTCGAGCGTGAGGCAACGCCGCGTGCATGGTCGACGATGCCCAGCAGGAAATGCCGCTCGCCGGCCTCGTCCATCTTGCCGGCGCCGTCCAGGCCACAGACCGATCGTCAGGAACGTTTCGCACGGCGGCCGCAGGCAGCCGGCTCCGCAGGACGCGGAGCGGGATACCCAGGGTCATCCACGCCGCACCTCAAGCCACCAGATCCACCCGCTGCAAGGTGCCAGAGCTGTCATCTTCGTGCAGGTAGATGCCGGTGACGCGCACGGCGCCCTGCAGGGTGCTGCCGGCGTCCTTGGGCGCGAACGGCGTGCCGGTGTGATCCAGGGCAATGGCGCCGATGCCCGACTGCGCGAGGCTCTGCGGCAGGCCGACGCCGCTGGCATCGCGGCGCCATGCCAGGAGGTGCGCGTGGATCGGGACGTTCTCGTCGATCCTGCCATTGCCGTCGTTGCCATTGAGGTCGAGCGCGAGGGAGCCGTCGCTGGAGCCGACGAAGGGCACGTGTTCGACCTTGCCGCCGGCGGCGGTGTCGAAGGCGAAACGGGTCTGCCAGTGGCTCGCGGCCAGCCGCGCGGCACTGATCTGCCGTTGCAGGCTGGCGTCGGCGCCGCCGGCTTCCAGCTCGCGGCGACCGTCCTTCGCGGTGGGGTCATCCCACCAGGCGTGCGAGGTTTCCTGCTGGTTTTGCAGGGCGAAGAACGGATGGCTGCTGGCCAGTTGCAGGCTGGCGCTGGCGACGATCATGGCGACCTCGATGCCGCGATCAGCGCGGCGATACGCCATGGCAACGGCAACGGCGCGGACTACTTGAGCCCGCTGGCGGAGGCCTCCGGTGGCGCGTTTCTTGCCGCAGCGAAGTGATGCTCGGCTTCGCTGAGCGGCGCGGCCGCGCCCAGGCTGTTGCCCTGCAGCTCGTCGCAACCCAGGCCGGCGAGGAAGGCGGCTTGCGCTGGTGTTTCTACGCCTTCGGCGGACACCAGCATGCCGAGCTGGTGGCCGAGCTCGATGATGGTCTGCACGATGGCACCATCGCTGGCGTTGCCGGGCAGTTCGCGCACGAAGCTCTGGTCGACCTTGAGCTTGTCGATGGGGAATTGCTTGAGGTAGGCGAGGCTGGAGTAGCCGGTGCCGAAGTCGTCCAGCGACAGCTGCACGCCCAGCGCCTTCAGGCCTTCGAGCGCGCTGCGGATGCGCGCCACGTTTTCCATCAGCGCGCTCTCGGTCATCTCGATGTCGAGCATGGCCGGCGGCACGCGGTGGCGACGCAGCGCCGCGTCCACCTGGGCGACCAGGTGCGGGTGCTGCATCTGCTGCGCGGAGACGTTCACCGCCACGGTGAAACTGCGGTAGCCGCGATCCAGCCATGCGCGGATCTGCTGCGCCGCCTGGGCAAATACCCAGGCGCCGATCTCGGGCATCAGGCCCAGCGCCTCCGCGATGGGGATGAAGTTGGCCGGCATCACCCGCCCCAGCTCGGCGCTGTTCCAGCGCAGCAGCGCCTCGAAGCCGGTCAGCGCCTGATCCAGCGCGTTGTACTGCGGCTGGTAGTACAGCTCCAGCTCGTTGCGGCGCACGGCATCGCGCAGGTGGCTGCCCAGCAGCACGCGCTCCTCCAGCGCCTGCCGCTGGGTCAGGCTGAACACGGTCACGCGGTCGCGGCCGTCGTGCTTGGCCAGGCTCAGCGCCGCCTCGGCGCCGCGCAGCAGGGCGGCCGGCGTGTCGCCATGCTCGGGGGCATGGCTGATGCCGACGCTGGCGGTGAGCAGCAGGCGGTAATCATGCCCCTCAATGGGGTGCGCCACCTCGGCGCGCAGGCGTTCGGCCAGCGCCAGCACGCCCGGCTGGTCGAGCCCGAGCGCGAGCATCGCGTATTTGTCGCCGGCCACGCGGGCGATCGGCCAGGCGGCATCCAGTGCCTGGCGCAGACGGTCGCCCACGCGGTGCAAGGCGTCGTCGCCGATCACGTGGCCTACCGATTCGTTGACCACCTGGAAGCGATCCAGCCCCACCACCAACACCCACACCGACGCGACGCCGGCCTGCAGCAGGTCGGCCAGCGCATGCTCCAGCTGCGCCCGGCGCGGCAGGCCGGTGATGGCGTCGTGGCTGACTTCGTAGAGCAGTTCCTGTTCCGCACGGTGGCGGGCGGTGACGTCGTGCGCCACCGCGTAAAGCAGGCCACCTGGCGCGGCGAACGCGGCCCATTCCAGCAGGTGCTCGCTGCCGTCCTTGGCCACGCAGCGGGTGATCGTTGCCGCCGCGAGCGCCGCATCGCCGTCGGTGTCGTGAAGCGCCTTGCCGCCGGTCAGCGGCAGCAGGAATTCGCGGAAGTTGCGCCCGCGCAGCTCTTCCGCGCTGCAGCCGGTGAGCCGCTGCAGGTAGTCGTTGAACTGCACCAGCCGGCCACTGTCCGGATCGAGGATGCAGAACACCTCCTGCGCCATCTCGAAGAAACGGTTGCGCTCGCGCAGACGGCCGAGCAGACGTTCGCTTTCGATCGCGATGCCGGCAATCGGCAGCATGCGGTCGATGTCGGCCAGCTCGTCCGCACTGGGCTCGCGCGGCATGCGGTAGTACACCGCAAACGTGCCCAGCACCTCGCCATGGCTGCCCTGGATCGGCGTGGACCAGCAGGCACGCAGGCCATGGCCCAGCGCGAGATCCTTGTAGTCGGCCCAGTAAGGGTGGGTGGCGATGTCGGCCACCACCACCCGCTCGAGCCGCCAGGCGGCGGTGCCGCAGGAGCCGCGGCCCGCGCCGATCGCCTGGCCGTGGATGGCGCGGTTGTAGGCCTCCGGCAGGCTGGGCGCGGCGCCATGCAGCACGTGGCTGCCATCGGCGTCGAGCAACAGCAGCGAGCACATGGCGCCCGGGTTCTGCGCTTCGTGCAGCTGGACGATCCGCGCGAGACTTTCCTCCAGCGGCTGCTGCGCGGCGATACCAAGCAGGATTTCATGCTGGCCGGCGAGCAGCTCCTCGTTGCGCTTGCGCGCGGTGATGTCGCGGCACACGCCCTGCAGGCGCAGCACGCGACCGTTCGCGTCGGTTTCGGCAACGCCGCGACTGTACAGTGTGCGCTCCTCGCCATCGGGGCGGATGATGCGCTCCTCGAACTCGAAGCCACCGCCTTCGCGCAAGGCCCGCTGGATGATGGCCTGCACGCGCGCGCTGTCGTCGGGATGCACCCGGGCGAGGTAGGCGTCGAAGGTGACGGCGTGTTCCGCCGGCGGCACGCCGTAGATGCGGAACAATTCGTTGGACCAGTGCACGCGGTCGGCGGCGACGTCCCAGCTCCAGCTGCCCACCATGGCCAGCTGCTGCGCCTGGTTCAGCAGGCGCTGCTGGGTCTGCAGCCGCAGCGCCTCGCGCTTGCGCTCGGTGATGTCCTGGATGCGGACGGTGAGGCCGTCGGGCGCGGGGTAGAGACCGCTCTCGAACCAGCGTCCGTATTGCGCCGACCAGGTTTCCACCGTGCGTGGCTGCTGCGCGGCCATCGCCTGCTCGTAGGCCTCGCGAAACGGCTGCACGGTGGGCTGTGAAAACTCGGTCCAGATGTGCTTGCCGAGCAGGCTCGCCGCGCTGCGGCCGAACAACGCGGCGGCAGCCTCGTTGACGTAGGTGTAGCGCCACTGCGCATCGAGCGCCACGTAGGCCTCGGTGATGCGCCCGAAGGCTCGACTACCCGCCGATTCGAGTTTGCCTGGCTCCATGGAACTCGCTGCTCATCACGCCATGACTCGGGTTCGCAGTATGCCAGCCACCGGCGCCGCCGAAACGTGAAGGCCGTGTCGAATCGATGGCCGTCTAAGCGGCTCCGCTCGAACGCCGCGGCTTGAGCTCGGCCGGCAGCATCACGCTCTCGGCGCGCTCGCCGCGGATCAGCTGCAGCAGATGCTCCACCAGTACCTCGCCGGCACGGCCGGTGTCCTGCCGCACGGTGGTGAGCGCCGGATTGACGAAGCTGGCCATGGGGATGTCGTCGAAGCCGGCCAGCGCCACCCGCTCGGGCACCGGGATGCCGCGCTCGGCCAGCGCGCGCAGGGCACCAATGGCGATCAGGTCGCTGGCGGCGAAGATGCCGTCGAAGGCCACCCCGCCATCGAGCAGCAATTCGGCGGCCTCGTAACCGGCCCGCTCGGTGGTTTCGGCATCGGCCTGCAGGTTCTCGTCCACCACGATGCCGGCCGCGCGCAGCGCCGCCGCGTAACCGCGGTAGCGCTCGTGGAATTCGGGGTAATGCGCCGTGGCATCGCCGAGAAAGGCGATGCGCCGGCAGCCCTGCTCGATCAGGTGTGCGGTGGCCTGGCGGCCGCCATCGAAATTGTCGCAGCCGATGGAGACGCCGGGCTGGCCCGGCAACACCGCGCCCCAGCGCACGAAGCGCGTGCCCTGCGCCACCAGCTTCTCCAGCTTGTCGCGGTGCGACTGGTAGTCGCCGTAGCCGAGCAGGATCAGGCCGTCGGCCTTCTGGCTGCCGGCGAAATCGGCGTGCCAGTCGCGCGAGAACTGCTGGAACGAGATCAGGAGGTCGTAGCCGCGCTGCGCACTGGCGCGGGTGATCGAGCCCAGCATCGACAGGAAGAACGGGTTGATGTGCGAGTCGTCGGCGGTGGGGTCCTCGAACAACAGCAGCGCCAGCGTGCCGGTGTGCTGGCGGCGCAGGTTGGAGGCGTTCTTGTCCACCTTGTAATTGAGCGCCTCGGCGGCCGCCTGGATGCGCCGCCGCGTTTCCTCGCTCACCAGCGGACTGCCGCGCAGCGCGCGCGAGACGGTCGACTGCGACACCCCGGCATGGTGGGCGATATCGAACGATGTGGCCTTTCCCTTCATCGGCGACCCGGCGCGGCATGGCGTGCCCGCATCCTAGCAGGGAAGACACCCCCGGCCTTGACGCGCGACAGCCGGCCGCGCCACACGTGGCGCGGCCGGCGATCTTCAGCCGCGCATCTGTTCCAGCTCCAGGCCGCGCGTCTCGCGCACCGCAACCAGCACGAACACCAGCGAGAGCAGGGCGAAGGCGGCGTACAGGCCGTAGGCGAAACCCAGTCCGTGTTCGGCCAGCGAGAGGAAGCTATCGCTGATCGCGAAGTTGGCCAGCCACTGCGCCGCCGCCGCCACCGCCAGCGCGATGGCACGGATGGTGTTGGGGAACATCTCGCCCAGCAAAACCCACACCACCGGGCCCCAGCTCACGCCGAAGAACACCACGTAGGCGTTGGCCGCCACCAGCGCCACCATGCCCACGTCGTGCGGCAGCGTGAGCGCCGTGCCGCTGCCCGAGGCCTGCGAGAAGCACCAGGCCATCAGCGCCAGGGTAATGGTCATGCCGGCCGAGCCGATCACCAACAAGGGCTTGCGTCCGATCCGGTCCACCAGCGCGATGGCGACCAAGGTCACCAGCACGTTCACGATGGAGGTGACCACGGTGATGCTGAAGGCGTCTGCCTCGCTGAAGCCCACCGAATGCCACAGGGTGGAGGAGTAGTAGAAGATCACGTTGATGCCGACGAACTGCTGGAACACCGACAGCGCGATGCCGATCCACACCACCGGCAGCAGACCCGCGCACTTGCCGCGCAGGTCGGCGAGGCGCGGGCGGTATTCCATGCGCAGGCTGTGCTCGATGTCGGCGAGCTTGGCCTCCAGCGCCTGCTCGTCATCCAGCGCCAGCACCTTGCGCAGCACCACGCGCGCCTCGTCGAGGCGCGCCCGCGCCACCAGATAGCGCGGCGACTCGGGCACGCCCAGCACCAGCGTGCCGTAGACCAGCGCCGGCACCACCGCGACCAGGAACATCCAGCGCCAGGCCTCCAGGCCCAGCCAGAGCTGGTGCCCGGCGCCGCCGGCTGCGCCCGCCAGCCAGGCGTCACTGAGCAGGGCGGCGAAGATGCCCAACACGATGGCGAGCTGCTGCAGCGAACCCAGCCGCCCGCGCACCGCCGCCGGCGACACCTCGGCGATGTAGGCCGGCGCGATCACCGAGGCCATGCCCACGCCGGTGCCGCCGACCAGCCGCCACAGCACCAGATCCCACATGCCGTGCACCAGGCCCGAACCCAGCGCGCCCACCGCCAGCAGCGCCGCCGCCACCTGCATGGTGCGCACGCGGCCATAGCGGTCGGCCAGCATGCCCGCATACCAGGCGCCCAGTGCCGAACCCAGCAGGGCGCAGGACACCGCGAAGCCGGCCTGCCTGACATCCAGCCCGAAACCCGCGCGCACCGCGTCCACCGCGCCATTGATGACCGCCGTATCCACGCCGAACAGGAAGCCGCCCAGCGCCGCCGCCGCCGCAATCAGCACCACCCGCATCGTCACGCGCTCGCCGCCCGCGCCCTTCGCCCCGACCATCGCACCCATCGCGTTCTCCCCGTGGCTGTGTCTGTTCCGATTCTGGCCATACTCGCCGGTCAGCGTCTGCCTGAATACGTATGCAAGCAGGCCGGCAACCGGCTTAGACTCGCACCTTTGCCACCACCGGAGGAAGCCCATGCGTCGCCTCATCCTCTTCGCCCTGCTCACCGCAGGCGCCGCCGCGCCCGCCTTGGCCGGCCAGGCCGCCGCGAACGCGACGTTCTCGCCCGCCATCACGCCCGCCCGCTTCGCCGCGTATGAGAAGGCCATTGCCTCCGACACGATGGAAGGCCGCAAGCCCGGCACCGTGGGCGGGCAACGCGCCACCGCCTACATCGTCGAGCAGTTCAAGCGGCTGGGCCTCAAGCCCGGCAACCACGGCGCCTGGTTCCAGGACGTGCCCTACGTCTCCACCGTGCTGGACAACAAGGACGTGACGCTGGACGTGGCCGAGGGCGGCGGCGTGCAACACTTCGCCAACCGCACGCAGATGCTGGCCGGCACGCTGCAGGCCAAGCCGCAGGTGAACCTGAAGGACTCGGACATCGTCTTCGTCGGCTACGGCATCGATGCGCCGTCGTGGCAGTGGAACGACTACGCCGGGCTGGACGTCAAGGGCAAGACGGTGATCGTGCTGGTCAACGATCCCGGCTACGCCACCGGCGACCCGAAGCTGTTCAAGGGCCGCTCGATGACCTACTACGGCCGCTGGACCTACAAGTATGAAGAGGCCGCGCGCGAAGGCGCCGCCGCCTGCTTCATCGTGCACGACACCGGTGCGGCGGGCTATCCGTGGACGGTGCTGGTGAACTCGGGCGCCGGCCCGCAGCTCAGCCTGCCGGCCAGCGAAGACCCCTCGCCACGCCTGCCGGTGGCCGGCTGGCTCACCACCGACGCCGCGCGCGCGTTGTTCGCCAAGGCCGGGCAGGATTTCGACCAGCTGAAGGCCGCCGCCGCACAACGCGGCTTCAAGCCGGTGCCGCTGGCCGCCAAGGCCTCGCTCGCGCTGGACAGCACCATCACCCACGGCGTCACCCGCAACGTGCTCGGCCTGGTCGAGGGCAGCACGCATCCGGACGAGGCCATCGTCTACAGCGCGCACTGGGATCACTTCGGCCGCGATCCCAAGCTCAAGGGCCACCAGATCTACAACGGTGCGATCGACAACGGCACCGGCATCGCCGGGCTGCTTACCCTCGCCGGCGCCTTCGCGCAGCAACAGCCAAAGCCGCAGCGCTCGGTGCTGTTCGCGGCGGTGACGCTGGAGGAAGCCGGCCTGCTCGGCTCGCAGTATTACGTGGCGCACCCGGTGTTCCCGCTGCAGAAAACCGTGGCCGACATCAACATGGATGCGCTGGACATCATCGGCCCCACGAAGAACATGATCGTGGTCGGCTACGGTCAGTCGCAGCTCGAAGACCTGCTCAAGGGCGCGCTGGCGAAACAGGGCCGCGTAGCCACGCCGGAAACCACCCCGGAGAACGGCTTCTACTTCCGTTCCGACCACTTCAGCTTCGCCAAGGCCGGCGTGCCCGCGCTGGACACGCTGACCGGCAACGACCTGGTGAACGGCGGCACCGTGGTCGGCAATGCAATGCTGGCCGACTACACCGCGCACCGCTACCACACCCCCCGCGACGTGTACGACCCGCACTGGGATTTCCGCGGCGTGGCCGAGGATATAGGCGCGCTCTACACCATCGGTCGCACGCTGGCCGGCAACGACGCCTGGCCGCAGTGGTCGAAGGACAGCGAGTTCCGCGCACCCCGCGAGAAGATGATGGGCGGCAAGCCCTGAGCTGCGCCACGAAGAAAAGCGGCCGGACGATCCGGCCGCTTTTCCCGCACCCATGCGCCGATCACGGCGCCGCCGCGCTTCAGAACGTGTACTTCAGCGTGGCGCCCGCGCCGTAGTCCGGGCTGCCGTTGGCGAAGCCGCCCATCACGTAGGCCTGCAGCCGCCAGCTTTCGCCGAGCTTGTGGTTCCAGTAGCCGGTCAGCTCGCTCTGCGGCCCGCCGCCGACGGCGATGCGCTCGCGGTAGTAGTAGTAGGCGCCGATGCTGTCGCTGCCGCCGAGCTTGTACTGGGCGCCGACGTTCGCATTGAAGCCGTTCTTGAGCTGGATGTACTGCGAGCTGCCGTACTTCATCCAGCCCACGCCACCGAACGCGGTCCAGCCACCGAACACCTTGTAGGTGTCCAGCGAAAGGCCGTAGTCGTTCTTGCCGGTGCCCAAGCCTTTGTCCGCGTCGGCGGTGCCGAACTTGATCTTGCCGGTGAGATCGACGCCGAAGCTCTGGTCGCTGCTGGTGAACAACTGGTAGCCGGCCGAGGCCACCACGTCGCCCAGGCCCGAGGCCGAGCCGCTGCTCACGGTGGCAACGGTGCCACCGGTACCGCCGCCGCACGCGTGGAGCACGCCGCCGACCGCGTGGCCGAGGCCACGGCAGAGCGGGTTGTTGTTGTTCACCCGGCCCACGCCAGGGATCACGTTGCCGGGACCGCTGACATTGACGTACGGCACCACCAGCTTGAAGGTCCAGTCGTTGGCCTGGTACTCCGCCGTGAACGGCACCGACCAGATTTCGGTGGTGGCGTCGGTACCGTACTTGCCGCTGCTGTAGTCGGCGCCGGCGGAGAGGCTGAACTGGCCGTTGTCGGTGGTGGCGGCATGGGCCGTCGGCGCGCCGATCAGCAGCAGGCCGCCGACCGCCATCCAGTAATGTTGGTTACGCATGAAAGGTCTTCCTTAAAGGGGACGCAACGAAGCGGATCCGGCGCCAGGCGCCGGATCCGCGGGAGTCGGGATCGGCCGGGTGGATCAGCCGCCCGGGCGGCCGCCGTGGCTCGGGTGCTCCGGGATCTGCGGGTGCTCCGGCAAGCTGGGCTTGCCAGCGATGTCCGGCCTGCCGCCGACATCAGGCTTGCCCGCAAAATCGGGCTTGTTCGCGAAGTCGGGGCGGCCGCCATGGTGGCCCGCATCCGGATGGCTGTCCATGTGGTCCTTGCCGAATTCCACCTTCGCGACCGAGACGTTCGCATGCGCCCCGGCGGCGGCGTGGCCGGCAGCGTTCGGCGAGCGCATCACCTCGCCCAGCTTGAAGCCCATGCCGCCGGCGATCTGGCCCCAGCCCTCACCCGAGGCGCGGGCCGCGAGCACGCCCTTGAGATCGACCGAGGTGCCGTCGGCCAGCACCAGGGTGCCGCCATTCAACGCGGCCTCGAGTTCGGCCGCCGTGGGATCGGTGATGCCCGCCTTGGCCAGACTGGCCTCGGCCAGCGACAGCGCGATCTTGACGTTGCCATAGCCCATCTTGCCGGTGTCCGGCGTGAAGGTGGTCGTCGTCGTCGTGCCCGGCGCACCGTTGGTGCCCGCGACGGCCTCGGTCAGCGTGATCGAGCTGCCGTTGCGCAGGCCGTTGACCAGCGCCTGTGCGTTGGCGTCAGAACCGGCGAACGTCGTGAACTCGGTGGTCAGCTGGGTCGACTCGTGGTTCGTGGACGTGGTGGTGGTGGTCGTCGTCGTGGTACCAGCGGTCTGCGCCAGCACCGGCGTGGCGGCCAGGGCCGCAACGACGCTGGCGGCCAGCAGCACAAGCGTGAATTGACGCGTCTTCATGGGTTTCTCCCGGAGTAATTTGATCAGCTCTTCCCCCTGATTTTTCTTCCATACGGGCTGCGAGCAGCCTCCCTTGCCTGCCGCTGGATTCGCGCATCCCTCCCGGGAGGCGCTCCATCGTCTGGCAGCGATCTACAGCATTTCGCAGTGCCCCGGGCACCGCAAGTACCGTACACCGGCGAATTCAGCACGGATTTCGGAGAATGCATGCCTCGCGTTCAGACAACGACGGCCATCTGTGCGGTTCATCACATTTCCTGCACACCGTCCGTCGCGCACTCAAGCCCGGCCGTGGCGGAAGCAGCCGACCAGATGGTCATTCACCATGCCGGTGGCCTGCAGCAGCGCGTAGCAGATGGTGCTGCCGACAAAGCGGAAACCGCGTTGCTTCAGCGCCTTGCTCATGCGATCGGACAACGGCGTCGAGGCGGGCACTTCGCGCGGCTCCTTCCAGCGATTGACCAGCGGTTGGCCGTCCACGAACGACCACAGATAGCCGTCCAGACTGCCGAACTCGCCGACGATCCCGAGTGCGGCGACGGCGTTGTCGCGCGCGGCGCTTACCTTGAGCCGGTTGCGGATGATCCCCGGATCGAGCAGCAGCTTCTCCAGCTCGCGATCCGTCATCGCCGCCACGCGGGCGATGTCGAAACCGTGGAATGCGCGTCGGTAGTTCTCGCGCTTGGCCAGCACGGTGCGCCAGGACAGCCCCGCCTGCGCGCCCTCCAGGCACAGGAACTCGAACAGCGCGTTGTCGTCGTGCAGCGGCACGCCCCATTCGGCGTCGTGGTAGGCGCACATCAGCGCATCGGCGGCGGGTGCCCAGTGGCAGCGTTGCATGCGGTGGCTCCTGCGGAAAAGCGCACAGTGAACGCCGGTCCGCGCCGGCAGGCAATACACTCGCATCTTTTGCCTACCGCGCGCCCATGTCCCCTGCAGCCACTTCCCGACGCGGCGCCGCGCTGGCGCTCATCGTCACCATCGTGCTGTGGGCCTACAGCTGGGTGGTGATGAAACAGGCGCTGGCCTACGCCGGGCCGTTCGATTTCGCCGCGCTGCGCTACCTGCTGGGCGCGCTGGTGCTGCTGGCGGCGCTGGCGTTGACGCGGCAACCCTTGCGACCGCCGCCGCTGCTGCCCACCGTGCTGATCGGCCTGTGCCAGACCACCGCCTTCCAGGGGCTGGAGCAGCTCGCGCTGGTCGGCGGCGGCGCCGGCCACGTGGCGCTGCTGGCCTACACCATGCCGTTCTGGGCGGTGCTGCTGGCGTGGCTGATCCTGCATGAGCGCCCCACGCGCCGGCACGGGCTCGGCGTGCTGCTCGCGGCGCTCGGCCTCGTCTGCATCATCGAGCCCTGGCATGGCCTGGGCAACGCCACGAGCACCGCGCTGGCCATCGCCGGCGGCGCCGCCTGGGCCGGCGGCACCGTGCTCAGCAAGCGCCTGTTCCGCCAGCACGCCGTCTCCGCGCTCAGCCTCACCGCCTGGCAGATGCTGGCCGGCGGCGTGGCGCTGAGTCTGGTGGCGCTCATGGTGCCGCAGCGGCCGATGGTGTGGAACGGCGCGCTGGCCGCGGCGCTGGCCTACAGCGTGCTGATGGCCTCCAGCCTGGCGTGGTGGCTGTGGTCCATCGTGTTGCGCCGCCTGCCCACCACGGTGGCCAGCGTGGGCAGCCTGGGCGTGCCGGTGCTCAGCGTGCTGCTGGCCTGGGCGATCCTGCACGAGCGGCCTTCGCCGATGGAGGGCCTCGGCATCGCGCTGGTGCTGCTGGGCCTGTGCGCGGTCAGCGGGGTACGCCTGCGGCGACGCTGACCACGCAAGTTCACACGCTGGCATTCAGCATGCCGCCGACGCGGCGGCGCTACCATGCTCGCCGCCGTTTTTCCCGAGCCCACCGATGTTTTCGCTACCCACCCTGTGGTCACACCTGGTCGACTGGCTGAGCCGCCACGCAGTGGCACCGGCGCTCGACCTGCTGCACCTGGGCAAGCTCTCCGGCGATCCGCGCGACATCGCCGCCTCGCTGCTGATCGCGCTGCTGCAGCTCGCCATCATCGGCGGCCTGTTCCGCTCGCTGGAAACCTTCTTTCCCGCCGAGAAATGGGCCAACCGCAAGCTCGCCCGGCTGGATCGCAATTACACGGTGATGATGCTGGTAGGCATCTTTCCGCTGTTCACCTACCTGGTGCTGATGCCCTTCAGCCAACTGCTTGGCGGCGCCGACGCGACCACCTCCAGCACCGGCTCGCCACTGGCGCTGACCAGCCTGGTGCCGTGGTTCAACGGCCACCCCTATGTGCTGTTCGCCGTGTACTACGTGGTCTACGACTTCACCTACTACTGGATGCACCGCACCCAGCACGCGCTGCCGTGGTGGTGGGCGCTGCACAGCATGCACCACAGCACGCGGCAGATGAGCTGCTGGACGAACGACCGCGGCAACCTGATCGACGGCTTCATCCAGTCGATGATCCTCGCCACGGTGGGCCTGGCCATCGGCGTCGACCCGGACGAGTTCGCCTGGCTGATGCTGCTGGGCGAGCTGGTGCAGAACCTCTCGCACACCAATACCCGGCTGGGGTTTGGACGGCTCCTCCAGCGCGTGTTCGTCGACCCCAGGTTCCACCGCCTGCACCACATGCTGGTCGACCCCGCGCGGCCGAAACTGCACAACTGCAACTTCGGTCAGGTGTTTTCGATTTGGGATGTGATCTTCGGCACCGCGCTGTACGGCGAGCCGCCGCGCCCCACCGGCGTGGGCGACCCGGTGGTGGATCACGACAACACGCTCGGCCTGCTCGGCCTGCACGTGTACTCCACCAAACGCTTCCTCGCCGTGGTGCGCCACCTGGACGGCTGGAAACCCGGCGAGGTGGCGTTCGATCCGGTGACTTACCGGCCGATCCCGGTGGACCAGCTCGACCTGCACGCGCTGGCGCAGCACCAACCGGGCCATGCGGCCACCGCCACGGCGAATGCGGCGCCGGACGCCACGGCGGTCGAGGAATCCGCGCTAGCCTGAGCTGCGCTCACCAAGGCAACGCGTCGAGGTCGACGTTGCCACCGGTGAGCACCAGGCCCACGCGCCTGCCGGCGAAGCGTTGCGGCTGCTTGAGGATCGCCGCCAGCACGGTGGCGCTGGACACCTCCACCACCTGCTTCAGCTCGCCCCACAGCAGGCGCATTGCCGCGATGGTTTCCGCATCGCTTACCGTGATGACCTCGACGCACTGCGCGTGCAGGGCAGCCAGGTTGGGTTCGCCCACCAGCGCGCGCAGGCCGTCGCACAGCGTGTCCGGCGTCATGCCGGCCACCCGCGCGCCCGCCGCCAGCGAACGCGCCGCATCGTCGGCGCCGGCCGGCTCGGCGCCGAACAGCGCGAGCTCCGGCCTGAGCGCGTGCGCGGCAATCGCCACGCCTGCGGCCAACCCGCCGCCGCCCACGGGCGTGATCAGCGCATCGAGTTCCGGCACCTGCCGCAGCAACTCCAGCGCGATGGTGCCCTGCCCTGCCATCACCCGCACGTCGGCGTAGGGATGCACCAGCGCGGCGCCGGTCTGTGCCTGTACCTCGGCGCACATCGCCTCGCGCGCGGCCTGCGTAGGCGCGCAGCGATGCAGCGTGCCACCCGCGCGGGCGATCGCATCCAGCTTGGCTTGCACCGCGCCCTCCGGCACCACCACGTGCGCGCGGATGCCGCGCGTGGCGGCGGCCAGCGCCAATGCGTTGCCGTGGTTGCCGGAGGAATGCGTGACCACGCCGCGCGCGGCTTCCTCGTCGGTGAGCGACCACACCGCGTTGCAGGCGCCGCGAAACTTGAAGGCGCCGCCGCGCTGCAGGTTTTCGCACTTGAAATGCAGCGCGGCGCCGGCCAGCGCGTCCAGCGCCGCGCTGCGCAGCACCGGCGTCACCACCGCGTGCGGCGCGATGCGCGCGGCGGCGTCGCGCACCTGCGCCAGCGTGGGCAGGGCCGCGTTCATCGCGCGACCTCCAGCTCCACGCCGCAGCGGAACACGCGCTCGGCGCCGGGTTCGAGCCGGATCGCCGCGGCGCATTCGGGACGATTGAAGGCATCGGCCATGCACTCCATCGGTTCCAGCGCCACCGCCGTGCGCGCGCGCTGCGCGAGGGTGTCGCCGGTGAACACGTGCATCAGGCCACGCTCCTGCCACACCGCGATGCCCAAACCGTTGGCGCGGTTGCGCAGGCGCGTGCGCAGACGGCCGTCCGCCTCGGCGTCGAGGTCGGCATAACCCTGGTCGATGATCGCCTCGCCCAGCGCGCGCCAGTCGCGGTAGTCCAGCGCGGGCGCGTCGTCCACCGCCACGTAGGCGGCTTCGCCGGGCAGGGCGATCAGCTCGGCGCCGGTGCGGATCAGGGTCTGCGCGGGCAGCTTCAGCTCCCAGCCGTCGATGGCGCCGCCGCCCACGCGGAAATACGGATGCCAGCCGAAGAAGCACGGCGCGGCGTGGTCGCCCACATTGCGCATCACCACCTCCAGCGTGAGCCCACCGGCGTCCAGCGTGTAGCGCACGGCCAGGTCGATGGCATGCGGATAGCCCGGCTGCGGGCGGATCGCGGCGCTGGCGAAGCTCACCGTGGCGTGGGTGTCGTCGGCGTGGCTGGCGAGCACGTCGAAATCCACGCCGCGCACGAAGCCGTGGCGTGCCGCCCGCGCGCCGCCGGTGGTGCCGGGTGCGAGATCCTGCGCCACGCCGTCGAAGCTGTAGCGCGCGTCCTGGATGCGCCCGGCGAAGGGCGCCATGATGGCGAAGCGCGAGCCCGGCCGCTGCGCGATTTCCCCGGCGTCGCGATAGCCCTCGGCCAGCTCGTGCAGGGCGTCGTTCACCCGCACGGTATAGCTGGTCACCGCCGCGCCATGCCGGGCGATCTTCAGCCGCCGCCCGCCGAGGATGTCATACAGCACCACCAGCTCCTGTCCATTTTCCTTGTTCAGGGCCGTGGCATAACGGGTGGCGGACATCGGCTTTACCTGCGCTTGAAAGCCCCCATGTTACCTTGCGCCTCTTCCACGCCACGCCACATGCCCATGTCCGATCTCGACCACAACGCCGTGTTGCCCGTCCGCCTCGCCGATTACCAACCGCCCGCGTGGCGGGTGGATCACGCGGAACTGGTGTTCGATCTCGACATCGATCGCACCGAGGTCGCCGCCCGGCTCACCCTGCGCTGCGCTGGCGCGCGCCACGCGCCGCTGCAACTGGACGGCGAGAACCTCGAACTGCTCGCCATCGTGCTGGACGGCACCCCGCTGCCCGCCACGGCCTGGCGCCCGATCGACGGTGGCATCGAAGTGGACGGCGCCAAGGACGGCAGCGTGCTGGAAACCCGCGTGCGGCTGCATCCCGCCGCCAACACCGCGCTGGAGGGCCTGTACCTCTCCGGCGCGCGCGACACCGGCTTCCTGCTCACCCAGTGCGAGGCGCAGGGTTTCCGCCACATCACCTACTACACCGACCGCCCCGACGTGCAGGCCAGCTTCACCGTCACCCTGCGCGCCGACCGCGCGCGCTTCCCGGTGCTGCTGGCCGGCGGCAACCCCGATGGCGCGGGCGAACTGGACGACGGCCGCCACTGGGCGCGCTTCGTCGACCCGCACCGCAAGCCCAGCTACCTGTTCGCCCTGGTGGCCGGCAAGCTGGAACAGATCGAGCAGGCCTACCGCACCGCCGATGGCCGCGACGTGGCGCTGAAGATCTGGGCCGAGGCCGACGTCATCGAGCGCTGCCATTACGCGATGGACGCGCTGGTGCGCTCCATGCGCTGGGACGAGGCGGTCTACGGCCGCAACTACGACCTGGACGTGTTCCACGTGGTCGCCACGCTCGACTTCAACATGGGCGCGATGGAGAACAAGGGCCTCAACATCTTCAACGCCAAGTGCCTGCTGGCCGACCCCGACACCACCACCGACGACGAGTACCGCCGCGTGGAAGCGGTGATTGCGCACGAATACTTCCACAACTGGAGCGGCAACCGCGTCACCTGTCGCGACTGGTTCCAGCTTTCGCTGAAGGAAGGCTTCACCGTCTACCGCGAGCAGAGCTTCTCCGCCGACATGAACTCCGCGCCGCTCAAGCGCATCGAGGACGTCTCGCTGCTGCGCCGCGCGCAGTTCCCCGAGGATGCCGGCCCGCTGGCCCATCCGGTGCGCCCCGCGCAATACCGCGAGATCAACAACTTCTACACCGCCACCGTGTACGAGAAGGGCGCCGAGCTGGTGCGCATGCTGGCCGGCAAGCTGGGCGCGGACGGCTTCCGCCGCGGCACCGATTTGTACTTCACGAAGAACGACGGCCGCTCCGCCACCATCGAGGATTTCATCCACGCGCTGGGCGAGGCCAACGGCACGGATCTTTCGCCCTACCTCGCCTGGTACGGCCAGGCCGGCACGCCGCACGTCAAGGCGCGTGGCGAGTACGACGCCGCGCAGCACCGCTACACACTCGCGCTGTCGCAGCAGCATGCGCCCAGTGCCGGGCAGGAACACAAGCACAACGTGCCGATCCCGGTGAAGCTCGCCCTGTTCGGCGCCGACGGTGCCATGCTGCCGCTGCATCTGGACGGCCAATCGCTGGGCGACGAAACCGTGGTCGTGCTCGACGCCACCGAGCAGTCGTTCGTGTTCACCGGGGTGGCTGAGCGCCCGGTGCCCTCGCTGCTGCGCGGCTTCTCCGCGCCGGTGGTGCTGGAGTGCGACTACCCACCGGCCGAACTCGCCCTGCTGGTGGCGCACGACCCCGACGGCTTCAACCGCTGGGAGGCCAGCCAGCAACTCGCCCTGCACGCCTTCGACGCGCTGCGCGACGGCGGCGACACCCTGGCGGTGGATGCCTGGTGCACCGCGCTGGCCGCCCTGTTCGATGACGCGCGGATCGACCCCGCCCTGCTCGCCGATCTGCTCACCCCGCCCGGCGAAGTGGAACTGGCCGAACGCGAGCGCGCGGTCGACCCCGCACGCATCCACGCACTACGCGACGAACTGCAGCAGCGCCTGGCGCAAGGTATCGGCGCCGAACGACTGGACGCGCGCTACCGCCAGCTCGCCGCGCAGACCACCGCCGCGCTGGACGCCGCCAGCCAGGCCGGCCGCCGGCTCAAACAGCGCGTGCTGCAACTGCTCGCCCTGCTGGATGCCGGCAAGGCCGGTGCCCACGCGCTGGCGCAATATGAAAGCGCGCCGGGCATGACCGACCGCCTCGGCGCGCTGGCCGTGCTGGCTCGCCACGATGCCGCGCGCGCCGCGGCGCCCCTGGCGCACTTCCGCCAGCGCTACGCCAACGACCCGCTGACCCTGGACAAGTGGTTTGCCCTGCAGGCGCAGCTACCCGGCGCGGACGCGCTGGCGCGCGTGCAGGCGCTGCAGGCCGATCCGGCCTTCACCCTCAAGAACCCCAACCGCGCCCGCGCCGTGCTGGGCAGCTATGCCAGCGGCAACCCCAGTGGCTTCCACCGCGCCGATGGCGCCGGCTATCGCCACTACGCCAGCCAGCTGCTGGCGCTGGACGCGCTCAATCCACAGATCGCCGCCCGTCTCGCCACGGCACTGAACGGTTGGCGGCGACTGGAGCCGGTGCGACGCGACGCGGCGCGCGACGCGCTGTCCGGCCTTGCCGGCCACCCGCTGTCGCGCAACCTCGGTGAAATCGTGGGCAACATGCTCAAGGCCTGAGCCACGCCCGGAAAACCCAACGGCGGCCTCGCGCCGCCGTTTTCATGCAGTGGCCACCGTGCACTCACGCGCACCGGCCCACCCATCGCGTCAGGCTCGCGCCTCGCGCGGCGCCGCCTATGCCGGCAAGCTCTGCAGCGCCGTGCACAACCTCACCATGCGCGACTCCAGCCGTGGCTGCAACATCGCGCGCTCCTGCTCGGCGTGGCGCTGCAGGGTTTCCATCGCCATCTCCACCTTGCCAATCTCGACCAGCAGATCGTGGTGCGGGAAGAACTTTTCAAAGCTGGCATTGAGGTTCATGACGATGGCTCCCTGACCGTGTTCGCCAACATTCCTGCACCAGTCGTGCCAAGGTGCGAAGCTCATCACACCCGCGTTTTGGTCACCAGCGGAAACTGACGCGGTACGTCACCAGTTGCCACGGATGGGCAGAAACTTCCGTTTCAGTCAGGGCGCATTCACCCATTCGCGGCGAGGATGACCCACCCAGCCTGGCCATCCGCGCCGGTCAGGCAGGCAGGTTTCACGGTTTCTGGCGCCCGGCACCAAGGTCATCCTGGATTCCCCCTGTTCCTGTGACCGCCGGGCGCCAGATCTGCATAAACATCGCCCCGCCAAGTGCGGGGCGATGTTTTTTGGCTCCGGAAAAAATGACGGCGCCCCGAAGGGCGCCGTCCCGCTTCCTTCCGCGACGCGTGGCCAGACCCCTGTCCGCCCGGCCCCGACGCGCAATTTGCGCAGCCGGTACTCGTGAAAGTGCGGGGGAACGTAAAGCAACTTCCAGGCCAGCCCGTGGCAGGCCGCCACGCGATACCATGCGCGACATCCGTGGCGACTCCGGCTAACCATCCGGCGCCTCCGATCCGAGACCCAGCCCCATGCAGCACCCTACCCATTACGACGTCATCGTGATCGGCGGCGGCCACGCCGGCACCGAGGCCGCGCTGGCCGCCGCGCGTACCGGCGCGCGCACCCTGCTGCTCACCCACAACATCGAGACGGTGGGCGCGATGAGCTGCAATCCGGCGATCGGTGGCATCGGCAAGGGTCACCTGGTGAAGGAGATCGACGCGCTGGGCGGCGCGATGGCGCACGCGGCCGATCTCGCCGGCATCCAGTGGCGCACGCTGAACGCCTCCAAAGGCCCGGCCGTGCGCGCCACCCGCTGCCAGGCCGATCGTGCGTTGTACAAGGCGGCGATCCGCCACATCGTGGAATCGCAGTCGAACCTGGATCTGTTCCAGCAGGCGGTGGACGACCTGATCCTGGAAGGCGGCCGCGCAGCGGGCGTGGTCACGCACATGGGCGTTGCCTTCCGCGCCCGATCCATCGTGCTCACGGCGGGCACCTTTCTCGCCGGCAAGATCCACATCGGCCCCGCCCAGTACGCCGGTGGCCGCGCTGGCGACCCGCCGGCCAGCGCGCTGGCTTCGAGGCTGCGCGAACTGCCGCTGGCGGCGGATCGGCTGAAGACCGGCACGCCACCACGCATCGCCCGCCGCAGCATCGACTTCAGCGGGCTGGAAGAGCAGTACGGCGACACGCCGGCGCCGGTGTTCTCCTACCTTGGCACGCGCGAGGAGCACCCGCGCCAGGTCAGCTGCTGGATCACCCACACCAGCGAGCGCACGCACGAGATCATCCGCGGCGCGCTGGATCGCTCGCCGCTGTACACCGGCCAGATCGAAGGTATCGGCCCGCGTTATTGCCCGTCGATCGAAGACAAGGTGGTGCGCTTCGCGGAGAAGCCCTCGCACCAGATTTTCATCGAGCCCGAGGGACTGGACGCGCAGGAGATTTACCCCAACGGCATCTCCACCTCGCTGCCATTCGACGTGCAGCTGGCGCTGGTGCAGTCGATCAAGGGCTTCGAGCACGCGCACATCACCCGCCCCGGCTATGCCATCGAATACGACTACTTCGACCCGCGCGGGCTCAACCCGTGGCTAGAAACCAAGGCCATCGGCGGCCTGTATTTCGCCGGCCAGATCAACGGCACCACCGGCTACGAGGAAGCCGCCGCGCAAGGACTCATCGCCGGGCTCAACGCCGCGCTGGCGGTGCAGGGCAAGGCACCGTGGTATCCACGCCGCGACGAGGCCTACCTCGGCGTGCTGATCGACGACCTCACCACGAACGGCACCATCGAGCCCTACCGCATGTTCACCTCGCGCGCCGAGTACCGGCTGCATCTGCGCGAGGACAACGCCGACCTGCGCCTCACCGAACAAGGCCACGCGCTGGGCGTGGTGCCGCAGGCGCGGTTCGATGCGCTGCGCGCCAAACGCGCGGCGGTGGAGCGCGAAACCCAGCGCCTGGCCGCGCTGTGGGCCGCGCCGACCAATACGCTGGGCGCCGCCATCGAGCGCCAGCTCGGCATCGCGCTCAGCCGCGAAACCAACGCGCTGGACCTGCTGCGCCGCCCCGAGCTGGACTACGCGAAACTCGTCACCGTCGCCGAACTCGGCCCGGCGGTGGAGCGCGACGACGTGGCCGCGCAAGTGGAAGTGCAGACCAAATACGCGGGCTATCTGGAACGTCAGCGCGAGGAAATCGCGCGAGCGCGCCGCCACGAGCAGACCGCCATCCCCGCCGCCTTCGACTATGACAAAGTGCGCGGCCTCTCCGCCGAAGTGCTGCTGAAGCTCAAGCGCAGCCAGCCCGCTACCCTGGGCCAAGCCGCCCGCATCAGCGGCGTCACCCCGGCCGCCATCTCGCTGCTGCTGGTGCACCTGAAGCGCCACGCCGCCTGACGCCACCGCCTCGCATCACCCCCGCCGGCAGGAGTCCGCTCGCGGGCGATGCTTTTGCGTGGATGCACCAGAGCAGGGGCATCGCCCGCGAGCGGGCTCCTGCCCTTGGCGGCGCGAACCAGGGGCATGCGGCACCCGCCCGAACTCATGGCATCATGACGCCTTGAAACCTAACCAGCATGGGGAGCAGGCAATGGAAATCTGGATCGGCCGCAACGGCGAGCGCCACGGCCCCTACAAGGAAGACGACGTGCGCGCATGGTTGAAGATCGGCCAGGTCAGCGGCAGCGACCTCGCCTGGCGCGAAGGCCTCGCCGACTGGCAACCGTTGTCGGTGCTGTTCCCCGATGCGATGCCCGACCCGGACAGCGCCGTCGCCGGCACGCCGCCGCCCCCGGCCAGCCTGCCGCAAACCACCGCCGCCGCGCTGGAGGACTACGCCGGCTTCTGGAAGCGCGTGGCGGCTTACATCATCGACGCCATCATCCTTTGGATTCCGCAGACACTGATCGAGAAACTCACGGGTGCCAGTGCCGCGAAGGAGGTCATGACGACGGCCATTCAAGGCTCGCCCGGCGACTTGCAAGTCATGCACGCGGCGCAAATGCACTACCTGGCCGCCGCATGGCCAGCCATGTTGATCAGCCTGGTGATTGCCGTGTTGTATTTCGCGATTTGTGAAAGCTCGTCGTGGCAGGCCACGGTGGGCAAGCTGGCACTGGGCATCCGCGTCACCGATCTGGAAGGTCGTCGCATCGGCTTCGGGCGCGCCATCGGACGTTATTTTGCCAAGATTCTCGACATCCTCATCATTGGCATCGGCTTCCTGATGGTGGCCTTCACGGCGCGCAAGCAGGGCCTGCACGACATGATTTGCAGCACCCTCGTGCTCAACGGCCGTGCCAGCCAGTTCAAGGACGCACCGGCCAAACCCGGCGCCCACGGCAACTCGTTCAGCGCCTGACCCGCTGCTTCGCCAGCACGGCGCCGGGGTTCTCCCGGCGCCGTTTTCATTTCCGGGACGACGCCGACTGCTTGCTATCATCGCCGGCTCGCTCCACGCCAAGGACACGCTTCGCCCCATGCTCAGCATCGAACAACGCATTGCCCACGACATCGCCGCCAAGACCGAGCAGGTGCGCGCGGCGGTGGACCTGCTCGACGGCGGCGCCACCGTGCCGTTCATCGCGCGCTACCGCAAGGAAGTCACCGGCGGGCTGGATGACACCCAGCTGCGCACGCTGGAAGAGCGCCTGCGCTACCTGCGCGAGCTGGAAGACCGCCGCGCCGCGATCCTCGCCAGCATCACCGAACAGGGCAAGCTCACCGATCAGCTCAAGGCCGACATCCTCGGCGCCGACACCAAGTCCGTGCTGGAAGACCTGTACCTGCCGTACAAGCCCAAGCGCCGCACCAAGGCGCAGATCGCCCGCGAGGCGGGGCTGGAGCCGCTGGCCGTCGGCCTGCGCGACGACCCCACGCTGACGCCGGAAACGTTCGCCGAATCCTTTGTCGATGCGGAAAAAGGCGTGGCCGACGTGCGCGCCGCGCTCGATGGCGCCCGCGCGATCCTGATGGAGTCCATCGCCGAGGATGCGCATCTGGTGGGCGAGCTGCGCGACTGGCTGTGGGACAAGGGCCAAATTCGCGCGAAAGTCGTCGCCGGCAAGGAGGCCGAAGGCGCCAAGTTCCGCGACTACTTCGACCACGTCGAAGCCGTAAGCAAGATTCCCTCGCATCGCCTCTTGGCGCTGATGCGCGCGCGCAACGAGGGCATCATCGAACTCGACTTGCAGCCCGCGCTGGACGCCGAGCAAGGCCACCTTGAAGGCGAAGGCCGCGTGGCCGCGCACGCCAACATCCATGATCGCGGCCGCGCCGCCGATGCCTGGCTGCGCGAAACCGTGCGCCTCACCTGGCGCGTGAAACTGCACCTGCACCTCACGCTGGATCTGTTCGGCCGCGTGCGCGAAGGCGCCGAGGACGAAGCCATCCGCGTATTCGGCGACAACCTGAAGGACCTGATGCTGGCCGCGCCCGCTGGCGCCAAGACCGTGCTCGGCCTCGACCCCGGCATCCGCACCGGCTGCAAGGTGGCCGTGGTCGACGCCACCGGCAAGCTGCTCGCCACCGACACCATCTACCCGCACGAGCCGCGCCGGCAGTGGAACGAATCGCTGGCGTCGCTGGCGCGACTGTGCATGAAGCACCACGTCGATCTCATTGCCATCGGCAACGGCACCGCCTCGCGCGAAACCGACAAGCTCGCGGGCGAACTCATCAAGGGCCTGGCCAAGAGCCACCCCGAGCACAAGCTCGCCAAGATCGTGGTGAGCGAAGCCGGCGCCTCGGTGTACTCGGCCTCCGAACTCGCCGCCAAGGAATTCCCCGAGCTGGACGTGAGCCTGCGCGGCGCCGTCTCCATCGCGCGCCGCCTGCAGGATCCGCTGGCCGAACTGGTGAAGATCGAACCCAAGGCGATCGGCGTGGGCCAGTACCAGCACGACGTGAATCAGGTGAAGCTGGCACGTGCGCTGGATGCCCGCGTGGAGGATTGCGTGAACGCAGTGGGCGTGGACGTGAACACCGCCTCCGCCGCCCTGCTGTCGCGCGTGGCTGGCCTCTCCGCCAGCGTGGCCGAGAACGTGGTGAAGCACCGCGACGCCAACGGCCCGTTCGCCAACCGCAAGGCGCTGCTGAAAGTGCCGCGCCTGGGCGACAAGGCCTTCGAGCAATGCGCCGGCTTCCTGCGCGTGCCCGGCGGCGACAACCCGCTGGACACTTCCGCCGTGCACCCGGAAGCCTATCCGGTGGTGGAGCGCATCATCCAGCAATGCGGCCGCGAGGTGCGCAACGTGATGGGCGATCTGGGCTTCCTGCGCAGCCTGAAGGCCGAGCAGTACACCGATGAAAAGTTCGGCCTGCCCACCGTGCGTGACATCCTGAAGGAGCTGGAAAAACCCGGCCGCGACCCGCGACCCGAGTTCGTCGCGCCCAGCTTCGCCGAAGGCGTGGAGGACGTGAAGGATCTCAAGCCCGGCATGATCCTCGAAGGCCGCGTCACCAACGTGGCCGCGTTCGGCGCCTTCGTCGACATCGGCGTGCATCAGGACGGCCTGGTGCACGTCTCCGCACTGTCGCACACCTTCGTGAAAGACCCGCGCGACGCGGTGAAGGCCGGCGACATCGTCAAGGTCAAGGTGATGGAGGTAGACCTGCCGCGCCAGCGCATCGCGCTCTCGATGCGGCTGGACGACGAGCCGGGCCAGACGCGCGACAAGGGCGCTGGCGGCGACGCGCGCGGCGCGCGCGATGGCCGCGGCCCACGCGCCGGCAGCGGCCAGCCCAAACCCGCGCCGGCTCCCGCCAACAGCGCCTTCGCCGACGCCATGGCACGGGCAACCAAGCGCTGAGCGTTCGCGAGTATTCCAAACTCTCAGCCCGGCCACGGATGGCCGGTCGCGGGTCGATCACGCAAGTGATTGACCCGCGGAGGCGCGTATGGATCTGCGCCGGACGCGCCGATGAGGATTTCCGCAGGAAGCGGAAATCCTCATCGGCTCTGAGCAGCGGTGAAAAATCGCCCGCCTGCAGCAATCGCCGCGCGGCGCGCCTGACGGCGACGCACGACGCGAAAACGTCGGTCATGAGGTTCGCCCGACGCTCTGGTTTTCACGACGCGCAGCATGCCAGGCACGTCCGGCGACGGCGTTTGAATTCCTCACCGACGCCGAGGCTGAACCATTGCAAACGGAATTGCATTGCAGCATGCGGTAACGTATGGAATGCCGTAACGTAACGCGCTGCTAACAAGGCCATCCCGGCCGAGGAGTCTCCACATGCTTCGTACCCGTCACCTGGTGGGCGCCATCGCCGCCGCCCTGCTGTTCAGCACCGCTGCCGCCGCGACCACCTTCGACAACGTCGTCGTGTTCGGCGACAGCCTGAGCGACGCCGGCAATCTCTCGCTCTCCATGGGCTCGCCCGCGCCGATGCGCTTCACCACCAACCCGGGCACGACCACCGCCGAGAACGTCGCCACCGGCCTGGGCCTGCCGATCAAGGCCTCGCTGCTGGGCGGCACCGACTACGCCTTCGGCGGCGCCGGCGTGGTGCAGGGCGTGGCCCCGGTGCCCACCCTGCCGCAGCAGTTCCAGATGTACCTCGCCGCCAACGGCGGTCATGCCGACGGCAACGCGCTGTTCCAGGTCTGGGGCGGCGCCAACGACATCTTCTACCTGACCGGCACCTCCACCGATCCCAACGTGCTGGCCGCCGGCACGGTGAACGCGGCGAAGACCGAGCTGGGCCTGTTGGGCCAGATGCAGGCCAGCGGCGCGCGCTACGTGGTGGTCTACAACCTGCCCAACATGGGCGCGACGCCCGAGGCCCTGGCCGGCGGTGCCGCCGTCTCGGCCGGCGCCACCCAGCTCGCCACGCTGTACAACGGCACGCTGAACGCGGGCCTGGGCCAGCTGAGCGGGCAGGGGCTCAACATCATTCCGGTGAACACCTACGGCCTCATCAACGAGGTGATCGCCAATCCGTCGGCCTATGGCTTCAGCAACGTCACCGCACCGGCCTGCACCGGCGGCAGCGGCAGCTCGGTGCAGTGCGGCCCACAGGGCTCGGGCGCGCCGGTCACCTATGCGGCCGGCACCGACCAGACCTACCTGTTCGCCGACGGCGTGCACCCCACCACGGCGGCGCACAAGATGCTCTCCGAGGTGGTGCTCGGCGAAATCGCCGCGCCCGGCCAGCTGTCGCTCATGGGTGAGTCGGCGCTGTCCGCCACGCAGACACAGACCCGCGCCATCCGCAGCCAGATGCTCACCGACAGCACCGGCGGCGACAGCCGCGCCTTCGTCAACGTGGACTACGGCCACCAGCGCTTCGACGCGCAGGCCGGCTCGCCCAAGACCACCAGCAACAACGTGGGCCTCACCCTGGGCGTGGATGCGCGCATGGGCGACAACCTCTCGGCCGGCATCGCGCTGGGCGTGGGCCAGAACAACGCCGGCTTCGCCACCGGCGGCGGCTACAAGCTGCAGAGTGTGAGCGGCCTGGGTTACCTCACCTGGCACCAGGGCGGCGGTTACGTGGGCGGCTATGCCGACTTCGGCCAGTCCAACTTCAGCAACATCGACCGCACCCTCGTCATCGGCACCGCCACGCGCACCGAAACCGGCAAGGCGGATGGCTCGCATCTGGGCGCCGGCCTCACCGGCGGCTGGTGGTTCAACCTGGGCAGCCTGCGCACCGGCCCGTTCGCCACCGCCGAATGGCAGACGGTCAAGGTCAGTGGCTACAGCGAAGACGGCAGCGACAGCACCGCCATGTGGTTCGGCCGCCAGCAGCGCGATGCGCTGATCGGCACGATCGGCTGGCGCGTGCAGGGCCAGTGGCAGGCCGGCAGCATGCTGCTTGCCCCGTATGCCGAGATCGCCTGGAACCACGACAGCAAGGCCAACGATCCGCGCACGGTCACCGCCGGCCTGAACAGCATGAACGGCAGCTTCGCGCTGACCGGCTACGTGCCCGACCAGACCTGGGGCAGCGCCGACCTCGGCCTGTCCGCGCAGTTCAACGCGCGCCTCAGCGGCTGGGTGGGCTACAGCGGCCGCTTCAGCGACAACAGCCAGAAGTACAACAGCGTCAACCTGGGCATGAAGTACGCCTTCTGAAGCCAGCGCATGAATAGTGCGGCCATGGACGGCCGCCCGTTTGATCTTCGCGATCAGGATGATCGCAATAAAAAAAGCCCGGCGATGCCGCTAGCCGTTCCGACTAGCTGTTGATTTTCGAGGTGGTACCCCTAGCCCCTGATCGAGCATCAGGGGCTTTTTCGTGCCGAAAGCTAGCTACGAAGCGAGGCGGCCACAGCGTGTGCCGCCGCCCGCCGGTACGCTGCAGGTCAACTTCTCTCGGAATCCTGCCCGCGATAACTTTGGACGCCCGCCAGGGATTTCACACGGAGGGTCCTAAGCCGCAAAGGACGAGTCTCCGTACGTGATGAGCCGCGGCGGTGGTCCCCGCCGCCAACTGCCATCCGCAAGGTATGCAACGAGTCCTTTGCGCTGAAAAGCAACCACGGTGTCGCCGAAGAAGTCGCTCGCCTGACGAATTACCTCTGGGCTGGTCCCGAGCCAACCTGCCCCACCAAGGGCTGCGCGCAACAAGCCAAAGGTGTTCATAGCCGCCCGGATGGATATCAGCGCTTCGGACGCACCAGTGCCGGATCACATCGATATCGGTGTAAGGCTTGTCTCAGGCTGTTCGCGATAGCAACCTCTGCAACGCCTCGCCAGAAGCGGTCCGACGTCAACGCCTTGGTCCTTCGGCACCCAAACTGCCCAACGTCGTCAGCGCGTTGACCACTGCTGTCATCGCGCCTAGCCACCATTGCCGACGGAACGCCAAGCTTGCTTTCCGCCACAGTGGATCAAAACAGTCGGAAGTGATTCTGGGGTTTTCGTGCGGTTGCGTTGATCACGTGTCGCGCACCGGCAAGCCGTTGATGATTGCCTCTCTTTCCGCGCGGACTGATGCCATTCGGCTGCGGACAGCGGTCACTACTTCGTTCTCTGCAGTATCGGGATCGCCGCTGCGGAAGGGTGGGGCCGGCGAATATTCCAAACTCAATTGGATTTCCTGAGCCGTGGTGTCTCCAAAGAGCTCCGCGACTATGCTGATCGCGAAGTCGATACCAGCCGTGACGCCGCCAGCGGTGATGAGATTGCCATCACGAACGACGCGCCGCTTGACAGGGCGTGCCCCGAGTCTTTCGAGAAGATCGTGAGAGGACCAGTGTGTCGTCGCTTTTCGGCCGATCAGCAGACCGGCGGCGCCCAGCACCAACGCGCCAGTGCAGACTGCGGTGAGGTAACGGATATGCGAGGCTTGGTTCCGCAGAAACTGGATGACGGTTTCATCCCGCATGAGCGCGTTGATTCCACGTCCGCCGGGGACCATCAGCATGTCCAGAGGAGGACATGTATCCAACGTCGTGGTCGGCATAAGCTGCAAACCAGTTGCCGACCGGATCGGCCATAAGTCCTTCCACAAGAGATGGACCATCGTATCCGGTGCGCTGGCGAATACCTCGTAGGGGCCGGTCAGATCAAGTTGCTGGACATCCGGGAAGACCAGAAGACCTATGTGAAAGGACATGTTTCGCCTCCTATTTTCCCGCCTTTTCGACACTCAGCGCGACCAGGTGCTGCCCAGCTTCGCCGGCGCCGGAGACTTCGAGCTTTTCCCTCCATGTTTCTCCATCTGTGTCGATAAAGATCCAATGATGCCCAGGCGAGGATGTGTACGGTCCGTTCATATCCATCCCTTGCATTTCCTTGCGTTCGTCCGCCAGCGCAAGGTCGATACGGTCGGCAAGATCAGCATTGCCGAGTTTGGAATGCACCAGCCACACATAGCGCCAGCGATTGGCATCGCCTGCAGTGCTGACCAACGTATCGATGTGGCCGAAACCCGTCAGATTTTCGTTGCCCAGAGTCTGGTGCATGACATGAAAGCCATGCGTGGCCGGCAGAAAGCTCCCTTCCGGCTGTGCATCGTACTCAATCAATTCGGCGGTCCATTGCGCCTTGCCGTCGCCGGCCATGCGAGCGATCAGATGCAGTGCGCCATCGATCCCGGCGGAATAGCCGCCGGTCGTAATAATCCGGCCGTTGTCGACCACTCGCGCCGTTCGTACAACATCGATATCGGCATGCGCCTTTCTTAGCGCATCGATATTGCCGGAGGTGGTGGTCGCCTTCATGCCATGCAGCAACCCGGTATTCGCCAGAGTGAAGGCACCGTTGCATACCGACATGATGGTTTCACCGTCTGCATAGCGCTGCTTGATCCAGGCCAAAGTCGTCGTGTCTTTTTCGATTCGGCTGGTCCCGCCACCGGGAATCACGAGCGCGTCGGCTTTCGGAGCCGCTGCATAGCTATAGGTCGGGGTGACCTTCAACCCGTCAGCTGTCGTGATCGTTCCGCCGCTTGCGCTGACGGTGAAGACCTTCATTCCAGCATTAGAAAAAATGTCTTCGGGGGCCGCGAAGTCAATGACGTCGACACCGTCGAATAAAAGGATGGGCGGTTTCAAGGTCCACGTGCAACATGATCAATGAATTGTTCCGGCGCTTGCTTCGGCGAGCCTCAGGTGGTCGTTGTAGACCTCCAGCGGGGTACGGAATTGATGACGCTTTCGCGGTCGGGTGTTGAGGCTGAGGGCGATCTGGTTGAGCTCGTCCTGGCTGTAGACCGACAGGTCGGTGCCCTTGGGCAGGTACTGTCGAAGCAGGCCATTGGTGTTCTCGTTGCTGCCGCGCTGCCAGGGGCTGTGCGGGTCGGCGAAGTACACCTGCACGCCGGTACGCAAGGTCAGGGCGTCGTGGTAGCTCATCTCCTTACCCTGGTCGTATGTCAGCGTCTTGCGCAAGGCTTCAGGGATGCTCTTCAGCGCCTTGCCAAAACTCTCCAGTACGTCGGCTGCGCTGGCGCTGCTCATCTTGGCCAGCACCACGAAGCCGCTGGTGCGTTCGACCAGTGTCCCCACGGACGAACGGTTGCCGGCGCCCTTGATCAGGTCGCCCTCCCAGTGTCCGGGAATCAAGCGATCCGCCACTTCCGGTGGACGTACGTGGATGCTCTGCATGTTCGGTATCTGGCCGCGTCGATCCATCCCGCGCGTGCGTGGCTTGCGCGTGCTGCGGCCTTGGCGCAGGCAGTCGATCAACTCCTTGCGCAGTTCGCCGCGCGGCACCAGGTACACCGCGGTGTAGATCGTTTCGTGAGACACCCGATAGCTCGCCGCGTCAGGAAAGGCCCTCGCCAGTATCCCGGCGATCTGCTCCGGCGACCAGCGTGCCCGCAACAGCGCCTGCACGGTTTCCCACAGCGCAGGGTCGTCCAGTTTTCGCGTCACGCGCGGTTTGCTCCGGCATTCCCGACTACGCTGATGCGCCGCCTGCGCCTTGTAGTTCGCCGGGTCGACACGTGCCCGGCGGCGCTCGCGACTGATCGTGCTCGTCGCACGTCCCAGCGAGCGGCCAATGGCACGCAGGCTGTCACCCGCCTCCAAGCGGCGCTGAATCTCCACTCGCTCTTCCAGGGTCAGTTCGTTGTACGTTCTCATCGCAACAGCCTATGTCAGAATCGGCAAGGTGTTGCACGTGGAGTTTGAGACGGCCATGGCAATCTGTTTTTGCGGCGCCGCGCCACGGCCGGCAGCGTAACCACTCGGACAGGCGCCGAACGCCGCGCAAGTGATGCCGATAAGGAACAGAGACTTCAAGGAATTCAAAGGGGAACGCATCATCACGGCCTCACCGCCAACATTGACATCCTCAGCATAGGTGGTTTGCATTTGGCGGGAATGACAAATAACCTACCTTTTCTGCCAAGAACAGATCGGCGATAGATTCCCACCCATGGTTCCTCCGCATCGCGTCATAGTTGTTGGCTTTCCGCCCGCACAATTGCTGGATATCGCTGGGCCTATCGATGTGCTGTCGACAGCCAACAGCATCGCTGCGCTGAACGGCCGTCCGCAGCGTTACGAAGTCTTGCTGGCAGGCTCTCGATCTGGGCTGTTGGCAACGACATCCGGAATTCCCGTCTCCGCTTCACTTGGTTTTCTTGGTGACGCGCTGACGGGCGATACGTTGCTGTTAGCCGGGGGCCCCGGTGCCCGCGCTGCCAGCCGCGACCCCGACCTGATCATGAAGTTGGCCACCATGTGCTCCCGTTTCGAGCGTGTTGGCTCGATATGCACGGGTGCGTTTGCGCTTGCTGCCACCGGCGCCATCGACCACCGGCGAGCAACCACCCACTGGGCGCATTGCGAGGAATTCAGCGCGCAATTTCCACAGGTCACAGTCGACAGCGACGCGCTCTTCGTCACCGATGGCAAATACCACAGTTCGGCCGGCATTTCGGCCGGGATCGATTTCACCCTTTCGCTGGTCGAGACGGATATGGGCCGGAAGATTGCCTTGCAGGTGGCGCGAGAGCTTGTCGTGTTCCTCAAGCGGCCCGGTGGTCAGTCACAGTTTAGTGAGGAATTAGCCGCGCAAATTCGCGTGACGGAAAGTGACCGATTCAGCCAAATTACCAAGTGGATCGCGGCAAACCTGACTGGCGACCTTTCCGTTGATAAATTGGCTGAGCGTGCTGCAATGAGTCCACGCAATTTCGCTCGACGTTTTACCGAAACCGTCAAAATAACGCCGGCTCATTATGTCCAATTGCAGCGAATCGACGCCGCGCGAAAGCTGCTCACCGACGGCGACTTGACGATAGCCCGGATCGCCGTCCGCTGCGGTTTCCCTTCCGGCGGTGCAATGTGCCTTTCATTTCACCGCCATCTGAAGGTGACGCCGCGGGAATTCCGAGAAAGGTTTCAGTCGTCAGTCGATCTCGACTTCGACACCTAGATTCCTGATTCGCGACTTCGCTCAGCTGGCGATCGCGCGATATGAGGCGTGATCGGCGCGGGCTTCGGAAGAACAGTCAGCCGGCGGACCATCACGCCGAGCTGGCCAGCTACTGTCGCTTACCTCATTCAGAGCTCCGCGCGGATTTCGCGCATGGCCATCACTTCGTGCTCGGCCAAGCCCTCGCCAGGCACGATGGGCGGACCGATCTCGTGCTTGGAAAAGTTCCTTGATGCCTTTCCATGGGTTACCCCAAGGGTTACCGCGGCCCCCGCGGCTTTGCCAATCGCCTTGGGTTTGTCGAGGAGAGGCCTGCGCTCGACGGGCTTGGTCCTGTATCAGATGGCTGCCTACCTCAGCCGATTCGCTCCCACCAATATCCCAAGGTTCTGGGGCGCCCTGATCTATCCGCAGCTCGCCACACCAGTGTCGGTTCCGCTGGCCGAGCAGTTCGGTCCGTGGAGTTTCAGCGGCGGCAAAAAGATGGCTTTCGTCACCTTGCCTCATCAATCCAGCGACGCGGTGGGCAAGTTGCGCTCTCTCATCACATCAATGACATGTGCCGTGGGAGCATCCGCCACTTGGTGACGAATCTCGAGTCAGCAGCCTCTCCGAAAGCTGCCACTCGCGACCGGTGGCTTCGGTTCGACAGGCGACTCTCAGTCAGATGGTCGGCTGGTAGGCGATGCTGGTCAGTTCAGCCGCCGGGCGTGGTCAGCTGTGATGGCAACGCATGGTCAGCTCGATGGCAATTTGCACCATCGGACTACACACGACGGCTGCGACCAGCACCAAGCCGATCCATGATTCCTTCACCATCCCCCACCCTTCCTGGCGCCAGTCCCCTCTTTTGGTGAGTCTGCACCTCGGGTGAGGGGGTACAACGAGCTCCTCCGTGCCACCGTGGCGGCATGCCGGATCGACGCCGTCGACAGGCGATTCAAGCAAAAAGCCGGACTCCATTGGGAGCCCGGCTTTACTGCATCATCAACAGATTAACTGAACGCCCAGGCGATGCCGGGCTTTTTCGTGGGCGAACGGTGCCGCCGGCTTACTTCTTGTGGCCGCCGCCGGCGATGCTGAAGATGACCTTGGCCTGGCGCAGCAGGCTGCCGGCCGCATCGGAATCGAGGTCGCTGGTGCTGCCGCCGCTCACCTTCTCGTGCAGCACCAGCATGCCGTTCTCGGTCCAGCTGGCGCGCTCGGTCAGGTTGGGTGCGGCGTCCTTGCTGGACTTCTGCTGCTGCACGGCCACCCACGGCGCGCCGTTGCGGTAGGCGAAATCGGTGCTGGTGAAGCCCTTGTCGCCGTAATCGACCAGCTCGCGGATCATCTTCACCTCGCCGTCCTGACGGAACACCTGCCAGCCGCGCGAGGCGTTGTCTTCCAGCTTGGTGCCGCTCGACATCTTCATGCCGCCGATCTGCTTGACCAGCGTGTTGAAGTCGGCCAGATCCTTCTCGGCCGGCGTCTGCTCGGCCACCAATTCGATCGAAGCCTGGTTCTTGTTGCCCTTGGTCAGCACCGGTGCCTGGATCGGCATGGCGTAGTGGCGCGCGCCATCGGTGAGCGTGGCCTTGACCACGTAGAGATCGTTCGGGTTGATGTCGGCGGGCTTGAAATCGAGCTGGAACGCGTAGGGGAAGGTGGCGCCCGCGGCGGCCGTCTTGCTGGCGATCGGCGCCGAGCCGGCCTGCGCGGAGGAAACGTCGACCAGGCTGACGACCAGCTGCGCATTCTGCGAGGGCTGGACCGCGCCACGCACCGAGATCGTGCCATTGACGGAACCGGGGATGGCCGTGGCGGTCGAACCGGCACCGGCGGCGCCATCCGTCGTCTGCGAAGGCGACGACGGGCCGCAGCCGGCCAGTGCCAACACGGCCAACGACATCACCGACATAACCAACTTGCGCATGGGGTAAGCCTCGTAGCTGGGTGGAATCGGGCACGCGCCCCGCCAGGCATGGGCATGCCTTGACGGAATCGTGCCGGGGGAAATGCGGGAGCTTAGCTCAAACGCGTCCCCATGGGGATGTCGGGGGGTGTACCTTGCCACCGGCGTCGGCTTTTTTGCGTGAATGCGAGCGAAACGACGACGGCACCCCGGCGCGGGAAGCGACGGCGGCCACTTATCATCTTGCGTACATAGTACGGATTTACGGTTCCATCGCGCCAGGAAAGCCTGCTGACAGGGGCCAGACCGCAAGATGGCGACACCGCTGAACCCGCGCTTCACGCTGGCACCGCGTCCGTACGATGGCAAGACGCGCATTCTTGCGATCACTGGCCACATCCCCTTGAAGTCGAACGTCATGAACACGCAGCGCCCCCCGCACGATCCCCAGCAGTCGACCTTCGCCGACCGCATCAAGCTGCTGATCCAGCGCGTGGGTAGCGCTACCGAAGTCGCCCGCATGTGCGGTTTCTCCGAGGGGGTGGTGCGCAGCTGGCGCGACGGCAATACCGACCCCTCGCGCGCGCGCTGCGTCACGCTGGCGCGCACGCTGGGCATCTCGCTGGTGTGGCTGGTGGCCGGCGAAGGCACCGCGCTGCAGGTCGATCCCAACGGCCTGGGTGGCGACGACCCGCAGTACTCCACGGAAACCACCTCGCCACAACGCCTGCGTGGCCGCAGCGCCCACACGGCCCAGAGCACGCCGCGCAACGACAACGCGGTCGACCCGCAGCGCCTGAACACCGCCATGCAGATCCTGCAGTCGGAGCTGGAGCTGGCCAACAGCCCGCTGACCATGGCCGAGAACACCGACCTGCTCAGCCAGCTCTATCAACTGCTCGGTGCCGATGGCGCCAGCGTGAATGCCGTCGAGATGTTGAAATTCAACCGCCAGCTGGCCGAGCGCGTCCGCGAGGCCAAGGCCCGCACCACCGCCTGAGTCACGGCGCCAAGCTGACCGACACCCACACGGCGGCCCCGCAAGGGCCGCCGTGTGGGTGTCGGCGTCCTGCCTGTCAGCCCCGTAGCAAGGCGATGTCGGCTACTTCGCCGAAGGCCGCGGCCAGCCGCGCCAGCAGGGCGAGGCGGTTCTTGCGCACGGCAGGGTTCTCGGCATTGACCAGCACGCCTTCGAAGAACGCATCCACCGGCGCCTGCAGCTGCGCGAGGCGTTTCAACACGTGCTCGTAATCGCCCGCACGCAGCGCCGGCATGGATTCCGCCTGCGCCGCTTCCAACGCCGCCGCGAGCGCGCGCTCGGCAGCGTGCTCGAAGTGCGCCGGGTCGAGCGCGCTGGCCGGCACGGCAGCGCCGCCTTCCTCCACCTGCTTGCGCAGGAGGTTGGCCACGCGCTTGTTCGCGGCGGCGAGGCTGGCCGCCTCGGGCAGGTCGCGGAAAGCCACCACCGCGTGCAGGCGGCGGTCGAAATCGGGCAGGGTTTCCGGCGTCACCGCCAGCACCGCCTCGAAGGCATCGGCCGGGCAGTCGCGCTCGGCGTAGTAGCCGCGCAGGCGGTCGAGTACGAAATCGTGCAGTTCCACCGCCAGCACGCCGCGACGCGCGCCCGCGTCGACCGGCGGCAGCTTGCCGTCCTTGCCCGGTTTCACGCTGGCGGCGAAGGCGGCGTCGGGGATGAGTTCCAGCGCCTCGATGAACAACGCACGTAGGTCCAGCCCCAGGCCGCCTTCGATCACGGTGCGCGCCAGGCCCAGCGCGGCGCGGCGCAGCGCGAACGGATCCTTGTTGCCCGAGGGTTTCAGCCCCACCGCGAAGATGCCGGCGAGCGTGTCGAGCCGTTCGGCCACGGCCAGCACCTGGCCCAGCTTGTCGGCGGCGATGCCGTCACCGGCGTTGCGTGGCTGGTAGTAGCTGTCCAGCGCTTGGGCGATATCGGCCTGCTCGCCGTCGTGAGCGGCGCTGTAGCGGCCCATCACGCCCTGCAGCTCGGGGAACTCGCCCACCATGCGGGTCAGCAGGTCGCACTTGGAGAGCGCGGCCGCGCGGGTGGCGGCGCCGCCGTCCAGCCCCAGCCGGCCGGCAACGATGCGTGCCAGCTCGGCCACGCGGCAGCTCTTGTCCCACAGGCTGCCCAGCGCCTGCTGGTAGGTGACGCCCTTGAGCGGCTCCTGGTAACTGACCAGCGGGGTTTTCAGATCCTCGTCCCAGAAGAACTTGGCGTCGGCGAAACGCGGGCGTATCACCCGCTCGTAGCCCTTGCGAACCTCGGCCGGGTTCGTCGATTCGATGTTGGCCAGGCCGATGAAGTGTTCGGTGAGCCGGCCATCCGCGTCGAACACTGGCACGAATTTCTGGTTGGTCTCCATGGTGGTGACCAGCGCTTCGGGCGGTACGGCAAGAAAGCGGCGCTCGAAGCTGCAGGCGATCGCCACCGGCCACTCGACCAGGTTGGCGATCTCGTTCAGGAGCTCATCGGAGAGGCGCGGCACACCGCCGGTTTCCTGCGCCGCGCGCGCCACCTCGTCGCGCACGCGCGCTCGGCGTTCGGCCGGGTCGGCCAGCACCTTGGCGCTGCGCAGCGCATCCAGCCAGCCGTCGGCGTCCGACACATGCACGGGATTGGGGTGCATGTAGCGGTGGCCGCGCGACTTGCGCCCGCTGGCGAGGCCCAGCACCGAGCCTTCGACGATGGCGGCGCCGTGCAGCATCACCAGCCAGTGCGCCGGGCGCACGAAGGCGTAGTCGTGATCGGCCCAGCGCATCGGGCGCGGGATCGGCAGCGCCTTCAGCGCCTCGTCCACAACCTCCGGCAGCAGCGCCGCCAGCGGCTGGCCGGGTTTGACCGCGCGGAACACGAACCACGCGCCCTTGTCGGTTTCGAGTTTTTCCAGCTGCTCCACCGTTACGCCGCAGGACTGTGCGAAGCCGACCAGCGCCTTGGACGGCTGCCCCTGCGCATCCAGCGCGGCGCTGACCGCCGGGCCGCGACGCTCGATGGCCTGCGCCGGCTGCAGCTCCGCCACGCGCGGTATATGGACGGCCAAACGCCGCGGCGAGCAATACGCCTTCGCCTCCTCCAGCGCCGCCTCGATGCCGCGCTTCTTCAGTCCCTCGGCGATGCCGTGGGCGAAGGCGGCGGAGAGCTCGTCCAGCGCCTTGGGCGGCAGTTCCTCGGTGCCCAGCTCGATCAACAGTGACTTGGCGGCGCTCATGCGGCCTGCTCCTTGGTGTTCTTCAGGCCCGGAAAGCCGAGCTTCTCGCGCTGCGCCACGTAGGTTTCGGCCACCGCGCGCGACAGCGTGCGCACGCGCAGGATGTAGCGCTGGCGTTCGGTGACACTGATCGCGCGGCGCGCATCGAGCAGGTTGAAGGTGTGGCTGGCCTTCATCACCTGCTCGTAGGCCGGCAGCGGCAGGTTGGCGGCGATCAGCTGGTTGGCGGTGGCCTCGCAGGTGTCGAACCATTCCAGCAGCTTGGCCACGTTGGCGTGCTCGAAGTTGTAGGTGCTCTGCTCGACCTCGTTCTGGTGGAACACGTCGCCGTAGGTGACGATTCCGCGAGGCCCATCAGTCCAGACAAGATCAAAAACGTTATCTACATTTTGCAGGTACATGGCGAGGCGTTCCAGGCCGTAGGTGACCTCGCCGGTAACCGGGCGGCATTCCAGCCCACCGGCCTGCTGGAAGTAGGTGAACTGGGTCACTTCCATGCCGTTCAACCACACCTCCCAGCCCAGCCCCCAGGCACCCAGCGTGGGCGATTCCCAGTTGTCCTCGACGAAGCGCAGGTCGTGCACCAGCGGGTCGATGCCCAGCTCCTTCAGCGAGCCGATGTAGAGATCGAGGATGTTCTCGGGGTTCGGCTTCATCACCACCTGGTACTGGTAGTAATGCTGCAGGCGGTTGGGGTTCTCGCCGTAGCGGCCGTCGGTGGGCCGGCGCGACGGCTGCACGTAGGCGGCCGCCCAGGGCTCGGGGCCGAGCGCGCGCAGAAAGGTGGCGGGATGAAAGGTGCCGGCGCCGACTTCGGTGTCGAGCGGCTGCAACAGCACGCAACCCTGTGCCGCCCAGTAGCGGTTGAGGGTCTGGATCACATCCTGAAAGGTGAGTGCGGACATGGTTTTCCGTGACGCCGGATCAAAGCGCGCTAGTATAGCCGCAGCGTGCCCGCACGCCGGTTTCTGGCGCCGTTCCGGCACCTACGGGAGAGCTCATCCGCATGGCCGCATCACCCCACATCGCCAGCCTGCTCGGTCGGCGTGGCCGGCTGGAACTGGACGAACTGCTGGCCACCCTGGTGGTGGACGGCTACGTCACCGCCGACGACGCCAAGCAGGTGCGCATGGGTTCGCGTGCCGGCCGTAGCACGGTGGAGTTGCATCCGCTGGTACTGATCGCCAACGCCAGGCTGGCCAACCAGCGCGAACCGGGGCGACCGCTCAGCCTGGAGAACCTCGTCGAGTGGCTGGCCGCGCATGCCGCGCTGCCCTATCTCAAGATCGACCCGATGAAGGTCAACGTGGCTGCGGTCACCCAGGTGGTGAGCCAGGCCTACGCGCGTCGCCACCGCATCCTGCCGGTGGCGGTGGCGCCGGGCGAAGTGACCTTCGCCACCGCCGAGCCGTTCGACGCGGCCTGGGCCAAGGATCTCTCGCACATGCTCCGCCGCGACGTGCACCGCGTGGTGGCCAGCCCGATCGACATCAACCGCTACCTGCAGGAGTTCTACGGCGTCCAGCGCTCGATCCAGCTGGCGCAGGATGCCAAGGCCAACGGCGGCTACGACACCTCGGCCCTCCTCAACTTCGAGCAGCTGGTCGAGCTGGGCAAGAGCGGCGAAGTCGGCGCCGACGACCGCCACGTGGTGCACATCGTCGACTGGCTCTTGCAGTACGCCTTCGAGCAGCGCGCCTCGGACATCCACCTGGAACCGCGCCGCGAAGCCGGGCAGATGCGCTTCCGCATCGACGGCGTGATGCACAAGGTGTTCGAGCTGCCACCGCCGGTGATGAGCGCGGTCACCGCACGCATCAAGATCCTCGCACGCATGGACGTGGCCGAGAAGCGCCGCCCGCAGGACGGCCGCATCAAGACGCGCTCGTCCAGCGGCCGCGAGGTGGAGCTGCGCGTCTCCAGCATGCCCACCGCCTTCGGCGAGAAGATGGTGCTGCGCATCTTCGATCCCGACCTGGTGGTGAAGGACTTCGCGCAGCTCGGCTTCTCCGAGCGCGAGACGGCGCAATGGCGGCACATGGTGGAACGCCCGCACGGCATCGTGCTGGTCACCGGCCCCACCGGCTCGGGCAAGACCACCACGCTGTATTCCACGCTCAAGCACCTCGCCACCCCGGCGATGAACGTGTGCACGGTGGAAGACCCGATCGAAATGGTGTCGCCCGAGTTCAACCAGATGCAGGTGCAGCCCTCCATCGACCTGGACTTCGCCACCGGCGTGCGCACCCTCTTGCGGCAAGACCCCGACATCATCATGGTCGGCGAGATCCGCGACCTGGAAACCGCGCAGATGGCGGTGCAGGCCTCGCTCACCGGCCACCTGGTGCTTTCCACGCTGCACACCAACGACGCGCCCAGCGCGGTGACGCGCCTGCTCGATCTCGGCGTGCCGCACTACCTCATCCAGTCCACGCTCACCGGCGTGGTGGCGCAGCGTCTGGTGCGCACGCTGTGTCCGTACTGCAAGCGGGAAACCACGCAGAACCCGCACGAATGGGCCGCGCTCACCCACGGCTGGGCGCTGCCCGTGCCCGAGAAGGTGTGCGCGCCGGTCGGTTGCCTGGAATGCCGCAACACCGGCTTCATGGGCCGCACCGGCATCTACGAGATGATGCCGGTTTCGCCGCGCCTGCGCGCGCTGATGTCGGCCCAGATGGAGCTGGGCAACTTCGGCCAGGCCGCGCTCACCGAAGGCATGCGGCCACTGCGCATCTCCGCCGCCGAACAGGTGGCGCGCGGCCTCACCACCGTACAGGAGGTGCTGGCCGTGCTGCCGCCCATCGATCCCCCTGCCACCACCATCGACACCGAACCCGCATGAAGCCCGTCCTCATCATCCGCACCGGCCGCGCGCCGGACGCCATCCGCGCCCGCCACGGCGACTTCCCGCACTGGTTCCGCCTCGGCGCGCGCCTGCCGCTGGTGGCCGTGCAGACCATCGACGTGGAACGCGGCGAGGCACTGCCGCCGCCGCAGGATGTTGCCGGCGCCATCCTCACCGGTTCGGCGGCGATGGTCACCGAACGCGCCGACTGGAGCGAGCGTACCGCCGGCTGGATTCGCGCCGCCATGGACGTGGAACTGCCGCTGTTCGGCGTGTGCTTCGGCCACCAGCTGATGGCGCATGCGCTGGGCGGACGCGTCGACTACCTGCCCGGCGGCCGCGAGATCGGCACGCAAGCCATCCAGAAACTCGATGACGCCGCTGGCGACGCGCTGGCCGACACGCTGCCCAGCCGCTTCCGCGCCCACACCACCCACCTGCAAAGCGTGCTCGAAGCCCCGCCCGGCGCCACCGTGCTGGCACGCTCCGCGCGCGACCCGCACCAGCTGCTGCGCTACGGCCCGCGCGCGCTCAGCTCGCAGTTCCACCCCGAATTCAGCGCCGAGGTGATGCGCGCCTACATCCGCCGCAAGCGCGCCGACATGCAGCGCGAAGGCCTCGACCCCAGGCAAAGCTACCTGGCGGTGGCCGCCACGCCCGCCGCGCGCGGTCTGCTGCAGCGCTTCGTGCAGAGCCTGCCGGTGCGCTGAAACCCGCTCTTCAGCGGCGCAGGCGACGCATGATCGCCTCGCGCGACACCAGCGCAAACGCCAGCCCGAACACGAAGCCGCCGATGTGCGCCCACCACACGTAGGCGCCGTAACTCGGCCCGGCGTAGCTGAAGAGCAACTGCAGCAGTACCCAGATGCCGATGAGCAGGAAGGCCGGCACGCGCACGAACTCCAGATACAAGCCCAGCGGCAGCACCAGGCCGAGGCGCGCGCGCGGGAACAGCGCCACGTAAGTGCCGACCACCGCCGACACCGCGCCACTGCAGCCGATGATCGGCAAATGCACGCCTGCCAGCGACAGCGCGCCGATCAGGTTCGCCACCATCCCGCCCAGCACGAACAGCAGCAGGAAACGCAGCGAACCCAGCGCGCGCTCGCCCGGCAGGCCGAAGATCATCAGGAACAGCAGATTGCCCAGCAGGTGCAGCCAGGTCACATGGATGAACAGCGCGGTGAACAGGCGCAGCAACGCCGGATCGGTGAGCTGCGGCCACAGCGGCTCGTGCGCGCTGAAGATGTTCGCCGGCACCGTGCCCCAGGCCTGCAACGCCGCGATGCGCTGCGTCGGCGGCATCATCGCCAGCCCCACGAAGCACACCACGCACAGCGTCACGATCAGCGGCGTGGCCCACTGCCATTGCCGCCGCCGCCGCGTTTCCACATGCACGAACACGATTCACCCCACCGGCCGACACACCCGTCCGAGCATGATAGGCGATGGCAGGGCACGCGGCGCGGCGCCACGCCGGGCGGCCCGACCGCCGCCGCGCGACAGGCTTGACTACAGCTGTCGCCAGGCGTAGCTTGGCTACATCTGTAGTCAATGGACACCCAGCCATGCCACGACCCTCCATCGGCGACCAGGAACTCGCCCTGCTGCGCCACCTCGCCGCGCACGAACCGGCCTCGGTGGGCGAGGTGGCCGCCAGCTTCGGCGAGGCGCAGGGACTGGCCCGTTCCACCGTGCTGACGATGATGGAACGCCTGCGCGCCAAGGCTTACCTGAAGCGCCGCCAGGTGCAGGGCGTGTATCGCTACAGCACCGCCACCGGCCCCGGCGAGGCGATGCGTCACGCCGTGGGCAGCTTCGTGGAGAACACGCTGAGCGGCTCGGTATCGCCCTTCGTGGCGTGGATGGCCGAACGCGGCGAGGTGAGCGACGCCGAGCTGGCCGAGCTGCAGGCGCTGGTGAAACAGCTCAAGACCACGCGCCGGGAGAAATGAGATGACGACGCTCGATACCTTCGCCGCCCTGCTGCTCGAACGGCTTGCCTGGACCTCGCTGCAAGCCGCCGCGCTGACCGGCGTGGTGCTGCTGCTGATCCGCGCCGTGCCGCGCCTGCCCGCCGCCGCGCGCTGCGCGCTGTGGTGGCTGGTCGGCCTGCAAGCGCTGCTGGGACTGACCTGGCAGGCGCCGATCCGCCTGCCGCTGCTGGCGCCGGCAGCCATCGAAGCCACCGTGGCGGCACCCACCCATGACACGAACCCCGCGACCGGCGCGCCGGCCGCCACGCCAGGCCACGTCACGACGGCGCGCGTGCCACTGCCGGCCGCGACGGCGGCATCCGACGGAGTGGCCAGCCACTGGCGCAGCGCCCTGCTCGCCGCGTGGCTGGCCCTGCTGCTGGCGCAACTGCCCGCACTGATCCGCGAACACCGCCAGGCGCGACGGCTGCGCCGCGACGCGCAGCCGACCGTGGCCGCCGCCCTGCAGGATCACTGCGCACGCCAGGCCCGCGCGCTCGGCCTGCGCCGGGTGCCCGCCATCCTCGTCTCGCCCACCATCAACTCGCCCCAGGTCTGCGGCCTCTGGCATCCGGTGGTGTTGTGGCCGGCGCGGCACACGCTGACCCGCGAAGGCGCCGCGCTGGCGCTGGCCCACGAGCTGGCGCATCTCCAGCGCAGCGACCTGTGGCTGGGCTGGATACCCGCGCTGGCCGCGCGGCTGTTCTGCTTCCACCCTCTGCTGCTCTGGGCGCTGCGCGAATACGCGCTTCACCGCGAAGCCGCCTGCGATGCACTCGCCATCGAACAACAGCGCGCCGCGCCGCAGGACTACGGCCGCCTGCTGCTGCAACTGGGCGTGGCCCACCCACCACCGGCCGGCCTGGCCGGCGCATCCTCCACCTTCCACAACCTGCGGAGGCGACTCGTCATGCTGCAACAAACTTCCACGGCCATGCCGCGCACCCGTAGCTGGCCACTCGTCGCACTGGTCGCACTGGCCGGCGTGCTGCCCTACCGCGTGGTGGCGAGCGACCACGCCACGACCACCCCATCCAGCCAGACACCCGCCCACGCCAACACGACCTGGACGCCGCCCCCGCCACCACCCGCACCACCCGTTCCGCTCGTTCCGAACGTGTCGCCACCCCTGCCGGGCGCCGCATCACCCCCGCCGCCGCCACCTCCGCCGCCCGTACCACCCACACCGCCACTGCCGCCACCCGCGCCCGACTTCGGCTTCCATGCCAGCAGCATCGATATCGACATCGACCCGCACCTGAAGCAGGGCTATGCGCTGTTCGACGGCCACCACCTCACCGTGCGCGGCCTGCCAGCCGATGCCGCAGCCATCGAACACCTGCCCAAGACTGGCGCCCCGCTGCTGTGGATACGTCGTGGCGACCAGGCCTACCTCACCCACGACGCCGCCACCATCGCGCACGCCCAAGCCATCATGGCCCCGCTGCAGAAGCTCTCGCACCAGCAGATCGCGCTCGCCGCGCAGCAGCGCGCGGTGGCCAACCGCAACGTGGAGATCGCCCGGCAACACGCCGAACTCGCGCGCCACCAGGCCGAGCTGGCACGCGAGCAAGCCCGCCTCGCCGCGCAATCGCGCCAACTCGCCGCCACCGCCCGCGACGCCGACCAGGCGCAACAGCGCGACATCGCCGCCAAACAGCAAGCCCTCGCCACGCAGCAAACCGACCTCACCCGCCGCCAGGCCGCCACACAGGCAAAACAGGCCGACCGCCAACGCGCGCGCGACGCCGAACAAGCCAAACTCGACCAGCAACTCACCGCCCAAGACAACCAGATCAAGGCCACCGCCGACCAAGCCAACGCCGCGATGGATCAACTGCTCGACGCGGTGCTGGCCAAGGGCACGGCCAAGCCGGTGGGCAGGGAGTGAAAGCGTAACCAGAGCTGCGGATGGCGAAGGCGACGCCGCAAATTGCAATCCGCGCGCCCGTGAGGGCGCGACGATGCACGGCCATGAAGCGCCTGCCGATAGCGAAGTTTCAATCCGCGCGCCCGTGAGGGCGCGACTAGTGCTCGGCACAACGCGCGATCACCACCCCGTCGTTTCAATCCGCGCGCCCGTGAGGGCGCGACGCCAGCCACCCCGGCGAGGCGAAACAAGGAGACCGTTTCAATCCGCGCGCCCGTGAGGGCGCGACGATCCCGCGCTGTTCTGCCACGTATAAACGTCGTTGTTTCAATCCGCGCGCCCGTGAGGGCGCGACCAGCCTGCCCATGGGCTGCTAAAATCGTCAAGGTTGTTTCAATCCGCGCGCCCGTGAGGGCGCGACCATACAAGCCAGCGCCGCCAGCGCCGAAAGCAACCGTTTCAATCCGCGCGCCCGTGAGGGCGCGACGGCGCTTCGTGAGCGCGATTTCGCTGCGTGGATGTTTCAATCCGCGCGCCCGTGAGGGCGCGACTCGGGCTTCGCCAGCGCGACGGTCTGATCGTCGAGTTTCAATCCGCGCGCCCGTGAGGGCGCGACACGCGAACATCGCCACCCTGTTCGGCGCGACCCGTTTCAATCCGCGCGCCCGTGAGGGCGCGACGTGATCGTGACCACGTGACGGACGGGTTCGAGGATGTTTCAATCCGCGCGCCCGTGAGGGCGCGACACGGCCAGACGTGGGAGGTGCTGAGCATCCCCGCGTTTCAATCCGCGCGCCCGTGAGGGCGCGACCGGACAGCGGCAGGAACTTGTATTCCGCGCCGATGTTTCAATCCGCGCGCCCGTGAGGGCGCGACCGTCCGCTGGGGCTTTCTCCCAGCGGTCGTAGACGTTTCAATCCGCGCGCCCGTGAGGGCGCGACCAAGCTTCGCCCCCGTGGGCGGATACCAGCTCGCGAGTTTCAATCCGCGCGCCCGTGAGGGCGCGACTGCCCGCCGATGGCTCGATGATGCGGCCACCCTTGTTTCAATCCGCGCGCCCGTGAGGGCGCGACTGGCGCGGACGCTCTGCTGCTCGTCCTCGGTGAGGTTTCAATCCGCGCGCCCGTGAGGGCGCGACATCCCGCGCTGTTCTGCCACGTATAAACGTCGTTGTTTCAATCCGCGCGCCCGTGAGGGCGCGACGCCTCGTTGACTGTCCGATACAACACGGTCAGACGCGGTTTCAATCCGCGCGCCCGTGAGGGCGCGACCTGACGGTATTCGCGCGTCTGTGGAGACAGAAACGATGTTTCAATCCGCGCGCCCGTGAGGGCGCGACGGCGCCCGGCTGACGTAGCGGGCGCCTCCATCGAGGTTTCAATCCGCGCGCCCGTGAGGGCGCGACGCTTGAGCGCCTGGTTAGGCTACGCATGAGCAGGAGTTTCAATCCGCGCGCCCGTGAGGGCGCGACCGCAGCGGGACGCCAAGGCCTTTGCGGACACGCTCGTTTCAATCCGCGCGCCCGTGAGGGCGCGACTATTCCCAGCTTTGCCAAGTACGCCGGGCTACATGTTTCAATCCGCGCGCCCGTGAGGGCGCGACTTTTGCGTCCTTCGGGGAGAGCAATCCAGCGTTGTTTCAATCCGCGCGCCCGTGAGGGCGCGACTGAATCATGGCGGCAGCCCCACGCACGTCAACGGGTTTCAATCCGCGCGCCCGTGAGGGCGCGACCAGAGCGGCCCGCAACAGGCGCAGAGCGGCAGTCGTTTCAATCCGCGCGCCCGTGAGGGCGCGACTTGAGAGACTCGGCGGGGCAAGACTTCGGGCCATGGTTTCAATCCGCGCGCCCGTGAGGGCGCGACGCCACTCGTGGTGCGCAGGATGACCCCCGATTCCTCGTTTCAATCCGCGCGCCCGTGAGGGCGCGACCGGTCATTTCGGGCGGAGTGGTCTTGGATCACTCGTTTCAATCCGCGCGCCCGTGAGGGCGCGACACCGCCGACTATCCCGACATCGGGCAGGCCGTGACGTTTCAATCCGCGCGCCCGTGAGGGCGCGACCACGCCCGCGGCGACACGGGCGCGGACGTTGCCGCGTTTCAATCCGCGCGCCCGTGAGGGCGCGACTCACCGGCCCGCTGCGGCCGTCGTAGTCATGCGGTTTCAATCCGCGCGCCCGTGAGGGCGCGACGTGGGTTCGGCCGAGGCCGAGCATCGCCGCCGCGTGTTTCAATCCGCGCGCCCGTGAGGGCGCGACGGGTCACCATCCACTTCTATCGCGTCGACAACACGGTTTCAATCCGCGCGCCCGTGAGGGCGCGACACCGACACAGGCGATGGGTAAGCGCAACGGACGACGAGTTTCAATCCGCGCGCCCGTGAGGGCGCGACGCACATGCACGCGGCCGGCCTGCACCCGCGCCGCGTTTCAATCCGCGCGCCCGTGAGGGCGCGACCAGCGGGTGTTATGGCTTACCACGCCGTTGGCGATGTTTCAATCCGCGCGCCCGTGAGGGCGCGACGCGCGCTCGGCCATGCGCTGAATGTGTTGTGCACGTTTCAATCCGCGCGCCCGTGAGGGCGCGACGAGGACGCACCGCTCAAGCGATGCAACGGCCTCGTTTCAATCCGCGCGCCCGTGAGGGCGCGACCCGGAGGTCGCCGCGATCCGCGAAGCCATGCAGGGGTTTCAATCCGCGCGCCCGTGAGGGCGCGACGAGGACGCACCGCTCAAGCGATGCCACGGCCTCGTTTCAATCCGCGCGCCCGTGAGGGCGCGACTTGGCCACAAGAGGCCGAGCGGAAAGCTATCTCGGTTTCAATCCGCGCGCCCGTGAGGGCGCGACTTGCCATCCGCTCGCGGGCGTGTTCGGCGTCGAGGTTTCAATCCGCGCGCCCGTGAGGGCGCGACCCGAGGCGCTCCATCAGCAGCGGCCGGTCTTTGCTGTTTCAATCCGCGCGCCCGTGAGGGCGCGACGCTTGATGAACGGAGTGGGCGGATAGCTGAAAGCGTTTCAATCCGCGCGCCCGTGAGGGCGCGACTCATCCAGTACCGCACCTGCGCGTCGGAGAGTACGTTTCAATCCGCGCGCCCGTGAGGGCGCGACCTTGACCCTGCTAGTCGGCATAAGGGAGAGTCTCGTTTCAATCCGCGCGCCCGTGAGGGCGCGACACGGCAACACGGTGGCAGGCATCACCAAAGCCCTGTTTCAATCCGCGCGCCCGTGAGGGCGCGACTGTCCAACATCATGGTCTACGCGATACACGCCCCGTTTCAATCCGCGCGCCCGTGAGGGCGCGACCTTCATGGACGCCGCCAGAGCCGTCACCGTTTCCGGTTTCAATCCGCGCGCCCGTGAGGGCGCGACATGCAGGGCTACATCACTTCCGGCGTGGTGAAACAGTTTCAATCCGCGCGCCCGTGAGGGCGCGACGCACGCATCGGAGAATCGCCGAAGCTCGTGGAAAGTTTCAATCCGCGCGCCCGTGAGGGCGCGACCCTCGCCGCCAGTGGCGCCATCGTGCCGTGGCTGGTTTCAATCCGCGCGCCCGTGAGGGCGCGACTCGTCCCCAACGTTGCCACGGACAAGGGGCGCAAGGTTTCAATCCGCGCGCCCGTGAGGGCGCGACGGCGACGAGGCTCCGGAAACTATCAAGGGAGTGGGTTTCAATCCGCGCGCCCGTGAGGGCGCGACGAGCCACAGCAACCTGCATCGCGGCATGGGCCAGTTTCAATCCGCGCGCCCGTGAGGGCGCGACCGTCCGGCTACATCCGTGGACACACCAATGGCGTGTTTCAATCCGCGCGCCCGTGAGGGCGCGACGCCAGCAGCTCCGCGATGGTGCGGACGGAATTGCGGTTTCAATCCGCGCGCCCGTGAGGGCGCGACCGACACGCATCGCGGATCGCCTGCCACGCTGTCCAGTTTCAATCCGCGCGCCCGTGAGGGCGCGACACAACCTCGGCTTCGTCCCGCTGGTGTGGGTCAAGTTTCAATCCGCGCGCCCGTGAGGGCGCGACCTGCCTATCACGGCGAACACGTAGCGCAGCGCCGTGTTTCAATCCGCGCGCCCGTGAGGGCGCGACCATGCGCACAGATTGCCGGAGTTGCGCTGGACGTGTTTCAATCCGCGCGCCCGTGAGGGCGCGACATCACGCCCACCGCTGCCGTGCAGTTGTAGACGTTGTTTCAATCCGCGCGCCCGTGAGGGCGCGACAACCATGTCTCCGCCTTGTCGTCCCACTCGCGCTTGTTTCAATCCGCGCGCCCGTGAGGGCGCGACGGGTGGAGCGTGACGAGGAATACATCGCCAGCCTGTTTCAATCCGCGCGCCCGTGAGGGCGCGACGGCAACGTGTTCGCGGAGTGCATGCGGCAGGGCTGGTTTCAATCCGCGCGCCCGTGAGGGCGCGACTCGCGCGTCACGATCTGACCGACATCGTTCTTCCAGTTTCAATCCGCGCGCCCGTGAGGGCGCGACAGGATCGTTCCTGCAGCGGAGCCGAACGTGGAGACGTTTCAATCCGCGCGCCCGTGAGGGCGCGACCTCAGGCGATTGCTTCGATGAGGAGTGCGGCATGTTTCAATCCGCGCGCCCGTGAGGGCGCGACTTTTCGTCACGCTGCAAAGTTGCGACCACATTTTGTTTCAATCCGCGCGCCCGTGAGGGCGCGACCAGTTACGGAAGGGTGGAGCGTGTACACGCTCCAGTTTCAATCCGCGCGCCCGTGAGGGCGCGACCGACCAATCGTGATCCTTGTCCGGCGAGCGGATGTTTCAATCCGCGCGCCCGTGAGGGCGCGACATGCCATAGAGATTATTTCGTCGAACGATTCGGCGTTTCAATCCGCGCGCCCGTGAGGGCGCGACCCCGTCGATGACCTTCGGCGCACTCGGGTTGAGTGGTTTCAATCCGCGCGCCCGTGAGGGCGCGACCAGGCGCCGCGCGTCAACCGACAGGACTACTACCGATGTTTCAATCCGCGCGCCCGTGAGGGCGCGACCTTGCGCGGCTTGTCGCTGACGTAGGGGTGAGAGATGTTTCAATCCGCGCGCCCGTGAGGGCGCGACCCTTGCGCGGCTTGTCGCTGACGTAGGGGTGAGAGATGTTTCAATCCGCGCGCCCGTGAGGGCGCGACTGGGCGCGAATTACTCGCTCGCCACGTTCCAGAAGTTTCAATCCGCGCGCCCGTGAGGGCGCGACGCGAGATCGTAGCGGCCAGGGCCACCAACAGGTTGTTTCAATCCGCGCGCCCGTGAGGGCGCGACTTCCTTGGCAGCACTTCACGATGGACGAAGTGTGGTTTCAATCCGCGCGCCCGTGAGGGCGCGACCGCAGGAGCAGGAGTCCGCTGCCAAGGCCGCGCAGGTTTCAATCCGCGCGCCCGTGAGGGCGCGACCTTGCGCCAGCGCCCAGCCAGTCGTGCCGCGAGTGGTGTTTCAATCCGCGCGCCCGTGAGGGCGCGACAATGGGTGAAGGACTTGATGGACGACATCATCCAGTTTCAATCCGCGCGCCCGTGAGGGCGCGACATTAGACAACTGGGGCAGCCGCGATGAGCGACAAGTTTCAATCCGCGCGCCCGTGAGGGCGCGACCATCGGCCATGCTCAATCCTCCCCAGTATTGCTAGTTTCAATCCGCGCGCCCGTGAGGGCGCGACTGGCACCGTCGCGCGTACCGCTGGTGGCGGCGTTGTTTCAATCCGCGCGCCCGTGAGGGCGCGACAGCAGTGCAGCACCGTCCGGCTGCATCGCGCGGCGGTTTCAATCCGCGCGCCCGTGAGGGCGCGACTAGCGCAGCGCAGGGCTTATGCCGAACCGTCATAAGTTTCAATCCGCGCGCCCGTGAGGGCGCGACGCGGCATCCGCAGTCTCTGGTGTCGCGGTCGTGGTTTCAATCCGCGCGCCCGTGAGGGCGCGACGATCGGCGCGCTCGCGTAGCTCGCCGCGATGACGCGTTTCAATCCGCGCGCCCGTGAGGGCGCGACGACAGCTCCGCGATCAGGTCAGGGGCGGTCATCAGTTTCAATCCGCGCGCCCGTGAGGGCGCGACGCCCTCGCCCTCAGACACGTAGCCGTCACTGCTAGTTTCAATCCGCGCGCCCGTGAGGGCGCGACCGGCAAACTTGGTCGGCACGTACATCGACATTCTCGTTTCAATCCGCGCGCCCGTGAGGGCGCGACCAGACGCACGATGTCGCACGCATCGGAGAATCGCCGTTTCAATCCGCGCGCCCGTGAGGGCGCGACTACTCGGCCCGCGCTTCGGTTTTCTGCATCGACATGTTTCAATCCGCGCGCCCGTGAGGGCGCGACGCGGTGTCAACTCCGGCACCCCGCCGGAACCGACGTCGTTTCAATCCGCGCGCCCGTGAGGGCGCGACCCGCGTAGTCCGGCGCCTTGCCGTAGGCCATGTCGCGTTTCAATCCGCGCGCCCGTGAGGGCGCGACGACGCGGATGCGGTGACGAGGAAGATCAAACAAGGTTTCAATCCGCGCGCCCGTGAGGGCGCGACCCAGCCCGCTCCGGCGGCGAGTACGGCCAAGCCGTGTTTCAATCCGCGCGCCCGTGAGGGCGCGACCCCATCCTGGTGGCCAAGCTGCGCGAGATGCAGCGTTTCAATCCGCGCGCCCGTGAGGGCGCGACGTGGAAGATGCGGCCGAGCGTGCAGAGCAGGAAGTTTCAATCCGCGCGCCCGTGAGGGCGCGACGTTCGATGGCGATGGTGAGTGATCCTCGCGCCGTAGTTTCAATCCGCGCGCCCGTGAGGGCGCGACGGCCTTCACCTGCTGGGCAATGCCGTACAGCCCGAGTTTCAATCCGCGCGCCCGTGAGGGCGCGACGCACCACAGGCACAAAAAACCCGGTCTGTATCACGTTTCAATCCGCGCGCCCGTGAGGGCGCGACCACCCCCAGCCGAGGGACGCGCGGAGATCACGGGTTTCAATCCGCGCGCCCGTGAGGGCGCGACTTGGATTCACGCTTGATCCTTGCACCGACGGCACGTTTCAATCCGCGCGCCCGTGAGGGCGCGACACGAAAATGCGTAATTTGATCCCGTTGACTGATGTTTCAATCCGCGCGCCCGTGAGGGCGCGACTGCGCGCTCGGCCATGCGCTGAATGTGTTGTGCGCGTTTCAATCCGCGCGCCCGTGAGGGCGCGACTGACTCATGCGCCCTCTCCCCTACCCGTACTACCGGTTTCAATCCGCGCGCCCGTGAGGGCGCGACCATATCCCAGCGAAATGCGCAGCAAGACGCGCACGTTTCAATCCGCGCGCCCGTGAGGGCGCGACGTCAACCCATCTCATCTTGAGGCGGTCAAGCAGAGAGTTTCAATCCGCGCGCCCGTGAGGGCGCGACGCTTCATGGGGTCACCCCTTGTCGGGCGTGTCGGTTTCAATCCGCGCGCCCGTGAGGGCGCGACCATTTATGCACCTTGGCTTCAGGTTTCGCATCGTGCGGTTTCAATCCGCGCGCCCGTGAGGGCGCGACTGTGGCAGCGCAGGCTGACGGGGGTGGCGGCATGAGTTTCAATCCGCGCGCCCGTGAGGGCGCGACGATGCGTGCATTCCGGGTGCATGATGGCGAGGTCGTTTCAATCCGCGCGCCCGTGAGGGCGCGACAGGGCCGCGAATCGCCGCTGCTGTGAGCGGCAGCGTTTCAATCCGCGCGCCCGTGAGGGCGCGACCGGACAGCGGCAGGAGCTTGTATTCCGACCCGATGTTTCAATCCGCGCGCCCGTGAGGGCGCGACACCGGTGGTGCAAAGGACAGACACCACTCCATAAGCCGTTTCAATCCGCGCGCCCGTGAGGGCGCGACGACAGCGTGTCGTCGCCACAGAGTCGCGGCGGCTCGTTTCAATCCGCGCGCCCGTGAGGGCGCGACCCCAGCGCGTCCGCGATGCCGTCCCGGCTCGGCTTGTTTCAATCCGCGCGCCCGTGAGGGCGCGACGATAGGTGTTCGTGATGACAGCCTCTTCCTCGGGGAGGTTTCAATCCGCGCGCCCGTGAGGGCGCGACCCGCGCCCCGCAACGGGCGCGGAGCGGCAAGCGAGTTTCAATCCGCGCGCCCGTGAGGGCGCGACTAGTGGTGGCGAGCGTCAACCCCATTGTACGAATCGTTTCAATCCGCGCGCCCGTGAGGGCGCGACCTGACGTTGCTTGGCGATGTCGTTGCAGACAGCGTGTTTCAATCCGCGCGCCCGTGAGGGCGCGACGGCAGCACCGCCCCTGCGGCCATCGTCCACACGCGGTTTCAATCCGCGCGCCCGTGAGGGCGCGACGTCCTGTCGCATGGTGATGCTTCCTTCCTCGTTGAGTTTCAATCCGCGCGCCCGTGAGGGCGCGACGCCGCCTGCTCGCCGTTGACCTTGGCGTTCTGCAGGTTTCAATCCGCGCGCCCGTGAGGGCGCGACTGACGTTGCTTGGCGATGTCGTTGCAGACGGCGTGTTTCAATCCGCGCGCCCGTGAGGGCGCGACATGGCGTCTTGACTTGGGGTCATCAGGAAATCCAGTTTCAATCCGCGCGCCCGTGAGGGCGCGACCTGCCAGCGTGTTGACCAGCAGCCGACGTTCACCGTTTCAATCCGCGCGCCCGTGAGGGCGCGACCTGACGTTGCTTGGCGATGTCGTTGCAGACAGCGTGTTTCAATCCGCGCGCCCGTGAGGGCGCGACGCGCGGAAGCCGAGCTTGGCGCGCAGGCCGTCCTGGTTTCAATCCGCGCGCCCGTGAGGGCGCGACAGTTGGCGAACGGCTCGCGGTCGGCAATCGCGCGGTTTCAATCCGCGCGCCCGTGAGGGCGCGACGTGCGCTCACACAACTCACGCGACGTGCGCCCCGGGTTTCAATCCGCGCGCCCGTGAGGGCGCGACGTGCGCGAACGCGGTGGCCAGCAGGGTCAGATAGCTGTTTCAATCCGCGCGCCCGTGAGGGCGCGACATCAGGGATTGCTCGGCGCGGACGTCCTCAATGTCGTTTCAATCCGCGCGCCCGTGAGGGCGCGACCACTGGACGCCTTCGGTGCCGGAGTGCCAGCGCGAGTTTCAATCCGCGCGCCCGTGAGGGCGCGACATGAAAGCGCAACCCGACATCGACTGCCGCGAGTGCGTTTCAATCCGCGCGCCCGTGAGGGCGCGACGAGCGCTCAAGATTGTGCTCGCCGAGGTTGTAAACGTTTCAATCCGCGCGCCCGTGAGGGCGCGACATCGGGATACACCGCGCCGGCCGTCAGATTGACGTTTCAATCCGCGCGCCCGTGAGGGCGCGACATCAGCGCATTGACGGCCATCACGCGCTCCTTCACGTTTCAATCCGCGCGCCCGTGAGGGCGCGACGCGAGGATGGGCAGCAGCGCATCCATGGCCGCGATGTTTCAATCCGCGCGCCCGTGAGGGCGCGACCGGGTCTTGGTGATGGTTTCGCCGACCGAGTTGGCGTTTCAATCCGCGCGCCCGTGAGGGCGCGACGGCGAGACAAGCTCACCCGCGCCCTCACCAGCGAGTTTCAATCCGCGCGCCCGTGAGGGCGCGACAATCGGGATACACCGCGCCGGCCGTCAGATTGACGTTTCAATCCGCGCGCCCGTGAGGGCGCGACTACGGTCTTTCCGAAGGCACTTACATGATCGGCGTGTTTCAATCCGCGCGCCCGTGAGGGCGCGACCAATGCCGCTGGCCGCTACACCTATGCACTGTGGGTTTCAATCCGCGCGCCCGTGAGGGCGCGACCCGGCGTCCTGTCGCACCGCGCCGGCCACCGCGAGGTTTCAATCCGCGCGCCCGTGAGGGCGCGACGCATCACGCTGCCCGCCGATGCCAGCGGCAACAAGTTTCAATCCGCGCGCCCGTGAGGGCGCGACATTTGGGTTCCCTCCCAACTTGCCGGATCTGGCGCGTTTCAATCCGCGCGCCCGTGAGGGCGCGACGCCAGCAGCTCCGCGATGGTGCGGACGGAATTGCGGTTTCAATCCGCGCGCCCGTGAGGGCGCGACGTTCCGCAGTAGGGCTGCATCCGGTAGTGGCACAGTTTCAATCCGCGCGCCCGTGAGGGCGCGACGGTGGATGGGCTACATCGGTTGCGGCGTGATGCTCGTTTCAATCCGCGCGCCCGTGAGGGCGCGACCGGCGGCGACTGGCGGACGCGGGGGCCAGCGATGTCGTTTCAATCCGCGCGCCCGTGAGGGCGCGACGCGACGAGCTTGGACAGCCGGCTTAGACCTGCCGAGTTTCAATCCGCGCGCCCGTGAGGGCGCGACGCGTGATTGACAGTCGAACTCGAGCCAGCCACACGTTTCAATCCGCGCGCCCGTGAGGGCGCGACAACCTCGCGCCGCAGGTTCCGCTGGAGATTCCAGAGTTTCAATCCGCGCGCCCGTGAGGGCGCGACGTAGATGATTTCGTTGGCGAGCTTGACGTTTACATGTTTCAATCCGCGCGCCCGTGAGGGCGCGACTATTGCTTCCGCTGGAATGGCCTGGTCTACGTCAAGTTTCAATCCGCGCGCCCGTGAGGGCGCGACTCGCGTGGTGCCGTCGCTGGACGGCCAGAGCGTGGTGTTTCAATCCGCGCGCCCGTGAGGGCGCGACGATCACGCCCACCGCTGCCGTGCAGTTGTAGACGTTGTTTCAATCCGCGCGCCCGTGAGGGCGCGACCGCTGCCACCACCACACCATCCACGATGTCGCCGCGTTTCAATCCGCGCGCCCGTGAGGGCGCGACGCTTGCCGGTGACCTTGCGCAGCTCCGTGACCTTGTTTCAATCCGCGCGCCCGTGAGGGCGCGACAATGTTAGCCGCCATGTCGGCAAGCGAGGAAGAAGTGTTTCAATCCGCGCGCCCGTGAGGGCGCGACGGCAGCACCGCCCCTGCGGCCATCGTCCACACGCGGTTTCAATCCGCGCGCCCGTGAGGGCGCGACTCGGCAACGTGCACACCGAGCGCGGCCACGAAATGGTTTCAATCCGCGCGCCCGTGAGGGCGCGACCTTCGCTACGTTATTGCTCATTTCGTATCTCCTCGGTTTCAATCCGCGCGCCCGTGAGGGCGCGACGCTTCGGGCCGTTCGGCGAGTACGGCGACATGCTGGTTTCAATCCGCGCGCCCGTGAGGGCGCGACCGGCTTACGGTTACACAGCGTAACCCTTTTGTAGTTTCAATCCGCGCGCCCGTGAGGGCGCGACGCTTCGGGCCGTTCGGCGAGTACGGCGACATGCTGGTTTCAATCCGCGCGCCCGTGAGGGCGCGACCACCAATAAGTTTGGCGTACAGTGTGGTAATCATTGGTTTCAATCCGCGCGCCCGTGAGGGCGCGACGGCGAGACAAGCTCACCCGCGCCCTCACCAGCGAGTTTCAATCCGCGCGCCCGTGAGGGCGCGACCCGGAGCGCCACCACCGCCGCCATAGGCGTTCAGCGTTTCAATCCGCGCGCCCGTGAGGGCGCGACCGGTCAAGGTGCTGCACGCGATGGAAGGTGGCCGCGTTTCAATCCGCGCGCCCGTGAGGGCGCGACGTTGCAGAGTGCGCTGTCTCGACTGCGCCGAGAAGTTTCAATCCGCGCGCCCGTGAGGGCGCGACATGGATCAGCCCTTGATGATGCCGGCCATCGGCTGGTTTCAATCCGCGCGCCCGTGAGGGCGCGACGCTTCGACGACCTGCTGATAACCGAGCGTTTCAGCGTTTCAATCCGCGCGCCCGTGAGGGCGCGACCTTCGGGCCGTTCGGCGAGTACGGCGACATGCTGGTTTCAATCCGCGCGCCCGTGAGGGCGCGACCGTTTCAAGGCGCGAAGCGGTGTAGCCCGACACGTTTCAATCCGCGCGCCCGTGAGGGCGCGACGAGAGTAAATGTGCGCTGTCTGTCCGTCACAGCGGTTTCAATCCGCGCGCCCGTGAGGGCGCGACATGGCCCACACCAACGCGTCCAGCCGATTCGGGGTTTCAATCCGCGCGCCCGTGAGGGCGCGACCCGCGTGCTGCTCTGGGGCGCCCACAAGTTCGCGGAGTTTCAATCCGCGCGCCCGTGAGGGCGCGACCTGCACAAGGTTTATGCCATTGCTGACAATGGATTGTTTCAATCCGCGCGCCCGTGAGGGCGCGACGCGCCGAAACCGCGACCGTTTCGCCACTGTCGAGTTTCAATCCGCGCGCCCGTGAGGGCGCGACACCGCGCCCTGTAGTAGTACGTTGCCCCCGTCGTGTTTCAATCCGCGCGCCCGTGAGGGCGCGACGGCGTCATTGTAAATTGCTGCCAACACCTTGGCCAAACCCCTCCCAACGCGAGCACTCATTGCTTGAGGCCAACTGTGGGCACCAAAGTTTCGAAAAATCGTCAAAAGCTCATGAAAACAAAGCCTTATGGTTTTGCGAACCTCTCGGGGCTTTGCCGGTAGCTGAAGGTTCGCGTCAGTAGATCAGCGGGGCCTTGAAGTCGACGGCCGGCTTGGCACCGACGTGTTCGACCTTGCCTTGCCACTTGGCACCGAGATGATAGAAACGAAGGCTATCGGTGCCGGGATCAATCAGGTCGCAAAGGCGCTGCCGCAGGGCTACCCACTGCGCGGGCTCGACTTCAACTTCGAACACAGAGTACTGAACCCGCTGGCCAAGGTCACGGCAAGCCTTGGCGATCTTGCGCAGGCGCTTCTCGCCTGCGACTGTCATCGTGCTGACGTCATAGCTGACCAGAACCATCATGATTGCTGCTCCGCCCGTCTACTTCCAAAGGAACGGAGGATAGCCGTCGAGGTCGCCGCGCAGGTGGCGGGCCAGCAATTGCGCTTGCACGAAGGGCAGCAAGCCGATGTCGACCTTCTCGCCCAGGAAGTCATGCTGGAGCTGCTCTCGCTTGCGTTCCTGGTAGGCAACCAGTGCCGTCTTGCGCGCTTCATCTTTCAGAAGCACGGCACCGTTTTCGAAGGTCTGGAAGTCGCGTTCGTTCAACTGCCGCCGATTGATGAGTGAGAGTGCGAGCCGTTCGCCCAGCAGAGGGCGGAACTCTTCCGCCAAATCGAGTGCGAGGCTGGCCCGACCGGGGCGATCACGGTGGAGAAAGCCGACGGCGGGGTCCAATCCAACGGACTCCAGCGCCGAGCGGCAGTCGTGGGTTAGCAGGGTATAGAAGAACGATAACAACGCATTGAATGCATCGCGTGGCGGGCGGCGATTGCGGCCGCCGAAGCCAAGCAAGGGCGACTCCACCCGCACCAACTGTCCAAAAACGCCGAAATAAGCCTGTGCCGCCTCACCCTCCAATCCGCGAAGCAAGTCGACATCGCTCTCCTGCAACAGTCGGTGCGGTATGCGCTTGAGTCGCTTCAGTGCATGTTGGAACGCCGGTACGTTGGCAAGATGCGCGCCGTGGTCGCGCCAACCGCGCGCTAGCACGGCACGTTGGTTGTGGATTTTTCCGACCAGCAGGTTGCGAACGATGACCGCGCAACGTTCCGGCGCGTCGCTGGCGCGGTATTGGGCACGACGCAGTAATACGTTACCTGATACGGGCCCCTCCACTCGCGCGAGAAAACGACACTGCGGTGTCAGGTAGCTGACGGTGATGCCTTGCTCGCAACAAAAGCCGAGTAGCTGCGGCGACACACCGACGCGGCCGATGCACACCAACCCTTCCAGCATGTGCACGGGCAAGCGAGCACGCTCCTCGCGCTCTACTTCCAACACGACATTGGCTCCATCCTTGCGCAGCCAGGCGCCATCGGTGGTGACGTAGAGCGTATTGAGCTGGCGGCGCATGTCAGTCCTCCTCATCGTCGAGCTTGCGACGCAGCCACGCGTCGATGCCGCGCCGCCCCAGCCAGCGCGGCTGGCAGACGTCGATCAGTGAGCAGCGGTCGCAGAGTTGAGGCGAGTAAATGGCCGACGGGGTTTGCCCGGAAGCCAGCATGTGACGCGTGTCGGTGATGACTTGCTCGGTCAGCTCGCGCAGTGCCAGATCAAAGGTCACCTCTTGCCGCCGCCGGGTTTGTCCGTAGAACAGGGCACCGGCTTCAACCGGGATACCCAGCATGGCTTCCAGGCACAATGCCTGCGCGCACAGCTGTACTTCGTCGGCGCGGTGCGCCTTGGGCCGACCACGCTTGTACTCGACGGGAAAAGCACGCTCGCCGGCTTCGCTGTCGTGAAACTCTGCAAAACGCCAGCCGGTTAACCACCTTTGCCACAGCGATTGACCGCGGCCGGCAACCCAGCTGACCACCGTCGCCTGCGGCGCTATCCAGCTTCGCCAACAGACTATCCACCGCCGGCACCTCGCTGCCCGGCGCAGGCAGTCTACTGACCGCTGCGGTTTTTCACCCGCCGCATGGATTCGCCCTTCAGATCCAGCTTAACGCTGCTGTGGACGAGCCGATCGAGGATCGCGTCGGCCATTGCTGGATCGTTTATGTAGGAGTGCCAATCCTTGACGGGCATTTGACCCAGGATGATGGTGGCGCCGCTGCCCACCCGATCATCCAGCACTTCGAGCAGATCCGAGCGCCCGCGATTCGTCAGCGCGGTCAACCCGAAGTCGTCGAGGATCAGCAGTTGCGCCTTGCTGAGCTGGTTGCGCTGTCGCGCGATGGTTCCGTCCTCGTGCCCGATGGCCATCTCTTCCAGCAGCCGGGCGGTTCGGCGGTACGCAACCGTGAAACCCAAGCGCGCGGCCTGGACGCCGAGGGCGCAGCCGAGCCAAGTCTTGCCAGTGCCGGTGGCGCCGGTGATGAGCACATTCCGGTGTGCGCCGATCCAGAAGCCGGTCAGCAGATCCGCCATCACGGCTTTGTCCAAACCACGCCCCGGCCGATAGTCGATCTCCTCGGGTGCGGCGATGACCTTGAGCTTGGCGTTCTTCAGAAGGCGCTGATAGCGTTGGTTGTCACGTTGCGCTTTTTCGGCCTCGACCAGCATTTGTACGCGCTGCTCGAAAGCCACGCTGGCGAACACGGTATCGCTCATCTGGTGGGCGAACGCCTCGGCCATGCCGGCGAGGTGCAAGTCGCGCAGTTGCTCGATGGTTTGCAGGTGTGACATGAGGTATCCCCTATTCGTAGTCGGTGGCGCCGCGCACGTTCTGGTGCGGTGCGATGGGGTCGTTGGCCGCCGCGTCGTCTTGCAGCGGTGTGTTCTCGATGCCGCGCGACAACATCGAGCGGACGGAGGTGATGGTGATCGCGCGCATGCGCAGGGCCCGCGCGCAGGCTCGGTCGAGCCGTTCCGTGCCGAAGTCTCGGGCCAGCCGTTTGAGCCCGCGGAAGGCCTGCATCGAGGCGGCAGCGGAATGGGCTTGCTGGTGTTGCTGCATGAACTGGTGGACAGACGGCCCGACGGTTTCCGCCCAGGCGACGAGCTCTGCCATCTGCTCTTCACCGTACAGCCGGTGCGCAGGCGGTTGGTGCTCCTTCTTGATGAACACGCCATCGACACCGAACGAACGGCGATGCGTGGCCACCAACTGCCCGCGGTGATACGCCTCGACCGTGGTCGTCGTGACCCGCAGATTGACCTTGCGCGCCACCAGGCTGAAAGGCACTGAGTAGTAGTTGCGCTCCCAGACGACGCAGTAATCCTGCGGAACCGTGACGCCAATCTTCCACTCGGCATACTCGTAGGGCTGCACCGGCAGCGCGCGCATCGCTGGCCGATCCAGCTCCTCGAACAACTCGTTTCGGCTCATGCCGCCACGCGTGCGCATTCCTTTGCTGTTGAGGCGTACCAACAGCTCGTCGATTGCCTGGTTGAGTTCGGGGAGCGAAAAGAACGTGCGGTTCCGCAGCCGCGCAAGGATCCACATCTGGGCCAGGCGAACACCACCTTCGACGGCCGCCTTGTCCCGCGGCTTGCGCGCGCGGGTGGGCATCACCGTCAGGTTGTAGTGGTCGGCAAAGGCCTGGTAGGTGGGGTTGATGTAGTGGCCATCCTTGCGGGAGATGCTGACCACGGCGGACTTGAGGTTATCGGGGACGAGGTAGAGCGGGACGGCACTGAAGAACGCCAACGCGTGCACATGCGCATCGATCCAGTCGGGCAACTGCTGCGTCGCCGTGCAATAGGCAAAGGTCTTGCGGCTGGAGCCCAGGACGCCGACCCACAATTCCGCCGGCGTCTTCACGCCGGTGTCGGGATTTGTGATCGAGGGGCGCTTGCCCGAGTAGTCGACGAAGAGTTCTTCGCCCGGGCGTCGCACCTGGCGCATGACCACGCCGAGCGTGCGCTTGTAGCGGTCGTGGCGTCGCCGGAATTCCCGATCGGACATGGGCTCGGTGTCGAGTGAGGAGGCGTATTCCTCATACAGCAGCGTGATCGTCACCCCGGGGCGGGAAAGCTCCTGATGGACGTGAGACCAGTCCGGTTCCACGAACTTCTTTCGTATCCGCTCACGGCCGTTGTTGAGGCGCGCATCGAGCGCTTCTTCGGAAAGTTCGCTCACACGTTCCCAGGTCAGCCCTTCTTCTCGCAGGCGGTCGCGGTAGCGGCCGGCGGTGTGATGGTGCACATGGCAGATCTGTCCGACCTTGCGGTTGGACAGGTCGGTGATCAGCAATAGCCGGCATAAGCTCTTCAGAACCATGTCAAATTCTCATGCGGAGGGGATCGGGCGAGCGCTGCCGTCCGTCGCGCCGCCGTTCAGGGCGGCGCGGTTGACAGGATCGGCGGGGGCGCATGAGAATGCGTACGTCGGTGGTCACTCGACAATGGCAATCTCAAAGGGCTGGCGTTTGCAGACGCTGGCCCTTTTTGCGCTCGCGGTTCGGGGTGGGTTAACCGATGGCGGTTCCGGGCGAGGCGTTTCCTGTGGGCGAAGGCGGGGCGGCGCGCTGGAGCACCGGGTAGCGATCCGGCCAGAGCTGATCGGGTGTCGTCGAGAGCGTGGTCGCGATCTGTGCCTCTATACGCTGCGAGCGCCGATATCCTTGGCTCACCGAGGTGACAGTCGTCGGCTGCACGCCGAGTTCTCTCGCCACTTGCGCCAATGAACTGCCCGCCTGCCGCAGGCGTGCCTTGATCCGTTCATGGCGTTTCCTTTCGTGGCGCAAGTCGTTACCCTCTACGGCATGTATGAGACTCAATATAGGCATATATGAGTAGCATTGCAACGCCAGAACAAAACGCTGCTATGGGTCAACGACTGGTAGCTGTGCGGGCCAGCACCGGCCTGAGCCAAGGCGCCTTCGCCGATACCCTGGGATTGTCACTGCGTGCGTATGCCAACTACGAGCGCGGCGAACGTGAGATGCCGGTCGCGTTGTTTCGTGCCTTGTACGAGACCTACGGTATCGATCCGGTCTGGCTACTGGCTGGTCCCGGTGAACAGCCGATCAAAGCGGCCACGCGCACGATGGACTTCGCGCTCGTCGATCAGATCATCCGATGCGTTGATACCGAGCTAGCCACATTGAGCAAGAAGCTCAAGCCAGCCATGCGTTTGCGGATACTGAAGGCTGCCTATGCTCTGAGTACCGAGAAGGGGCGTGTGGAGCCGGGACAGGTGAAGGAACTACTCGCCATCGCGGTGCGCCGATGAACGAACGACCCGAGCAAGATGGGCACTCGTACCGTTCCGTCATTCTTTTTCCCAGGAGTAGTTCGTCCATGAAAGAGCACGACATCAAGTGGAACCAATTGAAGTCCGAGTTGGTGGATGCCGTCCGCGAAGGCGCGGCGGATGCGGAGGTGCTCTCGCTGGAGGCTCGTGACCGCTTGGCACAGGAAGAAGAACGGGCCTTCCGTACGCGCTTCCGATGTGATCGGCCTCAACTGGATCGGCAAAACCTGATCCGTCTGAAGCATGAAGCCGACCTCACGGATCGGGAAATACGCCTGCTACTGTTTACACACTCGCTTCGTTTTGGCAGCGAAAGCGTGCACTTTGCGGCATCCCTGCGCGGCTTGGCCTTGTTCGGCCGTATCGTCATGGGCTTCCTGGGATTCGAATTGCTTGAGGCATGGTACCTGGCCTCGCATTCGCCGCTGCCCGTACCGGTTTTGCTGCTTCGTCTCGTCGGCGTCATGGCCATGATGCTGGCGATGGGCTGGGGTGTGCAGCAGATCTACCTTAGGCCGCGACAGATTCAGTGCCGTGTATCTGTGCGGTGCGGCGGGGCTACGGACGAGGGCTTGTGGCGTCGCCTATGGCGTTGCCGATGAGGCACTGAGGTCGATGAGACGATAGCAGGACAGTTCATCTCGGCGCAAGATCTTGCTTGTTGACGTCTATGCGCAGGCGAAGAGATAGTGCGTGTGATCGCCTGCCGCGATGCGGCTCATGGCGACATCATCGAATCAGGGCCTGGGGAGTCGCTGATGTCAGGGAAGACAAGGGGCATGAAATCGTTCCGTAGCCCGGTCAAGACTACAGGTCTTGAGGTTTGTGGACGCCATTGGCGCAAGGTGACCACAGGTCTGGCGCTCACCTTGTTGCTTTTGCTCAACCGCGCTGCACGCGCGGCGGATGGCAAACCTTTGCAGCCCATTTGCAGTGCTGATCGTTGTGGCCTGCTCGTCGACGGCGCTTATCCTCACCTGGTCATTGGCCGGCTCGCGAGCGTGGGCACGCCGGCGGACATGAACCAGGTTTTCCACTGGGCCAAGTCGCACGGCTACTGGAAAAGCCTGCCCGTTTCGATAACACCCTACCTGCACGATGTGCAGATGGTGACGATCAACGTGCCCAAGGGAACAACCAACCAGTCGTTAACGCTCTTCATGCTGCGCACCGAATTCACCGCCGCGCCGTATCACGTGGGCGATCTGGTGCGTTACGCCCCGCACGACGCCGCGCACGACGAAGCCGCCACCGGCAGTGCCGACGACCTCACGCTCTTCCACGATCTGACCGGTTGCGTGGCAGTGCTTTGCCAGAAAGGCGATGGCGCCTGTTTGGCGCGCTACCGGCAAGGTGCGTTTCGTCACACCGACGGCCAGCAGGTCAGCACCACCTCGGGGCGGCCTGTTTCTCCCAGCACACGCATCGATCCGATTTCGCTTCTCCCCCTTCACTGATTCAACGGCGTTGGTTCACCGAACGTCGCTCGCATGGATAGAGAGAACCTTATGAAGACGCTGAGCAAGCTACTTTTAACGATGATCCTGGTCATTACCACGATGCAAGCGTGGGCTGGCGTCACACAGGCCAACGATCCCAATGCCAACGCGCCGTGCGACAGCGCCGACAGCAATAGCTGCGGGTCTGCCCATGGCATGCCGGTGTACTCCTTCAAATCGCTGCTCGCTGGCCTCAACATCCGCGATACACCGATTGGCTACACCCCGCCGCTGGGACCGACGGTGGAGACCACGATTGCCTACAACGAGCGCGAAGCCGACCAGCCGGTAGTGTTCGATACCTTCAGCGTCGGGCAGAAGTGGACGCTCAACTGGATCAGCTGGATCCAGGATGATCCGAGCAACCCAGGCAGTCAGGTGCTGCGCTATGTCTCGGGCGGCGGCGGCTGGCCCTACAGTGGATACAACGCAACCACCGGTGCGTTTTCGCCCGAACCGGACAACGGCGCGGTGTTGGTCATGACCTCCAGCAACCCGGTCAGCTACGAACTGCGCTACGCCGATGGCAGCAAGGACGTCTTCGCCATGCCGGACGGCGCGACTACCTACCCGCGCAAGGTGCTCCTCACCCGGATCGTCGATGCGCAGGGCAATGCCCTCACGCTAAGTTACGACAACCAGCATCGCCTAGTCACAGTGACCGACGCGATCGGCCAGCAGACCACCTTCACCTACGGCAACAGCACCGCGCCCCTGCTCGTCACCGGCATTGCCGATCCGTTCGGTCGCCACGCAACCCTGGCCTACGACAGTCAAGGGCGTCTAGTGTCGATCACCGACGCGATCGGCATGACCTCCACCTTCACCTACGACAGCGCCCTGTTCGTGCAGGCGATGACAACGCCCTACGGCACCACCACCTTCGCACACACCGAAGGCGCCAACGGCAATGCCACGGAGTTGTCGATCCAGGCGACCGATCCCGCCGGGCATACCGAGCGCACCGAATACATGCCCGGTGCGCCCGGTGCACCTTTCAGCGTGTCGCAGGCGCCGAGCGGCATGAATACCTTCAATGCCTACCTCAACTACCGCGACTCGTATTACTGGGACAAGAATGCGTTCGCGGCGGCCTGCACGGTGAGCAATGGCACGACCAGCTGCGACTACAGCAAAGCGCGCATGAAGCACTTCCTGCACGCCTATCCGTGCTGCTACTACACCTCGCGCGTGCTGGAGAACGTCAAGTATCCGCTGGAAGGCATGATCTGGTACGACTATGCCGGCCAGCCGGGGCCGTACTATCCCGGCACGCTGAACCTGCCCAGTGACGTGGGTCGGGTGCTGGATGACGGCAGCAGTCAGGTCACTCACTACACCTACAACGCGTACGGCAAGGTCACGTCCAAGATCGACCCCGATGGCCGCGAAACCACCTATACGTACGCACCCAACGGCGTTGACCAGATCCAGGTGCAGCAGAAGACCGCGAGCGGTTTCGATACGCTGGCGAGCGCCACCTACAACGGCCAGCATCAGCCGCTAACCACGACCGATGCGGCGGGCGGTACCACCACCTACACTTACAACGCCCGCGGCCAACGCACCTCGGCCACCGACCCTCTGGGCAACATGACGCGCTACCAGTACGACAGCAACGGCTACTTGTTGGCCGTCATCGACGCGCTCGGGCATGTGTCGCAGCGGTACACCTACGATGCCGAAGGCCGCGTCGCCACCAGCACTGATGCTGCGGGCTACACGCGCCAGTTCCAGTACGACGCGCTCAATCGCGTAGTATCCGTCAGCTATCCCGACCACACCTCCACCCGGTACACGTGGAACCGCCTAGACCTCGTGGCCGTCACTGACCGCCAGGGCAACACCACCCACTACGGCTACGACGCCGTACGCAACCTCATCGCGGTCACCGACCCGCTGGGCCACGTCACGCAGTGCACCTACTACGCCAACGGCAAGCGCCACACGATGACCGATCCGAACGGGAACGTCACCACGTGGACGCGTGACCTTGAAGGCCGGGTGACCGCCAAGACCTATGCCGATGGCAAGGGCTCGACGTACGCATATGACGGTGTTGGCCGTCTGATTAGCCAGACTGATGCGTTGGGGCAGACCATGGCGTACAGCTATGACCTGGCTGACCTGCTTACTGGAGTGCAGTACCTGCATGCCGTGAACCCCACGGCGGCGGCATCCTACCGCTACGATCCCTACTATTCCCGCCTGACTGGCATGACGGACGGCTTGGGTAACACCGGCTTCAGCTATGTGCCAGCCGGTCAACCTGGCGCCCTCAAACTGGCACAGGAGACGGGGCCGTTCAGTGCGAATGACAGCGCGCAGTATGCCTACGATGCGTTGGGCAGGGTCATTCACCGCACCACGGACGTGACGGTGAGCGATACCTACGATGCGTTGGGTCGGTTGAGCGAAGAAACCAACCCGCTTGGCAACTTCCAATACAGCTACCTCGGCGACACCGACCAGCTGACGTGGCGGGTGCTGATGACGCCCTCCGGCCAGCCCGGCCTTGCGTTGAACATGGAGTACGAGTCCAACCGTGGTGACCGGCAACTGCATCGTCTGATGTACCTGGACGTCAAGGGGCGGCGCCTGGAGGCCTTGCAGGAATATGCTCACAGTCCCGAGCATCTGCTGACAGCCGCCAAACTTGAGTGGCCGCGGCTGCGCGAAGGGAGGGATCACGATGGTGACGGCAATCACGACGATCGGGCCGATACCATTGATGCGGAACAGGCGGTAGCGAACGATTTGCAGCACGACTACGGTCACGATCGCGACGGATGGGGCCATGACGGTCGCGATGACGGGAACAACGAAGATGGTCGTGGTGACAGCGAGCGGTATCGCTACGATGCGGCATACCGACTCACGGATGTGCGCGGTGACGATCGGGATGCCAGCCGCTTCGACTACGACGCGGCCGGCAATCTGCTGAAGGCGGCGGGTGCCTCGTTCTCCCTCACGGCCTCTGCCAACGCGCTGAACCAGCTCAGCACGGTCAACGGCATGTCATGGCAGTACGATGCGGATGGCAATCTGATCAGTGATGGCGTACATCAGTACACATGGGACGCGGCTGGTAGGCTGGTCAGCCAGACCAATACCGCAACCGGTGAAGTCACCCGTTACGGTTACGACGGCTGGGGCCGGCGCTTGATGATCACCCACCAGAACGGCGCTGCCAGCACGCAGGCTCGCTATCTGTGGTGTGGGTCGGCGGTTTGCCAGGTGCGTGATAGCAACGACGTGGTGATGGCGGACTACTTCGACCAGGGTGAAATCCATGGGGTGCAGGCGCTGTACTACGTGCGCGACCAATTAGGCAGTGTGGTTGGTGCGACGGACGCCAACGGCAAAATGCTGGGCACTGCCAAGTACGGTGCGTATGGCGTCACAACACGGGCAAGGGGTATACATCCCGACTACGGGTATGCAGGTATGCTGCATGACCAAGGATCAAGTCTGTTTCTGACGCAGTACCGTGCTTATGATCCAGCCGTAGGCCGCTGGCTCAGTCGCGATCCGATTGGGGAAGAGGGAGGGGAGAACATTTACGCCTACGTAGATGGAGATCCGTTGGGCTCGATCGATCCATTGGGCCTAGCTTCGTCGGGACAGACATGCCAAGCCGCGTGGGCGGCCGCTGGGGCCACATGTGGTGGAGTTCTAGGAGGAGTGCTTGGCGGGGCGGGCGGCGCAGTGGGTGGTGGTGCTGCATGCACGCTGGTTGCGCCTGGTGTAGGTACTGTTGGATGTGGCGTTGCTGGAGGAGAGTCTGGTGGTTCTGCAGGTGCTGCAGGTGGTGCTGTTGCGGGCGGTGCCGTCGGCAATTGGCTTGGCGGAAAAATGTGCAATAAGGCTGATAACTCCTGCCCACCGTGTTCGCCCCAAGTGGGCACGATTGGTTACCGCCTTGATAAAGTTCCCCCAAGCAAACCCCATTACCCTTTCCCGGGTGATCACGTACACCTGTATCGAATGAACCAGAATCCCAATAACTGTCAGTGCTTTTGGTCTGCGATTGGCGTGACAGAGCCGCCGCCGCCACCCGGGGCAGTGCCTCTGTGAGAAAGGGAGGCGGCGCGTAATGAAATATGCAGATGGGAAAGAAGTCAGGCTAGGCGATCATGTGGCATTAGGGGGGGGGCGCGTAGGAGTTGTTGTATGCTCTATCGACACGAATGAGTACACCACGCTCTTTCCACAAGAACAGTGGAGCTATTTGCGTTCCGGTGTGATAGTCAGAATGGCTGGGGCTGGATTAATCCACTACCTTGAGCCAGATGAAGACTTCGAACAATTGCCGGGAAGTTCGGCACCGCGTGAATGACCTGAGTACCGAACAAGGCGCCTCTGGAGGCGCCTTGTTTATTTCATTGGTGTTCGTCCATCACTGGATCCTCTCGCCTCCCAATGAGGGGAGGCGGTGGACTCTATGGCTGCGAGGCGCCACTCAGTGTCGCCACAGTCGAGTTCACCGCCTTCGGCTCTACCAGGGCGGCGGGTGTCGGCTGCGCTACCTGCAGAAGCAGCAATAAGGAGGCGGAGGAAATTAATTTGCAACCGTCACAGACATGCTGGGCCACGTCACGCTGCACGCCTACTACGCCAACGGCAAGCGCCACACGATGACCGATGCGCGCCGTCAACCAGAACCTTGCGGTTAGAAAAAGGGCTGCAGGGAAATATGGGGTAAAACCTCACTGCCAAGCTGGGGCACATGCATCGAACGCCCGCCTCATGCGGGCCTTCGATGCATGACGTTTGGCGGTAGGCAAGACATAGCGGTTCATGGTCGGCCACGTCAGTGACGCGGTCGCGTGTTGAACGACGACAGCAGCAAGATCACGCATTACAGCTACGACGTTCACTGGTCAAAAAGCTGCTGCTGCTGGTCAGTTCACTTGCCTGAAATGGTCAGCCGTGTTGGCAACAGATGGTCAGCTCGATGGCAATACGCAAAACTCAACCACATCGGCCTTGCCGGTAATCCCCAGCTCCAGCGACAGCAGCGGCATGGCCGTCACGGTGCGCACCCCGCGCCGCCGCTCAACCTGCGGCTTGTCCGCCTGCCGATGCAGCAACTGGCCTTCGGCCGTCTGGCGGTTCTCGGCCCATTGCTGCTCCAGATGGATCAGGGCGCACTGACGCGGGCAGTACAGATAGTGCTGGAGGGCGGAGATGGGAATGAGGTCATCGTCTTCCATCATCCGCCCTCTTCGACTTACACCAACCGGGTGAGCGTCACGCCAGCCGGCAGGTCGGCATCGTTCACGGCCACCGTGTAGTCGGCAAAGCTGCGGGGCACGTCGGTGTTCTTGCTGGCCTGGATTCGCTCGAACAAAGCATGTGCGGGCGCGTTGCCAAGCTCGGACTCGTGCTTGAACACGTACAGACCACGGGTCGCCATTTCGCCGCGTGCGGCAGAGCGGTCGTGCTCGAACATCTGGGCCAATGCCTGCCACAGCAGTTCCAGATCGTCCTGCGAGAAGCCGGTTTGCTTGGCGAGGAAGCTCGAGACGAAACCGTGCGCAACGTAGAGACCATAGGGCACGGTGTGCTTGCGGCCCATGGTGCGGTTGTCGCCATCCTGCTTTTCGGCCTCGGCTTCAGTTGCCACCGCCATGCGGGTGATCGAGTGCTCTTGCGCAATGATGGGATCGACCGAGCGTGCGAACGTGAGTTGTACGGGGCCACGAACCTGACCGCAATTGACGCCGGTCGACATCACCGCGCCGAACGTGCGCACATCGTAGAAGTTCTGGCACATCCAGCCTCGCGCCAGCTCCGCATCTTGGCCGGTGCCCTTTCGCTTCTTAGCACCCTTCTTGTCCTTGGCGTCTTCGCCACTATCGGTCGATGCATCCTCGGCATCCAGTTTCAATGCGCTGTACGCACGCTGATGCTGGAGATTGAGGATTGCCTTTTCACGCACATAGATTTCGTTGCGAACTTCGCCCGGGCCAGGATCGCGCTCCGTCTGATCCTGCGTCATCGCAACGAAGTTGCGCACCTTGCGCTTGAGCATCACATCGGTGGTCAATCCGTGCCCCGTCTCCGCATCCAAGCGAGGCAGGTTGCCGGCATCGGGGTCACCATTAGGGTTGCCGTCTTTCACCTCGAAAAGCAGCACGAAGTCGTAGCGGTTGGAAAGGCTCATCGGGTTTCCTCCGGATTCTTGGGTTCAGACTTGGTGAAGAAGGCTTGGCGCTGGTGGTAGTAGCCGAGTGCAAAACGCGCCTGATCGGCCAGCGTCAACACACGTGGTGGGAAGCTGGCAGCATCGAAGCCGCCCATGATGTTGCCGATCAATTTTTCCCGGGTGACCGCGAGGCCGCCGTTGAGCTTGCCGAGGTGGTGCTTGGACAGGCGCAGCAAGGTGGAGAACACTGCCGCCGGTGTACTGGAGGCTGCGCCGTAGTAGCGATCGCGGATGGTGGCGTTGAGGCCGGGGCTGGCGTCCTCCTGAATCTTCTCCAGCGCGGCAAACAGCCGGCCAAGCCGGTAGCCCGGATTAGTGTTGTCGGGATCGAGCATGGGCAGGAACTCCTTCTCGTGGCTTTGGCGGAAACGGATCTGGCGGTTGAGGCTGGCCTTGATGGCGGCAGCGCGGGCGTAGGGCACCTTTTGTTCGGCACGGCAGCGCATGACGGCCTGATTGAGCAAGGTGGCGGGATATGGCAAGCCTTCGAGAATGGCTCGCATCACTTCGCCGCCGAGGTTGGGCGGGATGTTGTCGGCCTTGTTCAGCAGGGCGACGCCCGTCAGCAAACGAAACAACGACAGATAAGGCGGCTCGTAGTCGGCATGCACGACCTCGATATCGTCGAAGTGCTGCTTGATGCGTCGAGCCAGCGCCATGGCGGTGGCCGTCTCCCAGAAGCGAATGCTGATGCGGGCGGCATTCGGGGCGAGGCCCAGCACATGAAAGCGGGTTTCCGGTCCGCCTTCGGCGAACTGGCCGGTCTGAATGGCGGCATAGAGCGCACTCACGGCGCGGATGTTTTGATCTGGATCGTCCTTGGGCGGATCGCCGAACAGGTCGGGAAGTGCACTTTCGAGACCGTGCTTTTCCTCTGCCCAGAACACGGTAGAGGCGTCGCCGACTTGAATGCGTTGGCGGGCGTCACGCGCCAGCAGGTGGTTCAATGCCGTGGTGTAGGCGAAGGTTGCCTGTTTGCCCAAGGGAGCATTGGCGCCTTGGACCTTGCCGTACGAATTGAATGCATCCAGGTTGAAGGAAACGATGTTCGCACCAGAGGTCTGTGCACCCCACACCCCTTTGATGGCAGGGTGTAGGCGCTCAACGGCAGCCACTTCACCACGAACCAGGCATATCCCGTCATGTGTCTTCTCATCAATCTGGCTTGCCGCATCGGCAACCAGCTCACGCTGGCAGACCAGCCCAAGATCACCCCGCAACCGAAAACTCAGCACTGGGTTGCTGGATTGCACCTCGACAAAACACGCAAATCGTTCCAAGGCAGCCAGGTCCAACGCATCGAGGAAAGCCAGTACGGCGCAGACACCGGCGTCCTGCTGCACGGTTTCTTGTAGATCGACGATTCGCGTCCGGAATGCAGCGCGCATGTCCGAAAGGCGTGCCTGATATTCCTCTGCCTTTCCCTTCTTGGTGCTGTCTTCAAGCTTCTTTGCATCCGTGATGCCAAGCACATACTCGGCGTTGTCCCACAACAGGTTGGCCGCAACGCCCGAGGTTTTCTTGACGCCCTGCGGCACCAGAAAGCGCTGCCCGATTTTTTTCTTGCCTTCGACCCGCCGGGTATCTACCAGATTGGTCACTTGCCCATCGGTATCGAGTTCAAAAATGAACGGAATTTCCTTGTCTTCGAACCCCTCCGCGGGAAGGCGCTTGGCCGGATCGGGATCGGCCTGTTTACGTCGGTAATAGGCGTCGAGCGCTTGCAGGATCATCCCCGCACCTCCGCGCTGTCCCAGCCCGGCACCTTGACCACGCCTTGCTCCATCTGCGCACGGAAGAAGCGCGGCTGCGGGTCGGCAGCGTTGCTGAAATCCAGATCGTGCAGCATGAAGCCCAGCTCGCGGGTTTCCGCAATGGCGGTCGGTTCGTCCTCAAGATGCTCGATCAACCGGAAGGCTGCGGCAAACTCGCGGCAGCCCAGGTAGGGCTGGTTGACGCATTGCCCCTTGCTGGCGCGCCGTTCAAACATCTGCTGATACTTCACGGGGTTGGCCTGCGGGTCACGCTGCGACAAGAACTCCAGATCAGCGTGTACGCGATAAGCCACGTCGCGTAGGAACAGACCGGCGCGCTGCTGGCGGTCATCTTCGATATTGAGGCCCAGCTCTCCTCTGCCGGCCTTCATCGCCGCCTCGACGTTGCGGGTGGAAACCACGCTGGCCACTTCGTTACGGCGCAGGTTGATCCAGCGGATCGGCCGAAGCACTTCGATGCTGCGGACATGCCAGCGGATCGCCGGTTTCCAAAGGATGGCTTCGAAGCAAGCGCGCGCGGCGGATGGGGTCATCACGTCATAGCTCACACGCTCTACCTTCATTTCGGGGCGCGTGAAACAGGCGTAGGGGCCAGATAGCTCCAAGCAATAAGTTCTCAAGATAAATTCCCCCAGATAGTGTCTTGTGGACGAAGCTGGATCGGCTCCGGATTCAAGCCGGTCTCGGGATCGTATAGCCAGCCGTTCGTCTGCGCGTACAGGCCGGGCAGGATGCCTTCGATGTCGCCGCGCGCAAACAATGCCAGCGCCTGATTTTTATGCAGGTTGACGGTATAGCGCTGCAGCTTGCGCATCAGCCAGCGCTGCGGGCCGTCTTGCTTCAACTTTCCAAGCAAGCCGTCGATGTCGCGGCTTTGCCCATCCTGCCCGTAATAGCGCACTACGATGGGCAGGCTGTCTTCATCGTCGATCAATCTGAATTTCTCAGCGGCGCTGCGAAAGCTCACGGCCAGCTCCTCGCCATCCACGGCCTGCAAGTCGCAGATGCCGGCCTTGTCCAGGCTGCAGCCGTAGTACAGGCGCTCGAAGTAGGCGGCAAAATTGGCTCGGGCAAACGGTGCAGATGGCTTGTCATGCAGAACATCGCGGCTGGCGTTCTCGCCTTGTCGCAGCAAACCAGGCGGTGCCGACTTGGGCGGCACGAACACCACCACCTTGCCCTTGCCATCGAGCCGACCCTCGCGATTGCATCGCCCCGCCGCCTGCGCCATGGAATCCAGTCCAGCCAGTGCGCGATAGACGACGGGAAAGTCCAGATCCACGCCCGCTTCAACCAGCTGAGTGCTGACGACGCGGGTGGGCGTTCCAGTCTTGAGTCGCGCCTTGATCTCCGCGATGACCTGCGACCGGTGCGCACCGCACATAAGGGCCGACAGGTGCAGCGTGCCTTCTGGCATGGCCTCCCACAGCGCGCGCGCGTCCTTGCGCGTATTGACGATGGCGAGCACGGATTCATGCACAGCCAGCGATTGAGCAAGCTGAGGCCAGTCCGTGGCTTGGTGCCAGTCATCGGGGAGTTGAACGGTGACACGCTCCAGCGCTGCGTACAGCCCATCGGGATCGGCGATGATCTCTTGCACGTTATCCAGGCCTCGCCGGTTCTTCTTCGCATCGAAGTATTCGCGGCTGGCCAACGCCGGCTGGGTTGCGGTGGACAGCAACACGCTGACACCGTAGTGCCGCGTCAACAGGTTCAGCACATCCAGAATGGGTTGCAGGAACTCCGGCGGAAGCAACTGCGCCTCATCAAGCACGACGACGCTGTCGACGATGTTGTGCAGTTTCCGGCAGCGCGAAGTGCGCGAGGCGAACAACGACTCGAAGAACTGCACGTTGGTGGTCACGACGATAGGCGCGTCCCAGTTCTCGCAAGCCAACCGCGAGGCAGCAGTTTCATCGTCGGGTGCTGATTCTGCGTTGCTGTGATGCTCAATGACGGCTTCGCCAAAAATGCCGCGAAACACATCGGCGGTCTGCTCGATGATGCTGGTGTAGGGGATGACATGGATGACACGGCGCTTGCCGTGCAGGCGTGCATGTTCCAGTGCGAAGGCCATTCCCGAGAGCGTCTTGCCGCCGCCGGTCGGCACGGTCAGCGAGAACAAACCGGGTTCCAAGTTCGCCGCAGCGCGACACTGCTGCAGGATGTCGGCGCGCACGGCATTGACCGATGTGGCGTCGGCGCTGGCCGCCAGCCTCGCCATATGGGCATCGAACCTCGGTGCGAGATCATGCAGCGCAGGCCATGTGTTTCGAGCCGCGAATTTCTCCGGATCCATGTAGCGCTCGGTATCCAGAAAGTCAGCATCGACCAACGCCGAGAACAGCATGCGCACCCACAGCGCAAAACCGTCCTTGCCGCCGGGGATGTTGCTCAGATCTGCCTTGAAACCCCCGGCATCAAGAATATCCGCCGGCGGATGCTCAGCCAGGGATTCGGCCAGTTCGGCGTAGCTCTCTTGTTTGTCGAGCCGCTCCCGCAGACCACCAAACCAATCGGCCAGGCCTGCGTGGTGGCCGGCAATCAGGAAGGCCAGCACCCGGCCAGCCACGCCGAAATGCTCCAGCGCCAGCAGGGCACCCGCCGTCGAGTGTGGTGCCTTGCCGGCCTCACCCTTGATATGGGCATCTGCCTCGAATCCGCTGGCGAGGCGAATGTAGCGCTGAAAGCGCGGTCGAAATTTGCCCAGATCGTGCCAGCGCCCAGCCAATCGCGCCCAGTCTGCCCCGAAATGTGCGGCAAAGCTGGCTGCCAGTTCGCCGACGCTCTCCAGGTGGTCGACGAGATCATGTGGGTCACGCCAGCTTCCGCCAGCATCGCGGGCAGCATGGGCTATCGGCTGAGGCTTGTTCATGGTGGCACCGTATGTTCTTCCCGTCTCAAAGGTTGCGACAGGTTTACCTTGGAGGAGCCCACCACGCGGACCTTACCCGCAACAACCCAACCGCTTCCAAAAGCGAAAGGCCGGGGCTCACGCCCCGGCCTTCCTGTTTGCATCAACCAACCGCGCTCAGAACCACGGCCACTGCTTCAGCGCGTACTCCTTCGGCGGGGTGTCGCCGGCGAGGTAGCGCACGAAGTAGTCCCAGCGGCGGCGGGTGGCGTAGGGCGTGGCGGCGGCGTAGCCGTGGTGGACGTTGGGGATGATGAGCAGGTCGAAGTCGCGGTTGGCCTTGATGAGCGCGTCGGCGACGAGGTAGGTCTCTCCGATGGGCACGTTGTCGTCGATGGTGCCGTGCACCAGCATCAGGTGGCCCTTGAGGTGCTTCGCCATGTCCTGGTTGGCCTGGTTGTCGTAGTTGGTGCCGCCATCCTTGTTGGTCACCAGCAGGCCCTGGTACTTCTCGCCCCAGTCGTTCTCGTAGTTGCGGTTGTCGTGGTTGCCGCTTTCGGCCCAGCCCACCTTGAAGAAGTCGGGATAGCGGAACATCGCGTCGGCGGTGGTGTTGCCGCCGCCGGAGTGGCCCCAGATGCCGACGCGGCTGGCATCGATCCACGGGTGGCGCGCGGCGAGTTCCTTGATACCGGCGACCTGGTCGGGCAGGGTGTTGTCGCCCATGTCACCGTACCAGGTGTGGTGGAAGCTGGCGCTGCGCCACGGCGTGCCCATGCCGTCGAGCGCGATGACGATGAAGCCGAGCTCGGCCAGCGCTTGGTTGTCGCCGCGCGCGCTCATGAAGCTGCGGCCGCGCACCGAGCCGGTCTGCGGGCCGGGGTAGACGTAGTCGATGATCGGGTATTGCTTGGCCGGGTCGAAATGGCTCGGCTTGAACATCAGGCCGTACAGCGTGGTCTTGCCGTCGCGCGCTTTCACCGTGAACGGTACCGGCGGCACCCAGCCGGCGGCCTTGAGGCGGGTGATGTTGGTCTTGGCGACGGTGGCGATGACGTGGCCGTCAGCGGCCGAGCGCAGCACGGTGACCGGCGGCGCGGTGGGCGTGGACCAGCTGTCGACGAAGGTCTTGCCGTCGGGCGACAGGCTGATGGTGTGGTCGGCGTCTTCGGGCGTGAGCAGCTGCGGCTGGCCGCCATCCAGGCTCACCTTCCAGAACTGCCGGTAGTACGGGTTGACGGCCGGCACCTTGCCCACGCCGACGAACCACAGCTCGCGCGTCTGGCGATCCAGGCGCAGCACTTCGGTGACGTTGCCCTCGCCGGTGGTGATCGGGTGCAGGGTCTTGCCGGTTTTGAGGTCGACCAGGTAGAGGTTGTTCCAGTCGTTGCGTTCGGACGGCCAGACGGCTTCATGCGCCTTGGGCAGGTACTGCCAGTTCACCTCGCCGTGGCCGCTTTCGTAATAGGTCTTCACCGTCTCGTCGAAGGCGGTGCGCACGGCGCCGGTGGTGGCGTCGGCCACCCGGTACCACACGGTCTGGCGGTCGCGCGCGCTGTTGACCATGGCGAAGGTCTTGCTGTCGGGCGCCCACTTGAGGTCGCTCCACTGGCCGTCGCTGTTGCAGCTGATGTCGTCGCACAGGCTGGACAGGCGCTGCTGCGGCGGCAACTGCAGGCGCACCAGCTTGCGCGTGGCCACGTCGATCGCCACCGGCTCGATCATGAAGATCTTCTTGTCGCCGGGTAGCGGGTATTTCCACGCGTCGAGCACGGGGTGGCCGACTCCGGTCTTCACCGTGTACATCTCGCCCACGCCGCGCTGATCCTGCTGGTAGGTGGCGATGCGCCGGGAGTCCGGCGACCAGTTCAGCACCGCACGGTTGGTGTGAATCCAGCCGGCGTTGTCGGTGGCGTAGCCGAAATCCTGCACACCATCGGTGGTGAGCCGGGTTTCCTTGCCGGTGGCGAGGTCGCGCACCCACAGGTTCCAGTCGCGGACGAAGGCTTCCCTGGTCTTGTCGGGCGAGAGGATGCCGGGCTCGTCGCCGCTCGTCGCCGTGGCCTTGGCCGTGCATTCGCCGATGCCCTTGAGGTCACACAGATAGTGCGTGCCCATCAGGTCGATGTCGTAGCGGCCATCCTTTTGCACGCGGAAGTCGAAGCCGGACGGCGGCAGTTTGTCGGCGGCGAAGGGCTTGCCGCTGGCCTTGCCCAGCGCGGCGGCGAGCTTGGCCTGGTCGAAGGCGGGCGCGGCCTTGCCGGTGGCGGTGTCCATTTCCATGGCGTGATCGCCGCCGGCATCGTGGTCGACGTACCAGAAGTGCGTGGCGTCCAGCCATTTCACGCGCTGCACGTCGTGCTCGACCAGCGGCGCGGTATCGTAGGCCATGAAGCGCTCGGCATGGGCGTAATCCTGCGCGGTGAGCGTGCGCCCCTGCGCTGTCGCGCCGGCCGTCCACGCCAGCATGCCCGCCGCCAGCGCGCCGGAAAGGCACGCCTTCGCCATCGTCGAAATCATCCTGCTGTCCTCATGGAAACGGAATGCCGCCGCCCGTGTCGCGGGCGCGCCATCGGTGCCGCCGGAAAACCGCGCCGCGGATGCGATCCACGGACGGATCGCGCACCCATCACGCGCGACAACCTGGCGGGCGGCACCAGGATTCGATGGTAGCGGCCAGTGCCGGCCGCCACCCCTGCCAAAGGTTGTGCCGGGCGCTTCAAGAAGCTGGCCGCACCGGGCCCATCCGGCCGTAGCCGTAACCCAACCCTTGCCCGGCCCGCAACGTCACCTGCTGGCCGCTGGCCGGCAGGCGTACCGTGAGCGTGCCGGCCAGCACTTCGACCCGCACCGCATGGCCCCGCCGGGTCAACGCGAAACGGCCGCCCGCCGTGTCGATCACGCCATCGCCGGCACGCACGCGCAGCGGTCGGGCCGCGTCCGCCGATGCGGCGAACCACGCATGGCCACGCTCCAGCGTCGCCGCCCAAGGGTCGGTGGCGGCATAGCTCAAGGTGGTGGCGGCATCCAGCCGCGCCGTGCCGCCACCCGGCAAGGCCAGCGTACGCGCCGTGGTGGCGGTGAGGTGACGCATGGCGTGCTGATGTGCCATGGCATGGCCAAGGCCAAACGCCGCCGGCAGCACGCAGGCCAGCGCCAGCAGCAGCGCGCAACGCGGCGCGCGTGTGGCGGGAGCGGCAGTGGGCGCAACAGCCGGGCGGGCGGACGGCCGGAAGGCCAGCACGCTGGTGCCGCTAGCCACGGCCGCACGCGGGCGCCGGCGCGGCGGCGCCACGGTAGGCAGCAGGTAGACGATGTTGTCGGCGAAGCGACGGGCCATGCGTGGCGTCCGAACTGCGCAGCCGTCCCCCGACGGCATCGCTTGATGCCAGTAAGCCCATGCCTGCGACAATCTGTCATCCTGCGGTGCAGCATGACCACGCCGCCTGGCGACATCCCCCTACTCACCCGGAACGACAACATGGCCCGCATGCACGTGATCGGCAGCTACATCTCGCCCTATGTCCGCAAGGTCCTCGCCTGCCTTGAGCTGAAGGGGCTGGATTACGAGATCGACCCGATGCCGCCCTTCGCCGGCAACGACGAGTTCACCCGGCTGAGCCCGCTGCGGCGCATCCCGGTGCTGCTCGACGACGGCCTGGTGGTGAACGATTCCTCGGTGATCTGCCAGTACCTGGAGGACAAGCACCCCGCGCCCGCGCTCTATCCGCGGGACATCGCCGACCGTGCCCGTGCGCGCTGGCTGGAGGAGTACGCCGACACCCGGCTGGCCGATGGCCTGATCTGGAAGCTGTTCTACCAGCGCTCGATCCGCCGCCGTGTGTTCGGCGAGGCGCCCGACGAAGCGGTGGTGCAGGAGGCGCTGACGGTGACGATACCCGCCGCGCTGGATTATCTGGAAGCCCAGCTGCCGGCGCAGGGCTTCGTGTTCGGTGAGCTCTCCATCGCCGACCTCAGCCTCGCCTGCTATGTCCGCACCGCCGCCTTCGTGCGCTACGAGATCGACGCCGCGCGCTGGCCGCGCTGCGCCGCCCTGGTGGCGAAGGTACTGGCGCTGCCGGCCCTGCAGAAGCTGGCCCGCTACGAGGACGCCACGCTGCGCCTGCCGCTGGCCGAACATCGCGCCGTCCTGCTCGCCGCCGGCGCCCCATTGAGTCGCGAGACGCTGGGCACCAGCGCGCCGCGACCGGTGCTGCCGCGCGCCTCCTAGGAGTTTGGGCGGTAGCAACCAGGCCACCTACTTGCGCCGCGCGCGCGGATGCGCGGCGTCGTACACCTTGGCCAGGTGCTGGAAATCCAGGTGGGTATAGATCTGGGTGGTGGCGATGTCGGCATGACCGAGCAACTCCTGCACCGCGCGCAGGTCGCCGGAGGATTCCAGCAGGTGGCTGGCGAAGGTATGCCGCAGCAGGTGTGGGTGCACGTGCTTGGCGAAGCCGTGCTCCAACGCGAGCTTGCGCAACCGCAGCTGCACGGTGCGCGGGTGGATGGTGGCGCCGCCACGGCCACGGAACACCGCGCTGGCCGGGTCGTTGCCCTCCAGCGCGCCCAGTGCGCGCAGCGCGGCCACGGCATGCCGGCCCACCGGCACGAGGCGCGTCTTGCGGCCCTTGCCGAGCACGCGCACCTCGCCTTCGTCGAGGCTCAAATCCCCCCAGTGCAGGCCGCATAGTTCGGACAGGCGCAGGCCGCTGGAATAGAACAGCTCCAGCATGGCGCGGTCGCGCAGCCCCAACGGCCCTTCGCCGCCGGCCGTCACCAGGGTGACGGCCTCGTCCACGTCCAGCACCACCGGCAGCTTGCGATGCACCTTGGGGCCGCGTACACCGGCCAGCGGGTCGTGCGCCAGCACGCCTTCGCGGCGCAATTCACGGAACAGGCTGCGGCAGGCCGAAAGCAGACGCTGCAGGCTCTTCGGTGCCAGCCCGCCGCGGTGCTGCGCGGCGACGAACTGGCGCAGCCGGTTGGGTTCGAGCTGGGCGAAGTCGGCGATGCCCTGCGCGCCCATCCAGGCCAGGAGCTTGGCGAGGTCGCGCCGGTAGCCGTCCACGGTATGCGGCGACGCGCGCCGCTCAACGCCCAGCCGCGTCAGCCAGGCTTCGACCCGCGCCGCCGGGGCCGGGGCTTCAGGCAAGGTCGCGCGCGCGCGCCAGCGCGGCGGTGATGGTGGCCGCGATCATCTTCAGGAACAGCGTGCCCATGCCCGGCTGGAAGCGGTCGGCATCGAGGCTGCCGATGGCCAGCAGGCCGGCTTCGCCCAACGGCAGCAGCGCCACCGAGTGGATCGCCGACGCCTCGTCGCCGAACAGCTGCGCCAGCTTGTCGCTGGCCAGGCGTCCGGAGAACGGCTCCTGCTGCTGCATGAAATCGGCGAAGGCGGGCAGCTCCGCCACCCCGCCACCCACCTGGCGCAACCACGGCGAGCGCGGCAGGTCGGGCTGCCGGCCGAACAGCAGGAGGCGCACTTCCTCGGTATGGAAATCCTCGCTGAGCCGGGCCATCACGGTGCGCGTGGCCACTTCCAGCGTGTTGGCGCGCAGGAGTGCCACGGTGAGCGCGTGCACCCGCTCCATCAGGCGCTGGTTGTCGGCGGCGATGCCGGTGAGCTCGGCGAGGCGACGCTCCAGCTCGACAACCTTTTCGCGCAATTGCTGCGCCTGAAAGCCAGCCAGCGAGGCCACCGCACCCTGCTCGCGCGGCAGGACGAGCTGGGCCGCCAGCTCCGGATAAGCGCCGAGAAACCCCGGGTGACGCCGCAGGTAGGCCGCGACGTCATCGGCTTCAAAGTCGACAACGGCGTCGGGCTGGGGAACGTTCATGCGTGAAACCTCGGGCCGAAAGCGTGGGTGATGCGCCCGAGTGTGCGATGGACGCGCGGCCGGATCAATCCAGCCACTCGCCTTCGAAGGCGAACGCGGCCGGGCCGGTCATCCACAAGGCATGGCCGGGGCCGCGCCAGGCGATGCGCAGGCTGCCGCCGGGCAAGTCCACTCGCACGCGCTCGTCCAGCTCGCCGCGCTGGCGCAGCACGGCCATCGCGGCGCAGGCGCCGGTGCCGCAGGCCAGCGTCCAGCCGGCGCCGCGTTCGTGCACGCGCAGGCGGAGATGGTCGCGATCCAGCCGCTGCACGAAACCGACGTTGGCGCCGGCGGGGAAGCGTGCGTGCGTGCTGAGCAGCGGGCCCAGCCGTTCGGCCGCGCCCTCGGGCAAGGTGTCGGCCAGCACCACGGCGTGCGGGTTGCCCATCGATACCGCGCCGATCTCCAGCGCGGTGCCGGCCACATCGATGCGGTAGTGCCAGGCTTCGGCACTGGCCGCGAAGGGGATGCCGGCCGGCGCGAACACCGGCTCGCCCATGTCGACGGTGACCTCGCGCGGCGCGCGCAGGCGCACGGTGACCGGGCCGGACGGGCTTTCCAGCCGCACTTCCTCACCCAGCGGAAGCTGGCCGGCGCGATGCAGCCAGGCGGCCACGCAGCGCACGCCGTTGCCGCACTGGCCGGCCGGCGAGCCATCCGGGTTCCAGATGCCGTAGTAGTACGCGCACGTCGGGTCGCGCGCCGGCTCCACGCTGAGCAGCTGGTCGAAGCCCACGCCGGTGCGGCGGTGGGCCAGCGCGCGGATCTGCGCCCCATCCAGCGCGAACGGCGTGGCGCGGCAGTCCAGCAGCACGAAATCGTTGCCCAGCCCGTGCATCTTGGAAAAACGCAGCATGGGCGCGGCGCTCAGCGCGAAGCGGCCACGGCGGGCGTGGGCGCCGTGCTGGCCGGCGCGGGCGGTGGCGTGGGCTGGGCGGCCGGCTGCGGGCGAGCGGGCGGCAACACCAGCGGCCCCTTGTTGCCGCAACCGGCGAGCAGGGCGGCGGCAAGGCAGAGCGTCAGCAGCAGGAAACGGCGCATGGATGGATACCCTTGGGCGGATGCGCCGGCAGTATAAGCGAGCCCATGCGCGCCATCGGCGGCTTATCATGCGCGCGCCTTTCCCGTGGATGCCTTGATGAATGCCATCGAGCTGTTGCGCCTGCCTGCCACCCTTGCGCTGGTGCTGGCCGGAGCACTCCTGCTGCTGAGCCTGCTGCGCCTGCTCGCGCTGCGCCGATGCCTGCACGAGGGCGCGCGGCTGGCGGCGGCCTGGCAGGGTTCCATGAGCCTGCTGCTGTTCCTGCTGGCGGTGCTCCTGGCCAGCGGCGGCCTGGCGCTGCGCGGCTACCGCCTGCTGGCGGAGGAAACGCCGGTGGTGGAACTCGACGCGCACATCCTCTCGCCGCAGCGCTGGGCGCTCACCCTGGCCTGGCCCGACGGCAGCACGCGCCGGGTCGACCTGGCCGGCGACGACTGGCGCCTGGAAGCGGTGGTGCTGAGGTGGAAGCTACCGGCGCGCCTGGCCGGGCTGCCGCCGCTGTACCGGCTGGATCGCCTGGATGGCCGCTACGACGACGTGGCACAGGAGCGCAGCGCGCAACGCACCGTGATCGACCTGCGCGGGAACGCCGGCTTCGACCTGCTCGACCTGCACCGTCAGTACCCCGCCGCGCTGCCGATGGTGGATGCGGTCTATGGCAGCGGTGCTTTCCTGCCGCTGGTCGACGGTGGCCACTACAGCGTGAGCCTGGCACGCAGCGGGACGCTGCTGGCGCGTCCCGACGACGCCACCGCGCGGCGCATCGCCGCGCCGCTGGGGCGCTAGGAGCGTGGGCGCGGTGACGGCAACCGCGGATCAGCCGGCCAGCGGCCGCTCGTAGCGCCAGCCGTCGGCGCCGTCCTCGTAATAGGCCGCGAGCCGGCCGGTGCACCGGTAGCCGTGCTTTTCGTAGAGGTGGATCGCGGCGTCGTTGTCGGCGCGCACCTCCAGCCGCAGCGCGCGGCAGCCGCGGCGCCGCGCCTGGCTGGCCACCGCATCAAGCAGGGCGCCGCCCACGCCCTGGCCGCGCGCCGCGCGCCGGGTGGCCAGCGAATACAGCCGTGCCACCGCGCTGCCCTTGCGGAAGAACAGCACGGCGCTGCCGAGCAGGCCATGCGCCTTGGCGCTGGCCGCCAGCACCAGCGCGCTGTCGCTGTCCAGGTGGCGGCGGTATTGCGCGCGGCTCAGGCGGTCGCCGTCGAAGCTGGCCTCCTCCAGCGCCGCCAACGCATCGAGATCGTCGGCCACGGCACGGCGCACGCGCACATCGGGGGCGGGCGAATCGGGCATGGTGACTTCCTCGGCACGGCAATTGGCGCGCAATGTAGTCGCGGCCCGGCGCGGTCGCAATGCGCCGGTGGCGGACGTTTAACCTCGCTTAAGCGGCCGCCCTTGTCTGCCGCCCGTGCGCGTCACACACTGCGCGCTTCGGTCGTGTCCACACATGGCCTTCCACCGCCAGAGAGTGACATGACCCGTCTCGTCGTCGTTGTCGAGAAAGCCTCCGACTGGGGCTCGTACTACCCCTCCGTGGACGTGATGAGCGCGATGGACTACCTGCGCGAACCGGTCGGCGCGGACGACGAACGCACCCATGTCATCAACCTGTGCCGCAGCTACAAGTACCTCGGCGCGGGCTACTACGTGTCGCTGCTGGCCGAGGCGCGCGGGCACAAGGTGCTGCCTTCCGTGCGCACCATCAACGACCTGCGCCGACGCTCGCTGTACGGCGTGGACATCGATGACCTCAACGCCAAGCTCACCCACTTCCTGCCCGCCGGCGGCCGCGACACCACCGACTTCGGCATCCTGGTGTACTTCGGCGAAACCGCCTACCCCGCGCTGCAGGACCTGGCGCGGCAGCTGTTCGAGACCTTCCCTTGTCCGCTGCTGCGCATCGAGTTCGAGCGCGAACGCGTGTGGCAGGTGGCCTCGATCAAGCCGGTGGGCCTGCATACGCTGGACGACAGCCAGGAGGACGGCTTCGCCGAGGCGCTGGATCGCTTCTCGCGCAAGTTGTGGCGCAAGCCGCGCGTGCGCAAGCGCTACCGCTACGACCTCGCCATGCTGGTCGATCCGAACGAGGCGATGCCGCCGTCGAACAAGAAGGCGCTGAAGGCTTTCGTCGCGGCCGGCAAGGAACTGGGCATCGAAGTGGAGCCCATCGGCAAGAACGACTACCAGCGACTGGCCGAATACGACGGCCTGTTCATCCGCGAGACCACCGCCTCCGACAATCACACCTACCGCTTCGCCCACCGTGCGGAGAAGGAAGGCATGGTGGTGATCGACGACCCCACTTCGATCCTGCGCTGCACCAACAAGATTTTCCTGAACGACCTGATGGTGTCGCGCAAGCTGGCCGTGCCGCATACCGAAATCCTCTACCGCGACGACAGCCGCGGCATGAAGGAGGTGGCCGAACGGCTGGGCTACCCGCTGGTGCTGAAGATTCCCGATGGCTCCTTCTCGCGCGGTGTGGTGCGGGTGGAGAACGCCGCCGCGCTGGACAAGGCCGCCGGCGAACTGTTCCAGCACAGCGCGCTGCTGCTCGCGCAGGAATACGTCTACACCGAGTTCGACTGGCGCATCGGCGTGCTCAACCGCGAGCCGCTGTTCGTCTGCAAGTACTACATGTCGCGCGGCCACTGGCAGATCTACAACCACGGCGCCAAGGGCACCGCGAAATCCGGCGGCTTCGAAACCATTCCGGTGCGCAAGGCGCCGGCCGAGGTAGTGAAACTGGCGCTGAAGGCCACCAGCGCGGTAGGCAATGGCCTGTACGGCGTGGATCTCAAGCAGGTCGATGGCAAGCCGGTGGTGATCGAGGTGAACGACAACCCCTCCATCGACGCCGGCGTGGAAGACGTCTACCTCGGCGAGGATCTGTACCTTTCGATCATGCGCGAGTTCCTGCGCCGCATGGAGCGCAAGCGGCAGGGCATGGCGCGCTGAATGGCGCCGCCGCCGCGTCCTTGCGGCGACCGGCGACGGCGTTCCCTCGCGTGCATCGCTCCGGCCCGCGGCATCCCGCCTGCGGGCGCTTCCACTGCCAGATGGAATTCAGTGCCGGCGCCGCGCGCGACGCGACAGCAGCAGTTGCCGCGGCAGGCCCGGTTCGAGGATCAGCAGCAGCGCCAGCGGCGCCGCCAGCAGCCACAGCAGCGGCGCCCAGCCCAGCAGCGCGGTATGCGCCGGCACCAGGGTGGTGGCGAGCAGGGCCGCGCCACCCGCCAGCCACAGCAGGGCGACGGCGAGCAGGCGTTCGTGGCGATGACGGTCGATGGTGCTGGGGCGCATGGCGGCTTCCTCGCGGGGCGATGGGCGCAGCATGCCGGCCCGCTTTCTCATAAGCTGCGACGCCAGCGCACTCCCGCCCGCCAGCCTTGTCCGGAGGCGCGCAAACGGCGCACCGCCCGGCGTCCGTGCAAGCCGCATGCTTGGCGATCACCGAGCGCTCCTTACAATGGCCGTCGCATACCAGGAGCACGCGCATGACCCCACTCGCCCAGTACACCGTCTTCGGCCACCCCATCGCGCATTCGCTGTCGCCGCGCATCCACCAGGACTTCGCGCGCCAGTTCGGCATCGCGCTGACGTACCGCGCCATCGACGCAACGCCGGAGGGCTTCGCCGACGCCGTGCGCGGCTTCTTCGCCGATGGCGGCGCGGGCGCCAACGTCACCCTGCCGCACAAGGGCGCGGCGTATGCGCTCGCGGATCAACGCAGCGCCACGGCCACGCGCGCCGGCAGCGCGAACGTGCTCACCCGGCTGCCCGACGGCCGGCTCGCCGCGCACAACACCGACGGCGACGGCCTGGTGCGCGATCTCAGCGAGCGCTACCGCATCGACCTGCGCGGCCACGATACCTTGCTGCTGGGCGCCGGCGGCGCCGCGCGCGGCGTGGCGTGGGCGCTGCTGGACGCCGGCATCGGCACGCTCACCATCGTCAACCGCACGCCGGAAACCGCCGACGCACTGGCCGACGCCATCGGCGATCCGGCCCGCGTACACACCCGCTACTGGGACGATCTGGCGAACCTGGGCAGCTACGACCTGATCATCAATGCCACCTCGGCCGGCGTACTGGGCGACGGGCTGCGCTTGCCGATGTCGCTGGTGGGCGCCCGCGCGACCTGCTACGACCTCGCCTACGGCGAGGCGGCCATCGGCTTCCTCGCCTGGGCGCAGGCGGCCGGCGCGCGCTATGCCTACGATGGCCTCGGCATGCTGGTGGAACAGGCCGCCGAAGCTTTCCAGCTTTGGCACGGCCAGCGACCCGATACCGAACCGGCATACCAGGCGCTGCGCGCTGCCAGCTGAGAGCCCGTGGAAAAGCCGCCCGCCTGCCGCGGTCGCCGCCGAACGATCCGCGGCGGCGCGTACGAACCTGCGGCCGGGCACACCGACCCGCGCTGCCGCCGCGCGCGGGCATGGCCGGCGATATCGCGGCCGGCACATGCGCCCGTCATCGCACTGACACGCTTCGCCGCTAGCTTGCCACCCGGGTCGCAGCCGCTCCCGTGGATGGCCGCGGCGTTCGGTTATGGTCAGGCGCAGGTGCCATGCAAAATTACGCTTTGTTTCTCGCGCGCCGCCCGGCATGGCTGGTCGGCGCACTGGTCCTGATCCTGCTCGGCGGCGGCTGGTGGCGTTGGAACGCCGCCACCCAGGCGCCGCCCGCCGCCGACGGCACGCGCATCCTGCTCGACCTCGCCGGCGCCGCGCTGCGCGACGGTCGCCGCGTGGCGCCGGTGGGCAGCAACGCGTTCGAGTTCTACTTCAGCGTGCTGCAGATCGATCCGCACGATTCAACCGCACTGGAAGAACTGCGCAAGGCGTTCAAGCCGGCCTGCGACGATGTGGAGAGATCCATCGTGGATGGCGACCTCGACGAGGCCCAACGCGAGCTGCAGCTGCTGCGCGCCTATGACGCCGGCAACTACCAGTACGACCCGGCACACTTCGTGACCAACGCCAGCAACTACCGGCTGGCCCTGCTCGGCGGCTATCTCGATGCCCAGCGCATCCGGCTGGGCCAGGAGCACGCCGTCCAGGCCATGGCGATGCGCGCACAGCTTTCCGCGAGCGCCGCGGCACCGTGAGCGCGGTTCAACCGGCGAGGTAAGCGTCCTTCAGCCGCACGTAATGCGCGGCCGAATACAGCAGTTTCTCCACCTCGTCATCGCCCAGCACGCGCACGCGCCTGGCCGGATTGCCCAGCCACAGCTCGCGCTCGCCTACCACCTTGCCCGGCGGCACCAGCGCGCCGGCGCCGACGAAGCCGTGCTTTTTCACCACCGCGCCATCGAGCACGCTGGCGTGAATGCCGATCAGGCAACCGTCCTCGATGGTGCAGGCGTGCACCACGGCGGCGTGGCCGATGGTGACGTCGGCGCCAATCAGGCAGGGCGCACCCGGGCCGTAATGCCCGGCATGCGCCACATGCACCACGGCGCCATCCTGGATGCTGCTGCGCGCGCCGACACGGATCGCGTTGACGTCACCGCGCAGCACCGCGCCGGGCCAGACCGAGACGTCGTCGCCCAGCACCACGTCGCCGATTACGCTGGCCATCGGGTCGATGTAGACACGTTCGCCGAGGGTGGGCGTGATGCCCTGGTAGCTGCGCAAGTTGTTCATGCGGGTATTGTAGCCGCGCCGCGTAAGCCCCTCTCCCGCCTTGCGGGAGAGGGGTTGGGGAGAGGGTGCTCTCACTCTCGCGGCAAGCCTGGCCCTCTCCCCCGGCCCCTCTCCCGCAAGCGGGAGAGGGGAGCAGCGCCGCATCATTCCTTGCGCTCGGCTTCCAGCACGCGCAGGGTTTCGCGATAGCCGGCATCCACGGCGCGGCGCCAGCCCTTCCAGTCGAGCAGGCCCACGCGATCCAGCGGTGGCACGATCAGCCGCTGCGCCAGCGCGCGGCAGCGTTCGCTGGTTTCCTCGCTGTTGACCATCGCGGCGCGGGCAAGGGTGGACACCAGCCCCGGCCAGCGCGGGCCACGATGCTGTTGCAGCAGCAGGCGCCACCAGGGCGGCGTGGCCACGTCCTCGATGCCGGTGCGCAGCGCCATGTCGCCGTGGATGCTCACCGCGGTGAGGTGGGCGACGCCATCGGTGGCCATCACATCGGTGGGCAGGTTGTCCACCAAGGCGCCGTCCACGTAGACCTCGCCGCGATGCAGTACCGGCGGCAGCACGCCGGGTATCGCGCTGGAGGCGCGCAGCCACAGCCATAGTGGCCCGGTGCGGTGCACCGCGCGACCGGCGCCGGAGAGGCTGGTGGAAACGCAGAAGAAGGGCTTGGCCAGATCCTCGATCTCGGTGTCGCCGAAGGCGTCGCGCAGCATGTGGCTGGCGCGGCGGCCGCGGGTCAGCGCCACCAGCGGCAGCGTCCAGTCCGACAGCGGACGGCGGCGCACGAAGGCCTCGAAGTAGCGGCGCAGCATGGTGCTGGTGTCCCAGCCGTTGGCCACGCCGGCGCCGATGATGGCGCCGATGCTGGTGCCGCCCACGGCATCGAAGGTGTGGCCGGCATCGCGCAGTGCCTTGATCGCGCCCAGGTGGGCCAGCCCGCGCGCGCCGCCGCCGGCCAGCACCAGGCCGCGCGCATGCCCGGTGATGAGCCGCGCCACGCGCCCGATGTCGTCTTCGCCGCATACGTGGTGATGCATCAGGGCGCCGCTGAACAGCGCGCGCCAGCGCTGTGCCGCGCCGGGTGCCGGGTGGCCGCCCTCGTGCAGCAGCAGCAGGTGGCGTGGCCGGTGGCCGGTGCGCGCCGGGTGACCGGGCGTGGCCTCCGGCCACGGCTGCGCGGCCTGCGCCGCCAGCACCGGCAGCAGCAACGCGTCGGCCTGGCGCAGGCAGCGCTGGCGCCAGGCCGGATCGCCGCTGTCGTCCAGATAGAGCACGAACTGCGCCCAGGCTTCGCGTTCGGCGAACCAGTCGCTGCCGTGGCCCTGGCCCAGCGCGCTGTCGATCACCATGCAGCGGCCGTAGGGCTCCATCGCCTTGGCCAGTTGTTGCGCCAGCTCGCGCACCGGCACGCCGTGGTGCACCGGCAGGATGGCGAAGGTGCGCGGCCGGTTGGGCGAGGGCACGCGGCGCTGGTTTTGCAGCAGGCGCAGCGTGGCGGTGCGCGCCACCGCGAGCATGGTGGCGGGGTGGCGCTCCACCATCGCCTCGAAGTCGGCCACATCCAGCCGCAGCAGTTCGGAATCGCGCAGCGCGCGCACGGAGAGATGGTGGTTGCCGCCGGAAAGCAGGCTGATCTCGCCCACGCAGTCGCCCGCGGCCAGCTGGTGCAGCAGGGTGGTGGGGCCGTCGAACACGCCCAGGCTGCCGCTGCGCAGGAGGTAGAGCGCTTCGGACGGCTCGTCGGCCTTGAACAGGTATTGCCCGCCGGGCAGACACAGCCACCGCATGCGCTTGCCCAGCATCTCCAGCTGAAAATCGTCGAGGTGCGCAAAGATCGCGGTACGGCGGATCAGATCGGCCAGATCGGTGGGCTGCATGGCGGCGATGCTACGACAGTGCCGTGACGGTGGTGTCTTCGCTTGCTTTCGCCCTGCCGCATCGCCACGCTTGCCGCGACAAGGAGCCCCCATGACCCACGACAATCCCCTCTTGGCCGACGCCGCCTTGCCGGCGTTCTCCGCGATTCGCCCCGAACACATCGCCCCGGCCGTCGATGCCATCCTCGCCGACGACCGCGCCGCCATCCAGGCGCTCACCGCGCCCGGCGCGCCGCGTGATTTCGCCCATGTGATGCTGGCGCAGGAGCGGCTCGCGCAGCGCCTGGCGCACGCCTGGGCGCCGGTGTCGCACCTGCACGCGGTGGCCGACAGCCCCGCGCTGCGCGAGGCCTACGGCCCGGCCGAGGAAGCACTCACCGACTACGGCCTCGAACAAGGCCAGAACCGCGCGCTCTACGCCGCCGTGCAGGCGGTGGCCGATGCGCCCGGTTTCGCCGCCTTGCCGCGCCCCGAACGCGCCCTGGTGGAACACGCGCTGCGCGACTTCAGGCTCTCCGGCGTGGCGCTGGAAGAACCCGCGCGTTCGCGCTTCCGCGCCATCGGCGTGGAGCTGTCGAAACTCGCCACCGAATTCTCCAACGCGGTGCTGGATGCCACCGACGCCTGGCGCGAGCACGTCACCGACGAGCGCGACCTCGCCGGCGTGCCCGAATCCGGCCGTGCCGTGCTGCGCCAGTACGCCAAGGAACAGGAACTGGACGGTTTCCTGGTGACACTGAAGCAGCCCAGCGTGCAGGCCGTGCTCACCTACGCCGACAATCGCGCGCTGCGCGAGCGCGTGTACTGGGCCTACCAGACCCGCGCATCGGATCAAGGCCCGCACGCCGGCCAGTACGACAACTCCGCGCGCATCGAGCAGATCATGGCGCTGCGCCACGAGGCCGCGCAGCTGCTCGGCTTCGCCAACGCCGCCGAGGAATCGCTGGCCACCAAGATGGCCGGCTCGACCGCCGAGGTGCTGGCCTTCCTGCGCGACCTCGCCGCGCGCGCCAAACCTGTGGCGCAGCGCGAGCTGGCCACGCTGCGCGCCTTCGCACACGACGCGCTCAAGCTCGACAACCTCGAGTCGTGGGACGTGGGCTACGCCGCCGAAAAGCTGCGCCAGCAGAACTACGCGCTGGACGAAGAACAGCTCAAGCCCTACTTTCCGCTGCCCGCCGTCATCGACGGCCTGTGGGCGATCACGCGCAAGCTCTACGGCATCACGCTCACCGCCCGCGACGGCGTCGACACGTGGCATCCCGACGTGCGCTACTACGACGTGACGGACGCCGCCGGCCGCGTGTTCGCCGGCGCCTACGTCGACCTCTACGCGCGCAACGGCAAGCGCGGCGGCGCGTGGATGGACGTCTGCCGCGCCCGCTTCGACGACGGCACCGAGCCGGATGGCATCGGCAAGCAACTGCCGGTGGCTTTCCTTACCTGCAACTTCGCGCCTCCGACGGAAGGGCGGCCCGCGCTGCTCGCCCACGATGACGTGCTCACCCTGTTCCACGAATTCGGCCACGGCCTGCATCACCTCCTGACCGAGATCGCGCTGCCGTCCATCGGTGGCATCGACGGCGTGGAGTGGGACGCGGTGGAACTGCCCAGCCAGTTCATGGAGAACTTCGGCTGGAACCGCGAGGCGCTCGACCTGTTCGCGCGCCACTGGCAGACCGGCGAGAAGCTGCCGGAGGAACTGTTCCAGCGCATGCTCGCCGCGCGGCATTTCCACGCCGGCCTGTTCCTGGTGCGCCAGCTGGAATTCGCGCTGTTCGACTTCCGCCTGCACCTGGACTACGACCCGGCCGAAGGCGCCCGCACCCTGGCCGTACTGGAAGAGGCACGCCGCGAAGTGGCCGTGATTCATCCACCGGCCTGGCAGCGCTTCCCGCACGGCTTCAGCCACATCTTCGCTGGCGGCTACGCGGCGGGTTACTACAGCTATCTGTGGGCCGAACTGCTGAGCGCCGACGCTTTCGGCGCCTTCGAGGATGCGGCGAAAGCCACCGGCAGCGTGATCGACCCCGCCACCGGCGCGCGTTTCCGCCGCGAGTTCCTCGCCGTCGGCGCCAGCCGCCCGGCGCTGGAAAGTTTCGTGGCATTCCGTGGTCGCAGACCCGAGCCGGAGGCGCTGCTGCGCAGCTACGGGCTGGAGGCATAACGGCTGGCGATGAGGCTTCGTACTCTTTTCGCAGCGGGGGCACTGCTGGTGACGATCTACTTCGGCATCGGCGCGTACCTGCTGCGCTACCGACTGGCACCTTTCGTCCTGCCGCATACGGAGACGCCGACGGCAGCACCTGCGCTGCGGAGTCTCGACGGCCGCGCCGATGCCTTCCTCATCCGCCGTTATGGCGAGCCGCGCGAAGGCTGCGTGCTGTTCTTCCCGGGCCAGCATGGCGAGCTGCGGGCTTACGAAACCGGGCTATTCCACGCCTTCACGGAACGCGGCATCGCCGTTCTGGCGGTGGCTTATCCGGGTCAGGATGGCGCACCTGGCGCGCCGGATCTGAAAAGGTTGCAGACACGTGGCATGCAGACCTTGGCCGCAGCGAAGGCCGTTTGCGGCGAGCATCGCGTCGTCCTCTATGGCCGCTCCCTAGGTTCGGGAGTGGCGGCCTACAGCGCGGCCGGCCAGGGCTCGGCCGGGCTGATGCTCGAAGCGACAGCACCCTCGCTGGCCTCGGTCATCCGTATGCGGTTGAAGAAGCATTGGTTTCTCGCCCCTTGGGCGGTTTTGCCAATGTCGACACTGCTGGCGAGCGACTATTCGCTCAATGAGGCGCTCGCGCAAACGCAACTTGCATCCGTCGTGGATTACCAGGGGATGGCAGATGACGAAACTCCGTTGTCCGCCTTGCGGGCGGCTCCCGGGCTCGGGAAACTGCATGTCGTCGAGGTATTCAGCGGCACGCATTCCACTACCTACCGTCTGGCGGAAGGGCAGATGGTCGAGACTGCGCGGTCGATGCTCCGGCAGCAGCAGACACCAGCGCCGGGATATTGAGCGGTTCGTGCGCCGGTAAAGAGCATATGCGATGCCCCACGGGATGACGGGGGCAAGCTTGCACAAATGTAGTTTATAGACTACATTCATGTCCGTGGCCGAGTTGAAGCAAACCGAGACCTTCGCCAAGTGGGAGGCTCGCCTGCGCGATAAGCGGGCCAGAACCTTGATCGCCGCGCGGTTGGCGCGACTGGCACATGGGATACCGGGTGATGTGGAACCTGTGGGCGAGGGCGTCAGCGAGCTGCGCATCCATCATGGCCCCGGTTACCGGGCCTACTTCCAGCAACGCGGCGTTGTCCTGCTTGTCCTGCTGTGTGGCGGCCACAAGAAAACACAGGCTCGCGACATAGCGATGGCCAAGAGACTAGCCAAAGAGTGGAGTGATACCGATGGCTGAAAAACTGACGGCATACGATCCGGCGGCCGCGCTCGTCGATGATGCGGAAATCGCGACTTTCATGGCTGATGCCTTTGAAAGCGGGGATGCGGGCTACATCGCGAAGGCGCTCGGCATGGTTGCGCGGGCGAAAGGCATGACGCAGATCGCCAGCCAGACCGGGTTGTCGCGCGAACAGCTCTACCGCTCGTTCAGCGAGGCGGGCAATCCCACGCTCAAGACCACGCTCTCGGTCATGAAGGCTCTTGGCATCGACCTGACCGCCAAGCCCCATGTGGCGGCTTAAGCGGGCACCCGATTGGCCACAAAGCTCAGCTGAAAAACGTTCGCGCTGAGCCTTGTCGCTAATCGGGTTCAGGCATGAGGCGAGCTTTCCCCAGGCATGACGCACCTGCCTCCCCGTTGATACCTGTCGGACATATGCCGCGCCATTCCGTGCAAGTACCGGGCTCTGGCCTTTGTGGCTGCCTCACCCCAACGTGTCGCCTCGTATCCGCTTCCTGTTCGTCAGGCCAGCGCTTTGCTTCCGGCTTTCTCACAGGCGACCGGTCACCCGCATCGCCCTTGCCTTTCGCTAACGCTTCCCCTTGCCGGGCGAGTAGAGGACTTTCATCTCCAAGCAGGTGCGCCCTGCCGGACGCGCCAAAGAAAAAGCCCGCCTTGCGGCGGGCTTTCCCAGGCGGTGGAGTGCCGAAGGCTTAGGCCTTCTGCACTTCCTCGGCCTGCAGGCCCTTCGGGCCCTTGGTGACGACGAAGGTGACGCGCTCGCCTTCCTGCAGCGACTTGAAGCCGTTGCCCTGGATCGCGCGGAAATGCACGAACAGGTCATCACCACTTTCCGGGGTGATGAAGCCGAAGCCCTTGGCATCGTTGAACCACTTGACCGTACCGCTCTGACGTTCCGACATGACACTTGACCTTTGAAACTATGGATGAATGCAGATCGAAACGGAGCCGCCCGACTGCAACGTGAGCCAGGAGACGAAGCCTTTCCGCCTCCTGCCACGGTGCAGCATACATGGAAACGCGCCGCGCTGGCGCCCGGCGGGGCACGCGCGGGCATCCCGTACAATACCGGCATGAAAATCGCCAGCTGGAACGTCAACTCGCTGAACGTGCGCCTGCCGCAACTGGTGCAGTGGCTGGGCGACGCCGCTCCCGACGTGGTGGCGCTGCAGGAAACCAAACTCGAAGACTCAAAATTTCCCACCGCCGAACTGGCCGCCGCCGGCTACCGGGCGGTCTTTTCCGGGCAAAAGACCTACAACGGCGTCGCCCTGCTCGCCCGCGAAGGGCTGGGCGACTTCGGCGAGGTGGTCACCGACATCCCGGGGCTGGACGATCCGCAGCGGCGCATCCTCGCCGCCAGCATCGGCCCGCTGCGCGTGGTTGACCTGTACGTGGTGAACGGCAAGGCGGTGGGCGACGAGAAATACGCCTACAAGCTGGCCTGGATGGCGGCCGTGCGCGATTTCCTCGCCGAGGAAATCCGCCGCCACCCACGCCTGGTGGTGCTGGGCGATTTCAACATCTGCCCGGACGACCGCGACGTCCACGACCCGGCCGCCTGGGGCGAGGAGATCCTCTGCTCGCCGCCGGAACGCGCCGCGCTGAGGGCCATCACCGCGCTGGGCCTGCACGACAGCTTCCGCCTGTTCGAACCCGCCGGCGGCCACTACAGCTGGTGGGACTACCGGCAAGGCGGTTTCCGCCGCAACCTCGGCCTGCGCATCGACCTGATCCTGATTGCCGAGGCGCTCAAGGCCGCCGCCACCGCCGCTGCCATCGACCGCGCGCCGCGCCACTGGGAGCGCCCCTCCGATCACACCCCGGTGACACTGGAACTGGATATTTGAGGCATGACCAACACCCCCGCCGACTGGCCCAGCTCGCTCACCGACGGTGAGCTGGACGAACTGGACCGCTACCTGCGCGCGCATGCCCGCGAGGACAACGACTACCTGCTGCTCGACGGCGTGCACGGCCTGCTCAGTGCGCTGACGGTGGGCCCGCTGCAGGTGCTGCCCGACGAGTGGCTGCCCGAGGTGCTGCACGAGCCGTTCACCGACGAGGCCGAGGGCAACCGCGTGCTGGCGCTGCTGGCCAAGCTCAACGACTCGATCCACGCCGAACTCGACGTGGACGCCTACGAGCCCATCCTGGGCGAGGTGGACACCGAGCACGGCCCGCAACTCTCCGCGGCTGGCTGGTGCGAAGGCTTCAGCCGCGGCATCGATATCGGCGCCGCGCTGTGGGAAGCCCGCCTGGCCGACGACCCCGACCTCATGGAAGTCCTGGGCCCGGTGATGGCGCTGGCGGTGGACGAGGGCGTGCTGAACGCCGACGCCGACTTCGAGCGTCTGAGCGACGAGGAATACGACGACTGCCTCGCCCAGGTGCCCGGCGTACTGCACGCCGTGGGCCGCTACTGGCGGGAAAAGCCCGCGACCGAGGATGAACTGGAAGCACTGGCCAAACACCACGCCGAGGCCTCCGGCCACGACGACGCGCCGCCGCCGCGCCATCGCAGCGGGCACTGGGTGCACTGACGACGCCGCGCGGCGGGGGGAACCACGCTTGGACACCGCGGCGCCGCTCTACGAACCCATCAATATCTTGAAGCCGGTCGCGCCGGGCCTGTGGATCGTCGACGGCCCGATCGTGCGCATGGCCGCGCTGGGCGGCAGTGTGCCGTTTCCCACCCGCATGACCGTGGCACGGCTGGCCGACGGCGGCCTGTGGTGCCACTCGCCGATCGCTCCCGATGCGGCGTTGTTCGCCGCGATCGATGCGCTGGGTCCGGTGCGCCACCTGGTCTCGCCCAACAAGCTGCACTACGCGCACATCGCCGCGTGGAAGCGGCGCTATCCCGCCGCCGTCGCCTGGGCCTCGCCCGGCGTGCGCGAACGCGCGGCGAGCCAGAAGATCGAGGTCGTCTTCGATGCCGATCTCGGCGACCGGCCGGAACCGGCCTGGGCCACCGAGCTCGACCAACTGCATTTTCGCGGCAGCCGCGTGATCGAGGAGGTGGTGTTCCTGCACCGCGCCAGCGCCACCCTGATCCTCGCCGACCTGATCGAGAACTTCGAAGCCGCCAGGCTCGGCATGGCGATGCGCTGGATCGCGCGGCTGGGTGGCGTGCTCGATCCCGACGGCAAGGCGCCGCTGGACATGCGCCTGACCTTCCGCGACCGCGCCACGGCGCGCGCCTGCCTCCAGCGCATCACGGACTGGCAACCGCGACGGATCATCCTCGCCCACGGCCGCTGCTATCTGGACAGTGCCGGGGCGGAGCTGCGCCGCGCGTTCCGCTGGCTGGCCTGAGATCGTCGCGCCGGCAGAACGATCCGTTCCCGCCGTGGCGCTTGGATAACGCACCGCGCGCGCGCATCTTGGCGGCATCACCTCACCGGAGCACCGCCATGAGCGAACGCCGCATCCTCCGCCGCATCCGCGGCATCGACACCGCCGATGGCGCGGGCGTGAAGCTGAAGCGCGTCATCGGCCAGCCCGCGCTGGACATGCTCGACCCGTTCCTGCTGCTGGACGAGTTCCGCTCGGACAGCGCCGACGACTACATCGCCGGTTTCCCCGAGCACCCGCACCGCGGTTTCGAGACGGTCACCTACATGCTGGCCGGCCACATGCAGCACGGCGACAACCACGGCAACCGCGGCGACCTCGTGCCCGGCAGCGTGCAGTGGATGACCGCCGGCCGCGGCATCCTGCACTCGGAAATGCCGCAGCAGGAGAACGGCCTGATGTGGGGCTTCCAGCTGTGGGTGAACCTGCCCGCCAGCGACAAGCTGACCGCGCCGCGCTACCAGGACATCGCCCCCGAACGCATCCCGGTGGTGCAGCCGGCCGACGGCGTGACGGTGAAGGTGATCGCGGGTGAATTCGGCGGCGTCAGCGGGCCGGTGGCCGGCATCACCACCGCGCCGGTGTATCTGGACATCGCGGTGGAGCCGGGCGCGCAAGTGGAGATTCCACTGCCAGAAGGCCACCACGCCTTCGCCTACGTGTTCGACGGCGACGATGCGCAGGTGGCCGGCGACAAGCTGGCGCGCAGCGAGCTGGCGGTGCTGTCGACCGGTGAGCGCGTGCGCATCGGCGGCCGCGAAGCGCCGGCGCGCGTACTGCTGGTCGCGGGCAAGCCGCTGGGCGAATCGGTGGCCCGCTACGGGCCGTTCGTGATGAACACGCCCGAGGAGATCCAGCAGGCCATCGCCGACTTCCGTGCCGGGCGGTTCTGAAGCGTTCGCCGAGCGTCTGTGCATTTTTCAAACGCTCGGCCCGGCCGCGGAGGGCCGGACGCGCCGCTGGGGTATTCCGCAGCGGCAACCCACTTCACCGGCTCCAGGCTTCGGCCTATCCCGCTCGCGGCGGTAGGCGGGGGTGTGCATCCCCACTTCACGCCGGAACCGTGATGCACCGCACGTCTGTCGTGCCGATGCCACCTCAAGCTGCCCCGCCCGGCGCCGATTCCCTGAACGAAGGCGCAAGCCTTCGCGCCGAGGCGCTTGTCAAGCCCCTCGAGCTGGCGTTAAATACCAGTTAACTTCCAATTGTTCAGGCAGCTGCATTCCAAAGCTGCGGAAAGTCACAGAAACGTCACGCAACCCATTGCCGCCAAAGCCATGTCAACCGCACTGATCCTGCTGCTCGCCTTCTCCGCCCTGCTGCTCGCCAGCGCGACGCGTCGCGTGCCGGCGGGACAGGTCTACAGCCTGTATCGCGGCGGCAAACTGGTGCGCGTGCTTGCCGAGGGCACGCATCTGGTGCTGCCCTGGCGCGAACGCGTGGCGCACAAGATCGACCTGAGCGGCCAGATCCTGCGCCTGGATGACCCCAGCGCCCTGCGCGGCACGGTGTACTGGCAGGTGCTCGAACCCGAGCGCGCCGACGCGGTGATCGACGAGGTGAGCGAGCTGATCCGTCGCGGTGCCCAGGCGGCGCTGCGCGACGAACCCGCCGCCAACCGCCACGAGCTGGGCGCGCACGTGAAGCAGGCGCTGAACGGCGCGCTGCGCGAACGCGGCATGATGGTGACCCGGGTGGAGCTGGAAACCGCCGCCTGAGCACTCTCGCCACGTCGTGCCGCCCGAACCCGCCGTCCGGCGGGTTTTTCTATACTGCCCGGCCCGCCTCACCGGAAGTCCGCATGACCGACCGCGCCGCCCTGCAAGCCCGTCTCGAACAGGGCATCGCCGCCATGCGGCTGAGCCTGCCTGCTGGCGCCGCGGCGCGCCTGCTGGACTACCAGGCGCTGCTGGAGCGCTGGAACGCCGCCTACAACCTCACCGCGATCCGCGATCCCGCCGAGATGGTCACCCGCCACCTGCTGGACTCGCTGGCCATCCTGCCGCACGTGACGGGCACCACCCTCGCCGACCTCGGCACCGGCCCCGGCCTGCCCGGCATCGTGCTGGCCATCGCCGCGCCGGAGCGGCAGATCCTGCTGGTGGATTCCAACGGCAAGAAGGTGCGCTTCCTGCGCGAGGCGATCCGCACGCTCAAGCTCGACGGCGTGCGCGCCATGCAGGCCCGCGTGGAAGAGGTCGAGGGCCAGTACGACTGCATCACCGCTCGCGCCTTCGCCAGCCTCGCCGACATGCTTGGCTGGGGCGGTCATCTGCTGGCTCCGCACGGTCGCTGGCTAGCGATGAAGGGCAAGCCGCCCACCGAGGAGCTGCCCGGCGTGCCGGCCGGCTTCGCGGTGGCGTCCATCCACGCGCTCACCGTGCCGGGGCTGGACGCGGAGCGCCACCTGGTGGTGCTCCGTCGGGCCACCGACTGAGCCGGGCCTGCTAATCTAGGCGCCCTTCCGCGCAAACGATCCACCGACATGGCACGCATTCTCGCTGTCGCCAACCAGAAGGGCGGCGTCGGCAAGACCACCACGGCCGTCAACCTTGCGGCGGCGCTGGCCGCGGCGAAGCGCCGCGTGCTGCTCGTCGATCTGGACCCGCAAGGCAACGCCACCATGGCCTCCGGCGTGGACAAGCGCGCCGCGCAGCCCAACGGCTGCGCCGTGCTGCTGGAGGAAGCCACGGTGGCGGAGGCCGCGGTCGCCACCGAGGGCCATTTCGACCTCCTGCCCGGCAACGGCGACCTCACCGCCGCCGAGCTCAAGCTGATGGACGCGCTGGCGCGCGAGCACCGGCTGAAGGAGGTGCTGACCAAGGTTGACGGGCGCTACGACACCATCCTGGTCGATTGCCCGCCCTCGCTGAACCTGCTCACGCTGAACGCGCTCACCGCCGCCGACGGCGTGCTGATCCCGGTGCAGTGCGAATACTTCGCGCTGGAAGGCCTCTCCAGCCTGCTCGAAACCATCAAGGCGGTGCGCCAGCGGCTGAACCCCCGGCTGGAGATCGAAGGCCTGCTGCGCACCATGTACGACGTGCGCAACAACCTCGGCAACGAAGTCTCGGCCCAGCTCACCGAACACTTCGGCGACAAGGTGCTGCGCTCCATCATCCCGCGCAACGTGCGCCTCGCCGAGGCGCCCAGCCACGGCCAGCCCATCCACCTCTACGACCGCAGCTCGCGCGGCGCGATCGCCTACATCGGGCTGGCCGGCGAGATCATCCGCCGCGAGCGCGGCCTGCCGCCGGTGCACCACGAGCTGGACGATGCCGCCGCCGAGCCGGACGAAGCGCTGGACGCCACCCACCAGGACTGACACATGGCTGCAAAGAAACGAGGGCTGGGTCGCGGGCTGGATGCGCTCCTGGGCGGCGACGGCGCCGGTACGCCGGTGCTGGAGCAGGAAGGCGAGCTGCGCACGCTCCCCATCGGCCAGATCCAGGCCGGCAAATACCAGCCGCGTCGCCACTGGAACAACGAGGCGCTGGACGAACTGGCCGCCTCGATCAAGGCGCAGGGCCTGATCCAGCCGGTGGTGGTGCGCGCCATCGGCAAGCACACCTACGAACTCATCGCCGGCGAACGCCGCTGGCGCGCCGCCCAGCGCGCGCAGATGAGCGAGATCCCCGCCCTGGTGAAGGAGGTGCCGGAAGTCGCGGTGCCCGCCATGGCGCTGATCGAGAACATCCAGCGCCAGGATCTCACCCCGCTGGAAGAAGCCGACGCGCTCAAGCGCCTGATCGAGGATTTCGACCTCACCCACCAGCAGGCCGCCGAGGCCGTGGGCCGCTCGCGCGCCGCCGTCTCCAACCTGCTGCGCCTCACCGAGATGCCCGAGGCGATCAAGAAGCTGCTGGACGAGGGCAAGCTGGAGATGGGCCACGCGCGCTGCCTGCTCACCCTGGACGAAGGCATCGCCCTGCAGCTCGCCCGCCAGGCCGTGACGATGGGCTGGAGCGTGCGCGAGCTGGAAGACGCCGCGCGCCGCGCGCAGGCCGCGCCCAAGGGCAAGGCCAGGCATGCACCCGCCGCCGACCCCAACATCGCCGCACTGGAACGTGAGCTGGCCGAGCGCTTCGCCACCCGCGTCGAGCTGGCGCAAGCCCGTGGTGGCCGCGGCAAGCTGGTGATCCACTACCACAGCAACGACGAGCTTGAAGGCATCCTCGGCAAGATCCGCTGATCTGGATATTTCGCGGTGCTGAGGGTGTGATTCCTTCTACCCTCGGGAGACAAATCGGCAGGATTGCCGATTTGCACGGCGGAGCCGCCCGGAGGGTGAAGCACAGGGATGTGCTGAACGAAGGTACCCGACAGGGCGGATGAGGGTGCGGTACGAAGCGCGATGCTCCGCTCCGCCCGAACCCTCGCCCCCAACCCCTCCCCCGAAGGGAGAGGGGGAGGCCTGCGCTCTGCATGCACTAAAATCCGTTCCTGCCGTCGCATCGCGGCACCCGTCTCCGCAAAGGCCCCGCCATGCCTCAGCTTTCCGTCGTCGTTCCCGTCTTCAACGAGCGCGACAACATCCCGCCGCTGCTCGCCGAAATCGCCGCCGCGCTGCGCGGCAAGATCGACTACGAGGTGATCTACGTCGACGACGATTCGTCCGACGACAGTCGCGCCGTGCTCGATGCACAGAAAGCGCAGCACCCCGAGTTGCGTGTGCTGCACCACGTCACCCGCAGCGGGCAGAGCACGGCGGTGTGGAACGGCGTGCGCGCGGCGCGCGGCGCGTGGATCGCCACGCTGGACGGCGACGGCCAGAACGACCCGGCCGACATCCCGAAACTGCTCGCCGCACGCGATGCCGCGGCGGCCGAGGTGAAGCTGTTCGCCGGCTGGCGCACCACGCGCCGCGACAGCTTCAACAAGCGCATCTCCTCGAAGGTCGCCAACGCGGTGCGCTCGCGCATGCTGCGCGACGCCACGCCGGACACCGGCTGTGGCCTCAAGCTGTTCGAGCGCGAGGTGTTCCTGCGCCTGCCCTATTTCGACCACATGCACCGCTACCTGCCGGCGCTGGTGAAGCGCGCCGGTTTCCAGAGCCAGAGCGTGCCGGTGGGCCACCGCCCGCGCACGGCAGGCGTCAGCAAGTACGGCATGCTCGACCGCCTGTGGGTGGGCCTGGCCGACCTGCGCGGCGTGGCCTGGCTGATGCGGCGGGGCAAGGTCACCCGCGTCGAGGAGCGCTGACCCGCGTCACGCCCACCACGACGCGCGAGCGTATGCTGCAACGCATTCCCCACCGGGAGCGTTCCGTGAGCATCACCATCAAGCGTGTCTACGAGCCCGCCGCGAAGGGCGACGGCTACCGCGTGCTGATCGACCGCCTGTGGCCACGCGGGCTGAAGAAGGAAGACGTGCCGCTGGATCTGTGGGCAAAGGAGCTGGCGCCCTCCACCGCGCTGCGGCAGTGGTTCAAGCACGACCCCAGCCTGTGGGAAGGCTTCCGCCAGCGCTACGCGGGCGAGCTGGACAAACTCGCCGAGCATTGGCAGCCGCTGGCCGAGCACGCCGCGAAGCACCACGTCACCCTGCTGTTCGGCGCGCGCGACGAAGAGCACAACAACGCGGTGGTGATGAAAGCCTACCTGGAGAACTGGCTGCGCACGCACGGGCCGCACTGAACGGCCTGCGGCAGCGGCAGCCTACGGTCGCGCCGGTGTCGTCGTCGCGGTCGGCCAGTCGTCCAGCACCTTGCGCGCCTGCTCGCGGCCCAGTTCGATCAGTTCGCGCGCGCGGTAGAACTCGTACACACCGGCCATGTTGCGCGGCAGCTGGATCAGTAAATCCGGCTCGTAGGCGGCCAGGCGCAGGTGCGAAAGGTTGGCCTGCATCATGTCCATCGCGCGGCTGAGCACCTCGAAGGCGCCGGGGTCGCGCGTGGGCTCGGCGTGGTCGCCGTACGACATGAGGCGACCGAGAAAGGCGCCGATGCGCTGGCGATAGCCGGGACTCCCGTCGGGTTCGACCACGCCCGGCGCGGCTTCCACCACGGCGGCGCCATCCAGGCTCACCGCCACGACGTAGTCGACGCACTCGCGGATCAGCGGCGTCACCGGCACCGGATTGAGCAGGGCGCCATCCACCAGTCGGCGACCGTCCACATGGTGCGGCCGGAACACCGTGGGGATGGCGAAGGAGGCGCGGATGGCATCGAGCAGCGACCCGCGCGACAGCCACACCTCGCGCTCGCGGTCGAGGTCGGTGGCCACGGCGGTGTAGCTGATCGGCAACTCCTCGATCTGCGCCTCGCCGATCAGCTCGCGCAACGTGCCGATGATCCTCTCGCCCTTGATGAGGCCGCCGCTGAAGCTCCAGTCCACCAGCTTGAGCACGTCGAGCTTGTCCAGCGAGCACACCCAGTCGCGGTACACCGCGAGCTTGCCCATGGCATGCACGCCGCCGATCAGCGCGCCCATCGAACTGCCGGCGATGGCCTGGATGCGCAGACCACGCGCTTCCAGCTCCTCGATCACGCCGATGTGCGCCAGCCCCTTGGCGCCACCGGCGCCCAGCGCCAACGCCACACTGGGGTGGACCTGCGGAACAGCAACGGCGGTGCCGGTGGAAGTCGTGTTCATGCCCGCATTCTGCCGCGTAACCGCCGCGCGTGTCGCGGGATGCGGCCTGCTCGCGTAGCATGCGGTTTCACATGCCGCATGACGCCGGGGTCGAACCGATGCAGACATTGCGCAGGGCGCACGCCACCATCGTTCACGGGAAAGCCGCCGCATGAGCTGGCAGGCCTGGGCCGTGGTGGCGCTGGTCGCGGTGGCGATGGTGCTGTTCGCCAGCGAAAAGCTGCGCGTGGACCTGGTGGCGCTGCTGCTGCTGGCCGCGCTGGTTTCGCTGGGCATCGTCAGTCCGGTCGAAGCGCTGTCGGGCTTCAGCAACGAGGCCACGGTGACGGTGGCGGCGATGTTCGCGCTCTCCATCGGCATCGAGCGCTCCGGCGCGCTGGAGCCGCTCAGCCGCCTGCTGATGCGCATACGCAGGCCCTGGCTGCTCACCCTGATACTGATGCTGGTGATCGCGCCGCTGGGCGCCTTCATCAAGAACATCGCCCTGGTCGCCACCTTCCTGCCGCTGGCGCTGCGCGTATGCCAGCGCACCGGCACCTCGCCCGCGCGCGTGCTGATGCCGATGGCCTTCGCCGCGCAGATGGGCGGCGTGTGTACCTTGATCGGCACCTCGTCAAACCTGCTCGCCGATTCGCTGGCGCAGAAGGCCGGCCTGCCAGGTTTCGGCGTGTTCGAGTTCACCGCGATGGGCGCGATCCTCGCCGTCGTCGGCATCGCCTACCTGATGCTGGTGGGTCGCTGGCTGCTGCCGCGCCACGTCGACGCCAACGCCGTCGAGGAGGCGAGCATCGGCAAATACGTCACCGAACTGGCGCTGGGCACCAGCTCCCCGCTGGTGGGCAAGCGCATCGACGAAGCCCGGTTGGGCGAGCGCTATGGCGTGTATCCGCTGGAACTCTTGCGCGGCGACCGGCGCATGTGGTCGCCGCGCTCGCAGCAGATGGAGGCCGGCGACGTGCTGCTGGTGCGTGGCGACTGGGCAAAGATCGAGGATTTCGCCCGCCGCGCGCACCTCAGCAACGTGCCGGAGAGCCGCTACGCGCGCGACACACGCCACCCCGGCGTGCTGGCCGAGGTGATGGTGGCGCCGGCCAGCCTCGCCGAAGGGCGGCGGCTGGCCGAGACCGAGCTGGGCCGCCGCGCCGACACGGTGGTGCTGGCCATCCACCGCCGCGGCCAGATGCTGCGCAACACCCTGGCCGACGTCAGCCTCGCGGTGGGCGACGTGCTGCTGGTGCTGGTGGAAGAGCCCGGCATGGCGCAGCTGCGCGGCGACGACGCCTTCATCGTGCTCAGCGAGCGCGACGACGCGCGCCGCCCTTCGTACAAGGCGGTCGTGGCCGCGGCGATCATGGCCGGCGTGGTGCTGGTCTCGGGGCTGCGCTGGCTGCCGATCCCGGTGGCCGCGATCTGCGGCGCGGCGGCGATGGCGCTGGCCGGCTGCTACGGCCGCAAGGACGTCTACGAGGGCATGGACTGGAAGATCATCGTGCTGCTCGGCGCCATCCTGCCGCTGGGCACCGCCATCGAGAACACCGGGCTGTCGCACACCGTGGTGCAGGCCGGCATGCAACTGATCGGCAACCACGGCCCGCTCGCCGCGCTGCTGATGGTCTACCTGCTCACCGCCCTGCTTACCGAGCTGATGGGCCACAACCCCGCGGTGGTGCTGATGGTGGGCATCGCGGTGAGCGTGGCGCACGCGCTGGACGCCAGCCCCAGCCCCTTTGTGGTGGCCGTGGCGTTCGCCGCCGCCACCTCCTTCGCCACCCCGGTGGGTTACCCCACCAACACCATGGTGTACTACGCCGGCGGCTACCGCTTCACCGACTTCATGAAGATGGGCATTCCGCTGATCGCGCTGTTCTGCACGCTGTCGATGTGGCTGATCCCGACGTTCTGGCCGTTTCATCCCGGCTGAACCTCCCAGCCGGGATGACGTTGCTCGGGCAGGTGCCTACTTCGCCTCGTGCTTCACCGCATGCCCGCCGAACTCGTTGCGCATGGCGGACAGCAGCTTGTCGGTGAAGGAGTCGCCATCGCGCGAACGCAGGCGCTCGATCAGCGCGGCGGTGATGATGGGCGCGGGCACGTCGAGGTCGATGGCCTCGGCCACCGTCCAGCGGCCTTCGCCGGAATCGACCACGTAGGGCGCGATGCCGTCCATCGCGGGGTTCTTGCCCAGCGCGTCGGTGGTGAGGTCGAGCAGCCAGGAGCGCACCACGCTGCCATCGCGCCAGATTTCGCCCACCTGGCGCAGGTCGAGGCCGAACTCCTGCTTGTGCTGGAGTATGGCGAAGCCCTCGGCGTAGGCCTGCATCAGGCCGTACTCGATGCCGTTGTGCACCATCTTGGTGAAGTGGCCCGCACCCGCCGGGCCCACGCGGCCCCAGCCCTTGTCCCTGGCCGGCGCCAGCGTCTCGAAGATGGGCCGCAGCGCCTCGACCACGGCGACGTCGCCGCCGATCATCATGCTGTAGCCCTCGGCCAGCCCCCACACGCCGCCGCTGGTGCCGCAGTCCACGTAGCCCAGGCCGTGTTCGGCGTAGCGCGCCGCGCGGCGCTGGCTGTCCTTGTAGTTGGAGTTGCCGCCGTCGATCACGGTGTCGCCCCGGGCCAGCAGCGGCAGCAGGGCATCGACGGTGTCGTCGGTGATCTTTCCGGCCGGCACCATCAGCCAGATCACGCGCGGCGCGGGCAGCGCCGCCACCAGCGCGGGCAGGCTGTCGACACCGGCAATGCCCTTGCCGTGGGCCGCCGCGCGCGCCTCGGCGCTGGGGTCGCAGCCGGTCACCCGGTGGCCGCCGCGCACCAGCCGCTCCGCCATGTTGGCGCCCATCTTGCCCAGCCCGACCATGCCCAGATTCATCGCGTTGCTCCGTGATTGAGTTGCGTCAGCCGCGCACGATATACCCGTCGCCGTGCGAGCGATGTCATGCCGGCCGGCCTTCGTCGTAGGGGCTGGACAAACCGTTGGCTGACCAGCGCTTGTACTGCCATTGGTACTGCGCGAAGGCCAGCGCCACGCAGTTTTCCACGCCGCGATTGAGCGCGGCGCAGGCGCTGCCGAGATCGGCGTCGGCGAGCCCGTCCGGCGCCGGCAGCAGGTGGATGCGATAGCCCGCGCCGCGCGGCAGGCGTTCGGCGAAGGCATACAGCACGGTGGCGCCGGTGCGCGCGGCCAGCCGTGGCAACAGCACCATGGTGAGCGCATCGCGGCCGAAGAAGGGCACGATCTCGCCCTCGCCGGCGCGTGGCTTCTGGTCGGGCAGGATGCCCACCGTGCCACCGGCGGCGAGGCGCTTGTACAGCGTGCGCACGCCCGCGCCCTCGGCGCGCACCTGCTCGGGCGCGAGCTGGCCGCGCACCTTGCGCAGCAGGCCTTCCAGCGCGGCGATGCGCGGCGGGCGATAGAGAATGGCCATCGGCGTCTTGCGGCACAGCCAGTAATTCAGCAGTTCCCAGCAGCCCAGGTGCGGCGCGGCGATGATGACGCCCTTGCCCGCCGCCAGCGCGGCATCGAACAGCGCCTCGCCGCGCACCTCGCGCACCAGCGCCAGCGCACGCTCGGCGCCGCCGCCCCAGATCTTCACGATCTCGGTGGCCGACTTGCCGCTCTCCGCCATCGCCTCGCGCAGCAAGGCGGCGCGTGCGGCGGCATCCAGTCCGGGCCGGGCGATGGCGAGATTCACCGCCACATGGTGCGCGGTGGCGCCGCCTCGCCACAGGGCGAGGCGGCCCAACAGCACGCCCGCGCCCTGCAAAGCGCGCAGCGGCAGCAGGGCGAGCAGGCGCAGCAGAAGATAGACGAGGATCATGTCGGCACGCATCGGCGAAGTGTACGGGATGCCCGCGCTTCCACCGGCGCGAACGCGCGCTTATGCTGCGCATTCCGCCGCCCGCCCCGTCGCCATGATCGCCCTGATCCAGCGTGTGCTCCGTGCCCAAGTCGAGGTTGCCGGCGCCACCGTGGGCGCGATCGACGCCGGCCTGCTCGCCCTGGTGGCGATCGAACCGCACGACGGCGAGCGCGAGGCGCAGCGTCTGCTGCAGCGCCTGCTGGGCTACCGCGTGTTCGCCGACGAAGCCGGCAAGATGAACCGTTCGCTAACCGATGTCGGCGGCGGCCTGCTGCTGGTTAGCCAATTCACCCTGGCGGCCGATACCCATAGCGGGATGCGGCCCAGCTTCACCAGCGCGGCGCCGCCCGAGCACGGCCGACGCTGGTTCGAGCGTCTGCTGGAACTCGCGCGCGCCGCGCATCCGACGGTGGAAACCGGACGTTTCGGCGCCCACATGGTGGTGAGCCTGGTCAACGACGGGCCGGTGACCTTTCGGCTCGACACTGGCTGAACGTGCACCAGCGGATGGCGCGCAAACCCGCGATCTGGCGCGATTTTTGCGTTACCACGGTCAAGCTCCCTCAACTTGAAAACTGGGCAAAAAAGCAGCACATCGCTATAATGTCCGGTTCTTGAACCCTGCGGCGGTCGGTGAATGAACAGCAAAGTCCACGAGCAACAGTCCGAAATCAAGGCGCTGATCGCCAAGGGCCTGGAACAGGGTTACCTCACTTACGCCGAAATCAACGACCACCTGCCCGACGACATCGTCGACGCCGACCAGATCGAAGACATCATGGCGGTGCTCAAGGGCGTCGGCATCGAGGTGCACGACGCGGCGCCCGATTCCGACCCGTTGGCCGACAATGCGCCCGCCGCCAGTGGCGACGACGAGGCCGCCGCCGAAGAGGCCGTCGCGCTGCTCTCCGCGGTGGACGCCGAGGTGGGCCGCACCACCGATCCGGTGCGCATGTACATGCGCGAGATGGGCACGGTGGAGCTGCTCACCCGCGAAGGCGAAATCGCCATCGCCAAACGCATCGAAGAAGGCCTCGCGCAGGTGCAGACCGCACTGGCCAGCTTCCCGCTGACCATCGAACTGCTGCTGGAGGAATACGACCAGCACCTGGACGGCAAGCGCCGCCTCAGCGAGATCCTCGCCGGCTTCCTCGACCTGGAAGCCGCCGCCGACGCCGCCCGCATCGAAGCCGAGGAGGCCGCCGCCGCCGCTGCCGCCAACGGCGACGACGAGGACGCCACCGACGAGGACGAAGACGAAAGCGCCGAGGAAGAGGAAGAAGCCGGCTCCAGCGGCCCCGACCCGGAAGAGGTCAAGCGCCGCATGGAGCTGCTGCGCGACTACTACGCCAAGTTCCAGAAGGCCGCGCCCAAGGCGGTCGGCATCACCGACAAGAAAATCGTCAAGATCCGCGACCAGATGGCCGAGGAGTTCCTGAAGCTCAAGCTGCCGTCCGCACTGATCGACGGTTTCGTGCGCAAGCTGCGCGAAGTGGTGGGCGACATCCGCCATCACGAGCGCGCGCTGATGGACATTTTCGTCAAGCACGTGAAGATGCCCAAGGCCGAATTCCTGAAGGCCTTCCCCAGCAACGAGGGCAACCTCGAATGGGCCGCCGAGCTGTCGCGCAAGCGTCAGAAATGGTCGCCGCACGTGAAGGAACACCGCGAAGCCATCGACGCCGAGCAGGAGAAGCTCGCCGCGATCGAACGCAAGCTGTTCCTGCCGCTCACCGACATCAAGGACATCAATCGTGCCATGGCCAGTGGCGAAGCCAAGGCTCGCCGCGCCAAGAAGGAAATGGTCGAGGCCAACCTGCGCCTGGTCATCTCCATCGCCAAGAAGTACACCAACCGCGGCTTGCAGTTCCTCGACCTGATCCAGGAAGGCAACATCGGCCTGATGAAGGCGGTGGACAAGTTCGAGTACCGCCGCGGCTACAAGTTCTCCACCTACGCGACGTGGTGGATTCGCCAGGCGATCACCCGCTCGATCGCCGACCAGGCGCGCACCATCCGCATCCCGGTGCACATGATCGAGACGATCAACAAGCTCAACCGCATTTCCCGCCAGATGCTCCAGCAGTACGGCCGCGAGGCCACGCCGGAGGAGCTGGCCAAGGAAATGGAGATGCCCGAGGACAAGATCCGCAAGGTGCTGAAGATCGCCAAGGAGCCGATCTCGATGGAAACCCCGATCGGCGACGACGAGGATTCCCACCTGGGTGACTTCATCGAGGACGGCAACGCCAGCTCGCCGATCGAATCGGCGACGGAAACCGGCCTGATGGAAACCGTGCGCGACGTGCTCGCCGGCTTGACGCCGCGCGAGGCCAAGGTGCTGCGCATGCGCTTCGGCATCGACATGAATACCGATCACACGCTGGAAGAAGTCGGCAAGCAGTTCGACGTCACCCGCGAGCGCATCCGCCAGATCGAAGCCAAGGCGCTGCGCAAGCTGCGCCACCCTTCGCGCTCCGAGCAACTGCGCTCCTTCCTCGACGTGGATTGATTCCGCGGCATGTAAAGCCGGGCAACGACGACGGCCGCGCAAGCGGCCGTCGTCGCATGCAGCGGCCGGGACAGTCGGGGCATGGCGCCGGCGGCTCAGAAATGCCACAGTTTCAGCCGCTAGCATGCGCGTCGGATTCGGCCCTGTGCCCGTCGCCGGATCGGACAGTCCACGCATGCCCCGGGGTACTGCCGGGTTCCCCGCTACAGCAAGCCAAGGAACACCCAAGCCCATGACGCCGTCGCCATCCACCGTTGCCGCACGATCCACGGCGGCCCGCTACGACCGCACCACGATCGTCCTGCACTGGTTCACCGCGCTGCTGGTGCTCGTGCTTTTCGCGCTGGCCATGCTCTGGGACTTCCTGCCCCACGATGCGCGCAAGCAGATGGAATCCCTGCACATCTCGCTGGGCATCGTGCTCGCCGCGGTGCTGCTGCTGCGGCTGGCGTGGCGCGCCACGCGCGGCAGGCGGCTGCCACTTGCCGTCGAAGGGCTGCAGGGCAAGGCGGCCAAGGCGATGCACTACCTGCTCTACCTGCTGCTGGTGGCGCAGGTGGCGCTGGGTCTCGTCTGGCGCTGGGCGCAGGCCGAGACGTTCCAGTTCTTCGGCCTGTTCCCGTTGCGTTTCGCCACGGTCAGGGATGGCCCGCTGGCGCACACCCTCGGCGAACTGCACGACATCACCGGCTGGACCATCGTGGTGCTGGCCGGCCTTCATGCCGCGGTGGCGCTGATCCACCACTACGTCCTCAAGGACGCTGTGCTGCAGCGCATGCTGGGCGGCAGCGAACCATGAGCCGCCTGCATTCGGAATCACACCGGGCGGGCCGGGCGGGCTGGCTGCGCGCGGCGGTGCTGGGCGCCAACGACGGCATCATTTCCACCGCCAGCCTGATCCTCGGCATGGCATCCGCCGCATCGGGCAAGCACGCGGTGCTGCTCGCCGGCCTGGCGGGCTGGATCGCCGGCGCCATGTCGATGGCGGCGGGCGAGTACGTGTCGGTGAGCTCGCAATCGGACACCGAGCACGCCGACCTGGCGCGCGAGCGCCGCGAGCTGGCGGAAGACCCGGAGTCGGAAGCAAGGGAGCTGGCCCAGATCTACGTGACGCGCGGATTGACCAGGGAACTGGCGCGCCAGGTGGCGGAACAGCTCATGGCCCACGACGCCCTCAGCGCCCATGCGCGCGACGAGCTGGGCATTTCCGAGTTCACGACCGCACGTCCGGTGCAGGCCGCGCTGACCTCGGCCGCAACCTTCTCCGTCGGCGCCGCCACGCCGCTGCTGCTGGTGCTGGCGGCACCGGAATCCCGGCTGGTGCCGGTGGTGGCGACGGGCTCGATCCTGTGCCTCGCCCTGCTTGGCGTGGCCGGCGCCAGAACCGGCGGCGCCAAGGCAATGAAACCGGCGCTGCGCGTCGTTCTGTGGGGCGTGCTGGCGATGGCGCTGACCGCGGGCATCGGCGCGCTGGCCGGAACGATCATGTAGGAGTCGCCGGCCAAGGCCGCGCGAAGCCAACATGCGGCTCGCGCTGCGCCGCCCGAACCGGGCGGCGCAGCGGCTTTCCTTACTCGACGTCGATCAGCGCTGCCCGGGGTCGCCCCGCCCGGAGGCGGGGCGCGCCACTCTTCTGGGCGGGGCATGGCACCTCCCGTTCGCCGCGCGCTCAGACGCCCGCCACGGCGGTCGCATCGCTTGGCTTGACGGTGGCATCGGCCAGTCCCGCATCCGCGTGCTCGGCCAGCAGCGAACTGGCGAGCTGGATCAGCGAACCCAGGCCCTGCCCGCCTTCGCCGCCCAACGCGATCTTCGGCACGATGGCGATCTGGCCGTCGCGGATCGCCTCGGCGAACTGTGAGCCCAGCGTGTTGATCAACTGCAGCCGCGCGCCTTCGCCGGTGAGCGCCTGCGACTTGGCCTGGATCGCCGCCGCTTCCGCCTTGCCGACCGCGGCGATCGCCGAGGCCTTGCCGTCGCCTTCGGCGGTGAGCCGGCGGCGCTCGGCATCGGCGTTGATGCCAATGACCTCGGCGTGCTTGTTGGCCTCCACCACGGCGGCCTCGCCCACGTTCTTCTTGATCGCGATCTGGATCGACGAGTTGGTCAGCTCCGCCTGGATCTCGGTGGTGGCGCGCGCTTCGCGCAGCGAACGCTCCTTCAGCGCCGACTGTTCCTGCAGCTCGTAGGTAGCCACTTGCTCGATCGCCACCTGGCGGTCGCGCAGCTGGTTGAGGATGGTGTCGATGCGCGCGCCCGAGGCGTTGCCGGCGCTGCCGTGCGGCGTGCCGATCAGCACCTCCTGCAGCTCCAGGTTGTAGGCGGCGAAGCGCTCCTTCATCTCGGTGCCGGCCTGCATCTGGATCGCCGCGCGATCCTGGATCAGCTGGATCAGCGTCTTGGTCTGGCCGATGTTCTTGAAATACGCGCTGACCATCGGATCCAGCGTCTGGTCGACCAGCCGCTTGATGTCGCCGAAGCGTTGCACCACCAGCGGCGCCTTGCGGTAGTCAATGTGCACCACCACCGACAGCGGCAGCAGCGGCTCGAACGCGTCCTTGGTGATCAGCGAAACTTCGGTGAGGTTCTCGTCGAACTTGTGCAGGTTGGTCACCTCCGGCGTCCACTTGAGGATGAAGTTGGTGGTCGGCACCAGCTGGATCTTGCCGGCGTAGGTGTTGAACGCGTACTTGCCGGGCAGCAGCGGCTCCTTCCACACGCCGCGACAGTCGTTGTCGACCAGCTCGCCGTGCGAGTAGCCCTCGCCGGATCGATCCGCACCGGCTCTGCCGATGTAGGACACGACCACGCCCACCGAACCCACCGGCACCACGGTCTTGGGAATGAAATCCACCGTGGCGAACAGGCGGTTGATGTAATACGTGCCCTCCACCAGTACCTGGTGCTGCCGGCCGCGATTGCCGCCGGCGCGCAGGAACGCGTCGATGTTCTGGAAGTTGTTGTGGAAGGTGGCGACGTTGGCTGGATCCTGGCCCACGCGCGGCGCCACGATCTCGTCCGGCGGCAGCACCGGGCCGTCGTGCACGGTGACCACGCCGAGCATGTCCTGGGTGGTGTCTTCGGTGGCGCCGCGCGCCTGGCCGCTGACGATCACCACCGGCGAGAATCCGCCGCGCTGATTCAATACCGCGCCCATCCTGGCGATGGTGTCGGCCTCCTCGTGCGACAGCAGCAGACCGTGCACGCGGTTGGCGGTGATGATGGCGAACTGCGCGAGGTTAAGCGCATAGGTGCCCTCGCGCAGGATCGTGCGCTGCGGGCCCTTCTGGCCGCCGCCGCGCAGGAACGCCGCCACGTCGACGATGCCGCCGTCCACGCTGCGGCCCAGCGCCTGGCCATCGACCAGATCCTTGCCGTCGCGGGCGAACACGTAGCCGATCTCACCCTGCGGGATGGTGACCAGATCCTCCTTGTGCACGCGGTACTGGAACGGGAAGAAGTAGTGCAGGCCGCCGCGCAGCACCTGCGGCTGGAAGCCCACCTCGCCCTTCAGGGCGATCAAGCCTTCCGAGAGCGAAGGCGCGCCCCACAACCGCTCGACGATGCCGACGCGGTCGTTGGGGATGTAGACGATGGCGTTGGAGGCATACACCAGCAGCACCAGCACGATGACGGCAACCGCCGTCGCTATGAGCCAGGTCATGGTTGCAAATCCTTTTCTTGGGTGATGCCCGGCGCGTTGCCGGGTCAGGATGGAGGGGCGTGGCGCCGCCGCTGTTCGCTCGCCGAAGCGGTTTCGCCCGCGCCCTGGTCGACGACGGACGCATGCCAGCCGCCGCGACGGCCAAGCCGCCGGCGCATGCGTTCGTCAGGGAAATGAAATGGCCGGCTACCCCGTGCCGTGCGCCGGCGGGCAAGGGCACCGCTTGCCGTTCACGGCATCGCAGGCCAGGGGGCGTTCGGGAGTGGAGCGAAGCATGGCAACGCGCCTCAGCGGATCAGTGCGGACAGCGCGTTCAGCGTTTCCACCGCGTTGCGGCCCAACACGTCGAGCTCCTCGACAATGTTGGCCAGCGGCGAGTGCGCCGAAAGCTGGCCGAACAGGATGTAGTCATTGCCGACCAGCCCCACGTTCGACAGTGGCAACGTCGGCCCAAGACGAAGGCAGGCTTGGTTGAAGCGCGCCGGCTGCTTCACCGCGCCCTTCTCGCAAAGCACCGTCGTCACGAAAATTTCCTCGTCGCTCACGGCGAGCCGCACCGCCTGACCGCCGTACTGCGACAGCGCCAGCGTGACCATTGGCGGCACACCTTCAAAACGGATGTCGGCCAGCGCGTCCTGCCGCGCGGCGTCGGCCTTGAGCGCCTCGAACAGACGCGGCGCGGTTCACTTCTCGTGCGCGCGCGAAAAGTCCATGCCCGCGATCAGCCGCTCGGTGCGCTCGCCGCGGCAATGGCGCAGGAACGTCCGCACCATCGCCTGCTCGTCCCCCGTCATATAGATGCGGGGAATCGTCATGCCCATCGTGCCCATCCGCTCGCGAAAGGCTTTCTGCCGTTTCGCGCCCGGGCTGAGATGCCTGTTGCTGGTCATGGCTCGGTGTTTCCCTGCATCGCATGGTTAGGCGTAACGTTACGCGTAACTATATGCCAGAGCGTTGATGCCGGCAAGCAGAGCCGCAACAGGAGAATGCCGGAGCGCCCCCAGCGAAGTCGTACGCCCCGGCGCAGCGGGTCGCCGTGCGCCCATCCGCATGGCGGATGGCGCACGCTCCCGCTACCATGCATGACCGCCACGCAACGGGCGGCACCCTCACGGGCCTATAGCTCAACGGTTAGAGCAGGGGACTCATAATCCCTTGGTTCCAGGTTCGAATCCTGGTGGGCCCACCAGACGGCCCTCCGCGGATCAGCCGCGTTGCGCAAACGAATAGAGTCTGCGCGTTTGCGCCATCCTCGCTCGCCAAAGGCAAAATCCGGGGAATGTCGTGCGATGACGACAGCCGCTCGTCGGACGGCGATCGGCAGGCTCTCATCCTGGTGAGCGCGGCCAGAAATGCGCCCGCCCATATCAAGAACCGGGCTCGTTCGCCTGACGTCGTCATGGTGATGGAACCTCATCCAAATGAACCTGGAGATCAGCCTCCATCGGAGTCGTCGCATGGCTTGCGACGGCTACGGCATTCAGGCGGCACGCGATTGACGCCAGGGCATCGCCTAGGCGTGTGGGTCTGCGGCCAAATCATGCTTTACGGTCGCGGCCAATTTATGGTTCAACGCACACATGCGGCTTTCCAGCCGATAAGTGGGCCGGTTTTGGATCGGCCTCGACACGCCGTTGCATAACACGGGCCTGCAGCACTCGCGTCATAGGCGTAGGCGCAAAAATCCAACGATCATCGCGACCAGGGCATCCTCAAAGGCAGGCTGCTTGAGCAGGCGCGGATCCTTGGCCAAGGCAGCGCGCAGGACGCCAGCAATCGCTCGCGTGAGCACGAACGCGTCAGTATCGGACAAGGCTCGGGAGTGCCGTGTGTCGGAGCCGATGGTCAGCATGGCCGCGAGTTGTGCCAAGGGTCGATTCAGCACCTCCCGGTGCCCTGCTTGAAGGGCCAGGTCGGCCATAACGCGGCGCGCCCGGTGTCGACCGTCGAATACGTTGAGGATGATGCGCACCACCTTGCGAACACGTTCGAGCTGTTCGTCGGCATCGTTGGCGGACGAGCCGGGGGCCGCGACATCGTGACGGCGCATCGCCTGGCGGATCAGGCCGATGCGCCGCTCACGCTCATAGTGTGAGAGTGCCGCCAGGATGGCCTGCTTGTTGGCAAAGTATTGGTAGATGGTGCCAACGCTGAAGCCTGAGCGTTCAGCCAGCCGATTGGTGTTGAAGCGCTCCAGTCCATCCTCCTCAAGCACCTGGACTGCGGTCTCCAATATGAGCAATCGCGTCCTCTGGGCCCGCTCCTGCACCGGGGTACGCCTTGCAACTGATTGTTTTTCCTGACTTGTTCTGGTCACGAACGGCGTACCCAACATGAGCATATTTCATGAGCATTGCTCATAAAATATGCAGCGACAAGTGCGGGAGCGAAGCCGTGCGATAGACCATCAAGGGCTCAGGATGTACGCCCTCGCGCACTCCGTCCCGGCAGAACACGGCCTGCCTGCCGCATCTGGTCGACTCTGCGCGAAACACGGCTACCTGCGTGACCAGCCGTAATCAGCGGTGGGGTCGGCCTCGGGCCGAATAGCCGCTCACACCCAGAGAGTTCACCCCATGCGACTTGCAAAGTGGTGTTGCCGTGCCTGCGTGGCGCTCCTGCCGGCCTTGTCGTTGGCCGCGCCGATAGGCGCCCACGCGGCAACCATCGATCCGCTGCACAGTGCCGTCATCGATGGAAGAACGCGCGAATGGCGGATACACCTGCCGCCACACTACAGCCAGGGTGAAGCCGTGCCACTGGTCGTCGCGTTTCACGGGCACGGCAGTTCGCCGGCACGTATGGCGCGCATGACCGGCCTGGACACGGTTGCCGATCGGCTGAACTTCATCGTCGTGTACGCGAAAGGCGTTGACCGCTCGTGGGCCGCCGGCGTGAATTCGCCGGCCGACCGTGCCGGCGTGAATGACGTGGCATTCGCACGCGCACTGCTGCGCCTGCTGGAGCAGCGCTACAGCATCGACACCGGCCACATCGTGTTCACGGGTTTTTCGAACGGCGCGCATCTCATCCAGCTGCTTGGTTGCCGAATGTCGGCACGCATCGACGCGATCGTGCCGGTGAGTGGTGCGCCCGCAACATCGCTGCAATCGGATTGCCACCCAGCGCGGCCGCTGACGGTGGTGGCATTCCACGGCACCGGCGATCCCATCGACCCCTACATGGGCGGGCACATCCATCTGCCGGGCGGTGGTGCCGTCCTGCCTGTTCCGGCGACGCTTGCGGATTGGGCGAAATGGGATGGTTGCGCGCCCACGCCCAGCGCGGCGCGCGAACAAGGAAAGGGCGTGGTTCGTCTCGACCGCACGGACTGGACAGGCTGTCGCGAAGGTGTCCATGTGACGTTGTATCGGATCGGCGGCGGCGGGCACACGTGGCCGGGCGGCCCGCAATACTTGCCGCGCCTCCTGATCGGTCGCGCAACGCACGTCATCAAGGCCAGCGATGTCATCGCGGCGATTGCAACGGGGCGCTGGCATTGATGCGCAACATGCATGCGAAGGCCACTGGCGGGCGGATGCCAGGCATTTCAGAAACCACCCCGGATTTTTAGAACCCGCCGGCGACGGCCAGCATCATCCGTCCCAACCCGGCAAAACGAAGGAATGAATCCATGCAGCAGTGGTCCGTGACATTGTTTGACGAGCTGAAACCAGACGCGGATGCGATAACCGCATGGCAACGCGTGGCACAAGTCCTGGAACGCGACCCGGCAACATTCGAGCGCGACGTACGAAAACGTTTGCCGATGACCGGTCGCTGCACGGATGAGGATGCAGCGATGACGCTCTGGCAGGCGCTGGACGCTTGCGGTGCCAAAGCACTTTTGTTGCCGGATGACGGCCAGGGTCTGAGGGTTCGGCTGAATGGCACAGAACACGGGCCGGTCAGCGTCGAGTTCGCGCGCCATCAGTTGGGATGTGGTGCCTGGGATGGCCAGACCGAAGCCTCCCCTGGAAGCCAGAACGTATGGCGGCCTCTGCGTAGCGTCCTGCAAAGGAATGGCGACGCTGATGAAGAGCCTGCCGCCGCAACCCTTGCGGCCAACACACGCAGGGCGGCCGCCTCCGGACAACCACGGTTGCTGTGCGAGCTGCCATCCAACAGCGAAATGGTCGGCCTGCACGCAGGCTTTTGGCGCCGCGTGGCCGCCTTCCTTGTTGACAGCCTGATTGTCATTTTCCCGCTGGTGCTGCTGGAAAAGCACGTGTTTGGATGGCATCTTCCCGCCGATAACAGGCGCATGAACATGTTCCTGATCGTGCCAATGTGGTTGTATTGGGCGGGTTTCGAATCTTCAAGTTGGCAGGCTACGCCGGGCAAGTTGGTGTTGGGCGTCAGCGTGGTCGATATGCGTGGAACACGCATCGGCTTTCTGCGTGCCACTGGGCGCTTCTTCAGCAAATTTCTGTCCACGCTGATCCTTTACGTCGGATACGTGATGGTCGGCTGGACGGCACGAAAACAGGGCTTGCACGACTTGATCGTGAGTACCTGCGTGGTGCAAAAGCGGGAACTGAATGCCATCGCCGGTGCGGGAGAGTGAGCGCCACTGCCCGCAGCCCAACCCTGACCCGTGACCACCGACGACCTCGGTGACACGGCGTCGGAGGGCACGCCTTCACGGCCGGCCACCCTTGGCCGGACTTCGTATAAAAAACACGCCGCCTCGGCGTCCCTTGCCTCAGAGCCTGTGAGTATTTTCGCTTCCTGCGGAAATACTCATCGGCGCGTCCGGCGCATCAGGCCGAGCACCCGCTACTGGACGTGTCGCTCTTCCACCTCGCTGTGGCGATCGTCAGCGGCCACGAAGCCATCGCGCTGGCCTTGCCGGCGGAGCACATCCCGTGCGCCAGCCACCTGTCGCCACCGCAGCTCGCGCAACGCTTGCTGGCGCTGGCGGCGCGCCTCAAGCCCAAACCTCTGGCCAGCAGCAAACGTGCCCCAAAACCGAAGGTGCCCAAGGGCTATGTGGACGGCAGTACCACCCGCGCGCATGTCACGACGGCGCGTGTGCCCAAAGCACGGAAGGTGACACCTTGAAAGGGGCGCCTCTCAGTGCTCCTTGATGCGCAGATCCCGGGTGAGCAGGTCGAGCTTGTCCTTCATCTGCGTCTGCGGCTGGTTGCCGGCGGTGCCGTAGAAAGCGGTGTAGAGCACGCTGGGTGACGTCGCACCGGCAACCGGCGGCGCGATCACCGCGTTGATCTTCATCAGGCCATTCTCGAAGCGCGCCTCGCCGTTGTAGGGGAAGCTGCGCTCGCTGAGCTTGCGCCAGCGACTGGTGAAATCGGCATCCAGCCCGGCCGGCGGCGCGATGTAGCGCTGCACATCCACGTTGTCGTGGTCGTCGCCGGCCTGGGTTTTCCAGACGTCGACGATGCCCACGTCCCACACCGGCTTGTCGCCGTCGAGGAAGAAGCGGAAGCCCAGCCACAGCAGGTTGTCCGGCTGCACCGCCTGCAGCGCGGAAGGGTAGGCGAAGGCCATGCGCGGCGAGTCGTAGCTGAAACGCTGGCCGTAGTCGAAGGCGATGTGGATGTCGCGCATGACCGCCGGCTGCAGCGCGGGCGCGGCGAGGAAGCTCCGCCACTGGGCCAGGTTGCCCTCGTAGGTGAGGTGGACGAAGTTGACCAGCTCGTCCAGGTCGAGCTGGGTGTCGTGGCGGCCCGTGGCCGGCACCATGCGCAACAGCATCGCGCAGCCTTCCGGCGTGGGCAGCGAGTAGGCCACCATCAGCATGTTGGCATAGGGCATCGGCCACACCGCGACATGCCACGGGCGCTGCCAGCGGTCGCGGTAGGTGCGCTCGTGATCCGGCTGGCCGAACGAGGTGATCTTGATGCTCTCGCTGCCCACCGCGCGATGGAACAGGCCAGCGCGGGCCAGCAGATCCATGCGCAGCTTGGCGCTGGCGTAGAAACTCGCGGCATCCACGTCGTCGGGGCGACGGATGCGCACCATGCCGTTGCGTCCCACCGTGCCCACGGCGGCGAAACCGTCATGGCCAAGGTCGTAGTCGCGCGCGGCGTTGCCGTGGCGCTGCCAGATGCCGTCGCTGCCGCGCACGATCAGAGTGGGGAAGGCATCCATCTGGCTCTGTTGGTGCAACAGGCGCGCCGCGCCGGCGCCATTGGGGAAGAGCGTGGGCGCCTCGCGGGCAAGCAGCGCCTTGAGCATGGCGTCCTCGCTGGCGTCGCGCCGCGACTGCACGTCGCGGTAGAACGCGGCGAGGTTCTCGGGCAGGGCGAACTGCGCCTTGAGCCGGCCGTTCTGCACGTCGCCAAACAGGTCCAGCTGGTAGACCGTGCGCGTGTCCAGCACGGCCTGGCCCGCCGGCGCGTCCAGCACCTCGCGGATCGGCAGCGCGTAGTTGAGGTTCTCGTTGGCCGACTTCATCAGCACCACGCCGATCACCTTGCCGTCCTTGTCCAGCAGCGGGCCGCCGCTGTTGCCGGGCGAGGCGGCGGCGGAGAAGCGCATCCACTTCCACGCGCCGTCCTGCTGCTCGGGTGTGTCGGAGGTGTACAGGCCGTCGCGGATCACCACACCGGTGCCCAGCGCATTGCCCACGGCGTAGACCACGGCGTTGAGCGCGGGCGTGCGGTCGACCGGCAGCGCCACCGCCTTGCCCGGCGGCTGCGCCAGCGTGAACACCACGAAATCCTTGCGCAGGTCGAACTGCTCGACCTGGCCGATCGGGTAGACGTGGCCGGCGCCGTCGCGCAGCTCGGGCGCGCCCCACAGGCTGTCCAGCCCGGCCAGCAACACATGGCCGGCGGTGACGTAGCGGCCGTGGCCGATCGCGAAGGCGGTGCCGATGGAGTAGTACTTGTCGGTGCGCTCCTGGTAGGGCAGCAGATCCAGCGGCAAGGGTTTCTCGTAGCTCAGCGGATCACCGGCGGGCTTGGCCTGCACCACCTCGAAGGTGGCGCCCTGGATCGTCGGCAGCAAGGCCGCATCGAGGCTGGCGGCCTGCGCCAACGGCGCGGCGAGGATCACGCCGGCCAGCAAGGCCCACACACCGATCCGGCCCGGTCGGCGGATCGTCCCACGGCAAGCATCACGCATACGTTTCCTTCGCATGGCGGCGCGACTCGCGGACTCCCCGCGGCATCCTCGCGGCTCGCGCCAGCGCGCATCATCGCATGCGCCCGTGGCGCCCGAGATGGCGCGCCGCGGGCACGAGGCCGGCGGCACGCGGGCCATCAGCGTCGGTGCGAAATTCGAACGTCGGCACGTGGGCGCTCGGCGGCCGTCGCAGCAGACGAGCGATTTTTCACAGGCTCTCTCAGGGCTTGCCTTGCAGCGTCACCCGATCCAGGCCGTAGAGCGGGCCATGGATGGGCGCGGTGTCGAGCAGGCACAGGCTGTGCTCGCCGCTCTGCGCCGGCAGCTTCGCCTCCAGCGTGAACTCGCGCGGGGACTTCGCCGGATCAGGCAGCGGCAGCGTGGCCAGCACCGGGCCGTCGCAGCGGTCGGCGTGCACCACCAGCTCGCCGAACGGCGTGGCCTGCGGGCGCGCCATCACCAGCTTCTGCTCGTGTGCCAACGCGTAGTTGCGCGGCAGGCGTGCCGCCTCGACGTGGATGGCCGTGACACCGTCCATCAGCGTGGCCGGGAACATCTGGCAGGCGTCGAACACGTTCACCGCGTACACCGGCTGGGTGCTGATGGCATCGGGCGTGGGCTGCAGGCGCAGGCGAAAGTCGCTGCCGGGGCAGTTCGCCAGCGCCGGGCCGGGCCGGCTCAGCAGCGCGGCGCGGTCGAGCTTGCGCTCGCGCGGCGCGGCCAGTTCGCTGCCGTCGGCGGCGAAGCTGGCGGCGCGCACGGTGGCCGGCAGCGTCAGGTTGACAGGCGCGTCGTAGCGCCTGGATGCCGCACTGGGCGCGCTGCCGTCCAGCGTGTAGTGGATGGCGCCGGAGCCGGTTTGATCGGACAGGGTGACCGTGGCCTTGCCGGTGGCCAGCGCCACGTTGCGGTCCACCGCGATGCGCACCGCGAAGGCGCTGTCGGCATAGGCGACATGCTGGGCGCGGTAGCGCGCCAGTTGCGCGGGCAGGCGGGCGAGAAAGCCGGGCCAGTCGTTCGCGGCGGCTGGCGACCAGGCCACCTCGCTGAGCGCGTCCAGGCGCGGGAACACGGCATGCTCGACGTGGACGAAACCGGGCATGTGCTCGGTCCACACGTTGGCCTGCACGCCCAGCACGTGCTGCGCCTGCCTGGCGTCCAGCACGGCAGGCACGGCCTGGAAGCCGTACACCTCTTGCAGCGATTCCACGCCGAGCCGGCCGGCGAACTCGTCGGGCAAATCCCCCTGCACGTGGTCGAAGTACAGCGTCGGCGAAGGCGACATCACCACGTCGTGGCCCATCATCGCGGCCTTGATCGCGCCGTCGATGCCGCGCCAGCTCATCACGGCGGCCGCCTTGGGCAGGTTGTCGCCGTCCAGGATCTCGTCCCAGCCGATCAGCTTGCGGCCGTGCTTTTCGAGGTACTGGCCGATGCGACCGATGAACCAGCCTTGCAGCGCATCCTCGCTGCCGAGGCCGAGCGCGCGCATCTTCGCCTGCACCGCGGGCGCGGCCCGCCACTGGTCCTTGATCGCCTCGTCGCCGCCGACATGGATGTAGGTGGACGGAAACAGCGCCATCACCTCGTCGAGCACGTGGTCGATGAAGGCGAAGGTGTCGTCGTCGACGTTGTAGAGATACGGGTTCACGCCCCAGTCGGCGGAAACCTGCGGCCGCGCGCCGGTGACGCCGAGCTGCGGATACGCCGCCACCGCCGCCTGCGCGTGGCCGGGCATGTCCAGCTCGGGCACGATGGTGATGTAACGCGCGGCGGCGTAGGCCACCACGGCGCGGATCTGCGCCTGCGTGTAATAGCCGCCGTAGCGCCGCGGCTCGCCGTCCTGGCCGGCGTCGGGCGGCGTGCGCCAGGCGCCGATGCGGGTCAGCTCGGGATAGCGCTTGATCTGGATGCGCCAACCCTGGTCGTCGGTGAGGTGCCAGTGCAGCACGTCGAGCTTGTGCTGCGCCATCTGATCGATCAGCGCCTCCACTTCGGCGACGCTCTGGAAGTGGCGCACGGAATCCAGCATCAGGCCGCGCCAGGCGAAGCGCGGCCAGTCGCGGATGCTCTGCGCCGGCACGCGCACCGCGCCGTGCTTCGCGTCGGGCGTCAGCAGCTGGTACAGCGTGACTGCACCGTGGAACAGCCCGGCGGCATCGCGCGCACTGACGCGGATGCCCTGCGGCGTGACGTCGAGCGCATAGCCTTCGGCCGCCACCACCGGCGCCTGCGGGTCGCGCGCGAGCACGATGCCGCCGGCCTTGGCTTCGCCCGGCACGATGCGCAGATGCAAGCCGCGCACGCGCGCCACCAGCTCGACGAGGTATTGCGCGCTCTGCCGCGTGGCAGGGTCGTGGTCGGCCAGTACCACGGGCGTGCGTGCATCCACCACGAACTGGCCCGCCTGCGACGTGAGCTGGGCCGGCAGCGGCAGCAGCGGCGACGGCGCGGCAGCCGGCGCGGCAAACAGCGGCGACAGGACCAGCGCGAGCAACCATCCGGCGCGGCGAACAAGCAAGGAAGGGCGGCGCATCGACAACTCCCGTTTGGACGGCCAAGCTTGCCACGAATCCCGGGGCTTCCGGACAAAAAAAAGCGAGCCCGCAAGATGACGCCGGACCCGCTCGGGGAGATTGCAGGCCATCCCTGGCCCGCGCATGTCGCGATCAAGCGGAAGCGTGGATCAGAACTTGAAGTTCACGTTGAAGTAGTACTGGCGGCCGTTGATGTAGAACGCCTCGGGCGCCTTGCCGAAATCCAGGCCGGCCTGCGAACCCTTGACGTAGTAGCGCAGCGTCGGGTTGTTGAGGTTCATCGCGCTGAAGGACAGGTTGAGGTTGTCGTTGATCTTGTAGCCCGCCGACAGCGACAGGTAGCCGGTGCCCGCCGAGTAGTACGGCAGCAGCGGCGGGGTATTGCCGAGGCCGCCGGCCTGCACGGCCATCATGCCGTCGTAGAACGAGGAGCGGTACGTGTAGTTGATGCGCGCGTTCCACTTCGCATCCTCGTAGAACGCCGACAGGTTGACGGTGTCGCGCGAGGTGCCGAACAGCGGGCGGTTGCCGGCGGCGATGTTGTTGCCGAAGGTGCCGTCCGGGTTGTACAGCAGCGAGCCGCCGGACGAATGGCCGTTGGCGTAGGTGTAGTTGACCTGGGTGCCGAAGTGCTCGCCGATCGGCTGCACCCAGTTCAGCTCCACGCCCTTCAGTGTGCCGTTGACGTTGACCGGCACGCTCACCAGGTACTGGCTGTACACCGGCGTGTGCGACGGGTTGCCGGTGCCGAAGGTCAGGTAGTTGTTGAGGTAGCTGCGGGTGACCGTGCCGTAGTCGTAGTAGTTGTTGAGGTCCATCTCGTAGACGCTGGCCGACAGCAGGCCGCGCTTGGCGAAATACCATTCCAGCGAGGCGTCGAAGTTGGTGGAGATCAGCGGCTTCAGGTTCGGGTTGGGGCCGCTGCCGCCGCCGAGCACGTTGGCGGCCATCGGATCGGACAGGCTCACGAAGCCGGTCAGCTGGCCGTAGTCCTGGCGGGTCAGGGTCTGCGAGGCGGCGAAGCGCGCCACCAGGCTGCCGTCGTCGTCCAGATTGACCTTGAGGTTGGCGCTGGGCAGCAGCTTGCCGTAGTGGCCCTTGTGGTAGTTCCAGTACCAGCCGTTCGGATACCACGGCGAGTTGTTGTACGGGCCGCTGTAGCTGTTCTCGATGATGGACGCGCTGGTGTAGCCGATGTTGTCGCTGGTGGAGACGTAGCGCAGGCCCACGTTGCCACTCCAGGCGCTGCCCTGGAAATTGGCCTGGAAATAGGCTGCCGCGTTCTTCTCGGTGATCGAGTAGATGTCGTTGGGATAGAAGCGCGAGGCGGGGCCGCTGCCGGCGCGGTTGGCGTACAGCGCGTTCAGCTGCGCCAGCTGCGCCGGCGTCCAGTACCAGATGTTGGAGGGCATCTGGCCCACGCCAAGCTGGCTCGCGAAGTCGCCCGGGTAGTTGCCGCCGGCCGCCGGGTAGATGCTCGGGTTCTGGCCGAACTGCACGGCCGAGGCCCAGTTCGGGCCCTGGCTGGTCGCGTACGGGTTCTCGTGGGTGTGCTTGCTGTAGCGGGCGCCGAACTGCAGCGAGGAGAGCGTGCCCGCGTCGAAGTCCTGCTCGCCGTCCACCTGGAACCAGCGCTCCTTGTCGGTGACGTGGATGCCCTGGTCGCCGAAGATCCAGTCCAGCCCGGAGGTGGCCGGGGTGTAGGCGTTGTTGGTGCCGCTCATGTTCCAGTTCAGCGGCTTGCCCAGGCCGTTCATCGCATAGCCGGCGCTCGCACCGTAGCCGGTGTCCATCTCCATGACGTCCTGGGTCGGTGTGCGGCCGGTGCCGCGCGTGGCGCCGCCCTGGAACTTGAAGTCGAGGCTGTCGGTGGCTTTCCAGTCGGCATCCAGGGTGACGAAGGCGCTCGATTCGCCCTCGCCCGGGCGCGAGATCATGTCGTAGATGCCCTGCGAGATGTTGGCGGCGCCGGGCAGGGTGGCACTGGTGAGGATGTTGCCCTGGATGGTGCCGGTGGTGGCCTGCGCCGGCAGCTGGTCACGCGCGCGCAGCATGTAGTTGCGGTTGTAGTCGGTGGCGTCGAGCTTGGAGAAGAAGGTGTCGAGGTTCAGGGTCAGGTTGTCGGCCACCTTCCACTGCACGTCGATGGAGCCGCCCTTGCGCTTGCGCTCCTGGGTGAACAGCACGGCGCCCGGCAGGTTGGGATAGAACACGCCGGTGCTCTTGCTGCCTGGCGTGGCCGCGCCCAGGCCGAGGCTGGTGGCCGCCGCCGAGCCGGTGGGGATGTAGGAATAACCCAGCATCTCCTGGCCGTTGCGCTGCAGCGCGCGATCCTCGTAGAAGGCTTCGGCCAGCACGCCGAAGCGGCCATCGTCGCTCTTCCAGTTGACCAGGCCGTTGAACTGCGGCTTGGTGCTGCCGGGCAGGTCGGCATAGACGCCGCCCACGCTGGCTTCGGCGCTGAAGGACTTGGCGAACTCCAGCGGCTTGCGGGTGATGATGTCGATGGAACCGGCGGCGCCGCCTTCGAGCTGGTTGGCCTCGGCGCTCTTGTGCACCACCACCTGGCTCACGATTTCCGACGGCAGCATGGAGTAGCTCACGCTGCGCGAACCGCCGGCGAGCACGAACCAGTCGCCGGAGGCGAGCGCGTGGCCGTTGAGCGTGGTCAGGGTGAGCGAGGGCGCGCTGCCGCGGATGCTGGCGCGGTCGGCCTCGTCGAAGCCGCCTTCGGCGCCGGCCGCATCGGCGATGTTCACGCCAGGCAGCTGGGCGATGGTGTCGGCCACGTTCTTGGCCGGCAGCTTGCCGATGTCGATGGCGGAGACCACCTCGACGTGCGAATCGGCGGACTGCTTGGTGTCGATCGACAGCGCCTGGCTGTCGCGGATGCCGGTGACGGTGATCGTCGACAGTTGCTTGGCGTCCTTCTTGTTCGCCGTGCCGCCGTTCTGCCCGGCGTCCTGCGCGTACGCGCCGACGGACAGGCACAAGCCGGCGACGATGCTGGCGGCTAGCAGTGTCTTGCGATGGTTCATGGTGTCCTCCCCTCAGAGGCTGGCGTGGTTCAGGGCCGGGTGGCCATGGTGGTGATGCATCGGGTAACCGGTGGCGCCGGGTGGCTAGTGCGGCGGCGTGCTGCCTTGTTTCAGCCGCTCGTCCAGGAACCAGCTTGCGGCGCCAATTACGCCAAGCTGGCCGTGCTCGATCAGTCGTACGGGAATCTTTTGCAGGAAGGCGCGCATCACGCCCTTGTTGTGGAAGCGCTCGGCGAAGCTGCTGATGCGCAGGAAACCCTGGATCTGCGGCAGGATGCCGCCGGCGAGGAATACGCCGCCGCTGGCGCCGTACAGCATCGCCAGGTCGCCGGCGAAGCTGCCGAGCAGGCCGCAGAAGACGCCGAGGGTCTCCCGCGCCGCGCCGGCGTGGCTGGTCAGCGCCGCGCCGGTGATCTCCGCTGGCGTCGCCAGCACCGCCGGCTCGTCGCGCAGCTCGCACAGCGCGCGGTAGAGGTTCAGCAGGCCCGGGCCGGAGAGCACGTCCTCGTAGGAGACATGCAGGCGTTCGCGCGCCAGCAGGCGCAGGATCTCGCCTTCGCGCGCATTGCCCGGCGCCAGCGAGATCTGGCCGGCTTCGGTGGGCAGCACCTGGGCATGGCCGGCGCGCGGCAGCAGCACCGCGCTGCCCAGGCCAGTGCCCGGCCCCATCACCAGCACCGGGCCACGGGCGGGGCGCTGGACAGGTTCGATCACCGGCAGGGTGTCGCCATCGGCGAGGAACTGGGTGGCCCAGGCCACCGCCTCGAAATCGTTGATGACCTCGAGCTCGCGCAACCCGGTGGCGTCGCGCAGCGCGTCGATAGCCACCGGCCACGGCAGGTTCTCGTTGACGATGATGCCGTCCAGCACCACGCCGGCGCTGGCCACCACGCAGCGCCGAACCTGTCCGGCCAGCGCGGCGTGGCCGCTGCCCGCCAGTTGCGCCATGAAATCGCACAGCATGCTGCCGAGGTCGGGCCAGTCGGCGCAGTGGTAGCGGTGGTAGTGCAGCACGCTGACCGGGTGACGCTTGCCAGTGACCGCCCGGACCAGGCCAAGGCGCGCATGCGTACCGCCCACGTCGGCGGCCAGGAATGGCTCGCCGTCACCGGCGACGCCCACTGGCGACGGCGACGCTTGGGCAGCGCGATGCTGGCTGGCGAACTCACCCACGTGAACATCCCCCTCGATCGGCTTCCGGCCCGGCTGGCAACGTGACGCACATCGCACGGCAGGCTGTGGCGAGCGAGTCTGGGATGCCTATGACAACGTTGTCAAGTGCCGTCCGGCAAAATCTTTCCCGGCCCGCCAGGACGGCCATGGCAAAGCCCACCAGACACCGCACCAACAGGCGCCAGCGCGCCCCGATGCCCGCGAACCGCGCCGTGACACCCTGCGCCGCGAGCCGTGCGCCACGGCTATCCGACGGCCCAGTTGACAACGTTGTACATTCCGGCCAATAAAGAGTCTTCTGCGGCCATGCGCCGCGCAGCCGCGGCAGCCCGGCCGCTACGGGGAGAGCTTTCATGGCAAGCACGCTGGCGGCCACGCCGTCCGACCGTTCCTACCTCGGCCCGATGAGCGTCATCGGCGTGTTGTTCTTCATCTTCGGCTTCGTCACCTGGTTGAACGGGCCGTTGATTACCTTCGTCAAGCTGGCGTTCGACCTCAGCGACGTGTACGCCTTCCTGGTGCCGATGGCGTTCTACCTCTCGTACTTCTTCCTGTCGCTGCCAGCCTCGGTGATCCTGCGCCGCACCGGCATGAAGAAGGGCATGGCGCTGGGCCTGTTCGTGATGGCGGTCGGCGCGGCGCTGTTCGGCCAGTTCGCCACCGTGCGCCTGTTCGCCGGCGCGCTGCTCGGCCTGTTCGTGATCGGCGCCGGCCTGTCGCTGCTGCAGACCGCCTCCAACCCCTACATCAGCATCCTCGGGCCGATCGAGAGCGCCGCGCAGCGCATCGCGATCATGGGCATCTGCAACAAGGTCGCCGGCATCCTCGCCCCGCTGGTGATCGGCGCGCTGGTGCTGCACGGCATCGGCGACCTCGATGCGCAGGTGAAGGCCGCCGATCCGGCCACCCGAGAGATCCTGCTGGCCGCCTTCGCCGCAAAGATCCACCTGCCCTACATGGTGATGGCCGGCGTGCTGGCGCTGCTGGCGATCTGGGTGCTGCGTTCGCCGCTGCCCGAGATCACGCCCGCCGGCGCCAACGACGAACACGCCAGCGGCCAGCGCGACCGCAGCATCTTCGGCTTCCCGCACCTGTGGCTGGGCGTGCTGTGCCTGTTCCTGTATGTGGGCGTGGAGGTGATGGCGGGCGACGCCATCGGCACCTACGGCGCCGGCTTCGGCCTGCCGCTGGACCAGACCAAGTTCTTCACCGCCTTCACGCTGGGCGCCATGCTGCTGGGCTATGTCGCGGGCCTGGTGCTGATCCCGCGCTTCATTTCGCAGCAACGCTACCTGGCGCTGTCGGCGGTGCTCGGCGTGCTGTTCGCGCTGGGCGCCTGGGCCACCACCGGCTACGTCTCGGTGCTGCTCGTGGCCGCACTGGGCTTCGCCAACGCGATGATGTGGCCAGCCATCTTCCCGCTCGCGATCAAGGGCCTGGGCCGGCACACGGAAGCCGCCTCGGCGCTGCTCGTCATGGGCATCGCCGGCGGCGCGCTGATCCCGCAGGCCTTCGTGCACCTGAAGGAAGTCATCGATTTCCAGAGCGCCTTCGTGCTGCTGATGGTGCCGTGCTACCTGTACATCCTCTACTACGGCCTGCGCGGCCATCGCGCGGGCCGGCACGCGGCGGACTGAAGCGCCCGGCGACGCGCCGTCCGCTAGAATGCCCCCATGTTTCGCGGCGCCGCGCGCCGCACCACCCGTCACCCAGCGAGGCCAGGCTTGCGCAGCGCAACCATCAAGGATGTCGCCGAGCAGGCGGGCGTGTCGCTGAAGACCGTCTCGCGCGTCATCAACAACGAACCGGCAGTGCATGCGCGCACGCGCGAAAAGGTGCAGCGCGCCATCGATGCGCTGGGCTACCAGCCCGACCCCTCCGCGCGCAGCCTGCGCAGCACGCGCGCCTACGCGGTGGGTCTGGTGTACGACAACCCCAACGCGCACTACGTCATCAGCCTGCAGAGCGGCGTACTGGCCGCCTGCCGCGCCAGCGGCTACGGCCTGCAGATCCATCCCTGCGACGCCACCTCGCCCAGGCTCGCCGACGAGCTGGTGGCGCTGGCCGCCAACGCGCGACTGGCCGGTCTGGTGCTGGCGCCGCCGATGTCCGAGCAGCCGGAGCTGATCGCCAGGCTGGCGGCGGCCAAGGTGCCCTTCATGCGCATCATCTCCGCCCGCAAAGACCCGCGCGACGGCTACCCCTGCGTCTACGTGGACGACCGCGACGCCGCCTACGCGATCACCGAGCACCTGATCCAGCTCGGCCACACCCGCATCGGCTTCCTGTGGGGTGGCCAGGATCACCGCTCCAGCCCGGAGCGCTACCAGGGTTACGAGGATGCGCTGAAGGACTACGGCATCGCACTGGACCGCAAGCTGATCCTTGCCGGCGACTACTCCTTCGACGACGGCTTCCGCGGCGCACGCAAGCTGCTGGCGCTGAAGGATCGCCCCACCGCCATCTTCGGCTCCAACGACGAGATCGCCGCCGGCGTGCTCGCCGCCGCGCATTCGGGCGGCATCAGCGTGCCGTGGGAGCTCTCCATCGCCGGCTTCGAGGACAGCCCGTTCTCCAAGCAGTCCTGGCCCGCGCTCACCACCGCGCGCCAGGCCACCGAGGAGATCGCGCTGCGCGCCGCGCAGCGCCTGATCGGCAACCTGCAGCGCGCCGCCAACGGCGAGCCGCTGGAGGAAACCAACGAAGGCTTCAGCCCCGAGCTGGTAGTGCGCGGCTCCACCGCCCCGCTGCGTGGCGCGCCGCCCGCGCGCTGAAGCAGCCAGCCGCGACGCCGGCTAAGCTGCGGCTCCAGCCCGCGTGGAGCCGCCCATGTCCACCCCGACCGAACCGCCGCTGGCCGCGTGCGTGCGCGTGATCGCGCATCGCGGCGCCAGCGCGCACCTGCCCGAGCACACGCTCGCCGCGTATGCGCGAGCCATCGCGGATGGCGCGGATTTCATCGAGCCGGATCTGGTGATGACGCGGGACGGCGTGCTGGTGTCGCGCCACGAGAATGAGATCTCCGGCACCACCGACGTGGCCATGCACGGCGAGTTCGCCGCACGGCGCACGGTGAAATCCATCGACGGCGTGGCGGTGGAGGGCTGGTTCACCGAGGATTTCACCCTGGCGGAGCTGCAGACGCTGCGCGCGCGCGAACGCCTGCCCGCGCTGCGCGGCACCGCGCACGACGGCCGCTATCCGGTTGCCACCTTCGCCGAGATCGTGGCCTTGGCGGCGGGCGGCGGGCGCACGGTGGGGCTCATCCCCGAGATCAAGCACGGCACGTATTTCGCGGGTCTCGGCCTGCCGATGGAAGACGCCCTGCTCGACGCCCTCGCCGCGCACCCGTACACCCGCGCGGCGCCGGTGGAGATCCAGTCCTTCGAGGTGGGCAACCTCAAGTACCTCGACGGCGCGCGGCGGCGGCGCGGCCTGGCGAACGTGCGCCTGCTGCAGCTGCTGGAGCTGGACGGCCAGCCATTCGACATCGCGGCAGCCGGTGGCGCGCTGGATTACGCCGCAATGATGACGCCGGTCGGCCTGCGTGACATCGCGCGCTACGCCGATGCCATCGGCCCGTCCACGCGCGCGATCCTGCCGCTCGCGGCCGATGGCCGGCTGGGCGCCCCGACCGCGCTGGTGCGCGAGGCGCATGCGGCGGGGTTGGAAGTGCACCCCTACACCCTGCGCCCGGAGAACGCCTTCCTGCCGCCCGCCCTGCGCGAGGGTGACGATCCGGCCCATCGCGCCGAAGCCGGCAGCCTGGCCGAGATGCGCGCCCTGCTCGCCGCCGGGGTGGATGCGTTCTTCACCGACGACCCCGCGCTGGGCCGGCGGGCGGTGGATGCCTGCGGCCCGTCGCCGTCCTTGCCGGGTTAGCGCCGCCACGCCACAGGCGTTCCAGCCCCGCGCGGGGCGCCGTTACACCGATGGATCGACGGGCCTGCGCCCGGCCCGCCATGCCGCCGGGGTGGTGCCGATCCAGCGGCGGAACGCACGCCAGAACGGGCTGGGCTCGGCAAAACCGAGTTGCTGGGCGATCACGGCCAGCGAGTGCTCGCCACGGGCGACGGCGGCCAGCGCGGCATCGCGGCGCGCGGCGTCATGCAACGCGGCAAAGCTGGTGCCTTCGGCCTGGAGGCGCCTTGCCAGCGTGCGCGCGCTAAGCCCGAGCGCCGCGGCAGCCAGTGCGCGATCGGGCTGGCCGCCGGCCAGGTGCTGGGCGATCCAGTCGCGCGTGGTGCGCACCAGGTCGTCCGGCGTGGTGAGCGCAAGCAGCTGCGCCTGCGCGTACTGCCGGTGCAGGCGCGCCAGCTGCGCGTCGGCCTGCGGCAGCGGCGCATCCAGCGCGGCGTTGGCCACCTCCACGCCGCTGAAGGCCTGCTCGAACACCACCGGGCAATGGAACACCTCGCGGTAATCGGCCAGCGATGCCAGCCGCGCCTGGCTGAACTGCACGCGGCGCGGGCGCAGGCCGCTGCCGGCCAGCCAATGCATCAGCCGCACCGTGGCGGCGAGCACGGCCTCGATCTGGTGTGGACTGAAGGCCAGGCTGCCCTGGCGCGGGTGGTACACCAGCCAGCCGGCATCGCGCCCGGCGATGAACTGGATGCGCCCGCCGTCGCTGATGAGCGGCTGGTAGGCCTGCGCCAGCGCCACCGCTTCGCGCAGCGTCGCCGCCGACTGCAGGAGGTAGCTCACGATGTTGAAGCTCGCCGGCCCGGTCAGCGCGCCCGCCTTGAGACCGAAGCCCGGGTCGCCGGTGACCGCCACGGCGGCACGCCACAACCGGGTGATGTGATCCACCGGCCAGCGCTCGCGCCGCAGCGCCTGCGCGCCGATACCGGCCCGCGCCAGCACGCGTTCGCGCGGCACCCCCAGGTGTTCGGCGGCCTGCAGCACGGTGTTCACCCAACTCATCGAGACGCTGGCCGCTGAAGTCAATCGCTTTGGCCCATGAAGTCAATCGCGCCGCCATCGTAACGCGCTATCAATGGGGCGACGAGGGCAGGGGACGCAGGGGCAGCATGGCGACGCGACAGGCAGAAGCACTGGTGATCGGCGGCGGCCTGGCCGGCATCGTAGCCGCGCTGGAGCTGCTGCGCGCGGGGCGGCGGGTGATCCTGCTCGACCGCGACACGCCCGCGCGCTTCGGCGGCCTCGCGCGCTGGGCCTTCGGCGGCATGGCGCTGGTGGGCACGCCGCAGCAGGCGCGCATGCGGATCCCCGACACGCCCGCCCGCGCGCTGGCCGACTGGCTGCGCTTTGGCGAGCTGGCGCCGGACGAACACTGGCCGCGCGCCTGGGCCGAGCACTACGTGGAGCGCTCGCGGCCCGAGGTGTACGACTGGCTCACCGCGCTGGGGCTGCGCTTCCTGCCGGCGGTGAACTGGGTGGAGCGCGGCCGTTTCGGCGAGGGCAACACGCTGCCGCGCTACCACGTGCTGTGGGGCACCTCGCTGGCGCTCATGCGGCGCCTGATCGACGCGCTGCACGAGGCCGGCGCGGCCGGCCGGCTGACCCTGCTGCATCGCCATCGCGCCATTGCGCTGGAAACCCGTGCCGGCCGCGTCTGCGGCGCGTTGGCACTGGACGAGGCCAGCGGCACCGAGCAGCGCATCGCGGCGGAAGTGGTGGTGCTGGCCACCGGCGGCCTCAACGGCAGCCACGTCCAGGTGCGCAAGCACTGGAGCGCGGCCCACCCGCCGCCGGCGAGCATGCTCAACGGCGCGCATCCGTTCGCCGACGGCGCGCTGCACGATTGGGTGGCGCGCCATCTGGACGGCCAGATCAGCCATGCCGGCGACATGTGGAACTACGCCGCCGGCATCCCTCACCCTTACCCGCACTTCCCTGGCCACGGGCTGTCGCTGATCCCCTGCAAGTCGGCGCTGTGGCTGGATCATCGCGGCCGGCGCATCGGGCCGGAGCCGCTGGTGACCGGCTTCGACACCCACTGGCTGTGCCAGCAGGTGACGGCGCAGGAGAAACCCTGGAGCTGGCAGCTGCTGAACTGGCGCATTGGCGCGAAGGAATTCGCCATCTCCGGCGCCGAGCACAACGCGCGCATCCGCGAGCAGCAACTGCTGCCCTTCCTCAAGGAAACCCTGCTCGGCAACCACCGCCTGTTGCGCCAGATGCAGCGCGAGAGCCGCGATTTCCTGGTGGCCGACACGTTGGCCGGGCTGGCCGAAAAGATGAATGCGCTCACCGCCTCGCATGACGTGGACGCCGCCACGCTGCAGGCCACGGCGGACGCCTTCGACGCCAACTTCGCGCGCGGCGAAAAACTTGAAAACGACGCCCAGCTGCGCCTGATCCGCCACGCCCGCCAGTGGGGGCCGGATCGCCTGCGCACCTGCGCGCCCGCGCCGCTGCAGGCCCGTGGCGCGGGGCCATTCATCGCCATCCGCACCCAACTCATCACGCGCAAGAGCCTGGGCGGGCTGGCCACCGACCTGGCCAGCCGCGCGCTGGATCGCGCCGGCGCGCCCATCCCCGGCCTGTACGCAGTGGGCGAGGCAGCGGGCTTCGGCGGCGGCGGCGCCTGCGGCAAACGCTCGTTGGAAGGCAGCTTCCTGCCAGGCTGCATACTCACCGCACGCGCGGCGGCGCGCGCGATCACACAAGGGGACTGAAACCGATGCAGACGTTCGATGTCATCGTGGTGGGTGCGGGTTCCGCCGGTTGCGCCGTGGCCGCGCGCCTGAGTGAAGACGCCGGCACGCGCGTGGCGCTCGTCGAGGCCGGCGGCGAGGACAGCAGCGTGCTGATCCGCGCGCCGATGGGCTTCGCGCTGGGCGCCAAGATCGGCCGGCACGTGCTGCGTTACCAGACCACGCCGCAGGCGGGGCTCGCCGGCCGGCGCGGTTTCCAGCCACGCGGCAAGGTGCTGGGCGGCTCCAGCGCGGTGAACGCGATGATCTATTGCCGCGGCCATGCCAGCGACTACGACGGCTGGGCCGCCGCTGGCAATCCTGGCTGGGACTACGCCAGCGTGCTGCCGTACTTCAAGCGCGCCGAGGACAGCGAGTGCTACGGCCAAAACCCCTGGCACGGCCGGGGCGGCCCGCTGGGCGTGAGCTGGCTGCGCGACCCCTTTCCCAGCACAACGGCCTTCCTCGACGCCTGCGCGGCCACGGGCCTCATGCCCACCGACTACAACGGCGCGCAGCAGGAAGGTTGCTCGCCGTCGCAGGTCACCATGCGCGGCGGCGAGCGATGCAGCGCGGCGTACGCCTATCTCGCCCCCATTCGCCGCCGCGCCAACCTCGCCGTGCTCACCCATGCGACCACGCAGCGCCTGGTGTTCGACGGCCGCCGCGTCACCGGCATCGACATCGTGCGCGATGGCCGGCCGGAGCGCCTCGCCGCCACGCGCGAGGTGATCGTCTGTGCCGGCGCCTACGGTTCGCCGCAGCTTTTGCTGTGCTCGGGCCTCGGCCCGGCAGCGGCGCTGCGCGAACAGGGCATCGAGACGGTGCACGCGCTGCCCGGCGTCGGCCAGAACCTGCAGGACCACATCACCGCCAGCCTCAACTGGCGCTCGCCGCGACGCGACGCCGGCTTTGCGCTCTCGCCGGCCGGCGCGCTCGCCATCCTGCGCGGCATCCATCGCTGGCGGCGCGAACGGCGCGGCTGCCTCACCAGCAACGTGGCCGAGGCGGTGGGCTTCCTGCGCAGCGACCCCACGCTCGCCATGCCCGACATCGAGCTGGAATTCCTCACCGCCATGGTGGAAGACCACAACCGCAAGCTGCACCTGGGCAGCGGCATCGGCCTGCACGTGACCCTGCTGCGGCCGAAGAGCCGCGGCGAGCTGCGCCTGGCCAGCGGCGACACGCGCGACGCGCCCGTGATCGACCCGTGCTACTTCAACCATCCCGACGACCTGCCGCAGCTGGTGCGCGGCGTGCAGCGCGCGCTGGCCATCATGGATGCGCCGCCACTCAGGCCCTGGCGCGGGGCGATGCTGGCGCCGATCCACGCCGACGACCCGGATGGCATCGCACGCGAACTGCGCCGCAGCGCCGACACCGAATACCACCCGGTGGGCACCTGCAGGATGGGCCCGGCCAGCGATCCCCACGCGGTGGTGGATGCCGACCTGCGCGTGCATGGCATCGACGGCCTGCGCGTGGCCGATGCGTCCATCATGCCCACGCTCACCGGCGGCAACACCAACGCGCCCACCATCATGATCGGCGAGAAGTGCGCCGCGCTGGTGCGTGGCGCAGGCTGAGGGCGCGGCAGTCGAAGGGGAACGTCCTTCGGCTCCGCCACGCTACGCCCGGGACGAACGGTTCAGGACGAACGCTTGCCGGGCCGACGCTGATCAGGTTCCGGCGTGATGCTTCGGCTCCGCCGGCCATGGCAGGCCGCGCTCAGGGTCGCTGCGGCCCCGCGCCCGTCCGGTCGCATGTTCCACAGACGCTTATCCACGGAGATCGCCATGAACGGTGCCCAAGCCCTGCTGCAGACCCTGGCCGATGCCGGCGTGGAGGTGTGCTTCACCAATCCCGGCACCAGCGAGATGCACTTCGTGGCCGCGCTGGACGGCGAACCGCGCCTGCGCGCCGTGCTGACCTTGTTCGAGGGCGTGGCCACCGGCGCCGCCGATGGCTACGCGCGCATGGCCGGCAAGCCCGCCGCCACCCTGCTGCACCTGGGCTGCGGCCTGGGCAACGGGCTGGCCAACCTGCACAACGCGCGCAAGGGCCGCGTGCCGGTGCTGAACATCGTGGGCGACCACGCCACGCATCACGTGAAATACGACGCGCAGCTGCAGTCGGACATCGAAACCGTGGCGCGCAATGTCTCGCCGGGTTTCGTGCGTACCAGCGCCAGTACCGCCGCGCTGTGCGGCGATGCCGTGGAGGCGCTCACCGCCGCGCGCGGCCTGCCGGGGCAGGTGGCCACGCTGATCCTGCCGGTCGACGTGTCATGGGGCGCGGGCGCCACGCCGTGTCCGCCGCCGGCGCCACGCATCGCGCCGGTGGCCGCCGACGCAACGGTGGACGCCATCGCCGCCGTGCTGCGCAGCGGTGAGCCCACCGCCCTGCTGCTCGGCGGCCACGCGCTGCGCGAGGCGCCGCTGCGCGATGCCGCGCGGCTCGCCGCGCGCTGCGGCGTCACGCTGTTCGCCGAGGTGTTCCCCACCCGCCTGGAACGCGGTGCCGGCCTGCCGGCGGTGGAGCGCATCGCCTACCTCGCGGAGATGGCCGGCGTGCAGCTCGCGCCGTACCGGCACCTGGTGCTGGTGGATGCGAAATCGCCGGTGTCGTTCTTCGCCTATCCCGGCAAGGCCAGCGACCTGGTGCCGCCCAGCTGCGCGGTGCACACGCTCGCCGGCTTCGACGAGGAGGCCGCCGCCAGCCTCGCGAAACTCGTCGCCGCAATGGGAGCGGGCGAGGTCGAACCCGCCGTGCAGGCGCCCGCGCGGCCCGCGTTGCCGCGCGGCCGGCTCACCGCCGCCAAGGTGTGCAAGGCGGTGGGCAGCCTGCTGCCCGAGCGCGCCATCGTGGTGGACGAGGCGATCACCTCGGGCCTGCTGCTGGGCGCACTGACCCAGGGCGCGCCGCGGCACGACCTGCTCACCCTCACCGGCGGCGCCATCGGCCAGGGCCTGCCTTGCGCGGTGGGCGCTGCCATCGCCTGCCCGGAGCGCCCGGTGCTCGCGCTGGTGGGCGACGGCAGCGCCATGTACACGTTGCAGGCACTGTGGACGATGGCGCGCGAGCAGCTGGACGTCACCGTGGTGGTGTTCAACAACGCCAGCTATTCGGTGCTCAACGTGGAGCTGGATCGCGTCGGCGCGGCAAGCGCCGGGCCGAAGGCGCGCGCCCAGCTCGACCTGCACGGCCCGCGGCTGGACTTCGCCCAACTCGCGCAAGGCATGGGCGTGCACGCGGTGCGCACGGAAAGCGCCGAGGACTTCTGCACCGCGCTGGCCTACGCCTTCGCCCAGCCCGGGCCGCACCTGATCGATGCCCGCGTGCCCGAGGCGCTGGCCGGCGCCAAACGCCGCGTGCTGCCGTACCTGCTGCGCGTCTTGCCGCGCCTGCCGCCGGTGCTGGCGCGCGGGCTCAAGCGCAGGATCGCGCCCTAAACGCCGCGCCTACTTGCCTTCGCCCACCGTGAAATCCTGCTGCGCGACCGGCTTGCCGTCCAGGGTGATTTCCACGCGATAACGGCCCACCGGCCAGCGGTTCGGGTTGTGCACCTTGAACGTGGTGATGGCGGCGCCGTCGGCGGTGACACTCTGCGAGAGTGTGTTGATCGCCACGCCCTGGCCTTCGAGATAGCGCCAGTGCGCCGTGAGCGTGGCCTTGTCGGTACGGCCGGTGGTGGCGACGCTGGCGTAGAGAGTGGAAACCTCAGGTGAAAAGCGGTCGCCGCGCGTGGTGACGGCGTAACTCACCGGGTCGATCAGGCTGCCCACGGTAAGGCTGGCGACGCGGAAGGTCGCGCTGGGCGCGGGCGCGGCGACGGGCGCGGCCGCCTTGACGCTGGCGGCAGGCGCGGGCGCACGCGGCGCACTATGCGCGGGCGCGGAGTGCGCACCCGCTGGCACCGCCGGTGCCTCGGCATGCTTGTGGCAAGCCACAAGGCCCGTGGTGGCGCAGCCAAGGACGAACAGTCGAACCAGACGATGCATGACGATCTCCGCAGGCCGGCATCGCATGCAAACAACGTGATCCGTGCGCGCCGGGAACGCCAAGGCTAACCGAGGCCGGCTGAAGCGCCGGTTAGCCCGGCGTGGCCGGTGGCCGCCGGCCAGAGACCTCGAAAAACCTCGCGATACCCTATTGCCGCGCGCCGCGCACGTTCGTCGGCGTGGCCGGCGTGCTGCTGCGGAACGGGTTGATGTCCAGCCCGCCGCGACGGGTGTAGCGCGCGTACACGCTGAGCCGCGCGGGTGCGCAGCGCGCCATCACGTCCATGTAGATGCGCTCCACGCACTGCTCGTGGAATTCGCTGTGGGTACGGAAGGAGACGAGGTAGCGCAGCAGGCCCGCGCGGTCGATCGGCGCGCCGCGGTAGGCGATCTGCACGCTGGCCCAGTCCGGCTGGCCGGTGACCGGGCAGTTGGAGCGCAGCAGGTCGCTGACCAGGATTTCCTCGACCGTGGCGGCCTGCGTGTCGGCGTGCAGGTAGTCGGCCTTGGGCGGGCCGTAGTCGTCGATGGCGACGGGCAGGGCGTCGATGGATTCGCCTTCGAGGTCGGCGAAGGCATGCGCGGCGGTGCGGGCCGGGTGCAGGATCACGTGTATCGCGGCGCCGGCGGCGGCGCCGAGGTCCTGCTGCAGCAGCGCGCGCAGGGCATCCGCGCTGGCCAGCGGCTCCTGCGCGAAACCGTTCAAGTACAGCTTGAAGGATTTCGACTCGATGATGTTCGGCGTGCTGGCGGGGATGCGGAATTCCGCCACCGCCGCTTGCGGCTTGCCGCGCAGATCCAGCCACGACAGCTCATAGGCGTTCCAGATGTCGACGCCGTGGAAGGGCAGGGTTTCGCCCACGCCGATCTCGGCGCGCTTGGCCGCGCGCGGGATGGGGAACAGCAGGCTGGGGTCGTAGCGGTCGGCGTAGACCGTGGCCTTGCCGAGCTGGGAGTCGTCGGGGGTGTGCATGGGCCTAGTTTAACGGTGACTTCTGGCCTATCCGCGCCGGCGCCGCGCTTTCCATAATGGGCCGCCTCCCCCCATGAGCCGTCCCCATGAAGCACCTGCTGCCGGCTGGCGCCGCCGCCCTGCTTGCCGTCGTCGTCTGCGCGCCGCTGCACGCGCAAGACAAACCCACCGTTTTCGACGCGCAAGCGCTGTTCGCGCCGCTCGCGCTGCCGCATGCGGCGAACGCCTTCCGCGACAGTGCCGGCAAGCCCGGCCCGGCGTTCTGGCAGAACCGCGCCGACTACGACATCCACGCGCGCATCGAGCCCGCCACGCACACGCTCGCGGGCGAGGAAACCATCACCTACACCAACCACAGCCCCGACGCGCTGGATGAACTGTGGGTGCAGCTCGACCAGAACATCTACCGGCCCGGTTCGCGCGGCGCGCTGACCTCACCGTGGCCGGGCAAGCCCGGTGAATCCACCACGGGCTACCAGCTCGACGCGGTGGAAGTGGACGGCAAGCCGGTGCATTACCTCGTCGACGACACCCGCCTGCGCATCGATCTGCCCGCGCCCTTGAAGGCGAAGGACGGCGTGGCCAAGCTGCATATCCGCTACCACTACACCGTGCCCGGCGTGTGGGGCGGGCGCACCGCGGTCACGCCGAGCAAGAACGGCGACATCTACGAGATCGCGCAGTGGTTCCCGCGCATGGCGGTGTACGACGACCTCCGCGGCTGGGACACGCTGCCCTACCTCGGCCAGGAGTTTTACCTCGAATACGGCACCATCGACTACGCGGTGACGGTGCCGTGGAACTGGATCGTGGAAGGCTCCGGCGAGCTGACCAACCCCGCGCAGGTGCTCACTGCCACCGAGCGCGCGCGCCTCGCCGAAGCCGCGAAGAGCGACCAGACGGTCTACATCCGCAAGCCCGCTGAAGTGAACGACCCGGCCTCCCGGCCCACGCGCAGCGGCACGCAGACCTGGCGCTTCCACATGGAGCACACCCGCGACGTGGCCTTCGCCGCCTCACCCGCCTTCGTGTGGGATGCCGCACGCATCAAGCTGCCGGACAACAAGCATGCGCTGGCCATGTCGATCTACCCGGTCGAAGGCGTGGGCGCGGACAAATGGAACCGCTCCACCGAATACGTGAAGGGCGTGATCGAGCACTTCTCGGCCAAGTGGTATCCGTACCCGTGGCCGGTGGCGATCAACCTCGGCGGCCACGGCGCGGGTATGGAATACCCCGGCATCGTGTTCGACGGTTTCGATGAAGGCGGCAAGCCGCTGTTCTGGATCAGCGCGCACGAAATCGGCCACACCTGGTTCCCGATGATCGTGGGCTCCAACGAGCGCCGCCACGCCTTCATGGACGAAGGCTTCAACACCTTCATCGACGTCTACGCTTCGGACGCCTTCAACCACGGCGAATACGGCCCCAAGCGCGACGGCGAATACGCGCCCAAGGGTGGCAACCCGGTGGATGAAATCCTGCCCATCCTCGCCGACCCGAACGCGCCCACGCTCATGGCGCACGCCGACACCATCAGCGAGAAATACCGCCACCCGCTCACCTACTACAAGGGCGCGCTCGGCCTGATCCTGCTGCGCGAGCAGATCCTCGGCCCGGATCGTTTCGACCCCGCCTTCCGCGCCTACATCCGCACCTGGGCGTATCACCATCCCACGCCGTCGGATTTCTTCCGCTTCATGGACAGCGCCGCGGGCGAGGATCTTTCATGGTGGTGGCGCGGCTGGTACCTCGACAACTGGCAGCTGGACATGGGCGTGACCGGCGCCAGCTACGTGGACAACGATCCGGCCAAGGGCGCGGTGGTGAACCTGGTCAGCCAGCAGAAGCTGGTGATGCCCGCCACGCTGCGCGTGGACTTTGCCGACGGCAGCCACCGCGACGTGCGCGTGCCGGTGGAAGCCTGGCGCTACGGCGCCACGCCCAAGCTCACGCTGGATACCGGCAAGCCCATCGCCAGGCTGGAACTCGATCCCGAGCACAAGCTGCCTGACGCGGACCGTTCCAACAACAGTTACGCGATGCCTTGAGGTTTGAAGCCCTCTCCCGCTTGCGGAAGAGGGCTTCAGCCAGCAGTGGAAGTGCGTGCTTGCGAGGGGCATGGTTCCATGGCCTCGGCCAAGTCCGTCCGCGCTGAGCGCAGCTTGCGCAAGCAGGCGCACGCGGGGAAGCGCCATGGATGGCGCTGGCATTGAGGAGCGAGGAAGTCGAAGCGCCTTCGGGCGCGCCCTTCGACTCCGGCCCTTCGGGCCTACGCTCAGGGCGAACGGGTAACCAGCACCTCAGCCGTTGACATGCACCATGCTTGCCGCCGCATAACGCGCGCCGGCCGCCGCCTCGGGCGGAAACACCGCATCGATGGCGGCGAGGTCGTCCCGCGACAACACCACGTCCAGCGCGCCCAGGTTCTCGTCCAGCCGCGAGCGTTTCTTGGTGCCGGGTATCGCCAGCACGTCGTCGCCCTGCGCCAACACCCAGGCCAGCGCCAGTTGCGCGGGCGAGCAGCCCTTGTCGGCGGCGATGGCCTGCACCTTGTCCACCAGGGCGAGGTTGCGCGCGAAATTCTCGCCCTGGAAGCGCGGGCTGGAGCGGCGGTAGTCGTCGGCCTCGAAGTCGTCCGGCGAACGGATCGCACCGGTGAGGAAGCCACGGCCCAGCGGCGAGTAGGCCACGAAGGCGATGCCCAGCCGGCGGCAGGCGTCGAGTACGCCGTTGTGCTGCGGGTCGCGCGTCCACAGCGAGAACTCGCTCTGCAACGCCGCGATGGGATGCACCTTGCTCGCCCGTTCCAGCGTGGCGGCGGAGGCTTCGGACAGGCCAAGGTGGCGCACCTTGCCGGCCTGCACCAGCCCGGCCATCGCACCCACGGTCTCCTCGATCGGCACGGTCGGATCCACGCGGTGCTGGTAGTACAGGTCGATGGTCTCGATGCCGAGCCGCTGCAGGCTGCCCTCGCAGGCGGCGCGCACGTATTCGGGGCGGCCGTTGACGCCGCGTGCGCCCGGATTGGCCGGGTCGCGCACGATGCCGAACTTGGTGGCGACGAAGGCCTGCTCGCGGCGCCCCTTGATCGCCCTGCCCACCAGTTCCTCGTTGATGTGCGGGCCGTACATGTCGGCGGTGTCGAGCAGGCTGAGGCCGCGATCCAGCGCATGGCGGATGGTGGCGATGGCTTCGGCGTCGTCGCGGTCGCCGTAGAAGTCGCTCATGCCCATGCAGCCGAGGCCGAGGGCGGAGACGCGGGGGCCGTGGTTTCCTAGCGTGCGGGTTTGCATATGGCGTCGCTCGGGTGGGGAAGGTGGCGCCATGCTGCGCCGTGGCCGTTGTGGGATAAATACCCAATAATCACCATCACCATTCCATCGGCAACAACAATCCATGGATCGACTGGACACCATGCGGCTGTACGCGCGGATCGTCGAACTGGGCAGCTTCACCGCCGCCGCCAACGACCTCGGCCTGCCGCGCGCCACCGTTACGCATGCCATCAAGGCGCTGGAGGCACGGCTGGGCGCGCAACTGCTGCAGCGAACCACGCGCAGCCAGCGCGTCACCCGCGACGGCCAGGCCTACTACACGCATTGCGTGCGCCTGTTGGCCGACCTCGACGAGGTGGAAGCTGATTTCCGCGAGGCCGCGCTCAAGCCGCAGGGCCGCCTGCGCATCGACCTGCCGGCCACGCTGGCGCGGCAAATGGTGATACCCGCGCTGCCGGCGTTCTGCGCGCGCTACCCGCAGATCGAGCTGGACATCGGCAGCAGCGACCGCTTCGTGGATCTGCTGCGCGAAGGCGTGGACTGCGTACTGCGCGTGGGCGAGCTGCCGGACTCGGGTCTGGTGGGGCGGCGCGTGGCCACGCTGGCGCAGGTCACCGTGGCCAGCGCCGATTACCTGCGCCGCCACGGCCAGCCCGCCACACTGGCGGATTTGCAGCAAGGCCACCTGGCGGTGAACTGGACCTCGCCCACCACGCGCCGCCCGGAGCCTTCGCTGGAATTCGTGGTGAACCGCCGGCACCGCGCCGTGAGCCTGCCCGCGCGCGTCACCGTCAACAGCGCGGACAGCTATGTCGCCTGCTGCGAGGCGGGGCTGGGCATCGCGCAATTCCCGCGTTACCGCATCGCCGGGCCGCTCGCCACCGGCAAGTTGCGCGAAGTGCTGCCCGGACTCCCACCGCCCGCGCTGCCGGTACACGTGCTGTACGCGCCGCAGCGGCAACTACCGGCGCGCCTGCGCGTGTTCGTGGACTGGCTGGTGGAGCTGATGCGGCGGCAAGCCTGAGCGCCGCTGAAAAACCGCCCGTCTGCGGCGGCGGCCGCTGCGCGGGCCGGGGTGCGGCGGGCGGCCTGGCCCCAGCCGCGTATTGAACCTGCCACCGCTGCCCCCACGTGGTGGGTTCATCCTCCGGAGCTCCCATGGAATCCTTCCACGCCACCACCATCGTCAGCGTGCGGCGCAACGGCCGCGTCGTGATCGGCGGCGACGGCCAGGTCACGTTGGGCAACATCGTGGCCAAGGCCAACGCACGCAAGATCCGCCGACTGGGCAAAGACCAGAACGTGCTGGCCGGCTTTGCCGGCGCCACCGCCGACGCCTTCACCCTGTTCGAGCTGTTCGAGCAGAAGCTGGACAAGCACGGCAACAACCTCGTCCGCGCCGCGGTGGAAATGGCCAAGGAGTGGCGCACCGACCGCCGCCTCGGCCGCCTCGAGGCGATGCTGGCGGTGGCCGACAGGGAGGCTTCACTGCTGATCTCCGGCAACGGCGACGTACTGGAACCCGAACACGGCCTGATCGCCATCGGCTCCGGCGGGCCCTACGCGCAATCCGCCGCGCTGGCGCTGATGGAAAACACCGAACTGGATGCCCGCGCCATCGTCGAGCGCGCGCTGAAGATCGCCGGCGACATCTGCATCTATACCAACCACAACGTGTCGATCGAAGAGTTGTGATTCACGCGGCGTGGTTTTTGCGATCGATCCTGATCGCGAAGGTCAAACAGGCGGCCATCCATGACCGCGCTTCTCACCATGGCTTTTGCGATCGTCCCTGATCGCGAGGATCAAACGGGCGGCCATCCGTGACCGCACTTCTCACCACGGTTTTTGCGATCGTCCCTGATCGCGAGGATCAAACGGGCGGCCATCCGTGACCGCACTTCTCACCAAGAGCCTTGTAGCTTTTCCACATATTCCGGCGCCGCCATGTCCGAACTCACTCCCCGCGAAATCGTCAACGAACTCGACCGCTACATCATCGGCCAGCACGACGCCAAGCGCGCCGTGGCGGTGGCGTTGCGCAGCCGTTGGCGGCGCATGCAGCTTCAGCCTGAGATGCGCAACGAGATCACGCCGAAGAACATCCTGATGATCGGCCCCACCGGCGTGGGCAAGACCGAGATCGCCCGCCGCCTCGCCTCGCTGGCGAACGCGCCATTCGTGAAGGTCGAGGCGACCAAGTTCACCGAGGTCGGCTACGTGGGCAAGGACGTGGAATCCATCATCCGCGACCTCGCCGAGATCGCCTACAAGTTGACCCGCGAACAGGCGGCGAAGCGCGTGCGCACCCAGGCGGAAGACCGTGCCGAGGATCGCATCCTCGACGCGCTGCTGCCGCGCCGGCAATCGCCGCCGACCGACTGGAGCCACGACGCGCCGGCCGCACCGGCGATCGACAGCGACACCCGCCAGAAGCTGCGCAAGCAACTGCGCGAGGGCGTGCTGGACGAGCGCGAGATCGAGCTGGACTTCGCCATGAACGTGGGCGTGGAGATCATGTCGCCGCCGGGCATGGAGGAGATGGGCGCGCAGTTGCGCCAGATGTTCCAGAACATCGGCGGCGCCAAGACGCAGAGCCGCAAACTGGCGATCAAACTGGCGCGGCCGCTGCTGATCGACGAGGAGGCCGGCAAGCTGCTCAACGACGAGGAAATCCGCGCGCAGGCGGTGGAAGCCGCCGAGCAGAACGGCATCGTGTTCATCGACGAGATCGACAAGGTGGCGCAGCGCAGCGACTACGGCCACTCCGGCGTGTCGCGCGAGGGCGTGCAGCGGGATCTCCTGCCGCTGGTGGAAGGCTCCACCGTCTCCACCAAGTACGGCCCGCTGAAGACCGACCACATGCTGTTCATCGCCTCCGGCGCGTTCTCGCTGGCCAAGCCGTCGGACCTGATCCCCGAGCTGCAGGGCCGGTTGCCGATCCGGGTGGAGCTGTCCGCACTCAGCGTGGACGACTTCAAGCGCATCCTGCGCGAGCCGCACAACGCGCTGACCAAGCAGTACATGGCCCTGCTCTCCACCGAGGGCGTCACGCTGGAATTCACCGAGTCGGGCATCGACCGGCTGGCCGAGGTCGCGTTCCAGGTAAACGAGCGCACCGAGAACATCGGCGCCCGCCGCCTGCACACCGTGATGGAGCGCCTGCTGGAGAAAATCTCCTTCGAAGCTGCCGACAAATCCGGCGAAACCTTTCGCATCGACGCTGAAGTCGTCGGCAAAAACCTTGGCGCCCTGGCCGGCAACGAGGATCTGAGCCGCTACATACTCTGAACGCCGCCCGCTCCGGCCAGGGAGGGCCAGTCGAGCGCAACAGCGGCGAATCAGTGAAATTTTCAACGAAATTGCTGAAATTACCGTGATGTTGCATGCAATGGCTGACAACGTGTCACAACACGCTCCGAACCAGCTAAGTGCGCCACTCTGCTAAACTGGCACCGCTATGGCAAAGATCATCGAATTCAAGACCCGCGGCCTGCGCGCCGAGCTGCGCGAAGCCCAGCAGAACCACACCATGGTGCGCCTGTGGCGTGGCGCGCTGGAACACGGCAGCTTCTGCGGTTACGTGGGTGGCGTGGGCCGCGAGTTCATCCTGCTGTGGGTCGTCGGCGACGGCCTCACTGACGACGGCATCTACGTGATGCGGCACAGCGACATCACGGAGCTCGAAGCCCCCGAAGCCCACCACGTCTTCATGGCCAAGGCGCTGGCGCTCAAGGGCATCGCCCCCGACCTGCCGAGCAGCTTTCCGCTCGACTCCATCCGCGAGGCGGTGGCGGCCGCCGGTGCCATGGCCACGGTGATCGGCGTCTACGTGGACAGTGAGGAGGCCGGCGAAGTGTGCTACATCGGCCGCCTCGAACGCATCGAAGACGACGGCTTCTTCCTGCAGGAGCTGAGCCCCGACGCGGAGTGGATGCGCGAACCCTCGTTCTTCGCTTGGGACGAAGTCTCCACTTTGTGCGTCGGCGACGGCTACGCCCAGTCCCTGCTCGCCGTGGCCGGTCCTGCGCCGGCGCTGCTGCCCGGCGGCGACACCGGCATCGGCCGCGCGCCCTCGCCCTGATCTCCAGAAAAACCCCGTAGGAGCCCGCTGGCGGGCGATGTCTTGGCTTTGATGCATCAGAGCAGGAGCATCGCCCGCCAGCGGGCTCCTATGGGGTTGGCTTCGCGCTCAATGCGCCACGCCAGCGGGTAAGCTTTCGGACTCGTCCTGAAAGCCCACCCGCCGGGAAGCACCCATGAGCCGCATCGTCGTCGTCGGCAGCATCAACCTGGATCTGGTCACGCTGGCGCCGCGCTTCCCCGGCCCGGGCGAGACCCTGCTCGGCACGCGCTTCTTCACTGCCCACGGCGGCAAGGGCGCCAATCAGGCGGTGGCCGCCGCGCGGCTGGGCGCCGAGGTCGCGCTGGTCGGCGCGCTGGGTCGTGATGCCTTCGGCGACCAGTTGCACGCCGGGCTGGCACGGGAAGGCATCCATCTCGATCACGTCGCCCGGCTGGCCGACGAGGGCAGCGGCACCGCCTCGATCACGGTGGCCGATGGCGAGAACCAGATCCTCGTGGTGCCCGCCGCCAACGCCCGCGTCAGCCCGGCCCAGGTCGAGGCCGCCCACGCCACCATCGCCCGCGCCGACGCCGTGCTGGTGCAGCTGGAGATTCCGCTGGATGCGGTGGAGGCCACGCTGCGCCTGGGCCGCCGCGAAAACGTGCCGGTGATCCTGAATCCCGCACCCGCGCAAGCGCTGCCCATCGAGTGGCTCCGGCTGGCGAGCTACCTCACTCCCAACCAGCACGAGCTGGCCACCGCGCTGGACGCCGACGCAGCGACGGATTTCCGCGAACTGATGCGCCGCGCCCCGTGCCCCGTGGTGCTCACCCGTGGCGGTGATGGCGCGTGGTATCGCGACGACATCCACCCCGAACCCATACACCAGCCCGGCTTCAAGGTCGACGTGATCGACAGCACCGGCGCCGGCGACACCTTCAACGGTGCGCTGGCGGTATTCCTGAAAGAAGGCCTACCCGAAGCCGTGCGCAAGGCCTGCGCCGCCGCCGCGCTGTCGGTGACCAAGCTGGGCGCGCAGGGCGGCATGCCGCGGCTGCAGGAGCTGGACACACTGCCGGGCTGAACCACGCGCCGACCCGTCGGCGCGCTGCGACACCGACGCGCTTCCGCGCCCTGCGTCGTTGGCCAGAACCCGCCGCATGCGCCAGAATTCGCGCCGAGGCCATGGACGGCAACGTTGCCGCCGTGGCATGACACAGGGGTCCGCATGTCCGGCTTCAAGCTCTTCCAGCGCGTCTCCAAGGCGCCCACCAATCCGCGTGCCGTGCCGGCCGCGACACGCGAGTTCGATGTCGCCAGCCTGTACGAGGGACCGCTGGATGCTGGCGAGGAGACCGCCGCCACGGCGCTCCCGCTCGACGAAAAGCTGCGCCAGGCCTACTTCTGGATCGTCAACAACGCGGTGATCAGTCCGCACTACGACATCGAGTACAACGACGGCGCCGCCGCGGCGTTCACCATCGGCGACAGCAAGCGCACGCTGAACCTACCCTCGGCGCAAAGCTACTCCAGCTTCATCCTGCTGCCGTTGCTGACCTTCGCCACCCGCCGCAAATGCCTGTTCGTGGGCGGGCCCGGCCGCGGCAAGACCGCCAGCGCGATCCTGATGGGCGTGCTGGCCGGCTATTCGGTGAAGGAAGTGCGCCGCGCCATGCAGCACGGCCACCCGCAAATGACCCTCGCCGACCTGCTCGGCAATCCGCTGCCGGCCGACCTGGCTGGCGCGCAAAGCATGGAGGACATCCGCATCGCCTGGCGCAGCTGGCTGGGCATGCGGGTGAAGATCATCGACGAATACAACCGCATCCCCACCCGCACCCAGAGCGCCCTGCTCACGGTGATGGGCGACAACTACGCGGAGATGCTCAACCACGTCTACGAGTGCCCGGAATCGGCCTGGTACCTCACCGCCAACGACGACCAGGGCGGCGGCACCTACCAGGTGATCGAGGCGCTGCGCGATCGCATCGACGTGATCGTGCAGGCGCTGTCGTTCAACCCGCGCTTCCTCGACGAGCTGTTGCTGCGCATCGAATCCGGCGTGCGGCCGGAGGAGATGGTGCCGCCGGAGATCGTCTTCAGCGCCGCCGACATCGACGCGGCCGGCAAGCAGGTGCTGGCGGTGACGGTGCCGGAGGAACTGCGCCGACGACTGGAGTTCTTCAGCAGCCAGTTCGAGCTGATGGAAACCGCCGGCAGCCAGTTCGAGTACATGACCAAGGACACCGCGCGGCTGTCCGGCGCGGAATGGCACCAGCTCACCGCCGCCGACAACGGCCGCGACCGGCTCAAGGACCTCGGTTGCCAGACCCGCAACGGCCTGTCGGTGCGCAACCTGATGACCTTGCTGGTGTACGCCAAGGCGATGGCGTGGTTCCGCGGCAACCCGGCGATCGAGCTGGAGGACCTGCGCCAGGTGCTGCCGTTCGTGCTGCACGACAAGCTGCAGCCCGACCTCGACGCGCCGTTCTTCGCGCTGCCCGAACACGCCGCCTTCCGCAGCGACCGGCTGAGCTGGCTGCGCCACCTGTTCGACCTCTCCAACGCCGAATACGACCGGCTGGACCTGGATCGCAACGACCCGGTCGGCGAGCTGTCCGCCGAATTTGCCAAGGGCCTGGATGGACTGGGCGAGCGCGAGACGCGGGCGCGGCTGTCGAAGATCGAGCACCTGGTGGAACAGCGCGCCGCCGGCCGCAAGCTCTACGGCCCGTTGTACGACGACCTGCTGAAACTGAAGTACCTGCACCAGCGCTACACCAACTACCTGAACTGGCTGCGGGCTTCCTGATGGCCGTCAGCGCACCGCTGGCCCGTGCACTCGCGGCCGGCCGCAGCCGCTTCAATGCGCGCGCGGCTGAAGTTCGCCACCGCCACCCCGGTTTCGACGACGCGGCCTTCGCCGGCTTCGTCGGCAGCGCGCTCGATCGCGTGGTGCAGGCCGTCGATGCGATCGCGCCCGAACGCGTCCATGCGGTGGCGATCGCCGGCTACGACATGGCGCTCGATCTGGTGGCGCAAGGCCTGGCCGGCCCCGGCGCGCGCCAGCCGTGGGTCGATCAGGTGTGGCTGGAACTGGCGCCGCGCCACGCCGGCCTGCTCGCCGCGCAACCGCAGGCGGTGCTCGGCGCGCTGGGCAATGCGGTCATCCAGCTGGGACAGTGGCCGCAGGTGCGTGTGGCCGACTGGCTGCAATGGATGACCGCGCTGGCCGGCGAGGTGGCCGAGCTGGCGCAACTGCGCGCGCTCGGCCAGCTGCTGGCCTGGCGTGCCGGCATGGCGCACTACCGACGCGGTGCGCTGGCCGCCGCGAATATCCTGCCGCCCGCCTTGGCGCTGGCCGCGCTGGACGCCGACCCGGCCAGCGACTGGCCCGCGCTGCGCGACGCGCTGCTGGCCGATCCCTGGCACGGCGCGCAGCAGGTGCCGGCAAGCGGCGTGCAGATCGGCGCCTTCAGCGGCTTCGGCGGCCACTTCGCGCAACCGCCGGAACTGCGCGCCGCCGACGAAGGCTTCATGGTACGCAGCGCGGATCGCCACCGGCTGCTGCTCGCCGACCGCCACGGCGCCGTGCTGCTGCCGGCCAGCGCAGCGGAATTCGATGCGGCATCGACCCACCAGGTGACCGCGCCGCCACAACACGTCGCCGCGCTGGGCTGGCCAGGCGACTCCCTGCTCGCGGTGGCCGACGCGCACACGCTGGCGCTGAGCTCGCCCTACACCCACGCCATCGCGCTGTTCCCGCGCACATGAAACCGGAAGCCACGCACGCTGCCGGCGTAGGGCTGGCCCTGCCCGCCGCTCTTCGCCGCGCCGCGCGGACAAGCCGGCGGGCAGTGCCCGCCCTAAACCCGGCGAGGGACGCGTGAACACGCTGGCGGCCGCCACCGACCTGCTCGAACGCTGGCGCGCCAGCTGGCCCGTCGCGCTGGCCACCTGGAGCAAGTACACCCGCCTGCGCGACCCGCGCTTGTGCGAGAGCCGCGTCGACGCCGCCGGCGAAGGCCTGAGCGGCAGCTTCGCGATGATCCGGCTGGCCGACCAGCGCGTAGTGGTGGACCTGCAGCAGGTACGCGCGCTGGCACTGGATGACTACGCGCTGGAGATTCTCGCCCACGAGATCGGCCATCATGTACTGGCGCCGGCCACGGCCACCGACCAGTTCCGTCTGCTAGCGCGCATCCGCCGCGCGCTGCCCACGCTGGAGCGGCACGCGCCGATGGTTGCCAATCTCTACACCGATCTGTTCATCAACGACCGTCTGCAGCGCCAGGCCGGCCTGCGCATGGCCGACATCTACCGCAAGCTGGCCGCCGGCACGCCCGCGCATGATCCGCTGTGGGCGCTGTACATGGGCATCTACGAAGACCTGTGGCAGCTCGATCGCGGCAGCCTTGGCGGCGCCGGTGACGACGCCACCGGCGGCGATGCCTGGCTGGGTGCCCGACTGGTGCGCGTCTACGCCGGCGACTGGCTGGACGGTGCCGGCCGCTTCGCCACCTTGCTGCTGCCGTACCTGGTTGAAAGCGAGCGGCGCCACGGCGCGATCGGCCTCCTGCACGACACCGCCCAGGCCGCCGCCGACTGCGATCCCAGCGGCGTGCTCGATGTGGAGGCGGACGAAATCGACGGCGCGATCCACCCCGGCCGCGACTCCGGCATCACCGGCGACGCCGCACCGCCCGCGGCACCGTTGCCGAACACGCAGCAGTCGAAAAGCCAGGCGCGCGAGCCGTTCGAATACGGCGAACTGCTGCGCGCCGCCGGCATCACCCTGACCGATCACGAGATCGCGGTGCGCTACTACCGCGAGCGCGCGCTGGCCGACCTGGTGCCGTTCCCGGTGCGGCTGTCGCCCGCCTCGCCCGAACCGCAGTTGGAGGGGCTGGAGCCGTGGCGGATCGGCGATCCGCTGGACGAGATCGACTGGCTGCAAAGCACCCTGCAGTCGCCGCGGGTGATCCCCGGCCTCACCACCGTGCGCCGCGTCTACGGCAACGCACCGGCGCGCGCGCGCGAGCGCGTGCCGGTGGACCTGGACATCTACGTGGACAGTTCCGGCTCGATGCCCAACCCGCAGCAGCGCACCTCGTTCCTTACCCTGGCCGGCAGCATCATCGCGCTGTCCGCGTTGCGCGCCGGCTCGCGCGTGCAGGCCACGCTGTGGAGCGGCAAGCACGAGGTCACCGCCACCGACGGCTTCGTCCGCGATGAGGACGCGATCCTGCGGGTGCTCACCGGCTTCTACGGCGGCGCCACCTGCTTCCCGATCCATCGCCTGCGCGACACCTACGCCAGCCGCGGCAAGCACGCGCGGCCGGTGCACATCCTGCAGATCTCCGACGACGGCATCACCACGATGTTCGATGAGGACGAGCGCGGCAACAGCGGCTGGCAGGTCGCCGCCGACGCGCTCGCCCGCGGCGGCGCCGGCGGCACCATGGCGCTGAACCTGCCACCGCACTGGACCGACGCGAAGTACGGCCACTGGGCCGCCGACCTGATTCGCGCCCGCGACGAACAGGGCTGGGACATCCACGCGGTGACCGCGATGGAGCAACTGGTCACGTTCGCCCGCGCCTTTGCCCGCAAGCACTATGCCGGGGAGGCGCCGCGATGATCGTGCTGTGGCGGGTCAGCGAGCGTTGCAACCTCGGCTGCGGCTTCTGCGCCTACGACCGTCGCCGCCCCGGCCCGCGCCACGCGATCGATGCCGCCACGGTCGAGCGCCTCGGCCGCTTGTTCGGTGAGTACCAACACACCACTGGCCAGCGCGTGCTGTGGAGCTGGCTCGGCGGCGAGCCGCTGCTGTGGCCGCCGCTGTGGCGCGTGTCGCGGATGCTGCACGAGGAGGCCGGACTGGCGATCAGCGCCACCACCAACGGCAGCACGCTGCAGCAGGCCACGGTACGCCGGCAGCTGCTGCAACACTTCGCCGAGATCACGGTCAGCATCGACGGCCCGGCCAATTTCCACGACACAATGCGCGGCTGGCCCGGCGGCTGGCAGCGCCTGCGCGAAAACATCCTCATCCTGGTCACCGAACGCGACGACTGTGGCGCACCGCTGAAGCTGCGCGTGAACACCGTGCTGATGCGACAGAACGTGGCGTCGTTCGCCGAGCTGTGCGAGACGCTGGCGGGCTGGGGCGTGGACGAGATCAGCTTCAATCCGCTGGGCGGGCGCGACCGCCCCGAGTTCTTCCCCGCACACCGGCTGCGCCCGCAGGATGTGGCTGGCTTGCGCGAACAGTTGCCAAGCTTGCGTCAACGCCTTTTGCGCCACGGCACGCGACTGGCAGGCAGCGCGCACTATCTGCAGCGCATCGAGGCCAACGTGCACGATCGCGCCGTGGCGATCGGCGACTGCGCGCCGGGCGAGGATTTCCTTTTCATCGACGAGCGCGGCCGCATCGCCCCGTGCAGTTTCAGCGTCGACGACTACGGCCGGCACGTGGACGAGCTGCGCACGATCGACGACCTGCAGGCGCTGTCGCCGCACTGGCGCGCCGCACGCAGGCAACACGCGGTAGCGGCCTGCGCCGACTGCCGCGCCAATCATGTATTCGCCAAGTTCGAGGTATAAGCGTGCAACGTGAAGGCCCGCTGCTGGAAACCCTGACCCGCCGGCTGGCGGAAACGCCGCCGGATTTCCTCGATGAACCGCGCATCGGCGAACGCGGCAGCGTGGCCGTGCCAGCACTGGTGCACGACCTGCTGCGCATGCACGGCGCCCGGGCCGGGCGCGACGTGCTGCAGCGCTTCGCCTCGAACGACGCCCGGGCCGACCGCAACCGCCTCGCCCTGGTGCAGGTCGGCTGCTGGCTGCTCGCCGACGGCTGGTTCCTCGGCGCCGGCTGCAGCGGCGAAGCCTTGCTGGCACGGCTGGACGGCGACCTCGCCGAACTGGCCGCCACCACGCCCGCGCCGCGCTTCGTGCAGGATCCGGATCGCCGTGAAGAACTCGCCCGCGTACTGCTGGCCCACCTCGGCTATCGCCCGGCCGGCGAGACCGCAGCCCAGGCCAGCGACCGGCTGTCGCGCATCAGCGGCACCGAGCGGCAACGCCTGCTCGCCGCGAGCCGCGCCGCCGAGGAACGTGCCCGCGCGATCCGCGAAGCGCTGGCGAAGAAAGCCGCCGAGGAGTCCGCCGACAAGTGGACGCGCGAGTGACCGAAGCGAGCGACCACGACCGCTATCCCACGCTCACCGACGCCGGCCGGCGCATGCTGCAACGGCTGCGCGAGCACCCGAGTGCGCCAATCTTCCGCAACCACAGCGGCAACCGCCTGACCCATGACGACGTGGCGGCGCTGCGAGAATTCGAACAGCACACGCTGGCGGCCACGCCCGGCTGGCCAGCGACGGGAGCGCCGGCATGGCTCGACTCCTTCGTGCAGCACGTGTTCGACGAGGTGCCGTACTACCGCGCGCTGGGCCTGCCGCCGCGCGACTTCCGGCAACTGCCGACGATCTCGCGCGCCGAGCTGTCAGCCGACATCACCCGCTTCGTGCCCGATCCGCTGCCGCTGGAGCGGCTGATCAATTTCCGCACCACCGGCACCACCGGCCATCCGCTGCTGATCCCCTCGCATCCGCAGGTGGCCGGGCGCTACCTGGCGTTCCACAAACGCGCGCTGCGCCGCTTCGGCATCGAGCCGCGGCATGGTCGCGACCAGGTCGGGGTGATCCTGCTCGGCCACCAGCGCAAGTGCTTCACCTATGTCTCGATCACGCCGACGATGGACGAATCGGGCCTGGCCAAGATCAACCTGCACCCGGACGACTGGCGCGATCCCGCCGACCGCGCGCGCTATCTCGATGCGATGGCGCCGGAGATCGTGGCCGGCGATCCGATCTCGTTCGCCGAGCTGCTGCGCCTGCCGACACGGATGCGACCACGCGCCTTGCTGAACGTCTCGATGACGCTGACCACCGGCCTGCGCGCCGAACTGGAACAGCGCTTCGCCTGCCCGGTGCTGGACATCTATTCGATGAACGAGGTCGGCCCGATCGCCGTGTTCGATGCCGCGGCCGGCGGCCACGTGCTGCTGCAGGATCGGCTGTACGTGGAGATTCTCGATCCCGCCGGGCGACCGGTAGCCGAAGGCCAGCGCGGCGAGATCACCGTCAGCGGCGGCTTCAACTTCTGCCTGCCGCTGCTACGCTATCGCACCGGCGATCACGCCGCACTCGCGCACACCGCCGCCGACCCGGTGCTGCGCGAACTGGCCGGTCGCGCACCGGTGCGCTTCCGCCACGCCGACGGCCGCTGGCTCAACAATATCGACGTCAGCCACGCGCTTGGCCATCTGCCGCTGGCCCATTACGGCCTGCACCAGCAAGCGGACGGCGCACTGGCCTTGCGGCTGCCTGCGCAATCAAGCTGCGACGACGACGCCCGGCTGGCGCTGCGCGCCCTGCTCGGCGAACTGCCGCTGAGCCTCCACGCCATCGAGGAAGACGACAAGATCATGCAGTACAGCTCCGATCTGGACGACGCCCGATGAACCTGCTGGAAATCGCCGCCAACCTGATCACCGGCGCCTCGATCCTGCTGGCCGGACGCAACAGCGTGCACACCTGGTGGACCGGCATCGTCGGCTGCAGCCTGTTTGCCTTTGTCTTTCTGAATAGCCGTCTATACGCCGATACGGTCCTGCAGGCGTTCTTCGTGGTCACCAGCGTGGTGGGCTGGTGGCAGTGGCTGCACGGACGCCACGGCGAAGTGCTGCCGGTCACCGACCTGCCTGTACACAAACTGCTGTGGCAATTGCTGGCGGGCACGCTGGGTGCACTCGGCTACGGCCTGCTGCTGCATCGCTTCACCGACGCCTATGCACCGTTCCTGGACTCCACCGTGCTGGCCTTCAGCATCGTGGCGCAGCTGTTGATGATGCGCCGCCATGTGCAGAGCTGGCCATTCTGGCTGTTGGTCAACTCCATCGCCGTGCCGCTGTACGCCAGCCGCGGCCTGTACCTCACCTCGGTGCTGTATGCGGTGTACTGGATCAACGCCGTGGTGTCGTGGCGGCACTGGCTGCACCTGCGCGGGGCCGAACCGGCGGCCGCGGCATGAGCGAGCGGCATCGTCGCGGCCTGGTGGTCGGCAAGTTCTGCCCGCTGCATCGCGGCCACGAACTGGTGATCGACGCCGCGCTGGCGCAATGCGACGAGGTGCTGCTGATCAGCTACACCCGACCCGCGTTCGAGCGCTGCGACGCCGACGCGCGCGAGCGCTGGCTGGCCGATCGCTTCCCGCAAACGCGACGGCTGGTGCTCGACGTCGAACGCTTCGCCGCACTCGCCGCCGCGCACCACGGGCCCGGCCCCGCCACGCTGCCGCACAACGACGACGCGGACGCCACGCACCGCGACTTCGTCGGCTGGCTGTGCGATCGCGTGTTCGACTGCAGCGTCGATGCCGTGTTCACCAGCGAGGATTACGGCGACGGCTTCGCCGCCGCGTTGACCGCGTATTTCCGCCAGCGACGCGATCCGCAGCACGCCGAGGTCCGACACGTCTGCGTGGATCGCGAACGCCACGCCATCCCGATCTCCGGCAGCGTGCTCCGCCGCGATCCGCACGCGCACCGCGAACACCTGTCGCCCACCGTCTACGGCGACTTCGTGCAACGGGCCTGCCTGCTCGGCGGCGAGTCCAGCGGCAAGACCGCGCTGGCGCAAGCCCTCGCCGAACGCCTCGGCACCGCCTGGGTTCCCGAATACGGCCGCCAGCGCTGGGTGGAGCAGGGTGGCGCACTCGTCTACGACGACCTGCTGCACATCGCTCAAACCCAGCTCGCACACGAACGCGAACGCGCCATCCACGCCCACCGCTGGCTGTTCTGCGACACCAGCCCGCTCACCACCTTGCTGTACAGCCGCGACCTGTTCGGCCGCGCCGACCCCGAACTCGAACGCCTCGCCGCCCACGGCTACGACCACGTCTTCCTGTGCGCCCCCGACTTCCCCTTCGTGCAGGACGGCACGCGGCGGGGCGACGCGTTTCGGCGGCAACAGCATGCTGCATATCTGCACGAACTGGAGGCAAGCGGCACCGCGTACACCCTCTTGCGGGGCACTCTCGAGCAGCGGATCGCCGAGGTCACGGGGTTGTTGTCAGCGCCGGCGCCGACTGTCCGGGCGTGATCTTCCGACGGGTGAGCCGATTGCGCGAATCATTCGGCTCACCGTATGGATGGGATCAGCAGGAACCGCAGGATCCCTCAACCATCCGCATCGGGCGTAGCGAGCGGCGTCGAAGCACTGCCGGCCATGGCGTGTCATGACCATCTGAACCTGCCCGAGCGGACCGGTCCAATCAGCGCGTTTTGCCTATGCCGCTACGGTAGAATGAGGTTCATGAAACCGGCCAAGACCACCACTCCAGCCCCACCCGCCCGTCCGGGCGCTGCGCTGAACAAGCAGGCGATCATCCGCGCCGTAGCCAGTTCCACGGCCATAGAAACCGGGCAAAGCATTGCCCGGATCGAGCGCAAGCTGCGCGCCGGCAACAGTAAATTCAGCCACGTCACGCTGGCTCGCTGACACCCGACCGCGGAGTCAGAACGCCGATCCAACGTAACGTTGCATGGGCGCGTAGTCGCCCGCAACGCCAGCCTGGACCGCCGTGAAGTAACCCTCCCTGTCGGCATCCCACGCGCTGTAGTCCAGTGGTCCATGTCCGGCTTGCGTGGCCATCGCATCGGCGAGCAAACGCGACAGGCGGCCGTTGCCCTCGCGGAAAGGATGAATCAGGATGAATTCCACGTGCGTGACCGCGATGGCTTCGATCAAGTCATCGTGTTCCAGCCGGTGGCAGGGCGTAAAGCGCGCCAGGTAATCGCGTTCGAACAGCGCAAGCAACCGCGGTATCTGCGCCGCGACGGCGAAATGAAAACCGTCCTTGCTCACGTTGACCGACCGCTCCTCGCCAGCCCATTCGTAGACATTGCCCAACCAGCGCCGATGCCATGTTTTCAAATGCGCCAGCGTGAACGCCGCATCGGGCGACAGCTCGGCCAGCACGGCTTCGTAGAGCTTTTGCAGCAGTACCAGCTCAAGTTCGGCCATGTCCTCCGCCGTGGTCACGCCCAGTTTGTTGAGCAAGACCTGGCCATGTGAACCGGGCTGAATGGCAGCTTGTGTCCCGCCCACCTGGTAACGGTTGTTCATGGCGACCTCGTGGATGACGATCGATTCCAACCTGCTCACTGCCGCGTCGAACCGGTTCCTGGGCAGCTTCCTGGGTAGTTCATCCGGATCCACTATCCCAGACGTGTTCTATCCCGACGCGTCATTCCTTCTCGCCATCCGTTTCATCAGTCGCGTGCTTCCGGCTCGCCAGCCAGTACGCATTGAACGTCAACTTTAAGGCAAGCCACCAGACATAGATCGCGTAGACGGACTGACAAGCGTCTTCATCCATCAAACCATGAGCGAGTTCGTTGCGCAGATTCGGTCCATGAGCGTCACAGAGCAAGGCGCTGAACTCGAAAGTCAGGTTTTCGCCGAAGACCTTTTCTGCTCCTGGCATGCTCATCAATGTGCTCAAACCGCATTCGGTCTCGATGCCATCGCCATCGAGCGTCGTGGTTTTGACTCCGGCCTGCTTGAGGTGGAAGCGCACCATGTGCTCGATCTGCGGAACGAGCAGGTGAATCGCCGTGACAAGATCCCGGTCGTAACCGGCAAAGAGCGCTTTGCCAAACAGTCCCGCGCGCCCCGGAGGGACAACGGAGGAACGATGGGCCAGTGCCACGAAATCGGCCTCGCGCAAACGGTGCTCCATCAGAATGACTTGAAGTGCCGGGACAATCTCGCCCTGAACAGCGAGACCGACCAAGAGCTGGAGATCATTGATCATCTGCGTACGGATGACGATCTCGTCATCTGCCGTTGGCTCACCTGCCAAACTCATACCCGGCCGCTTGGCAATGACACGACCGTCCCGGCTCATGGTCGTTGCGGGAAAGGACGCCTGCAACGGATGCTTGCGCAATGTCGCGATAGCCTCATCGCGGGCTCGCTTTGCATTTGCGCCGGGATGCAGGTTGACCAGTGCCCTCAAAGCGTCGATGGGCGTCTTGCCCCTGACCGCATCTCGCGCATGCTCCACCAATTGGGTGATGTCCACCTCGGGGGAATGGATGATGCCCATTTCGTCGAGAGACTTTTCTCCCGATGCTTGGAGCAGTACACGCAGCTCGCCAATCCGCTCGTCCACGCGCCAGGCAGCGCGCTGGGATCTGGGGATCGTGCGATAAGCCTGGATAGCGTCTTCGTAAAAATGAGCCGCCGCCATGTGACTCGGACTGTCGGCCGCAACCCTTGTGTCAGCCTCCTTGACGCAGTTTTCCGCCAAGCAAACCGTCATTTCCGCAGCCTTCGCATGGTCATCCACTGCCTTGAACCAGTCGATCGCGACTCGCCAAAACTCGCCGGCACGATGAAGGTCGCCTTGGCCGTCGAATACACGCGCCGAGCTCGCGAGTTTCTGCGCGATGGCAGGGCGCTGATCACGTCCAAGGCGGCTGGATGCGAGTAGCTCGGCCAGCCAAAGAATGAGGAAACCATCGGCGCACGATGCAGCCTCAAAGGCCGCCAAAATGGCCGTCTCCATCTCCTGCAACCGCTCGCTGGCCGCGCCTTTCAACATACGAGCCAAGCCAATGGCTCGCTCCCAGCATTCACGCCCATCCCGTACCCAAGTCTCGATGTCCAGCGGAATCATGCGGTAGGCATCGATGGCCTTGAGAGCAAACTGTACGTCACGAGGCCTTCCCAGAAGCCAGATCACATCGGCGACACGCGCCTTCAATCGCACGTCATCGATGTCATCGACGATCTGCGTGAAAAAGACCATATCCGCTGCGGAAAAATCCTCCGGGATCGCGCTGCGCTTTCCATCGATCACCATGATGGGCTGATAGGGTTCGTTGATACTTTTGGGGCGAAGCATCATCGAGCAGGCATCGGCGAGCAGCCAAAACACCTTTCCTCGTTCCCGTTGCTTCGCTTCCATTACCTTCTGCGCTGCTGCGGAGAAAGCACGCCACATGGCGCTGTAGTTCTCTGGTGCGCTTTCGGCCAGTACCTCTCGCCAACCGCTTTCGTTGAAATTCTTCGGTGTTACCACGAGGTCTTCCGGATAGCGCTCCGTGCTCATTGGCTTGACTCGGCGCAGCGCACGAAGCGAATTCTTCTCGTAAGCAGTTCCTGCATCATGCCTTGTTGGAGTCGACCAGCCTTCGTGGGGCAGGCTTCGAGTACGGTGACCCAGACATCCATGTCGCCACGCAGTTCATCGCGGTTTTGCCAGAGGGAGAAGTGGGGATGGGATTTCTTCAGAGCCATGGGATGGTCCGTGTTCCTTCCGTCGGATTTTCTGATTAGCGACTTCGCTCGGCTGTGAATTCCGTTCGCGCTGAGCGTAGCTTGCGATGGCAAGCGAAGTCGAAGCGCGTGCCGCACCTGCCCTTCGACTTCGGTCCTACGGCCTACGCTCAGGGGGAACGGTGGAAGACCGGCTGAGCGAAGTCGCCAATCAGGTCCGATTTTCCATCGAGCTCGCCGGTAGTGCGGTTCGACGACCTGCCCGCACCCCCGACCGGTGCGAGCGGCCGGGGTACTGCGGTTCACGTGTGCTTCGAACAAGCAGCGGCACTCTACGACAAAAGTGAAAGTCGACTACCTGCAATGCAGGGCCACGCTTTTCGCTACTTCCCTTGCTATGGATTCGCGGGCGGCGCGGTCGACCATGGCACGGCCACGCTCCGGCTACTCCTGCCCGCGCGTGGACGCCAGTCCCTGGGTCGCGGCCCACTGGCCGATGTCGTCGCGGCGGATCGCGGCGGCCATCAGGCCGGGGAAGGCATCGGGGGTGCAGGCGAAGGAGGGCACGCCGAGCGCGGCGAGCTTGGCGGCGAGGGCCTTGTCGTAGGATGGGCGGCCTTCGTCGCTCAGCGCGAGCAGGGTGATGAACTGCACGCCGGCGTCGACCAGTTCGCGGGCGCGGGCCAGCAGGCGTTCTTCCACGCCGCCTTCGTAGAGGTCGGAGATCAGCACCAAGATCGCGTTGTGCGGTTCGCGGATCAGCGACTGGCTGTAGCTCACCGCGCGATGGATGTCGGTGCCGCCGCCGAGCTGCACGCCGAACAGCAGGTCGACCGGATCGTCGAGTTGCTCGCTCATGTCGACCACGCTGGTGTCGAACACCACCAACCGCGTCGACACCGCCGGCAGCGAGGCGAGCACCGCGCCGAAGATGCTTGAGTAGACCACCGAGGCGGCCATCGAGCCGCTCTGGTCGATGCACAGGATCACCTCGCGCTGCGGCTTGCGCGCCTTGCGGCCGAAGCCGACCAGGGTCTGCGGGATGATCGTGCGATGGCTGGGCTGCCAGTGCCGCAGGTTGGCGCGGATGGTGCGGTGCCAGTCGATCTCGGCGTGCCGAGGACGGCGGTTGCGGCGGGCGCGGTCGAGCGCGCCGCTGACCGCCGAGCGCATCGGCTCCTCCAGCTTGCGCAGCAGCGCGTCGACCACCTGGCGCACCACCAGTCGCGCGGTTTCCCTGGTGCCGGCCGGGATCACCTGCGACAGCGAGATCAGGTTGGCCACCATGTGCACGTCGGGCTGGATGCTTTCGAGCATCTCCTTTTCCAGCAGCATCTGGCGCATGTCCAGTCGCTCCAGCGCATCGCGCTGCATCACCTGCACCACCGAGGCGGGAAAGTATTTGCGGATGTCGCCGAGCCAGCGCGCCACGTTCGGCGCGGAGCCGCCGCGACCGCCGCGCCGCTGCAGGCCGTGCTTGCCGTCGGGTTCGTACAGCGCGGCCAGCGCCGCATCCATCTGGCCCAGCGCACCGTCGAGCGTGCCGCAGCTATCGGCGGCGTCGCTGCCCAGCACCAGCCGCCAGCGCTCGGCGCGGCTGGTGGAAGGCAAGGTGTCGTCGTGCTCAGCCATCGGCCACTCCCAGCAGTTCGCGCAGCATCGGCAGGGCGCGCCGCGCGCGGTTTTCGTCCCACGCCAGTTCGGTGACGGCGGCACGCGAGACGCCGGCCGGCCGCTGTACGCGCAGGCCCAGGTCGCGCCGGTCGGCGGCCGCAAACGCGGCGAAGCTGCGCCGCACCAGCGGCAACACGCGCACGAAATGCTCCTCGCCGAGGCCGGCGATCCACTCGTCGATCAGGGCCCACAGCTCGTCGCTGTGCAGCAGCACGGTGGCGTTGCGGTTGAGGAAGCCGTCCAGCCACTGCGCCGCCGGCAAGGGTTCGGCACCGGGCGACAGCTGTTGCGACAACTGCCGGCGCACTTCGTCCAGCGGCAGCACCGCGGCATCCAGCAGCAGGCGGCAGCACAGGCCGCGCAGCAGCGGCGTGCCGCTGTCTGCGTGGGCCACGATGTGCAGCGCGTGCTGCCAGGCTTGCTGCTGCGATTCGCCCTGGCGCAGCTCGACGGCGCGATCGGCGGCGAGGATCTGCTCGCGCGCCTGTGCCGCCGGTTCGTCGTCCAGATCCGCCAGCGCCAGCGGCAGGCCGAGGCTGGCGCGCAGCAGCATGCTGTCGAACAGCTGCGCGACCTGGGCCACGTCGGTCTGGCGCACGTTGCCGTAGCGATACACGTTGGCCAGCGCGGGCAGGGCACCGAGCAGGGCCAGCGGATCGGCATCGGTGGCGGCGCGCGCCTGCAGTTCGGCGGCGACCTGCTCGACCGCGTCAGGCAGGTTCGCCAGCAGCACGCGATCGATCAGAGAGGCCAGCTCGTGCAGCCGGTTCGCGGCGCGCGCCTGCTCCAGCGCGCGCGCCGTGGCGGCCAGCGCCAGGGTGTGGCCGTAGCGGCTGGCCACGATCAGCTCGACCGCGAACGACGGTTCCCACGCCAGCTGCCACACCTCGTGGAAGGTGCCGCGGCTGGAACGGCCGACCGCGCCGAGCCGGCCCCACTCGATGCCGAGCAGGGTCAGCCGGTGCAGCAGCTGGCTGCGTTGGCGGTCGTTGTCGTTGCGCAGGTCCAGGTCGAGCGTGCGGCTCAGCGCCTCGGGCTTCAGGCGCAGGCGTTTCTGCTGGGCTTCCAGGTCGCGCTGCAAGGGCACGGTGGGCACCGCGGGCGGCACGCTGCCGAGCGCGTCGCCGAGCATCAGCCGTTCGGCGATCAGGCGCATCGGCGCGTCGTCGCCCATGCAGATCACGCTGCGGGTGGCTTGGTTGAGTTCGTCCAGCCCGGGCGCGGGGCGTTCGCGCAGCGCGGCCAGGGTGTCGGCCAGCCGGCTGGCCTCGATCAGATGGGCGCTGGAGCAATCCAGCTCGTGTTCGCGCAGCAGCCGCGCCACCCGCGCGAACCAGCCGATTGTGCGGCTGCCATCGACGGGCTGGCGCCAGAGGTGGTCGTACCAGCCCGGCGCGGCGATGCCGGCAGCGTAGCCGCTGCGGCGCGCCAGGTGGCGATACGTCCACGGCACCCAGGTGGTCTGCGCCTTGAGCTTGTCGACGCCCTTGAGCACGGCCTTGTCGGCCGCCGCGGTGACGCTGGCGGCAAGCGCCGGCACATGCCACGCGCCGCAGACCACCGCGACGCGCGCGTGGCCGGCCTTGCGCGCGTCGCGCAGCAGGCTGCGCATATGCGCCTCGCGGATCGCTTCCTGCGCTTCGTCGCCACGCGGGCGTTGCGGCGCGTGCGTGCGCAGTTCGGTCATCGCGGCGGCGATCGCCTCGAACAGCCCTTCGCCGTCGCCGCGTTCCTCGACCATGTGGTTCCACCAGCTCTCGCCGTCGTCGTAGCCGGCGGCGTGGGCCAGCCAGTCGAGCGGATCGTGCGGCAGGCTGGCCGTGGCTTCGTCGACGACCGCTTCTTCATCGGACGGCGCTTCGTCGACGTCGGCGGCCACTTCCTCCGCACGGCGCGCCTGCTGCTGCCAGGCCAGGCTGATCCCGGCCGGCACGTCGATGAACTGCACCGGCACCGCGGCCTGCATCGCCCACTGCAGCGCCTGCCACTCGGGCGAGAATTCGGCGTAGGGGTGGAACACCGCCAGCTGCGGATCGTCGACGGCGTGCGAGAGCAGCGCCACCGGCGGCTGCATCGCGGCGTCGGCCAGGTGCGCCAGCAACGGCTCGCTGCCGGCCGGGCCCTCGATCAGCACGCAGTCCGGCTGCAGCGTTTCCAGCGCACGGCGCAGGCTGCGCGCGCAGCCCGGGCCGTGGTGGCGGATGCCGAACAGGGTGACCGCGTCGGTCATCGCAGTATCACGCCTGCTCGCGGAAGGCGCGGTACAGGTCCTTCCATTCGCTGCGTTCCTTCACCACGGTTTCCAGGTATTCGGTCCACACCACCTGATCCTGCACCGGGTCCTTCACCACCGCGCCGATCATGCCGGCGGCCATGTCGGCCGGACGCAGCACGCCGTCGCCGAAGTGACCGGCCAGCGCCATGCCGTTGTTGATCACCGAGATCGCCTCGGCGGTGGACAGCGTGGCGCTGGGCGATTTCAGCTTGGCCTTGCCGTCTTCGGTCTGGCCGTTGCGCAGCTCGCGGAAGATGCGCACGATCCGCGTCACTTCCTTCAGCGCCGGCGGTTCGGCCGGCAGCTGCAGCGCCTGGCCGAGTTCGGCCACGCGCTTGACCACGATCGACACCTCTTCCTCCTCGCTGGCCGGCACCGGCAGGATCACCGTGTTGAAGCGGCGCTTGAGCGCGCTGGACAGTTCGTTGACGCCCTTGTCGCGGTTGTTCGCGGTGGCGATCACGCTGAAACCGCGGGTGGCCTGTACTTCCGAGGCCAGCTCGGGAATCGGCAAGGTCTTCTCGGACAGCACGGTGATCAGCGCGTCCTGCACGTCGGCCGGGATGCGGGTGAGTTCCTCGATGCGCGCGATCTTGCCCAGCTTCATCGCCTGCATCAGCGGGCTGGGCACCAGTGCGGCTTCGCTGGGGCCATTCGCCAGCAGTTGTGCGTAGTTCCAGCCGTAGCGGATCTGCTCCTCGCTGGTGCCGGCGGTGCCCTGTACCAGCAGGGTGGAATCGCCGCTGATCGCGGCGGCGAGGTGTTCGGACACCCACGACTTGGCCGTGCCGGGCACGCCGAACAGCAGCAGCGCGCGATCGGTGGCCAGCGTGGCCACGGCGATCTCCATCAGGCGCCGGCTGCCGATGTACTTCGCGCTGACCTCGAAGCCGTTGTCGAGCCGGCCGCCGACCAGGTAGGTGACCACCGCCCACGGCGACATCAGCCAGTTGCCGGGACGCTGCCGCGTGTCGACCTTCCTCAGCTGATCGAGTTCCTCGGCGAATTGGACCTCGGCATGTTGACGCAGGACGGCTGTGCTCATCGAAGCTCCGTGGAACGCGTGGATCGGGCAAGGGAATCGTGCAGCGCGCGGCGCACCGCGACGATGCGCTGGAAGTCGGTCAGGCATTCGGCCAGCGCCGGGGTCTCGTCGCCGCGACGCGGCGGCAGGCGCAGCGCCGACAGGCTGTCGGGATGCAGCAGGGTGGCCAGGTCGAGCAGCACGGCGCGCAAGGTGTAGTCCTGGCGCAGCGCATCGCCTTCCAGCAAGGTCTGCAGGCTCGGCAGCAGCGCGGCGGAATAACCGGCGGACAGCGTTTCGCCCGGGGCGCACGCGCCGATGATCTGGCCGAGCAGGCCGGCCTGCTGCAGTTCGGCCAGGTTCCGCGGCCAGTGCCGCTCGCGTTGCGCCATCGGCAGCAGCGCCAGCAGGTCGGACATGCCGTGGCGGAAGATCGGCGCGTTCGACGCCAGCATTGCCTCGATCCATGCGGGGTCCGACGCGCCGACGCGCTCGCGCCAGCCGCGCTGCAGCGCCTCGGCCCAGTCCGACTTGGCGGCCCAGGCCAGCAGTTCCGCCGCGCGCATCCCGGTGTGCTCGCACCACCACGCCAGCGGCACCTGCCGCACCAGCTGGTACAGCCACCAGGCGCGTTCGCCCAGCGTCTCGTGTTGTGGCCGCGCGGCGTCGATCGCGGCGCCGGCCCAGGCCGGATCGGCTACTGCGGGCGCTTCGCACTGCCAGCTGCGCCCGAGCATGCCGCGTCTGGATGTCACCAGTTCAGCCATCCAATCGCACAGGCGTCGTGCGTGGGCAGCATCGGGCAACAGGGCCAGCAGGCGGGCTGCGATATAACGCACCTCGCGGCTGCGATCCTTCAACAGGTTTTCGAGCAGGGCGGCATCCTCCGCCTGCAGGCCGATCGCCAGCAGCTCGACCAGCGCCGCGCGCTCCTTCGCCGCCAGTTCGCCGAGTTGCGCCTGCAGCAGCGCGTTCGCCGCCGCGGGATCACGGCTGCGCAGGGCGCGGAAGTACTGCGAGCGCTGCTCGATGCTGCCTTGCTGCCACTGCTGTTCCTCGTCGTTCGCGGCCGGTGCGGTATCGGCCGACGACGCGGCATAGCGCCAATCCGGATTGCACGCGGCCAGCCACTGTCCGCGCGCGCCGAGCTGTGGCAGCAGCGCCGCACGCAGGACTTGCTGCCGCTGGCCAGCCTGCAGCGCGGCCGGCAGCAGCGCGGCGGGTAAGTGCGCATCGGCCGCCGCCAGCCGGAGGCAGGCCTCGTACTGCAGGCGCAACGGGCCTTCGGCGAAGGCTGAAACCAGCGCCGCGCAGACGGGATGATCGTCCGCCAGCGCCTGTGCATCGGCGGCGGCCGCGGTCGGCGGGACCACCGGCGGCGGCAGGCTCAGCGCCGCGAGGCGGCAGGCAGCCAGTACGCCGGCGACGCGGCAGAAACCCTGCGCCGGATCATCGCCTTGGGCGGCGACCGTCGCCATCAACGCGCCGATCTCCCCGTCGGCAGGCAGCGGCGCGCTGCCTTCGATGCCGACCAGGGCGGCCTTCAACCAGCCGTTCATGCGCGCGTCTCCAGCGCCCACGTCGCGCCCGTCGACGCGTGGGCAGCGAGCACGCGCAGACGCCGACCATCCCACTCGCCCATCAACTGCAGCGGATGGCCGCCGCTGAACGCGAGCAGCGACCAGCCGTTGGCCAGGTCGGTGCGCAGCAGAAACGTGCCGGCTCCGGTATGCAGCCACCACTGCTCGTCCTGCCGCAACGGCGTGGCCTCGGCCAGCAGCAGCGGCACGGCAGGCAGCCACGGATTGCCGGCCAACGCATGCGAGGCCTGATCGATCGCTACCTCCACGTCAACCGTCGGCCAGGCTTGCGCCACGCCGTTGCCCTGCTCGCCCGCGATCGCCCGCAACGGCACGCTGCCCGGGTAGAAATGCATCGTGGCCGGATAGCTGCAGCCGTTGCTCCACGTGCCTTCCCAGCCACGGCCCTGATAGGCGTAATCCAGCAACAAGGCATGGCGGCCGCTGTCGCGACCACGCAGCCAGATGCGCCGCTCGCTGAGCCGCTCGTCCTCGCTTTGCACCCGCTGGCCCAGCATCAGCCAGTGATCGGTGATCGCCTCGCCGCCGGCCAGCACCTCGTCCCTGTCGTGCGGCCAGCCCAGCGCGCTGCGCAGGTCGGCCAGTCGCGGCGGGGCCAGCGTGCCGCGGCGGGCGATGCCGTCGATCAGCAACTGCAGCAGGCCAAAGCGTTCGACCGCTTCCTCGTGGCGGCCGGCGGCGAGGGCGTCCAGCGCCTCACCCAGCCGCTGGGCCAGGCCGCCGGCCTGGGCGTCGACCATCCGCGCCGCCATCGCGGCGCCGTCCTTGCGCTGCGCCTCGCCGAAGCGGGCCAGGCCGTGGCGGAACTGGTCGGCCATCCAGCGCTGCAGTTCGACGCTGCCGTCCTCGATGCGCTTCCAGCGCGCGGCCTCGCGCTTTGCCGCCGTCGCGGCCGCCTTCTGCGGATCGGCGGGCGGCTGCTCGGCGGCCTGTTCCTTCTTCGTCGCCTTGTCGCGACGCGAAGCCAGCCATTCACCGACCCAGGCCGGCGGCGCGCTCGGCGTCGCCAGCCGCGGCTGGCCCTGGGCATGCATCAGCAGCAAGGCCAGCGCATGCTTGCAGGGAAACTTGCGGCTGGGGCAGGAGCAGCGCGTGACCAGCGCGGCGAGATCGACCTGGGTCTGGTACGGCTTGGCGCCACTGCCCTTGCACTCGCCCCAGAGGGCTTCGCCATCGCTGCCCAGGCTCGGCCACTGGCCGTCGCCGGTCAAGCCGCCGGCGGCCTTCGCCGAAGCACTGTCCGGCGCCAGCGCCAGCACCTGGTCGAGCGTCAACGCAGTCGTCATGCGCGGGCCGGTTCCCTTCGGTCGTTGTGCGGGTCAGGCGAAGCATAGCCGAGGCACGGCGGTTTTGAAGGGCGACTCGTCCGGCTTATTTCCCGATGCAGAAGCTCGAGAAAATCGCGCCGAGCAGGTCGTCGCTGCTGTAGTCGCCGGTGATTTCGCCGAGGGCGTGCTGGGCCTGGCGCAGTTCTTCGGCGGCGAGTTCGCCGGCGCGGGTGACGGTCAGCGCGTGGGCGGCCTGGTCGAGGTGGATGGCAACTTGCTGCAGCGCCACGACGTGGCGGCGGCGGGCGCTGAAGGCGCCTTCGCCGCTGCCGGCGCCGGCGAGCTGCTTGAGGTGCTCGCGCAGGGCGTCGAGGCCTTCGCCGGTTTTCGCCGAGGCCCACAGCCAGGCGGCATCGTCGCGTGTTTCGGCGTGCGGAGCGAGCTGGTCGCGGTCGATCTTGTTGATCAGCACGAGGCGTTCGACGCCGGTCGGCAGCGCGGCGAAGAGGGTGAGGTCGGCGGCGGCGTGGTCGGCATCGGTGACCAGCAGGGCGACGTCGGCACGCAGCAGTTCGCCGTGGGCGCGGCGTACGCCTTCGCGTTCGACTTCGTCTTCCGTCTCGCGCAGGCCGGCGGTGTCGGCCAGTTCCAGCGCGATGCCGTCGAGGCTCAGGGATTCGCGCAGCACGTCGCGGGTGGTGCCGGCGATCGGGGTGACGATGGCGCGGTCGCTGCCGGCCAGCGCATTGAGCAGGCTGGACTTGCCGGCGTTGGGGCGACCGACGATGGCGACCTTGAGGCCGTCGTTGAGGCGCACGCCGCGTTGCGCCTCGCGCAGCAGTTCGGCCAGTTCGGTGCGCAACCTTTCCAGTTGTGCGGTGATCGCCGGGTCGGCGAGGAAGTCGATTTCCTCTTCGGGGAAGTCGATCGCCGCCTCGATGTGCACGCGCAGCGCGATCAGCGCGTGCAGCAGCGCGCCGACCTTGCGCGAGAACGCGCCTTCCATCGACTGCAGCGCGGCGCGCGCGCCGGCCTGCGAACGCGCGGCGATCAGGTCGGCGACGGCCTCGGCCTGGGCCAGGTCGAGCTTGCCGTTCAGGAACGCGCGTTCGGTGAATTCGCCGGGGCGCGCCAACCGCGCGCCGAGTTCGCACACGCGACGCAGCAGCGCATCGAGCAGCACAGCACTGCCGTGACCTTGCAGTTCCAGCACGTGTTCGCCGGTGTAGGAGGCGGGGGCGGGGAAGTACAGCAGCAGGCCGCGGTCGATCAGTGCGCCGGCACCATCACGGAACGCGGCGAAGTGGGCGTGGCGTGGCTGCGGCACGCGGCCGAGCAGGGCCTGCGCAATCGCCGGTGCGGCAGGGCCGGACACGCGCAGCACGCCCACGCCGGCGGCGCCAAGGGCGCTGGCGATCGCGGCGATGGTGTCGGTGGCCTGGCTCATGGACGGGAGCGTAAGACGAAGACAACTCCGGCGGTATTCGCTGCGGCCAGCGTGACGCGGAAAGCCTCATCCCCCGGATGCCGGCATGCGCTACTGCTGTCCGGAATATCCGATGTCCAGTCTGCCAACTCCGGGCACAGCAGGCCTTCGCTTTGAACAACCAGGCCGAAGAGATCAGTTTCGCGCCAGCGCCGGCTACTGAGCCCCACTCCCTCCAGGAGAGGGTGGCGACAGCCAGGAGAGGATTCGGACAGAACGAGATGTTGGCGCAAGTCCGAACCCTCTTCCCCGGCCCCTCTCCCGGCGGGAGAGGGAGAAGAGCGTCTGCGTATATTCCGAGCAGCAGCGAGCCTTCGCTGGATCGACGAACTCACGCCGCCTTGGGCTCGCCTTCGCGATCGATGTGGTGGGTCACCCACCACTGCTGGCCCAGGCCGACCAGACCGTTCACCGCGTAGTACAGGCACAGGCCGGCGGGGAAGAAGGCGAACATCACCGTGAACAGCAGCGGCATCACCTTCATCATCTTGGCTTGCGTGGGATCCATGCCCGCCATGGCCGGGTTCAGCCACTGCGTGCCCAGCATCACCAGTGCGTAGATGCCCGGCAGGATGTAGTACGGATCGGGGGCGCTCAGGTCAGGCATCCACAGGAAGGGCGCGTGGCGCAGTTCCAGCGAATACTCCAGCACGTAGTACAGGCCGTAGAACACCGGCAGGGTGATGAGCACCGGGAAGCAGCCCGCCATCGGGTTGACCTTCTCCTTCTTGTACAGCTCCATCTGCGCCTGTTGCAGCTTGACCTTGTCGTCGCCATAGCGCTCCTTCAGCGCCTGGATGCGCGGCGCCAGCTTGCGCATCTTGGCGCTGGAGCGGTACTGGATGGCGGTGAGCTTCCAGGTGACGGCCTTGATCGCCAGCACCAGGAGGATGATGGCCAGGCCCCAGTCTTTCACGATGGCGTGGAAGAAGGAGAGGATGCCGTGCATCGGCACGGCGATGGCCTTGAACATGCCGTAGTCGATGGTGAGATCCAGCCCCGGCGCAATGGCATTGAGCTTGCCTTGCAGGTTGGGGCCGACGTACAGGCGCGCAGCGGTGTCCAGGCTCTGCCCCGGCGCCACGCTGAGCGTGGGGCCGATGGCACGGATGAGATAACGCGGATGCGCGCTGTCCGGGTTCACCGTGGCGGTGGCGTAGTGCGCGGTTTCATTGGCCGGCGGAATCCACGCAGCAAAGAAATACAGGCGCAACATCGCTGCCCAGCCACCCTTGAGATCGGCGTTCAGCGCGTCCTTGGGCTCGGCGAAATCCTTGAACGGCAGCTTCTCGAACTTCTCGCCGGTGTACCACGCCGCACCCTGGAAGCTGCGTATTTCGGGATCGGAGATGTTCTTGATCCAGTTGCCGGTGTGCGGCGGCTCGGTGCGCTGCAGCTGGGTGTAGGCATTGCCCTGCCAGGCCGCGTTGCCGCCGTTGGCGATCTTCTGATCCAGCGCGATCACGTAGCTGCCGCGAGTGAAGCGGTAGGTCTTGGTGACGGTGAGGCCCTTGGCGTCGTGCCAGGTCAGCGGCACGTCCAGCGCATTCTGGCCGGCGGCAAGCGTGTACGACGACTGCGCGGCGCTGAACACAGCCAGGTGGTTGGGCTGATCGATGGGAGCGGTATCGCTGCTGCCGACCAGGCCGCTCTGCGCCACGAAGTAATGCGCGTCCGTATCGTCGAGCAAGCTAACCGGCGCGGGATGCGGGTTCTTGTGCGTGCGCGGCGCCACGCCGTAATCCAGCAGTTGCGCCTGTACCAGGCTGCCGCCACGGGTGTCGATGGTGAGGCGCAGCACGTCGGTGGTGACGGTGATGCGCGTGCTGGGCGTCTTGTCGTTCACGTCGACGGCATTGCCGATAGCCGGCGCGGCCCCCCCCCGGCTGCCCGGCACGCCCGGCGCGCTGGCGGCAGTCGCCACACCGGCGACCGGCGCGGGCGGTGGCGCGAGGTAATCCTTCTCCCAGGCCATGAACAGCAACCAGAGCGTGGCGAGCAGGGCGAAGAAGAGGAAGTTGCGTGTTTGTTTCATCGTGTCACGAGTCCAGACGACGCCACGCGGCACGCGGCCACACGGGGTGGAAGAAAGGTCAACACGCGATTGTGGCGGTGGCGGCGCACGGCATCAATGCTGCGGAGCCACGGGCGGCTCCGCGGCAGCAGTCGGCGCGGGCCGTTGGATCGCTGCCAACCGTCGCCACAGCGCAGCCGCCTCCAGCAGGAGTTGCGCGCCAGGCACACCAGCGGCTTCCGCGCGCGCCATCACCACCAGGTCGACCGGCGGCAACTGGTGACGGATCTGGCGGAAGGATTCGCGCAGCAGGCGCTTGATGCGATTGCGCTCCACCGCACGCTTGGAAACGCGCTTGGAGATGGCCAGGCCCAGCCGCGCGTGCGGCAGTCCGTTGGCGCGGAAGCGCACATGAAAACAGCGGCCGCCAAGGCGACCGCTGCTGCTGTCGCGCAAGGCGACAAAGTCGCTGGCCAGTCGCAACCGCGCCTCGCGCGGGAGCCCGGCAGCAGACACGTCGACGCGCCGCTTACGGGATCAGGTGCTTGCGGCCCTTGGCACGACGGGCGTTCAGGATCTTGCGACCGTCGGCGGTGGCCATGCGGGCACGGAACCCGTGGGTACGCGCGCGCTTGAGCTTGCTGGGCTGGTAGGTCCGCTTCATGGCTTGCTCCGAAGGGATGGGATGGGAAAAGGCCGCCGATTATGCGTTGCGCCACGGCGCGATGTCAAACCAAGGTCTTCCAGCACGCACCGCCGCCTGTGGATAGCTGTGTGGATGACACGGGGACGGCGTGGCGTAAGCTGCTGTTAGACTTCTCCGTCCACCCTGCGCGCAAGCGCCCCCAAAGTTTGTGGACGAAATTCATGAGTGAGTTGTGGCGGCGCTGCCTGGAGCGTCTGGAAGGCGAGTTGAGCGCCGAGGATCTGCACACCTGGCTGATGCCGCTGCAGGCCCGCGAGGACGAAACCGGGCTGGCGCTGTACGCTCCCAACCCCTACACGCTGGACACAGTACGCGAGCGCTACCTGCCGCAGATCGCCGCCCTGCTTGGCCAGTTGGCCGGAAGGGAGTTGCCGGTACGCCTGGAGGTGGGTTCCAGCGTGGCACGCGCCAATGCCAAGCCCACCACCGCGCCCCGTCACACTGGCGTGGCCACGCCGGCCGCCGCGCCGGCGCCGGCCTTCAATCACAACCTGGACCCGCACTACACCTTCGAAACCTTCGTCGAAGGCAAATCCAACCAGTTGGGCAAGGCTGCCGCGATGCAGGTGGCGCAAAACCCCGGCCGCGCCTACAACCCGCTGCTGCTGTATGGCGGCACCGGCCTGGGCAAGACCCACCTGATGCACGCCGCCGGCAACCTGATGCGGCAGAACAACCCCGCCTGCAAGGTGCTGTACCTGCGTTCGGAGCAGTTCGTGGGTTCGATGATCGAGGCGTTGCGCACCAAGAGCATGGATCAGTTCAAGCTGCGCTTCCGCTCGGTGGACGCGCTCTTGATCGACGACATCCAGTTCTTCGCCGGCAAGGACACCACGCAGGAAGAGTTCTTCCACACCTTCAACGCGCTGTTCGAGTCCAAGCAGCAGATCATCCTCACCTGTGACCGCTACCCGAAGGAAGTGGACAAGCTGGAGCCGCGGCTGAAGTCGCGCCTGGGCTGGGGGCTGTCGGTGGCGATCGAGCCGCCGGATTTCGAAACGCGCGCGGCGATCCTGCTGTCCAAGGCACAGGACAAGGGCGTCGCGGTTTCCGAGGACGTGGCGATGCTGCTTGCCAAGCGCATCCGCTCCAATGTGCGCGACCTGGAAGGGGCGCTCAACACCCTGGCCGCGCGCGCCAATTTCTACGGCAAGCCGATTACCGCGGGCTTTGCCGAGGAAACCCTGCGCGACCTGCTGGCCACCCACGCTCAAGCGGTGACGGTGCCGAACATCCAGAAGATCACCGCCGACTACTTCAACGTGCGCCTGCAGGATCTGCTCTCCAAACGGCGCGTGCGCTCGCTGGCGCGGCCACGGCAGATTGCCATGGCGCTGTCCAAGGAGCTCACCGACCACAGCCTGCCGGAAATCGGCGAAGGTTTCGGTGGACGCGACCACACCACGGTGCTGCATGCCTGCCGCACCATCAAGAAGCTGTGCGAGACCGATACCCGCATGCGCCAGGACTGGGAGCAGCTGATCCGCATCCTTACCGGTTGAGGTCTGGCTACGGCACAGGCACAAGTTCTTGATAAGCTGGCAAGCAAGCTGTGGATAATAGGTGGACGAAACCGGGTGGCGAGTTATCCACAAACCACGCACGGCCAGCCCAGCCGTTTCCACACAGGATGGAAGGCAGGAAACAACTTGATTTGAAAGGATTTATTCGAAAAATCAAGTTATCCACCCCGCCTACAACAACTACTAAAATTCTTTTAAAGACAGAACAGCAGGCATAGAGGACGCCCAGACATGCAATTCAGCATCCAGCGAGAAGTTCTGCTCAAGGCACTGCAGCAGGTGGTCGGTGTGGTGGAGCGTCGACAAACCTTGCCAGTACTGGCCAACCTCTTGGTCAGGATCACCAATGGCAGGCTTTTCCTGACCGGTACCGACCTGGAAGTGGAAATGGTGGCTTCCGCCACTGCCATGGATGCCGTCGACGGCGAAACCACCATTCCCGCGCGAAAGTTCTTCGACATCGTGCGGGCGTTGCCCGATGGCGCCAACATCGAGCTCAAGTTGAACGGTGACCGTGCAGCGCTGCACGCCGGGCGCAGCCGATTCACGCTCACCACCTTGCCGGCCAGTGAATTCCCGTCCAACGACGGCATCGAACTGGTGGAAAAAGTCAGCCTGCCCGAAGAAGCCCTGCGCGACCTGATGGAGCGCACCGCCTTTGCCATGGCCAACCAGGACGTGCGCTACTACTTGAACGGCATGCTGCTGGATCTGCAGGAGCACAGCTTGCGGTGCGTGGCCACCGACGGCCACCGTCTGGCGATGAAGGAAACCAGCCTCGCCACCACGGTGAGCGCGCGGCGCCAGATCATCATTCCGCGCAAGGGTGTGAACGAGCTGGTAGGTCTGCTGGAGCCGGGCGAAGGCGAGGTGGAGCTGGAGTTTGGCCGCAATCACCTGCGCGTGCGTCGTGGCGGCGTCATGTTCACCTCCAAACTCATCGACGGTCGCTTCCCCGATTACGAGGCGGTGATCCCGTTGGGCGCGGACAAGCACGCCGTGCTGGATCGCGAGGTGCTACGCGGAGCCCTGCAGCGCGCAGCGATCCTCTCCAATGAAAAATACCGTGGCGTGAAGCTGGAGCTGTCACCCGGCAAGCTGCGCATCATGGCGCACAATCCGGAGCAGGAAGAAGCGGTGGAAGAGATCGAAGCCGACACCCATGTCGACGATCTTTCCGTGGGGTTCAATGTGGGCTACCTGCTGGATGCACTGGCCGCCTTGCGTGGCGATCAGGTGCGTCTCAGTCTGCGCGACGCCCAGTCCAGCTGCCTGCTACAGGAGTCGGACAACGAACAAGCGCGCCATGTCGTCATGCCGCTGCGTCTCTGACGTGTCGCCAAATGCAACACCCGCCCTTCGGCAACGCCGGAGTCGTCGTGAGACGCTCCGGCGTTGTTGCTTTCGAGGGATGCGGGCATGAGGCTGGAACGCTTGCGCATCCAGGGGCTGCGCAGCCTCGATGACGCTGCGTTGACCTTCGCTCCGGGCATCAACGCACTGGTCGGCGCCAATGGCGTGGGCAAAACCAGTGTGCTCGAGGCGGTATTCCTGCTTTCGCACGCGCGCTCGTTTCGTAGCGGCGCACGCGAGGCGTTGCTGGCGCGTGGTGCGTCCCGGTTATCTATTTACGCAGAGATGCGCTGGGGCGACGGCAGTCTGCGCCGGCTGGGAATGGGTCGTGAGGCCACCCGTTGGGAAGCTCGCCTCGACGGCGAGGCCTGCAGCCTGGGTGCCTTGATTGGCGAATGCGCGGTGACCTGTTTTGAACCCGGCTCGCACGCCTTGATCGCTGGCGGTGCGGAAGAGCGCCGTCGCTTTCTCGATTGGGGGGTGTTCCACGTGGAACACGCATTCCTCACCTACTGGCGTCGTTACCAACGCGCCTTGAAGCAGCGCAACAGTTTGCTGCGTGCTCCGATGACCACCGATGAAGCCCTTTACCTGCCCTGGGAAGCAGAAATGGCGACCCTGGCCGCTTGGCTGGATGCCCAACGTCGCGACTACCTGACCGCGCTGCAATCTCATCTTCAAGCCGAACTCGCCGTGCTGCTGCCGGAACTGGGCACCTGCGAATTGCGCTATCGCGCTGGCTGGGGTGATGGTCTGGCGTTGGATGAACAACTGGCACAGCAGCGGGGCAGGGATGCGGCTCGCGGACACACCAGCCTCGGCCCCCATCGGGCGGACTGGTCGCTGGCTTTCGAGCATGCTCCTTTGCGCGAACATCTCTCGCGCGGACAGGAAAAGCTCGCCGCACTGGCCTGCCTGCTGGCACAGGCACGTTTGTATGCCAGCTGGCGTGGCGAGTGGCCCATCCTCTGTCTGGATGATCTCGCCGCCGAACTGGATGAGGCCCATCAGGCCGCGCTGGTCGAGCAACTGCAGTCCGGGCAAGCCCAGGTACTGGTCACCGGCACAGCCTTGCCGACACCCCTGCAGGGGCGCGTGCAGCAGATGTTCCACGTGGAACAGGGGGGCTGGGTGCCCCTGCTATAATCAACGTTTGCATCGCTGGCGCAACGGGCGTTTCGCCCTCGCGTGCGTTGCTGGCACAGGACACGGTAGCCGCATGAACGAACCCACCAACGAATCGCATTACGACTCCAGCAACATCAAGGTGCTGAAAGGCCTGGAAGCGGTCCGCAAGCGCCCGGGCATGTACATCGGTGATACCGATGACGGCACTGGCCTGCACCACATGGTGTTCGAGGTGGTGGACAACGCCATCGACGAGGCCCTGGCGGGCTATTGCGATCACGTGGCGGTCACCATCCTCGAAGACGGCTCGGTCAGCGTCAGCGACAACGGCCGCGGTATTCCGGTGGATATGCACCCGGAAGAGGGGCGCTCCACCGCCGAAGTGGTGATGACCGTACTGCACGCGGGCGGCAAGTTCGACGCCAATTCCTACAAGGTTTCCGGTGGTCTGCACGGCGTGGGTGTGTCGGTGGTGAACGCGCTCAGCGAACACCTCTGGCTCACCATCCACCGCGATGGTTTCGAACACCAGCAGGAATACTCGCTGGGTGAACCGTTGTATCCGGTAAAACAGATAGGTGTCTCGAACCTGCGGGGTACCACGGTACGTTTCCTCCCAAGCCCTGCCACCTTCACCAACAACATCGAGTTTCACTACGAGGTGCTGGCCAAGCGCTTGCGTGAGCTGGCTTTCCTGAACTCCGGCGTGCGTATCGAGCTGATCGACGAGCGCGGGGAAGGGCGCCACGACATCTTCGCCTACGAGGGCGGCATCAAGTCCTTCGTGCAACACCTGGCCCAGCTCAAGACTGCGCTGCATCCCAACGTCATCAGCCTGGCGGCCGAGCAGGATGGCATCAGCATCGAGTTGGCGATGCAGTGGACCGACTCGTACAACGAGACGATGTTCTGCTTCACCAACAACATCCCGCAGCGCGATGGCGGCACCCACTTGACCGGTTTTCGCGCCGCGCTCACGCGCTCGCTGCAGGGCTATATCGAGAAGGAAGGCCTGGCCAAGAACGCCAAGGTGGCGCTCTCTGGCGACGACATGCGCGAAGGCCTGATCGCCGTACTGTCGGTCAAGGTGCCCGACCCCAAATTTTCATCGCAGACCAAGGACAAGCTGGTCTCCTCCGAGGTGAAGACCGCGGTGGAGCAGGCGGTCAACGAGAAACTCGGCGAGTTCCTGCTGGAGCACCCGGCCGAGGCCAAGGCCATCGCCTCCAAGGTGGTGGATGCCGCCCGCGCCCGCGAAGCCGCGCGCAAGGCGCGCGAGATGACCCGCCGCAAGGGCGCGCTGGACATCGCCGGCCTGCCCGGCAAGCTGGCCGATTGCCAGGAGAAAGACCCCGCGCTGTGCGAGCTGTTCCTGGTCGAGGGTGACTCCGCCGGCGGTTCGGCCAAGCAGGGCCGCAACCGCAAGACCCAGGCCGTGCTGCCGCTCAAGGGCAAGATCCTCAACGTGGAGAAGGCGCGTTTCGACAAGATGCTGTCCTCGGCCGAGGTCGGCACCCTGATCACCGCGCTGGGCACCGGCATCGGCAAGGAGGACTACAACCCCGACAAGCTGCGCTACCACCACATCATCATCATGACCGATGCGGACGTGGACGGCTCGCACATCCGCACCCTGCTGCTGACCTTCTTCTACCGGCAGATGCCCGAGCTGATCGAGCGAGGCCACGTCTACATTGGCCTGCCGCCGCTGTACAAGCTCAAGCAGGGCAAACAGGAGCTTTACCTGAAGGACGACGCGGCGCTGAACGCGTATCTCATCTCCAGTGCGGTGGACAACGCCGAGCTGGTGAGCGATCCGCACGCGCCCGCGATCACTGGCGCGGCGCTGGAAAAACTGCTGCGCGACTACCAGGCCGCACTGGACCAGATCGAGCGCCTCGGTCATCGCTTCGACACCAGCGTGCTCGCCGCCCTGCTGGAACACACGCCCATCGGCCCCTCCCTGTGGGAGGATGCCACCACGATGCAGGCGTGGCTCGCCGGCGTGGCCGGCAAGCTCGCCGCCAGTGGTCTGGGCAAGCCGCGCTATCGGCTTGCGTTGCGTCCTGCCGAGGGTGAGCATCCTGCCGCCATCGAAGTGGTGCGTGAGCAGCATGGACTCTCGCATACCCTGCTGCTGCCGCGCCCGTTCTTCACCGGCGCCGAGTTCCGCCCTATCGCCAACGTCAGCCAGCAGCTTGCCGGACTGGTTCAAACCGACGCCGTGGTGCGACGTGGCAGTGCCTCGCGTGGCGTGGGCAGCTTTGCCGAGGTGCGCAGTTGGCTGCTGGACGAGGCCAAGAAGGGCCGCACCATCCAGCGCTTCAAGGGCCTGGGCGAAATGAACCCCGAACAGCTGTGGGAAACCACCGTCAACCCGGAAACCCGCCGCATGCTGCAGGTGGGCATCGAGGACGCCTTCGTCGCCGACCAGATGTTCTCCATGCTGATGGGCGAGGCGGTGGAGCCGCGCCGTGATTTCATCGAGGCGAATGCGCTCAAGGTCGCCAACCTCGACATCTGACCCGGTACTCCCGCGCAGGCCCGCCGGGGTATGCGCGCGGGTATGGAAAGTGGTATGCAAGTCCTTGAAGAAGCAAGTGCTTTCTTGCCGCAATGCAACTTGTCATTCATGTGTGGCTAAGAGTAGGCTCAGCGATCCCCTGCGCAGTCACCATTGCGTAAAAACAGCACGAGGATGGTCATGAAGCACACGCCCTTGTTCACCCTGTTGGCCGGCGCGGCGCTGGCCTTCACCTTCGCCGCCGCGCCCACCTGTGTGCTGGCCGCGTCGAAGGACAAGCCGGTGGTGCAGTATCCCGATACCAAACGCGAAGCGCCCAAGCTCGACCTCACCAGCGAAAAGGATCAGAAGGCGCTGAACGAAGGCCTGGACGCGGTGAACAACGGCGACAAGGCCAAGGCCGAGCAGATTCTCCAGCCCATCGTCGACGGCAGCAAGAGCAAGTACGCGCAAGCCATCGCCCTGCAAGGCCTGGCCAATCTCACGTACAACGCTGGCGACGTGAAGGGCGCCATCCCGCTGCTCAAGCGTGCGCTGGACAACGGCGTGATGCCCAACGACACCTATTTCCAGCTGATGTACGAGCTGGCGCAGTTCTACACCGCCGACGAGCAGTACCAGAACGCGTTGGACACCATCGCCAAGTGGCGTGTCGAGGGCAAGAAGGAAACCGCCGACTCCTACGGCTTGGAAGGCGTGAACGACTATCGCCTGCAGAAGTACCCGGAGGCCATTGCCGCCATCCAGAAGGCCAAGTCGCTCACCACTGAGCCCAAGGACAGCTGGAACCAAGTGCTGTTGGCCAGCTATGCCGAGTCGGGGCAAGGCGCCGACGCCGCCAAGATGGCCAAGGCCGAATTCGAGAAGAATCCCACCAGCAACAGCCTCCTGCACAACGCCAGCGCCATCCTGCTGCAACAGCAGGATTACGCTGGCGCCATCGATGTGCTGGAGCTGGGCCGCAGCAACGGCACGCTGAAGGATCAGGGCGACTGGATCAATCTGGTCAAGGCCTACCTGCTGCAGGCGCAGAACGGCGGCGACACCAAGACGGGCAGTGCCAAGGCGCTGGCGGCGTTCGACGACGGAGTGGCCAAGGGCGACATCCAGGCCAGCGCCGACAACTACAAGCTGGCCGGCGACGCCGCCACCATTGGCGAAAATGACGCCAAGGCCATCGCCTACTACCAGAAGGCCGCGCCACTGGCCAAGGATGGCGAGATCGACGTCGCGCTGGCGCGCACCTACTTCCAGGATCAGAAATTCGCCGACGCCCGCAAGCATCTGCAGCAAGGCCTCGCCAAGGGCGTCAAGCACCGGGGCCATGCCTACATGATGCTGGCGGAGTGCGATCGCGAACTGAAGGACAAGCCCGCCGCTGTCACCGCAATGATGGAAGCCGCCAAGGATCCGGAGACGGCGGGCAAAGCCAAGGAGTGGCTGCGCAAGGCCGGCATTGGCAAGTGATGCAGTGCATGCTCGCGTGGCGCGATCGGACGTCCATCTGAATCTCCCGTGAGCGCTATACAAAAGCCGAATGCTGTTGTACCGTTGAAACCTCCCCTGCGTAACCGAAGCGGCGTGTTCCGTCCATAGGTCGGACGGCACGTGCCAAGCCTGCGGCGACGCTTTCTCCGTTCCCAGCTCCAGATAGTGACAGATGGCCTCAAGTATCGAAGACACTGAGCTCGAGGGGTTCAGTTGGAAACGCACGCTGGCGCTGGCTTTTGCCATCGGCCTGCACGCTTTTGCGTTTCTGATCCTGCTCGCCCCCATGGCACCGCCCGGGCAGAAACACGCCAAGAAAGAGGCGATTGTGCAGGTGAATTTCATCGAGCCGCCGCCGCCGCCGCCGCCGCCGCCGCCGCCGCCGCCGGAGCCGCCCAAGCAGCCGCCGCCGAAGATCATCAAGCAGGTGGTGCCGCCACCGACGCCGCCACCGCCGGCGCCGCCACCGGCCGTGTCCGAGGTGTCGCAGAACGCCGTTGCGGCCCAGCCGCCCGCGCCGCCTTCGCCGCCTCAGCCGCCCGCCGATATCGCGGCCGGCCAGGACTTGAGCTACAACAGCCGGGTGCAGCCAAAGTATCCGGCGCAGGCCATCCGCCAGCGGCACGAGGGCACGGTGACCCTGTTGATCCTGGTCGGCGTCGATGGCACGCCCAAGGACATCAAGGTCGACAAGTCCAGCGGTTACCATGAGCTTGATCGCGCGGCGATCGAAGCGGCCGGGCACTGGCGCTTCAATCCCGAGGTCAAGAACGGCAAGAAGGTCGAGGGCTACGCCCGCGTGCCGGTCACCTTCAACCTCAACAACCTGTAATTCCCGTTACAGTCCCCCAAGTTCACGCCTGACTTCCCAAGGGTAGCGTTATGTTCCTACAGACCTCTGCACCGACCGATGCCGCCCAGTTGGCCGGCAATTCCAACGCCGAAGCCATGAAGCAGATGGGCTTCGCCAGCCTCGCCCACGGCTTCGACTGGCTGGGCTGGGTGGTATTTATCACCCTCGTGGTGATGTCCTTCCTGTCCTGGTACTTCATCATCGCCAACACCATCCGCAACGGCTTGGTGAAGTCGCGCGCCGATGGCGTCATCAACGGCTTCTGGAACAACCCGTCCACCCAGGACGCGATCCGCGAGCTGGAGGCCCAGCCCAAGAGTGAGCCCTTCTCCAAGATCGCGCTGGATGCCGCCTCGGCGGTGACCCACCACCAGCAGGCGGCCGGCAGCAATGGCGGCCTGGCCCAGACGCTGTCGCGCTCCGAGTTCGTCGACCGCGCCCTGCGCCAAGCTATCGATCGCGAGAGCCTGCGCCTCGAAGGCGGCCAGACCCTGCTCGCCACGGTCGGCTCAGCCGCGCCCTTCGTCGGTCTGCTCGGCACCGTGTGGGGCATCTACCACGCCCTCATCGGCATTGCCGCCAGCGGCAACGCCTCGATGAACGCCGTGGCCGGCCCGGTGGGCGAGGCGCTCATCATGACCGCGATCGGTCTGTTCACCGCCATCCCGGCCCTGCTCGCGTTCAACTTCTTCAATCGGTCGAACCGCGTCATCTTTGCCCGTTTCGACGAATTCGCGCACGACCTGCACGACTTCTTCGCGACCGGCTCGCGCGTCGAGTGAGGGGCTGACCCATGTCCATGAGCGTCGGGGGCAACACCGGCGGCCCGGTTTCCGAGATCAACGTTACGCCGCTTGCCGACGTGATGCTGGTGCTGCTCATCATCTTCATGATTACCGCACCCTTGATGTCGCATCCGGTCACGATCACGGTGCCGATTGCCACCCCCAAGAGCAGTGACGAAAAGGTCGAGACGCCGCCGCTGGATCTGGCGATCAAGGAAGACGGTGATCTGTACTTCCAGGATCATCTGGTCAGCGAGGCGGAACTGAAGTCCCAGTTGGCGGTGGCCGCGCAAAAGGCTCCGCAGCCGGAGCTGCAGATCCGTGCGGACAAGGCCATCCAGTGGAAGACGGTGCGCAAGGTCATCAGCGACGCCAAAAGCCAGGGCATGGTGCACGTGGGCTTCATGACCACCGCCCCGGCGAAGGAGTAAGCAAGCATGGCCTTTTCCGTCAAATCCACCGGCGGCCCGATGGCCGACATCAACATCACGCCGCTGATCGACGTGATGCTGGTGCTGCTCATCATCTTCATGGTGACCGCGCCGATTCCGCTGCAAAAGATCAAGATTGACCTGCCGCAGCCGAACCCGAACGTCATCCAGCCGCAAAATCCGCCGGAGCCGATCAATCTCAAGATCGACGCCTCGGGCGCGCTGTACTGGAACGACACTCCGGTCGACGAGCTGGGTCTCAAGGCGCAGTTTGCGGTGATCGCTCAACAGACCAACCAGCCGGAGATCCAGATCAAGGCTGCCGACGCGACGGCGTATCAGTACGTCGCTACCGTGCTGGCGGACGCCAAGCAGTACAACCTGGTCAAGATTGGCTTCACCGAAGGCGACCAGTAAACCGGCACGCAGCGGTTCCAGGCGTTACCCACGACAACCCCCGCCGCGCGCGGGGTTTGTCGTTTATGGACGTCTAAATGGCCAAACCATGCCACGAAACCGTAGGAGCCCGCTGGCGGGCGATCAGGCCGGGATTCGGGATTCGCAAAAGCCAAAGCATCGCCCGCCAGCGGGCTCCTACAAAAACCAGGAATCAGCGCAGGATTTGCAGATAGTTGCGCACCGTGTTGGCCAGCCCCTGGTAGATCGCCTCGCCGATCAGCGCGTGGCCGATGGAGACTTCGGCCAACCCGGGAATGGCGGCCTTGAAGGTGCCCAGGTTGGCCTGGCTCAGGTCGTGTCCCGCGTTGACCGCCAGCCCCGCCTGCTGCGCCTGCCGGGCGGTGGCGGCACAGGCAGCCAGTGCGTCGTCGGGCTCGCCGTTGGCGAAGGCTTCGGCGTACGGGCCGGTGTAGATCTCGATACGCTCGGCACCGATCGCCCTGGCCAGCGCGAAATCCTGGCTGCCGGCGTCGACGAACAGGCTGACGCGGCAGCCCAGGTCGCGCAGCTGCGCCACCAGCGGGCGCAGGCGTTCGGCGTCGCGCGTCAGCTCGAAACCATGGTCGGAGGTGAGCTGGCCATCGCCGTCGGGCACCAGGGTCACCTGGTTGGGCCGCGCCGAACGCGCCAGTTCGATGAGACCGGGATAGCTGCCGCGCGCGGGCGCGAAGGGGTTGCCCTCGATATTGAATTCCACCCGGCCGCGCAGCATGGCGGCCAGCGCGCGCACGTCGTCGGGGCGCACGTGGCGCTGGTCGGGGCGCGGGTGCACGGTGATGCCGCCGCAACCGGCGGCGATGCAGGTTTCCGCGGCGCGGCAGATATCGGGTTCGTCGCCGCCGCGCGAGTTGCGCAGCACGGCGATCTTGTTGAGGTTGACGCTGAGCAGGGTCATGGACGTGGCTTTGATGTGGCCGGAGCTGACACACTGCCGCGATCGGGCCGTCGCGGCAAGCATTCCACGCGGAGGCGTCGCGGCGGTCCGCGCCAGGCCAGCGCGGCATGCATGCCGGCGCCCAGCTCGAGGCGATGCACTTGCCAGTGGCAAACGTCGTCGCCGGCCAGGTGCAGCAGGCGGATGCCGTCGCCCACGCGGCGGAAGGCCAGCTTGTCCAGGCCGAAGGCAATGCCGCGTCCCAGCGCCTTGAGCACCGCCTCGCGCGCGGTCCACAGGTCGAGAAAGCCCGCCAGTTGCGCGTCCTCCGGCTGTCCGGCCAGCCAGGCGGCCTCCTCGGCGCTGAAGAAACGCTGGGCCAGCTGCAGTACGCGCGGGCGCGGGCGCGGCACTTCGAGGTCGATGCCTGGCGCGATGCCGTATCCCAGCGCCACCAGCGCCCATTCGCCGCTGTGCGACCAGTTGAAATCGAACGTGGCGGCGTGGCGCGGCGCCAGTGCGGGGCGGCCATGTTCGCCGTTGAGCAGCTGCACGGCGGCCGGCGCGATGCCGAGTTGGGCTCCGAGCAGGGCCAGGAGCGGTGCACGGCCGGCACCACGCGGGCGCGGCAGCAGACACACGCGCACCTCGTCAGCTTGCAGGGGCTCTGCTAATTTCAGCCCGATGGTTTCGTCGAAGGCGTGCATGCGTACCATGCTGACGGATGGTCGTTGCCGCCGGCAAGGTCGGTGTCAGGTACCGCGGCAGCACGGGGAGGAACGGGCTTGATCGAAGGCTGGCGGTTGCTGCTCGTGGCGCTGCTCTATGTGGGGCTGCTTTACGGCGTGGCGTGGCTGGGCGACCGGCGGCCCTGGTATCCACGCCAGACGCGGCTGCGACCCATCGTCTATGCGCTGGCGCTGGCCACTTACTGTTCGTCGTGGACCTTTTACGGGGCGGTGGGCTCGGCGGCGCGCGATGGGCTGGGTTACCTGCCGATCTATCTGGGGCCCATTGCGCTGTTCGTGTTCGGCTTCGGCGTGTTGCGCCGCTTGGTGGAGGTGGCCAAGCGGCGCAACACCATCTCCATCGCCGATTTCATCGGCGCGCGTTTCGGCAAGTCGCATCGACTGGCGGCGCTGGTGGCGTTGATCGCGGTGGTGGCGGTGCTGCCCTATATCGCCTTGCAGCTGAAGGCGGTGGCGATGTCCTTCGCGGTGATGGTGGGCGACCTGCCGGGGCGGCAGGGTGCGCTGGTGGCCGATCCCGCGTTGTGGGGCGCACTGCTGCTGGCGGCGTTCGCCATCTTGTTCGGCACGCGCAGCATCGATGCCAGCGAACACCATCACGGCCTGATGCTGGCGGTGGCGCTGGAATCCCTCATCAAGCTGCTGGCCTTCGTGGCGCTGGCCGTCTACGCCTTGCACCACGGGCCGGGGCTGGTGGCGACGGCCCGCTTGCCGCTGGCCCATCCGGAAGGGCTGAACGCGGGCTTTTTCGTGCAGACCGGGCTGGCCATGCTGGCCATGTTCTGCCTGCCGCGGCAATTCCAGATTGGCGTGGTGGAGTGTGCCGACCCGCGCGACCTGCGCCGCGCACGCTGGCTGTTGCCGCTGTACATGGCGGTGATCAGCCTGGCGGTGCTGCCGATCCTCGCCGCCGGCATGCAGTTGCCGGCGGTGCGCCACGGGTTGGCCGATGCCTGGGTGCTCAACCTGCCGTTGGCGCTGGGCGACCACGGCGTGGCCATGCTGGCCTTCGTGGGCGGTTTCTCGGCGGCCACCGGCATGGTGATCGTGGCGGCGGTGGCGCTTTCCACCATGGTCAGCAACGATCTGCTGATGCCGGCCCTGCTGCGCCTGCGCGGGCTGCAGCTGGAGCGGCGCAGCGATCTTTCGCGCATCGTGTTGCGCGTGCGGCGGGTGGCCATCGTCGGCTTGCTTGCCCTTGCCTATGCCTACGACCGCGGCGTGGCCGGCAGCGAGAACCTCGCCGCCACCGGCCTGCTGGCCTTCGTCGCGGTGGCGCAACTGGCGCCGGCCATCCTGGCGGCGCTGTACTGGCGTGGCGCGAGTCGGCGTGGCGTGGTCGCCGGCCTGCTGGCGGGCATCGCGGTGTGGGGTTACACCTTGCTGTTGCCGGCCATGCTGCATGCGGGCAACTGGCAACTGGATGGCCCGCTGGGCTTGGGCTGGCTGCGCCCGCAGGCACTGTTCCACCTGGACGGCGGTGATCCCCTGCTGCGTGGCACGCTGTGGTCGCTGGCGGTCAACGTGGCCTGCCTGGTGGGCGTCTCGCTGCGTTGGCGGCCGAGCCTCGACGAGCGCATGCACGCGGCCCTGTTCGTCGATCCCTATGCCACGGCGCGCGATGGCGCGGGTGACTGGCGCGGACGCGTGGCGGTGGCCGATTTGCGCACCATCGCCACCCGCATCGTGGGTGCGCGCGGCGCCGAACGCGCCTTCGCCGAGTACGCGGCGCGGCGCGGGCGGCCGCTGCAGGTCGGCGAATCGGCCGATCGCGCGTTGATCCAGCACACCGAGCGGCTGCTCGCCGGCGCATTGGGCACGGCCAACGCGCGGCGCATCCTGATCGGCGCGCTGTCGGGCAGCGGGCTGGAGATCGCCGAGGCGATGGCGCTGCTGGACGAGGCCTCGCAGGAGCTGCGCTTCAACCGCGAGCTGCTTTCCTCCACGCTGGAAAACGTCTCGCAGGGCATCAGCGTGGTGGATGTCGAGTTGCGCCTGGTGGCGTGGAACCGGCGCTACCTGGAACTGTTCGGCTATCCCGACGGCATGGTGTACGTGGGCGTGTCGGTCGCCGAGCTGATCCGCTGGAACGCCGAACGCGGCGAATGCGGCCCCGGAGAAGTGGCCGGGCATGTCGCCAAGCGCCTCGGTCATCTGCGCGCCGGCACGCCGCACGTGTTCCAGCGCGTGCGTGCCGATGGCAGCACCATCGAGATGCGCGGGCGCGCGCTGCCTGGCAGCGGCTACGTCACCACCTACACCGACGTCACCGCCTACAAGCGCGTCGAGCAGGCGTTGACCGAGGCCAATGAGACGCTGGAACAGCGCGTGGCGCAGCGCACCACCGAACTCTCCGCGGCGCTGGCCGCCACCGCGCAGGCGCAGCGCGCGGCCGAGGCGGCCAACGTCTCCAAGACGCGTTTCCTCGCCGCCGCCAGCCACGACCTGCTGCAGCCGCTGAATGCCGCGCGCCTGTTCACCTCGGCGCTGCGCCAGCAGCCGCAGCTGGATGCGGCCTCGCGCCAGTTGGCCGAGCGCATCGATACCGCCTTCCACGCGGCCGAGGATCTGCTCGGCGCGCTGCTCGACACCTCGCGGCTGGATACCGGCAGTTATCGGCCCGAGCCGGGCAACTTCGCGCTGGGCGAATTGTTCGCTTCGCTGGAGAGCCAGTTCGCGGTGGTGGCCGAGCCGCGTGGCCTCAAGCTGCGGGTGATGCCCACCCGCCTGATGGTGCGCAGCGATGCCCAACTGCTGCGCCGCGTGCTGCAGAACTTCCTCTCCAACGCGTTGCGCTATACGCGGCATGGCGGCGTGCTGCTGGGCGCGCGGCGCCTGGGCGGCGAAGTGCGCATCGAGGTGTGGGACAGCGGTCCTGGCATCAGCGAGGATCAGCGCGCGCGCATCTTCGGCGAATTCCAGCGTCTGGAGCAGCCCTCGCCCTGGGGCGAGCAAGGCCTGGGGCTGGGCCTGTCGATCTGCGAGCGCATCGCCGGCATGCTGGAGCATCGGCTCGACCTGCGCTCGCACCCCGGGCGGGGCAGCGTGTTTTCGATCACCGTGCCATGGGTCGATGGCGTGCCCGTGCGCCGGGATGTGGTGCGTCCCGTCGGTGGCGACGAGGCGCTGCCGCTCACCGTGCTGTGCCTGGACGACGATGCCGCCATACTGGACGGCATGCGCGCCCTGCTCGGTCGCTGGGGCGTGGATTGCCGCACCGCGCGCGACGTGGCCGGCGCCGCCGCCGAACTGCGGCGTGGCGGCGTGGATCTGATCCTGGCCGACTACCATCTGGGCGACGAAGTGGACGGCCTCGAGGCGCTGCAACGCCTGCACGCGGCCTGTGCGCCGCTGCCGCCCGCCGCGCTGGTCACCGCCGACGGCAGCAGTGAACTGCTGCGTCGTGCGCGTGCGCTGGGTTATCCCCTGCTGCGCAAGCCGGTGCGCCCGGCCGCCTTGCGCGCCCTGCTCACCGCCCGCTGGCGGCAGGAGCAGGCCGCGCCGCCGACCGCCTGAAACGCTCCCATAGATGGGGCAGGGTTGGCGGTGGGCTTGCGAAAAATTCGGACGCCGTCGCGGCGGCGGATTTTTCCAGGCGCTCAGCGTGGCAGGTCGCTGTGGCCCATCAGGAACGCATCCACCGCGTGGGCGCACTGGCGGCCTTCGCGGATCGCCCACACCACCAGCGACTGGCCACGGCGCATGTCGCCGGCGGCGAACACATGGCCCGCGCTGGTGCGGTAGCTGGCGTCGCCCTCGGTGACGGCCCTGGCGTTGCCGCGCGCGTCCTTGTCCACGCCGAAGGCATCCAGCACGGTGGCGCGCGGCGCGGTGAAGCCCATCGCCAGCAGCACCAGCTCGGCGCGGATCTCGAACTCGCTGCCCGGCAGTTCGGCCATCCTGCCGTCCTGCCACTGCAGGCGCACGGCGGTGAGGCTCTTCAGGCGGCCCTGCGCGTCGGCGTTGAAACGCTTGGTGGCCACCGACCAGTCACGCGCACAGCCTTCCTCGTGCGAGCTGGAGGTGCGCAGGCGCAGCGGCCAGTACGGCCAGGTGAGCGGCTTGTTCTCCTGCTTGGGCGGCGTGGGCAGCAGCTCGAACTGGGTCACCGCCACCGCGCCGTGGCGATTGGAAGTGCCCACGCAATCCGAGCCGGTGTCGCCGCCGCCGATCACCACCACGTGCTTGCCCTTGGCGCTGAGTTGTTCGGCCAGTTGGTCGCCGGCGTTGACGCGGTTCTGCTGCGGCAGGAAATCCATCGCGAAGTGCACGCCGGCCAGCTCGCGGCCGGGCACCGGCAGGTCGCGCGGGGTTTCCGAACCACCGGCGATCACCACGGCGTCGAACTGCTCCCTGAGTTCGGCCGGGGTGATGGTTGCGGTCTGGTTGATGCCGCTGGCGTCGTGCGGGTTGCCTACGTAGACGCCGGTGCGGAACACCACGCCTTCGGCGGCGAGCTGTGCCACGCGACGGTCGATATGGCTCTTTTCCAGCTTGAAATCGGGGATGCCGTAACGCAGCAGGCCACCGAGGCGATCGTTCTTCTCGAACACGGTGACGGCGTGGCCCACGCGCGCCAGCTGCTGCGCGCAGGCGAGGCCGGCCGGGCCGCTGCCCACCACGGCCACGCGCTTGCCGGTGAGCGTGGTGGGCGGTTGCGGCAGCACCCAGCCTTCCTCCCAGCCTTTGTCGATGATCTTGTGCTCGATCGACTTGATGCCCACCGGATCGCTGGCGATGTTCAGCGTGCAGGCCGCCTCGCAGGGCGCGGGGCAGATGCGGCCGGTGAACTCGGGGAAGTTGTTGGTGGAGAGCAGGCTGTCCAGCGCGCGCTTCCAGTCGCCCCGGTACACGAGGTCGTTGAAGTCCGGGATGATGTTGTTGACCGGACAACCGTTGTGGCAGAACGGGATGCCGCAATCCATGCAGCGCGCGGCCTGCTTGCGCGCGGCGTCGTCGTCGAGCTGGCGCACGAATTCGCGGTAGTGCTGCTTGCGCCTGGCGGGTTCTTCGGTGGGTTCGGCGACGCGGTCGAATTCGAGAAAGCCGGTGATCTTGCCCATGCTCGTATCTCCTTCAGACCGTGGCGGCGGCGCTGCTGGCCACGCTCTTGTTGACGGTGGCCAGTGCGCGCTTGTATTCGTGCGGCATCACCTTGATGAAGCGCGCGCGGGCGTTCGGCCAGTCGGCGAGAATTTCCTTGGCGCGGAAGCTGCCGGTGGTGCGGAAATGCGTTTCCAGCAGTTGGCGCAGGATGGCCTCGTCGGTGGCGGCCTCGGCTTCGCCCAGGCGGTGCCACAGCTCGCGCGGCACGCGCACCTGCTGCTCCACGCCGGCGAACACCGGCTCCAGCGCCACCATGGCGAGGTTGCAGCGCGGCTCGAAGGCGCCGTGCGGGTCGTACACATAGGCCACGCCGCCGGACATGCCGGCCGCGAAATTGCGTCCGGTGTCGCCCAGCACGACCACGGTGCCGCCAGTCATGTATTCGCAGCCGTGGTCGCCCACGCCTTCCACCACCGCGCTGGCGCCGGAGTTGCGCACCGCGAAGCGTTCGCCGGCCACGCCGTTGAAGCAGGCCTCGCCGCCGGTGGCGCCGTAGAGCACGGTGTTGCCGACGATGATGTGATCGGGGCCGAAGCCGTGAAAGTCGTTCGGCGAGCGCACGATGATGCGGCCGCCGGAGAGGCCCTTGCCCACGTAGTCGTTGCCCTGGCCCACCAGGTCGAGGGTGATGCCGCGCGCTAGGAAGGCGCCGAAGCTTTGTCCGGCGGTGCCGTCGAGCTGCACGTGGATGGTGTCGTCGGGCAGGCCGGCGTGGCCGTGGCGGCGCGCCAATTCGCCCGAAAGCATGCTGCCCACGCTGCGATCCACGTTGCGCACGTCGACGATGAAGCGGGTCTTCTCGCCGCGCTCCAGTGCAGCTGCAGCCTTGTCGATCAGCACATGGTCGAGCACGTGGGCGAGGCCGTGATCCTGCGCTTCCACGTGGCGACGGGCCAGTTCGGTGCTGCCTTCCGGACGATGGAATACGCGGCTGAAATCCAACCCCTTGGCCTTCCAGTGTTCGACGCCTTCGCGGGTGTCGAGCAGGTCGACGCGGCCCACCAGCTCGTCGAAGCGGCGGATGCCCAGCTGCGCCATCAGCTTGCGCACTTCCTCGGCGACGAAGAAGAAGTAGTTCACCACGTGCTCGGGCTGGCCGGTGAAGCGCTGGCGCAGCACCGGGTCCTGCGTGGCCACGCCGGTGGGGCAGGTGTTCAAGTGGCACTTGCGCATCATGATGCAGCCTTCCACCACCAGCGGTGCAGTGGCGAAGCCGAATTCGTCGGCGCCGAGCAGGGCGGCGATCACCACGTCGCGGCCGGTCTTCATCTGGCCGTCCGCCTGCACGCGGATGCGGCCGCGCAGGCGGTTCAGCACCAGGGTCTGCTGGGTTTCGGCCAGGCCCAGTTCCCACGGCGTGCCGGCATGGCGGATCGACGACCACGGCGAAGCGCCGGTGCCGCCGTCGTGGCCGGCGATCACCACGTGGTCGGCCTTGCACTTGGCCACACCGGCGGCCACCGTGCCCACGCCGATCTCGGACACCAGCTTCACCGAGATCGAGGCCTGCGGGTTGCAGCTCTTCAGGTCGTGGATCAGCTGGGCGAGGTCTTCGATGGAATAGATGTCGTGGTGCGGCGGCGGCGAGATCAGGCCCACGCCGGGCACCGAGTGGCGCAGCTCGGCGATGTATTCGGACACTTTGTGGCCGGGCAGCTGGCCGCCTTCGCCGGGCTTGGCGCCTTGCGACACCTTGATCTGGATTTGATCGGCCGAGGTGAGGTAGGCGGCGGTGACGCCGAAGCGCGCGGAGGCCACCTGCTTGATACGCGAGCGCAGCGAGTCGCCGGCCTTGAGCGCGAGGTCGCGCGCGACGCGGCCCTTGCCGATGATGCCGGCCAGGGTGTCGCCGTCCTTGATCGACTCGCCCTTCAATTCGGCGCGGTAGCGCGCCGGGTCTTCGCCGCCCTCGCCGGTGTTGCTCTTGCCGCCGATGCGGTTCATCGCCAGCGCCAGCGTGGTGTGCGCTTCGGTGGAGATCGAGCCCAGCGACATCGCGCCGGTGGCGAAGCGCTTGACGATCTCCTTGGCCGGCTCCGCCTCGTCCAGCGGGATCGCGGCGGCGGGATCGAGCTTGAACTCGAACAAGCCGCGCAGCGTCATGTGGCGGCGGCTCTGGTCGTTGATGAGCGCCGCATATTCGGCGTAGGTGCCGGGGTTGTTGGCGCGCGTGGCGTGCTGCAGCTTGGCGATGGCGTCGGGCGTCCACAGGTGCTCCTCGCCGCGCACGCGCCAGGCGTAGTCGCCGCCGTCGGCCAGCGCGCCTTCCAGCACCGGGTCGGCGCCCCAGGCGGCGGCGTGCACGCGCAGCGCTTCCTCCGCCACCTCGAACAGGCCGATGCCCTCGATGTGGCTGGCGGTGCCGGTGAAGTACTTGTCCACGAGCGCGCGCGACAGGCCCACGGCTTCGAAGATCTGCGCGCCGGTGTAGGACATGTAGGTGGAAATGCCCATCTTGGACATCACCTTCTGCAGGCCCTTGTCGATCGCCTTGACGTAGTGGGCCACGGCGTCCTCCGCGGTGACGCCGCCGGGCGCATGGGCGAATTCCTGCGCCAGCGTCTCCATCGCCAGATACGGATGCACCGCCTCGGCGCCGTAGCCGGCGAGCAGGGCGAAGTGGTGCACCTCGCGCGCGGAGCCGGTTTCCACCACCAGGCCGGTGGAGGTGCGCAGGCCGCGTTCCACCAGGTGCTGATGCACCGCCGAGGTGGCGAGCAGGGCGGGGATCGCCACGCGCTCGCGGTTGGCGGCGCGGTCGGAGACGATCAGGATGTTGTGGCCCAGCTTGATCGCATCCACCGCCTGCGCGCACAGTGAGGCGAGCCGTGCCTCGATGCCGGCCTTGCCCCACGCGGCGGGATAGCTGATGTCCAGCTCGTGGCTGCGGAACTTGCCCTGCGAGTAGCGGCCGATCTTGCGGATCTTCGCCATCTCGGCGAAACCCAGCACCGGCTGCTGCACTTCCAGGCGCAGCGGCGGGTTGATGTTGTTGATGTCGAGCAGGTTGGGCTTGGGCCCGATGAAGGACACCAGCGACATCACCAGCGCCTCGCGGATCGGATCGATCGCCGGGTTGGTGACCTGGGCGAAGGTCTGGCGGAAATAGTCGTACAGCGACTTGTTCTGGCTGGAGAGCACCGCCATCGGCGCATCGTTGCCCATCGAGCCGATCGCCTCCTCGCCGTTCTTCGCCATCGGCAGCAGCTGGAACTTGAGATCCTCGGCGCTGTAGCCAAAGGCCTGCTGGCGGTCGAGCAGGCGTTCGTCGCGCGCGCGCGGCTCGGCCGGCCCGCCGGGCAGGTCGTCCAGCTTGATGCGGATGCGCTCGATCCACTGCTTGTACGGGCGCGCGTTGGCGAGCTGGGCCTTCAGCTCGGCGTCGTCGATGATGCGCCCGGCTTCCATGTCGATCAGCAGCATCTTGCCCGGTTGCAGGCGCCACTTCTTCACGATGCTGGCCTCGGGCACCGGCAGCACGCCGGCTTCGGAGGCGAGGATCACCAGCTCGTCGTCGGTGATGAGGTAGCGCGCCGGGCGCAGGCCGTTGCGATCCAGCGTGGCGCCGAGCTGGCGGCCGTCGGTGAAGGCGATCGCGGCGGGGCCGTCCCACGGCTCCATCATCGCGGCGTGGTATTCGTAGAACGCGCGCTGGCTGGCATCCATCAGCGTGTGCTTCTCCCACGCCTCCGGAATCATCATCATCATCGCGTGGGCCAGCGGGTAGCCGGCCATGGTCAGCAGTTCCAGGCAGTTGTCGAACGAGGCGGTGTCGCTCTGGCCGGGGTAGATCAGCGGCCACAGCTTGGGCAGGTCCTCGCCCAGCACCGGCGAGGAGATCGCCTGGGTACGTGCATTCAGCCAGTTGACGTTGCCCTTCACCGTGTTGATCTCGCCGTTGTGGGCGACCATGCGGTAGGGGTGGGCCAGCTCCCAGGCGGGGAAGGTATTGGTGGAGAAGCGCTGGTGCACCAGCGCCAGCGCCGAGCTGGCGCGCGGGTCGGCCAGATCCTTGTAGTAGCGCCCCACCTGGCCGGCCAGCAGCAGGCCTTTGTAGACCACGGTGCGGGTGGACATCGAGGGCACGAAGTATTCCGTGCCGTGCTTGAAGTTCAGAGCGCGGATCGCGTGGCTGGCGGTCTTGCGGATCACGTAGAGCTTGCGCTCCAGCGCGTCGGGCACCATCACGTCGGGGCCGCGGCCGATGAAGATCTGCCGGATCACCGGCTCGCGCGCCTTCACCGCCGGCGACATCGGCATCGCGGCGTCCACCTGCACGTCGCGCCAGCCCAGCACGCGCTGGCCTTCGGCGCGCACCTTGCGCTCCAGCTCCTGCTCGCAGGCCAGCCGCGAGGCCTCCTCCTTGGGCAGGAAGACCATGCCCACGCCGTATTCGCCCGGCGGCGGCAGCGCCACGCCCTGCACCGCCATCTCCTCGCGGTACAGCGCATCGGGAATCTGGATCAGGATGCCGGCGCCGTCGCCCATCAGCGGGTCGGCGCCCACCGCGCCGCGATGGTCGAGGTTCTGCAGGATCGCCAGCCCCTGCTGGATGATCGTGTGGCTCTTGCGTCCCTTGATGTGCGCCACGAAGCCCACGCCGCAGGCATCGTGCTCGTGGCGGGGGTCGTACAGACCTTGCGCAAGTGGCTGGCTCATCGCGGGGCTCCCGGGGGCGGACTCACCCCGAATATACTGCACCGCAACAAGCTGGCAACCATACCAGTTGAAAAAATCATCGTTTAGCCGTCCATCCTGCTGGACGGCCAAACGCATAAGCTAGGAAATTTTCCTAGAAAAAGGCAGCGAGCCGATGTTTACGGACAGCGTCTGGCGTCGATGCGTGGAACCTGGCGCAGGTTGACCGGCGTGATGCAACGCCACAAATGGCCGGCGCGCGCGGTGGGCATGGCGATGCCGGGGCGGATGCCGCCCGGGCATCCCAAGGGGTTCGTTGTTGGCCTTCATCGGGCGTCGCAAGCGATGGCGGCTGCAGCCGTCGGCATCGCGGAGGTCGACGCGACCCTGCGATGGCCATTTCAAATTCGACTGTCTCAAGCGTCGTTGTATCCATGGGCGAAATCGCTCGATGAGTCCGGGCATGCGGCATAGGCTTCAAAGAAGCCCGGGGCGCCTTCGAGCAAGCATCGTTCATTGATCAATCGCGCAAGCGATGGGTGGGTTTGCCCAGGCTCCGCCTTGGCGGGTTTGGCAAACCGGGCAGCCGTGAACAAGCGCATATCCGATGCGCTGTCGGGACAACTTGTCAGTCGTCATTTTTCTGGGGGAGTCATGCAAGTAAGCAGCGTTCGTCGATCCGCCGGCCGTCAGGCCACACCGAAACTGTTGGCCGCGGTGATCGCCGCCGCACTCATCGCGCCGGTGATGGGGTACGCACAAACCTTCGTCCCGGCTGGCCCGGGAACGGAGTCGGGGCCCTATTTCCTGATGAATGGTGCCAACTCCCCGCAGGCCGGGCAGCCCACCGACACCCCCCCTTATTTCGCCACCCAGTCGGGCGCGGTGCAATCGATTGCGGTGGATCCGTTCAATTCGCAGGTCATGCTGGTCAGCTCCCCCAGCGGCGGCATCTTCCGCAGCACGGACGGCGGCCAGACCTGGGCGGCCACGACGGACAACCAGGCATCGCTCGCGGTGTCGCAAATCAGCTTCGACCTGTCTGACCCCACGGGCATGCGGCTGGTCGCCAGCGTCGGCAGCACCACCAATGGCGCGACCGGAACGCATTTCGACCGCGGCGGCCTGACCAACCAGGGGCTCCTGTACTCCACCGATGGCGGCAAGAGCTGGAGCGCCATCGGCCAGAGCAGCTTGCCGGACGTGAGCATGCTCAACGTCGTGGCGCGAGGAAACGTCATCATGGCCGCCGGCTTCGAAGAAGAGGGCGAGAAGCGCAACGGCGCGAACAGCGGCCTGTATCGCAGCACCGATGGCGGCAAGACCTTCGCTCGGGTCGACCTGGCGACCGGCTCGGGCCTGCCGCCCGGCCCCACCTCCGCCCTCGTCGGCGACCCGCATGACCCGAACCGCTTCTACGTCGGGGTTTCGGGCACCAGCAACACCGCGGTCTACACCAGCGCCGACGGCGGCAAGACCTGGACGCAGATCTTCAGCGCCGCCAACGCCAACGGCGCGATCAACGCGAACACCCCCACCATGCTGCGCGTGGCGGCCGGCCCGAACGGCTCCGTCGTGGTCGGCGTGGTCAACATGGCGCAAGGCCAGCTCAACAACGCCTTCCTGTCGCAGAATGGCGGCAAGAGCTGGGTCGACCTGAGCCCCTCGCTGGCTGCCAACACGGTTTCCAACCAGACCGGCGGCAACACGTCGCGCGCCGCCGCCTACCAGCTCCAGCGGTACGGCGAAAACATCCCCGGCCTGGCGATCAACCAGGGCGGGCAGGCGATGACCAACTCCCTGGTGGCGATCGATCCCAACCATCCCAATGTGGTCTACATCGCTGGCGACGGCCGCTACGACCAGGCCACCGGCAGCACCTTCGAGGGTGTCTCGGCGATCCGCGTGGCGGTGAATGCCGATGGCACCATTACCTACGCGCCGCTCACCGACAACTACACCAGCGACCATTCCACGGTGCATCCGGATGCACGCGCCTTTGCCTTCGACGGCCAGGGCAACCTCCTGATGAGCACCGACGGCGGCCTCTATACCCGCACCAACCCCTCCAGCACCGACGGCGTCTGGCGCGGCCTGAACAACGGCCGCCAGGCGCTGGAGATCTACAGCCTCGGGCTGGATCCCAACAACGGGCAGATCGCCGTCGCCGCGCAGGACAACGGCGCGGCGCGGCAAACCCCGGGCAACGCGTCCATCTACCGGCAGATCGGCGGCGGTGACGGCAGCCTGGCGCTGGTCAACGGCCAGAGCACGCCCGGCTTCAGCTACACCTACGTCGCCAGCCAGTACCTGGGCGGGCTGACCCGCTACAAGACCGATGCGCAGGGCAATTACGTCAACACCGTGCCCTGGACCGATGCCAGCGGCCACCTGATCGACAACTACCCGGTCAGCACGGATATTTACTTCGCGCCTGACAGCACCGGCGTGTTCGCCACCGTGGCCAACCCCTACATCGGGGGCAACACCGTCGAGCTCGACAGCAACACGATCAACTTCGTCAACCCGTTCGTCCTCAACCACATCGACAAGAGCCTGATGGCCACCGGTGTCGCGCCGGGCGTGCTGGTGTCGCAGGACAGCTTCAACACCGCACCGACCCCCTATGTCGCCGGCGACACCTCCTGCACGCAGGGCTGCTACCAGATCCTGCCGTCGTACTTCGCCGGTGTCACGGGCTTTGTCTCCGCGCTCGACTTCGGTACCCAGGACAACACCTACGCGCTGCTGGCCGGCACCTACCTCTACCAGGACCCGCAGAGCGGCAACTATGCCCGCCTGTTCGTCAGCACCGGCACGTCGATCGACAGCATCAACCTGCAGCCGGTGTTCTCCTTCCCGGTGGCCATGCACGCACCCAACGCGGTGCTGTTCGATCCGCGCAGCCAGAACCGCTTCTTTGCCGCCGCACCCGGCGCGGACGGCAACGGCTTCCTGTGGGGAACCGTCGACGGCGGCGCCACCGGCAAGGACCTGACCGCGAACCTGCCAGCCAATTTCATCCGCCCCGACGCGCTCGGCTTCATCAACAGCAACGGCGTCAACGCCCTGCTGGTCGGCGGCATGAACTCGGCGGCCAATGCGGGCAACCCGCTGGTGTCCGCCGAGAGCGACGCCAATGGCAACCTCTTCGACTGGCGCCGGCTCGGCAACGGCCTGCCCAATACGCAGATCACGGTGATCGACTACCAGCCCGGCCTGGACGCGCTGGCGATCGGCACCTATGGCCGTGGCGCATGGATGCTGTACGACGTCACCAGCAACTACGCCAGCGCCAAGGTGCTGCAGTTCGGCCTGGCCAACAACGACTCCAATCCCGACCCGTCCCTGCTCAGCGGCAACCGTCCGCTGATCAAGTACGGCACCGGCACGCTGACCCTCACCGGCACGGCCAGCTACACCGGCGGCACCACCGTCAACAGCGGCACCGTGGTGCTCAATGGCTCGATACTCGACGGCGTCGTGCTGGCATCTCCGTCGGCCACGCTCGCGGGCAGCGGTTCGGCATCGGGGCTGCTGGATGTGCGCGGTGGCCTCGTGGCACCCGGCAGCACCGGCGGCAACACGCTGACCGTGGGCAGCCTGAGCAACCAGGGCGGCACGATGTTGTTCGCCTACGACATGGGCAACGGCGCGAACACCCATCTGACGGTGAACGGCAACGCCAACATCGCAGGCATGAAGCTGCTGCTGGCGCCCCTGGCCCAGGCAGGCACTTCGTTCTACCGCAGCTTCAATCTGCTGAGCGCCGGCAGCCTGACCGGCCAGTTCAGCAATGCCTTGAGCGCCACGGGTTCGACCGCGTGGATCAACCTCCCCGCGCTGCAGCCCGCCGCCAATGGTCAGGCTCCGGTGCTGGCGTCGGCCCCGACAGGGCAGCTGGCGCGCATCAACTATCTCAACAGCGTGTCGCTCGAGGTTCTCAATCCGCTCAACTGGACGGCAGGAACCAGCAACAGCAACCAGTATGCGGTGGGCCAGGCGTTGAACAGCCTGCAATACACCGCTTCCGGCAACCTGCTGACGCAGCTCAATGCGGCCGCCAGCGGCAACGTGCCGGCAAACCTGGAGATGCTGTCGGGCGAAAGCAGCGTCGCTTCCGCACGTTCGGTCAACCTGGTCGGCGACCGGTTCCTTGCGACGATCGGCCAGCAGATGATGGACGCACCGGGCTGCTTCGACAGGCAGCTTGATGCCGCCAGCTGCCGCGCGCCTGGCCAGGATGTCGGCGATCATCGCTTCTGGGCGCAGGCCACCAGCCTTGACACGCGGCTGCGCGGCGAATTCCAGAACAACACGTTCAGCGGCAGCGGCATCGCGGTCGGCGGCGAAGTTGCCCTGGGCACGCAGGCCAGGGTCGGTGTTGCACTGGGCCACAGCAATGTCACCACCAGCACGCCCGCGCTGTCGTCCAATGTGCGCTCGCGGTACAACATGCTCGCTGCGTACGCCAGCTATCTGCGCGGCCCCTGGTTCATCGGCGGCACGCTGAGCTACACCGATGGCTGGAGCTACGCGGATCGGACCGTCGCCATGGGCGGCGCGCAGACCGCGAGCGGCAAGCCTGGCGTTTCCGCCTTGGCCATGCAGTTGGACACGGGATTCACTTTCCACATCGCCAAGCAATGGTTCATTCAGCCCCATGCGGCTGTGCTGGCCGCCAGGTCCTCGCAGGGCGGCTACACCGAAGTCGGTGCCGGCGCGTTGTCCCTGCATTACTACGGTATCGACCAGACCCGCTACCAGGGCGACCTGGGCGTGCGGCTCGGCGCCTCGTTCGAGGCGGGCAAGGCGGCCTTTGAACCCTACGTCGGCTTGACCGGAAGCGCGGTGTGGGGCGACCGCCAGCCGGTGGCGCAGGTGGCCTTCGCCGGCGCGCCCGGTACCCCTTTCCAGGTTCGCGGCAACAAGCTGCCGGGCAGCTGGCTGAATGGTGAGACCGGCGTCCACATGCTCTTCAGCAAGTCCATGCAGCTCGACGTCAGCTACCAGGGCGCATTGGGTGGGAATCTGGGCAACGACTACTTCAACGCCGGCCTGTCGTGGCGGTTCTGAGCAACGTCGCAGGGACGCATCGGTAAAGACGAAGGGCCGGCGGAATGCCGGCCCTTCGCGTTGTTTCCTTCGCCAATCCCCGGGAAAGCGCCGGGGGACTACAAAGTGACCGGGCGCCACGGCCCTTGGTCGCCGGCGACCAGCCGTGGCTCGGCCATCATGGGTTTGGCCCCTGGGCAAGGGAGCGGAAGTCGCGCATGGCCAGGCCGACCTTCCCGGCCGCGTTGGCTGCGGTCGCACGTTCGAGGCTGGCGCCGGGCCGCATGGTCACCGTTATCGTCATCGTGGCGGTGTCGACGCTCACTGCATCGACACCCGCAATGGCCATGAAGCGCTCTTTGACGCGATGCACGCATGGCCGGCCAGGGGGAGTCTCGACAACGATGGCATAGCGGTGCGGGGCTATGCGTGCCGGTGCCTGGGAGGCGCCGGGAGCATGCGCCCAGCTTCGCCCCGGAGCCAGGCTGCCACTGGCGGTTGTGATGCCGAGCAGGAGCAGCGCAGGGATGCGGTTGCGCAACGTGATATTTCCTGAGTCTGGGGCTGAGGCAACGGACGCCGTGCCCGATGGATATGGACGCGCAGGCCTGGGCGGCCGCGTGGCCCGGCGATGTTGGGCTTTCTGTTTCCACGCCGCAACCGTGCGTCGCGGCCGCCGTGGGTACAAGGTGTTCGTGCCCGAGCCCGGCCGCCGGGCGTGCATGGCGCCGCCACCACCACCATAAATGACACGGGCGCCCGCAGGCGCCCGTGTCATTTATGGCAGGTGGAGCGGTCAGAACGTGTAGTGCAGGGTCAGCATGGCTGACCAGCGCGACACCACGCGGCTGGGGTCGTAGAAGCCGCCGTCGTAGGTCTGCAATTGCTGCGGCTGGTAGTTGCCGCTCTTGTCGGTGGGCAGCACGTACACGTACTGGCCCTGCGCGTTCACGCCGCCGTAGTTGGCAAGGCTGCGGGTGGGGTAGATGCCGGTGTTGCGCTGCTGGCCCCAGTCGCTGTTGAGCAGGTTGAGCACGTTGTAGACGTCCAGCCGCAGCACGCCCTTGTTGCCCTTGAAGATGCCGGGCACTTCCTGCGACAGGCTCATGTCCAGCTCGTTCACCCAGGCGGTGCGGTCGCCATTGCGGTTGGCGATCTGGCCGCGGTGGTCGCGCAGGTACGGGTTGCTGTCGAGGAAGGCCTGGAACTGCGCGATGGCTTGCGCGCTGGTGCCGGCGGCGTAGGCCACCTTGGGATCGTTCGCCGCCGGGATGTAGGCCGGATCCCAGCCGGAGATGCTGTCGCCGTTGGCATCGTTGCCGAACACCCAGGTGTAGGGCAGGCCGGTATGGCCGCTGTAGAACAGCGAGGCCATGGTGTTGTAGTCGCCGAAGAACGCGTGCTGCCAAGTCAGCGAGGCCTTCAGCGTCTTGGCCACGTTGTAGTTGGAGGTGGCCAGCACGTTGGAGTTGGGGTTCAGGCGGGCGACGCGCTGGTAGCCGCTGTAGGCGATGGTGTCGGCGCCCGGGTCGACGTCGCTGGCGTGGTTGAAGGTGAGGCTGACGTTGCCGAACCAGCTGTCCGAGAACGGTTTGGAAAGCGCCAGCGTGAAGCTGTCGGACTTGCCGCGATGTGTGTTGCTGAGCAGCGTGGAGGCGGTGCTGAAGGCCGGGTTATGGTTGGCCAGCGTGTCGCTGCTCTTGGGCGCCTCGCCCGGGGTCTTCCAGAATTGCTCGCGGCCGTCCGGCAGCGTGCCGGTAGGCGTGCCGAAGTTGACGGCCTCGTACAGGATGCCGTCGCGCACCTGGATGTGCTGGTACTCGGCCGAGGCCACCATCTTCCACCACGGCAGCTCGCGGTCCAGCGCCAGGCTCATCTTCCACACGCTGGGAAGGTGGAAGTCGTGGGCGATGGTGTCGATCGAGCCGGCGCCGCCGCCGGCTGGGATGTTCTGGTGGAACGGGTCGGAGCTGAACGGTGTGCCGGCCGGGTTGTACGAGGTGTAGTTGAGCAGGGTGATGCCGTTGTTCTGGAACGGGTTGGTCATCCACACCGTGGGCGGGTTGGTCTGGAACAGGCCGACGCCGCCGCGCAACTGGGTCTTGTAGGTGGTGTCGAAGTTGTAGTTGAACGACAGGCGCGGCTCCACGATGCGGTTGGCGGAGCCCACGGTGTAGTTGTTCGCGTAGCCGAAGGCCTGCGCGAAGGCCGCGTTGTACGCCGGCTGCTTGCTGGAGTGCGGTATGTCCACGCGCACGCCGTACTGCACCGACAGCGCGTCGTTGACCTGCCAGGTGTCCTGCAGGAACGGGCTGAACTGACTGTACGTCCACGCGCCGGCGATGTCGGCCAGCGTGTAGCCCGGCGCCGGGTGGTACAGCGAGTACTTGTTGTAGTTGCCGGCGGCGAAGTTGGCCAGGCCCCAGAACGTGTAGACGCCAAACTCGGACTGGCCGAACAGGTTGTAGATCTGGTTGCGCTGGAAGTCGATGCCGCCCTTGATGGTGTGGTCACCGTGGTACCAGGTGGCGGCCAGGAACAGGCTGGTCTTCTTGGTATCGATGTGGTTGTAGTGGCGGTACTGCTCCTCGCCCAGGTTCACCGTCGGGCCGTTGCCGGTGGGCGAGAGGTTCACCGCCACCGAGGGCTGCTGGTACGGCGCCGTGGTGTCCTGCACATACTTCTGGTAGCCGATCTTGGCCTCGGTGGAGAAATTTTCGTTCCAGTCGTCGTACAGGTGCAGCACGTAATTGTTGGTGGTGATGGTCTTGGTGTAGGTGTAGCTGGTCAGGCCCACGCTGCTCGGGCTGTTGCCGCCCACGGCGGGCAGCAGCTCCTTGGTGCGCTGGAAGGTGAAGCTGGCGCGGTGGTTGTCGGAGATGTTCCAGTCGATCTTGCCGAGGTAGCGCTTGTCGTCGTAGGTCAGGCCGGTGGAACTGCCGAAGCCGCCAGGGGTGAGGCCCAGCTGCTTCGCGGTGTCGATGACCTTCTGCAGGTCGCCCGGCGACACCTTGTTGCTGGTGGAGGGGCCGTTGCCCAGCGTGGTATCCAGGCCGTTGGCCGAATCGGCGCCGATGCCGGTGGTCTTCTCATGCTCGGCGGAGAGGAAGAAGAACAGCTTGTCCTTGATGATCGGGCCGCCGATGTTGAAGCCGCCGGTGGAGTCCTTCTGGTAACCCTTGTAGTGGTAGCCCGGGTTGCTGCTGGGCAGCCAGCCGGCGTCGCCCACCAGGTGGTTGGCGTTGCGGTAGCTGTAATAGACCGCGCCGTGGAAGGCGTTGGTGCCGGACTTGGTCACCGCGTTGACGTCGGCGCCCACCACGTCGGACGAGGTGTCGTAGTTGGCGGTGGAGATGTTGTATTCGGAAATCGTCTCCGGCGAGATCGGCGACTTCTGGTAGGGCAGGCCATTCGCGTTCAGACCGAACGGATCGCCCTGGGTCACGCCGTCCACCGCGATGTTGTTGTAGCGGTTGTTCATGCCGGCGGCGGAGATCGCGCCGGTGCCCTGGTCGGTCACGGTGATGCGCGGGTCGAGCCGCGCCACGTCGTCGATCGAGCGGTTGCCCTGCGGTGTGGCCTGCAGCTGGCGCTGCGAAATGGTGGTCGACAGGCCCTTGTTCTCGGAGGTGAAGGTCTGCGACAGCGACGAAACCGTGACCGTCACCGCGCTGAGGTCCTTCGCCTCCGCCGCGCTCGCGCCCATGGTGAGGTTGATCGCGGAGGGCTGGCCCAGCTGCAGGTAGACGTTGTCCTGTTCCGCGCCGGCCACGCCGGATTTGCTGGCGGTGATGGTGAACGGCCCGCCCGTGCGCAGGCCCTGCGCCGCATAGCGGCCGTCGGCGTCGGTGCTCACCGATTTGGTGGTGCCGGAAGGCACGTGCAGGATGGTCACGGTGGCGCCCGCCACCGGGTGGCCCTGCGCGTCCAGCACGCGGCCGATGGCGCCGGAAGTGGTGATGTTCTGCGCGAGGGCAGGCGCGCTCGCCAGCAGTGCGGCGATGGCGAACGGTAGGGTGCGGGAGCGTAACGTGTAAGCCATGGTTTCCTCGCGTGATTCTCTGATGGTGTGCTGTTGGAACGACAACGCCTCCCGATGGGGGAGGCGGTTGGCGACGTTGTGCTGGTTGCCGCCAGCGTTGCGCCGCGCGCTAGGGATCGTCTGATTAACCACTGTCAGTGACGACGCCGGATTTTTCGTGGCGCGCGCAGCGTGGCGATGGTCGAGTGCACGCCCCTGCGCCGGTTCGCATGTGGTTTTTCACTCGCGGCTGCCTCCCTTGGCCGCTGTGGTGCGCTCTCCGGGCGCACCTACCCCACGGAAGCCAGCAGATGCTTGCGTGCCATCCACAGGTTGCCCAGCGCGAGCAGCGTCTTGACCTGGGCGGTGTTCTTGACCAGGCCCTTGTAGCGCACCTTCACATAGCCGAACTGGCGCTTGATGACCCGGAACGGGTGTTCCACCGCGGCACGGATCGAGGCCTTCGCGTGTTCCAGCTGCTCGGTAATTTCGCGCAGCTTGGTATCGTCGATGGCCTTCACCACGCTGCGCTTGGCCGCGATCCAGAACGTGCGCCCGCGCTTCACAGCCCGCTTCTCGGCGCCGGTGTAGCCCGCATCGCCGAACACATGCCGCTCCTTGCCGTGCAGCAGGTTCGGCACCTCGGTCACGTCAGCCACGTTCGCCGCCGTTCCCTTTACCGTGTGCACCAGGCCGCTTTCAGCATCGACGCCGATGTGCGCCTTCATGCCGAAGAACCACTGATTGCCCTTCTTGGTTTGGTGCATCTCCGGGTCGCGCGCCTTGACCTTGTTCTTCGTCGATGGCGCGGCCGCGATGATCGTGGCGTCCACGATCGTGCCTTGCGACAGCTTGAAGCCATGCCGTTTCAGGTGCTTGCCCACGGTCGCAAACAGTTGGTCGGCCAGCCCGTGCCGCTCCAACAGGTGGCGGAACTTGCACACCGTCGTCTCGTCCGGCGCCGATTCGCGGCCCAGGTCAATGCCCACAAACCGGCGCATCGCCGCCGAGTCGTACAGCGCCTCCTCCACCGCCGGGTCGGACAGCGCGTACCACTGCTGCAGAAAGTGGATGCGCAACATTCTTTCCAGGCCCACGCTCGGGCGGCCACCGCCGTCGGCACGCGGCTTGGGGTAGAACGGCTCGATCACCGCGCACAGCTCGGTCCACGGCACCACCTTGTCCATCTCGGCCAGGAACACGTCGCGGCGAGTCGTCTTGCGGTGGGCTTCGAAACCCGCATCGGACTGCGTGGCCAAGGTCAGCTGCTGAGGCATCGGTTACGCTCGGTGGGTGGCGGCTTCACTTCGACAGCGGGGCAAAATCGGAGTTTCCCTAGATGATACGAAATCGGATGAAGCTGGCGTGACAAATCCCACCGGTGGCGGATGCGGCAGTGGCCGATCGCCCGTCGGTCGCGCACCCCCCCCCCGAACCGCAAGTCGGCGGGGTTCGGCGGAGCGGTTTTCGAAGCCTTACCCATCACCGTTGCTCAAACGAGAGCCCAAGCCATCACCAGGAGGCTTGCGACTCCGACTAACCAGGCAGCCGACCGCAACATGGGTATGCCACTCACATACGCTGGAACGTAAGCGATACGCGCGACCAGAAAGACAGACGCCGCATTGGCCACCAAGCCCGCCTCGCGCCCCTTCGCCACTGCCAGCAAGGCGATGCCAAGAAACAGTGGCAGCGCTTCGAGCATGTTGTTCTTTGCGCGCTCGAGCCGTCCCGCGAGAGTGGAGAGCGCCGGCGGGTTATCGCGATTGCCAACGATACCTCGAAGATCAAGGCCAAAGCGGGATGTCTCCTGCAGGAACAGCTGCACCACGTAGAGCCCAAGCACCAGCAGGATCGTTGTTGTCAGAGACACAGCCTCCCTCCCTTCACGGTTTCACTTGCGCCACCCGCGGACATTCTTGTGCCTGACGTTCGGCACAAGGGGCGTCTTGCGGCCTGCCGCAAGACGCAAGACGTCCCCTTGACGGAGGGGTTAGGCATCGCCCCGGATCTCATGGCTATAGACGATGAAACCGCGGTGCTCGGCCACCCGATCATATAGCGCGCGGCCGGCCTCATTGGAAACCTGAGTCTGCCAGTAGACGCGGCTCGCTCCCGCAGCCTTTGCCTGCTCGTACACCGATGAAATGAGGGATCTTCCCACGCCGCGCCCGCGCTGCTGCGGTTGAGTGAAGAGGTCTTGCAGATAGCAGACCGGCTCGACTCTGGTGGTGCTCCGGTGGAACAGGTAGTGGGCGATGCCAACCAGGGCTCCCTCACTGACTGCGACAAGTGCAAAGACGGGCTCGATTGGATTAAAGAACCGCTCCCAGGTGCTACGAGTGATTCCCTCGGGCAAGGCACTTGCACCTGCCCGGCCGTAGAAGGCGTTGTAGCCCTCCCAAAGTGGGAGCCAACTGGTCCAGTCATCACGCTCGACGCAGCGAATTTGTACTGACTTCGACATTGCCGCTTCCTGTGATGCCTAACGCTTGAGTTGAGCGGCGGCGGAGCCGTCCGCCTCGAATGAAATGCCGTCTGACACGCGTTGTCCGCCGTCATGCACTGACCGCCGCACGTTTCACGTCGCATCCGACATCCCATCACCGGCAGCGGCCCGAAAGCCCAGGGCAAAAGCTTCATGCGCACGGGCTGGCGGGGAAGTCTCCTGCGAATTGTTAGGCCCCATGATGCGCGATGGTTAGAGGCCAGAAAAAACAAGAAAGCACACGAGCCCGAACAACCCTGTCTTTAGCGTAAGCCCCAACAGCGAACTACGCCAGATGCCAGACGAAGATTGAGAATTTGAAAAGCCGCCTCTTGCATCGTCGTCGAGTGTGACGAGGTGACCAAAAAGAGCCAGGCCTGCAAATATGACTGGTGCAATACCGACCTTGAGGGCTAAAGAAGGCGAGTAGAGGCGAGCTACTGCGAATGAGGTGATGGATAGAGCCAATACGACACTCAGTACCACTAATTGAACGCGCATTGACATAAGTAACCTAACACCTGAGTTAAGCCGTGCCACGAAGCGGCGTCGGCTTGAACGATTAGTTAGACCTTATGCCGATTCCAGATACGGATTGTAAGAAATGAATTGAGCATATCCAGTACTATTCAGTGCATGAGAGAGAACGCGTCTGTGCTTGCGCAAACAGAATATTAGGTAAGCCGGGGCTTCTCCGTCCTCGGGAAGGCCGCGAAAGAGTTCTTCATCGGTATCGTGCACTGCTTTTGAGGCGGGGTAAGAGAACATTCTGTCCCATTTTTCCTTGCCGAGCTCTTCAATAATGGTGAAGGCTAATTCAATGCTCTCAAGCGCAGAAATAATCTGTTCTTTGTTAATAGTTGTCGATGTTGAATTGAAATAAGAGAGGCCAGATAGCCTTTCAGTATTGGATATGATCCAACTTTCGACAAAGGCTCCTCGATTTGAGCTGTAAAAGAAGTATGGCGATCCGTCATACCTTTCGAGCAGCTCTGTGGCCTCGGGATCCTCAAGAACGAGGTGTCGGTTTGGGATTTCGGTTTGGAGAATCGGAAAAATGAAGGAGTGCGAGTCTGATGCCATAAGGTCTAACGCTTTAGTCAAGCGGCGGCGTAGCCGTCCGCCTCGAACGAGTGGTTAAGCCACCGTTTCACGGAGTGTACCCAACCAGCGGTGAGATGGCGCTGAGCAATTTGGCGCTCATGCTTCGCAAATATCCGTAGATAGGGAAAGTCTTTGCTCCGGTAACTATGTATTCGAGTTGCTTCGTTGAATAGAGCTTATCGAGGGCCGCGAAGGCACCGAGCTCGTGTTCGTCGAACGATGCATGCGTAAGCAGTCCACGCTCCTTCGCACCATCAAAGCATTGATGAAGGCCGTGGCCGAATTGCGTGCGCAGTTCCCGCAGACTCACGCCCTGGTGAAGTAGAAATGCCTTGAGGGAAAGCTCCATCGAGTGCCCGATGAGATAGAGAACGGGAATGGGCGCAATGATCTCGAACCCTGACCGATGGCCGAGTGTACGGCCGGCACCTTCGGCAGCATCGTGGAACTCCTTGGCGTAGCGCACGAGGCCAACAGGACGTGTGCGCTTGGGATCTTCATGCATCGCAAAGGGGCCTAATCGGTTGAGCGAAGGGTTAGGCCGCACCGGCACCGATGGCGATGATCACTGGACGAGCACAAAACTGTCTTCACCGACGGTTCCCTGTCGCGCATTCCAGACCCCTACGCCGCCTATCTCGAGCGGGGTTGCATAGACCGACAGTCTCTCCTTGCGCAAGGCTTCGCCGAACGTGGCGCCAAGGCCGCTGCTTGAGGAATAGCATATCCACAAGTAGACGCCTCCAATCTTTGTCGAACTGAATGACGCACCTAGGCCGTTCCGCAACTTCGTGACAAGGTCGTTCGCGGTCTTCTTGCTAACTCCAAAACATCCGCCTTCGCTGTAGAGCTTGGGCTCTCGATGGGGGCTATGTCTCTCTTTTCCATGCGCGACGATTATTAAGTCCGATGCTTCCTTCTGCTTCTCTAGCGTTGCGCGGATCTTGTCGATGGTCTTGGTAACGAGCCCATCCATCTGCGATTGCGCACCTTTACACTGCTTGTATTCATCGCCTCCAAAAGGGAAATAGATAATTGACTCGCGATCGGGCGTGGCCATGGACAACTCCGGTTGGTGGGGTAGAGAGTCTAGACAGCGCGGTCGTTGTTGCCAACAGGGCTCGCGGCATGCAGTTGTGCGGCCTAACGCTGGAATTAAGCGGCGGCGAAGCCGTCCGCCTCGAATGACTGGTTAGCGCCCACGACTTGCGTTGGACTGCGCTGCCATGTCTTTGAGCCTTTGTGAGCCAAGTGCAAGATCACTCTGCCGGATGAGCAACGCATTGAGCACAAAACCTTCGTAAGAATCGTTGAAGTGTCGCACGAGCGAGAGGGCACGGGCTCCGACTACCACAGAGCCAGACAGGCTGAAATTGCTCGGTGAGTTCTTGTCTGGGGATAATGCGAAGGAAAGTTTGGAGGCATAGCGATCTTTGTTGAGCGTTACGTTGTAGGAAGAAAGCACGGCGGGCGAGCCACGCTCACTGACTTGAAGTTTCCCAATACCCCGACCATCAAGTTCAAGGCGCAAAACCGCACCCGACTCATCCGGGCCGATCCAGATGCCGGCGAGTTGAGCGATTGTTGGAGGGGGAGGCAGCTTGATAGCGCGCGCGTCGAGGCTCAGAGCACTGAGAGACAGAAAGGCCAAAACTGCCATGAGCCGAGCAATTTTCATGTCACCGTGCCTAGGCGCTAACGCTGGAATTGAGCGGCGCGCGGCTTTTCGCGCGTCCGCTCGGATGACTGGTTAGGGGCCGCGGCGGCGGGTGACAAACTGAAAACACGCCTTAGCTCGACCATGCCCTTTGCAACCCAAGGCTTCCCAAGCGAAGCACCTTGGGGATTAGTTTTGACCCAATGAAACACAAGCTCTGCTCGCAGCGCTCGTTTTGTACCGGGACCGTTGCGCATAATACCGTCAACCACAGCTTGCATGAAGCGGGCTACAGAGCTGTCGGCGTCGCGTTGCGGAACACCGAGCGGGACCCAGCAATCTTTATTTGTTGGATCTATGAGCCAAGCACCGTGGCGAAGATCGGTGGAGTACAACGCCGATATTTTGTAGACAAGTCCATCGTGCTCAGGACCGAAATGTGTGAGCTGACAAACCGAGGCTTGCGCCGGATGCTCGCGGTTTGAGTGAGCGACGGACTGAAAACATACGGCCCAGAGCAAAGCGGTGAAGAGGTAGGCCAAACCGTTACGTTCCATGAGTGGCCCCTAACGCTTGAGGTAACCGGCGCAAAGACCGCGCAGCGGGATTTGCGTCCGGTTGACCGAATAGTTAGATTTTTGCTTTACGTCGTTCAATTAAAGCGATGATTTCATTTCTCCAAAGATCTATAAACTCGTCGTACGCCACAGCCAAGCTGTAATCATCTTTGACTATCTCATCAATCTCGGAACCAACACGAAAGGTGAATAGCTTTGTGTAGTTAAGCCAAGAATCGATTTCGACCTTGCGCATTTGCACAAGTTGACCCAACAAGCGCCGCAGGTACGACCGGCGTAGGTTATGAACGACAGTAGCGTCTTTTGATTCTGGATTGTCTTGCAGGAAGTCGTCGGTAAGATCGAGCGCCTCCTCCAGATACTCAAACTTGAGATCGGGGTCGGCCTCTGCCTCGACGCGGCCGAAAGTTTCCCGGATTTCGTCAATTGGCTGACCCATTGGTTGATCACCCGAGCTTCATGTAGCCGACGTCAATGTTGCGGCGGTACCCAGATTGCAAGGCCCTTTGCCTCCTTGCCAATCCTAGCGTCCATGCCGACGACGCCTGTAGTGGTGTAACCATTGCCATAGTTGGGGATGATGGCTACGCCACTCGACCCGACCTGATAATTGCCGATGCCGTTGAGCAACAGCCCGTTTGCCCCGACCTTTGCCGCTTCTTCTTTCAGGCGCTCAATTGCATGATCGCTTAAGTTTTGCTCGCTTGCGAAGTCGTTGCGGCTGTCAGCCGAGACGAACGCGATCTTCTCGTACATGGGCGGTAACGTGGTGTAGAGCGTGACTTGGGATGCGGTGGTCGGCGGATGCGCTGTACCGATTAGAACATACGAGCCGCGCGTGAGCGTGCAGCCGGTGACAAGTAGCGCCACAAGCAGCGCTACGGCGAGAACCTTTATCGTGTTCATGCCAACCCCCTCCATACGTTGCCACGTTCAAAAATCTAACGCCAAGTAGACCCCGAATCGGGGCATATGCAAGCCATGCTCCGCGCCATCCGTCTCGCCGTCAAGCAGCCCGATCCACAAGGCAGTCAACGGCTTGCCAGTGTCGTGAACGCTGAGGGGACCATCGCGCCGCTGTGCATATCACACAAGACGAGGGCATATGGATTATGCCTTCAAAAACGCGAATATGCGTGTCACACCGCGCTATGCCGCTGGCTCTTCCGGCAGGGCGGGCAGGGCGGCGGGATCGACGGCGAGTTGGCTGGCGGCGAGCGCGACCTGGGTGCGGTTGTTGACGCCGAGTTTGCGCATGATGGCGGTCATGTGCGCCTTCACGGTGGCTTCGGAGACGCCGAGTTCCCAGGCGATCTGCTTGTTGAGCAGGCCGTCGGCGAGCATGGTGAACACGCGGAATTGCTGTGCCGTAAGGCTGGCGATGCGCCCGGCCGTATTGGCTTCGTCGGCCTGCAGTTGGGTGCTGCCGCCCAGCAGTTGCGACGGCAACCAGGTGTCGCCGCCCTGCACGGCGCGGATGGCGGCGATGATGTCCCCGCCGGCGGTGGATTTGGGGATGTAGGCGGCGGCGCCGTGGGCCAGCGCGCGGCGCGCGACCTGGGCTTCCTCGTGGCCGGAGACGACGATGATGGGCAGGCCGGGGTACTGGCCGCGGATGTGCGCCAGCGCGGAATAGCCGCGCGCGCCGGGCATGTGCAGATCCAGCAGCAGCAGTTCGGCATCGGGGTAGCGTTCCACCAGCGCGAGCAGCGCGTGCACGCTGTCGGCGGCGTGTACGGCGGCATCGGGCAAGGCGGTGAGCACCGCGCGCTGCAGGGCGTCGCGGAACAGCGGGTGGTCGTCGGCGATGAGGATGTCGGGCATGGGGCGGATCAGCCAGGCAGGGCGGGCTTCAGCCTTGATTACTCTTGCATCATGGCAAGCGCATCGCGGCTGAAGCCACTCCTGCGGGTCACTTGATGAGTCGTTCGTCCACCAGCACCTGCACCACGGACGGGTCGGCGAGGGTGGTGATGTCGCCGAGCTGGTCGGGACGGTTCTCGCCGATCTTGCGCAGGATGCGGCGCATGATCTTGCCCGAGCGGGTCTTGGGCAGGCCGGCGGCCCACTGGATGTAGTCGGGGCTGGCGATCGGGCCGATTTCCTTGCGCACCCAGGCCACCAGTTCCTTGCGCAGATCCTCGGTGCCGGTTTCGCCGGCCACCAGGGTGACGTAGGCGTAGATGCCCTGGCCCTTGATGTCGTGCGGGCAGCCCACCACGGCGGCCTCGGCCACCTTGGGGTGCGCCACCAGCGCGCTTTCCACCTCGGCGGTGCCCAGGCGGTGGCCGCTGACGTTGATGACGTCGTCGACGCGGCCGGTGATCCAGTAGTAGCCGTCCGTGTCGCGGCGCGCGCCGTCGCCCGAGAAATAATTGCCGGGATAGGCGCTGAAATAGGTATCGATGAAGCGCTGGTGGTCGCCGTAGATGGTGCGCACCTGGCCGGGCCAGGAGTCGCTGATGAGCAGGTTGCCCTCGCAGGCGCCCTGCTGCACGTTGCCGTCGGTGTCCACGATGGCGGGCTGGACGCCGAAGAACGGCAGCGTGGCCGAGCCGGGCTTGGTGGCGATGGCGCCGGGCAGCGGCGAAATCATGATGCCGCCGGTTTCAGTCTGCCACCAGGTGTCCACGATGGGGCAGCGCTTTTCGCCGACCACGTTGTAGTACCACTCCCAGGCCTCCGGGTTGATCGGCTCGCCCACCGAGCCGAGCAGGCGCAGCGAGGCGCGCGAGCACTTCTTCACCGGGCCTTCGCCCTCGCGCATCAGCGCGCGGATGGCGGTGGGCGCGGTGTAGAAGATGGTGACGCCGTGCTTGTCCACCACCTGCCAGAAGCGGCTGTGGTCGGGGTAGTTGGGCACGCCCTCGAACATCACCGTGGTGGCGCCGTTGCACAGCGGGCCGTACACCACGTAGCTGTGGCCGGTTACCCAGCCCACGTCGGCGGTGCACCAGTACACGTCGTTTTCCTTGAGGTCGAAGATCTGCTCGTGGGTGTAGCTGATGAAGGTGAGGTAGCCGCCGGTGGTGTGCAGGATGCCCTTGGGCTTGCCGGTGGAGCCGGAGGTGTAGAGCACGAACAGCGGGTGTTCGGCTTCCACCGGCACCGCCTCGCACTGGCTGCTCTGGCCTTCCATCAGGTTGTGCCAGTAGCGGTCGCGTGGGCTCTGCATGGCCACCGCGCCGCCGGTGTGGCGCACTACCACCACGGTTTCCACGCTGTTGGTGCCGGGGCGGGTGAGCGCCTCGTCCACGTTGGTCTTGAGCGGGATGTGCTTGCCCGCGCGCAGGCCCTCGTCGGCGGTGATGACCAGCTTGGCCTGCGAGTCCACGATGCGTCCGGCCAGCGAATCGGGCGAGAAGCCGCCGAACACCACCGAATGGGTGGCGCCCAGGCGCGCGCAGGCCAGCATGGCCACCGCCGCCTCGGGGATCATCGGCAGGTAGATCACCACGCGGTCGCCCTTGACCACGCCGAGGTTTTTCAGCGTGTTGGCGAACCGGCACACCTCGGCGTGCAGCTCGCGGTAGGTGATCTTGCGCGACACCGACGGGTTGTCGCCCTCGAAGATGATGGCCACCTTGTCGCCGCGCTCCTTCAGGTGGCGATCCAGGCAGTTGCTGGCGACGTTGAGCACGCCGTCCTCGTACCAGCGGATGTGCAGATCCTCGCGCTGGAAGGAGACGTCCTTGATCTTCGTCGGCCGCTTCACCCAGTCCAGCCGCTCGGCGGCCTTGGCCCAGAACGCTTCCGGGTTCTTCACCGATTCGGCATACAGCCGCTCGTAGTCTTCCCGCTGGGTACGCGCCTTGGCGGCAAACGCGGGGTCGACGGGATAGATCGCGGACATGCTGTTTTCCTCTTGGCAGTGGGTCGCGGCGCTCGGCGTTTGGACGTCCGCCGGCATTCGAGTGTAACGACCTGCATGCGGCGGTGCGTTGCCGCGGGTTTCGACTTTGGTCGAGTTGCGACCAAGGGCGAATGGCTATCGACGCGGCGGCATGGCCATGCTCGCCGCACACCATTTGGGGAGGGTTCCATGATCGCGCATCGCATGTGTGGTTTTCGCAAACCGCTGGCGCTGGCTGTGGCCTGCGCGCTGGCCTTGCCGCTGGCGGCGCAGGCGCAGACCGCTCCAGCCGGCACCAGTGCACGCGAACAGCAGCTGGAGCAGCGGGTGGATCAGCTGGAGCAGGAGCTGGCCCAGCTCAAGGCGATGATCCAGGCGCAGAAGGCGCCGGCCGCGAGCCAGCCCACGCCGGCCGCGCCGGTGCAGAACGTCGCCGCCGCGCCGCCGGCGCCGGCCACGCCCACCTTCAGCTCGGCGCCAGGGGTGTCGGTGGCGCTGCACGGTTTCATCAGCGCCAGCGCCTTCACCCAGGACAAGAGCTTCACCTTCGGCAACGGCAGCAATGCCGAATTCCCGGTGGCCAGCAACCACGGCACGCTCTCCGGTGTGGACGTGCGCAACACGCGCTTCTGGCTGGATTTCAGCGGCGCGAAATTCGCCGGCGACTGGCGGGGCGGCGGTCGCATCGAGATGGATTTCTTCGGCGGCACCAACGGCACCGGCGCCTACAGCCAGCAACAGCTCACGCCGCGCCTGCGCCAGGCCTACATGGATTTCGTCAACCCGGTCAGCGGCACCACGGTGCGCGTGGGCCAGCAGTGGGAGCTGATGTTCCCGCTCGATGCCGTGCCCGAATCGCTGGAGCACATAGCCTTCCCGCTGGGCTTTGGCACCGGCATGGTGGGCTGGCGCTTCCCCGGCGTGGTGGTGATGCAGGATCTGAACCACGGCAGCGCCGGCCCCAAATGGCGGCTCGACCTGGGCGCCTTCGAGGGCCACTGGAACGGCCCCGGCGACAACGTGAACTACCTCACCGCCGGCAACGCCGGGTTCCGGCCGCAGCTGGAGGCGCGCCTGCGCGTGGCCGACAAGGACTGGGTGGCCTTCGCCGCCGCCCACTACAGCCAGGTGAACCTGAAGGGTGTGGGTGGCAACGCGCCCACGCCGGTCGCCGACAAGATCAGCAGCGTGGGCTACGAGCTGGGCGGCACCTGGACGCCGGGCCAGTTCGTGTTCAAGGGGCTGGCCTACACCGGCCAGGGGCTGGGTGAAATCTTCGGCGCGCTGGCGCAGTTCGGCGACATCACCGAGAGCGGCGGCTATGTGCAGGCCGGCTACAAGTTCACGCCGAACTGGAGCGCCTACGCGTTCTACGGCATCAGCCAGCCCGACCGTGCCGACGTGCTGCGGTGGGTGGGCGCCAACGGTCGCCTGAAGAGCCAGCAGAGCGCACTCAGCCTGCAATACGCCGCCGGCGCCTACGCGTTGGGCATCGAATGGATGCACGCCAAGCTCGATGGGGCGAGCGGCCCGGCCGTCACCACCAACACCCAAGGCAACCAGGTCAGCGTGAACGGCATGTACAAGTTCTGACCCGATCCCGCCCACCGCCGGCGCCACGCGCCGGCGGTGGGCGGCCCGCTGCGTGCGACACGACCCATACCGCGATCCAAACCATTCGGGGAAACCACCATGAGCGACGCCACCACGCAAACGAAATTTCCCAACCCCGCACCGCTGGGCCTGGCCGGCTTCGCGCTCACCACCTGGCTGCTCAGCATGATCAACGCCGGCTGGTTCGATGCCGGCGCGATGGGCCTGGTGCTGGCCTGCGCGCTGGCCTACGGCGGCACCGCGCAGGCCATCGCCGGCGTGATGGAGCTGCCGCGCGGCAACACCTTCGGCGCCACCGCCTTCCTGAGCTACGGCGCGTTCTGGTGGTCGTTCGCGTTGTTCGTGCTGTTCCTGCACGACAAGGTGCCGGCCGCCTTCGTCGGCTGGTACCTGTTCCTGTGGGGCGTGTTCACCTTCTACATGTGGCTGGGCACGTTCAAGGCGCCGCGCGCGTTGCAGCTGATTTTTCTCGCGCTGTGGATCACCTTCTTCCTGCTCGCGGCGGGCGAATGGACGGGCCTGTCCGGCCTGCACCAGGCCGGCGGCTACATGGGCCTGCTGACCGCCGCGCTCGCCTTCTACCTGTCCGCCGCCGAAATCATCAACGACAGCCAGCAGCGCACCGTGCTGCCGGTGGGCTGAGCGCCACCACGGTGTCGCGCGCGGTGAGATGGCCGCGCGCGACACTGCCCGGATGGACGATTCCCTCCCTCCGCCGCAGGCCATCAAGGGCCGCGGCGCCGCCTCCAACCCGGAGGGGCGCTTCGAGACCATCCGCCACCATGCCGAAGACGACGGCTGGCAAGGCGCGCTGCTGGACGAGGCCGCGCCGCGGCCGCGCACGGAAGTCACCGAGGAGCGCGCGCGCAGCGTCATCACCCGCAACGACTCGCCCGACATCGGCTTCGATCAGGCGCTCAACCCCTATCGTGGTTGCGAACACGGCTGCATCTACTGCTTCGCCCGCCCCAGCCACAGCTATTTGAACCTCTCGCCGGGGCTGGATTTCGAAACGAAGATCCGCGCCAAGGGCAACCTCGCCGAGGTGCTGCGCCTGGAGCTGGCCAAGCCAGGCTACCTGCCCAAACCCATCAACATCGGCAGCAACACCGACCCCTACCAGCCGATCGAGAAAACCTGGCGGCTCACCCGCGCCGCGCTGGAAGTGTTGGCCGAGTGCCGCCACCCATGCACCATCGTCACCAAGAACGCGCTGGTGGAGCGCGACCTCGACCTGCTCGCCGCGATGGCGCGCGAGCGCCTGGTACAGGTCTTCGTCTCGGTGAGCGCGCTGGACAACCATCTCGCCGCCAAGCTCGAGCCGCGCGCCAGCGCGCCGCACCGCCGGCTCAAGGCCATCGCCGCGCTGGCCGAAGCCGGCGTGCCGGTCGGCGTGCTGGTGGCGCCCATCATTCCAGCGCTCAACGACATGCACATGGAAGCCGTGCTGGAACGCGCGCATGAAGCCGGTGCCCACTGCGCCGGCTACACCACCCTGCGCCTGCCGTGGGAACTGAAGCAACTGTTCCGCGAATGGCTGGCGCTGCATGCGCCGCAACGTGCGGAGCACGTGATGAGTCTGCTGCAGCAGATGAATGGAGGCCGCGACTACGACAGTGACTTCCGCACCCGCATGCGTGGATCGGGCGTGTTCGCCGACCTGCTGCGTCGTCGTTTCGACGTCGCCTGCCGCCGCCTCGGCCTTGCCCGCACGCGCGAGCTTATGCTCGATTGCACGCGCTTCATGCCGCCGCGCGAGGTGGCACAGCAGGGAGAGCTGTTCTAATCGATGCCGTTTGCGGCGCGACACTCAGCCTTGGAAGTTGTTCTGTTGCAGGTATTGCTCGGCGGTTTGGCCGAGTCGCAGCCGCCTGGTGGTGAAAAAGCTGGGCCAGATACGCCTAAAGTAACGCTCAGCAAGATTAGTCAGGCCTTGGCCTGCATCGAATCCCTTATCTCGTTCTCGCTTTTTATCTTTTTCGATGCCGCGTATCACGATGAGCCGAGCATCCTTGAGACGGACACAGTTGAGGTTGAGCATATCAATGGTGTGCCTGACCAAGGCTAGCGTACTGGCGTGCCTGTTGCCCGGCCATGCTGGTGCGCTTATGCAAGCGTGAGCGTCAGGTTCAATGGTTCCATCAAAGGCGTTTACTTTGAATAGGCATGGGAAGGCATAGATCTGTTTCGGATCAAGAATCCATCCGGCGCAACCGGCGGATAACCTGCCGGATTGAATCTGTTTGTCCTTGTAGGCATCACAACTGAGATTGGCGGGAAGCGGCTTCTGGTAATGAGATGGATCATCAAGAGCCGACTGGCTCCCGCCACTGCATACGGCGAGCATGTTGTTCCAGTCCAATGCCCAGTTGTGTCCGGTAGTCACATCCGACTTTGGATGAAAGTGCTCGATGCGGCACTTCAGCGGGTCGTTGTCGTGGATGTCGATTTCGCAATACGCACACAGACCACCCTGATCGATGATGGTCTGGGCGCGACAGGCTACGTATGCCTGCTGGCCGCGATTGAGGGCGTCACCACGCATGGCTTCCCACGTACTCGCAGGCGCAGCTTGGCGGTAGGCAGCCAAAAGCACAGGTTCATCACCCTTGCGTATACGCTTCACTCCTGTTGCTCCCACTCCTTGTTTTCAATCACGAGGTCGGCTTCAAGCAAGGCTGGCTCCGTGCCTTGATAGCGTTGGTCGAGCCTCTTCCGTAGAGCTAACGCTTCGTCGGTCTTCCAGTGACCGTTGTCCACGAGTCTCAAGTAGTGAAGTAGTTCCTGTGTTGCCGGACTTTGCGTTGGCCGTGGATTGACACCGAAGACGCTTTCGAGCAGACGCCCTGCCTCGGCGCCCTCAGTGCCGGAAGGGGCGGCGGCCACACCATCGCTGGTCAGGATGCGCAAGGATTCCGCCGAAACGGTCGTGGTTACCTGCGGACTGTGGGTGGTGACAATGAACTGGATACGCGGAAAGGCCTCGCGCAGTGACGTCAATACTGTCTGCTGCCAGGCTGGGTGCAGATGCATGTCCACTTCGTCGATCAATACGATGCCGCAGGTTTCACGCGTTGCGTACGGCCCGAGATTCGGGTTGAGTTTGACCATGCGAAAAGCGATGTCGGCCACGAGCGTCAGCATGCTGCGAATGCCATCGCTGAGCATGCCTACGGGAAGTTCGCCGTGATCTGGATGGTTCGCCACCAGCTCTTGGCGTTCGATGCTGAAATCGAGCTGGCCCCAGCCCGAAGGTTTCAGGCAGCAGTCGATTGCCTTGCGCATGGCTTCGATGGCGTTGCCGGCCTCCGAAGGAAGGGCATCACGCTGGCCAAATGACACTTTCTGGTGATGCTCCAGAGCGCTGTAGCTCCAGTAACGGAACCAGTCCGCCATCAGGCGGAAATCCGACCCCGATTGCAGGCAGTGGGTGTAGCCGACCATGCGCGAGGTGCGCGGAAGCTTTTTGTAAGGAAGGCGGCGAATGTTCCACAGGCGGTCGGTGGGATAGCAGGCAACCAGCGGAAGGCAAGTGCCAGTGACTTGCATCTCGGCTTCATCGCGCACGCGGTCTTGCAGTTCTTTGCCCCAGGCGGTGAGTACTTGGGCGTCCTTGCGTGTGGTTCTTGCTTTGGGGCCTGCCAAGCGGCGGTTCCAAGTTGCTTTCTGGTGGTTCACGATACCGTCGGCTTCCACGGCAACGCCACCTTTGGCTAACTCCATCGTGTTGCCGGAGCCGGTATGTACGAGGCGGATGTCGTCCTGCTCAAAAGTGCGATCCACAGCCTCATCAAACGCACCGACGAACGGCCCGAGCGCGGTAGCTACGGCATCCAAAATGGCTGTCTTGCCTTGGCCATTGTTGGCAACCAGCACGGTAATCTGCGGATGGAACGACATCTCCAGGCTGGCAAAGCAGCGGAAATTGGTCAGCCGCAGAGCGTCCAGACGCAGGCTCGTGTGAGGCGATGAAGTGGTTGGCTGCATGGTGGTTTGCTTGTGTTGCCGGTTGATGGGCATACCGAATCCTAAGGCCTTGGGACAGGGTTTGCTTGATCCGATATGGTGCCGTCGAAATCGAACAGGGCGAGGTTCATGTGGCGTCTGGGTCGAAACGTCGGCGCAGGGCCTGCACCGTGACGTGGTTGGCCTCGGCGAGGCGGCGGAAATCGGCGCTGATGGCGGGGTGCGCGGCCACGCGCGGCCAATACTGGCTGGCCAGCGTGGCAGCTTCGCGCCAATGTGGCAACAGTGCCGGCAGCGGTGGCGGGGGGTCGAACGCGCGTGCCACCACGCTGCCGTTGGCGGCGGGCCGGTAGAGCATGGGCAGCATGTCGTAGCTGGGCGCGGGCTGCAGCGGCAAGGTATCGCCGAGCTGGAAGCCGAGGTTGCCGAAGTGCATGCCGGCGTTGGCGATCAGCCGGCCGAACCACCCGCGCAGGCGGATTTGCGCCAGCGCGTCGGCGTCGATCCAGCCGGCTTGCTGCATGCGCTGCGCGGCGGCAGCCCAGTCATCGTGCTCGCCGTCGTGGGCGTCGCTCCACGCGGCCAGGCTCACGAAGCCGCGTCGGCCGTGCGCGCCGATGCGGTCGAAGCGCGTGGTTTCCAGACACAGCCAGCCTTGCGACTGGATCAGTTCGGTGCGCGCGCTGGCGTGGCCATGTTGCGTGAGCAGTTCGGCGGCGAGGTGTTCACAGGTCAGCAGGTCGGCCCAGCGGCGCGTGCCGGGGTGAGTGTCGGCGGGTTCGCCGAACTTGACGATCACATGGCGCAGGTTGCCGTCGGCCTCGCGCACGCAGGTGGTGAACTTGGGCTGCTCGCCGGCGGTGGCGGAACCCACCAGTTCGCCGCCCAGGGCGGCTTGCGCGAGTTGCGCGTAGTACTCGCCGCGCGCCGCGGCGGGGATGACTTCCGGTTCGCTGCGCAAGGCGCGTTCCAGCGCCGTGTCGCCGAGCACGAAGTCGCCGGGCATGTCGTCGCCGTGCAGCAGCAGGGCGGCGAGCACGGCGTCCTCGTTCCAGCGCAGGATGTCGTCGGGCAGGCCCAGCTCGCACGCCCAGCGCTGGGCGAACTGGCGGCCGAGGAAGCCTTGCGGGCGCTGGTCGTCGAGGAACCAGGGCAGGCCGGGGAACAGGCCGTCGGCGAATTCGCCCTGCAGCCAGTCGGGCGGCGCGCTGGCGGTCACCACGCAGCCGCCGCCGTGCCGTGCCGTCAACTGGCCGAATTCACGTGGCTGGCCGCGTTCGTCGATGCGGTACAGCGGCCAGCGCGTGCCCAGGCCGCGCACCTCGCGCACGGCGGCGTAGCGGCGGCGGCGCGCCTGGCCCACGCTGGCCACGCGCGGCCCGGCGGCCGCCAGGGCGCGCGAGATGCTGGGCTGGCTGGCGCCCAGCGCCGCCCCCAGCTCACGCGCGCTGGCCACCCGGCGCAGGCGCAGGGCGTCGAGCAGACGCTCGCCAAGGGCTGCTGTACTGGTCATTCATGAATAGATACATGAATAGATTATTCATGTCAATTATTCAATAAATCAGTATTTTGTGAAAATTATCGCGAGTATCTTGAATAGATCATCGTTTGGATGAACCAGCCTCTCGCCGACGGCGGGAGGCTGGCCATGTCCCCCGTTCACTTCGATGCCGGCAGATACTTGGCGAACCAATCCAGCGAGCGCTGCTCCACGTCGTGCACGTGCTTGGGGTTGGCGAAGTGGTGGCCTTCGTCGGGGTAGACCACCAGCTCGGTGGGCACGCCCAGCGTCTTCAGCGCATGCCAGAACTCGAAGGATTGCGGCGCCGGGCATTCCTCATCGCGGTCGCCCACGATGACGAGGGTGGGGGTTTTCGCCTGTTTGATGAAGCTGAGCGGCGAGCTCCTGGCGTAGGCCGGCGGATCGTCGTAGTAGCTGGCGCCGAAGAACGGGATCATCCATTCGTCGATGCGGTTTTCGCCGTAGTAGCTGGCCCAGTTGGAGATGCCGGCGCCGGCCACCGCGGCGCGGAAGCGCTGGGTCTGGGTGGGCGCGAACATGCTCATGAAGCCGCCGTAGCTCCAGCCGGTGAGGCCGAGGCGGTGGTCGTCCACCGGCGCCAGCTTCTCCACCGCGTCGACGCCGGCGAGGATGTCGGCGAGGTCGCCGTAGCCGAAGTCCTTGCGGTTGGCTTGCACGAAGGCCTCGCCCTGGCCGTAGCTGCCGCGCGGGTTGGGCAGGAACTGGAAGTAGCCGCTCACCGCGTACATGGCGCTCATGCCGGGCCAGTGCGGCAGCACGCCCCAGGCCGGGCCACCGTGCACGCCGACGATCATCGGGTAGGTCTTGTGCGGGTCGAACCGGGCCGGGTAGATCAGCCAGCCCTGCACGTGATGGCCGCCGTTGTCCCACGCCACCGACACCGCCTTGCCCCACAGCGGCGTGAGCGCGGTGTTCAGGTGGGTGACGGCGGGCGGCGGCGTGCCGCCCAGCGTGCCGGCATGCACCTCGGGTGCGTGTTCGAAGGAGCTTTGCTGGTAGGCCACGCGCTGGCGGTCGGCCGACAGCGCGAGCGACAGCACGGCGCCGCCGGCGCCGATGGAGGCGGGCAGGCTGAAATGGGGCGCCTGCAGCGTCGCCTGGTCACCGTGCACGGCGTAGTCGGCCAGTTGCACCTGGCCTTGCGCGTTCTGGCTCACCAGCAGCGCGTCATTGCCCTTCCAGGCGAACCATTGCGGGGTCACCGTGATGCCGGGGGTGAGGTCGGCCAGCATGCCGCCATCGGCCGGCACGGCGTAGAGGTCGCCGCCGGTGGCGCCCTGGTCGCTCATCAGGCCGCCGATGAAGGCGATGCGCGTGCCATCGGGCGAGAAACGCGGCAGCGCCATCTGCAGGCCGTGCAGCGCGCTGCGCGCGGCGGCCGGGTCGACGATCACGCGCGGCGCGGCGCCGGGCCGGGCGTCCTGCACGTAGAGCTTGGCCACCCACCAGTTGTCGTCGCCCGGCGGCGGCGCGGCGGTGTAGGCGAGGCGGGCGCCGTGCGGCGAGAAGTCGAATTCGTAGGCGTACAACGCGGCGCCGGTGAGCAAGGCGAGCTTGCCGCTGGCGGCATCCAGACGAGCCACGCGCTGGATCTGCGCGGGCTCTTCGCCGATCACGCCGACCTGCTCCGCGCCGGCGGCGGTGGCGGCGGCCTGGCGGGTGGCACCCGGCACGTACAGGAAACCCAGCGCCTTGCCGTCGACCGTCCAGACCAGCGCGTGCGCGTAGCCGGGCAGTTGCGCCAGCGCGCGCGGCGCGGCCTGGCCGGCGACGTCGGCAAGGTAGACGTCGTTGTGCACGGCCTGGGTGTTGGTGAGGTCCTTGCCGCAGTCGGCGATGAAGGCCAGCGTGCGCGAGTCCGGCGACCAGGCCAGGTCGCGCTTGCCGCAGGCGGTGAGCGCGCGGCCGAGCTTGAGCACCTGCGCATGGCCGCCATCGCCGTCGGCCAGCGTGATCGCCGGTTGCTTGCCTTCCAGCACGTAGGCGAGCCGCGTGCCGTCGGGCGAGAGCGCCACCGGGCCGATGTAGCGCACCCGATCGTGCAGGGCGCGCAGCTGGTCGATCCGCGAGGTAGCGGCGTCCGGTGCCGCCTGCGTGACCCACGGCGCGGCGAGCAGGGCGAGTGAGACCAGCAGGTGCGGGGATTTCAGCATGGCGTGAGCCCGGGCGGTGGAAACCGTCACGCTACAACCGTGGGCGACGGCGCGGCATGTGCGGGTAGTCACCCCGGCGTGGGGCTGGCCGGCCTCAAGGTGCGGGGGCCGGCCGGATCTGCGGTACCTGGCGCAGCTTGCGGATGTCATAGCCCAGCTCGGCGACCTGCGCCCGCAGCGTCGCCCAGTCGGCTGCTGGCACGGTGGGCGTGCGCGAAAACACCCACGTGTAGTCGCGGGCGTCGCGCGCCACGATCATCTGGCTGTAGTCGGGTTTGAGCCAGGCTACGATGTACTGCGCCTTGAACGGCCCGAACACCTTCACGCCCCATACTGCATTGCCGCTGCCGGCATGCACGTAGCCGGTGGAGTGGATCTGCTTCAGCGCGCCGTTGGCGGTGCCTTGGTTGAAGCGGAAGGTGGTGTGGACGTTGCCGTTGGGTTGCAGCGTGTAGGTTTCCACCGCGTTCCACGCCTCGCGTTCGAACGCGGTGGGAATGCTGGCGATGAGATACCAACTGCCCATGAAGCGCGGCAGGTCGACATGCGGCACGGGCTGGATCGGCGGCAGTGTGCCGGCATGCACGCCGCCGGACAGCAGGCCGAAACCGAGCAGCAAGCAGGGCAGTCCTCGCATGAGCGCCGCCTACGGACGCACGAAGCGGTAGTGCGCCACCAGCCATTCCTGGCCGCCGGCATAGCCGAACAGTTCGGCGCAGGCCATCCAGAACATGCGCCAGCGCTGGAACCACAGTGCGGCATGCGCGCCGTAGGCTTCGCGCAGCACGGCCATCACCGCGTCGCGCTGGCTGTCCTGTTGTTCGAGCCAGTGGTTGGCGGTCTTCGCGTAATGCGTGCCGTCCACCAGCCAGCGCTGCTCGATCTGCAGCGTTTGCTGGAAATGCAGCAGCGTGTCGGCGGCCGGCATCAGTCCGCCGGTGAAGAAATGCCGGCCCATCCAGTTGTCCGCGCCGGCGGTCTCGAACGGATACAGCAGGGTGCGATGCGCGAAGATGTGCACGAACAGCTTGCCGCCTGGCGCGAGCCACGCACCGATGCGCTGCATCAGCGTTTGATAGTTGCGCATGTGCTCGAACATCTCGATGGAGACGCAGCGGTCGAACTGCATCTGCTCCAGCGTCAGCGTGTTCACGTCGCGGGTGAGCACCTGCACGTTGGACAAGCCGCGTGCGCGGCATTGCGCCTCGATATGACGGCGCTGGCCGTGCGAGTTGGAGACGGCGGTGATGCGCGCGTTCGGATACCGTTCGGCCATCCACAGCGTGAGCGAACCCCAGCCGCAGCCGAGTTCGAGGATGCGTTGGCCGTCGGCCAGTTCCGCGCGCTCGCCGTACAACGCCAGCATCGCGTCCTCCGCCTCGGCCAGCGTCTCGTCGCCGCGCGGGAAATAGCACGAGGAATACTTCAGGCGCGGGCCGAGGCAGCGTTCGAAGAACGCCGGTGGCAACTCGTAGTGCTGTGCATTCGCCGCGTCGGTGTGGATCGCCACCGGGCTGTGCCGCAGCTCGTCGATCAGCCGCGACTGCCGTGCGGCCTGCGCATCCAGCCCGCCGGCGCGTTCCTCGCGCAGGCGCTCGGCGCACATCCGGCGGATGCCGAGGCGCAGCAGCGCGTCGGGCAGCAGGCCGCGTTCGGCCAGGCCGAGTACGCCGGGCGCGGCACGGTCGGCGGACAGTTCCACTGTGTCCAGGGCAACGGTATTCATCATTCGGATCTCAGGTCGAGGGAGCGTTTCGGAAACCACGGGAACAGCATCGGCGTGCTGCGCTGGTAGGCGCGGTAGTCCTCGCCGCGCGTGCGCAGCGCCTGCGCCTCGGTGAACGGGATGCCGCTGATGAAGCGCAGAAAGAGGTACATCAGCAGCGGCCCGCTCCACGCCAGCCAGCCCAGCGGCGAGCCGACCGCAAGCGCCACGTAGGCGAACCAGTGCAGCCACTCGAAGAAATAGTTCGGGTGGCGCGAACAGCGCCAGAGTCCGCTGCGGCAGGTGCGGCCGCGCTGCCGTGGATCGGCGCGGAAGCGCGCCAGCTGCGCATCGGCGATGGCTTCGCCGAGCACGCCGACCAGCCAGATCGCCGCGCCCAGCGCCAGCCATGCGGGGGCCGTCGTCGCGTTGGCCGCCACCGCCACGAACGGCAGCGCGAACAACGGGACCAGCAGCGCCTGGAACTGGAAGAACGCGAACAGCTTGCGCTGGTCGCCCTGCCAGCGCTCACGCAGCGCGCGATAGCGGCCATCCTCGGTTTCGCGCCGCACACGGCGCCACAGATGCCGCGCCAACCGCAAACCCCACAAGCCGCCCAGCAGGCCGAGCGCCAGGCGCGGCGCCGGCGCGCCGGAACCGAGCAGTGCCAGCAACACCGCACTGCCGCCCAGGCCCGCCGCCCACAGCACGTCGACGATGCCGGCGTTGGCGTGGCGCCGCTGCCAGCGCCAGCCCAGCGCCATCATCAGCACGGCCAGCACCCACACCAGCAACAGCGTCAGCCACGCGTTCACGGCGTGCCCCGTGCCGCGTCGGCCTGCAGCCAGCGCCGCGCCAGCGTGGCGAGCAGCGGCAAGGCAATGGCCCAGCCCACGGCGAGGGCCAGCAAGCTCGGCCACATCGGCGTGGGCAGCAGCACCGCGTGCCAGCCGCGCGCGGCGCCAAGGTACGCCAGCGGCCCACCGAACGCGCCGAACACCGCGGCAAGCACGGGCCGCGCATGCAGGTAGCCGAACAGCGGCACGATGGTCAGCGCAAAAGCCAGCCACAGCGACATCAGCCAGGCCGGCGCCGCGGCCCACGGCCATGGCGCGGCGTAACTCAGCAGGCCCGTGTGCACCCACGCGCATTCCAGCGCGAGGCCCAGCAGTAGGGCCGTTGCGAGCAGCCGCCATTCGACGCGGCGGTGTGCGGATACCGCGAGGCGCCATGCCGCGAACGCCAACGTGGCGGTGACGCCCGGCCACCACCACCCGTGGCCCGCGCCGATCACGGCGGCGAACCAGACGACCTCATAGGCGATCAGGGTGAGCCAGAAGTTCATGCCGCGCCGCGCTCCGCAACGGTGCCGGCGCGCCGCCAGCGCGGACGCGCCAGCAGCAGGTGCGATACGCCGATCGTCCGCTCGCGGAAGCCGCCTTCGCAGTAGGCGAGGTAGAACTCCCACATCCGGATGAAGCGCTCGTCGAAGCCTTGCGCGCGCACTTCGGGCAGCTTCGCCATGAAGCGTTCGCGCCAGGCGTGCAGCGTGCGCGCGTAGGAGTCACCGAAATCCTCCTGCGCGACCAGGCCGAGGTCGCTGCTGCGCGTCTTGGCCGTCAGCATTGCGCTGAGCGAGGGGATGAAGCTGCCGGGGAACACGTTGCGCTTGATGAAGTCCACCGAGGTCAGCGCCTGCGCGTAGCGGTGATCCTCGATGGTGATGGCCTGCAGCAGGGCCAGGCCGTCGGGTTTCAGCAGACGGCCGAGCTGGTGGAAATAGGTGTCCAGGTATTCGGCGCCGATCGCCTCGATCATCTCGATCGACACCAGTTTGTCGAACTGGCCTTCGAGGTCGCGGTAATCCTGCAGCAGCACGTGCACGCGATCGCTCAGGCCCGCCGCCGCCACGCGCGCGCGCGCCAGCGCGTGCTGCTCCTGCGAAATCGTGGTGGTGGTGACGTGGCAGCCGTAGTGCCGCGCCGCGTGCAGCGCGAAGCCGCCCCAGCCGGTGCCGATCTCCACCACGCGGTCGCCGGGCTTGAGGTCGAGCTTGCGGCAGATCAGGTCGAGCTTGCGGGTGGAAGCGGCTTCCAGCGTGTCGTCGGCGCCGGCCCAGTACGCCGAGGAGTACATCAGGTCGTCCGACAGGAACAAGCCGAAGAAATCGTTGCCGAGGTCGTAATGCGCGGCGATGTTGCGCCGGCTGCCGTGGCGCGTGTTGCGCCGGAGCGCATGCAGCGCGCGCATCGCCATGCCGCCGAGGCGCGCCAGTCCGGTTTCCATGCCGTCAAGCAGCTCGCGGTTGCGCAGCAGCAGGCGGATCAGGCCGACCAGATCGTCACAGCGCCAATGGCCGTCCATGTACGCCTCGCCGGCGCCCACGCTGCCGTTGGCCGCCACGGCGCGATAGAAGGCCGGGTCGAGCACGCCCACATGCACGGCGAGGTCGGTCGGGCCGACGTCCGGCGTGCCGATGACCACCGTGCCCAGTGCATCGCGCAGGCTCAGCCGGCCATGGCGAAAACCCACCAACTGCTGCAGCAGGCGCCCGCGCAGGAAACGGTCGAGGCTGCCGATGGACACGGCGATGTCGTTTTGGACGATGGCATTCATGGCAAGCCTCAGGAAGTCTGCGGGTGGTCGTGGAAGGGGTTGCGCTTCAGCCACAGGCGCAGCGCGTGCCAGTAGATCGCGCCCACCACCTGGGTCGTCATCAACGGATAGCGCCACAGCACACGCGCCAGTGAGGCAGCCGAGAGCGGGAGGCGATGCAGCTCCAGGCTGGCATCGAATTCGCGTGCGCCGTCGCGCAACACGTCCATATGCACGAACAGGCGTTCATCGGGAGTCGTGAAGCGCCATGCGTAAGCGCGATCCATCGGCATGAACGGCGAGACGTGGAAGTCCTTCGGGAACGACCAGCCCAGTGCGCGACCACGCCTCTCGGCGGTTTCGACCGGCAGCACGTAGGCGTGGCGTTCCTTCCATGGCGTGTTGGTGATTTCGGCGACGATGCACTCCAGCGTCTCGCCGTCGGCGCGGTAGCAGTAGTAGAAGCTCACCGGGTTGAAGATCAGGCCGCCGTAGCGCAGGTGCGTGAGCAACCGGATCGGGCCATCCGGTCGCCGGCCCGTGGCCTGCTCCACGCGTTGGCGCACCGCCTCGGCCAGCGGCAGCTCGGCGGGGCCGAGGTAGTCGCTGCGGCGGAACTCGGCGAGGTTGCGGCGGCCGTTCGACCACAGCCAGCGATCCGCGAACACGCGATCCATCTCGTCGAGATCCAGGTACAGCTGTGCCATGCGGTAGGAAAATGCGTGCGGGTGCGGCGCCAGCCGGCGGTGCCGCACCGTGCCCTCATACACCGCGCTGTGCAGCGGCTCGCTCATGCGGCGGCTCCGGCGGATCGCGGCGACAGGGCGCTGGTTTTGCGCGCCTGCCAGCGCACGTCGAAGGCGGCGGCCACTTCCACCGCGCTCTGCATGCCGTCCTCGTGGAAGCCCCAGCCCCAGTACGCGCCGGCGAACCAGGTGCGGTTGACACCCTGGATCTCCGCCTTGCGCCGCTGCGCGGCCACCGCGGCGTGCGTGTAGACGGGATGGTGGTAGCACAGACGCTGCAGCACCTTGGCCGGATCGACCGCCTCGCTGCGGTTGAGCGTGACCACGAAGGGCGCGGGCGAGGCGATGCCCTGCAGCAGGTTCATGCAGTAGCTCACCGTGCACGGCGTCCCGGGTTCGCGCGGGATGAACGCGTTCCACGCCGCCCAAACCTTGCGACGGCGCGGCAGCAGGCTGGCGTCGGTGTGCAGCACCACGTCGTTGCGCTGGTAGGGAATCGCGCCGAGGATCGCGCGCTCGCGTTCGCTGGCGTCGGCCAGCAGGGCCAGTGTCTGGTCGCTGTGGCAGGCCAGCACGACCTGGTCGTAGCGCTCGCTGCCGGCGTCGCTCGTCACCGTCGCGCCGAGCACGTCGCGCCGCACCGCACGTACCGGGCTGTGCAGGCGCTCGCGCACCTGCCAACGGCTGCGCAGCGCCCGCACATACGTGGCCGAACCGCCGCGCACCACGCGCCACTCCGGTCGGCCGGTCACCTGCAGCATCTGGTGGTTCGCCATGAACTGCACCAGGTAGCGCGCGGGGAACGCCAGGATCTGCGCGGGCGGCGACGACCACAGCGCCGAGGCCATCGGCACCAGGTGCTCGTCGCGGAACGCGGCGCCGTAGCGGTGCTCCGCGAGCCAGTCGCCCAGCGCGGGGCCGGGATGCGGGCCGTCGAGCAGGGCCGGCGCCTCGCGGTAGAAACGGAACAGGTCGCACACCATGCCGAGGAAACGCGGCGACAGCAGGTTGCGGCGCTGGCAGAACAAGGTGTCCAGCGATGTCGCGTTGTATTCCAGCCCGGTGGCTTCGTTGTGCACCGCGAAGCTCATCGTGGTGGGCTGCGAGGCCACGCCCAGCTCGTCGAACAGCTGGGTCAGCAATGGGTAGTGCGCCGGGTTGTGCACGATGAAGCCGGTGTCCACCGCGTAACGCCGGCCGTCGAGTTCGATGTCGTGCGTGTGCGTGTGGCCGCCGAGGTAGTCGTTCGCCTCGTACAGCGTCACCTCGTGGCGGCGCGACAGCAGCCAGGCCGAGGCCAGCCCCGCGATGCCCGATCCGATCACGGCGATGCGCATGTCAGTGCCCCGCCTTGGCGAGCACCCAGGCGGGCACGGGTTTCAGGTCGTGCACCAGGCCCAGCAGCGCCATCAGCTTGAGGCCGTACCAGGTCAGGTCGATCTCCCACCAGCGGAAGCCCTGCCGCGCGCTGCCGGGGAAGAAGTGGTGGTTGTTGTGCCAGCCTTCGCCGAAGGTGAGCAGAGCCAGCCAGACATTGTTGCGGCTGTCGTCGCGGGTGGCGTAGCGGCGCGAACCGTAGCGGTGCGCCAGCGAGTTGATCGTCACCGTGGCGTGGAACAGCACGATGGTGGAGACGAAGAAGCCCCACACCAGCATCTGCCCGCCGCTGGTATGCAGCGACGGGGCGAGGTGATGCAGCGCCACGCCGAGGAAGTACAGCGCCACCGCCAGCAGCACCGGCACGGCGATGTCGTAGCGGTCGAGCCAGCGCAACTCGGGATACTTCGCCAGATCCGGCACGCGCTCCAGCTCGGTATGGAAGGCGCGCGGCGTGAGGAACCAGCCCATGTGACTCCGCAGAAAGCCGTACACGCCCGGCGAATGCGGGTCGAGCGCGGTGTCGGCATGGCGGTGGTGGTTGCGGTGATGCGCCGCCCACCACAGTGGCCCGCGCTGCACGCAGGCGGCGCCGATCAGCGCGAACGCGAACTGCACCGCGCGCGAGGTGCGGAACGTCTTGTGCGAGAAATAGCGGTGGTAGAAGCCGGTGAGCGCGAACATGCGCACGGCGTACAGCGCGGCGGCCACGGTCAAGGCGATCGGCGAGACGCCGACCCAGACCACCCCGAGGCAGGCCAGGTGCAGCGCCACGAAGGGTGCGGCGCGCAGCCAGTCGATGCGGTCGGCGCGTGCATCGTCCAACGCCGCCGGTGCTTCCGCCGTATCGAACCATTGCCGCAGGCTGCGGGTCGACGGCGGGGCAGTCGTGCTTGCGGCGTGGGCGGGGCGGGTGGGCATGGCGATTGTCCGATGGCTCGTTGCCAACCAATACGTGGCGGGCCGGGAAATGGATGCACGCCGCCGTCGATTCCATCTGCATCCGAATGGCGCCGGTACGCGTATAGGCTGTCGAGAGCAACCAAGGCCGCCTTGCCCTAAGATGAAATCCCACCCCCACCAAGCAAGCCTGTCGCCATTCGAGGTGGCGAGAGCCATGTCGAGCAGCGAGCCTCAGGCGCGGGACGCGGACTACTGGTCGGCGCAGATGGCGGCGGTGACGCATCAGCGCGACCGCGATGGTTTCATGCGCATCTACGACCACTTCGCGCCGCGCGTGCGGCTCTACCTGAAGGGCATGGGATCGCCCGTGGCGGTGGCCGAGGAACTGGCGCAGGAAGCCCTGCTGCGACTCTGGCAGCGCGCCGCGTCCTACGATCCCGCGCGCAGCAGCCTGTCTACCTGGCTGTTCCGCATCGCGCGCAACCTGCACATCGACCGCGTGCGCCGCGAGCCGTGCTGGGTGCCGATGGACGACGAGCCGGGATGGCTGGACAAGGACGAAGCCAGCGGTTTTTCCTCGGCCGAAAGCCACGCCGAGCACGTCGACCTGCAGCATCGCATCGAACGCCTTCCGGCCGTCCAGGCCCGCCTGATCCGTATGTCCTACTTTGAAGCCAAATCGCACCAGGAAATCGCCGACGAACTCGGCATGCCGCTGGGCACCGTGAAATCCGGCCTGCGCCGCGCGTTCCAGCGCCTGCAACTCGGCGTGCGGGGGCAGGCATGAACCCGCGCCATCATCTCGACGAGGCCACGGTCGTCAGTTTCGCCGCCGGAGCGCTGTCGGCGGAGATGGCCGCCGTGGCGGCCACCCACATGGATGGATGCGAACTCTGCCGCGAACGCCTGTCCGGTGCCGAACACATCGGCGGCGCCTTGCTGGGCCAGCAGCAGCCGGTAACGGTGGACACCGCACGCGGCGTCCACCTGCGCGCGGCGATGCTGGATCTGCTCGACGCGGAGCCGCAGCTGGCGCCGGACGCCATCGACGACCGCCTGCCATCGACCGCTGCCGACGCGGACAGCCTGCCGCGACCGCTGCAGCCGTATTTTGGCCGCTCCTGGCGCGCGCTGCGCTGGCGCTGGGTGGCGCCGGGCGTGCACATGATCCGGGCCGCGCGCGGCAGCGGCGATACGCTGATCCTGCTCAAGATCGCCCCGGGCAAGAGCATGCCGATGCACAGTCACCAGGGCACCGAACTCACCCAGATCCTGCAAGGCGCCTATGACGATGCGCTCGGCCACTTCGCGCCCGGCGACATGGCCGATCTGGACAACGAGATCGAGCACCAGCCGATCACCGCGCCCGGCGTCCCCTGCGTGTGCGTGGCAGCGCTCGATGCGCCGCTGCGCTTTCCCGGCTGGCTGGCGCGCAAGCTGCAGCCGCTGGTGGGTTTGTGAGCCCGGCCGCCTCGAGCCGCGACCGGCGTCAGTCTTCCATCACCCCCGACAGCGGTCCCATGCCGGGCGCGCGATAAAGAAGTTCGACCTCCCGATCACGGCAAATGCCTCGCACGCAGCCCGCAGGGGCTGCCCATGGCGCGCGCATGCGCCAGCGATTTTTCATACCTGGAGACAAGGATCATGCGCGTATTGGTTACCGGGGCGAACGGGTTCATTGGCCGGGCGGTTGTCAGGGAATTGCAGCAGGCAGGCCACTCCGTGGCCGGGCTCGCCCGCTCGGACGAGACGGAGCGGGCCTTGCGCCGGATGGACGTGCAGCCCTTTCGGGGCGACCTGGAAAATGCCGATAGCCTGCGCGAGGCTGCCTCGGCCTCCGATGGCGTCATCCACCTGGCTTTCATACATGGGCTGTCCAAGCTGTCCCTGTCCCGGCGGCTCCATGTGTTCTTCGGCGGCTGGCCAGCCGGCATCGTCGCGCGCTTCCTGTCCGCCACGACCGAGGCCGATCACCGCGCCATCGATGCATTGGCGGCGGGGCTGAAAGGATCCGGGCGTCCGCTGGTCACGACATTCGGGACACTCGGCCTCGCTTCCGGCGAAGCGCGCCGATCCACGCCCTTTACCGAAAACGATGACCCCGACCCCGGGTCACCGGGCTTCGGTCGCGCCATGACCGAGTCGACGGTAGAAGCCTGGGCGGCGCGCGGCGTGCGCGCATCGATCGTGCGGCTTCCGCCCACCGTCCACGGCGATGGCGATGCCGGCTTCGTCCCGCAGTTGATCGCTACGGCCCGGAAGAAACGCTGCGCCGCATACGTCGGCGATGGCCACAACCGCTGGCCTGCCGTGCATCGCCTCGATGCGGCGCGGCTGTTCCGCCTGGCGCTGGAACGCGGGGAAGCCGGCGCGCGCTACCATGGGGTTGCCGAGGAAGGTATCGCCTTCCGCGGCATTGCCGCGGTCATCGGCCGACGCCTGGGCCTGCCGGTAGCCTCGCGCGAGGCTGCGCAAGCCGCGGCACATTTCAGCTGGCTCGCTCCGCTGGTGTCTCTCGACAACCCCACCAGCAGCGCCAGTACCTGCGAAAGCCTCGGCTGGCAGCCCCGCGAGGCCGGGCTGCTCGCCGATATCGACCGCGCAGGCTACTTCGCAAAATGAGTCCCCACCCGCGCGATCGCGCGTTCCTTGCCGTGCATCGTGGCCAGCGCCGCGGCGGTTTCGTCGGGCCATTGCCAGGGGTCGCGCGTGCTCAGAAGTAGCCCTCCCGCTTTTGCCGTTCGAGGCTGCCATTGCCCTCCTGGTCGCCGATGCGGCCCTGGCGCTCGGGCGATCGCGCGGCCAGGCGCGCACGGCAAGGTGCGCCAGCACGGTGGAGTCCTTTCCACCGGAAAACAGCAACACCGGGATGCCCCTGCGCCACCGCTTCGCGGAAAATGAAGATGGCTTCGTTTTAGAGCCAGGCAAGATGGCTGTCAGGCGCACCGGTCCGCGGGGACATGAAGGTCATGCGAGCGGATCGCCAAGGCCAGCAGCCCGCCACAAACGATCGCGCAAGGCATGGCCCAGCCCGCGGTCACCGGGGGGAACCACGATCAGCGCGGCCAGATCCATGCCGTCCGCCTCGCGCAGGCGCCGATACAATTGCTGCGCCTGCTCACTGGCCGAGTTGCCCAACGGCAGCCAAGGCACGTGTGTCGGCCAGGTTGGTGCGCGTTGCTCGGACAGTACGCCCGCGCGAACACCCAGGGCGGCATACTCGGCAATCTTCTCGGATACCTGCTCCATGGAAGCCAGCACGACGCGGGCGGTGGGCGCATAGTGGAGCGTCATGCGGCCAGGGCTGCGGACGGATGGATGAATTGCCAGCTCGACGGGCTCCCCGACAGTACGTTCCACATCCTCTGCGGTGATCGCACCTGGGCGAAGCAGGCGCATGGTTCCGATCGACAGGTCGACAATGGTCGACTCGATACCTACGCGACAGCTTCCTCCGTCCAGCAACACGTCGACCGCGTCGCCGAGTTCTTCCCGCACATGCTCAGCCGTGGTGGGGCTGATTTTCTTGTGCCGGTTGGCGGAGGGTGCCGCGATACCTCCGCCAAACGCTTCCAGCACTTCCAGCGCCAGTGGGTGCGCAGGTACGCGCAGCGCCACGGTGTCGAGGCCGCCGGTGACGGCGTCGGACACGGTGTCCGCGCGCGGCAACACCAGGGTCAGCGGGCCGGGCCAGAACGCTTCGGCCAGGCGCCACGCTGCGGCGGGGATGGCGCGAGCCCACTGCTCCAACTGCGCGGCCCGATGCAGGTGCACGATCAGCGGATGATCCGCCGGGCGCTGCTTGGCGGCAAAGATCCGCGCGACGGCAGCGGGGTTGCTGGCGTCAGCGCCCAGTCCGTAGACGGTCTCGGTCGGCAGGCCGATCAGCCCGCCCCGGCGCAGCGCGTCCACGGCGGCATGCACGTCGGCGCCGGGCGGTGTTGTCACCCCGCGGCTGGCCTGGTGATCCATCGCACTCATGTCGTTTCCTCCCACTCAAGGTTGCCTGCGTAGCGCTTCAGCGAATGGGGCGCATCCCCCATGGCGAATAGATGGGCCCAGCCGTGATCGAACAGCTGGCGTACCGACTGATGCCTGGCGACGATCGCGGTGATGGCATCGACCGGCGCCGCGATGACCACCGACAGCCGCAGCGGCTCGTGGACCAGGCGCACGCCGTCGTGGAGGGATTGCCAGGGCAGGCCGGTACGCAGATCGCCGCCATTGCCTTCCAGCACGCCGAGCCTTCCGACCACGTTGTGGAGCACCTTGTTGCCGCAACCGAACACCCGGTTGTCCACTGCCGACCCGTAGTACTGCAGGTTGATCCAGGCGCCCACGAGCATCGGTGCGGTCATGATGGACTCCAGGACCGCGAAGCCGTCATCGTGCTGCCAATCGTAGGAGTTGAGGAACACGCGTCCGCCGAGCTCCAGCGCTGCCGTGCGGCTGCGCGGCGCGATGACATATGCCGCGCAACCGGCCAGGCCCCACTCCGGGCGCACCTCGCTCCAATCCTTGCCGCGCGCCATGATCTGGACATCGAATGGCCGTGTGTCATGCAGCGTGAGGTTCGCCGCCCGTTCTTGCCGGGCAGACCAGCCTGCCGCGGCCAGTACCGCCTGCAATCGCGCCAGATCCTCGGCATGGGTGGCGGGAACTTCGTCCCGGTCGAAGATCGCCACCTGATCCGTGGTGGTGTCGTGCATTGCACCGAGAAACCAGGTGTCGTCCGGTATCGCGATGCCGCGCGCGTTCAACTTCTTGCGCACATGCGGGTCGTTGAGCACCGCCGCCGCAACCCGCGCATTGGCCTCGCCCGAATGCCCGCCGCAGGCACCGCAGTCCAGGCCGCTGGCATGCGGGTTGTTGACGGAACTCGCGCCGTGTCCGGCAAACAGCACGAGACGCGCGAAATGCCGATGCAGCGACATCGCGCGCAAGGCTCCTTCGGCCAGTTTGACCCGGGTCTCCAGGGTCATGCCGCTGGCATGTCCGTCCGTCTGCGATGGCGTGATGTCGGGGGCGAGACGTGCCGCCACCGCCGCGTCAATGCCGCGTTCCGCCGGATTCGACTCCGGCCGCGTGAAGCCCAGGCTGTCGGCCACGAGCCTGCCGGCGAACATCCACCCCAGCGATTCGACGAAGGTAAATGAGGAAACCGCCGCCAGCTTGAACCAGCGCCAGGCCCCGGTGGCGCGAAGCCGCCAGCGTCGTCGTGCCGCGATGGCGGCCAGCTCCCGCTCGGGAGCCGCCTTGACGACCTCGTGCACGGTGACGGTCGGAGCCAGCAGCACCGGGCAGCGCGCGCCACCGTGCGCGCGCCCCAGTGGTACATACTCGATCGGCATGCCGAAGAACCCGGCGAATCCAATCGTCTCGATGTCGGGCGCGGCATGCTCGAGCGCCCGCCGGAATACCTCCGAGCGCACGTCGATGCAGAACGCAGCCTGCACGGCAGGCCGCAGAGCCGGGGTGCTCTTGCGCGGCGCGGCCAGCTTTGCGGTGAACTGGCGTTGCCAGGCGATCTCGTAGGCGTCCTGCAGCAGTTCCTCCAGGACCAGCGAGGCCTGCTCGGCGCTGTCTGCCGGTGCACCGAAACGTGCACGCGCCTGCATCCACGCTGCTTCCACGGCATCGTGCGTCTGGCATGCCTCCAGAAGCGCCACGTCAAAGGCCAACCGTATCGCCAACAGTTCAAGTAGCGAGCTGTCGCTGCGCCCCGCCAATTCGCTCTGCCAGGTCCGGTAACGTGCATAGGCGGCCCAGCCGCCCACGCTCATCAGCAGGCGATGGAAATAATCGGTCAGCCCGGGGCCGTCCAGCTTCAGGCGTTCGACCCCCGTCGCAAGCATCGCCTCCGCGGTAGCGGGGAGCGAGCGGACGATGCGATGGAAACCGGCAAGCCCCATGATCTGCGGCGTGCGATCCAGCGTGGCCTCCTGCTGCCAGGCCGCGTAGGGGTCCAGATGCCGCCACGGTGATGGCCATAGCGCCTGGCCCTCGTCGAAGTAGCCGGCAGCCCATAGCGAAATCCTCTCGCAGGCGAAGGTGGCCCAATCCCGCTGCGTCGATCGGCTCGCGACATCGGCCACCGTCGGCAGTGGCTCGCGCGCGGCCGGATCCGGCGCTTGCAGGCTTTGCCGCAGCGCCGACACATCGACCAGGCCAGTCGCCGCGACGCCCTTGCGCTGCAGTGCCTGCGCGAGGTCCTGATCGGTGATGCGTCCCTCGGCGATGGCGTCGCGGTAGAACGCGCGCGGCATGGTCATGCGGGCACCTGCCGTGTCGGCCATCAGGCGCGCGGCGTCGGCAAAGCTGCAGTCGGTGATGCCGAGGAATGGATTGACCGCCACGAAGTGCTTCAGCGGCCAGAGCGGCGCGATGCGCCGGCAGGCACGCCGCGCGGCGTCGAGTGCAAGCTGTGCCGGGTCGGCATCGGCAGCCGGTGCCGCGTTCACCCGTTCCTGGATCTTCAATGCTGTGGCATTCATCGGATGCAGCCCCTCAGGCGATGGTCGTGGTGTGGTGATGCGTGCGGTCCTGACGCAAGGCGCCAACCAGCCGGTTGAAGAAGGTGTTGACGTAGAGGCCGTTGGCCAGGTGTACGCGTGCGGCCCGCCAGGCGGGTCGCTGGTTCCAGCGCGGCATCAGGCTTTGCAGCATGGCCACCACGGCGAACGATGCAATCGCCAGCCCCATGATCAACAGGCCGGTGGCGTCTGGCGCAGGAATCGGCGGCAAGCTGCTGGCGGTCAGGCGTGTGATGGCGGATTCCAGGAAAAAATAGGCAAGCGTGGCCCCGGCGGCGCCTGCCACCGTCTGCAACACCAGCCTGCGCGTGGTCGCGCCTTGCAGCACCGAGGCCAACAGCATGCTGACGCCCATCACGAGAATCGCTCCCAGCGCCAGTACGGCAGGTTCAGGCCGGACAAAGGCTCCGAACAGCCAGCCGAGCCCCGCGTAGATCGCCATCGCCAGCAGCAAGCCGAGCAGCACGGGGCGCCGGCGCGGCCGGGCGAATGCAGGCACCGCCTCGGCTTCGACCACGCTGCCTGCGGACAGGAAGGCGTGCGCCTTGTACAGCGAATGGGTCACCAGATGCAGCAACGCGATCGAGAACGCGCCGAGACCACACTGCAGCGTCATGAAGCCCATCTGCGCCACGGTCGACCACGCCAGCGAGCCCTTCACGCTGGTCTGGGTCAGCATCACCACGCCGCCGAACAACGCAGTGAACCCGCCGATCAGCGCGATCCCGTGCAGCGTCGGCATCGACAGCAGCATCACGTCGGCGAAGCGGATCATCAGGAAACCGCCTGCATTGATGATGCCCGCATGCAGCAGGGCAGACACAGGGGTCGGCGTATCCATCACTTCAGGCAGCCAGCCGTGGCTGGGGAATTGTGCCGACTTCATCAACGCGGCAATGCCCAGCAACAGTGCCGCCAACGACAAGGTCGCCGGTGCAGCGTCGTGCGGCATGGCCCGCGCGCGCATCAGGATGGTGGCGATGTCCGTCGTGCTGAACGTGCCAACCAGAGTTGCGCAGGCACCGAGCAGGCACACATCGCCCAGGCGGGCGACGATGAACTTCTTGCGCGCGGCAATCCGCGCGGGTCGGCGTTCCGGGTAGAACACCAGCAGGTCGTGCAGCGAGAGGCTGGTCGCCACCCACGCGGCGACCAGCTGCGCCAGGTTGCCGGCCAGCACCAGCAGCATCACCGCCGCCAGCGTCCGGCATAGGCCGGCCATGAAGGCGCCCTGGCGCGCATCGCCGTCCATGTAGTTCCGGCTGTACTGGACCACGATGACGCCGACGAAGGCGACCAGCAGGAACATGCAGCAACTGATCGCATCCAGCCGGGCCGACAGGCCGATGCCGGCATCACCCAGCAGCGGGCTGCTGATGGCGCCTTCCGCCGCAATCAGCACGCAGGCGAGTACCGCCAGCACAAGGGAGAACGCTGTCGCCAGGCGGCTGGCTAGAAGGATCAACCCGGGGCGTCGATGGTCCGGACGGGTCGGAAGCAGTGCCACCAGCAGGAGGCTGGCGGGGGCAAGCAGGGACAAGGCAGCAAGGGCAGGCAGCATCGATCACTCCGCGGTCTGATAGGCCGCGGCAAGGCTACGCGCCAATGATCATTCTAAAAAATACATTTAACGAAACGATTCTATCTATAAAATAGAATGGTGCATGGCTGCGCTCAACTACAACCACCTGCGCTACTTCTGGGCCGTCGCACGCGAGGGTAACCTCACCCGTGCGGCGGAAAAATTGCTGATCTCGCAGTCCGCGTTATCGATCCAGATAAAAAAACTCGAGGGCCAACTGGGGCAGGATTTGTTTGAACGCAACGGTCGACAGCTCCAGTTGACCGAGGCTGGACGCATTGCGTTCGATCACGCCGAGGCGATCTTCGCCACCGGTGGCGACTTGCTTGCCACGCTGAAACAGCGATCCGGCAATCAGCGCTCCATCCTCAGGGTGGGGGCTCTGGCCACCTTGTCCCGAAATTTCCAGATCGGCTTCCTGCGCCCATTGCTGGCGCGGCAGGATATCGAGGTGATTGTGCGCTCGGGCACTACCGCCTTCCTGTTGCAGGGACTGGAAGCCCACCGGCTGGATGTCGTCCTGGTCAACGTTGCACCTGCCCGCGATGCCGCCACACCCTGGGTCTCGCATGCGATTGCCGAACAGCCGGCGAGCCTGATCGGTACCCCCAGGCGCATCGGCAAGGGCGGTACGCTGGAAAAGCTGCTGACCACGCAGCCGCTGGTGTTGCCCACGATGGAGAGCAGCGTGCGCATCGGTTTCGACGCATTGGTCGAGCGCATGGGATTGACGGTTCGGGTGGTCGCGGAAGTCGACGACATGGCGATGCTGCGATTGATCGCACGCGAGGACATCGGCCTGGTCGTGGTTCCGCCGATCGTGGTCAAGGACGAGCTCGCCAGCCGGCGCCTGGTGGAAGCCCACCAGTTGCCGCAACTCAGCGAGACCTTTTTCGCGGTGACCATGAAGCGGCGTTTCCCCAATCCGCTGCTGCGCGAACTGATCGGGCCACGAACCGTGCTGGATCTGACCGAGTAGCGGATGCGCCGCGATTGCCCGGTGGGTCGATCCGTCATGGATGCGGCAACCCCCATGCCCGTCAGGCAAGCATCTCGCGCATCAGGCCCGCGCAGCACAATGCCTACGAAAATCAACCCGGTCCAGATGCAAGCACGACATCGGGCCCCCTATCGGTGCTTTCGAAGCTCGCGCCCCGGCGCTGCGGCGACGGTGCATCCGAATCTGTGGTGCCATGCGTATGACTCGCCGAACCGGTATGGGGCAAAGGCTGATGTCACCGAGCATCCTGATCTACGGAGCCACTGGCGGCATCGGCGCATGTCTGGCGAGGCAGCTTGCCGAAGCGGGCCGGCCCCTGCATCTCGTGGCGCGCGACGCTGACAAGCTGCAGGCTTTGGCTCAAGAGCTCGATGCCAGTTGGACGGCGGCCGATGTCCTGGAGGATGGGGTATTCGAACGCGTTGCGGCGCAGGCACCGGAAGTACTGGCAGGCCTCGTCTACGCGGTGGGCAGCGCGCAGACAAGACCGCTGCCGCGTGTCACGTTGAGTGACCTGCTGCGCGACTATCAGCTGAATGCGGCGGCAGCGGCCTTGGCCGTCCAGGCAGCACTCCCTGCATTGCGGGCAAGCGCCGACGGAGCGTCGGTGGTCTTGTTCTCCTCGGTCGCGGCCACGCGTGGCTTCGCCTCGCACTGCTCCATCGGCATGGCCAAGGCGGCGGTGGAGGGGCTGACGCGGTCCCTGGCCGCCGAACTGGCTCCTGCGGTTCGCGTGAACGCAATCGCGCCGTCCCTCACTCAGACGCCGCTGACAGCCAGCATGATTTCCAACCCCAAGCTGCGCGATGCCATCGCGGCCATGCATCCGCTTGCCAGACTGGGGCAGCCCGAGGACGTCGCGAATCTCGCTGCCGTCCTGCTCTCGTCCAGCGCGGGCTGGATCACCGGGCAAGTGCTGGGCGTGGACGGTGGTCGCGGCGCAATCGCTTCGAAATAGGACAGCTGCCATGCCACGCGCCCAGAACAAACGCGACCTCCCCGACAAACCTTGCGCGGTGTGCGGGCGCCGCTTCACCTGGCGGCGAAAATGGTCGCGTGACTGGGAAAGCGTGAAGTACTGTTCGCGACGTTGTCGCAGTCGAGCCTGAGGCCGCACATGGCACCGAATATTCTGCTGGTGGGTGCGACGGGGCTGGTCGGGCAGGGCGTGCTCAAGGTATTGCTGCAGGATGCCGGGTTGCCGCAGGTGACGGTGCTGGTGCGCCGCCCGTTGCCTGCCGCGCCATCCCGGGTTCGCGTCATGCAGGTCCCGGAGTTCTCGACTGCCGCGCTGGAGCGGCTGGATCTGCGCGGCTTCGACGCCTGTCTCTACTGCGCCGGGCCGCTGCCGCTGCTGCTGTCCGAGGCGGTGTACCGGGAAGCGACCGTCGGGGTGCTGGAGCGGGTGGCCACGGCTTATGCCAAGGCCAATCCCGCCGGCTATCTGATCTACGTTTCCGGCGCAGCTGCCGACGCCAGCAGCCGCTGGATGCCTCTGCGCGTGAAAGGGCAGGCGGAGGCGGTGCCCGGCCGCGCCGGGCTAGCGTCCACCTGCCTGCGGCCGGGCGGGATCCGGCCGACCCAGGGCGAGTGTTCGCCCCACCGCCTCCGCCGCGTCGCCTACACGCTAGTGGCACCCGCGTTGGCATTGGCGCAGAAGCTGATGCCGGGAAGCTTCACCACGACCGAGGCGGTAGGACGCTGCATGCTCGCCCTGGTCCGTTCCGGGCCGCCGCATCCGCCGATCGTCGAGAACCGGCAGATCGCCGAATTCGCATCACGGTGATGCCGACGGCGGGGCAAGTCAGGCCGCATGCCTGGGCAACAGGCTGAGAAACTCCCTGCGCAGCGAGGGATCGCCGAGGAAGGCACCGCGCATCACGCTGTTGGTCATGCGCGCCTCGTCGTCCTTCACGCCGCGCCAGTGCATGCAGTAGTGGTCCGCCTCCATGACCACGGCGATGCCGTCGGGCTGCAGCCGCTGTTCCAGCAGGTTGGCGATCTGGCTGACTGCCTCCTCCTGGATTTGCGGGCGGCTCATCACCCAGTCGACCAGCCGCGCGTACTTGGAAAGGCCGATCAGGTTGGAATTGGCGTTCGGCAGCACGCCGATCCACACGCGCCCCATGATCGGGCAAAGGTGGTGCGAGCAGGCGCTGCGCACGCGCAGCGGGCCGACCACCATCAGCTCGTTTAGGCGCTCGGCGTTGGGAAACTCCGTGACCGCTGGCGCCGGCTGGTAACGCCCGGCGAATACCTCGCGCATGAACATTTTGGCGAGCCGACGCGCGGTATCCCGCGTGTTGTGGTCGTGCTCCACGTCGATCACCAGCGAGCGCAGGAGAGCTTGCGCCTTGCACGCAACCTCTTGCTCGATCGCCTCGAGCTCGCCGGCTTCCAGCCAGCCCGCGATGTTGTCGTTGGCGTGGAAGCGCACCCCGGCGGCGCGCAAGCGGTCGCCGACCCGCTGCGAGGCGGAAGCGGCGGGCAGCTGCGAGACGTGCGGGAGGTTGGTCATCGGGGTGGACATGGTCTTCCTCGGTTGCTGGCGGGTCGTGGCGCCGGTCGCCTGCGGCGACGGACGCAGGCGGCACGTCGGATACCGGTTCCTTTACGCAGGCGAAGGCGAATTGGATGCCGTCGCGCGAATCGACGTTACAGATCGTCGAGGCCGGACAGCAGGGTTTCGGCATGGGCACGCAGCGCTTCGAGTTGCGTCGTGGGCATGCGCTCCAGCTGCCGGTAGGGCATCGCCAGGTGCGGGTTGCCCGCCAGCCGCTTCCGCCCGCGGGCCAGGAAGTCCCAGTACAGGGCGTTGAACGGGCACGCGCGTGGACCGGTGCGCTCGGCATGCCGGTAATGGCATTGCCCGCAGTAATCGCCCATCCGGTGGATGTAGGCGGCGGCAGAGACGTACGGCTTGGTGGCCAGCAGGCCGCCGTCGGCAAACTGGCTCATGCCGAGCGTATTGGGCAGCTACACCCATTCGAAGGCGTCGACGTAGATGCCCAGGTACCAGCGGTGCACCTCGCCGGAATCGAGCCCGGCCAGCAGGGCGAAATTGCCGATCAGCATTAGCCGCTGGATGTGGTGGGCGTGGGCGTGTTCCAGTGACTGCGTGATGGCGTGGCGCAGGCAGTTCATGCGCGTGGCGCCGGTCCAGAACCAGTGCGGCAATCGGCGGGCGTGGCCAAAGAAATTGCTTGCGGCATAGCCCGGCATGCGAGCCCAGTACACGCCGCGCACGTATTCGCGCCAGCCGAGGATCTGGCGCACGAAACCCTCCACCGCGGGCAGTGGCGCCGCACCCGATCGCCACGCGGCTTCCGCGCGCGCGATCACTTCGCGCGGTGACAGCATCTTCACGTTCAGTGCGAAGGAGAGCAGCGAGTGGAACAGCTGCCGCGCGCGCGTGCTCATCGCATCCTGATAGTCGCCGAAATGCGGCAAGGCATGGCGCACGAAGGCATCGAGCTGCCGCAGCGCCTCGGCGCGGTTCAGCGGCCAGCGGAAGTCCTCCGCCTGCGGCTGGCCGAAACTCTGCACGCCGGCGGCGACGATGCGCTGCCACAGCGCGCGATGGTCGTGGCTGGTTCGCGGATCGGGCGGCTCCGCCGGCACGCCGGGCCAGGCCTTGCGGTTCGCGGCATCGAAGTTCCAGCGTCCGCCGACCGGGCGCCCGTCGGGCTCCATCAGCACCTCGTGCGCTGCGCGCATGTGCCGGTAGAACGGCTCCATCGTCCAGCGCCGACGCACCCCGAAGAACACGGCCGCCTCGTCGCGGCGGGTGAGGAAATGCTCGCTGTCCACCATCCGCGCAGGGATGCGCAGGCCGCGCGCATAGTCGGCCAGCTGCCGGTCCAGCCGCCACTCGTCCGGGGCCTGGTATTCGAGCGCCGTGATCCTGGACTCGCCGATCAGGCGGTCCAGGTTGGCGGGGATCGCGTGCAGGTTGTGCGCATCGTCGATCGCCAGGTAGTGCACCCGATGCCCCGCCGCCCGCAGCTGTCGCGCGAAATCGCGCATGGCCGCGAAGATCGCCAGGATCTTCTGCGCATGGTGCAGCACATAGTCGGTCTCCTGGCGCACCTCCATCAGTACGTAGAGCACGTCGGGATCAACGGTCGCGAACCACGGGTGTTCCGGGTTCAACTGATCGCCCAGCAACAGGCGCAGCACGGTCACGGGATGACGCCGCCGGTCAACCTTCGACGCGCGGCGATGCCGGGCGGCTGCTTGTGAAGCTGCGCCACAGCGACAACGCCGCCGCCGCGACGGCGAGGATCAGGGCTGCCCATGCCGCGACGTCGGCGCCGGCCAGGTTCGAGCCCTGCTGCTTGACGTGCACGCCGACCAGTCCCCACACCACCGCCAGCGCATACCAGGGATTGCCGGACATGCGGGCGATGGCGGTGAGTACCAGCGCGGCCGCCAGCGCGAACAGCACCAGCGTCCACGGCAGCATGTGTTCGATGGGGAGCAGGCGGAAGGCCACGATCACCTGTGCCACGTTGAGGAACACCGCCAGCGATACCCAGCCCGCATGCAGGGACAACGGCACCCACTGCCACCAGCGACCGCGCGCATGCCGGGACGTGCGCGAGACCTGCCACGCGGCGGCAAGCAGGCAGGCCAGGCTGCCCCAGATGATGGCCAGCGCCAGCCAGAACCATTGCAGCGAAAACACCACCATCCACAGCGAGGTCAGCGCGAAGCCCGTCGCCGTCAATGGGCGGATGCGCCGCAGGGCCGCATCGACCCGTCGGTCCAGGCACTGCCAGGTGCCGTAGACCACGTCCAGCAGGAAGATCGGGCCCCAGATCGCAAACGCGTAGCCGGCGGCCACGATCAGCGTCGGGTAGCGATCCGAGATCGCGCCGTTGGTCGGCCCGAACGTGCCGCTGTTGGACAGCCACGCGATGGCCGGCATGGCCCAGGCCAACAGCGCGACGAGATATTTCATGGGCATCCTCCGCTGAAGGTCTGGTTGTCCGCGGCGGCCTCGGGCCAGCGCTGCGGCACCTTCTCGATGCGGGCCGTGTCGTAGCCCATGGCCTTGGCGCGTTCGAGCATGGCCTGGTAGTCGGCGGCGGGAACCTCGGGGGTGCGTGCCATGTACCAGAGGTAATCGCGCGCATCGCGCACCACCAGCACCTGGCTGTAGTCCGGCTTCAGCCAGCCGACCAGGTACTGCGTGCGCAGGAACATGAAGAAGCGCACGCGCCACTCGCCGTTGCCGCTGCCCGGCAGCACGCTGGCGGTCGAGTGGAGCAGCTTCGCCGGTGCATCGAAGCTGCCGGGGCGCTGGCGGAACCAGGTGCAGATCGTGCCGTCGGGGTTGCGCACGTAGGTTTCCACCGCGTTGTGGCCGCCGCGCTCGAAACGGGTCGGGATGGAAGCGATCACGTACCAGCGCCCCATGTAGCGCGACAGATCCACGCCGCGCACCGGCGGGATCGGCGCGGCCGTGCCCGCGCATGCCGTGAGCGAGAACATGGCCAGCGCGGCGACGGCGAGGCTTGTGCGCATATGTTTCACGTGGATACCCGACAGTGGCGCGGCGCCCGTTGCCGCTCACCTGCATACGGCGCGGCGGCCCGATTGGATGCCCGGTACCTGGTCAGCGCGGCGGCAACGCCTGCCACGCCTGCAGCGCCGCCTCGCGCGTGGCGCCGACGTCCACCATGGCCGCGGGATAGCCGCAGGCGGCCAGTGCCGCCGGATCGCGCCACGGCTCATGCAGCAGCTTCGCCGGCAGCGCGGCGAGTTCGGGCAGCCAGCGCTTCAGGTAGGTCGCATCCGGGTCGAACTTCGCCGCCTGCGTGTAGGGGTTGAACACGCGGAAATACGGCGCGGCATCGGCGCCGCAGCCGGCCACCCACTGCCAGCCCAGCGTGTTGTTGGCGAGGTCGGCGTCGACCAGCGTGTCCCAGAACCAGCGCGCACCGTGTCGCCAGTGCTGGCGCAGGTTCTTGGTGAGGAAGCTTGCCGCGATCATGCGCACGCGGTTGTGCATCCAGCCGGTGTGCCACAGCTCGCGTATGCCGGCGTCCACCAGCGGAATGCCGGTACGGCCGCGCTGCCAGCGGTGCAGGGCCACGCGATCGTCGTCGGCCCAGCGGAACGCGTCGAAGCGCGGGTTGAAGTTCTCGCCGGGCGTGCCGGGAAAGTGGTAGAGCAGGTGGTGGGCAAACTCGCGCCAGCCCAGCTCGCGCAGGTAAGGCTCGATATCGGGGCGGCGACGCGCATCGATGCGTTCGACGCGCGCTTGCAAGGCGTGCAGGATCTGGCGCGGCGTGATCTCGCCGAAATGCAGGTGTGGCGACAGGCGCGAGGTGCCGTGGCGCGCGGGCAGGTCGCGGCCGTGGGCGTAGTCGGCCAGCGCGTCGTCGCAGAACAGTTCCAGTTGCTCCTGCGCGCCGGCTTCTCCCGGCTGCCAGCTTTCGGCAAGGCCGCCAGCCCACGCGATGCGCGGCTGCAGCGCCAACGCCTCCAGTGGCAGGCTGTCGGGCAGGCGCAGCCACTCGTGGGCGCGCGCCGCCGGCAACGGCGGTTCGACCGGCAACTGCGTGCGCAGCTTGCGCCAGTACGGCGTGAACACGCGATAAGGCTGGCCCTCGGCCGTGGCGACCTGCCATGGCTCGCACCACAGGTTGCCGGGAACGCTGTGCACGGCGACGCCGTCGGCGCGCAGTGCCGTCTTGAGCGCGGTGTCCTGCGCGATGGCGGCCGGTTCGTAGCGGCGGCTCCAGTACACCGCGGAAGCGCCACTGGCAGCGATCAGGGCACGCAGCGTGGGCAGGTCGTCGCCGCGCGCGACATGCAGCACGGCGCCTTGCGCGGAAAGACGCTCCTGCAAGGCCTCCAGTGAGCGGTGTAGCCACCAGCGACTGGCCGCGCCGGGCTCCCATGGTGCCTCCTCGTGCGGGGCGTGCAGATACACCGGCAGCACGCGTTCGTGCGCGGCGCAGGCGGCGGCGAGCGCCGGGTGATCGGCCAGCCGCAGGTCGCGGCGGAACAGCATCAGCGCCGTGCTCATGGCGCTGGCCCGGGGCGTGGCCCGGTGGGGTGCTGCGTGAGGGAAAGCGCGTGCATGGGCTGGTGGGTGTCCGGCAGACTGGACACCGTTACGTGGCGGCCGCGGTTTTGGATCTCGCGCGTTGCCCGGTGCCGGCCCGGGTGCGCCGCCGTGCATCGACCACGGCCGTGGTTCGTGCAGGCTTCGGATGGCGTTGCGGCGGATTTGTCACGGGTGCTCAGTGCACGCCGGCGTCGCGTCTGGCCTGCATGGCCGCGAGCCGGGCGCGGATGGTCGGAATCGCCGCCAGCGCCGCCTGTTCGCCGGCGAGGATGGCCTTGTTCTTCTGGTCGAAGTCGGCCGGGCCGATGCCGCCGATGTCGGGACGGATCACCACGTCGGCACGGGCGGTTTCCTGCCTGGCCAGCTCGCGGCCCATGATGGTGATGGACTGGCCCATGATGCCCAGCATGCCTTGCGGGTTGCTGCCGCTGGGCTTGGCCGAGATGTCCACGGCGATCACGAAGTCGGCGCCGAGCTGGCGCGCGGCGTCCACCGGGATGGGGCTGACCACGCCGCCGTCCACGTATTGCTTGCCGGCGATCCTTGCCGGCTCGAATACGCCGGGGATGCTGCACGAGGCGCGCACCGCCTGGCCGGTGTTGCCGCGCACGAACACCGTGCGCGCGCCGGTGGCCAGTTCGGTGGACACCGCCGCGAACGGCAGCTTCAGTTTTTCGATGGGCTGGTCATGCACCTGCTGGTTCACGTAGTTCTCCAGCGCGCGTCCGCGCACCAGCCCGCCGGAAAACAGCTGCACGTCGCGGATCTTCGCCTCGTCCAGGTCAACCGCCGCCTGCTGCATCTGGAAGGCGTTCATGCCGCTGGCATAGAGCGCGCCGACCACGCTGCCGGCGCTGGTGCCGGCCACCACGTCGGGATGGATGCCGCTGGCTTCCAGCATCTTGATGACGCCGATATGGGCGAAGCCCTTGGCCGCCCCGCCGCCCAGCGCCAGCCCGATCTTGAGCTTCACCGGCGGTGGCGGCGGCGGTGTCACCACCGGCGGCGGCTCCGGCTTGGCGGCGTGGGTGCAGGCGCCAAGCATCAGCGTGGCGACAAGGGGCAAGAGCAGGCGGCGAAGGGACATGGCGGGTAGGAACGCGCTTGCGCGCGATGCTTTTGGGTGGAATGGGATAGACAGCGCGATCGCCCGCGAGCGGGCTCCTACGCCTTGTCGGCGTCGCGGTGGCGGCGCGTGGCCAGCTCGACCTCGTGCCTGGAGCCCAGGAACACCGGCACGCGCTGGTGCAACGCCGTGGGCTGCAGTTCCATGATGCGCTCGCGCCCGGTGGTGGCGGCGCCGCCGGCCTGCTCGATGATGAAGGCCATCGGATTGGCCTCGTACATCAGGCGCAGCTTGCCGCTGCCGCCCTTGGCGGTGATCTTGGCGTCCAGCGGGTAATAGAACACGCCGCCGCGGGTCATGATGCGGTGCACGTCGGCCACCATCGAGGCCACCCAGCGCATGTTGAAATCCTTGCCGCGCGGGCCGTCCTTGCCGGCCAGCAGTTCGCCGACGTAGCGCTGCATCGGCGCCTGCCAGTGGCGCTGGTTGGACATGTTGATGGCGAACTCGGCGGTTTCCTCCGGCACGCGGATGTCGCGCCGCGACAGCACGAAGCTGCCCACCTCGCGATCCAGCGTGAACTCGTGGCTGCCGTGGCCGAAGGTCAGCACCAGCACGGTGGACGGGCCATACACCACGTAGCCGGCGGCGAGCTGGGCCGTACCCGGCTGCAGGAAGTGTTCGGCCGTCGGTTCGCCCATGCCGTCGGGGCAGCGCAGCACCGAGAAGATGGTGCCCACCGATACGTTCACGTCGATGTTCGAGCTGCCATCCAACGGATCGAACAGCAGCAGGTGCTGGCCCTTGGGGTACATGTCGGGGATCGGCTGCGGGTCTTCCATCTCCTCCGAGGCGCAGGCGGCCAGGTGCCCGCCCCAGGCGTTGGCTTCGAGCAGGATCTCGTTGGAGATCACGTCCAGCTTCTTCTGCGCCTCGCCCTGCACGTTGTCGGTGCCGGCGTTGCCCAGCACGCCGCCCAGCGCGCCCTTGCCCACCGCCACGCCGATGCGCTTGCAGGCGCGCGCCACCACTTCGATCAGCAGGGAAAGCTCGGCATTGACGTGGCCGGCGCGGCGTTCCTCGATCAGGAACTGGATCAGCGTGATGGGGCGCATGGTGGCTCCGTAGCGAAAAAGTGCCGCCATTGTCCCGGCTGCGGCTGAACCGCGCCAGCCCGACTGCTGACAGAATGCTGGCAGCAGGGGGCTGGCATATTGGCTGCGTACGACGCGTTCCCACTTCCCACCGAGAGAGCTGCCATGAACTCACCCGCCCTGGTGTTTTTCCACAACCCCCATAGCCGTTCCTGCATGACCCGCGCCCTGCTCGAAGAGCTGGGTGCGGACTACGAGCTGTGCCCGATCGATTTCCGCAAGGACGAACAGCGCTCGCCGGATTACCTCGCCATCAATCCGCTGGGCAAGGTGCCGGCCATCCGTGCCGGCGGCGAGGTGGTGACGGAAACCGTGGCGCTGCATATCTGGCTGGCCGACCGCTTCCCGCAAGCAGGGTTGGCGCCAGCCCTGGACGATCCGCAGCGCGGCAGTTACCTGCGCTGGCTGGTGTTCTACGCGGCCTGCATGGAGCCGGCCATCGTCGACAAATCACTCAAACGCGAGCCCGGCCCGCACGCACAATCGCCGTACGGCGATTTCGACAGTGTGGTGAGCACCATAGGCACGCAGATCGAACGCGGCCCCTGGTTGCTCGGCGAGCGCTTTACCGCCGCCGACGTGCTGTGGGGCAATGCGCTCGGTTGGATCACCGGCTTCGGCATGCTGGAGGCCACGCCGGCCATCGCGTCCTACATCGAGCGGGTGCGGACGCGACCGGCGCAGCAACGCGCGCAGCAGGCAGACGCCGCCCTGGTCAAGGAAATGGGTCTGGCCTGACACCCATGCGTGGCGCAGGCACAATGTCCGCATGCGCCGCGCCGACCGCCTGTTCCTCATCATCCACGCCCTGCGCGGCCGCCGCACCGCGCTGCAGGCGCGCACGCTCGCGCAGACGCTGGGCGTGTCGCTGCGCACGGTGTACCGCGACGTCGCCGACCTGCAGCGCTCCGGCGTGCCGATCGAGGGCGAGGCCGGCGTCGGCTACGTGCTGCGCAAAGGTTCGGACATCCCGCCGCTGATGTTCACCGCCGACGAACTCGAATCGCTGGTGGTCGGCACGCGCTTCGTGCGTGCCTTCGCGGGCGACCGGCTCGCCGCCGGGGCGCAGGCGGCGCTGCTGAAGATCGAAGCCGTGCTGCCGCCCGAGCTGCGTGAGCGCGCCGCACGCACGCGCATCTACGCGCCGGTGTGGCGCGACCAGGGCCGCACCGATTTCGCGCTGCTGATCGACCGCCTGCATGCCGCCATCGAGCGGCGTCACGTGCTGCGGCTGGACTACCGCGACGAGGGCGGCCAGCCCAGCCTGCGCGACGTGGAGCCGCTGTGCCTCGCGTTCTGGGGCGGCAAGTGGACGCTGGGCGCGTGGTGCCGGCTGCGCCGGGACTTCCGCAACTTCCGCCCCGATCGCATCCACGCCAGCGAAGCCACCGGCGAGACCTTCGCCGAGGTGCCGGGCCGCGGCCTCGACGACTACCTGCGCGTGGTGGGCGGCGATCGCGCGGGCATGAACTGAGAGCCTGTGGAAAAACCGCCTGTCTACTGCGGCTGCCGCCGAACGCCCTCGCGACGGTGTTCGAGTTTTCACGGACGCTGAGCGGCGGCGGATTTTCCGTCGGCGCCGGACCGCATGCCGCGACGGCATGACCTTCGCCGCATTGCATGCGCGGCCACGACGTGGGACGGTGCGACGGTTGCGCGCTCAGGCATGCGGCGCCGTTGGCCACGAAACCGTGAGGACTCCCCGTGTACAAGACCCTGCTGCTGGTTGCCGCAACGGCGTTGGCCTTCACTGCCGGCCTGCCGTCGGCACAGGCCGTTGTTGCTGGCGCCGATGCGCGCTTCACCGCCATCTACACCGCCGAGTGGGCGTGGCGCACCGGCCAGGCCGGCATCAGCGCCTCGGGCGAAGCGCAGCCGGACAATGGCCGCCTCGATGACGTGGACGCCGCCAGCCAGCAGCGGCGGCTCGACCACTGGAAGCAGGTGATGGCGCGGCTCGATGCCATCGACGCCAAGCGGCTCACGCCGGCCAACCAGGTGAACTACGCGGTGTACCGCGAGCAGATCCGCAACTTCATCGCCGACCAGCAGTTCAAGCAGTGGCAGATGCCATTCAATAGCGATTCGGCGTTCTGGAGCGACGTGGACTACCAGCTGGGCGGCGACCACCTGCGCACGGCGGCCGACTACCGCAAGTACCTCGATCGCCTCGGCCAGATACCGCGCTACTTCGACCAGCAGATCGCCAACATGCGGCTGGGCCTTGCGCGCGGCTTCAGCGTGCCGCGCGAAGTGCTGCAGGGCCGTGACCGCTCCATCGCCGCTGTGGCCGGCTTGAAAGACCCCACTGCGGCCAGCTTCTACGCACCGTTCAAGCACCTGCCCGAGACGATCCCCGCCGACCAGGCGCAGGCCTTGCGCGGCGAGGCACAGCGATGCATCCGCGACGCGGTGATCCCCGCCTACGCGAAGCTGCTGAAGTTCTTCGACGACGACTACGTGCCGCAGGCGCGCAGCACGCTCGCCGCCGAGGCGCTGCCCGACGGCCAGGCCTATTACCGCCAGCAGCTCCGCGAATACACCACGCTGGATCTCTCGCCCGACCAGATCCACCAGCTCGGCCTGGAGCAGGTGGCGAAGATCCACGCGCAGATGCTGGCGGTGATGCAGCAGACCGGTTTCCAGGGCAGCTTCGCCGACTTCCTGCACTACCTGCGCAGCGACCCGCAGTTCTACGCCAGAACGCCGCAGGAGCTGCTCGACAAGACCGCCTGGGTGGCCAAGCAGGTGGACGGCCAGGTCGGCAAGTTGTTCGGCCACCTGCCGCGCGAGCGCTTCACCATCGAACCGGTGCCGGCCGCCATCGCGCCGTACTACACCTCGGGCCGCGGCGGCCCGGACGTCTATCTGGTCAACACCTACGACCTGCCCTCGCGGGCGCTCTACAACATGCCGGCGCTGACCCTGCACGAGAGCTATCCCGGGCATGCGCTGCAATTAGAGCTGGCCGAGGAGCAGCACCACTTCCCCGCGTTCCGCCGCGACGGCTACATCTCCGCCTACGGCGAGGGCTGGGGCCTGTACGCGGAATACCTCGGCAACGAGATGGGCATTTACGACACGCCGTACAAGCAGTTCGGCTACCTCACCTACCAGATGTGGCGCGCCTGCCGCCTGGTGGTCGACACCGGCATCCACCACCTCGGCTGGACGCGCCAGCAGGCCATCGATTACCTGACCGGGAACACCGCGCTGAGTCCGCTGGAAATCGCCAACGAGGTGGATCGCTACATCAGCTGGCCCGGCCAGGCCGACAGCTACGAGCTGGGCTTCCTCACCATCCTGAAGCTGCGCGCCAAGGCGGAACAGGCGTTGGGCGGCAAGTTCGACCTGCGCGCCTTCCACGACACCGTGCTCTCCACCGGCTCGGTGCCCTTGCCGGTGCTGGAGGCGCGCATCGACCGCTTCATCAAGGACGGTGGGCCAGAGCCGGACGACGGCCACGCGCAGCGGCCATGACACCCCAGTCTTGCACGGCGAGCCCCGCGCAAGACTCGTCGTTGCTCAGGTATCCGCGTCGGTGGCAAAGCCTTCCCGCGTGCCGCGCTGAAACACGCGGTCGCTGTCCAGCACGTCGGCGGCGGCATGGGCGGGGGTGGTCTTGAGCCCGGCGTAGATCGGCGTGAAGTCGGGGCGAGTGGCTTCGAACAGTTGCTCGAAGTTGTCGATCACGAAGTAGGTTTGCTGGAACGTGTCGATCTTGTAGCGCGTGCTCATCACGCGCGAGAGGTCGAAGCCGATGCGGTTGGGCGCGGCCGCGTCCAGGCTGTAGATCGACTCGCCCTTGGAACTCAGGATGCCGGCGCCGTAGATGCGCATGCCCGCGCCGGTGTGGATGAGGCCGAACTCCACCGTGTACCAGTACAGGCGGGTGAGGTTCATCAGCGCCTCGGGGCCGATGCCGAAGGCCTTCATGCCACCCTGGCCGTAGGCCTGCATGTAGTCGGCGAACACCGGGTTGAGCAGCAGCGGCACGTGGCCGAACAGGTCGTGGAACAGATCCGGCTCGCTGAGGTAGTCGAGTTGCTCGGGCTTGCGTATCCACCAGCTCACCGGGAAGCGGCGGTGGGCGAGGTGGTCGAAGAACACCTCGTCCGGCAACAGGCCTTCCACCGCCACCAGCTCCCAGCCGGTGGTCCGGCGCAGCAGGCGGGTGATGTCCTCGAATTTCGGGATGCCACCGTTGCCCAGGCCGAAGCGCTGCACGCCATCGAGGAATTCCGCGCAGGCGCGCTCGGGCAGCAACTCGCGCTGGCGCTTGAACAAGCTGTCCCACACCGCGTGGTCGGTGCGCGTGTAGCTCGCCCAGGGCTGTTCCACCACGCCGGTGGCGTAGACCGGGATATAGCCGCGGTCGGTCTGCTGGTGCTCGATCTTGCGGGGCGTGACGGCGTTCATGGCGGGCTCCGGGAGTGACCGTGCCAGCATAGGCGCAAGCCGATGCACGAAGATTGTTTGCTTGCATGCAAGGTGGTCTTTTGCGCAATATCATTGCGCAAATATGATTCGAAACCGAGGTTTCATGCATGGCCACGCTGGATCGTACGGATCTGCGCCTGCTCGCGGTGCTGCAGACGGAAGGGCGCATCACCAATGCCGAGCTGGCCGAACGGGTGAACCTGTCGCCCTCGGCCTGCCTGCGCCGCCTGCAGCGGCTGGAGACGGACGGCGTGATCGCCGGCTATGCCGCGCGGATCGAGCCGCAGGCAGTGGGTCTGGGCCTGCAGGCCTTCGTGCGCGTGCAGCTGGTGAAGCACGAGGCGGCGGTGATCGAGCGCTTCGTGGATTGCGTCAATGGCTGGGACGAGGTGGTGGCCTGCCATGCGCTCACCGGCGACATGGACTACCTGCTGCACGTCTACGTGGCCGATCTCGCCGATTTCTCGCGCTTCCTGCTCGACCACCTGCTGAATGCCGCCGGGGTGGCCGACGTCAACTCCAGCTTCGTGCTGCGTACGGTGAAACGCTCGCCCGCGCTGCCGCTGTCGCGGGCGCAGCATGTTGTGGGCGGCAGCCGCTAGACTAGGCGGCCGATGGATACCGCCACCACCCACCAGACCACCCGGGACTACCTGCGGCCGCTGCGCTACCTCTGGCGCGTGCCGCTGCTGCTCGTCCACATCGTGCTGGCGATCGCGCTGGCCGGGCTGGTGATGAGCTGGAACCAGCACCGCGTGATGCAGGATGGCCGCGAGCCGCTGCCGCACCGCCTGATCCGCCTGTGGGCCAAGGGCCTGCTGCGCATCTTCGGCATGCGTTCGGTGCGCGTGGGCCAGCCGCTGGCCGATCCGGTGCTGTTCGTGGCCAACCACACCTCGTGGATCGACATCGTGCTGCTGCATTCGCAGCGTGCGGTCTGCTTCGTGGCCAAGGCCGAAATCGCCGGCTGGCCGCTGGTGGGCTGGCTGGCCAAGGGCGGCGGCACCATCTTCCATCGGCGCGGCAACAATCATTCGCTGAGCGCGGTGATGCAGGCGATGGTGGAACGCCTGCGCGAAGGCCACGCGGTGGCGGTGTTCCCCGAGGGCGGCACCAGCCACGACGGCGAGCTCAAGGTATTCCACGCGCGCATCTTCCAGGCCGCGCTGGACGCCGGGGCCGCCGTGCAGCCGGTGGCACTGCGCTTCGCGCGCGCCGGCCGCCGCGAGCGCGACGCCGGCTTCCGCGAGCACGAGAGCTTCTTCGCCAATTTCCTGCGCCTGCTCGGCAATCCGCCGATGGATGCCGAGGTGCACTTCCTCGCCACGGTGCCGGCCAGCCCCGATGCGCGCCGCAAGATGGCCGAGCTCTCCCGCGAGCGGATCGCCGCCGCGCTGGAGGATCGCGCCGCATGAGCCTGCCGCGCGGCGCGGACTTCCAGCCGTCCTGGCCGCTCACCAGCGGCCACCTGCAGACCATGCTTTCTTCCAGCGGCATCCGCCGCCTGCTGCTGCCGCGCCGCGCGCGGCGGGTGCAGCAGGGTGCCGAGCCGGTGCTGGTGGACGGCGGCAACGGCGTGCGCCTCTCCGGCGCCTACACCGCGCAGCGCGGCCGGCCGCAGGCGCGCGGCCTGGCCGTGCTGTTCCACGGCTGGGAAGGCAGCGTGGACTCCACCTACGTGCTGCAGACCGGCAGCCGCCTGCTCGCCGACGGCTGGGACGTGTTCCGGCTCAATTTCCGCGACCACGGCGACAGCCATGATCTGAACGAGGCGCTGTTCCACTCCTGCCGGCTGGACGAGGTGGTGCATGCGCTGGCCGACATCGCGCAGCGCTGGCCGACGCGCCCGCTGGCGCTGGCCGGCTTCTCGCTGGGCGGCAACTTCGCGCTGCGCGCGGCGATCGAGGCGCCGCGCGCCGGCATTCCGCTGGCCTACGCGCTGGCGGTGTGCCCCATCATCGACCCGGCCGAAGGCCTGTTCTCGCTGGAGGAAGCCGCGCCCTGGTTCTACCAGGCCTACTTCATGCACAAGTGGCGGCACTCGCTGCTCAAGAAGCAGAAGGCGTTTCCGCAGCATCGCTATTTCGAAATGGCGGAACTCAAGCGCGACCTGCGCGGGCTCACCGAATCGCTGGTGCGCCGGCACACCGACTTCGGCAGCCTCGAACAGTATCTGGACGGCTATTCGGTGGCCGGCAGCGCGCTCCAGGCGCTGCACCTGCCGGTCACCATCCTCACCGCGCGCGACGACCCGGTGATCCCGGTGGACGCCTTCGAGAAACTCGACCTGCCGCCCAACGTGGAGCTGGAAATCGCCGAACACGGCGGCCACTGCGGCTTCATCAGCGGTCGCAACATGGTGAGCTTCACCGACGACTACATCGCGGCACGGTTCAACGCGGTGGCCGGCAGGTAGGAGCGCGCCAGCGCGCTCCTACGGCGGCCATGCCGTGGCTGAGGTCTGCCGCATCCGTCAATCCGCCGCCACGCAGCGGCCTTGCGCCCAGGCGCGCAGCGCGGCGACCTGTTCGTGCATCAACACGGAGAGCGGGCGGGTGGTGTGCAGTGCGTCGAGCAGGGCGGCTTGATCCGGGCCGCCGGCCTGGCCGGCGGCGGCGTACAGCGCGCTGACGATGGCCTGTTCGATCTCCGCGCCGGAGAAGCCATCGCTGGCGGCGGCCAGCGCGGGCAGGTCGTAGCCCTTGGGATCGAGCTGGCGCCGCACCAGGTGCATGGCGAAGATCTCCGCGCGCACTGCTTCGGCGGGCAGGTCGACGAAGAAGATTTCGTCGAAGCGGCCCTTGCGCAGCAGTTCGGCGGGCAGTTCCGTCACCGCGTTGGCGGTGGCCACCACGAAGACCTTGGACTTGCGCTCGGCCATCCAGGTCAGCAGGTAGCCCAGCACGCGGCGCGACACGCCGCCGTCCTCGCCGCCGCCGGCCAGGCCCTTTTCGATTTCGTCGATCCACAGCACGCAGGGCGCCAGCAGTTCGGTGCTGGCCAGCGCCTCGCGCAGGTTCTTCTCCGTCTCGCCTTGGTACTTGTCGTACAGCGCGCCGAAATCCAGCCGCACCAGCGGCACGCCGAAGCCGCCGGCGATGGCCTTCGCCGCGAGGCTCTTGCCGCAGCCTTGCACGCCCAGCAGCAGCATGCCCTTGGGCGGATCGAGCCGGGGATCGGGCGTGGCGGCGAGGAACACCGCGCGGCGCAGCTTCACCCACTCGCGCACGCGCGCGATGCCGGCGATGTCGGCGAAGTTGGCGGTGGCGTATTCGTAGTGCAGCAGGCCCGAGCGGTTCAGCAGGTCGAACTTGGACTGCATCAGCTCGGGCAGATCCTGCGGGCCCAGCGCACCGTCGTTGTAGATCAGCTTGCGCACGATGCGCCGCGCGTCCGGCGCGGACAGGCCCAGCAGGTTGCGCACGATGGTGCGCGCAGCCTCGTTGTCCACCTCGATGCGGCGGCCCTGCTCGCGCTGCCAGGCCAGCGCCTCGCCGCGCATGATCGCGGCCAGTTCCTTGAGGTCGGGCAGCGCCAGCGGCACGCGCAGCGCCAGTGCTTCCAGGTCGGCCGGCAGCTCCACCTTGGCGCCCACCAGCACGATGGTGTGCGAGGCCGAGCGCTGGCGCTGCACGATCTCGCGCAGCAGGCGCTGGCTCATCGCGTAGCCGAGCAGGCCGTGGAAGTCGAACAGCAGGTAGATGCCGCGTTCGGAGGCGCCGCGAACCGCCTCCAGCGTGCTGGTGACGTCGGCCGCCGCCGCCGGTTCCGATTGGGCGAAGTCGAGGCGGGCGAGGCCGGTGGTGAGCGTCCAGCGCCACAGCGGATGCAGCGACTGCGCGATCACGTGGCGGAAGCACTCGATCACGCGCTGTTCGTCCACCGTCTCGATCACCAGCAGCGGCGTGGCCGCACGCACCAGGGTGGTAAGGTCTTGCAGCTCGCTCATGCGTCCTCCGGGCAAGGGCGCCATGGTAATGCCTGTGGGGATGGGCGGGCGGCGGCATGCTTTCCCGAGTCCCGAGCCCCCAACACCACGTCACGAGGCAAGCCATGCAGCTACGCAGCGACAATTTCGCGGACGGCCAGCCGATTCCCGCCGCCAACGCCTTCGGCAAGCCCGGCGCGCCGGTGGCGCTGTCGGACAACCGCAGCCCGCACCTGGCCTGGCGGGACGCGCCGGCAGGCACGCGCTCCTTCGTGCTCACCTGCATCGACGTGGACGTGCCCAGCCGTGGCGACGACGTGAACCAGGTGGGGCGCACCGTGCCGGCCGAGCTGCCGCGCGTGGAGTTTGTGCACTGGCTGATGGCGAACATCCCCGCCGAATGCGGCGAGCTGGCCGAAGGCGCGTGCAGCGACGGCATCACGCCGCGTGGCAAGCGCGAACCCTTCGGCCCACCGGGCAGCGTGCAGGGCGTGAACGACTACACCGGCTGGTTCGCCGGCGATGCCGACATGGCCGGCGACTATCGCGGCTACGACGGCCCGTGCCCGCCGTGGAACGACAGCCTCGTGCACCACTACCACTTCGCCGTGCATGCGCTCGCCGTGGACGCCTTGCCGCTGTCGCCCGGCTTCACCCTGGCGCAGCTGCGCGCGGCGATGGACGGTCAGGTGCTGGCTTCGGCCACGCTGACCGGCACCTACGCGATCCGCCCCGTGTGATGTGGCGCACGTTCCGGGCCGACTCTTCACGCCCGGATGGCGGGCGTTGTAGGTAAATGGCAGGTAGTCGCGCCACTGCGCGCGACTGTCGTTCGCCGCACGGACCGTACGCATGCTGCACTACGCCCTGGTTTTCTTCATCGTCGCCCTGATTGCCGCCGTACTGGGTTTCGGCGGCTTTGCCGGTGTGGCCGCCGAGGTGTCGAAGGTGCTGTGCGCGGTGTTCCTCGGTCTGGCCGTGGTTGCTTTCCTGCGCCGCGCAAAGTGAACCTGCGCAAGCGGGCCATGGCGCTGCGCGCGGCGAATCGGCATGCTATGCGTCTGCCATGTGGAGCCGCGACATGAACGATCAGCCAGCAAGCCCCGGCGGCGCTGCCGCCAACCGCATCGATACCGGTGCCGAGCGGATCAAGCAGGCCACCTCCAGCGTCATCCAAGGCACCCGCGATGCCGTGGAGCGGGCCGCCGGGCACGTGGAGGAAACCTTGCACCGCGCCACCGACCAGGCCGCCGCCGGCGCGCACCGCGTGGACGACACGCTGGACGAGGCCGCCGCGCGTGGCCGTGCCGCGCGCGACGCCGCGCTGGAACGCGCCGACGTCTGGCTGGGCGGGGTGCGCGACTACGTGCGCGAGAAGCCAGTGCAGTCGGTGGCGATCGCGCTGGCGGCGGGCTGGCTGATCGGCCGGCTGCTGCGGCGCTGAGTCGGCGCGTGCAGCCGTCCACCGCCGCGCCGCCGCCGGACGAGGCGCCGCCGGAGGCGTCGGTGCTGGATGAGGGCACGCGCCTGGCCGGTGCGCTGCGCCACTGGCTGGCGGCGCAGCGGCAGTTGCTGCATGCCGAGCTGGGGCTGGCACGCAGCGCGCTGGCATGGTGGCTGGCGGCGGCGCTGGCCGCCGTCGTGTTCGCGGTGGCGCTGGGCCTCACCTTGCTGGGTCTGCTGGCGGTCGTGCTGGCCGCGGGCCTGCATTCCTGGGTGGCGGCGCTGGCCGTGCTGGCGCTGCTGCAAATCGTGCTGCTGGCGGCGTCGATCATGCTGTTCCGGCGTTGCCTGCGCTGGATGAGCCTGCCAGCTACGCGGCAGGAGTGGCGCGCGGCATGGCAGGCCGCCACGGCAGGCCCGCGCGCTGGCCGCGATGCCGATACGAAGGGCAATGACGCATGAGGCTCTGGCAGCACATCGGGGCGGTACGTGCCGCGCGGGCGCAGGCGCAGACGCGGCGTGCGGCGCTGGCCGCCCCGGCGGCGGCCCTGCTTGCGTGCGGACGGCGCCATCCCCTCGTCGCGCTGGGCGTCATCGGCGGCGTGGGCCTGCTGCTGGGCGGTCTCGACCTGCGCCTGCCGCGCATGGCGGGCTGGCGTGGGCTGCTGGGTGGCGGCTTGGCCGAGGCGCTGGCGCAAGCCATCCGGCTGGCCAGCGCGCCGGGCGCCGGGGGCGATACGGACACATGAATACCCCAGCGGACGCCCTCGACGTGGCCGTCGCGCCGTCGTTCCAGACCGGTGGGTCGCCGCCGCGCCCGCCGGCCGGACAGCCGCGCGTACGCGGCGCGCGGCGCCACCTGCGCGCGATCCGCGTGCTGCTGCAGGTGCTGCTGTTGCTGGCGCTGCTGTACACCGCCACGCTGTGCAAGACGCTGCTGATTCCGCTGGTGCTGGCCGCCTTCATCGGGCTGGCGCTCAATCCCATCGTGGCCTTCGGCGCGCGCCACGGACTGCCGCGCTGGCTGGTCGCCAGCGTGTTGATGCTGGCCCTGGTCGGCGGCATCGGCGCCGGCATCGGCCTGCTCACACCACCGGCGCTGGACTGGGTTCACGAGGTGCCGCGCACCCTGCGCGGCTTCGTACCCAAGCTCGAACACCTCACCCGCCCGCTGGATGCCGCCAACCTCGCCACCCAAGCTCTGGTGAACGGCCATCCGGTGCGCGCGCGGCGGCAGCCGGTCGACGTGGCGGTGAGCGCGTGGGACGTGGTTTCCAGCGCGCCGCCGGTGCTGGCGGCGGTGCTCACCGTGCTGCTGCTGGTGTTCTTCTTTCTGGTCTACGGTGAGCTCTTGCTGCGCCGGCTGGTGGAGATCGCGCCGGGCTTCGGCCGCAAGCGCCAGGCGGTGGTGGTGGTGCGCGGCATCCAGGGCGAGGTGTCGCGCTACATCCTCACCACGCTCACCATCAACTTCGCCCTGGGCGCGCTCACCGCCGCCCTGCTGTGGCTGCTGCATCTGCCCGATCCGCTGCTGTGGGGCGCGGTGGCGATGTTCGCCAACTTCATCCCCTACGTGGGCGCCATCGTCACCACCGGCGTGTTGCTGCTGGTGGGCCTGGCCCACGACGCCGCGCTGGGCCAGGCCGTGCTGCCGGCCTTGTGCTTTGCCGGCCTGAGCGGCCTGGAGGGCAACGTGGTGACGCCGCTGATCCTGGGCCGGCGCATGCGGCTGTCGCCCATCGCCATCCTGATCTGGCTCTTGGTCTGGGGCTGGCTGTGGGGAGTGCCCGGCGCGCTGCTCGCCGTGCCCATGCTCACCAGCGCCAAGCTGATTGCCGAACACGTGCGCGGCGGGGCGTGGTTCGCGCGCATCGTGCAGCGCTAGGCGTCTGGGCGGCCACGGCGCCGCCGCGTCAGTCCTCGCGTGGCGAAGGGCATCCCGCGGCCGTGGATCGATCATGCAGCAGGTGCGCCACGAGCAGCGCCACCGCCGTGCCGGCCAGTTGGGCCAGCACGAAGCCCGGCACATCGGCGGGCCGGATGCCGGCGAACGTACGGGTCAGCGCCCGCGCCACGGTGACCGCGGGGTTGGCGAACGAGGTGCTGGCGGTGAACCAGTAGGCCGCGAAGATGTAGCTGGCGACCAGCGCCGGCATCGCCGCCGGCCGGGCACGCGCGCCGAGCAGGATGGTGAGCAGCAGGCCGGCGGTGGCCACACCCTCGCTCAGCCACTGCGCGGCGCCGCTGCGGGCATGCGTGCCGGGCTGCAGCAGCGGCTGGCCGAACATGGCGTGGGCCAGCAGCACGCCGCCGACCGCGGCGATGAGCTGCACCGCGACGTAGGCCAGCGCCTCGCGCGTGTCGAGTTCGCCGCGCAGGCGCAGCGCCAGGCTCACCGCGGGGTTGAAGTGCGCGCCGGAGATCGGGCCGAGCACGGCGATCAGCACGTACAGGATGCCGGCGGTCGCGGTGGCGTTCGCCAGCAGCGCGATGCCGCCGTTGCCGCCGGACATCGCCATGCCCATGATGCCGGAACCCACCACCGTGGCGAGCAGCGCGCAGGTACCGAGGAATTCGGCGAGCAGTCGGCGCGACAGCGGCATCACAGTGTCGCCAGCAGACGGCGGACGCGGGCGGCGATCTCGTCGCGCACCGCGCGATAACCGTCGTCGTCCAGGTGCTTCGGGTCGGGCAGTTGCCAGTCCTCGCGCCGCCGCGCCGGCACCCACGGGCAGCTGTCGCCGCAGCCCATGGTGACGACGGCATCGAATTCGCCGTCGATCTCGGCGAGCGACTTCGACGCATGCGTGCCCAGGTCGTAGCCCAGTTCGGCCATGAAACGCACCGCCTTCGGGTTGATCCGGCCGGATGGCGCCGAACCGGCGCTCAGTGCTTCGACCGCCGCGCCACCATGGATGCGCGCGAAGGCTTCGGCCATCTGGCTGCGGTTGGCGTTCTCGATGCAGACAAACAGGATGCGTTTCATCGGGACGGGCTCATGGCATGGGGATGCTGGAAGGGAAAGGTGCGCCTTGCCGCTCTCAGCAGCAGCCGGAATTCGGCGCGCAGCAGGTGCCGCCTTTGTCGACCTTCGGCTTCGTCGCGCGCCCGCCCGGTGTGCAGGTCGCTCCGTCGGTCGCGCAGGCCGCGCCGGCGGCGGCATAGGTCGTGGCGTCGCCGACGGTGTGGAAGCTTTCCCAACGCGTACCTTGCGGGTCTTCGGTCCACAATTTGTCCGAGCGGGCATAGCAGCAGATGGCGCCGGCCTCCGGCACCACGCTGCCGCCGGCGGCGTCCAGGCGAGCCCCGAGTGCGGCGAGTTCGTCGGCGCTGTCGACCTGCAGGCCGAGGTGGTCGACGCCCGGCGCGCGGCCGGTGCTGGAGATCGCGAAGTTGACGCGCGGGTCTTCCAGCATCCACTTGGCGTAGTCGTGCTTGACCACGCTGGGCTCCGCGGCGAACAGCTGTGTGTAGAAGCGGATGCTGCCGGCGAGGTCGGCAACGTTGAGATGCACGTGGAATCGGTTCATGGCTTGGCTCCGGTCTGGCGCGGCTTGCAGGTGGTCGCCGGCCCGCAATCGGCGGTGCCGGCGCAGCAGTTCTCGGTGAGGTAGGCCAGCAGTGCGTTCATCTGCCGGTAGTTGGCGCGGACGCGGATCACCCGCCCCTCGCGCTGATCCTCGACCAGCCCGGCGGCGCGCAGCACGTTGAGGTGGGCGCTCAGGGTGGCGGCGGGGAGATCCAGGTGTTCACGCAGCTCGCCCACCGCCAAGCCCGCCGGGCCGACCTGCACCAGCCGGCGGAACGCGGCGAGGCGGGTGTCGTGGCCGAGCGCACCGAGGGCGGCGAGGGCGACTGGTGTTTCCATGTTTTCATATTTCCAGAAATATAGAACCTTTGTCAACAAAGACCGCTTTCCGTGTCACCGGACCCGGCTTAGGGTCCGGATCGATGCGTCGCTGGGAACACGGCGGAGGTTTTCCCGCAGCTAGCGCGATATCGTGAGTACCGCGCCGGCAATCGGGAGCTGGCGGAATTCCCCGGGCGTGCTCGGCTACGTGGGCGGCCGTTGGCGCGTGCCGCATTCGCGGGAAATGGCGCGCGTCACCACGCGATGCGCTGGCCGTCGCGCAGCAGTGCGCCGTTGATGCCCGGCTCGGGCAGGCAGGCGGCGGCCACGATGCCGTCGGCGCCGCGTTCCACTGGGCCGCCGCCGGGGCCGCCCAGTGCGGTGGCGACCCAGCCGGGACAGACTGCGTTGACCAGGATGCCGCTGCCGGCGAGTTCAGCGGCGAGCGCGCGGGTGTAGGCGTTGAGCGCGGCCTTGGACACGCGGTAGGCGGGATAGCCGCTCGCGTCGGGCGCCATGCTGCCGGCGCAACCGCTGGTGACGTTGACGATGCGGCCGTAGCGGTGCCGGCGCATCAGCGGCAGCAGTGCGCTGCACAGCTGCCAGGCGCCGAGCAGGTTCGTCTCCAGCGCGGCGCGCACGGCGTCGGGGGTGCTGCTCTCGGTGCGCGCCTCGCGGTCGGCATGGCCGCCGGCGTTGTTCACCAGCACGTCGAGCCGGCCGTGCTCGCGTTCGATCCAGGTGGCGAGTTCGGCGATCTGCACGGCATCGGTGATGTCGAGCGGCACCGCGGTGGCGTCACCGCCGATCTGCCGCGCCGCCTCGAAGCCCAGGCCGCGGTTTGCCCCGGTGACCAGGGCCACGCGATGCACGGGCGAGCTTGTCGGCACGCCCGTTGCCGCCCGCTGGCGTGCCGTGCTCATGGCACCGCGGCCACCGGAGTGGCGACCGGTGCGCAGCGCGTGTCGTCGCCGCAGGCCTGCCAGCCGCCGCCGAGCGCCTTGTACAGCGCCACCGCGCGGGTGTCGATCGCGGTCTGCGCCTGGGCCAATGCGTCGTCCGCGGCGAGTTGCACGCGTTCGGCGTCCAGGAGTTCCAGATAGCCGGTGGCGCCTTGCTCATAGCGCACCTTGGCCAGCCCGGCGGCGCGGCGGCTCTGCTGCGCCTGCGCGATCAGCTTCTCGACGCGGTCGTGCTGCAGGTTATAGCCGACCACGGCGTTGTCGACGTCCTCGATCGCCTCCAGCACGGTGCGCTGGTAGTTCGCTTGGGCCGCGTCCGCGCGTGCCTCGGCGGCGTGCAGGTTGGCGCGCACGCGCTGCACGTTGAGGCCGTTCCAGGTGATGCTGGGCGCAATCGACCAGGCGCGGGTGGACGGGCTGCCGAAGTCGTTGCTGCGCCCGGCGAGGAAGCCGAGGAAGCCGCCCAGCGAGAGGTGCGGGAAGAAATCCGCCTTGGCCACGCCGATGCGCGCGTTGGCGGCGGCGTATTCGCGTTCGGCGATGCGCACGTCGGGGCGGCGCGACAGCACGTCGCCGGCAGCGCCGATCGGCAGCACCGCGTCGATCGGCTTGAACGTCTGCGGCGACACGTCGACGTCGAGCGCGCCGGGCTGTTCGCCCAGCAGCACAGCGAGGCGGTAGGTGTCCGCATGTGCCTGGATGTCGAGCAGGGGCAGTTGCGCCTCCGTCGCGCTCAGTTGCGCCGCGACGCTGGCCACGTCCTGGTCCGAGGCGGTGCCCACCTCGGCGCGGGCGCGGATCAGCTTCAGCGTGTCCTGCTGGTTGGCGATGTCGCGCCGGGCGATGTCCTGCCGTTGCTGGGTGCCGCGCAGGTCGAAGTAGTTGCGCGCCACCTCGGCGAACAGGCTCACCTGGGCATCCTGCAGCGCGGCCTCGCTGGCGCCGAGGTCGGCGTGCGCGGCTTCCACCGAGCGGCGCACGCCGCCGAACACGTCGATCTCCCAGCTCGCGTCGAAGCCGGCCTGGTAGGCGGTCACCGTGTTGCGCCGGGCGCTGAGGCCGGGCGTCTGCTCGCGGCTGCGCGTATACGAGGCGCCGGCCTGGATGTCCGGCAGGTACTGCGACTTCGCGCCGCCGAGCAGGGCGCGCGATTCGGCGAGGCGCGCCACCGCGATGCGCAGGTCGAGGTTGTTCGCCGCCGCGCGCTGGATCAGCGCATCGAGGGTGGGGTCGCCGAACTGCTCCCACCACGCGGCCTGGAACTGCGCGGCGCTTTCGCGCACCGCGTCGAGCTCCTGCAGTTGCGTGGTCGGCGTGGCCGGCTTGTGGTAGTTCGGGCCCACGCTGACGCAACCGGCGAGCGCGAGGGCGGCGAACAGGGCGGTACTACGGAGCAGGTGCTTCATCTCAATGTCCCTCCAGCGCCGGCAGTGCATTCGCCTGCGCGTGCTTGCGCGCTTCGCGGCGCTCCACCAGGGCGCGGATCACGACGTAGAACAGCGGGGTGTAGATCAGCCCGAAGACGGTCACGCCGAGCATGCCGGCGAACACCGCCACGCCCATCGCGTGGCGCATCTCGGCGCCGGCGCCGTGCGAGGTCACCAGCGGCACCACGCCCATGATGAAGGCGAACGAGGTCATCAGGATCGGGCGCAGGCGCAGCCGTGCTGCCTCCAGCACCGCCTCGTGCCGGCTCATGCCTTCCATCTGCATTTCGCGGGCGAACTCCACGATCAGGATCGCGTTCTTGCAGGCCAGGCCCACCAGCACGATCAGGCCGATCTGGGTGAAGATGTTGTTGTCACCACCCGACAGCCACACGCCGGCGATGGCGGACAGCAGCACCATCGGCACGATCAGGATCACCGCCAGCGGCAGCGACCAGCTCTCGTACAGCGAGGACAGCACCAGGAACACCAGCAGCACGCACAGCGGGAACACCAGTACCGCGGTGTTGCCGGCAGAGAATCTGCTGATACGTAAGGTCGGTCCACTCGAAGCTCATGCCGTTCGGCAGCACCTGGCGCGCCAGCTTCTCCATTTCCGCCTGCGCCTGGCCCGAGCTGTAGCCCGGCGCCGGGCCGCCGTTGATCTCGGCGGTGGGATAGCCGTTGTAGTGCTGCACGCGATCCGGGCCGGCGCCGTGTGCCACGGTGACGAAGGAGCCCAGCGGCACCATCTCGCCCTTCGCGTTGCGTGTCTTCAGCTGGCTGATGTCCTCCAGGTCGCTGCGGAACTGCGGCTCGGCGGACAGGTTCACCTGGTAGGTGCGGCCGAAGCGGTTGAAGTCGTTGACGTAGAGCGAGCCGAGGTAGGCCTGCATGGTCTGGTAGACGTCGCCCAGGTTCACGCCCTCGGCCTTGGCCTTGGCACGATCCACGTTCACGTCCACCTGCGGCACGTTCACCTGGAAGCTGGAGAACAGCCCGGCCAGCTCCGGATCCTTGCGGCTCGCCGCAATCAGCTTCTGCGTCTGCTGGTACAGCTCGTCGAAGCCGACCTGGCCGCGGTCCTCGATCTGCAGGCGGAAGCCGCCGATCGTGCCCAGGCCCATCACCGGCGGCGGCGGGAACACCGCGATGTAGGCGTCCTGGATCGCCGCGAACTTCGCGTTCAGCGCGCCGGCGATCGCACCCGCGGAAAGATCCGCGCTGCGCCGCTGGTCGAACGGCTTCAGCGTGACGAACACGATGCCGGCGTTGGTCGAGTTGGTGAAACCGTTCACCGACAGGCCGGGGAAGGCCACCGCGCTCTGCACGCCGGGCTGCTTCAGCGCGATCGCGCTCATCTGCTTGATCACGTCCTCGGTGCGGTCCAGCGAGGCGGCGTCGGGCAGCTGGGCGAACGACACCAGGTACTGCTTGTCCTGGGTCGGCACGAAACCGGTGGGCACGTGCCAGAAGCCGAACGCGGTGAGCGCGATCAGGCCCGCGTACACCAGCAGCGCGGCGCCGCCCTTGCCCTGCATGCGGCGCGTGCCTGCCACGTAGCGTTCGGCACCGCGCTGGAACACCCGGTTGAACGGGCGGAACAGCCAGCCGAACAGGCGGTCGATGGCGCGGGTGAGGCGGTCCTTCGGCGCGCCATGCGGCAGCAGCAGGATCGCCGACAGCGCCGGGCTCAGGGTCAGCGAGTTGAATGCCGAGATCACCGTGGAGATCGCGATGGTCAGCGCGAACTGGCGGTAGAACTCGCCGGTGAGGCCGCTGATGAAGGCGGTGGGGATGAACACCGCGCACAGCACCAGCGCGGTGGCCACGATCGGCCCGGTGACCTCGTGCATCGCCTTGCGCGTGGCCTCCTTCGGCGACTGCCCCAGCTCGATGTGGCGCTCCACGTTCTCCACCACCACGATGGCGTCATCCACCACGATGCCGATCGCCAGCACCATGCCGAACAGGCTCAATGCGTTAAGCGAGAAGCCGACCAGGTACATCACCGCGAACGTGCCGATCAGCGACACCGGCACCGCGATCAGCGGAATGACGGACGCGCGCCAGGTCTGCAGGAACAGGATCACCACCAGCACCACCAGCAGGATCGCCTCCAGCAGGGTGTGCGCCACCGCCTCGATCGAGCCGCGCACGAACACGGTCGGGTCGTAGACGATGTGGTAGTCGATGCCCTGCGGGAACTCCTTTTTCAGCTGCGCCATGGTGGCGCGCACCTCGTCGGAGATCTGGATCGCGTTCGAGCCGGGCCGCGCGAAGATCGGGATCGCCACCGCCGGCTGGTTGTCCAGCAGGCTGCGCAGCGCGTACTGGTTCGAGCCCAGTTCCACGCGCGCCACGTCGCCCAGGTGCACGGTGGCGCCGTCGGCATCGGTGCGCAGCACGATGTTGCGGAAGTCATCGACCGTGCTCAGCCGGCCCTGGGTGTTGATGTTGAGCTGGAAGTCGGCAGTGCCGCGCACCGGCGGCGCGTTCAGCGCGCCGGCCGCCACCTGCACGTTCTGCTCGCGGATCGCGTTCGCCACGTCGCCGGTGGTGAGGCCGCGCTGGGCCAGCTTGTCCGGGTTCAGCCACACGCGCATCGAGTACTCGCCGGCACCGAAGATCTGCACGTCGCCCACGCCGTTCAGGCGGCCCAGCACGTCCTTCACGTGCAGCCGCGCGAAGTTGGACAGGTACAGCATGTCGTAGCGTTTGTCGGGCGAGGTGAGGTGCACGACCATGGTGAGGTCGGGCGAGCTCTTCTGCGTGGTCACGCCCAGCCGCTGCACTTCCTCCGGCAGGCGCGGCAGCGCCTGCGACACGCGGTTCTGCACTTCCACCTGGGCGTCGTTGAGGTTGGTGCCCAGCGCAAAGGTCACGGTCAGCGTCATCACGCCGTCGCTGGTAGCCTGCGAGGAGGTGTAGAGCATGCCTTGCACGCCGTTGATCTGGGTTTCCAGCGGCGTGGCGACGGTTTCGGCGATCACCTTGGGGTTGGCGCCGGGGTAGTTGGCGCGCACCACCACGGTGGGCGGCACGACTTCGGGGTATTCGCTGATCGGCAGCTGGAACACCGCAATGGAGCCGGTGATCACGAACAGCAGCGATAGCACGGCTGCCATGATCGGCCGGTCGACGAAAAACTGGGCAATGTTTTTCATGAGGAATCCTTGGGAGCCTTGCCAGTGGCGGCTCTTGACTCGTCCCCCTGCGACGCAGGGGGAGGTTGGGAGGGGTGGGCTTTTGCTGGTGGGCTTCACCCCACCCCATCCCTCCCCTGCTGCATGCAGGGGAGGGGGCTCAGCCTTGCGGTTCGTGGGCTGGCGGCTTGGTCATCGCGGTACGTGAATCGTCATGGCCGCTTGCCTCCACCACCGCCTTGTCCGGCGCGTCCAGGCGGTAGTCCATCGCCACCTGCTGCGGGCTCACCTCGGCGCCCGGGCGCACGCGCTGCAGGCCGTTCACCACCACCACGTCGCCGGGCGCGAGACCGCTGTCGATCACGCGCAGGCCGTGGAACAGCGCGCCGGTGCTGACCTTGCGGTATTCCACTTTGTGCCCGGCGTCCACCACGTAGACGAACTGGTTGCCGAGGTCGGTGCCGACCGCGCGGTCGTCAATCAGCAGGCGTGGCTGCGGCTGGCCGCTCCGCAGGCGGACGCGGGCGTACAGGCCCGGGGTGAACAGCCTGTCCTGGTTGTCGAACACCGCGCGCAGCCGCATCGTGCCGGAGTCGGTGTGCAGCTGGTTGTCGACGAAGTCGATGCGGCCGGTGTGCGGGTAGCCGCTCTCGTCGGACAGTTCCATCGCAGCCTCGATGCGCGGGCTGTTGCCGTCCTGCGTGGCCTTGGCGCGTAGGTGATCCAGCTTCAGCCAGGTGTGCTCGTCCACGTCGAAGACCACGTAGACCGGGTTCACCGAGACCACGCTGGTCAGCACGTCGCTGCTGCCGACGAGGTTGCCGGGGGTGATGTGCACGTTGCTCACGCGGCCGTCGATCGGCGCGCGCACCTCGGTGAAGCCGAGGTTGAGCTTCGCGGAGGCCAGCGCGGCATCGGCGGCGGCCAGCGTGGCCCGCGCGCTCTGCGCGGCAGTGTCGAGGCGGTCGGCCTCTTCCTGCGCGATCGCATGTTGATCGAGCAGGCGATGGCCGCGCTGGGCGTTGGCCTGGGCCAGGCCCAGTTCGGCCAGCGCCTGCGTGCGGTTGGCGGTGAGCCGGTTCACCTCGGCCTGGAACGGACGCGGGTCGATGCGGAACAGCACGTCGCCCTTGTGCACCAGCGCGCCTTCCTTGAACGCCACCGAGTCTACGTAGCCGCCCACGCGCGGGCGTACCTGCACGCTGTCCACTGCCTGCACGCGGCCGGTGAATTCGGCGCTGTTGCTGATCGGGCGCAGCAGGGCGCGCGCCACGGTCACTTCCGGCAGGGCGGCGCCAGCGCCGGGGGTCTGGGCGTGGCTGCCACCGTGCTCGCCGAGCAGGGCCCAGCTGCCGGCGGCCGCCACCACGACGAGGCCGGGCAGGATCAGTTTCTTCTTCATCTTCGCGTTCCCTTGAGTGGGGTCGTGCGGCGATGCAGCACGATGGGGAAGCGAATAATAGGTGTACCATCGGGTACAGAAAACCCCAAATTTATGAACTCTACTAGTGACTGGGCGTCACGAATGTCGGCACAATGACAGGTATGGAAGATTTCTCGGCAATATCGAGCTTCGTCCGCGTGGTGGAAGCGCGCAGTTTTGCGGCGGCCGCCGTGCAGCTGGGCATGACGCCATCGGGCGTGAGCCGCGCGGTGTCGAGGCTGGAGGAGCAGATCGGCGTGCGCCTGCTGTTCCGCAGCACGCGGGCACTGCGGCTCACCGACGACGGCGAGTCGTTCTACCAGCGTTGCAAGGCGATCCTGGCCGACCTTGGCGAGGCGGTGGAGGCGCTGAACTACGCGCGCACCAAGCCCAGCGGCAAGCTGCGCGTGGCGGTGAACGTGTCGGTGGGTCGCGCCGCGCTGATCCCCAACCTCGCGGACTTCGAGGCGAAATATCCGGACATCCGGCTCGAGCTGTCGATGAGCGATCGCAACATCGGCCTGATCGAGGAAGGCATCGACTGTGCGATCCGCATGGGCGAGCTGGAGGACTCCAACCTGATCGCGCGCAAACTGGGCTACTTCAGCAACGTGCTGTGCGCCGCGCCGGCCTACCTGGAACGCCACGGCACGCCGGTCAGCATCGATGACCTGAAGCAGCATCGCTGCATCAACTACGTCTATCCCACCAGTGGCCGCGCCTACCAGTGGCAGTTCGACACGCCGGATGGCCGCGTGGCGCTGGACGTGGACGCGCACCTGCTGATCAACGACGGCGAGTCGGTGATCCAGGCGGCGATGGCCGGGCTGGGCATCATCCAGACCCCGCACTGGCTGGCCGCCAGCGCGATCGGCTACGGCAAGCTCAAGGTGATCATGGAGGACACCATTTCCACTGGTTCGCCGGTGTGGCTGGTCTACCCGCAGAAGAAGCACCTGTCCGCGCGCGTGCAAGCCTTTCTGGAATGGGTGCACGAACTGTTCGAACGCACCAACCTGCCGGCCTGCAAGCTGGCCTGCAAGCTGGGCATGGCGCCGTCGCTCAAGGACGCGGCTCAGGCGCCCGGCATCAACAGCAGCAAGGCCGCGCCCAGCGCGATGCGGTAGACCGCGAACACGGTGTAGCGGTGCGTGCGGATGTAGCCAAGCAGCCACTTCACCGCGATGAAGCCCACGATCAGCGAGACGACGAAGCCGACGATCAGCGCGTTCCAGTCCTCGTGCGCGGTACCGCCACCCTTCCACACCTTCAACAGTTCGTAGCCGGTGGCGGCGTACATGGTGGGGATGCCCACCAGGAACGCGAACTCAGTGGCCGCGGCGCGGTTGCTGGTGCCGAACAGCATCGCGGTGAAGATCGTCGCGCCGGAGCGCGAGGTGCCGGGGAACACGCCCGCCGCCATCTGCGCGATGCCCACCAGGATCGCTACCCGCCACGTCACCTCGGTGCGATCCGCCTGCTTCGCGGCGAGCACCTCCGCGCCGATCATCCAGAAGCCGCCGATCACCAGCGCCCAGGCGATCGGCGTCACCGTCTCCGGCAGCTTGAAGCCGTAGTGGGTGACGACCATACCGAGCACGCAGGTGATCAGGAATGCCACCACCAGCTTGGCCAGGTAGTCGCGCGTGGCCGGCTTGCGCCATTGCGTGAACAGCTGCCAGATGCGCTTCCAGTACACCAGGGTGATCGCGAGGATCGCGCCGGCCTGGATGCCCACGTTGAACAGATCCGAGCGGGCGCCCAGCCAGTGCTCGGCGATCAGCAGGTGGCCGGTGGAGGAAATCGGCAGGAACTCGGTGATGCCTTCGATGATGCCCAGCAGGATGACGTGGATGAGATCGGTCACGGGTGCGCTCGTCGGGTTTGTCGGAGTGGTGGGGCGGTCGTCACCATGGCGACCGCGCGGCACCACAGCTTACGCATACGATGTGGCGGCTCGATAGCGCAGGCCTTGCAATGGCGACAATGACAGCGCACGTTCCTTGTTGGTGCAATCAAGGGGAATGACGCATGAAATTGGTGCAATTGCCGCGACGGAAAAGGTCATCGACGCCTCCAACTCCGTGAATCCACGCGGAATGCACGCTTTGGCACCGACCTTGCTCTAGTCTCGTGCATTCTTTCCAGCCGCATCCATCCGATCCCCGCCGAGGTTGCCCCATGACTGCCCAGAAAGTGCTCGACCTGATCGTTGAACACGAGGTCGAGTTCGTCGACTTCCGCTTTGCCGACATGCTCGGCAAGCATCACCACGTCACCTTCCCGGCGCACGCCATCGACGAGTCGACCTTCGAGGACGGCAAGATGTTCGACGGCTCCTCGATCACCGGCTGGAAGGGCATCAACGAGTCGGACATGATCCTGATGCCCGACCCGGCCACCGCCTACCTCGACCCGTTCAGCCAGCACACCCAGCTGGTGCTGCATTGCGACGTGCTGGAGCCGAGCACCCTGCAGGCCTACGGCCGCGACCCGCGCTCGATCGCCAAGCGCGGCGAGGCCTACCTGAAGTCCACCGGCATCGCCGACACCGCCTTCTTCGGGCCGGAGCCGGAGTTCTTCATCTTCGACTCGATCCGCTGGCAGAACGACATGGGCCGCGTGTTCTACGAGATCGAGTCCAACGAGGCCGCCTGGAGCACCCGCTTCAAGTACGACGAGGGCAACATGGGCCACCGCCCCGGCGTGAAGGGCGGCTACTTTCCGGTGAGCCCGGTGGACACCCTGGGCGACCTGCGCGCCGACATGTGCAAGGTGCTGGAGTCGCTGGGCCAGACCGTCGAGGTGCACCACCACGAGGTGGCGAACGCCGGCCAGTGCGAGATCGGCGTGAAGTTCAACACCCTGGTGCAGAAGGCCGACGAGCTGATGACGATGAAGTACGTCATCAAGAACGTGGCGCACCAGAACGGCAAGACCGTCACCTTCATGCCCAAGCCCATCGTGGGCGACAACGGCAGCGGCATGCACGTGCACCAGTCGCTGGCCAAGAACGGCGAGAACCTGTTCGCGGGTGATCTGTACGGCGGCCTCAGCCAGACCGCGCTGTGGTACATCGGCGGCATCTTCAAGCACGCCAAGGCGATCAACGCCTTCGCCAACTCCACCACCAACAGCTACAAACGCCTGGTGCCAGGCTTCGAGGCGCCGGTGATGCTGGCCTACTCGGCGCGCAACCGCTCGGCGAGCTGCCGCATCCCCTACGTGGCCAGCCCGAAGGGCCGCCGCATCGAGGTGCGCTTCCCCGACCCGATGAACTCCGGCTACTTGGTGTTCACTGCGCTGATGATGGCGGGCCTCGACGGCATCCTGAACAAGATCGACCCGGGCGCGCCGGCCGACAAGGATCTCTACGACCTGCCGCCGGAAGAAGAGAAGAACATCCCGCAGGTCTGCTCCAGCCTCGACCAGGCGCTGGAAGCGCTGGACAAGGATCGCGAGTTCCTGAAAGCCGGCGGCGTGTTCACCGATGACTTCATCGACGCCTACATTGGCGTGAAGATGCAGGAAGTCACCCGCTACCGCGCCTCGACGCATCCGATCGAGTTCCAGATGTACTACGCGCTGTAATCGGCGACGTGAGGCAACCGGGCAACGGGCGCTGCGGCGCCCGTTGTCGTTGGTGGCTGCGGCAGGCGCTCAGTCCTCGCGCGGCAACACGGTCAGCACGCGCTCGATGAAGACGTGCAGCTCCCTCATGTAGTTGGTGAGGAACTCGGTGGTGGAATCGTTGGTGATCGCGCCGTCCGCGCCGATCAGCCCCGGCTTGAACTGGACATAGGCCTCCAGCGTATTCATCAGCGGCGAATTGCAGAAGCACAGCACGCTGCGCAGGTGCTGCTGGGCCACCGCGGTGCCGATCGAACCGGGCGAGGTGCCGATCACGGCCGAGGGCTTGCGCGCGAAGGAGTTCTTGCCCCACGGCCGGCTGGCCCAGTCGATCGCGTTCTTCAGCGCGCCGGGGATCGAGCGGTTGTATTCCGGGGTGACGAACAGGATCGCGTCGACCTCCGCGATCGCCTGCTTGAACGCACGCGCCACTGACGGGTAGTCGGCGTCGTAGTCGTAGCAGTACAGCGGGAGATCCTTGATCGGAATCTCCACCAGATCCAGTTGCGGCGGTGCCAGCTTGGCCAGCGCCTGGGCCAGCTGGCGGTTGATCGAGCCCTTGGCGAGGCTGCCGACGATGTAACCGACCTTGTACGTAGTCATGCGAATCTCCCGGTGGGTGACGTGCCGCGATGGCGGCGGTTGCGCCGCGGTGGTGCTGGCCGGGTGGCGCGGCGCCCGGTCAGTAGCCCACGGTGAAGCGCTGCCGCGAATGCCGCGGCGTTTCCAGCTCGTCGACGAGGGCGATCGCATAGTCCTCCATCGAAATCCAGCTCTTGCCGCTGGCATCGGCGAGCAACTGGTCGCCGCCGAGGCGGAATGTGCCGGTGCGCTCGCCGGGGTCGAACTCGGCCGGTGGCGACAGGAAGGTCCAGTCGAGCACGCGCTCGCCGCGCAAGGCGTCGAGGAAGCGGCGACCGCCCTCGGCTTCCGGCCGATACGCGGCGGGAAAGCCCGGTGCGTCGAGCAGGATCTGGCCCGGTGCCACTTCCAGCGTGGCGGCGCCGCCAACCACCAGCAGGCGGGCGACGCCCGCCTGCTTCACCGCGGCGATCAGCGACGCGGCATCGGTCGTGGCGAACTTCAGCGCGCTGAACACCGCGTCATGGCCGGCCAGCAGCGGCGCCAGTTGCGCCGGTTGGTTGGCATCGCCGTTCTTCAGCTGCAGGCCCGGTTGGCCGGCCAGCTTGCCGGTGTCGCGGGCGATGCCGGTGACGTGGTGGCCGCGGCGCAACAGTTCCGCCAGCAAGCGCGAACCGACGCGGCCGCTGACGCCAAGCAAGGCGATGTCCATGATGGTTTTCCTGTGTCGGCATCGCGCGGCTTGCCGGTGGCGCCGCGTCGACGATCACGCCAGACTAGCGCCGCAGGTGTAAGCAATGTGTGGATGCCAGACACGGGTGGGCGCTGCGATGCCAGAGCAGAATGTTTCGATGCGGATGCCGACGATCTTCTTCGGCCACGGCAATCCGATGAACGCGCTGCAGGACAACGACTGGAGCCGCGGCTGGGCCGCCATCGGCCAGCGCCTGCCGCGCCCGCGCGCGGTGCTGGCGGTGTCGGCGCACTGGTATCTGCCGGCCACGGCGGTCACCGCGACCGCGACGCCGCGCACCATCCACGATTTCGGCGGTTTTCCGCGCGAACTGTTCGAGGTGCAGTACCCGGCGCCGGGCGATCTCGGCCTGGTGCGTCGCGTGCGTGAACTGCTGCAGCCGCTCGACGTGCGCGCGGATGTGTCGTGGGGGCTGGATCACGGCACCTGGTCGGTGCTGCGCCACGTCTATCCCGACGCCGATGTGCCGGTGGTGCAGCTCTCCATCGACGCGACGCAGGCGCCGGCTTTCCACTATGGGCTGGGCAAGCGGCTGCGCCCATTGCGCGACGAGGACGTGCTGGTGATCGGCAGCGGCGACGTGGTGCACAACCTGCATCGCTACGCGTGGGGGCAGTCGCCGGTCGCGTCGTTCGACTGGGCGCAGCGTTTCGAGGCGCAGGTGCGCGAGCTGATCGTGCGCGGCGAGCACGCGGCGCTGACCGATTACACCGCATTGGGTCGCGACGCCGAGCTCTCCATCCCCACGCCCGACCACTACCTGCCGCTGCTCTACGTGCTCGGCGCCAGCGACCCGGGCGAGCCGGTGAGCTTCCCGGTCGAGGGCATGGACGGTGGCTCGATCTCGATGCTGAGCGTGCAGTTCGGCTGAGCGGCGGCGCAACGGCATCGCCGCGCGATCCGCGAATGGCGTGGTTCAGGGCGCCGCCGACAGCCAAGCACGCGCGGCCACCATCAGCGTCTCCACGCCGGTCTGCAGGGTCGGGTGCAGCACCGGCAAAAAGCGCGGGTTGTGGTTGGTCGGGATCTCGTTGAGCCGGTTCGCCGCCTTCGCCTTGGCGTAGGTGTCCGGGTCGGTGCCGCCGACGAACCAGAACACCGACGGCACGTGCCACTCCGCACCGAACGCGCCGAAGTCCTCGCTGGCCGAGGTCGGCCCGGTCTGGTGGATGCGTTCGGCGCCAAAGTGGCGGCGGAAGGCCTCGGCCACCGTGGTGGTCGCCGCCTCGTCGTTGCTCACCAGCGAGTAGTTGTCCAGCGGCGTGATTTCCGGCGGCTTCGGCGCGCCCGAGGCCGCGGCCTCGGCGTTGACGATGCGGGTGATCGCGGCGAGCACGCGCGCACGCACGCCCTCGTCGAAGCTGCGCACGTTGAGCTTGATGACGGCCTCGTCGGGGATCACGTTTTCCTTGGTGCCGGCCTGCAGCGAGCCGATCGTGAGCACCGCCGCCTCGGTGGGCGCGAGTTCGCGCGCGACGATGGTCTGCAGGCGCAGCACGGTCGCTGCCGCCATCACCACCGGGTCGATGCTGGCCTGCGGCATCGAGCCGTGCGCGCCGCGCCCGAACAGGCGGATCTGCAAGCTGTCGGCGGCCGAGGTGATCACGCCCTTGCGCCCGCCGATGGCGCCGGCCGGGCCGACCATCACGTGCTGGCCGAGCACCACGTCGGGTTTGGGGAAACGCTGGAACAGGCCGTCGTCGATCATCGCCTGCGCGCCCTGGGCCGTTTCCTCCGCCGGCTGGAACACTGCCATCAGCGTGCCCTTCCAGCTGTCGCGGTTCTGCGCCATCAAGGTAGTGGCACCGACCAGCCAGGTGACGTGCATGTCGTGGCCGCAGGCGTGCATCACCGGCACGGTGTTGCCTTCGTGGTCGACCGCGGTGAGCTTGCTCGCATAAGCCACGCCGGTGGCTTCCGCGACGGGCAGCGCATCCATGTCGGCGCGCAGCATCACGGTGGGGCCGTCGCCGTTGCGCAGCAGGCCGACGACGCCGGTCTTGCCCACGCCGGTGGTCACCTCATAGCCGGCCTTGCGCAAATGCTCCGCTGCCAGCCCCGCGGTGCGGGTTTCCTGCATGGAGAGTTCCGGGTGCGCGTGGATGTCGGTGTACAGCGCTTCCAGTTGCGGCAGCAGGTCGCGCAGATGGCCCGGCAGCGGTTCGCCGGCGATGGTCGGGGTTTGGTTCATGGCAGCGAGTCCTGGCTCGGGCGAACCGTTCGACGCTGCATCCGCACCAGTGAATCTGGCGTGTAATCCGATGGGGCGGCCGGCGATGCGCGCTAGCGAAGATAGCTGCGCAGAATGGCCAAGGCCGGCTCGAGTTCCTGCAAGGCCCGGGGCGAGTTGCTTGCGACATGTTCCCGAAGATGGCCTTCCAGCAACTGCCCCATCAGTCCCTGGACAGCGCCGCGGATGGAGGCGGCTTGCTGCAGAACTGCATTGCAGTCCGTATCGCTCTCCAGGGCGCGCTCCAGTGAAGCCACTTGCCCGCCAATGCGACGAACCCGGGTGATGAGCGCTTTCTTGTTGCGGATGGTGTGTGACATGGCGGCCTCCGGCTGATCTCTATAGTATAGGGGGGTATATCATTTGTTTAGGGCTTGTCCGTGAACACCCCCGATCCGTCGCCCTACATGCACCCTCATCGCTTCAACGAAGGGAATCCCCTGGCGGAAAAGAACACCTTGCGGGCCGTGGTGATCACCGCCGTGATGATGGTGGTGGAAATCGTCGGCGGCTATGCGCTCAATTCCATGGCCCTGCTGGCCGACGGCTGGCACATGAGTTCGCATGCCATGGCACTGGGGCTTTCAGTCGGGGCCTACGTGCTGGCCAGGCATCTCACCACGGACACCCGGTTTGCCTTTGGCACCTGGAAGATCGAGGTGCTGGGTGGATACAGCAGCGCCTTGCTGCTTGGCGTCGTGGCGGTGCTGATGCTCGTGCAGTCGCTGGAGCGACTTTTTGCGCCGGCGCCCATCCACTACGACGAGGCGATCGTCATTGCCGTCGTGGGCCTGCTCGTCAACCTGTCCTGTGCCTGGCTGCTCAAGGATGGCCACCAGCACGACCACGGGCATCACCATGACCATGACCACGGCCATACCGGGCACGGCCACCATCACCAGGACATCAACCTGCGCTCGGCCTACCTGCACGTGATCGCCGACGCGGCAACCTCGGTACTGGCGATCCTGGCCCTGTTGGGTGGCAAGTATTTCGGGGCCCGGTGGCTGGATCCGGCCATGGGCATCGTCGGCGCCGGGCTGGTCGCCCAATGGGCCTTCAGCTTGCTCAAGCAGTCGGGCCGCATCCTGCTGGATGCAGACATGGACGCGCCGTTGGTTCAGGAGATCCGCGATGTGGTGAACGAGTGGATTCCGCACGCGGCGATCAGCGACCTGCATGTATGGCGCGTCGGCAAGGGTCGCTATGCCTGCATTCTCGGCTTGGTGAGCCACGAGCCGCTGACGGTCGCGGTCGTTCGCGATCACTTGGCGATCCACGAGGAACTGGTCCACGTCACCGTGGAGATAGTCCACGCCAGTAACCCTGCCATGGACACTTGCGCTTGAACACATCTGGCAGTGACGAGACCAATCGGGTGTTTCGGCGAGCGGTACTCACCGTCGCCTGGCTCAATCTCGGCTATTTCGGCATCGAGTTTGCCGTCGCCCTCCACATCGGTTCCGTGTCGTTGTTTGCCGATAGCGTCGACTTTCTTGAGGACGCATCCGTCAACCTGCTGATCCTGGCGGCTCTTTCATGGAGCGCACGCGCGCGTGCGCGCGTCGGCATGTTGCTGGCCACGGTTTTGCTCGTCCCGGCGCTCGCAGCACTGTGGTCCATCGCCACCAAGCTCATGGTGGCTGCTGCCGTCGTACCTGCGCCGGTGCCGCTCACGCTGACGGGACTGGGAGCGCTGGCCATCAATTTTTCGTGCGCGTTGTTGCTCTTGCGCCATCGCCTTCATCGGGGAAGCCTGACGCGCGCGGCGTTCCTATCGGCACGCAACGACGTATTTGCGAATATCGCCATCATTGCCGCCGGTGGCGCAACGGTTCTGTGGCGATCGATATGGCCAGACCTTGTTGCTGGCGTCGGCATCATGGTCATGAATGTCGATGCCGCGCGTGCCGTATGGCGGGCCGCACGATTGGAGCATCGCCTGTCGGAAGCGCACCGCTGACCTTCAGGCGCGCCCTTTCCGAAATTTCCTTGTGCTCGTCCGGCGCAGGGGGTGCATGCAAGCGAAAGCTCGTACCCCTGTTCCTTCCAAACGCTGCTGCCGACACGCAAGGACTGGCGAGCATCGGCGCGGCCTTCGGAACAAAGCCGTTGCACCAACGACGCACATTGCCCATGATGGTGCAATGTGCGGCGATGCAGCAAAAGCCTGGGCGGAGCAGCTGGCGACCGGAGTGGCCCGGGTCGATGCCGGCCTGCGCGTCGTCTGGCTGAATCCGGCCCTGGCCGAACTCCTGGCTTGTGGCGCGCGCAGCGCCCACGGCCAGCCCCTGGCGCTGTGGCTGCGCGAGCCGGCGGCGTTGGCGGGGCTCGCCCTGGCGCAGGCGCAAGCCGAGCCGGTGCAGTTGCGCGAAGTGGCGCTGTCCGCCTTCGACGAACGCACGCTGCGCGCCGACCTCAGCGCCCAGGCGACCGGCGACGGCGGCCTGCTGCTCGAAGTGCACGCGTTGGTGCCGCGCGTCGAGGCCGCCTCGCCGCTGTCGGCCACGCTGCGCGGCTTCGCGCACGAGGTGAAGAACCCGCTGGCCGGCCTGCGCGGTGCGGCGCAACTGCTGCAACGCCGCGTCGACGGCGCGGAACTGCAGGCGCTGGCCGGCCTCATCATCGACGAGGCCGACCGCCTCGCCGCGCTGGCGAACCGCCTGCTGCATCGCGACGGCGCCACGCGGTTGGGCACGGTGGGTATCCATCAGCTGCTCGACCGCCTGAGCGAGCTGCTGCGGGCCGAACCCGCGCCGCCGCGCCTGCGCCACGACTTCGACCCCAGTCTGCCCGACGTGCGCGGCGACGCCGACCGCCTGCTGCAGGTGTTGCTGAACCTCGCGCGCAACGCGGTGGAAGCCGGCGCCCGCACGCTCACCTTGCGCACGCGCGCCGAGCACGGCGTGCGCGTCGGCGCGGGTATGTTGCGCGCTGCGCTGCGCGTGGACGTGGTCGACGACGGCCCGGGCGTGCCCGCCGAACTGCGCGACAGCCTGTTCGAACCGCTGGTGTCCGGTCGGGCCGACGGCACCGGCCTCGGCCTCGCGCTGTCGCGCGAGATCGCCCGCGAACACGGCGGCGAGCTGCGCTGCGCGAGCGAGCCCGGCCACACCGTGTTCTCGCTGTACCTGCCGCTGGAGCCTGCGCATGCGTGACGAAATCTGGATCGTCGACGACGACCGCGGCGTGCGTCTGGTACTGGCCACCGCGCTGCGCGACGCCGGCCACGCGGTGCGCGAGTTCGATGCCGTCGAGGCCGTGCGCGACGCCCTGCGCAAGCAGCGGCCCGCGCTGCTGGTCACCGACGTGCGCATGCCCGGCGCCAGCGGCCTGGCCTTGCTGGAAGAGTTGCAGGCGCGCGGCATCGGCCCGGTGATCGTGATGAGCGCGTTCACCGACGTGGCCACCACGGCGGCCGCCTATCGCGCCGGCGCGGTGGACTATCTCGCCAAACCCTTCGATCTGGATCAGGCGGTGGCGGCGGTGCAGCGCGCCCTGCACGACGGCGCCGCGCCCGCCGCGCCGGCGTCCGTACCGACACCACTCACCACGGCGCTGCTGGGCGAGAGCGCGGCGATGCGCGAGGTGTTCCGCCTGATCGGCCGTGTCGCGGCCAGCGACCTCAACGTGCTCATCACCGGCGAAACCGGCACCGGCAAGGAGCTGGTGGCGCGCGCGCTGCACGAGGAAAGCGCGCGCCGCAAGCAGCCCTTCGTGGCGCTCAACACCGCCGCGATTCCTGCGGAGCTGCTGGAGAGCGAGCTGTTCGGCCACGAGGCAGGTGCCTTCACCGGCGCGCAGCGGCGCGTGGCCGGGCGTTTCGAGCAGGCCGAAGGCGGCACGCTGTTCCTCGACGAAATCGGCGACATGCCGCTGATCCTGCAGACGCGCCTGCTGCGCGTGCTGGCCGGCGGCGAGTTCTACCGCGTCGGTGGGCGCGAGCTGATCCGCTGCAACGTGCGCATCGTCGCCGCCACCCACCAGGACCTCGACGCGCGTGTGGCCAGCGGGCAGTTCCGCGCCGACCTCAAGCATCGCCTCGACGTGGTGCGCATCGCGCTGCCCGCGCTGCGCGAGCGGCGTGCGGACATTCCGCTGCTGGCCGCGCACTTCCTCGCCGCCGCCGCGCAGGAGCTCAAGCTGCCGCCCAAGCGCTACGCCAAGGCCGCGCTGAAGGCGCTGGCGCAACGCGACTTCCCTGGCAACGTGCGCGAGCTGGAAAACCTCTGCCGTCGCCTCGCGGTGATCGCGCCCGGCGCGGAAATCCTGCCCGCCGACCTCGGTGCCGCCGCGCCGGCGCAGGCCGGCGGCGACTGGACCGACGCGCTGCGCGACTGGGCCGTGCAGGCGCTGGCCGAACACGAGGCTGCCATCCACGAGCGCGCCCGCGAAGCGCTGGATCGCGTGCTGCTGGAAGCGGCGCTGGCCGCGCACGGCGGCCACCGGCAGCACGCGGCGCTGGCGCTGGGCGTGGGCCGCAACACGCTCACGCGCAAGCTGGGGGCGTCACGCACGCGCAAGCGGTGAGCCGGTGTTTCCCTGCTTTCCCCGCTGCGGAGCGGGTCGGGACAGGGGCTTGGGCAAGATTCAATCGCGGTTGTCGCGTTTGATGCGGTTCAAGAACACCGTCATTTCCTTCGCCGCCTGCACGTCGCCGCGTGCCTGCGCCACGGCGATGCCCTGGCGCCATGCAGCCGTCGCGCCGGCAGGGTCGGCGGCGGCGAGGCAGGCCTTGCCCAGGAGTTTCCACGCGGCCGAGTAGCCGGGGTCGAAGGCCACCGCGCGGCGCAATTCCACGCAGGCCTCGGCGGCGGCGTCCGCGTCCAGCATGGCGGCGCCCAGCGCATAGCGCAGCAGCGCACCGTCACGTGGGCCGTCGCATTGCTTGCGCAGGCTGGCGACGCGCGCGTCGGCGGTCATGGCCGCACGGTGGCGTGGCCGTCGGCGCCGTAGACTTGCGGCGGCTGTGCGGGCTCCTGCGGCGTGGTACCGCCGCGCAGGTCGGCCAGCGTGCTGGCGGGCCACACCACGATCCACGAGGAACGGAATGGCTGTACCAGGAGCGCGTAGCGCAGCGCGGCGGGGTCGAGTCGTTCGGGGTGTTCCACGATCATGCCATGCGGGTGCGCCTTGGCGAAGGCCTGGATGGAGGCGTTGTCGAAGAGCTCGCGCAGCGGCTGCGTGAGGCGCCCCTGGAAATGGAACTCGCCCTCGTAGTTGCCGACGAAACCGACGCTGTGGCCGGCCCGTTGCGCCTCGCCCAGCAGGCGCGAGGTGGGCGCCAGTTGGTAGTGTGGCCACATCGTGAGGGTGAACAGCGCATTGAGCGCGAAGGTGCCGATCAACCCGGCCACCGCCAGCCGGCGCAGCTCACCGCGCCCGCGCAGGAACAGCAGCGCGCCCAGCAGCAGGAAGATCACCGCGAAATAGCGGCTGTACGGCGCGCTGGTTTCCACCCAGGCGCCGTGCAACTGGTGGCTGTCCACCAGGTTGGGCAGCGCCAGCAGCAGCAAGGCGAACAGCACGCCGCCCACGCCCAGCGGCCAGGTGCCCAGCCAGGCGTTGCCGGCGAGTAGTGGTCGGCGCTCGCGCAGCACGGCGACGGCGCCGCACAAGAGCAGCACGGCGCCGGCCAGCTCGGGCAGCAGGTAATAAGGCTGCTTGCCGCGCACCAGCGAAAACACCAGGAAGGTTGGCCCGATCCAGCACAGCGCAAAGCGCAGGCCCGGCTCCAGCGGGCGGCGCAGCGTGGCCAGCGCCAGCCAGACGCGCGGCCAGCCGATCAGGGGGAACAGCAGCACGGCCAGCATCGGCACGTACCACAGCACGGGCCGTGCATGACTCTGCAACGGCTGCGCGGTCTGCACGCCATGGATCACCCGCGCGGCGGTCTGGCTGAAGAACAGGCGGTGCATGTAGGCCTCGCCGCCGGCCAGGCCGGCGGGCAGCGCCCAGGCCAGCAGCATGGCGAGGCCGAGCAACATGGCCAGCACGCCGTGCCCGTACCAGCGCATGCGATGTTCGCGCGCCCAGTCGCTCCACAGCGGGCCGAGCAGCCAGGGGAACACGATGTGCAGCAGCATCACCGGCCCCTTGGTGAGCAGACCGCAACCGAGGCACAGGCCAAACAGCCACCAGCGCGGCGCCGCGTGGCGCGCGGTGGGCACCAGGCACAGCAGCGCGGCCAGCGCCCACACCGCCAGCAGCACGTCGTACATGATCTGCAGGCCGAACAGGAAGGCGAACGACAGCGCGGCCAGTGCCCACGGCGCGGCCTTGACCATCCACGGCCGGTTCGGAAACAGGTGCCGTGCCAGCAGCGACACCAGCACCAGCTCGGCGGCGCCGAAGCCCACTTCCAGCACACGCGGCCAGACGTCGCCCACACCGAACGCGAACCAGCCGGCGTGGATCAGCCAGAACAGCAGTGGTGCTTTCTCGCTGTACGGCTGCCCGTTGATGTACGGCACCAGCCAGTGGTGCTGGTTCCACATCTCCCAGGCCACCGCCAGCGTGCGGGTGGAGTACAGCGGCATCGGGCCGTGCGCGAAGATCGCTGCCAGCGCCACCGCCGTCCATAACGGCAGCCAGGGCCAGAGCGAGCGCAGGTGTTCGGAGCGGCTGTAGGGGGTGAGGGTCACGGGCGGGCTCGTGGCAGGGGTGCGGGCATTCTAGCGGCCCGGGCAGAGCGGCATCCTGGTGCAAGGGCTTGCCCCCTCACCCCAGCCCGTCCTCCCGACGATGAAGTCGCCGGGGGAGAGGGAGCCAAGCGGGAGGCTCCCTCGAACCTCGCATCCTCAGCGCCAGCGCGCCGGGCCCCAGTAGCCGATGCGGCGGCGGATCTTCAGCTTGCGCCAGAGGTTCCACGGCTTGGGCTGGCGGTTTTTGCCGCCCTTGGCGATGAAGCTGTCGATGGCGTCCAGGATGCGCTCGCTGGAGCGGCCGTCGCGATAGGGATGGATGGCGTCGGCGTAGGCGCGGATCGCCGCCATCAGCTCCGGCGGGCGGCTCAGCGCGCGTTCGATCGCCGGCTCGAAATCCTTCGCGTCGTGGATGTCGATCAGCTGCGGCCCGGGGCGGCGGTTGTTGAAGGTGACGACGGGCTTGCCGGTGAGCAGGAACTCGTTGAGCGCGGAGCTGGTGTCCGAGCACATCATGTCGACCTGGCCGAACAGTTCCAGGATGTTGTCGTTCTCGGCGAAGCTGAGGTGTTCGTTCTGCAGCGCCTTGAACTTCGTCACGGTGGCCGGGTTCATCTTCGGGTGGAAGCTGACGATGAAGCGCCAGCGGCCGTCGCGCGACAGCCGCTGCACTTCCTCGTACAAGGTTTCCGCCGCGCTCCACGAGGGCGAGAAGGTGCTGTGGTAGAGGATCACCGGCGGCGTGCGCACGGGCGGAATAGCGCCACCGAGTTCGCGCATGAACGGGTCGATCTTGGGGAAGCCCGTCTCGATCACGCTGAAGTGGCCGAGCTGGTCGGCGATGGCCTGGAACTGCGCGGTGTCGCGCGGGCCGGTGGTGCAGTACAGGTCGAAGAAGCCGCGCACGTAGATGTGTCGCGGCTTGCCGGCGTCGAAACCGTGGAAGGTTTCCACCTTCACGCCGGGGAAGAAGTGCGGTACGGCGTTGGACGAGGTGATGACCGCCAGCGGCTGCCACGCGCGCACTTCGGCGACGGTGAGCAGGCGCTCGTCGGCGGCGAGATCCTCCGCGCCGGGGCCGTCGAAGAACCAGGCCGCCTCGTCGCCGCGCGCGCGGATCGCCGCCTGGATCGGCCGCAGGATGGCCAGCGCGTAGCGCTCGGAGCCGTAGAGTAGGTAGTGCTTGGGCATGGGTAGAGTGTCTCGCGAGGTCAGGGTTTCCTCCCCTCTCCCTCCGGGAGAGGGGCTGGGGGAGAGGGTACGGGCTCGCGACGAGGTCGGGCTACCCTCTCCCCAACCCCTCTCCCGCAAGTGGGCGAGGGGCTTTGAGCATCAGTGATCGATCTGGTGCTTGTTCAGCGCCTCGGCCGCTGCGTCCACCGATGCGGGGTTGCGCACCATCTCGTAATAGCGCATGCGCTTGTACAGCGCGTAGCTGGCCGCGGTCTGCGCAATCAGGAAGCCGCGCCAGCCGTCCAGCATGGCCAGCCGGAATACGTAGTCCTTGAGGAAGGCCAGCAGGTACACGAACGGCGCCTGCCACATCCGCACCGGCTTACGCTTGTCCAGCCAGTCGCGGCACTTCAGCTCGGCGTAGCGCAGCACCTTCAGCTGCTTGTGCACCAGGGTGGGGTTGTTGGCGTGCTCGAACGGTGCCTTGAGTACCGGCGCGCGGCCGTCGAAGCACAGCGACTCGTGCACCCGCGCATCCGTCCAGCGCGCGCGGCCACGGTGGTACAGCCGCCCCAGCTTCTCGCCCACCGCCGGCCGATACCAGCGCAGCGGCGCGCCCATGTAGACGGTGCGCCGACGCAGGCTGGCGCCAGCCGCGTCGCTGGCCATCAAGGCAGGCAAGGTGCGCTCCAGCTCGGCGGCGAGCTTGGGCGACAACCATTCATCGGCATCCAGCACCAGAATCCAGTCGTGGCTGCACTGCGTGCTGGCGAAGTTGCGTTGCGGCCCGAAGCCCAGCCAATCCTGCTGCACCACGCGCGCGCCATGCGCCAGCGCGACCGCTACGGTGGCGTCGGTCGAGCCCGAATCCACCACCAATTTCTCGGCCGCGAACGGTACGCTGTCCAGGCAGCGCGCAATCACGGCCGCCTCGTTGCGGGCGATGATGGCGAGGGTGAGGGGTAGGGTGGGCATGTGGCGGATTCTAGCCGGTAGGCTGGCTTTCAGCCGGCGGCAGGCAACATGCCGATTCGAAGCAGCCTTGCCGTTCCTGTTGCATCCGATGTCGCTCGAAGGCACGAGGTGGCGGTGGCCGCCATCAGCTAAGGAACCCATGGATCGCCAATACCATCCAACCTTGCCCCTGCGGAATGGGTTGGTCGACAGCCTGGATGAAACCGCCATGCCATGGTTTTGGCGGCGCCGCGCGTTCTGGCGCGGGGTGTTGGGCGCAGGCGTCGTGTGGATGATGCTGGGGCTGGTGGCGATGCCGGCCGGGGTGTCGTTCAACCCCGGCAAGCTGTATCAGGCCAGCCTGATCGTCCTGTTGTACTTGCCGGCTTTCGGGCTGGCGCTCGGTGGGCGGGCGGCCCTCTGGCGGGAGCTGTGGCCCTTGCCGGCTTTCCGTTGGTTCCTGGCGCTGTTGGCCTGGGCCGCCTTGAGCCTGTGCTGGGGGGCGGACACGCATCCGGGCGATGCCTTCAGCCGGTTGCTCAGCGTGTTGATGTTCGTGTTGGCCTGGCCGCTTTGCCTTGCTGAGGATGAGCGCGGCGGCCAGCGCCTGCTGTGGCTGGGCGGCCTGGGCCTGGCGCTGTTCGCGGCGTTTCACGACGTGGGCTATGTGTGGCGCCCGCCGGCGGATGGCCGCATGGTGGCCGACGGGGTTACCGCCACCGCGAACTATGCCGCCGCCGTGATGGGGGCGGCCTGCCTGTGGCTTTGCCTGTTGCCGGGTGCCGGCAGCCGCGTTGCGGCGCTGCGCTGGCTGGCCGTGACCGCGTTGCTGGTCTTCGTCGCGCTGACCGGTTCGCGCAGCGTGTGGCTGGCGTTGGCGGCGTGCGTCTTGTCCGCCCCGCTCTGGTGGGGCGGCCGGGCGGCGCGCTGGTTGGCGGGTGGCACACTGCTGCTGCTGCTGGCCTGCCTGCGATGGCCGGCAGCGGCGCTGGTTGGGCGCGGCACCTCGTTGCGGCCGGAGTTGTTCGTGCAGTCCATGCACCTGATTGCCCAACACCCATGGCGCGGCCTGGGCATCGGTTCGGCCTTCGTCCTGCGTGTGGAAGGCGAAAGCTACACCCACAGCCACAATGTGCTGACCCAGACCCTGATCGAGCTGGGGCTGCCGGGCCTGCTGCTGCTGCTGGTGATGTGGTTCAGCGTCGCCTGGCTGGGTTGGCGGCACCGGGCGCGCCGCAGTGGTCGCCTGGTGCTGGCGCTGTGGCTGTACGCCAGCGTGGTGCTGCAGTTCGACATGCCGCAACTGTTGAACAGCCCGCGCCCCGGCTGGCTGCTGGTGTGGTTGCCGCTGGCGCTGGCCTTGTGGCTGGAGCTCGACGCGCGACGAGCTGCCGCGCAGGAGCCTCGCTTACACTAGCCGCCTCGCTTCGCGGAACGACAGACGATGCACAAGGTATTGGTCACCGGCGGCGCCGGCTTCCTCGGCTCGCACCTGTGCGATCGCCTGCTGGCCGACGGTCACGACGTGCTGTGCGTGGACAACTTCTTCACCGGCAGCAAGCGCAACGTGGCGCACCTGCTGGACCACCCGTATTTCGAGCTGCTGCGCCACGACGTCACCTTCCCGCTGTACGTGGAGGTGGAGCGCATCTTCAACCTGGCCTGTCCGGCCTCGCCGGTGCACTACCAGCACGACCCGGTGCAGACCACCAAGACCAGCGTGCACGGGGCGATCAACATGCTGGGCCTCGCCAAGCGGGTGAAGGCGCGTATCCTGCAAGCCTCCACCAGCGAGGTGTATGGCGACCCCGAGGTGCATCCGCAGCGCGAGGAGTACTGGGGCCGGGTCAACCCGATCGGCTTTCGCAGCTGCTACGACGAGGGCAAGCGCTGCGCCGAAACGCTGTTCTTCGACTACCACCGCCAGCACGATCTGGACATCAAGGTGGTGCGCATCTTCAACACCTACGGCCCGCGCATGCATCCCAACGACGGCCGCGTGGTGAGCAACTTTATCGTGCAGGCGCTGAAGGGCGAGGACATCACCATCTACGGCGACGGCAGCCAGACGCGCAGCTTCTGCTACGTGGACGACCTGATCGAGGCCTTTGTGCGCATGATGGAATCGCCGCGCGGTTTCACCGGGCCGGTGAACATCGGCAATCCCGGCGAGTTCAGCATGCTGCAGCTGGCCGAGCTGGTGCTGGCGCTGGTCGGTGGCCGCTCGAAGCTGGTGTTCCGCCCGCTGCCCGCCGACGACCCGCGCCAGCGCAAGCCCGACATCGCGCTGGCGCAGGAGAAACTGGGCTGGCAGCCGAAGGTGGCGCTGGAAGACGGCCTCAAGGAAACCATCGGCTACTTCCGTCGGCTGCTGGAGGTCTGAGGTGGACGTCGCGCCCGCGTTCTCGGTCGTCGTCACCAACTACAACTACCGCGACTTCGTGGCCGAGGCGGTGGACGGCGCGCTGGCGCAGCGCCACGCGCCGCTGGAAGTGATCGTGGTGGACGACGGTTCCACCGACGGCTCGCCCGACTACCTGCGCGAACGCTACGGCCACGACCCGCGGGTGAAGCTGCTGTGTGGAGAGAACGGCGGCCAGCTCGCCGCGTTCCAGCGCGGGCTCGCTGTGGCCCGCGGCGACATCGTGTGCTTCCTCGACGCCGACGACCACTGGGGGCTGGACTACCTGCGCCAGCTCGGCGAGGTGTTCGCCACGCGCAGGGAGATCGACTTCGTGTTCTCCGACGTGCGCCTGGTCGGCAACGAGTCGGGCATGCAGGCTTATGCGAAGGAGGCCATGGACCTCGGCCACACCGTGCTCGGCACCTGGGTGTACGCGCGCTGGTACGGCGCGCCCACCTCGGCGCTGGCGCTGCGCAGGAAGCTGGCCGAGCGCGTGCTCGACCTGCCGCTGGAGTTCACCGCGAACTGGCGCATCAGCGCCGACAACTGCCTGGTGTTCGGCGCCAGCATCCTTGGCTCACGCAAGTATTTCCTGCCCACCGGCAACGTCGACTACCGCATCCATGGCCGCAACGGCTGGTGGCACGAGCAGGCGCGCATGCGCGAGTTTCCCGCGCAGTTCCGCTCGCGCTGCCTGATCAACTTCTACGCGCAGCGCATGCACCTCGATGCGCACGCGCTCGATCTGGCGCGCGCCGAGTTCAAGACCCGCGAACGCCCCGACTGGGCCGAGGCTCGCCGCTACGCCGGCATCGCGCTGCGTGGCCCTTCGCCATGGTGGCGGCGGTTGGAGCGCGCGCTGTCCATCCTCCGTCGCGGCCTGCGCGGGCGTTGATGCCGGCATGAAGGCCAGTGTCGTCGTACTCACCTACAACTGGCCGGAGGCGCTGGCGCGCGTGCTGGCCAGTCTCGCCGCGCAGACGCGCCTGCCCGACGAGGTGATCGTGGCCGACGACGGTTCGGGCGCGCCGACGCGCGCGCTCATCGAACGCATGGCACGCGACTACCCGGTGCCGCTGCGCCATGTATGGCACGAGGATCGCGGCTTCCGCGCCGCGCGCGCGCGCAACCGCGGCATCGCCGCCAGCTGCGGCGACTACGTGCTCCTGCTCGACGGCGACATGCTGCTGCATCCGTATTTCATCGCCGATCACTTGATGTTGGCCGAGCGCGGCTTCTTCCTGCAGGGGGGGCGGATCAAGGCCACGCGCGAGGAATCCGCGCGCCTGCTGGCGGGCGGCGTGCCGGTATTCGCGCCGTGGTCGCGCGCAGACTTCCACGAGTTCGACGGCAGCAAGCGCCTGTACGCCTTCCGCCAGCCGCAGCTGGCGCGCTGGAAATCGCGCTCGCGCAACGGTGGCCGGGTGATGAGCTGCAACATGAGCTTCTGGCGCGACGACCTGCTGCGCGTCAACGGCTTCGACGAGCGCATGGAAGGCTACGGCGCCGAGGATCGCGAACTGGTGGCGCGGTTGGAGAACGCCGGCCTGCGCCGCCGCGCGCTGAAGTGGGCCGCGCTGGCGGTGCACCTGTGGCACGCCTCGCGCGCCCAGCCCGATGTGGACGACCTCAGTCTGCCGAACAACCGCCTGTTCCACGCCACCCGCACCGAAGGCATCGTGCGCTGCGAGCGCGGCATCGACGGCCACCTCGCGGAGTTCCCTGCGGGACGTCTGGACGGCTAGACGGCTTCCAGAGCGGCGCGCAACCGCGCCGGAAACGCCGCGCGCTCGGCCTCGTACCAGGCCCGCGCCGCAGTGCCCAGCGCGGCCGCCTCGGTTTCGGACATCGCCACGCAGCGCTCGATGGCACGCGCCATGTCTTCGTCGTGGAAGCCGTACAGCGTGGCCAGATCCTGCCTGCCGGTGACCTGCGCGGGTACCAGCACGCCACGCTCGGCGTTCACCAGCTCGTGCATCGGCTCGGCGTCCAGCGTCACCACCACGGCGCCGCAGCTCATCGCCTCGACCAGGTAATGGCCGTAGCCTTCGGTCTGCGAGGGGCACAGGTGGAAGCGGTGCGCGTTCTGCAGGCGGCGGTAGGCGGCGTCGTCCAGATGCTCGCGGATCAGCCGCACGTTGGCCGGCAGCGCGCCCAGTTCCACGTGCTTGCGCCGCCACGCCACGGTGAGTACGGGCCATTCGGGGTGCGCCGCCCACAGCTTCAGCAGCGCGGCGGTGCCCTTGTTGGCGCTGCGGCCGGGGCCGTGGAAAAAGGCGTGCTGGCGCGGCACGCCGGCATCGCGGCGGTCGGGGCTGGCGAAGCCGATATGGCGCACGGGCTTGCCCAGCGCCGCGAACAGGCGTTCGGCATGGCGGGTCTTGGCCCAGACCTCGTCGATGCAGTCCAGGGCGGCGCGATCCTGCGCGCGAAAGTATTCGGGGTTGGGCAGCAGCACGTTGCGCGCGGCCGTCCGCGCGAATTCCGGCCGCACGCGCTCCAGCATCAGGTTCAGGTCGAACAGCGGCGAGCTGCCGGCGAGGCGCAGTCGCGTCAGCCACTCGGCGAGGCGGCCACGATGCGGCAGCGCTGCCGTGCGCACCGCGCTGCCGTCCGCGGACAAGGCGGCAGCGAGCAGCGCCATGTCGCGCGTAAGCCCGGCGCCGTTGTCACGCGCCAGCAGCTGGATACGCGGTGGTGCGCTCATGGCCGGGCCGGCTGGCTGGCGTCGCCGGCGGTGTCGTCGTCGGGGCCGGTGTCCGTGGCCGCACCGGGCAGGCAGCCCGGCACCACCGCGTCGGCCTTGAACATCCACCAGTCGCGCTGGTTGGCGTGGCCGAGGTAGATCGCCCTGGTGCGATCCACGCAGGCGCCCATGGCCGGTTGCTGCACGAACAGCCAGCGCGTGGCCGGCGCCTCGGCCTGCCACTGCACGGCGCGGGCGAATTGCGTGTGTGAAGGCTGCTTGAAGCCGAAATCGGCGGCGGGGTGATCCAGCATCAGCAGGTTCTGCTCGACCCAGGCGACCAGGCCGACCTCGTCGTGCGGGCCGAGGTGACCGCGCACTTCGGCCATCAGCGCGGAGGCGGAACTGGATGGGTTGAGCAGCGGCACCGCCCACAAACCCCACGCCAGCCACAGCGCCGCCATGCCGCCGCAGACCGCGAGCAAGGCGCGGCGCAGGCGCAGCGTGGCGACCAGTGCGAGCTGCACCACGCCCAGCGTCACGCACATCCACCACAGCGCCGCGCCACCGTTGGCGAGGCCGCGCTCGGCGGCGAATTGCGCCACCTTCGGTGCGTGCGCCAGCAGGGCGTAACCGCCGGCACCCAGCATCAGCACGCCGAGCAGCGCAATGAAAGCCAGGCCCGCCGCGCGCAGTCCGCGCCTGGGCAGCAGCTCGTTCACGAAGGGCGCGCAGGCCAGCGCCAGCATCGGCAGGGCGGGCAGGATGTAGACGTCGCGCTTGCCCTTGGAGACGCTGAAGAACAGCAGCACCAGCACCACCCAGCCCAGCGGCAGCAGCACGCGCGCGTCGCGCGCCTTGATCGCGTTGCGCCAGCGCGGCAGGCAACCGGGATACAGCAGCGAGAACGGCAACCAGCTGAACAGCACGATGGGCAGGTAGTACCACCATGGATGGAGGTGGTGCCAGGCCTCGGCATAGCGCTTCGCGGTCTGCTTGAACAGGATGTCGTGCACGTAGGCGGCATAGGCCGGGTCGGTGTCGCGAGCGTGCGCCACCAGCAGCATCGGCAGCAGCCACAGCGCGATCGCCGCCAGCGTGGCGGCAAGGCCCAGCCACCAGCGCCACCACGCGCCGCGACCCGGTCGCGCCACACCACTCCAGCCGCGCCATGCTGCCCAGGCGTAGGGAATCAGCATCAGCAGTGCGAGGAAGCCCACGCCCTTGGTGATGACGCCCAGCCCCGCGCAAAAGCAGCCCAGCCAGTACAGCGGCCAGTTCGCCGACCTGCCGCCGTCGGGCGGCGCCAGCAGATGGCGCAGCAGGCCCCAGTTCGCGGCGGTGATGAAGAACACCACCAGCGGGTCGATCTGTGCGCGCTGGCTCTGGTAGACGAACTGGAAGGCCAGCAGCAGGCCGCCCGTGGCGTACAGACCGGTGCGGCGATTCCACAGCCGCCGGCCGAGGTCGTACACCAGCACCAGCGTGCCCAGGCCGGCCAGCAGCGAGGGCAGCATGAAGGCGAGGCGCCACCAGCGCACCAGCTCGAAGCTGGCGGCCTGCAGCCACATCAGCATCGGTGGCTTGTCGGCGTACAGCTCGCTGCCGCGATGCGGGAACAGCCAGTGTCCGCTTTCCACCATCTGCTTCGCCGCCAGCGCGAAGCGCGGCTCGTCCGAGGGCCAGGGATCGCGCAGGCCGATGCCGGCGCCGAGTATCACCAGCGCGATGGCGAGCAGCAGCCAGAAATCGCGGCGTTCCTGCGGGGTGGCTTTGGCGATGGAAAACATGGCGTGGTTCAGGGCCGGCGAAGGTTTTGGACTTTCGCCTCTCCCGCTCGCGGGAGAGGCTGCCCGCAGGGCTGGAGAGGGCGCTTTTCGACGAACCGAAAGCCTGAAAGCAGCGCGGCCGCGCCGCGCCCCTCTCCCGCCTTCGGCACCCTCCCCCGCATGTGGGGGAGGGGATAATCATGCAGCTTCCGGCAGTCAGCGCTTTTCGAGCACCGCATAGTACATGCCGTCCAAGTCGCCATCGCCGGGCAGCACCTGCCAGCCCACCTTGGCGGCCTGCCCCACCGGCAGGGTGAACGGCGCAGCGTGGGCATCGGCGTGCGCGGCGAGGAAGGGCGCCACCACGCCCTCGTTCTCCACGCGCAGCAGCGAGCAGGTGATGTAGACCAGCCGCCCGCCCGGCGCCAGCAGCGGCCACAGCGCGGCGAGCAGGCGCGCCTGCTGCGCGGTCATCGCGGCGATGTCGCTGGCGCGGCGGTGCAGGCGCACGTCGGGGCGGCGGCGCAGTACGCCAGTGGCCGAGCACGGCGCATCGAGCAGGATGCGGTCGAACGGCTGGCGGTTCCACCAAGCCTTGGGCGCGCCGGCATCGCCGACCACGAGCCGCGCGTCCAGGCGCAGGCGGCGCAGGTTGTCGCGGATGCGGTCGGCGCGCTTGGGGTCGAACTCCAGCGCGGTGAGTTCGATGTCGGCGCGTTCCACCAGATGGCAGGCCTTGCCGCCGGGGGCGGCGCAGGCATCGAGCACGCGCTGGCCGTCGTGCACGTCGGCCAGCGTGGCGGCGATCTGCGCGGCGCCGTCCTGCACCGCGAAGGCGCCGTCGTCGAAGCCGGGCAGGCGGGTGACGTCGGTGCTGTGCGGCAGCACGATGGCGTCGATCAGCCAATCGTGCGGTGCGGCCGTCTGGCCGTCCGCGCGCAGTTGTTCGAGCAGCGCCGCGCGCGTGGTGCGGCGACGATTGACGCGCAGCATCAAGGGCGGTTCGCGGTTGTTCGCCGCGAGTACGGCCTCGGCCTGTGCCGGCCAGTCGTGCGCGATGGCCTGCGCCAGCCAGCGTGGGTGGGCGTGGCGGGTTTCCGGTTGCGCATCCAGCGCTGCCAGATGTGTGGCACGCTCGCGCTGCCAGCGCCGCAACACGGCGTTCACCAGGCCGGCAAACTGCGGCCGGTGCAGCGCGCGCACGGCCTCCACCGTGGCCGCCACGGCGGCGTAGTCGGCCAGCTCCAGCACCTCCAGTTGCACCAAGCCGAGCACCAGCAGCGCGTGCACCACCGGTGCCTTCTTGCGCAGCGGCTGGTCGAGCAGGCGTTCCAGCGCGGCGTCGTAGCGCGGCCACCAGCGCGCGCCGTCGCTGAGCAGCGCCATCAGCAGGGCGCGATCGCGTGGGTCGGAGATTTTCGCCGCATGGCGATCCATCGCCTCGCGCAGCGAGACGCCTTTCAGGGCCACCTCGGTGAGGGCTTTGGCGGCGAGGGCGCGGGTGTCATTCATGGAGTGGGGCCTGCGGCGGCTCAACGTCGAAGCGCGAGCTGGGACGGATCAACTTCCTCTCCCCCAACGGCTTCATCGTTGGGGAAGAGGGTTGGGGTGAGGGGGATTGGCTTTGCTCGCTATCGCGGCACCAAAGCGGTTTCGAGCGTCCTTCGGAAGCTCGAAACCGCTTTCATGCATCAAGACGGCAAATGGGTAATCCATCGCGAGCACCCGCCCCTCACCCCAGCCCTCTCCCCGAAGGGGTGAGGGGGCCAGGCCGCCGCAGCTCGGGCCGCGCATTGAGATAGTCGGCAGCGGAGATGCGCTTGCCGCCGGCGCGCTGCACGGCAGTCACGCGCAGCACGCCCGAACCGCAGGCGATGGCGATGCCCTCGCGGCCGGCGCCGAGCACACTGCCCGATGCCGCTTCATGGGCGAGGTCGAGTGCATGTGCGGCCCAGATGCGCAGCGCCTCGCCAGCGATCTCGGCGTCGCTGCCGGGCCATGGGTCGAAGGCGCGCACCTGGCGTGCCAGTTCGATGGCGGGACGGCTGAAGTCGAGGCGCGCCTCGGCCTTGTCCAGCTTGTGCGCGTAGGCCACGCCGTCGGTGGCCTGTGGCGTGGCGACCAGCGTCTCGCCGGCAAGCGTGCGGCGCAGACCCTCGGCCAGCGCTGCGGCGCCCAGTGCGGCGAGGCGGTCGTGCAGCGAGCCCCCGGTGTCCTCGCCCGTGATGGCCGTGCGCTTTTCCAGCAGTACCGGGCCGGTGTCCAGGCCGGCTTCCATCTGCATGAGAGCCACGCCGGTTTCGGTGTCGCCGGCAAGGATGGCGCGCTGGATCGGCGCGGCGCCGCGCCAGCGCGGCAGCAGGCTGGCGTGCACGTTCCAGCAGCCCAGGCGCGGGATCGCCAGCACCTTGCGTGGCAGGATCAGGCCGTAGGCCACCACCACCAGCAGGTCGGGGCGGTAGGCGGCAAGCGCGGCCTGCGCTGCGGGCGTTTTCAGCGTCTCCGGCTGCTCGACCGCGATGCCGGCGGCGAGCGCGGCCTGCTTCACCGGGCTGGGCGCCAGCTTGCGGCCGCGGCCGGCGGGACGGTCGGGCTGGGTGTAGACGGCCACCACCTCGGCGCCGCTGGCGCGGCAGGCGGCCAGGCAGGGGACGGCGAATTCCGGGGTGCCGGCGAAGACGACCCGCAGGGGCGACGCGCTCAAGCGCCGGCCGCCTGCTTGCGGTGCTTTTCCAGGCGCTTGAGCAGCAGCGAGCGCTTCAGCGGCGAGAGGTAGTCCACGAACACCTTGCCGGCCAGATGGTCCATCTCGTGCTGCACGGCCACCGCCAGCGGGCCTTCGGCCTCGTAGGTGAATTCCTTGCCGTCCACGTCGCGAGCCTTGACCTTCACCTTCAGAGCACGGGTGACATCGGCATAGATGCCCGGGAAGGAGAGGCAACCCTCCTGATAGACCTGGGCGCCGTCCTCTTCGAGGATCTCGGCGTTGATGAGTACCAGCGGCTGGTCGCGCTCCTCGCTCATGTCGATCACCAGCACTTGCTGGTGCACGTTGACCTGGGTGGCGGCCAGGCCCACACCGTTGGCGGCATACATGGTTTCAAACAGGTCGGCGACGAATTGCCGGAGCCGCTCGTCGAACACGGCAACGGCTGTCGCCTTGGTGCGCAGGCGGGGGTCGGGAAATTCGAGGATATCGAGCGTAGCCATGTGCCCATTGTAGTACGCTGCCTGCCGCGGCGATGGCCACGGATTTTGCGAACCGCGCCCGATTGCATGGCTTAATGCTTCGGTTACACTCGCCACTACCGCGGGAGAGGGGTTCCCAATCTATGTTCAAGAAAGCCTTCACGGTGCTGGCTGGCACCATGGTCGCGGCGGCCGTGTGCGCCGCTGGTGCTGCCCAGTTGCGCAGCGGTCACCCTGATGCCTACACGGTGCACAAGGGCGATACGCTCTGGGGTATCTCGGCGAAGTTTCTCGCCAAACCCTGGCTGTGGCCGGAGATCTGGCAGGCCAACCCGCAGGTGCGCAACCCGCATCTGATCTATCCGGGTGACGTGCTCAATCTTTCCTTCATCAACGGCGGCCCCGGGCTGCGGCTGACGCCGGCCGTGCACCACGATGGCGACGCCGTGCCGGCCATCCCGCTGGCTGCCCTGCAGACCTTCCTGAAGGATCTGCGCGTGATGGATTCAAGCGCGGTGTCCAAGCTGCCCTACGTGGTGGGCCTGGAAGAGGCTCGGCTGCGCGGTACCCCCGGGCAGAGCCTCTATGCACGTGGTCTGGACGCCCAGCCGGGTCAGAAGTTGCTGGTCGTGCGGCCGGAGCACGTCTTCCGCGGTTACGACGAGGGCGACGACGACCGCGCGATCTTCGGCGACGAGCTGAATGCCAACGCCGCGATGGTGAAGTCGCCGTGGGAGGAGGACTTCCGCGACTCGCCGCACTATCGGCGCGGCAAGGATCTGGGCGTGGAGGTCAAGGTGATCGGTACCGCCGAGGTGCTGCGCGGCGGCGATCCGTCCACCTTGCTGCTGCTCGACTCCACCCAGGAAGTGCGCAGCGGCGATCGCCTGATTCCGGTGGATGACACCGCCTACGACCCCTACTACTACCCGCATGCGCCCAAGGCCCTGCCCAAGGGTGGTCGCGTGATCGCCTTTGCCGGCGCCATGGATGCGGTAGGCCCGCACCAGGTGGTGGCGCTGTCGGTGGGCAAGAATGACGGCGTGGACAACGGCACCACCTTCGCGGTGTGGCAGCCCAACGACAAGATCCACGACGACGTGGCCAGCAACAGCTGGGATCGCGGCGTGGGCAAGACGGTGCAGCTGCCCGACGAATACATCGGCCACGTGATGGTGTTCCGCACCTTCGACCATGTCAGCTACGCGCTGGTGATGGATGGCCTGCGTCCGGTGAAGAAGGGCGACGCGTTGAAGTTGCCCGACGTGGAGTGACTCCTGTCGGCATCCACCGACACGACGGCGCGGCTCACCCCGCGCCGTTTTCATGTCTGCCGGCTGCGTAAACTCACGTCATGAACGACACGGATGAACTACGCGGCTGGCTTACCGCCATGCGCACGCCGGGCCTCGGCCCGGGCGGGTTGCGCGAGGCGCTGGCCGCGACCGACGGCCGGATCGATGCCGCGCTGGCCTGGCTGTGCCGACGGGCTTCGACGCTGGGCGAGGGCGCCGAAGCCTGGTTGAGGGCACCCGACGCGACGCGCCTTGCCGCGGATATCGCCTGGCTGGGCGAGCCCGGCCACCGCCTGCTGCGCTGTACGGACGCGGATTTCCCGCCGCTCTTGGAAGCCATCCCGCAGCCGCCCGCCGTGTTGTTCGTGGCCGGCGACGCCAGCCTGTTGCTGCGCCCACAGGTGGCCATCGTGGGTGCGCGCGGCGCCAGCCCGGCGGGGCTGGAGCATGCGCGTAGCTTCGCCCGCGCGCTGGCGCAGGCCGGCTTCGTGGTTACCAGCGGCATGGCCGACGGCGTCGACGGTGCGGCCCATGAAGCCGCGCTGGAAGTCGGCTATCCCACGGTCGCGGTGGTCGGCACCGGGCCGGACCGGGTCTACCCGCGCAAGCACCACGCGCTGGCCCGGCGCATCGTGGCGCACGGTGCCATGGTCAGCGAGTTTTCGCCCGGCACCGCCGCGCGCGCCGACCATTTTCCGCGCCGGAACCGGCTGATGACGCGGTAGTATGATTCTCCGAGGAAACTACACCGAGCTAACTCCATGAATGCCAAGGCATACGCCTACATCCGATTCAGTTCAGAGCGCCAGAGCGGTGGCGATTCCGAGCATCGGCAACTGAACCCATTGGACGCCTTCACCGCTTCAACTGGGGTGAAGGTTGTCGAAACCATCTATGACCGAGGCAAGTCAGCCTATCGAGGAAGCAATGCCAAGACTGGCAACTTCAAGGCTTTGCTGGAGCGGATAGACACTGGTGAAATCGGCAGGGGTGATTATTTGGTGGTTGAATCCATTGACCGCCTGACAAGGCAAAGGCTCATTGTGTCAGCGGAGATGCTTCAAGGCATCTTGCGTAAAGGCATAAGGATTTACACCACCATTGACCAGAAGTGTTATGAGGTAGATGACCCAAGTCGCGACCTCGAAACATTGATAATGGTCCAGGTGATAGCCAAGCGGGCGAATGAAGAGAGTGAAACCAAGTCAAAGCGCATATCTGCTGCTTGGCGGTCGCGGATAAATCAAGCCAAGAAAGGCCAAAAGATAATTAAGGTTGGTAAGTCTATCCCCTATGGATTGAGGTATGAAGATGGGCAATTGATTAGGGTTGAGGCCGAATGTGAAGAGGTTGAGCGATTGTTCAACTTGATGTTAGACACTGGTATGAATTCGGCTATCAAGGAAATCAATAAGACTTCAGGGAGGAAATGGACAACTGGACATATTCAAAAAATCTTTGAATCAAGGTCAGTCATAGGATGCTTGACACTTCATCGGGTCATATACCAACCAAGCGGCTCAGCCAAGAAAGTTAAGATTGACGCTATCGAGGACTATTACCCAAACATCATAAGTCCAGAATTATTCTGGAAGGTCAAGGATAGACTGACCGAGAGAAAGGTTAAGAACTTCGCAGGTCGAAGGTCAGAAAGGAATTACAACATTTTCCAACACTCGATATTTTGCGGAGTGTGTGGCTTACCGATGTACTATGACCATAGAGGTTCAAGTTACCTTGATAAGGTTTATCCACATTTCAAATGTGAAAGTAAAGGCAATGGAGCAACCAAGTGCGACAATGATAGGCTGAGGTTTGAGTATGTGTTCAAAGCATTCCTTCAATATCTTGAAAGGTTGAGGGTCTGGAATGAATCGACCAACAGCCGTGTGCAGGGATTGAGCCATAGCAAAGAACTGACCACTGACCTAACCGACCAACTGAAAGGCATGGCTGGAATAAACCTACTTGCCAAAAAGGCTAACGACGACCTCAGAGCCAAAGAGGGGAGGCTAGGAGAAAACCGAACCATCTACGAGAACCTAAAACGCTCTTTAGACGACTTCCTCAAGGAAAGCAGGGGCAATGTACCCATGTTTATGCTGGAACGGCTCAGGGACGCAGAGAATGCCTTACAGACGGCATCGGAAGATGTAGAGAAGGCAAAGGCAAAGATTGGCGGGGTTGATGAACTTGCCAACCTGACAACTGAACACATCACTGAAATGTTCAGCACGGATGAAGGGCGACGCAAGCTCAATGGATTTATCAAGACCAACCAGATAAGCCTCAAGGTCAAACACCAGAAGGCAGAGAAGCTGGCCAAGGTCGAAGTCTATCAATCGCTGGGTAGTAAGACCATTCGAGTTGCCAGCTTCACCGAAAAGACTGGCAAGCCGAAGCTTAAGAGGGTCAAGGGTCAGAAGGTTCCAGAGTTCAACATTCTGGAGAAGTATGGAATCAACCTTCAAGACACACTCAATGAAGTCAAGTCGGTATCACCGCTTTACCGAGAGGCAAGGTTTGTTAGTGGTAAGAATCGTTCAGCCTTTAAGAACTAAAAGCGAGTTTGGCGGGTGAAGTAGCTGGAGCAAAAGCGTAAAGCGGTCACCGTGGTCTACGACCACAAAGAGCAAATGCCCCTAACCAAGAAGCTAGGGCATTAAGAGCAAAAAGGTTTAGCAAACGCATCTCACCTGCGGTGGCATGCGTTTGAAATCAAAAAACGATCATTTTATGAAAAAGGGCAAATGCCCTCTTTTCAGAAGCTAGGGCATTAAGAGCAAAAATGTCTTGCACACGATTCTTACCCTGCGGTCGCATCGCGTGCTTTTTCAATATCGCAAAAACTGAAAATATCCAAAATGCCCTAAGATTGGGTGCCGTTTGATACCGATTTCTCCAATTTAGATTAACTCAAAGGCCAGAGATGGCCTTTTTTATATTAACTCAAGAATTATTCGCTACCATGTGATCAAAGTATACCCTTTCAAAGTGTATACCTTGAAATTAGTACATAGGTGAAGCATGAGTTACGCAATATTGCGAATGGAGAAAATCAAGAGCTTTGGACAGATGAAAGCAGCCGACGACCACAACCGAAGGTTAAGGGAGGTCGAGAACGCTGACCCCGAAAGAACTCCAAAGAATAGAGAATTGGTCGAGTTGACCCATCGGACATTAGTCGAAACCGTCAAGGCCCATCTCGAGAAGAATGAAATCAGGAAGTGGAGGAAAGACGCCGTGCTGGCAACGGAAGTCTTGATGACGGCCAGCCCCGAATTCTTCCACGACCCAAAGAACAGTATTGAGGCATGGACGGAGGCGAACATGAAGTGGCTAAGGGCAAGATTTGGCGAGAACTTGGTTCATGCTGTTCTTCACCTAGACGAAGCCACACCACACATACACGCGATGGTTGTGCCAATCATCGAGGGCAAGCTGGCTAACAAAAGGTTCTTTGGGGGCGAAAGGGACGCCTTCGGGAAGTGGCAGACAGACTATCACCAGGCTGTCGAGCACCTGGGCCTTGAGCGAGGCATAGAGCGGGCAGGCGCAACACATGAGCCAGTCAGGAGCCACTACACAAGGCTAAACAGTCAAACAATCACGCTCAACGACATGCCAAGCACAGCTGGTCTATTGGATGAGAAAGACTTCACGATAAATAAAAGCGGTAATGCCTATATCAAGGTTGTGAAGGTGGAGGTGGCGCTAACAAGTCTTGAGAGTAAATGGAAGAGTTACACCAAGGGCTGTCTGTCAGCACTCGGTGGACGGTTTGAGAAGGCAAAGGCAGACCTTCAGTATTTCAGGGGCAAGGTCAGCGACCTTAAAAGAGAGGTCACAAGGCTTTACAACATCGTGGGCTTTATCAGGAGCAAGCACCCTGAAATTGTGGCAGAGGCAGAGAGAGCGGAAGAGCTGGGCAGACTTTCAAGGAAGGGGGTCAAGGGGGCGTTAGCCCCTTTGGGGACCCACTCCACTTTGCTTCGCAAAGAGCGGGCCCCTTCGGGGGAAAAGCAAGAGCAAAAGCAAGAGCAAAGGCAGGAGCAAACAACTAAAACAACTATGAGGTTAGCGGTATGAGCATGAACGATATTGATTATGAAACACTAGGCAGTGGCATGGGTGGAAGTATGACACCTGCCAAGAAGACGAAGGCTTTGAACAATCTGACCGCGAAGTATTCGAGGTCAATGTGGGAGGAAATGGAGCGTATGAGTATCACCCCGAACGATCAGGATATTACTTTTATCGTCGATTTTCTTGGGGAGTATTTGAGGAAATGGCATGTCTTGGATGAAATAGATTACAAGACTAAGGATCGAAATTAAGCCTCAGCAATGAGGCTTTTTCATAGTCATCATTACTACGCCATTACTACAACATCAAAAGGCTTGAAACCCTTACGGGATAAGGCTTGCGGGATAAATTGCGACATTACTACGGGGGGGGGGTCGGTAACTAGAGGAATGGCATAAGATAGCCATTTGAAAAAAATTACTACAAAAAATGATTAAGTAGTAAATTATCCCTTACCATATAGTCATAACAACAATAATGGTGATTATTATGGCTAATGTAAAATCAGGATATGTAACTAAGCGCACAGCATCAGGCAAGACATATCGAGAAGAATCAAATAGTGGAGTAAATGCTTTTCTTAATCTGAAGGGAGAAGGTAGGCAAGTAGTGAAGCACTTCATGAAAAGAGAGGCAAACTTAAAGAAGGATTGGAGAGGACTGATTGCGACACCTCCCGGATCTATCCTTCAGAAAGTAATTACACCATTCAGAAAATATACCGATATTCCTCTTGAACTGCCTCTATTTGCTACCATCCATTACATAGCAACATATTTGAATAAGAGCGGATGCAAGCTTACTGGCGATAAGATTCCGAGCCTGACACCCTGCCTTTGGAATGTAATCCTTGCGCCAAGCGGAGCTGGAAAGACCTTATCCCATGACTGGATTGGTGAAGCAGCACCAGTTAAGTCCAATTTGGTCAACTGCGAATCGGCTGCCAAGTTCTTTGATGAACTTAAACGCTGTAAAGATGAAGATGGCTATGCATCATGGTTTTGCGATGAGTTCGCTCAAAAGCTGAAAATGATTGAAACACCGAACAGCCCATTAGGTGAATTGAAGCCTATCGCTCTAAAATCTTATTCGGGTGAGCGCATAGATAGGGCTACCAAAAAGTCAGGAACGCAGATTATAGAAGACCCATCATTCAACTTTTATGGAGTGAATACTGAAAAGAGTTTTATTGATTCAATCAGTGTGGAAAGCATGGCTGATGGATTTGCCCAGAGGTTCGGGTATATCTACACAGAAGCTGACCCAGACCGACCGATGACTGATTACCCAATGTATGACCAAAGAAAAATATCGGAGGAATTGGCTGGAGCATTCAGCGCACTAACCAATCTAGAACTATACGATAAATATATTATTACTGGGGAGGCGGAGCAAGAATATTTCAAGGTGTTTAAGGATTTGTTCCAAGAGGGCTCTATCCCGAACTCATTTTATAGAAGGGCGCAATTCAAGACTTTAACCTATGCGCTAATTTATCATGCTTTGAATCTGAAGACTTCGCAGTATATCGATGGTGAAGATATTCAGTGGGCATCAAGAGTAACGGAGATGCACCTAAGCGATGTAAAGCGAATCTTTGATGAGAAGAACATGGGAAGATTTGGTGAACAGTTAAAGCGCATCAAGGGTCAAAAAGACCGGGCCGAAAGCCAAGGTAAACACTACACAGCTTCACAGGTGGCAAACGGTAATCGGAACATTTCAAATGCAGAGGAAGGAGCCAAATGGTTAGACTTCCTTGACGATGAAAAGTAAAAGCACCCCCCGCCTACGGCGGCCCCCAAGGGGGCTTTGAAGGGGGCAGAGCCCCAGTGGCCTACGGCTCATTTAGAAATAAATGTTAACCAGCTTTTGCTTTTCCAATGTGCGAAGCACCATTCATAGCCCCCCTTGGGGGGCCGCCGAAGGCGAGGGGGTATCGATGTGGGTACGCTTTCCACGGTAAATTGCATACCTAGTCATCGCCGGCCTGTCGCTGGGTACCGTGGTGGTGGAGGCGGGCCTGCAATCGGGTTCGCTCATCACCGCGCGGCTGGCCGGTGAACAGGGGCGCGAGGTGTTTGCCCTGCCTGGTTCCATCGCCAACCCGCTGGCGCGCGGCTGCCATCGACTGATCCGTGACGGTGCGCGATTGGTGGAGGAGCCGGCCGAGGTAATCGAGGCGCTGGCCCCGGCCGCGCGCGCCATGGGCGTGGAACTGGCGCAGCGGCTGGCCCGCGCCGACGCCCCGGCGCCGCCCGATGCCGAGACGCATGACGATCCGGATTACCGTCGCCTGCACGAGGCTCTGGGCCACGATCCGGCCACGCTGGACGAGCTGGCCGCGCGCAGCGGCCTGGGTGCGGCGGCGCTGTCCTCCATGCTCCTGATGCTGGAGCTGGATGGCCGAGTGGCCAGCCTGCCCGGCAACCGCTACCAGCGCATGCCCTGACGCGGAAGGCTTCTCCCGGGGTGCCGGGGCATCCTCCGCTGCCCCGCCGCAAACCGCGCCACAGCGCACTTTCACGCCTTCCGACTTGACAGCCTTGCCCCCGGCATGGTCTGACTAATTATATAGTTGCCGCCCCACACGCGACCCCATCGCCTCCACAGCAAGAGATTCATGGCCAAGAACCTGCTTATCGTCGAGTCGCCCGCCAAGGCCAAGACCATCAACAAATACCTGGGCAAGGATTTCCAGGTGCTCGCCTCCTACGGCCACGTGCGCGACCTCAAACCCAAGGAGGGTGCGGTCGACACCGAACACGGCTTCGCCATGAAGTACGAGGTGATCGAGCGCAACGAGAAACACGTCGACGCCATCGCCAAGGCCGCCAAGCTCGCCGACGACATCTACCTCGCCACCGACTTGGATCGCGAGGGCGAGGCGATCAGCTGGCACATCAGCCAGATCCTGGAAGACCGCGGCCTGACCAAGGGCAAGGCGCTGCACCGCGTGGTGTTCTCCGAGATCACGCCCAAGGCGATCAAGGCCGCAGTGGCCGCGCCGCGCGAGTTGTCGCTGGACATGGTGGACGCCCAGCAGGCGCGCCGTGCGCTGGATTACCTGGTGGGCTTCAACCTGTCGCCGGTGCTCTGGCGCAAGGTGCAGCGCGGCCTCTCCGCCGGTCGCGTGCAGTCGCCCGCGCTGCGCATGATCGTGGAGCGCGAGGAGGAGATCGAGGCGTTCAAGGCGCGCGAATACTGGACGGTGGAAGCCCAGCTCAAGCACGCCGAGGGCGAGTTCAGCGCCAAGCTCACCCGCCTGCACGGCAAGAAGTTCGAGCAGTTCGACCTCACCAACGAGGCCGACGCACTGGCCGCACGCGCCCAGCTCGCCGAAGCCGCGCATGGTCGGCTCACGGTGAGCGAGGTGGGTTCCAAGGAGCGCAAGCGCCGCCCCGCGCCGCCGTTCACCACCTCCACCTTGCAGCAGGAGGCCGCGCGCAAGCTGGGCTTCACCACCAGCCGCACCATGAAGGTGGCGCAAGGCTTGTACGAGGGCGTGGCGCTGGGCGGCGAGGGCAACGTTGGCCTCATCACCTACATGCGTACCGACTCCACCGCGCTGTCGCAGGACGCGCTGGGCGAACTGCGCGACCTGATCACCCGCGACTTCGGCACCAAGGCACTGCCCGACGCGCCGCAGGTCTACAAGACCAAGAGCAAGAACGCGCAGGAGGCGCACGAGGCGATCCGCCCCACCGCGGCCATGCGCACGCCGCGCGAAGTGGCTTCGTTCCTCAACGACGAACAGCGCAAGCTGTACGAGCTGATCTGGAAGCGCACCGTGGCCTGCCAGATGATCCACGCCACGCTCAACACCGTGTCGGTGGATTTCGCGCTGCCGCACGCCACTGGCGGCGATGCCGCCTTCCGCGCCACCGGCACCACCGTGGTCGATCCCGGCTTCCTCGCCGTGTACGAGGAAGGCCGCGACCAGAAGGCCGCCGACGAGGATGATGAAGGCCGCCGCCTGCCGCGACTGGAAAAGGGCGAGGCGGTGCCGCTGCACGCCATCGCCGCCGACCAGCACTTCACCGAGCCGCCGCCGCGCTACTCCGAGGCGAGCCTGGTGAAGACGCTGGAGGAGTACGGCATCGGCCGTCCGTCCACCTACGCCAGCATCATCCAGGTGCTCTTGAACCGCGAGTACGTGCTGCTCGACAGCCGCCGCTTCAAGCCCACCGACATCGGTCGCGCGGTGGGCAAGTTCCTCACCCAGCACTTCAGCCGCTACGTGGATTACGACTTCACCGCAAAGCTCGAGGACGAGCTGGACGCGGTGAGTCGCGGCGAGGAAGCCTGGGTGCCGCTGATGCAGCGCTTCTGGCAGCCGTTCAAGCAGCAGGTGGACGAGAAGACCGAGTCGGTGGATCGCAGCGAGGCCACCGGCGCGCGCGAGCTGGGCGCCGATCCGAAAACCGGCAAGCCGGTGTTCGTGCGGTTGGGTCGCTTCGGGCCGTATGCCGCGATCGGCGACAAGGACTCGGACGAGAAGCTGCAATTCGCTTCGCTGCGTCCCGGCCAGAGCATGCACACCATCACGCTGGAAGAGGCGCTGGAACTGTTCAAGCTGCCGCGCCAGCTGGGCAGCGCGCCGAACGGCGACGAGGTCAGCGTGGGAGTGGGCCGCTTCGGCGCCTTCGTGAAGCAGGGCAGCACCTACGCCTCGCTCAAACCCGAGGACGACCCCTACACCATCGAATTGCCGCGCGCGCTGCAGTTGGTGGCGGACAAGCTTGAAATGCTCGCCAACCGCGTCATCAACGACTTCGGCAACGGCGTGCAGGTGCTCAACGGCCGCTACGGCCCCTACATCACCGACGGCGAGAAGAACGCACGCATTCCCAAGGACCAGGAAGCCAAGGAGCTCACCGAGGCGCAGTGCCTGGAGCTGCTCGCCGCCGCACCGGCCAAGAAACCGGGCCGCTTCGGCAAGAAGACCGCGGCGAAGAAAACCGCCGCCAAGAAGGAGCCCGCCGCGAAGAAGGTGGCGGTCAAGAAGGCTGCGGCCAAGAAGGCGCCCGCGAAGAAAACGGCGACCAGGAAGACCGCCACCAAGAAGGCCGCCACCAAAAAAGCCGCCGCGAAAAAGACCCCCGCCTGATGCCTTGCATGCTGGCTCCTGCGGTGCTCCCCTCTCCCTCCGGGAGAGGGGTTGGGGGAGAGGGTTCGGGCTTGCCGCCGTGCTGCGCCGAGCCGTCGCCCGGCTGGATTCGCGCCACGGACGTGCAGGGCCCGGAACACTGACCTGATGCCGCAAACCTTCACCCTCGCCGAACTCGATGCCGCCGCCGCCCTGCTGCGCGCCGGCGGCGTGCTGGCCTATCCCACCGAAGGCGTCTACGGCCTGGGCGGCGATCCGCACAACCGCGCGGCCTTCGAGCAGATCTTCGCGCTCAAGCGGCGCCCTGCCACGCAGGGCGTGCTGTTGATCGCCGCCGACTTCGCGCAGGTGCGGCGCTACATCGACTTCGCCAAGGTGCCGGACAAGGTGCTGGAAGAGGTGCAGGCCAGCTGGCCCGGCCCGCATACCTGGATCTTTCCGCGCTCACCGGATGTGCCCGACTACGTGGCCGGCGGGCATGCCGGCATCGCACTGCGCGTCACCGCCCACGCGCCCGCCGCCGCGCTGTGCCGCGCGTTCGGCGGCGCCCTGGTTTCCACCAGCGCCAACCCGCACGGCGTGCCGCCGGCGATGAGCGCGCAGGCCGTGCGCGATTATTTCGGCGCCGCGCTGGATGGCCTGCTCGACGCCCCGCTGGGCGGACTGGATCGCCCCACCGGCATCCGCGACGCGCTCACCGGCGCCGTGATCCGCGCATGACGCCGCCGGAGTTTTCCCCTGCCTCGCCGGCGAGCATGCGGAGCAGCGTCGTGGCTGGCGTCAACAGCGAAGAGCAAGGCAAGGGCGGTCAGCGCCTGCCCCTGCTGCGCGCCGACGATCCGCAGCGCATCGTGGCCCACCGCCACGGCCAACCGGTGAGCGCGGCGCAGTTCCTCGCTCAGGTGCACGCGGTCGCCGCGTGGCTGCCCGCAGCGGGCGCCGCGGTGAACCTGTGCGACGACCGCTACGCCTTCCTGGTCGCTTTCTGCGCCCTGATTACGCGTGGCCAGACCAACCTGCTGCCGCCTTCGCGCGCACCGCAGGCGGTGGCCGAGGTGATGGCGGCCCATCCCGGCTGCTATGCCGTGGGCGAACAGGCGCTGGTGCACGCGCCGCCGGCCTACCATCGGCTGCCCACGCTGGATGTGGAACCCGTCGCCATCGGCGCCGCAGTGCCGGCCATCCATGCTGGACACCTCGCACTGATCGCCTATACCTCCGGTTCCACCGGCACGCCGCGCGCCCACGCCAAGAGCTGGCGCAGTCTCCACGCCAGCAGCGCCGGCACCCAGGCCATGTTGCGCGAGGTCGTCGGGGCGCCTTTCCACATCGTCGCCACCGTGCCGCCGCAACACATTTACGGCATCGAGATGAGCGTGCTGCTGCCGCTCCTCGGTGCGGCCGCCGTGCACGCCGGCCGCCCCTTCTTCCCCGCCGACGTGGCCCGCGCGCTGGCCGAGCTGCCCGCGCCGCGTCTCCTGGTCACCACGCCGGTGCACCTGCGCGCCCTGCTCGCCGCCGGCACTGTGCTGCCGCCGCTGGCGGCGATGCTTTCCGCCACCGCGCCGCTGTCGCCCGAGCTGGCCCGCGCTGCCGAAGCCGCCTTCGACGCGCCGCTGCTGGAAGTGTTCGGTTCCACCGAAACCTGCGCCATCGCCGGTCGCCGCCTCACCCGGGACGCCGACTGGATGCTGTTCGACGGCGTGCGCCTGCATCCGCAACCCGACGGCACCGCCGTGGACGCCGATCGGCTCGATGCTGCGGTGACCCTCGCCGACCTGGTGAGCCTCACCGACGACGGCCGCCGCTTCCAGCTGCGTGGCCGCAACACCGACCTGCTGGAAATCGCCGGCAAGCGTGCCTCGCTGGGCGACCTCACCCGCCGCCTGCTCGCCATCCCCGGCGTCGCCGACGGCGTGGTGTTCCAGCTCGACGAAGCCGACGCCAGCGGCGTGCGCCGCATCGCCGCGCTCGCGGTGGCGCCGACGCTCACCGAAGCCGCCATCCTCGATGCCCTGCGCACGGCCGTCGACCCGGTCTTCCTGCCACGCCGCCTGCGTCTGGTGGACGCGCTGCCGCGCAATGAGACGGGCAAGCTGCCAAGGGCGGCACTGCTGGCGCTGCTGGGTTGAGCCCGCTTGCTTCTCGCCTCTCCCGTTTGCGGGAGAGGCTGCCCGCAGGGCTGGAGAGGGGCTCCTGATCCTCGTTTTGTCGTCAGCACCAAAGCGGTTTCGTGCGCCTGCCGGCGTCATGGCTGAAGTTGCTGAGCTGCTGGCGGGTGTTCTGCTGCGCCGAGTTAAGTGAACCTGACCCCGTTCTTGAACCTGACCCCGTTCTTGGCGAAGCCCGCTTGCCCGCGTCCGGGAAGCCCCGCCTTACCCCCGCAGCGTCGGATGCTCCGCCTGCGGTTTGTCCAGGTGGTAGCCCTGCACCATGTCCACGCCGAATTCCCGCAGCAGGCGCAGGGTTGCCTCGTCTTCCACGAATTCGGCCACGGTTTGCTGGCCCATGCCGCGGGCCACTTCGATGATGGAGCGCACGAAGACCTGGTTGTCGCGGTCGTTGGGCAGGTTGCGGATGAACATGCCGTCGATCTTGAGCACGTCCACCTTGAGGTGCTTGAGGTAGGCGAAGGAGGCGAAGCCGCTGCCGAAGTCATCCAGGCACGGGATGCAGCCGGCCTGGCGCAGGGCGTCGATGAAGCGTGCGGCGTCGTGCAGGTCGGAAATGGCGGCGGTTTCGGTGAGTTCCACCAGCAGGCGCCCGGGCGCCACGCCGTGGCGGGCCAGCTCGGCGGTGATGAAGCCGGGCAGCTCGTGGTCGTCGATGGAGCGGCCGGAGATGTTGATGGCCAGTGCCGGCAGGGTGGGGTTGGCGGCCAGCACGGCGATGCTTTCGCGCACGACCCAGCGGTCGATGTCGAGGATCTTGCCGCTTTTCTCCGCGTGGCCGATGAATTCGCCCGGCGGGGCGCATTGCGTGGCGTCGGCTTCGTCCTGCATGCGCACCAGCGCTTCCAGATGCGTCAGCTGGCGGTTGCCCGCGTGGTACACGCCCTGGAAGTGCAGGCGCAGCAGATGGTGTTCCAGCGCGTAGTCGATGCGCTGGTTCCAGGCCAGACGCGTGGCCATCGCCTGCGCGGCGTCGTGGTCGGGGCGGTAGGTGTTCCAGCGGTTCTTGCCCTGGCGCTTGGCCTGGTACATGGCCATGTCGGCGTGCGATACCAGCTCCTCGGCGCTGCGGCCGTGGTCGGGGCAGTGCGCCACGCCGAGGCTGGTGGTCAACCGCAGGGCCTTGCCTTCGATCTCCAGCGTCGTGCCGCCCACGGTGCGCACGAGGCGCTCCGCCAGCGCGAGGGCGCTGTCCAGCGGGACGTGCGGCATGAACACGGCGAATTCGTCGCCGCCCAGCCGGCACAGGATATCGGCCTCGCGCATCAACGCCTTGGCCGCGCCGGCCACGCGCACCAGCATGGCGTCGCCGGCGAGGTGGCCGAAGTTGTCGTTGACGTACTTGAACTCGTCCAGGTCGAACAGCAGTACGGTGCAGCGTGGGTCGTCGTGCGCGCCATCCCTGAAGAAGCGCGCCAGTTCATCCTCGAAACGGCGGCGGTTGTACAGGCCGGTGAGCGCGTCGTGTTCGGCCAGGGTGATGAGCTGGTCGCGCCGCTGCGCCAGCTCGGCCGCCATGGTGTCGAAGGCGGCCGCCAGCCGCCCCAGTTCGTCCCGGCTTTCCGGCGCGATGGGCCCGGGGGTGCCGCCCCGGCCGAGTTCGTCCACGGCGCGGGTCAGCTGCTGCAGGGGGTGCGCCACCAGGCGATGGACGCGCCGGCGCAGCAGCCACAGCATGGGCAGCAGGATCAACGCGCCGGCGCCCAGCATCGCCAGCCAGGCCAGCAGCACCAGGTGGTTCACCCGCGTCTGCGGCAGCATGCTCACCTGGAACCAGCCCGGCCCGCGGATACGCGACCAGGCCACCCACCAGCTGCCGTCAGGCGTGCGCCCCGCGCCGGTGTCGCTGTGCGCGGACAGCACCATGTGCTGCACCTTCTCCAGCACCGGATCGTGCAGCATGGCGATCTGCAACTGGCCTTGCGCGGTGGCGATGCGCTGGCGCAGCTGGGTGTAGGCGAGCAGGTTGCCGCGGCCGTCGATGATGAGCCGCTGCACGGCGGTGCCGTGGTTGTCGTCCACCGAATCGAGCAGGGTCTGGATGGCCACGTCGTGGCCGACCGTGCCCACCCAGCGGCCGTGCCAGTCCAGCGGCGCGATCACCGACACCATCCAGGTGCGGGCCTGGTTATCCCGGTACACCGGCGTCCAGAACACCTTGCGCGTGGGGTTGCGGTGCGGGTCGGCGCCCAGCATGGTGGGATAGTCGGCGTTGCTGGCCTTGGCATCGGCGTTGTCGCCCCAGTCGATGCCGCGGGCGTACACCATCAGGCCGTTTTCCACGAAATCCATGTAGGCCGAGAAGAACGGTGGCACCAGCGCCGGACCCTGCTCGCGCAGCAGCTGGTAACTGACCACGGCGCGCAGGCGCGCCGAATCGGACAGCCCGTGCGGCCCGTCGTGCAGGTACAGCGTGGGTGCGTGCACGCTGTCCACCAGCGCGGGGCGCACGCGCCACAAGCCGTCGGGGCTGCGCACGAACAGCTGGTCGAACCGTTCGACGGCGCCGGGCGGGGCATCGTCCAGGCGTTCCAGCAACACCTTGCGCAAACGCAGCACGCTGGCGTTGGCTTGCACCAGCAGGTTTTCGTTGGTCTGCGCCTTCAGTTGCGCCCATTGCTGGATGACCAGCGGCACGACGCGATCCGCCACCAGGCGCAGCGCGACCAGGCCCAGCACCGACAGCAACAGGATCACTGCCAGGAACAGCCCCCACAGCGTGAGGGAAAGCCGGCGGATCAGCGAGGTGTTGGCGGTGGCGGGCAGCAAGGCATCATCCTGTTTGACGTTCCTGAAGGCCGGCTTCGGAGTGGCTTGGCCCGCATTCGGGATACGGTCGATTTATCCAGCATGGATGTCAACGACCCGTCTAGCAGGGTGTTGAGAAAGTGCTTTCCTGCACTTTCTCAACTCGCCGCGTCCGGCACATGTCCGGACGCGGCTCCGCCGAGCAAGCCGTTGCGTGCCTGCCCGACAGCCAGCCCAGCGGGACGGCGGCGGGCGCGGCCCGGCTACAATGGCCGTCCATTTCCGCGCGGCGACGCGTTTTCGGAGTCATCGGCATGAAAGTCCTGGTCATCGGCAACGGCGGGCGCGAGCACGCGCTGGCGTGGAAGCTCAAGCAGTCGCTGCGGGTTTCCGAGGTGATCGTGGCACCCGGCAACGCGGGCACCGCGCACGAGCGCGGCGTGCGCAACGCGGACGTGGCGGTGACCGACCTGGACGGCCTGCTGGCGCTGGCCAGGGCCGAAAAGATCGAGTTGACCGTGGTCGGCCCCGAAGTGCCGCTGGTGGCCGGTGTGGTGGACAAGTTCCGCGCGGCGGGCCTGCGCATCTTCGGGCCGCGCGCGGTCGCCGCGCAGCTCGAAGGCTCCAAGGCCTTCGCCAAGGATTTCCTCCTGCGCCACAACATTCCCACCGCGCGCTACGCGGTGTTCACCGAACTGAATCCCGCGCTGGCCTATGTACGCACGCATGGCGCGCCCATCGTCATCAAGGCCGACGGGCTGGCCGCCGGCAAGGGCGTGGTGGTGGCGCTGACCCAGGCCGACGCCGAGCTGGCGCTGCACGACATGCTGGGCGCGCACGCCTTCGGCGACGCCTCCGCACGCGTGGTGATCGAGGAATTCCTCGACGGCGAGGAAGCCAGCTACATCGTGATGAGCGACGGCAGCCACGCGCTGCCGATGGCCTCCAGCCAGGATCACAAGCGCCGTGACGAGGGCGACCTCGGGCCCAACACCGGCGGCATGGGCGCCTATTCGCCCGCGCCGGTGGTCACGCCCGAGGTGGAGAAGCGCATCCTCAAGGAAGTGATCGAGCCCACCTTGCACGGCATGGCGATGGAGGGCGCGCCCTTCATCGGCTTCCTCTACGCGGGCCTGATGATCGACAAGGCCGGCAACCCCAAGGTCATCGAGTTCAACGTGCGCTTCGGCGATCCGGAAACGCAGCCCATCATGCTGCGGCTGAAGAGCGACCTGGTGGAGCTGATCGAGGCCGCGCTGGACGGCGAGCTGCGCCACACCCGCGCGCAGTGGGATGCGCGCCCTTCGCTGGGCGTGGTGCTGGCCGCCGGCGGCTACCCCGGCAAGGTGAAGAGCGGCGACGTCATCGACGGCCTCGACGCACAACTGGGCGCCGACGCCAAGGTGTTCCATGCCGGCACCAGGCTGGATGCGGAAGGCCGCGCGGTCACCGCCGGCGGCCGCGTGCTCACCGTGTGCGCGCTGGGCAAGGACATCGCCGCCGCCCGCGAAACCGCCTACGACGCGGTGGCGAAGATTCATTTCGACGGAGCGTTCTGTCGGCGCGACATCGCGCACCGGGCACTGCATCGCTGATCGCCGTTCTCCCGCCCGTGCTTGCAGGGGGCGGGTTGGGCTGAGGTGATCTTGCGCGCAAGTCAGCGCGGCTGCGCCGCGCTCCTCTCCCGCCTTCGGCACCCTCTCCCGCAGGCGGGAGAGGGGAGGGCCTCACGCCAGCGCGGCGTCCACCACCGACTGCGCTTCGGCCAGCAGGCTGTCGAGATGCGCCTCGTCCTTGAAGCTCTCGGCGTAGATCTTGTAGATCGCCTCGGTGCCGGAGGGGCGGGCGGCGAACCAGCCGTGTTCGGTCACCACCTTGATGCCGCCGATGGCGGCGTCGTTGCCGGGTGCCTTGTCGAGCACGGCGGTGACGCGGTCACCGGCGATGCGTTCGGCGGCGATCTGCGCAGGCGACAGTCTGGAGAGTCTGGCCTTCTGCGCCGGCGTGGCGGCGGCGTCGACCCGGCGGGTGTGTGGCTGGCCGAGTTCGGCGGTGAGGCGCGCGTAGACCTCGCCGGGGTCGCGGCCTTCGCGCGCGGTGATCTCGGCGGCGAGCAGGCCCGGCACCAGGCCGTCCTTGTCGGTGCTCCACGCGCCGCCGTCGAATCGCAGCAGGGAGGCGCCGGCGCTTTCCTCGCAGCCGAAGCCGAGCGTGCCGTCGTGCAGGCCGGGCGCGAACCATTTGAAGCCCACCGGCACCTCGTAGAGCTGGCGGCCAAGGCGCGCCGCCACACGGTCGATCAGCGCGGTGCTCACCACGGTCTTGCCCACCATCGCCTGCGCGTTCCAGCCCGGGCGCCGGCGGAAGAGGTAGTCCACCAGCACGCTGAGGTAGTGGTTGGCGGGCAGCAGCCCGGCCGAGCGCGTCACCACGCCGTGGCGGTCGTGGTCGGTGTCGCAGGCGCAGGCCACGTCGTAGGCGTCGCGCAGGCCGATCAGGCGCTGCATGGCGTAGCTGGAAGAAGGATCCATGCGGATCTTGCCGTCCCAGTCCACGCTCATGAAGGCGAATTGCGGGTCGACGGTTTCGCTCACCACGGCTAGCGCGATGCGGTGGTGCTCGGCGATGGCGCGCCAGTAGTGCACGCCCGCGCCGCCCAGCGGATCGACGCCCAGCCGCACGCCGGCGCTGCGGATCGCGTCGAAGTCCACCACGTGGGCGAGGTCGGCGACGTAGGCATGGAGGAAGTCGTGCTCATGCGTGCTGGCTGCCTTGCGCGCCTGCGCGTAGGGCATGCGGCGCACTTCGCGCAGGCCGCCTTCCAGCAGCGTGTTGGCGCGGTTCTCCACCCACTTGGTGATGGTGGTGTCGGCGGGGCCGCCGTTGGGCGGGTTGTACTTGAAACCGCCGTCGGCGGGCGGGTTGTGCGAGGGCGTGATGACGATGCCGTCGGCCAGGCCCGTGCTGCGGCCGTGGTTGTAGACCAGGATGGCGTGCGACACCGCCGGCGTGGGCGTGAACTCGCCGCCGGCCGAGATCATCGTCGCCACGCCGTTGGCGGCCAGCACTTCCAGCGCCGTCTCGAAGGCGGGCTGCGACAGCGCGTGCGTGTCGGCGCCGATGAACAGCGGGCCATCGATGCCCTGCGCCTGGCGGTAATCGCAGATCGCCTGCGTCACCGCGAGGATGTGCGCCTCGTTGAAGCTGCGCTCGAACGCCGAGCCACGATGGCCCGAGGTGCCGAAGGCGACGCGCTGCGCGGGCATGGTGGGGTCGGGTTTGAGGTCGGCGTAGGCGGCCAGCAGGGCGGGCACGTCGACGAGGATGGAGGCGGGTGCCGGCTGGCCGGCGAGTGGGCTGATCTGTGGGCTCATGGAAATCTCGACTTTCTTGCTGCTTTTGGTGGGTGTCGAACCCAAGCCATCTTCTTACCGTTCGCCCTGAGCGTAGGCCCGAAGGGCTGAAGTCGAAGGGCCGCCTCGACTCCGCTTGCTAACGCAAGCTGCGCTCAGCGCGAACGGGACTTTCAACGGAATGTCATCACGAACCAGGTTGAGCGGAAGGTGTTTGGGCCGGTCACGCTGACCTGCCACCACGCAGCGCGCGATAACGTCGGATCAGCGCATTGGTGGAGCTGTCGTGCGCGAGTCGGGGTTCGTCCTTCGCCACCAGTTCGGCGATGGTGGTCTTGGCAAGCTGCTTGCCCAGCTCCACGCCCCACTGGTCGAAGGAGTCGATGCCCCAGATCGCGCCCTGCACGAACACGCTGTGTTCGTACAGCGCCACCAGGGTGCCCAGCGCGTAGGGCGTGAGTTTCCTGGCGAGGATGGTGCTGCTGGGACGATTGCCTTCGAACGTGCGGTGCGGCGCCAGCGCGGCGTCGGTGCCTTCGGCGAGGACTTGCGCGGTGGTCTTGCCGAAGGCCAGCGCTTCGCCCTGCGCGATCAGGTTGGCGAGCAGCAGGTCGTGCTGGTCGCCGCCGCCCTGGGCCGGCACGGGCTGCAAGGTCTGGCCGAAGCCGATGAAGTCGCAGGGGATCAGGTGCGTGCCTTGGTGGATCAGCTGGTAGAACGAGTGCTGGCCGTTGGTGCCGGGCTCGCCCCAGTAGATCGGGCCGGTGGCGTAGTCCACCGTTTGGCCGTCCAATGTCACGTGCTTGCCGTTGGACTCCATGGTGAGCTGTTGCAGGTAGGCCGGGAAGCGCTTGAGGTATTGCTCGTAGGGCAGCACCGCCACCGTGGCGGCGCCGAGGAAGTTGGCGTTCCACAGGCCGAGCAGGCCCATCAGCACGGGCAGGTTGGCCTCGAACGGCGCGCTCGCGAAATGCTCGTCCATGGCGTGGAAGCCATCGAGCATGGCGCGGAAGTGCTCCGGGCCGATCGCCAGCATGGTGGACAGGCCGATCGCCGAGTCCATCGAGTAGCGCCCACCCACCCAGTCCCAGAAGCCGAACATGTGCTGCGTGTCGATGCCGAACTTCGCCACTTCCGTGGCGGCGGTGGACACCGCCACGAAGTGCTTCGCCACAGCCTGTTCGTCGCCCAGCGCGGCCACGCACCAGGCGCGTGCCGCGTGCGCGTTGCTCAGCGTCTCCAGCGTGGTGAAGGTCTTGCTGCAGACGATGAACAGCGTCTCGGCGGCGTCCAGGTCGTGCACGGCCTCGGCGAAATCCACGCCGTCAACGTTGGAGACGAAGCGGCAGCGCATGTCGCGCCGGCTGTAGTCGCGCAGCGCTTCATACGCCATCACCGGCCCGAGGTCGGAGCCACCGATGCCGATGGAAACCACGTTGCGGATCGGCTTGCCGCTGTGGCCCTTCCACGCGCCGCTACGTACGGCGTCGGCGAACGTGGCCATGCGATCCAGCACGGCGTGCACCTCGGGCACCACGTCGTGGCCGTCGACCTCGATGTGCGCATCGCGCGGCGCACGCAGCGCCACGTGCAGCACGGCGCGGTGTTCGGTGGCGTTGATCCTGTCGCCGCGGAACATCGCCGCGATGCGGCCCTTGAGGTCGCGCGCCGTGGCCAGCGCACGCAGCAGGCGCAACGCCTCGTCGTCCACGCGCTGCTTGGCGTAGTCGAAGTACAGGCCGACGGCCTCGGCCGCGAGTCGCTCGCCGCGTTGCGGATCGGCGGCGAACAGCTCGCGCAGGTGGCGGGTTTCGAGCTGCCTGCAGTGTTGCTGCAGGGCTTGCCACTCGGGCAGCAGGGTGAGGTCGGCGCGGCTCATCGGGCGACGGGCTCCCGGCTCCTGGCGTCCAGCGCGGCCTGCTTGTCGGCGATGCGCTGGAGCATCTGCTGCCACGACTTCACGAAGGCCTCGGCGCCGTCGTCCTGCAGCTTCTTCGCCAGTGCGTCGAGGTTCACGCCGATGGCGGCGATCTTCGCCAGCACCGCCTCGGCGTTGCCGCCGTCCGCCGGCATCGCGTCGCCGGGTTGGCCGTGGTCGGCCACCGCGTGCAGGGTTTTCTCGGGGATGGTGTCGATGGTGTTGGGTGCGGCCAGCGCATCCACGTACAGCGTGTCGGAGGCGTGCGGGTCCTTGCTGCCGGTGGATGCCCACAGCAGGCGCTGCGGGCGCGCGCCTTTGGCCGCGAGTTTCTGGAAGCGCGCCGAGGCCAGCAGCTCGCGGTAGGCGCGATAGGTCTGCCGCGCCACCGCGATGCCCAGCGTGTTGTGCTGCTCGGCGGGCAGTTGCGCGTTGGCCGCCACGTCCCAGCGGCTGATGAAGACCGAGGCCACCGAGGCCACCAGCGGGTCGAGCCCGGCGGCAAGGCGGCGCTCGATGCCGCGCAGGTAGGCTTCCGCCGCCGCCTGGTACTGATCGCGCGAGAACAGCAGGGTGACGTTGATCGGGATGCCGCGGAAGATCGCTTCCTCGATGGCCGGAATGCCCTCGGGCGTGCCGGGAATCTTCACGAACAGGTTGGGCCGCTGCGCCTGCGCGTGGATCGCCTCGGCGGCGGCGATGGTGCCCGCGGTGTCGGCGGCAAGCAGGGGCGAGACTTCCATCGACACCCAGCCGTCCACCTGGTGGGTGGCGTCGAACACCGGCTTGAACAGGTCGGCGGCGCGGCGCAGGTCTTCCAGCGCCAGCTCCATGAACAGTGGCTCGCCCGAGAGCCCGGCCAGCGATTTGGCGTGGATTGCCGCGTCATAGGCTTCGCCGCTGCCGATGGCGGCGTCGAAGATGCTGGGGTTGGAGGTGAGCCCGGTGACCGAGTAGTCGCGGAGGTAGCGCGCCAGCGTGCCGTCGTCGAGCAGGGTGCGGGTGATGTTGTCCAGCCAGAGGCTCTGGCCGAGGTCGTGCAGTTGCTGGGTTGCTTTCATGGTGATGGTCACTTGAAAGAATGGGGAGGGGAGTTTGTCGAATACTCCGTTCGTACTGAGCGTAGCTTGCGGCAGCAAGCGTACGCGGGGAAGCACCATGGATGGCGCTGGTTTTGAGGCGCGGCCATCCTTGGCCGCTCCCCGCGTAGGCTCGGTGGCCTACGCTCGGGGTGAACGGTGAGGAGAGGTTGCAGCCGCATCGATCATAGGAAGTCACCAAGCTTACGCCCGCGCAGTTCCGCGATGCACGCGATCTCCAGGTCGGGCGCGGGCTCGATGCGCTGGCCCGCGGCGGCGGCGTAGTGGCCCTGCTTCACCCACACCGTGGTGAGGCGCGCGCCCAGCAGGCGCTTCATGTCGGCGAGGATCTGCGGCTTGTCGTCCACCATCGCGTAATGCGCGGCGGGAAAGCGTTGCTGCATGGCATCCAGCATCCGCTGCTTGTGCGGGTAGATCAGCACGTCGCCGTGGAGTGCGTCCCACAGGCCGGCGCGCTGCACCTTGCGCGGCTGGAACACCACGTCGCCGTCGGAGAGGATCGCCGGCCGGCCCAGCGTATGCAGGTGGGCGAGGGTTTCCATCGCGCCGGGGAACAGCCGCTGCTCGAACGGGTAGTCGAGCAGGAAGCCGGACATTTCCAGCAGGGCGGGATGGTTTTCCAGCCCGCTGCGGAAGCGCTGCAGGCTGGCGAGGTAGTCGGCGTAGCCCAGCTCCGTGCGCAGCGCGTCGTAGATCGCCCAGTAGCGCGCACGCTCGGCGGCGCCGAAGCGGCGCTCCAGTTCGTCGCCGAGGTCGGCGGCGAAGCGATCGTTGTCGAGCAGGGTGTCGTCGACGTCGAGCAGGATCACCAGCGGCGCGGTGGCCGTCACGGCGCGGCCTCCGGCTGCGGGTCGTGCCAGCCCTCGGCGCCGGCAAGTTGGGCGGCCTCGGGCGGGCCCCAACTGCCGGGGTCGTACAGGCGTGCGGCGTCGGGGTGGTCGAGCACGCCGTCCACCACGCGCCAGGCGGCCTCCATGCATTCGTCGCTGGTGAACAAGGCGTTGTCGCCGCGCAGCGCGTCGCCCAGCAGGCGTTCGTAGGGGGTCATTTCGGCGGCAGCGTGGTGGCGGGCGATCAGCTCCACCGATTCGCCCGCCAGCGCCTCGCCCGCGCGCTTCACCCGCATGCCCTCGGCGATCACCACCTGCGGACTCAGGCGGAAGCGGAAGTAATTGGATTCGCGCGCGCCCACGGCGTCGAACACCGACAGCGGCGGCGCCTTCATGTCCACCATCACCTGGGTGGTGGTGAGCGGCAGGCATTTGCCGGCGCGGATCAGGAAAGGCACACCGGCCCAGCGCCAGGTGTCGATGAAAAGACGCAGCGCCACGAAGGTTTCCACGTCGGAATCCGCCGCCACGCCGGGCACGGCACGGTAGCCCTTGAACTGGCCGCGCACCACGTCCGCCGGCGCCAGCGGGCGCATCGCGCGGAACAGGCGCAGCTTCTCGGCGTTCAGCGCGGCGGGATCGCTGCCGACGGGGGCGTCCATCGCCAGCAGCGCGGTGACCTGCAATAGATGGTTCTGCAACACGTCGCGGATCGCGCCCACCCCTTCGTAGAAGCTGCCGCGGCCGTCCACGCCGAACTGCTCGGCCATGCTGATCTGCACGCGATCCACGTAGCGGTTGTTCCACACCGGTTCCAGCACGCTGTTGGCGAAGCGGAAATACAGCAGGTTCTGCACCGCTTCCTTGCCGAGGTAGTGGTCGATGCGGAACACGGCGGACTCGGGGAAAACCTCGTGCAGCGTGCGATTCAGCGCTTGCGCCGAGGCGAGGTCACGGCCGAAGGGTTTTTCCACCACCACCCGTGCGCCCTTGGCGCAGCCGGCGGCCGCCAGCCCCTGCACCACCGTACCGAACAGCGCGGGCGGGATGGCGAAGTAGTGCAGGGGCGCGCGCGACTCGCCCAGCGCCTGCTTGAGTTGGGCGAACGTGGCGGCGTCGGCATAGTCACCATCGATGTAGTGCAGGCGCGCCATGAGTCTGGCGAAGGCGGTTTCGTCCGGCGTCGTGCCGGCCTTGCGCGCGGCCTCTTCCACGCTGGCGCGGGCACGCTGGCGCAACTGCTCCAGGCTCCAGCCTGCATGCGCCACGCCGATGATGGGCAGGTCGAAACCGTCACGGCCCAGCATGGCCAGGAGAGCGGGGAAGATCTGCTTGTAGGCGAGGTCGCCAGTGGCGCCGAAGAACACCAGGGCATCGCAAGCGGGGTTGGGCATGGCTGGGGCGTCCTTGTGGAAGGCGCAGCATCGGCCAGGGGCGCCGCTGTTTGCAACGGGGCGGCGCGCGGCGCCGGTTACAATGCGAACGACTCGCGCAGCGCGAACGCAGGCCAGGCCACATGCATATCTTCAAGATTTTCCAGATCGAGGCGGCGCACCGCCTGCCCCACGTGCCGGCAGGGCACAAGTGCGCGCGCCTGCACGGGCACTCGTTCCGCATCGAGGTGCACGTGGCCGGCGCGCCCGATCCGCACAGCGGCTGGGTGATGGACTTCGCCGACGTCAAGGCGGCTTTCGCGCCGCTGTTCGAGCAGCTCGACCATCACTATCTGAATGACATCGAGGGGCTGGACAACCCCACCAGCGAAATGCTGGCGCGCTGGATCTTCCAGCGCCTGCGCGAGCGCCTGCCGGGGCTGGACAAGGTGGTGGTGCACGAAACCTGCACCTCGGGCGCCAGCTGTGGTCGAACAGATTTTTGATGCGCCGCCACGTTGGCGCATGGATCGTAATAGGTTGTGTTTCATGAACATTTGCCTAGCGATCTGACTTTGTCCGGAAAAACATATTGCACTGCACAAAATTACCTGTTAGAGTGCTTCCCACTACCCGCACACCCCACCGAGGGCAAGCACATGACGACGCAATTCACCAACCCGTTTTTTGCCTACACCAAACAGGCTGCCGAGGGCGCGTTCAAGGCACAGTCGCTGGCGCTGAAGAGCCTGGAGACGGTTGCCGCCCTGCAGATCAAGGCGCTGGAGCAGCAGGCGCTGGCCTCGTCGGCCTTTGTGGCCGAAGTGCTCGAGGCGCGCGACGCCGACGCGCTGCGCGACCTGTGGGAAAAGGGCAGCACCCTGAGCCGTGAGCAGGCCGAGCGCGCCGTGACGGTCTCGCAGGAAATCCTTGCCGTGACGCAAAAAACGGCGGAGTCCCTGCAGGCGCTGGTGCTGGAGCAGCGCCAGGCCGCCAATGATGCGGCCACCGCGCCGACGGCCAAGAAGGCCGCCAAGTAAAACCTTGCGGTTTCCCCGAGTGGCACCCTGTCGCGCGGCCCCTCCCCAGTGGCGCGACAGTCTGGGCCGGACTTCCCCAAGTCCGGCCCTTTTCTTTAGCTGAATCAGTTCATAGCGGTGGCCCGACGACAGCGCTGCGCGGCGCATCGCCGCGCCCCGACGGCTTGTGGCTGCAAGGACGGCACTGCTATACTTTTACGGATCGGATCACGGCTTGTATCTGCATCGGTGCTCCGGTGGAAGCCGCTGCGGAGGGGTTGCGTGCTCAACAGTCTCGGTAGCGGTCGACGCCTCGCCTGGCGAGTGGTGTCGCTGCAATTGCTGGTGGCGGCGCTGGTCGGTGCGGCATTCCTGTGGCAGGGGCCGCGCGCGGCGGTATCGGCGACGGCGGGGGCTGGTGTGGTGGCGCTGGGTACCGCGCTGTTTTCCGTGCAGGCCTTCGGCCGGCTGGTGGGTGGCGCAACGGCTTTCTTTCGCCTCTTGCTGGGTTGGCTGGTGAAGTGGGTGGTGGTGATTGGCGGCTTGGCCGTGATCCTGTTGCAGTACAAGTTGCCGCCATTGGCCGCCGTGATGGGCTTGCTGGCGGCCAATGCGGTTCATCTGCTGGCGTTCAGATTCAAGGGTTGAGGCATGGCAAGCGAGCCGGGCGGTCTTTCCGAATACATCCAGCACCACCTTACGCACCTCGTTCCGCAGACGAGCAAAGAAGGTTTCTGGGCAATACACATCGACTCGATCACGGTGTCGTTGGTGCTGGGCGTGTTCTTCTGTCTGTGGTTCTGGTCGAAGGCGCGCAAGGCCACGGCCGGCGTGCCGTCCAAGGGCCAGGCCTTCGTCGAGATCATCCTCGAGTTCGTCGACGGCCAGGTCAAGGATGTGTTCCACGGCGATCGCCGCGTACTCGGCCCGCTGGCGCTGACCGTGTTCGTCTGGGTATTCCTGATGAACGCGATGGATCTGCTGCCGGTCGACCTGCTGCCGTGGATCACCGAGAAATTCGGCATCGGCCACTTCCGCGCCGTGCCCACCGCCGACACCAACATGACCTTCGCCATGTCGATCACGGTGTTCCTGCTCATCATCGTCTACAGCTTCAAGGCCAAGGGCTTCGGTGGCTACATGCGCGAGTTGTTCACCGCGCCGTTTGGTAATCACTGGTCGCTGTGGATCTGGAATTTTCTGCTGAACGTGGTCGAGCTGGTGTCCAAGCCAGTGAGTCTGGCGATGCGACTGTTCGGCAACATGTATGCGGGCGAGTTGGTGTTCATGCTGATCGCCGGCCTGTTCAGCGCGGGCGCGGGCGTGGCCGGCTGGGCGCTGTATGGCATGGGCATCATCGGCTACACGGTGTGGGGCATCTTCCACATCCTGATCATCTCGATCCAAGCCTTCATCTTCATGGTGCTGACCATCGTGTACATCTCGATGGCGCACGACCATCACTGACTGTTTTTCCTTTCAACGCGTAACCGTTTTTCTTTTCTCGAGGAGATCACCGTGGAACTAGTCGCTCACATCGCCCAAGTTCAGGGCTTCACCGCCATCGCGCTCGGCCTCATCATCGGCCTCGGTGCGCTCGGCGCCTGTATCGGTATCGGCGTCATGGGTTCGAAGTTCCTGGAAGCCGCTGCCCGCCAGCCCGAGCTGGTGCCGCTGCTGCAGGGTCGCATGTTCCTGCTCGCCGGCCTGATTGACGCGGCGTTCCTGATCGGCGTGGCGCTGGCCATGTACTTCGCATTCGCGAATCCGCTGCTGTCGAACCTGACGGCTGCGGCGGGTCACTGATCGCCCTGGCCCACGGCGCCGCCTCGACGGCGCCGTTGCCTCGTGCGGGAGCTTTGGCGCCCGTGCTCGTAAATCCACGTTACAGGTAACGCAGCGATGCTTCCCAACGGCACTCTGATCGGCGAAATGATTGCTTTCGCCATCCTGATCTGGTTCTGCGTCCAGTTCATCTGGCCGCACATCAACAAGGCCATCGAGGATCGGCAGCTCAAGATCGCCGAGGGTCTCGGCGCCGCCGAGCGCGCGCATGCCGAGCTGAAGGACGCCGACGCCAAGGTTGCCGACGAGGTGCGCAAGGCGCGCCAGCAAGCATCCGAGATCATCGACAAGGCCCAGCAGCAGGCCAACGGCATCCTCGACAAGGCCCGCACCGATGCGGTGGCCGAGATCAATCGCCTGAAGGCCGCTGCGCAGGACGACATCGCCGCGATGGCGCAGCAGGCGCGCGAGCAATTGCGCGAGCGCGTGGGTGCACTGGCCGTGCAGGGCGCCGCGAAGATCGTGCAGCGCGAAGTGGATGCGACGGCGCACAAGGCGCTGCTCGACCAGCTCGCCGCGGAAATCTGAGCCATGGCGCAAGCTATCACCCTCGCTCGACCCTACGCCCGCGCCGCTTTCGAGCTGGCGCGGGAAAGCGGCGCGTTGCCGGCCTGGTCGCAGGCGCTGGGTTTCGCTGCCGCGGTGGCCGCCGACCCTCGCGCTGCCGGCCTCGGCAACGATCCGCGCGTGCAGCCGGCCCAGTTGGTGGCGCTGCACCTGCCGCAGGGCATCGCGGCCGATGCGCCGTTCGCGTCCTTCCTCACCGAACTGGCCGAACATCGCCGCATGGCACTGTTGCCGGAGGTGGCGGCACTGTTCGAACAGTATCGCCGCGAGTCCGAGTCGCAGCTGCTGGTCAAGGTGACCAGCGCGATGGCGCTGGACGCAGCCCAGGTCGAGCAGCTCAAGGCCTCGCTCAAGCGCCGTTTCGGTCGCGAGATCGACCTGCAGGCGGCGGTCGATCCGGCGCTGCTGGCCGGCGTGGTGATCGACGCCGGCAACGAAGTGATCGACGGTTCCGCACGCGGGCGCCTGCAGCGTCTCGCCAGCAGCTTGGCACAGTGATTTCACGCGAAACCCGTTTCGCGCAGGGCAAGACAAGGCGTCCGCGCCGCACGCTCTAAAGACCGCATCGCGATTACAAAAATCCAGGATATCGACCCATGTCCAGCACCACTCTCAACCCGTCCGAGATCAGCGAACTGATCAAGCACCGCATCGAGCAGTTCAAGCTCGGCGCGGAAGCCCGCAACGAGGGCACGATCATCAGCGTGTCCGACGGCATCGTGCGCATCCACGGCCTGGCCGACGTGATGCAGGGCGAAATGATCGAGCTGCCGGGCAACGCCACCGCACTGGCGCTGAACCTGGAGCGCGACTCGGTCGGCGCCGTGGTGCTGGGCGACTACAAGCATCTGAAGGAAGGCGATACCGCCAAGACCACCGGCCGCATCCTCGAAGTGCCGGTCGGCCCTGAGCTGCTGGGCCGCGTGGTCGACGCGCTGGGCAATCCGATCGACGGCAAGGGCCCGCTGGGCGCCAAGCTCAACGCCCCCATCGAGAAGGTGGCGCCGGGCGTGATCTGGCGCAAGAGCGTGGATCAGCCGGTGCAGACCGGCTACAAGTCGGTGGACGCGATGATCCCGGTGGGCCGCGGCCAGCGCGAGCTGATCATCGGCGACCGCCAGACCGGCAAGACCGCGCTGGCGATCGACGCCATCATCAACCAGAAAGACTCGGGCATCTTCTCGATCTACGTGGCGATCGGCCAGAAGCGCTCCTCGGTTGCCAACGTGGTGCGCAAGCTGGAAGAGAACGGCGCGCTGGCCAACACCATCGTGGTGGTCGCCTCCGCCTCCGAGTCGGCCGCGCTGCAGTACATCGCGCCCTACGCCGGCTGCGCCATGGGCGAGTACTTCCGCGACCGCGGCATGGACGCGCTGATCGTGTACGACGACCTCAGCAAGCAGGCTGTGGCCTATCGCCAGATCTCGCTGCTGCTGAAGCGCCCGCCGGGCCGCGAAGCCTACCCGGGCGACGTGTTCTATCTCCACTCGCGCCTGCTCGAGCGCGCCTCGCGTGTCTCCGAGGAGTATGTGGAGAAGTTCACCCACGGCGAAGTCAAGGGCAAGACCGGCTCGCTCACCGCGCTGCCGATCATCGAAACCCAGGCCGGCGACGTGTCCGCCTTCGTGCCGACCAACGTCATCTCGATCACCGACGGCCAGATCTTCCTGGAAACCGACCTGTTCAACGCCGGCATCCGCCCGGCCGTGAACGCCGGCATCTCGGTGTCGCGCGTGGGTGGTTCGGCGCAGACCAAGATCGTCAAGAAGCTCTCCGGCGGCGTCAAGCTGGCGCTGGCGCAGTACCGTGAACTGGCCGCGTTCGCGCAGTTCGCCTCCGATCTCGATCCGGCCACCCGCGCCCAGCTCGACCGCGGCCAGCGCGTGACCGAGCTGATGAAGCAGAAGCAGTACGCGCCGCTCTCCATCGCCGAATTGGCACTCTCCGTGTACGCCGCCGAAAAGGGCTACCTGGACGACCTGCCGGTGAACAAGGTGCTGGATTTCGAGAAGGGCCTGCACGCCTTCATGCACCAGACCCACGGCGAGCTGATGAAGAAGCTGGTCGCCACCGGTGCCTGGGACGGCGAGATCGAAAGCGTCTTCAAGGCCTCGCTGGACGAGTACAAGAAGACGGGTAGCTGGTAAGAGAGCCGGGACTCGGGATTCGGCACTCGGGACTCGCGCAAGCGCGTCCCGCAGCTTCCGGATCGCGAGGCCTGCATACGAGATACAACTCGGGTTGACGGTCTCGGCGGTGCCGAGTCCTGCGTCCCGAGTCCCGAGTCCCGAGGTAGACCTGTGGCAAGCGGACGCGAAATCAAAACCAAGATCAAGAGCACGCAGAACATGCGCAAGGTGACGCGCGCGCTTGAAATGGTCTCGGCCTCGAAGATCCGCAAGGCGCAGGATCTGATGAAGGCCTCGCGCCCCTATGCGCGGCAGATGCGCAAGGTGATCGCGCACGTGGCGCAGGCCTCGACGGACTTCAAGCATCCGTTCCTGGTGGAGCGGCCGAACGTGGCGCGGGTGGCCTACATCGTGGTGTCCACCGACCGCGGCCTGTGCGGCGGCCTGAACTCCAACCTGTTCCGCAAGCTGTTGCCGGCGGTGCAGGCCTGGCAGGAGCAGGGCGTCGCCGTCGACGTGGTGGCGATCGGCCAGAAGGCGCAGCAGTTCTTCCGCCGCCTCAAGGGCGTGAACCTGGTCGGCAGCGTCACCCACCTGGGCGAGCGGCCCAAGCTGGAACAGTTGATCGGCGTCATCAAGGTGGTGCTGGACGCCTACCAGGCCAACGGCCTGGATCGCGTCTTCCTCGCCTACAACGACTTCGTCAACACCATGACGCAGACGGCCACCGTCGATGCGCTGCTGCCGCTGCCGCTGGTGGCGGCGGAGCTGGAAGCGCATCAGGCTGCCGGGGAGTCGGCGTATGCCGGCATCAAGCTCGAGCAGGGCCACGACTGGGACTACATCTACGAGCCCGATGCGCCGACCGTGCTGGAGCACGTGCTGGGCCGTTACATCGAGGCGGTGGTGTACCAGGGCGTGCTGGAAAACCACGCCAGCGAGCACGCCGCACGCATGGTCGCGATGAAGAGCGCGTCGGACAACGCGAACAAGGTGATCGACACGCTGACCCTGGTCTACAACAAGACCCGCCAGGCCGCGATCACGCAGGAAATCAGCGAGATCGTGGGAGGAGCTGCCGCGGTGTAACCGCGACAGCCCTTGAAAAGAACGCATAGCGACGACTCGTCGGCGCTGATACGAAATCACAAAGATTCATCCGGAGCACTCCAAATGAGCCAGGGCAAAGTTGTTCAGATCATCGGCGCGGTCATCGACGTGGAGTTTCCGCGCGATCAGGTGCCGCAGGTGTACGACGCGCTGAAGATCGACGGTACCGAGATCACGCTGGAAGTGCAGCAGGTGCTGGGCGACGGCGTGGTGCGTACCATCGCGCTGGGTTCCACCGACGGCCTGAAGCGTGGCCTGACGGCCCGCAACACCGGCGAAGGCATCAAGGTGCCGGTGGGCAACGCCACGCTCGGCCGCATCATGGACGTGCTGGGCAACCCGGTGGACGAAGTCGGCCCGATCAACGCCGAAGACCACTGGGTGATCCACCGCGAGGCGCCGTCCTACGACGAGCAGGCGCTGGCCAACGAGCTGCTGGAAACCGGCATCAAGGTGATCGACCTGGTCTGTCCGTTCGCCAAGGGCGGCAAGGTCGGCCTGTTCGGCGGCGCCGGCGTGGGCAAGACGGTGAACATGCTGGAACTCATCAACAACATCGCCACCCAGCACGCGGGCCTGTCGGTGTTCGCCGGCGTGGGTGAGCGTACCCGCGAAGGCAACGACTTCTACCACGAGATGCAGGACGCCGGCGTCGTCAAGATCGACAACCTGCCCGAGTCGAAAGTGGCGATGGTCTACGGCCAGATGAACGAGCCGCCGGGCAACCGCCTGCGCGTGGCGTTGACCGGCCTGACCATGGCCGAGTACTTCCGCGACCAGAAGGACGAGCACGGCAAGGGCAAGGACGTGCTGTTCTTCGTGGACAACATCTACCGCTACACGCTGGCCGGCACCGAGGTGTCCGCGCTGCTCGGCCGCATGCCGTCGGCGGTGGGCTACCAGCCGACCCTGGCCGACGAAATGGGCGTGCTGCAGGAGCGCATCACCTCCACCAAGACCGGTTCGATCACCTCGATCCAGGCCGTGTACGTGCCCGCGGACGACCTGACCGACCCGTCGCCGGCCACCACCTTCGCGCATCTGGATTCCACGGTGACGCTGTCGCGCAACATCGCCTCGCTGGGCATCTACCCGGCGGTGGATCCGCTGGACTCCACCAGCCGCCAGCTCGATCCGCAGGTGGTTGGCCAGGAGCACTACGACATCGCCCGCCGCGTGCAGGGCATGCTGCAGCGCTACAAGGAGCTGAAGGACATCATCGCCATCCTCGGCATGGACGAGCTGTCCGAAGAGGACAAGCAGGTGGTGGCGCGCGCCCGCAAGTGCGAGCGCTTCTTCAGCCAGCCCTTCCATGTGGCCGAAGTGTTCACCGGCGCGCCGGGCAAGTACGTGTCGCTGAAGGAAACCATCCGCGGCTTCAAGATGATCGTCGAAGGCGAAGTCGACCACCTGCCCGAGCAGGCGTTCTACATGGTTGGCGGTATCGACGAGGCGATCAAGAAGGGCGAGGAAATGGGCGCCAAGCAATCCGCGTAAGCGGATTGCGCATGAGCACGGGCGCTCTCGCGTCGGAACCACGTCGTGGGCGCGCCTTGCCTGTTTTCCCAATCCTTCGCGACCGCAACGAGTAACCAACCATGACCACCATCCGAGTCGACATCGTCAGCGCCGAAGCCGAGATCTACTCCGGCGAGGCCACGATGGTGGTCGCCACCGGCGACCAGGGTGAGCTCGGCATCACGCCGCGCCACGCACCGCTCATCACCCGCCTCAAGCCCGGCCATGTCGACGTGCTGCAGGAAAACGGCGAGCGCGCGCAGTTCTACATCTCCGGCGGCATCCTCGAAGTGCAGCCGCAGGTGGTCACCGTGCTGGCCGACACCGCCAGTCGCGCCGCCGACCTGGACGAGGCCGCCGCCCAGCGCGCCAAGAAGGAAGCCGAGGACGCGCTGGCCAACCGCACCGAAGCGGTGGAAGTGGCCGAGGCGCAGGCCAAGCTGGCGCAGGCGCTGGCGCAGTTGCAGGCGCTGGAGCGGATGCGGAAGAACCTCAAGCACTGAGCTTGTGCGCTCGTCCGTGAGCGCGAAGATCAAACGGGCGGCCATCCTTGGCCACACTCTTGGCTGAAGCGGTCGCTTTGTTCGAGTCCGAGGCAAGGCATGGTCGCTTCGGTGGGCATTGCGAGCTGCTCCCGTGGCGCTGCAAGTGGCTTCGATGGCATTGTGAGTAGAAGGAACGCCGGCCTTGTGCCGGCGTTTTTGCGTGGGCAGATCGTGTTTGCGAGTCCTGCGCCGCGGGCGGCGATCTGGCAGCATGTCGACCGTGCCGAATCCGGGAAGGCTTGCCGTGAATATACGCACCTTGCTGGTCGCCCTTGCCGTGTCGTACCTGACTGCTTGCGCGGCGAGCCGGGAGCGTGCGACAGGTGCGGCGACGGCGGCAGACATGACCAGCGTGCCGTTGTCGTTGGGGGAAACGACGATCGGTGGCGAACCGCTGTACCGCGTGAAGCCGACCTATCCGTCTGCACAGCTCGCCGCCTGTCCCGCATCCGAGGAAATCGACGCCGTGGTCTACGTCGACGCGAACGGTACGGTGAGTGATGTCATCGGCGCCGTGATCGACATGGCGCAGCCGCCCTGGGATACGTTCTTTGCCGCCGTGCGCACGGCGGTACTGCAATGGCGATTCGAGCCGCTGCGCGTCGACCATTGGGCCGCCGATGCGCAAGCCAACCCGCACGCGGTGGACGGCAGGACACACCGCTTCGCCCGCCAGTACGTCTTCAGCTTCACCTGTCGCTCCGGCGCCACGCAGGTAACGGTACGGGCGTTGACCGGTGCCTACGCGCGCTGAGGTAGGCATGGCGCCCTGCTAGACTTTTCGACTCATCACGTCAGGGCCGACCGCATGAATCCCGTACCGCTTCACGTCATCGTCCTCGCTGCCGGCGCCGGCACGCGGATGAAATCCGCGCGGCCCAAGGTGCTGATGCCGCTGGCCGGGCGGCCGCTGCTGGCGCACGTGCTGGACACCGCGCGCGCGCTGTCGCCTGCCGCCATCCACGTGGTCTACGGCCATGGCGGCGAGCAGGTGCAGGCCGCCTTTGCCGGGCAGGCGGATCTGCACTGGGTGCTGCAGGCCGAGCGCCTGGGCACCGGGCATGCGGTGGAGCAGGCCTTGCCCGGCGTGCCGGACGACGCGCAGGTGCTGGTGCTCTACGGCGATGTACCGCTGATCCGCGCCGAGACGCTGCTCGGGCTGACGCAGACCGAGGGCGGCTTCGGCCTGCTGGCGATCCGCGTGGCCGAGCCGGAGGGCTACGGTCGCGTGCTGCGCGACGGCAACGGCCACGTGCGCTGCGTGGTCGAGGAGAAGGATGCCAACGACGAACAGCGCGCCATCGACCTGGTCAACACCGGCATGCTCGTCGCGCCCGCCGCCGCGCTGCGCGTGTGGATCGCCGGACTCGATTGCGACAACGCGCAGGGCGAGTACTACCTCACCGACATCTTCGCGATGGCGAACGCGGAGAAGCGCCCCGCGCTCAGCGTGGCGTGTGCCGATCCGCTGGAGGCCTCCGGCGCGAACGATGCGCTGCAGCTCGCGGGGCTGGAGGCCGAATACCGCCGCCGCAGCGCGCACGCGCTGATGCTGGGCGGCGTGCGCCTCGCCGACCCCGCGCGCATCGACGTGCGTGGCGAAGTCGCGCATGGGCACGACGTGGAGCTGGACATCGACGTGATCCTCGAAGGCGACGTGCGCCTCGGCGACGGCGTGCGGGTGGGCCCGTACTGCCGCCTGAAGGACGTGCAGCTGGCCGCGGGCACCGTGCTGCAGTCGCACTGCGACCTCGAAGGCGTGGTCACCCACGGCCCCTGCACCATCGGCCCGTTCGCGCGCCTGCGCCCCGGCACCGAACTCGACGCCGGCGTGCACGTGGGCAATTTCGTCGAGACCAAGCAGACCCGCATCGGCGCGAACAGCAAGGCGAACCACCTCACGTATCTGGGCGACACCGTGGTCGGCTGCGACGTCAATATCGGCGCCGGCACCATCACCTGCAACTACGACGGCGTGAACAAGTTCGCCACCCGCATCGAGGACGGCGCCTTCATCGGCTCCAACAGCTCGCTGGTGGCGCCGGTCACCATCGGCGCGCAAGCCACCATCGGCGCCGGCTCGGTCATCACCAAGGATGCCCCCGCCGGCGGGCTTACCCTCGCGCGTGGCCGACAAGCCACGCTGCCGGGCTGGCAGCGGCCGACGAAGCAAGGCTGATATCGCCGGCAGGCGCAGCGTGCCCACGCCCCGGCTGTACTCGGCGCCCCGCGCAGCCTTAAGCTGCCCTCATGCTGCGGGTTGCCGCCCATCCGGTTCGTGTTGCCGCGATGGCGGTGGGGTGGCTGCTTTGCACCTTGCCGATGCCGGGTCTCGGCATGCATGCCGATTCCGTCCGGGACGCAGCGGCACCGTCGACGGGCCTGCTGCGGGATGTGCACTTCGATACGTACACGCCGTTGTCGCGGGGCAGCGAGATCGCGCGACGCCTGTTCACTCCGCTGACCTATGCGCGTCTGCAGAGCTATCTCGCCGTGCATCACGGGGCGATGCGCGAGCAGTCGATCGACCTGGCGCGGGAGCGCTTCGTGCTGTACGTGCCGACCGGCACGCCGCCGCCATCGGGCTATGGACTGCTGGTGTTCGTGCCGCCGTGGCCGCAGGCGGATCTGCCGGAAGGCTGGGCGCAAGAGCTGGATCGGCGCGGGCTGATCTACGTGAGCATGGCGCACGCCGGCAACACGGCTGACGTGATCGACCGCCGCGTGCCGCTGGCGCTGCTGGCGTGGGCTAACGTCGGCCGACGCTATCCGCTCGATCCCGCGCGCGTGTACGTGGGAGGGTTTTCCGGCGGTTCGCGGGTGGCGCTGCGCATCGCGCTGGGCTATCCGGACGTATTCCGCGGCGCCTTGCTAGCAGCCGGCAGCGATCCGCCGGGCGGCAGCGGGCTCAGCCTGCCACCGGCTGTGCTGTTCCAGCGCTTCCAGCAGGATACGCGGCTGGTCTTCCTCACCGGCGGGCAGGACCATGCCCACCTGCAGATGGACAGGACCAGCCACCAGGCGCTGCGTCGCGGGTGCGTGACCGACATGGCCAGCGTGACGCCGCCGTGGCTGGGTCACGAAATCGCCGGCGCGGCCGCCCTGGGGCAGGCGCTGGATGCGCTGGGGCGGCCGGCGCCGCCGCGGCCGGAGCAACTGGCGTCCTGTCGCGCGCAGTGGGACACACGGCTGGCATCGGCGGTAGCCGGCATCGGTGCGACGCTGGTCCGCGGCGATGTCCGGCGTGCGCGCGCTCAGGCCGCGGCGGTCGACCGGTACTACGGTGGCCTGGCAGCGTCGGCATGGTTGAAGTTCGGGCCGCGCCTCGGCGACTCTCCCTGAACGTCGCTCGCCGTGGCCGTCGCCCGGTGGCTTTCGCTATGATCGGCCCCCATTGGACATGGCTGCAATCGACCGAGGAGCACGGCATGCGGATACGGTGGTTGGGGATGGTCATCGCCGCAGCGTCTTTGCTGCAAGGCTGCGCCAGTACGGTCGCAGCGGGGAACCGTCGGGCGCAGGAGAGCTTGCAGCCGCTGTCGCTGTTCGACGCGGATTCCAGTCCGCGTTTCAGCCTGTACCTGTCCTGCAGCAGCGAGAGCGTAAGCTGCGTAACGGTTGAAAACGCATTCCGTGACTGGGCCGACGCGCGGCACGTGGCCGTGCACTTCGTGGAGTCGAACGACAGCGCTTTTACGCAGGGAGCGCCGGCCAGCGTGCAGGGTGCCTGGCCCTACCGCTTGAGCGTGCTGTACAAGCCCTGGATGAGCGCCGGCTCTTCCAACCCCACGCTCGGCGGTTACGGCCAATCGACTTCGCCGCGGGTCGGGTACTCCGCGGTCTTGTACGTATTTGACGCGACGACCGGCAAGTTGCTGCAGTCCGTGTCGCTGCGATCACAGGAGTCCGCCGCCAGCGACAAGGGGCCGGCGAATCCCTACATTCGGGACGAAGTTCACCAATTCGTTACCGTCATCGATCCGGCATACGCGAAAAAATAATATCCGGCGAAGGTGCGCCTCAGGCGTAGCGCCAGCCATCCAGCTCCACCAGCAATTCGCGGCGGCAGACGTCGCCGTGCAGCAGCAGCACCGGCACGCCGGGCAGATGGCGGGCGAGCAGTTCGCGCACGCGCGGTGCGTCGCCGGGGTGGCGTACATAGGCCTTCAGCGGCGACTGGGTGTCGAAGCCGCTGGGCATGCCGGCGTTGGCCAGCAGGGCGTCGAGGTTGGCGAGGATTTCGGCGAGCTGCGCGGCGGTGTCGCCGTCATGGGCGGAGGCGTGGCCTACCACGGCGGCAGTGCCGGAGATCGCCAGCGCGTCCGCGCCGGGCAGGCGCATCGCGCGGGCAAAGCCGGGGGCGGTGCGGCCATATTGGCGCGGGTAGCGCCAGGCGCTGGTCTGGCGCGGATTTTCCACTGCCGTGCCGGCCTGCGCGCAAGCCAGCAGGTAGACCTGCAGCAGGTGCGGCTCGCCGTGGTGGCCGATCGCGGTGGCGGCCGGGTAGCCGTCGGCGAACCAGTCGCCGCAGCCCTCGGCGCGGCCGTCGCAAAACAGCTTGTAGCGCTCGGCATCGCCCTCGCCGGCGTTGATTGCGCCCTGGTAGTTCCACAGGCGCAGCACGTGGTGTTCCTCGCGGCCGCGGACGAAGTCGCGCAGTTGCGCGTAGGCGGTGCGCGCCGCGCCGGCGGGGCCGCCGTGCTCGCGCTCATCCAGCTCCAGCGCGGCGTACAGCCAGCCGCCGCCGGCCGACCAGCGCAGTGCGCCGTCGCGGCCGTGGCGCACCGCGGCGTCCACGTGCCAGACCTCGCATGGAACGCTGTCGTCGAGGCTGGCCAGCGACACGCGCAGCCAGCGCGGATCGTCGTGATCCGCCGTCGCGCCGCCGAAACCGAACAGCGCCAGCGTGCCGGGCTCGGCCAGCGTCCGGGCGACGGCGTTGGTGCGGTAGGCGATGCGCGGCGCGCGCACGGAGCCGGCATCGGCCGGTCTGTTTCCACAACCCTCGATCATGCTTGCAACCGGTGAGACAAGGCCGTCATGGTACACTTTGTGGCCGTTTTTCAGTGATTCCACGATGTTGCCGGGTTTTCGCACATGGCCGATTTGACCACCGCCCAACGGGAGCTGGCGGCCCTGATCGTGGAGTGCCTGAACCTCGAAGGCGTTGAGCCGGCGGGCATCGATCCGGATGCGCCGCTGTTCGGCGACGGCCTGGGGCTGGATTCCATCGATGCGCTGGAGATCGCGCTGGCGGTGTCCAGGCGCTACGGCGTCCAGCTGCGTTCGGAAGACGCGGCCAGCACGCGCGCCTTCGCCAGCCTGCGCGAACTGTCGGCCCATGTCGAACAACACCGCGTCGCCTAAAGCCGCGCACTGGCGCGCGCAGCGCGAGGGCGGTGGGCGCTTCGCGCTGTGGCTGATCCTCACGCTGGCGCTCCACGGCGGGCGCCGTTTCGCCCGGCTGCTGCTGTATCCCATCACCCTGTATTTCTTCTTGCGCCGCGGCGAGGAGCGCCGCGCCTCGCGGCAATACCTGGCGCGCGCCTTCGGTCGGCCGCCGCGCCTCGGGCAGCTGCTGCGTCAGTTCCACGCCTATGCGGCCACCACGCTGGATCGGGTCTTTCTGCTGGCGCGCGGCGAGCGCGGTTTTGCCATCGCCGTCGAGGGGTTGGCCGAGCTGGAGCGATGCCTGGCCGAGGGCCGCGGCGTGCTGCTGGTGGGTTCGCACCAGGGCAGCTTCGAGGCGCTGCGCGTGCTGGCGGCGCGCCGCCCGGAGCTGTCGTTGCGCGTGGTGCTGGACAAGGGCAAGACGCCGGCGATGACCTCCCTGCTGGAAGCGCTGGCACCCGAGGTGGGCGCGGCGGTGATCGATGCGGCGCAAGGCGGCGCGCACATCGCGCTGGCCGCCGCCGAGGCGTGCCGGCAGGGCGCGATGGTGGCGCTGCTGGCCGACCGCGCCGGCACGCACGAGGCCGAGCGCATGGTGGATTTCCTCGGCGCGCCGGCGCCCTTGCCGGTGGGGCCGTGGCTGCTGGCGAGTGCACTGCAAGTGCCGGTGCTGCTGTGCTTTGGCTTGTACGAGGGCGGCAACCGCTACCGGCTGATTTTCGAGCCCTTCGCCGAGCGTGTGGCGATCGCGCGTGCCGATCGCGCCGCCGCGTTGGACGCCGTGCTGGCGCGCTATGCGCAGCGGCTGGAGCACTACGTGCGGGTGGCGCCGTACAACTGGTTCAACTTCCACGATTTCTGGCGGACACCGGCGGCGTGAGTTCGAGCGGCGCGGGGTCGACGACGCGCGGCGCGCGCTGGCCGCGGCGATAGGCGCGCACCACGTGACCGTAGTGCAGCACGCGCAGGATGGTATAGACCGTGATGCGGGTGACGTCGCGCACCGGGCGCAGATGGCTGGGCCGGTGGCCGGCGTGGTAGCGCGAGGCGATCGGCACCGAGACGATGCCCATGCCCAGCTCGCGCGAGGCGGCGATCAGCAGCGCGGCCTCGAACACGAAATCCTGCGCGGGCAGGTCGACCAGATCCAGCACGGCGCGCGGATACCAACGCTGGCCGCTCTGCGTGTCGGCCACCGGCTGCGCGCAGCCCCAGGAAATCCCCCAATCCGCCACCGCGTTTGCGCGGCGGCGTGCCTTGGGTTGTTGCGCCTTGTCCAGCAGGCGCGCACCAATCACGATCTGGCCGGGGTGCGCCACGGCGGCGGCGAGCAGGCGCGGGATGTCGCTGGCCAGGTGCTGGCCGTCGCCATCCATGGTGAGCACGGCGGCAAAGCCCTGCCGCAAGGCCTCGCGAAAGCCTTCGCGCAGCGCCTGGCCCTTGCCGCAGCGGCGCGTGTGGCGCAGCAGCGTCACCGGCAGGGCGGCGAGGATCTCCGGCGTGCGGTCGCTGGAGCCGTCGTCCACCACGATCACCGGCGCGCCCAAGGCCAGCACGGACGCGACCACCGCGCCGATCGCGGCTTCCTCGTTGAGGCAGGGGATCAGCACGCACCAGCGCGGCAGGCCAGCAGGGACGGCGGTGTCCTCGCTGGGCGGCGGTGGGGCGGTTGCGCGAGGCATGGTCGGCATCGTCATGGCGCAAGCGTAGGCGGCTGGTCGATGGAAGCCAAGCCGCGTCTTGATCCGCTCACGCTCCTGGTGCAGGTGCGCGCGACACGGCGTCGCAGCGGCGGTGTGCGCCGCACTTGCTAAGCTCGACGTCATCACCACGGAGTAGCCCTCATGAGCGAACAAGCCGACCGCGCCGAAAGCTTCCTGCGCGAACTGCAGGACCGCATCTGCGGCGCGCTGGAACAACTCGACGGTGGCGCGCGTTTCGCGGAGGACGCCTGGACGCGCGCGGCGGGCGGCGGCGGACGTACCCGCGTGCTGCGCGGCGGCGCACTGTTCGAGCAGGCGGGCGTGAACTTCTCGCGCGTCAGCGGCCACCAGTTGCCACCCAGCGCCACCGCGCACCGGCCCGAGCTGGCCGGCGGCAGCTTCATCGCCACCGGTGTGTCGCTGGTGCTGCACCCGCTGAATCCCTATGTGCCCACCACGCACGCCAACGTGCGCTACTTCGAGGCCAGCAAGCCGGGCGTGGAGCCGGTGTGGTGGTTCGGCGGCGGCTTCGACCTCACCCCGTTCTACCCGTTCGACGAGGACGTGGTGCACTGGCACACGGTGGCGCGCGAGCTGTGCGCGCCGTTCGGTGCAGACGTCTACCCGCGCTTCAAGCAGTGGTGCGACGAGTACTTCACGCTCAAGCACCGCGGCGAGACGCGCGGCGTGGGCGGCCTGTTCTACGACGACCTCAATGAAGGCGGCTTCGAGCGCTGCCTCGATTTCACCAGGGCCGTGGGCCAGGGCTTCCTCGACGCCTACCTGCCGATCGCCGCGCGCCGCCGCGACACGCCCTACGGCGAGCGCGAACGTGAGTTCCAGCTCTACCGCCGCGGCCGCTACGTGGAGTTCAACCTGGTCTACGACCGCGGCACGCTGTTCGGCCTGCAGTCGGGCGGCCGCGCCGAGTCCATCCTGATGAGCCTGCCGCCGCGCGTGCGTTTCGAGTACGCCTACCAGCCCGAGCCCGGTTCCGCCGAGGCGCGGCTGGCGGACTACCTCCAGCCGCGCGAGTGGTTGTAGCCAGCGTCGCGGGCATCGGCGAAACTCACGGTTTTCATCTTGGCCATTGGAGCGCGCATGAGCACGTTGCTGCCCGCCGTCGAACACGCCACCGGCGCCGACCCGCGCTGGAGCATCCTGTGGCTGCACGGCCTGGGCGCCGACGGCCACGACTTCGCGCCCATCGTGCCGGAGCTGGTCGCGGCCCACTGGCCGGCCGTGCGCTTCGTGTTCCCGCACGCGCCGGTGCGACCGGTGACGGTGAACGGCGGCGTGCCGATGCGCGCCTGGTACGACATCGCCAGCTTCGACCTGGGCGCGCGCCAGGACGAAGCCGGCATCCGCGCCTCGGTCGCGGCGGTGGAGGCGCTGATCGCGCGCGAGCACGCGCGCGGCGTGCCCAGCGAGCGCATCGTGCTGGCTGGCTTTTCGCAGGGCGGCGCCATCGCGCTCAGCGCCGGCCTGCGCCATGCGCAGCCGCTGGCGGGCATCGTGGCGCTCTCCACCTACCTGCCCATCGCCGACACCGTGGCCGCCGAGCGCAGCGCCGCGAACGCGGCCGTGCCCATCTTCCAGGCGCATGGCAGCCTCGACCCGGTGGTGATCCCACCGCGCGGCAGCGCCAGCCGCGACCTGCTGCAAGGCCTGGGCTATCGCGTGGACTGGCACAGCTATCTGATGGCGCACGCGGTGTGCCCGCAGGAGATCGCCGACCTGCGCGACTGGCTCACGCAGCGCTTCGCACCGGCCTGACCGGGACTGGCCCGTCGGCCTCTGGTGCGGTCTGCGTTTCCCGAGCCCCGAGCCCCGAGCCCCGAGCCCCGCGCCCTGCGCTCAAGGCATACTGCGCGCATGCGCCTAGCCCTCCCACGCCAGAGCGACGAGCCCAGCCTGCTGCCGGATTTCTGCAGCCTGCCGGTGCTGTTCACCCTGCTGCTGACCGGCGCGCTGGCGGCCACCGTGGTGTGGCTGGCGGCGGGCGACCATCGCGACCTGACCGGCTACAGCGTGGGCATCCTGTTCGTGGCCTGGCTGGTGCTGCTGGTCGGCGTGGCGCTGTGCCTTTCGCGGCCCTGGCTGCAGCGCCTGCCCGGACACCTGCCGTATCTCGCGGCCTGGCTGCTGCTGTTGCTGCTGGTGGGCGTGGCGAGCTGGGTGGCGCATGGCTTGGACGCGGCGTTGGCCATGGGCCTGGTCAAGGACGGCGCGGCGAGTTTCGTGCGTGACAACGTCCTGATCGCGGCGCTGCTGGGCGCGGCGATCCTGCGCTACTTCTACGTGGCCGCGCAGTGGCAGCTGCGCCTGGCCGCGGTGAGCCGCGCGCAGGTGGAGGCGCTGCAGGCGCGCATCCGTCCGCACTTCCTGTTCAACAGCATGAACACCGTGGCGGCGCTGATTCCGCTCGATCCCAAGGCCGCCGAGCGCACAGTGGAGGATCTGGCCGAGCTGTTCCGCGCCGCGCTGGGCCAACACGAGCGCAGCGACGGCACGCTGGGCGAGGAGCTGGATCTGATCGACCGCTACCTGGCCATCGAGCAGTTGCGCCTGGGCGAACGCCTGCGCGTGGAGCGCGAGCTGGCCACGGCACCGCGCGATTTCCCGTTGCCGCGCCTGCTGCTGCAGCCGCTGGTGGAGAACGCCGTGCTGCACGGTATCCAGCCGCTGCGCGAAGGCGGCGCGGTGACGCTGCGCGCCGACGTGGCCGACGACGCGCTCGTCATCGAGATCACCAATCCGCTGCCCGCCACGCCGGCGCGCGGCGGCAGCGGCCACGGACTGGACAGCGTGCGCCGGCGCGTGGCCTTCCGTTACGGCCCGCACGCCGACGTGCGGGCCGGCGCGCAGGGCGACCGCTATGTGGTGCGCCTGCGCCTGCCGCGAGACGGGCGGGGCGGCTGACGATGCGCGTACTGGTGGTCGACGACGAGCCCCTGGCGCGCCTGCGCCTGACCAGCCTGCTGGGTGAATGCGAAGGCGTGCAATGCGTCGGCAGCGCGGCCGACGGCGACGCCGCGCTCGCGGCGCTCGCCGACAAGCAAGCCGACCTGCTGTTGCTGGACATCGCCATGCCGGGGCTGGACGGCCTCGCGCTGGCCGCGCGGTTGGCCGGGCGCGCGCGGCCGCTGGTGGTGTTCTGCACCGCCTACGAAAACCATGCGCTTCAGGCCTTCGAGCTGGAGGCGGTGGATTACCTGCTCAAGCCGGTGCGCCTGGAGCGCCTGCGCGAGGCCTTGCAGCGTGCGCAAAAGCGCCTCGCCGAAACGCCGCCGGCCACGCGCGCCTGGCTGCATGCGCGGGTGCACGGCGAGCAGGTGCGGGTGGCGCTGGACGAGGTGATTTGCCTGCTCGCCGAGGAAAAATACGTCGTCGTGCGACATGCCGGCGGCGAACTTCTGATCGACGACTCCCTGCGCCAGCTCGAAGAGGCCTACCCCGAGCAACTGCTTCGCCTGCACCGCAACTGCCTGGTGCCGCCGGCCCGCCTGATCGGCCTGAAGGTGCTGGCCGACGGTCGCGCCCTGGCCCGCCTCGCCGGCACCGACTTCAGCCCCGAGGTGAGCCGGCGCAACCTGCCGGCGCTGCGCAAGCTGCTACGGATGGGTTAGCCCTCGCCCGGCCGCTTCGGCGACAATGGCGCATGAATCAAAGCGTGGAACGGGCATGACTTCGAACATCCTGCGCATTGCTACCCGCAAGAGCGCGCTGGCGCTGTGGCAGGCCGAGCACGTGGCGGCGCGCCTGCGCGCGGCGCATCCGGCGATCACGGTGACGCTGGTGCCGCTCTCCACGCGCGGTGACGAGATCCTGGACAAGCCGCTGGCCGCCATCGGTGGCAAGGGGCTGTTCCTGAAGGAGCTGGAGGTGGCGATGCTGGAAGGCCGCGCCGAGCTGGCCGTGCATTCGCTGAAAGATGTTCCGGTGGAGCTGGAACCCGCGTTCACGCTGCCGGCGATCCTTGCGCGCGCGGATGCGGCCGATGCCTTTGTCAGCCCTCGCCACGCCGACCTCGACAGCTTGCCGCCAGGGGCGAAGGTGGGCACCTCCTCGCTGCGCCGGCAGGCGCTGCTGCGCGCGCTCAGGCCGGACCTGGAGTTGCTCGACCTGCGCGGCAACGTGGGCACGCGGCTGGCCAAGCTGGAGGCGGGCCAGTACGACGCCATCATCCTCGCCTGCGCGGGGCTGGAGCGACTGGGGCTGGGCGGGCATATCCGCAGCCGACTGCGGCCGCCTGACTGGCTGCCGGCGCCGGGGCAGGCAGCCATCGCCATCGAGGCGCGCGCCGACCAGGCGGATGTGCTCGCGTGTCTGGCGGTGCTGGACGACGCCGCCACGCGGCAGACCGTAGGCGCCGAGCGTGCGATGAACCAGGCGCTGGGTGGCAGCTGCACGGTGCCGGTGGGCGCGTGGTGCACGCGTGGTGCCGGCGGGCTGCAACTGGCGGGGCTGGTGGGGGATGTGGCTGGCGGCCGCGTGTTGCGCGCGCAGGCGCAGGGCGACGATCCGGTGGCGCTGGGACAGACGGTGGCGCGGGCCTTGCTGGCACAGGGCGCGGCAGCGTTTCTGGACGTCTAGACGGCTGGACGGCCAGAGCGCCTGAGTCGCGGTTTCGAGCCGCGACAGGAAGCGGCCCCCTCACCCCAGCCCTCTCCCCCAGTGGAACTGGGGGAGAGGGAGACAAGCGGCGGGCTCTTTACCGAATCTCGAATCCGAGTCCCGGCTTTACAGGCTGTACACCAGGTTGGTCGTGGTTAGCGTGTCGGTCTTCTTGATGCCCGGCAGCACGTCGCTGTTGTGGCGCACCTGGAAGCCGACCTTGAGCGCCAGCTTCCGGGTCATGCTCACAGCCAGGCCGGCGTCATTCTGCAGGTAGGTGTTCTTGGCGCCGGCTTCAGTCAGGAACGTGTCCTCGAAGGCGGTGTTCTCGGTGAGGCGGTACTTGTAGTTCACCAGGCCGCGCGCGACGACTTCATGCGCCACCGGCTGCATCACCTTGGTGGCAACGCCGCCGACGATCACGGTGGTGTCGGCCGGGCGATAGCGCTTGTAACCGGGGCCGACTTCGAAGGAGAGCTCGGTGCGGGCGTCCTTCAGCGCGATGTAGCCGTAGCCCAGCGACACCACGCCCTGCCACAGGTTGGCGCCGAACTCGTCGTGGTCGTAGCGCGCCGCGCCCACGATGTAGCTGCGCGGGTCGAGCTTGTAGCCCACCGAGGCGCCGCCATCGTAGCGATTGGCGGTGGTGTTGAACTGGGTGATGGTGTTGCCGGCCTGGTCGACCACCTTCTGCTGCGCCTTGGTGCGCAGCGCGTCGACGTAGAAGTTGTTCTTCCACTGCTCGTTTTCCATCCCCAGGCCGAGCTTGGCGTTGAGGTTCTGCGAGCGGGTGTTGCCGGTGGCGGAGGCGAAGCCGAGTTCGCCCGAGCCGGTCCAGTCGCTGGAGCTGGCGCTGTTGTCGGTGTCTTGCGCGTGGACGCCATAGCTGGCGCAGGCCGCCAGCAGCGCGGCGGCGATCAGGGTCTTGTTCATGGGGAGGGAGTGCCTTTGTTAAACAATCGTAAGAGCACACCTTAACGCGGCGGCTTGAATTGCCGATGAATACCGGCCACGCCGCATCCGCTGGTGACGATTCAGCCGGCGCCGGCCGCCCGCGCCTCGGCCAGGGCTCCCACGTACAGGTCGCGGTCGAGCAGGCGGCCCAGCACGCAGCCGGGTACGGCGAGCACGGCCACCAGCAGACTGCTGGCGGCCGTGCCCAGCAGCAGGGCGGTGCAGGGCAAGGCGTAGCTGAGCAGGGCGGCGGCCAGGCGGCGGCGCAGCAGCGGATCGCGGCTGGTGGTGGGCAGGCCCGGCTCGCGCAGCGCCTGCCACAGGCCGCCATCGAGCAGGCCCAGGCCCAGCGCCAGCACGATCAGCAACAGGCGCCACAGGAGATCGCCGTTGCCGTTGGGCGCGCCGCGCACCAGCAGGCTGAGCCACAGCCATAGCCCGCCGGTGTAGGCCGCCGTGGCGATGCGGCAGGCCGGCAACAGGGTGGTGAGGTGCAGCAGCGTCGGCGGCAGGTCGGCGCGGTCGTCCTGCGCGGTTTGCAGCACGCAGGCGAGGCTGCACACCATCAGCCCGGCACCTGCCAGCCGGGTGATCCAGAAGCTGTAGTCGCCGTCGGTCAGCAGGGCCACGGCCACGGCCGGCAACCAGGTCACCATGGCCAGGGTGGCAGCGCGCGTGGGCCGCTGGTTGAGGCGCAGCGTCCAGCCGTGCCAGCGGGTCAGGCCCGGCACGCGCAGGCAGGCCAGCAGCAAGCCGGTGCCGATCAGGAGCGCACCCAGCGTCAGTGGCGCCTGCGTGCCATCGCGACCCAGCGGATTCAGTCCCAGCAGCAAGGACAGCCCCAGCCACATCCAGATGCCATAACCGCCGGCGGCGAGTACCTGCAACTGTGCCTCGCCGCGGTTCAGGCTGGAGTGGTTGCCGGAGGATGGCGGCGACGCGGCGAGGGCGTCGCCGGGCCACGGGCTGATCGCGGGCATGGGCGGGTCGGGCGGGGAAGACGGGACGACAGCTTACGACAGGCCGTGCCGGCTGGCTTGCAGGCAGGCAACGGTGCCATCCTTGCGGCAGCCTGATCCACGAGCCTGCCATGGACCGCTACGAACGTATCCTCATTCTGCACCGCCTGCTGAAGTCGGCGCATTACCCGGTGCCCCTGCCCAAGCTGATGGACGAGCTGGAGTGCTCGCGCGCCACGCTGTATCGCGACATCGGCTTCCTGCGCGATGCGCTGGGCGCGCCGGTGGAAAGCGTGGCCGGCGAACCGGTGGCGTACCGCTACGAGCAGGGCGAGGGCGAGCGCTTCGAGCTGCCCGGCCTGTGGCTCACCTCCGACGAGCTGGCCGCGCTGCTCGCGCTGAACGAGCTGATCGGGCGCAGCGGCCCGGGCGTGCTCTCCGGCGCGCTGGCGCCGTTCAAGTCGCGCATCGAACACCTGCTGTCCGACCATGCCAGTGGCAAGGCGCTGCCGATCGAGCGCATCCGGGTGATTCCCTGGGGCGCGCGCAAGCTCGACCAGCAGGCGTTTCGCGTGGTGGCCGGCGCGGTGCTGGAGCGCCGCCAGCTGCGTTTTCGCTACCGCGCGCGCACCACCGGCAGCGACAGCCGGCGCACGGTGTCGCCGCAGCGGCTCACCCATTACCGCGACAACTGGTATCTGGATGTATGGGATCACGACCGCGAGGCGCTGCGCAGTTTCGCGGTGGATCGGATCGCCGATGCGCAGGCACTGGAGACAGCCGCGCGCGACGTGCCCGAGGCCGAGTTGAATGTGGCGCTGGCTTCCAGCTACGGCATCTTCGCCGGCGCGCCCAAGGCCTGGGCCACCATCCGCTTCTCCGCGCATGCCGCGCGCTGGGTGGCCGACGAGCACTGGCACTCGCAGCAGCAGGGCAGCTGGCTGGCCGATGGCCGTTACGAGCTGAAACTGCCGTATTCCAACGCGAAAGAACTGCTGATGGACGTGCTGAAATACGGCGCCGACGCCGAAGTGGTAGCGCCGCTGCCGCTGCGCGAGGAAATGAAAATCCAGTTGCAACTGGCCATCGGCGCCTATCAATCGCCCCCCCGGTAGGGGCCCGCTGACGGGCGATGGAGTTCTTCGCGAAAGGCATCATCGCCCGCCAGCGGGCTCCTACGTGGCGGCATAGCTCAGCTGGCCGTTCTCGACACGCGCGGCCGAGGTGTAGGGGTGCAGCTTGGCGTGCTTGGCGTCGAGGATATGGACGACCTCGATGCCGCGTACCTTCATCGCGTCGGCCAGCATCGAGCGATGGCAACGCCACCACACGGCCTCGGCGCACATCAGGGCGGTGCGCTGGCGCGCGCCATAGGCGAGCAGGGCGTCGAAACCGTCGGCGAAGGCCGGCGTACACATGTAGTCGGCGTAACCGCGGAACGAGGCGTTGCGCCAGGCCGTGTTGGGCGAATCCCGGTGCGCGGGGCGGCGTCCGCCCACTGCCTCGAACCAGGCATAGCCGAGGCCGTGCGCGGCGAGCGCCGGTTCAAGCCGTTCGCGTGCGAATTGCGGCATGTGGCGCGAACCGGGGAAGTGGCGCACGTCGGCGATGGCCTCGATGCCATACGCCGCCAGCAGGGCGAGGAACGCCTCCAGCGTGCGGGTGGAGTGACCGATCGTCCAGACCGTGGCCGGATCGCCGCCGCTCACGGATCGAGCTTCGTGAGCGCCGTGCCCTTGTGCATGGCGATGTGGTCGGTCTTGTCGCTCTTGATTTCGTACTGCGGCGCGGCCGGGCTGCAATGGCGCGGGTGGCCCTTGTACAGCGTGTCGGCAGTGTGCACCTTGACGATGTGGCCGCTGACGTAGCCGGCCTCGGAGTTCCAGCGCACGTGGTCGCCGAGGTGGAACTGTGCGGGCATGCGGGTGTCCCATGGAGTTGCGTTGCCAGCATGTTCGCACCGTGCGCGTGCAGCGGCCGCAAACGGCGCTACGATGGCGCAATCTGACGGGAGTACGACATGCAAAGCGGCAATCCGGCACTCAACAAGAACATCTTCCTCGACGCCGCCAGTGGCGCGGTGTTCCAACGCGACGCCAATGCCATGAGCTTCAACGGCACGGTCAACAAGACCGGCCTGATGCTGGCGCTGGTGGTGATCGGAGCGGCCTTCAGCTGGAGTCGCTTCCACGGCGCGGAAAGCCTGCCGGCGATGGCGCCGCTGGCGCTGGGTGGCGCTCTCGTGGGCTTCGTGCTGGCGCTCGTCACCGCCTTCAAGCAGACCTGGGCGCCGGTCACCGCGCCCTTGTACGCGCTGGTCGAGGGCGTGTTCGTGGGCGCGGTGTCGGCGATCTTCGAGCTGCGCTACCCCGGCATCGTGATGCAGGCGGTGGCACTCACCTTCGGCACCATGGCGGTGCTGCTGGTGGCCTACCGCAGCGGCTGGGTGCGCGTCACCGACAAGTTCCGCGCCGGCGTGGTCGCCGCCACCGGCAGCATCGTGCTGGTGTACCTGGCCAGCTTCGTGATGGGCTTCTTCGGCCACTCCTTCGGTTTCATCACCGCGAGCAGCGGCCTGGGCATCGCCTTCAGCCTGCTGGTGGTGGTGATTGCCGCACTGAACCTGGTGCTGGACTTCGACATGATCGAGCAGGGCGTGGCCGCCGGTGCGCCCAAGTACATGGAGTGGTACGGCGCCTTCGCGCTCACCGTGACCCTGGTGTGGCTGTACCTGGAAATGCTGCGCCTGCTGTCCAAGCTGCAGTCGCGCAACTGAGGCGGCAGGGGCGATCCATCAGGGGAGCGATGGCGAACGCGCCGTCGCGCCAGGGAGACGGCCGGTGCATCGCGCCGGCCATCGGTACGACAGGGAGCTGATTCATGCCCAGTGTGTATGACCTCAAGCCGCGCTTCCAGGCGCTGCTGCGGCCGCTGGTGCGGCGCATGGCGACGGTGGGTATCCGGGCCAACCAGGTGACGGTGGCGGCCATGCTGGTATCGCTGCTGGTGGGGTTGGCCGTCGGCGGCGCGGCCGGCGGGCATCGTTGGGTGTGGGGGTTGCTGCCGCTATGGCTGCTGCTGCGCATGGCGCTCAATGCGATCGACGGCATGCTGGCGCGCGAGCATGGGCAGGCCTCGAAGCTGGGCGCGGTGCTGAATGAACTCGGCGACGTGGTTGCCGATGCCGGGTTGTATCTGCCGCTCGCGCTGACGCCGGGTTTTTCGCTGTGGCCGCTGGCCATCTGCGTGCTGCTGGCCGTGCTGACCGAGATGACCGGGGTGATCGGCGTGCAGATCGGCGCCTCGCGCCGTTATGACGGCCCGCTGGGCAAGAGCGACCGCGCGCTGGTGTTCGGCGTGGTCGGCTTGTTGCTGGCGCTGGGGGTGCCGGGCGGGCGCTGGCAGGATGGCTTGGTGTGGCTGCTGGCCCTCTTGGGCGCGCTGACGGTGCTGAACCGGGCGCGCGCGGCCTTGCGTGAATTGGGGACATGACATCGACGGCGTGGCGGGCGGCTGCCCGCAGGCCATGGAGGACGCATGCTTGAACCGTTGGTGGCCCGGTCGCTGACCGGTTTCATTCGCCTGCTTACGGGCAGCCGCGTGTTCTGGAGCGAGCCGCTCGCGCCGGGACGCCGGGTGTATTACGGCAACCACAGCAGCCACGGCGATTTCGTGCTGATCTGGTCGGCGCTGCCGCCGCGCCTGCGCGCGCAGGCGCGTCCGGTGGCGGCGGCGGAGTACTGGCGCCATGGCGCGCTGCGCCGTTACCTGATCCACCGCGTGTTCAAGGGCGTGCTGGTGGAGCGCGATGCCGCGCAACGCACCGAGGATCCGGTGGCCACGATGGCGGCGGCGGTCGACGCGGGCAGCGCGCTGATCCTGTTTCCCGAGGGCACGCGCAATCCGGGTGATGGCGTGCTGCCTTTCAAGAGCGGCCTGTACCACCTCGCGACGCGCTGCGCCGACCTGGAACTGGTGCCGGTGTGGCTGGAAAACCTCAACCGCGTGATGCCCAAGGGACGGCTGATTCCGTTGCCGCTGCTGTGCACGGCGCGTTTCGGCCTGCCGCTGCGGCTGGACGATGGCGAGGACAAGCACGATTTCCTGGAGCGTGCGCGCGCGGCGCTGCTCGCGTTGGCACCGCCGGAGGCCGTCTGATGGCGCACTTGAGCTCACACGCGCAGGCCATGGCGTTGTTCGCCGGCATCGGTGCGGTCCTGCTGCTCGCCACGCTCATCGGGCGCGTGCTGGCATGGCGCGCCTCGCCGGCCGGGCGCTCGACGGTGGACAACCTCAATGCGCGCATCAATGCCTGGTGGGTGATGGCGGCGCTGGTCGGCGTCGCCTTTGCGTTTGGCCGTCCCGGCGTGCTGGCGCTGTTCTTCCTGGTTTCGCTGCTGGCGCTGCGCGAATTCATCACCTTGCTGCCGACGCGTGGCGGCGATTACTGGGCGCTGGTGGCCGCCTTCTACCTGGTGTTGCCGCTCCAGTACGTGCTGGTGGGCGTTGCGTGGTACGGCATGTTCTCGATCTTCATTCCGGTCTATGCCTTCCTGCTGCTGCCGATCCTGGCTGCCACGGGCGGCGACACCACGCGCTTCCTGGAGCGCGCGGCCAAGGTGCAGTGGGGGCTGATGATCAGCGTGTTCTGCATTTCGCACGTGCCGGCGCTGCTGACGTTGCAGATCCCCGGCTACGAGCACCGGCAGCTGTTGCTGATCGCCTTCCTGGTGATCGTGGTGCAGTCCTCGGACGTGTTGCAGTACGTGTGGGGCAAGCTGTGCGGCAGGCACCTGATAGCGCCTTCGCTGTCGCCGTCCAAGACCGTGGAGGGCTTCGTCGGCGGGGTGGCTTCGGCCAGCCTGCTGGGCGGTCTGTTGTGGTGGATCACGCCGTTTTCATTCCTCGGGGCGCTCGGCATGGCGCTGGTCATCAACCTGATGGGCTTTCTGGGTGGTCTGGTGATGTCGGCGATCAAGCGCGACCGTGGCATCAAGGACTGGGGCCACATGATCGAGGGCCATGGCGGCATGCTGGATCGGCTGGACTCGGTGTGTTTCGCCGCACCGGTGTTCTTCCACATGACGCGATATTTCCTGACGTGAGCAGGGAACGGCCTTCCAGTTACTCTTGCCGGCAGTATTTCATCAGGGGATATGCATGAGCCAGTTCGCCTTGTTGGGCCAGCGCCGCTTCGCGCCGTTTTTCTGGACGCAAGCGCTGGCGGCGTTCAACGACAACGCCTTCCGCAATGCGCTGCTGGTGCTGGTGGCCTTCCAGTTGGGACTGGACGACCATCAGGCCTCGATCTACACCAGCCTTGCGCCAGCGCTGTTCATCCTGCCGTTCTTCTTTTTTTCGGCCACGGCGGGGCAGCTGGCGGAGCGTTTCGAGAAGACGCGCATCATCCGCTTCGTCAAGCTGTTCGAGATCGTCGCGATGGGGGTGGCGGCGGTGGGCTTCGTCACCCACCACGTGAGCCTGCTGCTGGTGGTGCTGTTCATGATGGGGCTGCATTCCACCGTGTTCGGGCCGATCAAGTACGCGATCCTGCCGCAGGCGCTCAAGCCGGCCGAGCTGGTGGGCGGCAACGGCCTGGTGGAGATGGGCACGCAGCTGGCGATCCTGGTGGGCATGATCGCGGGCACCACGGCGATGGGCGCGGGCGGCATCGGGCCATGGCTGGCCGGGGGCATCACCATCACGGTGGCGGTGGTGGGGTATGCCATCAGCCGCACGATTCCGCCGGCGCCGGCCACCGCGCCGGAACTGAGGATCAGCTGGAATCCCTTCTCCGAAACCGCGCGCGTGCTGCGCATCACCCACGCCGACCGCGCGGTGTGGAATGCGGTGCTGGGCATCTCCTGGTTCTGGTTCTTCGGCACGGTGCTGGTGGCGCAACTGCCGATCTACACGCGCGAGACGCTGGGCGGCGACAATACCGTCTACACCCTGGTGCTCACCCTGTTCACCGTCGGCAGCGGGCTGGGTGCGCTGGCCTGCGAGAAGCTCTCCGGCAGGCGGGTGGAGATCGGCCTGGTGCCGCTGGGCGCGTTCGGGCTCACCGCCTTCGGCGTGGATCTGTTTTTCGCGCGCCATGGCGCATCGCCGGTGCGCGACCTGAACTGGCTGGCCTTCCTGCGCGGCGCCGGCAACTGGCGCATCGTGCTCGACCTCGCCCTGATCGGCGTCTTCGCCAGCCTCTACGTGGTGCCGCTGTTCGCCTTCGTGCAGGCGCGCGCGCCGCGCGGGAAGCTCTCGCGCATCGTCGCCGGCACCAACATCATGAACGCGCTGCTGATCGTCGCCGCGGCGGGGTTCGGCCTGGGCCTGGGCGCGCTGGGGCTGGATGCGGAGCACATCTTCCTCGTCGCCGCGCTGCTCAACGTGCTGGTGGCGGCCTACATCTTCACCCTGGTGCCGGAGTTCATTCTGCGCTTCGTCACCTGGCTCATCACGCGCACGCTGTACCGCGTGCGCGCGGACGGCTTGCGGCAGGTGCCGGAGGAGGGCGCCGCGCTGCTGGTGTGCAACCACGTGAGCTTCGTCGACCCGCTGCTGCTGATGGCCAGCCTGCGTCGGCCGGCGCGCTTCGTGATGTACTACAAGATCTTCAACATCCCGTTCCTGAAGTTCCTGTTCAAGACCGCGCGGGCGATCCCGATCGCCGGCTACAAGGAAGACCCCGCCGTGCTGCAGGCGGCCTACGACGCGATCGACGCCGCACTGGCCGAGGGCGAGCTGGTGTGCATCTTCCCCGAGGGCGCACTGACCCGCGACGGCACGCTGGCGCCGTTCCGCCCCGGCGTGGAGAAGATCCTCGCGCGGCGTCCGGTGCCGGTGGTGCCGATGGCGCTGCGCGGCCTGTGGGGCAGCATGTGGAGCCGGCGCGATTCGGCGATGCGCCGCATGCGCCTGCCGCGCCGCTTCCGCGCGCGCGTGGAGCTGGTGGTGGATGCGCCGCGCCCGCCCGACGGCGTCAGCGCCGCCTCGCTGGAAACCCGCGTGCGCGAACTGCGCGGCGAACTGGCGTAGCCGGCATTCCGGTTCCTGGCGGCGGGCGCCGAACCGCGCGCCGTGTCAGCGCAGCCAGCCGCCCACCACGATCAGCGCCACCACGCTGAGCCAGGCCAGCAGGGCGCGCAGCAGGGCGCCGCGCAGGCGGCGCAGTTCGGCCAGCGCATCGCTGCGCTCCTCGGCGTAGCCCTCGCCGCCGTCGATGTCGAACTGGATGTCCGCGCGCGAGGCGGCGCCGAGAAAGCCGGGGCCGTCGGCCAGCCAGGCGTTGGGCAGGGCTTGTTCGTGCCAGCGCTGCCAGGCGCCGATCACCGCGTCCCAGTGCCCCACCAGCGCCAGCGTGAACACCAGGAGCTGCGCGGGCGCCCAGTCCAGCAGGTTGGCCAAGCGGCGCGCGCTGGCGCGCGCCTCGCCGTCCAGCGGCAGGCTGTCGTCGTGGCCCAGCGCCCGGCTCAGCCGGTACAGCAGGGCGCCCGCCGGGCCCAGCAGGAAAAACCAGAACAGCACGCCGAAGCGCCGGCGCAGCGCGGCGTAGGCGGTGGCCTCGCCCAGCTCGGGCGCGCGCCACGGCACGCGTTCGCCATCCTCGCCCAGCGCCTGCGCCGCGGCTTCGCGGCTGGCGCCGTCGGGTGCATGGAGGATGGCGGCCAGATCCGCCTCGAAGGCATGCGGGCCGAAGCTGTACAGGATCACCGCCAGCGCCAGCAGCAGCTGCAGCAGATCGGCCACGGGCAGGTGGCCCAGCAGCCAGATCGCCAGTGCGCAGGCCACCAGCGGCACCAGCAGCGCCAGTGCGATGCGGCCTCCGCCGCTGGTGTCGCCCAGCTGCTTCACCCAGCGGCGGAAGCCGGCGTCGCCGCGCCAGTGCGCAAGGCGCGGCTGCCAGTGCAGCAGGCCGAGGGCGATCAGGGCGACGAGCAGACGGATGGCCATGCGCTAACTCCAGTGGATGGCCACATTGTATGCGAGGCATGTGCCGCGCTGGTTTCAGCGCCGTGCCGCCACCAGTGCATCCAGCGACAGGCCGGCGCGTGCCTGCAGCCAATCGGCCAGCAGGCGATAGGACACCGACAGCGGCGTGGAGGGCAGGAAGCTGCCGTCGGCGATGCCGCTGGCGATCTCCTGCGGGGCGAACCAGCGGGCTTCCTCCAGCTCGCCGTCGCGCGGGTGGATGGTTGGCTCGCTGGCTGTGGCGGTGAAGCCCAGCATCAGCGAGGCCGGCATCGGCCAGGGCTGCGAGGAGTGGTAGTGCACCGCGTCGACGGTGACGCCGGACTCCTCCATCACCTCGCGCCGCACGGCGTCCTCCAGCCCCTCGCCCGGTTCGACGAAACCGGCCAGGGTGGACCAGCGCTCCGGCGGCCAGCTGGCCTGGCGACCGAGCAGGCAGCGGCCGGCGTGTTCCACCAGCACGATGATCGCAGCGTCGGTGCGCGGAAAGTGCATGTGGCCGCACGCGGCGTTCGTGCAGCGCAGGCGATGGCCGGCGCTGACGATGGCGACCGGCGCGCCGCAATGCGTGCAATGCCGCGTCTCGCGCTGCCAGTGCGCCAGGCCCTTGGCGTAGGCGAACAGGCCGGCCTCGTCGGGGGCGAGCAGCAGGCCCGCCGCGCGCAGGCTGGCGCGTCGTGCCGCCAGCGCGTCCTCGAGCGCCGCGGCATCGGTGTCCTCGGCCAGTGGCAGCAGGAAGTGCGCTCGCCCGCCCGCGATGCCGAGCAGCCAGGCCGGCGTGTCGGCGCACCGGCGTGCGCGCTCGGCGCCATCCAGCCAGCGCAACGCGTCGCGGTCGGCGTGCAGGAAGGCGCGGTCTTCGGCGTCCAGCAGCAGGTAGCGCGTGCCTGGCGCGGCGGCCTGCGTGGCCAGCCAGGCCGCGTCGTCGCGGTACTCGGCCATGCGGTCGAGGACGAGGCTCAATCCGGCGAAGGTGTTGAGCGGCGGCGATGTGGCCATGGTCAGGCGGAGAACGAGGAGCCGCAGCCGCAGGTGGTCTTGGCGTTCGGATTGTGGATCACGAACTGCGAGCCGCCGAAGCTCTCCTTGTAGTCGATCTCGGCGCCGGTGAGGTACTGCAGCGACAACGGATCGCACAGCAGGGTGACGCCGTCGCGTTCCAGCGCGAAGTCGTCGTCGGCTTGTTCCTCGTCGAAGGTAAAGCCGTACTGGAAGCCCGAGCAGCCGCCGCCGGAGATGTACACGCGCAGCTTCAGCGCGACGTTGCCCTCCTCCGCGATCAGCTCACGCACCTTGTGCGCGGCCTTTTCGGTGAACAGCATCGTCGCGCCGCTGTGGTAATCGGGCATGGCGGGGAGCGGGAGCAGGGTATCCATGAACATTCAACACCGGGGAATGGATGGCACAAGCATACTTCGACCGCGCCCCCACGTGGCTGTTCCGGGATACCCGAAAACCATCTTCCCGGCGATTTTCGAACCGCCGAACCCAGTGCATGTCCGGGTTTGGCGTCGCCGTTCAGGCCGCCCGCCAGCCGTGCGGCGGCGCGGCGCGTGGTGGAGCGTTGCCCAGCTCCACGCGGCACATGCCTTCCACCAGCGGCGCGAAATGGCGCAGCGCGCGTTCGTACACGTCACGCTTGAAGTTCACCACGTGCGCCGCCGGATACCAGAAATCCACCCAGCGCCAGATGTCGAACTCCGGCTTGTCACCCGCATCCAGCCGCAGCGCGTTCTCGTCGCTCACCAACTTGAGCAGGAACCACACCTGCTTCTGGCCGATGCAGGTGGGGTGCTGGTGCTGGCGAATGTAGCGGTGCGGCAGCTTGTAACGCAGCCAGCCGCGGGTGACGGCGAGCACCTCGACGTGCCGCGCATGCAGGCCGGTTTCCTCCTCCAGCTCGCGGTACATCGCCTCCAGCGGCGTCTCGTCGCTGCGCATGCCGCCCTGCGGGAACTGCCAGCCATCGCGGTTGATGCGGCGCGCCCAGAACAGCCGCCCGTCTGCGTTCAGCAGCACGATGCCCACGTTCGGACGGTAGCCATCGACGTCGATCATCTCGTCATCCTCGGGCCCCGCCGCGGCGGATGACAAGCCGACCGTGCAGGGCGATGGCCCGATTCAACCATGCGCGCCCGGCCCCGGCAAGCCGACGGCAACTTGAACCCGTGCCGCGATGCCATTAAACTGCCGCGCCCCGCCGGTGCACAGCTACTGGGCGCGCGGCGCCCCATGGCTATGTAGCTCAGCCGGTTAGAGCACAGCACTCATAATGCTGGGGTCGGTGGTTCGAGTCCACCCATAGCCACCATGCCTTTGCGGCCACCACCTCGTGGTTTTCCGAGGTTTCCCTTCTGCGTAACCAAGCTGGCCGTTGCGGATCGCCCGCGTCGGCGAGGCGCAAGCGGGTGCTGTGGCGGTTTCTGTGACGCTTTCCGGCGTCGTGGGCTTGAGCAAAAGCGCGGGAACGGTTCCGGCGCTCGTCTGGCGCATGGGCGGGTTGGGTAAGCTTGGCGCCAGGGAAAATTCCGATTCTGCCCCGCTATCGAAGCGAAGCCGCCATCTACGAGCCTCACCACTGGCTCGGTGGCAGGCTCGCAACTCAACGCGGAGCCTGAAGTCCAGCGCCAGACGACCCCGCCATGTGTTTCTGACCGGAATGGACGAGGCGACGCCCGCTTTGTACTTACGTGGGGCGCCGGGTCATCGTGCTTCACGCTCCTGTAGCCGCCCGCCAGCGGCTGATCCCGATCAGTGCCGGCCGCCGGGCGGCGCGCTATACCTGCGGCTGCCTTGATTGCCCGGTCACCGCTCGTGCCCATTTTCGACAATGACAGTTCCCGATTCGCGTCCGGGTCGCCGCGCGACGCCGGCAAGCCCGGCCTGCCGCCTGCCAAGCCTGCGCCACGGCCGGTACGGCTGCCGTTGTGGCAGTGCGTGCGCTGCGGCGCGCGCAAGCGCCTGCGCCGGCCGGGGCGCGGCTGAGGCCGGCGAAAAGGCGCCGTCTGCTGCGGCCACCACCGGGGCTCCCTGCGGTGCCGGCGCACGCGGGTTACCATGCCTGTCCGCTCTCACCGAGTCGCCGGTATGCCGCCCGCCATCCGTCTCGCCACGTTATCCGACCTTGCCCATCTGTGTCGCTGGAATGCTTTGATGGCGCGCGAAACGGAAGGCCGCGAGCTGGATCCGGCGGTGCTGGAGCGCGGCGTGCGCGGGGTGTTTGCGCAGCCGCAGCGCGGTTTCTACCTGGTGGCCGAGTGCGACGGCGTGCCGTCCGGTGGTTTGCTGGTGACCTGCGAGTGGAGCGACTGGCACAACAGCGACTACTGGTGGATGCAGAGCGTGTACGTGGAGCCGGTGGTGCGGCGGCGCGGCGTGTTCCGCGCGCTGCATGCCGAGGTGCTGCGGCGTGCGCGTGCGGCGGAGGTGACCAGCGTGCGGCTGTACGTGGAGCAGGGTAATCGGCGCGCGCAGGCGACGTATGCGGATCTGGGCATGCGGCCCAGTCATTACGCGATGTACGAACAGGCGCCGTAGCCGAGGCTTGCACGGTGGCCTGCGGCAGGTAGGTGGTGCTTTCCCATGTCTTGCCGCCGCGCCCGGGTTCGGCGTCGGCGATCATGCACGTGTGCGGCTGCCCGGCGGATGGCCCGTCGGGCGGTCGCCGGCGGAGCGTTTTCAGCAAGCCGCCAGTTGTTGTTCCAGCGCGGTCGCCGGCATCGGCCTGCCGTAGAAATAGCCCTGCAGCTCGCCGCAGTGGGCGCTGCGCAGGAAATCGGCCTGGGTGGCGGTTTCCACGCCCTCGGCGATCACGGCCTTGTCGATGTCGCGCGCCATCGCGATGATGGCGCGGGTGATCGAGGCGGTGTTGGCGTCGGCGGCGAGGTCGCGCACGAAGCTGCGATCGATCTTCAGCTTGTCGGCGGGCAGCTGGCGCAGGTAGGAGAGGCTGCAGTAGCCGGTGCCGAAGTCGTCCAGCGACAGCCGCACGCCGCGGCGGCGGATGCGCTGGAGCAGGCGCAGCGTGGGGTCGCCGCCGGCGAGCATGCTGCGCTCGGTCAGTTCCAGTTCCAGCTCGCCGGGGGCGATGCCGTATTCGGTGAGCAGGGCGTCCAGTTGCGGATAGAAGCCCTCGTGCTGCAGTTGCAGCGGCGATACGTTCACCGCGATCGGCAGGCGGTGCTGGCGCAGGCGCCAGATGCGTGCCTGCGCACAGGCGTGGCGCAGCGCCCACGCGCCCAGTGGCACGATCAGGCCGCTGTCTTCGGCCACCGGGATGAACTGGTCGGGCAGGAATACGTCGCGGCCTTCGGCGCGCCAGCGCAGCAGGGCTTCGGCGCCGACGATGCGGCCGCTGCCGGCGTCGACCATCGGCTGGTAGTACAGCGACAGCGTGTCGCGGGCCAGTGCCTCGCCGAGTGCGCTCTCGATCTGGTGCCGGCTGGCGCTGCGCGCGCTCATCGAGGCGTCGTAGCGGCGCCAGCTGCCGCGACCGCTGGCCATGGCTTCGTGCAGGGCTATGCCGGCGTGTCGCTGCAGCATGTCGGCGTCGTTGCCGTCGTCGGGGAATACGCCCAGGCCGATGCTGGCGCTCAGGTGCGGCGAAGCGGCGCCGGGCAGCACCACGCGGGCGCAGCGTTGCAGCAGATCCACGGCGCGCAGTGCGGCGTCGGCGGGGGTGGCCAATTGCGGCACCAGCAGGGCGAATTCATCGCTGTGGACGCGATACAGGGTTTCGCCATCGCGCAGCGACTCGCGCAGCACGTGCGCCAGCGTGCGCATGGCGTGGTCGCCGGCCTCGAAGCCCAATGTCTCGTTGAGCTGGCGGAAGTTGTCGATGTCGATGGCCAGCAGCGCGCAACGCGAGCCCTGCAGGGCGGTGCGCTGCACGGTCTGTTCCAGCTGCGACACCAGCCGGTTGCGGTTGGGCAGGCCGGTCAGTGCGTCGTGTTGCCCCAGGTGGATCAGGCGCAGGTTGAGCGCGCGATCCGTGCTGGCGTCGTGGCAGACCAGCACGCCGCCCACCACGCGGCCGGCGGGGTCGTGGACGGGCGCGGCCGATTCCTCCACCGGCGTGCGGAAACCGTCGCGGTGCCACAGCGCGCGGGTACCGGTCAGGCCGACGAAGGTGTCGCGGCGCAGGGCTTCGCGCAGGGGGTTGTCCACCGGCGTGCCGGCGGCGGGGTCGCGCAGGTCGAGGATCTCGTCCATGCGCCGTCCGCGCGCCTCGCCGCTGTTCCAGCCGGTCATCGCCTCGGCGATGGGGTTCAGCGAGGTCACGTGCAGGCTCGGGTCGGTGGTGACCACGGCGTCGCCGAGGGAGTTCAGCGTGGCCTCGGCCAGCAGGCATTCGTGCTGCAGCATCTCCTCGAAACGGCGGCGTTCGCTGATGTCCTGCACCATGGCGACCATGTAGTGCAGCCGGCCGGCCTCGTTGCGCACGCAGGCCACGCTGAGCTGCACGTGCACCGGGTGCCCGTCGCGGTGGATGTAGCGTTTCTCGGCCTGCCAGGCGTCGCGGCTGCCGTTGACGAGTTGTTCCACCAGGATGCCGCTGGTGGGGATGTCGGCCGGGTGGGTGAGGTCGCGCCAGCCACGCGCGAGCAGTTCGGTTTCGCTGTAGCCGAGCAGGGCGCACAGCGCGGCGTTGACGCGCAGGTATTGGCCATCGGGGTGGATCAGCGCCATGCCGATGGCGGCGTGCTGGAAGGCTTGCGCGAAGCGTTGCTCGCTCTCGCGCAGTTGCAGTTCCAGCGCGTGGCGGCGGGTGATGTCGGTGAACACCGCCACCACGCTGCCGACCCGGTCGGCAGCATCGCGCTGTGGCTGGAATTGCCCTTGCACGTAATGGCGCGAGGTGCTGTTGGCCAGCTCGCCCTCGTAGTGCGCCGGCTCGCCGCCCAGTGCGCGCAGCAGGGCGGCGCGCGCGCTGAGGTAGCTTTGCTGGTCGAGCACGTCCTGCATGCGCCGGCCCAGCGCTTGTGCGGGCTCGACGCCGAACCAGCGCGCGAGCGTGGGGTTGGCGTAACGGAAGCGCAGCTCGGTGTCGAGGCAGGCGATCAGCGCCGGTGCATCCTTGAGCACGCGTTCGGCCAGTGCCCGCGGATCGCCGGTGGGGGGCGATTCGCCATCGGGGGTGTGCATGACCGTGGACATGGCTTGGCCTGTGGCGCAGCGGACGTTGTCCCGTGGACGCCAAGCATGCGCCGCGGGGGGCGCAACAGGCCGTGAAAGCGGCGTACAGGCGGCGTGGATACGCCGCCTGCGACCGTCAGTGCAGCGGTGCGGGCGGCACGCCGAGTCGGCCTTGTCCGTCCAGCACCACGTGGCCGGGCGCCTGCAGTTCGGCGGCGCAGCCGTAGCGCGTCGCCAGCGTTTCCAGCAGGGCGCCCAGTGCGCGCGGCGTGAGTGGATAGCCGTGGGCGAGCAGGCGCGGCGCCGGATCGCCGCCGCGCTGGGCCACGCTCACCGCCACCACGCCCAGGCCCGGCGCCTCGTGGGCGTACAGCTCGGGCGTGGCGGCTTGCGGATCGGGGGCAAGCTGCGGTTCCAGCAGCCAGCCGGCGTCGTCGTGCGCGGCCTCGGCGGCGTCCAGCCGCAACGCCACGCCGTGCGCGCCCAGGAGGGCCATGTACTGCCGCAGTTCGAACAGGATGCCGGCGAAGTCGTGCGCGCGGGCACGCGGGTCGGCCGGCGTGTCTTGCGCGGCCAGCCAGGCGGCCGGCGGCTGCGCCAGCACTTCACCGTGGGCGTAGCGCAGCGCGAGGCCGCGCAGGCTCATCGTCGCCTCCTCGCGCGCGGGGGTGAGCAGGGCCGCCTCCAGCAGTTGCCACATCGGCGCGAGGTTCGCGTGTTCGTACTGCACGCTCACCATCGCCATCAGGTCGCCGCGGCTGAAGTAGCGCGCGTGCTCCAGGCGCAGGCCCAGCGTGCGCATCAGCCAGTCGGCGGTGGCGTTGCCGGTGGCGCCGCGCCCCACCAGTTGCACCTCGATCTCGGCGGACAGCGTCTCGGCCAGCTCGGCTGGCGCCAGCAGCAACAGCGGCAGCAGGCGCATCGGGCCTTCGGCGTAGAGCAGCGAGGGCTCCAGCGCGGGTGCCGGCATCTGGCCTTCGTGTGTGCCGAAGGCCACCACGTGGTTCAGGTGCGCGCGCGGCACGCGGCGGGCGAGGTCTTCCAGGGTGTGCCACACCGGGAAGCCGGGGCGCAGCAATTCCACCGTGTCGAACAGCGCGCCGGCCAGCGCGAGCCGGGCGGCGTCCACCTGCGGCACCACCGCGTGCAGGTCGGCGGCGATCAGCTCGACCAGCTCGGCCGCCTCGTCGCGGGTGAGGGTCTGCCGCGCGGCCGCTTCGCCGGCGACCGGCTCCATGGCCAGAACCAAGGGCAGGGCGACGAGCGTTTGGGTGTCCACGGGCGATGTTCCGGCATTGGGGAGCGGCCATTCTACCATTCAGCCTCCCGGGCTTCCGCGATGCAGCATGGCGAGTTAGCCTTGGCGTACTCGACCGTAGGGTTTGTTCGAACATGGAAAACACGCAAAAACGGCGCGTCGGCGTGATCGGCGGCGTGCGCATCCCGTTCTGCCGCAACAACAGCGCGTACGCCGACGTGGGCAATTTCGGCATGTCGGTGAAGGTGCTGGGCGCGCTGGTGGAGCGCTTCGGCCTGCACGGCGAGGAACTGGGCGAGGTGGCGCTGGGCGCCGTCATCAAGCACGCCAGCGACTGGAACCTCGCGCGCGAGGCGGTGCTGTCCTCCGGCCTGGCACCCACCACACCGGGCATCACCACCGCGCGCGCCTGCGGCACCTCGCTGGACAACGCCATCGTGGTGGCCAACAAGATCGCGGTGGGCCAGATCGAGGCCGGCATCGCGGCGGGCAGCGACACCACCAGCGACGTGCCCATCGTCTACGGCACCCGGCTGCGCAAGCGCCTGCTGGCGATGAACCGCGCCAAGACGCCGCTGGACAAGGCGAAAGCCGCGCTGGCCGGGTTCTCGTTCAAGGAACTCAAACCCTCCTTCCCCGGCGTGGCCGAGCCGCGCACCAGGCTGGCCATGGGCGACCACTGCGAGAAGATGGCGCGGCAGTGGCAGGTGAGCCGGCAGGCGCAGGACGAGCTCGCGCTGGCCAGCCATCAAAAGTTGGCCGCCGCTTACGAAGCCGGCTTCTTCGCCGACCTGGTGGTGCCCTTCCGCGGCCTGGAGCGCGACGGCTTCCTGCGTCCCGATTCCACGCTGGAGAAACTCGGCGCGCTCAAGCCCGCCTTCGACAAGACCTCGGGGCAGGGCACGCTCACCGCCGGCAATTCCACCGGCCTTTCCGACGGCGCGGCGGCGGCGCTGCTGGCCAGCGAGGACTGGGCCGCGCGGCACGGCCTGGCGGTGCAGGCATGGCTGCGCGACGCCGAGGTGGCGGCGGTGGATTTCGTGCATGGCGAGGGCCTCCTGATGGCGCCCACCGTGGCGGTGGCGCGGCTGCTGCAGCGCAACGGGCTCACCCTGCAGGACTTCGACTACTACGAGATCCACGAGGCCTTCGCCGCCCAGGTGCTGTGCACGCTGCGTGCGTGGGAGAGCGCGGACTACTGCCAGAGCCGGCTGGGGCTGGCCGCGCCGCTGGGCACGATCGACCCGGCGAAACTCAACGTCCACGGCTCCAGTCTCGCCGTGGGCCATCCCTTCGCCGCCACCGGCGCGCGCCTCATCGCCACGCTGGCCAAGCTGCTGGAGCGCAAGGGCGCAGGGCGCGGCCTGATCTCGATCTGCACCGCCGGCGGCATGGGCGTCACCGCGATCCTGGAGCGCTGAAGCCGGTTCGCGGGGCAGTCGGGTTCAGTCCCGATTCGCCCTGCACGGCGCATAAGCTTCCGCCATGTTTCGTCTGCGCACCACCACGGCCCTGAGTCTGCTCGCGCTGCTTGTCGGCGGCGCGGGAACCGGGTGGTTGAGCGACATGAACACCGGTTGGGCCGGGCCCAGCGAGCGCGTGGCCGGCTTCGTGCCGCGCGTCGGCGAAGCGCGCCGGCTGGCGCCGCACCCGGCACATGGCGCGCCGTTGGTGGCCCGCCGCCATCTGGCGCCGGCAGTGGCAGTGGCGAGTGCGCCGGATGAGGCGCCCGCACCGCCGCCCGTGCTGCAGCCGCTGGCGATGCCGGAGGCGCCGCTGCCGTGGTCGCAGGCCGAAGGCCACCTCGATGGCCGCGTGCTGCTGCACGTCAGCGTCGACGGCCAAGGCCAGGTCACCGACGCGAGCGTGCTCGAGTCCAGCGGCGACGCCGTGCTCGATGCGCATGCGCTGGCCAGCGTGCGCGGCTGGCGCTTCGCCGTGCCGGCGGATCACCCCGCCGGCTTCAGCGGCGAACTGCCGATGCGCTACAGCGGCGGCAGCGGACAGGCGGCGCCGTAGGGCCCAGGAGCTTGGGCGGCAGAAGCCATCCGGGCTGCAAAGCACGCCCTGCAGGGGCAACTTTCCGCCTCAAATGTTTCTACCGCCCAAGCTCCTGGCTTCCGCCGATCCAGCTGCGCTGCACGCGGCCGACGGCGTCCAGTGCGACGAGGTCGGCGCGGCAGCCCACCGCGATGCGGCCATGGCTGGCGGTGAGGCCGAGGAAGTCGGCGGGGTAGCCGCTGGCCATGCGCACGGCTTCGTCCAGCGGCAGGTCGAGCAGGTGCACGGCGTTGCGCACGGCGCTCGCCATGTCCAGTGCGGAGCCGGCAAGCACGCCGTTCGCGGTTCGGCAGATGCCGTCCTGCGCGGTGATGGTTTCGCCGTTCAGCACGTAGCTGGGGTCGGCGGCGCCCACCGGCGGCATGGCGTCGGTGACCAGCACCATCTTGCCGCGCGGCTTGGCGGCGATCGCGGCACGCAGGCTGGCGGGGTGCACGTGGTGGCCGTCGACGATGATCCCGCACCAGCTGCCGGGATCGTCCAGCGCCGCGCCCACTACGCCGGGTTCGCGGCTGCCCAGCGGCGTCATCGCGTTGAACAGGTGGGTGAAGCCGCGCACGCCGGTGGCCAGCGCGGCGCGTGTGGTGGCGTGGTCGGCGGCGGTGTGGCCGGCGCAGACGATCACGCCGGCGGCGGCCAGCCGCGCGATGATGGCATGCGGCACCTGTTCGGGTGCCAGGGTCACCATGCGCACGCCGCGATGCGGCGCGCAGATCATCGCCAACTCCTCTTCGCCCGGCACATGGAACCACTTGGGGTCGTGCACGCCCTTGCGCGCGGGCGCCAGCCACGGGCCTTCCAGGTGCACGCCGAGCAGGCCGGGCACGCCTTCATCGAAGGCCTTCTCCACCGCCGCCAACGCGGCGCGCATCACCGCCACGCTGTCGCTGATGAGGGTGGGCAGGAAGCCGGTGGTGCCGAACTGGCGATGCGCCGCGCCGATGGTGCGGATGGTGTCCACCGTGGGCGCGGCGTTGAACAGCGCGCCGCCGCCGCCGTTCACCTGCACGTCGATGAAGCCGGGCAGCAGCGTCTGGCCGTGCAGATCGACGGGCTCCGCCGCGCGCACCAGCGCGTGCCCGTGCGGCAGCAGCGCGGCGATGCGCGCGTCTTCGATCAGCACGGCGAGGTCGTCGCGCCAGCCGTGGGCGGTGAGGACGCGGGCATGGGTGAGGGCGATGGGCATGGGTCTGGCTGATGGCAATGGATGGTTGCGGTGCCGCGAAGAGCAAGAGCTGTTACCGATGCCTGGCAAGGGCTTCTGCCCTTGCCAGGCTCGCCGTCGCCGGGCGCCGCCCGGCGGCGGCTCCGCTGGCCGCCCGCTGCGCGGACGGCCAGCGTGTGGCCCATCCATGGGCCACTCTCGCGGCGGCAGGCGCGCGCGCGGTCAGACGGTTTCGGTGACCTTGTTGAGATGCGGCGGCACGTCGGGATTGAAGCCGCGTCGCAGCGCCAGCGCGCTGGCGGCGCGGTAGAAGCTCTGGATGGCGATGAGCGGGGTGCAGATCGCCGGCAGGCCGCCGGCCAGCGGCAGGCAACCCGCGCCCTGCCTGCCCGGCGCGGCCACCAGCACGTGGGCGCCGCGGGCACGGAATTCGTCGGCCACCGCGAGCGTGCTGGCCAGCGACTCGTCCTCCTGCGCGAAGCACAGCACCGGGAAGTGTGGGCCGACCAGCGCCATCGGGCCGTGCTTTACCTCGGCGGCGCTGAACGCCTCGGCGTGCAGGCCGCAGGTTTCCTTGAATTTCAGCGCCGCCTCCAGTGCGGCGGCGAGGCCGTAGCCACGGCCGAGCACGAACAGGTTGTTGGCCGGCGTGAGCACCTCGACCAGCGGCGACCAGTCCGCACCCCAGCCGGCGCGCAGCGCATCGGGCAGGGTGTCCAGCGCGGCCAGCAGCCCGGCGTCGCCATGCCAGTGCGCGGCCAGTTGCAGGATCGCGGCCAGCGCCGCGAGGTAGCTCTTGGTGGCGGCCACGCTGCGTTCGGGGCCGGCGTGCAGCGGCAGCACGGTATCGGCGAGCCCGGCCAGCGGCGAATCCGCCACGTTCACCAGCGCCACCACGCGCGCGCCGGCAGCCTTGGCGGCCTGCGCCGTGCGCACCAGATCGGGGCTCTTGCCGGACTGCGAGATGGCGATGAACAGCGCGCCCTGCCACTGCTGCGGGGCCGCGTAGACCGAGGTGACCGAGGGCGAGGCCGAGGTCACCGCGATGCCGAGCTGGGTTTCGAACACGTACTTGGCGTAGGCGGCCGCGTGGTCGGAACTGCCGCGCGCGCAGGTGACGATGAAACGCGGCGGCTGCGCGCGGAGCTCGGCGGCCAGCGCCTTCACCACCGCCTCGTTGGCGGCGAACTGGCGCGCCACCACGTCGGCGGATTCGTGCGCCTCGCGGAACATCAAGGTGTCGCTGGCTTGCATGGTTTTCTCGGGCGGGGGCGGGGAGGGTCAGTCGGCGTGCAGCTCGGCCACGAAGTCGTAGATGTCGCCGCGGTACCAGGAGCAGGTGAACTCCACCACGCGGCCATCGTCGAGGAAGCTGCGCCGTTCGATGTTGAGCCCGGCGCTGCCGGTGGCCACGTGCAGCAGGCGCGCGTGCTGCGCGCCCAGCGACACCGCGCGCAGACGCTGCAGCGCCCGCTTCGGACGGCAGCCCAGCGATTCCAGCACCTCGTACAGCGAGTCGCGCACCAGCATCGGGTCGGTCAGGATGGCGGCGGGCACCACGCTGCGCTCGATGGCGAGCGGCTCGTTCTGGCCGTAGCGCACACGGTGCAGGCGCACCACCAGCGAGCCGGGCGAGAGGTTCATCGCCATGGCTTCCTCTGGCGTGACCTCGCCCACGCTGCGCTCGAAGAACTCCGAGCGCGGATGCAGGCCGCGGTCGCGCAGATCCTCGGTGAAGCTGGACAGGCGCGACATCGGCTTGACGATGCGCTCGGCGATGAAGGTGCCGGCGCCGTGGCGCTGGGTGAGCAGGCCTTCCTCCACCAGGCCGGCGATGGCCTTGCGCACGGTGACCCGCGACAGCTTGAGCGTCTGCGACAGGTCGCGTTCGCTGGGCAGCGCCTGGCCGGGCTCGATGGCGCGCTGCTCGACCACGTTGCGGATCGCGCTGCGCAGGCGCAGGTAGGCCAGCGGCTGGTGGTTGGCCGGGTCGCGGCAGATCCGGCGGTATTCGCGGGCGAGAGTGGTTTCCATGCCATGAAGATACCAATAGCAAACCATTGCTTGCAAGTCGTCTGGATGGCCAATTCATGGTTTCAGATGAAACTGGCTGGAATCATTGCCTGAAAAACTCGGCAATGAATTCGTATGCAGTGGTCTGCTTGCTCTGGTATTTCACTGGTACTATCGTCGTCGCACGGGCCGGCCAACCCACGGCCAGCCATCCCTGCCTCGAGGTGATTGCGTGACGGCTACCCTGTACACGGTTGACAGCTTCGACCTGGTGATCTTCGGCGGCACCGGCGATCTCGCCCTGCGCAAGCTGCTGCCCGCGTTGTTCCACCGATTCGCCGACGGCCAGATTCCGGCCGACAGCCGCATCGTCGGCGTGGCGCGCGAGGTGCTGGACGACGCGGCCTATCGCGCCCAGCTGCGCGAGACGCTGGTCGCCAAGGGCGCCGCCGCCGGCAAGCTCGACGCCTTCCTCGCCCTGGTCCACTACCGCACGCTGGACGCGCGCAAGGACGAGGGCTGGGTGGATTTCGCCGCGCTGGTCGGCGGTGACTCGCCGCGCGTGCGCGTGTTCTACCTCAGCACCTCGCCCGAGCTGTTCATGGACATCTGCCGCCGCCTGGGCAGCCACGGCCTGAACGGCGAGCACGCACGCGTGGTGCTGGAGAAACCCATCGGCCGGGATCTGGCCAGCGCGGGGCGCATCAACGACGCGGTGGGCGAAGTGTTCGGCGAGGCGCAGACCTTCCGCATCGACCACTACCTCGGCAAGGAGACGGTGCAGAACCTGCTGGCGCTGCGCTTCGGCAACGCGCTGTTCGAGCCGCTGTGGAACGCCAGCCACATCGACCACGTGCAGATCACCGTGGCCGAAACGCTGGGCCTGGGCCGCCGCGCCGGCTACTACGACCACGCCGGCGCGATGCGCGACATGGTGCAGAACCACTTGCTGCAGCTCTTGTGCATGGTGGCGATGGAGGCGCCCGCCTCGCTGGCGCCCGACGCCGTGCGCGACGAGAAGCTCAAGGTGCTGCGCTCGCTCAAGCCGCTGACGGGGGCGGAGGTGGCCCAGCTCACCGTGCGTGGGCAGTACCGCGCCGGCGTGGCCGAAGGGCAGGCGGTGCCGGGCTACATCGAGGAACTGGGCGGCGCGAAATCCGCCACCGAAACCTTCGTGGCGCTGAAGGTCGAGATCGCCAACTGGCGCTGGGCCGGCGTGCCGTTCTACCTGCGCACCGGCAAGCGCTTGCCCGAGCGCGTCTCCGAGATCGTGGTGGCGTTCAAGCCGGTGCCGCACTCCATCTTCGGCGCGGGCGCCGGCACGCTGGCGCAGAACCGGCTGGTGCTGCGTCTGCAACCGGACGAAGGCGTGAAGCTGTGGCTCACCATCAAGGACCCCGGCCCCGGCGGCCTGCGCCTGCGCCACGTGCCGCTGGACATGAGCTTTGCCGAGGCCTTCGGCGCGGCCCAGCCCGATGCCTACGAACGCCTGCTGCTGGACGTGGTGCGCGGCAATCCCACGCTGTTCATGCGCCGCGATGAAGTCGAAGCGGCCTGGCGCTGGGCCGATCCCATCCTCGCCGCGTGGGAGGCCGGTGGTGAACCGCCGCGCCCCTATGCGTCGGGCAGCTGGGGGCCGAGCGCGGCGGTGGCGCTGATCGAGCGCGACGGCCGCACCTGGCACGAGGACGAGGCATGAGCGCGTCGTCCGCCCTCGACATGCACGACTTCCGCGATGCCGAGGCGCAGGCGCAGGCGACGGCGCTGGCGGCGAGCGTCGCCGAAGATCTGCGCGCGGGCATCGCGGCGCGCGGCACGGCGGCGCTGGCGGTCTCCGGCGGCAGCACGCCAAAGGCCTTCTTCGCGCAGCTGGCGCGGCAATCGCTGGACTGGACGCGCGTCGTCGTCACCCTGGTGGACGAGCGCTGGGTGCCGGATACCGACGTCCGTTCCAATGCGAAGCTGGTCAAGGAAACCCTGTTGCAGGGCGCCGCCGCCGCCGCCCGCTTCGTGCCGCTGTACACCGGCGCCGCCACGCCCGAAGCCGGCCTGGCCGAGGCCACGGCGCGCATCGATGCCTTGCCATCGCCGTTCGACGTGGTGGTGCTGGGCATGGGTGAGGACGGCCACACCGCCTCGTTCTTCCCCGGCGGCGACCATCTCGCCGCCGCCATCGATCCGCGGGGCACGGCGCAGGTGCTGCCGATGCATGCGCCCGCTGCCGGCGAGCCGCGCATCACCCTCACCCTGCCGGTGCTGCTGGCCACGCGCGCGCTGTACCTGCTGGTGCGCGGCGAGGCCAAGCGCGACCTGCTGGCGGATGTGCGGCAGGGGTTGGACGGTGCGAAGGACTATCCGGTGTGGGCGGTGGTGCATCAGGACGCGGTGCCGCTCTCGGTTTACTGGAGCCCGTGACCGATACCTCGGTCACGGGCTCCGCGGCCATGGATGGCCGCACGTTGGGCAACGGCTTTGCCGTTGCCCAACGGAGGCAAGCCCGGCGTAGCCGGACTTGCCGAGCCTTTCGCGGGCAGGACAGCCCGCGAAGGGCATAGGTACAGGCTTCTGCTTTTTCTCGAGCAAGCCACGGCCTCAGAGCCAGAGCGCCGCGCTTGATGCCACAAACGGGCTCCTGCCCGTTTTGGACTCGCCCCGGTGAAGCCGGGGCTCCGCCGAAGCCGGCATTCGCCGGCTTCGCGGCGGGCCATCCATGGCCCGCTCCCAGCCCGAAGATTTCCGGATGTTCGCCATGACCCAGCTCCACCCCACCGTCGCCGAAGTCACCGCCCGCATCGTCCAGCGCAGCGCCGCCACCCGCGCCACCTATCTCGCGCGCATCGACGCGGCCATCGGCGAGGGCGTGTACCGGCATCGCCTGGGCTGCTCCAACCTGGCCCATGCCTTTGCCGCCAGCGGTCAGGACAAGCCCGCACTGAAGGGCACCGCCACGCCCAACCTCGGCATCGTCACCGCCTACAACGACATGCTCTCGGCGCACCAGCCCTACGAGCCGTACCCCGAGCAGATCCGCCAGGCTGCGCGGCTGGTGGGCGCGGTGGCGCAGGTGGCCGGCGGCGTGCCGGCGATGTGCGACGGCATCACCCAGGGCCGCAAAGGCATGGAGTTGTCGCTGTTCTCGCGCGAGGTGATCGCGATGGCCGCCGCCGTGGCGCTGTCGCACGACACCTTTGATGCCGTACTGATGCTGGGCATCTGCGACAAGATCGTGCCCGGCCTGCTCACCGCGGCGCTCAGCTTCGGCCATCTCCCCACCATCTTCGTGCCGGCCGGGCCGATGACCAGCGGCCTCTCCAACCCCGCGAAGGCCAAGGTGCGGCAGAACTACGCCGAGGGCAAGGCCAGCCAGGCCGATCTGCTGGAAGCCGAGTCCGGCGCCTACCACGCACCGGGCACCTGCACCTTCTACGGCACCGCCAACTCCAACCAGATGCTGATGGAGATCATGGGCCTGCACCTGCCGGGCGCCAGCTTCGTCACGCCCAACACGCCGCTGCGCGAGGCGCTGACCCGCGCCGCGGTGTTTCGCGCGCGCACCATCACCGCGCAAGGCACGGAGTTCACCCCGGTGGGCCGGATGCTCGACGAGCGCAGCTTCGTCAACGCCATCGTGGGCCTGCACGCCACCGGCGGCTCCACCAACCACCTGATGCACCTGGTGGCGGCGGCGCGCGCGGGCGGCATCGCCATCACGCTGGATGACTTCGACGCGCTGTCGCGCGCGGTGCCGCTGCTGGCGCGCGTCTACCCCAACGGCAGTGCCGACGTGAACCACTTCCACCAGGCCGGTGGCATGCCGTTCCTGATCGGCACCCTGCTCGACGCCGGCCTGCTGCACGGCGACGTGCAGACGGTGTGGGGCCACGGCCTGGACGCCTACCGCGGCATGCCGGCGCTGGACGCGCAGGGCAAGCTGGTGTGGCAGGCGGTGACGGCCAGCGGCAACCTCGACATCCTGCGCCCGGCGGCCCAGCCGTTCCGTCCGGACGGTGGCCTGCGCGTGCTCAAGGGCAACCTCGGCACCGCCGTCATCAAGGTCTCGGCCATGCCGGAAGACAGCATGGTGATCGAGGCGCCCGCGCTGGTGTTCGACGGCCAGGAGGCGGTGCAGGCCGCCTTCAATCGTGGCGAGCTGTACCGCGATTTCGTGGCAGTGGTGCGCTTCCAGGGGCCAAAGGCGATCGGCATGCCCGAGCTGCACAAGCTCACCCCGCCGCTCTCCGTGCTGCAGGCGCGCGGGCACAAGGTGGCCATCGTCACCGACGGCCGCATGTCCGGCGCCTCCGGCAAGGTGCCGGCGGCCATCCACGTTACCCCCGAAGCTGCCGCCGGCGGCCCGCTGGCCAAGCTGCGCGATGGCGACCTGATCCGCCTGGACGCCGCAGCCGGCACGCTCGCCGTGTTGGTGGACGACGCCGAATGGGCGGCGCGCGAGGCGGCGCAGGTCGATCTCTCCGCCCACCACGTCGGCATGGGCCGCGAGCTGTTTGCCTGCCTGCGCAACGCCGTGGGCCCGGCCGACGAAGGCGCCACCGTGTTCGCCGCCATCGACCACGCCTGATACCCGTTCTTTCTGTAGAAGCGCGCTGGCGCGCGATAAGGCTTTCCGCGTCAACCCACATCACGCACCAGCGCGCTCCTGCACGACACCCACATCACGACGAGCCGGACGCATGACTCCCCAAGACAGCAAGCAGCAGCAACTCGCCCAGATCCTCGCGCTGGCACCGGTGGTGCCGGTGGTCATCATCGAGGAACTGGCGCACGCCGTGCCGATGGCGCGCGCCCTGGTGGCCGGCGGCATTCCCAGCATCGAGGTGACCCTGCGCACGCCCTGCGCGCTGGACGCGATCCGCGCCATTGCCGCCGAGGTGGAAGGCGCGGTGGTCGGCGTGGGCACCGTGCTCGACGCCAGCCAGCTCGAAGCCGCGCGGCTGGCCGGCGCGCGCTTCGCGGTGTCGCCCGGCGTCTCGCCGCGCCTGCTCGATGCCGCCGATGCCAGCGAGCTGCCGCTGCTGCCCGGCGTGGCCACCGCCGGCGAGGCGATGAGCCTGCTGGAACGCGGCTACCGGCACCTGAAACTGTTCCCTGCCGTGCCGGTGGGCGGCGCGAAATTGCTCGCTGCCTGGGCCAGTCCGCTGCCGCAGATCCGCTTCTGTCCGACCGGCGGCATCAGCCTCGCCAGTGCACCGGATTTCCTCGCCCTGCCCAACGTCGCCTGCGTCGGCGGCTCCTGGCTCACGCCCAAGGACAAGCTCAAGGCTGGCGACTGGGCCGGCATTGAGCAACTGGCGCGCGAGGCGGCGGCACTGCGCCGCTGAGGCGGCTCACTCCGCGGCAGGTGCCTGCACGGGCGAGCCGATGCCGCGCAGCGCCCGGTTGCCCATGCACAGCACGGCGATGCCGCTCAGCGCGAGGCCCGCGCCCACGAACAGCACGGGCAGCGGAATCACTTTCAGCAAGGCGCCGGCCAGCGCGGCGGACAGCGGCCCCAGTCCCATGAAGGTGAACATCAGCAGGCTCATCGTGCGGCCCATCATCGCCGGCGGCACGCGATGCTGGATCCAGCTGACGATGGTGATTTGCGCGACGCCGCCGAGCATGCCGGTGGCGGCCAGCAGGGCGGCGCCGGTCACGGTGGAATGGTCGAAGGCCAGCGCCGCCAGCGCGAGGCCGACGAGGCTGTCGATGCCCAGCACCATCAGGCCCAGGCGCTCGCGCACCAGCTTTGCCGCGAGGCCGGCCAGCGCGCTGCCCACCAGCATGCCGGCGCCGTTGGCGGTCATCAGGATGCCGAGCGAGGCGGCGCCGTGATCGAGCCGGGTATCGGCCAGCAGCGGCAGGCCGACCTGGATCGGGCCGCCCACGAACACCGACACCACCGCCGCGTAAAGCATGAAGGCGCGCAGCGGCAGGTCGGCCCACACGGTGCGGATGCCGGCGAGCACATTGTCCAGCACGCCGCCGCTGACCGGGCGCGGCTGATGGTCGGCGGCAATGCGGATCAGTGCCAGCGAGGCCAGCGAGAAGGTGAAGCTCGCCGCATCGATGGCGAAGGCCAGGCCCAGCCCGGTGCCGTCGGCGAGCTTGCCGTGGCCGCCGTGCGAGCCGACGCTGATGAGCAGGCCGGCTAGCGCCGGCCCCACCAGCATGCTGAGCTGGCGCATGCCCATGAACAGGCCGTTGGCCGCGCGCAGTTGTTCGGTGGGCACCAGCTGCGGCAGGATCGCCGAGCCGGCCGGGTAGGCGAAGGCGGTGGCCAGGCCGATGCCCAACGCCAGCGCGTACACCGTCGCCATGTGGATGGCGCCATCCAGCACCAGCACGGCCAGCAGGGTCACCAGCACGGCGTTGACGCCGCGCGCCGCCAGCAGCACGCGGCGCGGCGAGAGCCGATCCACCACCGCCCCGCCGATCAGCATGAAGGCCGCACGCGGCAGCGCCATTGCCGCCAGCACCAGGCCGAGCGCGGCCGGATCGCCGGTGAGCTTGAGCACCAGCCATGGCAGTGCCACCAGGGTGAACTGGTCGCCGATGGCGGAGATCGTGCTGCCGCCGAACAGCAGGCTGAAATTGCGTTGGGCGAAGGGCGTGGCGCGGGGCATGCGGTGGTCTCGATCGTCGATGGGTCGATGGGTGCGCATGCCGCGACCGACGGCCCGCAGGGCGGGCGCGCCGGCGGCGGCGATCATTTCGCGCGGCGTTTCACGTAGGTGTCGAACAGCTCGTCGATGCGGCGGTATTCGTCGTACCAGTCGTCGGCGTGCTTGAAGTCGTGGCGTTCGAGCGGGTACAGCGAGATCCAGAAGTTCCGCTTGTGCAGCTCGACGAAGCGCTGGTAGAGGCGGATCGAGTCGCTGGCCATCACGTTGTCGTCGATCAGGCCGTGCTCGATCAAGAGCGGGTCGGCGAGGTTCTGCGCGTACTCGATCGGTGAGCTGGCCTGGTACGCCGCGGGGTCGAGCTGCGGGTCGTTCAGGATGTTCGAGGTGTATTCGTCGTTGTAGGTGACCCAGTCCGCCGGTGCGCGCAGCGCGGCGCCCGCCGCGAACTCGCCCGGCGCGCGCAGCAAGGCCATCTCGGTCATGAAGCCGCCGTAGCTGCCGCCGTAGATGCCCACGCGTCGCGGGTCGACGCCGTGGTTTTTCACCAGCCAGGCCTTGCCGTCGAGCAGATCCTCCAGCTCGGGATGGCCCATGTGGCGGTAGATCGCGTCGCGCCAGTCGCGGCCGTAGCCGGCGGAGCCGCGATAGTCCATGTCCAGCACCACGTAGCCCTGCTGCACCAGGAGGTTCTGGAACATCTGCTCACGGACGTAGTACGTCTCCTGCTTCGACACGTCCTGCAGGTAGCCGGCGCCGTGCACGAAGATCACCGCGGGACGCGCGGCGGGCGCGTCGGTCTCGTTGGCGGGGCCGTAGTACTTGGCGTGGATCACGCCGACGCCGTGGCTCGAAGGCACTTCGACGAACTGCGGCTGCAGCCAGGCACGCGCGGTGTAGGCCGGCTGCATCGTGTCGGTGAGCTCGCGCGGCGCGCCGCCGGCGGAAGGCTGCACCGCGAGCTGGTCGAGCCGGTAGGGCGCCGAGTGCAGCACGGCGAGCTGGCTGCCGTCGGGCGACAGCGTGAAGCCGTCCACGCCTTCGTACTGTGTCAGGCGCGTCAGCGCACCGCCGCTGGAAGGCACGCGATACACGTCATAGCTGTAGGGCGCGACCTGGTTCGTCAGCAGGTAGAACCACTGGCCATCGGGGCTGAGCGCGGGCTGGCTCACCTCGAAGTGCGTGTTGTCGGTGAGCGCCTTGGCTTTGCCGTCCAGCGGCTTCACGTACAGCCGCGACCAGCCGCTGGCTTCGCTGAGATACCACAGCGTGCGGCCGTCCTTGAGCCAACCGAAGTCGTTGAAGCTCCAGTTGATCCAGGCGTTGTCGTGCAGGCGATCCTGCGTCACCAGGGTGTGGCTGGCGAGATCCACGGTGGCGATCCAGCGATCCTTGTTGTCGATCGCGCGCAGCTGCACGGCGGCCTCGCTGCCATCCGCATTCCACGCCACGCCGGCGCCGTTGCTGTCGCTGTCGGGCACCAGCGCGATGCTGACCGGACGCACGGCCGGCGCCTTGAGCGCCTTGGCCTCGTCGGCGTGGCCGGCCTTGTCCAGCGCGGCGATGGTCTGCGCACGGATCGCCTTCAGCGGATCGTCCTGGATGCCGGGCAGCTTGTCGGTGGCAAGCGGCCAGACCTTGTGCGCGGCAAGATCCAGCAGCAGCAGCGACTGCGGCGCCGGCTTGTTGCGGCCCACATAGGTGCGCGCCTTCTGCGCCTCGGTGTAGCCGGAGTCGGTGACGTAGTGGATCACGTCCGGCGCCTTGCCGTCGTCGTGGTGTGTGGGCTCGGTGACCAGCAGCATCCAGCGGCCATCGGGCGACAGCTCGGTGTCCACCGCCTTGATCTGATCGCCCAGCCAGAACGGCGGCGGCACGCGGCTGGCATCGGCGGCGTCCAGCGCCTGCTGCTGCGCGTGGTGCGCGTCGCGGTCGGCCTTGAGCTCACGCAGCGTGCTGAAGAGTGCGAGTTGCTGGCGTTCCAGCGCGCCGGGCTTTTTGGCGGCCGGGTCGTCGGCGAATTTCAGGATCGCCGCGGGCGCGGTGACGCCGCTGGCCAGCTCGTAGCTGTACCAGTCGTGGCCGTCGCGGAACTGCAGAGCACGGCCATCGGCGCTGAATTGCGGCGAGGACTCGTCCTGCGGCGTGCGCGTCACCTGCACGCGGCGGCCGGAGGCGAGATCGACCAGGAACACGTCGCCGTGCAGGATGAAGGCCGCATGCGTGTGGTTATGGTCGTATACCGCGGGGCCGTCAGCCTGCGCCATCGCGGCGGGGTCGAGCCTGGTGCTCGCGCCGCCCGCAGCGCTGGTGCGGTAGAGATCGCGCACGCTGTCGCCGTCGCGCTTGAGCGTGTAGTAAAGCTGGCGACCGTCCACGCTCCAGTACGGGCGCTCCACCGCGTGGCCGATCCAGTCGGGGCTGGCCATGATGGTTTCCAGATCCAGCGGCGCGCTGGCGGGCGCGGGCGCGGGCGCGGGGGCGCCGAAGGCGGTGGCGGGCAGCACGGTGAAGGCCACGAGGCCGGCAAGCAGCAGCTGACGCATGGTGCGCTCCACAGTCGAAAGCTCCGCAGCATAGCGGGGTGCTGCCGGCCCGCAAGCGCCATTGGTCGGGTAGGCGTGTTGCGGCCGCGTGCGCTAGGAGCTTGGGCGGTAGCAACACAAGCGGCTGCGACTTTGCCGTCTGGGCATCTTGCGCGGCACGGTACGGGCGCCGGGGCGATGACGGCGTGGTTGCGGGTTTGCCGCTACCATTTTGGCCTTTCCGCCAGGGTTTATCACCATGCACAAGCTCGTCCTGATCCGCCACGGCCAGTCGCAGTGGAACCTCGACAACCGCTTCAGCGGCTGGGCCGACGTCGATCTCACCGCGCAAGGCATGCAGGAGGCGCGCGAGGCCGGCGAGCTGCTGAAGCGCGAGGGTTACGCCTTCGACGTGGCGCACACCTCGGTACTCAAGCGCGCCGTGCGCACGCTGTGGGGCGTGCTCGATGCGATGGAGCTGATGTGGCTGCCGGTGCACACCGACTGGCGCTTGAACGAGCGCCACTACGGCAGTCTCACCGGCCTCAACAAGGCGGAGACGGCGGCGAAGTACGGCGACGACCAGGTGAAGGTGTGGCGACGCAGCTACGACATCCCGCCGCCGCCGCTGGATCGCGACAAGAATGAGGCGGTGCATGACCCGCGCTATGCCGCGCTCCGGCCCGAACAGATCCCCGATACCGAATGCCTGCAGGACACCGTGGCCCGCGTGCTGCCGTACTGGCATGAAGTGCTGGCGCCGGCGATCAAGCGCGGCCAGCGCGTGGTGGTGGCTGCGCACGGCAACTCGCTGCGCGCGCTGGTGAAGTACCTCGACGGCATCTCCGACGAGGCCATCGTGGAAATGAACATTCCCAACGGCGTGCCGCTGGTGTACGAATTCGACGACGCGCTCAAGCCGCTGAAGCGCTACTACCTCGGCGACGCCGCCGCCATCGAGGCCAAGATGGCCGCCGTGGCGAACCAGGGCAAGGCGAAATAGCTGCCAGGTCAAATTAAGCATATTTTTGGAGGTGGTCGCGTGCCTGAATTATGTAGATTCCTTGGAATCCCTGCCCCAGATGACAGTACGTTGTAGGCAGATACCTACACATAGAGTCGGAACAAACCTGCCAGTACCTATGTTATAAATCTGAATGAGCCGAAGTGACCTCAGTCTCTTCGAAGGAATGTGCTATCCGCGGTTGGAGGAAACATGAAAGGGATACCTGATTAGCGACTTTGCTCAGCTGTTCGTCGCGTGATTTGAGACGCGGCGAGCGCAACCTCGGTGCCATGTTCGAAGCGGGAGAACGATCATGGCGATGAACCAAGTGCAGTTCCAGGCGGGATTGTCGATGGCGCAGTTCATCCAACGCTACGGTACCGAGGCCAAGTGCTATCGAGCGCTGTATCGCGCCCGCTGGCCGCACGGTTTCCGGTGCCCCCATTGCGACAAGCGGCCGCGCTCGCGCTTCCGTCGCGATGGGCGGGTGTACTACCAGTGCCGCGCCTGCCGCCACCAGACAACGCTGACCAGCGGCACGCTGTTCGGTGCCAGCCACCTGCCGTTGACGACGTGGTTCCTGGCCATGCACCTGCTGACAGGCAGCAAGACCAACATGTCGGCGCTTGAGCTCAAGCGCCATCTCGGCGTCAGCTACGACACGGCGTGGAAGCTCAAGCACAAGGTCATGCAGGCGATGACCGACCGCGAGGCGCCGCGCCAGTTGGACGGGTTTGTCCAGATCGACGATGCGTACCTTGGTGGCGAGCGCAACGGCGGCAAGCCGGGGCGCGGTTCGGAGAACAAGCAGGCCTTTGTGGTGGCCGTTTCGACCGACGCCGAGCTGGAGCACCCGACGTTTGCCGTCATCGAGCCGGTGCGCAGCTTCGACAATGCGTCGATGAACGACTGGCGCACGCGGCGACTGGCGCCGGGCGCCGAGGTGTTTAGCGACGGCCTGGGTTGCTTCCGCCGCTTGGCCGAGGGCGACCACGCGCACACGGTGCTGGTGACCGGTGGTGGCCGCGCCAGCACCGAGGTGAAGGGCGCGCGCTGGGTCAACGTGCTGATGGGCAACGTCAAACGCGCCATCAGTGGCTGCTACCACGCACTTCGCCAAGCCAAATACGCCCGCCGCTACTTGGCCGAAGCCGCCTACCGCTTCAACCGCCGTTTTCGTCTCGCGGACATGTTGCCGCGACTGGCGCGAGCCATGACCCTCTGCAACCCTTGGCCAGAGCCGCATTTGCGTGCTGTCGACAATTTTCATGGCTGAGCGAAGTCGCTAATCAGGAAGGGATATCCATGGAAAGGCGCACAACCGTGCGTTCGGCGTGGCTTGATTTCATTACGTGCTTAGGGCTCATTTTTCTGGCGACTTTTGCGCAAGTTAGTCACGCGCAAACGAGCTACTACGGCCCACCCTACAATGGATATTCTACCCTGAGTGCTGCGGTGAACTATGACGCCGCGCCGTTCTATGCTGAACTGGGCAAGGATCCGGCTATGGGCCTAGATTGTATACACCATTCGTGCGCCGTCACCATCAAATATCTCGATCCATCGAAAAATGGAGGCACAGCCGCGCAAATATTCTTTTCGTATGATGGGCAGCGAAGCCAATATCCAACTACTATTCTCGCGACAAGCAAGAACTACAACGTCCTAAAGATTCTTGGTGATCCATCTTCCTGCGCCTGCACAAGTGGCGTGGGTGGACGTACCGGCGGATCCAGTCCACATGGCGGTAGTGGTGACGCCTCTCTCGACAGCCATCCTTCTGGCCCCTTTACTGTCGGTGAGGGTGATCCAATCAATGTGGCGACGGGCAACAAGTTTGAGCAAGACACTGACTTTCGAAGCTCGGATTGGCTGACCTTTCGGCGCTTTTACAACAGTTCAAGCAATGTCGCCACCTCCCATCTCGGATCGCAATGGCGACACACCTTTGATCGGTCGCTCGAAATTGTACGTATCGAGCAAGGCACCGCTGGATCTTCGTACGTTTACCTCGATCGACCCGATGGGAGTCGGCAGCATTTTGTTCTAAGTAATGGCCTATGGACGGCCGATTCGGATAATCCGAATCGACTGATCGAACACGACGATGCCAGTGGAAATCCGCAGTACTACACGGTCGCGCTTGCAGACCCGCGTTCCACGGAAACCTATGATGCGATGGGCCTGTTGCAGTCAATCACCGATTCGTCCGGCGAGATAACCGCGCTTACTTACAGCAATGCAAGCACGCCCGTGACTGTCGCGCCGGCACCGGGGCTGCTTTTGACGGTTACCAGCCCGCAAGGTCGCGCACTCAATTTTACCTATAACGGTAACGGACAAATTCAAGCCGTTACCCTGCCCGATGGTGGAACGCTGACGTATGTCTACGACCCCAATTCCGGGATGCTTCTTTCGGTGAAGTATCCCGACGGCAAGACCCGCCAATACGTCTACAACGAGCCATCGCTAACGGGAACCAACAGCGCCAGCATGCCCGCGGCGCTGACTGGAGTCGTCGATGAGGCAGGGGTGCGCTACGAAACGACGGGGTATAGCTATTACAACAACGGGGCCGCTGTCTCGTCGACCTTTGCCGTCGGAGCCGACGCCACAACCCTATCTCCTGGAAACCAGAGTGCTTCATTTACGACACCTCTGGGCAAGTACGTCACGCTCAATTTCGTCGAGTCGGCAGGGACGCTCAAACCCGACGGCAGTGGTGCTTATTGTGGGCTGCAGTGCAATCAAACAAACCAATCCTACTCTTACGATTCAAATGGCTATCTCAGCTCGGTAACGGATTGGAAGGGATTTGTCACCAAGACAACCTACGACACCAACGGCCTCTTAGATCAACAGATCGACGCATCGGGCACGAGCAGTCAACGCACCACGACTACCACTTGGAACACGACGCTACGCGTACCCCTGACGCGTACGGTGCAAAACGCCTCCGGTACGACAGTCAGCTCCAACCAGTGGGTCTACAATACTCTGGGGCAAACGCTCGCTCGTTGCGAGATCGACCCCGCCAACAGCGCGGCCACGGGCTATGCCTGCAGTACCACGGGTACGGTGCCTGACGGCGTCCGCCGCTGGACGTACACCTACTGCGCCACCGTCGACACCGTGCAATGTCCCCTCGTGAGCCTGCTACTCACAGCCACCGGCCCGCGCACCGACCTGACGCAGACGACCACGTATGGCTACTACCTGACAAGCAGTGCCATGAACTGCGGTACGCCGGGCGCGGCGTGCTACCAAATCGGTGACTTGCACACCATCACCGATCCGTTGGGCCATGTCACCACCTTCGTGTCCTACGACGCCGACGGCCGCTTCACCCGGGAGACCGACGCCAACGGCATCAACACTGACATGACCTATACGCCGCGTGGCTGGTTGGCCAGCCACACGGTTGGTGGGGCGCAAACAACCTTTGGCTACAAGCCCTACGGTGCCGTGTCATCCGTCGCCGACCCCGACGGCGTGACCACGACCTACGGCTATGACGCAGCCCACCGCCTCATCACGATCATCGATGCGCAGGGTAACTACGTGCAGTACACCCTGGACGCAGCAGGTGACAAGACGGCCGAAAAGGTCTTCGACAACAGCGGCGGGGTACATAAAAGCCTGAGTCGCACCTTCAACACGCTGGGTCAGCTCACGAGCGTGGTGGATGGCCTGAACAAGACTGTGTTCAGCGCCAGCGCCAGTGGCAGCTACGACGCGAACGGCAACCTGGTGCAGAGCGGCGATGGTCGTGGCATCCAGCGGCAGTCTAGGTACGATCCCCTGAACCGTCTGGTGAAGACGCTAGACAACTACAACGGCACCGATCCTGCCACCCAGAACACGACCACCCAATACTCCTACGATCCCTTGGATCGCCTCATCCAAGTGACCGATCCCAACAACCTCGCCACCTCCTACGGCTACGATGGTCTGAGCGACGCCACGGGACAGATCAGCCCTGACACCGGCGTGACGAGTCGCATCTACGACGCCGCCGGCAACGTGCTTAGCCGTACTGACGCCAACAACATCACCGCCACCAACACTTACGATGCATTGGATCGCCTGGCCAGCACCAGCTACGTCGACAGCACCCAGAACGTGGCCTACCACTACGACGAGGCCAACGGCGTCACCGGCTGCAGCAGCTCATACCCGGTCGGCCACCTGACCCGCATCGTCGAGAGCACCGTCACCACGGTGTACTGCTACGACGCCCAGGGCCAGGTGATCGAGAAGCAGCAGACCACCGGTACCGCCACGGCCACCACCGGTTATGCGTACACCACGGCCGGTCGCCTGAGCGGAGTGTTGTACCCCAGCGGCACGTTGGCCACCTATGCCCGCGATAGCGGCGGACGTATCCAAAGCGTAAGCATTACGCCTTCGAATGGCACGTCTAGTATCGCTGTCAACAACGTTAGTTATCTGCCGTTTGGTCCAGTTAGTAGTTATACGCTCGGTAATGGGCAAACGATCATACGAACGTACGATGCGAACTACCGCTTGACGGATCTAACCAGCCCAGCCTTCAACCTGCACGTTACACAGGATCCGGTTGGTGATATCACAGCTATCGGCAATGCGCCGGGAGCAAATCCGGCAACGGAGACCTACAAATACGATCCGCTAGATCGCCTGACCACCTTCACTGAAGCGAACGGCACGGCACTGCAAAGCGTCACTTACAACCAAACGGGTGATCGTCTCAGCAAGACTGGCAGCGGCTTAGCAACTGGCACGTATCAATATAACACAAGTACACATCAGCTCACGGCTGTTGGTAGCTATGCGCGGACAGTGGATGCCAATGGCAATACCACGGCGATCACTACAGCGACTGGCAATCTGGGATTTGGATATAACGCACGGAACCGGCTTGTCGTTGCCCAGATCACGGGCAACACGGTGGGCGCGTATACCTATGACGCACTCGGTGAGCGCATCCTGAAGGTCGCTGGTACGGCCAACCAGCGATACAGCTACGGCGAAGAGCAGGAATTGCTCAGCGAGCAGGGCACCGCGAACCGGGACTACGTCTGGATGGGTGGCATCCCGGTGGCGAACGTCGATACATCGGGAACGGCTAGCACCATCGCGTACGTCACGGCGGATCAATTGGGCACGCCAAGGGCTATCAGCAACGGCAGCGGAGCAACGATATGGGCATGGCCCTACGCCGGCAATGCCTGGGGCGAAAGCGCCCCGACCAGCAGCGGATACGTCTACAACCTGCGGTTCCCGGGGCAGTACTTTGATGTGGAGACCGGCCTCAGCTACAACGTCAATCGTGACTACGATGCGACGACGGGATGGTATCTGCAGAGTGATCCACTGGGTATGTTCGGTGGGCAGACAAGTACGTATGCCTATGTGGGTGGTGATCCACTCAACCGAACAGACCCCACTGGCCTGCGATGCAATGGGCAAGGTTGTTGGAACACACCGCAAGAGAGCGCCTACGCTGCGGCGGGCGACTGGAAGAATTACTACGCTACCGCGTGCGCAGGGGGCGACACGTATGCCTGTGAGGGGAGTAACGTGGCAAACAATGTCGGCACGCTGTCTGGGATCACCAATTACCGGCTTGCTTCGCTGATATCCGACCATCTGCCGCTGGGTAAAACATGTGCCGCCGACTCGGCCGTCATCGCTCAGAAGATGGAAGCGATTCGTGAGGCTTTGGTCGCCGCTCGCGTGAGACAGTTGGCGGGAGCCACGCCCGACAATCCAATGATTGTGAGTGGTAAATCCATTTCGGACTTCCACAATGCCATCTTTCGGAAAATTGCTGGTGGATCTACGTCCTCTTGGGGAATCCCCGTATTCGGTGGCGACCTTCCCTTCAGCAATAAGATGGTGCACTGGTGCACCTCTCCCACGTGTCATCCGTGATGGCTACCACACGGCGCCCAATCTGGTTGGGGATTGCCCTCACACCTTGGCTGACACCTTTGGCGTTCATTGCCATCTATGCCGCGTATTACGTGGTAATGGGTTACAGCCGACCCGGACTCTCATGGTACGGGTCATTGGTATTCAGTTACCTCTTTGGCGTTCCGCTGGGCTATCTGGGCATCGGCCTTTTTGGGTGGCCTTGGGTGGCGAAGCTACGTCACTGGCATAAGCTCACGGTCGGCTATGTTTGTCTGGGCGCCTGCGTCATCAGCATGGTTCTATTTGTGGCGTTCGCCGCTCTGGTGGGCAATTACGCCTACCAGAACGTCATCTCAGGCGTGTTGGAGCAGCTTCTCATCGGATTGGTCATCGGCCTGCTGTCCGGGCTGATTTTCTGCCTAATTTCTGGCGTTCCCTTGAAGCCCAATGATTGAGCGACTATGCCTATGTTGATGGCAACCCGATCTACTACTCGGACTCGCTCCTGTGCAGATTCAGGGCTTGCCAGCGGATGCCTCGACGCTGAAATCGATCTCCAGCGGATACGGGCGGGGCGCGGCCGGCGGGGCGGGGTAGCTCCAGCTGGCGAAACGGCCGGCGATGCAGCGCGCCACCGGCAGGTCGGGTTGCGCCGCGACGCGTTGCGGCCTGCCTTGGGCGTCCAGGTCGAGCACCAGGGTGAAGGGCGTCCTGTCGTCGTGGTTGCCGGCGAGGCAGGCCTTGTAGGCCGCGGTGGTGGGCTGGCCGATGCGCTGCCACAGCGCCTTCTGGTAAGGCGCGCCGCTGGCGGCGGCTTCGGCGAGCTTGGCCTGCTGCGTGCGCGTGGCGAAATCGTCGCTGGCGGGGGCGGCGGCCAGCAGCAGGGCGAGGGCGAGCGGGGCGGGCATGCGGGTTTCCGGGCGGGAACGGAGCCGCCACTTTAAAGCCTTTGGGAAACCGCCGATGCCGCACGGCTTGCCCCGGCGCGCGCGATACGCGCGGGCACCGCGAGCCCGCCCGTGCTGCCCGGCGGCGGGATCACTCGTCCTGCGTGCCGGCGGCCCCGCGCGCCTCGTACTCGCGCAGCCAGGAGGCCACGGCGGCGGCCGGCATCGGGCGGGCGATGTGGTAGCCCTGCACTTCGTCGCAGCCCATGTCGCGCACGGCGGCGAGCACACTGGCGCTTTCCACGCCCTCCATCACCACGCGAAAGCCAAGTTCGCGGCCCAGCGCGGCCATGGCACGCACCACGATGGCATCGTGCTGGTGGGTATCCAGGCTGCGCACCAGCGACTGGTCGATCTTCAGGCAGTTGGCTGGCATCCGGCGCAGCGCGTCGAGGTTGCTGTAGCCCACGCCGAAGTCGTCGATGGCGATGCCGACGCCGGCTTCCTGCAGGGTGCTGAGCACGTCGTGGGTGAGGTCGTCGTAGATCAGCGCATGGTTTTCGGTGAACTCGATTTCCACCTGTTTGAGCGAGACGCCATGGCGGTACGCGGCAGCGGCGAGGCGGCGGGGCAAGGTGGCGTCGAGGTCGATGCTGGAGACGTTGAGCGAGACGCGCAGCTGCAGTCCCTCGCGCTGCCAGAGCGCCAGCTGGGCGAGCCCGCGGTCGAGCACCCAGTCGGTGAGGCTGCGCATCAGGCCGGCCTGTTCGGCCAGCGCCACGAACACACCGGGAGACACCTGGCCCAGGGTGGGATGGCGCCAGCGCGCCAGGCCTTCGAAAGCCACGCAGCGGCCGCTGGCCAGATCCACGCGCGGCTGGTAGTGCAGCTCCAGCTCGCTGCCTTCGGCGAGCGCGGCAGCCAGCTCGGTGACCAGGAAAAACTCCTGCCGCTGGCGCTCGTCCTGGGCGTGGTCGTACACCGCCCAGCCGCTGGCGGTGTCCATCGCCGCGCAGGAGGCGTTCATCACGCGGCGCAGCGGGTCGCCGCCGCGCAACTCGCTGCCCTCCACCTCGAGCAGACCCACGCCGGGCTGCAAACTGAGCGGGATGCCCTGGCAGTCGAACGGTTGGCGCAGCACGGCCACCAGCGCATCCAGTTGCAGCGGTTCCGGCGAGGGTTGCGTGCCCGGCAGCAGCACGGCCAGCCGGGTAGGGGCCACCTGGTAGAGCTGCATGCCCGGCGTCATCCAGGTCGTCACCCGTTCGGCGACCGCGCGCATCAGCGCGTCGGCGTAGGCGTGGCCCATCGCGCGCACGAAGGCGTGGAAGCGCACCACCGGCGCCGTCTCGATGGCCAGCAGCCAGGCGTGGTCGGTGGCGTTGGGCAGCTGGGCACGCAGGTCGGCGAAGAAAGCGTAGCGGTGGGGCAGCTGGCTGGCGTGGTCGGTGCGGTACAGGTAATTGCGCAAGGCGGCGCCGGTGCTGGCCAGCGCGGCGGCGTCGCGCAGGGCAGTGCGTTCGCCGGGAGTCAGCGCGAGGCGCGGGCGGCTATCCATGGCGAACAGGGCGCCCAGCCGCCGGCCATCCAGGCCGAACACCGGCTCGCAGACGAACAGTGCTACCACGGCATGCGCGGGGTCGGCGTCTTCGGGCAGGAAGCGCGCGTCCTCGCGGGCATCGAGGACGCTTTCGGCGTCACCGCGGCGGGCCGCCGCGTGGCAGGCGGCCAGCAGCCGGTCGTGCAGCCGGGGTGGGTCGGTGGCGCCGGGTGGGCGATACCAGAACGCGCTGCCATCGAGCAGCAACAAGGCCACCAGCGGCACGTCCAGCGCATGGGCCACCAGCCGCGCCACGGCCTCGAAGCCGGGCAGGGCGTGCTGGTCGGCCATTGCCGCGGGCGCACCAGCATGCTCCGCAGCGGCGGAGGCGTCCGGCGATGTGCCCTGCGTTGTCGCCATCGGTGGGCCTTCCGCGTCACATGACTGGAAGTTTATCGACGGCGGGGCGCGATGCTTGAGGCGGCGCGGTGGTTTCAGTCGGCGCGGTGCGGCAGGGCGAGGTAGGCCTCGCTCTGCATCTCGATCAGGCGCGATTCGGTGCGGCCGAACTCGGCGCGGTGGCGCTCGCCGTCGTACAGCGCGGTGATCGGCGCGGCGGCGGAGAGGATGAGCTTGACGTGGCGGTCGTAGAACTCGTCCACCAGCTGCACGAAGCGCTTGGCGGCGTCCTCGCTGTAGCGGTTGAACTGCGGCACGTCGGAGACAAGGATGGCCGGGCCGGCCTTGGCCAGCGCGATGTAGTCGGCGACCGCGCGAGGGCCTTCGCACAGCGCGGCGAAGTCGAACCACAGGATGTTGTCGGCACGCTTGCGCAGCGGGATGTCGCGGTCGTTCACGCGCAGCGCGCCGCCTTCGACGATCACGCCATGCGCCTGCGCGACGAAGATGCGCTCCAGCGCGCGCTGCGCCTCCGCGCCGGGCGGCGTGTAGTACACCGCCGCCTGGCTCAGCGCGCGCAACCGCCAGTCATGCGAGGAGGCCACCTCCATCACGCGGCAACGCTGCTCGAGCAGCGCGATGGCAGGCAGGAAGCGCGCGCGCTGCAGGCCGTCCTGGTACAGGTTTTCCGGTGCGGTGTTGGAGGTGGTGACCAGCAAGACGCCGCGCGCGAACAGGCCTTCCAGCAGGCGCGCCAGGATCATCGCGTCGCCGATGTCGTTGACCAGGAACTCGTCCAGGCACAGCACGCGGCAGCGCGCGGCCAGCCCGGCGGCCACTTCGTCCAGCGGATCCTGCCGCTCGCCCAGCGCACGCAGGCGCTCGTGCACCTCCTGCATGAAACGGTGGAAGTGCCGGCGCAGTGCCACGCCGTGCGGCAGGCTGGCGGCGAACAAATCCATCAGGAAGGTCTTGCCGCGGCCCACCGTACCCCACAGGTAGAGGCCGCGTGGCGCCGGCGCGGGCTCGCTGGCGAGCAGGGATTTCAGCCGGCCGAAAAGGCCGTTGTCGTTTGCCCGCGCGGCGCACAGCGCGGTGTGCAGGCGGTCGAACTCGGGCAGCACGGCGAGCTGGGTGGAGTCGGACTCCCAACGGTGCGCGGCGACGCCTTCGGCGTAGCGCACGCTGGGCGCGGGGGAAAGGGTTTCGCTCATGTGGCTCAGGCGCGCGCCGGCGGCAGCCAGTCGGCCACCTCGTGCTTCACCGCGCCGCGCAGGTCGAGCAGGCGGCGATGGAAGAAATGGCCCGTCTCCGGCACGCGCACCAGCGCCGGCGGCGTGGCCATGGCCGCGATCCAGTCGAACACCGCCTGCGGCGACACCACCTCGTCGGCCTCGCCCATCACCACCAGCCACGGGCAAGTGGGCAAGGCATCGTCCAGCTGCCAACGCCCCACCGGCGGCGCGATGCTGATGAGCGCAGCGGCCCCGAGTCGCGCCGCGTTGCGGATGGTGACGTAGCTGCCGAAGGAGAAGCCGGCCAGCCACAGCGCGTCATCCGGGCGCACGCGGCGCAGCCAGGCCGCCACGGCGGCGAGATCCTCGCTCTCGCCATTGCCGTCGTCGTACGCGCCTGCCGAGGCGCCGGTGCCACGGAAGTTGAAGCGCAGCGTGTCCAGCCCCGATTCGCGCAGCGCGCGCTCCACCATCGTCACCACCTTGTTGTGCATGGTGCCGCCCTGCACGGGGTTGGGGTGGCAGATCACCGCCACGCCGCGCCGCGCCTCCGCGCGCTCGGCCACGTCGCTGATGCACTCCAGCAGCCCGGCCGGGCCGGTGAGGGTGAAGGTGGCCGCCGCGGCGGGGAAGCTGGCGGGGTTGGGCGGGAGATCGGGGAGATTCATGGGGGTATTGTAGTGGAGGCCTTCTGCTTGCCTCGCTCTCCCGCAGGCGGGAGAGCGAGCGAACGAAAACGCCGCCCACGAGGGGCGGCGTTTGCCTTGATCTGATTGAAGCGTGGCTTACTTGGAGTGGTCGACCATGTAGGTCACGGCGGCCTGCACCTGCGCCTCGGAGAGCGCGGGGTTGCCGCCCTTGGGCGGCATGAAGTTGCCGTCCGGGCCGAGGTAGCCGTCGGTGGCGTGCTTGAACAGCGTGGCCAGGCCCTGCGCGATGCGCGGTGCCCAGGCGGCCTTGTCACCGAACTTGGGTGCGCCAGCCACGCCGGCGGTGTGGCAGCTGGTGCACAGGTTGTCGAAGATGGTCTTGCCGTCGGTGCTGCCGCCGTAGGCGACCTGCGAGGCGGCGGCCTTGGTGGCGGCGTCGGCGGCGGCCTGCATGGCGGCGCGGCCGGTGTTGCCGGCGTAGACGGCGCCGACCGGGGCGATGCGCGCGTCCACTTGCGCCTTGGCGGTGGGGTCGGTGGCGTCGGGGTGGTGGTTGTGCACCGTCATGGCGATGGTCACCAGCGACACGGTCAGCACGATCAGGCCGCCGATCACCTTGGCGAACTGACGCACGAATACCCGGTCGGAATCGTTCATGGAACCGCTCATGTGTACTCCAGGTCGATGGTCTGCAAGCCCCTGCGGCCCTCGGTATGCAGCCAGGCCGCCGCCCGCCCGGGCGCCGGTGACGACGGGGGCATAGGGCGGCGAGTATAGACGAAGCGGCCGGCAAGATTCAGGCGCGGCGCTGAACCGGCGGCGCGCGGACGCGCCGGCCGTGCCATCGGTCATGGGCCAACCATGTCAACTGGCATTGTTGCCTGGCGTTGCAGTGCACCTATGCTTGGCACCATCGGCCCTCCCCCTGGCCGGGCCGCATGCCCCTTTCCCCGGTTAGTCACGTTTTTACGCAGGAGTTTCCCGCATGTCGCGTTTTTGGAAGATCGCGCTGATCGTCGCTGCGGTGGTCGTGCTGGCCATCGTGGGTATCCGCCTGCTGCACAAGCCCGGCGGCAAGGCCGACAGCCAGGGGCCGGACGGCAAGGACAAGACGCCGGTGCCGGTGACCGTGGTGCCGGTGGCGCGGCAGAACGTGCCGGTGTACCTCACCGCGCCGGGCACGGTGCAGGCACTCAAGACCATCGCGGTGAACCCGCAGGTGGGCGGCCAGTTGCTGAGCCTCGACTTCACCGAAGGCCAGCCGGTGAAGAAGGGCCAGCTGCTGGCGCAGATCGATCCGCGCACCTACCAGGCCGCCTATGACCAGGCGCTGGCGCGACAGAAGCAGGACGGCGCCTCGCTGGCCACCGCGCAGAGCACGCTCAAGCGCAACCAGACGCTGGTGGCCAAGGGCTACGTGGCGGCGCTGGACATGGATACCTACCGCAACAACGTGAGTCAGCTCGAAGCGGCGGTGGCGCAGGACAAGGCCGCCGCGGAGAACGCGCGCGTGCAGCTCGACTACACCCAGATCCGCTCGCCGATCGACGGCCTGGCCGGCATCCGTGGCGTCGATCCGGGCAACGTGGTGACCACCACCAGCACCATCGTCACGCTCACCCAGTTGCATCCGATCAACGTGATGTTCACCCTGCCCGAGCAGAACCTCGACATGGTGCGCGCCGCGCAGGCGAAGGCGCCGCTCGTGGTCGCCGCGCTCGACCGCGTGGACGCGCATCCGGTCGCCAGCGGCGGCGAGCTCAAGGTGATCGACAACCAGATCGACACCACCACCGGCACCTTCCGCCTGAAGTCGCAGTTCCCCAACGCCAACGGCGAGCTGTGGCCCGGCCAGTTCGTCAACGTGCGCCTGCAGGTGCGGGTGGACGATGGCGCGCTGGTGGTGCCGTCGCAGGCGGTGCAGCGCGGCCCGGACGGCGACTACGTCTATGTGGTGCAGGGCGACGACACGGTGAAGATGCAGCCGGTGACGGTGGCCGGCGAGGTGGGCGACAGCCACGTGATGATCGGCAGCGGCCTCGCCGAGGGTGCCAAGGTGGTGACCGAGGGCCAGTTCCGCCTGAAGCCCGGCAGCAAGGTCAATCCGCTCAAGCCCGGCGAGGTGCCGGCGGCGCCCAGTGCGGCCGAGCTCGAAAAAGCCAAGAAGCAGGGCCAGGGCGGCTTCCGCCGGCACTGATCCGATCCCGCCGCGCCCGGCGCGGCGGGCCATGCGGCATCGCCCGGCGCCGCCGCGCCGGTGCGCAGGACGCCACCCCAGACTGCAGTACGGACGATCATGGGCTTCTCGACACTCTTCATCCGCCGGCCGATCGCCACCTCGCTCCTGATGGTGGCCATCCTGCTGCTCGGCATCCTGGGCTACCGGCAGTTGCCGGTGTCGGCGCTGCCGGAGATCGAGGCGCCCAGCCTGGTGGTGACCACGCAATACCCCGGCGCCAGCGCCAGCACCATGGCGGTGCTGGTGACCACGCCGCTGGAACGCCAGCTCGGGCAGATCTCCGGGCTCACCATGATGAGTTCGGATTCGTCGGCGGGCCTGTCCACCATCGTGCTGCAGTTCGCCATGAACCGCGACATCGACGTGGCCGCGCAGGACGTGCAGGCGGCGATCAACCAGGCGCGCGGCGTGTTGCCGGGCAACCTGCCGTATCCGCCGGTGTACAACCGGGTGAACCCGGCCGACGCGCCGATCCTCACGCTGTCGCTGCAGTCCGACAGCCGGCCGCTGCGCGACGTCAACGACCTGGCCGACTCCATCCTCGCGCAGAAGCTGTCGCAGGTGCCGGGCGTGGGCCTGGTGTCGATCGCCGGCAACGTGCGCCCGGCCGTGCGCATCCAGGTCAATCCGGCGCAGCTGTCCAACCTCGGCCTCACGCTCGAGGATGTGCGCAGCGCGCTCACCCAGGCCAACGTCAACGCGCCCAAGGGCACGTTGAACGGCAAGACGCAGAGCTACTCGATCGGCACCAACGACCAGCTCAGCGACGCCGCCGACTACAAGAACACCATCATCAGCTACAAGAACGGCGCGCCGGTGAAGCTTTCCGACGTGGCCAACGTGGTGGACGGCGTGGAGAACGACCAGCTCGCCGCCTGGGCCAACGGCAAGCCGGCGGTGCTGCTCGACATCCGGCGCCAGCCCGGCGCCAACATCGTGGAGACGGTGAAGCAGATCCGCGACATCCTGCCCGAGCTGCGCGCGGTGCTGCCGGCCGACGTGCACCTCAACGTGTTCGCCGACCGCACCATCACCATCCGCGCCTCGGTCGAGGACGTGCAGTTCACCCTGCTGCTGACCATCTTCCTGGTGGTGGCGGTGATCTTCGTGTTCCTGCGCCGGCTGTGGGCCACGGTGATCCCGTCGGTGGCGGTGCCGCTGTCGCTGCTGGGCACCTTCGGCGTGATGAGCTTCACCAGCATGTCGCTGGACAACCTCTCGCTGATGGCGCTGACCGTGGCCACCGGCTTCGTGGTGGACGACGCGATCGTGATGATCGAGAACATCGTGCGCTACATCGAGCAGGGCAAGAGCGGCAAGGAGGCGGCCGAGCTGGGCGCGAAGGAGATCGGCTTCACCGTGCTGTCGCTGACCGTATCGCTGATCGCGGTGTTCCTGCCGCTGCTGCTGATGCCCGGCGTCACCGGACGGCTGTTCCACGAGTTTGCCTGGGTGCTCACCATCGCGGTGGCGATCTCGATGCTGGTGTCGCTGACGCTGACGCCGATGATGTGCGCCTACCTGCTGCGGCCCGACCAGCTGCCCGAGGGCGAGGACGCGCACGAGCGCCACCTCGCCGCCGGCAAGCACACCGTGTGGTCGCGCACCGTGGGCCTGTACGAGCGCACGCTGGACTGGGTGCTCGACCACCAGAAGCTCACCATCCTGGTGGCCGCCGCCACCGTGGCCTTCACCGTGTTCCTGTACATCGTGATCCCCAAGGGCCTGCTGCCCGAGCAGGACACCGGCATGATTACCGGCGTGGTGCAGGCCGACCAGAACGTGGCCTTTCCGGCGATGGAACGGCGCACCCAGGCGGTGGCCGAGGCGCTGCGCCAGGACAAGGCCGTGGCCGGCGTGGCCGCCTTCATCGGCGCCGGCACGATCAACCCCACGCTGAACCAGGGCCAGCTCTCCATCGTGCTGAAGGATCGCGGCCAGCGCGACGGCCTGGACAAGATCCTGCCGCGCCTGCAGCACGCGGTGGCCGACATTCCCGGCGTGGCGCTGTACCTGAAACCGGTACAGGACGTGACGCTGGACAGCACCGTCGCGGCCACCGAATACCAGTACGCGCTGTCGGACACCAACACCGCCGAGCTGGCGCAGTACGCCACGCAGATGACCCATGCGCTGCGCCAGCAGCGCGCGCTGGCCGACGTGGACAACAACCTCGCCGACCAGGGCAACTCGCTCAAGCTCGACATCGATCGCGACAAGGCCTCGCGTCTGGGCGTGCCGGTGCAGACCATCGACGACACCCTGTACGACGCCTTCGGTCAGCGCCAGATCTCCACCATCTTCACCCAGCTCAACCAGTACCGCGTGGTGCTGGAGGTGGCGCCGTCGTTCCGCACCACCACCGGCCTGCTTGACCAGCTCACCGTGCGCGGCAACGGCAACGGCGCGCTCACCGGCTCCAACGCCACCAGCTTCGGCCAGCTGAAGTCCAGCAACTCGGCCACGCCGTCCGGTATCGGCAACACCGGCAACGTGGGCTTCCAGATCGGCGCCGGTGGCAGCATTCCGCTGTCCGCGCTGGCCAGCGCCAAGGTCACCAGCGCGCCGCTGGTCATCAGCCACCAGCAGCAGCTGCCGGCGGTGACGCTGTCGTTCAACGTGGCGCCGGGCTATTCGCTCTCCGACGCGGTGGACGCGATCCACCAGGCCGAGGCGCAGCTGAAATTCCCGCCGCAACTGCGCGGCGAGTTCATCGGCAAGGCGGCGGAGTTCTCCAACAGCCTGGGCGACGAGGTGCTCTTGCTGCTGGCCGCGATCATCGTGATCTACATCGTGCTGGGCGTGCTCTACGAGAGCTACATCCACCCGCTGACCATCATCTCCACCCTGCCGCCGGCCGGCGTGGGCGCGCTGCTGGCGCTGATCCTGTTCGGCATGGACCTGTCGGTGGATGGCATCGTCGGCATCGTGCTGCTCATCGGCATCGTGAAGAAGAACGCGATCATGATGATCGACTTCGCCATCGAGGCGCAGCGCAAGGGCATGAACGCGCGTGAGGCGATCCACCGCGCCTGCCTGCTGCGCTTCCGCCCGATCATGATGACCACCGCGGCGGCGATGCTGGGTGCGCTGCCGCTGGCGCTGGGCAACGGCATCGGCGCGGAGCTACGCCGGCCGCTGGGCGTCTCCATCGTCGGCGGCCTGTTGCTGTCGCAGCTCATCACGCTGTACACCACGCCGGTGATCTACCTGTACATGGAGCGCTTCCAGGAATGGCTGCGTGCACGTGGCGAACGCCGCGCGCTGGCGCGGGCGTGATGCTGTGTTCGCAGGAGCCCGCTGGCGGGCGATGAAGCCTTTCGCCAAGAGCCTCATCGCCCGCCAGCGGGCCCCTACCGAAAATCCGGTTTCTGCGCGAGGAGATTCAACCCTTCCGCCGCGCGCACGTTGAGTTGCTCATGAACCCCAGCTTCCGCCGCCGCTGCTCGCCCGTCGTCCATCGCGCAGGCTGTGCATGAACCTCTCCGGCGCCTTCGTCCGCCGTCCGATCGGCACCTCGCTGCTGGCCATGGGCGTGCTGGTGGTCGGCATGATCTGCTACGCGCTGCTGGGCGTCTCGGCGCTGCCGAACATGCAGTTCCCGGCGATCTTCGTGCAGGCCAGCGAGGCCGGCGCGGACGCGCAGACCATGGCCAGCACGGTGGCGGCGCCGCTGGAGCGGCACCTGGGCCAGGTGCCGGGCATCGAGACGATGCACTCGCACTCCTCCGAGGGCAGCACCTTCGTCTTCATGATGTTCAACAACGGCGTGAACCTCGATTCCGCCGCGCGCGACGTGCAGGCGGCGATCAACGCCGCGCTGCCCGACCTGCCGACCGGCCTGAACGGGGCGCCCAGCTACCAGAAGGCCAACCCGAACGACGACCCCGTCGTCGCCATCGCGCTGTCCTCGGCCACGCAGTCGCCGGCGGATCTCTACAACACCGCCGACACCCTGCTGGCGCAGCGCCTGCGCCAGTTGAAGGGCGTCTCCTCGGTGGACATCGCCGGCGCCGCCACGCCGGCGATCCGGGTGGACGTGAACCTGCGCGCGCTGAACGCCATGGGCATCTCGCCCGACGACCTGCGCAACGCGCTCACCGCCGCCAACGTCACCTCGCCGGAGGGTTTCCTCTCCAACGAGCACACCACCATGGCGGTCAGCTCCACCGCCCAGCTGCACAGCGCCGACGACTTCGCCAAACTCATCATCGCGATGAAGAACGGCACGCCGGTGCGCCTGTCCGATGTGGCGCGCGTCTACGCCGGCAGCCAGGACGCCTACCAGTCGGCCTCGTTCGGCGGCCAGCCGGCCATCCTCGTGTACGTGTACAAGAAATCCGACGCCAACGTGATCGCCACGGTGGACGAGGTGCGCGCGCAGCTGCCGGTGCTCAAGGGCTACCTGCAGCCCGGCACCACGATGACGCCGTTCTTCGACGACACGCCGACCATCCGCGCCTCGCTGCACGAGGTACAGGCCACGCTGTTGATCTCGCTGGCCATGGTGATCCTCACCATGGCGCTGTTCCTGCGCCGGCTCGCGCCCACCCTGATCGCGGCGGTGGCGGTGCCGTTGTCGCTGGCCGGCGGCTTCGTGGTGATGTACGTGCTGGGCTACACGCTGAACAACCTCACCCTGCTGGCGCTGGTCATCGCCATCGGCTTCGTGGTGGACGACGCCATCGTGGTGATCGAGAACATCATCCGCCACATCGACGCCGGCATGAGCCGGATGGACGCGACGCTGGCCGGCGCGAAGGAGATCGGCTTCACCATCGTCTCGATCACCGCCTCGCTGATCGCCGTGTTCATTCCGCTGCTGTTCGCCGGCGGCTACACCGGCATGTTCATGCACGATTTCGCGGTCACCCTGGTGGCCGCCATCGTGATGTCGGCGCTGACCTCGCTCACGCTTACGCCGGCGCTGTGCGGGCGCTTCCTCGGCGGTCACGCCGAAGCGGCCAAGCCATCGCGGCTCAGCCACGCGCTGGATCGCTTCCATGCCGGCATGCTGGCGCTCTACAGCCGCGCGCTGAATTTTTCCTTGCGTCACAAGCTCGCCTTCGCGCTGACCCCGCTCGCGCTGGTCGTGCTCACCTTCTTCCTGTTTGGTGTGGTGAAAAGCGGCTTGTTTCCGCCGCAGGACACCGGCCTGATCTGGGGCCGCGCCACCTCCAGCGCCACCGTCTCCTTCGCGCAGAGCGTGGATCGCATGCAGCGCCTCACCGACATGCTGCTGGCCGATCCCGACGTGGCCTCCGTGGGCACGCGCCTTGGCAGCAGCCGGCAAGGCACCAGCGGCTCGTTCAACATCGACCTCAAGACCCGCGAGCAAGGCCGCAAGGACGACACCTTCGCCGTGCTCGCGCGGCTCAGCGCGAAGGCCGCGAAATATCCCGACCTCGACCTGCGCCTGCGCCCGCTGCAAGACCTGCCCAGCGCGGGTGGCGGCGGCACCAGCCAGGGCGGCCAGTATCAGGTTGGCCTGCAAGGCAACAGCCTCGCCGAGCTGCAAGAGTGGCTGCCCAAGCTGGTGGCGCAGCTGAAGAAAAACCCCAGGTTGCAGGACGTGGGCAGCGACGTGGACGAGGGCGGCCTGCGCCAGAACGTCGTGATCGATCGCGGCACCGCCGCACGGCTGGGCGTCTCCATCGGCGCCATCGACGGCGCGCTGTACGACGCCTTCGGCCAGCGTCAGGTGTCCACCATCTACTCCGACATCAACCAGTACAAAGTGGTGGTGAACGCGCTGCCCAACCAGACCGCCACGCCGGCGGCGATCGACCAGGTCTACGTGCGCTCCAACGCCGGGCAGATGATTCCGCTCACTGCGCTGGCCAAGCAGGTGCCCGGCCTCTCGCCCAGCTCGATCACCCACGAAAACCAGCTGACCACGATGGACTTGAGCTTCAACCTCGCCCCCGGCGTGTCGATGGGCGAGGCCATGGCCATCGTGCAGAGCACCGTGGCCGGCATGCGTCTGCCCGGCGACATCAAGCTCAACATCGGCGGCGATTTCCGCCGCTTCCGCGAGATGCAGGGCGGCATGCTGTGGCTGGTGCTGGCGGCGGTGCTCACCGTCTACATCGTGCTGGGCATGCTCTACGAAAACCTGATCCACCCGGTGACCATCCTCTCCACCTTGCCGGCGGCGGGCGCGGGTGCGCTGCTCGCCTTGTGGATCACCGACACCGAGCTGTCGGTGATCGCGCAGATCGCCCTGGTGCTGCTCATCGGCATCGTGAAGAAGAACGCCATCATGATGATCGACTTCGCGCTGGTGGCCGAGCGCGAGCGCGGACTCAGCCCGCTGGAGGCCGCGCACGAAGCCTGCCTGGTGCGCTTCCGTCCGATCATGATGACCACCATGGTCGCGATCCTTGCCGCCGCGCCGCTGGCGATCGGCCTGGGCGAAGGCAGCGAGTTGCGCCGCCCGCTCGGCATCGCGCTGATCGGTGGCCTGCTCATCTCGCAGAGCCTCACCCTGCTGTCCACGCCGGCGTTGTACGTGGTGTTCTCCTGCCTCGGCGCACGCTGCAAGGCCTGGCGCGCGCGCCGCGCCACACCGGTGCGTGCGGCGTGAGAGCATCTGCTTGGCGACTCCGCTCGACCTGGTTGGTGGCGAGTCCCGGCAACCGTTCATCCATGGCCAGGTGAGCCACGCGCTGCCCGAATCCTTGTCCGCCCCGCAGGCGGCAGCTCCCGGAGGGAGCGGGAAAAGCTGGCTGCACATCGTCGCCAATCAGTTCCCCGTAAGATGACGCACCGGCGTCCGCCGGGTTGCCGGCAGGGGGCATGCAGCATGGTTCGGTTTTCGTCGCGTTACATGCGCAGTGGCGTGGTGCGGGTGGCCGCCGCGCTGGTCTTCCTCGCCGCTGCCTGGGTCACGGCGTGGCCGGAGCCGGAGCCGCTGCAGAAACTGTTCGTGCTGTCGCTGCTGTTGTGCGTCACCGGCCTGCTCTTTTGCGCCACTGCGCGGCTGGCCTTTGCCTTGCTCCTGGGCGGCGGCGCGTTCGCCGCGTTGCGCTTCATCTCCGACCTGAAGCTGCGCTACCTCGACACGCCGCTGATGCCGGCGGATTTCGTCTACTACCTGCGCTCCAGCCTGCTCGCCACGCTGCGCCACTACCCGCACCTGTACCTGCTCTCGGCCGGCGTGGCGCTGGGCACGCCGTTGCTGCTGATCCTGGCCTGGCGGCTGGATGGTCGCTGCCTTGCCGCGGCCAGTCGCGGCCGCGCGCTGGCCTGGCGGCTGGGCGGATCGCTGCTTGGCGTGCTGGCGTTCCTTGCGTGTCTGTCGGCCAGCGGGCCGTTCGGCCGGCTGCATCAGCGCAATGCCTGGGAGAAACTCTCCGACGACGCCCAGCTCACCAACTTCTTCGTCAATATCAGCGACGGCGGCGTGAGCCTGCCGGCCATGGCCGATGCGGCCAGTGCCGAGCGTGCCTTCGGCGATACCGCCAGCGGCCTGCCCGGCACGCGTCCACCGCCGTATCCGGACATCGTGCAGGTGCTGGAGGAAAGCACCTTCGATCCGGCCAGCTTCGCCGCCTGCGACGCGCCGGCCTGCAAGGCGGCGATGTTCCAGCGTGATGCGCGCACGCGCGGCCACGGCGTGCTGCGCACGCACACCTTCGGTGGCGGCACCTGGGTCAGCGAGTTCGCCGTGCACACCGGCCTGCCGCAGGACATCTTCGGCCCCGGCGGCATGTACGCGCCCTTCGTGCTGGCGCCGCACATGCGCGACACGCTGCCGGCCCTGCTGCGCAGGCTGGGCTACCTCACCATCGCGATCTATCCCACCAATGCGGATTTCCTCAACGGCCGCGACGCCTATCAGGCCTACGGTTTCGATCATCTCTACGGCGCCAGCGAGCTGGGCCTGGACGAGTGGGAGGAAACCGACGCGCAGATGTTCGCCGCCGCCAGGCGCGTCTACGACAAGGTGAAGAAACCCGGCCAGCCGGTGTTCGTGATGATCCTCACCATCAACCAGCATGGCCCGCACGACGACGAGCCGATGGCCAAGCTGGCCAAGCCCTTCCGCAACCTGCTGCACAGCCTGAAGGGCGACACCGCGCTGGATTTCGACACCTACCTCGCGCGGCTGCACGATTCGGACACGGCGATGAGCGCGCTGGAGCATGATTTCCTCGACCGCGAGCAGCCCACCGTGCTGGTGCACTTCGGCGACCACCAGCCCTCGTTCGACGGGCTGATCCAGACCCTGGCGCGCGTGCTGTCGCCTGCGCTGCGGGGCGAGCGCGACTACCTCACCTACTACATGGTCAAGAGCAACTTCGCCGGCCCGCCGCTGCCCACCTATCCCACGCTGGACATCGCCTACCTGCCCACCATGGTGATCCAGGCCGCCGGCCTCCCCGCCGACGCGTATTTTGCCGCCGCCACCCGCCTGCGCGACCGCTGCCAGGGCCGCTTCGACGACTGCCCGGACAAGGCCTTGCTGGGCGCGTACTACGGCTGGATCTTCGGCCGGCTGCATGTGTACGAATAAAGCGCTTGTGAGGGCTGATGCGCGGCCTTAAGGTACTCGCTGCATGTTTCGCAAGGGAAACTAACCGTGAGTACCGAAAAGACCGTGGATGAAGCCGCCGCGCAGCTGGGCATCAGCGTGCAGCGCGTGCGCACCTTGTGCCGTGAGGGCATGCTTGAGGCACGCAAGATCGGCACGACCTGGCTGCTGGATGCCGGCGGCGTAGATCGCTACGGCCTGACCAGCGCACATCGCGTCGCGGAAGATCACCCAACCTACGCCAACATCGGCGGCGGAAAGAAGCCGTTGGCATTGAGCTTCTTCTCTGGCGCCATGGGGCTGGATCTGGGCATCGAACGGGCGGGTTTCGACATCCGCCTCGCCTGCGAGTTCGACAAGTATTGCCGGCAGACGATTGCGCTCAATCGTCCACAAATGGCGCTGATCGGCGACATCAACGCCTACGGTTCCGACGAGATCCTCGACTACGCGGGCTTGAGTCGCGCGGATGACATCGACCTGATCGTGGGCGGCCCGCCGTGCCAGGCGTTCAGCACCGCCGGCAAGCGCCACGGCTTCAACGACGACCGCGGCAACGCCTTCCTCACCTATCTCGACATCGCGCTCGACCTCAGGCCCAGGTACCTCGTGATCGAGAACGTGCGCGGCCTGTTGTCCTGCCCGATGAACCACCGCCCGCACCATCTGCGTGGCGCGGATTACCCCGAACTTGAGCTGGACGAATTGCCGGGCGGCGCCTTGAACTTCGTGCTCAGCGTGATCGCCAGGGCCGGCTATGCGTACTCGTTCAACCTCTACAACGCCGCCAACTTCGGCACGCCGCAGGTACGCGAGCGGGTGGTGATCGTATGCGCGCGCGATGGCGTCAAGCCGCCGTACCTCGAACCCACGCACGCCGAAGGCGGGCAACACGGTCTGAAAAAATGGCGCACGTTCCGCCAGGCCGTGAAGGGGCTGGCGCAGCATCATCACCTGAGCTTTCCGGAGAAACGCCTGCGCTACTACCGCCTGCTCGCCGAAGGGCAGAACTGGCGCAACCTGCCCGACAAGCTGCAGCGCGAGGCGCTGGGCAAGTCCTATTTCGCCGGTGGCGGCAAGACCGGCTTCCTGCGCCGCCTTGCCTGGGACAAGCCGGCGCCGACCCTGGTCACCCACCCTGCCATGCCGGCCACCGACCTGGCGCACCCACAGGAGTTGCGTCCGCTCTCGGTGGAGGAATACAAGCGCGTGCAGGAGTTTCCCGACGGCTGGCAGTTTGCCGGCCCGCTGATCCAGCAATACAAGCAGATCGGCAACGCCGTGCCGGGTGGCTTGGGTCTGGCCATCGGCACCTTGGTGCGCAAGCTGCTGGAGAAAAGCGTGGTGCAAGCGCCGGCCGATTTCAGCTATTCGCGCTACCGCAACACCAGCGATGTGGCGTGGATGCAGGGCTTTGCCAGGCAGTCGGCAAACGGACGCCCTGCGGTGCAGCCCGGACTGTTCTGATCGTTACCGCAAGGCGTCGATCTGCGGGCGCGTCTCGGCGCCCACGCGCGCGGCGATGGCCAGCAGTTCCTCGTAGAAGCCGTCGCCGCCCAGCGTGTCCCAGTAGTCCTTGCCGATCAGCACGCACGCATCTTTCGCCATGTCGAAGATGCGCTTGGGCGGGCTCCAGCCGTAGTTGGCGCGGTGCTCGCCGTAAGGGTTGTAATACAGGCCGAAATAGACCTTTGCCGACGGCTCGGCCAGCTTGAGCTTGAGTAGGTCGCGTTTGGCCTCGGCGGTCTGGTCGATGTTCGGCTTGACTGTCTTGATACTCATGTAGTGGTTGATGCCACCGTGCTGCCACCACAGATCCGAGATCACGCGCTCGGGTTGGCTATCGTCGGCAGCGGCGTGTGCGTCACGCAGCGCGGCGACTGTGTCGTTCAGCGAGGGCACGGCGGCGCGTTTGCCGCGTTTGCCGCCGCGTAGACTGCTGATGTGATCGGCGATGGCGGTTAGCGCAGCGCTGGGGAGTGCAACTGTCGTCGCTTTCTGCGTCTGCGCCAACTGCGCACCGCCGGCTTCGGCGGCGACCCGAGAAACCTGCTCAATGACGCGCTGACCGAGCGAAGTGCTGAAGGATCGCTCGAAGCGGCTCCAGAACAGCGCCTGTTCGGAAAGTAGGGCGGCATGGAACGGGCGGTGAGTGTCTTCGGCCTCCAGCCGCCCGATCGTGTTCTTCACGCACTCGCGGAATTCCTTCTCAATGAATGCAATGTGCTCTTTTCGCATCGGTACGCTGTGGCGGCATTTGGTAGGTTGTCCTGACTGTACACGAAGAGTGATCGTCTAAGATCACCGCTGGTTCGCATACGAAGAGCGCGTCCCCAGGAGATAAGCATGCCGGCTTCTTCCGTGTCGCCGTCGTGGCGCGTCGCCGTCACGCTGGCCGCCAGCGCGGCCATCGTCGGCGCCTTGCTCGGCGCGCAGGTGCCGGCGTGGCTGTGGCTGCACTGGTGTGCCAAGCCGCTGGCGACGGCGTTGATCTTCGCGTTGGCGTGGCGGGCGCGGCCAGCGGTGTCGGGGCGTTATCGGCGGCTCGTGCTGACTGGTATCGCGGCATCACTGGCGGGCGATGTGTGTCTGATGCTGCCGGGCGATCTGTTCGTGCCGGGGCTGTTGTGCTTTCTCGTGGCGCACGGTTGTTTCATCGCGGCCTTCCTGGGCGACAGCCGTTTCGCGCGGCCGGTGTGGCCGCTGCTGGCGTGTCTTGCCTACGGCGCGGCGAACCTGATCTTGCTGTGGGACGCCATCGCGGCGTCGCTGCGGGTGCCGGTGCTGGTCTACGTGGCGGTGCTGGCAGCGATGGGCGCGCAGGCGCTGGTGCGCGGCCTGCGTGGCGATGCCGCCGCGAAGCTGGCGGCACGCGGCGCGCTGGTGTTCATGCTGAGCGACACGCTGCTGGCCTGGGATCGCTTTCGCGGCCCGCTGCCGCTGGCCAGCCTGTGGGTGCTGGCGACGTATTACCTGGCGTTGTGGTGGATCGCCCGCTCGGTGCGGCGCGCCATGCCCGAGGCATGACTGCCGGGCCATGACGGGGGTCGTCGATTCGTTATCATCGGTCGGTTTTCCAACGGGGATGCACCCATGGGTTTTCTGAGCCGGATGCTGCGGCACAAGTCCGTCGAGCAGTTGCAGGGCGAGGCGGGACGGCGCGGCGACTTCGGCCGCGTGCTGGGGCTGTGGCAGCTCACCGCCATCGGCGTGGGCGGCATCATCGGCGTGGGCATCTTCGTGCTGGCCGGCCAGCAGGCGGCGGCGAACGCCGGCCCGGCGGTGGCGCTGTCCTTCCTGATCGCGGGCGCCGGCAGCGCCTGTGCCGCGCTGTGCTATGCCGAGTTCGCCGGGCTGATCCCGGTCACCGGCAGCGCCTACACCTACGGCTACGCGGTGCTGGGCGAGTTCGTGGCATGGATCATCGGCTGGGATCTGCTGCTCGAATACGCGCTGGTGGTCGCGGTGGTTGCCATCGGCTGGTCGGGCTACGTGCAGGTGCTGCTGGCCTCGGCGGGCGTGCATCTGCCGGAGTGGGCGCAGCAGAGCATGAGCGCGCAGACCATGCACTATTACCTGCAGCAGATCTTCGGCGTGCACGGCGCCGCGGTGGCCGCGCCCAGCGACGGCCACCGCTTCAACGTGATCGCGGCCGGCGTGTCGCTGGCGGTGGCGCTGCTGCTCACCGTGCGCATGGAGTGGGGTGCGCGTTTCAACACGGTCATCGTGGCGATCAAGGTGCTGGGCGTGCTGCTGGTGATCGGCGTCGGCGCGTTCTACATCCACACGGTGAACTGGCATCCCTTCATCCCGGCGCGCATCGTCGATGCGCAGGGCGTGGGCCACTTCGGCTGGGCCGGCGTGCTCACCGGCGCCAGCGTGGTGTTCTTTGCGGTGTTCGGCTACGACACGCTGACCACCGCGGCGGAGGAGGCGAAGCATCCGCAGCGCGACCTGCCGCGCGCGGTGCTGCTGTCGCTGGCGGTGGCGATGGTGCTGTACATCGCGGTGTCGCTGGTGCTCACCGGCATCACCCACTACAGCAACCTCAGCGGCGACGCCTCGGTGTCGCAGGCGTTCGAGGCGATCGGCCTGCACTGGGTCGCCATCGCCATCGCGGTGGCGGCGGTGGTGGGTGTCACCAGCGTGCTGTTCGCCTTCATGCTGGGCGCGGCGCGCATCTGGTTCGCGCTGGCGCGCGACGGCCTGCTGCCGGCCTGGTTCGCCAAGGTCAGCCCGCGCTTCGGCACGCCGGCGCGGCCCACCGTGATCCTCGGCGTGTTCACCGCCGTGGTGGCGGGCCTGCTGCCGATCGGCGAGGTGGCCGAGCTGGTCAACATCGGCACGTTGTCCGCCTTCATCATCATCTGCAGCGCGGTGCTCACACTGCGCATCCGCAAGCCCGAGCTGCCGCGCAGCTTCCGCATGCCGGCCATCGCGCTGTTCGCGCCGCTGGGCGTGGCCTTCTCGCTGCTGCTGATCTTCGGCGTGCCGTGGCTGGATGCCGGCGGCTGGCAGCGCATCGGCGGCCTGCCCGCGATCACCTTCGAGCGCTTCGTGATCTGGATGGCGCTGGGCTGCCTGATCTATTTCGGCTACGGCATGTGGCACAGCAAGCTGGAGGCCGACCGGCCGTAAGGCGGCGGGCAGGGATGACCGCCGGTTTCTTCCTGGAATGGCGCGAGTTTGCCCAGCACGCGCTGGATACCCTGCTGCCGCGTCGCCGTGCGCTGGATGAGCTGCGTGCCCGCTGGGGCCGGCCCGGCGAAAAGCACGAGCCGCTCGCGGCGCGCTGGTTCGAGCTGACGCGCGGCGACGCGGCCGGCGTGGACGACAAGACCTGGGCCGATCTGGAGTGGCCGCGCCTGTTCGAGCGTTTGGATACCACAGTGACGCCGCTTGGCAGCCAGGCCTTGCATCGGCTGCTGCGAGAGTACGTGGACGACCCCGCCGAGTTGGCGGCGCGCCATGCCCTGCATCAGCGCTTGCGCGACGATGCGCCGCTGCGCGAACGCCTGCAGTCCGTGTTGTTGCGATTGAGCGCGCCTGTGCATGGGCATGTGGCCGACATCCTGTTTGGCGAGAGGCCGGCACCGACGTCGCAGCGGTGGCTGTTTGGCCTGTGGGGCCTGCTTTCGCTGCTGCCGTTGGCGGGCCTGCTGCTGCGCGGCTGGTCAACATCATGCTGGTGTTCCGCTTCAGCTGGCGGCAAATGCGCGAGATGGAGCGAGTGGATGCTTGCCTGCACCTGCTGGGTGTGGCCGATGCGCTGACCACCGTGCGCGAAGGCGGGACAAGCTTGCCGATGCTGGCGCGCTTGCGTGCCGAGCGCATGGCGCGCGATACGGCGCGACGCCCGCTGTGGCTGCTGCGGGTATGTAAGCGTGAGCCGGTGTCCTGGTTCATGCCATGGTTGAACCTCGTCTGCCTGCTCGAACTCAACGTACACCTGTGGTCGGTGGATCGCTTCTTCGCCCAGCGCCAACGCCTGCGCGCCAGCTTTGCCGAGGTAGCGCGGCTCGACGCGGCCACCGCGCTGGCGTCGGCACTGGAGCTGTATCCGCGGCATTGCGCGCCGCAGCTCGCCACGACACCCACGCTCTCCATCGACGAAGGTCGTCATCCGTTCCTGCCCGAGGGTGTGGCCAACACGATCCAGCTGGATGGCCGGGGCGTGCTGGTGACCGGCTCCAACATGGTCGGCAAGACTACCTTCGTGAAGATGCTGGCGATCAACGCCATCCTCGGTCGCACCGCCGGCTTCTGCCTTGCCACGCGCGCCGTGCTGCCGGCGCTGCCGGTACGTGCGGTGGTGCATGGCGAGCAGGGCGTGGCCAGTGGCAGAAGCCGCTACTTTGCCGAGATCGACGCGATCCGAGGCTTCCTCGATACGGATGCCCAGACCGGTGGCCTGTTCGTGCTGGATGAACCCTTCAGTGGCACCAATACCGTGGAGCGCATCGCCATCGCGGCGGCCGTACTGCGTGCACTTGGCGAGCACTCGCTGGTGCTGGTCACCACCCATGACGTGGAGCTGCAGGCCCTGCTGGGCGAGCGCTACCTGCTATGCCATTTTCAGGAGAGCCCCGACGTGGAAGGGTTCTACGATTACCGCTTGCATCCCGGTGCGGCGACCCAGCGCAATGCGATCCGCCTGCTGGAGCGCGTGGGTTTTCCGCCCGCCATCGTGGGCGCGGCGCTGGCACAGGTGGCCGGGCACGACGCGGACTGAGCCGCGCGATCCCGCTACGGCTCAGCCCATGCGGGCGAACAGGCTGCCGTGGGCGGGCAGGCGCAGGCGTTCGCCGTGCAGCGTGCCGGCGGCGAGGCCGTGGCCTTCGAGCAGTTGCAGCGGCTCGCCCGGCGGCGGTGCGAACTCCACCGGCGCGGCGGCGAGGTTGAACACGGCCAGCACGCGCTCGTCGCCCCAGTGGCGCACGAAGGCGAGTACGGGCTCGGGGGTATCGAGGAAGCGGATGTCGCCGAGGCGCAGCGCGGGCTGGCTGCGCCGCCAGCGCAGGAAACGGCGGAAACCGTTGAGCGCCGAAGCGGGATCGGTCTGTTGCCGGGCGATGTTCAGGGCGAGGTGTTCCGGCGGCACCGGCAGCCACGGCGTGGCGCGGCTGAAGCCGGCATGCGGCGCATCGCTCCACGGCATCGGCGTGCGGCAGCCGTCGCGGCCCTTGAACTCGGGCCAGAACGCGATGCCGTAGGGATCGCGCAGCGCCTCGAACGGCAATTCGGCTTCGGTGAGGCCGAGCTCCTCGCCCTGGTACACGCATACCGAGCCGCGCAGCGAGCAGGCCAGCGCGCTGAGCTGGTTGGCCAGCATGGGCGAAGCCTCGCCGCGGCCCCAGCGGCTGAGCACGCGTTTCACGTCGTGGTTGGAGATGGCCCAGCATGGCCAGCCCTCGTCCATCCGCGCTTCCTGCGCGCGCACGGTGGCGCGGATATGGCCGGCGCTGCCGTCGTCGGTGAGCAGCTCGAAGCTGTAGCCCATGTGCAGGCGGTGGCCGCTGGTGTAGTCGGCCATGGTGGCGAGCGAATCCTCCGAAGAGATTTCTCCCAGCGCGACGGCGCCGGGGTAGCGGTCCATCAGCGCGCGCAGGTCTTCGAGGAAGCCGAGGTTTTCCAGCTGGGTGTTGTTGTGCCAGTGGTACTGGAAGGCGTAGGGGTTGGCCGCGCTGAAACCGCGGCCGTTGCGCTCGGCCGCGGGCTTGGCCGGATTGTCGCGCAAGCGGGCGTCGTGGAAGCAGAAGTTGATGGAGTCGAGGCGGAAGCCGTCCACGCCGCGCTCCAGCCAGAAACGCAGGTTGTCCAGCACCGCCGCGCGCACGGCGGGGTGGTGGAAGTTGAGGTCGGGCTGCTGGTGCAGGAAGTTGTGCAGGTAATACTGGCCGCGACGCGGCTCCCAGCGCCAGGCCGGGCCGCCGAAGATCGACAGCCAGTTGTTCGGCGGCGTGCCGTCGGCCTTGGCGTCGGCCCACACGTACCAGTCGGCCCTGGGGTTGTCGCGGCTCTGCCGGCTTTCCTTGAACCAGGCATGTTCCATCGACGTGTGGCTGGGCACCTGGTCGATGATGACCTTGAGCTGGCGCGCATGCGCCTCGCGCAGCAGGGTGTCGAAGTCGGTCAGCGTGCCGAACAGCGGATCGACGTCGCAGGGATCGGCGATGTCGTAGCCGAAGTCGGCCATTGGCGAACGGAAGAACGGCGAGACCCAAATCGCGTCCACGCCCAGTGCGGCCACGTAGTCGAGCCGCGCGACGATACCGGGCAGGTCGCCCACGCCATCGCCGTTGGTGTCGAGGAAACTGCGCGGGTAGATCTGGTAGATGACGGCGCCGCGCCACCACGGTGTGTCGGTCATTGCGTAACCCCATGCGTGCGCCGGGCGGCGCTCCCGCCGCCCGCGAGCGAGCTGCCAGCTTAGTGGCAGGGTCGGCACGCACCGAACCCCGCTGCATACGTATTCATGCGTGCTGCATGCGCGTCATGCGCGGCATGTAAATGGACGTCCAAATGATTTTCCCATGGATGGCAAAGCGCGCCGTGGCGCGGTTCGGGCCGGTGCGGCGCGCCGCCGCGGGGTGCCTGGCGCAGGCTTGTTGCGTCGCGGCATCCGCGTCATGTGCCCGTCATGAATACGTATGCACGGATCGTGCACGCCGCGTGCGGCGCCATACCATCGAATCACGCGGTGGCAGTTGCGCCGGATCGAACCGGTGGCCTGCAACAGGGATCGCGAATGCCGCGCACCGCCCAAACACCATCGCAGACTTTTTTCGTGGGGAGACGAGAACCATGCAACTCAATCGCAATGTGCTGGCGCTGGCGTTGATCGCCGCCGGCCTCGGTTTCACCGCCAGCGCGGCCGCGCAGCAGGCCACGCCGGATCAGACCCAGAGCAGCAGCCAAGGCGCCGGGTCCAGCAAGGACGGCAAGAGCGCCGACAAGGACAAGCGCGAGGCGAAGAAGATGGAAGCCGTGCAGGTGAACGGCTTCATCAGTTCGATCGAGAACTCCACGGCGCTCAAGCGCAATGCCGACACCATCGTCGAGGCGGTGTCGGCCGAGCAGGTGGGCAAGCTGCCGGGCGTCTCCATCGCCGACGCGCTGGGCCGCCTGCCGGGCCTCGCGGTGCAGACCCTGAACGGTCGCCCGCAGGTGCTTTCCATCCATGGCCTGGGCCCGGATTTCTCCACCGCCCTCATCAATGGCGGCCAGCAGGTTTCCACCTCGAACAACCGCGACGTGCAGTTCGACCAGTATCCCGCCAGCTGGTTCGACAACGTGGTGGTGCACCTTTCGCCGGAGGCCGACCTGATCGGCCAGGGGCTGGCCGGCACGGTGGACATGCACACCATCCGCCCGCTGGACAAGCAGGGCATGGAAGCGGCGGTGAACGCGCACTACATCTGGAACAGCCTGTCGCAGCTGGCGCCGGGCAAGGGCGTGAGCAACACCGGCCGCAACGTCAACGGCGTGTGGGTCGACCAGTTCGCCGACCACACCATCGGCGTGACGCTGGGCGTGGATCTGGAAGACAGCCCCTCGCAGATCGAGCATCAGGCGCCGTGGGGCTATCCCACCGATGCCAATGGCAACTACGTGATCGGCGGTTCGAAGAACTACGGCATGACCGACTCGATGAAGCGCAACGGCATGCTCGCCACCGTGCAGTGGCAGCCGAATGAAAGCTATACCGGCTCGCTCGACCTCACCTACGACAACTTCAAGGAAACCCAGCAGGCCAAGGGCATGGAGTTTCCGCTGCTGTGGGGCGGTGCTCCGCTGCAACCGGGCGGCACCGTGCAGAACGGCATGATTACCAGCGGCACCTACACCGGCGTGGTGCCGGTGATCCGCAACGACTACAACAGCACCAGCGCGCGCGTCTACAACGTCAACTTCGACAACCAGTTCACCTTGAACGAAAACTGGACGATCGACGCCGATGCCAACTACTCGCGTGCCACCAACCGGAGCGTGGGCCTGGAGAGTTACTCCGGCACGGGCTACAACAAGACCGGTGCCAGTGACACGGTGGGCTTCAGCGAACTCGGCAACGATCAGTTGTGGCTCGACCCCTCCCTGGACTACACCCAGGGCGTGGTGCTGACCGATCCGCAGGGCTGGGGCGGCAACAACGTGGTGCAGGCGGGTTTCATCAATGCACCGCGCACGGTGGACTATCTCGCCAACCTGCGCCTGGCCGTCACCCGCAGCTTCGCCAGCGGCCCGTTCTCCAGCATGGAATTCGGCCTCGCGCACAGCACGCGCAACAAGACCTACCACACCGATCAGAGCTACCTCACGCTTGGCGGCGGGTTGCTCAGCAGCGGCAATGCCGTGACGAGCGCGCCGATCCAGGGCGGCACCAGCTGCGACCCGCTGGCCTGGATGGGCGTGGGCCCGCAACTCTGCTACGACCCGTTCGCACTGATCGCCAACGGCACGCTCGTCAATGTGCCGACGTTTGCTTCCAATACCGGCAGCACGCCGCCGGACTGGCAGGTGCGCGAGAAGATCTTCACCCCCTACGTGCAGTTCAACCTGGAGACCTACCTCGGCAATGTCAGCCTGCGTGGCAACTTCGGCGTGCAGATGCAGCACGTCTCGCAGCGCGGCATCGGTGAGCGCCAGGCACCGGGCAGCGGCAATATCGGCAATCAGATCAGCCTGATTCCGGTCACGGCCAGCGCCAGCTACAACAAGATCCTGCCCAGCGCCAACCTGATCTTCGGCTTCACCGACAACGACGATCTGCGTTTCAGCGCGGCGCGCACCCAGGCCCGCCCGCGCATGGATCAGATGAACGCCAGCCTCGCGGTGAGCGGCAACATCACCCACCTGCCGTCCACCGATCCGAACACGGCCTATTTCAGCGCCTCGGGCGGCAATCCCAGGCTCAAGCCGACCATGGCCGACAACTACAACGTGAGCTACGAGCACTACTTCTCCGGCGGCAACAACTACCAGTGCAAGGGCGCCGACAAGAAGAACACCGAGCTGTGCAACGGTGGTGGCGGTTATGTCGCGGTGTCGGGCTACTTCGTCGGCCTGCACGACTACATCAACCCGAACTCGTCCTACCTGTACGACTTCAGCTCCTTCCTGCCGTACCAGCTGTCGCCGGCGCAGGTGACCCAGCTGGGCACGCCGCTGGGCGTGGTCTCCGGCCCGATGAACGATGGCCGTGGCTACGTGAAGGGCGTGCAGGTCACCTTGAACCTGCCGTTCAACCTGCTCGCCCCGGTGCTGGATGGCTTTGGCACCGTGCTCACCGGCAGCCGCACCAGAAGCTCGCTGGTGTATCCGGGCAATGCCACGCCGATCACCGTGCCCGGCCTGTCCAAGTGGGTGGCCAACGGCACGCTGTACTACCAGCACAGCGGCTTCGAGGCGCGCGTGAGCGACAACTATCGCTCGGATTTCCTGGGTGAGGTGTCGGGCATCAGCGCCACCCGTGTGGAGCAGTACCTGAAGGGCGGCAGCAGCTTCGACGCGCAGGTCAGCTACACCTTCGACAGCGGCACCTTCAAGGGCCTCACCCTGATCGCGCAGGGCTCGAACCTGTCGAACAAGATCTTCACCACCTACCAGAACAAGGACCCGCGCCAGGTGCAGATGTGGGAAATGTACGGTCGTCGCTACGATATTGGCGTCTCGTACAAGTTCCAGTAAGCGGCGCCGCGCCCCTGGTGTAACTCCCCGTCCCCCGCTGCGTGCAAACCGGCGGGGGCTTTTTTTCCACGGTGACGACATGAACGACTCGCGCATACGGCATGTGGTGATCCTCGGCGGCGGCACCGCCGGCTGGCTGGCGGCGGCGCTGCTGGCGCGTGCGCTGGGCGAGCAGATCACGATCAAGGTGGTGGAATCGGCGACGATCGGCACCGTCGGCGTGGGCGAGGCGACCATCCCGCAGATCCAGCACGTCAACCGCTTCCTCGGCATCGACGAGGACGACATGTTGCGTGCCGTGCACGGCACCTTCAAGCTCGGCGTGCAGCTCAACGACTTCACCCGCGTGGGCGAGTCCTATCTCCATGCCTTCGGCGACCTCGGCCTGCCGCTGGGGCTGTCGCCGTTCCACCATTACTGGCTGCGCGCCGTGCAGGGACGCACCCGTGCCGCGAACGCAGGCGACGGCAGGGATGCCGGAGATAGAGCCATGCCGGGAGCAGTTGCCGAATGCGCAGGAGCGGCCAGCCGCGGACAGCCCGGCGCGCCGGACTTGTGGGCGTATTCGCTGAACGCCGCCGCCGCCGCGCAGAACCGCTTCGCGCGCATCGACGCGGTGCCGAACAGCCCGCTGGGCGGCCTCCGCTACGCCTACCATTTCGACGCCGCGCTCTACGGCCAGTACCTGCGCCAGCGCATCGCGCCCGGCGTGGTCGAGCGCATCGAGGGCAAGGTGGTGGACGTGCGCCTGCGCGCGCACGACGGCTTCATCGAATCGCTGAAGCTGGACAACGGCGATGCGGTGGAGGGCGATTTCTTCATCGACTGCTCCGGCTTCCATGGCCTGCTGATCGAAGGCGCGCTCAAGGCCGGCTACGAAAACTGGCAGCACTGGCTGCCGTGCGACCGCGCGCTGGCCGTGGGCAGTGCGCCGGGCGGTTTGATGCGCCCCTATACGCAGGCCAGCGCGCGCAGCGCCGGCTGGCAGTGGCGCATCCCGCTGCAAAACCGCACCGGCAACGGCCACGTGTATTGCAGCCAGTTCATCAGCGACGACGAGGCCGCCGCGCAACTGCTGGCGAACCTGGAAACCGAAGCGCTGGGCGATCCGCGTCCGCTGCGCTTCGTCACCGGCATGCGCAAGCTGGCGTGGAAGGGCAATTGCCTCGCGCTGGGCCTCGCCGCCGGCTTCATGGAGCCGCTGGAATCGACCAGCATTCATCTGGTGCAGACGGGCGTGAACCGGCTGCTGGCGATGTTCCCCGACCGCCATTGCGATGCCGCGCTGGTGGACGAATACAACCGCCAGACACGCTTCGAGTACGAGCGCGTGCGCGATTTCCTGATCCTGCACTACAAGGCCACCGAACGCACCGACACGCCGTTCTGGCAGCGCTGCGGCGCGATGGAGATTCCCGCGGCGCTGGCCCGCCGCATCGAACTGTTCCGCCGCAGCGGGCTGATCTTCCGCGACGGCGAGGAGCTGTTCACCGAGACCGGCTGGCTGCAGGTGCTGCTGGGGCAGGGCATCGAACCGGCCAGCCACCATCCGCTGGCCGACGAACTCGATGCGCGCAAGCTCGACCAGTTCCTCGCCGACATCCGCACCCTGGTCGGCCGCACGGCGAACGCGCTGCCCGCGCACCGCGACTACGTGGGACGCTACTGCAGCACGCCCGCACCCGCGACCGTGATGGAGGCTTCATGACGCCCCGACTGCTGCGACTCGCCCACCTGCTCGCTGCCGCCCTGCTGGCCGCGCCCGGCGCCTGCGCCGCGTCCGCCACCGCGCCCACCACGGCCACGGCGCCAGCACCCTCCGACACCTACTACGAGATCTTCGTGCGCAGCTGGGTCGACACCAATGGCGATGGCGTGGGTGACTTGAACGGTGTCACCGCGAAGCTCGACTACCTGAAATCGCTGGGCGTGGACGGCATCTGGCTGATGCCGATCAACCCCTCGCCCAGCTACCACGGCTACGACATCACCGACTACGAGGCGATCAACCCGCAGTACGGCACGATGGCCGACTTCGAGCGCCTGGTGAAGGAAGCGCACCAGCGCGGCATCAAGGTGGTGCTGGATCTGGTCATCAACCACAGCAGCGACCAGTCGCCGTGGTTCAAGGCCGCGCAGAACCCGCGCAGCCCGTACCACGGCTGGTACAGCTGGGCCACACCCGCCACCGATCTCAAGCAGGTCAGCGCCACCGGCGGCCCGCTGTGGCATGCGGCGGCTGGTGGGCAGCCGGCTTCAAAACAACACTATCTCGGCGTGTTCACCGCCGAGATGCCCGACCTCGACTACGACAACCCCGCCGTGCGCGCCGCGATGGTGAAGGTGGGCCGCTTCTGGCTGGACAAGGGCGTGGACGGCTTCCGCCTCGACGCCGCGCAGCACATCTACGACGACAGCGAAACCGACGTGGACAGCCCGCTCGCGCTCAAGGAGAACCTCGCCTGGTGGCGCGAATTCCACCAGGGCATCGACCGCTCGAACCCGCAGGCCTGGCTGGTCGGCGAGGTGGCGCGGCACAACCCCGACGAGTTGGTGCCGTGGCTGGGCGCGCTGGACGCGGTGTTCAACTTTCCGCTGGCCACGCGGCTGATCGACAGCGCGAAGGAAGAGCGCGACCGCGACCTCGGCGCCACGCTGCAGCGCATGAGCGACGCCTACCGCGCCGCCGCGCAAGGTCGCTTCGACGACGCGCCCTTCCTGTCCAACCACGACCAGGAACGCGTGATGAGCCAGCTGGCCGACAATCCCGCGCACATGCGCACCGCTGCCGCGATGCTGCTCACGCTGCCCGGCCATCCCTTCGTCTACTACGGCGAGGAGCTCGGCATGCGCGGCGGGAAGCCCGACCCGCAACTGCGCGAACCGATGCGCTGGTATCGCGCCGGCAAGGGTGATGGCGAAACCACGTGGGAAGGCTGGAGCGCGGGCGACGGCCCGGCGGTGTCGGTCGAGGCCGAGCAGGCCGATCCCGCCTCGCTGCTGAACTGGTATCGCATGCTGATCCACTGGCGCCGCGATGTCCCCGCGCTGCGCGACGGCGTGCTGCGCAACTGGCGTCAAGCCGGTGCGCAAGTCGCCGCGTGGGAGCTGGACGATGCGCACGGCGACGTGCTGGTGCTGCACAACCTCTCGGGCCAGAAGCAGACGGTGGCACTGCCCGCGCAGCGCTTCCGCAAGCTGCTCAAGCACAGCCTGCCCGATACCCGCATCGCCGACGGCAAGCTGCAACTGCCCGCCTACGGCAGCGCGATCCTGAATTCCGATTGACGACGACATGCCGCCAGAGACTCCGTTCATGCTGAGCGTCGGCCCGCAGGGCCGGAGTCGAAGCATCCGCGAGACTGCCCTTCGACTCTGGCCCTGTGGGCCGACGCTCAGGGCGAACGGCGAGGCGCCGACGGCATCGTCAAAACCCCGCTGAATCCCCAAGGAAACGCACAATGACGACACCGAAACTGCACGCGCTCGCACTCACCGTGCTGCTGGGCCTGGGCCTCGCTCCGGTCGCGCTGGCCGCACCCGACGCCACCCCGGCACCCGTGCAAAGCGTGAGCAGCAACGGCCTGACGCTCGCGCTGGGCGACGGTTCGGTCACGATGCAATTGATCGCACCCGGCGTGCTGCATGTGCATTACCTGCCAAAGACCGGCGCCACGCCCGCCGGCCTGGTGATGGCGCCGCATCCCGATACCACCGCGTTCCAGCCGCAGCTGCAGCAGGGCGGCGACACGCTGACACTGCGCTCGGATCGCCTCGTCGCCACGTTCGACAAGCGCAGCGGCAAGCTCGCCGTGAGCGACGCGCACGGCCACCCGCTGCTGCAACAGGCCGACCTCGCCGCGCTCGCCAAGGGTCGCATCGTGCTGGACCACGCCCCCGGCGACGCGCTGTACGGCATCGGCGGCTACGACGCCTTCACGAAGGATGTCCGCGCCGGCCTGCTGCGCACCGGCAAACAGGTGGCGAAGGCCGGCGAGCAGGGCCACGCCGGCGCGCCCTTTGTGTGGAGCACCGCCGGTTATGGCGTGCTGGTGAACTGCGACGGCGCGGACTTCGACCTCGCGCGCGGCCACATCGCCATCGACCAGTTCGCACGGCCCGACGCCGACTACTACCTGCTCGCCGGTACGCCTGCCGAGCTGTTCGGCGAACTGGCCGATCTCAGCGGCCACGCGCCGCTGTTCCCGAAATGGGCGAACGGCTTCATCAACAGCCAGTGGGGCATCGACGAGAAGGAATTCCGCGACATCGTCGCCAGCTACCGCGCCAAGCACATCCCGCTCGACGCCTTCACCTTCGACTTCGACTGGAAGGACTGGGGCAAGGACTGGGGCGAGTTCCGCTGGAACCCGGTGAAGTTTCCCGACGGCCCGACCGGCAAGCTGAAGGCCGACATGGACGCACTCGGCGTGCACATGACCGGCATCATGAAGCCGCGCGTGCACGTGGACACCGTGGAAGGCCGCTACGCCACCGCGCAGGGCCTGTGGCTGCCCGGCGAGAAGGCCAGCCCCGACTACTTCTCACACCTGCCGGTGAAGGACATCGACTTCGACCAGCCGGCGGCGCGCGCGTGGTGGTTCAACCCGCAGCTCGCGCACAGCTTCGACACCGGCATCGTCGGCTGGTGGAACGACGAGGCCGACACCACCCAGAGCAACACCCAGTTCCTCAACATGCAGCGCGCCACGTATGACGGCCAGCGCGCGCACTCGAAGCTGCGCGTGTGGTCGATCAACCGCGACTTCTGGCTCGGCGCGCAGCGCTACGCCTACGGCCTGTGGTCGGGCGACATCGCCACCGGCTGGGCCAGCATGGCCGGCCAGCGCGTACGCATGCTCTCGGCGATCGACGTGGGCGAGATGCAGTGGGGCATGGATGGCGGCGGCTTCCACGGCCATCCCACCGACGAGAACTACGCGCGCTGGATCGAGTTCGGCGCGTTCACGCCGATCTTCCGCGTGCACGGCGAGTTGAACGAAAAACGCCAGCCGTGGAAGTACGGCCCGGTGGCCGAGGCCGCCGCCGCGCGCGCGATCCGCCTGCGCTACGCGCTCATGCCCTACATCTACAGCTATCAGCATCGCGCCAGCACGCAGGGCGTGGGTCTGGTGCAGCCGCTCAGCTTCGTCTGGCCGCAGGACGCGAACGCGCGCAACGACGTGGACGCCTGGCTGTTCGGCGACTGGCTGCTGGTGTCGCCGGTGGTCGAGCAAGGCCAGACCGCGAAGCGCATCTACCTGCCCGCGGGCACGTGGACGGACTGGGCCAGCGGCAAGCTCTACACGGGCGGCCAGACCATCACCATCCCGGTGGACGCGACGAACTGGCGCGACATCCCGCTGTTCGTGCGCGAGGGCGCGATCATCCCCACGGCGCCGGTGATGGATCACGTGGGCGCGCATCCGGTGACCGCGCTGCACGTGGACGTGTTCCCGGCAGCCCAGCCCACGCACTTCGACTATTACGACGACGATGGCGAAAGCTACGACTACCAGCACGGCGCCTATTACCTGCAGCGCCTCGCCACGCAGCGCAGCGGCGACACCGTGAGCTTCAGCCTCGCGGCGCCCGAGGGCAGCTACCGCCCCGCGCTGCGCGGCTATCTGGTGCGTGTGCACGGCCTTGCCGCGACGGCCGTCGACGGTTCGCTCAGGCACTACGCCACGCCGGCAGAGCTGGAAGCCGCCGACGGCGAAGGCTGGAGCACGGCCAGCGACCGCTACGGGACGCTCACCGTGCTGAAGCTCGATGCGGGCGGGGCGCGCAACGTCACGCTGCGCGCCGCCGCCGTCCACTGAACAGGGGTGTGGTGCGCCGGAGGCGCGCCGCACACGGATGTCCGCTGCCAGGTATGGCCATTGCCGCCACGCGAGGAGATGCCGGCCCTGGGCGCCGGCCAGCGTGGCGGCCTGCGTCCAGTTCGATCCGGGAGGGGTTTCGATGAAGCATCCGATGAAGCGCGCGCGCCACGCCCTGCGCAGGCTGCCGCTCGCCCTGTGCCTGGCGCTGGCCTGGTCCGGCGCCTCGCTGTGGAGCACCGCCGCACACGCCGCCAGCAACGACAACAACGTGGAATGGGCCGGCCTGTTCCATGACCAGGGACCGCTGTACGACAGCGCCGCCGAGCCCACCGCGAGTACGCCGGTGACGCTCACCTTCCGCACCTTCAAGGGCGACATCACCAGCGCCAACATCAAGTACTACGACAGCGCCGACGGCCAGTTCCATTGGGTGGCGATGCACTGGGTGGCCAACGACGCCACCGGCACCTACGACCTCTGGCAGGGCAGCATCCCGGCCAGCGCGTCGGAGAAGTACTACCGCTTCCAGATCAACGACGGCAGCGCCACCGCCTGGTACAACGCGGCCGGCATCACCGGCAGCGAACCCTCGTCCGGCGACTTCTTCATCGTTCCCGGTTTCAAGACGCCGGACTGGATGAAGAACGGCGTGATGTACCAGGTCTTCCCCGACCGCTTCTACAACGGCGACACCAGCAACGACGTCACCAACGGCCAGTACACCTACGCCGGCTGCGCCACCGAGCAGCATGCCTGGGGCACCGGCGTCACCGCCAACGTCAGCGGCTGCAACAGCGAGGTGTTCTTCGGCGGCGACCTGGCCGGCGTCGACCAGAAGCTGGGCTACATCAAGAACACGCTGGGCGCGGACATCATCTACCTGAACCCGATCTTCGCCTCGCCCACCAACCACAAGTACGACACCGCCGACTACTACACCGTCGACCCCGCTTTCGGCAGCAACGCCACGCTGCAGCAGCTGATCGGCGACGTGCACAGCAGCAGCAACGGGCCGCGCGGCTACCTCGTCCTCGACGGCGTGTTCAACCACAGCGGCGACAGCAGCTGCTGGTTCGGTGCGCAGCGCTACGGCACGATCTCCTGCCCGCAGCAGGGCGCCGACCAGTCGCAGTCCAGCCCGTACTACAGCTACTACACGTTCCAGAACTGGCCCGGCAGCTATTCCACCTTCTTCGGCATCTCCAGCATGCCCAAGCTGGACTACGGCGCCAGCGGCTCGGCCACACGCAACCAGATCTACGCCAATGCCGGCTCGGTGATGCAGACCTATCTCGCGCCGTCCTACGGCATCGACGGCTGGCGGCTGGACGCGGCGCAGTACCTCGATGCCGGCGGCAACAACGGCAGCGACGCCACCAATCACCAGATCATGCGGGAGCTGCGCGCGGCGGTGAAATCGGCGAACCCGAACGCCACCGTCATCGGCGAGTACTGGGGCGACGCCTCGTCCTGGCTGGACGACGGCGCCGAGTGGGACGGCGCGATGAACTACAACGGCTTCACCCAGCCGGTGTCGGAGTGGATCTGCGGCGTGGACGAAAGCGGCAACAGCGCCTCGTTGACCCCGGGCAGTCTCGACAGCTGGCTGCACGGCACGCGCGCCGACCTGCCGACCGACGTGCAGCAGACCATGACCAACTTCCTGGGCAGCCACGACACCTCGCGCTTCGCCACGCGCTGCGGCGGCGACATCTGGAAGACCTATCTCGCGCTGATCTTCCAGATGACCTACGTCGGCACGCCCACCATCTACTACGGCGACGAATACGGCATGCAGGGCGGCGCCGACCCGGACAACCGCCGCAGCTTCGACTGGAGCCAGGCCACCACCACCAACAGCGCGGTGGCGCTGACCCAGCAGCTCATCGGCATCCGGCGTGCCTATCCGGCGCTGCGCACCGGCTCGTTCATGACGTTGCTGACCGACGACAGCCACGACATCTATGCGTTCGGCCGCTTCGACCAGAACAACCGCATCGCCGTGGTGCTGAACGCCACCGGCGGCACGCAGACCGTGACGGTGCCAGTGCGGCCGCTGAGCGTGACCGATGGCAGCCAGCTCACCGACCTGCTCACCGGCCACAAGTACACGGTGAGCGGCGGCGCGGTCACGCTCGGCGTGCAAGGCCATTTCGGGGTGATCCTGGCGCAATGAGAGTCGACGGATCCCGCAAGCGCCTGGCCACGGATGGCCGCGCGCATGGACGACACCTGCCGCGCGACGCGGCAGGTGTCGGAGCCTGTGAAGATTTCCACGTCCTTTGGAAATCTTCATCGGCGCGTCCGGTGCATGCCCGTACGCGCCTCCGCCGATCCATCACTTGCGTGATGGATCGAGGTCCGGCCATCCGTGGCCGGCCTTCGAGGCTGAAAAAATCACAGCCTCTCAGCGGCGGCGGGCGCCGGCCGGCTGCCGCGGCGCACGCCGACCCGGCGCGGATCGCGGGCCATCTGCGTACACTGGCACGGGTTGGCCGCGTGCACGTCGTGCGGCCAGCCGGCCACGGCGGGCGGGGATGGGCAGACGGGGGCGCAGCGCATGATGCCGCTGGTCCGCGACCGGAACGAGGGGCAAACACATGAAGACGATCATCGCCGATGCAGCCAAACCGCGTGCCGGCCACGGGGAGGACACGCCATGAGCCTGTTCGGCAGCCTGATGCTGGCGCTCACCGCCGGCGCGCACGGCCCGCTCTGGCAGGATCAACTGCAATGGCGCGGCCAGCATGCCCGCATCGAAATGCAGGGGCAGGGCTACCTGCTGCATGCGGCGCACGGCGACCGCACGATCCCGCCGCCGCGCTACGGCGTGCAGACCGCCAGCCCCTTGTTCGACGGCCTGTACGCGATGGCGCAGGACGACCTCGCGCTGGATTCGGTGGAGGCCGTGCGCGACGGCGCCTACGGCCACGACCAGCCGATCCCCTGCCATTGCTTCGAGACGGGCGAGAAGTGGCCGTACGTGTGGACGCGCGACCTGGCGTATTCGGTGGATCTGGGGCTGTGGCGCTTCGATGCGGCGCGCGCGCGCAACGGCCTTGCGTTCAAGCTTTCCGCCAGCCGCGTGGCGGGCACGCCGCCGGGGCCGTTCGTGGTGCAGGACACCGGCTCGGGCGGCAGCTGGCCGGTTTCCACCGACCGCGTGGCCTGGTTCCTCGCCGCGCGTCACCTGCAGGACGACGCGGGCTTCGTCGACACCACCTGGCAGGCGCTCACCGCCACGCTGGCGCAGGAGCGCACCTATGCCTTCGATCCGGCGATGGGCCTGTACCGCGGCGAGACGTCCTTCCTCGACTGGCGCGAGCAGAGCTACCCGGCGTGGATGGCCAGCGACGTGGTGCCGATCGCGCAGTCCTACGCGCTCTCCACCAACGTGCTGCACTACCAGGCGCTCGTGCTCGCCGCGCAGATGGCCGCGGCGCGCCACGATGCGCGGGCCGACAGTTACCGCGCGCAGGCGGCGGCGCTCAAGGACGCCATCAACGCGCGCTTCTGGCGCGCCGACCGCGGCCTGTACATGAGCTACATCGGCGGCGACGGCTTGCCGTACGACACCTATGACTTGCTCGGCATCGCGCTGGCGATCAGCAGCGGTGTGGCCGACGACGCGCGTGCGCGCCAGGCGCTGGCGGCCTACCCGCTGTGGCCCTCCGGCAGCCCGGTGATCTGGCCCGAACGCAGCGACCAGCCGATCTACCACAACCGCGCGATCTGGCCCTTCGTCAGCGCCTACGCGCTGCGCGCCGCGCGCAAGCTCGACGACCCCGCGCACATCGCCTTCGAGATCGCCTCGATCATGCGCGGCGCCGCGCTGGCCGGCTCCAACATGGAGAACTACGAGCTCACCACCGAGGCCACCCACGTCAACGACGGCAAGCTCAGCGGGCCGGTGGTGGATTCGCCGCGCCAGCTGTGGTCGGTGGCGGCCTACCTCTCGATGGTGGGCGAGGGCGTGTTCGGCATCGAGGACGACGGCCGTATCGACCCCAAGCTGCCCACCGAACTGGTGCCGATGCTGTTCGGCCAGCGCGAACGCATCAGCCTCGCCTGGCCGGGCCGGCGCATCACCCTGGTGCGCCCGGCCAAACTCGACGGCAACCTGCTGGTGGCCGACCAGCGCAGCCAGCAGGGCGAGGAAACCGTGGTGCGGCTCAAGGCCATCCGCGTGCCCGCGCTCGCCCTGCGCGGCAAGGCGCCGCCGTTCGCGCCGGTGGCGCCCGCCGCGCCGACCGTGGCACGCGCTGGCGCGGCATGGCAGGTGCACAGCGCGGCGCCCGGCGTGCTCTACGTCAACGGCGTGCGCGTGGGCGCCATCAAGGCCACGCTCACGGTGCCGGCGCGGGCCGCGCTGCAGTGCTTCAGCGTCACCACGCCGGGCGCCGCCGGCCTGGAATCGCTGCCTGGCCCGCCGCAGTGCGAAGGCCCCTTCGTGCAGGTCGACGGCGCCTGGCCGCGCAGCTGGGTGGCCCCTGCCGCCGGCACCTACCAGGTGGCGCTGCGCTATCGCAACGACCACGGCCCGATCAACACCGGCATCACCGCCGCGGTGAAGCAGGTCGCCATCCGCTGCGAGGGCAGTCCGGTGCAGAGCGTGCCGGTGGTGATGCCGCACAGCACCGGTGAACAACTCTCCACCACGGCGCGGTTCAGCGCGGCCGCGGGCGCGCATTGCAGCTTCGGGCTGCAGGACGGCTTCAACATGAGCGGGCTGGCGAGCAACGCGCACTACACCGGCGGCGCGGGCGGCAGTGACGGGGCGTTGAACGACGCCGACATCGGCGCGCTGCGCATCGTGCCGCTGGGCACGGAAAACCCGCCGTGATGCCGGCAACTCCCTCTCCCCCGACAGCTACCCCGTCGGGGGGAGAGGGCTGGGGTGAGGGGGCCCATGCTCTTGAGCATTCCGTACAAGCGAAGAGCGCCCCCTCACCCAACCCTCTTCCCCGGGCCTTGCCCGGAGGAGAGGGCCATTCCCGCTGCCACGTGAGCCCAGGAACCACCCCATGACCCGCAAACCCGAGCTGTCGTTCTGGCAGATCTGGAACATGTGCTTCGGCTTCCTCGGCATCCAGTTCGGCTTCGCGCTGCAGAACGCCAACGTCAGCCGGATCTTCCAGACGCTGGGCGCGAACGTGGACCAGATCCCGGTGCTGTGGATCGCCGCGCCGTTCACCGGGCTCGTCGTGCAGCCGCTGATCGGCTACTGGTCGGATCGCACCTGGACGCGCTTCGGCCGACGCCGGCCGTACTTCTTCGCCGGCGCGGTGCTGGCCACGCTGGCGCTGCTGGCGATGCCGAACTCGTCCACGCTGTGGGTCGCCGCGGGCCTGCTGTGGATCATGGATGCGTCCTTCAACGTCGCGATGGAGCCGTTCCGCGCCTTCGTCGGCGACCAGCTGCCGCCGCGCCAGCGCCCGCTGGGCTACGCCATGCAGAGTTTCCTGATCGGCGTGGGCGCGGTGGTGGCCTCGTTCCTGCCGTGGCTGCTGACCCGCTTCGGGGTGGCCAACACCGCACCGCCCGGCGTGGTGCCGCACTCGGTGCTGTACGCCTTCGTCGTCGGCGCGGCGGTGCTGCTCGGCGCGATGGGCTGGACGATCGCCCGCACGCGCGAGTACCCGCCCGAGATGCTGCACGCCTTCGCCGACAATCCGCCCGATGTCGCGCCCGCGGACGTGGCCGGCGCGTGGCGGATCGGCGCGCTGTTCGCCGTCGTCGGCGTCGTCTTCGCCGCGCTGATCCACCAGCTCGTCCTGCGCGCGGAGCTGTATCTGTTGGCCTTTGGCCTCGCCGCCGCCGGCGGCTTGTTCCTGTGGCTGTCGCGCACGCGCAGCCAGGGCGCGCTGCGCCAGATCATGGGCGACCTGTATGCGATGCCGCCGGCCATGCGCCGGCTCAACTGGGTGCAGTTCTTCTCCTGGTTCGCGATGTTCGCCATGTGGATCAACACCACGCCGGCGGTGGCCGGGCATTTCTTCGGCTCCACCGACACCACCTCGGTGGCCTACAACGCGGGCGCCAACTGGGCCGGCGTGCTGATGGGCACCTACAACGGCGTGGGTATGCTGGCCGCGCTGTTGATCCCGCCGCTGGTGCGCGCGATCGGCCTGCGCTGGAGCCACCTCGTCAACCTGTGGCTGGGCGCGGCGGGCCTGGCCTCCTTCGTGCTGGTGCGCGATCCGCACTGGCTGCTCGCGGGCATGGTGGGCGTGGGTTTCGCCTGGGCCTCGATCCTCTCGCTGCCCTACGCGATGCTGTCGGACAACCTGCCGGCGGCGAAGATGGGCGTCTACATGGGCATCTTCAATTTCTTCATCGTGATCCCGCAGCTGCTCGCCGCCAGCGTGCTCGGCGTACTGCTCAAGTGGTTCTTCCACGACGACCCGAGCTGGGCGCTGGCGCTGGGCGGCGCCAGCCTGTTCGTGGCCGGATGGTGCACCTTGCGGGTGCGTGCATAGGGCGTGTCGCCCGGGCCGATGCTGGCATAAGGACGCTTTATGTACATCATCATAAAAATTTCCTTGGCTTATCGACAGCGCCGGGCCTAGCATCCGGCGACAACCCCGTCATTGCCTGTTGCGAGGCCGTCATGCCACGTTCGCTACTCATCGGTTTGCTCGCCCTTGGCCTGTTGCCCGCCGCCGCGACGGCCGGCGATGCCGCCTTCTGGCAGACGCCCACCATCAACGGCGCCGGCAAGATCCACCCGCTGCCGCAGGCGGCCTACCAGCCCGACCGACAGGCCACCTACAAGGTGGTGTTCCTGCTCACCCACGAGGCGCCCAAGCCCGATATGGTGAATGCCGCGCTCGACCACGTAGCGCGCACGGTGAACCTCTACACGCAGGCCGGCGTGCCGCTCGATCACCTGAAGTTCGTCGCGGTCGCCGCCGGTGGCGCCACCGCCATCGCGCTCGACGACGCGGCGTACAAGAAACTGTATGGCGTGGCGAACCCCAACCTGCCGCTGATCGAGCAGCTGCGCAAGGCGGGCGTGGACGTGGCCGTGTGCGGCCAGGCGATGGCCGAGCACCATTACGACTATGCATGGAAGGACAGCCACGTCACGCTGGCGCTCTCCGCGCTGACCACGGTCACCGAGCTGCAGCAGCAGGGCTACGCACTGCTGCCCATGTAGCCCGAAGGGTTGCAGGACAGCCGCCGGGCCATGCATGGCCCGGCGTCGCGCAGGCGCGGTACGCGCCTGCGCGAACGGAGCCAGGGCCGGCAGGCCGGCCTTGGCGAGCTTGAAATGCGCAGGACGCGCATTTCAAGCATCAAGCAAGCGCTCTTGCGCTGCAGCTGCCTTGGGGAAAACCGATGAAGCAAACCCGTTCGTGGCTGGCTGCCCTCGCGCTGTGCGCCCTCTGCGCCGCCGCCCAGGCCGCCACCCCTTCCGCGCAGGGCTTCCTGCCGCCGTGGAACCCGCCCCCGGACGGCCTGCAATTCAGCGTGCCGCCGTTCGACGCCATCGCCGACCTGCACGGCGACGTGGTCGATCCGCAGCTCACCGTGTTCTTTGCAGGCAACCAGTTCATGGTGGTGCACGACCTGGTCGCGGCCTTCAAACAGGCGCATCCGGCCTGCCAGCGCGTGTTCGTGGAAACCCTGCCGCCCGGCATCCTGGCCAGGCAGATCGAAAGCGGCGCGCTGGTGATGGGCAACCTGCGCCTCGCGCTGAAACCGGACGTCTTTACGGCCGGCAAGGGCGCGCTCGAACGCCTGCAGAAGGCACACAACTGGTTCGCCGCCAGCGCCGACTACGCGCGCAATCCGCTGGCGATCCTGGTCGCCAAGGGCAACCCGAAGCACATCGAAGGCCTGCAGGATCTCGGCCGCGCCGATGTGCGCGTGAGCATGCCCAACCCCGACTGGGAAGGCATCGCGAAGCAGATCGAGGCCGGCTACCGCAAGGCCGGCGGCGAGGCGCTGGACCATGCGGTGATGGTGACCAAGGTGCAGGACGGCAGCACCTTCCTCACCACCATCCACCACCGGCAGTCGCCGCTGCGTGTGTTGCAGGGTGAGTCGGATGCCGCGCCTGTGTGGTCCACCGAGGCGTACTTCCAGCAGCAGATCCTGCATCATCCGGTGGAAACCGTGGCGATCCCCGCCGCGCAAAACATCACCGCCACCTACACCGCTGCCCGCCTGAAGGCCGCGCCGCATCCGCAGGCGGCCAAGGATTTCCTCGCCTTCATGCAGAGCGCCACGGCGCAGGCGATCTACCGCAAGTACGGCTTCCAGCCGCCGCTGCCATGAGGCCCGCCATGCGGCATTTCCTTGGGGCCTGCGCCTTGCTGCTGGCGCCGCTGGCCGTTCACGCCACCGACGCCGCGACCATCGCGCAGCAAGGCAACGGCAAGGGCGCCGCACCCTGCATGGCTTGCCATGGCGTCGACGGCGGCGGCATGGCGGCAAGCGGCTATCCGCGGCTCGCCGGGCTCGATGCCGCTTATCTGCAACGCCAGCTCGACGACTTCGCCAATGGCACGCGCGCGAACCCGGTGATGCAGCCGAACGCGAGTGCGCTGAGCGAAGACGAGCGCGCGGCCATGGCGAAGTTCTACGGCGCGCTGCCGGTGCCCACGCTGGCGGCGACCGCAACGCCGACCGCCACCAGCGGCGAACGGCTCGCCACGCGTGGCGACTGGCGCCGCGACTTGCCCGCCTGCGTGCAATGCCACGCGCCCGGCGGCGTGGGCGTGGGCGCGAACTTCCCGCCGCTGGCCGGGCAGGGCGCGGCCTATATCGCGGCACAGCTGCGCGCCTGGCGGGCGGGCACGCGCCACAACGATCCGCTCGCGCTGATGCAGCACGTCGCCAAACAGCTCACGCCGCAGGAGATCGATGCCGTGGCCGGCTGGTTTGCCGCGCAGCCGCTGCCGGCCAAGGGGAGCACGCCATGAAACATGTTTCGCTCGCGCTGCTTGGTACGCTGGTGCTTGCCGCGTGCACGCACCCGGCGCCCGAGGCGCCAGCCACCGCGAAGCCGGTGACAACCGCCAGCGTGACGAAAGCCGCGAGCGAGTCGGCGAAGGCCAAGGTGCCGCCCGCGTTCACGCCGCCACCCGAGTCGGCGATCCCCAGCGGCCCGCTGGGCGACGAAATCCGCCTGGGCCGCGCCATCTTCACCGACACGCCGCAGCACGCGCGCGACTATGTGGGCAACGGCCTCAGCTGCAGCAACTGCCACCTCGACGCCGGCCGGCTCGCGAACTCCGCGCCGCTGTGGGGCGCCTGGGGCGTGTACCCGCAATACCGCAAGAAGAACGGCCGCGTGAACAGCTTCGGCGAGCGTCTGCAGGGCTGCTTCCGCTTCAGCATGAATGGCAAGGCGCCGCCGCTGGACAGCGACGTGATCGTGGCGCTGGAAACCTATGCGTGGTGGATGGCACAGGGCGCGCCCACCGGCGCGAAGCTGGCCGGCGCGGGCTACCCGAAGCAGGGCTTCAAGCCGCCGCAGCCGCCCGACTATGCGCGCGGTGCGCAGGTGTTCGCCACGCACTGCACGCTGTGCCACGGCATGGATGGCCAGGGCCAGCAGGTGGCTGGGCGCAACGTGTTCCCACCGCTGTGGGGCGCGCAGTCCTTCAACTGGGGCGCGGGCATGCACCAGCTCGACAACGCCGCCGCCTTCATCAAGGCCAACATGCCGTTCAGTCGCGGCGGCACGCTCAGCGACCAGGACGCCTGGGACGTGGCGATGTTCATGGACGCGCACGAGCGCCCGCAGGACCCGCGCTACACCGGTGACATCGCCGCCACGCGCGCGAAGTACCACGACACGGCGATGTCGCTGTACGGCACCACGGTGAACGGTCATCTGCTCGGCAGCGAGCCGTCGAAGTGAACACGCCCGTGCATCGCCTCACGCCCGCGTTCGGCGTGGCCGGCCAGCTCGCCGCGGACGACCTCGCCGCGCTCGCCGCGCAGGGCTGGCGCAGCCTTGTCTGCAATCGTCCCGACGGCGAAGTTGCGGGGCAGCCGACCAGCGCCGCACTCGCGCAAGTCGCCGCGGCGCACGGCCTCGCCTGGCGCCATCTGCCCGTCGTCTCCGGTCAGTGGCACGATGCCGACGTGGCCGCGTTCGCCGCGGCGCTGCGCGACATGCCTGCGCCGCTGCTGGCGTTCTGCCGCAGCGGCTCGCGCTCGATCCACCTGTGGGCGCTGGCGATGGCCGGCACGCTGGATGCCGCCGACATCGACCGCCTTGCCGCCGACGCGGGTTACACGGTGGACGCCACCGTCCTGCAGCGCGGCGCGGCGCAGTGATGCTGGCGCCCGAGCTGCTGGCGCTGGCCTGCGGCGCGCTGGTGGGTTTCTCGCTGGCGCTGATCGGTGGCGGCGGTTCCATCCTCGCCGTGCCAATGCTGCTCTACGTGGTGGGCCTGCCCGACCCGCACCTCGCCATCGGCACCAGCGCGGTGGCGGTGGCCGCCAATGCGTTTGCGAACCTGCTGCCGCATGCGCGCGCCCGCCATGTGCGCTGGCGCCCGGCGCTGGCGTTCGCGGTGACCGGCGTGCTGGGCGCCTTCGCTGGCTCCACATTGGGCAAGCGCGTGGATGGCCACCATCTGCTCGCGCTGTTCGCGCTGCTGATGCTGGTGGTGGCGGCGCTGATGCTGCGCGGCCGGCACGGCGGCATGGAGAGCCGCTATCCGAAGCCGCGGCTGTATCCGCGGCTGGGCGCCACCGGCTTCGGCGCCGGCGCGCTGGCTGGCTTCTTCGGCATCGGCGGCGGCTTCCTGATCGTGCCGGGGCTGATGTTCGCCAGCGGCATGGAGATCATCACCGCGATCGGCAGCTCGCTGGTTGCGGTCGGCGCGTTCGCCACCACCACCGCGATCAACTACGCCGCCTCGGACCTGGTCGACTGGCGCGTCGCGGCGCTGTTCGTGGCCGGCGGCATCGCCGGCGGCTGGCTGGGCGCGCGCCTCGCACGGCGCCTCGCGCGTACGCGCGGCGCGCTGAACCGCGTGTTCGCACTCGCTATCTCGGTGGTGGCGGTCTACATGCTGGTGCGCAACCTGCACGTCTGAGCGAGGGCTTGACCTTGCCCCAGGGGCAAGCCCTAGTGTCCTCGTCCGATGTCGAAAACCACCGCCACCATGAAGCTTTTGCGCATTGGCCAGATCGCCAAACGCACCGGCCTGTCGGCCAAGGCACTGCGTCTGTACGAGGCGCGCGGCCTGCTGACGCCGGATGCGCGTTCCGACAGCGGCTACCGCCTGTACGGCACCAGGTCGCTGGCGCGGCTGGCCGAAATCGGCGTGTTGCGACATGCCGGCTTCAGCCTGTCCGAGATCGGCGCGCTGCTGCAACGCAAGGGCTCGGCAGCGGCGCTGATCGAGGCGCGCATCGCAACCCTGCGTCACGAGGTGGCGGCGAGGTCGGCGGCACTGGCCGCGCTGGAGCAGGCGTGGCAGCGGCTGGACACGGCATCGCAACCCAATGTCGAACAACTCTTGGAGAGCATTCAGATGAGCGAGCAACTTGATGTGCATTTCAGCGAGGCCGAGCTGGCGGAGTTCAAGCAGCGCGGGGAAATCCTCGGCAAGCACTTCACGCCCGAGGAGCGCGAGCGCCTGCGCGAGCGTGCCGGGCAATACGGCAGCGAGGACATGCACCGGTACGAACAGGCGTGGCCGCAGCTGATTGCCGAGGTGCGCGCGGCGATGGACGCCGGCACGCCGGCCACCGATCCGGCGGTGCTCGAGATGGGGCGTCGCTGGCATGCGCTGGTCGCTGCGTTCAGCGGGGGCGACCCCGGCATCGCGGGCAAGCTGCGGGAGGCTTATCACGCCGAACCGCAGGCGATGGCAGGGCAGGGCATGGATCCGGCGATGTTTGCGTACGTGGGTGAGGCGATGCGGGCAGCGAAGCTGAGGTTCGAGCGGTGAAACGAGCCGGGCGGTTCGCGCGAGCGAATCGCCCGGTGGCCCACGCGCCTTGGCAAGCAGAAGGCGATCTCTCGTCGAGCTCCTTCTCGCGCGGGTGGCGCGGTGTGCTTCCAATCGCGCGGCATTTCGCCATGCCGGAGTTGCTGCAGCCAGGGGCGTCGGTGGAGCGGCATGACCGCGCACGACCGGCATGACCGGCCTGGCTCCCCGGTCCGGGCGACACATACAATGACGCGACGCTGTTGCTGCAGGAATTCGCCATGCCCTTCACCTTGCATCCGGATGGCGGCTGCTTCGGCATGCCGCGGGCGGAGCGACCACGCGTCCTGCCGCCAGGCGGGCTGATCCGATGATCTACGTGCTGGCGAGCGCGGTCTTCAGCGTGCTGGTGTCGGTGCTGCTGAAACTGGCGCGGCGCTTCGGCCTGGACGTGGGCCAGATGGTGGCGTGGAACTACGTGGCGGCGCTGGCGCTGGCGACATGGCTGCTGCGACCGGCGCTGGCGCCGCTGCGCGCGCCGGGTGCACCGTGGCCGGCGCTGCTGGCGCTGGGTGTGCTGCTTCCCACCATTTTTATCGCGCTGGGCGCCTCGGTGCGGCATGCCGGCATCGTGCGTTCGGAGGTGGCGCAGCGTCTGTCGCTGCTGCTTTCCCTGCTGGCGGCCTTCGTGTTGTTCGGCGAGCGGTTCGATCTGGCGAAGGCGCTGGGCTGCGCGCTCGGCCTTGCCGCCTTGCTGGGCATGGTGTGGCGATCGGCGCCCGTGCGTGGCGCAGGCGGGGTGGCGCCCTGGCTGTGGCCTGGCGCGGTGTTTGCCGGCTTCGGCGCCATCGACGTGCTGTTCAAGCGCGTGGCCGCGGCCGGCGTGCCGCTGGGCAGCGCGCTCGTGGCGATGTTCGCGCTGGCGCTGGCGGTGGCCTTCGCGCTGGCGGCGCTGCGCGCCTTGCGCGGCGGCGCGCGCTTCGGCTTGCGCCATGCGCTGGGCGGCCTGCTGCTGGGGCTGTGCAACTTCGGCAACATCGGCTGTTACCTCGCCGCGCATCGCGCCTTGCCGGCGCACCCGGCGCTGGTGTTCGCCGGCATGAATCTCGGCGTGGTGGTGCTGGGCGCGCTTACCGGCGTGCTGCTGTTCCGCGAGCGGCTCAGCCGCACGAATCTCGCCGGTCTCGCGCTGGCGCTGCCGGCGTTGGCGCTGCTGGCCTGGGGGTGATCGCGCGGCGGCGGCCGCCCGGGCGTGACTTCCGGGGCATGCGGCCCGCTGGCGGCGCCGGCATGCTGCAGGTTCCCCGGCGCCCGTGCGCCCGCCATCATCGAGGATTCCACTCATGCGCAAGCTTCCTCTCGCCGCGGCCGTGGCCGCCCTCTTCATCAGCACGGCGGCGTTCGCCGACACCGACAAGAAGCCGGCGCCGGCGACCGATGCGCCGGAGGCGGCGCTGGTGAAACCGCAGTCCTCGGTGACCGAGGGTTCGGTGTCGGTGGAAGGCAAGCGCATCGCCTACCAGGCGGTGGCCGGCACCCTGGTGCTGCACGGCAAGGGCGACAAGGAGCACGAGCCCACGGTGAGCATGTTCTACACCGCCTATTTCAAGAAGGGCGTGCCGGCGAAGCAGCGCCCGGTCACCTTCATCTACAACGGCGGCCCCGGCTCGGCCACGGTGTGGCTGCACATGGGCGCGTTCGGGCCGATGCGCGTGGTGACCGCCGACGACAGCCACACGCCGGCCGCGCCCTACCAGGTGGTGAACAACGACTACAGCCTGCTCGATGCCTCCGATCTGGTGTTCATCGACGCACCGGGCGCAGGCTTCAGCCGGCTGATCGCCGACGACAAGGATCCGACCAAGCGCGCCGCGCAGATGAAGGAGCGCGAGAAGGCGATCTACGGCGTTGACGGCGACGGCCAGGCCTTCGCCCAGTTCATCACCGAGTTCCTGTCGAAGTACGGCCGCTGGAATTCGCCGAAGTACCTGTTCGGCGAGAGCTACGGCACCACCCGTTCGGCGGTGGTGGCCAACATCCTCACCAACGAGGACAGCGTGGATCTGAACGGCGTGATCCTGCTCTCGCAGATCCTCTCCTTCGACAACAGCGTCGACGGCCCGCAGACCAATCCCGGCGTGGATCAGCCCTACGTCCTCGCGCTGCCCACCTATGCCGCCACCGCCTGGTATCACCACAAGCTGCCGTCGCCGCCGGCGGACGTGGAAACCCTGCTCAAAGAGGTGGAGTCCTTCGCCACCGGCGAATACGCGCAGGCGCTGATGGCCGGCAACACGCTGGACGAGGCGCGCAAGCAGGCGGTGGCGCAGAAGCTCCACCAGTACACCGGCCTGCCAGTGGCGTACTGGCTGAAGGCCGACCTGCGCGTCTCCGGCGGCATGTTCGAGCACGAGTTGCAGGCCGATGCGGACACCACCACCGGCCGCCTCGACACGCGCTTCTCCGGCCCCTCGCTCGACCCGCTCGGCAAGGATGCGTTCTACGACCCGCAGTCCTCCGCGATCAGCTCGGCCTACATCGCGGCGTGGAACGACTACGTGCGCAAGGACCTGAAATTCGGCGCCGGCCAGACCTACCGCGAATATGCCGACATCAGCCACTGGGACATGTCGCACCGCGTGCCGGGCAGCCACCGGGCGCTGCAGCAGTCCACCAACGTGATCCCCGACCTCGCGATGGCGATGAAGACCGACCCCAATCTCAAGGTCTTCCTGAATGGCGGCTACTACGACCTCGCCACGCCGTTCTACGCGGCGATCTACGAGATGGATCACTTGCCGGTACCCGCCGCGCTGCAGAAGAACATCAGCTACGCGTGGTATCCCTCCGGCCACATGGTGTATGCGCACGAGCCGTCGCTGAAGCAGCTGCACGACAACGTGGCGAAGTTCATCGACAGCACCGATCACGTGGGGCACTGAAGCAAGCGGCCAGGCCGTCTCCCGACGGCCTGGCCGCCATCGGCACCGCGCCCGTCAGCCCACCACCAGCATCGGCATCTCGTTGCTGCCCACCTGCTTGCCATCCATGGTGAGCGTGGAGTGCACGCTGTAGCGGCCGTCCTGGATGCCTGGCGGCAGGTTGAAGTTGAACGAGGTCTGGTACTCGCCGCTGCCGTTGATGTCGGCGGCCTGCTTGGTGACGCTGGAAAGCTGCTTGCCGTCGGGGCCGAACAGGGTGAGCGTCTCGGCCAGCTGCGGCGCGGTGGCGCGACTGCCGTTCAACACCACGATCTGCGACTGCATCTCCACCGGCTTGCCGGCCTGCACCGTGCTGGAGGGCTGCAACGAGCTGGCGTAGGAGGACACCGTGTTGGTGGCCGGCAGCTTGCCGTGCCGGCGGGTGTAGTCGGCCTCCACCGCCTGGGCATCGCGTACCTTGCGGGCGTGGTAGTTGTAGGCCATGCAGGCCAGCGCACCGATGCCGGCGCCGATCGCGGCACCGGCGATATGGCCCTTGCCCTTGCCGAAGAAGGCACCGGCCAGCGCGCCCACCGCACCGGCCGCTACCGGATTGCAACCGCCCGCGGCGCGGCTGCCGTCGCTGGCCTGGCCGTCGCCGGAAGACTGTGTCGGCATCTGCGCGCAGCCGGCGGCCAGCGCCATGGCGAGGCTGGCGGCGAGGACGGCGAGCGGTTTCGCGTGGCGGATGTCTGCGTTCATGGCGGTACTCCCTTCACTGGATGGAGATGCTGTTCATGGCGTTTTGCTGGGCTTGCTGTGCTTCCTGCAGCAGGTGGCTGGCGCGGGCATTGTCCGGCTCCACCGCGAGCGCCGCCTTCGCGTTGGCGATGGCGACGCTGTAATTCTGCTGGCCGAAGGCGGCCTCGCCCTCGCGCACCAGTTTGAGCGCGATGTCGCTGCGCGATGGTGCCGCCGGGGCGGCCGGCGGCGCGGGCGTGCTGGCGTGCACATGGCGGGTGGGCAGGGGGCGGCTGAGCGGCGGCGCGCTGGCGGGCGCTGGTGCGGGAGCGCTGGCCTGGTCGGGTGCGGGGGCAGGTGGCGGAGCAGACGCCGGCGCGGGCGTGCTCGCGATGGGCGCGGGTGGCGGGATGTTCGCGAGATCGGCGGCGGGAGTCGCCACCGGGGCGCTTGCGGCAAGGGCCGGGCTTGCCGGGGTGGTGGCAGGCGTGGCGGGCGCGGTGGCAGTGGTGACCGCCACCGGTGGCGTGGTGATGTTCGTCGGCGCGGCGGTGGTTGGCGCAGTGTCGCTGACGGCGGGCGCGAGGCTGGCGGCCTGCTCCGCCGGTGCGCCGCGCTGCTGCAGTTTCCAGCTGGCCAGGGCGCCGAGGCCGGCCAGCAGCGCTGCGCCGCCGAGCACGAGGAAGATGACCTTTTTGCCGCCGCCATCGGCGGCCGCGTTGGCGGGTGTGGCGGAATGCTGCCGGGCGGGAGCTGCGGGGGTTGCAGGCGCGGCAGGCGGTGGCACGACGACGGTGGCGTCCGCTTCGCCGGGCGGCATGCCGGCGGCCGGTAGAGGGATTTCGGTGTGATTGGCCGCCGGCATGGGTGGCGTGATCGGCGGCGCGGGCATCAGGGTCGACAGCGGCAAGGTGGTTGCCTCGTCGAACGGCTGGCCGCAAGCCTTGCAGAAGCGGCTGCCCGGCGGGCGTGGCGCATGGCAGTGCGGACAACCGGTGGCGGTGGCATCGGTGTTCGCGGGCGCTGGCGGTTGGCTTGCCGCGCCGGTGGCGATGCTGGACGTGGCCGGCGGCGCGACGGCTGTCTCGGCACTTGCAGCGGGTGCGCCGCAACCGGCGCAGAAGCGGGTGCCGGCCAGGTTGTTGCGCTGGCAGGCGGGGCAGCGCCAACCGGCCTCGGCGATGGCCGAAGGTGGCGCGACCGGCGCCATGGCCAGCGTGGCGCCGCAGGCGCGGCAGAACGTGCTGCCGTCGGGGTTGGCCTGTCCGCAGGCGGGACAATTCATGAGGTGAGCTCCGGGGCTGGGAACACGGCGCCGCGCGACACGGCGTGGCGCGGCGGGTCGGCGCGAGGTCGGCGGACGTCATGCAAACGATGCGCGGTGCGTGGTGATGCCATCCCGGTATCCCCTGTGCGCAGGCTCTCGGGCCGGCGCGATGCTTGACTGCCCGTCAAGCTTGCAGAAAAGTGCAGGCGGATACAAGGACGACGGCTGCGTGCTGTCGCTGCCGTCACCGGAGAGCCGCCCGCATGTCGTACGAATACAACGCCGAAAGCCGCCAGCTCGACTTTCCCAATCCGTATTACGCGGAGAACTGGTTCCTCGCCGCCGCCAGCGCCGTCCTGGTACTGGGCGGCATCGGCCTGCTGCTGCTCAGTCGCGGTGCGATCGCGGCCGGGCATGGCCTGCACGGTGTGCTGCCCTTGCTGCTGGGCGTGGGCGTGCTGCTGGCCGGCTTGAACAAGGGGCGCCAGTTGCTGCTGCAGCTGCGCTTCTTCTTCGGCCGCAGCCGGCCGGACGGGCTGGCGGGCGAGCTGGCACCCGACGCCGATGGCCGCAGCGACAGGTCGGATGAGCTGAAGGAAACGCTGCGCCAGAACGCGCTCAAATACCCCGAACCGCATGGCCCGTTGAACGGCCTGCTGTACGCATGGATACGCGAGCTGATCTTCGCGCCGCTGCCTGTGCAGTGGATTGCCCAGCGGCAGTTCCAGACCGCCATCGCCATCGTGGTGACCCTGCTTTCCTTCCTGGTCGCCTGGCTGGGCTTCGGCGCCGGCAAGGCGGCCGACTGGATGGGGCTGTTCTACTTCGGCTTCAGCGTGCTGCTGCTGGTGCGGCCGCTGGAGAGCGGCGCCGGCGCGCGCGCGGAGGTGGGCATGCGCGGCCTGGTGGTGCTGATCCTGTCGGCGATCTTCGTGCCCGTGCTGCTGCCGCTGGTGGCGCCCGGCCTGCCCAGCCTGGACTGGCTGTCGCTGAACGGGCAGACGCTGTTCCTGCTGCTCGCCGCACTGCTCGGCGTGGGGCTGTATTTCGTCGCGCTGATGCACCAGACCGTGGGCCTGCCGCCCACCAACATGGCGCGCGAACAGACCAGCCTGTCGATGAACTGCCACCCCAAGCAGTTGATGGACGAGCTGGACCGCACCTTGCAGGACACCTGGGTCGAGCGCATCCCGAACCGGCGCTACGCGCGCAAGATGCCGGTGATCGGCAATGGCGCGGGCATGTTCGCCGCCGAGCTGGTGGAGGAAACCCAGCCGATGCCCGGCGTCGGCCAGCGCCGCGTCGATCCGGTCACGGCCTTCGCCCTGCCGCGTTTCCGCTTCATCGCCTGGCTGGACGTGCTGGGGCTGGCGCTGGTCGTGCTGGGCGTCGCCTGGCTGGCGATGTTCGGCGCGAAATTCCAGCCCGAGGCGATGGACAAGCACCTGTTCTCCACCCTCACCCTGGGGCTGTCGATGCTGGTGGTGGGCTTCTACTGCCTGAAGGCCGGACACGTGCTGTGGGGTCGCTTCGACTTCACCTCGCGCCTGGTGTGGGTGGAGATGCAGGGCAACTACCAGTCGGCGCAGATGAACTTCGGCAACACCTTCACCGACCGCGTGAAAACCGAAAAGCAGCTCATCAACATCGAGACGATGACCCTGCGCGTGTGGGCGGCCGAACTGGATACCGTGATCTTCGGCAAGAACGCGCAGCGCTTCATCGTGGGCCTGCGCGGCGTGCCCGACTACGCGCGCCAGCTGGCCGCGCACCTGGTGGAATTCGCCCAGCAGCAGAGCGTGATCGTGGCGCCCACCTCGCGTGCCGACATGCAGAAGGGCGCCATCCTGGGCGCGATGAATGCGCTGGGTGGGCCGGGCAACAGCGCCGGCCTGCCGCAGGCCATGATGACGGCGATCCAGGGCGGCGGCGCGCCGCCGCCGGTCGCGGCGCATTGTCCGTCCTGCCGGGAGGCCATCAACCTCGGCGACCGCTTCTGTGGCCACTGCGGCAAGCCGCTCGCCATCGGAGCGTGAGCCGTACAAGCCTTGCCGAGGCAAAATAAACCTGAAACATATTTGCCTTGACAAATATATTTCGGGCAATAGAATGCGCGGCCATGAAGCATGCTGACGCGCCCTCCTATTCCCGCGAAAGTCTGGGCATCCTGCTCGGCCTGGTGCGCAGCGAGCTGGTGCGCGCCATGGAGGCGGAGATCGCCGCCAAGGGGCTGGACCTGCGCTTCACCCAGTTCCTGATACTGAAGCGGCTGGCCCGGCTGGGGCCGATGAGCGCCTCCGAACTTGCCCGCGCGGTGGAGCTCGATGGCGGCGCGATGACCCGTCAGCTCGACCAACTGGAACAGCGTGGCCTGTTGCGCCGCTGCCCGCACGAGCAGGATCGCCGCGCACTGCGCATCGAGCTCACGGCCGAGGGCGACGCGCTCTGGCACCGGCTCACCGGCTGCAACGAGCGTGTGCTCGCCGCGGCGCAGGCCTCGCTGGATGCGCAAGAGCGCCACCAACTGCACGATTACCTGGAGCGGGTGCTGCACGCGCTGCGCGACAAGGCTTGAACCCCACCCCATCCCCGTTTCGAGTACGAAAGCCCATGCGTCTGCATCCCCTTGCGGCAATGGTCGGGTTGACCCTCGCACTGGCCGGTTGCGCCAGTGACGGCAACCTGCATCCGCACGCCGCGCCGCTTGACCCCGCCGCGCTGAAGACCGCGCACAGCCTCGCCGGCGTGTCGGCCAGCGCGGCCTGGCCCACCGCCGACTGGTGGGCCGGGCTGCACGATGCCCGGCTCGACGCGCTGATCCACGAAGCGCTGGCCGACAACCCCTCGCTGGCCGAAGCTGATGCGCGTGCGCACCAGGCGCAGGCGCTGGCCGGACTCGCCGATGCCGCGCGCCAACCCAGCGTCGGCGTGGGCGCCAGCGTGGCCGAGGCGCGCATCCCCACCACCGTGCCTGGCCTGGGCAACGGGCATGCTGGCGCGGCCAAATACGTCTACGGCAGCTTCAAGTGGGAGGTCGACCTGTGGGGCGGCAAGCGCGCCGCGTGGGAGGCCGCCGTGGGGCAGGCGCGCGCCGCCGAGGTCGACGCCCGCGCCGCGCGCATCGAGCTCTCCATCAACGTGGCGCGCGCCTACGTGCAACTGGGCCAGGCGTATACGCAGCGTGACCTGGCGCAGGATGAAATGCAGCGCGCCGAAGCCGTGCGCAAGCTCACCGTGCAACGCGTGGCGGCGGGGCTGGACAACCAGTTGCAGCTGCAGCGCGACGAGGCCGCGGTGGCCGGCGCGCAGGAGCAGCTCGCCGTGGCCGCGCGCGGCATCGATGCCGCGCAGACCACGCTGGCCGTGCTCCTGGGCAAGGGGCCGGATCGCGGCCGCGCCATCGCCCGGCCGCAGCCGCTGGCGCCCGCCGTGCTTGCCGTGCCGGCCGCGCTGCCGGTGGAGCTGATCGGTCACCGCGCCGACCTCACCGCCGCGCGCTGGCGCGTCGAGGCCGCCGGCAAATCCATCAAGGCCGCCAAGACCGCCTTCCTGCCCAACCTCGACCTCGGCGTGATGGCCGGGCTGATTTCGTTGGGCGGCGAGAACCTGTTCCAGTTGCCGGCGCGCTTCTACAACGTGGCGCCGTCGCTGTCGCTGCCCGTCTTCGACGGCGGCCGCCTGCGCGCCAACCTGTCCGGCAAGGATGCGCAGTACGAACTGGCCGTGGCGCAGTACAACCAGGCCCTGGTGCGCGCGGTCAACGAAGTGGCCGACGAGGTCGATGCGCAGCAGTCGCTCGGGCAGCAGATGGCCGCGCAGCAACGCGCGCTGGCGGCCGCCCGGGAGGCCTGGCAACTGGCCGAGCAACGCCATCGCGCCGGCGTGGGCAGCTATCTCGAGTCGCTCGGCGTGCGTCAGCAACTGCTGTTGGCCGAACAGCGCATGGCCGCGCTGGCCGCGCAAAGCGCCGACCAGTCCCTGCAGCTGATCCAGGCGCTCGGCGGTGGCTACCGCCCGCAAGATCCGGCACCGCACGATGGCGAGCGCCCGTCCGCCACGCCCGCCACCGCCGCCACTTCATTCCCCGCCAAGCATTCCTGAAGGCATCCCCATGTCCACTCCCCATCCCACGCCGGCCGCCCCCGTGGCCAACCCCGTGCCGCGCAAAGAGCGTCGCGGTTTTCTCCTGCGTGCCCTGTTCGCGGTGCTGCTGATCGCCGCCGTAGCCTGGGCGGCGTGGTACTACCTCGACGGGCGCTGGTACGAGGGCACCGACGACGCCTACGTGGGCGGCAACGTGGTGCAGCTCACGCCGCAGATCCCCGGCACCGTGGTCACCATCGGCGCCGACGACGGCGACCTGGTGAAGCAGGGCGACGTGCTGGTGAAGCTGGATCGGTCCAACGCCGACGTGGCGCTGGCCGAGGCCAAGGCCAACCTCGCCGCCACCGTGCGCAAGGTGCGTGGCCTGTACTCCAGCGTGAACGGCCAGCAGGCGCTGGTGGCGGCGCGCGAAACCGCTGTGGCCAAGGCCAGGGCTGACGTCGACCGCCGCACCGGGCTGGCCAAGTCCGGCGCGATCTCGGCCGAGGAGCTGGCGCACGCCCGCGACGAACTCACCGCCGCGCAGAGCGCGCTGGTGGCCGCCCAGCAGCAGTACCAGACCAGCAAGGTGCTGGTGGACGACACCGTGGTGGCCTCGCATCCCGACGTGCAGGCCGCCGCCGCGAAACTGCGCGCCGCCTATCTCGACGACCTGCGCACCACGCTGGTGGCGCCGGTCACCGGCTACGTGGCGATGCGCTCGGTGCAGCTCGGCCAGCGCGTGGCGCCGGGTGCGCCGCTCCTGGCCGTGGTGCCGCTGCACCAGGTGTGGATCGACGCCAACTTCAAGGAAACCCAGCTCACCCACATGCGCATCGGCCAGAAGGTGGTCATCCATTCGGACGTCTACGGCAGCGCGGTGAGCTACCAGGGCAAGGTGCAGAGCCTCGGCATCGGCACCGGCAGCGCGTTCTCGCTGCTGCCGGCGCAGAACGCCACCGGCAACTGGATCAAGATCGTGCAGCGCATCCCGGTGCGCGTGGTGTTTGCCGACCCGGCCCAGCTCGACGCGCACCCGCTGCGCATCGGCATGTCGCTGGACGTGGAGGTGAACCTGCACGACCGCAGCGGCCCGATGCTGGCGCAGCAGCCGCCCGCGCAGCCGGCCTTCAGCACCGATGTCTACGAAAAGCAGGCGACCAAGGCCGATGCGCTGATCGCGCAGATCATCCACGCCAACATGGCGGGCGGTTCCAAGTAAGCATCTAGCCCCTCCCTCTCCGGGGGATGGGTTGGGGAGAGGTTCGGCGTACCGGTCGCTTCGCTTCGCCCGCACCCTCTCCCGCCCTTCGGACACCCTCTCCCGCAAGCGGGGGAGGGGAAGGCCTAAACCACGACCGACACGGTTCCATGAGCACCCACTACAGCCCACCCAACCTCGGCATGACCACGTTCGGGCTTTCGCTCGCGACGTTCATGCAGGTGCTGGACACCACCATCGCCAACGTGTCGCTGCCGACCATCGCCGGCAACCTCGGCGTGAGCAACGACCAGAGCACCTGGGTCATCACCTCGTTCGCGGTGAGCATGGCGATCTCGCTGCCGCTGACCGGCTTCCTGACCCGCCGTTTCGGCGAGACGAAGCTGTTCATGTGGTGCACCATCCTGTTTTCGGCCGCCTCCTTCATGTGCGGCGTATCGCAGAGCATGGGCATGCTGTTGCTGTTCCGCGCCCTGCAGGGCGCGGTGGCCGGGCCGATGTACCCGGTCACGCAGAGCCTGCTGATCGGCGTGTACCCGGCGCACAAGCGCGGCATGGCGCTGGCGCTGCTGTCGATGGTGACCGTGGTGGCGCCGATCGCCGGCCCCATCCTCGGCGGCTGGATCACCGACAACTACTCCTGGCCGTGGATCTTCTTCATCAACGTGCCGATCGGCATCTTCGCCAGCATGGTGGTGGGCAACCAGTTGCGCGACAAGCCGGAGAAGCTCGAACGGCCGCGCATGGATTACGTGGGCCTGGTCACCCTCGTCATCGGCGTCGGCGCGCTGCAGATCGTGCTGGACAAGGGCAACGACGAGGACTGGTTCAACTCCAACTTCATCATCGGCGCCAGCATCGTCGCGGCCATCGCGCTGGCGATCTTCCTGATCTGGGAGCTCACCGACGACGATCCCATCGTCGACCTCAAGCTGTTCCGCCATCGCAACTTCACCACTGGCACGCTATCGATGGTGCTGGGCTATGCGGCGTTCTTCTCCATCGCGCTGCTGGTGCCGCTGTGGCTGCAGCAGAATCTCGGCTATACCTCCACCTGGGCCGGCTTCGCCACCGCGCCGCTGGGCGTGATCCCGGTGCTGCTCACCTTCTTCGTGGGCAAGTACGCCACGCGCATGGATCTGCGCCTGCTCGCCGCCGCGTCCTTCCTGGTGATGGGCGGCACTTGCTTCATGCGTTCGGACTTCTATCTGCAGATCGACTTCTACCACGTGGCCGTCGTGCAGCTGTGGCAGGGTTTGGGGGTGGCGCTGTTCTTCATGCCCACGCTCACCATCCTGCTCTCCGACCTCCAGGGCAACGAGATCGCCGCCGGTTCGGGCCTGGCCACCTTCCTGCGCACCCTGGGCGGCAGCTTCTCCGCCTCGATCACCATCCTGCTGTGGACGCGCCGCGCGGTGACCCACCACGAGCAGCTGGCCGAACACATCAACCCCTACAATCCGGTGGCGCAATCGGCGCTGCAGCAGATCGGCCATGGCGATCCGCAGCGCGGCGCGATGGTGCTGAACGGCATGATTACCCAGCAGGGCTTCCAGTTCTCCTTCAACGAGGTCTTCCACGTGCTGGGCTGGGTCTTCATCGCGCTGATCGTGGTGATCTTCCTCGCCAAGCCGCCGTTCGCGCCCAAGGCGGGGCCGGCGGCGGGTGGCGGCCACTGAGCGCATGCCGATGCTGCTGGCGCTGAACAAACCCTATGGCGTGCTCTGCCAGTTCAGCGATGACCGCGGCCGCCCCACGCTGGCCGACCATGTGGCGCAAAAGGGCGTCTACCCGGCCGGCCGGCTGGATCACGACAGCGAAGGCCTGCTGCTGCTCACCGACGATGGCCGCCTGCAGCATCGCCTCGCCGATCCGCGCCACAAGCAACCCAAGACTTACCTCGCCCAGGTGGATGGCGCGATCACCGACGCCGCGCTGGCCGCCTTGCGGCGCGGCGTGCTGTTGAACGACGGCCCCAGCTTGCCGGCGCCCGCCGAACATGCCGAAGAACCGGACTGGTTATGGCCGCGCGATCCGCCGGTGCGCTTTCGCAAAGCCATTCCCACCAGCTGGCTCACGCTCACCCTGCGCGAAGGCCGCAACCGCCAGGTGCGCCGGATGACGGCGGCGGTGGGCTTTCCCACGCTGCGGCTGATCCGCCTGCGCATCGGCGACTACGCGCTGGATGGGTTGCGGCCGGGGCAACTGCGGGTGGTGAGCTAGCGACGCGGCTGGCGGGGTCTGGCGCGCCGCCGCCAGCGCGCGGTTCAGCACTTGTACGCGCGGTGGATCGCCACGATGCCGTTGGAGAGGTTGCGCACCTCGACGCGGTCGAAGCCGGCGCGTTCCATCATGCCCTTCAGGGTTGCCTGATCCGGATGCTTGCGGATGGATTCGGCCAGGTACTGGTAGCTGTCGGCGTCGCCCGCGAACAGGCGGCCGAGCTTGGGCAGCACCTGGAACGAGTGGAAGTCGTAGAGCTTGCCCAGCAGTTCGCTTTGCACGCGGGAGAATTCCAGCACCAGGGCGCGGCCGCCGGGCTTGAGCACACGGCAGATGTCGGCCAGCGCCTTGTCCTTGTCGGTGACGTTGCGCAGGCCGAAGGCCATGGTCACCGCGTCGAAGCTGGCGTCGGGGAAGGGCAGGCATTCGGCGTTGAGCTGCGTCCAGCGCAGGCCGCCGACCAGGCCGCGGTCGGTCAGGCGGTCGCGGCCCACGCCCAGCATGGCGGCGTTGATGTCGCCCACCACCACTTCGCCCGCGTCGCCCACCACCGGCTTCAGCAGCGCGGCGATGTCGCCGGTGCCGCCGGCGAGATCGAGCACGCGGTCGCCCTTGCGCACGCCGCTCACCGCCACGAAGTGGCGTTTCCACAGGCGGTGGATGCCGAAGGACATCAGGTCGTTCATCAGGTCGTAGCTCGACGCGACCGAGGTGAACACCTGGCCGACCAGCTTCTGCTTGTCGGCCACCGGCACGTCGCGGTAACCGAAATGGGTGGTCTGGGGCTGCTCGTTCATGGCGGGCATGGTAGCCGATCGGGGCGGACTTACTGCTGCGCGTGGCCGTCCAGCTTGTAGATGTGGCCGTCCTTCATCACGAAGCTCACCCGCTGCATCAGCGTGATGTCGTCCAGTGGATTGCCCGGCACGGCCACCACGTCGGCGACGCGGCCCACAGCGAGGCGACCCAGTTCATCCTGCTTGTGCAGCAGCTCGGCGGCATGGGTGGTGGCGGCCTGCAGCGCCGCCATCGGCGGCATGCCGGCCTGCACCAGGTACTGGAATTCCTTTGCGTTGTCGCCGTGCGGGTAGACGCCGGCGTCGGTGCCGAAGGCGATCTTGACGCCGGCGCGGTAGGCCTTGCCCGCGGTGGCCAGGATCACCGGGCCGACCTGGCGTGCCTTGGCGGCCACCTGCGGCGGGTAGTACCCGGGTTTGGCGGCCATTTCCTCGACGTATTTGCCGGCGATGATGGTGGGTACGTACCAGGTGCCGTGCTCCTTCATCAGCCGCATGTCGGCGTCGTCCATGAAGGTGCCGTGCTCGATGGAATCCACCCCGCCCAGCACCGCGCGGCGGATCGCCTCGGCGCCGTGCGCGTGGGCGGCCACGGTGAAGCCGTAGTCGTGCGCGGCGGCGACCACAGCCTTGATCTCGTCCAGCGTCATCTGTGAGTTGTCGGCGCTGGCGCTTTCGTCCAGCACGCCGCCGGAGGGCATGATCTTGATGAGGTCGGCGCCGTCCTTGTAATGCTGGCGCACGGCCTTCCACGCGTCGGCGGGCGAGTTGATGATGCCGTCCTTCGGGCCGGGGTCGCCGGCCAGGTCGCTGCGGTAGCCGTCGGTGGGGTCGGCGTGGCCGCCGGTGCTGCCGATGGGTTTGCCCGCGGTGTAGATGCGCGGGCCGGGCACGATGCCGGCGTTGATCGCGTTGCGCAGGGCGATGGTTTCGTTGTGGCCGTCGCCGAGGTTGCGCACGGTGGTGAAGCCGGCCAGCAGGGTGCGCCGCGCGTATACGGTGGAGCGGATCGCGTAGTCGGCGGTGTTCCAGCGGAACTGGTCGGAGTAGCCGGTGGGGCTGGTTTCAAGGGAAAGGTGGGTGTGCGTGTCGATCAGGCCGGGCAGGCAGGTGGCGGTGGGTAGTTCGACCTGGGTGAAGCCCGCGCCGGCAGCTTCGGCGTCGGCACGGTAGGGCGCGGCGTCGGCGCGGCCACTCTGGATGGCCTTCACGCGGCGGCCTTGCACCACCAGCGTGGTTTCGCCCAGGAGCTTGCCGGCGGCGGGGTCGAGCAGGTGCGCGCAGTGCAGCACGGTGACGTCGCGGTTGGCGGCGGCGGGCGCTTCGGCGGCCAGCGCAGCGGGCAGGGTACTGGCGGCGACGGCGACAGCCAGGAGCAGGCGTGTGGGCATGGCGATCTCCCCGAGGGTGGAGCCGCCATGCTAACCGCGATTTTCCGTGCTTTCAGTGGGCGGCCGGGAAACGTCCCGGTGGGCCGGGGTATCAGGGACGGGGCACGTCCCTGATACCCCGGTCAGTCCTCGTGCGTGACGTGGGCATGCTGCTCGGCGGCGACGTGGCGTTCGTGCAGCTTGCCGTCCTCGCCGGGCTCGTCGCCGGTGGCGTCCTTGCCGCTGCCGGGGGTGATCTTCAGGATGGCGTGGCGCATCTCGCGCGAGAGGATCACCCGCGCGTCGCGCACCATGTCTTCCAGCGCCTGGTCGTAGTCGAGCTTGCCGTTCTCGTCGCTCCACACGATGCGGCGTTCGCGCAGTTTCTGGATGAAGCCGCGGAACAGCGCCTTGTCGAAGAATTCCGGCGCGGTGAGCTCGTTCAGCAGGGCGAGGCGCTGCGCGGTGAGCGTGCAGGTGGTTTCCAGCTCGCCACCGGAGAGTACGTGCGGGCCGTGCTTCACCAGCGCGGCGATGGCGATGTAGTAGCGCTCGAAGGCCTGGATCAGGCTGCGCGCGATGACCTTGAGCTGGAAGGCGCTGTCGTCCTGGCCGGGCCCGCGCTCCAGCACGCGGCCGTCGCCGACGGCTTCGAGCAGGCCGCGCCGCACGAAGAAGTCGATGGTGGCGTCCAGGTGCGCGCCGAAGCCGTCGGCGTCCCAGGCCAGGAACAGCTCACCCTGCAGGAACGGGTAGATGGCGCGGCCCAGGCGCAGCACCGAGGCGCGCGACATGCGCCGGTTGTTCAGGAAGCAGCCGGCCACCCAGGCGGCGGCGGCGACCAGATGCAGCACGTTGTTGCGGAAGTAGCTGAGCAGCACGGCCGGCTCGGCTTCCACGTCGAGCACGTCGCCCAGCGGATGCTTGACGCGGCGGATCCAGCCCATCTGCTCGCCGTAGGCGATGATGCCCGGCGGGTCCATCGGCGTGATGGTGACGCGGTCGGAGTAGGGCAGTTCCAGCAGCAGTGAGCGGGTGAGCTCGAGTTGCGCCAGGAGGTCGCTCTCGGCCATCGCGTGCTTGGGCGTGGCCAGCAGGGTGAGCGCCAGCAGGTTGATCGGATTGACGTCGGTGGCGCGGTTGATGTTGACCTGGATCTTCTCGGCGAGTTGGTCGATCACTTCACTCAGCCAGCCGGGCTTGATGTCTGGGTTGTGGGTGGCGTCTCGCCAATCGTTGCTGGCGGCTTCCAGCAGCGGGGTCAGCCCGATCGGCTCGCCGAAGTTCAGCGTGACGTGACCGTAGTGCTGCTTGAACAGCTTGCCGATACCGCGCACAAGCGCGAACAGGGTTTCCTTTTCCTTGGGCTTGCCGGAAAGCTCGCCGGCGTAGCTCTTGCCTTCCATCAGTTTCTCGTAGCCGATGTATACCGGCTGGAACAGCACCGGCCGGCGCGGTGCACGCAGGAAGGCGCGTACCGTCATCGATAGCAAGCCGCCGCGCGGAGCCAGCAGGCGGCCCGTGCGTGAGCGCGTGCCTTCGATGAAGTACTCCATGGGCACGCCGCGGTCGATCAGCTGTGCCATGTATTCCTTGAAAATTACGGAATACATGGCATCACCCTTGAAGGTGCGGCGTTGAAAAAACGCGCCGCCGCGCCGCAGGATGGGCCCGATCACCGGCATGTTGAGATTTACGCCCGCAGAGATGTGCGGAACCACCACGCCGGACATGTGCAGCTGGTAGCTCATCAGCAGGTAGTCGGCGTGGCTGCGATGGCTGGGTACGTAGATCACTTCGTAACCCGGCGCGGCGGCGCGGGCCTTGTCGAAGTGGTGCATGGCGATGCCGTCGTAGAGCTTGTTCCAGAAATTGGACAGCAGGAACGACACCGAGCGCACCACCGGGTGCGAGTAGTCGGCGGCGATCTCCAGCATCATCTTGCGCGCGCGGCGCCAAGCCTTGGCGGTGCCGATTTTTTCCTTGGCGGCGGTGGCGGCGATCGCCGCCCGTACCGGCTCGGCACGCAGCACGTCGTCCACCATGGTGCGCCGGTGCGAAAGGTCGGGGCCGATCACCGCCGCGCGGATGCGCCGGAAGTGGGTGCGCAGCACGCGCGCCAGCTTGCGCGCGAAGCGCGGCGGCGCCAGTTCGCCCGATTCGGCCAGCACCTCGCGCAGCGACACCGGCGCGGCGAAATGCACGGTGGTGTCGCGACCGTTCAGGAGCACGGCGAGCAGGCGGCGGAAGCGGCCCACCATCACCCAGTTCTCGGAGAACAGTACGCTGAACCAGCCCGATTCGCGGTTCGGCGCGCGGCCCACGTAGATCGACACCGGCACGATCTGGATGTCGCGCTCGGGCCGGCCTTCCAGCGATTGCACCAGCTGGCCCAGCGGCTCGTTCGGCGAGCGGTGGCGCTTGCGGCCCAGCAGCCAGCCATCACGGCGCATCAGCGCGAACACCGAGCGCTTGCGGCGCGTGCCGGCCAAGGGTTGCAGCGGGCTGGGCAGGCCGGCCTCGCGGCAGGCGCGGTCGAGGATCAGCGCGTCGGAGAAGCCGTCGCGCTCGATCACGTAGCACACCGGCACGCCGGCCTTCAGCAGGCTGGCCGGCTCGGCCGGATCGCGGCGCAGGCGCACCCAGGGCTGCAGCAGCTGCCCGGCCAGCTGGAACCACCAGGGCGCGCGGCGACGGGAGGGCTCGACGGTGGGAAAGTTCGGCATCCGCGTATTGTAGTGGCTCAGGCGCTGGCCATACGCCGCCGTGCGTGGCGCGTGCCGGGCGCGGTGGGGATCAGTGCGCGCTGGCCGCGCGGCCGGCTTGCGGCAGACCCTGGCCGGCGCCTGCCGGCAGCAGGCGGGCGTGCGCCTCGCGCACGTTGCGGATCAGCGCTTCGCTGTACCAGCGGCCGTCCAGCTTCACCACGCGGGTTTCGGCGGAGAGCGGCTTGCCCAGGAGTGTGTAGTCCACCTTCACCACGGCGTGGTCGCCCTGGCTGGCCGGCGTGCTCAGCTTGACCGAGGCCAGCGCCTCGTCCACCGGCAGGCCGTAGATGGCCAGCACCTGCTTGAGGCCGGTGTAGCCGGTGCCCAGCTTGCCCATGGCGGTGTCGAAATCCATGGCACGCAGGGCGTCGGCGTTTTTCAGGTCGAGCTTGCGCGCGGTGGCCACCACGGTGGCCACGGCCTGTTTGGCGTGGCCAGGATCGAACCATGGCGCCTGCTGCGCCCAGGGCGTCAGTGCGTCGATCAAGCCATCGGCCTGGGCGCGCTGCTCGTCGTCCAGCGCCTGGTTGCGGGCCACCCCGTTCTTGAGGAAAGCGCCGCCCATGGCCACCAGCACCGGCAGCTGGTCCTGGTACTGCTGCGTCATGGCGGCCAGCTTGGGCTGCAGCTGGGCGTCGAGCTTGTCCTGCGCGTCGGGCGCGGTGAGCTGCTGCATGGCGGCGGCGAATTTCGCCTGCTCCAGCGCATCGGGCGGCGGCTGGTTCGCGTTGCGGCGGCTCCAGTCGGCGCGCAGGGTGGCGTAGTCGGCCGGCGGCAGCGCGTGCTTCCACAGGCCGTTGAAGTCGCCGGTCTTGAGCAGGTCGATCGAACTCTGCACCGCCGCCAGCGGTGTGCTGCCGCCCACTTGTGCGGCCTCGTCGCGGCCATGGCAGGCGGCCAGCGCCAGGGTGGCGAGCAGGGGGAGCAGAAGGTGGCGCAGGCGCATGAGGGGCTCGCGTGACAGCGTGGGGAGCTGGTCAGGGTAAGCGCTGCGTCGATGGGCGGGCAAGGGCGACGCGCAAAGTCTTGCGCCCCCCCCGCGTGCTCTTTGGCTCAGAAGGCCGAACGCAGCCACCCATGGAAAGTGCGGCCAAGGATGGCCGCCCGTTTGACTTCCGCGTTCATGGACGAACGCATAAACAAAGAAAAACCCCGCGGGCGAGGCCTCACGGGGTAATCCGGCCAGGCCGGAAGGGAAATGGCCTCACTGCGGAAACAAATCGTCAGCAGCAGGAAGGCGGGGCCATGGTAACCCGGTGCCCGAGTTAAGGCAACACTTTCGCTAAATCATGCAACATGTTGAGTCGAATGTATTTCAATGTATGAGTTTCTGTCTTGATGAGGGCGATCGCGCAGCAGGCTTTCCGCTGGCGGCGTGGCGCCACGGGCTGGCGGGACTGGCCGCGTCATGCGCCGGCTGACAGACTGGCGGCGATCCCTGTCGATGGAGCCTGCATGAACATACCCCTGCCTGCCGCGCCGCGTGCCGGCACGCCCGCCCTGCGCACGGCCAGTTACGTGTTGGCGGCGCTGGCACTGGGACTGGTGCTCATGCTGCATCTGGTGTCGGCGCTGCTGGCCGGGCTCCTGGTGTTCGAGCTGGTGCAGTCCATGGTGCCGTTGCTGGGGCGGCGCATCCCCGGCGACCGCGCCCGGATGGTGGTGGTCACCGCCCTGGGCATCGTGGTGGTGGGTTTGCTGATTGCCCTGATCCTGGGCGCGGTAGGCTTTTTCCGCAGTGAGCTGGGCAATCCGGAGCTGGTCTGGCAGCAGCAGCTGATGCCGCTGGTGGAGAAGGCGCGTGCGCAATTGCCGGCGGCCCTGGTCAACCATCTGCCCGACAGCGTGGACGATCTGCGCGATGGCGTGGTGGAGCTGGCGCGCAAGCATGCGGTGGCCTTGCAACTGGCCGGCAAGGAGGCCGTCCGCGCCTTCGTGCATATCTTGATCGGCCTGGTGCTGGGGGCCATCGTGGCGCTCGGCCGCACCCGTCCGCCGCACCAGCAGGGGCCGCTGGCGGTGGTGCTGGGTGAGCGTTGCCAGCGCCTGGCGCGCGCCTTTCACGACATCGTGTTCGCGCAGGTGCGCATCTCGCTGATCAACACCACGCTCACCGCCGGTTTCCTGCTGGGCATGCTGCCGCTCTTGGGCATCCATGTGCCGCTGGCCAAGACCCTGGTGGGGCTCACCTTCCTGGTGGGCCTGTTGCCGGTGGTCGGCAACCTCATCTCCAACACCGTCATCACCATCGCGGCGCTGTCGGTGTCGCTGGGGGTGGGGGTGGCCGCGCTGGGCTTCCTCGTGCTGGTGCACAAGCTGGAGTATTTCCTGAACGCCCGCATCGTCGGCGCGCAAATCCATGCGCGTGCGTGGGAGCTCTTGATCGCCATGCTGCTGCTGGAGGCCGCCTTCGGCTTGCCCGGGGTGATCGTGGCGCCGGTTGCCTATGCCTGGCTCAAGGCGGAGCTGGAGGCGGCGGGGTTGGTGTGAAGAAGTGCAATAGCGTTGGAGGAATAAACAAATCCTGGCTATTTCATAGCATCTGCCGCAGCGACGGGATCATTGGAGAAGCCATGCCAAGGATGGACTCCAGCATGGCAAAGGTCAGCAACAGGCGGCTCCAGCCATTGAGTTCTGCAGCGGCTCTTGGGCACCTGCGAAATATCTGCAGCGAGGCCAAAAGCAAGAGCAGGAAAAAACCGCCGACCAAGACAAATGCGCCGACTGGGAGCGTGCCTTTTCCCTGCATAAAGAAGCCATGAGCAAAAACCTTCAAGGCGGTGGTAGTGACAAGGAAAAGCAGGACTGAGCGAAGGAAGTTCGGGATGCCGTAGGACATGATCATTCTCACCCATCAATCGCCACGGTTGTGTACGATCGTGCATACCGGCCCAGTGCCTATATTCGTGCAAGAGATAATAAACCAGCCGTTGAGGGTGACGCCGGCCGGGAAGTTGGTTCGTACGCCCATGCGATCAAGGTTTTCGATCTGGCTGATGCCTGCAAGCAGACCATTCGTTGTTGGCGGAAAGGTATATTCCTTGTAGGACGCGCCACCCGTGACCTCTTGCTGGCTGACCGGGATGGGATTACCGACGCTGTCTTTTGCCGAGCCAGGGAGGTACTCGTAACGCTGAAGCGTATAGTTCCAGCGAACCAAGACACTGCTGCCATCGGGAAAAATCAGCATATCTGTAATGGTTGTCGGCGAAAGTGGAACCACCTTTGTGGCTAAGGTGGATAGGTCTGCGAGCAGCACCCGTGTGTAAGTAGCGTAAGTACCGAAGAAGTCATGACCCCAGTCGGTCATTTGGTCTATGGCGAGCTGCATATAGTGGTTGTTGGCAACCGCGTCGAATGCCGTGATGGTTTTGCTTGCGCTGGGCTGATCGGCAGCCGATTCCAAACCTTGGCTTCTGGCGGATGCTCCGGTCTTTGTGACGACGATGGATGACTGTGCCTTGACGTCCAGTGATCCGTTGATGTCGTAAATTGCCTGCGTGGTGTCGAACATGGCTTGTTCGTCAGGCGTGATGGGGATGTTGTCCACATGAGCTTGACCCGTCAGAAGGCTTGCTGCGGCAGCAGCCCTGAGCATGGGGATGCCATGCCGGTCACGCGCAAGTGAGTCAGCTTGCGGTAGGTCATGTCGAACAGGTAATGATCGCCATTGCCAAGATCGCGGGCCTTGCCTTGCAGTTCGACGGTGCCGCACCGGTTACACACGGTGCTGTCTGCCGCCTGCGCATAAAAGCTCGTGGCGAGAAGGCCAGTAGCCAAAATCCATCGGAAATTCATCTTTGCTTCCCTTCGTGCGGACTGGAGGCCGCAATTTGAATTGTGCGTCTGCGTCTTGCACCCAAATAGTGTCGGGAAAGAGCAGTCGTGCTCTTTCCCGACGTATTGACCCTGGTCGTCTCTGACCTGGGCGCGCCGATCAAGCGCTTGCGGACTTGATCGGCGCGCGAACCATCCGTGGTTCGCCTCACAGGCTGTTTCTCAACAGTCTTGCCGTGGTGGCTTAGAACTTCTGGTTGTACCGCACGTAGAAGTAGCGGTCGATATCCAGCGCCGGGTCGTACGAAGCCGCGCTGCTGTTGGCCACCGAATAGGTGATCGGACGCTTCTTGTCGAACAGGTTGTTCACGCCCACCTGCACGCTGCCATTCCACGGTGTGTTGTAGCGGAACTGGACGTCGTGGTAGACGCTGGCGCCCTTGCGGTTGGCACCGGTGCCCCAGTTCTTGCCGTTGTAGTACGGCTGGTTGCACTCGATGGGCGCGGTCGGGTCGGAGTCGTCCCAGCACAGGTCGCGGAAGGCGCCGTAGTAACGCAGCGACCAGGTGGCGCCGAAGTTACCCATCGACCAGTCAAGGCCGGCGTTGGCGCGCCAGCGCGGCAGGCTCCAGTTGCCCGCGGAGCCGACGACGTTGGCGTCCGACGTGCTCTGCGTGTTGTAGGCGCTGAGGTAGTTGGCGTCAAGGCTGGCCACGAACCGGCCGTAGCCAAAGTCCGGCAAGCGGTAGTGGCCGCCGAAATCCCAGCCTTCGGTGGACAGGAGGCCCATGTTGGTGTTGCCGCGGTTCAGGCCAACCACCTGACCCGTGCCTGGGTCGCGGCTGAACTGACCGCAGTAGGTCGTGGAGTTGGCCAGATAGCACTGGTTGAGCACGTAGTCTGCGCTGATCGCGGTGATATCGTTGGAGATGGTGACCTTGTACCAGTCGACGCTGGCGTCGAAACCGGGCAGCCAGGACGGGCTGTACACGAAACCGGCCGTCTTGCTGGTGGAGTGCTCAGGCTTCAGGTTGGCGTTACCGACGCCGGCATTGAAGGCCGTGGTGCTTTGCGTTTCCGGCGCACTGATGGGCAGGCCCGTGGTGGCGAGCTGACGGAAGGTCGACGACAGGCCCTGCGCGATGCACTTGGCCGCCACGGTGGCGTTGGATGCCGCCGCGCCGAACCTGGTGTCGCACGGGTCGGTGTAGTAGTCGAACGACTGCGAGCCACCGCCGGAGATGTCATCCAGCGTGGGGGCACGGAAGCCCTTGGCGTAGGTGCCGCGAACCATCAGGTCGGCGATGGGCTTCCACTGGAAGCTGTACTTGTTGTTGGTAGTGCCGCCGAAGTTGCTGTAGTGCGAGTAGCGGCTGGCGATGTCCACCGACAGCGACTGCACGCCCGGCAGATCCTTGAGCAGCGGCACGTTCAACTCGGCATAGGCCTCGTTCGTGTTGTACTTGCCGTAGGTGTTGCCGCCGGCCAGATCCGTCGTCTTGCCCGATGCCACCAGCTGGTCGAGGATGTTGTAGCCGCTGAGCTCGCGGCGCTCAAAACCCGCCGCGAAAGCCAATTCGCCGGCCGGCAGGTCGAAGATGCCGCCGGTGATATTGGCGGTGTAGTCCTTCGACACACTCTGCAGCGTGCTGATGCTGTGGCTGTTGACGAAATTCAGCGCCGCAGGCGTGGAGGCGCTGGGGCCGCCAAGGACGTTGAACGGCGTGCACAGCGAGAGCGGGATCGGTGATGCGGCCGTGCCGCACTGCACGACGCCGTCGCCGTTCAGGAACGACGGGCCCAAGGCGGCCTTCAGGTTGGTCAGGTTGATATTGCCCGAGCCGAGCTCAACGGCATTGTACTTGTTGTAATTGACGCCAGCATCCCAGTTCCAGGTGTGGTCGCCGATTTCAAACATGCCCTCGAAGCCGCCATCGAGGTGATAGGACTTGACGTTGCTGGTCGTGATGCGCGGAAGCTCGACGATACGACGGTAGAAGAACAGCTGGTTGCCCGGCTCGGGGTTGTAGTAGCTGTTGGCGTCGATGTAGACCGGATTGGTGGCCTGGGTCAGGCTGTTCAGCGGATAGCCGGCGACCTGGCGCGTGTTGTCGCGCTCGGCGTACATGCCGGTCGCCCGGAAGGTGACGTACTGGTTGAAGTCGTAGCGGCCGCTGGTGAAGATCGACTTGAGCTGGCCTGAGCCAGCCAGGTTCATCTGCAGCGACGGATCGAACAGGTCGTCCGTGGTCAGGCCGTTGTGGTAGTTGGCGGGATTGCGGGAATCCTCGCCGACACCAACGCCGTCCCACGAGCCGGTGTGGTTGAGCACCATGCTCGGGCCGGTGGCGCCACCGGTGGAGCTCACGTGGCGATAACGCCCCCACGGACCGGTGCCGCTGAGGCCGTCTTCGATGTGGTTCGGGCCATAGGTGAAGCTGGTGTCATGGCGCTTGTTGGCCCAGATCGCGCCTTCCTTGGTGTAGTTCGCACCGAACACCAGCGAGCTCTTGTCGTCGTTAGTGCCCATGGTGAACGAGTAGGCGTCCTTGTCACCGTCGCCAGCCTGGTTCTGGCCGTAATAGGCGGAAGCCTCGGCACCGGTGTAGTGATCCTTGAGGATGATGTTGATCACGCCCGCGATGGCATCGGAGCCGTAGATCGCTGAGGCGCCGTCCTTCAGCACGTCGATATGATCGATCAGCGAGGCCGGGATGGTGGACATGTCGGTGTAGCCGGCCAAGCTGGTTGCCCAGCGCTTGCCGTTGACCAGCACCAGGGTGCGCTGCTCGCCGAGATTACGAACGTTGACGTACTGGCCGCCTTCCTCGGGGTTGGAGGTCAGCACTGATGCTTTGCTGAAGGTCTGCGCACCGGCTACCGTAAGGTTGGACAGGATGTCGCCAACGCTGACCAGGCCGGTCTTCTGGATATCGGCCTGGGTCATCGTAAAGACGGGCTCCTGAGTCTCCACGTCCACGCTACGAATACGGGAGCCGGTTACGGTGACCGTCTGCAGCGTTTTCGCCTTCTGGGCGCTGGGTTGGTCGGAGGCACTGCTTGCCGAGCTGCCGGCGTCTTGTGCGAAGACGGCACCCGTGGCGGCGAGCGCGCCAACGGTCAGCGCGATGCGTACCGCCGTCGCCAGATGATTGTTGATTAGTTTCACGGTTGACTCCCATACGTGGTGAACAGCTGAAGCTTTGGCGCGCCCCCTATGTAGACGTTCGCAAAAGCCCGGCGGTGGAAACTTGCGCCTTATGGAATGGTCGCGAAGTCACCCTACTTCAAATTCTAACGAAGAGTCAACGGACGTATAACGTTATCTCGGTATAGTACGCGCGCCATGGTTAGGTTGCATGTTATTGATATATATGTAAATTTAAGTGTTCTGGCGCATGAGGCCGTGGCCGGCTGGCAATAGGGAGTCGGGTGGCATCGGGCACACGCCGGCTTGCTTACTCCGCCGTGGCCAGCCCGGCCTGCGCCAGCAGGCGGCGCAGGTCGCGCAGGGGCTCGGCGTAGTGGCGCCAGTGGCCGATGGGGGCGAGCCGGGGACTGCCCAGTGGATCGGCGCCCGCCGCGCGCCAGTCGGTGTCGGGGGTGGGCGATGCGCAGTCCGCGTGCCAGGGCAGCTCGCAGAAGTCCAGCACGCGGCGCATGGCGGTTTGCGGCTCCTGCAGCAGCGATTCGTAGTCGAGCTCGAGGATGCGGCCGGGCAGCACCTGCCGCCAGTGCGCCACGAGGCGGTCGAACTGGATGCAGTAGCGGCCGGTGTCGTAGAGGTCGAGCGCGAAGTCGTAGCGTGGCGAGGCCTGGCCGAGCAGGTGGCGGAAGTTTTCCAGGCAGGTGTCCAGCGCCTCGCGGCGCAGGCAGATCAGCTTGGCGTTGGGCAGGGCGCGGGCGAGAAAGGGGGCGTACAGATAGTGGTGCGCCAGGCGATCGGTGAAATGCGCGGTGGTGCCGGTGGCCGGCCGCGTGCTGGCGAGGTAGGCGGTGCCGAGCGAGCGCCAGTCGACCTGGCGGGTGCGGGCGGCGGGGTCGGTTTCGGCCAGCACGTTGCCGGCGCTGCCGGTGGCCTGCTGCAGCAGGGTGGGGAAGTTCGGCAGCTCGCCGGCGCAGTTCACCTCCGGGTGGCGGCCGAGCATGCGGTCGAGCAGCGCGGTGCCGGTATAGGGCAGGCCCATGAGGAAGATCGGTTCGCGGCTGGCATCGCCATCGGCCGGCATGGCCTGGTTGGGCGGAAAGGCTCGGATCAAGGCGTCGAACATCGCCTCGTCGCACGCGGCGCTGCCCGGACGCAGCCGGTAGCCGGCACCCTTGCCGCGCAGCCAGTGCTCGAAGGCGTGGCGATAGTCGGCCAGGTCGTCGTATTCCTTGCCCAGCGCAAGGTTCAGGATGACTTGCGCGGCGGGGTCGTCGGCATGGCGTGCGAGCAGCGCCTGCAGGCGGGGAAGGTGGTTGTGCGCGGCGCTTTGCGTGGACAGTTCGGCGAGCGCCAGGTGCGCGCGCCAGTGGGTCGCATCCCGCTCGATGCAGCTTTCCAGCGTGCGCTCGGCACCCGCCTGGTCACCCAGCGTGCGCAGGGCGGCGGCGAGGTTGAAGTGTGCCGGGGCGTGTCCGGGCGTCTGCGCCACGGCGCGCTGATAGGCGGTGGCGGCCTGCACCGGCGCGCCGGCCTGCAGGTAGACCGTGCCCAGCGTGTCCAGGGTCAGCGCGTCGTGGGGGGCGAGGGTCATGGCGCGGTCGGCGACCCGCCGCGCTTCGCGCAGCCGCCGCGCAAGCATCAGCGCGCGGGCGTATTGCGCCGCGTAATCGGCACGACGCGGTTCGAGCTGGCTCGCCTGCAGCAAGTGGTCGAGCGCGGATTCGAGGCGGCCCAGCTGCATCGAGGCCACGCCGGACATGAACAGCAGTTGCGCATCGCCAGGCGCGGCGGCGAGCAACTGCAGGGCGCGTTGCCGCGCGCGCGGCCAGTCGTTCTGGTTGAAGGCGGCGACGAGCTTGGCGAAGGCGCGGGTCGAGTCGATCACGGAATTCCCCTGGAGGCCCGGCGGGCGCGAGTTCGCCGGGCGGCTGGCGCGGCACGGGTGTGGTGGTCGCCTTGCGCACAATGAAAGGCACGCGCGCGGACGTCAACCGCCAACCGCTAACCGAGCATCGCCTTGATCCGTGCCATGTGCGAGGCGGCGGTTTCGCGCACGGCTTCCTTGTCGGCTTCGGCGTCGCGGCCTTGCCAGTGCAGGTCGGCTTGCGGCAGTTCGTGCAGGAAGCGGCTGGGTTGGTTGCTGTGCACCTCGCCGTAGCGGCGGGTCTTGGCCGACCACGACAGCGTGAGCAATTCCTTGGCGCGGGTGATGCCCACGTACATCAGGCGGCGTTCCTCGGCCAGGCGGCCTTCGTCCAGCGCGCCGTCGCTGGGCAGGGTGCCGTCCTCGCAGCCGACGATGAAGACGAAGCGGAACTCCAGCCCCTTGGCCGCGTGCAGCGTCATCAGGCGCACCGCGTTGCCGGGGTCGTCGCGGTCGGCGTGGCTGAGCAGAGCGAGCTGCGAGGCGAGGTCGCCCGCGCTGTTGCCGCCGGCTGTATTCGAGTTCCGCTGCATGGCGCGGAACCAGTCGGTGAGTTCGCGCAGGTTGCCGAGTTTGCGTTCGCGCACGGTGACGTCCGGCGTGGCGGCGGCGAGCTGGACGGCGTAGCCGGTGCGCTGCAAGAGGCGCTCCACCAGGTCGGCGGCGCTTTCGTGCAGCGCAGCGCTGCGCAGCTCATCCACCAGGTCGGAGAAGCCGGCCAGCGCACTTGCCGGGCGCGGCGAGAGTTGGCGCAGCACCGCGTCGCTGCGGCTGGCTTCGAGCAGGGAACCGTGTTTCGACTGGGCGAACTGGCCGAGTTTTTCCAGCGTGGTGGCGCCGATCTCGCGCCTGGGCTTGTTCACCACGCGCAGGAAGGCGGCGTCGTCCGTGGGGTTGGCGAGCAGGCGCAGGTAGCACAGCACGTCCTTCACCTCCTCGCGGTCGAGGAAGGAAAGCGCGCCGGTGAGGTGGTAGGGCACGCGCGCCAGGCGCAGCGCTTTTTCCAGCGGCCGCGCCTGGAAGTTGCCACGGTAGAGGATGGCCATGTCATCCCAACGCGCCTGGTGCTTTTCGGCCAGCGTGGCGGCGATGGCGGCGACTTTCTCGGCCTCGTGCTCGGCCTCCTTGCATTCGAGCACGCGGATCGGGCCGCCCTCGGGGTGCTCGCTCCACAGCTTCTTTTCGTGCGCGTGCGGGTTGTTCGCGATCAGCGCGTTGGCCGCGCGCAGGATGCGCTTGCCGCAGCGGTAGTTCTGTTCGAGTTTGATGACGCGCAGGTTCGGCCAGTCGCGGCCGAGCTGGTCGATGTTCTCGGGGTTGGCGCCGCGCCAGGCGTAGATGCTCTGGTCGTCGTCGCCCACGCAGGTGATGCGGCCGCGTTCGCCGGTGAGGGCTTTCAGCAGGCGGTACTGCGCGTCGTTGGTGTCCTGGTATTCGTCCACCAGCAGGTAGCGCAGGCGCTCGCGCCAGGCTTCGCGGCATTCGGTGTCGCTTTCGAGGATGCGTAGCGGCAGGCGGATCAGGTCGTCGAAATCCACTGCGTTGAAGGCGGCGAGGCGCGCCTGGTACAGCTCGTAGATCGTCGCCGCTTCCAGCTCCTTCGGGCTGCGCGCGGCGGCCAGCGCTTCCTCCGGCGACAGGCCGCCGTTCTTGGCGTGGCTGAGCAGGTGGTGGATGCCGCGCAGCACGTCGGGTTTGGCGCCGGTGGGCGCGAGTTCCTTGACGATGCCGGCGCTGTCGTCCGCGTCCAGCACCGAGAAGCCGCGGCGCAGCCCGGCGCGCGCGTGCTCGATCTGCAAAAACTTCAGCCCCAGCGCGTGGAAGGTGCACACGGTGAGCGCGGCGGCGTCCTCGCTGGAAATCAGCTTGCCCACGCGCTCGCGCATCTCGCGCGCGGCCTTGTTGGTGAAGGTGATCGCGGCGATCTTGCCGGCCGGCAGTTTCCGCCGCTGGATCAGGTACGCGACCTTCTGCGTGATGACGCTGGTCTTGCCTGAACCGGCGCCCGCCAGCACCAGCAGCGGGGTATCGCAATGTTCGACGGCGGCCTGTTGTTGCGGGTTGAGCATGGAGCGGGGCGGGCGAGGGGCAGGCGGGGATGGTAGCAGAGGGGGCTCGCCGGCCCGGGCGGCTGCACGGGATTTCCACGCGGCTTGCGTCAGGATCGACGGCGGTGGTCGGGCATGGGGTGGGCGGTGGCTACAGTTGCCGCCACGGCTGCCGACAGGATGGGGGTGGGGATGTGCCGGGGCAGGCTGCACGGCGCGGGTTCTGCCGGCAAGGCGCGTGAAGGGTTCTGTGGGGTGTGCGGGATTTTTCATCGGTGCGTCCGGCTCCCGCCCGGATGCGCCTGCGGCGTGGCGGTCGCCGGCGCGACTGGCCCGTGACCGGCTGTCCATGGCCTGGCCGAGGGTTGAAATTTTCAGGCGCCCGGATGGGTTTCGTCGTTGGGAAGCTGCCGTTTCTTGCCGGACAAGGCCTCGCGAGATGCAGACCATGGAATCATGCTGATCCATCCCAGCCACCAGCCGGAAGCCCGTCGGGCGCTGCGCAGCATTGCGGTGCTGCTGGCAGTGCTGGTTCTGTTCCTGCTGCTGCCGGCTGCGTTCAGGCGCGGCGAGGTGGTGGCCTACCTGCCCTTGCATATGGGGCTGGAGACCCTCTCCATCGTGGTGTCGGGACTGGTTTTCGCGGTGGTGTGGAGCGTGCGCAACGAGTGTCCGGCACGCAATTACCTGCTGCTGGGGCTGGCCTTCCTCGGCGTGGCGCTGCTGGATTTTTCGCACATGCTGTCGGTGCGCGGCATGCCGGTGTTCATCACGCCTGCCGCGCCGGACAAGGCCATCTATTTCTGGCTGGCCGCGCGCACGCTGGGCGCGCTGGCGTTGTTGGCCGCGGCCTGGCTGCCGTGGGCGACGGCGGCCACGCGCGGGCAGTTCGGAGCTGGCCTGCTCGCCACGCTGGCGTTGGTGGCGGCATGGCATGCGGCGTACTTTCTCGATCCGGATCTGTTGCCGCGCTTCTTCCTGCCCGGGCAGGGACTCACCGTGGCCAAGGTGGCGACGGAGTACGCGTTGATCGCGGTTTACCTGCTGACGGCGGCGCGGCTGGCTTGGTGCCTGCATCGGCCGCGCCAGTTCCATGCCAGTGGCCTGTTTGCCGCCGCCAGCATCCTGGCGATGAGCGGCGTGCCGTTCGCCGCCTACGCCAGCGTCAGCGACAGCACCATCCTGTTCGGCCACATCTACAAGGCGCTGGCCTGCGTGTTCCTGTACGGGGCGGTGTTCGCCGAGACGGTGCGCCGGCCGTATGCGCTGTTGCGCGATTCGCGCCAGCACTTGCAGACCACGCTGGAGGCGCTGCCCGACCTGCTGTTCGAGCTGGATGCGCAAGGGCGTTACCTGGACGTGCACGCCAGCGATGATCGCGGCCTGCTGGCCGGTCGCGAACAGTTGCTGGGACGCACGGTGGCGGAGCTGATGCCGGCGCGGGAGGCCGGGGTGGTGATGCAGGCGCTGACGGAGGCGCGCGAGCAAGGCATTTCGCGCGGCAAGCTGATCGTGCTCGACGTGCCGGCCGGGCGGCGCTGGTTCGAATTGTCGGTGGCGGGCAAGCCCGCACAGGACGGGCAGGCACCGTGCTACGTGGTGATCTCCCGCGATGTCACCCGCCAGCACGAGGCGCAGAAGGATCTGCGCATGCTCTCCATGGCGGTGTCGCAGAGCCCGGTTTCCATCATCGTGACGGATGTGGATGGCCGCATCGAATTCGTCAACCCGGCCTTCGAGCGCCGCATGGGCTATGCGGCGGCGGAAGTCATCGGCAAGGATTCGCGCGAGCTGCTGTGGACGGGCAAGACCGCCGAGGCCACCTGGCGGGAACTGCGCGAGTGCATGGTGCATGGGCGGCCGTGGCAGGGCGAGTTCGTCAACCGCTGCAAGTCCGGGCGCGAAGTCGTCGAGATGGTGCTGATCTATCCCTTGCGCAACGAGCAGGGCGAGGTGACGCATTACCTCGCCCACCATGAGGACATCACCGAGAAAAAGCGCGCCGCCGAGCGCATCCAGCAACTGGCGCACTACGACCAGCTCACAGGCTTGCCCAACCGCGCCATGCTGCCCGAGCACTTCCGCTATGCGCGCACCCGCGGCAACCTGCTGGCGCTGCTCTGGATCGACCTGGATCGCTTCAAGGACATCAACGACACCCTGGGCCACGATGCCGGCGACCTGTTGCTGCAGGAGATGTCGCGCCGCCTGCTGGCCGGCATCGGCGACGGCCTGTTGTCACGCCATTCCGGCGACGAGTTCGTGGCAGTTCTGCCCGACACCAGCCAGGAGGCGGTGGCGCGCCTGATGCAGGGGCTGCTGCCGGCGCTGGCGCAGTCGTTGGTGGTGGCCGGGCAGGAGCTGTTCACCACGGTGTCGGTGGGCGTCGCGCTGTGCCCCGACGACGCCGATCGGCTGGATGAGCTGCTGAAAAACGCCGAGATCGCGATGTACCGCGCCAAGGAGAATGGCCGCAACGCCTATTGCTTCTACGCGCCCGAGATGCAGGCGCTGACCACGCGCACGCTGGCGTTGGGCAACGCGCTCAAGCAGGCCTGGCAGCGCGGCGAGCTGCACCTGGCCTACCAGCCGCAGCTGGCGCTGGCCGATGGTCGCATCGTGGGCGCGGAAGCACTGCTGCGCTGGCATTCGCCGCAGTGGGGTGTGGTGTCGCCGGGGGAGTTCATTCCCATCATCGAGGCCAACGGCCTGATCGTGCCGATCGGCGAATGGGTGCTGCGCACTGCGCTGGTGCAGATGCGCGACTGGCTGGATTGCGGCCTGCCGGCGATGAGCATGGCGGTGAACCTGTCGGCGGCGCAGTTCAGCCAGAGCGACCTGGTGGAGCGCATCGGCCGCCTGCTGGACGAAACCGGCGCACCGCCCGAATGCCTGGAGCTGGAGCTGACCGAGGCCGTCGCCATGAAGGCGCCGGGCATGGTGGTGCAGAAGCTGGACGAGCTCGGCCTGCGCCATATCCGGCTCGCCATCGACGACTTCGGCACCGGCTACTCCTCGCTGAGCTACCTCAAGCGCTTCCGCATCAACAAGATCAAGATCGACCAGTCCTTCGTGCGCGACATCACCGTCGACCCCGACGACCAGGCCATCGTGGTCGCCATCATCCAGATGGCGCACGGGCTTGGCATGGGCACCATCGCCGAGGGCGTGGAAACCGCCGAGCAGCTGAATTTCCTGCGTCGTCGCGGCTGCGAGGAGGCGCAGGGCTATTACTTCAGCCGGCCGTTGCCGGCGGTGGAGTTCGAGCGCTTCGTGCGCGAGCGGCTGGGCCTGCCGGCGGTGGCTCAATCCTCCGCGCCCTCCAGGTAAACCGGCAGGTCGGGATTGCGGCGGAAGCCGAAGATCAGGCTGGTTTCGATATGCGCCACTTCCGGGCGGGTGGTGAAGGCGTCCAGCGCGAAGTCGCGCAACTGGTCGCTGTCGCGCACCGCCACGTGCACCAGGTAATCGTTGGCGCCGGCCACGTGGTAGAAGCCGATCACCTCGCGCAGGGTGAGCAGGTAGGCGTGGAAGGCGTCGACGTCGCCGCGGGCGTGCCGCGCCAGGCGCACCGCGACCATCGCCTGCAGGCCGATGCCCACTGCGCGCGGTGCGATCTCGGCGTGGAAGCCGGTGATCGCGCCGCCCTCGCGCAGCCGGCGCACCCGCTCCAGTGCGGTGGATGGCGCCACGCCCAGCCGCTCGGCCAGGGTCTTGTTCGGTAGCCGCGCGTTCTTTCGCAATTCCCGCAGGATGGCGAAGTCGGTTCGATCCAATTGCATGGCCAGGCTCCATTGCCGAATAAGCTTCGGCCATGCGGTTAGATAGCCGCGAATCGTTTTATTGTCCAGCCACTTCTCGAATCAAGGGGCGGGATATGACCAGCCAACACACGCTGCATCCGGACACTCTCGGCGTGCACGCCGGGCGCGAGGACTTCGCCGAACTGGGCGTGCACGCGCCGCCGCTGGATCTGTCCACCACCTACCCGGTGCGCGACCTGGACGAAGGCACGGCCAGCTTCGACGCCCTGGTGGGCGGCGCCGCCAGCGCGGCCAACCCGATCTACGCGCGCTTGTTCAACCCCACGGTGGCGCGCTTCGAGCAGGCGCTGGCGCAGCTCGAAGGCAGCACGGACGCGGTGGCCTTCGGCTCCGGCATGGCGGCGATGAGCGCCTGCCTGCTGGCGGCCAGGCAGCGCGGCACGCACGTGCTGGCGGTGCGCCCGCTGTATGGCACCAACGACCACCTGCTGGACTCGGGCCTGCTCGGCATCCCGGTGCGCTGGTGCACGGTCGAGGGCATCGCCGCGGCGGTCGATGCCGATACGGCGCTGGTGATCGTGGAGACGCCGGCCAACCCCACGCTGGATCTGGTCGACATCGCCGCGGTGGTGCGCGCCGCCGGCAGCGTGCCGGTGATGGTGGACTCCACCTTCGCCACGCCGGTGCTGCAAAAGCCGCTGGAATGCGGCGCGCAACTGGTGCTGCACAGCGCCACCAAGTTCCTCGGCGGCCACGGCGACGTGATCGCCGGGGTGATCGCCTGCGACGCCGCGTGGGCCAGCGCGCTGCGCCACGTGCGCGCGGCCACCGGCGGGCTGCTGCATCCGCTGGGCGCCTACCTGCTGCATCGCGGCCTGCCCACCTTGTCGCTGCGTGTGCTGAAGGCGCAGGAGAACGCGCAGCGCCTGGCCGAGCGGCTGGCCGCGCACCCGGCGGTGGCCAAGGTCTGCTATCCGGGGCTGGGCACCGTGGCCAATGCCGCGCTGGTGGGCAAGCAGATGCGCGGCCCCGGCAGCCTGATGGCGTTCGAGCTGCATGGTGGCCACGCGGCGGCAGCGGCGGTGATGGCGGCGGTGCGGCTGGCCACGCCGGCGGTGAGCCTGGGCTCGGTCGATACCTTGATCCAGCACCCGGCCGGGCTTACCCATCGCGTGGTGGACGAGGCCACGCGCCAGCGTTGCGGCATCACCTCCGGCCTGCTGCGGCTGTCGGTGGGCATCGAGCACGTCGACGACCTGTGGGCCGATCTGGAGCAGGCGCTGCAGCACGCGCGCCTCGCGGCGGCGGCCTGACCCGCGCGCGGCGGGAGGATCGTTCTCCCGCCGCGTTACCATGGTGGCCTCGGATTTCGCGGCAGCACCATGGCCAAGCTCTATTTCTATTATTCGGCGATGAATGCCGGCAAGACCACCACGCTGCTGCAGAGCGCGTACAACTACCGCGAGCGCGGCATGCGCACGCTGATCCTCACGCCGGCGATCGATACGCGCGCGCAAGAGGTGTCCGCTCCCGGTGCTGCGCGCCACCCGCTCCCGCAGACGGAAGCGGGCGAAGCCGGGCAGCCCGTGGCGGCGGGTCGTCACATGGGCATGGTGGCCTCGCGCATCGGCCTGCAGGCGAGTGCGCGGCGTTTCACGGGCGGCGAAAACCTGCTCGCCCTGGTCGAGGCCGACATCGCCGCGCACGGCGCGCTGCATTGCGTGTTCGTGGACGAGGCGCAGTTCCTGACCAAGGCGCAGGCGTGGCAGCTCACCGACGTGGTGGACACGCTGCACGTGCCGGTGCTGGCCTACGGCCTGCGTACCGACTTCCGTGGCGAGCTGTTCGAGGGCAGCCGCCACCTGCTGGCCTGGGCCGACGAACTGGTGGAGATCAAGACCATCTGCCACTCGGGCAGCAAGGCCACCATGGTGGTGCGCGTCGATGAGCAGGGCCGCGCGGTCACCGACGGCCCGCAGGTGGAGATCGGCGGCAACGGACGCTACGTCTCGGTGAGCCGCGCCGAGTTCAAGAAGATCACCGCGGGCCGCGGCCGCATCGAGCTGCAGCAAAGCGTGTTGCCGTTATGAAAATTTGCGCCCCGCAAATTTTCGAAATGAGTAAGAGGCTTCCGCTTTTGCAACCCCACTGATCCGCGCCAAGCGCTCCATCGAAAATTCCCCATGACCGACCCCACCCTCATCCCCGCCTGGCCCCGCCCCTACTGGCAACCTGCCGCCGGCGAACGCGCGCTGCTGCAGTTCTACGTGTTCGGCCACTTCGCGCGCGAGCTGGTCATCCCGGCCATGCGCTATGGCAGTCCCGGCCTGCCGGATGGCGTGGCGCTCAAGCGCTTCCACAACCTCGAACTGCGCAAGTGGGAGGGCTACCCGCTCGCCGGCGCGCTGGGCGAGACGCTGCGCGAGGATGCGCCGGTCGCCTTTGAGCAAGCACGCATCGCGCCCGAGGTGCTGGTGCTGCGCGGCGAGCTGGACGACGCGCCCGCACTGGATTACCTGCGCGATACGCTGGGCGTGCTGGCCGCGCTGCTCGACGTCGGCGCCTGCGCGGTGCTCGATCCGCAGATCATGGGCCTGTTCGACGCCGATGCCTGGCGCGCGAGGCATCTGGTCGAAGGCGGCGCGCCGCCACGCCACCACGTGTTGATCCTGCGCAGCGACGAGGCCGATGGCGTGGGCTCGCACGTGCACACGCGCGGCCTGCGCAAGTTCGCCCGCCCCGACTTCAGCCTGCGCCACGTGCCGGCGGCCGAGCTGCAGCGCGCCGGCGTGCTGTGCGAGAAACTGGTGGAACTGGCGGTGCTGGGCGCGCGCTTCGTCGCCGGGCAGGCGCTGGAGGTCGACGGCGTCGACCAGCCGCTGATCGCGCAGCCGGGCGGCAGCCTCGACGACCCCGCCTTCAACAACCGCCACGTGGCCTTCCACTGGCCGGCATGAGCCGGCGTCGTTCGCCCGGCGGGTGACGCCTACTCCTCCGCGCCGTCGCCCTTGAACGCGCCGGGCGCGGAGCCGAAATCGCCGGTGGCCTCGGCGGCCATGTAGGCCCATGCCGCGTACACCGCCACGTTCTGCGCCAGTTCCGCCGGCTCGACCTTGTCCAGAGTGTCGTTCGCGGTGTGGTGCCAGTCGAAGTAGTGCGTGGCGTCCTGGTTCAGCGTGAGCGCGGCCATGCCCCTGGCGTGCATGGAACCCAGATCGGAGCCGCCGCCGCCGGGGCGGGCGGCGTCGTAGGCCACGCCCAGCGGCTTGAGCACATCGGCGATCTGCTCGATGGCGTGGCGGGCGGCGGGCTTCACGCTGGCGCTCATGCGATACACCTTGCCGGCGCCGAGGTCGGAGTCGGTGCCGAGCAGGAAGTGGCCCACCTCCTGCGCGTGCCGGTCGGCGTAGGCGCGGGCGCCCCACAGGCCCATTTCCTCGTTGGCGAAGGCGATCACGCGGATGGTGCGGTCGGGGCGCTGCGGCAGCGCGTGGATCAGCCTGGCGGCGGCCATCGAGATGGCGATGCCGGCGCCGTCGTCGATGGCGCCGGTGCCAGGATCCCAGGAATCCAGGTGCCCGCCGATGGCGACCACCTGTTCCGGGTGTTTCGCGCCGGTGATTTCGCCGATCACGTTGGCGCCGGTGTAGCTGCCCTCGAAGCCGCAGTCGAGGTCGAGCTGCACCGTCACCGGCTTGCCGTAGGCCAGCACGCGTTCGAGCTGGTCGGCGTCGGGGTTGGCGAGCGCGGCGGCGGGAATGGCCCGGGCGCCGGGTTTGAAGCCGGTGACGCCGGTGTGGGCGATGCGCTGGTGCGCGTCGGTGCCCGCCGAGCGCAGGAGGTAACCGACCGCGCCCTTTTCGGCGGCGACCACTGCTCCGGCGACGCGCACGGCCGAGCCCATCGCATAGTCGTGGCCGTCCTGGTGGCGCTGCATGCGCACATCGACAAAGACGAGCTTGCCCTTGATCGTGGCCGGATCGGCGGCCTTGAGCGCATCGAGGCTGTCGAAGCGCACCACCGGCGCGGTGAGTCCGCCCTTGGGCGTGCCCGGTGAATAGCCCAGCGCGGTGAGCACGAGGTGTTGCGGAAAGGGCGCCACGATGGCACCGCTCTCGTGGCGGCGCACCCATTTGGGGTAGGTCACCGGCTCGACGTAGACCTTGTCGAAGCCCAGCGCCTTGAACTTCGCCACCGCCCAGTCGCGCGCGCGCTGGTCGGCGTCGCTGCCGGCCAGGCGCGGGCCCACCTCGGTGGTGAGCGAGGCCAGCACGCGCATGGCCGTCGGGTCGGTCAGCGCCGTGTCACGCAGTTGTTCGGCCGTCTTTACGGCCGCGGCGGGGATGACGGTGTCGGCGGCGTTGGCCAGGCCGCTGGCCAGCAGCAGGCCGGCGGCGAGCAGGGCGAGGGTGGGGCGGGGCATGGGGAACTCCGGGTGGCGGGCCCCGATTATCGGGCCGCCGGCGGCGCGCGCCCGGGTCGGAGGTCATGGTTTGGCGAACGCTTGCCGCATCCTCTCCCCTCCTCCAGAGGGGAGGGCTAGCGGGTCACTTGCGCTCTTTCAGCAGGTCGCGGATCTCGGTGAGCAGCGTCACGTCGGCGGGCGGCGCGGCGGGGGCCTCGTCCTTCTTCTGCTGCAGCCGGTTCACCATCTTGATGAGCATGAAGATGGCAAAGGCCACGATGACGAAGGTGATGACGGTATTGATGAAGCTGCCGTAGTTGATCGCCACCTCGGCGAGCTTGTGCTTGGGGTCGCTGTCGTCAGCCGGTTTGAGCACCCATTTCATGGCGGAGAAATCGATGCCGCCGGTGAGCCAGCCGATCGGCGGCATGATGACGTCGCTGACCAGCGAGCTGACGATCTTGCCGAACGCGCCGCCGATCACGATACCGACGGCCATGTCCAGCACGTTGCCGCGCATCGCGAAGGCCTTGAATTCCTGCAGCATGCTCATCGTTGGTTTCCTTGGCTTGGGTGAAGGGATTCAGGCGATGCGGCCGTCGAGCACGGCCCAGCCGGCGAGTTCGGCGTGGAAGTGGTCGCCGTGTGCCAGCGCCGCCACGCCGGCGGGCGTGCCGGTGAAGACGAGGTCGCCGGCTTTCAGCTCGAACAGTTCCGACAGCGCGGACAACAGCGGCGGCACGCCGTGGATCATCTCCGCGAGCCGCGCATGCTGGCGGCGCTCGCCGTTGATGCTGAGCGAAAGTTCGGTATCGGGGCTGGGCAGGGCACCGTCGAGCCGGCGCAGCGCCGAGACCGGCGCGCTGTGGTCGAAGCCCTTGGCGATGTCCCAGGGATGTCCCTTGGCCTTCAGCTGCGCCTGCAGGTCGCGGCGGGTGAGGTCCAGCCCCACGCCCACGCCCCATACCAGCGCCGCGGCGTGTTCCATCGGCACGTCGCGGCCACTGTCGCCCAGCGCCAGCACCATCTCCACCTCGTGGTGCAGTTCGTGCGTGAGCGAGGGGTAGGGCACGTCCGCGCCGTCGGTCACCACCGCGTCGGCCGGTTTGCAGAAGAACATTGGCCGCCCCGCCTCTACCGCTGCGCCCATTTCCTTCGCGTGGTCGGCGTAGTTGCGGCCGACGCAGAAGATGCGGCGCACGGGGAAGCGCTGCGTGCTTCCAAGGATGGGCAGGCTGGGCTGGCGGGGCGGGGCGATGGCGTAGTCCATGCCCCGTAGCGTAGCGCGTGGCGTGGCATGGATGACAGCTGTCACGCGCGACGGTTGATGGCTGCCGGTGCATGCGCCGCGTGATGTCGACTAGCATCCTCGGCATCGCACTATCGAGGTCACCCGGGTGAGCAACGCCGATCTGCTGAAGGAATTGCGCATCGAGCGCAGCCAGCGCGAGCTGCACGATGCGCGGTCGCCGCGCTGGCCGTGGTTCGCCGGCGGCGCCGTGCTGGTGCTGGTGCTGGCCGGTGGCTTCGCCTGGCAGGCCTTCGGCCATCGCGCCGTACCGGTGCAAGTGGCCATGGCGGTGTCGCCCGCCAGCGACGCGGCGGCCGGCGCGGTGCTGCAGGCCACCGGCTACGTCACCGCGCGGCGGCAGGCCACGGTGTCGGCACAGATCACCGGCACGCTCACCGCCGTGCTGATCGAGGAAGGCGATCACGTGCAGCGGGGCCAGGTGCTGGCGCGGCTGGACGACAGCGCCTACCGGGCTGCGCTCGCCGCCGCCAAGGCGCAGGCCGCCGCCGCGCACGCGCTGGTGGCGCAGTACCAGGCGCAGCTGGCACAGAACGAACGCGATGCGCGGCGTCAGCAGCAGCTGGCGGCGCAGGGTCTGGTGCCGAAACAGGCGGCCGAACAGGCGCGCACGCTGGTGGAAGCCACCCGTGCCCAGCTGGCCGCGCAGCAGAAACAGGCGGTCGCCGCCGGGGCGGGCGTGGCGCAGGCGCAGGTCAACTTCGACTACTGCGTGGTGCGCGCGCCGTTCGCCGGCGTCATCACCACCAAGGACGCGCAGGTGGGCGAGATCGTCTCGCCGTTCTCCGCCGGCGGCGGCTTCACCCGTACCGGCATCGGCACCATCGTGGACATGGATTCGCTGGAAGTGGACGTGGACGTCAACGAGGCCTACATCGGCCGGGTGCAGCCGGACATGCCCGCCGAGGCGGTGCTCGACGCCTACCCGGACTGGAAGATTCCCGCCCACGTCATCGCCATCGTGCCCGCCGCCGACCGCGGCAAGGCCACGGTGAAGGTGCGCGTGGCGCTGGAGAAGAAGGATGCGCGCATCGTGCCCGACATGGGCGTGCGCGTCTCCTTCCTCGAAGCCCGACCGCAGGCCGCCGCGCAGGCGCCGCAGGGCGTGCTGGTGCCGGCCAAGGCCATCGTGCAGCGCGATGGCCATGCCATGGTGTTCGTGGTCGACGGCGGCAAGGCGCATGCCGTGATGGTGCAGCCGGGCGCGCCGAACGATGGCGGCATGGCGTTGATTCCCACGGCGCTGCATGCCGGCGACAGCGTGGTGCTTTCCCCGCCGGCCGCGTTGCACGACGGCTCGGACGTCCAAATGAAAGCATCTTCCCCGTAGGAGTCCACTCGTGGACGATGCTTTTCAACGAGCCGCAACGAACATCGCCCGCAAGCGGGCACCTACCATCAATCCAGTTCACCGGAGGCAAGCATGGACACCCTGATCGACATTCGCGACCTCGCCAAGGTCTATACGCGTGGCAAGCAGAAGGTTGAAGTGCTGCACCACATCGACCTCGACATCACCGAGGGGGATTTCCTTGCCTTGATGGGGCCATCCGGCTCGGGCAAGACCACCTTGCTCAACCTGATCGGCGGGCTGGATACGCCCAGCGCCGGCAGCATTCGCGTGGCCGGTTCGCGCATCGACCAACTGGGCGGCGGCCAGCTTGCGAAATGGCGCGCGGCCAACGTCGGTTTCGTGTTCCAGTTCTACAACCTGATGCCAATGCTCTCCGCACAGAAGAACGTGGAGCTGCCGCTCCTGCTCACCAAACTTTCCAGCGCGCAGCGCAAGAAGAATGCGGCCATCGCGCTGCAACTGGTGGGGCTGGCCGAACGCGCTTCGCACAAGCCCAGCGAGCTGTCCGGCGGCCAGCAGCAGCGCGTGGCGATCGCCCGCGCCATCGTCTCCGACCCCACCTTGCTGGTGTGCGACGAGCCCACCGGCGATCTCGACCGGCAGAGCGCGGAGGATGTGCTGAACCTCTTGCGCACGCTCAACCGCGAGCACGGCAAGACCATCGTGATGGTCACCCACGATCCCAAGGCCGCCGAATTCGCCAGCCGCACCCTGCATCTGGACAAGGGTACGCTGGCCGGGCATGCGGTGGCCTGAGGGGAACGCCATGAAATACTTCCATCTCATCTGGGCCGCGCTGTTCCGGCGCAAGTCGCGCACCTTGCTCACCTTGGTGTCGATCATCGCGGCCTTTCTGTTGTTCGGTCTGCTCGACTCGGTGCGGCTCGCCTTCAGCGCGGGCGACAGCGTGGCGGGTGCGGGGCGGCTGATCGTCAACTCCAAGATGTCGATGCAGCAGCCCTTGCCCGAGAGCCTGGGCGCGCGCATCGCGCAGGTGCCTGGCGTATCGGAAGTGGCCTACGCCAACTGGTTTGGCGGCGTGTATCAGGATCCGAAAAATCAGGTCATCAGCTTCGCGGTGAGCCCCAATTACCTCGACCTGTATCCTGAAATGACCCTGCCCGCCGACGAGCGCGCCACGTGGGACAAGACCCGCACCGGCGCCATCGTGGGCGCGGCGCTGGCGCAGCGTTTCGGCTGGAAGATTGGCGACAAGATTCCGCTGAAATCGACCATCTTTCCGTCCAAGGCCAGCGGCAACAGCACCTGGACCTTCGACATCGTGGGCATCTTCCACGCGAAGACGCCGCAGGATGCCGGGCGCGAGCAGATGCTGCTGTTCCACTGGAAATACTTCGACGAGAACAACGCCTTCGGCGCCGGCAACGTGCACTGGTACGTGGTGCAGGTGGCCAACCCGGCGCAGGCCGATCCGGTGGCGCGCGCCATTGACGCGATCTCGGCCAATTCGGATCACGAAACCAAGGCGCAGACTGAGCAGGCCTTCCAGACCTCCTTCATCAAGCAACTGGTGAACATCGGCCTGATCGTGACCGCCATCATGGGCGCCGTGTTCTTCACCCTGTTGCTGCTCACCGGCAACACCATGATGCAGGCGGTACGCGAGCGCACCAGTGAGCTCGCGGTGCTGAAGACGATCGGTTTTTCCAGCACCAGCGTGCTGGCGATGGTGCTGGCCGAGGGCGTGCTGCTGCTGCTGATCGGCGGGCTGATCGGCCTGGCGCTGGTGTCCGTGATCGTGCCGGGCATCGGTGCGGCCTCGGGCGGCATGATCCCGGTGCACGCGCTGGCGCCCAGCACCTGGCTGGCCGGCGTGCTGCTGATGTTGCTGATCGGCGCCGTGGTAGGACTGCCGCCGGCATGGCGCGCGATGCGCCTGAACATCGTCGATGCACTGAGCGGACGCTGAAGGAGCGCGCCATGAAAAAATTTGCGATCAATCTCGGCCTGTTGCTGCTCGTGGCGGTGGTGCTGATGGCCTGGACGGCGCTGCCGTGGGTCGGCGCGGTGGCGCTGGTGGTGCTGCTCGCGCTGTGGCTCGCGTTCAGCCGTGGTGGCCGCCAGGCCGGGCAGGTGACCCTGGTGGGCGTGGGCACGCTGCGCCAGCGGCTGGGTTCCTCCTCGGTGATCGTGGTGGGCATCGCCGGCGTGGTTGGCGTGCTGGTGGCGTTGTTCGCCATGGGGCAGGGCTTCCAGGCCACGTTGGCCAGCGGTGGCCGTGACGACACCGCCATCGTGCTGCGCGGCGGCTCGGTAGCCGAGTCGCAGTCGGTGCTGGTGCGCAACGACGTGGATGCCATCGAACAGGCGCCTGGCATCGCGCGCGACGCCTCCGGCAAGCCGCTGGTGTCGGCCGAGCTGGTGGTCACCGCCAACCTGCGCAAGCGCGGCGCGGACGACGACGCCAACGCGCAGTTGCGCGGCGTCGACGCCGCCGCCTGGGCGCTGCGTCCGGGCCTCAGGATCGTCGCCGGTCGCCCGTTCAAGCCCGGCCTGAACGAGCTGGTGGTGGGCCAGAGCGCCGAGCGCGAATACGCTGGCCTGGCGGTGGGCGATGCGGTGAAGATCGGCCGGCAACAATGGAAGGTGGTGGGTGTGTTTGCCGCCGGCAATGCCTACGACTCCGAGTTGTGGGCGGATCGGCAGGAAGTGGCGGCGGCCTGGCGGCGCGGCGACAGTGCCGAATCGGTGCTGGTGCGGCTCACCGACGCCAAGGCCTTCGCGTCGTTCCAGGCGGCGCTGGCGGCCGATCCCAAGCTCAAGGTCGAAGCCGACACCACGCGCGCCTTCTTCGCCCGCCAGTCCGAGACGCTGACCAAGACCATCCGCGCGGTGGGCGTGGCGGTGGGCCTCATCATGGCCATCGGCGCGGTATTCGGCGCGCTCAACTGCATGTTCGCCGCAGTGGCCGCGCGCGCCCGCGAGATCGCCACGCTGCGCGCCATCGGCTTCCGCAGCGCGCCGGTGGTGGTGTCGGTGATGCTGGAGACGATGCTGCTGGCGCTGGTCGGCGGCCTCGTCGGGGCGCTGGTCGTGTGGCTGGTGTTCGATGGCTACACCGCCTCCACGCTCAACGGCTTCACCGACGTGATGTTCCAGTTCAAGGTGAACGGTGCGCTGGTGTGGACGGGCCTGAAGTGGGCGCTGGCCATCGGCTTCGTCGGCGGCATCTTCCCCGCCGTGCGCGCCGCGCGGCTGCCGGTGGCCACCGCCTTGCGCGAGCTGTAGGAGCCAGCGCTAGGGCATCACCGGCGGCACGTACGTAAGGGTGAGCCCCAACAGCCACAACAGTCCCAGTACCAGGGGCACGTGCACCACCAGCTGCATGAAGGTGTAGCCCACCACGTCGCGTGCCTTGAGGCCGAGCACGCCCAGCAGGGGCAGCATCCAGAACGGATTGATGAGGTTGGGCAGCGCCTCGGCGGCGTTGTACACCTGCACCGCCCAGCCCAGGTGCACGTGCAGGTCGTTCGCCGCCTGCATCACGTAGGGCGCCTCCACCAGCCACTTGCCGCCGCCGGAGGGCACGAAGAAGCCGAGGATGGCGGAGTACGCGCCCATCACCGCGGGGAAGCTGTCGGTGCTGGCCACGTGCACGAACAGCTGCGCCAGCCGGTGCGCCAGCGTGGCGCCGTCCGCACCCCGAGCGTGGGTGAGCAGGGCGGCGATGCCGCCGTAGAGCGGTAACTGGATCAGCACGCCCGCCGTGCTCGGCACCGCGCGTGTCACCGCGTCCAGAAAGCTGCGCGGACGCCAGTGCAGCAGCAGGCCCACAGTGAGGAACAGGAAGTTGTAGGTGTTGAGGTTGGCGATCGCGCTTGCCGCCGGTTTGGCCATGAATTCATGCACCAGCCAGCCCAGGCCCAACAGGCCGATCAGCACGCAGAGCAGCGGGCTGTATTCCAGCCACTCGCCGGGGCGCGTGCGCGGTGGCAGCGCGGGCACCGCGGCGGCTTCGCCGATACCGAAATCGCGCGCCGTGCGCGCGTTCGCCTCCGACGGCGCGGTGAGCCAGCACACCGCGAGCGAGGCCGCGATCAGGCAGGCGGTGAGCAGCAGGGATTGCCACAGGAAGATGGTGTGGGTGAACGGCAGCACGCCGGTGATCGCCAGCAGGCCCGGCGGCATGCTGGCCGGATTGGCCTGCAGCTGCGCGGCCGACGACGACAGGCCCATCGCCCAGATCGCGCCGAGGCCGAGGTAGGCGGCGGCGCCGGCGGCGCGGTAATCCATGCGCAACTCCTCGCGCGTGGCCAGCGCGCGCACCAGCAGTCCGCCGAACACCAGCGAAAAGCCCCAGGACAGCAGCGAGGCCAGCATACTCAGCAGCGCCACGTAGCAGATCGCGCCGCGGCCGGTTTGCGGGAAGCGCGCCAGCACGTCGATGCCGCGCGCCACCACCGGCGCGGTGGCCACCACGTAGCCGCCGATCACCACGAAGGCCATCTGCATGGTGAACGGGATCAGGCTCCAGAAGCCGTCGCCGAAGGCGTTCGCCGTGGCCACCGGCGTCGCGCCGAAACCCAGCGCTGCGAGCGCCACCAGCGCCACGCCCAGCGCGGCAAATACCCAGGCATCGGGAAACCAGCGCTCCGACCACGCCGCACTGCGCAGCGCCAGACGCGCCATCAGGCCTTCGTTCGCCATGTTCATGCCTTCGAGATGATGCCTTGCGCATGGTCGCGCCACGCGCATCGCCGGGGCAAGCCGGTGGCGTCAGCCCGTGCGCTTCTGCTGTGCCAGGGTGATCGCCACCACGCCGCAGAGGATGATCGCGGTGCCGGTGATTTCCAGCATGCCGACGTGCTCGCCGGCCACGAGCACGCCGAACAGCACCGCCACCGGCGGGTTCACGTAGGCGTAGCTGGTGGCGAGCACGGGGCGCGCGTGCCTGAGCACATACAGATAGGCGCTGTAGCCGATCAGCGAGCCGGCCACGACGAGGTAGGCCAGCGCCAGGTTCGCGGCCAGCGGTGGATGCGCGGGCAGGCGCTCGCCGCTGGCAAAGCCCATGACGAACAGCGCCGCGCTGCCGCACAGCATCTGCGCGGCGGTGTTCATCGGGCCGGGGGGCATTTCCTGGTGCTTGCTCCACACCGAGCCATAGGCCCAGGCGGCGGCGGCCGCCAACAGCGCCAGCGCGGCGAGGCGCGAGCCGGACAGGTCGCCGCCCAGGTTCAGCACCACCACGCCGATGAAGCCGATCACCAGTCCCGCCGTTTCCAGCGCATTGGGTCGATGCCCGTGACGCAGGCCGAACAGCGCCATGAACAGCGGCATGCTGGCCACCGCCACGGCGGCGATGCCCGAGCTCACCTCGCGTTCGGCGTAGCAGACCAGGCCGTTGCCAAGACCGAGCAGCAACGTGCCGACCACCGCCGCGTTGCGCCATTGCCGCCGGGTGGGCAGTGCCATGCCGCGCAGGCGCAGGAAACTCAGCAGCAGGCTGCCGGCAATCAGGAAACGCACGCCGGCCAGGAGGAACGGCGGCCAGCCGCCCACGGCGATGCGGATACCCAGATAGGTCGAGCCCCACACCAGGTACAACGTGCCCAGCCCCAGCGGCACCAGCAGGCGAGGGTCGGCAAGGCGGCGCGGCACGTTGGCCGCGGGCGGCAGCGAGGGATCGGACATGGAGGGAACGCCGTGGGGACGGCGCATTATCCACGTTGACGGCGGCGCGGTCAGTGCGCGGCGGAACGCCTCTCGCGGATCACCACGAACTCGCCTTCCAGCACGTCGGTGGAGCGCGGCTGCGCCGGGCGGGCCGCCGCCGGCGTGCGCGCCAGCTTCCAGTGCCGCCAGAGCATGAACACGGCGCCGCCCACCAGCAGTACGCCGGCCACCATCAGTCCGAACACCGCGAGCACGCCCAATGCGGCCAGGCCGAGAACGAACGACAGGACGCGCAGCAGCGGGTGGCGGGGACGGTGCGGCATGGGCATGCGAAGGTACATGTTAAAAATCCGTGTGCTAAAATCAAGGACTTACGCGACTACGATGGGGCCAATCGGCCGCCGAGACAAGTGCCCATGGTCATTGCCGACACCCTGCTTTGCCCGCTGGATGCCCTCCCCGAGGACGGCACCACCGCCGTCGAAAACGTGGCCGCGCTGGATGGCGACAGCGTGATCGTCCAGCGCCAGGGCGCGCTGCTGCGTGCCTGGCTGAACGTCTGTCCGCACGCCGGCCGGCGGCTGGACTATGCGCCGGGCCAGTTCCTGCGCAAGAACGAACTCATCATCTGCGCCGTGCATGGCGCCAGCTTCGACTGCGGCAGCGGCCTGTGCGTGGGCGGTCCCTGCCGTGGCGAAAGCCTGCGCGCCCTGCCGGTCGAAGTGCGCGGCGGGGAAGTGTGGCTGCTGGGGCGAGCCAGCGCCGCTTGATCCGCTACCCTGTCGCCTTGCTTGTCCGGCGGGAAAACGTCACATGAAAGACCTTGAGCGGATTCGGCTTGCCATCGTTGGCCTGGGCTATGTGGGGCTGCCCCTGGCACTTGAATTCGGCAAGTGGTTCGACACCTTGGGCTTCGATATCGATGCCGAGCGCGTGGCGCAGTTGCGCGCGGGGCGGGATCGCACGGGGGAGCGCACGGCCGCCGAGCTGGCCGAGGCGCGGCATTTGCGTTACGCCACCGAGGTGGATGCGCTGCGCGATCGCGACACCTACGTGGTGACCGTGCCCACGCCGGTGGATGCGCACAAGCGTCCGGATTTTTCGCCGCTGATCCGCGCCAGCGCCATGCTGGGCGGCGTGCTCAAGCGCGGCGACGTGGTGATCTACGAGTCGACCGTGTACCCGGGCGCCACCGAGGAGATCTGCGTGCCGGAGCTGGAGCGCGCCTCCGGCCTGCGCTGCAACGTCGACTTCACCGTGGGCTACAGTCCGGAGCGGATCAACCCCGGCGATGCGCAGCGGCGGCTGGCCGATATTCCCAAGATCACCTCCGGCTCCACGCCGGAAACCGCCGAGTTCGTCGATGCGCTGTACCGGCGGATCATCCGGGCCGGCACGCACCGGGCGCCCAGCCTCAAGGTCGCCGAGGCCGCCAAGGTGATCGAAAACACGCAGCGCGATGCCAATATCGCCCTGATCAACGAGTTCGCGCTGATCTTCCACCGGCTGGGCATCGATACGCAGGAGGTGCTCGCCGCGGCCGGCACCAAGTGGAACTTCCTGCCGTTCCAGCCGGGTTTGGTGGGCGGACACTGCATCGGGGTGGATCCTTACTACCTGATCCAGAAGGCGCAATCGGCCGGCTACTACCCGGACATCCTGCTGGCCTGCCGGCGCATCAACGACGCGATGGGCGGGCACGTCGCCGCCGAAGTGGTGCGGCTGATGAACCTGCGCGGCCAGCCGGTGAAGGGCGCGCGCGTGCTGGTGCTCGGCTTTACCTTCAAGGAAAACTGCCCGGACCTGCGCAATACCCGCGTGGCGGATCTGGTGCGCGAGTTCATGGCGCTGGGCATGCGCGTGGATGTGCATGATCCCTGGGCCGACGCGGAGGAGGCCAGGGCCGAGTACGGCCTCGACCTGCTGCCGCAGTGGCCGGCGGCCGGTGGCTACGATGCCGTCGTGCTGGCGGTGGCGCACGAGCCGTTCCGCAACCGGCCGCCCGGCGAGGTGCGTGCGCTGGCGAAGCCCGATGGTGTCGTCTACGACATCAAGGGCGTACTGCCGCGCGACATGGTGGACGGCCGCCTGTAAGCGGCACCGGCGAGCGTCCCGTTCAGCGGAACAGCAGGTTGATCGACACCAGGGTGACCACCAGCATCGCCAGCGTGAGTGGCGCGCCCACGCGCAGGAAATCCCTGCCCTTGTAGCCGCCGGGGCCGGTGACCATCATCAGCGCGGGGTGGCCGGAGCTGAGCAGGAAGGTGTTGGACGAGGACACCGCCACGATCAGCGCGTAGGCCGACGGGTTGCCGCCGGTGGCCACCGCCACCGAGATGGCGATGGGCACCATCATCACGGTGGCGCCGACGTTGGACATCACCTGCGAGAACAGCAGGGTGAGCACGGCGAGCGTGGCCTGCAGCAGCCAGGGCGTGGCATGGCCGAGGTAGTGCAGCACGTATTGCGCCAGCCATGCGGCGGTGCCGGTGGCATCCATCGACCAGCCCAGCGGGATCAGGCAGGCGGTGACGAAGATGGTCTTCCAGTTGATCGCCTTGTAGGCCTCGTCCATGTTCAGCACGCCCGACAGCAGCATGCCCACGGCGCCGCACATCATCGCCACCGAGAGGTCGAGGTTGGTGAACAGCGCGAGGCACTTGGCCATCACGAAGAAGCCCACTGCCTGCCAGATCTTGCCGGGGCGCTGCTCCTCCTTGGGGATGTCGGTGACCACCACCAGGTCGCGGTCCTCGGCGGCCAGCGCGAGGTCGCGCCAGTTGCTGTGCACCACCACGGTGTCGCCGGCGCGCAGTTCCACCTGGCGCACGTCGTCGCGCAACACCTTGTCGCCGCGGTTCACCGCCAGCACCGAGATGCCGAAGCGCTTGCGCAGGCGCAGTTCGGCGATGCGGTGCTTGACGAAGCGCGACACCGGCGGAATCACCACTTCGGAAATGCCCGCGCGCGTGGGGTTGAACAGCTCGCCGAGCTGGCTCATGCGCGCCGACAGCCGGCACAGCTGGTTGTTGGCGAACTGCGCCAGTTGCTCGTGCGGGCCGAGCACGCCCAGCACCGAGCCCACCCAGATCACGTGGTCGGCCGGCGGCGCCATGCGCGCCTCGTTGCCGCTCTTGATGGCGAGGATCAGCGGCGCGCCGTGCAGCTGTTCGGCTTCGCCGATGCTCATGCCAACCAGCGGGCTTTCGGCGGTGACGATCAGCTCGGCGGTTTCGCCGGCAATGCCGTAGGTGTCGGCGAAATAGCTTTCGGTGCGCCCCGGCGTCACCTTCAGCCGCTCGTCCTCGTGGCCGGGCAGGAGCTTCCTGCCGAAGAAGTAGAAATAGGCGATGCCCACCAGGCCCAGCGCGAGCCCGGCCGGGGTCACGCTGAACAGGCCGAACTTGGGAATGGTGTGCGCGCCGGGCAGCAGGTTGGCATTGGCGCTGGCGATCAGGTCGTTCAGCACGATCAGCGGCGAGTTGGCGATCAGCGTGGTGTTGGTGCCGGTGAGGATGCAGAACGCCATCGGCAGCAGCAGCTTGGAGATCGGCACGCCGGTGCGCGCGGACAGGCGGCTGGACACCGGTATCATCAACGCCGCCAGCGCCTGGCTGGGAATCACCGCCGAGAACAGGCTGGCCATCAGGTTGATGACCAGGCCCAGGCGCGACTCCATGCCCTTGGCCAGCTTCATCACCGCCTGCGCGGTGAGGTTCAGCACGCCGGCGCGATCCAGCCCTTCGCCCATGATCATGATGGCGATGATGGCGATGACCGCGTTGCCGGCGAAGCCGTTGAACACCTTCTCCGAGGGGATCACCCCGGTCAGGCCGATCACCACCACCACCAGCAGCGCCGCCATGTCGGCGCGAATCCACTCCAGCACCAGCATCAGCATGGTGAAGCCCACCAGCCCGAGCACCAGGATCATTTCGGGGGTGAGCGCAAGCGGCATCAGCGCGCCTCCCGGCAGGGCGTGGATGCGTGGAGTGGCAGTGGCGGATTCACGCTGCGACGTTCGTCCCTGGCAGGGTCGCGCCAGTATAAACGGCGCGGCGGAAGGGCTGGTGAACTCCGCATTGCCAGCGCCGGGATGCCCCGGTTCCTAGCGCGTCCGCCGCGAGCCGCGCAGGCTGCTGACCGAGATGCTGGCCACCTCGCCGCCGCCGGGAATGCGCCGCGACTGGCCGGGCGGCGGGCCCCAGGCGTGGGCGGCGACCACTTCCCAGCTGGCCGGGATGCGGCCGTCCACGCGCATCGCCTCGTAGGCCTCCAGCATGGCGCGATAGCGCGCCTTGCCGGTGAGGCCGCGCGGGCGTGCCGCATCGGCGTGGGTGGCGCCCAGCCCGCGCAGATCGTCCAGCAACTTGCGCGGCTGGCTGTAGGTCAGGGTGTAGTGGTTGGTCTGCAGCACCGGGTCGCGCAGGCCGGCGTTCAGTACCGCGTCGCCCACGTCGTGCATGTCGAGGAAGCGGCCCACGTGGGAGTGCTCGTCCACGCTGGCCCAGGCCGCGCGCAGCTCCTTCAGCGTGTCCGGGCCGAAGCTGGAGAACACCAGGAAACCGCCGACCTTCAGCACGCGGCAGCACTCGGCGAACAGCGCCTCGAGGTTGTCCACCCACTGGAAGCACAGGTTGGAATGCACGATGTCCATGCTGTGGTCGGGGAAGGGCAGCGCGGTGGCCTCGGCGCAGACGCGGCGCAGCGGCTTCAGCCAGCCGCTGTGGCGCTTGGCCGCCTTGAGCATGGGCAGGGCGATGTCCAGCGCGATCACCTCGGCCTTGGGGTAGCGCGCCTTGATCTGCGCGGTGCCCAGGCCGGTGCCGGCGCCGATGTCGAGGATGTGTTCGGGCAGCAGGCCCTTGCGGTCGGGCGATTCGTCGTAGAAATCCAGCCGCGCCAAAAGGTCGGCTTGTACCTCGCGCTGCAGCGCGTCGTGGTTCTCGTAGCTGGTCGCGGCGCGGCCGAAGTTGCGGCGCAAGCGCGCGCGGTCGAGGTGGAAGTCGCTCATCGCAGGGTTTCCAGCAGGGGCCCGAGCGCCGCGACCACGGCGTCGGCATGGGTGAAGAACGGCGCGTGGCCGGCGTGCTCGATCTGCGCGTAGTGCCCGCGCGCGGCCGCGGCCGACCAGTCCATCGCCGGCGGTGGCACCAGGCGGTCGCGGCGGCCGGCGATCCAGGCGCTGGGCAGTTGCAGCGAGGGCAGACGCGCGCGCAGATCCTGCGTGTCCAGGATGCGGATGCCTTCCTGCAATACGCGCAGGTCGGGCTCGCCGCGGGTGAAGGCCAGCTGGCGCAGATGGCGCAGCTCGGCGCGCGGGTCGGCGCTGCCCATCGCCTCCAGCGCCAGGAAGCGGTCGATGGTGGCGTGGTAGTCGGTTTCCAGGTCAAGCGCGAGCTGGCGCACCAGCGCGCCGTCGCTGCCCCAGCGCCAATCCGCGCTGCGCGTGAACTTGGGCGTGGCGCACAGCATGCCCAGGGCACGCACGCTTTGCGGCTGCTCCAGCGCGGCGGTGAGCGCGATCAGCCCGCCCAGCGACCAGCCCACCCAGATCGCCGGTGGCGTGGCCTGTGCGATGGCGGCGGCGCAGGCGGCGGGTTCCAGCGGCACCTTGCTGTCGCGCGAGTGGCCATGGCCGGGCAGGTCCACCACATGGATCGTGCAGCGATCCGCCAGCGCTTCCACCAGCGGCGCCATCACCCCGCCGTGCATGGCCCAGCCGTGCAGCAGCACCAGCGGGATGGGGCCGTGGCCGGCTTGTTCGATGTAGAGGCTCATGCGCCGCTCCCTTCAAGCAACGCGCCCTTCGCGTTCGTCTCATCTCCCCTCCGGGGAGAGCACTGCCCTGAGCCAGCCGAAGGGGATTGAGGTGAGGGGTCGGGGCTTGCCACGCCGTGGATCGAAACCGGCTTCGATGCAAGATCCTTGCGAGATTCTCCCCTCTCCCCCAGCCGCTCTCCCACAAGCGGGAGAGGGGAGCTGGTCGTGGGGCGCAGGTCGGCACCCACCGCGCCGCGCTCGTCGAACACGAAGCAGCCGCCTTGCCAGTGCGCGCCGTCGGTGAGTTCGAGGTATTTGAGTATCCCGCCTTCGAGCTGGTGCACGTGCTCGATGCCCAGCGCCTGCAGGTGCAGCGCGGCCTTTTCGCAGCGGATGCCGCCGGTGCAGTAGGACACCACGGTCTTGCCGGCGTAGCGCGCGCGGTCGGCGGCGACGGCGGCGGGGAACTGGGTGAAACGCGCGATGCGGTAGTCCACCGCGTCGATGAAGCGGCCCACGGCGGTTTCGTAGTCGTTGCGCGTGTCCAGCATCACCACGGTGCGGCCATCGTCGTCGTGGCCGGCATCCAGCCAGCGCTTGAGCGTGGCCGCGTCCACCGCCGGCGCGCGGCCGCCCGCGGGGCGGATCGCCGGCTGATGCATGGTGATGATCTCCTGCTTCAGCCGCACGCGCAGGCGGCCGAAGGGGGCAGCGTCGGAGAGCGACTCCTTCGCCTCCAGCCCGGCGAAACGCGCGTCCTCGCGCAGCCAGGCCATGAAGGCCTGCACCGCGTCGCGCGCGCCGGCGAGGAACAGGTTGATGCCTTCCGGCGCCAGCAGCACGGTGCCCTTGAGCGCCAGCGCGGCGGCGCGTTCGCGCACGCGTTCGCGCAGCGCCGGCAGGTCGTCCAGCGCCACGAAGCGGTAGGCGGCGATGTTGAGGAGGCTCATGGGGAAAAACGCGAAGGGCAGCGGGGCATTATACGTGGCGCCCCGCCCGCGCCCCTTGCGGCAGATCAGCCAGTGCGCCCAGCAGGCGATCCACGTGTGCCTCCTCGTGCGCGGCGCTCAGCGTGATGCGCAGCCGCGCCTGGCCCGGCGGCACCGTGGGCGGGCGGATCGCGGTGACCAGCAGGCCGCGCGCTTCCAGCGCCCGCGTCGCATCGAGCGCGGCGCGAGCCTCGCCCAGCAGCAGCGGCTGGATCGCGCTGGTCGAGTCCGCCAAGGGCAGGCCGAGCTGCGTCGCACCGCGGCGGAAGCGGGCGATCAGCGCGTGCAGCTTCTCGCGGCGCCAGCCTTCGCCGCGCGCGACGCGCACCGCGGCCAGTGCGGCGGCGGCCAGCGCGGGTGGCATGGCGGTGGTGTAGACGTAGCTGCGGGCGAACTGGGTGAGGCCGTCGATCAACGCGGAGGGGCCGGCGATGAAGGCGCCGCTGGCGCCCAGCGCCTTGCCCAGCGTGGCCATCAGCACCGGCGCGTCGCTTTCACCCAGACCGGCGGCGGCGAGGCTGCCCGCGCCGTCGGGGCCGAGCACGCCCAGGCCATGCGCGTCGTCCACCATCAAGGTGGCGTGCTCGCGCGCGCATAGCGCGGCCAGCGCGGCCAGCGGCGCCACGTCGCCATCCATGCTGAACACGCCATCGGTGGCGACGAGCGCCGGCACGCCGGGCCGGCTCGCCAGCTGGCGCGCGGCGGCGGCCACGTCGGCATGCGGATAGCGTTTCAGTTCGGTGCCGGCAAGCTGGGCACCGTCGAGCAGGCAGGCGTGGTTGAGCTTGTCCTGCACGCACAGCTCGCCGCGCGCCAGCAGCGCCTGCAGTGCGCCGAGGTTGGCCATGTAGCCGGTGGAGAACAGCAGGGTACGCGCGCGCCCCGTCCACTCGGCTAGGGCCTCTTCCAGCTCCGCATGTTCGCGGCGATGGCCGCAGATCAGGTGGGCCGAGGTGCTGCCCGCGCTGGCGGCTTGTTTCAGCGCGGCGACCAGCGCGGGGTGCTGCGCCAGACCGAGATAATCATTGCTGCAGAAGCCGAGCAGGCGTTGGCCGTTCGATACCAGCCACGGGCCATCGACGTGGTCGATGGTGCGCAGGCGACGGCGCAGGTTTTGCGTTTCACGTTCGGCCGTCTGGATGGCCAGACGGCTGAGCAGGTCTGGGCGTGAAGCGAGAGCAGCCCCCTCACCCCAACCCTCTCCCCCCGACTTCGTCGGGGGGAGAGGGAGATAAAGCGACGACGCCGGCGCGGGCGATGGGCTCGAAACTCCCTCTCCCCCAACGGCTGCATCGTTGGGGGAGAGGATTGGGGGGAGGGGGGCTTTGGGCATGGCTGGCAGTCTCAGGGCAACGGCGACCCCCTCACCCCGTCCCTCTCCCCCAGGCAAGGCCTGGGGGAGAGGGGGCAAAGCAGCAGGCCGCAAGACGTATGGATCAGGCCGCCTCGCTGCACGAACACCCACAGCCGCCACCGCCGCCACAGCAGCCTTCTTCGGCGAGGATGCCGGCATGCACGGTGGCGCTTTCCTCCGCCACTTCCAGCGGATGCAGGTCGAGCCGGCGGAACAGCGCGTGGTCGTGCGCCACATCGGGATTGCCGGTGGTGAGCAGCTTGTCGCCGGCGAAGATCGAGCCGGCCCCGGCGAAGAAGCACAGCGCCTGCACCTCGTCGCTCATCTGCTGGCGGCCGGCGGAGAGGCGCACGATGGAGCGCGGCATCACGATGCGCGCCACCGCGATGGTGCGCACGAACTCGAACGGATCGAGCTTCTCCGCGTTCGCCAGCGGCGTGCCCGGCACCGGCACCAGCTGGTTGATCGGCACCGACTGCGGGTGCTCGGGCAGGTTGGCCAGCGCCTGCAGCAGGCCGGCGCGCTGCGTGCGCGTCTCGCCCATGCCGACGATGCCGCCGCAGCAGGTCTTCAGACCGGCGTCGCGCACCTGTTCCAGCGTGGTCAGGCGATCGGTGTATTCGCGGGTGTGGATGATCTCGCCGTAGAACTCCGGCGCGGTGTCGATGTTGTGGTTGTAGTAGTCCAGCCCGGCGTCCTTGAGCGCCTGCGCGTGGCCGTCGCCGAGCAGGCCCAGGGTGGCGCAGGTTTCCAGGCCCAGATCCTTCACCGCGCGCACGATCTCGGCCACCTTGGGGATGTCGCGATCCTTCGGCCCGCGCCACGCCGCGCCCATGCAGAAGCGGCTGGCGCCGGCGGCCTTGGCGGCTTTCGCGCGCTCCAGCACCTCGTCCACTTCCAGCAGTTTCTGCGGCAGCACGCCGGTGTCGTAGCGCTGCGCCTGCGGGCAGTAGGCGCAATCCTCCGGGCAGCCACCGGTCTTGATCGACAGCAGGGTCGACACCTGCACCGCGTTCGGATCGTGGTGCTCGCGGTGCACGCCGTGCGCGCGGTAGAGCAGCTCGTTGAACGGCAGGGCGAACAGCGCGGCGACTTCGTCGCGCGTCCAGTCGTGGCGGACGGTGGCAGGGGACATGGGGCGGCTCCGTGGCTGAGGCCGCGAAGTGTGGGCGGCCCGTCCGTGCCCGTCAACCAAACGCCACCGCATTGTGGTTTACCACGTTCCCGACACGCGAGCCGTGCATACTGCGGCGACCGCCACGCCCACGCTTGCCGATGACGCATCTGTCGCGCGCCCTGACCTGCCTGCTGTTGCTCGTGGTGTGGCCGCTCGCCGCCGCGCCGGCGGCGCCCGTGCGCCCGCTGAGCCTGTTCGACCTCGGCGCGCCGGCCTTCACCAGCTTCTCGGCGCGCGACGGCCTGCCGACCTCGATCATGGCCCAGGTGGCCGTGGACCAGGACGGCTTCGTCTGGGCCTCCGCCGCCAATGAGCTGGTGCGCTACGACGGCAGCCGCTGGCGCAACACCGGGGATTTCGCCACCAGCGGCCAGTTGGGCACCCTGACCAGCACCCATGACGGCAGCCTGTGGGCCGCCTTCCGCGACCGTGGCATCGCCCGCTACGACGGTCACCGCTGGCGCTCCGTGGCCCACTTCCCCGCCCGCGACGTGCGCCGGTTGGTGGAGACGCGCGATGTCGCGGGGCGCTACACGCTGTGGGCGCTGAGCATGGGGGATGGCCTGCTGTGGTTTACCGATGGCCGGTGGTCGCCTGCGCCCGGTGCCGAGCAGTTGCCGCGCACGGTGCTGAGCCTCGCCGCCACGCACGACCTGTTCGGCCACGCGCGCCTCTGGGTGGGCAGTGGCACGCAAGGCCTCTGGTACAGCGAGGGCGATGGCCACTGGCGGCGTTTCGTGGCGCCGGGCTTCGACGGCAGCCAGATCGAAAGCCTGCTGGTGGCTCGCCGGGGCGGCCACGAGCAACTCTGGATCAGCACCTTCGGCGCCGGCCTGTGGCGGCTGGATGCCGACGGCCTCGCCAGCTGGAGCCTGCAGAACGGCAACGCGCCCACCAACGATTTCTACAGTCTCGCGCAGAGCCAGCTGCCGCACGACGATGGCGCCGTGTGGGCTGCCTCACGCGCCGGCCTGGTGCGCATCCACGGCGACGCCGTGCGCGTGTTCGACCGTGACAACGGCCTGCCCTCGAACGTGGTGCGCGATGTCGCCGTCTGGCGCGCCCCCGACGGCACCCAGGTGTTGTGGCTGGCCACCGAGAACGGCATGGCGCGGGCACTGGCCAGCGGCGGGCCATGGCGTACCGCCTCGCTGCTGGGCACCGATGCCAGCGGCGTGTTCGCGGTGCGCGCGGAGCCCGACGGGCAGGGCGGCGAGCGCTTGTGGGTGGGCGCGGCGCGCGACGGCCTGGCGCTGTACGAGGAGGGCCGCTGGCGTCGTTTCGGAGTGGCCGATGGCTTGCCCTCGTCCTTCGTGCGCCTGCTGCGTCGCGCCCCGGACGAGCACGGCGAGGACACCCTGTGGCTGGGCCTCTCCGGTGGCGCGTTGATGCGCGTGCTGCCCGGCCCGCGCTTCCAGCAGGTAGCCACGCCATGGGCGCTGGACACGGCCGAGGCCGTGCTCGACCTGCTTGGCCGCAGCGACCACGGCCAGCCGGAGCTGTGGCTGGCCACCCGCACCAGCGGTCTGTACCGCCGACGCGCGGGCACGTGGACGGCGCTGGCGCTGGCGGGCGCGCCCGCGCGCTGGGGCGCCAACGCACTGGCGACGCAGACCGATGCCCAGGGCCAGGCGTGGCTGTGGGTGGCCAGCTCGCTGGGCCTGCTGCGCTGGGATGGCCGCCGGCTCGTCAACGTGACCGGCGAGGCCGCGCTGCCCGCCGGCGCCATCCTCGGCGTATCGCTGCTGGTCGATGCCGGCCGGCCAGTGCTGTGGCTGGGCAGCGCGCGCGGCATCGTGCGCGTGGACGTGGCCAACCCGGCCCACCCGCGCCTGCTGCCGGAGCCGTTGCCGCCGGCGCCCGATGCCTACGCCTACGGCGCGCTGCGCGACAGCCAGGGTCGCACCTACATCTGCACCAACAACGGCGTGCAGCAACTGCTGCCCACCGCGCATGGCTACCGCTCGCGCGTGTTCACCCGGCGCGACGGCCTGCCGCACGACGAGTGCAACGGCGGCGGGCAGTTCATCGACGCGCATGACCGCTACTGGGTCGGCATGCTGGGCGGGCTGGGCGTGTACGACCCCGCCGACGACCGCCCCGACCGCACGCCCAAGCCGTTGCGCATCACCGGCGCCCGCCTCGACGACAAACCCCTCCCCGCGCAGGACATCGTGTTGCGCCCGGGCTGGAACAACCTCATCGTGCGCTATGCGCTGCTGAGCTGGCGCAACGAGGACGAAAGCCAGTTCCGCACCCGCTTGCTGGGCGACGAGGCCACTCCTTCGCCGTGGACGACGCAAACCAGTCGCGTGCTCAGCCACCTGTCGCCGGGCCGCTACGCCCTGCGCATCGAGGCGCGCGACTATGCCGGCAACCCGAGCCCGCCGGTGCAGCTGGCGATCACCGTGCTGCCGGCCTGGTGGCAGACCACGCTCGCGCGGATCGGCTACGCACTGGTCATCATGCTCGTGCTGTACCTGCTGCTGCACTGGCGGGTGCGCGCGCTCAAGCAGCGGCAGGCGCAGTTGCGCGCGCTGGTGGACGACCGCACCGCCGAGCTCAACGCGGCCAACGCGCGGCTCACCGAGCTTTCCTACCTCGACGCGCCCACCGGCCTGGCCAACCGGCGTCGCCTGCACGAGGCGCTGGACGCGGTGGCGCGCCGCGCCGATCCCAGTCCGGCCAGCCTGGTCTTCGTCGACGTCGACCACTTCAAGGACTACAACGACCACTACGGCCACCCCGCCGGCGACGAGGCGCTGCGTGTGGTGGCTACGGCGATGCGCTACTGCGCTCCGGCGGACGCGCTGGTGGCGCGCTACGGCGGCGAGGAATTCGCCTGCCTGTTGCCGGCCTGCGGGCGGGCGCAGGCACTCGAGGTCGCCGAATGCATCCGCGCTGGCGTGGAGGCCAGCCTGATCCCCGTGCCCGGCAGCATCCTCGCCAACCACGTCACCGTCAGCGCCGGCGTGGCCGCCGCGACGATCGCCAGCGACGCCGACGCCAATCGCCTGCTGCGCGAGGCCGACCAGGCCATGTACCGGGCCAAGCAGGCCGGTCGCAATTGCGTGCGCGAGTGAAGCCGGTGGAAAAGCCCGTCTACCGCAGCTGCCGCGCCGCCGCCACGGGCGACGCGGCCGGGCGTCGGCGCCTTACTTGCCCGCCGTGCGCGCCGCCTTCACCTGCTCGGCCGTGACCGGCTTGCCCTGGTTGCCCCACGAGCTGCGCTCGTGGTTGGCGATGTCGGCGATGTCGGCATCGCTCAGGCTGTCGGCGAACGGCGGCATCGCGCTGGCGTAGCTGACGCCGTTGATGGCGACGCCGCGCAGGCCGTGCAGGATGGTGGTGAGCTGGGTGGCCGGGTCGGCATCCTGCACTGCGGGGTTGTCCTTCAGCGGCGGGAAGGCACCGGTCAGGCCCAGGCCGGTGGGCTGGTGGCAGGCGGCGCAGTTGGTGGCGTAGAGCTGCGCGCCGCGCGCCGCGTCGAAGGCGTAGGGGCCGCTGCTGGCGGCGGGCTTGGCTGCTGCCACGGCGGCGGCCTGCTGGTCGGCCGGCGCCTTCGAGATCGGCGGCTTGGCGGCTGCCGCACCCGGCGGCTCCAGCACATGCAGCAAACCCATCGCGCCGAGCACCATGTGCGCCATCGCGTGGTCGACGAAGGCGTACTTGCCCGGCTCGTCGAGCTTGAGGTCGAACACCGCGCCCTCGCCCGGGCCCACCGACCAGGTGGACACGCCGTCGATCGCCTGCGCCGGATTGCCGCCCGGATACACCTTGTCGAAGATCGCGCCGATCACATGGAAGGCGCTCCACAGGCTGGGGCCGGCGTTCACCACGTACAGGCGCACGCGGTCGCCCGGCTTGGCGGTGAGCGGATGGTCGCGGTACTGGAAGGCGGCGCCGTTGAACACCACTTCGTCCGGGCGCATTTCCTGCACCTTGGCGTAGTCGTTGGCCATCAGCTTGCCGGCCACCTGCTGGGTGTACCACTCGCCCTGCACCAGCACGTAGCTCTCCGCGGCCGGCGGCAGCGGCGTGGCCGGGTCGACGATGATCGCGCCGTACATGCCGTTGGCGATGTGCAGCAGCACCGGCGGCGTGCCGCAGTGGTAGAGGAAGGCGCCCGCCACCTTGGCCACGAAGGAGAACTGGATCTGCTCGCCCGGAAGGATGTCGGCGTAGTGCAGGTTGGGCGGCGTGATCGCCGCATGGAAATCGATCGAATGCTGCATGCTGCCGTGGTTGACGAGGGTGAACTCCACCGTCTGCCCCTGGCGCACGTGGATCACCGGGCCGGGCACGCTCTTGCCGAAGGTCCAGGCCTGGTACTGCACGCCGCTGGCGATCTCCACGTTCTGGTCGGAGACGGTGATCGTCACCTTGGCCGTGTTGCCCGGTTGCAGCGGCGGCAGGCTGGCGTCGCGCGCGTGGTCGATGGGCTGGGGCGAGGCCAGCGCCAGCGGCGTCACCGCGGCGGCGGCGGCGGCGGGCGAGGCCGACTTCACGTTGGTCGCGCTCTGCAGGCCGGCGAGCAGCAAGGCCACCAGCACCACGATGCCGGCCAGCGCGGGCGCCTGCACACGCCAGGGCAGGCGCGCGGCGTCGTTGGGCTCGGCCGCCACGTTCCACTCGGCGATCCGGCGCCATGCCGGCCAGTGCCGCTCGATCAGGTAATCGACGCTGTACAGGCTGGGCCCGACGCGGTAGTTGACGATGATGAGCGCCACGAAAATCAGCACATAGCTGAGCGCCGCGCCGATGTTGGTGACGCCCACCGAATACGGCCCGCCGAAGCCCTCGGCCGTGCTCCAGATCAACAGGCTGAAGAGCAGGCCGAGGATGTAAGTGGTCTTGCGCGCGAAGCCGAAGATCAGCGCCAGCGCCAGCGCCGTCTCGGCGATGCGCGTCAACCACACGAACAGGCCCGCATGCGGGGTGACCAGCGCGATCCACATGGCGAACCACCACGCCGCCCACGCCGGCTGACCGTGCGCGGCATTGTGCAGGTAGCCCACGTAATGCGCCGCGAAGTCGCCGCTGAAGGTGAGCCCGGCGCCCACGATCCAGATGATGCCGAAGGCCACGCGTAGCGCAGTGCCGGCCACGGCGGGCCAGGTGGATGAGGCGGAATGGTCGTCGTCGGGCAGGGTCATGAAGCGTTCCTCGAGCGGAAGGGTGTCGGCGTCGCCAGCGAAGTCATCGACAAAACGTGGAGTCTACGACCGCCGCGGCGAACCAACACGTGGTTCGGCGTGCGCCGGTCGACAAGATATTGCGAAGGCCCGCGTCAGTCACGGCCTGGTGCATGGGGACGGTCGTGCAAGTGGCTGATTCGATGCCGCTGGCGATGATGAGTCGTGGGCGGTGCGATGGAAGCTTTCGCTGCGCACGGAATTTCTCTCGAACGCGGGCAAATTGTCGCTACCATCGACGCCTCGACACGGAGGCCAGCGCCATGGGCGGCGAAGCGGGGATATGGCGGCAAACCTGGCAGGCCCTGCACGGCTGGCTGCTGCCGTCGCGCTGCCTGTTGTGTGGCGCCAGCGGACACGGCGACAGCGACCTGTGTGCCGACTGCGCCACCGAGCTGCCGCGCAACCGCCGCTGCTGCGCGCGTTGCGCCCTGCCGCTGGCCACGCCCGCTGCGCTGTGCGGAGCGTGCCTGCGCCACGCGCCGCCATGGGATGGTGCCTGGGTGCCGTTTCGCTACGGCTGGCCGCTGAACCCGCTGGAAACCCGCTTCAAGTTCGGCCACGACCTCGCCGCCGGTCGCGCACTGGCGCGGCAATGGTTGGCCGAATCGCCCGCCACGCCCTTGCCCGCCCTGTTGCTGCCGGTGCCGCTGCACCACGCACGCCTGCGCCAGCGTGGCTACAACCAGGCCCTGGAGCTGGCCCGCCCGCTGGCGCGCCACTTCGCCCTGCCGCTGCGGCACGACGTGTTGCGCCGCGTGCGTTCCACCCACGCGCAGACCGAGCTGGATGCCGTCGCCCGCCGTCGCAACGTGCATGGCGCCTTCGCCCTGCGCGAAGACGCGACGTTGCCGGCGCACGTGGCCATCCTCGACGACGTGATGACCACCGGCGCCACGCTGGCCGAGTGCGCCCGCGTGCTCAAGCACTCCGGCGTGGCCCGCGTGGACGTGTGGGCGCTGGCCCGCGCGCCGTCGCCAGCGCATGGCCCATGAGCCTCGCCGGGCCGCATCGCCCGCCACGACCTCTCCCGTAGGAGCCCGCTCGCGGGCGACCAAACATCCCTACGGCTTCGCCGCCAGCGCCAGCGCAATGCCGGCCCACAACGTCAGCCCCCACCAGTTGTTGTGGCGAAACGCCGCCAGGCACGCCCCGCGCTCGCGCCGGCGGATCAGCCACAGCTGCCATGCGAACAACCCCGTCGCCACCGGCAGGCAGAGCCAGTACGGCCAGCTCAAGGAAGCGCGATGCCCCACCAGCGCCATCGTCAGCAGCAGGGTGGCCATCAGCACGCCGAGAATCGGCACATCCGCATCGCCAAACAGGATGGCGGTGGATTTGGCGCCGGCTTTCAAATCATCCTCGCGATCCACCATGGCGTACTCGGTGTCGTACACCACCGACCACAGGATGTTGCCGATGAACAGCAGCCAGCCCAGCGCCGGCACCGTGCCCTGCACGGCGGCGAACGCCATCGGTATCGCCCAGCCGAAGGCGGCGCCCAGCACCACCTGTGGCAGCGAGATCCAGCGCTTGGTGAAGGGATACAGCGCCGCCAGCAGCGCGCCGGCAAAGGCCAGCTTGATCGTCAGCGCATTGGTGAACAGCACCAGCACGAAGGAAAACGCCAGCAGCGCGCCGAACACCACGAGCGCCGCGCGCGGGCTTATCCGGCCGCTGGCGATGGGCCGCCCCGCCGTGCGCGCCACCTGTGGGTCGAGCTTGCGGTCGGCAAAGTCGTTGATCGCGCAGCCGGCCGCGCGCATCGAGAACACGCCGAGGCTGAAAATCAGCAGGAGCTTCCACGGCGGGAAATCCCCCGCCGCCAGCCACAGCGCCCACCAGGTGGGCCACAGCAGCAAGAGCGCGCCGATCGGCCGATCCATGCGCGTGAGCACCAGCACGTCGCGCGCCGGCTCGCGGAAACGCGCCGGCAGCGCGCGCAGCAGCATATCCAGCACGCTCGACGCCCGCGCCGAGCTGTCCGCCGGGCGCGGCACGATCGCCCGCGTCGCCCTGGCCGGTGCGGGCGACGGCGGTCGGGGCGACTTGGGTTGCTTGCGCTTGCGCGATCGGGAAGCCATCGGCGCATTTTAGCCCGCCGTCACCCACGCCACCGCCGCCACAACGTGACCTGGCGCCGCAAATAGCCGGCGCGTGGCGCAAGAACCGCTGGTGCCGGGGTGCGTGGGCTTGTCCGTTCGCCCCGCGCGCAGAGCCCTTCAACGATCCAGTGGGCTCAGGACCCCGCGCCCGCCACGATTCAGCACGTGGGTGTAGATCTGCGTGGTGGCGACGTCCTTGTGGCCAAGCAACTCTTGTATCGTGCGGATATCGCTGCCCGATTCCAGCAAGTGCGTGGCAAAGCTGTGTCGCAGCGTGTGCGCGCTGACCGGCTTGGCGATGCCGGCCTCGCGGCAACCGCGCTTCAAAGCCCGCGCCAGCAAGGCATCGTCGATATGGTGCCGGCGTTCGCCGCCATCGCGCGGATCGTGTGATCGGCGCGCTGCCGGAAACACATACTGCCAACCGAATTCGCGCGGTGCGGAGGGGTATTTCCGCGCCAGCGCGAACGGCAGCCAGACCCTGCCGAAACCTTCGTCCAAATCGGCTTGATGCAACTGCCGCGCGCGCTCCACCTCGCGTCGCAACGGCTCCGCCAGGGTACGCGGCAACATGGTGTGCCTGTCCTTGCCGCCCTTGCCGTCGCGTACTGTGATCTCGCCGCGGTCGAAGTCCACATCCTTCACGCGCAGCCGCAGCGCTTCCATCAAGCGCAGGCCCGAGCCGTATAGCAGGCTTGCCAGCAGCCACGGCCGGCCATCCATGTGCGCCAGCAAACGACTGACCTCATCACGGGATAACACCATGGGCACGCGCGCCGGCCGCTTGGCCCGGATCACCCCATCGAGCCAGGGCAAATCCGCCTGCAGCACCTCCCGGTACAGGAACAGCAAGGCCGACAACGCCTGGTTTTGCGTACTGGCCGCCACCCGTCCCTGCACCGCCAGTTGCGACAGGAACCCCTCCACCTCGGCAGCGCCCATCGCGCGCGGATGCCGCTTGCCGTTGGCCAGAATGAAGCGGCGAATCCAGCCGACGTAAACCTGCTCCGTGCGCAGGCTGTAGTGCTTCACCCGCAGCACCCGCCGCACCTCGTCCAGCAGTCGTGGCGGCCCACCGGCGCCAGCCTGGGCCGTCTCAAACTCCACGTGCAACACCTTGCCGATTCTGACATAGGCTGTTGCGATGAGAACGTACAACGAACTGACCCTGGAAGAGCGAGTGGAGATTCAGCGCCGCTTGGAGGCGGGTGACAGCCTGCGTGCCATTGGCCGCTCGCTGGGACGTGCGACGAGCACGATCAGTCGCGAGCGCCGCCGGGCACGTGTCGACCCGGCGAACTACAAGGCGCAGGCGGCGCATCAGCGTAGTCGGGAATGCCGGAGCAAACCGCGCGTGACGCGAAAACTGGACGACCCTGCGCTGTGGGAAACCGTGCAGGCGCTGTTGCGGGCACGCTGGTCGCCGGAGCAGATCGCCGGGATACTGGCGAGGGCCTTTCCTGACGCGGCGAGCTATCGGGTGTCTCACGAAACGATCTACACCGCGGTGTACCTGGTGCCGCGCGGCGAACTGCGCAAGGAGTTGATCGACTGCCTGCGCCAAGGCCGCAGCACGCGCAAGCCACGCACGCGCGGGATGGATCGACGCGGCCAGATACCGAACATGCAGAGCATCCACGTACGTCCACCGGAAGTGGCGGATCGCTTGATTCCCGGACACTGGGAGGGCGACCTGATCAAGGGCGCCGGCAACCGTTCGTCCGTGGGGACACTGGTCGAACGCACCAGCGGCTTCGTGGTGCTGGCCAAGATGAGCAGCGCCAGCGCAGCCGACGTACTGGAGAGTTTTGGCAAGGCGCTGAAGAGCATCCCTGAAGCCTTGCGCAAGACGCTGACATACGACCAGGGTAAGGAGATGAGCTACCACGACGCCCTGACCTTGCGTACCGGCGTGCAGGTGTACTTCGCCGACCCGCACAGCCCCTGGCAGCGCGGCAGCAACGAGAACACCAATGGCCTGCTTCGACAGTACCTGCCCAAGGGCACCGACCTGTCGGTCTACAGCCAGGACGAGCTCAACCAGATCGCCCTCAGCCTCAACACCCGACCGCGAAAGCGTCATCAATTCCGTACCCCGCTGGAGGTCTACAACGACCACCTGAGGCTCGCCGAAGCAAGCGCCGGAACAATTCATTGATCATGTTGCACGTGGACCTTGAAACCGCCCATCCTAAGCTTCGACTCTCCGCCGCCGGAGCACCAGATGCTCGATATCACGTTCTTTGCGAGCTACGCTTACAACGATTTTGCAACATTGCATTTGCCAATTCCCACGCTCTCCGTATACACACCGTTCCCCGGAGACTTTCGTAACCGTGAAACAGTCCTCAAGCAGGTACATCGCGAGCGTGAGTTCTAACAACTTGGTCAACCGGGCGCAAATCCCGCTACGCGGTCTTCGCGCCGGTTACCTCAGGCGTTATGCGGCTTTCTCACACCAACATCCGCTGTCTTCGTCCACTTCGTACAGATCGGGCCAACCCGTGCCGTACCACTCAATTCTCAGGTCTTCGTGCACGTACAATGTCGTGTCTTGCTCGGCCACCCAAAATGCCCAACACACGTCGCCGTCCTCGCAAAGCCCGTAACACGGGTACTCCGAGCGATTCGATAACGCGGAGAGCTCCGCCCAAGCTTTGGGTAACGCCATCTCCGAGCTAGAGCATGGCAACCTGGGAGTTCTGCGCCAGCTAAGCCTCTGGTTCTTACCAACCAGCGACTGGGACGATCTCGTAGGCCTTGGCAGGCCAGCTGCGCCTGCTGCTCCACCGTCTTCACCGGCACGAAGCGCATGTGACCCTGCTGCGCCGCCGTGGCGATCGCCTCGGCATCGTTGCGGTCGTTCTTGATGGTGCGGCTCTTGCGGAACGGCGCCACGAACTGTGCGGCCATGGACCTGGGCTGCAGGCCGTACTCGATGCAGCGTCGCGCCCAGTGGTGCGCCCCGCTGCACGCCTCCATCGCCACCACCGTGCCCGCCGGCCGCTGCGCCAGCCACAGCGCGAACGCCTCACGCTTCAGGTCCTGCCGCCGCAACACGTGCCCGGCGCCGTCCATCTCGCACACCGAAAACGCGCTCTTCGCCAAATCCACACCGATGGTTATAGTGCTCATGGAGACTTCCTCTTCGCAGTGACGGTTGTGTCGCAACACCATCATGGCCCTCGAGGCCGAAAGGGGAGGAAGTCTCTTTTTACTCGTTCAAGGCGGATGGCTGCGCCGCCGCTTAATTCCAGCGTTAGGCTCTCAACGATGCGTCGGCTGCTTGCCAACAACTGGTTTATCGTATCCGTCTCGGTTAACTGCTTGGTGCGTAGCCGAACATGGCGATCCTGATTGATGAGTGGATTATCTATGACCCGACCGCAACTCCTGATTGATACCGACCCCGGCGTGGACGACGCGCTGGCCATCATGATGGCGCACACGCATGCCGAGATCACTGGGTTGAGCGTGGCGGCCGGCAATGTGGGTCTGGGACATACCGTACGCAATGCGCGTACGCTGAAGGATCTGCTGGGGGCCGATTTCCCGGTGTTCGCGGGGTGTGCCACGCCGCTGGTGCGCGCGCCGGAAGAAGATGCCGCCTTCGTGCACGGCAAGGATGGCCTGGGCGATGTCGGTTTCCCCGAGCCAGTGGCGGCGGTGGATGGCGAAGCCGCTGCGCTGGCGCTGCTGCGGCTCACGCGCGAGCGTCCTGGCGAGCTGACCCTGGTGGCGTTGGCGCCGCTGACCAACCTTGCGCTGGCGCTCAGGCTCGATCCCGCGCTGCCGTCACGGGTGAAGCGGCTGGTGGTGATGGGTGGCGCGGTGACTGGCCACGGCAACACCGGCAAGGTGCCCGCCGAGTTCAACATCGGCTTTGATCCGGAGGCCGCGCACGTGGTGTTCGAGTCTTTCCCTGCGTTTGACCTGGTCGACTGGGAGCTCGTCCTGCGGCATGCTTTCGACGAAGCTGAATTCGATGGCTGGCTGGCGGCCGGGGACGCGCGGGCGCGTTTCTTCGGGCAGGTTTTCCGCACCGCGCGCGACTACAACGGCAAGCATGGCCGGCATGGGGTGATCGCGGCCGATGCGCTGGCGATGGCGGTGGCAATCGAGCCAACACTCGTTACGCACAGCGAATCGCGCGCCGTGGCAGTGGAGCTGGATGGGCGGCTTACCCGCGGCGCCACGGTGGTGGATTGGGCGGATCGGCTGGGGCGCCCCGCGCAGGCGAACGTGGTGCTGGACATCGACCATGCGCGCTTTGCGGCGATGGTGCGTCGGGCGTTGGGCGTGCCGGCGGCTTGACGCGATGTCGCGCGGCTGCGTAGAATCGCGTTCTTTTCACGCTGCATTGAGCCCGTCATGAAGCCCGATATCCATCCGAATTACCGTCCGGTGGTGTTCCAGGATCTGTCGTCCGACTTCGCGTTTCTGACGCGTTCGACGATTGCCGCCAAGGACACCGTCAAGTGGACGGACGGCAACGAGTACCCGCTGATCAAGGTGGATATCTCCAGCCACTCGCACCCGTTCTACACCGGCAAGCAGAAGTCGCTGGATGTCGGCGGTCGCGTGGACAAGTTCCGCAAGCGTTACGCGCAGAAGTAAGCGCAGCGCCGCCGCGAGACGGCAGCCGAAATATCCGGCGTGGGGCGGGCCAAGGTCTGCCCCACGCTTTTTTGCGCCCCTCCTTGGCGAATGGTCTTCCGAACCACCTGGCTGGTGACGTCGCGCAACCGCAAGTGGCGCTCGCCCGGCGGGAGATGGGGAACGCTGGCTGGGCATCGTTACCCATCGGGTCGGGCCATCGCCGGTGCGATGTCAAAAAGCCGCTCATGGCGACTTTTTGCATGGGTCTTTCACCATTCGCAAACGCATGTGCGGCCGGTGGGTGTGCGATAATGCGCGGATCGCATCGCCCGCCCGCCCCGGCACGATGCTCGTCCCCCTCGCCTATCGGGCCGCTTCCCGGTTCCGCAGGCGACGACCCACGCTTAAGGAGGTTCCCGTGTCCGATTCCAAGACCGTCAAGCTGGTGGATGAAGCCAGTCAGCGCAGCAGTGAATTGCCGCTGGTTACCGGCACTCTCGGCCCGGCCTGCATCGACATCGCCTCGGTGTACAAGGACACCGGCCACTACACCTTCGACCCTGGTTTTGGCGCCACCGCCAGCACCAAGAGTGCGATCACCTATATCGATGGCGACCAGGGCGTGCTGCTGTATCGCGGCTACCCGATCGAGCAGTTGGCCGAACAATCCAGCTTTCTGGAAGTGGCCTACCTGCTCTTGAATGGCGAGCTGCCGAAGGCGGCCGAGTTCGCCGACTTCGAGCACGACGTGGCGCATCACACGATGATGCACGAGTCGCTGAAGAACTTCTTCCAGGGCTTCCACCACGACGCGCACCCGATGGCGATGCTGGCCGCCTCGGTGGCCTCGCTGTCCGCCTTCTACCACGACGATCTCAACGTCGAGGATCCGGCCGACCGCAAACTGGCCGCGATCCGCCTGATCGCCAAGATGCCGACCATCGCCGCCGCCTGCTACCGCTATTCCATCGGCTGGCCGTTCCGCTATCCGCGCAACAATCTCAGCTACGTCGACCGCTTCCTGCACATGATGTTCGAGGTGCCAAGCGAGCCGCTGGCGCTGAGCCCGGTGGCCGCCAAGGCGCTGGATCTGCTGTTCATCCTGCACGCCGACCACGAGCAGAACGCCTCCACCTCCACCGTGCGCCTGGTCGGTTCCACCGGCGCCAACCCGTACGCCTCGATCGCCGCCGGCATCACCGCGCTGTGGGGCCCCGCGCACGGCGGCGCCAACGAGGCGGTGCTCAAGCAGCTCAAGGAAATCGGCTCGCCGAACAACGTCGAGTCGGCGATCCTGCGCGCGAAGGACAAGAACGACAGCTTCCGACTGATGGGCTTCGGCCACCGCGTGTACAAGAACTTCGACCCGCGCGCCAAGATCATCCGCGAGATGTGCCACCAGGTGCTGGCCGAACTTGGCGTCAACGACCCACTGCTGGACGTGGCGATGAAGCTGGAAGAGGCGGCGCTGAAGGACGATTACTTCGTCGAGCGCAAGTTGTATCCGAACGTCGATTTCTACTCCGGCATCATCTACAAGGCGCTGGGCATCCCCACCGAGATGTTCACCGTGATGTTCGCCATCGCGCGCACCGCCGGCTGGATCTCGCACTGGATCGAGCAGCACGAAACTCCGGGGGCGCGCATCGGTCGTCCGCGCCAAGTCTACACCGGGCACGGCGTGCGCGATTACGTGGCGTCGGCCAAGCGCTGATCCGCGCCACATTTGGCGCCACGCACACCCAACGCCCCGGCCATGCCGGGGCGTTGTCGTTTGGGAAAAGGCCTAGTACAGCGCGCCGGCCAGCATGCGCTCCAGCTCGTCCGCGTTGTCGTCTTCACCCAGCAGGGCTTGCAGTGCGGTCAGCCCGGCGCGGCGCATGGGCTTCTCGTCGACGCGGTCGAGTGGCGCCTGGCGCAAGGCGTCGCGTGGCAGCACGGTGAGGTCGAATGGCAGCGCGTCGGCGGTGAACAGCAGCCCCGGGTATTCGACCTGGGTGTCATGGCTGATGCGCAGGCGGCGCGTCTGTATCTCGTACGGCACGCCGTGCTCATGCAGGAAGCGATGTACTGCATCGGGATCGTCGCTGTAGACGTGCAGGCAGACCGCCGAATGCGCGTCGGCACTGCCGTCCAGCACGGTACCGACCAGGCGCGGCTCGAAGCGGGCGAGGAAACGCATTGCCTCCACGGCGGCCTCGCGCAACTGGCGCAGGCGTTGCGGCTGGCTGTCGGCCTGGAACAGGCGCTGGTGCTCGCGCAGCGCCTGCTCGATCTCCTGGTTGCGTGGCAGCGCCTGTTCGTCGGTGATGCCCAACCGCTCGGCGGCCTTGAGCTTGGCGCGGCGATAGTCGCGGATGCCATGCTCGCTCATCAGGCGGGCGGCCTCCTGCGCGATGCGGCGTCGATTGCGCTGCTGGCGGTCGCCGGCGTGGATGCGGTGATGTTCGCCTCGGGCCATGTCGTTTCTCCGCTGCCTGCGCGGCCAGACTAGCGCAAGCGGCGGCATCCCGGGAATCGCGAGCACACGTCAGAAGATGTTGTACGGGTTCTGCTGATCCTGCTGTTGTTGGGTGGCCTGGCTGCGCAGGCGGGCCACGTCCTCGACCTTGAAGTACTCGTTCAGGCTGCCCGGCGTGCCCGCGGGCACCGGCAGGCCGCTGGCGGGGTCGATCGGCACGGTGGCGATGCCTGGCGGCGTGGGCAGCGTGCTTTCCGGCAGGCCTTGCAGCGCCGGGCCCATGTAGGTCATCCAGATCGGCAGCGCTGCCTTGGCACCGAATTCGCCGCGGCCCAGCGAGGAGTAGTTGTCGAAACCCACCCACACGGCCGTGGAAAGGTCATCGTTGAAGCCCACGAACCAGGCGTCGCGATGGTCGTTGGTGGAGCCGGTCTTGCCCGCCAGGTCGGGGCGGTTCAGGGCGCGCGCGGCGGCGCCGGTGCCGCGCAGGATCACGTCCTTCAACAGCGAAGTGATGAGGAAATCGGTGCGCGGGCCCAGCACGTGCGGCGCCAGTACGGGGGCGTGGGCGCCTGCATCGTGGGCGTCGGCCGGCAGCTTTTCCACGCCCGAGTCGTCGACGCTGGCGGCGCTTGCGGCATCGGCCGGGGTGCTGGCCGCGCTGGCGAGGCCGTTGGCCGGGCGCTTGCCCATGTCCGCCGGTGGCGGGCCGGGTGGTTGGTTGGCGAGCAGACGCTCCTGGCATTCGCGGCAGGCGCGGGCGGGGTTGGCGACGTAGACGGGCTTGCCGTTGCGGTCGTCGATTTCGCGGATGAAGTACGGCGTCACCAGGTAACCGCCGTTGGCGAATACCGAGTAGCCGCGCGCCATGGCCATCGGCGATACCGAGGCGGTGCCCAGCGCCATGGTCAGGTTGGGCGGAATGGCGTCCAGCGGGAAGCCGAAGCGGGTGACGAACTCGCGCGCGTAGCGCACGCCGATGGCGTCGAGCAGGCGGATCGATACCAGGTTTTTCGACTCGACCAGCGCCTCGCGCAGGCGCATCGGGCCGGCGAACTTGTCGTCGTCGTTGTTCGGCGTCCACAGGCCGCCGGGTTTCGAGGGGTCGGGCAGTGCCAACGGCGCGTCGTTGATGATCGAGGCCGGCGTGAAGCCGTGGTCGAACGCCGCCGAATAGAAGTAGGGCTTGAAGCTGGAGCCGGGTTGGCGCGCCGCCATCACCGCGCGGTTGAACTTGCTGCGGGTGAAGCTGAAGCCGCCCACCAGCGCTTCGATGGCGCCGTCCTCCGGCCGGATCGATGCCAGCGCGGCCTGCGCGGCGGGAATCTGCGCCAGTTGCCAGTCGCCCTTGTCGTTCTGCATCACGCGCACGATGTCGCCACGCTTGAGCACGGCATCCACCTGGCGCGGGGGGGCGCCGGTGCGACTGTCGTTGACGTAGGGGCGGGCCCAGGCCACGCCGGCGAGGTCGAGCGCGATGCGGCGGCCATCGTCGAGATACACGCTGGCGTTGCCGGGCGTGCTCGCGGTGACCAGACCGGGCATGAGGCCGGAGACGTCGCCGTAGCCGGCCAGGGCGCGGGCGTCATCGGCCGGCGTGGCGTCTTCGGCCAGATCGACGTGCGCTTCCGGGCCGCGCCAGCCGTGCCGCTGGTCGTAGGCAAGCAGGCCGTCGTGCACGGCTTTCACCGCCTCCTGCTGGCGTGCGCTGTCCAGCGTGGTCTTCACCACGTAGCCTTCGGTGAGCGCGTCGTTGCCGAGGCGGTCGAGCACCTGCCGGCGCGCCATCTCGGCGAGGTAGGGCGCATCCACCTGGATCGGCGCCTCGTGCGGCGCGGCGTCGTTGGGTTCGGCAACGGCCGCCTGGTATTGCGCGCGCGTGACGTAGCGGTGCCTGAGCATTTCGCCGAGCACCCAGTTGCGCCGCGCCAGCATGCGCGCGGGATTGTTGATCGGGTTCACCACCGAGGGCGACTGGAAGGTGGAGGCCAGCGTGGCGCATTGCGCGATGCTGAGCTGGGGCAGCGTCTTGCCGTAGTAGTACGAGGCCGCGGCGGCCACGCCATAGGAACGGTGGCCAAGGAACATCTTGTTGAGGTAGAGCTCCAGGATCTGATCCTTGCTGAGCTCGTGCTCGATGCGCAGCGCGATGAAGATCTCGGTGAGTTTGCGCGAGTAGAGCTTCTCCGGCGAAAGAAAGAAGTTGCGCGCCACCTGCTGGGTGATGGTGGAACCGCCCTGGGTCTTTTCACCGCCGCTGATGGCCACATGCCAGGCGGCACGCACGATGCCGCGCCAGTCGATGCCCGGGTGGTGGTAGAAGTCGGCGTCTTCGGCCGAGAGCACCGCATGCCTGAGGTTGTCCGGCACCTGCGCGATGGTCACCGGGATGCGGCGCGTCTCGCCAAAGGTGGCGATCAACTTGCCGTCGGCGCTCTCCACGCGCAGCGGCACCTGCATGTGGTAATCCCTGAGCACGGTCACCGCGGGCAGCCGGGGGGCCACCAGCCAGTACGCCACGCCGACCGCGAGCACGCCCAGCAGCAGGCCGGAAAACGCCAGAATCACTGCCCAGCGCAGCAAACGCTTGAGAATACGCATTGGTCGGAAGAGGCCTGTGGCGGAACCGGGCAGAGTATAAGGGGTGGGCCGCCGAGGGTCGGGGAGTGCGGGGATCGGCATATCTACGGTGGCGTGACGGATGGTGGCGCAACATCCTGTGGTTGCTGGAAACGTGGCCTGCATCACGCCCCGTGTCGGCGTTTGCACAACTGTGGGCGCCATCACGGGAAATACTTGAGAAAAATGCGGCAGGCCATTGCGCAGACGTAAAATTTTCGATCTAATGCCCCCGCACACTAGCCGGACACCCGGCTGCTGATGCCCAGGGCAAAGGGGGAACACCGTGGGGCTCTTCACACCCAAAAAGCCGGCGCTCATCGGAGTCGACATCAGTTCGACCGCAGTGAAGCTGCTGCAGCTCAGCCAGAGTGGTGGGCGCTACCGCGTCGAGCATTACGCGGTGGAGCCGCTGCCGCCCAATGCCGTGGTCGAAAAGAACATCGTTGAGGTCGAGGCGGTGGGCGAGGCGATCCGACGCGCGCTGGCGCGATCCGGCGCCAAGATCAAGCACGCCGCGGCGGCGGTGGCGGGTTCGGCGGTCATCACGCGCATCATTCCGATGGCGGCCGAACTCAGCGAGGAAGACCTTGAAGGCCAGATCCAGGTCGAGGCCAACCAGTACATTCCCTACCCGATCGACGAGGTGAGCCTCGATTTCGAGGTATTGGGGCCGGTGCGCGACAACCCCGAGATGAACAGCGTGCTGCTCGCCGCCTCGCGTACCGAAAACGTGGACATGCGGGTGGCTGCGCTGGAACTGGGCGGGCTCACCGCCAAGGTGGTCGACGTCGAGGCGTTCGCGATGGAAAACGCCTTCGCCCTGCTCACCGACCAGCTCAATGTGGGCCGCGACGCGCTGGTGGCCGTGATCGATATCGGCGCCACCATGACCACGCTGTCGGTGCTGCGCAACCAGCGCACGATCTACTCGCGCGAGCAGGTCTTCGGCGGCAAGCAGCTCACCGACGAAATCATGCGCCGTTACGGACTTTCCTACGAGGAAGCCGGTCGTGCCAAGCGCAAGGGCGGCCTGCCTGACACCTACGAGAGCGAGGCGTTGGAGCCCTTCAAGGAATCCCTGGTGCAGCAGGTCAGCCGCCTTCTGCAATTCTTCTTCGCCGGTAGCGAATACAGCAAGGTCGACCAGGTCGTGCTGGCCGGCGGCTGCGCCACCATCGACGGCATCGCCGGCATGCTCGAAGAGCATATCGGCGTGCCCTGCGTGGTGGCCAACCCGCTCGCGCGCATGTCGATGTCGCCCAAGGTGCAGGGCCAGACCCTGGGTCAGGATGCACCGGCGCTGATGGTTGCGGTCGGTCTCGCCTTGAGGAGTTTCGACTGATGGCACATGTCAACCTCCTTCCCTGGCGCGCGGAGCGGCGCAAGCTGCGCGAACGCGAGTTTTTCGGCCAGCTCATCCTGTCCTTCGTGGCCGGCTTGTGCTTCATCCTGCTGTGGACGTTCTGGATGGGCATGCGCATCGACAACCAGAACGATCGCAACACCATCCTGCAGGGCGAGATCAAGCAGCTCGACGTCAAGATCGCCCAGATCAAGGATCTGGAGAAGGTGCGTGAACACCTGCTGGCACGCAAGCAGATCATCGAGCAGTTGCAGGCGGATCGCTCGAAGATGGTGCACCTGTTCGACGAGCTGGTGAAGACGATCCCCTCCAGCGTGCGCCTCACGGCGCTCAAGCAGACCGGCGACACCATGTCGCTCGACGGCGTGGCGCAGTCCAACGCCAGCGTGGCCGAGTACATGCGCAATATCGAGGCTTCGCAGTGGATGGGACATGTCGACCTGCGCAAGACTGAAAACATCCACGACACGTCGGGTATGCCCTACAGCTTCGGCATCAACGTCAAGCTGAGCAAGCCCAAGGCGGACGAGTCGGGCGCAACCGATGACCTGGCGCCGGCCGGCAGCGCGGCGACGGTGCCGGTGGCTGCTCCCGTGGCGCCGCCGGCTCCCCTGGCATCGCCGGCCCACGCTGGCACAGCGCATGCGGATGCGGCCAGACCCAGTGCCGCCGCCAAGGGGGGGGCCAAGGCATGAAACTCTTCGACGATCTGCGCAGCCTCGATCGCAACAACATCGGCGGCTGGTCCAAGACGGTCAAGCTTTTCTTCACCTCGGTGGTGTTCCTGCTGGTGGTACTGCTGGGCTGGTACGCCCAGATCAGCAGCCAACAGGACGAGCTGGCTTCGCAAGCGCAAAAAGAAGAGCAGCTCAAGCAGGAATTCACCACCAAGCAGGCCAAGGCGGCCAACCTCGACGCGCTGAAACAGCAACTGGACGAAATGAAGGACATGCTGCGCCAGCTGCTGCGCCAGCTGCCCGGCAAGACCGAGATGTCCGAGCTGCTGATCGACATTTCGCAAACCGCGTTGTCGGCGGGGCTGCAGGTGGATTCCTTCGTGCCGCAACCCGAGATCCCGAAGGATTTCTACGCCGAGGAGCCGATCCAGCTGAAGATGGTCGGTACCTATCATCAGTTCGGCACCTTCATCAGCGGCGTGGCCTCGCTGCCGCGCGTGGTGATCCTCACCATGCATGACGTGGCGTTGACCCCCGAACATGCCGACAAGAACGGCACCTCGACCAATGGCCAGCTGGTGCTGCAGGGTACGGTGAAGACATACCGCTACCTCGACGAGAACGAAACTGGCGGTGCCGAGAAAGGCCCGGCCAACAAGGCAGGAGGACACAAGTGATGAAACTGTCCACTGTCATCAAACCAGCGACGCTGGCGCGGGTTGGCCTGCTTCTGGCTGCCGTGCTGGTGCTGGGTGGTTGCACCCGGGGAACTTCCGACCTGCGCGAGTGGGTCGCGCAGCAGAAGGCCAAGAAAGGGGCGCCGATCCCGCCGTTGCCGGTCATCAAGACCTTCGAGACCTTCACCTACGCCGATCAGGATCTGCGCGATCCCTTCGGCCCCAGCGCCGCCCAGCAGCAAGGCCCCAACAGTGGCCCCCGGCCCGACCAGAATCGGCCAAAGCAGCCATTGGAAATGTTTTCGCTGGACAGCCTGAAGATGGTCGGCACGATCGGTAGCGGTCGCGGCATCGAGGCGCTGGTGAAAGATCCGAAAGGCGTCGTCCATCCGGTGCACGACGGCGAATACATGGGCCAGAACTATGGTCATATCACGGCAATCGGCGATGACCATATCGATCTGGTCGAGCTGGTATCCAACGGCAATGGTGGCTGGATGGAACGTCAAGCCAGCATCGCACTCGGCGAGCAATAGGGGACACAGGGGCTGATGCAATGAGCAACCATATCCAATCTGTCCAGGGCCGGGTCATGCGCCATACCATTCGTTGTCTCCTGTCGTTGCTGCTGTTTGTCGGCGCAGGCTTCGGTCAAGCCGCGCTGGCCGCAGGCGGCAACACGTTGAAGGACATCAGCTACACCACCCTGCCTGGCGGCAGCGTGCAGCTGCACCTGAACTTCACCGGCACGCCACCGCAACCACGCATCTTCACCACCGACAATCCGGCGCGCATTGCGCTTGATTTCGCGGGCACCAGCACCACGGCCCCGCGGCACACCGACATCGGCCAGGGTGCCACCTCGGGTGTGTCCGCCGTGGCCGCCGGAGGGCGCACCCGGGTGATCGTCGAGCTGATGCAGCCGGCCTCCTACCAATCGACGGTTCAGGGCGACAGCCTCGTGCTCACCGTCGCTGGCGGCAGTGCGACGCAAGCGGCCGAAGCCAAGCCGGGCAACGTCACCACGGCGGCGATCATCGACCCGTCCAAGCGACTGCCTGCCACGGCGGCCGGCAGCATCAGCGTCACCAAGATCGACTTCCGTCGCGGCGCCAACGGCCAGGGCCGGGTGCTGGTGAGCTTCAGCGGCCCCGGTGCCGACGCGCAGATGCATACCATCGGCGACAAGGTCGAGGTCAGCATCCCCAACGCCAACGTGCCGGCCAACCTCGCCCAGCGGCTGGACACGATGGACTTCGCCACGCCGGTGCAGTCGATTGTCACGCGCTCCGCCGGTGGCGTGCAGATGACCATTGCCACCAAGGGTGTGGTCGATACTTCCGCCTACCAGGAAGGCAATCAGTACGTGGTCGAGGTGGCGCCCAAGCAGGCCGCTGCCGCTGGTGCCGGCAACAAGCTGACGCAGGACCAGCAGCCGGTCTACACCGGCAAGCGCGCCACCTTCAACTTCCAGGACATCCCGGTGCGCTCGGTGCTGCAGCTGATCGCCGACACCTCGGGCCTCAATATCGTGGCTTCGGATACGGTTTCGGGAAGCATCACCCTGCGTCTGGTGAATGTGCCCTGGGATCAGGCGCTCGACGTCATCATGCGCGCCAAGGGACTGGACAAGCGGCGCGACGGCAACGTGATCTGGGTGGCGCCGCAGCAGGAGCTGGCCAAGTATGAGGAAGACCTCGCCACGGCCCGCATGAAATCCGAGGATAACGCGCCGCTCATCACGACCTACATCCCGATCAGCTATGGCAAGGCGGAAGAGATCGCCAAGCTGCTGACCACCGGCAGCATGCAAAGTACCGGCGGCGGTTCCTCCGGTGGCGGTGCGAGCGCGTCGCGTGGCTTCCTGTCGTCCCGCGGCAGCGTCTCCTTCGACCAGCGCACCAACACCTTGCTGCTCAACGACACCGCCGAGAAGACCGGGCAGATTCGCAAGTTGGTGGCCGTGCTGGACAAGCCGGTGCAGCAGGTGTTGATCGAGTCGCGCATCGTCATCGCCTCGGACAGCTTCGCCCGCGATCTTGGCGTGAAGTGGGGCGTGTCGGGCAACCGCACCAACAACGGCAACATCATCACCACCGGCCCTACGGCTGACGGTGCGACCAAGTACGGCACCGACATCTGGAACAACAACGTCGCCTACCGGAACGCGGTAAGCGACTGGCTGGCAAACGGCGCTACCGGTCCGCAGCCGCACCCCGGCTCGGTCGAACTGCCCGGCGGCTACAACGTCAACCTTCCGGCGAGCACGCCAGCCGGTGCGCTGGGCCTGGCGATCCTCGGCCGCAACTACGCACTGGATCTGGAACTGTCGGCCGCGCAAACCGAAGGTCGCGGTGAGGTGATCTCCAGCCCGCGCGTCATTACCGCCAACCAGCAGGAAGCCGTGATCCGGCAGGGCCAGGAAATCGGCTACGTGACTTATCAGGGCGGTGTCGGCGGCACCGGCGGCCAGACCGCGTCGGTGCAGTTCAAGGACGCCGTGCTGGAGCTCAAGGTCACGCCGACCATCACCGCCGACAACCGGGTCTATCTCGCGATCAACGTGACGAAGGATTCGCTGGACAAGTTCCTCACCACGCCGAACGGCCAGGTGCCGCAGATCAACACGCAGTCGGTGAACACCTCGGTGCTGGTGGACAACGGCCAGACCGTGGTGCTCGGCGGCATCTACGAGATCAACAAGCAGAACACCGTCACCAAGGTGCCTGGCTTGGGCGATATCCCGGGCGTGGGCTTCCTGTTCCGCCATACCTCGCGCAATAACACCAAGGCCGAGCTGCTGATCTTCGTGACGCCGCGCATCCTGAGCGATTCGCTGCAGTAACCGATCGTCGATGCAACAGGCAAAGAGGCGGCTTCGGCCGCCTCTTTGCGTTGCGGGCCTGAACCGGCCATCCAGGTCGACTAAACTTCTTGTCGTTGCCGCGGTCAACAGCGGCGTTTCCCGCCGGATCAAAACGATGGACAAACCAGAAGCCCAGGCAGCGAGCCGATCACAACACGCTTTCGCACGCCTGCGCGAAGCGCTGCAGGCCTGCGTGATCGGCCAGCCCCAACTGGTCGACTGCCTGCTGGTGGCCCTGCTCGCCGATGGCCACCTGCTGGTGGAGGGCGCGCCGGGGTTGGCCAAGACCACGGCGGTGAAGGCGCTGGCCACCCGCGTCGAAGCGGATTTCCACCGCGTGCAGTTCACCCCCGATCTGCTGCCCGCCGACCTCACCGGTACTGACGTGTTCCGACCGCAGTCGGGCAGTTTCGAATTCGAACCCGGCCCGCTGTTCCACAATATCGTGCTGGCCGACGAGATCAATCGTGCGCCGGCCAAGGTGCAGTCGGCGTTGCTGGAGGCCATGGCCGAGCGACAGATCACCGTGGGCCGACACACGCGGCCGCTGCCCGAACTTTTCATGGTGATGGCCACGCAGAACCCGATCGAGCAGGAAGGCACCTTCGCCCTGCCCGAGGCGCAGCTCGACCGGTTCCTGCTGCATGTCACCATGGGCTATCCCGATGCGGCGGCTGAGCTGGCCATCCTGCAGCTCGCGCGTGAACAGGCGCGTGGCGGTGCCCACGCCGCGGTTGCGCCGCAGGCCGTGCTGACCCAGGCGGAAGTGTTCGCCGCGCGCGATGAGGTGCTCTCGGTGCACCTGGCACCGGCGCTGGAGGAATACCTCGCACAACTGGTGCTGGCCACGCGCGATGCGGGCCGTTATGGCCAGGAACTGGCGCGCTGGATCGCCTGGGGCGCCAGTCCGCGCGCCACCATCGCGCTGGATCGCGCATCGCGCGCCGTGGCCTGGCTGGCCGGTCGCGACTACGTGCTGCCCGAGGACGTGCACGCCATCGTGCACGAGGTGCTGCGCCATCGCGTGCTGCTCAGCTACGAAGCCGAGGCCGAGGGCGTCAAGCCCGACCAGGTGATCGATCGCCTGCTGGATCTCGTGCCGCTGCCGTGAGCGCGCCGCTGCCCCAACGGATCGATGGCGATGGCTGCAGCCGCGTGTCGCTGGCCGAGCTGATCGCGCTGGGCGCGCGCGTCGGGCGGATGAAGTTGCCGATGCAAGCCAGCCGCGCCGAACGGCATGGCGCGCAGGCCAGCCATCTGCATGGGCGCGGCATGGACTATGCCGAATCGCGTGCCTACCAGGCCGGCGACGACGTGCGCCGGCTGGATTGGCGGCTCACCGCGCGCAGCGGCAAGCTGCACACCAAACTGTTCCAGGAGGAGCGCGAGGGCCGCCTGCTGATTCTGCTCGATACCCACGCCAGCCTGCGTTTTGGCACCCGTGCGCGCTTCAAGTCGGTACAGGCGGCGCGTGCGGCGGCCTGCGCCGCCTGGTTGGCCGCGCGCGCGGGCGAGCGCGTGGGCATGCTCGGTTTTGGCGCCAGCGATGGCCTGCTGCGACCGCGCGCGGGCACCCGCGGCGCGCTCGCCGTATGCGGCGCGCTGGCCGAGTGGGATGCGCAGGCGCCGGCCACGCACGACGAACCGCTGTCGGCCGCGTTGTCGCGCGCACGGCGGTTGCAGCATGGTGCCAGCCGCGTGCTCGTCGTCAGCGATGGTTTCAGCGCGGATGACGATGCGCGCCGGCATCTGCTCGAGCTGAAATCGCGCGCCCGGGTGGGGGTGCTGGTGGTGATGGATGTGCTGGAACGCGAGTTGCCGCCGGCGGGGCGTTATCCGCTGGAACACGCCGGCGAGCGCCGCGACGTGTGGCTGCTGGGAGAGCGCCAGCGGCGCGAGTTCCAGCATGCGCTGGCGGTGGGCTCGCGGCGCCTGCAGGCGCTGGCGCAAGCCGCCGGCCTGCGCAGCCGGGTGATCGACACCCGCGATGATCCGCTGCTGGCCGTCGGCGACCTGCTCGGTGCGAGTGGTGGTCGGCGATGAGCATGCAGCCCGCCACTGGCCCCAACCTGCGCGACATCCACCTGCCGCCCGCCCCGCCATGGTGGCCGCCGGCGCCGGGCTGGTGGTGGCTGCTGGCGGTGGCCATGCTGCTGCTCGCCGTGGCCGTGTGGTGGTGGCACGGGCATCGCCGTCGGCGCCAGCGGTGCCGGCAGTGGCTGCGTGAGTTGGAGCAACTGGCGCAGCGGCATGCCCGCGACGGCGACGTGGCTGCGTTGGGCGCCGGCGTGCAGCAACTGCTGCGTCGCGTGGCGCGCCAACATGAAGCCGCTGCCGCGCGGCAGCGCGGCGAGGCATGGCGGAACACGTTGGCGCGGCTGCCGGTGGAGCCGCTCGTGGTGACCCGGCTGAGCCTGCTCGACGCGGCGATCTATCGGCCGCAGGCCGGCTTCGAGGTGCCGGCGATACTCGCCGCCGCGCGCACCTGGCTGGTCGCCGCCGCGTCGCCGCGCGCATGGAAGCCGCGTCGGGAGTCGGGCCGTGTTTGAGTTCGCCTGGCCCTGGCTGTTGCTCGCTCTGCCGCTGCCCTGGCTGCTGCGTCGTTACCTGCCGCCGACCACGCCGGGGCGTGCGCTGCGGTTGCCGCAACCGGGCTTGCACTTGGCCGCCGCCGGTGGCGGCCAGGTGCGCCGCTTCGTGCCCTGGCTGCTGACGCTGGCCTGGTTGTGCCTGGTGGCCGCCGCGGCGCGGCCCGAGTGGGTGGGGCCGCCGCAGGCGCAGCAACGCAGCGGGCGCGCGCTGTTCCTCGCGGTGGATCTTTCCGGTAGCATGCACACGCCCGACATGGAACTGGCTGGCCAGAGCGTGAGCCGCTTCGGCGCGGTGAAGGCCATCGCCGGCAACTTCATCGACCGCCGCGCGGGCGACGAAATGGGGCTGATCCTGTTCGGCAGCCAGGCCTTCCTGGTGACGCCGCTCACCTACGACCTCGACGCCGTGCGCGCGCAATTGCAGGGCGCGGCGGTGGGGCTGGCCGGCAGCGAGACCGCCATCGGCGACGCCATCGCCATCGCGGTGAAGCGACTGGCCGCGCTGCCCGAGCAGGCGCGCGTGCTGGTGCTGCTCACCGATGGCGTGAACAACGCCGGCAGCATCGGCCCGCAGGAAGCCGCGCGCGCCGCCAAGGCCGCCGGCGTGCGTATCTATACCGTGGGCATCGGCGCCGAGCGCATGCGCGTGCCAGGCTTCTTCGGTGCGCAGATCGTCAATCCTTCGGCCGACCTCGATGTAGGCATGCTGACGAAAATCGCCACGGAAACGGGCGGGCGTTTCTTCCGCGCGACCGATGGCAAGCAGCTTGCCGACGCCTATCGCGCCATCGATGCACTGGAGCCGATGCCGCAACACGGGCCCACCTTGCGTCCGCGCCACGCATGGTTTGCCTGGCCGCTGGCTGCTGCGCTGATCCTGTGGCTCCTGGCCAGCCTGCCGCGTCGACGCCAGGCGGGGTCATCGACATGAGCGCGGCGCTGGCGCAGTTCCATTTCCTGCGGCCGTGGTGCCTGCTGCTGCTGGCCGCGTTGCCATGGCTGCTGTGGCAGGCGGCGCGGCGAACCAGCGGCGAGCAGGCACTGGCGCGGCTGGTCGATGCGGCCTTGCTGCCGGCCTTGCTGGCGGGCAAGCCGGGCCACCAACGCCTGCCGCTGGCGCTGCTCGCGCTGGCGTGGGCGATCGCGGTGCTGGCTTTGGCGGGGCCGGCATGGAGCCGCGTCGAGTCGCCGCTGTACACGCGTCGCGCCGCGCAGGTGGTGGCGATTTCGCTCTCCCAGCGCATGCTCGGGCATGACGTGGCACCCAGCCGCATCGACCGCGCGCGGCGCAAGGCGCACGACCTGTTGCTGGCCAATCGCGACGGCACGAACGCCCTGATCGGTTATGCCGGCGAGGCCTTCGTGGTGGCGCCGCTCAGCGCCGACGTGCACAGCCTCGGCACCCTGCTCGATGCGATGGCGCCCGACACCATGCCGGTGGATGGCGAGGATGCGGCGGCCGCCATCGCGCGCGGCGTCAAGCTGATGCGCGGCGCCGGCACGGGCGGCGGTTCGCTGGTGCTGATCGCCGACAGCGCCGGCGAGGGCGCGCGCGAGGCCGCGCGCAAGGCGCTGGCCGCGGGTGTGCACGTGTCGGTGCTGGGTGTGGGTACGCCGCAGGGCGCACCGGTGCCGCTGCCGGGCGGCGGCTTTCTGCACGACGCCAAGGGCCAGCTGCAACTGGCCGGGCGCGATGATGCTGCGCTCGCCGCGGTGGCGTCTGCCGGTGGCGGGCGCTATGTGCCGATGCGCGACGATGGCGGCGACATTGCCGCGCTCAAGGGCGAGCTGCGCGCCGGCACCATCCACGCTGTGCAGGGCGGGCAGGGCGATGCCTGGCAGGATCGCGGCCCCTGGCTGCTGTTGCTGCTGTTGCCGTTGGCCGCGCTGTCCTTCCGCCGTGGCTGGTTGATGGTGTTGTCGCTGGCACTGTTGCCGCTGCTGCCGGCGCCGGCCCAGGCGATGGATTGGCGCGACCTGTGGCAGCGGCGCGATCAGCAGGCGGCCAGCGCGCTCCGGCGCGGCGACGCGAAGCAGGCGATGCAACTGGCGCAAGATCCGGCCTGGCGTGGCGCGGCCGCCTATCGTGCCGGCGATTACGCCGCTGCGGTACGGGCGCTGCAGGCGGCCAGGGGCGCGGATGCGGCCTACAACCGCGGCAACGCCTTGGCCCGCGAGGGCAAGTATGCCGATGCCATCCATGCGTACGACGAAGCGCTGAAGGGCGATCCGCGCAACACCGATGCCAAGGCCAACCGGCAGGCGGTGGAGGATTGGCTGCGCAAGCAGCAGAAGCCGCCACCGCAGACATCCTCGCCGTCGCAAGGCGGCGCCGCCGGGGCGAGCGGGCGGGGCAAGGGCGCGGATCAGGGCCAGGCCGGCAAGCCGGGCGGGCACGCGCAAGACGACCAGGCGGCGACGTCGCATGGCCAAGGCGAGGGCAAGTCCGCCGATGCGCCAGCGGCGGCCTCCACGGCCGTCTCGCCGCCGCCCGCCTCCGCTGCCAGCAGCGCCAGCCCGCCGTCGCCTGCATCGAGTCCCGGCAACAAGGCCGGCACGGCGAACCAGCACCAGCAAGGCAGGGAACAGCCGGGCAAGAACGGGCAGGACAAGAGTCGATCCACGCCGCTGACGCCCGCGCAGCAGGCGGCGTTGCAGGCGCAGGCCACCCGGGCCCAGCAGGCGCTCAAGCAGCAGTTGGACAAGGAGCTGGGGGCCGCCACCGCGCACCCCGGCGCGCCGCCCGCCACGCACCAGCTCGGCGCCGCCGCCGGCGACGATGTTTCCGCGAAACTGCCGGCCGATCTGCGGCAGGCCTTGCAGCGCGTGCCCGACGATCCCGGCGCGCTGCTGCGGCGCAAGTTCGAACTCGAATACCAGCGCCGCCACGGCGGTGCGCCTGATGGAGACGGGCCATGATGTGGCGACGAAAGGCTTGGCTGGGCTGTCTGGCGCTGATCGCGGGCAGCGGACGAACCGCGCGGGGGCTGGCCCTGTGGCTGTGCCTGATCCTGCCGTTGGCGGCGCAGGCTGCCACGGTCAGCGCCACGCTGGATCGGCACACCGTGAGCCTGGGCGACACGGTGACGCTGAACCTGCGCGTCGCCGGCGGCGGCTTCACCAGCCCGCCCGACCTGTCGCCGCTGCAGACGGATTTTGAGGTGCTGGGCCAGTCGCAGAGCAGCAACCTCAGCATCGTCAACGGCCGGCGCAGCAGCGAGCTGGTGATCGGCGTGGTGCTGCGGCCGCGCCGCGTGGGCGCGCTCACGATTCCCGCGCTCACGGTCGACGGCATGCAGACCGCGCCCCTGTCGATCACGGTGCGGCCAGCCAGCGCCGCCAGCGCGGCGGCACCGGACCGCAACCTGTTCATGGAAGCCGACGTCGAGCCCAAGCAGGCCTGGGTGGGCCAGCAGCTCAGCTACGTGGTGAAGATTTTCTATCGCGGCAACCTGAGCGGTGGCGCGCTGGACGCGCTGCAGGTCGGCGGCGTGCAGCTGTCGCAGGTAGGGCAGGATCTGCAGTACGACAGCGTGCGCGGCGGCAACACCTATCACGTGATCGAACGGCGCTATGCGCTGGTGCCGCAGCATGCCGGTGCGCTCACCATTCCCGCGCTGGGCTTCCAGGGTGAAGCGCTCGACCCGGGCAACCCGGACAGCTTCTTCGGCATCGGCAACCAGGTCAGCGCCAGCGCGCCGCCGGTGACGGTGCAGGTGCAGCCGGTACCGGCCAACTGGGGCGCGTCGGCGTGGCTGCCGGCGCGCGCGCTCAGCCTCACGCTCAGCGGCTGGCCAGCGGCGGGCACGCCGGTGCGCGTGGGCCAGCCGATCAATCTCCAGATGCAGTTGTCCGCCACCGGCGTGCCGGCCGATGCGCTGCCGGCGCTCAGCCTGCCTGCGGTCGGCGGTGCCACCGTGTATCCCGATCAGCCCAAGACCACCACCGGCAGCGACGGCCCGTGGCTGGTGGGCAGCAGCCAGCGCGCCTTTGCGGTGGTGCCCGAGCAGGCCGGGACGCTGACCCTGCCCGCCACCACGTTGCGCTGGTTCGACGTGACCCGCGGCCAGGTGCAGACCGCCGAGATTCCCGCGCACACGCTCACCGTGTTGCCGGCGGCGGGAGCGGTGGCTGCCACTGTCGCGCCGACGGCCGCGGCGCCGACGGGCGCTGTCGTGGCGGCACCCACCGCGACGGCTCCGCCTGTCGCCGGCGCCGCAGGGCAGCTGATGCTGTGGCGCTGGATCGCCCTGGCCAGCCTGGTGCTGTGGCTGGCGAGTTTCGCCGCGTGGTGGTGGCTGCACCGGGGGCAGGCGCCGCGCCCGGCGACGGCCACCGCGCCGGTGGCCGTCCCTTCCGCGCGCGAGCAGCGGGCGGCTTTCCTTGCGGCCGCACGCGGCCACGATGCCTCGGCGCAACTGCATACCTTGCTGGCCTGGGCGCAGGCCGAGCGCCCCGCGATGCGCCAGCCGGGCGAGCTCACGGCGGCGCTGGCGGACGAAACGCAGCGCCATGCGCTGGAAGCCTTGCAGCAGCGCTGCTACGGCGGTGCGGCGGCGGAGATCGACGGCGCGGCGCTGGCGGCAGCGTTCAGGCCGGGCCTGGCGTGGCGCATCGATGACGCGCCTGGCATGGATGAACTACCGCCGCTTTATCCGTTCAAGCTGCGTTGAGCGCGGTTTCGAACACCGCACGCATGCCCTCGCCGTAACAGCACACGGTGAGCTCGAACTCGGGCCGTTCGCGGTTGGCCTCCAGCAGCGCGTCGATGGCGACCCGCGCGGCGAGCGGCGGCGGATAGCCGTAGGCGCCGCAGCTGATGGCGGGGAAGGCGATGCGGCGCAGATCGTGCTCGTGTGCCAGCGCCAGGGCGTTGTGGTGGCAGGCGGCCAGCAGGTGCGGCTCGCCATGCCGGCCGTCGCGCCAGACCGGGCCGACGGTGTGGATCACGTAGCGGGCCAGCAGGCCGAAACCGGGTGTGATGCGCGCCTCGCCGGTGGGACAGCGCACGCCGGGGCGCAACTGCGGCAAGGCCGCGCAGGCGCTGCGCAGCGCCGGACCAGCGGCGTGATGGATGGCGCCGTCAACCCCGCCGCCGCCCAGCAGCGTTTCGTTGGCGGCGTTGACGATGGCGTCCACGGCGAGGGTGGTGATGTCGGCGGTGATGACGCGAATGCTCATGGGCATGGCTCCGGCTTGCGCGGGTTCAGCTTATGCTTGCGCCATACGGCACAGGGTGCACCCGATCATGGCGAAAACGGAAGAGCTTTCCTTCGGCTACCTGATGAACGACGTGACCTTGCTGTTCCGCAAGCACTTCGATCGAAGGGCGGTGCAGTTCGGCCTCACCCGCGCGCAGTGGCGCGCCACCAAGATGCTCTATCACCGCGAAGGCCTGCGCCAGAACGAGCTGGCCGAGATGCTGGAGATGGAACCCATCGCCGTGGGCCGGGTGATCGACCGCTTGCAGGCGGCCGGTTTCGTCGAGCGCCGGCCCGATCCGCGCGACCGCCGCGCGTGGCGGCTCTACGTCACCGCACAGGCGCACGAGGTGGTGGACGACATGGAACGCATCGCACGCGAACTGCGCCGCGAGGCCACCGCCGGCATCGCCTACGAGGAGATGCGGCAGGCGCTGGAGGTGATGGGCCGCATCAAGGAAAACCTGCAGGCGCTGGACGCGCTGGAGGCGCCTGAAACGCGCAAGCCGTGACGCGGCAGGGGCGAACGTTCGCCGTACCCGCGTAGCCGCGCGCGCCGGGCTGGATCGCCGGCGGCGTAAAATATGTCGTGACAGTCAACGTGGCGGCGCGCCGCGCGTTGTGCCTTGGTCTGGCTTCCGGCACGGCATCGGCTGGCAGGACGCCTCGATGCACGAAACGGAGCACCCATGCCGCAGCGCATGCACTGGAAGAAATTCGCGGCGCTCGCCGGCGTGGCCCTCGCGGTCGCCTGGCTGGCGCATGAGGCCTCATCGCGCCGGCCGGCAAATCCGCCGAAGGCCGCCGCCACCGTGCCGGTGCGCGTGGCCCGGGCCGAACGCGGCGACCTCGCGCTGTCGCTCACCGTGAACGGCTACGCCGAGGCGTATGCCAGCGTAACCGTGCAGTCGCGCGTCAGCGGCCAGTTGCAGTCCATTGCCTATGCGCTGGGCGGCCGCGTGCATGCGGGCGAAGTGATCGCGCGGATCGACCCCAGCCTGCTGCAGGCGCAGCTCGACCAGGCGCGCGGCAACCTCGCCAAGGATCAGGCCCAGCTCGCCAATGCGCAGCAGGTGCTGCGTCGCTACACGCCGATGCTGGCCAAGGGCTATGTGTCGAAGACCGACTATGACGGCTACCAAGCGAACGTGGGCATCGCCGCCGCCGCGGTGAAGGCGGACACGGCCGCCGTGGAAATGGCGCAGACCCAGCTGGGCTACGCGCAGATCAAGGCGCCGGTGGACAGTCTCGCCGGCGCGCCGCTGGTGTATCCCGGCGCGCAGGTGAGCGCCAACGCCACCAGGCTCGTGGTGCTGAACCAGGTGCGGCCCATCCACGTCGGCTTCGCCGTGCCGGAGGCCAGCCTGGCAGAGGTGCGCGCCGCCGCCGCGCACGGGCCGCTCGCGGTGCGCGTGCAGGTGCCGGGCGCGGCCGGCCAGCCGTTGTCCGCCACGCTGGATTTCATCGACAACGCGGTGGACACCGGCACCGGCACGATCCAGCTGAAGGCGAGCACCCCCAACGCGGACGGCCGCCTCACGCCCGGTGAGTTCGTGCAGGTGACCCTGCCCACCGCGCGCCTGCACGACGTGGTGACGGTGCCGGCCACCGCGCTGCAGAACTCGCCGCAGGGCAGCTTCGTGTTCGTGGTGGATGCGCAGGGCCGCGCGCGGCAGCGCAGGGTCACGGCGGGCACTGGCAATGGCGCGCGCATCGTGATCGCGCAAGGCCTCGCCGGCGGCGAAGAGGTGGTCACCGACGGGCAGATGTTGCTGACCGACGGCAGCCGGGTACAGGTGGTGGCGGAATGAGCGCCGCATCGTTTCGCTGCAGGAGCGCGCTGGTGCGCGATGAGGGTTTGGGCGGAACACGCCATCGCGCGCCAGCGCGCTCCTACGGGGAGGCGGTTCTTTGAATCTCCCTGCCCTGTGCATCCGCCGCCCGGTGATGACCACGCTGGTGATGATCGCGCTGCTGGTGTTCGGCGTGGCGGCGTATCCGAAGCTCGCGGTGAACGAGTTGCCGAACGTGGACTTTCCCACCATCTCGGTGAGCGCAAGCTTGCCGGGCGCCTCGCCGGAAACCATGGCCACCGCGGTGGCCACGCCGCTGGAGAACCAGTTCTCCACCATCGCCGGGGTCAGCCAGATGACCTCGACCAGCGCGCTGGGCTCGACCTCGATCACGCTGACCTTCGACCTCGACCGCAGCATCGATGGCGCCGCGCAGGACGTGCAGGCGGCGATCTCGGCGGCGCAGCGCCAGCTGCCCACCAACATGCCGACGCCGCCCACCTTCCGCAAGGTGAACCCGGCGGACAAGGCCATCCTGTATCTGGCGATCAGCTCCGACACGCTGCCGCTCTCCACCGTGGACGACTACGGCGAGACGCGGCTGGCGCAGGAGTTGTCGATGGTGCAGGGCGTGGCCCAGGTGAGCGTGTTCGGCGCGCAGAAATACGCCGTGCGCATCGGCGTCGACCCGGCCCGGCTCGCCGCGCACGGCATCGGCATCGACACGTTGCAGCAGGCGATTGCCGACGCCAACGTCAACCTCGCCACCGGCGCCCTGAACGGCTCGCGCCAACTGCTGCAGGTCAGCTCGAACGGGCAGATCGCGCGCGCCGCGCCGTACAACAAGCTCATCGTGGCCTGGCGCAACGGTGCGCCGGTGACGCTGGCGCAGCTCGGCCACGCCAGCGATGGCGTGCAGAACGACCAGGTGGCGAGCTGGTTCAACGGCAAGCGCGCGATGGTGCTCGCCATCGACCGCCAGCCCGGCTCCAACACGGTGGCCACCATCGACCGCATCAAGCAAGTGCTGCCCGGCTTCGAGGCCACGCTGCCGCCATCGATCACGCTGCAGACGCTGTACGACCGCTCGGCGTCGATCCGCGCCTCGGTGGACGACGTGCAGTACACCTTGCTGCTGGCCGGCCTGCTGGTGATCCTGGTGATCTACCTGTTCCTCGGCAATGCCTCGGCCACGCTGATCCCCGCGCTGGCACTGCCGGTGTCGGTGGTGGGCACCTTCGGCGTGATGTACGCGCTCGGCTATAGCCTGGACAACCTCTCGCTGCTCGCGCTCACCCTCGTCGTCGGCTTCGTGGTGGACGATGCCATCGTGATGCTGGAGAACATCGTGCGCCACGTCGAGGCCGGCATGGAGCCGTACGAGGCGTCGATCAGGGGTTCGGGCGAGATCGGCTTCACCATCTTCTCGATGACGCTGTCGCTGGTGGCGGTGTTCCTGCCGGTGATGTTCATGGGCGGCATCGTGGGGCGGCTGTTCCACGAGTTTGCGGTGGTGATCTCCACCGCCATCCTGATCTCCGGCTTCGTCTCCATCACGCTCACGCCGATGCTGTGCAGCCGCTTCGTGACGCATGCCGAGCACGAGCAGAAGTCGCGCGTGGCGCTGGCCTTCGATGCCGGCTTCAACCGCGTGCGCGACGGCTACAACCGCTCGCTGGCGTGGGCGGTGGCGCATCCGCGCACGGTGCTGGGCGTGTTCTTCGCCAGCCTTGCCGCCACCGCGCTGCTGTTCGCCGTGGTGGACAAGGATTTCATCCCGGCCGGCGACACCGGCCAGCTCGTGGTCAACACCGAGGGGCCGGACGACATCTCCATCGCCGCGATGGGCCAGCGCCAGCAGCAGCTCGCGGCCATCGTGGGTGCCGACCCGAACGTCGTCGCCTACATGTCCTCGGTGGGCTCGGGCGGGCCGCGTGTCACCACCAACAACGGCTCGATCTTCATGCGCCTGAAGCCGGCGGGCGAGCGCCGGCTCGATCCCGACCAGATCATGCAGGAGCTGCGCGCGCAGTTTGCCAGGGTGCCGGGCATCCGCGCCTATATCCAGAACCCGCCGTCGATCCAGGTCGGCGGTCGCACCTCCAAGGCACAGTACCAGTACACCTTGCAGTCCACCGACCTCGACGCGCTGTACGCGGAGTCCGGCAAGGTGATGGCGGCCTTCGCCAGGCTGCCGGGCTTCCAGGATGTCACCAGCGACCTCGACCTGAACGGCCCGGCCATCGATGTCCAGGTCGATCGCGCCAAGCTGGCGCCGCTGGGGCTCACCATGCGCCAGGTGCAAAGCGCGCTGGGCACCGCCTTCGGCGAGGGTCAGGTGTCCACCATCTACGGCGCGGCCACGCAGTATTGGGTGATCCTGCAGGTGCAGTACGCGCTGCAGAATGATCCGGCCGTGCTGTCGCAGCTCTACGTCACCGCCAGCAGCGGCAAGCTGGTGCCGCTCTCCACCGTGGCCAGTTTCACGCGCAGCGCGCGGGCGCTCACCGTGAACCACCAGGGCGAGCTGCCGGCGGTGACGATTTCCTTCAACCTCGCGCACGGCGTGAGCCTCAGCCAGGCGGTGGACGAGATCGACGGCGCGATGCGCCGGCTCGATCTGCCGGCTTCCATCACCGGCAGCGTGCAGGGCACGGCGCAGGCCTTCGAGCAATCGATGCAGGGCATGGGCCTGCTGCTGGTGCTGGCGGTGTTCGTGATCTACCTGGTGCTGGGCATCCTCTACGAGAGCTTCATCCATCCGCTCACCATCCTCTCCGGGCTGCCGGCGGCGGCGGTGGGCGCGCTGCTCACCCTGATGATCTTCCACGCGCCGCTCGATCTGTTCTCCTTCGTCGGCATCGTCATGCTGATCGGCATCGTGAAGAAGAACGCCATCATGCTGATCGACTTCGCGCTGGAGCGGCAGCGCGAGGAAGGCATGACGCCGGCCGCGGCCATCGTCGAGGCCTGCCACGTGCGCTTCCGCCCGATCATGATGACCACCATGGCCGCCTTCGCCGGCACCTTGCCGATCGCGCTGGGCCTCGGCGCCGGCGCCGCCTCGCGTCGCCCGCTGGGCCTGGCGGTGGTCGGCGGTCTGCTCGTCTCGCAGGTGCTCACGCTGTACCTGACGCCGGTGATCTATCTCTACATGGACAAGCTGCAGCGGCGCTTCGGGCGCAAGCCGCGCGCACTGGCACCGCCGCCAGGCTGAGCGGCCTTGCGGCATCACTTCGGGATGATTGCGTGGGCGCCATCCACGAGCGTCTCCGTGCCGCCGGCTGGCTGCGGCTGGAACAGGTACGGCTCGAGGCGTGGTTGCCCGCCGGCATGCCTTGACCGTCGGCTGGCTACCGCGTTCCGGTGGCATCGGGCACGGAAAGGCGGGCTGGCCGAGGTGATCCGGTGGCTGTCGATGAGGGCGTCGACTACGGGAAAACGTGTACCCTGATGCCTGCTTCAGTCCAGGCAAGGATCATCCGCGCATGAGTCGGCCCCAAGGGACGAGCGCTGTGGTTCCGGGCGAGGCCGCGCGGCTGGCGTGGCTGGGCCGGCTGGTCGACGCGGCCACGCCACAGGCGGTGGCCGAACGGGTGGTGGAGCTGGCGCACGGCGATCCGGCCTGGGGGCATGCCCGGGTCTTGTGGCTGGAGCGTGGCGAATGCCGCGTCACCAGCGGCGAGCCGGATGCGCCGCTGGCGGCCTGGCTGCAGGCGGCACCGGACACGGAGCTTGCGGCGCCGGTGCTGGTCGGCGCCGGGCTGGCGCTGCGGCTGGCACCCGGCGTGCCGGCGGTGTTGCTGCTGACGCCGCCGGTGGCGCTGGCGGGTCGGGACGTGCGCGACGCGCTGGAGCCCTGCCTGGCGCAGGCCGGCCGGCAATTGCGGCGGCTGCTGGAGCTGGCCGCGTTGCACGACTCGCATGACCGGCTGGAACGCTCGGAAAACCTGCAGCGCGCCTTGTTCGCCATTTCCGAACTGGCCGGCGCCGAGCACGACATGGGCGAGTTCCTGCGCGGCATCCATGCCATCGTGGGCACGCTGATGTACGCGGAGAATTTCTTCATCGTCCGGCACGCTGCGGCGCGCGGCACGCTGCGCTTCCTGTACTTCGCCGACACGCTGGACACCGTCGGCCCCGAGATCGCGTGCGACGAAACCATGGAGTCGCGGCGCGGTTCGCTGACCTGGTATTTGCTGACCCACGGCAAACCGCTGATGGGCAGCGCCGAGCAGTTGATGGCGCAGATCGGCGAGCCGCTGGAAGTGGTCGGGCCGGACAGCGTGGACTGGCTGGGTGTGCCGATGCTGCGCGATGGCGACGTGCATGGCGCGCTGGTGGTGCAGAGCTACCGGCAAGGTGTCGGCTATACCGCCGAGGATCGCGCGTTGCTGGAATTCGTCGCCCAGCACGTGCTCACCGCGCTGGAGCGCAAGCAGAGCAAGGACGAGCTGGAGCGCCGGGTGCAATTGCGCACCAGCGAACTGGCCGCCGCCAACCGCGAGCTGCAGGAGGAGGTGCAGGAGCGCCAGCGGGCGGAACGCCTGCAGTCGGCGCTGTTCCGGCTGGCGGAACTGGGCACGGCCGACCTCGACGAGGCGGCGTTCTACCAGCGGGTGCATGCCGAGGTGGGCAGCCTGCTGGACGCCTCGAACTTCTTCATCGCCCTGCTCGACGAACAGCGGCAGTGGCTGGATTTTCCGTATCACGTGGATGCCGGCGTGCAAAGCGCCTTTGGCATGCCGATGGAGCAGGGCGTCACGGCTTACGTGTTGCGCACCGGCAAGCCGCTGCTGGCCAGCCGGCACGAACTCGATGCGCTGGCCGCGGCCGGCGAGGTGGTGCCGCGGCGGTTGGGTGCGCCGTCCTCCTGCTGGCTGGGGGTGCCATTGCGCGCGGGGGACAAGGCTATCGGCGTGGTCGCGGTGCAAGGGTACGGCGACGAGATGCGCTTCGGCCCCGCCGACCAGGAGCTGCTGGGCTTCGCCGCCCTGCAGATTGCCCACAGCATCCAGCGTCGCCGCGCCGCCGCTGCGCTGTTGCAGGCCAACCTGCGGCTGGAACAGCGGGTGGAGGAGCGCACGCGCGCGTTGCGCGAGCAGATTGCCGAGCGCGAGCAGATCCAGCGACAGTTGCGCCACGAAGTGATGCACGATGCGCTGACCGGCCTGCCCAACCGCGGCTTCCTGCGCGAGCGGCTGGGCGAGCGCCTGGCGCGTTCGCCGCAAGCGGCGCCTTGCGCGCTGCTGTACCTGGATGTGGATCGCTTCAAGATCATCAACGACAGCCTTGGCCACCTGGCCGGCGACGCCTTCCTGCAGGCGATGGCGCATCGGCTGCGTGCCTGCGTGGCCGCGCCGGACGTGGTCGCGCGGCTGGCCGGGGACGAGTTCGTGATCCTGCTGGATGCGGTGGCCGCGCCGGTGGTGGCCGAGCGCGTGGCGCAGGAGGTGTTGCAGGCCTTGCACCAGCCGCTGGTCGTCGGCGGCCGTGAGCTGCAGCCTTCCGCCAGCGTCGGCGTTGCGCTGGCCGGGCAGCACGAACAGGCCGATGCGCTGCTGCGCGACGCGGACATGGCCTTGTACCGCGCCAAGCGGATGGGGCGCGGCTGCTATGCGATGTTCGACGCGAGGATGGCACGCCATGCGGTGGACGAACTGGCGCTGGAGGTCGAGTTGCGCCACGCCTTGCAGCATGGCGAGTTCGTGCCGTACTACCAGCCGATCTGCCGGCTGGACACCGGCGAGGTGGTGGGCCACGAAGCCCTGCTGCGCTGGCGCCACCCGCGCCGTGGCGTGCTGTTGCCCGGGGATTTCGTGCGTGTGGCGCAAGCCTGCGGTCTGCTCGAAGCCATCGATTGGCAGATGTACGGCATGGTCTGCGAGCGCATGGCGCGGGCGGATGCCGGCCCCGGCTTCGTGACGGTCAACGTGGCGCCGCTGCACCTGCGACATGCGGATTTCGACCGTCGCCTGCTGCAGCTGATGGAGCGCAGCGGGCTGCCGCCGAAGCGCCTGCTGGTCGAGTTGACCGAAGGCGCCTTGCTGGACGACCCGGCGCTGGTGCGCGCCATCCTGGCGCGCTTGCGCACGGCGGGAGTGCAGGCGGCACTGGATGATTTCGGCACCGGCTATTCTTCGCTCAGCTATCTGAATTCGCTGCCGCTGGGCGAACTGAAGATCGATCGGGCGTTCGTGTGCGAGCTGGATGCCGAGGTGGCCGGCGGCGCCCATACCGTGGTGATGGCGATTCTCGTGCTGGCGCGCGCGCTCGGTATCGGCGTCATCGCCGAAGGCATCGAAACCGAAGCGCAGCGCGACGCCCTGCTGGCAATGGGCTGCGAATTCGGACAGGGCTTCCTGTTGGGTCACCCGACAGCGGAGCTGTACGGGTGACCCTGGCGCAGCGCCGGCCTCGATCGGCCGGCGCGACCCTCGCTCATGCCGCCGCGAACTGTGCCTCTTCCGTCGAACCGCTCAGCGCCGTGGTGGACGACTGGCCTTGCTGGATGGCCTGGGTCACCGCGTCGAAGTAGCCGGTGCCCACTTCGCGCTGGTGTTTCACGGCGGTGAAGCCACGTTCGGCGGCGGCGAATTCCTTCTCCTGCAGCTCCACGAAGGCGCTCATCTGGCGGCGCGCGTAGCCGTGCGCCAGGTCGAACATGCCGTAGTTCAGGCTGTGGAAGCCGGCCAGGGTGATGAACTGGAACTTGTAGCCCATCGCGCCCAGTTCCTGCTGGAACCTGGCGATGGTGGCGTCGTCCAGGTTCTGTTTCCAGTTGAAGCTAGGCGAGCAGTTGTAGGCGAGCAGCTTGCCGGGGAACTTCGCGTGGATCGCCTCGGCGAAGCGGCGCGCGTCGGCGAGGTTGGGCTTGCTGGTTTCGCACCACACAAGATCCGCATAGGGCGCGTAGGCGAGGCCGCGGCTGATTGCCTGATCCAGGCCGGGCTTGACGCGGAAGAAGCCTTCCACGGTGCGTTCGCCGGTGACGAAGGGCTGGTCGTTGGCGTCGATGTCGGAGGTGAGGAGATCCGCCGCGTCGGCGTCGGTGCGCGCCACGATGAGCGTGGGCACGCCGAGCACGTCGGCGGCGAGGCGCGCGGCGTTCAACTTGTCCACGGCTTCGCGGGTGGGCACCAGCACCTTGCCGCCCATGTGGCCGCACTTCTTCACGCTGGCGAGCTGATCCTCGAAATGCACGCCGGCGGCGCCGGCTTCGATCATCGCCTTCATCAGCTCGAACGCATTCAACACGCCACCGAAACCGGCCTCGGCATCGGCCACGATGGGCGCCAGCCAGTCGATGCCGTCCTTGCCCTCGGCGTGGTGCAACTGGTCGGCGCGCAGCAGGGTGTTGTTGATGCGCTTGACCACCTGCGGCACCGAGTTGGCCGGGTAGAGCGACTGGTCGGGATACATCTCGCCGGCGTTGTTGGCGTCGGCGGCCACCTGCCAGCCGCTGAGATAGATCGCCTTGAGGCCCGCTTTCACCTGCTGCATGGCCTGGTTGCCGGTGAGTGCACCGAGGGCGTTGACGAAGTCTTCCTCGTGCAGGGATTTCCACAGGCGCTCGGCGCCACGCTTGGCCAGCGAGTGCTCGATGGCCACGGTGCCGCGCAGGCGCACCACGTCCGCCGCGGTGTAGTTGCGGCGCACGCCGCTCCAGCGCGGGTTGTTGTTCCAGTCCAGGGTGAGTTGTTCGGCGGTCTTCATGGCAAGGCTCCGGTAGTGATTGAGCCCCTCTCCCTTCGGGAGAGGGGTTGGGGAGAGGGTTCGGGGCTAGCGCGGTGTCCGCGTGCATCCGCACCCTCATCCGCCCTCCGGGCACCTTCTCCCGGAGGGAGAAGGGAAAAAGAGGGTCAGAGTTGTTCGTAGGCGGGCAGGGTGAGGAAATCGACCAGCGTGTCGGCGTGGATCAGCGCGCGGATCAGCGTGGCCGCCGCATCGGCGCGCGCGGCGCCGGGGTGCTGGCTGTCGCGCAGGCGGTGGGTGTGGCTGGCCAGCGCGTGGTCGAACAGCGCGAAGTCGATCGGCGCGTGGTCGGAGAAGCTGAGCTGGCCGTGATGGAGCCATTGCCACAACTGTGCGCGGGCGATCTCGGCGGTGGCGGCGTCTTCCATCAGGTGGTGGATCGGCACGCAGCCCAGGCCGTCCAGCCACGCGGCGGTGTAGCGCAGGCACACCTCCACGTTGTTGTCGAAGCCGGCGCGGGTGATGGTGCCGGGGCAGGGCGCGAGCAGTTGCTCGCGCGTCACGCGCACGTCGTCGCGCTCCACGTCGCGCTGGTTAGGTTCGGGCATGTGCTCGTCGAAGATGGCCTGCGCCACGCCAACCAGCGCGGGATGCGCCACCCAGGTGCCGTCGTGGCCGGCGCGCACCTCGCGCAGCTTGTCGGCGCGCACCTTGGCCAGCGCGGCCTCGTTTGCGGCCTCGTCACCCTTGATCGGGATTTGCGCCGCCATGCCGCCCATCGCGAAGGCGCCGCGACGGTGGCAGGTCTGGATCAGCAGTTCCGAGTAATTCTTCAGGAACGGCACCGTCATCTGCACCTGGCCGCGCTCGGGCAGCAGGCGGTCGCGGTGCCGGCGCAGGGTCTTCAGGTAGGAGAACACGTAATCCCAGCGACCGGCGTTCAGGCCCACGCAGCGCGATTGCAGCGCGTGCAGGATCTCGTGCATCTCGAACGCGGCGGGCAGGGTTTCGATCAGCACGGTCACCTTCATGCTGCCCGGCGGGATGTCCAGTTCGCGCTCGGCGTGCGCCATCACCGCATCCCACAGTGCGGCTTCTTCCATGCACTCCAGCTTGGGCAGGTAGAAATACGGGCCGCGATCGCGGCGATGCAGGGCGCGTGCGTTGTGGAAGGCATACAGGCCGAAGTCCACCAGCGCGCCGGCCATGCTCTCGCCATCGGCCAGCACATGCCGCTCGGGCAGATGCCAGCCGCGCGGACGCACCACCAGCACAGCGGGGTTGGCGCTCACCGCGTAGTGCTTGCCCTCGGGCGAGGTGTAGTCGAGCTGGCCATTCACCGCATCGCGCAGATTGATTTGGCCGTCCATCTGATTGGCGAAGCTAGGCGCCGAGGAATCCTCGAAATCGGCCATGAACACCTTGGCGCCGGAGTTCAGCGCGTTGATGATCATCTTGCGATCCACCGGCCCGGTGATCTCCACGCGGCGGTCGCGCAGCGCGGCGGGGATCGGTGCCACCGTCCACTCCGACTCGCGGATCGCGGTGGTGTCGGCGCGGAAATCCGGCCGTGCGCCGGCATCCCAGTGCGCCTGGCGGGTGCGGCGGGCGGCCAGCAGTTGCTGGCGGCGGCCATCAAAGCGGCGGTGCAGGTCGGCGAGGAAAGCCAGCGCTTGCGGGCAGAGGATCGCCTGCTGCGCGGGCGAGGTGTGGGCGGTGATTTCGACGGCGCGGGTGTCGAGGCGTTCGCGGGGCAAGGCCATGATGGGCTCCGTAGCGATGGACGGCTCGAAGTTAGGCCACGGCATGATTGTTTGACAAAACAAATGTTTCAATCTTTGGTATTGACAATATCAAAGACAAATGTAAGTTACTGGTATGAAAGTACAAAAAGCGCCATCAAAGCGTGTAAAAAGCGCCGGAAAGGCTAGCCGCAGTGCAGCAAAAAAACATGCGCCGGCGGATGGTTCGGCTCTCGAGAGCGCGCGCTACTACTACAAGGGCAACCGCCACAAGCAGCTGCGTGCCTTCGTGGCCACGGTGAAACTGGGCACGCTGAGCCGCGCCGCCGAGGCGCTGTTCCTGTCCCAGCCTTCGGTCAGCCTGCAGTTGCAGGCGCTGGAGCGCGAACTGGGTACGACGCTGCTGGAGCGCCGCCGCCGGCGCATCAACCTCACCGACGCGGGCGAGGCGCTGTACGAGCTGGCGCGCCCGCTGGTGGAGGGCTGGGAGAACCTGGATCGCGATTTCCAGGCCAAGGTGCAGGGTTTGCAGGCCGGCAAGCTCACCATTGCCGCCGGTACCTCCACCATCGCCTACCTGCTGCCCGAGCTGGTGCGCCGCTACCGCGAGCGCTATCCCGCGGTGCAGATGCAGTTGGCCAACGTCACCGGCAAGGATGGCCTGGCCATGCTGCGCGAGGACAAGGCCGACTTCGCCGTGGGCTCGATGCTGGACGTGCCCAACGACATCGCCTGGGCGCCGGTGCGCCACTACGATCCCATGCTGATCCTGCCGAAGGATCACCCGCTGGCGGCGCAGCCGGAGGTGGCGCTGAAGGATCTTTCGCCCTACGGGCTGATCCTGCCGCCGCAGCGCTTGTCCACCTACCGGCTGGTGGATCTGGTGTTCCAGCAGAACCAGGTGCCCTACCACGTGGCGATCGAAGTGGGCGGCTGGGACGTCATCAAGGAATACGTGGCGATGGGCATGGGCATCTCCATCGTCACCGGCATCTGCATCACCGAGGCCGACCACCGGCGGCTGGCCGTGCGCAACATGTCGCGTTGGTTTCCGCAGCGCAGCTACGGCGTGGTGATGCGCAAGGGCAAGTTCCTCAGCGCAGAGGCGCGCGCCTTCATCGACCTGGTGCGGCCGGGCCTGCTGACGTACCGCGACTACGACGAGCCGGGGCATTCGGGGCGCTAGTCACACCCCGTGATGCTTGCCCTTGAACGGCGCGTACCACGCGCGCAGCCGCGCCATGTCGGCGGCCATGTCGTCCGTGGTGTCGAACAGCGGGCCGAGCTGGATGGTCTTGTCGGGATAGTGGAAAGCGACGGGGAACACCGGCACGTTGGCGTCGTGGGCGATGCGCCAGAAGCCGCTCTTCCATTTCTCCACGCGCTGCCGGGTGCCTTCGGGCGCCACGCCAAGCCACAGCGTGCCTTGTTCCGCGAAGCGCTGGGTCATCTGCTCCACCACGCCCTGCGCCGAGCGGCGGTTGATGGGGATGCCGCCGAGTTTGACGAGCAGGGCGCCGAGCGGGCCACGGAACAGCTCCTGCTTGCCCATGAAGTGCACGTCGGCGCCAACGGCGGCCTTGATGAGCAAGCCCCAGATGCCGTCCCACCACGAGGAATGCGGCGCGGCGATCAGCACCAGCCTGGGGGTGTCGGGGAATACGCCGACGAGGCTCCAGCCGGCGAGCCGCAGCACGCCGCGGCAGCACCGGCGACGCCAGGTGTCGGCCAGCCTGGGCATCGCGGGCGGCAGTTCGGCGGGGGTGAACAGGTGGCCCTTCATTCTGGCCCCGGCTTGCTTGAGCGCAGTTGTTTCAGCTTGCCGCGTTGCTGCTTGCCGACCAGGCGGCGTTCCTTGGAGGCGCGCGTGGGCTTGGTGGCCACGCGCTTCTTCGGCACCACCTGCGCGGCGCGGATGATCTCGGTCAACCGCTCGCGTGCGTCGTCGCGGTTGCGTGCCTGGTCGCGGAAGCGGCGCGCCTGGATCACCAGCACGCCGTCGTCGGTGAGGCGGCGGTCGCGCCGCGCCAGCAGGCGCGCGCGCAGCGGTTCCGGCAGCGAGGGCGAGCGCGCCACGTCGAAACGCAGCTCCACCGCGCTCTCGGTGCGGTTCACGTGCTGCCCGCCCGGACCGTCGGCGCGCAAGAAGCGCTCGACCAGTTCGGGTTCGGGGATGGCGAGGGTGCGGCTGATGGTCAGCATGGGTGGAGTGTAGGGGATCGCATTGGCGGGCCGAAGCGCATGACGCGCCCGTAGGAGCCCGCTGACGGGTGATGCTCTTGCTTTGACGCATCGGAGCAAGAGCATCGCCCGTCAGCGGGCTCCTACGGGTTTTGCTGGGCCGTCGACCAGCCGAAGCGCTCCAGCAGCGCCGTGTATTCGGTGTCCAGCGGCGCTTCGAGCGTCATCGGCGCGCCGCTTGCGGGGTGGTGGAAATCCAGCTTCCACGCATGCAGCAGCATGCGGTGACAGGCGAAGTGCTGCTTGTAGAGGCGGTTGTGGTCGCTGCGGCCGTGCTGGCAGTCGCCGATCACCGGGTGGTTGAGATGGGCGAGGTGCTTGCGGATCTGGCGGAAGCGGCCGGTTTCAGGTGCGGCCAGCAGCAGGGCATAGCGTTGCTGCGGATAGCGCCCGAGTTCGATCGGCACTTCCACCGTGGCGAGCCGTTGGTAGTGCGTGCGGGCCTCGCGGCGCGGGCCGGTTTCGCGCGAGCCGGGCAGCGGGTAGTCGACCACGCCTGCGGCGGGTTCGGGCCAGCCGCGCACCACCACCAGATACTGCTTGTGCACGTCGCGGCCCATGAACTGCTCGCCCAGCGCGGCGGCGACCTCGCTCGACCGCGCCACCAGCAGCACGCCGCTGGTGGCGCGGTCGAGCCGATGGGCGAGGTAGACGTTGCCGCCCACCTGCTCGCGCAGCACGTCCACCAGGTAGTGCTCGGCGTCGTTCACCATCTTGGAGCGATGCACGGGCAGGCCGGCGGGCTTGTTCACCGCGATCAGGGCGTCGTCCTGGTAGAGGATGTCGATGGGGGTCATGTCTTGTAGGAGCGGCCTTGGCCGCGATGCTCTCATCGTGCGGAGTGGGGAGTGCCGAAAGGCATCGCGCGCCAGCGCGCTCCTACGTGCGGCGGGGCAGCCAGCCCCAGCCGAACGCGAGCAGCCCCGCCCCGCCCATGCCCAGCGGCGGCCAGGGGCCGTGCTGCGGCGCCAACGTCCACAGCAAAGTGGCGCAGACGAGCAAGGCGGCGCCCAGCGCGCTGCCGGCGATCATGCGCTGCAGCTGACGCAGCAGGCGCTTCTGGTGGCTGAACGTCTCGACGTCGGCCAGCAGGTGCTGTTCGCCACGAGCGAGGCGCTCCAGCGAGTCGTGCAGCAGGCCGGGCAGTTGCGGCGCCATGTGAAACCATTCCGGCAGGCGCTTGCGTACTTCGCCCAAGGTGCGGCGCACGCTGTAGCGCTCGCGCAGGATGCGTTTCAGCACGGGATGCGCCACCGCCCAGATGTCGATCTCGGGATCGAGCAGGCGGCCCACGCCCTCGATGTTGAGCAGGGTTTTCTGCAGCAGGATCAGCTGCGGCTGCAGGGTCAGCTCGAAGCGGCGCGCGGTCTGGAACAGCTTCACCACCAGCTCGGCGATGGAGATTTGTGCCAGCGGGCGCGTGAAATACGGCTCGCACACCGTGCGCACGGCGGCTTCGAGTTCGTCCAGCCGCACGCTGGACGGCATCCAGCCGGCATCCACGTGCAGCTTGGCGATGCGCGCGTAGTCGCGCTCGAACAGCGCGATGAAGTTCTGTGCCAGCCAGTACTGGTCGGCCTCGGGCAGCGAGCCCATGATGCCGAAGTCCAGCGCGATGAAGCGTGGTTCGCCGGTGCGCGTGGTGTCCACCCAGATGTTGCCGGGGTGGGCGTCGGCGTGGAAGAAGTTGTCGCGGAACACCTGCTCGTAGAACACCCGCACGCCTTTGGCGGCGAGCGTCTTGCGGTCGATGCCGGCGGCGTCGATGGCCTGGATGTCGTCGGCGGATACGCCGTGCACGCGCTCCAGCGTCAGCACGCGTGCGCTGGTCAGTTCCCAGTGCACTTCCGGGACATAGAGATCCACGCCGCTGGCGAAGTTGCGCTTGAGCAGGCTGGCGCTGGCGCCTTCGCGCTGCAGATCCAGCTCGTTCTCCAGCATCTTCTCGACTTCGGCCACCACGTCCAGCGGGCGGATCTTGTCGGCGTTGGGGTGCCAGCGGTTGGCCAGTTCGCCCAGCGAGCGCAAGAGCTTCACGTCGCGCGCGATCTGCGCGTCGATGCCGGGGCGCAGCACCTTCACCACCACGGCGCGGCCGTCGGGCAGCTCGGCAGCGTGCACCTGGGCGATGGAGGCGGAGGCCAGCGGGGTTTCGTCGAAATGGACGTATAGACGGCCAATCGGTTTTTTCAGCTCACGCTCGACGATGGCGCGCGCCGCGTTGCCGGGGAACGGCGGCACCTGATCCTGCAGCAGCGCCAGTTCGTCGGCGATGTCCGCGGGCACCAGGTCGCGGCGGGTGGACAGCACCTGGCCGGCCTTGACGAAGATCGGCCCCAGCTCGGTGAGCGCCAGGCGCAGGCGCGCGCCGCGCGCCAGCGGGCGCACGTCGACGGTCGGGCGGCCCAGCAGCGGGCGCAGCAGTTTCAGCGGACGGAACAGGTGGGTGGCGTCGACCAGCTCGTCGAGCCGGTAACGCAGCAGCACGGCGGCTACGCGCAGCAGGCGCGGGACCACGGCCAGCGGCGTCACGCGGCGCGCCCCTTGAGGCGGGCCTCGATCCGGTGGAGGCGGGCTTCCAGGCGGTCGCCGCGTTCGCGCAAGGCGTCCACGCCGTCGAGGAAGGCTTCGGCCTCGCCTGGCGCCAGCACCAGGCGGGCCTCGTCGCGCAGCCAGGCGGCGGTATCTTCGCCGAGGTGACTGGCGCTTTCCTTCGCGTGGATCAACGCCTGGCGCATGGCGCGGGCGATGGGCACGCCCAGCACGTCGCCGAAGCTGCGCGCGAAGGCTTCCTCGAAATCAGGCGCGAAGCGTTCGGCCAGTTTCTGCAGGCGGCGGGCGAGGTCGGCGTCGCCGGCGATCTCCACCTGGCCGGGCGCCACGCCGTCGTCGCCGCGGCGCAGCGCCATCGCCAGCAGGCTGCCGGGCGTGGCGCTCACGCGCAGCGCGGGGCCTGCGGCGTCGGCATCGGGCGGGCCCACGCGCAGGAGTTCGCCCGCCACGGTCACCGCCAGCGCGAGTTCCGGCCCGCGCAGTTGCAGCACCACGCGGCGGCCATCGAGCGCGGCCAGCGCGTGCTGCGTGTCCGGATCGAGCGACAAGGTGTGGTTGAGCGCGGCTTCCAGCGCGCGGCCGGCGAGCTTGCGCAGCGGGGCGGGCAGCCAGGCGTTGGGGGCGGGGTCGGTCATCCGTCGATTGTAGCGGCGCCGGGGAAGCCCAGCTGCCGCCAGGCTTCGTACACGGCGACCGCCACCGCGTTGGAGAGGTTGATGCTGCGGTTGTCCGGGCACATCGGCAGGCGCAGGCGCTGCGCCGCGGGGATGGCGGCGAACACCGGCTCGGGCAGGCCGGCGGTTTCGCAGCCGAACAGCAGGGCGTCGCCGTCCCGGTAGCGCACGGTGCTGTAGTCAGTCTGGCCACGGGTGGAGTAGGCGAACACGCGCGGGTGACCGATGGTGGCGAGGCAGGCGTCCAGGTGGTCGTGCACGCGCACGCGGGCGTACTCGTGGTAGTCCAGCCCGGCGCGGCGCAGGCGCGCGTCGTCCAGTTCGAAGCCGAGCGGGCGGATCAGGTGCAATGCGGCGCCGGTGTTGGCGGCGAGACGGATGGCGTTGCCGGTGTTCGGCGGGATTTCCGGGTTGTGCAGGATGATGTGGAGCATCCGCCGATTATCGCGTGCATGGCGGCGTGCTGGCCAACCATGTCGCCGCGCCGAGCCGGCGAAAAATTCGAACGTCGTCGCGGCGTCGCCGGGGGCGTTCGGCGGCGGCCGCGGTAGGCGGGCGATTTTTCACCAGCTCTCAGCCTGGCTGGCGCGGGCAGATCACGCCGTCGGCGGGGAGGGCGCAGGGCGTGGTGCCGGTCTGGGCGACGGCGGCGTTGCCGAGCGCCCGCGTGGTGGCGGGGAAACTGCTCACCATGCCGCCCAGCACCAGCGAGCAGGTCAGGGTGCAGGCGAGGAACAGGCCGACCAGCAGCAGGTTTTCGTGTTTCATGGCGATTCTCCGGTGGGTTGGGGTGGTGTTTCGTGCCATGACATGAGCAATCGCCGTGCCAATCCAAAAAAAAGATGCAATTCATTGATGCGTTGGAATAAATCCATGCAGCCCGGGATGCGCCAAGCCGTCCGCGGACAACCCCACCCGGTCGGCGGACAGTGCGGGCGGACAGCTGCGCCGCGGAGCTTTCGCAAGAATCAAGCGCGGCATGCCTTTCGTCACTGTCAAGAACTTGCGACCTACCTTAGCCTTCGGGTTTTACCCACAACGAAAGGAGCAAGACGATGGGAAGCAAGCCTCTGGCCCTGATGATCGCGGGCCTGCTCGGCGCCGCGGCCGGTATCGCACCGTCGCCGGCGTTCGCCGCCGCCGCGCAGGTCGCGTCGGCCACCCGGCAGATGCCGGAGATCGCCTATACCCGCTTCACCCTGCCCAACGGCCTTACCGTGATCGTGCACGAGGATCACAAGGCGCCGGTGGTGGCGGTGAGCATCTGGTACCACATCGGTTCGGCCGATGAGCCCAAGGGCAAGACCGGCTTCGCCCATCTGTTCGAGCACCTGATGTTCTCGGGCTCGGAGCACCACAAAGGCACGTATTTCCAGCCCTTCGAGCTGGCCGGTGCCACCGACATGAACGGCACCACCTGGTTCGACCGCACCAATTATTTCGAGACGGTGCCCACCACCGCGCTGGACATGGCGCTGTGGATGGAATCCGACCGCATGGGCCATCTCCTGGGCGCCATCGGTCAGAAGGAACTCGACACCCAGCGCGGCGTGGTGCAGAACGAAAAGCGCCAGGGCGAGAACCGCCCGTATGGCCGCGTGGACGAGAACATCCTCGCCAACACCTACCCGGCCAACCATCCCTACCAGCACGACACCATCGGTTCGATGGCCGATTTGAACGCCGCCTCGCTGGATGACGTGAAGGCTTGGTTCCATGCCAACTACGGCGCGGCGAACACCACCTTGGTGCTCGCCGGCGACATCACGGTGGCGCAGGCGCGCGAGAAGGCGCTGAAGTATTTCGGTGACATCCCGGCCGGCACACCGGTGGCGCACCAGCAGCCGTGGATCACCCCGCTGGCGAAATCGACGCGCGGCGTGCAGCACGACCACGTCGCGCAGCCGCGCATCTACCGTACCTGGGTGGTGCCGCAACTGGGCGCGGATGCCGCGATCCAGCTCGATCTCGCCGCGACCGTGCTGGGCGGCGGCAAGACCTCGCGGCTGTACCAACGGCTGGTGTACCAGGACAAACTGGTGGACAGCATTTCCGCCAGCATCGCGCCCTTCGCGCTGGCCAGCCAGTTCCAGATCGAGGCCGACGTGAAGCACAGCGTCGACCCGGCCAAGGTGGAGGCGGCGGTCAACGACGAGCTGGCGAAATTCCTGCGGGAAGGCCCGACCGCCGACGAGCTGGCGCGCGCCAAGATCGGCAACCGCGCGCAATTCGTGCGTGGGCTGGAGAAGGTGGGCGGCTTCGGCGGCAAGGCGGTGATCCTGGCCGAAGGGCAGGTCTATCGCGGCAACCCGGGCGCGTACAAGCTGGATCTCGCACGCGCCGATGCCGCCACGCCGGCCTCGGTCAAGGCCGCGGCGAACACCTGGCTCAGCCAGGGCGATTACCTGCTGACCGTGCTGCCGGCCGACAAGGGCTTCGATCCCGCCGCCGAGGACAAGGCGGTGAAGCCGCTGGGCGAGCTGGCGGGCAAGCCCGCGCCCCAGCGGCCCGCCGCCGCCAAATACAGCGTCACCCCGAGCACGCTGGATCGCGCCAAGGGGGTACCGGCCGTCGCCAGCTTCCCGTCGCTGAGCTTCCCCCGGCTTGAACGCGGCAAGCTCAAGAACGGCATCGAGGTGATCTTGGCCGAGCGCCACACCATCCCGGTGACCCACGTGCAGCTGCTGTTCGACGCCGGTTACGCCGCCGACCAGGGCAAGCGGCCCGGCACCGCCAGCTTCACCGCCACGCTGATGAACGAGAGCACCGCCACGATGGATTCGGTGGCGGTGGCCAAGGCGCGCCAGCGCCTGGGTGCGATCACCCGCGTGGGCTGCGCGCTCGACACCTGCAGCGCCTCGCTCAATGCGCTGAACGACCAGCTCAAGCCCTCGCTCGCGTTGTTCTCGCAGATCGTGCGCGAGCCGGCGTTCAGCGCCGCCGACATCGAGCGCGTGCGCGGCCAGTGGCTGGCCGACATCGCGCAGGAAAAGACCCAGCCCATGGGCCTGGCGCTGCGCTCGCTGCCGCCGCTGCTGTACGGCGCCGGCCATGCCTACGCCATCCCGTTCACCGGCAGCGGCACCGAGGCCAGCATCAAGGCGCTCACCGCCGCCGACCTGCGCGCCTTCCAGCACGACTGGCTGCGGCCGGACAACGTCAAGATCCTCGTCGCGGGCGACACCACCCTGGCCAGGATCATCCCGGAGCTGAACGCCACCCTGGGCGACTGGCAGGCGCCCGCCACCGCCGTGCCGCACAAGAACATCGCGGAGGTGGCCGCGCAGGCCACGCCACGCGTGTTCCTGATCGACCGCAAGGATGCGCCGCAGTCGCTGATCCTCGCCGGCCTGCTCGCGCCCTCCACCCGCGCGCCCGACAACCTCGCCATCCAGGTCGGCAACGGCGCGTTCGGCGGCACCTTCACCTCGCGTCTCAACATGAACCTGCGCGAGGACAAGCGCTGGGCCTACGGCGCGCAGAGCTTCCTGATGGACGCGCAGGGCCAGCGGCCGATGCTGTTCTACGCGCCGGTGCAGACCGACAAGACCGCGCCCTCCGTCGCGGAGGTGCTGAAGGAGGCGCGCGCGGTCGTCGGCGACAAGCCGCTCACCGACGCCGAGATCGCCAAGATCAAGGACAGCCGCATCCGCGCGTTGCCGGGCAGCTACGAAACCGCCGGCGCGGTGCTCGGTGCGATGGACGGCATCGTCGAATACGGCCGTCCCGACGACTACGTGCAGACGCTGAAGGGCAAGCTCGAAGCCGTCACCCAGGCGCAGGCCGAGGCCGCGATCAAGGAGATCGTCAAGCCCGCGGCGATGACCTGGGTGATCGTCGGCGACCTGAAGCAGATCGAAGCCCCGGTGCGCGCGCTCAAGCTCGGCGACGTGCAGGTGCTCGATGCCGATGGCAAGCCGGTCGCCGGTACGGCTGCCGGCACGGCGGCAAAATAAGCCCGCCCGCGGGACGCGGCCGTATCGACCGCGTTAGCATGGAGGCCGGACGGTTTGCCGTCCGGCCTCTTTCGTTCATGTCTTTCCGGAGCCACCCCATGCGCAAGACCCTGCTGCTCGTCGTGCCCACCCTGTTGCTGGGCGCCTGCACCTGGGGCATCACGCCCACGCCGGCCTCGCAGAACGTGCGCACCGCGTGGAGCGGTGACACGTCGGCGTGCAAGGATCTGGGCAAGATCACCGTCTCGGTGATGGATCACGTTGGCCCGGTGGATCGCAACACCATCAAGGTGCGCGACGAGTTGCAGGTGATGGCACGCAACCAGGCGGTGGACATGCACGCCGACACCATCAAGCCGCTGGCCGAACCCAAGGACGGCGCGCAGGCGTGGGGCGCCTACCAGTGTGGCTCGCACATCGTCGCTCCGGCGACGGGCCAGCCGGCCGGTGCGCCCGCCGACAGCGGTAGCGCCAAGACCTACCCGATCAAGGGCGGTTGATCCGGGGTGCGGTCGGCAAGCGTGCATTCGGTCTGCGATCATCCGCGCCCATGAATAGCCTGTTGAACGCTCCTGGCCGCCTGGCCCGCCGCCTGCTGCCGCGGCAGCACGCCGCGACGGCGGCCATGGTGGCGCCGCCGGCCTTCGCCGTGCCGGCGACGGCGATTGTCGCCTTGCCTGACCCGGACACGTTGCGGCGCACCCTGCTGCAGCTGATCGCGCGGGCCGAGCGCCGCATCGTGATCGTGGCGCTGTACCTGCAGGACGACGACGGCGGCCGCGAGGTGCTCGAAGCCCTGCACGCCGCCAGGACGCGTTGCCCGGCGCTGCGCATCACCGTGTACGTGGACTGGCATCGCGCGCGTCGTGGCCTGATCGGCCAGGCGCACAGCGAGGGCAATGCCGGCATGTACCGCGAGCTGGCGCGGCGGCTGGGCGATGGCGTGGAGATTCGCGGCGTGCCGGTGCAAAGCCGCGAGCTGCTCGGCGTGCTGCACCTGAAGGGCTGGGTGATCGACGACACCGTGCTCTACACCGGCGCCAGCCTCAACGACGTCTACCTCGCCAGGCATGGCCGCTACCGGCTCGATCGCTACCACCAGGTGCAGCATCGCGGTCTCGCCGACACCCTGGTGGGGCTGGTGGATCGCCAGTTCGCATCCAGCCCCGCCGTGCCGCGGCTGGATGCGTCGCCGCTGCCTTCGACGCGCGAGCTGCTGCCGGCGATCCGCGAGCTGCGCCAGTCCCTGCTCACGGCCAACTACGCCGCGCCCGACGAGGCGCTGCAGCATGGCGAGGTGGCGATCACGCCCATCCTCGGCCTCGGCCGCCACGACAATGCGCTCAATGCCACCGTGCTGGCGCTGCTGGCGTCGGCGCGCGAACGCGTGGTGCTGCTCACGCCCTACTTCAACCTGCCACGGCCGGTGCGCGACGCCGTCGGGCGGGCGCTGCGCCGTGGTTGCCGGGTGGAGATCATGGTGGGCGACAAGACCGCCAACGATTTCTACATTCCGCCAGATCAGCCCTTCAGCACCATTGGCCTGCTGCCCTATCTGTACGAAAACAACCTGCGTCGCTTCGCCCGCGCGCACACGCGCCAGCTCGCCAGCGGCCAGCTCACGCTGTGGCTGTGGCGTCACGCCGACAACAGCTACCACCTGAAGGGCCTGTTCGTGGACGCGGACGTGGCCCTGCTCACCGGGCACAACCTCAACCCGCGTGCATGGTCGCTGGATCTGGAAAACGGCCTTCTGCTGCGCGACCCCGCGCAACACCTTGCCGCCATGCACGAGGCTGAGTGGGCGGCGCTGCGCCAGCACGCCCGGCGGCTCGCCAGCTATCGCGAGCTGGAGACCTTGCGCGACTACCCGCCGGACGTGCGCCGCCTGCTGCGACGGCTCAGCCGGGTGCGGCTGGATCGGCTGGTGAATCGCTTGCTGTAACCGCGGAACCCGGGAAGCCGGACATCGGTCGAGCTTCAGTCCAACCTGTGCAGCAGGCCGGGATAGGTTTTGATTCCCGGTCGAACGTGGTTAGGCGCGTGGATGCGGCGTGGAAGTCGCTCCCCCTCACCCCAACCCTCTCCCCCAACGATGAAACTGTCGGGGGAGAGGGAGACCAGCGGCATGCTCTTCCCGACTTCCGACTTCCGACTTCCGACTTCCGACTTCCGACTTCCGACTTCCGACTTCCGACTTCACGAGTCTCGAGGCTCAGGCCAGGCGGTTCAGTCGCATCGCCAACCAGCTCTCCACGTTGGGCCAGTCCTCGGCGAGGATGCTGAAGCACACGGTGTTGCGCAGGCTGCCGTCGGGGCGGCGCCTGTGCGCGCGCAGCACACCTTCGCGCTGCGCTCCCAGGCGCTCGATGGCGCGCAGCGAGGGCTCGTTCGCCTCGTCGGTGTGGAAGGCCACCGCCACGCAGCCGAGTTGCTCGAAGGCGTGTTCCAGCAGCAGGCGCTTGCAGGCGGTGTTGAGGTGGGTCTGTTGCCAGCGCCTGGCGTACCAGGTGTAGCCGATGGCCAGGCGTGGCAGCTCGGCGTCGAATTCGTAATAGCGCGTGGTGCCCACGATCTCGCCGCTGCCGACCTCGCGCACGGCGAACGGCAACATGTGGCCTTCGGCCTGGCCTTGCAGCGCCTTGGCGATGTAGTCGCGGGCCTGGCCCGGCGCCGGCACGCGGGTGACCTTGAGGTTCCACAGCTCGCCGTCGTCGGCGGCGGCTTCCAGCGCGCTGGCGTGATCCAGCGTCAGGGGTTCCAGCGCGACGTAGTCGTCGGCCAGGTGTACGGGTGCCAGCATGTGGGGAGCCTCACGCGTCGAGATCGGGAATCAGCTTGCTTTCCAGCCGCGCGATATGGTCTTTCAAAAGCAGCTTGCGCTTCTTGAGGCGGGTCAATTGCAGCTCGTCGCGGCCCAGGACACTGGCCAGCTGATCGATCGCGGCGTCGAGATCGCGATGCTCCTGCCGAAGCTCGGCGAGCAACTGGGCGATCTCGGCTTGTTCGGTGACTTGCATGGCGTGGCTGGCGTGGGCAAGGCGCCTAGTGTAGCGCTGGCACAAAGCGGCCGGGGCGGGCGGTTACAATGGGCGCTCCGTTTGCCGAAGACCGCCATGTCCGCGCCTTTCGCCCCCCTCCAGCCGGCCGTCGACGAGGTCGAGCGCCTCGCTGCCCGGCTGCGCCACCAGGTCGGCAAGGCGATCACCGACTACGGCATGATCGGGGATGGCGACAAGGTGATGGTGTGCCTCTCCGGTGGCAAGGATTCGCACAGCTTGCTGGACATCCTGCTGCAACTGCAGGCGCGGGCGCCGGTGCGCTTCGAGCTGATCGCGGTGAACCTGGACCAGAAGCAGCCGGGCTTTCCGGAGCATGTGCTGCCGGCATACCTGCGCTCGCGCGCGGTGCCGTTCCACATCATCGAGCAGGACACCTACAGCACGGTGATGCGGGTGGTGCCGACGGGCAAGACCCAGTGCAGCCTGTGCTCGCGGCTGCGGCGCGGCGCGCTGTACGCCTGGGCGGCGGCGAACGGGGTGACCAGGATTGCGCTGGGTCATCACCGAGACGACATCCTCGCCACCTTTTTCCTCAACCTGTTCCACCAGGCCAGCCTGAAGGCGATGCCGCCCAAGCTGCGCTCTGACGACGGCCGCCACATCGTGATCCGCCCGCTGGCGTATTGCCGCGAGAGCGAGCTGGCGCAGTACGCGCAGCTGCGTGCCTTCCCCATCATCCCCTGCGACCTGTGCGGCTCGCAGGAAAACCTGCAACGCAAGCTGGTGCGGCGCATGCTGGATGCGTGGGAGGCCGAACACCCGGGGCGCAGCGAAACCATATTCCGCGCGCTGGCCAACGTGGCGCCGTCGCAGCTGGCCGACCGCAACCTGTTTGATTTTGCTGCACTGCAAGCAAGCTGCGGCGAAATCTGAGATCATCGGCTGTCCGTGCGAACGGACGTCCATACTTCCAAACGTTCATATCTGAGGTGCAGCGTGTCCATCTTTGCCAACGTCGACATGGCCCCCGGCGATCCCATCCTGGGCCTCACCGAAACCTTTCGCGCCGATCCGCGTGCGGAGAAAGTGAATCTCGGCGTGGGCATCTACGTGGACGACGCCGGCGGGATTCCCGTGCTGGATGCGGTGCGCCGGGTGGAGGAGTCGCTGGTGCGCGCCAATGCGCCGCGCGGCTACCTGCCCATCGACGGCCTGGCCGCCTACACGCGTGAAACGCAGAAGCTGGTGTTCGGCGAAGGTTCCGCCCTGCTCGCCGAAGGGCGCGTGGCCACCGCGCAGACCATCGGCGGTTCCGGTGCGCTGCGCGTGGGCGCGGACATGCTCAAGCAGGTGCTGGGCGACAAGGCGAAGCTGGCGGCGAGCCGGCCCACCTGGGGCAACCACCACGCGGTGTTCAAGGCCGCCGGTTTCGCGCTTTCCGACTACCGCTATTACGACGACGCCAGCCACGGCCTGGATTTCGCCGGCATGCTGGAGGATCTGGGCAAGCTCGAACCCGGCACCGTGGTGCTGTTGCACGCCTGCTGCCACAACCCCACCGGTGTCGACCCCACACCCGCGCAGTGGCGGCAGCTCGCCGCGCTGCTCAAGGAGCGCCAGCTCGTGCCTTTCGTCGACATGGCCTACCAGGGTTTCGACAAGGATGCCGCCAGCGACGCCACCGCCGTGCGCGTGCTGGCCGATGCGGGCATCGACACCTTCGTGGTGGCCAACTCCTACTCCAAGTCGTTCTCGCTCTACGGCGAGCGCGTGGGCGCGCTCAGCTTCGTGGGCGCCGACCGCGACGAGGCCGCGCGCCTGCTCTCGCACATCAAGACCACCATCCGCACCATCTACTCCAGCCCCGCCACCCACGGCGGCAAACTGGTGGCCGGCGTGCTGGAAAGCCCCGAGCTGCACGCGCTGTGGACGCAGGAGCTGGGCGCGATGCGCAGCCGCATCCACGCCATGCGCGCCGCCTTCGTGGACAAGCTCGCCGCGCTGGGCGCGCCGGATTTCGGTTTCGTCAACGCGCAGGCCGGCATGTTTTCCTACTCGGGCCTGAGCAAGGCGCAGGTGCGTAGGCTGCGCGACGAGTACGCGATCTATGCGCTGGACAGCGGCCGCATTTGCGTGGCGGCGCTCAACACTGCCAATATCGATTACGTGACGAAGGCGGTCGCCACCGTCTGTCGTTGATCGCGTTGTTCCACCCTCCAAGCCGTTCGCGTTGAGCGTAGCCCGCGCAGCGGGTGCAGTCGAAACGCCGCTACCCAGCGGCGACCCTTCGACTCTGGCCCGGCGGGCCAGCGCTCAGGGCGAACGGTTTTTCCATCGTGGTTCCACTGGATTTTGCATGTTCTTCCGCAACCTCACGCTGTTCCGTTTTTCCCCCGCTGTTGCCGCCGACCTGAAGCGTCTCGACGAAGTCCTGGGCGAACACCGCCTGCGCCCCTGCGGCCCGCTGGAAATGTTCACCAAGGGCTTCGTGCCGCCGGTCGGGCGCGGCGAAGAGGCTCCGCTCACCCACGCGGTGAAGCACTGCACCATGTTCACCGTGGGTGGCGAGGACAAGCTGCTGCCCGCCGCCGTGGTCAACGACGAGCTGCATCGCAAGGTGCAGAAGATCGCCGAGGAGGAGGGCCGCAAGGTCGGCGGGCGCGAGCGCAAGCGACTGAAGGAAGACCTGCTCACCGAGCTCCTGCCGCGCGCCTTTGTGCGCACATCGAAGCTCGCGGCCTACGTGGACACCAAGCACGGCTGGCTGGTGCTGGATACCTCCAGCCGCAAGTCGGCCGAGAACGCGCTCACCCAGGTGCGCGAGGCGCTGGGCAGCTTCCCCGCCGTGCCGCTGGCGCCGGAGGAAGGCCCGCGTGTGCTGATGACCGACTGGCTCGCCAACGGCACGCTGCCCGCGGGCCTCGCGCTGGGCGACGAGGTGGAACTGCGCGACCCCGCCACCGCCACCGGCGCGATCGCCAAGTGCCGCCGCCAGGATCTCGATGCGGAGGAGGTGAAGGAGCACCTGCGCAACGGCAAGCAGGTGTTCCAGTTGGGGCTCATCTTCGACGATCGCATCAGCTTCGTGCTGGGCGAGGACCTGATCGTGCGCAAGCTGAAGTTCCTCGACGTGGTCACCGAGGAACTGGGCGACAGCTTCGAGGACGCCCAGGCCGAGGCTGACGCCAGCTTCGCCCTGCTCACGCTGGAGCTGGAGCGCCTGCTCGCCAAACTGGAAGAATGGTTCGGTTTGCCGCGTCCTACGGACGGTTGAGATTGGCTTGGTGGCGGGCTTCGCGCCCGCTTTCACCGGTCGCCCCTTGCGCCGGGGCGCAGTTCTCCCCACATTCTGCCTGCAAGTCACGCCCGGCGTGGGCAGGCAGCAGGCCATGGCACAGCATCTCGAAGGCGACTGGTTGGAACTGGCGACCGCGGATGGCCATGTCATCCGCGTGCAAAAGGCTGCCCATCCGCGTGCGCGGCGCCTGCGCCTCACCGTCACGCCCAAGGGCGCGCGGGTCAGCTATCCCGACGGTACCCATCCTGCCCAGGTCAGCGCTTTCCTGCGCCACCACGCCGACTGGCTGGAGCAGAAGCTCGACGAGCTGAACCTGATCGTCAAGCCGCTGCCGGCGCTGCGCGTGGGCCACGCCACCACGCTGCCGTTGCGCGGCGAGACGGCGAGCCTGGACTGGGCCGACGGCAGCTATCCGAAGATCGCGGCACACGCCGACGGTCTCACCCTGGTGATCCCGCGCCCGCACACCCGTGCCCTGCCGGTGGCGCGCGGCCTGCTGGCCTCGCACTTCGAAACCCTGATCCGCCGCGACGTGGCGCGCTGGCTGGCGCTCTACGTGCCGCAGTTGGGCCTGGCGCCCACCGCGCTCAAGGTGCGGCCGATGAAAAGCCTGTGGGGCAGCCTCGACACCCGCGACCGCATCAACCTCGACCTCGCGCTGGCGCTCGCCCCGCCCGCTGCGCTGCGCTACGTGCTGGTGCACGAGCTCTGCCACCTCCGGGTGCGCAGCCACGCGCCGCGCTTCTGGGCGCAGGTGGAAGGCCTGCTGCCTGACTGGCGCGAGCAGCGCGACTGGCTGCGCGTCAACGGCGCCACGCTGAAGGCCGAGCTGGATCGGCTGGTGGCGGATGTGGCGGATTGACCGGGCGCATGCGCCCGGCCTGACAGCCGTCACTGGGCGGCGCCGCATGTTTGCCGCAGGCTTGCGGCGTGTTCACCGCAGGCGTCCGTCATGCATCTCCCCTATGGCCCACTGATCGAAGCGACCTGGCTTGCCTGGGCGCTGTATTGGGTGTGGAGCGCGCGCGGGGTCAAGGCTGCCGCGCGGCAGGACGGCACGATGCAGATGCTGGCCTATCGCCTGCCGGTGGTCGTGGGTTTCGCGCTGCTGTTCTCGCTCGGCCACGGCGCCGGCGCGAGTTGGGTGTACCGGCAGTGGTCGTCGACCGCCGCGTGGCTGCCGCCGCTGGGCTGGCTGCTGGTGCTGCTCGGCCTGGGCTTCGCCTGCTGGGCGCGGGTGACGCTGGGGCGCAACTGGAGTGCCACGGTGCAGCTCAAGCAGGATCACGAGCTGATCGAGCAAGGCCCGTATCGCTGGGTGCGCCACCCGATCTACACCGGCCTGCTGCTGGGCGTGCTGGGTAGCGTGCTGGCCATCGGCGCGCCGCTCGGCCTGTTGGCACTGGCGCTGGTGGGCGGTGGCTTCGTCGTCAAGCTGCGCCACGAAGAGGCGCTGATGCGCGCATGCTTCGGCGCCGCCTACGTGGACTACATGCGGCACACGAAGGCGTTGATCCCCGGCGTGTGGTGAGGACACTGGCTTCTGGCACATCCCGGCGGGGAAATCGCCGTGATAGCGTCGAACCGCCACCCACACCCACAGGACGCTTGCCATGACGAAACGAGCCATCGCCGCCGCATTGATGCTGGCGTTGTTTGCCGCCGGCGCACAGGCCACCCCCAGCGGCGACCCGCCGGCACCCGCCGCCAAGGCGCCGCCGGCCTGGGTGAAGAAAAGCAACGCCGATGCGCAAGGGCTGTTGAAGGTGATGGCCGAGTTCAGCCCCGAGATGGCCTCCAGTCTCGGCCTGTCCGGTTACGACGCCAAGGTGGTCGACCTCAAGCCCAAGGTGGACGCGCGTACCCGCGCGGCGCTGATGCAGGCGCGCGACACGCTGCGCAAGCAGCTGGCCGCGGAAACCGATCCGGATGTGCGCAGCGATCTGGAAATCATGATCGCCGCGGCCAGCCGCAATATCGAAAGCAGTCAGCTCAGCGACCAGTATCTGCTGCCCTACACCGACGTCGGCCAGACCATCTTCCAGGGCGAGTTCGTGCTGCTGCAGGACCAGGTCGCCGCCAGTCGTCGCCCGCAGGCGCTGGCACGGCTGAAGTGCTACGTGGGCATGGCGCCGGGCTGCACGCCGGTGACGCGGGAGGCGCAGGCGCTGTTCGAGGCCAAGCTGGCCAACAAGCAGCTGCTCGGCCCGTACAAGGTAGAGGTACAACAGAACCTCGCCAACACCGCGCGCTATGTCGAAGGCGTGCGCAAGCTCTACGCGAAGTACAAGATCGCCGGCGCCGGCCCGGCGTTGGACGCCTTGCAGAAGCAGCTTGCCGACTACGACGCCTGGGTCAAGGCCACCGTGCTGCCGCGCGCGCGCAGCGATGCGCGCCTGCCCGAGCCGCTGTACGCCGATGCGCTGAAGCAGGTCGGCATCGACATCCCGCCGCAGCAGCTCATCCGCGCCGCCGAACTGGAATACATGGAAACGCAGGCGCAGATGCAGTTGCTGGCGCCGACGGTGGCCAAGGCCGAAGGCTTCCAGGCCAGCGATTACCGCGACGTCATCAAGCAGCTCAAGCGGCAGCAGCTCGGCCGCGACGACATCATGCCGTACTACCACGACGTGCTGGGCAAGATCGAAGGCATCGTGCGCGACAAGCAGCTGGTGAGCCTGCCCGCGCGGCCCATGATCATCCGCCTCGCCTCGGAGGCCGAGAGCGCGGCCGAGCCGGCGCCGCACATGGATCCGCCCGCGTTGATCGACAACCACGGCGAGCGCGGCAGTTTCGTGCTGCCGCTGGGCAACCCGCCCGGCGCCAAGGGTGGCAACAGCGAGGCCTGCGACGACTTCACCTGCAAGGCCTGCGCCTGGACGCTGACCGCGCACGAGGGCCGGCCGGGCCATGAGCTGCAGTTCGCCGGCATGGTGGAGCACGGCGTGTCGCTGGCGCGCTCGCTGTTCGCCTTCAACAGCGTCAACGTGGAAGGCTGGGCGCTGTACGCCGAGTGGATGATGGTGCCCTACGAGCCGGCGGGCGGGCAGATGATCGCGCTGCAACTGCGCCTGTTGCGTGCGGCGCGCGCCTTCCTCGATCCCATGCTCAACCTCGGCCTGATCTCGCGCGAACGGGCGCACGACATCCTGGTCAACGACGTGGGCCTGTCCGAGGCCTTCGCGCGCGAGGAGCTGGATCGCTTCATGTTCCGCTCGCCCGGCCAGGCCACGGCGTACTTCTACGGCTACTCGCGCATCCTCGACCTGCGCGCGCACACCGAGATCGCGCTGGGCCAGCGTTTCGACCTCAAGCGGTTCAACGATTTCCTGCTTGCGCAAGGCCTGTTGCCGCCCGACCAGATGGCCGAGGCGGTGGACAAGGTGTTCATTCCGGCGCAGTTGAAGCACTGAGAGGCTGTGAATTTTTCAGCCTCGAAGTTCGGCCACGGATGGCCGGACGTGGGTCAAGCACGCAAGTGCTTGATGCACGGAGCGGCGTCCGGACATGCGCCGGACACCGCGATGAAAAATTCCACAGGACGTGGAATTTTTCACAGGCTCTGAGTCGGGAGCGCGCAAGCGCCCCCTCACCCCAGCCCTCTCCCCCAACGGTGGAGCTGTTGGGGGGAGGGAGTTTCAGCCGCGAGCCGCTTGCCTCCCTCTCCCCCAAGCTTCGCTTGGGGGAGAGGGTTGGGGTGAGGGGGGCTTTTCCCGCTTCCCGCTTCCCGCTTCTCGAATCCCTGTCTCAATGCGACAACGCGAACGCCGTGAGAATGCGCGCGGTTTCCGCGGGGTGTTCCAGCTCGGGGATGTGATTGCAGCCCATCAGCGTGCTGCTGCTGATCGCGCTGGCGTGGACGAGGCCGTTGCGCAGGCTGTCCAGCGCGGAGGCGTCGATCACCTGATCGTCGCGGCACCACAGGCCGAGCACCGGCATGGTGAGCTGGCCCAGACGGTTCTGCACGGCGAGGTATTGCGCGGGCTGGCGCAGTTCGTCGAACACCTTGGCGATGAAGGCGTGGTCGGCCACGTTGCGCGCCACCAGCACATCGACGAAACGCGCCGGGATCTTCGGCGGCTGCGCAAGCACGAGGTCGGCGACGCGCCAGAAGCCGGCGCGGTCGGTGAAGGCGAACGGATCGTGGCCGGCGAGCGTCGCGCGGGCAAAGGCGTTCTCCTTGAACTTCAGCCCGAAGCTGTCCAGCAGGGCGAGGCCGCTGACGCGCTCGGGATGTTCGGCGGCATACACGCCAGCGATGGCGCCGCCCATTGAATGGCCCACCAGCAGCACGCGTTGCAGGCCCAGTGCCTGCATGAAAGCCTGCAGCCGCGCGGCCTGGGCGTCGATGTCGTAGTTCGCCGCCATGTCGCGCGAGGATTCGCCCCAGCCGGGCAGGTCGGGGATCACCACGTGGAAGTGCGGCGTGAGCTCCTTCGCCACTGCCAGCCACACCGTCTTGTCGTCGGCGAAACCGTGCAGCAGCACGAGGGTGGGGCCGTCACCGCCCTCGTAATACGACCAGCGCGTGTCGCCGGCCTGCACCGAGTGCTTGTCCAGATGCGCGGCCATCGCCTCGCGCGCCACGTTGGCGTTGAACAGCCACTGCGGTGCGAACAGGTAGCTGCCGCCCAGCAGCGCGCCCAGCACGACCACCACGACGGCGAGGAACTTCAGCCGGCGCAGCAGCATGCGTTGCCAGAGCGGGCGGGTGGAAGTGTTGGGCATGGTGCGTGTTCTCGTGGGCAGGGCGCCTGCCCGTGCGGGCGGGAAAAGCCGGGCTTACTTATTTGCCGTTTTTGCCGAGGCAAAAATGGCCTCCACCGCCTGCTGGGTCAGCGGGTGGTAGCCGTCCTTTGCCTTGGCGTAGACCTGTTCGGCATAGGCGAGGCCTTCAGGCGTCTTCGCGAACGCGCCATACACCGGCAGGGTGAGGTAGAGCCGGCCGATGCGGGTCATGTGCTCGGCGGCGGCGGGCCACACGGCCTGGTCGCCGGCGGCGATGGCGTGCACGTACCAGCGCATGCCGACCTCGGCGTTGCGGGTGCCGGTCAGGTGCCAGGCGGCATCGATGGCTTGCACGTCGGCGAGCTTGGGCACGTCGGGCAGGCGGTCGAGGAAGTACATCCACTCCTGGGTGTTCCAGCCCTTGGCGGCGAGCTTCGCCGCTGGCAGCGTGCCGGCGAGGAAGGCGTTGCGCTGCTTGTCGATGGCGTCGAACTGCAGCGAGTCGGGGATGGGTGCATCTTTCGGGATGCCGGTGCCGTAGACCCACGCCTGCACTTCATCCCAACGCATCTTGCCGGGGTATTTCTCGATCAGGTTGGGCTTGAGGTAGGCCAGCATCTGCTCGGTGGTGATGCTGTGCCAGGCGAAGTGGTCGAAGTAGCCCTTGAGGAACGCATCGAAATCCTTGCGGCCGAACTTCGTCTCCAGCGTGCGCAGGAACCACGAGCCCTTGCTGTAGGCCACGTCGGAGAGCGCGTCGTCGCCGCCCAGGCCGGTGGGATCGGGCGCGAGTTTCTGCGCGTTGGCGCGCATCGATCCGATGTCCTTCTGCAGCGCGCGGATCGCCAGCAGGTCTTCCTCGGTGGCCAGGCGCGGACCGTACAGCGCTTCGGTGATGCGGCCCTGCACGTAGGTGGTGAAACCTTCGTTGAGCCAGATGTCGCGCCAGCTGGCGGCGGTGACGAGATTGCCCGACCACGAGTGCGCCAGCTCGTGCGAGATCACGCTGACCAGGCTCTTGTCGCCGACGATGATGGTCGGCGTGGCGAAGGTCATGTTCGGGTTTTCCATGCCGCCGTAGGGGAAGGATGGCGGCAGCACCAGCAGGTCGTAGCGGCCCCAGCGATAGGGGCTATAGAGCTGCTCCGCCGTGGCGATCATCTTCTCGGTGTCGGCGAACTCATGCGCGGCCTTGTCCACCACCGACGGCTCGGCATACACCGCCGAGCGCGGGCCGGTTTCCTTCACCGCGATGTCGCCGGCGGCGATGGCGAGCAGGTAGGAGGGGATCGCGTGCGGCTGGTTGAAGTCGAAGGAGCCGTCCAGCGGATGCCTGGCGTCATTCAGGGCGCTCATCACCACGCGGATGTTTTTCGGCGCGCTGACATGCGCGTCGTAGGTGAAGCGGATCGCCGGCGAATCCTGCAGCGGCACCCACGAGCGCGCATGCACGGATTCGGACTGCGAGAACATGAAGGGGGCTTGCTTGTCCGCCGTCTGCGCGGGCGGCAGCCATTGCAGACCGGAGGCCGCGGGCGAGGTGACGTAGGCGATCCGCACCCTGGCCGGATGCTGCGGCGTCTCGATGGTGAGCTTGCTGCCCATGTCCTTGACGGCAGGCGCCAGCGCGTATTTCAGCGCGTGGGTCTTGCCCTTGGCGTCCACCGCGTCGATGGCGGCAATCTTCAGGTCGCGCGTGTCCAGCACCAGTGCCGGTGCCTTGGGGTTTTTCCAGTCCAGCGCCAGCGTGGCCACGCCGTCCAACTGCTTGTGCGGGAAGTCGACCCGGAGCTGCAGATCCAGATGCGTCACCAGCACCTGGTCGGGCTGGGCGTAGGAGTTGGGGTCGTTGGCGTAGGCGGCCAGCGGCAGCAGCAGGGCACCGAAGGCAAGGGCGGAAAGCAGGCGCATGGGCGGGCTCGGGGTACGGGAAGTCCCAGTATGCCACCGCGTCTCGAGCGGGTGCCTGTGGCTAAAGTCCTCCCGCGGTGGCGCCGTGGGTGGCATGGCTTCAGCAGTAACGGTCCGCCAATCGGTCGGTGGCCTGCACCAGCGCGTCGACGATGGCGGGATCGGCGGCGCTGTGGCCGGCCAGCACGATGCGCAGCGCCGAGGCGGGCAGGGCGGCGTGCAGATCGAGTGCGCTGGCCACCGGGCAGATGATGTCGTAGCGGCCGTGCACGATGTCGGTGGGTATGCGTGCGAGCCGCGGCGCGTCGCGCAGCAGCTGGTTCGGCTGCAGGAACATGCGGTGGCGGAAGTAGTGCGCCTCCAGCCGCGCCAGGCTCACCGCCTTGTGCGGCTCGTCGAAATCGCCCGGTGCATCGGGATCGTGGACCAGCGTGGTGCTGCCGCCTTCATAGGCGCTCCATGCCTGCGCGGCGGCGAGGCGCACGGCCTCGTCGTCGCTGTCGAGGCGGCGCCAGTAGGCTTCGATCATGTTGCCGCGTTCGGCCTCCGGGATGAAGTCGCGGTAGCGCGCCCAGCGCTCGGGGAAGATGTGCCGCGCGCCGCCGTCTGCCTCGTTGAACCAGCGCAGCTCCATGTCGCGGGCGAGGAAGATCCCGCGCAGCACCAGGCCCAGCACGCGCTCGGGGTACGCCTCGGCGTAGGCCAGTGCCAGCGTGCTGCCCCAGGAGCCGCCGAACACCACCCAGCGTTCGATCTGCAATTCCTCGCGCAGCGCCTCGATGTCGGCCACCAGATGCGCCGTGGTGTTGTCGGTGAGGTCGGCGAAGGGCGTGGACTGCCCCGCGCCGCGCTGGTCGAACAAGACGACGTGCCAGCGCGCGGGATCGAAAAAACGCCGGCTGTTCGGGCCGATGCCGGCGCCGGGGCCGCCGTGCAGGAACAGCACGGGCACGGCGTTCGGCGTGCCGCATTCCTCCACGTACAGCGTGTGGCGCGCATCCACGCTCAGGCGGCGGGTGCGGAAGGGTTCGATGGCGGGGTAGAGCTCGCGCATGATTCGGGTCTCGGGATACGTGTTGCGGATACGTGACTCGCCAAAGCACCTCTCCCCCAACCCCTCTCCCGCCAGCGGGCGAGGGGAGTGCGGATCAAGCCCCCTCTCCCGCAAGCTGGACAGGGGCTTTGGCTCGGCTCCCCTCGCCCGCTGGCGGATGCAGGGAAGGGCCATGGATGACCCTAGCTTTGAGGAGCGCGGAAGAGGGGCCGGGGTAGAGGGCAAGTCAGGTGCCGAACAGCAGTGTCTCGGTGAGATCACCCGGCGCCTTGCCGCCGGCTTCGACCATGGCCTGGTCGCGCAGCACGATGCCGGGCAGTGGCGCCAGGCCGAAGCGGCGATTGAGGAAGCGCTGGATCGAGCCGGTGTCGTACACGGTGTGCTCCACATGGCCACGCTTCACGTGCGGCGAGATCAGCAGCGTCGGGATGCGCGTACCCGGCCCCCAGCGGTCGCCCTTGGGCGGAGCCACGTGATCCCACCAGCCGCCGTTCTCGTCCACCGTGACGATCACCAGAGTGTGCTCCCACAGCGGGCTCTTCTGCAGCGTGGCGACGACCTGGGCGATGTGGCGGTCGCCGGCTTCCACGTCGGAATAGCCGGCGTGCAGGTTGAGGTCGCCTTGCGGTTTGTAGAAGGTCACCGCGGGCAGCCGGCCGGCCTCGATGGCGGCGAGCAGGTGGTTGGTTTTCGCGGTTTCGCCGGTGCCGCCATCGCGCAGATGCGCGGCGCGTGCGTGCGTGCCAGGGGCGAAGCTCTTGAAGTAGTTCAGCGGCTGGTGGTGGTTCTGGAAATTGGGGCTGGCCGGGAAGCTGTCGCGCAGGCCGGAGTCGCCCTTGCCATCCAGCGCCATCTGCCAGGCGCCGGCGTACCAGGCCCAGTCCACGCCCTTGGCGCTCAGCCGATCGCCGATGGTGGCGTGCGCCTGCGGCGGCAAGGTGCCGTAGTCGTTCGGGTCGGCCAATTGGGGATGGGCCTTGTCCGTGGTCCACGCGGGCTGGTAGGGCGGGCCCATGGTGTTCACCGCCCAGAAATCCGGCGTGAGCGCGCTCGGGCCCAGTGCCGTGGGGCGACCCTGCATGGCGCTGGCGGGCGAGTCGGCGGCCAGCTTCAGCACCAGGCCCTTGGGGTCGTCGCCCTCGATGCGCGCGATCTGGAACTTCGCCGGGCTGGTGTCGGCATGCGGGTAATAGGGCGGCTGCGCGGCCACCAGGTATTGGTGGTTCAGGAAGGAGCCGCCGAAGGCACCCATGAAGAAGTTGTCGCACAAGGTGTACTGCTCGGCCAGGCGCCACAGGCGCAGATTGCTGGCACCGTCGGCGTAGTGGCCCATCACCAGCGCGCCGCTGTCGCCCCAGGCGACGAAGCCGTCGTTCTTGCCGCCGTTGATCTGGCGCTGGTTGGCGTAGAAGACGTGGATCAGGTCGCGCGTGACCACGCCATGCGGCAGCGGCGTGCCGTCGGGTGCGGCGAGTGCGAAGGGCGCGTTGGGCAGGCCGGTGATGGCGTCCTCGTCGATCTTCCAGCGGCGATGGTTCACCACTTGCTCGTGCGGCACCAGGCCGCGCCAGATCGGCGGCAGGGTTTTCAGCTCGCTGCCGTCGCGGTCGCGCTGACGGTAGTGCTCGGGCTTGAGCGCGGACAGCGGCTGTTCCAGGCCGGGGAAGTCGGCGAACAGGTTGTTGAAGCTGCGGTTCTCGGCGTAGATCACCAGCACGTGGCGGATGTGCTCGCGCAGCGCGGCATCGAAGGCCGGGTGGCCGGCGGCGATGGCGGTGGTGGCCTCGACCGGGGTGCGCGCGTCGGCCTGGCGGCCGCCGACGGCCAGCGCGGCGCCGGCGGTGGCGAGGCCGCCCAGCAGCTTGCGGCGGGCGGGATCGGTCGGGGTGTCGGCCGGGATGTCCCCTCTTTCGGGCGGCAGGTTTTTTCCGGTCATGGTGATTCACTGGCAAGGACGTGGCGCGAGTATGCGCGAGATGTGTGACGGTCGCGCGCCATCCATGGAGGGGCTGCGCGCCGGTCACGCGCCGTGCGTTTGCCCGAGCTTAATCGAGCGGCAGCTTGCGCGCGGCATCCCACATGCTGCGGGTGAGCGCGCGGTTGGTATGCGGCGCCTGCAGCACGATGAGCGTGGTGGTGCTGATGCTGGTGTGGATCTTCAGGAGGCGGTCGAGCACGCTTTCCAGGTGCTGGATCGACATGGCCACCACGCGCAGCAGGGCGGAGTCCTCGCCGGCGAGGCGGCGGCAGTCCAGCACCTCGGGGATGTCGGCGACGATGGCGCCGATGCGCGCGCAGATGCCGCCGTCGCAGCGCAGCCGCACCATCGCCTCGATGCGGTAGCCGAGGCGCTTCGGCTCCACCACCGCGCGGTAGCCGGCGATCACGCCGGCCTCCTCCAGCCGTTTGACGCGCTCGGCCACGGCCGGCGCGGAGAGCTTCACCTTGCGGCCCAGTTCGGCGTAGCCCAGGCGCGCGTCGCGCTGCAGGGCTTCCAGGATGTGCCAGTCCTTGGCGTCCAGTTCGGGTTTCGATGCCAAGGCAAGGTGCTCCGCAGCGGTGGTTATCGATGGCAAGACCGGGGAATGGCTTGGGTATCCGGTATTCATCGGCGACCGGAGCGAGACTAGGATGCGCACTCCCCACCACGCAAGCCGTTCCCCATGGTCGCCACCGAACGCCTCGACGCGCGCGCCCTCGCGTGCATCGCCATCGCCCTGCTCACCTGGTCGTCGGCCTATGCCGCGATCGCCTACGCGCTGGCCTCGTTCACGCCAGGCGAGGTGGCCTTCGCGCGCCTGGCCATCGCCTCGCTGTGCTTCGCCGTGATGCTCGTGGCCCGGCGCACGCCGCTGCCGCCACGGCGCGACTGGCCGGCGCTGTTCGCGCTGGGCCTGATCGGCCTCACGCTCTACCACGTGAGCCTGAACTGGGCAGAGACGCGCATCGCCAGCGGCACCGCCTCCATCATCATCTGCTTGGCGCCGGCGGCGACGGCGGCCTTGTCGGCCTGGTGGATACGCGAGCGCCTGAGCCTGCGCACCTGGACGGGGCTGGCCATCGCGCTGGCCGGCACGGTGCTGGTGGTGCTGGCCAGCGGCAAGCAGGTCGAGGTCGATCCGCGGGCGCTGCTGGTGCTGGTCTGCGTGCTCGCCTCGGCGGTGTATTTCGTCGGCCAGCGGCCGTTGTCGCTGCGGCTGGGCACGCTCACGGTCACCGCGTTCACGTTCTTCGCCGGCACGCTGGGTTGCCTGCCCTTCGTCGGCGGCCTGCCGCAGGCGCTGCACGCGGCGCCGTGGTCGCATCTCGCGGCGCTGCTGTGGCTGGGCGTGGCACCGAGTTTCCTGGGCTATCTCACCTGGAACGTGGCGGTGAAGCGCGCCAGCGCCACGCGCGTTTCCAGCTTCATCTACCTCTCGCCGCCGATTGCCCTGGTGATCGGCTGGTTGTGGCTGGGTGAAGTGCCCAGCGCGATGGAGCTGGTCGGTGGCGCCGTGGTGATCGGCGGCGTGGTACTGGCCAACCTGCGGCGGCGGCCGGCGCCGGCGGTGCTGGCGGGGGCCGGCGAAACCGCGTGAGTCACCGTCCGCCACGCGGTGCGCGCGTGGCGGGCGGCTCGGCGGCAATCAGCGCTGCGCCTGGTCGTGCTTGACGTGGTGGATGCGCCGGCTGTCGCGGTTGTCGGTTTTCTGGATGCGACGCTGCTCACCCTTGCCGACCTTGCCGTCGCGCCCGGCGACGTGTTCCAGGTGGTCGACGTGGGCCTGGCGGCCCTGCATGCGCGCGTCCTCGCGGTTGGTGACCTGGCCGGACTTCACGCCGTTGGCGAGGCGCTGTTCCTGCTTCGCGTTGCGCGCCGCGTCGGCCTGCATGCGACGCGAGGAGGCGGAGTTCGGGTTGCCGGTGGCCGCGTTGTGGTCGTCGTGGGCAATGGCCCTGCTGTCGCGGTTCTGCATGCGCTGGATCTGCGCGTTCTCGGCCTTGGTCATCGGGCCGTGGCGCATGTCGCGCTGCTCGGTGCGGTCGAGGTTCGCCTCGCGCTGTTCCAGGTTGGCGGCTTCCTTGGTGGTGAGCTGGCCGGATTTCAGGCCCTGGTCGATGCGCTTCTGCTGGTTGGCGTCACGCTGGGTGTCGCTGGCCGCGTTCTGCGGCGGCTGCGTCTGCGCCTGCGCGACGGCCATGCCGCCGAGGCCGCACAGGCCGAGCAGGCCGACGACGAGCCATTTCTGCGTCTGGTTTTGCATGATGCGTTCTCCTGGTGCCGTGGGTGCCGCCGCGTGGGCGGTCTGTGGGCAGGGAACGCGGCAGCCGGCGCGGCGGCGACATCCCGACTGGCGCCCGTTCAGGCGCCAGTCGGTTGCATGCCAAGGCTCTCAGCTCAGCCGGGTGACGCGCACCACGGCGGGGTCGTCGGCGTGCTCCAGCAGCAGGCGCCGCACGCGATCCTGCCAGGCCTGGCCGAAGGCGGCGCGCTGCGCGGCGGTGGCGTCGGGGTGCATCGCCGCGCCCATCAGCGCACGGGCGTCGGCGGCGGGCGGCACGCTGGAGAGATCCAGCACCACGCTCACGCTGGCGCCGGTGTCCGTGCGGGTGAAGCGGATCGCACCGGCGCCGGCGTAATCCAGCAGGCCGTGCCGCACGAACTGGCCGCCGATGCCGTGGAAACCGTTGTCGGCGGCGGCACCGGTGACCAGGGTGAACACCTGCGCCATCACGCCGGTGACGCCCTCGTCGGCGGGCGCCGGCATGCTCACCGCGACCCCGCCGCGTTCGGCGGTTTCATCCGGATACAGCGCCATCAGCGCGGCCCGTGCCAGCAGCCAGCTGCCGGCCACGGTGGGGCAGGAGTGGCCGGCGAGGCGCACCGCGTCGGTGTAGCGGTATTCCAGCACGCCGCCCTCGGCGGCGCCGAGGAAATCGGCCAGCGGATCGCGCACGCGGATGCGCGGCGCGTCGTCGAAGAAGGCTGGGTAGTTCATCACTCCTCCGGCAGGCCGACGATGGCAAAGTCGATCACCACCGCATCGGCGTCGCGCTGGCGGTAGGTCACCGTGATGTGCTCGCCCAGGCGGTCACGCAATTGCGCGATCAGCGGAATCGGGTCGTGGTCGTTGACGAAGCGCATCGTCTCGCCGTTGCGCAGCGCGCCGATGGCGCCGAAGATCGCGCTGTGGCGGAAACGCCGCGCCACGCCGCGCGCGTCGAACAGGTGGGTGTTGGCTTCGGTGATGGCGTCGATGCTCATGCGGGGGCTCGCGTTCCAAGGGAGCCCCCACGCTACGCCGCGCCGCGAACGGCAGCGCTGATCTGGGTCAGGCGGCGGCCTGCAAGCGCTCGGGCGTGCGGCGGCGGGCAGGCGATTTTTCGCCGGCGCTCAGGTCAGGCTGGTCGCCACGCCGAACGCCACGGCCATGACCGTGGCCACCGCCAGGCAGGCGCTGCCCGGCCGCACCCGGCGCGCGTCCACGCGCGGCGTGAGTCGCCATACCAGCACCGCGCCAAGCAGCATGTCCACGACCAGCGCGACGCGCAGCAGGTTGGAGGCCAGCAGGGGTCGCAGCGGCGGCCGCACGATGCCTTCGTGCGCGGCCACGCCGGCCACCAGCAGCATGCCCAGCAGCGTCCACACGAGGCAGGCGAGATAGACGCAGTTGAACACCACGTTGCAACGCTCGACCCAGCGCAGCACGACCCAGGCGATCAGCGCGCAGGCGAGCGCGCCGATGCTGCCGTAGAGCACCCACCAGACGAGGCTGCTGACGAGGGCGAGCAGGTTCATGCGAGCGGTTCCATGCCGAGGCGGCGCAGCAGCTTGGCCATCAGCCAGGCGGGGCCGATCAGGAGATAGGCGAGGTCGGTGAGGAAGCTGGGCTTGCGGCCCTCGAACTGGTGGCCGATGAACTGGCCGATCCAGGCCGCCACGAACACGCCGACCGCGAGCCAGCGCAGGTCGGCGGCACCCAGCTGCGCGTATAGAAGATGGGTGAGCAGGCCAAGCGCGGCGAAGGCGAGCAGCAGCGCCAGTGCCAGCTTGTGCGCGCGTTTCCAGTACCAGTAGAACGCCAGCACCATCACCGCCACGGCCCAGGCGCCGGGGCGCAGGAAGGCCGGCGGCACCGGGATCGTCCACAGCAGTGCGACTACCGACCACACGATGGGCGGCACGCAGCACCAGTGGAAAACCTGGTTCACCGGGTTTTGGTGGTCGGCGCTGTAGCCGTCGAGCCAGTCCTGCATACTGCGCATCGATACTCCCCCAGAGTGGGTACTCAGTCGAGCGTGATGCCGGCCAGCTTGTGCAGCGCCTCGGCATATTTGGCGGCGGTGCGCGCGATCACCTCGGCGGGGATCGTCGGGCCGGGCGCGGTCTTGTCCCACGGCTGGGTTTCCAGCCAGTCGCGCACGAACTGCTTGTCGTAGCTGGGCGGGCTGATGCCCACCTGGTAGCTCTCGGCCGGCCAGTAGCGCGAAGAGTCGGGGGTGAGCATCTCGTCCATCACGTAGAGCTTGCCGTCCGCGTCGGTGCCGAACTCGAACTTGGTGTCGGCCAGGATGATGCCGCGCTCGGCGGCATAGGCGGCGGCCCAGGCGTAGATGCGCAGCGTGGCGTCGCGCACCTGTTCGGCCAGCTCGCGGCCCACCTTGTTCGCGGCGACCGTGAAACTCACGTTTTCGTCGTGGGTGCCCACGGCCTCCTTGGTGGAGGGCGTGAAGATCGGCTCGGGCAACCGCTGCGCCTGCTGGAGGCCGGCGGGCAGCTTGATGCCGCAGATCTCGCCGGTCTTCTGGTAGTCCTTCCAGCCCGAGCCGATGATGTAGCCGCGCGCGATGCATTCCACCGGCACCGGCTTCAGGCGGCGCGTCACCACGGCGCGCCTGGCGTACAGCGCGAGGTCGGTGCCGGCGGGGAGCGCCTCGGCCAGCGGCACGTCCAACAGATGGTTGGGCATCAGGTGGGCGGTCTGGCCGAACCAGAAGTTGGAGATCTGGGTGAGCATCTCGCCCTTGCCGGGGATCGGGTTGGGCATCACCACGTCGAAGGCGGAGAGGCGATCGGTGGCCACCATCAAGAGGCGCTGGCTGTCCAGTGCGTAGACATCGCGCACCTTGCCGCGGTGGATCAGTTCCAGGCCGGGCAGGTTCGATTGCGACAAGGTGGTGGGCACGATGGCGGTTCCGTGACGAGGGGAAGCGCGCATTGTAGCGTCAGGGGGCTGCCGGCGACCGGCTGGGGCGGTGGCGGCTGTTAGAATCGCGGCTTTATTCCGGTCTTCCGCCGATGCGCCCGCAGCCGTCCGCCATCCCTGGATTCGCCCCCGTTTGCCCGTCGCCGCGTCCATCACGCCGCGTGCGCGAAGGCTGAGCTGGCATGGGCATACCGCTCACCATCTGGTTTGCGCTGGCCGGGTTTTGGCTCGGCCATGGCCTGCTCGGCGCCCTGGTAGGGGGCGCGATCGGCTTCGTGCTGGAGCACCTCCGCCATGGCCAGCATCGCGCGGCAGCGCCGGAAGCGGGGGGGTTCGTCGCGCCGTTGTTCACCCTGCTGGGCGCGGTGGCGAAGGCCGACGGCCGCGTCTCCGAGGCGGAGATCGCGGCGGCCGAACATGTCATGACGCGCATGGGGCTGAGCGGCGGGCAGCGGCAGTTGGCCATCGCCAGTTTCAATACCGGCAAGCAGGCCGGTTACGACGTGGCCATCTCCATCGACGAGCTGCGGCGCTGGGTGGGGCCGCGTCGCGACCATGCCTTCCCGGTGCTGGACGTGGTGCTGGACACGGTGTTTGCCGAAGGCGAACCCTCGCCGGACAAGCTGGCGATCCTGCGCCAGTTGGCCAACGCGTTGCGCGTGAGCGAGATGGAGCTGGTGGCGCTGATGGCGATGCGCGGGCGCGCATGGAGTGCGGCCGGGCCGGGCCGCGCCGATGCCGGCGCGCGCCATGGCGGCGGCTACGTGCCGCCGCGCAGCGCGCAGATGCCCGATCCCTACGCCGTGCTGGGCATCGAGCGCAGCGTGGACGACCGCGCGGTGAAGCGCGCCTACCGCAAGCTGATTTCCGAGCACCATCCCGACCGCCTGGGCGATCTGCCCGAAGCCATGCGCAAGCAGGCCGAGTCGCGCGCCAGCGAGATCAACGCCGCCTACGAACGCATCAAGGCGGAACGAGGCTTCAAGTAGGAGCCCGCTGGCGGGCGATGTTTCTGCTCTGATGCACCAGGACAGGAGCATCGCCCGCCAGCGGGCTCCTACAATCTTTTTCGATCTGCCGAGTAGCCGTCATGAGCAAGCAAAGCCCCCTCATCGCCCCCTCCATCCTCGCCGCCGACTTCGCGCGGCTGGGCGAAGATACCGCCGCCGCATTGGCCGCCGGCGCGGACTGGGTGCACTTCGACGTGATGGACAACCACTACGTGCCCAACCTCACCATGGGCCCGATGGTGCTGTCGAGCTTGCGCAAGTACGGCATCACCGCGCCGATCGACGTGCATCTGATGGTGAAGCCGGTGGATCGGATCGTGCCGGACTTCGCCAAGGCCGGCGCCACGCTCATCAGCTTCCATCCCGAGGCCAGTGAGCACGTCGACCGTACCATCGGCCTCATCCGGGACTCCGGCTGCCAGGCTGGCCTGGTGTTCAACCCGGCCACCTCGCTGGATTGCCTGGACTACGTGCTGGACAAGCTCGACCTGGTGCTCATCATGTCGGTGAACCCCGGTTTCGGCGGGCAGCAGTTCATCCCGATGGCGCTGGAAAAGCTGCGCCGCGTGCGCCGGATGATCGACGAGCGCGGCTTGGCCGTGCGGCTGGAGATCGACGGCGGCGTCACCGCCGACAACATCGGCGCCATCGCGGCCGCCGGCGCCGATACCTTCGTGGCGGGCTCGGCCATCTTCAACGCACCGGACTACCGCGAACGCATCGCCGCGATGCGCGCCGCCATCGGCTGATCGCGACAACCGCGCGCCGCGCAAGAAAAGCCCCGGGCGGCTGTCGCCGCACCGGGGCAAACGTCGTCGCAGACGCATGAGGAGACACCATTGACCGGCGCCGCGGACGCGGGCACGACCGTCCCGGAGGGGAGTGTGGGCGGCCATGCGGGCGTCATCCACGGCAATGGAGCGGCGCCAGTCACCCACTCTGACCGGCGCCAGTCGGATAGGTTCCCGCAAAAATCGTCGGCAGCAAGCTTGGACGGCGCATCGGCGGCGGCCCGCCGGCCCGCCACAAAAAAATCCCCTCGCGGGAGGGGATGAAGGAGCCACGTCGGTGGAGGCGGTTGCGGAAGGCGTGGCCGGTGGCCGGCCCGGATCAGGCGGCTGGCCCGGCGACCGATGCGCTTCCCTGCGCATCGGTCGCGACCACGCTTTCCACGGCGAGGGTTGGGATGGCGGAGGGTGGGCGCCTCAATGCAGGCCCAGCAGCAGGCCCAGCAACAGAGCGCCCAGCGCCAGGCTCACGCGCAACGGCTCGAAGCCGCGCAATTCGGCGTTGGGGTCGACGGGCAGGGATGCGGGCTTGTTCATGGGGTCGTGGCGGGGGAGGTGGAGAGCATGAAAACATCCAGCGCGTACTTTCGCGGGGCCGAAGCGGGCAAATCGGCGGTGAAATATGGCGAAATGCGGGCAAATTCTTTCGTAGGGCGTCGTTTGGAGGCTTGATGACGCGGTGTGGCTGGCGCTACGACCTGCGTGCGATCAGCCGCTGAAGCCCTGACACGCAACCTGCTTCACGAGCTGGTGCTTGCCGGCGGCGGATGAGAGGTACAGGCAGATGTCGCCGCCTTCGCCATCTTCGATGTCGGTGCTGATGATCAGATCAAGCCGGTCATCGTGGTCGAGATCGCCGGCCCAAATGAGCTGTGCTTCGTCCACGTCTGTGTCGAGCAGGGTGCGTGTATGCCCGTCGTCGAGGAAGAGACTTCTTCCGAAAGTCGAGCCTAGCTTGGACAGGGTCAGCCGGTAGCGTTGCCGGTTGAATGTCAGTTCGAGGCGATCCTTGCCCTTGCCATCGCCGGCGTGTTCCGGCGTATCCAGGTCATCGGGCAGTTTCATCGCCAGCGTGGATACCTTGCCGGCGACGAGCTGGCGCGCGTGCAGGAAGACGAGCGCCTTGGGCTGATCGGGGGAGCTGATTTCAGGGGTCAGATCGACCTTCGCGCGCACCAGTTCCCAGTGGTCGCCACGCTGGGTCAGAGCAAGCCAGCCGTGGGCAGGAAGCGTCGAGACATCGAGGTCTTCGGGGTCATAGCCGCCCGGCTCGAGGATTGAAACGGCAGGCGGGTGCTCCCGCGCGATGAGGGGCGGCGCGATGGTCAGCATGGCCGCGAGCAGCGCGGTGCGGCAGGGAGAGAGCAGTAGCGAGGGCATGCGGGCGGTCTCGGTGGTTGTGCGGATGGTGGCGACGCACATGGCTGTGCACGGGTTCGATTTCGCGACTCGATCGGCGCGACGGGCCATCACGCCGGCATCCATCGGTCGATGGGTACCCATTCGAGCACGCGGCCATAGCCATGGGTGGTGCGGCAGAGGCGCCGCCGGGGGCGGCTTCGGGGCAATTCGCGGGCAGGCGTGCATGGAAGCTTGCATGGAAGCGACGCGCATAGCACGCTGCGCGGCACCGCACCGCAAGGAACACGCCATGGGCCGCAGCATCGCCATCGTCGAGGACGAACCGCTGATCCGCGCCAACTACGTCGAGGCGCTCAACCGCTTCGGTTACGACACGCGGGGTTACGGCTCGCGACAGGAGGCCGCCAATGCCTTCGCCGCCAAGCTGCCCGAGCTGGTCATCATCGACATCGGCCTGGGCGACGAGCCGGAGGGCGGCTTCGACCTGTGCCGCGAGCTGCGCGCGAAGTCGGCCACGCTGCCGATCATCTTCCTCACCGCGCGCGATTCCGATTTCGACGTGATCTCCGGCCTGCGCCTGGGCGCGGACGATTACCTCAGCAAGGACACCAGCCTGCACCAGCTGGCCGCGCGCATCGCCGCGCTGTTCCGCCGCATCGAGTCGCTGAAGGCGCCGGCCTCCAGCGAGACGGTGATCGAGCACGGCCCGCTGAAGCTGGAGTCCGAGCGCATGCGCATCACCTGGAACGACGAGGAGGTGCCGCTCACCGTCACCGAGTTCTGGATGGTGCACACGCTGATCCGTTTCCCCGGCCACGTGAAGAACCGCGACCAGCTGATGCGCGAGGCGGAACTGGTGGTGGACGACGCCACCATCACCTCGCATATCAAGCGCATCCGCAAGAAATTCATCGCGGTCGCGCCGGCGTTCGATGCCATCGAAACCGTGCATGGCGTGGGCTATCGTTGGAAACCATGAAGATGAGATTCCTCACGCCGGCGCTGGTGCTGCTGGCGCCGCTTGCCGCCCTTGCCGGCACACCCGCCGATACCCTGCTCGCTCATGGCGCGCGCGACGGCAAGGCGCCCGCCTGGGCGGTGGAGGTGGCCAGCCCGATCGGCTGGACGCGCGACTGCTGCACCTACGCGCGCGCCATCGGCGTGGATGCCGTGCTCTACCAGGGCGAGTGGACGGGCCAACCCGAGCGCGTGATGGTGCTCAACGTGTGGCCGCGCAAGCTGGCCACGCTGGCCGACGAGCTGGCCACCGACCGCAAGCGCTACCTCGCCCGCGATCCGGCCGGCAAGGCCACCGCCATCGCCATGCACAATCCGCACATGCCTTGCCAGGGCGTGGTGTACGAGGGCAGCGACCATGTCGACGACGCCGTGGTGTTCTGCGATCCGGGCGCGGCCAGCGGCGTGCGGCTGAGCTGGTCGATGAGCTTCGCCAACCACGATGCCGGCAAGCAACCCTTGCTGGATGCCTTCATGCACGTGGCCACCGATGCGCGCTACCGGCGCTACGTCACGCCGGCCGTGCCGAAGAAGCCTTGATCGCGCGATGAACCTGCGCCGCAAACTGCTGCTGGTCGCGCTGTGCACGCTGGCGCTGCCGGTGGCTGGCTGGCTGTACGTGCGGCAGATGGAGGCGATCCTGCGCGAAGGCCAGGCGCAGGCGCTGCTCGCCTCGGCGCGCGCGGTGGCGCGCAGCCTGGTGGTGACGCACGCACTGCAGGCGCCGGATGGGCCGGGCTGGTACGTGCAACCGGCGATCAACCCCATCACCGTGGACGGCTACGGCGACGACTGGGCGCCGCTGACGCCGTGGGCACAGGACTTCGGTCGCCGCGGCCAGGTGATGCTGGCCGCGGACACGCGTGGCCGCTACCTGTACGCGGAGGTGCGCGACACTCGCCGCACGCGCACCGCAACCACCGATGGCGACGGCGCGCTGGCCGCCGATCACCTCAACCTGCTGCTGGGCAACGCCGCCGGGCAGCAGCGCTACCTGCTGGAAAGCGATGCGCCGGGCGCGATCCTCGCCAGCGCGCAGGACGCGGCGGTGCCGGGCTTGCCCGCCAGCCTGCCGGCGCAGTGGCAGGAGGACGGCAGCGGCTTTCGCGTCGAACTGCGCCTGCCCGATACGGCTGGCCTGACCAGGCTGGGCGTGGGCGCCTATGTGGCGAGCGACGGCGGCGAGCGCACGGGCCTGGTCACGCGGCCGCTGCTGGCGTATTCGACGAAACTCGCCGACGAGCTGGCCAGCCTCGCGCCCGAGCGCGTGCAGGCGCGCGTGCTGTCGCCGGCCGGCTGGCTGCTCGCCCGCAGCGGCAAGCTGGACGACGCGCCGGGCGCGCGTGGCCAGCCCGGCTGGTTCGCGTCGCTGGTGTATCGCTCCTTGCTGGCCACCCGGCTGGAGGACGCCGCCCTGTGGGCGCAGAACGTGCCGCGGCTGGATACGGCGGAAGTGCGCCGGGCGCGCGCCGGAACGCCGGCCAGCGTGTGGCGCAGCGGCGAGGAGCGCGGCAGCGTGGTGCTGTCTGCCGCCGTACCGATCGAGCAGGGCGGCCAACTCGCCGGTGTGCTGCTGCTGGAACAGGCCAGCCGCGCCGTGCCGCTGTTGGCCAACCGCGCGCTGTTCGGCCTGCTGCTCACCAGCTTCGGCGTGTTGCTGCTGGCGGGCGCGATCCTGCTGTTCTTCGCCACGCGGCTGAGCCTGCGCCTGGGTCGGCTGCGCAATGCGGCCGAGCGTGCGCAGCTTTACGATGGACGTCTGGATGGCCATTTCCCGATGGTCGACGAGCCCGATGAAATTGGCGACCTCGCGCGCAGTTTCGAGCGCCTGATCGAGGCGGTGGGTGGCTACACCGACTACCTGCGCACGCTGGCCTCCAAGCTGTCGCACGAGCTGAACACGCCGCTGGCCATCGTGAAATCCTCGCTGGACAACCTGGAGCACGCGCTGCAGGAGCGCGCCGGCCTGCCGGCCGAGGCGCGGCCCTACCTCGACCGCGCCCGCGACGGCGTGGCGCGGCTGGGCACCCTGGTGCGCGCGATGAGCGAGGCGAGCCGGATGGAGCGCGCCATCGCCGCCGCCGAGCCGGAGGACGTCGACCTGCGTGACGTGGTGCGCGGCTGCGCCGACGCCTACCGGCCGCTGATCGGCGCGCGCCGGCTCGACTGCGCCTTGCCCACGGCGCCCCTGCACCTGCACTGCGCCCCGGAGCTGCTGGCGCAGGCGCTGGACAAGCTGCTGGACAACGCGCTCTCCTTCACGCCGGCCGATGGCTGGCTGCGTCTGGCGCTGCGCGCGGTGGACGATGGCGCCGAGATCGAACTGGCCAACCAGGGCCCGCCGCTGCCGGCGGCAATGGCCGGGCGCCTGTTCGATTCGTTGGTGAGCCTGCGCGACAAGGCCACGCCGGGCGACGCCCCGCACCTGGGGCTGGGCCTGTACGTGGTGCGCCTGGTGGCCGAGCGCCACGGCGGCAGCGCCAGCGCGCGCAACCTCGACGACGGCGGCGGCGTGGCTTTCAGCCTGCGCCTGCACCCGATGCCGCGGCAGCGGCTCTGACCCACCTCCAGCGAGGGAGCCTTCGCTGCTATCCCCTCTCCCCGACAGTTCCACCGTTGGGGTAGAGGGTCAGGGTGAGGGGGAATGAGGCTCGCGTGGAGCACAAGCCTCCCTCTCCCCCGAGCTTTCGCCTGGGGGAGAGGGAGCTTCCGGCGCTTTCGCTTTATGGACGTCCATACGGAAAACGCCGCGTCCCTGCTATCGTGTGCAGCCCATCCCCGCTGGATCGTTCCCGTGATCTCCCGTAGCGACTTCGACGCGCTGGCTGCGCAAGGCCACACCCGCATCCCGCTGGTGCGCGAGGTGTTCTCCGACCTCGACACCCCGCTGTCGGTGTACCTCAAGCTGGCCGATGGCCCGTACACCTTCCTGTTCGAGTCGGTCGATGGCGGCGCGACGTGGGGCCGCTATTCCATCATCGGCCTGCCGGCGAAGCGCGTGTACCGCCTGCGCGGGCACGAGCTGGAAGTGGAGGACGCAGGCGAAGTCACCGAGCGCCGCCACCTGGACGATCCGCTGGGCGAGATCGAGAAGCTGCGCGCGCAGTACGACGTGCCGCGCCTGCCGCAACTGCCGGCGTTCTCGGGCGGGCTGGTCGGCTACTTCGGCTTCGAGACGATCGGCTACATCGAGCCGCGCCTCGCGCAGTGGGATCGCGCCGACGAGCTGGGCACGCCCGACGTGCTGCTGATGCTGGCCGAGGAAGTGGCCGTGTTCGACAACCTCAAGGGCCGGCTGTACCTGATCGTGCACGCCGATCCGTCCGAACCGCAGGCCTATGCCAAGGCGCAGCGCCGGCTCGATGCGCTCACCCACCGGTTGCGCCAGGGCGGCGCGGCCTACCCGCAGCTGGTGCACGCACAGGCGCTGGACGAGGGCGATTTCCAGTCCTCCTTCACCAAGGCCGAGTTCGAGGCCATGGTGGAGCGTGCGAAGGAATACATCCGCGCCGGCGACATCTTCCAGGTGGTGCCCTCGCAGCGGCTGTCCGTGCGCTTCAATGCGCGCCCGGTGGACGTGTACCGCGCGCTGCGTGCGCTGAACCCCTCGCCCTACATGTACTTCGTCGACCTCGGCGGCACCCAGATCGTCGGCTCCTCGCCGGAGATCCTGGCGCGGCTCAAGGACGGCAAGGTGCTGGTGCGCCCGCTGGCCGGCACGCGCCGGCGCGGCGCCACCGAGGCCGAGGACCAGGCGCTGGAGGCGGAGCTGCTGGCCGACCCCAAGGAGCGCGCCGAGCACGTCATGCTGATCGACCTGGGCCGCAACGACATCGGCCGCATCAGCGAAACCGGCAGCGTGGAAGTCACCGACGCCTTCGCGATCGAGCGCTACTCGCACGTCATGCACATCGTCTCGCAGGTGCAGGGCACGGCGAAGGCGGGGTTGTCCTACATGGACGTGCTGAAAGCCACCTTCCCGGCCGGCACGCTCTCGGGTGCGCCGAAGATCCGCGCGCTGGAGATCATCCAGGAGCTGGAACCGTACAAGCGCAACATCTACGCCGGGGCGATCGGCTGGATCGGCTGGTGGGGTGATGCCGACACCGCCATCGCCATCCGCACCGCGGTGATCCAGGACGGCCGCCTGCATGTGCAGGCTGGCGCCGGCATCGTCCACGACTCCGATCCCGCCGCCGAGTGGGAGGAGACGATGAACAAGGGCCGCGCGCTGTTTCGCGCGGTGGCGCAGGCGGCGCGAGGCCTGTAGGCGCGGCTTGCCGTGCCGCCCCGGCGGGCATGACGAGAGGTAGGCGTGCGGCCGTGGTGGGCCGTGCTAAGGTCTGGCGTTTCGGGCCGGCTGGCTCGTACAGGGAGCGCCACACGTGTCCACGCCAAGCGTCAGCATCGAAGCGGTCACCAAGCGGTTCGACGGCCATACCGCGGTCGACCAGCTCAGCCTGCAGGTACCCGCGGGCGGCATCTACGGCCTGCTCGGCCCCAACGGGGCGGGCAAGTCCACCACGATCCGGCTCATCATGAGCATCCTCGCGCCGGACGCGGGGCGCATCGCGTTGTTCGGCGGCAACGGCAACAGCCGCGACCTGTCCGCGCGCATCGGCTACCTGCCCGAGGAACGCGGGCTGTACAAGAAGATGAAGGTGCTCGACCACCTGGTGTTCCTGGGCGAGATCAAGGGTATCGCGCGCGGCGACGCGCGCACCCGCGCGCTGGCCTGGCTGGAGCGGCTGGAGCTGGGCGCCTGGGCGCAAAAAAAGGTGGAAGACCTCTCCAAGGGCATGCAGCAGAAGGTGCAGTTTGCCGGCGCGCTGCTGCACGAACCGGAGCTGGTGATCCTCGACGAACCGTTCTCCGGCCTCGACCCGATCAACGCGCAGGCGATGAAGGACATCGTGGTGGAGATCGCGAAAAGCGGCCGCACCGTGCTGTTCTCCACCCACGTGATGGAGCAGGCCGAGCGCATGTGCGACCGCGTGGCCATCGTCGCGCGCGGCAAGCTGGTGGTGAACGGCCCGGTGGCGCAGGTGAAGGCCGATTTCGGCGGCCGCCACGTGGCGCTGGGCTTTGCGCACGGCCGCGAGCGCGCGGAGGCGATCCTCGCCGACCCGCGCCTGGTGGCGCGGCTGGACGACTACGGCGCCAGCGCGGAACTCAAGATGGCCGAAGGCGCCGACCCGGAGCGCCTGCTCGCCGCGCTGGTCGAGGCCGGCGTGGGCTTGCGCCGCTTCGAGGTGGTGGAGCCTTCGCTGCAAGCCATCTTCATCGCCAAGGTCGGCGCCGATCCCGCTGCCGCCCCCCTGCCTGCCGTTGCCGGAGCTGCCGCATGAACAAGACCTTTGCCGTGATCCGCCGCGAATACATCGAGCGCGTGCGCACCAAGGCCTTCCTGATCTCCACCATCCTGCTGCCGGTGATGATGGTGGCGGTGATGCTGCTGCCCGCGTTGATGATGGCCGGCGGCAACCGCACCAGCCGCGTGGCGGTGGTGGATGCCTCCACCAGCGGCCTCGGCCAGCCGGTGGCCAAGGCGCTGCAGGCCGCGAGCTTCGGCGAACAGGCCGGCGCCAAGGCCCGCTACGCGGTGCAGGTATTCCCGGCCACGCCGGCCGACCTTGCCCAAGTGCGCGACGGCTTGATCGCCAAGACCGGCTTCGACCAGGACAAGCGCCAGGACGGCTGGGACGGCGTGCTGGTGCTCGATGCGAACACACTGAGCAGCGGCAAGCTCGGCTACTACGGCGACAACGTCAGCTCGCTCGAAGCGATGGGCCGCCTGCAGCGCGACGTCGGCAAGGCGCTGGCCGGCGTGCGCCTGGCCGCCTCGGGCGTGGATCAGGCACTGGTGAACAAGGCGATGGCGCCGGCCGACATGGACACCACCAAGGTTTCCGCCGGCAAGCTCACCGGGCAGAGCGGCGAGGCCAGTTTCATGATCGCCTACGCAATGGGCTTCATCCTCTACCTCGCCACCTTGATCTACGGCCAGCAGACCATGACCTCGGTGATCGAGGAGAAGACCTCGCGCATCATGGAGGTGCTGACCTCCTCGCTGACGCCGTTCCAGATGCTGCTGGGCAAGGTGCTTGGCGTGGGTCTGGCGGGCCTGACGCAGATGGCGATCTGGGCTGGCACCGCCTTCGTGCTGGGCAGCCAGGGCGCGCATATCGCCGGTACGCTGGGCATGGGCGCGGCGGCCGCGCAGAAGTTCGCCATCCCCGGCATGCCGCCGGCGCTGCTGGTGGTGTTCCTGCTGTATTTCGCGCTGGGCTTCCTGCTCTACGGCGCGCTGTACGCGGCGATCGGTGCGATGTGCAACACCATCCAGGAAACCCAGCAGTACGCGGTGTTCGTCACGCTGTTCGTGATGGTGGGTTTCTTCTCGGTGTTCGCGCTCATCAAGGACCCGGCGGGCGGGCTGGGCGCCACGATGTCCTTCATCCCGTTCTTCGCGCCCTTCACCATGCCGGTGCGCTGGTCGATGAGCTCGGTGCCGCCGCTGCAACTGGCGCTGTCACTGACGCTGATGGTGCTGGCCTTGCTCGCCTGCGTGTGGCTGGCCGCGCGCATCTACCGCACCGGCATCCTGATGTACGGCAAGAAGCCGAGTTGGGGCGAGCTGTGGCGGTGGATTCGGGCATGAGGCGGGGCAAGGTGAGCAAGCGAATTGGAGGATTTGAATCCACCCTTCCCTGATGCGCGAGCCGCCTATTGGCTGCATGGTTTCTATTTGAAATTGAAGTGATCAAGGATGGTTTCGTGGCAAAGACAACGTGCGATCTTTATCGCTCTGTAATGGATAAGTCGTTTAAAAAGATAAAAATTGGACTCTACCCAGGTAACGGCGTTCTTGATCCTCGCTGGGAGGAATCCGAGTACTACAGTAACAAGCTCAATCGGATGATGACAATTCGGGCCGATGTTGAGTTTGAAAAGGATAAGGACGGCCTGAAAGTCCTTCCGGGAAAGGGGACTTCATTGCATGATGTGCCGAAATGGTTCCCGAATCATGACTTCTGGATTCCAGAGGGAACCGAATACAGTGATGAGCTTGTTATCAAAAAGGACGAGAAGAAGAAAGCTAGCCCCTATAATCCGAAGCTCGTCGGCCATCACTATCAAATTGAATGCAAGACACGAATGACACAGGTTACGATGCAAGGGTATCTGAACAACATGGCTCGCGCTGCTGTTGAGCTTCAATGTAAATTGGCTAAAAAGGGTTAAAATAAGGTGTCATTATGCCAGAGATAAGTAATGAGGCGCTAATTGTGGCTATCCAGGCCATTGCTGCAGAGTATCGTATGCTCCGCGACGCTGCTGAAACTGAAGAGCTGGAAACGGAGGAGTATCTTCTCCTCGAGGAGCGCGAGAGGGTGATGGAAAACTTGAAGACTGCTTATGACGAGCTGGCCATTCGTGTCGCGAATTTGCCACCCTATGAGCGACTGGTGACTGGCAAATAGGCACCCCTGAACTTCATGGGGCGCTGTCGAGGTGGCCATTTCGGTCGGTTGCTCATGCTGATCAGGGCGGACTTCGTTGCCGATCAGCTCACCAAAGTAGCCCTTGCTGCGCAGCATGCCAGTCAGTTTCCACGAGGCTGGACAGATCCACGCCGACAAGGTTGCCGTGTCGGCGTTGCTCCCCCTATTCGCGCAAAACGCGGGCCAAAACGACCGGATCATTCCTGCATGAGCGTCATCGCCGAACAACTCACCCAAACAACTCATACTGCGCCGCGTAGCTGTCGGCGTCGATGAAGCCGGCCAAGCCCACGCCGACCAGGCGATAAAGCGCGTCGGCGGGGCGCTCCACTCGTTCGCGCAGTGCGCAGGCGATCTCGGCCAGTTCGTGTTCGGAGGTCGGGCGCTGGGTGGGCGTGAGGCTGCGCGTGAGCGTGTGGAAGTCGGCGGTCTTGAGCTTGAGCACCACGGTGCGCGCGATGCGCCCGTCCCGTGCCTCGCGCTGGTGCGCGGCCCAGGTGTGTGCGGCGAGGCGGTGGATGTGCGGCGCCAGCTCGTCCAGCCGCAGGTCCTGCGCGAAGGTGTCCTCGCTGGAAACCTGCAAGGTGGGGCGATCCGGCGTCACCGGATGTTCGTCGATACCCAGCGACAACTCGTGCAGGCGGATACCCCAGCGGCCGAAGCGCCGTTCCAGCTCCCCGGCGGCGAAGGCGCGCAAGTCGCCCACGGTGGCGATACCCAGCGCGGCGAGCTTGCCTTCCATCACCTTGCCCACGCCGGGCAGGCGGCCCACCGCGAGTGGTGCGAGGAAGGCCAGCGCCTTGTCCGGGCGCACCACGTAGAGGCCATCGGGCTTGTTGAAGTCGGAGGCGATCTTGGCGAGGAATTTGTTCGCCGCCACGCCGGCCGAGGCGGTGAGCTGCGTCTCGGCAAGGATCGCCGCACGGATCGCCTCGGCGGTGGCGGTGGCCGAGGGCAGGCCGGTCTTGGTGGTGGTGACGTCGAGGTAGGCCTCGTCCAGCGACAGCGGTTCGATGAGGTCGGTGTGCCGCGCGAAGATCGCCTGCACCTGCCGCGACACCGCCTTGTAGCGGGAGAAATCCGGCGGCACGAAGATCGCCTGCGGGCACAGCCGCTCCGCGCGCACTGCCGGCATCGCCGAGCGCACGCCGAAGACGCGCGCCTCGTAGCTGGCCGCGCACACCACCGAACGTGCGCCCTTCCACGCCACCACCACCGGCCGGCCGCGCAGCGCGGGGTCGTCGCGCTGCTCCACCGACGCGTAGAACGCGTCCATGTCGACGTGGAGGATCTTGCGGGGCAGGCTGTTCACGGTGCGACGATTTTAGAGGCCAACGCCAGCGACGGGATGCGCGTCCTGCTCCGCTTGCGGCAAGCGGCTTGGGGGGCGTGCCATGAACGCCTATGCTGCGCCCATCGCGTTCGCCGCCGAGTCGCCCATGCTTTTGCCCTCGCTCCATGCCGGCTCCACCATGCTGGCCGCTTTCCTCGCCGCGCTGGTGGAGTGCGTGGAGGCGCTCACCGTGGTGCTGGCGGTGGGCATCACCCGGGGCTGGCGCAGTGCGTTGGCCGGCAGCGCCAGCGGTCTTGCCGTGCTGCTGCTGACGGTGGCCTTGCTGGGGCGCCTGCTGATGCGCGCGCCGCTGCACGGCTTGCAACTGGCGATCGGCGCCTTGCTGCTGCTGTTCGGCATGCGCTGGCTGTGCAAGGCGGCGCTGCGCGCGGCCGGCGTGCTGGCGCGGCACGACGAGGCGGCCATCTACCGTGCCGAGACGGCCGCCCTGCGTGAGCGCGGCGGCGTGCGGAGTGGGCTGGACAAGCTCGCCTTCGTGCTGAGCTTCAAGAGCACCGTGCTTGAAGGCGTGGAAGTGGTGTTCATCGTGCTCGCCATCGGCGCCGGCCACGCGGCGCTGCTGTGGCCGGCCAGCTTGGGCGCGCTGGCCGCGCTGCTGCTGGTGGTGGTGCTCGGCGTCGCGGTGCATCGGCCGCTGGCGCGGGTGCCGGAGAACACGCTGAAGTTCGTCGTCGGCGTACTGCTGTGCGCCTTCGGCTCGTTCTGGAGCGCCGAGGGCATGGGTTACCCGTGGCCCGGCGGCGACCGCGCCATCCCCGTGCTGGCGCTGGCCTGGCTCGCCACGGCGCTGGCCTGTGCGGCCTGGTGCCGCCACGCGCGGCGGGAGGCGCCGCGATGAGCTGGCTGCGCAGGCTGTGGCGACTGTTCGTGGACGATGGCCGCTACGCGCTGGCCATCGTGGCCTGGCTGGTGTTGGCCTGGTGGGGCTTGCCGTGGCTGCGCCTGCCGGCAACCTGGAACGCGCCGCTGTTCGCGGCGGGCCTGCTGCTGATCCTGGCCTGGGGCGTGCTGCGCGGGAGGCGCGGCTAAGGCGATCGGCGGCGCGTGCGTGGGACAGGTTTTCAGCGGTCCTCGTCCCAGCCGAGCACCTCGATGTCGTCGAGGGTCATGTCGCGCGACAGGTGGCTGCGCAGCAGCAGCCAGACGCGGCGGACGCGGTGGGTGGACTCGTCCAGCACTTCCAGATACGCAAAGCTGTCCTGCTTCGAGTAGCGCAGTCCCGCTCGTATCCGCCACGGCACGAATGCCCGTCGCCTGCGCAGGAGGACTAGGTGGTTGGCCTTGGCCCATTCCTGCAACAGCGCGGGCTTGGCGGCGTCGTTGCGCGCCGCCCGGTAGAGCATGGCGACAGCCAGCAGGATCAACAGGACAACAAGCAGGACGGCCATGGATCGGGCTTCGCGGACGAGGCCCGCAGCGTGAACCTTTGCGGCGAGACGGGCAAGCGCAAGGGGCTGGCGCGGGGCGGGCCGGCCATGCCAAGGTTGCCCGATGACGACGACTGACAGCTCCCCCGCCTACCTGCGCCGCCTCGGCGTGTGGGATGGCGCCATGATCGTGATTGGCGGCGTGATCGGCGCCGGCATCTTCCGCACGCCGGCCACGGTAGCGGAGCGCACGGCTTCCGGCTTGCCGCTCTTGGCGCTGTGGGTACTGGGCGGGGCGCTCACGCTTGCTGGCGTGCTGTGCTACGCGGAACTCGGCTCGCGCCGGCCGCAGGCGGGCGGCATCTATCTCTACCTGCGCGAGGCCTTCGGCGTGCTGCCGGCGTTCCTGTTCGGCTGGACGATGGCGCTCATCAACTACCCCGGCAGCGTGGCCGCGGTGGCGATCACCTTCGCGGATTATTTCTGCAAGGCGCTGGGGCTTTCCACCACATGGGTGACGCCGGCGGGCGTGGCCGCCATCGTGTTCATCGTGGGGGTGAACTTCAGCGGCATTCGCGCCGGCGCCATGCTGCAGAACGTGTTCGCCGTGCTGAAGCTGGCCGCGGTGGCCTTGCTGGTGGCGGTGGGCCTGGCGCTGGCACACGGGCATCTGGGCGGCGTGCTCGCCACCGACACCACGCACCACGTGTCCAGCGGCGCCTTCGTGGGCGCGCTCTTGCCGGTGCTGTTCACCTACGGCGGCTTCCATTACTTGAACGACCTGGCTGGCGAGGTGCGCGATCCGCAGCGCACCCTGCCGCGCGCGCTGCTGCTGGGCATGCTGGGCGTGGTCGCCGCCTATGTGCTGGCCAACATCGCCTATCTCACCGGCATGGGCCACGCCGGCCTGGCCGCCAGCTCCGCGCCCGCCGCCGACCTGATGCGCCACCTGTTCGGCACGGCCGGCGAGAAGGTGATGGCGGTCGGCATCGCCTGCTCCACCTTCGGCTATTGCAGCATCGCCATCGCCGGCGGTGCGCGCGTGCTGCAGACCATGGGCGCGGATGGCGCACTGTTCCGCGCGGTGGGCCGCATCGATCCGGTGAGCCGCGCGCCGCACGTGGCGCTGGCGCTGCTCGGCGGCTGGACCATCGTGCTGATGCTGTGGGGCAACTTCGGCCAACTGGTGGACTACACCACGGTGGGCGAGTGGCTGGGCCACGCCTTCGGCATCGGCACGCTGTTCTGGTACCGCTGGAAGTTCGTGGACGAGCCGGCGCCGTACCGCGTGCCGTGGTTCCCGCTGCTGCCGCTGGTGTTCGTGCTCACCGTGCTCGGCGTGATCGTGGCGACGGCGATTGCCTCGCCGCACGATGCCGGCATGAGCCTGCTTATCATCGCGCTCGGTGCGCCGGTGTACGGGTTGTGGCAATGGCTGCGGAGGAGAGTGGCATGAAGCGGATCTGGCTGGCGGGTGTTGTAGTGCTGGTCGCCACGCAGGTAATGGCGACTGAGGTGGCCGACCTCACGGCAGCGTCGACGCGCGCCGACCTGCAACATGTGGTGCGTACCGCAGCGACGGAAACCGCGCAGGACGGCGTAAAGCAGCAACGCTACACGTTCCAGCCGGCCGCCCAACCGCAGGTCGTCGTGATGCCCGCGCAGGGCGGTTGGAACTGGCAGGGGCAGGGCGAGTTGCGCCTGCGCGTGCAGAACGCGATGCCGTGGGCGGTGACCCTGGCGATCGACATCGACGGTGCGGGCGCGAAGTCGCACCTGCACGCCGTGGTGGGCCTGCCTGCCGGCCCCGCGCAGACCCTGGTGGTGCCGCTGCGTGCCGTCTCGCCGCTGACTTTCGGCATGCAGGCCGGGCCGACCCGACCGTTCGACGACCGCGGCAGGCGCGTGCTGGTGGCGACCACCGTTGCGGGCGCGCTCGATCTCTCGGCGGTTCATGACGTGCGGCTCTCGGTGCCGGCGCCGCAAGCCGCGCAATCCCTGCTGTTCGGACGCATGGACGCGGTGCCTGGCGAGGCCGCGCTGCACGAAGCCTATACCGGCATCGTCGACCACTACGGCCAGTACACCCGGGAAGAGTGGCCGGAGAAGGTTGCCGACGATGCCGCGCTGCGCGCTGCCGTCCGGCGTACGTCACCCGCCGGATCGCCTGGCAACGAGGATCACTACGGCGGACGTCTGGACGTCCGTCTGCCGGCGACCGGCTGGTTCCACACGCAGAAGGCCAAGGGTCGCTGGTGGCTGGTCACGCCGGAGGGTCACGGCTTCTTCTCGCTAGGCGTGAACACCGTGAAGGCCGACGACACCCGCACCTACGTGCAGGACCGCACGTACATGTTCCGCGACCTGCCGCCGGACCGTGGCGCGTGGGCGGCGTTCTACGGCACCGGCGACAACCGCAATGCGCAGCAGGGAGCAGGTGCGGGCCGCTGCTGCGACCACGGGCAGTGGTTCGACTTCTACGCCGCCAACCTGTACCGGGTGGACGGCACGGACTGGCTGGCTGCGTGGCGCACGCGCACCCTGGCGCGTCTGCAGGCATGGGGCTTCAACACCATCGCCAACTGGAGCGATCCCGCGCTGGGCGCGTTGCACCAGCTGCCCTACACGCGCGAGCTGGATATCCGCGGCGATTTCGGCACCGTTGCCACCGGCTACGACTGGTGGGGCCGCATGCCCGATCCGTTCGACCCGCGTTTCGCGCCGGCGGCGGATGCCGCGGCGGCAAGGGCCGCGCGTGGCGTGCGCGACGATCCGTGGTTGCTGGGCTATTTCGCCGACAACGAATTGTCGTGGTCCGCCTATGGCCCGGAAGGTCGTTGGGCGCTCGCCATGGGCACCCTGCACGGCGAGGCACGCAGCGCGGCCAAGCAGGCCTTCATTGCCGACCTGAAGCGAAAATACGGCACCCCGGGCAAGCTCGCGGCGGCATGGGGTATCGCGCTGCCCTCATGGGACGCGCTGGACGCCACCAACTTCCCCGCGCCCGCGCCGGGTGCAGCGCACCCCGCCATCGCCGCCGACTACAGCGCCTGGCTGGCCCGGTATGCGGACCGGTTCTTCCGTACCGTCGTCGAGGCGATCCATCGCCACGATCCGCATCATCTTTATCTGGGCAGCCGCTTCGCGGTGAAGACGCCCGAGGCTGTCGCGGCGTGCGCCAGGTATTGCGACGTGGTGAGCTTCAACATCTACGCCGACGTGCCGCAGCACGGCTTCGACGCGGCGGCGATGCGCAAGCTCGACAAGCCGGTGCTGATTTCCGAGTTCCACTTCGGTTCCGACGACCGTGGCCCGTTCGGCAAGGGCGTGGTGTCGGTGGCGAGCGAGGCGCAACGCGGCGAAGCCTATGCGCGCTACCTGCAGGCGGCGACGGGCGATCCGGAGATCGTGGGCACTCACTGGTTCGAATACGCGGACGAGCCGGTCACCGGCCGCCTGCTGGATGGCGAGAACGGGCACTTCAGCCTGGTGGGCATCACCGATATCCCGTTTGCGGGTTTCGTCGAGGCGGTGCGCAAGGCCAATGCGCAGGTGCAGGCCGGGTTGTGACACCATGACGGCGCTCGCGATTCGATTCCATCGGAGCCACCCATGTGCCTGATCGCCTTCGCCTGGCAGTCCCATCCGCGCTGGCGACTGGTGCTCGTCGGCAACCGCGACGAGCTGCATGCGCGGCCCAGCGCGCCGCTGGCGCGCTGGGATGACTTGCCCATCCTCGGCGGCCGCGATCTCGAGGCCGGCGGCACCTGGCTGGGCGTGACCGACGCGGGGCGCTGCTGCGTGGTGACCAACGTGCGCGATCCGCGCGACCCGCAACTGGGCGCCTCGCGCGGCCTGCTCGCCACCGACTTCCTGGTTGGCGCGGAGGGCGCACTCGCGCACGCGAGCCAACTGCTCGCACGGGCCGCCGGCTATCGCCCGTTCAACCTGCTCACCTTCGATGCGGACAGCGCGTTCTATCTCGGCAATCGCCCCGGCGCGCGCGCCGAGGCGGTGATGCCCGGCGTGCACGGTCTTTCCAACGCCGACTTCAACACGCCCTGGCCAAAGACGCGTGCGCTGATGCAGCGCCTCACCGCCTGGTTGCGGCTGGGCGCGGACGAGGATTTCGCGCCGCTGTTCGCCGCGTTGGCCGACGAGCGGCACGCGCCGGATGCGGAACTGCCCGATACCGGCGTCGGGCTGGAACGCGAACGCCTGCTGTCGCCCGCCTTCATTCGCGGCGAACGCTACGGCACCCGCGCCAGCACCGTGCTGGCGATTGGCCACGACGGCGCCGGGGTGATCGTGGAACGCCGCTTCGGCCCGCTGGGACGCTTCGATGGCGAAACGCGGCTGCGCTTCGGCAAGGCATCGGCCCCCACGCGCTGAAGCCTTGCGCCTACGCGACGCTGCGCTCCGTGCCGCCTGAGCTGGCGCGGGGCGGTGGTTAGCGTGGTGGCTCCGTGTGGCGGGAGTCACCGATGCATCCGCGCTGTTTGTTGTCCTTGATCGTCCTGTGGGCCGGTGCCGCCGGCGCCGCCGATTGTCCGCGCTGGTCGCCGGCGCGCGCGCAGGTGGAGTTGTCCGCGCTGCACACGCGGCTGGACGGCTGGAACCATGCCTATCGCGTGGATGGCGCCGCGCCGGTGAGCGACGCCGTCTACGACCAGGCCGAACAGCAACTGGCGGCATGGGTTGCCTGCTTTCCCGCGCAGGCTCCCGCGCCGCTGGCGCATCTGGGCGACGCCGGCGGCCGCCATGCCGCGCCGGTGGCGCAGACCGGCCTGGCCAAGCTGCCCGATGCCGCCGCGGTGGATGGCTGGATGCGCGCACGCGGCTACCGCGACCTATGGGTGCAGCCCAAGGCCGATGGCGTGGCGGTGACCCTGCTCTATGTGGACGGCGCGTTGCAGCAGGCGGTGAGCCGTGGCGACGGCTGGCACGGCAGCGACTGGACGGCGCAGGCACAGCGCATCGCCGCCATTCCCAAGCAGTTGCCGCACGCACCGGCACGCGTGGTGTTGCAAGGCGAACTGGTGTGGCGGTTGCCTGGGCACGTGCAGGCGCAGGCGGGTGGCGTCAACGCACGCTCGGCGGTGGCCGGCGCGCTGGCGCGTGCGACGCTGGACACCGCCACCGCCGCGAAGATCGGCCTGTTCGTGTGGGACTGGCCCAGCGGCCCGGCCGACATGCCGGCGCGGCTGGCCGGTCTGCGCGCGCTGGGCTTCGCTGGCAGCGCGGCGCTGACGCAGCCTGCGGGCAGCCTCGACGACGTGAAGCGTTGGCGCGATGCCTGGTATCGCCACGCGCTGCCATTCGCCGCCGATGGCACCGTGCTGCGCCAAGGGCATCGCCCGGCGGCGTCGCGTTGGCGCGCTGCGCCACCCGACTGGGCGGTGGCGTGGAAATACCCCGCCGCCAGTGCGCTGGCCGAAGTGCGCGCGGTGCGCTTCACGGTGGGTCGCAGCGGGCGCATCACGCCGGTGCTGGAGCTGGCCCCCGTGCAACTGGACGACCACCGCATCACGCGGGTGAGCGTGGGCTCGCTCAAACGCTGGCAGCAGCTTGATATCCGCCCCGGCGATCGGGTCGAGGTGGCGTTGGCTGGCCTCACCATCCCGCGTCTGCAGGCGGTGGTGTGGCGTGCCAGCGAGCGTATCGCGGTCAGCGTGCCCGATGCCGCGCACCACGAGCTGTTGACCTGCTGGGCCGCCACGCCCGGCTGCGAGCTGCAGTTCTTCGCCCGGCTGCAGTGGCTGGGTGGCAAGCAGGGGCTGCGCATGGATGGCGTGGCAGCCGAGACCTGGCAGGCGCTGATCGAGGCGGGGCGGGTGCGCGGCCTGCTGGACTGGCTGAGCCTGACGCCGGCGCAGCTGGCGGGCGTGCCCGGCATCGGCCGACCGCGTGCCGCTGCATTGGCGCAGGCCTTTGCCACCGCCCGTGGCCGTCCGTTTGCCGATTGGTTGCGCGCGCTGGGGGCGCCGCGTGAGGCGGTGGAAGCCGGGCTGGATTGGGCCGCCCTGGCGGCGCTGGACGAAGCCGGCTGGCGCGGGCAAGGCGCCAGCGCCGCGCATGCGCGGCAGCTGGCGGCTTTCTTCGCTCATCCCGACGTGCGCGGTTTGGCCGTCCAGATGCGCGCGGCTGGCATCGCCGGCTTCCAGCGCCCCGCACGGCGGCGCTAGCGGCGACGGAGCGACTTCGGTCGCGCCGCCTGGGTCACGGCGGCAACCGCACCTACGACAGCTCACCGTCCAGGTAATACCAGCGGCCGCCCTCGCGTACGAAGCGGCTGAGTTCGTGCATGCGTTGCGCCTTGCCGCCGCCGTGGCGCAGGCGGGCGACGAAGTCCACGGTGGCGTGGTCGCCGTGTGCTTCGGCGCGCTTGATCTCCAGCCCCAGCCAGGTGGGCGAGGGCGTGTCCAGCTCGGCGGCGTCCGGCCGCGTGCTGGCGTGCCAGCTGGCCAGCAGGTAGTCGGTGCGACCCAGCACGTAGGCGCTGTAGCGCGAGCGCATCAATGCCTCGGCGCTGGCGGCGGGTGCGCCATCGTGCAGCGGGCCGCAGCAGGCGGCATAACCGGCGGGGTTGCCGCAGGGGCAGGGCGCGGCGGGTTTCACCTCAGACCGGACGGCCGCGCAGGACGCGCGCCGGCAGCATCAGCAACGCACCGAGAAAAGCGAACACCGCGCCCACGGTGATGCCCACCAGCCGCAGCGGCAGGCACAGCAGCCACACGATGGGGTAGAGCACCAGCGCCAGCAGCGCCAGCGGCCAGCAAAACACCAGCAGCAACAGCCAAAGCAGGAAGGCGGCCATGGCTATACCTCGAAGGTCAGGGGTCCCCATTCTGGCGCACATGCGGTGCGCCGGGCAGATGACGCATGGCAGGGTTTCAGCGGGGCGCCACGAGCGCCACCAGGGCCATCGCGTCCGCCGCCAGCGCATAGTGGCCGGCGCCGTTGGGCAGCCAGGCCTGCTCGGCGGCAAGTGGGCCTTCGCTGGTGTCGATGCGGCCGCGCGCGCAGAACACCAGCACGGTGTGCGGTGCCAGCGCGTGGCGTCCCGGCCCGTGCACGGCGGTGAGCGCGCCGCGCACATGCTCGCGTCGGCACATCAGGTTGAAGTCGCGGCCGGGGCGACCGGCGAGCGTTGCCGTCACGTCCAGCTCGCCGGCGAAAGCGAACGGCGCGCAAGGCGTGGTGAGGGCGTGGGTGCGGCCATCGGCCAGCTGCATGGTGAAGCCGTCGCCGTCCAAGAGGGCGATCACGCGGTCGATGCCGGGGTAGGCGGAGAACGGCGCGGCCTTGTCCACTTCGGCAATGCTCACGCGCCACAGGAAATCGTCCATGCTCGCGCCGGGCGGATGGATGGCCAGTTCGCGAGTGCGGCCCAGGCCGTTTTTCCATGGGCGCGGCGGGCAGTCGGCGAGGGCGATGATGGGCATGCTCGTGGCGGATGGATTGGGGTAGGAGCCCGCTGGCGGGCGATGTGGGCGGTTTGCCCGGAGCGTTATCGCCCGCGAGCGGGCTCCTGCGGGGTGGTTTCGATCATGCGCTTGAATGGCGGCAGCGCGCGCAGCATGCCGGCGCCGTAGCGCTTGGTGACCACGCGGCGGTCGAGGATCACGATGCGGCCGTGGTCGGTTTCGCTGCGGATCAGCCGCCCGCAGTATTGGGTGAGCAGGCGGGTGGCCTCGGGGATGGCCACCTCGACGAACGGGTTGCGGCCGCGCGATTCCAGCCATTCGGCATAGGTGGCGCCGACCGGGTCGGTGGGCACGGCGAAGGGCAACTGGGTGATGACCACGGTCTCGCACAGCTTGCCGGGAAGATCCAGGCCTTCGCCGAAGCTCGCCAGGCCGAACAGCGTGCTGCCCTTGCCGGCTTCCACGTCGGCGACGTGCTCGGCGATCAGTTGCGCCTTGCCCAGCGAGCCCTGCGCGCGCACCTTGCGTACCTTGTCGATCGGCAGGCGCTGCAGCACGCGGTCGAGCTTGGCGCGCGAGGTGAACAGCACCAGGTTGCCGGCGTTCCAGTCCAGTTCGGCGGCCAGCCAGTCGCTGATGGCTTGTGCGTGCTCCTCGCGCGCGTCGGGCAGCGCGGTGATGGCTGGCACGTGCAGTTGGGCCTGCGCGGCGAGGTCGAAGGGCGAAGGCAGGCTCAAGGTGGCGGCGTCGTCGGGCAGGCCTACGGCGTCGGCGTAGCCGCGGAAATGGCCGCCGGCGGAGAGCGTGGCGGAGGTGAGCAGCACGCCGCTGGCGTTGCCCCACAGCACGTTGCGCAGCAGTTCGGCGGCCGAGACCGCCGAGGCGTGGCAGACCAGTTGCTGGTCGCCGGCCAGGCTTACCCAGCGCGCCAGCGGCGGGGCGGTCTCGGCATCCGTGCCCGACCAGGCCTGCCAGCAGGCGGCGTGGTGGGCGAGGCGCTCCAGCGCCATGCCCAGTTCGCGCGACAGCGCCTCCTGGGTGGGGCCGCCATCGGTCATCTCCACCACGGCGCGGCGCACGGCGGTGAGCCAGCGCTGCACTTCCTGGGTCAGCAGGCTCAGCGCGCGGGCATGCTCCACCCAGTCTGCCGGCAAGGCGCCCAGCGAGCCGCGGTAGACCGGCTCCTTTTCGGCGGGATCGGGCAACCAGGCGAGGCGGATGGTTTTTTCCAGGGCTTCCAGCGTGTCGGACAGCTCCTGCAGCCTGGCGTCACCGGCTTCCAGCGTGAGCTTGCCGAGGCTCTCCTTGTCGGTGAGCGAGTAGGCGGCGTGCACCTGCCGGCCGAGGCGGTTCAGCTGCCGCAGCGCGGCGGTCATGTACACCTCCGAGGCGCCCCGGTCGATGGCCTTGCCGGGCACGTGGTGGGCCTCGTCGAACACGTACAGCGTCTCGTCGGGGTGCGGCAGGATCACGCCGCCCCAGCCTTCGTCCCCATCGGGCATGGTGAGGTCGGCCAGTACCAGATCCTGATTCGCCACGATGATGTCGGCATCCTCCACCGCGCGCCGTGCGACGAAGAACGGGCATTGCAGGAAATACACGCACTTGCGGTTGGTGCAGCCGCCGGCGCTGGTGGTGAGCATGGGGCGCAGGAAGTCGCCCACCGGCTCGGGCGCGGCGTCCATGTCGCCCTTCCATTCGCCGGCTTCCCAGGCCTTGGCCAGTTTTTTCAGTGCGGTCTTGTCGCGTTCGGCCGGCGGTTTGGCCCAGATCGCCAGGTCGGCGTCGAAGCCGAGGCCCAGTTGGGCGGAGCCGGCCAGGCTGTTCATCGTCATGGCCAGGTTGCGCGGGCACAGGTAGCGGCCGCGGCCCTTGGCCAGCGCCACCTTGGCCTGATTGCCGGAGATCCTGAGGTAGAGCGGGATGTCGCGCTCCACCAGTTGCTCCTGCAGCGCCACGGTGGCGGTGGCGATCAGCAGCTTCTTTTGCTGCGCGCGGGCCACGGCGTAACCGGCAATGAGGTAGGCCATGGATTTGCCGGTGCCGGTGGGCGCCTCGACCGCGGCGGCGCCGTTTGATGCGGCCAGCGCCTTGGCCACCTCGGCGATCATCTTTCCCTGCGCGGCGCGCGGGCGAAAGCCGGGCAGGCCTTCCTTCAGGCGCGCGTAGGCGGCGCGGATGGCGTCCTTGGTGGTGTCGGTGAGCATCGGCAAATTCTAGCGGTTGCCGGAGCAAGGCCTGAGCTTGCTTGGAAAAGTCCGCGGCAGGGCTCAAGATGCAAAGAGGCAAGCCGATCCAGTGAGCGTGTACGGCGCGTTGGTCGACTGGATGGGTTGCCGCCATCGGGCAGGGGAGGCGGATGTCGGGTTCCACCATACTCCACGAGGACAACATGGGCGGCCTGCGGGCCGCCGCATCGACTGCGGGCGGCGCCGGCGTCGTCGCCTGGCTGGCCCGGCTGGTGCAGGCGACCGACCCTGGCGAAATCGCCCGCCTGGCGGTGACGCTGGCGCGCGCCCAGCCGGGCTGCGTCAGCGCACAGATCGCCTGGTCGCCGTTTGCCGCGGCCCCCGAGGAAGTCGCCGAAACCCCGATTTCGCCCGCCTTGGCGATGGTGCGCGGGCGTTTGGAGCGCACCGGGCTCCCGCATGTGGCGTTCGGAGATGCCCTGGCGGTACGCCTGCTGACGCGCGGGCGCGCCGCGTTGTTGCTGGAGCTGGCCAAGGGCAGCGGGCACGAGGCGGTGCTGGCGGGTTTGGCGCCCAGCTTGCCGCTCATCACGCAGAAGCTGGAGCAGGCGCTCAAGCTGCGCGAGCTGGAAGCTGCGCATCGGCAGTTGTCCCGTTCGGAAACCCTGCAGCGCGCCCTGTTCGCCATCGCGGATCTGGCCGGTTCGAACCTGGACATGGCCGAGGTGCTGCACCAGTTGCACGGCATCATCGACACCCTGATGTACGCGGAGAATTTTTTCATCGTGCGCTGCGATCCGCAGTTGCGCACGATGCGCTTCCTCTACTACGCCGATACGCAGGATACCGACGCGCCGACGCTGGATGCCGCCATGCCGCTGGACGACGAGCGCGGCACCTTGACCTGGCATCTGCTTACCAGCGGCCGGGCCTTGATGGGCAGCATGGACGCGATCAGGCAACAGCTTCGCGGCAACTGGACGCCGACCGGCCCGATGGCGGTGGACTGGCTGGGCGTGCCAATGCGGCGCGACGGCGAAGTGCACGGCGCGCTGGTGGTGCAGAGTTACCGCGACGACATGCACTTCGTCGAAGAGGATCGCGTGCTGCTGCAGTTCGTCGGCAGCCACGTGCTGACGGCGATCGAACGCAAGCAGAACATGGACGAACTGGAGCACCGCGTACGCTTGCGCACCAGCGAGCTGGCCGAGGCCAACTACGATCTGCAGCAGGAGGTGGTTGAGCGCGAGCGGGCCGAGCGCCTGCAGGCGGCCTTGTTCCATCTGGCCCAGCTCGCCACCGCCGACATCAGCGAGGACGAGTTCTACCGGCGCGTGCACGAGGTGGTGGGCGAGCTCATCAATGCGGAGAATTTCTTCATCGCGCTGCTGACGGCGGATCGCCGCCGGCTGCGGTTTCCCTATGCCGTGGACGACGACGAACACGGCCTGAGCGAACGCGAGCTGGCGCGCGGCTTGTCCGAGTACGTGCTGCGCAGCGGCCAGGCGTTCCTGGGCTTTCCCCAGGACGTGGCCGAGCTGGCGGCGCGCGGCGAAATCGACAAGGCGCCCATCGGCCGCCCGTCGCAATGCTGGCTGGGCGTGCCGCTGCGGGTGGCCGACGAAGTGATTGGCCTGGTGGCCGTGCAGAGCTACACGCCGGAAGTGCGCTACGACCAGGCCGACATGGAACTGCTCAGCTTCGCCGCCCTGCAGATCGCCAACAGCATCCATCGGCGGCGCGCGGCGGCATCGCTGCAGCAGGCCAACGCCGAACTGGAACAGCGCGTGGCCGAGCGCACGCGCGAGCTGCGGCAGGAGATCGCCGAGCGCGAGCGCATCCAGGAGCGCCTGCGTCACGACGTGAGCCACGACGCGCTCACCGGCTTGCCCAACCGCAGCTACCTGCGCGAACGACTCAACCGGCGCCTGGCTCAGCGGCGGCCGGGGGCGCGCTGCGCCCTGCTCTATCTCGACGTCGATCGGTTCAAGGTCATCAACGACAGCCTCGGTCATCTGGCCGGCGACGCCTTCCTGCAGGAGGTGGCTCGCCGCCTGCGCCAGGGCGTGCAGGCGCCGGACGTGGCGGCGCGCCTGTCCGGCGACGAGTTCGCCATCCTGCTCGACGAAGTCGGCGAACCAGGCAGGGCCGAGCAGGTGGCGCAGGCGGTGCTGCAGAGCTTGCACCAGCCGCTGTGGGTGGGCGGGCGCGAGTTGGAGCCATCGGCCAGCGTGGGCATTGCGCTGGAACAGGATCGCCATGAACGGGCCGACGCCTTGCTGCGCGATGCCGACATGGCCTTGTACCGGGCCAAGGAATTGGGGCGCGGCCGCTACATGCTGTTCGACGAGACGCTGGCGCAGAACGCGGTGGATCAGCTGGCGCTGGAGATCGAGCTGCGCCACGCCTTGCAGCATGACGAGTTCGAGCCCTACTACCAGCCCATCGTGCATCTCGGCAGCGGCCAGGTGGTGGGCCATGAGGCCTTGCTGCGCTGGAACCACCCCCGGCGCGGCCTGCTGTTGCCGACGGACTTCGTGCACATCGCGCAGGACAGCGGCCTGCTCGACGCCATCGACTGGAAACTCTACGTCAAGGTTTGCGCGCGCATGGCGCAGCCGGATACCGGCAACGGTTTCGTCACCATCAACGTGTCGCCACAGCACCTGCGGCACGCCGATTTCGAGCGACGCCTGCTGCAACTGGTGGAACGCAGCGGGCTGGCGCCGGAGCGCTTGCTGCTGGAGATCACCGAGGGTGCCCTGCTGGACGACCAGGCGCGCGTGCGCGGCATGTTCGAGCGCCTGCGCGCGGCCGGCATCCAGACCGCGCTGGACGACTTCGGTACTGGCTATTCCTCGCTGAGCTACCTGCACTCGCTGCCGCTGGGCAAGCTGAAGATCGACCACAGCTTCGTCAGCGGGCTCGACTTCGATGGCGGTTCCGGCGCCAATACCGTGGTGACGGCGATCCTGGCGCTGTCGTTCGCCCTGGGTATCGACGTGATCGCCGAAGGCATCGAAACGCAGGCCCAGCGGGACGTGTTGCACGCCATGGGCTGCGAATACGGCCAGGGTTTCCTGCTGGGGCGACCCGCACCGCAGCCGCTGCCGGCAGACGGTGCCTGAGACGCGCCGGCGTGGCGTCAGCGCGTGCCGCGCACCACGATGGTCTTGCCGGACACGCCGATCATGCCCTGCTCTTCGAGTTGCTTGAGCACGCGGCCGACCATCTCGCGCGAGCAGCCGACGATGCGGCTCACTTCCTGGCGCGAGATGCGGATCTGGGTGCCGTCGGGATGGGTCATCGCATCCGGCTCCTCGCACAGGTCGAGCAGGGTGCGCGAGATGCGGTTGGTGACGTCCATGAAGGCCATCCGGCTCACCTGGCGTGAGGTGCGTAGCAGGCGGTTGGTGAGCTGCGCGCCGATCGCGAACAGCAGCTTGGGGCATTCCTCGGCCAGCGGGCCGCGCATCAGCTGGAACAGCCGCTCGTAGCTGACCTCGGCCATCTCGCAGATGGTGCGCGTGCGCACCACGGACTCGCGCTGCGACTGCGCCACGAACAGGCCCATCTCGCCGATGAACTGGCCGCGGTTGATGTAGGCCAGGATCAATTCGCGGCCCTGTTCGTCCTCGGTGCACACCGAGAGCGAGCCGTCGATCACGTAGTACAGCGTGTTGGCGGGGTCGCCGGGGCGGATGATCGCGGTCTTGCTGGGGTAGCGGCGGCGGTGGCACTGGGCCAGGAAACGCTCCATCGAATCCGGGTCGGGGGCGAAGGCGAGTGGCGCCTGCGAGCGTTCGAAGGCTTGTTGAAGCTGGTATTTGAGTAGCGCCACGGCGGTCTTCCTCGGTACGTCGCTGCATGCGCCGCAAGCGGCGTATGTGATTGCGTTGGCGCGGTCAGCCCCTACCGGCCGCAGTGCGCATCATCGCTGATCCAGCGGCCGTGGCAAACCCGGTGACGGGCAGTGGTTCATTTTTCCATGGCTTTGCTGCATACTTCGCAGTCTTTCGCCGAGGGCATGCCTGCCCTTGGTTGCTGGCCGGATGACGGGTGACAAGGGTCCCCGCCGTCCGCAATCCCGCGGGGACCCTTGCTGCTAACCCGCCTCATCTGCTGGCCGCCATCGGCCATGGAGAGTCGTCGTGGTCAAGCCGCTTCCGCGCCTGCGCCTGCAGGGCTTCAACAACCTCACCAAGGCCCTGAGCTTCAATATCTACGACATCTGCTATGCAGTGTCGGAAGAGCAGCGCCAGCGCTACATCGAGTACATCGACGAGCAGTACGACGCCGACCGGCTCACCCAGATCCTCACCGACGTGGCCGAGATCATCGGCGCCAACATCCTGAATGTGGCCCGCCAGGACTACGACCCGCAGGGCGCCTCGGTGACCATCCTGATTTCCGAGGAGCCGATCGTCGAGAAGCTCGGCCGCGACACCATTTCCGGTGCCGTGGTCGCGCACATGGACAAGAGCCACATCACCGTCCACACCTACCCCGAGACGCACCCGCACAACGGCATCGCGACCTTCCGCGCCGACATCGACGTGGCCACCTGCGGGGTGATCTCGCCGCTGAAGGCGTTGAACTACCTGATCGACAGCTTCGAGTCGGACATCGTGGTGTGCGATTACCGCGTGCGCGGCTTCACCCGCGACGTGAAGGGCAAGAAGCACTTCATCGACCACAAGATCAATTCGGTGCAGGACTACCTGGCGCGCCACATCCGCCAGAAGTACGAGATGTTCGACGTCAACGTGTATCAGGAAAACATGTTCCACACGAAGATGCACATCAAGGATTTCGACCTCGACACCTACCTGTTCGAGGCCCACGCCGACGACCTCTCCTTCAAGGAGCGCCAGAAGATCGAGCTGCTGCTGCGCCGCGAGATCGAGGAGCTGTTCCACGGCCGCAATCTGATGTAGGCGGCTTGCACTCCTCTCCGCGCGGGAGAGGGGCTTTCAAACCCGATAAGCAACCGTCTTCATCGCCATCGAGCTGGCCCGCATCAGTTGCGGGATCGGAAACGGCAGGTCGATGCCGCCGCGCGCTTGCGCATCCTGCGCATGGCGCGCCTCGTCCACCTTCATCTGCACGAGCACGGCGCGCGAGCGCTCATCCTGCGCGGGCAGCGACTCCAGATGCTCGGCCAGGTGCGCCTCCACCTGACGCTCGGTCTCCACCACGAAGCCCAGGCTCACCGCGTCGCCGGCCAGTGCGGCCAGCGCGCCGATGGCGTAGCTGCCGGCATACCACAGCGGGTTCAGCACGCTGGGACGGCTGTCCAGTTCTGCGAGGCGCTGCCCGCACCAAGCCAGATGGTCGGTTTCCTCGGCGGCCGCGTGCAAGAGGTGCTCGCGGTTGGTCGTGTCGCGCGCCAGCGCGGCCTGGCCGTCGTACAAGGCCTGTGCGCAGACCTCGCCGGTGTGGTTCACGCGCATCAGGCCGGCGGCGTGACGGCGCGCGGCCTCGTCCAGTTCGGCATGCGGCGCATGGAGCGCGGGTGAGGGGCGGCTGGCCGGCGGCTGGCCGGCAACGGTTTCCAACGCGCGCTCGATGCCGCACAACAGGCGATCCAGCGGGCTCAAGACACGGGCGTTCATGGGGTTCTCCTGCGGTCGCGGTGTCACCGAGGTAGGGGCTATGCAAGCGACCGGCGACGCATGCTATCATTGCCAGCTCACAGGCCACCTGTCGGTGGACTTGCGCAGGCGATGACGGCTCCGCTATCATCTCGCGCCTTTGCTTCATCGATTAAGTGCAACCGCCCCCGTTGGGCGGCAGACAGGTATCCCGAAATGAAAACTTTCACCGCCAAGGCAGAAAGCGTCAAGCGCGACTGGTTCGTGGTCGATGCCACGGGCAAGACGCTCGGCCGCCTGTCGACCGAAATCGCGCGCCGCCTGCGTGGCAAGCACAAGCCGGAGTTCACCCCGCACTGCGACACCGGCGATTACATCGTCGTGGTCAACGCGCAGAAGGTGCACGTGACCGGCGCCAAGCTTGACGACAAGATGTACCACCGCGTCACCGGCTACGTCGGCAACCTGAAGACCACCAGTCTGAAGGACATGCTGGCTACGCACCCCGAGCGCGTGATCGAGATCGCCGTCAAGGGTATGCTGCCGAAGAATGCGTTGGGCCGCGATATGTACCGCAAGCTCAAGGTGTACGGCGGCGCCGAGCATCCGCACGCCGCGCAGCAGCCGCAGGCCCTCGAGGTTTAAGGAATCATCATGGCGATCCAACAGAATTACGGCACTGGCCGTCGCAAGACCTCCGCCGCCCGCGTGTTCCTGCGCAAGGGCACCGGCGCGATTGAAGTCAACGGCAAGAACCTCGACCAGTTCTTCGGTCGCGAGACCTCGTGCATGATCGTGCGCCAGCCGCTTGAGCTGACCCAGAACACCGACAAGTTCGACATCAAGGTTACCGTCGAAGGCGGCGGCATCACCGGTCAGGCTGGCGCGATCCGTCTCGGCATCGCACGCGCGCTGATCGAGTATGACGAAACCCTGAAGTCGCCGCTGCGCAAGGCCGGCTTCGTGACCCGCGACGCCCGCGAGGTCGAGCGCAAGAAGGTCGGCCTGCACAAGGCACGTCGCGCCACCCAGTTCTCGAAGCGCTAAACTCCGGTCTACAGCCCCGTCGCCAAGCGGTAAGGCACCTGACTCTGACTCAGGCATTCGGAGGTTCGAATCCTTCCGGGGCTGCCAAATACGCAAGAAACCCGCCGCAAGGCGGGTTTCTTGCGTCTGGTCGATCAGTCCGCACGCCTGGCGACAGTGATGCCGGGTTGCCTTGGTGCTACCCGGCGGGGCCGTCCTCATCCAACCCGTACAACTGCCCCGCGATGCGCAGCAACTCCGCATCGCCGGAAAGCGCCGCCTCACGCAGGTGTGCGCTGGGCTGGTGCAACAGCTTGTTGGTAAGGGTGTGGGCGAGGAAGGCCAGCGCCTCGTCGGCACTCTTGCCGTGGGCGAGCATGGCGCGCGCCTTGCCCAGTACCTCGTCGCGCTGGTGATCGGCCCGCTGGCGCAGCTCCTGCACCGGGTTGTGCAAGGTGAGCGCGTGGCGCCAGGCCATGTAGCGATCCACCTGCAGGTCGATGATGGCGTCGGCCTCGCGCGCGGCGGCAGCGCGCGAACGGCGGTTGTCGTCGATCACCTGTTGCAGGTCGTCGATGCCGTAGAGGTAGACGTCGGGCAGTTCGGCCACGCCGGGCTCGATGTCGCGTGGTACCGCGATGTCCACCATGAACATCGGCCGGCGCCGACGCGCGGCCAGTGCCTTTTCCACCATGGCGCGGGTGACGATGGGTGTGCGTGAGGCGGTGGAGGAGATCACCACGTCGGCCTCGGCCAGGTGTTGCGGCAGGTCGGCCAGCGCCACCGCGTAGCCGCCATAGCGGCTGGCGAGTTCCTGCGCGTTTTCCAGCGTGCGGTTGGCCACGATCAGGCGGCGCACGTGCTGCTCGGCGAGGTGGCGGGCGGCCAGTTCGATGGTGTCGCCAGCGCCGATCAAGAGCACGCAGGCTTCGCGCAGATCGGCGAACACCTGCTCGGCCAGGCGCACGGCGGTGAAGGCCACCGACACGGTGTGCGCGCCAATGCGGGTTTCCGTGCGTACCCGCTTGGCCACCGCGAAGGTGTGCTGCAGCAGGCGATCCAGCGGTGCCCTCAGCGTATGTGCCTCGCGTGCGAGCTGGTAGGCGTCCTTCACCTGGCCCAGGATCTGCGGCTCGCCCAGCACCATGGAGTCCAGTCCGGTGGCGACGCGGAACAGGTGGCGCGCGGCATCGCGCTCGTCGTGGCGGTAGAGGAACTCGTCCAGCTTGCCCGGGGTCACACGGTGGTGGCGGCTTAGCCAGTTCTGCGGCAAGTCTTCGGCGCCGGCCGCCACCCCCACGTACAACTCGGTGCGGTTGCAGGTGGACAGGATCAGCGCCTCTTCCACGCCCGGTTCGCACCCCAGCTCGTGCAGCGCGGCGGCCGCGGTCTCGGCATCGAAGGCCACCTGCTCGCGCAGGCCGACCGGGGCGGTGAGGTGATTGAGCCCGAGGGCGATCAACGGCATGAGGCGGATATCTGGCGGCGTAGGCTAAGCTTGTCGTCGAGTCGACGTGGATGCTCGCGCGATCGAGGCGTAACGGGCGAATGGACGAACAGACAGTGGTCAGTGTGCGAAGCGGGCTGTGCGGAATCAAGCTATTGCGGCATTTTACGGCAGCGGCGATGTTGGCGCTCGCTTTGCCGGCGTGCGCGCCGGTGCCGCACAAGCCGGCGCCAACCGGGCCGGTTCAGCCGCTGGCGCGGATGGTGGTGGCCACGCCCGATGCCGGGCATGACCTGCTGGGGCAGCTCCTGGCCGGTGAAATGGCGTTGGGGCGGAGCGACCTGAAAGCCGCTGCGCAGTATTACGGCACGGCGGCGCAACTGGGCCATGACCCCAAGGTGGCCGAACGCGCCGCCATGCTGGCCATTGCGGTGCATGACGACGCGGCCGCCGCGCGCGCGCTGGATCGCTGGCAGGCACTGGGCGCCGACGCGACGGCGATGGCGCGGACGCGGGCGCAATTGGCGCTCAATCGCGGCGACACGCCGGAGGCGCAGCGTCAACTGCAGCGACTTACCGACAGCCACGCCCCGAACGCCTGGCGCGAATTCGGGCAGGTGCTGGTGGGCGCGCGTGACCCGGCGCAGGCTGGGCAACTGCTGGTGGCGCTGGCCACGCCGGCGCGCCTGCCCGCCGATCCGCAGGCCTGGCTCGCGATGAGCGAGCTGGGCGAGCGGCTGGGCCGCCACGCCTATGCCCGGCAACTGGCCGACGCGGCGATGGCGCGCTTCCCGCGCGAGCCGCAGGTTTACGCATGGGCGGCGCAGATGCGCGCCCACGGCGGCGACACCAAGGGCGCGCGCGAGCTGTTGCAGCAGGCGGTTGCCCGCTCGCCCAAGGATGCGCGCCTGCGCCTGGCCTACGCCAGCGTGCTCAGCGCGGTGGGCGACGACGCGGCCGCCGCGAAACTGCTGGCGCATGGCCCGCAGGACGTCGACACCTATCGGCTGCGCGCCGCGCTGGCCGTGCACAGCCACGACGACAAGGCGCTGGCCGCGTTGTATCGGCAAGTGCGGCAAGCCGCCCCCGCGTTGCGCGAAAAGAGCGCCTACCTGCTCGGCCAGCTCGCCGAGATGCAGCATCGCGACGCCGAGGCGCTGTCCTGGTATGGCCAGGTGGACGACGCCGATCCACATGCCTTCGATGCCGACTTGCGCAGCGCCGTGCTGCTGCAGGCGCAGGGCAAGAGCGCGGCGGCGCACGAATTGCTCGGCGAACTGCAACTGGATTACCTCGATCAGCCCGCGCAGTTGCGCCAGGCCTGGCAGCTCGACGCCGAGCTGTACATGCGCGACGGCAGCTACGTGCCGGCGATTGCCGCCTACTCGCACGCCCTGCAGGTGGTACCCAACGATGCCGGCCTGCTCTACGGACGCGGCATGGCCTACGCCGCGGCCGGCCAGGTCGACCTCGCGGTGAAGGATTTCCGCAGCCTGCTGCAGCAAAAACCGGATGATGTCGACGCCGCCAACGCACTGGGTTTCACCCTGGCCGATGCCAACCGGGATCTTGCCGAGGCCGCGGCGTTGATCGCCAAGGCGCGCTCGGCGCGACCAGACGACCCCTCCATCGCCGATTCCTGGGGTTGGGTGCAATACCGGCTGGGCCATCTGGATGAAGCGGCGCAGGTCTTGCACGCTGCCTGGCAAGCCAGCCAGATGCCCGACATCGGCGTGCACCTGGGCGAGGTGCTCTGGCAACAGGGCGACCGCGCGGGCGCGCAGCGCGTATTCGATGCCGTGCGCAAGCTCGATCCACGCAACGCCAGCCTGCAAGACACCCTGAAGCGCCTGCAACCATGAGATTCCCGCATCGTTTCCCCGCGGCGGTGCTGCCGCTGCTGCTCGCCGCCTGCACCCCGGCGCTGGTGCGCCACCACGGCGACGCTGGCCAGTTGGGCGCCCAACTCGCGCGCGAGCACGCGCTGGCGCACGCCGACACGTGGACGCTGGAAGGGCGCCTCGGTGTTTCCGACGGCCACGATGGCGGCAGCGGCGGCTTTACCTGGACGCAGGATGGCGACAACTACCGCTTCGTGTTCCGCGCTCCCATCACCGGGCGCAGCTTCGAACTGAGCGGCGGCAACGATGGCGCGTTGCTGGAAGGGCTGGACGGCGGCCCGCTACAGGGCGCGGACGCCGAAACGCTGATGCGCCGCGCGCTGGGCTGGGAGGTGCCGTTGCACGACCTGCGCGCCTGGGTGCTGGGCCTGCGCGCCGACAGCGGCCCGGCCGAGCTGAGCTTCGGCGACAACCAGTTGCCCTCGCAGTTGCGCCAGGATGGCTGGACGGTGGAGTACCGCGCCTGGGACGTCACGCGCCAGCCGCCGCTGCCCACCACCATCTTCGCCGCGCAGCCGCCGTACAAGGTAAGACTGTCGGTGGAGAGTTGGACGATTCACTAGTCCGCGCGCCCGCGCGGCACCTCCGGTTTCCCGCATGACCTGCACCATTGCCCCCGCCCACCCTGCCCAGCTCGATGCCCTGCTCGACATCGAGCGGGCGGCGCAGCAGCTGTTTCGCGGCCATCCGGCCTGGGCGGCCTATGCCGCCTCGCCGATGGATCCACGGTCGCTGGCGCCGGCCATTGCCGCTGGACGCGTATGGGTGGCGCTGGATGCGAACGGCCAGGCCGTGGGCTTTGTGGGCGTGGAGGTGGCGGACGGCGAGGTTGGCATCGCCGAGATCGACGTGCTGCCCAGCCACGGTCGACGCGGCATCGGCGCGGCGCTGCTGGAGCACGCCTGCGCCTGGGCCGCCGAATCGGGCTATCCCTCGGTGGTATTGGGCACGCTCACGGACGTGCCGTGGAACGCGCCGTTCTACGCCCGTCACGGCTTTGCCGTCATCCCGCCCCGGCAGTACACCCCGGCGCTGGCTGCACACCATGCGCACGACCGCGAACGCGGCTTTCCCATGCATCTGCGCGTGTACATGCGCCGCCGGTTACAGCTATCGCCCGCAGGCTGGACGCGCTGGCCGGCGCCGGCCAAGCTGAATCTGTTCCTGCGCATCACCGGTCGCCGGAGCGACGGCTACCACGAGTTGCAGACTGTGTTCCGCCTGCTGGCCTGGGGTGATGAGCTGCGCCTGCGCGTGCGCGAGGACGGCGCAATTCAACGCGTCATCGAGGTTCCCGGCGTACCGGCCGACAGCGATCTGGCGGTACGCGCCGCCCGCCTGCTGCAGGCGCACACGGGCGGCGTGGCCGGTGCCGACATCGCGGTGGAAAAGCGCATCCCGATGGGCGGCGGCCTGGGCGGCGGCAGCTCGGATGCCGCCACTGTGCTGGTGGCGCTGAACCAGTTGTGGGGCTGCCGTCTAGACGAGGACGCGCTGGCCGAGCTGGGTCGGCAACTGGGGGCCGACGTGCCGGTTTTCGTGCGTGGTCGCAGCGCCTGGGCCGAAGGCGTGGGCGAGCGGCTCACCCCGCTGACCCTGCCGAGACGGCATTACGTGGTGCTCGATCCGCGCGCGCACGTGCCTACCTCGGCGCTGTTCCAAGCGCCTGAATTGACACGCAATGCGCCGCAGGCGACAATTTCATCCTTTGTTTCGGGCGAAACGACGGAAAATGCCTTCGCACCGGTGGTGCGGGGGCGTCATCCCGAGGTGGCAGCGGCGTTGGATTGGTTGGGCTGTCATGGGGCGGCGCGGCTTTCCGGCAGTGGTGGTTGCGTGTTTCTTGAGACCGTGACGCGGGAACAGGCCGAAGCCATCGCGGCGTTGTGCCCCGATGAGTTCGGCGTCCACGTGGCAAGCGGCGTCAACCGTTCGCCGTTGCTGGCTGCATGGGATCGGCATCGCGCGGCCTCCGCCGGAGCGAAAAATTCTTGACCCGGCGCCGCGCTTGAAGCGGCGTTTGCTCGCTGGAAGGGTTCGGTCAGGACGGCCGGTGGAGCTTCCGCCACATGGACGCGGTGCTAGTGGACGATGCCTCCGGCCGGATGCCGGTGGCATTTCCGCCACCAGGACGTGGCGGAGGAAACAATTCATGGGGCGTCGCCAAGTCCGGTCAAGGCACGGGATTTTGATTCCCGCATTCGCAGGTTCGAATCCTGCCGCCCCAGCCATCCGGTAGTCGTAACAGGTTCTTCGAGGAATGCACGCGTGGACAGGTCCAGCCCGATGATGCTGTTTGCCGGCAAGGCGCACCCGCAACTTGCCGAGGAAGTCGCCCATCGGCTGGGCGTGCCGCTGGGCAAGGCGCTGGTCAGCACCTTCAGCGACGGCGAAGTGCAGATCGAGATCGAAGAGAACGTGCGCCGCCAGGAAGTGTTCGTGTTGCAGCCCACCGGCGCACCGAGTGCGAAGAACCTGATCGAGCTGCTGGCGCTGGCCGATGCGCTCAAGCGAGCATCCGCCGCCAGCGTCACCGCCGTGATTCCGTACTTCGGCTACGCCCGGCAGGATCGCCGTCCGCGTTCCACCCGCGTGCCGATTACCGCCAAGCTGGTGGCCAAGCTCATCAGCACCGCCGGCTTCGACCGCGTGCTCACCGTCGACCTGCACGCCGAGCAGATCCAAGGCTTCTTCGACATCCCGGTGGACAACGTCTACGCCTCGCCGGTGCTGCTCGCCGACATCTGGCGCCACTACAGCATGGACGACATGATCGTGGTGAGCCCGGACGTGGGCGGCGTGGTGCGCGCCCGCGCGCTGGCCAAGCGGCTGGACGACGCCGACCTCGCCATCATCGACAAGCGCCGCCCCAAGGCGAACGTGGCCACGGTCATGAACATCATCGGCGACGTGGCCGGCAAGACCTGCGTGATGGTGGACGACATCGTCGACACCGCCGGCACGCTGTGCGCCGCCGCCGCCGCGCTGAAGGAGCGCGGCGCGAAGAAGGTGGTGGCCTACTGCGTGCATCCGGTGCTCTCCGGCGCCGCCATGCGCAACCTGGAAAACTCGCAGCTCGATCGGCTGGTGGTCACCAACACCTTGCCGCTCAGCCCCGAGGCGCAGGCCAACCCCAAGATCCGCGTGCTGTCGGTGGCCGAGCTGCTCGCCGAAACCATGCGCCGCGTCGCCCAGGGCGAATCGGTGAGTTCGCTGTATGTGGATTGATTAACCGGGACTCGGGACTCGGGACTCGGGACTCGGAAGAGCAGCCAAGCGAAAGCTTTTGCCTCTCCGAGTCCCGAGTCCCGAGTCCCGAGTCCCGATCCAGACTCCCTTGGTCGCGGGGGAGTCACCAAGCCACCGCAAGGTGGCCAACTTCGAGGTACTACCAACATGGCACAGATTCACGAAATCAAGGCCGAAAGCCGCAAGGACGAGGGTAAGGGTGCGAGCCGCCGCCTGCGTCGTGCGAGCTTCGTTCCGGCCGTCATCTATGGTGCGGGCCAGCCCGCGCAGAGCATCCAGATCGAGCACAACACCATCCTGCTCGCCGCCAAGCACGAGTGGTTCTTCTCCTCCGTGCTCGACCTCAGCGTCGACGGCAAGGTGCAGAAGGTGCTGGTGCGCGACTGGCAGAAGCACCCGTACAAGCAGCAGATGATGCACATGGATTTCCTGCGCGTCGACGAGAACGCCAAGCTGCGCGCGCACGTGCCGCTGCACTTCCTCAACAAGGAAAAGTCCGCCGCCGCCAAGACCTCGGGCGTGCTGATCTCGCACAACCTGACCGAAGTGGAAGTGAGCTGCTTGCCGAAGGATCTGCCCGAGCACATCGAGCTGGATCTGGCCGCACTGAAGCCCGGCGACATCATCCACCTCTCCCAGCTCACCCTGCCCAAGGGCGTGGAGCTGGTGGCGCTGCACCTGGGCGAGTCGCACGACGCCGCCGTAGTCACCGCCAACACGGTGAAGGAAGAGGCCGAGGAAGCGCCGGTCGCCGAGGCCGCTGCTCCGGCCGACGCCAAGGCTGCCGCCAAGCCGGCGGCGCCGGCCAAGGACGCCAAGAAGTAAGCTGCTGCGGCCCGCGCTTGGTGCGCGGGCCGCACGCTTGCTGGCCGTCATGGCGGGTTTGCAGCTCATCGTCGGACTGGGCAACCCCGGTGCCGAATACCTCCGAACCCGGCACAACGCCGGGTTCTGGTTTGTGGACGCCCTCGCGGCAGGGCAGGGTGAGCGCTGGAGTTTCGACGGCAAGTTGCACGGCGAAAGCTGCAAGCTGCGCATCGCCGGCCAGCCCGTGTGGCTGCTCAAGCCCGCCACCTTCATGAACAAGAGCGGCATCGCGTTGGCCTCCGCGCTGCGCTATTACAAGATCGAGCCGGACGAGTGCCTGATCGCGCACGACGATCTGGATTTGCCCGCCGGCGCCGCGCGCCTCAAGTTCGACGGCGGTCACGGCGGCCAGAACGGACTGCGCGATATCGTCGCCCACCTGGGCCACGGCAAGTTCCACCGCCTGCGCCTTGGCATCGGCCATCCCGGCCACAAGGACAAGGTCACCGGCTGGGTGCTGGGCCGCCCTTCGGCGCAAGATGAAGACGCCATCACCGACGGCATCGCCCGCGCGCTTGACGTGCTGCCGCTGGCGGTGCAAGGCCAGTTCGACAAGGCGATGCAGCGGTTACACACAAGCCGGGACTCGGGACTCGGGACTCGGGACTCGTAAGAGCATCGAGGCGCAAGCCCCACGTGTTTCGTCATTTACCCTGTCTTTGGAATCATTCCATGTTGCCCAGTTGCGCTTTCCCGAGTCCCGAGTCCCGAGTCCCGAGTCCCGTGGAGCATCGTCATGGGCATTAAATGCGGCATCGTCGGCCTGCCCAACGTCGGCAAGTCCACCCTGTTCAACGCGCTCACCAAGGCGGGCATCGCGGCGGCGAATTTCCCGTTCTGCACCATCGAGCCGAACGTGGGCGTGGTGCCGGTGCCGGATGTGCGTCTGAATGCGCTGTCGGCCATCGTGAACCCGCAGAAGATCGTGCCTACGGCGGTGGAGTTCGTCGATATCGCCGGCCTGGTGGCTGGCGCGTCCAAGGGTGAAGGCCTGGGCAACAAATTCCTCGCGCATATCCGCGAGGTGGACGCCATCGCGCACGTGGTGCGTTGTTTCGAAGGCGACGTGATCCACGTGGCCGGCAAGGTCGATCCCATCGCCGATATCGAAACCATCGACACCGAGCTGGCGCTGGCGGACCTCGACTCGGTGGAAAAGGCATTGAACCGCGCCGAGCGCGCGGCCAAGGCCAATGACAAGGAGGCGATGGCGAAGAAGCCGGTGCTGCAAAAGCTCGCGACGGCGTTGAACGATGGCAAGTCCGCGCGCAGCGTGAAGCTGGATGACGAGGAAAAGGCGCTGGTGCGCGACCTGTTCCTGCTCACGCTCAAGCCGCTCATGTACATTGCCAACGTGCTGGAAGACGGCTTCCACGACAACCCGCACCTCGACGCCGTGCGCGCCCGCGCCGCCGAGGAGGGCGCCGAGGTGGTGCCGGTGTGCGCCGCCATCGAAGAGGAAATGGCGCAGCTCGATGACGCCGACCGCGATGAGTTCCTGAAGGATCTCGGTCTGGACGAGCCCGGCCTCAATCGCGTGATCCGCGCCGGCTACAAGCTGCTCGACCTGCAAACCTACTTCACCGCCGGCGTGAAGGAAGTGCGCGCCTGGACGATCAAGCGCGGCTACACCGCGCCGCAGGCCGCCGGCGTGATCCACACCGATTTCGAACGTGGCTTCATCCGCGCCGAAACCGTCGGCTACGACGACTTCATCCATTACAAGGGCGAGAAGGGCGCCGCCGATGCGGGCCGCCTGCGCAAGGAAGGCAAGGACTACGTGGTCAAGGACGGCGACGTGCTGCACTTTCTGTTCAACGTCTAAACGCCGTCGCGCCGCTCGCGAACAATGCATCGTGAAGCGGCTGGAGCGCCGCCCAGCGCGCGGCAAGCGGGCATAATGTCGGCCTTCCCGCCGCCGCGACCGGAGTCCACATGCCAGGCCAGCAGCACGAAGTGACTTTCCGCTTTCTCGCCCAGCCTACCGACGTCAACTTCGGTGGCAAGGTGCACGGCGGCATGGCGATGAAATGGATCGACCAGGCCGGTTATGCGTGTGCGGTGGCGTGGAGCGGGGCGTATTGCGTCACCGTGTCGGTGAGCGGCATCCAGTTCGTGGCGCCGATCCTGATCGGCGACCTGGTGGCGGTACGCGCGCGCCTCATCCACACCGGCACCACCAGCATGCACCTGGCGGTGGACGTGATGGCCAGCGACCTGCGCCATGGTGCGGAACGGCTGGCCACCAGCTGCGTGATGGTGTTCGTGGCGTTGGATGCACCCGACGGCAAACCCACACCTGTGCCGCCCTGGCAGCCGCGCAACGAGGCCGAGCGCCAGCTGCAGGCGCAGGCTCGCAAGCTATTGGAACTGTCGCGCGGCATGGAGCAGTTGGCTGTGGATGCGCAGACACCCACCGCCTGAGGGTGGAGGGGAAACGGCGGTTCCGGGCGGCGATTTCGGCCTTCAGGTGTTGACAGCGCGCGGCGCTATCCACACAATACGCGTTCTTTGTTGGAGGGATACCCAAGCGGCCAACGGGGGCAGACTGTAAATCTGCTGGCTTACGCCTTCGGTGGTTCGAATCCACCTCCCTCCACCAAGTTCAAGGCTGCGAAACGTTTCATGGAGGTGGATTGGAACCACCGAAATGAAGCAACGGTTCGGCCGATTCGCCGGGAGCGAGTCGGAACGCGACGCGAAGGCGGCGCGGCCCCGGAGGGGCGGAGGGCAGGATGCCCGCAGTAATCCAGTTCCTCCACCAGTTGGTTCCACGCAAGTTTGCGGCTGGCTGTCGATCGAGGTTGATAGATGGCGGGCGGCGCGCCGGGCGGGAGTAGTTCAACGGTAGAACCTCAGCCTTCCAAGCTGATGGTGCGGGTTCGATTCCCGTCTCCCGCTCCATTGAACGTTCTCGCGCGCGAACATCGACTCCCGGCAGGAGGCTGGTGACTTGCGGCCAAGGAGCACGGCTGAAACAATTGCAGGGCCGGGCAGGGTTGCCGGGCCAACCGAAACGGTCACGGAAGATCCGAAAATTTTGCTCATGTAGCTCAGTCGGTAGAGCACTTCCTTGGTAAGGAAGAGGTCGCTGGTTCGATTCCAGTCATGAGCACCATTCTTTCCATGCAGCAATCGTCCGTGCCGGGCGGTTGCTTTTCACTCTGATATCACCGGGATTCAAGCGTATGGCAAAGGGCAAGTTCGAGCGCACCAAGCCCCACGTGAACGTGGGCACGATCGGTCACGTGGACCACGGCAAGACGACGCTGACGGCGGCGCTGACGAAGGTTGGCGCGGAGCGTTTCGGTGGCGAGTTCAAGGCCTATGACGCGATCGACGCGGCGCCGGAAGAAAAGGCGCGCGGCATCACGATCTCGACGGCGCACGTGGAATACGAGTCGCCGCTGCGCCACTACGCGCACGTGGACTGCCCGGGCCATGCCGACTACGTGAAGAACATGATCACGGGTGCGGCGCAGATGGACGGCGCGATCCTGGTGTGCTCGGCCGCGGACGGCCCGATGCCGCAGACGCGCGAACACATCCTGCTGTCGCGCCAGGTGGGCGTGCCGTACATCGTGGTCTACCTGAACAAGGCGGACATGGTGGACGACGCCGAGCTGCTCGAGTTGGTCGAGATGGAAGTGCGCGAGCTGCTGTCGAAGTACGACTTCCCGGGCGACGACACGCCGATGATCCACGGTTCGGCCAAGCTGGCGCTGGAAGGCGACCAGAGCGAGATCGGCGTGCCGTCGATCATCAAGCTGGTCGATGCGCTGGACAGCTACATTCCGGAGCCGGTGCGTGCGCTGGATCGACCGTTCCTGATGCCGGTGGAAGACGTGTTCTCGATCTCCGGCCGTGGCACGGTGGTGACCGGACGCGTGGAGCGCGGCATCGTCAAGGTCGGTGAGGAAATCGAGGTCGTGGGCATTCGTCCGACCCAGAAGACCACGGTGACCGGCGTGGAAATGTTCCGCAAGCTGCTGGACCAGGGCCAGGCGGGCGACAACGTGGGCCTGTTGCTGCGCGGTCTGAAGCGCGACGACGTGGAGCGCGGTCAGGTGCTGGCGAAGCCGGGCACGATCACGCCGCACACGGACTTCGAGGCCGAGGTGTACGTGTTGTCGAAGGAAGAGGGCGGTCGTCACACGCCGTTCTTCAAGGGTTACCGCCCGCAGTTCTACTTCCGTACCACCGACGTGACCGGCGCGGTGCAGCTGCCGGAAGGCGTGGAAATGGTGATGCCTGGCGACAACGTGAAGATGGTGGTGAGCCTGATTCACCCGATCGCGATGGACGAAGGCCTGCGCTTCGCCATCCGCGAAGGCGGCCGCACCGTCGGCGCCGGCGTGGTGGCCAAGGTCATCAAGTAGTTAGAATGCAGGGAATAGGGATAAGGGAACAGGAAATCGGAAAGACTCGCGGTTCGCGCTTTCCGGCTTCTTTCATCCCTGATGCTCTATTCCCTTTTTTCATTTTTTACGCCAGTAGCTCAATTGGCAGAGCAGCGGTCTCCAAAACCGCAGGTTGGGGGTTCGAGTCCCTCCTGGCGTGCCAAACATCCGAGGGTCGATGACGGGTGGTAGCGTAACCGGACGCGTTCTTCCGGTTCCGGCCCCCGCGAGCTACGCATGAATACCAAGGCAGAACAGCCCAAGGGCACGAGCGTCGTCGATATCGGCAAACTGGTGCTGGCCGCCGTGATCCTGGTGGCTGGCATCGTGGCGTATTCGTGGTTCAGCAACGATACCCGCGTGCCACCGGTGGCACGCTTGTTGGGTGTGCTGGCGGCGTTGGTGATTTCGCTGTCGATTGCCGCTTTCACCGGGCTGGGGCGCCGTGTGCGGCACTTCATGGCCGAGTCGCAGTTCGAAATGCGCAAGGTGGTCTGGCCGACGCGCGACGAGACGATCAAAACCACGGGTGTCATCATCCTGGTGGTCATCATCCTGTCGCTGCTGCTGGGGCTGATCGATCTGATCCTCAAGTCGGTCATCCTCGACTGGCTGCTCAAGCTGTAAGGGTAGAAAGCCATGAGCAAGCGTTGGTATGTGGTGCACGCCTATTCGGGCTTCGAGAATCAGGTGAAGCGGGCACTGGTCGAGCGTATCGCGCGCGCCGGCATGGAAGAAAGATTCGGCGAAGTGCTGGTACCCACCGAAGAAGTGATCGAGATGCGCGGCGGCCAGAAGCGCCGCAGCGATCGCAAGTTCTTCCCCGGCTACGTGCTGGTGCAGATCGAGACCAATACCGAGGGCAAGGTGCCGCGCATCGACGATGAGTGTTGGCATCTCATCAAGGAAACCCCCAAGGTGATGGGTTTCATCGGCGGTACCGCCGACAAGCCGCTGCCGATCAAGGACAGCGAGGCCGAGACCATCCTGAGCCGGGTGCGCGAGGGCGTCGAAAAGCCCCGCCCCAAGGTGCTGTTCGAGCCGGGCGAGATGGTGCGTGTCACCGAAGGCCCGTTCAACGACTTCAATGGCGTGGTCGAGGAAGTCAACTACGAGAAGAGTCGTTTGCGCGTGGCGGTGCTGATCTTCGGTCGCTCCACCCCGGTCGAGCTGGAGTTTGGCCAGGTCGAGAAGGCCTGATCTGGCTGTGGCGCGCGTGCGAGGCGGCATTGCCCGCGCGCCGGCCTTGAGATGGGGCTTGCGTAAAGATTGATTCAAGGCGCCTTGGCCTGCCGTTGGCGCCAGCTTGTCCCTTCGTCCACCCCTGGTTCTTCCCGGAAGAGTAGAGGGTGATTCGGCACAGGGCTTGCTAGCGGGCTGCTCAATCCCTATACTGCACGGTTCCCGCCGGGGTCTTTCGATCCGGCGTGTCCGTGTTTCAGGAATCCACAGGGTTGCGGGTTCCCCTCCCAATCAAGGATGTTGCACAGCGAGGAGCCGCCAGGCGCCTGAACTCGCGAGGAAAATTCCATGGCAAAGAAAGTTGTCGGTTACATCAAGCTGCAGGTCAAGGCCGGTCAGGCCAACCCCAGCCCGCCGGTCGGCCCGGCGCTGGGTCAGCGCGGCCTGAACATCATGGAGTTCTGCAAGGCGTTCAACGCCGCCACGCAGAAGCTGGAGCCGGGTCTGCCGATTCCGGTCATCATCACGGCCTACTCCGACCGCAGCTTCACCTTCATCACCAAGACCCCGCCGGCCACCATCCTCATCAAGAAGGCCACCGGTGTCGCCAAGGGCTCGTCCAAGCCGAACACCGACAAGGTCGGCAAGATCACCCGCAAGCAGCTGGAGGACGTCGCCAAGCTGAAGGAGCCGGATCTGACGGCTGCCGATCTGGACGCTGCGGTGCGCACCATTGCCGGTAGCGCGCGCAGCATGGGCTTGGTGGTGGAGGGTTAAGACATGGCAAAGATCACCAAGCGTATGAAGGCCGCCCAGGCCGCGGTGCAGCCCGGCAAGGTCTACGGTCTCGACGAGGCCCTGAAGATCGTCAAGGACAACGCCAAGGCGAAATTCGCCGAATCCGTCGACGTGGCCGTGCGCCTCGGCATCGACGCCAAGAAGTCCGACCAGGGCGTGCGCGGCTCCTCGCTGCTGCCGCACGGCACAGGCAAGACCATCAAGGTCGCCGTGTTCTGCCCGCCGGGCGAGAAGGCCGAGGCCGCCAAGGCCGCCGGTGCCGACGCCGTGGGCATGGACGACCTGGCCGAGCGCATGCAGGCCGGCGAGCTCGATTTCGGTCGCGTCATCGCCACGCCGGACGCGATGCGCGTGGTCGGCAAGCTGGGCCAGCTGCTGGGCCCGCGCGGCCTGATGCCGAACCCGAAGGATGGCTCGGTCGCCGCCGACGTGGTTTCCGCGGTGAAGAACGCCAAGGCGGGCCAGGTGAAGTTCCGCAACGACAAGGCGGGCATCATCCACGCCACCATCGGCAAGGCCACCTTCGAGGCCGCGCAGCTCGCCGACAACCTCAATGCGCTGGTCAACGACCTGCTGAAGGCCAAGCCGGCCACGGCCAAGGGGCAGTACCTGCAGAAGGTCGCCCTCTCCAGCACGATGGGTGTGGGCGTGGTGGTGGATACCGCCTCGCTGAGCATCGCGACCAAGTAAGACCGTTTTTCCCCGTGCGGCCACCGCCGCGCGGGACGTTTTTGAGGGCAGCCCCGGTTCGCCGGGGTGGCCGTCAAAGACCGCAGGCGCGGGTGGCAAGCCGCGACGACGGGCAGGAGGCTCGCTCTGGCAGGGAATCGCCGTCGCCGCAAGCTCGCCCGCTTAATCGACTCCGCTGGGGTCGGCCTGCGCAGATGGTGCTGCCCGTACTGGATCGTTCGATACGTCCGGAAAGGCCACCACCCGGGATGCTTCGCGTCCCCGACGTCACGGATGGCGTCGCCCAGGACCGCAAGCGGCAGGAGCCGTGAGCGGAGTTCATTTGGAGGAGTGCAATGGCTCTCAATCTGACCCAGAAGCAAGAAGTCGTCGCCGAACTGGCAGAAGTCGCCGCGAAGGCTCACTCCCTGGTCGCTGCCGAGTACGCGGGCACCACGGTCGCTCAGATGACCGCGATGCGCAAGAAGGCCCGTGAGACCGGTGTGTTCTTGAAGGTTGTCAAGAACACGCTGGCGTCGCGCGCTGTGGCGGGTACCGAGTTCGAGGTCGTCAAGGACGTCCTGACCGGTCCGCTCTTGTACGCGTTCTCGACCGAGGAGCCCGGCGCCGCCGGTCGCCTGATCAAGGAGTTCGCCAAGACCAACGACAAGCTCAAGGCGAAAGTCGTCTCGGTGGAAGGCAAGCTGCTGCCCGCAGCTCACGTCGACGTGCTGGCCTCGCTGCCGACCCGCGACGAAGCGCTGGCCATGCTGGCCCGCGTGCTGGCCGAACCGGCTGCGATGTTCGCTCGTGCCATCAAGGCCGTGGCCGACCAGCAGGGTGGCGGCGAAGTCGCTGCCGAAGCCCCGGCTGCTGCCTGATTCCGACGACGTATCCGTACGAAATCCCTTTCCAGAGGTAATACACAATGTCCCTGACCAACGAACAGATCGTTGACGCCGTCGCCGCAAAGTCGCTGATGGAAGTGATGGAGCTGGTGAAGGCCATCGAAGAGAAGTTTGGCGTCTCCGCCGCCGCCCCGGTGGCCGCGGCTGCCGCCGGCGCTGCCGCCCCGGCCGCCGAAGAGCAGACCGAGTTCGACGTGATCCTGAAGAGCGCCGGCGACAAGAAGGTCGACGTCATCAAGGCCGTCCGCGCCATCACCGGCCTGGGCCTGAAGGAAGCCAAGGATCTCACCGAGGCTGGTGGCGTCCTGAAGGAAGCCGTGTCGAAGGAAGATGCTGCCAAGTTCAAGAAGGATCTGGAAGCTGTCGGCGCCACGGTCGAACTGAAGTAATCGGCGCCTTGCGCGCCGGCAGTCCGACCCAGCGCAAGCCCAAGCCTGGGAGCGAAAGCTCCCGGGCTTTGGCCGCTTAAGGGCCAGGATGGCCCGTCGTTGGGCAGGCGCCCTGGCGCCTGCCCAACGGAGCCCGCCTTTGGCGGGTGAGTCTGAAATGGGCAGGAGCCCATTTCAGACACATAAGGCACGGAAGCTTTTGCTCTGAGGCATGGCGGCTGCGGATTCGAAGCATGAGTCCCCAACCGCGATCCCCCAGATCGCCCCTTCATCATTCAGCCGGTGCGTCACACCACCGGCGCCACTGCGAACCGAGGCGTCAACCCATGACCTACTCGTTTACCGAGAAGAAGCGCATCCGCAAGGATTTCGGCAAGCGGCCGCCCGTGCTGGGCGTGCCCAACCTGCTGACCATCCAGACCGACTCCTACCGGGAGTTCCTGCAGGAGCACGTCGCGCCGAAGAAGCGTGAGGACAAGGGTCTGCATGCCGCCTTGAAGTCGGTGTTCCCGATCGTCAGCTATTCGGGCAACGCCGCGTTGGAATACGTGGACTACCGCCTGGGTGAGCCCGGCTTCGACGAGCGCGAATGCCGCAACCGCGGCATGAGCTTCGGCGCGCCGCTGCGCGTCACCGTGCGTCTGGTGATTTACGACAAGGACAGCCCGGCGTCGCGCAAGGCCGTGAAGTACGTCAAGGAGCAAGAGGTCTACATGGGCGAGATCCCGCTCATGACCGACACCGGCACCTTCATCATCAACGGCACCGAGCGCGTCATCGTCTCGCAGCTGCACCGCAGTCCGGGCGTGTTCTTCGATCACGACCGCGGCAAGACGCACAGCTCGGGCAAGCTCTTGTTCTCCGCCCGCGTGATCCCCTACCGCGGCTCCTGGCTGGACTTCGAGTTCGACCCGAAGGACGCGCTGTTCACCCGTATCGATCGCCGCCGCAAGCTGCCGGTGACGGTGCTGCTGCGCGCGCTCGGCTACAACAACCAGGAGATGCTGGACATCTTCTTCGAGCACAACGTGTTCCACCTCGGCAAGAAGGGTGGCACCACGCTGGAGCTGGTGGCCGAGCGCCTGCGCGGCGAAACCCTCAGCTTCGACCTCAGCGTGGGCGACAAGGTGCTGGTGGAAGCTGGCAAGCGCATCACCGCGCGCCACGTGCGCCAGCTCGCGGCCGAGAACATCACTGCGCTGGAAGTGCCGGACGACTACCCGGTGGGCCGCATCCTCGCCACCGACATCGTCGATGCCAAGACCGGCGAGCTGCTGGCCTCGGCCAATGACGAGATCAGCGCCGAGCAACTGGAGAACTTCCGCAAGGCCGGCATCGAGACGGTGCCGACGCTGTACGTCAACGATCTCGATCGCGGCGCCTACATCTCGCACACCCTGCGCATCGACAACACCAAGACGCCGCTGGAGGCGCTGGTGGAGATCTACCGCATGATGCGCCCGGGCGAGCCGCCGACGAAGGATGCCGCGCAGAACCTGTTCCACAATCTGTTCTTCACCTTCGACCGCTATGACCTGTCGGCCGTGGGTCGCATGAAGTTCAACCGCCGTGTGGGCCGCCAGGAAATCGCCGGTTCCGGCGTGCTGTACGACCACAAGTATTTCGGCGAGCGCAAGGAAGAAGAGTGCCAGCGCCTGGTCAAGGAACTGGGCGCCAGCTCGGACATCCTCGACGTGTTGAAGGTGCTCATCGAGATCAAGAACGGCCACGGCACGGTGGATGATATCGACCACCTCGGCAACCGCCGCGTGCGCAGCGTCGGCGAGATGACGGAAAACACCTTCCGCATCGGTCTGGTGCGCGTGGAGCGCGCGGTGCGCGAGCGCCTGAGCCTGGCCGAGGCCGATGGCCTCACCCCGCAGGACCTGATCAACGCCAAGCCGGTAGCGGCGGCGGTGAAGGAGTTCTTCGGCTCCTCGCAGCTGTCGCAGTTCATGGATCAGAACAACCCGCTGTCGGAAGTCACCCACAAGCGCCGCGTCTCCGCGCTGGGCCCAGGCGGCCTGACCCGCGAGCGCGCCGGTTTCGAAGTGCGCGACGTGCACCCCACCCATTACGGCCGCGTCTGCACCATCGAGACGCCGGAAGGCCCGAACATCGGCCTGATCAACTCGCTCGCCGTGTACGCGCGCACCAACCAGTACGGCTTCCTGGAAACGCCGTACCGCGAAGTGGCCCACGGCAAGGTCACCGATCGGGTGGATTACCTCTCGGCGATCGAGGAAGGCGACCATGTGATCGCGCAGGCGAACTCGCCGCTGGACAAGCACGGTGCGTTCATTGAGGAATTCGTCTCCTGCCGTTTCCGCGGCGAATCCGAGCTGCGCCCGGCCGCCGAGGTCGACTACATGGACGTCTCGCCCATGCAGACCGTGTCGGTGGCGGCGGCGCTGGTGCCCTTCCTTGAGCACGACGACGCCAACCGCGCGCTGATGGGCGCGAACATGCAGCGCCAGGCCGTGCCGACCCTGCGTTCGCAGACCCCGCTGGTCGGCACCGGCATCGAGCGCGCGGTGGCGCGCGACTCCGGCGTTATCGTCTCCGCCAAGCGCGGCGGCGTGATCGACCAGGTCGACGCCGGCCGTATCGTGGTGCGCGTGAACGAGGACGAGATCGGCGAGAGCGATGCCGGCGTCGACATCTACACACTGACCAAGTACACCCGCTCCAACCAGAACACCAACCTCAACCAGCGCCCGCTGGTGAACGTGGGTGACGTGGTGGCGAAGGGCGACACGCTGGCCGACGGTTCGTCGACCGACCTGGGCGAGCTCGCGCTCGGCCAGAACATGCTGATCGCGTTCATGCCGTGGAACGGCTACAACTTCGAAGACTCGATCCTGCTCTCCGAGCGCGTCGTGCAGGAAGACCGCTACACCTCGATCCACATCGAGGAGCTGGCCTGCGTCGCGCGCGACACCAAGCTGGGCGCCGAGGAAATCACCGCCGACATCCCGAACGTGGGCGAGCAGGCGCTGGCCCGACTCGACGAGAGCGGCATCGTCTACATCGGCGCCGAGGTGAAGGCCGGCGACATCCTGGTCGGCAAGGTCACGCCCAAGGGCGAAAGCCAGCTCACGCCGGAAGAGAAGCTGCTGCGCGCGATCTTCGGCGAGAAGGCATCCGACGTGAAGGACAGCTCGCTGCGCGTGTCGCCCGGCATGGACGGCACCGTCATCGACGTGCAGGTGTTCACCCGCGACGGCATCGAGAAGGACAAACGCGCCAAGCAGATCGAGGAAACCGAGGTCAAGCGTATCCGCAAGGATTTCGACGACCAGTTCCGCATCCTCGAAGGCGCGATCTACAACCGCATGCGCGTCCAGTTGGTCGGGCAAAGCGCGATGAGCGGCCCGGGCGGCCTGAAGCGCGGTGCCGAGATCACCGGCGCCTACCTCGACGGCCTGAAGAAGGACGACTGGTTCAAGATCAACGTCAAGGACGAGGCCGTCACCGAGTTCCTCGAACGCGCCTCCGAGCAGGTCAAGCGCCATCGCGAGGAGTTCGACAAGCGCTTCAAGGAGAAGCAGGCCAAGATCACCCAGGGTGACGACCTCGCGCCGGGCGTGCTGAAGATGGTCAAGGTGTTCCTTGCCGTGAAGCGCCGCATCCAGCCGGGCGACAAGATGGCCGGCCGGCACGGCAACAAGGGCGTGGTGTCGAACGTGGTGCCGGTGGAAGACATGCCGCACATGGCCAACGGCACCTCCATGGATATCTGCCTGAACCCGCTGGGCGTGCCCAGCCGTATGAACATCGGCCAGATTCTCGAAGTGCACCTGGGCTGGGCGGCCAAGGGCCTGGGCAAGAAGATCCAGCAGATGCTGGAGGCGGACGCCAAGGTCAAGCAGATCCGCGAATTCCTCGACCAGATCTACAACCACCACGTCGCCGGCGCGGTGCAGCACGTGGATCTGAAGTCGCTCACCGACGACGAGATCCGCGCGCTGGCCGAGAACCTGCAGGAAGGCGTGCCGATGGCCACGCCGGTGTTCGACGGCGCCGAGGAAACCGAGATCAAGGCGATGCTGAAGCTGGCGGACCTGCCCGAGTCGGGCCAGACCGTGCTGTACGACGGTCGTACCGGCGAGGCGTTCGACCGCCCGGTCACCGTGGGCTACATGCATTACCTGAAGCTCAACCACCTGGTCGACGACAAGATGCACGCGCGTTCCACCGGCCCGTACTCGCTGGTCACCCAGCAGCCGCTGGGCGGCAAGGCGCAGTTCGGCGGCCAGCGCTTCGGCGAAATGGAAGTCTGGGCGCTGGAAGCCTACGGCGCGGCCTACACCCTGCAGGAAATGCTGACGGTGAAGTCCGACGACGTGCAGGGTCGCAACCAGATGTACAAGAACATCGTCGACGGCAACCACGAAATGTCCGCGGGCATGCCGGAGTCCTTCAACGTGCTGGTGAAGGAAATCCGCTCGCTCGCCATCGACATCGATCTGGAAGAGGTCAAGTGATTGGTCGGGACTCGGGACTCGGGACTCGGAACCCGGTAAGGGCCGGAAAGCCACACGGCTACGCCCTGCCAGGTTCGACCCCCGGGTTTCCGGTTCCGGCAACCGAAACCCCGTTTCCATCGCGGACCCCGACCAAAGCATCAGCTCCGACCGGAGACTTCAAATGAAAGACCTGCTCAACCTGTTCAACCAGCAGCGCGAAACGAAGGAATTCGATTCGATCAAGATCGCGCTGGCCTCGCCCGAGTTGATCCGCTCGTGGTCGTACGGCGAAGTGAAGAAGCCGGAAACGATCAACTACCGCACCTTCAAGCCGGAGCGTGACGGCCTGTTCTGCGCCGCGATCTTCGGCCCGGTGAAGGACTACGAGTGCCTGTGCGGCAAGTACAAGCGCATGAAGCACCGCGGCGTGGTGTGCGAGAAGTGCGGCACCGAAGTGACGCTGGCCAAGGTGCGCCGCGAGCGCATGGGCCACATCGAGCTGGCCAGTCCCACCGCGCACATCTGGTTCCTCAAGTCGCTGCCCTCGCGCATCGGCCTGATGCTGGACATGACCCTGCGTGACATCGAGCGCATCCTGTACTTCGAAGCCTTTGTGGTGATCGACCCGGGTTTGACCGCGCTGGAGCGTGGCCAGCTGCTTAGCGAGGACCAGTACCTCGAAGCGGTGGAAGAGCACGGCGACGAGTTCGACGCGCGGATGGGCGCCGAGGCGGTCTACGAACTGCTGAAGTCGCTCGACCTGCCGGGCGAAGTCATCCGCCTGAAGGAAGAGATCGCCTCCACCAACTCCGAAACCAAGCTCAAGCGCCTGACCAAGCGGGTCAAGCTGATCGAGGCCTTCCTGCAGTCGGGCAACAAGCCGGAGTGGATGGTGCTGACCGTGCTGCCGGTGCTGCCGCCGGATCTGCGCCCGCTGGTGCCGCTGGACGGTGGCCGCTTCGCGACCTCCGACCTGAACGACCTGTATCGCCGTGTCATCAACCGCAACAACCGCCTGAAGCGCCTGCTCGAACTCTCCGCGCCGGACATCATCGTGCGCAACGAGAAGCGCATGCTGCAGGAGTCGGTGGATGCGCTGCTCGACAACGGCCGCCGTGGCCGTGCCATCACCGGCACCAACAAGCGCGCGCTGAAGTCGCTCGCCGACATGATCAAGGGCAAGCAGGGCCGCTTCCGTCAGAACCTGCTCGGCAAGCGCGTGGACTACTCCGGCCGCTCGGTGATTACCGTGGGCCCGACGCTGCGCCTGCACCAGTGCGGCCTGCCCAAGAAAATGGCGCTGGAGCTGTTCAAGCCGTTCATCTTCGCCAAGCTGCAGGCGCGTGGCGAAGCCACCACCATCAAGGCGGCCAAGAAGCTGGTCGAGCGCGAGGAAGGCCAGGTGTGGGACATCCTCGAAGAGGTGATCCGCGAGCACCCGGTGCTCTTGAACCGCGCGCCGACGCTGCACCGTCTGGGCATCCAGGCGTTCGAGCCGAAGCTGATCGAAGGCAAGGCGATCCAGCTGCATCCGCTGGTCTGCACGGCGTTCAACGCCGACTTCGACGGTGACCAGATGGCCGTGCACGTGCCGCTGTCGATCGAGGCGCAGCTGGAAGCGCGCGCGCTGATGATGTCCACCAACAACATCCTGTCGCCCGCCAACGGCGAGCCGATCATCGTGCCGACCCAGGACGTGGTGCTGGGCCTGTACTACATGACCCGCGAGCTGGTGAACGCGAAGGGCACCGGCATGGTGTTCTCCTCCATCAGCGAGGCGCGCCGCGCCTACGACAACCGCGTGGTGGAACTGCACGCCAAGTGCAAGGTGCGCCTGAAGCTCACGCACATCGCCGCCGACCGCACGCGCACCAGCGAAATCAAGCTGGTGGAAACCACCGTGGGCCGCGCGCTGCTGGCCGAGATCCTGCCCGAGGGCCTGCCCTTCGAGCTGGCCAACACCGAGCTGACCAAGAAGGCGATCTCGCGTCTCATCAACGCCAGCTACCGCCGCCTGGGCCTGAAGGAAACCGTGGTCTTCGCCGACCAGCTGATGTACACCGGCTACCGCTACGCCACGCGCGCCGGCATTTCCATCGGCATCGACGACATGAAGATCCCGGTCGAGAAGAAGGCGATCCTCGAGGAAGCCGAGAAGGAAGTCGTCGAGATCCAGCAGCAGTACCAGTCGGGCCTGGTCACCGCCGGCGAGCGCTACAACAAGGTGGTCGACATCTGGTCGCGCACCAATGAGCTGGTGGCCAAGGCGATGATCGATGGCATCGGCACCGAGACGGTGACCGACAGCACGGGCAAGCAGGTGGCCCAGAAGTCGATGAACTCGCTGTACATCATGGCCGACTCCGGCGCGCGTGGTTCGGTGGCGCAGATTCGTCAGCTGGCCGGCATGCGCGGCCTGATGGCGCGCCCGGATGGCTCGATCATCGAGACCCCGATCAAGGCCAACTTCCGCGAAGGCCTGAACGTGTTGCAGTACTTCAACTCGACCCACGGCGCCCGCAAGGGCCTGGCGGATACCGCGTTGAAGACCGCCAACTCCGGTTACCTCACCCGTCGCCTGGTCGACGTGGCGCAGGACGTCGTCATCACGATGGACGACTGCGGCACCGAGAACGGCATCATGATGCAGCCGATCGTGGAAGGCGGCGACGTGGTCGAGCCGCTGCGCGACCGCGTGCTGGGCCGCGTGGTGGTCGAGGACGTCTACGCCCCCGGCAACGACGACCAGCCCATTGTCGAGCGCGACACCCTGCTCAACGAGGCGCTGGTCGAAAAGCTCGACAAGGCCGGCGTGCAGGCCATCAAGGTGCGCTCGCCAATCACCTGTGCCGCCAGCCACGGTGTGTGCAAGCTGTGCTACGGCCGCGACCTGGCGCGTGGCCACCTGGTCAACATGGGTGAGGCCGTGGGCGTGGTCGCCGCGCAGTCGATCGGCGAGCCCGGTACCCAGCTGACCATGCGTACCTTCCACATCGGCGGCGCGGCGTCGCGAGCCGCCGCCGTGGACAACGTGACGGTGAAGACCACCGGCACGCTGAGCTTCAACAACATCAAGACCGTGCAGCACGCCCAGGGTCACCTGGTGGCGGTGTCGCGTTCGGGCGAAGTATCGGTGCGCGATGCCAACGGCCGCGAGCGCGAGCGCTACAAGGTGCCCTACGGTGCCACCATCGCGGTCAAGGACGGCGCGGCGGTCAAGGCCGGCCAGGTCGTGGCCAACTGGGATCCGCATACCCATCCGATCGTCACCGAAGTGGCGGGCGTGGTGCGCTTCATCGACTTCGTCGATGGCATCACCGTGCAGAACCAGACCGACGAGTTGACCGGCCTGGAATCGGCGGTGGTCACCGACCCCAAGCGTCGTGGTACGGCGGCCAAGGATCTGCGCCCCATCGTGCGCCTGGAAGACGCGCAGGGTCGCGAGCTCAAGTTGCCGGGCACCGACGTGCCGGCGCAGTACATGCTGCCAGCCGGCGCCATCGTGTCGATCCAGAATGGCGCGGCGGTGGGCGTGGGTGACGTGGTGGCGCGTATCCCGCAGGACGCCTCCAAGACCCGCGACATCACCGGCGGTCTGCCGCGCGTGGCCGACCTGTTCGAGGCACGCAAGCCGAAGGAGCCGGCGGTACTGGCCGAGCGTTCGGGCGTCATCAGCTTCGGCAAGGACACCAAGGGCAAGCAGCGCCTCATCATCAAGGACGCCGACGGCAACGAGCACGAGGAGCTGATCCCGAAGTGGCGCCAGGTCATCGTGTTCGAAGGCGAGCACGTGGAGAAGGGCGAAACCGTGGTGGACGGCGAGCCCAGCCCGCACGACATCCTGCGTCTGAAGGGTGTGGAGGCGTTGGCTACCTACCTGGTCAAGGAAATCCAGGACGTCTATCGACTGCAGGGTGTGAAGATCAACGACAAGCACATCGAAGCGATCATTCGCCAGATGCTGCGCAAGGTCGAGATCACCGAGGCTGGCGACAGCCACTACCTGCGCGGCGAGCAGGTGGAGCGGGTGCGCATCAATGCCGAGAACGACCGTGCGGAAGCCAAGGGCGAACGTCCGGCGGGCTACGGGTCGGTGCTGCTGGGTATCACCAAGGCCTCGCTGGCGACCGAGTCGTTCATCTCGGCGGCCTCCTTCCAGGAAACCACCCGCGTCCTCACCGAGGCAGCGGTTCGCGGTACGCGCGATACCTTGCGTGGCTTGAAGGAAAATGTTATCGTCGGACGTCTCATTCCTGCAGGCACGGGTCTGGCCTACCATGACGCGCGCCGCAACCAAGGCGGCTTGACCGCCTCGGAGCTGGAGACGTTATCCGGTGCTGCTGCCACCGTCTCGTTCGCCGAGGCGCCGGCCGCTGGCGATGCGGATGCCGAGTAAGTCCCTGGCGGACTGACTCGCCAGACATACGAAATGAGGCGCAGGGATGCGCCTCGTGTTCGGGTCAAGGAGGGCGGGCATTGGCTTGTCTGTGACAGGCCGTCCATGTTATATTCCCGCTTCTTGGCAGACCGAGCGTGTTCGGGCTGCCTTTATGTTTTCACGAATAGGCTACGCATGGCGACTATCAACCAGTTGGTGCGCAAATCCCGCAGCCCGAAGAGCTACAAGAGCGCTTCGCCTGCCTTGCAGAACAGCCCGCAGCGCCGTGGCGTCTGCACGCGCGTTTATACGACCACTCCGAAGAAGCCGAACTCGGCACTGCGCAAGGTGGCCAAGGTGCGCCTGACCAATGGTTACGAGGTCATCTCGTATATCGGCGGCGAAGGCCACAACCTGCAGGAGCACTCGGTGGTGCTGATCCGCGGCGGTCGTGTCAAGGATCTGCCGGGCGTGCGTTACCACACGGTGCGCGGCAGCCTCGATTGCGCCGGCGTCACCAAGCGCCGCCAGTCGCGCTCGAAGTACGGCGCCAAGCGCCCGAAGTCCTGAGACTCTAGGAATTAACTATGTCGCGTAAAGGTTCCCATCCCGCCCGCGTGGTGCTGCCCGATCCCAAGCACGGTAGCCAGCTGATCGCGCGCTTCATCAACATGGTGATGAAGAGTGGCAAGAAGTCGGTGGCCGAGAGCATCGTCTACGGCGCACTCGATCACCTGGGCGAGAAGCACGCCGAGCCGGTGGCGCTGGTCGAGAAGGCGCTGAACAACGTCGCGCCTGCCGTCGAGGTAAAGTCCCGCCGCGTTGGTGGCGCCACTTATCAGGTGCCAGTCGAGGTGCGTTCGGGGCGTCGCATGGCGCTGGCCATGCGTTGGGTGATCGAGGCGGCGCGCAAGCGTGGCGAGACCTCGATGCCGCGCAAGCTGGCTGCCGAGTTGCAGGAGGCCTCCGAGAGTCGTGGTGGCGCTGCCAAGAAGCGTGAGGAAACGCATCGCATGGCGGAAGCCAACAAGGCCTTCTCGCACTACCGCTGGTAAGCGGCGGTACTGGCGCCGGCCTTCGGGCCGGCACCGCACAAGCCGGCGCTTGCGCCGGATTTTTCTTGATAGAGCGGCCCGGATGGCCGCCGCTGACCTTTCGGGGATGGAACTCCGCCGGATACGACCATGGCACGCACCACACCCATCGAGCGCTACCGCAACTTCGGCATCATGGCTCACATCGATGCCGGCAAAACCACCACGACGGAGCGCATCCTGTTCTACACCGGCGTCTCGCACAAGATCGGCGAAGTGCACGACGGCGCGGCCACGATGGACTGGATGGAGCAGGAGCAGGAGCGCGGCATCACCATCACCTCCGCGGCCACCACGGCCTTCTGGAAGGGCATGGATGGTTCGATGGAGCAGTACCGCTTCAACATCATTGATACCCCCGGGCACGTCGACTTCACCATCGAAGTGGAGCGCTCGTTGCGCGTGCTCGACGGCGCGGTGTTCGTGCTGTGCGCGGTCGGTGGTGTGCAGCCGCAGTCCGAAACCGTGTGGCGCCAGGCCAACAAGTACAAGGTGCCGCGCCTCGCGTTCGTCAACAAGATGGATCGCACCGGCGCCAACTTCGACAAGGTCGTGAGCCAGCTGAAAGCGCGTCTGGGTGCACACCCGGTGCCGATGGTGGTGCCGATCGGCGCCGAGGACAACTTCGACGGCGTGGTCGACCTCATCAAGATGAAGGCCATCGTCTGGGACATGCCTTCGCAAGGCATGAAGTTCGAGTACACCGACATTCCCGCCAACCTGATGGACAAGGCCGTCGAGGCACGTGGCTTCATGGTCGAGTCCGCCGCCGAGGCCAGCGAGGAGTTGATGAACAAGTACCTCGAAGGGGGCGACCTTTCCGAGGACGAGATTTATGCCGGCCTGCGTCAGCGCACGCTGGCCAGCGAAATCATTCCGGTCTATTGCGGCACCGCCTTCAAGAACAAGGGTGTGCAGGCGATGCTGGATGCCGTGGTGCACCTGCTGCCGTCGCCGACCGATCGTCCGCCGGTGGCTGGCATGGACGAAAACGAGAAGGAAGCGCACCGCGAGGCCACGGACACGGCGCCGTTCTCCGCGCTCGCGTTCAAGATCATGACCGACCCGTTCGTGGGCTCGCTGACCTTCTTCCGCGTCTACTCGGGCGTGCTGAATGCCGGCGATGCCGTCTACAACCCGGTGAAGTCCAAGAAGGAGCGCATCGGTCGCATCCTGCAGATGCACGCCAATGATCGCCATGAATTGAAGGAAGTCCGTGCCGGCGACATCGCCGCTGCGGTCGGCCTGAAGGACGTGACGACCGGCGATACGCTGTGCTCGCAGGATCATGTCATTACCCTGGAGCGCATGACGTTCCCGGAGCCGGTGATTTCGATGGCGGTGGAGCCGAAGACCAAATCCGACCAGGAGAAAATGGGTATCGCGCTGGGCCGTCTGGCTGCCGAAGACCCGTCCTTCCGCGTGCGTACCGACGAGGAATCCGGCCAGACCATTATTTCGGGCATGGGCGAGCTGCACCTGGACATCATCGTCGATCGCATGCGCCGCGAGTTCAACGTCGAGGCCAACGTCGGCAAGCCGCAGGTGGCTTACCGCGAAACAATCCGCTCCAGCGACGTCAAGAGCGACTACAAGCACGCCAAGCAGTCCGGCGGCAAGGGTCAGTACGGCCACGTGGTGATCGAGATGTCGCCCATCAGCGACGCCGATCGTGCCGATCAGAAGCTCTCCGCGCAGATCAAGGACGACTTCCTGTTCCTGAACGAGATCAGTGGCGGCGTGATTCCGAAGGAGTTCATTCCCTCGGTCGAAAAGGGTCTGCGCGAAACCATCACCAGCGGCCCGATGGCTGGCTTCCCGGTGGTGGGCGTCAAGGTGAAGCTGGTGTTCGGCTCCTACCACGACGTCGACTCGTCCGAAATGGCGTTCAAACTGGCCGCTTCGATGGCCTTCAAACAAGGCTTCGCCAAGGCGTCGCCGGTGCTGCTTGAGCCGATCATGAAGGTCGAAGTGGTGACGCCGGAAGATTACGTGGGCGATGTGATGGGCGACATGAGCCGTCGTCGCGGCATCCTGCGTGGCCAGGAAGACACGCCGTCGGGCAAGACCATCGATGCGTTCGTGCCGCTGGGCGAGATGTTCGGCTACGCGACCACGATCCGTTCGCTGACCCAGGGGCGCGCCACCTTCACGATGGAGTTCGACCACTACGCCGAGGCGCCGAACAACATCGCCGAGCAGGTCGTAAAGAAAGCGTGACTTTTGCGCTCATCCATGAGCGCAAAGGCAAATCAAAAAGCGGTCATCCATGGCCGCACTTTTCAAGAAAGCAGTGCGGCCCTCTGGTCGCGTAAATCAAACGACGCGGCGCCAGCCGCACTGACAGCAAGCACTATCTAGAGGTCATCATCATGGCAAAGGGCAAGTTCGAGCGCACCAAGCCCCACGTGAACGTGGGCACGATCGGTCACGTGGACCACGGCAAGACGACGCTGACGGCGGCGCTGACGAAGGTTGGCGCGGAGCGTTTCGGTGGCGAGTTCAAGGCCTATGACGCGATCGACGCGGCGCCGGAAGAAAAGGCGCGCGGCATCACGATCTCGACGGCGCACGTGGAATACGAGTCGCCGCTGCGCCACTACGCGCACGTGGACTGCCCGGGCCATGCCGACTACGTGAAGAACATGATCACGGGTGCGGCGCAGATGGACGGCGCGATCCTGGTGTGCTCGGCCGCGGACGGCCCGATGCCGCAGACGCGCGAACACATCCTGCTGTCGCGCCAGGTGGGCGTGCCGTACATCGTGGTCTACCTGAACAAGGCGGACATGGTGGACGACGCCGAGCTGCTCGAGTTGGTCGAGATGGAAGTGCGCGAGCTGCTGTCGAAGTACGACTTCCCGGGCGACGACACGCCGATGATCCACGGTTCGGCCAAGCTGGCGCTGGAAGGCGACCAGAGCGAGATCGGCGTGCCGTCGATCATCAAGCTGGTCGATGCACTGGACAGCTACATTCCGGAGCCGGTGCGTGCGCTGGATCGGCCGTTTCTGATGCCGGTGGAAGACGTGTTCTCGATCTCCGGCCGTGGCACGGTGGTGACCGGGCGTGTGGAGCGCGGCATCGTCAAGGTCGGTGAGGAAATCGAGGTCGTGGGCATTCGCCCGACGCAGAAGACCACGGTGACCGGCGTGGAAATGTTCCGCAAGCTGCTGGATCAAGGCCAGGCGGGCGACAACGTGGGCCTGTTGCTGCGCGGTCTGAAGCGCGACGACGTGGAGCGCGGTCAGGTGCTGGCGAAGCCGGGCACGATCACGCCGCACACGGACTTCGAGGCCGAGGTGTATGTGTTGTCGAAGGAAGAGGGCGGTCGTCACACGCCGTTCTTCAAGGGCTACCGTCCGCAGTTCTACTTCCGTACCACCGACGTGACCGGCGCGGTGCAGCTGCCGGAAGGCGTGGAAATGGTGATGCCTGGCGACAACGTGAAGATGGTGGTGAGCCTGATTCACCCGATCGCGATGGACGACGGCCTGCGCTTCGCCATCCGCGAAGGCGGCCGCACCGTCGGCGCCGGCGTGGTGGCCAAGGTCATCAAGTAATCGCGTGAGGCATGGTGAAGCGGAAGAGTGCGAACTCTTCCGCTTTGGCTGAGTCGCTCGGTTTGAGTCTTTTGCGCGGGTTCTTCCCACGCGCCGGATTTTCCGTTATACTTCGCAGCTCCCTTGCTGGCCAAACTGGTTTTGGTCGGCTCACCGCGAAATGAGGCGCAGGATGTGCTTCGAGTTCGCCGGCCGTGGACGGCCATCGCGCTGACCGGATCCGGATGCGTTCCGTAGTCTGGTCAGATTGCGCGGCAGGATTTGCGCCAGGCGAGCAGTGCATGCTCGCTTGGCGTTTTCGAGTCGGAATTCCGCGCAGGCGGAGTCCGGTGGTTTCAAAAGCAGTTGCGGGGCAGTGAGAAGCCGCCTCGTTGCACATTCCAAGTTCTTTTGATAACAGGACACGGTTTATGGCGAACCAGAAGATTCGCATTCGGCTCAAGGCGTACGATCATCGTCTGATCGACCGCTCGGCCAGTGAGATCGTCGAGACGGCCAAGCGTACCGGCGCCACGGTGCTGGGCCCCATCCCGCTCCCGACCAAGATCGAGCGCTACACCATCCTGGTGTCGCCGCACGTCGACAAAGATGCACGCGACCAGTACGAAACCCGTACCCACAAGCGCGTGCTCGACATCGTCGATCCCAACGACAAGACCGTGGACGCGCTCATGAAGCTTGATCTCGCCGCTGGCGTCGATGTTCAGATCAAGCTCGGTTGAGCGATAGACAGGATACGAACATGAGTATCGGACTGGTAGGCCGCAAGTGCGGCATGAGCCGACTCTTCACTGAGGATGGGCGCTCGATTCCGGTGACCTTGATCGAGGCCACCCCGAATCGCGTCACTCAGTTGAAGACGGAAGACAATGACGGTTACAGCGCGGTGCAGGTCGCGGCGGGCGTGAAGCGCGCCAGTCTGCTGACGGCGCCGCTGAAGGGCCATTACGCCAAGGCCAAGGTCGAGCCGGGCCGCGGCTTGTGGGAATTCCGCGTCGCTGCCGAGGATCTCGGCAAGTACAGCGTGGGCGCCGAGATCAAGGCCGAGGACGTGTTCTCGGCGGGTCAGATCGTCGACGTGGCCGGCGTTTCCAAGGGCAAGGGCTTCCAGGGCACCATCAAGCGCTGGAACTTCAAGATGGGCGATGCCACGCACGGCAACTCGCTGTCGCACCGCGCGCCGGGTTCGATCGGTCAGCGCCAGACGCCGGGGCGTGTGTTCCCCGGCAAGAAGATGGCGGGCCAGATGGGCAACGTGAACCGCACCCAGCAAGGCCTGGAAGTGGTCAAGGTTGACGCCGAGCGTCACCTGATCGCGGTGAAGGGCGCCGTCCCCGGCGCGGCCGGCGGCGACGTCGTCATCCGTCCGACCACCAAGGGTTGAGGAGAGACGCCATGGAACTGAATGTCATTGGCGCCAAGCCGCTTGCCGTATCCGACGAAGTGTTCGGCGGCGAGTTCAAGCAGGCCCTGATCCACCAGGTGGTGGTTGCGTACCAGGCTGGCGCTCGCGCCGGCACCAAGGCGCAGCTCTCGCGTGGCGAGATGTCGGGCACCACCAAGAAGTTCAAGAAGCAGAAGGGCGGCGGCGCCCGTCACGGCGACTACCGCGCGCCGATCTTCGTGGGTGGCGGCGTGACCTTTGCCGCGAAGCCGCGCAGCTTCGAGCAGAAGGTCAATCGCAAGGCCTATCGCGTCGCGATCCGTTCGATCCTGGCCGAGCTGAACCGTCAGGGCCGCATCAAGGTGGTCGAGGGCTTCGGCGTCGAGCAGCCCAAGACCAAGGCGATGATCGCCCGGCTCAAGGAGCTGGAAATCGCTGGTCGCGTGCTGCTGGTGTCTGAGGACGCCAACGAGGCCTTGTACTTGGCTGCGCGCAATATTCCCTACCTGCACGTCGTCGACGTGATGGCGCTGAACCCGGTCAGCCTGGTCGGTTCCGACCATGTGGTGCTGACGGTCGACGCCGTGAAGAAGATCGAGGAGTGGCTGGCATGAGCAACGAACGCATTCTCGACACGCTGCGTGCGCCGCACATCTCCGAGAAATCGGCCCGTGTCAGCGAGCACAACCAGTACGTTTTCGTGGTAGCCCCCGCGGCGACCAAGGCCGATGTCCGTGCGGCGGTGGAGAAGATGTTCGATGTCAAAGTCGAACAGGTGAACCTCGTCAACACCAAGGGCAAGGTCAAGTCCTTTCGTTCCCGCGCGGGCAGCCGCCAGGGCAAGCGCAAGGCTTATGTGCGCCTCGCTGATGGTCAGTCCATCGACGTGTCGGCCAAGGCCTGAGCCAGGAGTTTCGTGAGATGGCACTAATCAACCATAAGCCGACCTCGCCCGGCCGTCGTGACGCTGTCAGCGTCAAGACGGAAGGCCTGCACAAGGGCGCGCCCTACGCGCCGTTGACCGAGGCGCAGTCCAAGACCGGTGGTCGCAATCACTTTGGTCGTATCACCACGCGTCATCGCGGCGGTGGTCACAAGCAGCATTACCGCATCATCGACTTCAAGCGCGACAAGGAAGGCATTGCCGCCAAGGTCGAGCGCATCGAATACGATCCGAACCGTACCGCGCACATCGCGCTGCTGTGCTACGCCGATGGCGAGCGCCGCTACATCATCGCGCCCAAGGGCGTGCAGGTGGGCGATCGCCTGTTGTCCGGGCACGATGCGCCGATCAAGGTGGGCAACTGCCTGCAGCTGCGTTCGATCCCGGTGGGCTCCACCATCCACTGCATCGAGATGAAGCCTGGCAAGGGCGCGCAGATCGCCCGCAGCGCCGGCGCCTCGGTGCAGCTGGTAGCCCGCGAATCCGGTTATGCCACGTTGCGCCTGCGCTCCGGCGAAATGCGCCGCGTGCCGGTCGAGTGCCGCGCCACCATCGGCGAAGTGGGCAACGGCGAGCACAGCCTCAAGAAGCTCGGCAAGGCCGGCGTCAAGCGTTGGATGGGCATTCGCCCGACCGTGCGCGGCGTGGTGATGAACCCGGTCGACCACCCGCACGGCGGCGGCGAAGGCCGCACCTCCGGTGGTCGCCACCCGGTCAGTCCCTGGGGCACGCCGACCAAGGGTTACAAGACCCGCAACAACAAGCGCACGCAGCACCTCATCGTGCGTCGTCGCAAGTAACAGGAACCCGACATGCCACGCTCTCTGAAGAAAGGTCCGTTTGTCGACCTTCACCTCGCCAAGAAGGTGGAAGCCGCGGTTTCCGCCAACAACAAGCGCCCGATCAAGACCTGGTCGCGCCGCTCGATGATCCTGCCCGAAATGGTGGGCTTGACCATCGCCATCCACAACGGCCGCCAGCACGTGCCGGTGCTCGTCAACGAGAACATGGTCGGGCACAAGCTCGGCGAGTTCGCGGTGACACGCACCTTCAAGGGCCACGTCGGCGACAAGAAGGGCAAGTGATGAGCACTGAAGCCAAAGCGATCCTGCGCAGCGCCCGCATTTCGGCGCAGAAGGCACGCCTGGTGGCCGACCTGGTCCGCGGCATGCCCGTGGGCCGGGCCAGCGACGTGCTCGCCTTTACCAACAAGAAGGCCGCCCACCTTGTGCGCAAGGTGCTGCTCTCGGCCGTCGCCAACGCCGAGAACAACCTCGGTGCCGACGTCGACGAGTTGAAAGTGGCGCGTATTTTCGTCGACGAAGGTCCGGCGATGAAGCGCATGTTCGCCCGCGCCAAAGGCCGCGGTTCGCGCATCCTGAAGCGCACCAGCCACATCACCGTGGTCGTTGGCAACTGACGGGGACACAAGACGATGGGTCATAAAGTTCATCCCACCGGCATCCGCCTCGGCATCGCCAAGGACTGGAATGCCAAGTGGTACGCCAACAAGGGCGATTACGCAAAGTATCTCGTGGCGGACATCAAGGTTCGCGAGGTGCTCAAGAAGAAGCTGGCCGCCGCCGGCATCTCGAAGATCCTGATCGAGCGCCCGGCCAAGACCGCGCGCGTGACGATCCACACTGCCCGTCCGGGCGTGGTGATCGGCAAGAAGGGCGAGGACATCGAGAAGCTGCGCAAGGAAGTTTCCGACCTGATGGGCGTCCCGACGCACATCAACGTCAACGAAGTGCGCAAGCCCGAACTGGACGCCCAGCTGGTGGCCGAGTCGATCGCGCAGCAGCTTGAGCGCCGCATCATGTTCCGCCGCGCGATGAAGCGCTCGGTGGGCAACGCGATGCGCCTGGGTGCCCTGGGCATCAAGATCAACGTGTCCGGGCGTCTGAATGGCGCCGAGATCGCCCGCTCCGAGTGGGCCCGCGAAGGTCGCGTGCCGCTGCACACCCTGCGTGCCGACATCGACTACGGCACGGCCGAAGCCAAGACGCAGTACGGCATCATCGGCATCAAGGTGTGGGTCTACAAGGGCGAGATCTTCGACGTGACCCAGATCGGCCAGGAGCCGAAGGACGAGTCCCCGGCGCCGTCGTCGCGCCGCGAGGGTGGCGAAGGCCGTCGTGACCGCGAACCGCGCCGTGACCGTGATGGCGAAGGCCGTCGCGAGCGTTCGGCGAAGTAAGGAGAGTTGCCATGTTGCAACCCAAGCGAACCAAATACCGCAAGCAGTTCAAGGGCCGCAACGGGGGCCTGGCACAGTGTGCCAACCTCGTCAGCTTCGGCGAATTCGGCCTGAAGGCGACCACCCACGGTGCGCTCACCGCGCGCCAGATCGAGGCCGGCCGTCGTTGCATCACCCGTTTCGTCAAGCGTGGCGGCAAGTTGTGGATCCGCGTGTTCCCGGACAAGCCGATCACCAAGAAGCCCATCGAAGTGCGTATGGGCGCCGGCAAGGGCAGCGTCGAGTTCTGGGTCGCCCCGATCCAGCCTGGTCGTATGTTGTATGAAATCGAAGGCATCGACGAGATCTCGGCGCGCGAGGCATTCCGCCTGGCGGCTGCCAAGCTCTCGGTGCAGACCCAGTTCGTGACCCGGGCGGTGATGTGATATGGCCATCAAAGATCTGACCACCAAGTCGGCCGACGAGCTCAACCAGCACCTGCTCGACCTGCGCAAGGAACAGTTCAATCTGCGCATGCAGAAGGGCGCCGGCCAGCTCAGCCAGCCGCATCAGCTGCGCCGCGTCCGGCGCGACATCGCCCGCACGAAGTTCGTGCTCGGCGCGAAGAAGTAAGGGAGCGCCGAGATGAGCGATGAGAACAAGCAGGCACGCACCCTTGAGGGCCGCGTCATCAGCAACAAGATGGACAAAACGGTCACCGTCCTGATCGAGCGCCAGGTGCAGCACGGCCTGCTGGGCAAGATCCTGCGCCGGTCGACCAAACTGCACGCGCAGGACGACCTGGGTGCGAACGAGGGAGACCTCGTGCGTATCGCCGAGTGCCGCCCGCTGTCCAAGACCAAACATCATCGCGTGGTTGAAATCATCACGCGTGCCAACGTCTAAGGGGAGGGTGCAGCCATGATCCAGATGCAAAGCACGCTTTCCGCAGCGGACAACAGCGGCGCCAAAGAACTGATGTGCATCAAGGTGCTCGGCGGCTCGCATCGCCGCTACGCCGCGATCGGCGACGTCATCAAGGTCGCCATCAAGGATGCCATCCCGCGCGGCAAGGTGAAGAAGGGCGAGGTGTACAACGCCGTGGTGGTGCGTACCGCCAAGGGCGTGCGTCGTCCCGATGGCTCGCTGATCCGTTTCGACGGCAATGCAGCGGTGCTCCTCAACAACAAGCTCGAGCCGATCGGTACCCGTATCTTCGGGCCGGTTACCCGCGAGCTGCGCAGCGAGAAGTTCATGAAGATCGTCTCGCTCGCGCCCGAAGTGCTCTGAGCGAGGTCCTGAATATGAACCGTATCCGCAAGGGCGATCAGATCCTCGTGATCGCCGGCAAAAACAAGGGTCAGCGCGGCGAAGTGCTGCGTGTGGACGGCGAGCGCGTGTTCGTCGCCAACGTGAACCTGGTCAAGCGCCACACCAAGCCGAATCCGCAGGCCCAGCAGGCCGGCGGCATCGTCGAGCGTGAGGCCTCGATCCATCTCTCCAATGTGCAACTGTTCAACCCCGCCTCGAACAAGGGTGAACGCGTTGGCGCCAAGACGCTCGCTGATGGGCGCAAGGTCCGCGTGTTCCGTTCGACTGGCGAGGTCGTGGACGCGTAAGGATCAATGACATGACGCGCCTTGAGACGTTTTACAAAGAGCAGGTAGTGCCGAAGCTCACCGAGAAGTTCGGCTACCAGAACGTGATGCAGGTTCCGCGCATCACCAAGATCACGCTGAACATGGGCGTGGGCGAAGCTGCCGGCAACAAGAAGATTCTTGAAAATGCCGTGGCCGACATGGCCAAGATCTCCGGCCAGAAGCCGATCACGACCAAGGCGCGCGTTTCCGTGGCCTCGTTCAAGATCCGCGACGGCTGGCCGATCGGTTGCAAGGTCACCCTGCGCCGCGCCCAGATGTTCGAGTTCCTGGATCGCCTGATCAACATCTCGCTGCCCCGTACCCGCGATTTCCGTGGTGTGTCGGGTCGCGCCTTCGATGGCCGTGGCAATTTCAACTTCGGCATCAGGGAACAGATCATTTTCCCGGAAATCGATTTTGATGCCGTTGATGCGATGCGCGGCATGGACATCGCCATCACCACCACGGCGAAGACCGACGCCGAGGCCAAGGCACTGCTGGAAGCCTTCAGCTTCCCCTTCAGGAATTGAGAGAAACTTCATGGCAAAGACCTCGATGGTCAACCGCGACATCAAGCGGACCAAGCTGGCCAAGAAGCATGCTGCCAAGCGTGCCGAGCTGAAGGCGATCGTGCTGAGCCCCGCTGCCTCGTATGACGAGAAGATGGCGGCCCAGGCCAAGCTGCAGAAGCTTCCGCGTGACGCCAGCCCGGTACGCCAGCGCACCCGTTGCGCGCTGACCGGCCGCCCGCGCGCCGTGTATGCGAAGTTCGGCCTCGGTCGCAACAAGCTGCGCGAAGCCACCATGCGTGGTGATGTGCCGGGCCTGCACAAGGCCAGCTGGTAATTCCACCCGCCGGCCCTCACGGGCCGGAATGGCTGGCGGCGGTGCCGCCGACCCACGAAATGCACCGGTATTCGCCAAATGCCGGAAGTGCTGATATAGTAGGCGGTCTGCGCAAGGCAGAATGGCCATCTGTCGGCCTCACAATCTGGTTGATTTCCGGTTACTCGGATATCGGTGCACTCTGAAGGATGTTTTCATGAGCATGACTGATCCCATCGCCGACATGTTTACGCGTGTCCGCAACGCCCAGCTGGTGGGCAAGCCGACGGTAAGCATGCCGTCGTCCAAGCTGAAGTTGGCGATCGCCAACCTCCTCAAGAGCGAAGGCTATATCCTCGACGCGCAATCCACCCAGGTGGAAGGCAAGCCGACGCTTGAGATCAAACTGAAGTATTTCGAGGGTCGCCCGGCCATTGAGTCGATCGCTCGCGTCAGCCGCTCCGGCCTGCGCATCTATCGCGGCAAAGATGTCTTGCCGAAGGTGCTCGGTGGTCTGGGCGTCTCCATCATTTCGACGTCCGCCGGCCTCATGACCGACGCGCAGGCCCGTGCCAAGGGTCTGGGCGGCGAAGTCATCGGTCAGGTCGCCTAAGGAGCCGACGATGTCTCGTGTTGCCAAGAAGACGATCAACCTGCCCAAGGGCGTGGAGCTTGCGGTTACCGCCGAGAGTTTCACCGTGAAGGGCCCCAAGGGCACCCTGTCCACGCACGTCCTGCCGGGCGTGTCGCTGGCGATTGACGGCGCTGCCGTCAACATTCAGCTGGCCGCAGGCGCCGAGGACAAGTTCGGCGGTACTGCGCGTGCGCTGCTGGCGAATATGGTCAAGGGCGTATCCGAGGGTTACGAGCGCAAGCTGGAGCTGGTCGGCGTGGGTTATCGCGCCTCCATGGCCGGCAAGGCTCTGAACCTCAGCCTGGGTTTCTCCCATCCGGTGGTGTTCGAAGCGCCGGTCGGTATCACCCTGGAAACCCCGACGCAGACCGAGATCCTCATCAAGGGTTCGGATAAGCAGGTCGTGGGCCAGGTGGCCGCCAAGATTCGCGGTTTCCGTCCGCCGGAGCCCTACAAGGGCAAGGGCGTGCGTTACTCCGGCGAGAAGATCACCCTGAAGGAAGCCAAGAAGGCGTAAATGCGCTGTCCCTGCGCGAAGAAGTGGCCATCTTTGGCCGCACGCTTCACCAAGAGCAGGTAACAGACATTTCAAGCCAATCCGCTTTCGAGGAACAAACAGATGAACAAGAACGAATCCCGCCTGCGTCGTGCCAAGTCCACGCGCTCCCACATCCGCAAGCTTGCGGTGGCTCGCCTGTCGGTGCATCGCACCGGCCAGCATCTTTACGCGCAGGTGTTCGACGCCTCCGGCGAGAAGGTGGTGGCGGCGGCTTCCACCGTGCAGAAATCGGTGGCCGAAGGTTTGAAGGGCACCAAGAACCTTGTTGCCGCGGCTGCCGTTGGCAAGGCTGTCGCCGAGCGCGCATTGGCCGCTGGCGTGGAGTCGGTGGCGTTCGATCGCTCCGGTTTCCGCTATCACGGTCGCATCAAGGCGCTGGCCGAGGCTGCGCGTGAGGCTGGCCTGAAGTTCTGATTTCAGGGCATGGCGAGTAGGGAATAGGGAAGCCCGGTTTTCGGCAAGCTGCCATTCCTCGTCGCGATGCCCCGTTTCCTGTAGCAAACAACAACAAGCGGCCAAGCCGCAAGCAAAAGTCCCGGATGGTCCGGGCACATGGAATCGAGAAATGTCTTCCAACGATCGCGAAAATTCCGACGGCCTGCTTGAAAAGCTGATCGCCGTCAACCGCGTGGCCAAGACCGTCAAGGGTGGCCGCCAGATGAGCTTCACCGCGCTGACCGTCGTCGGCGATGGCGAGGGCAAGGTGGGTTTTGGTTATGGCAAGGCACGTGAAGTGCCGGTGGCCATCTCCAAGGCCATGGAGCGCGCGCGCCGCCAGATGGTGAACATCGACCTGAATAACGGCACCCTGTGGTACGCCATCAAGGCCAACCACGGCGCGGCCCGCGTCTACATGCAGCCGGCCTCCGAAGGTACCGGCGTGATTGCTGGTGGTGCCATGCGTGCCGTGCTGGAAGTGGTCGGCGTGAAGAACGTGCTGGCCAAGGCCGTCGGTTCGCGCAACCCGATCAATCTGGTGCGCGCCACCATCAAGGGACTGCAGGCGGTGGCTTCGCCGAAGCAGATCGCCGCCAAGCGTGGCAAGACCGTGGACGAGGTGCTGGGCAATGGCTAAGAAGAACGAATCCGCTGCCACCGTGCGCGTGCGCCTGGTCAAGGGTCTGCGCGGCGTGCAGGCCCGTCACCGCCTCAGCGTCAAGGCGCTGGGTCTGGGCAAGCTCAACGACGTGCGCGAGCTGAAGGACAGCCCGCAGGTGCGCGGCCTGATCAACACGGTCTACTACCTGGTTCAGGTGGAGGAATAACCATGCGTCTGAACAACATCAAGCCCGCCGAAGGTTCGCGCAAGTCCAAGCTGCGCGTGGGTCGCGGTATCGGTTCTGGCCTGGGCAAGACCGCTGGCCGTGGCCACAAGGGTCAGCACGCCCGCGCGGGCGGCACGCACAAGTACGGTTTCGAAGGCGGCCAGATGCCGCTGCAGCGTCGCCTGCCCAAGGTCGGCTTCAGTTCCAAGCTGAAAGCGCAGAGCCAGCAGGTGTTCCTGTACCAGCTCGCCGCCCTCGAAGGCGACGTGATCGACGTGATCGCCCTGCACAAGGCTGGTCTGATCGACAGTCGCGCGAAGAAGGTCAAGGTCGTGCTGAAGGGCGAGATTGGTCGCGCGGTGAAACTGTCGGGCCTGCTGGCCACGGCTGGCGCCAAGGCCGCCATCGAGGCGGCCGGCGGCAGCGTGGAGTAGGCACCGTGGCAGAAGCCAAGGGCAACGCACTCGGCAAGCTCGGTAAATTGACCGAGCTACGCCAGCGCATCTTCTTCGTGATCGGCGCGCTGGTGGTGTTCCGCCTGGGCTCGTTCATTCCCGTGCCGGGCGTCAACCCGGATGCGATGAGCAACCTGGTTCAGGGCAATGGCCTGATGGACATGTTCAACATGTTCTCGGGCGGTGCGCTGGAGCGCTTCTCGGTGTTCGCGCTCGGCGTGATTCCGTACATCTCGGCCTCCATCGTGGTGCAGATGATGGGCTCGGTGCTGCCGAGCCTGCAGGCGCTGCGCAAGGAGGGCGAGTCCGGCAAGCGCAAGATGACGATGTACACCCGCATCGGCACCGTGGGCCTGGCCTTGTTCCAGTCTTTCGGCATCGCGGTGGCGCTGCAGAAGCAGGTGGCCGCCGGCGGCGCGCCGGTGGTGTACATGCCGGGCTTCGGCTTCGTGTTCGCCTCGGTGGTCGGCCTCACTGCCGGCACCATGTTCCTGATGTGGCTGGGTGAGCAGATGACCGAGCGCGGCATCGGCAACGGCATTTCGTTGCTGATCTTCGCCGGCATCGTGGCGGGCCTGCCGGGCGCGACCGTGCACACCTTGGGCATGTCCAGCAATGGCGAGCTGTCGGTGCTGTCGCTGCTCTTGGTGTTCGGCATCGTGCTCCTGGTGACCGCCTTCTGCGTGTTCATGGAGCGCGCCCAGCGGCGCATCACTGTGAACTACGCGCGGCGTTCCGGCGGCCAGCGGGCCTACCAGAACCAGAGTTCCAACCTGCCGCTGAAGATCAACATGTCGGGCGTGATCCCGCCGATCTTCGCGTCCAGCCTGCTGATGTTCCCGGCCACCGCGGTGAGCTGGTTCGGCACCGGGCACCAAGCGCGCTGGCTGCAGGATCTCACCCAGGCGCTGAACCCGGGCGAGCCGCTGTACGACATCGTCTATTCCGTGATGGTGATTGCGTTCGCGTTCTTCTACACCGCGATCGTGTTCAACGCGGACGAGACGGCCGATAACCTCAAGCGCTCCGGTGCGCTGATTCCTGGTATTCGCCCGGGTCGCGCCACCTCGAGTTACATCGACGGCGTGATGACCCGCCTGACTGGCGTCGGCGCCCTGTACTTGGTGCTGGTGTGTCTGGTGCCGTCGTTCATGCAGAAGTTCTGGCACGTGCCGTTCTACTTCGGCGGCACTTCGCTGCTGATCGTGGTGGTCGTGGTGATGGATTTCACTGCCCAGATTCAGGCGCATCTGGTCAGTCACCAGTACGAAAGCCTGCTGAAGAAGGCCAATCTCCGTCGCAACTAGTGGCTGCTGGGGCGCAAGGGACAGGTCGACAAACCGGAAGGCCGGCGGTGGATCACCGCAGGGCTTCCCTGTCAAGACAAACAAGTTTAGAATTGCGCGTTTACCGCGCACGAAAAGCATCGGAGAAAGTACATCATGGCGCGCATCGCAGGTGTCAATTTGCCGATCCAGAAACACGTCTGGGTTGGCCTGCAGAGCATTTTCGGTATCGGCCGCAGCCGGGCCAGGAAGGTCTGCGCGGACGCTGGCGTGGTTCCCACCACCCAGATCAAGTCCCTGAGTGAAGGCGAAGTGGAAAAGCTTCGCGCCGAAATCGCCAAGTACGTCGTCGAAGGCGACCTGCGCCGCGAAGTCGGCATGTCGATCAAGCGCCTGATGGATCTGGGTTGCTATCGCGGCCTGCGCCATCGTCGCGGCCTGCCGGTGCGCGGTCAGCGCACGCGCACCAATGCACGCACCCGCAAGGGCCCGCGTCGCGCCATCAAGAAGTAATGGGATAGATCATGGCCAAGCCAGTCAAGACCAAGAAGAAGATCAAGCGCGTTGTCACGGATGCCGTGGCCCACGTGCAGGCCTCCTTCAATAACACCATCGTCACCATCACCGATCGCCAGGGCAATGCGTTGTCGTGGGCGACGGCCGGCGGCGCGGGTTTCCGTGGTTCGCGCAAGTCCACCCCGTTCGCCGCCCAGGTCGCCGCCGAGAAGGCTGGCCGCGCCGCCGGCGACTACGGTGTGAAGACCGTGGAAGTGCGCATCAAGGGCCCGGGCCCGGGCCGCGAGTCGGCCGTGCGTTCGCTGAACGCGCTGGGCTACAAGGTGCTCAACATCATTGACGTCACGCCGATTCCGCACAACGGCTGCCGTCCCCCCAAAAAGCGTCGAGTGTAAGGAGTAGTCACCATGGCCCGTTATCGTGGAGCTACCTGCAAGCTCGCCCGCCGCGAAGGCGCTGACCTGAGCCTCAAGAGCCCGGCCCGCGCAATCGATTCCAAGTGCAAGCTGGAGAACAAGCCCGGCCAGCATGGCGCCAACAAGCGCATGCGCATGTCCGACTATGCCGTCCAGCTGCGCGAAAAGCAGAAGGTCAAGCGTATCTATGGCGTGCTCGAGCGCCAGTTCAGCAACTACTACTCCAAGGCGTCGACCCTGAAGGGCAACACCGGCGAGAACCTGCTGCGCCTGCTCGAAAGCCGCCTGGACAACGTCGTTTATCGCATGGGTTTCGCGGTCACCCGCGCCCAGGCTCGCCAGATGGTCGCCCACAAGGCGGTGCTGGTGAACGGCAAGAAGGTCAACATCCCTTCCTACCAGGTCAAGCCGGGCGATGCCGTCGCGTTGACCGAGAAGGCGCGCAGCCAGCTGCGCGTGCAGGAAGCGGCGACCGTGTTCGACACCATGGATCTGCGTCCGGGTTGGGTCGAGGTCGACAGCAAGAAATTCGAAGGCACCTTCAAGGCCTTGCCTGATCGCGGCGATCTGCCGACCGACATCAACGAGGCGTTGATCGTCGAGCTTTACTCGAAGTAATCATCGGAGCTCTGCATGGCAGTTTCGTCAACTAGTGTGCTGCGGCCGCGTGGCCTCAGCGTCGAACAGCTCGGGGCCAACCGCGCCAAGGTGGTGGTCGAGCCGCTCGAGCGTGGCTTTGGCCACACCCTGGGCAACGCGCTGCGTCGCGTGCTGCTCTCCTCGATCCCCGGCAGCGCCATCGTCGAGGTCGAAATCGACGGCGTGCTGCACGAATACACCACGCTCGAGGGCCTGCAGGAGGACGTGATCGAAGTCCTGCTGAACCTCAAGGACGTGGCGATCCGCCAGCATACCGGCGACGAGGTCACCCTCACCCTGTCCAAGAAGGGCAAGGGCGTGGTCACGGCCGGCGACATCGTCGTCGATCACTCGGTGGAAATCATCAACCCCGAGCACGTGATCTGCCACCTGACCAAGGACATCGCGCTCAACATGCGCCTCAAGGTGCGTCGCGGCGTGGGTTACCAGCCGGCCAGCGCCCGCGTCCATCCGGACGACGAAGCGCGCCCGATCGGTCGCTTGCAGTTGGACGCGTCGTTCGCACCTATCCTGCGCGTGGCCTACGAAGTGGACGCTGCCCGTGTGGAACAGCGCACCAACCTCGACAAGCTGGTGCTCGACATCGAGACCAACGGCACCATCGGCGCGGAAGATGCCGTGCGCAAGGCGGCCGAGATCATCAACGACCAGCTGTCGGTGTTCGGTGATTTCTCGCGTCGCGAGAGCGCCGGCGACAAGGCCGAAAAGAGCGGTTTCGATCCGCTGTTGCTGCGTCCGATCGACGATCTGGAGCTCACCGTGCGTTCGGCGAACTGCCTGAAGGCCGAGAGCATCTACTACATCGGCGACTTGGTGCAGAAGACCGAGGTCGAGCTGCTGAAGACGCCGAACCTGGGCAAGAAGTCGCTCACCGAAATCAAGGACGTGCTTGGTTCGCGCGGTCTTGCCTTGGGCATGAAGCTGGAGAACTGGCCGCCGGCGGGTATCTCGCACGGCATGCAGTTGGGTTGATTGGAAGCCGGGATTCGATAGCAGGGATCCGGGATTCGGCAGAGCAGGTTCTCGCAAGAGTGCGGCTTTTACGAATCCCCAATCCCGTATCCTGAATCCCGATAGAGACAAACATAAGCGGGTAACCGCGGGGCATCGAACACAAGAGTCGATGCTTCATAACAACAGACCTACAGAGAGAGTTTCGTCATGCGCCACCAGTATTCGGGCCGCAAGCTCAACCGCACCACCGCCCATCGCGAAGCGATGTTCAAGAACATGGCGTCGTCGCTGTTCAAGCACGAGTTGATCCGCACCACCTTGCCGAAGGCCAAGGAACTGCGTCGCGTCGCCGAGCCGCTGATCACGCTGGCCAAGACCGACAGCGTCGCCAACCGCCGTCTGGCCTTCGCGCGCATGCGCGACAAGGAGGCGGTGGGCAAGCTGTTCGTGGAGCTGGGGCCGCGCTACCGCGAACGCGCCGGTGGCTACCTGCGCATCCTGAAGTGCGGCTTCCGCGACGGTGACAACGCGCCGATGGCCTACGTCGAGCTGGTCGGCCGCCCGCAGTCCGCCGAGGCTGCCGGCGAGGAGTGATCCTCAAGCCATTTGGCCATCCAAACGAAACCCCGGCAGGGCGACCCGCCGGGGTTTCGTTTATGTGGCCGCGTGTGGCTGACAGGGCGCCGGCAAGCAGGTAATGTCGACATTTCCTTCATCACCCGCACCGCCATGAATCCCTTGCGTTGGTCGTTCCGCGTCAGTTTGCTCGCCGGTTTCCTCGTTTGCGCCGGACTGATTGGCTTCGCGCTGTATGCGCAGTACGCACTCGACATGGACCCCTGTCCGCTGTGCATCCTGCAGCGCGTGGCCTTCATCGTGCTGGGCGTGGCCTTTCTTGCCGGCGGGCTGCATGCGCCGCGCGGCGCTGGTCGCTGGGGCTACGTCGGCCTGCTGCTGCTCATCGCCCTGGTGGGTGCGGGCATCGCGGTGCGGCACCTGTGGATACAGTCGCTGCCGCCGGGCACGGTGCCGAGCTGCGGCGCGCCGCTGGGGTATCTGCTGGAAACCCGCGCCGGCAACGGGGGTTTGATCGGCGTCTTGCTCAAGGTGCTCTCGGGCTCGGGCGAGTGCGCGCGCGTGCAACCCATCCTTGGCTTGTCGATGCCGTGGTGGTCGCTGATCTGGTTCGGGTTGCTGGGGGCCTGGGCGGCACTCGCGGGAGCGCGCGCGCGGACGGTGCGGCGATGAGCAGCGCGGCGGTCGACCATCTCGCGCCCGGCTGGGCGCCGTCGTCGTGGCAACGGCGCGAGGCCTTGCAGCAGCCGCAGTACGAGGATGCCGCCGAGCTGGCGCAAGCCACCGCACGGCTGGCGCAGCTGCCACCGCTGGTGACCTCATGGGAAGTGCTGGCGCTCAAGCAGGCGCTGGCTGAGGCGCAGGAGGGCAAGCGCTTCCTGCTGCAGGGCGGGGATTGCGCGGAGAGCTTTGCCGATTGCAGCAGTCCGGTGATCTCCAACCGGCTCAAGGTGCTGCTGCAGATGAGCCTGGTGCTGGTGCACGGGCTCAAGCAGCCGGTGTTGCGCGTGGGCCGTTTCGCCGGGCAGTACGCCAAACCGCGCTCGGTCGATACCGAAACCCGCGACGGCGTGACCCTGCCCAGTTTTCGCGGCGATGTGGTCAACGGCGCGGCGTTCACCGCCGAGGCGCGCCGGCCCGACCCACAGCGGTTGATTCGCGCGCATTCGCACTCCGCGCTCACCATGAACTTCGTGCGCGCCCTGATCGACGGCGGCTTCGCCGACCTGCGCCACCCCGAATACTGGGATCTGGCCTGGGTGGAGCACTCGCCGCTGGCCGCCGAGTACCGCCGCATGGTGGCCTCCATCGGCGACTCGCTGCGCTTCATGGAAACCCTGGCCGGCCCCATCGCCGGCTTCTCCAAGGTGGACTTTTTCACCTCGCATGAGGCGCTGCTGCTGCACTACGAGCAGGCACTCACCCGCCAGGTGCCGCGCAACCCCGGCTGGTTCAATCTCTCCACGCACTTTCCGTGGATCGGCATGCGCACGGCGGCGCTGGATGGCGCGCACGTGGAATATTTCCGCGGCATCCGCAACCCCATCGCGGTGAAGGTGGGCCCGTCGGTGACGCCGGCGCAGTTGCTGCCGCTGATCGATGCGCTGAACCCGCACGACGAGCCCGGCCGCCTCACCTTGATCCACCGCATGGGCAACGACAGGATTGCGCAGGCACTGCCGCTGCTGCTCGATGCGGTACGGCGCGAAGGTCGCCGCGTGCTGTGGGTGGCCGACCCCATGCACGGCAACACCGAGAGCACTTCCAATGGCTACAAGACGCGCCGCTTCGACAACATCCGCGGCGAGCTGGAGCAGGCGTTCGAGCTGCATGCCGTCGCCGGCACGCGGCTGGGCGGTGTGCATCTGGAACTCACCGGCGAGGACGTTACCGAATGCACCGGCGGTGCGCGTGGCCTGGCCGAGGCTGATCTTGAGCGCGCCTACAAGTCGATGGTCGACCCGCGCCTCAACTACGAGCAGTCGCTGGAGCTGGCCATGCTGATCGTGCGCAAGTCGGCGGGTGGGCAGGCCGTTGGTGAGTTCAACTCGGAACCGAACGCTTAAGGGGGCATGGTTGTCGTGATGACATCGAAGAGAGTGCGATTCGTTGAAGTAGTTTTGTTCATAATGAGCGCCACAGCCACGTACGCTCCCTTGCTTCTTGGAATAGGTCTCTCGCTTATCATGTGAGCTTCGCGAACTCAGCGTGATGCCGACACCGGCTTGCCGTTCACCGTGTCGAGGAACTTCGGCGGCTGCCACGCATGCGTGTGTTGCTCGAAGCCGTAGGCGATGGCAATGAGCGTGGGTTCGCTCCACTTGGCACCGAACAGCACAATGCCCACCGGCAGGCCGTGTGCCCAGCCGGCGGGCACGGTGATGGACGGATAGCCCGCCACGGCGGCGGGCTGCGAGGGACCACCGATGGTGGGGTCGCCGCTCACCACGTGATCGCCCAGCACCGGGTCGGTGGTGAAGGCCGGCCCCCACGATGGCGCCAGCAGGGCGTCGAGGTGTTGCGCGGCGAGCGCCGCGTCGATACCTTCCGGCCCGGCCAGCCGCTTCGCCGCGGCCAGTGCATCGAGGTATGCCTTGTCGGTGAGCTGGCCTTTCGCCTGTGCCTGCTCGAACAACTCCTGCCCGAACCACGGCATCTCCTGCGCCGCGTGCGCGCTGTTGAATGCAATCAGGTCGGCCAGCGTGTGCACCGGCAGCCCCTCGCGCGTGGCGAGGTAGGCATTGATGTCGTGCTTGAAGTCGTACAGCAGCACGGTTGATTCCTGCGCGCTCAGCTCCTGCAGGTGCGGCAGGGTTACCGGGTCGACGATGATTGCGCCCTGCGCCTTCATCGTGGCGATGGTTGCGTCGAGCACGCGGTCGGCATTGGGCTCGTTGCCGGCCAGCGCGCGCACCACGCCGATGCGCTTGCCGCGCAGCCCATGCGGGTCGAGGAGCTTCGTGTAGTCGGTGGCGTGCTGGTCGGCATCGGCGGTGGCCGGGTCGCGCGGATCGCTGCCGGCGATCACGCTGAGCAGGGCGGCGGCATCGGCCACGTCACGCGCCATCGGGCCGGCGGTGTCCTGATTGTGGCTGATCGGCACGATGCCAGTGCGGCTCACCAGCCCCAGCGTGGGCTTGATGCCGACGATGCCGTTCATCGCCGCGGGGCAGATGATGGAGCCGTCGGTCTCGGTGCCGACGGCGACCGGTACGAGGCCTGCCGCCACCGCGGCGGCCGAACCGGCACTGGAGCCGCAGGGGTTGCGATCCAGCGCATAGGGGTTCTTGGTCTGCCCACCCACGCCGCTCCAGCCGCTGCTGGCGTGGGTGGAGCGGTAGTTGGCCCATTCGCTGAGGTTGGCCTTGCCCAGGATTACCGCGCCAGCCTTGCGCAGCTTCGCCGCGATGGTGGCGTCGCCTGACGCGGGCACCGCAACCAGTGCCAGGGAGCCGGCGGTGGTGCGTTCGCGATCGCCGGTGTCGATGTTGTCCTTCAGCAGCACCGGGATGCCGTACAGCAACCCATGTGTCTTGCCGCGTTTCGCGTCCAGTACGGCGGCGATGGAGCGCGCATCGGGATTGGTTTCCAGCACGGCCTTCAGTGTGGGGCCGCTGCGGTCGATGCGCTGGATGCGGGCGAGCGCCTCCGCGGTCAGCGTCTTGCTGCTCAGTGTTCCGGCATCCATGCGCTGCTGCAGTTGGGCGAGGTTGGCGTAGTCCACGCCGGTTTCCTGCGCGAGCAGTGGCGCGCTGGCGAGCAGGGCGAAGACGAGCAACGAACGGACGAGCAGGCGATGCGGCATGACGTTCCCCGGCGGACGCGACGCAGCAGTCGCGATCGACAGAGCATAGCTGCGTACCTGCCGTGTGGCAGGCTGTCTATACTCGGGGCATGAGTCCATGCCTGCCTACCCGGCCGCAACGCGCCGGCCGTTTCCTTCGCGCTTGCCTTGTGCTGTCACTGTTGGTGTCGTGTGCGTCGGTGTTTGCTGCCGCACACGACTTGTCCGCCGTGCCGGCGCCGCCCGACACGCTGCAACAGCGCATCGCCGCCTGCACGGCTTGCCATGGTGAACATGGCGAAGGGCAGCCGGACAGCCGCTTCTTTCCGCGACTGGCCGGCAAGCCGGCGGCGTATCTCGAGCGGCAGCTGATGGATTTCCAGCGCGGCCTGCGCAAGTACGCGCCGATGGAATACACCGTGCGCGGGCTTGATCCGGCTTATCTGCGCAAGATCGCCGACTACTTCGCCATGCAGCAGGTGCCGTATGCGCGCGCGGCGGTGCCCGCCCTGCCGGCGGCGGCCCTGCAGCGCGGCGCGCAATTGGCGACGACGGGCGATGCCGCGCGCGGCATTCCCGCTTGCGCGAGTTGCCATGGCAGGGCGTTTACCGGAGTGGTGTCCGGCGTGCCTGGCCTGGTGGGCCTGCCGTACGACTATCTCAGCGCGCAGCTCGGTGCCTGGCGCACGCATACGCGCGCCAGCGCGGCGCCGGATTGCATGGCGAAGGTGGTGGGCCACCTGAGCGAAGCCGACATCACCGCCGTGGCCGCCTGGCTGGCCAGCCGCGAACCGCCCGCCGAGGTGCGGATGTCACCGGCGGACGATATCGACCCACCGCTGCGTTGCGGCGTGCTGGAAAGCGCCGCCGCGCGTTGAGTGTTGCGGCGTGCTGGGAGCGCCGCCGCACATTGAGTGTGGCAGGGCGCGTCAGCGGCGCGCGTAGCGCTGCTGCAGCAGGGCGAACAGCGCGCGCAGGCCCATTGCCTCGCCGCCGCGCGGCCGGCCGGGGCGATCGGCGTCGTTCCAGGCGTAGGTGTCCAGGTGCAGCCAGGGCTGGCCGTCGGGCACGAAACGTTCCAGGTACAGCGCGGCGGTGATCGCGCCGGCGTGGCGCGAGGGGCCGGCGTTGGCGAAGTCAGCGAGGTAGGAGTCCAGCAGCTTGCGGTAGGGGCGCCACAGCGGCAGGCGCCACAGCGGATCGTCCACCGCGCGGCCGGCGGCGAGCGCGGCTTCGGCGAGCGCGTCGTGGTTGCCGAACAGCGCGGGCAGATCCGGGCCCAGCGCCACACGGGCGGCGCCGGTGAGCGTGGCGAAGTCGATGATGAGCTCGGGCTGCTGCTCGGCGCCGTAGGCCAGCGCGTCGCACAGGATCAGGCGGCCCTCGGCGTCGGTGTTGTCCACCTCCACCGTGTGGCCGGCGCGAGTGGTGATGACCTCGCCCGGGCGCATGGCGTTGCCGGCGACGGCGTTCTCCACGGTCGGCACCAGCAGGGTGAGCCGCACCGGCAGTTGCGCGCTCATCACCAACTGCGCCAGCGCGATGGCGTGCGCGGCGCCGCCCATGTCCTTCTTCATCCAGCGCATGCCGTCGCTGGACTTGAGATCCAGTCCGCCGGTGTCGAAACACACGCCTTTGCCCACGAACACCAGCTTCGGATCGCCGACCTTGCCCCAGGACAGCTCCACCAGTCGCGGCGCGCGATGGCTGGCGCGGCCCACGGCGTGGATGGTGGGGAAGTTGGCCTTGAGCAGGGCATCGCCCACCCATTCGTGCACCTTGGCCTTGTGCGGCTTGGCCAGCGCCTTCACCGCGTCGGCGAGCTGCTCGGGGCCCATGTCCTCGGTGGGCGTGTTGACCAGGTCGCGCACCAGGGCGGTGGCTTCCGCCAGCGGCTGCACGGCGGCGAGCGTGGCGGCGTCCAGTGCCAACCTGGCCGGTGCGCGCTTGGCCTTGCGGTAGCGGGTGAACCGGTAGGCACCCAGCGCCCAGCCCAGCGCGGCCTGCGCGGCGTCCAGCGCCACGCCTTCGGTAGCGAGCGCATACGTGCCTTCGGGCAGGCTCATCGGCAGTGCGGCCAGTGCGGCCAGCGGTTCGGCGGCGTCCACACCCACCAGCACGCGCACGAGCTTGCCCTGCGCGTCGGCCAGCCGCAGGTGGCTGCCGGGGGCGGCGTCGAAGCCGTTTGCGTCCAGCCAGCGGCGCTGCGCGGCGTCCAGGCGCTTCTTCGCAGCGGGCAGGCGACGGGCATCGACGGCTTCGATGGCAACGGGATGGCGGGCGGACGAACGGTCGATCAGGGCGGACATGGGTTTCCTCGGGCGTGCATGCGGTTTGCGCAAGCGCCCATGATGCGCCGATGCCGCCGCAGGGTCACGCCGCCGAGTGGGATTCCAGCCAGTCGGCGAGCGCGCCGAGGTGGGTGAAGGTCAGCTCCGGCGCTGCGCCGAGTTCCGCGGGCCAGGCGTCGCCGTGGCGGTTGATCCACGCCGAGCGTAGTCCGGCGCGGCGCGCACCCAGCACGTCGAGCGCGGGATCGTCGCCCACGTGCAGCACGTCTTGCGCCGCTACGCCGAAACGCGTGGCGGCGGCGTGGAAGATGCGCGGGTCGGGCTTGGCCACGCCGACGTCGCGCGAGGCGATGTGGACGGAGAAGTGCGCGGCGATGCCGGTGCGCGCGGGGTCGGCGTTGCCGTTGGTGAGGCTGGCCAGCGGCCAGCGCGCGGCCAGCCGCACGAGCGCGGGCAGGCTGTCGGGCCAGGGTTCGACGCCGTTGCGCGCGGCGAAGTAGACCTCCCACACGGCGTCCAGTGGGGCGTCGGCCACGCCGCAGCTTTCGAAGGCGCGGCGCTGGGCGATGCGGCGCTGCGCGGTGAAGTCGTGCGCGAGGTCAGGGCGATCCCGCGACACTTGCGCGCGCAGCTCGCGCATGGCCGGGATCGGCCAGGCGCGGGCCACCTCGGGCCAGTGCGCGCGCAGGTAGGCGTCCACCGCCTGGTCGGCCCGCTCCAGCGCCGGCCGCACCGGCCACAAGGTGTCGTCGAGGTCGAGCGTGATCGCGCGGATCGGCACGCGGGTCAGTGGGCGCTGAGCTTGAGCGTCTGACCGGGGCTGAGCTGGTCGTTCTTGAGCTGGTTCCAGCGGCGCAGGTTGGCCTGGCTCACGTGGTGATCGAGCGCGATGCTTTCCAGCGTGTCGCCGGTGGCCACCGTGTAGCTGTTCGCGGCGGCGTTGCGCTTTTCCATCGCGGCGCGAGCGGCGGCCGTACGCTCGGAGGTCGGCGACTCGGCGGCGGCGGCGGCGTAGCTGGCGCCGGGTGCGGCCAGCGGAGGCTTGGCATGCGAGGCGGTGGCTTCGGCGTAGACCTGGTCGCGGCGGGCCGCTTCCTTGGCGAGCAGCGCGTTGCCATCGGCGTAGGGCAGCACCGAGTGGTTGCGCAGCACGGCCTTGGCCTTGTCGCTGGCGAGGAAGTCGAGGAAGGCCTTGACCGCTGCGGCCTTGCTGCCGTTCGGGTTGCTCACCAGGTACAGCGGCGTGTACAGCGGGTAGCTGCCATCGGCGATGTTGGCGACCGAGGGCGCCACGCCGTCGACCGGGATGGCGCGCAGCTTCGCATTGCCGCGCACATCGGCCAGCGAGGACAGGCCCAGACCGTTCGGGTTCAGCGCGATGCCGTCTTCCAGCGCCTTGGTGTTGAGGTACAGGCGCGGCGCGGCGATGGCCTGCTCGCCGCGGCCGAACAGCAGGCTGCGCAGGCTGTATTCCAGGCCGTCGTTCGGGCTGATGACCGCGTACAGGTCGATCGGCGCGTCGTTGCCGCCGAGCTCCTTCCAGTTGGTGATGTGGCCGAGGTAGATCTCGTGCAGCTGGCGCAGGGTGATGCTGCGCACCGGGTTGGCCGGGTTGGCGACCATCACCAGGGCGTCCCAGGCCACCGGGGTGAAGCTGAGGCGGGTGTTCTCTGCGCTGCCGTCGCTGGCACGCGCGCTGCCGGCGAGGTCGGCGCTGCCGCTGGCCACCGCGTCGATCCCCGAGGCGGTGTTGAACGGCTGCAGCTCGATGCGGCCGTGGCCACTGCGCTGCCATTCCTTTGCGATGTCGTCCATCACCGCGCGCGCGGTGGTGACGTCGCCGCGCCAGACGAGGCTGGCGCCCTTGCTGGTCGCTGCCGCATGCCGGACGGGATGGTGGGTGGTCTTGGCGGCGGCTGGCGCGACGAGGCAGGCGCCGAGCAGGAGGGCGGGCAACAGGCGGACAACACGAAGGGACATGATGAGGGTGAATCCTGCGGAGAAAGGGAAAGTGCGCGGCGGGGAAGACCCGCGTGTGCTGGCACAACCGGCTATTTCATCGGCCCGGCCGCAAAAGTTCAAGCGCGCAAGCCGGATTGTGCGATGCCGGCGCCGCTGCAAGCGTGCCCTCGTTCACGCTGCGCGCCTTGCGCGCGGCGTGTTCAGGGAATCACCACGTAATGCGAGCCCTCGTCGTCGGCCACCACCAGCGCGAGCTGGCGCGGACGCACGCCGGCCAGCTCGCGCAGCATGCGCAGGCTGGTGAGGCGCATGTTGCCTACGCCGATCACCAGGTCGCCCTGGCGCAGGCCCGCGGCGGCGGCGTGGCTGCCCGTTTGCACGGCGCCTACCAGCACGCCGTACATGCCCTGGCTGCGCGCGCGCTGACCGAGCTCGGTGAAGGTGACGCCGGTCAGGCGTGGATCGAGGCTGGCGCCGGCGAGGCTGGCGATCTGTTCGGGACGCAGCACGGCGCTCACCTGGCGCGATTTGCCCTGGTGCAGCACGTCCAGCCGTATCGTGCTGCCTACCGGTACCAGGCCTTCGGCGTTGCGCAGTTCGTCCACGTTGTGCAGCGGTTTGCCGTCGATGGCGGTGATGACGTCGCCGGGCACAAGGCCGGCCTGTTCGGCGGGCGAGCCGGGGTCGACGCCGGTCACCACCACGCCCTTGTCCTGCGCGAGGCCAAGCAGGCGCGCGATGCGCGGCGTGATCTCCTGCGACTGCAGGCCCAGCGTGCCGCGCGCCACCTTGCCGTGGGCGACGAGCTGCCGCATCACCTCGCTGGCGAGGTTGGAGGGGATGGCGAAGCCGATGCCCACGTTGCCGCCCGAGGGCGAGAAGATCATGGTGTTGATGCCCACCAGCTGGCCGCGCAGGTCGACCAGCGCGCCGCCGGAGTTGCCGGGGTTGATCGAAGCGTCGGTCTGGATGAAGTTCTGGTAGCGGCCCGAGCCCGACGATTCCGGGCCGAGGCCGGAGCGGCCCAGCGCGGAGACGATGCCCGAGGTCACCGTTTCGCTGAGCCCGAACGGCTCGCCCACCGCCACCACGTAGTCGCCCACGCGCAGCTTGCCCGAGTCGGCCACCGGCAGCGCGGTGAGTCCGCTGGCGTGGATCTGGATCACCGCCACGTCGGTGTCGGGGTCGGTGCCCACCAGGCGGGCCTTGAAGCTGCGGCCATCCTGCAGGGTGACCGTGATGTCGTCGGCACCGCCCACCACGTGGTTGTTGGTGAGGATGTAGCCCTTGGCGGCATCCACGATGACGCCCGAGCCCAGGCTCTGTTCCACCCGTTCGCGCGGCGTGGCCGGCAGGCCGAAGAACTGGCGGAACACCGGATCGTCGAAGTACGGATTGCGCATCTGCACGCGGGTCTTGCTGGAGATGTTCACCACTGCCGGCGTCACCTTCGCAAGCATCGGCGCCAGCGAAGGCATGGCCTGGCCATCCACGGCAGGCGGCATCGCGGCGTGGCTCGCGGTGGGCACCCCGGCGCCCAGCAGCAGGGCGAAGACGGCGGCGAACCAGCGCGGGCGGGGCGGGTGGCGGACGGTCATGATCGACTCCTTGCGATGACGGAAGCAGCGCGCCTTCGACCGCGCACGGCTGGTGGGGGTTCCCGGGCGCGGATGTTGCCTCGGCACTTTACATCGGGTGGCGCCGGGGTTACCTTCCCCCTTCGTCTGCAACCACAACATCTTGTGCTTGCTTTGCGGGAAACAAACAAGCACTGGTGGCGAAGCAGCGGTTCCAAGGGGCGTTCGACAGCCGGGAAAACGCCGCGCGGCAGCCGTTTCCGGTGGAGCCGGCGCGGCGCTTCGGCGCCCTCGGATCGCCGGATCACCACCACAACAAAGGCCGCGAGGCCGCACCGGGAGGCAACCAGCCGATGAGCACTGCGCAGGCACCAGCGAAGGGTACGGACATCAAGCGCGATGTCGCGGTGGCGATTCCGCTGCAGCCGGCCTCGCAGGACATCTGGGACAAGAAATACCGCCTGCGCAGCAAGACCGGCGAGCCGGTGGATGCCGACGTGGACGGCACCTGGCAGCGCGTGGCGCGCGCCTTGTCCGACGTGGAGATCACGCCCGAGCTGCGCGAGCACTGGAACGAGCGTTTCCTGTGGGCGCTGCGCCGCGGCGCGATCCCCGCCGGCCGCATCACCTCCAACGCCGGCGCGCTGGAGCACAAGCCCGCCACCAGCACGATCAACTGCACCGTGTCGGGCACCATCCGCGACTCCATGGACAACATCCTGGAGAAGGTGCACGAGGCCGGACTCACCCTCAAGGCCGGTTGCGGCATCGGCTACGAATTCAGCACCCTGCGCCCGCGCGGCGCGTACGTCTCGGGCGCCGGTGCGTACACCTCCGGCCCGCTGTCCTTCATGGACATCTACGACAAGATGTGCTTCACCGTGTCCTCCGCCGGCGGCCGCCGCGGCGCGCAGATGGGCACCTTCGACGTCAGCCATCCCGACGTGAAGGAGTTCATCAAGGCCAAGCGCGAGGACGGCCGGCTGCGCCAGTTCAACCTGAGCCTGCTGGTCACCGAAGGCTTCATGCAGGCGGTGGAGCACGACCAGGACTGGCCGCTGGTGTTCCCGGTGCACGTCAAGGAACAGGACGAACTCGACCTCAACGACCCGGCCAAGGTGGTCTGGCGCGAATGGCCGACCCACGAGAACTACGTCGACCGCGATGACGGCCTGGTCGCCTGCAAGATCTACGGCCACATCCGCGCGCGGCACCTGTGGGACATGATCATGGTCTCGACGTATGACTACGCCGAGCCCGGTTTCATCCTGATCGACAAGGTCAACGAGATGAACAACAACTGGTGGTGCGAGCACATCCGCGCCACCAACCCCTGCGGCGAACAGCCACTGCCGCCCTACGGCTCCTGCCTGCTCGGCTCGATCAACCTGACCACCTTCGTGCGCGATCCGTTCGGCCCGAAGGCGCGCTTCGACTGGGACGAGTACCGCGAAGTGGTCAAGGTGTTCACCCGCATGCTCGACAACGTGGTGGAGATCAACGGCCTGCCGTTGCAGCAGCAGCGCGACGAGATCACCTCCAAGCGCCGCCACGGCATGGGCTTCCTCGGCCTGGGCAGCACGCTCACCATGCTCAAGCACCGCTATGGCAGCGCCGAGGCGGTGGCCTTCACCGAGGACGTCTCGCGCGAAATGGCAGTGGCCGGCTGGGAAGTGGCGCTCGACCTCGCCAAGGAAAAAGGCCCGGCGCCGGTGCTGGCGACCGAATACACCGTCACCGGCGACATGCTGCGCAAGCGCCCGGAAATGGCGAAGGACGGCTACAAGGTGGGCGACCGCATACCCGGCCGCGTGCTGCACGCGAAGTACAGCCGCTACATGCAGCGCATCGCCACGGTGGCGCCGGAGCTGGTCGAGCAGCTGGCCGAGACCGGCGCGCGTTTCACCCACCACACCTCGATCGCGCCTACCGGCACCATCTCGCTCAGCCTGGCCAACAACGCATCCAACGGCATCGAGCCCAGCTTCGCCCACCATTACTCGCGCAACGTGATCCGCGAGGGCAAGAAATCCAAGGAAAAGGTCGAGGTGTACAGCTACGAGCTGCTGGCCTACCGCGCCCTCATCAACGCCGCCGCGATGCCGTTCGCGGACGACGCGCAGGCCAAGCTGCCCGACTACTTCGTTTCCGCCGACGACATCGGCCCCAAGCAGCACGTGGATATCCAGGCCGCCTCGCAGTTGTGGATCGATTCCTCGATCTCCAAGACCGCGAACGTACCCACGGACTACCCCTACGAAGACTTCAAGGACATCTACTTCTACGCCTACAAGCAGGGGCTGAAGGGCTGCACCACCTTCCGTTTCAACCCCGCCGCCTTCCAGGGCGTGCTGGTGAAAGATGCCGACCTTGCCAACACCCTCTACCACTTCGAACTGGAAGACGGTAGCGTTATCGAACTTCGCGGCAACGAGGAAGTGGAATACGACGGCGAGATGCACACGGCCGCCAACTTGTTCGATGCCTTGAAGGAAGGGTATTACGGCAAATTCTGACCGTAGCCACGACGCCAAGCACATCGCCCGAGGGGAACCACCGCATGTCCATCGATAACGAAGTCGAAGTGAATGACAGCGCCACACCCGCCATCCCGGCGGCGGCCGAAGCACCCGCCGTCATCGCGCCCGCACCGGCCGAGCCGGTAGCCGCCATCGCGCCGCCGGCCATGCCCGCCGCCCCGCGCAAGCCGGCGGCGAAGAAGGCCGTCGCCAAGAAGGCGGCGCCGAAGAAAGCCGCAGCGAAAAAAGCCTCGCCCAAGAAAGCGGTCGCGAAGAAGGCTGCCGCGAAGAAGGCTGCCGCGAAGAAGGCTGCGCCGAAAAAGGCCACTGCCAAGAAAGCTGTGAAGAAGGCCGCCAAGAAGGCGGTCAAGAAGGCCGCGCCAAAGAAGGTCGCCAAGAAGATTGCGCCGAAGAAGGCGGCGAAGAAGGTCGCCAAGAAGGCCGTCAAGAAGGCCGTCAAGAAGGCCGTCAAGAAGGCCGCGCCCAAGCGGGTGGTGAAGAAGGCCAGCGGCAAGAAGGTGGCCAAAAAGACGGCCCCCAGGAAGGCGGTCAAGAAGGTCGTCAAGAAGGCCGCGCCCAAGAAGGTGGCAAGGAAAGTCAGCAGCAAGAAGACGGCCGCCAAGGCCGCACCCAAGAAGACAGCCAAGAAGGCTGCCGTGAAAAAGGCCGCCAAGCCGGCCCAGAGGTCCACTGCCAGCAAGAAGGCACCCGTCAAGTCGGCGAAGAAATCCGCCGTCAGGAAGGCTGCCCGCAAGAAGTGAGTGTCACCGCGCCCGGCCCGGCGTGTGCCGGGCCGGGCGTTTTTCTCCGCGCCGCGCGCCGCCATCCCATCAGGAACAAGTCAACCATGGCGATCAAGATCGAAAAAAAGATCATGGGCTACAACGTTGTCAAGCCCGAGGACAAGGCCGCGCCGGCCGTCGCCGCCCCGCAGCAGGAGGCGCCCAAGGCCGAAGTCATCCAGATGCACGAGAGCCTGGAGCGTCCCGAGACGCTGATCGGCTCCACCTTCAAGATCAAGTCGCCGCTGTTCGAGCACGCGCTGTACGTCACCATCAACGACATCGTGCTCAACGCCGGCACCAAATACGAACAGCGCCGCCCCTTCGAGATCTTCATCAACTCGAAGAACATGGATCACTTCCAGTGGATCGTGGCGCTCACCCGCATCCTCTCCGCCGTGTTCCGCAAGGGCGGCGACGTCGCCTTCATCGTGGAAGAGCTGAAAGCCGTGTTCGACCCGCGCGGCGGCTACTTCAAGGCCGGCGGCATCTACATGCCCAGCATCGTCGCCGAGATCGGCGGCGTGATCGAACAGCACATGAAGAACATCGGGCTGATCCACGACCCGGAGATGAGCGACAGCCAGCGCGCGCTGATTGCCGAGAAGCGCGCTGCCTACGAGGCGCTCGGTGCAAAAAAAAACGCTGAGATGAGCACTGCGGCCGCCGCGCCGGCCGACGCCGCATCTTCCGAGACGCTCACCTTCCCCGCCGGCTCGATGATGTGCGACAAGTGCAACACCAAGGCGCTGGTGTTGATGGACAACTGCCAGACTTGTCTGAATTGCGGGTATTCGAAGTGCGGGTGAAATGCGTCTGACTCGAAATCAGGCGTACGCGTAAGCGTACCGTGGATTCGAATCCCATCATCTCCTTCAATGTAATCGTGGCTTTACACGATCTCGGCCCCACGCCGGGATTTGTGTTTCTAGGGGTCGGGGTCACCTTGGGGGCGCCGCGTCGTCCGTAGTGGTGATCGCTCAATTCGCGGCGCGGGCAGCGGCGCGGTTATGCTCAAGGCTCACTCTAGAGCAGGCATCACGCCAATGATTCGGGAAGACGTCAAAGGACAGCTCGGCTGGATCGCGTTGTGGGCGAACTCATTCGCTGATGACGGGAAAGTAGTCACGTTCGAGACAGTGCATTCGGAATTGCAGCGTGGAACCATCATCCAATGGTTGAGCGGGCAAGGCGCCGACATGTCGATCCAGCTAATGCCGGAAACCCGCGAGTGGACAGATGCAGCGGTGCGCACCTTGCAAGCGGTCGGCGAAAGCATGCAGGGACGTGAGCGTCGGAAACTTGCCGTAGAACAGAATGGCTATTGCTTGCTCGTTGCGCTTGTTCTTCAAGCGCTCGCGGTAGATGAGGAATATTGAGCCTCGATAACGGGGTCAGATTCACTTAATCCGGTCCGAGGCCGATAACGGGGTCAAGTTCGCTTTCTTCGTATGTCATGAGGCAAGCCCGACCCGACAAGGAGACACGCGTGATGTCACTCGGATGGACCCTGCTCGGCACGATCGGCCAACTGGCGTTGGCGAACTGCATGTTCATGCTGGCGGTTTTCGCCGGTGGAGGTCTGGCTTCCACGACCTCACAAAGTAAATCCGTGCTGAGGGTGCTGGATCTGTCGATGTATCTGTTGCCGGCGCTGTGCGTGCTGAGCGCGGGCATCGTGATCTGCCTGCACTGGCTGGGTGGCGGCGGCGTGTCATACGCGTGGTATGCGATGCCGCTGGTGGGTGCGCTGTTGTACGTGGTCTACGTGCGGGCGTTGTGCCGGCGGCCGTAGCTGCGCGGGGACGAAAGGAAAAGGTGCCGGGGGACAAGGCGTGCGTGCACGAACGGAAACGGGCGGCCTTGGCCGCCCGTTTCGCATGCGCGCTGGGCAAGGCTCAACCCGCGACGATGAAGCGCTGGCTGTCGTCCATGAAGGCCTTCTCGCCGAAGCCGCCTTCGTGCGAGCCGAACGGCATCTGCGCACGCAGCTGCCACGACGCCGGCACGTTCCAGCTCGCGCGCGCGGCTTCGTCCACCAGCGGGTTGTAGTGCTGCAGGCTGGCGCCGAGGCCGGCATCGGTCAGCGCCATCCAGACCGCGAACTGCGCCATGCCGCCCGACTGCTCGGACCACACCGGGAAGTTGTCCGCATACAGCGCGAACTTTTCCTGCAGGCCCTTCACCACGTCCTGATCCTCGTAGAACAGCACGGTGCCGGCGCCGGCGGCGAAGCTCTCCAGCTTGGCGGCGGTCTGCGCAAAGGCTTCGGCCGGCACGATCCTGGCGAGCGCCTGCTTGGCCAGCGTCCAGAACTTCACGCTCTGCTCGCCGAACAGGATCACGGCGCGCGAGCTCTGCGAGTTGAACGGCGTCGGCGTGTGCTTGATGGCCTGCTGGATGAGGCTGTTCAGGGCATCCTTGTCCATGCCTACGTTGCGGCCCAGCACGTACTGGGTGCGGCGCTTCTTGAGGCGTTCGATCACGGCGTAGCTCATGGGGATTCCTCCGCAAAAAAAGGCCGAACCTGCGGAACGACGGGGCGTTCCGGTTTCGTGTGCGTGTTCGGATGGCGCTCATGCTGAGCGCACGGCGCCGCGTCGGGTAGACCGCAATGCGTGGCTACGCTGTTTCCTGCGGGAAACGCTGCTCGATCAGCGCTGGCAGCGCGGGCACCAGAACGTGGAGCGTTGCCCCAGCACCGTCTGCCGGATCGGCGTGCCGCAACTCTTGCACGGTTCGCCCGCGCGCCCGTAGACCATCAGCTCGCGGAAGAAGTAGCCGGGCGCGCCGTCCGGCGCGAGGAAGTCGCGCAGCGTGGTGCCGCCGCGTTCGATGGCGTAGGCCAGGATGCGCTTCACCTCGGCGGCGAGGCGTGCATAGCGCTCGCGCGACACCTTGCGGGCTTCGCGGCGTGGATCGATGCCGGCGGCGAACAACGCCTCGCTGGCGTAGATGTTGCCCACGCCGACCACCACGGTGTTGTCCATCAGGAACAGCTTCACCGCCGCCGTGCGACTGCGCGACAGCTGCCACAGCAGGTCGCCGTCGAAGGCGTCGGTGAGCGGTTCGGGGCCGAGGTGGGCGAGCAGTTCGTGGGTGCTGCCGGGCGCCTGCCACAGCAGGCAGCCGAAGCGGCGCGGGTCGGTGAAACGCAGCACGCGCGCCCCTTCGTGCGCGCCGCGCGCGAGCGCGATGTCGACGTGGTCGTGCGGGCCGATGGGCGCGTCGGGCGGCAGCACGCGTAGCATGCCGCTCATGCCCAGGTGCAGCAGGGCGCTGCCGACTGGCGTGTGCAGCAGCAGGTATTTCGCGCGGCGTTCCACGGCTTCGATGCGCTGGCCGGGCAGCAGCTCGGACACTTCACGCGGGATCGGCCAACGCAGATCCGGCCGACGCAGCACCACGGCTGTCACGCGCCGGCCGATCACATGCGGGGCGATGCCGCGGCGGGTGGTTTCGACTTCGGGCAGTTCGGGCATCAGTGCAGGTCGAGGTGTTGGGCGGCGGGCGCCTGCGGCAGGTAGCGCAGCGACACCAGTGCCACGCGCGCGCCGGCCTGCACGTAGCACTGCGGGCCGGTGGCGCTCGTCGCACCGAAGGCGAGGCGCTGGCCGTCCAGCGTGAGCACGGCGACCGGCGGGGCGAGGCCGATCTTCGCGGCGTCGAAGTCGCGCGCGGCGCGCCATTGCAGCACCGGCGCGCCGGCGGCGGCGGTGAGGGTGGCGAGGTAGCGGTCGTCGGCGCGCTGGCCGTCGGTGCGCCACCAGTGGCCGGCTTGTTTGGCATAGCGCACGGCGGGCGCCGTGCCCAGTTGCAGGGTGACCTGGGTAACCGCCGTCGGATCGAGTGCGAGCAGGGTACCGGGCGCGGCGTGCGCATCGTGCTCGCGCTGCCATAGCGCCAGCGCGAGCAGCGCGGCGGCGCCGGCGAAGAGCGCCAGCCGGGCGCGCGCGGCGCGTTTCATCGGCGGCGCCGACGCCAGGCGAGCAGGCCGCCGAGCATGAGCAGTAGCAGGGGCAGCACCAGCATGAAGCCGAGGCTGACGGCGTTCAGCGTGCCCTGGTCGATGCGCAGCACGCGGTCGGGCACGCCGTCGTGCGGCACGTTCACCAGCGCGTCATCGCCCAGCAGCCAGTTGAAGATGCGCTCGCCCAGCGCGCGGTTGCCGCCCTGGCCGACGTAGGCATTGGAGAGGAAGTCGCCGTCGCCGATGGCTGCCGCGCGCTGTTCGCGCTTGTCGGGGCTGGGCGAAAGGCGGGCCAGCGTGAAGCCGAAATCCAGTGGGCCCTTGAACTCGCCGGCGGCGGCGTCGAAGCGGATGGCGGAAGGGTGCGCATTGTCGATGGGATGGAATTGGGTCCAGCTCTGGTCGCTCGACCGCAGCAGTGGCGTGGCCGTCCAGCCGTCCGTTCCGGTGCGCGCCAGCGCGGCCACCTGCGGGAAGCGCGTGGCGAGCTGGAAGCCCAGCGTGACCGGGTTGGCCGGGTACTGCGCCACGGCGATCAGGCGCGGATCGTGCAGTCCCAGCGTGCTGCCGGCGCCGTCCACCAGCACGCCGGGCAGCACCTGCAGGCCCAGCACGTCGGCGAGTGGTTTGAGGCCGAGGTCGTCGTTGGCCGGGTCGCGCAGCCACAGCAGGTTGCCGCCGTCCTGCACGTAGGCGACCAGCGCCTGCGCCGCGCCTGCGGGCAGCGCCACGGTGGGGCTGGCCAGCACCACGAGGTCGGTGCCTTGCGGTACGCCGTGCACCTGCGCGAAGTTCAGCGGCACGGCGCGCAGGCCGCTGCCGGCGAGCTGGCCCATCAGCATGCCCATGTCCGCATCGCCCTTGCCCGAGGGCAGGCGCTCGCCGTCGCCGGTGACGAAGGCCACGATGCGGTCGTCGCCGCGGATCAGGTGTTCCAGTGCGTTGCTGACGCTGCGCTCGGACAGTTCCGTGAGCCGCTGCTCGTGGCCTTGGTAGCGCACGATCAGCTCGCCGTCCACGCCGATGCCCAGCTCGCGCATGCGCGCCGGGTCTTGCTGCGGGTCGACGAAGCGCAGCGTGAGGTCGGGCTTGGCCTGCTGGTAGCGGGCGAGGAAGCCCGCCACCTGCGCGCGCAGGTCGCCGCGCGGGCTGGCGTAGCTGGTGACGCTCACCGGGCCATGCAATTGGGCGAGGATGGCGCGGCTTTGCGAGGTGAGGCCGAGGCGGCGATTGGCCGTCCAGTCGGCGGTTGCCGCGTAGCGCGTGCCGAGGTAGCCGAGCGCGCCCGCGCCGACGAAGAGAAGCAGGGCGAACAGCCAGCCGTCCAGATAGCGGGTCAGGCGCATCAGCCACGCTCCTTGTCGGCGCTGAGCCGGCGCGTGGCCAGCGTCAGGCACAGCGCAATCAGCAGCACGAACCACTCCAGATCGGCGCTGGAAACGAGGCCGCGCAGCAGGTCTTGCGTGTGCGTGCTCATCGCCAGCCAATTGATGATGCCGTCGTTGATGCCGGCCATCTGCGCGCCGAGGTTCAGTGTCCACAGGGCCAGCCCCAGCAGCAGGGCGAGCACGGCGGCGATGGCCGGATGTGGTGAGAACGCGGAGGCTGCCACCGCCAGTGCGGCGAGCGCCGCCAGCATCAGCGCGATGCCCAGCGTGGCGGCGGCGAGCTTGCCCCAGTCCGGCGAGGTGGCGTGCGCGAGCGCCAGCGGCATGGCCAGCGTCAGCGCGAGCCACACGGCGAGCCACAGCAGCACGGCGATGTACTTGCCCAGCACGATGTGCGCGGCGGGCACGCCGGCGGCAAACAGCAGCGGCAAGGTGCCGTTGCGGCGCTCGCCGGAGAGCGTGGACATGGCCAGCAGCGGCACGACGAGGAAGGCCAACTGCGCGAGCTGGCCCAGGAGCGGCACGGCCACCAGGTCGACGAAGCCGGGGCTGTCGGCCAGCGCCGCGCGCTGCACCTGGCTGGCGAGGAACTGGCCCAGCAGCAGGGTGAAATTCCAGCCCAGCCAGGCGAGGCTCAGCGCCAGCAGCACCCAGGCCAGCGGGCGTACCGCGAGGCGGCGCACTTCAAGTCGGATCATCGCGATGAGGCTCATGCGGCGCGCGCCGCCGTCGACTTGCCGTGCATGGCGATCTCGAAGAAGGTGCGCTCCAGCGCGGCGTGGTCGTCGCCGTGCAGCGGCGCATCGTGGCGCAGTTGGCCTTCGTGCAGGATCGCCACGCGGTCGCACACGGCGGTGACTTCGGCCAGGAGGTGGGTGGAGAGGATCACCGCGGTGCCGGCGCCGGAGAGCTCGCGGATCAGGCGGCGGAAGGCGGCCACCTGCACCGGATCGAGCCCGTTGGTGGGTTCGTCCAGCACCAGGAGGGCCGGGCGATGCAGCAGGGCGCAGGCCAGGCCCAGGCGCTGGCGCTGGCCTTGCGAGAGCACGCCGGCCAGCCGCTTCGCCAGGGGCATGAGTTCCAGCTGCGCCAGCACGGCGTCGCGCGCCTCGCGCAGTGCGGTGCCCTGGATGCCGCGCAGGCGGCCGTGGGCGTCCAGGTGTTCGGCCACGGTCAGCTCCGCCCACACCGGCGCGCGCTCGGGCAGCCAGCCGATCAGGCGGCGCGCCAGCTCGGGATGTTCGAGAAAATCCTCGCCATCGAGCCGGATGCTGCCGGCATCGGGGCGCAGCGCGCCGGCCACTATCGCCAGCGTGGTGGATTTGCCCGCGCCGTTCATGCCCAGCAGGCCCAGCACCTGGCCGCGTGCGAGCGTGAGATTCAAGGCCTGCACGGCGACGCGTCCGGCGCGGCGGCGGGCGATGTCGGCGAGTTGCAGCAGCGGTGGCGTGGTGGCGGTCATCGGCTGATTGTCGATGGGGCATGGGCCCGATACAACCCGCAGGCTTGAACATCGGCAGGCTTTAACGAAAGCGCAAGCGGTTGCGACGTATCATGGAGCGCAGCCGCGTCGATTCCGACTTCGACGTCCCCACGCGCCACCGAGTGCCTCCCCGATGTCCGACACTGTGCTGAACTTCCTCGCCAACGGTCTTGCCCATGCCGGCTGGCGGAGCATGCTGGTCTACCTGCTGGTGGCCACCCAGCTCACCATCCTCACGGTGACGCTGTACCTGCATCGCAGCCAGACCCACCGCGGCGTGGATTTCCACCCGGTGCTGGCGCACTTTTTCCGCTTCTGGAGCTGGCTCACCACCGGCATGGTCACCCGCGAGTGGGTGGCGGTGCACCGCAAGCACCACGCCAAGGTGGAGACCACGGAAGACCCGCACAGCCCGGTGATCTACGGCATCCACAAGGTGTTCTGGGACGGCGTGTCGCTGTACCGCGACGCCTGCGCCGCCAAGGAAGACATGCAGCAGTACGGCCGTGGCACGCCCGACGACTGGATCGAGCACAAGCTCTACGGCGCGCATCCCTACTGGGGGCCGGCGGTGATGCTGCTCGTCAATCTCGCCCTGTTCGGCGTGATCGGCGGCGCGATCTGGGCGGTGCAGATGATCTGGATCCCGTTCTGGGCCGCTGGCTTCGTCAACGGCGTCGGCCACTGGGCCGGCTACCGCAATTTCGAAAGTGCGGACACCTCGCGCAACCTCTTGCCGTGGGGCTTCTGGATCGGCGGCGAAGAGCTGCACAACAACCACCACGCCTTCCCCAGCTCGGCCAAGTTCGCGCTGCGCAAGTGGGAGTTCGACATCGGCTGGACGACCATCCGCGCGCTGCGCGCGTTGGGCCTGGCCAAGGTGCTGCGCGTGGCGCCCACGCTGGACGTGCGCCCCAACGTGGCGCTGCCCGACGCCGACACGCTGAAGGCGCTGCTCACGCTACGGTTCCAGGCGATGACCGACTTTTACCGCAATGTCATCGTGCCCACCCTGCGCGAGGAAGCGGCGCATGCAGGCGAAAGCCTCAAGGCCGTGCCGCGTCGCTTGCGCCGCGCGCTGGCCGACGGCGGCCGCTGGCTGGACTCCGACGCCAGCGGCAAGTTGCAGGCCATGCTGGCGCGTCGCCCCACGCTCAAGACCGTGTGCGAATTCCGCGCCCGCCTGGCCGTCCTGATGGAACAGCGCGGCGCCGAGCAGGCACTCAAAGGCCTGCAACAGTGGATCATGGATGCCGAGCAGAGCGGCATCCGCGCCCTGCAGGAATTCGCGGCGCGGCTGAAGGGTTACGCCGTCAGCGCCTGATCGCCCCTGCCAGCGTCATGCACGCCAAGGCCCGCCGCGATGGCGGGCCTTGGCGTTTGTGGCGTGTCGGTGTGGCTTACGCGACGGCGCCACGCATGGCAAGATCGAGAGCTGAATTTCGGCAGGGAAGGCGGCGATGGCGTTGCGGGTGATGGTGCTGGGCGCGGCCGGTGTGTTCGGTTCGCGCATCGCGGCGCGGCTGGCGCACGACGCGCGCTTCGAGCTGCTGCTGGCGGGGCGTCGCATGGCGCCGCTGCAGGCCTTGCGCGAAACCATCGGCGATGCGCGCGCGTGCTGCCATGCGCTGGACACCACGAGCGCGGATTTTCCCGCCGCCTTGGCCGCGCTTGCGCCGCAACTGGTGATCCATGCCGCCGGCCCGTTCCAGCGGCAGGACTATCGCGTGGCCGAGGCGTGCATGGAGGCTGGCAGCGATTACATCGACCTCGCCGATGGCCGCGATTTCGTCGGCGGCTTCTCCCGGCTGGACGAGCGAGCGCGGCAGTCGGGCCGGCTGCTGGTCAGTGGCGCGTCCAGCGTGCCGGCCTTGAGTTCGGCGGTGGTGGATGCGCTGTTGCCGCGCTTCGGTGCGCTAGCTGCCATCGAGCACGCAATCAGTCCTGGCAATCGCACGCCGCGCGGCGACGCCACGGTGGCCGCCATCCTCGGCTACTGCGGGCGGCCGATCCGGCTCTGGCGCGATGGTCGCTGGGGCGCGACGCATGGCTGGATGGATAGCCGGCGGCAGTGGTTTCCGTTCGGCCATCGTCGCGTGGGCGTGTGCGAGGTGCCGGATCTGGATCTGTTTCCCGCGCGTTATCGACAACTGCGCTCGGTGGTGTTCCGCGCCGGCCTCGAACTGCCGCTGCTGCAATGGGCCACCTGGGGCATGGCCGTGCTGGTGCGGCTGGGCCTGATTCGCGACCTCGCGCGCCACGCGCCCACGCTGCGGCGCATGAGCGAATGGTTCCTGCGCTACGGCTCGGACGTCGGCGGCATGGTGGTGGAGCTGCGCGGCAGCGACAGGCAAGGTCAGCCGCTGCACCTGTGCTGGTGGCTGGACGCCGCCGCGGGCGATGGCCCGCAGGTGCCGGTGACGCCCGCGGTCGTGCTGGCGCGGCGGCTGGCCGATGGGCTGGTGGTGGCGAAGGGCGCCATGCCGTGCATGGGCCTGCTCACGCTGGAACAGATCGTCGCGGGCTTCGAGGGGTTCGCGTTGCGTACCGGCGTCGAGGCGATACCCGTCAGTCGATGAAGCGCCACGCCTGCGCCGGTTCCGGCAGGCGGCATTGTGCGCGGCGCCCGAACAGGCGGTAACGGTGGCGGGCGATCCAGCGGTAGGCCGGGTCGCGCAAGCCGCGCGGGGTCGCGCGCAGCATCACGCTTGCCGCGCGCCAGCGCCCACCCAACTGGCCCAGCACACGGGCGATGGCGGTCGTGTCGACGTAGCCCTGTCCGGCGTCGACCAGCAGGAAGGACACCGGGTCGTCCGGCGAAAGACCGTGCGCGAGCAGCAGGGCGCGTCCGTGTTGCCCTTGCATTGTCGCCAGCCGGAAGCGCCCGGCGCCGTCGTGGCGCAGGATGAAATCCACCCAGCGGCTGCACAGCACGCAGACGCCGTCGAAGACAATGACGGAATGGCCGTCGTCAGGCGACATGGTCGATCTCCAGCCAGCCGCGGTAGCCGACGAGTCGGCCGAGCAGCGGCAGGCGCACGTCGACATCGAAGGTGTAGCGCTCGTCGCGGATACCGCTGCGCGAGCGCACCGTGCCGCAGAGGGCGCGCGGCAGCGGCAGGCCGAGCAGGCGCATGCCTTGCAGTTGCCAGTCGATGGCGTCGCCGTCGCGGCGCAGGGCGAAGCGCAAGGTGACGGGGCCGAGCCGTTCGTGCAGCAGGCCATCCTTGCCCGCGCGCAGTGTCGAGCCCATGCGGCCGCGGCGGAACTGGCGAGTCCAGTGTTCGTGCGTGGCGTACCGTTCGATGGCGACCGTGATGGCTTGCCCGGCGCCGGGTTCGGGCAGCGTGAGCAGGCGGCGCAGCAGGCGGGCGGGCAGGTGGGTCTCGCCGGCGACATCGGCCTGGCCGCTGGCCTGGATGGCGCGGCCTTCGGCGTGCATGCGTTGCACGGCGGACGCCATGCGCGGCCAGTCATCCGGTGGCAGCAAGACGCGGAACAAGGCGGCAGGCGGGGGCATGCGTGCCATTGTCCGGGGCCAGGCCTGCGGCGGCAAGCTTGGCCGCCGCGGGCGCCGTTTCAGAGCTGGTCGGGCCCCTTGCGCAGCCAACGGTCGAGCAGGGCCTTTTCGTAGCGCAGGTTGTCGGTGTTGTTGGCGTAGCCGCTGTCGGTGAGGAAGGCCGGGTCGCGCAGCTTGCGCGCGCCTTCGCGCAGCACCTTGCCGTCGGCGCCGGTCAGCTTGAAGTTCAGGTCGATGCGCGGCGGGTAGATGTCCTTGATGATGCGCACGTCCTGCATGCGCACGCCGTGCCAGGGCTCGAAATTGCCGGCGCGGTCGATGTCGGTCACCACGATCTGCAGATGTTCGCCCGGCGCCAGTCGCTTGCCGGCGCGATCCTCAAGATAGGCCTTGAGCGTCTTGAGGTAGCCGTCGTCCAGGCGGCTGGGCGCGAAGGTGCGCAGCTTCTTCGCCTCGGTGAACTGGTCGGGGTGGTCGTAACTGACGGTGACCTGGCCCGTCGCTGGCGGCACGGCAGCCCATGCCGGCATGCCGACGAGGACGATGGCGGCGAAGATCAGTTGCAGGATGCGGCGCGGATGCATGGCGGCTTTCCTCCAGCGGAAGGGGCGGTTCAAGATAACGCCTGGCGGCTGAATGGGTGCACCGCCATGGCCACGCCACGCGGTGACCGGGTTATGCTGGACGAACTTCCACTCGACTGGTTAGGGTCGATCCGCAGTGGCCAGTTTCCGTTCGTGCTGAGCGTCGCTGGTGTTGGCAGGCGTCGTCGAAGCCCGAGGGACTCCATCGTGCTGGCGCGACGCGCCTGCGCGCAGGGCGAACGGAACGGTGGCCCCACTGCAGCCCGGCGCCAATCAGATCCATTCGGGGCCGAACCATGCGGCGACGCGTCTACTGGATAGCGTTGGCGACCAGCCTGCTGGCGGTGTCCGCCGTCTGGCTGGCGCTCGCGTGGTCGCGACGGCCGGCCGCCGCGCACGGGGAAGTGCTGCGCGTGGGCCTGTACGAGAACCCGCCCAAGATCTACACCGACGCCGACGGGCATCCGGCCGGATTGTTCGTCGAACTGCTCAATGCCATCGCTGCGCGCGAGGGTTGGCGAGTGCGCTACGAGGCCTGCGTGTGGGACGACTGCCTGCGCCGGCTCGAGGCCGGCCAGCTGGACCTGATGCCGGACGTGGCCTACACGCCGCAGCGCGAGCAGCATTTCGATTTTGCCGACGTGCCGGTGGCCTATGCCTGGTCGCAGGTGTACGGGCGGCATGGCCGCCATGTGCGCACCCTGGCCGACCTGGCCCACTTGCGCGTGGCCTTGCTGCGCGAGAGCGTCCAACAGGCCAACCTTGGCCGGATTCTCGACGGGCTGCACGTGGACTGGACGCCGGTGCCGGTGGACAGTTATGCCGCGGCCTTTGCAGCGGTGCGGCGCGGGGCGGCGGATGTCGCGGTGGTCAACAGCTTCTTTGGCACGCGTGCGATGCGCGACTACGGGCTGGAGGAGACGCCGGTGCTGTTCGACCCGGCGACGCTGTACTTCGCCGCCACCAAGCGGCGTCATGCACGGGAGTTGGCGCGCATCGACGACTGGTTGGGCCGCTGGCAGCGCGAGCCGAGGTCGCTCTATTTCCGTGCCTTGCGCCGGGCGCAGGTGCCGGCGCCGGTGGCGCGCGTGTTGCCGCGCTGGCTGTTGCCGGTGCTGGTGCTCGCGGCCGGGCTGATCCTGCTGTTGCTGGCCTTCAGCGTGCTGTTGCGCTGGCGCGTGCGGCTGGCCAGGCGCGCGGCGGACGGTCTGCGCGCGCAAATGGAGCTGGTGCTGGAAGCCAGTCCGGTGGTGCTGTTCCTCGCCCATGAGGCGAACGGCAAACGGGTGACGGACTGGGCCAGCTCCAACGTGGTGCGCCTGTATGGCTACCCGCTGGAACAGCTGCGTGAGCCCGACGGGTGGCGTGCGCACGTGCATCCCGACGACTTGCCCCTGCTGGATGCAGCGCGGGAGCCTTTGCGCCAGGGCGAGGTGCGGACCCGCGAATACCGCCTGCACGACGGCTTCGGCATGTTGCGGCATCTCCATGAAACCGTGCGCGCGCTCGACGGCGATCCCGCCGCCGCGCCGCGCCTGCTGGTCACCTGGAACGATTTGTCCGAAGCCAAGGCGCACGCCGCCGAGCTGGTGCACGTGGAGCATTACGACACGCTGACCGGCCTGCCCAATCGCCAGTTGCTGCGCCGGTTTCTCGACGACGCGATCAAGACTGGCGAGGCGCTGGCCGTGGCGTGGGTGGATATGGATCGCCTGCGTGGCATCAACGATACCTTGGGACATGCCATCGGCGACCAGGCCCTGCGGGTTGCGGCGCGGCGTCTGCAGGAACGCTTGCCGCCACGTGGCTTCCTCGCCCGCCCGGGCGGTGACGAGTTCGCGGTGGTGTTGCCGGGCGACACCGGCGCCGCCATGGAGGCCTATGCGGGCGACGTGCAGGCCAGCTTCTCACAGCCTTTGCTGATGGCCGCGCAGCCGGTGGTGGTCACGGCCAGCCTTGGCATCGCGCTGCATCCGCAGGACGGTAACGACACCGATGTCCTGCTGCGCCATGCCGAGCTGGCGTTGTACGAAGCCAAACGACTCGGCGCCGGGCGCTGGCAGCGCTACATGAGCGAGCTCGCCACCGATGCCAACCAGCGCATGGCGCTGGAAAGCGGCCTGCGCCTGGCCGTCGCCCAGCACGAGTTGCGCCTGCATTATCAGCCGCAGCTGGATCTGCGCGACGGCACGCTGGTGGGCGTGGAAGCGCTGCTGCGCTGGCAGCACCCGACCTGGGGCCTGGTGCCGCCGGGGCAGTTCATCGCACTGGCCGAGGAAACCGGCCTGATCGAACAACTCGGGCACTGGGCGCTGGTGGAGGCCTGCCGCCAACTGCGGGCCTGGGACGATGTCGGCCTGGTGGTGCCGGTGATGGGAGTGAACTGCTCGGTGCGGCAACTCGACATCGACAAGCTGCCGGCGCAAGTGGCCGACGTGTTGGCCGCCACCGGCCTGGCCGCGCACCGGCTGGAGCTGGAAATCACCGAGTCCATGCTGATGAAGGAGCCCGAGCAGGCCATCGTGGTACTGCGTGCGCTGCGCGCGCAGGGCGTGCGGCTGGCCATCGACGATTTCGGCACCGGCTATTCCAGCCTGGCCTACCTGCAGCGGCTGCCGATGTCGCGGCTGAAGATCGACCGCGCCTTCGTCAGCGAGATCGACGGCAACCCCGGCAACCAGCAGATCTGTCGCAGCGTGATCGAGCTGGCGCGCAACCTCGGGTTGGAAACGCTGGCCGAGGGCGTGGAGCGCGTGCAGGAGGCGGACTTCCTGCGCGCGGGCGGCTGCGCGCTGGCGCAGGGCTACCTGTACGCGCGTCCCCTGCCGCCCAGCGAGCTGGTGGGTTGGGTGCAGGCATGGCAGGCGCGCAGCGAGGTGGGGCCGCGGCAGGCAGCAAAAACCCGCCACGAGGGCGGGTTCTGAGTGCGGCGTTGGCGCATCCGCGCTTGACGGCTGCGCGTTGCCTTACTTGATCTTGCCTTCCTTGTAGATCACGTGCTTGCGCACGACCGGATCGTACTTCTTGAACTCGAACTTTTCCGGGGTGTTCTTCTTGTTCTTCTGCGTGGTGTAGAAATGACCCGTGCCAGCAGAGGAAATCAGGCGGATCTTGTCGTTTGCGGTCTTGGCCATGACGGTCTCCTAATCAGATCTTCTCGCCGCGGGCACGCAGCTCGGCCACCACGGCCTCGATGCCCTTCTTGTCGATGGTGCGCAGCGCGTGGTTGGAAACACGCAGCTTCACCCAACGCTTCTCGCTCGGCACCCAGAACCGGCGTTCGTGCAGGTTCGGCAGCCAGCGGCGGCGGGTCTTGTTGTTGGCATGCGAGACGTTGTTGCCAGTCTGCACGCCCTTACCGGTAAGTTGGCAAATGCGGGCCATGATGGACTCCGTGGTTGGACATTGACCGCCCGTTGGCCAGGGCGGCGGCGGCCCAGCAGTGCGGCGCACTACGCGAGGCTGGAGCTGGAACGATTGCCGTCGCGCAAGGCCCGCATCGCGTGGCGGACTCCCTGGCTGGGCCAGGTCGACAGTGGCAAGCCGCGCATTATCCTGCAAAAACGGCCCCCGGCGCAATCTTGTCGGGCGACCCGGATGCGCCGTCGCGGCGGGTATGAAACAATCGCCCTCTTTTGACCTTCAACCCGAGGCAATTCCCATGGCAGAAGTCGCCACCAACGGCCAGTCCAGCGCGCAGGGCGGCCAGCCGCAACTGGTGTTGCAGAAGATCTACGTGAAGGACGTTTCCTTCGAGGTGCCGGGCGCGCCGCAGATCTTCCAGGAATTCGGCGAGGTCGAGCACACCGCGCCGCAGGTGCAGCTGAACATCGGCCACCAGGCCATGGATCTGGGCAACGACCTGTACGAAGTGGTGCTCAGCGTCACGCTCACCTGCACGCTGGGCGAGCGCACCGCCTACCTCGCCGAGGTGGAGCAGGCCGGCATCTTCGGCATCGCCGGTTTCAGCGACGAGGATCGCGCCGGCGTGATCGGCAGCTATTGCCCGAACCTGTTGTTCCCGTATGCCCGCCAGATCATCTCCTCGATGGTGCTGGAGGGCGGCTTCCCGCCGTTCCTGCTGCAGCCGATCAATTTCGATGCGCTCTACGCCGAACAGATGCGCCGGCAGGCGCTGGGCGGCGATGCGCCGGCCACGCTGAACAGCTGATCCGCGCATGACGCAGGCTCCCACCCTGGCGGTACTCGGTGCCGGTTCCTGGGGCACGGCGCTGGCCGCGCTGACGGCGCGCAACGGCGTGCCCACACGCCTGTGGGGTCGCGACCCGGTGGCGCTCGCGGCGATGGCCGCGGCGCGCTGCAACCAGCGCTATCTGCCCGGCATCGAGTTGCCGGCGACGCTGGGTTTCGAGCCCGATCTCGCCGCTGCCGTGCGTGGCGCCAGCGTGCTGCTGCTGGTGGTGCCCAGCCATGCTTTCGCCGCGCTGCTGGAGCAGATCGAGCCGCTGCTGGAGGCCGATGCCACGGTGGCCTGGGCGACCAAGGGCTTCGAGCCGGGCACCGGCCGCTTCCTGCACGAACTGGTGGCGCAGCGTCTGCCGGGGCATCCGGCGGCGGTCATCACCGGGCCGTCCTTTGCCAGGGAAGTGGCGGCCGGCCTGCCCAGTGCGGTGACCGTGCACTCGGAGGATCCCGCCTGCGCGCAGCGCGTGGCCAATCTGCTGCATGCCCCCAACCTGCGCGCCTACACCGGCGCCGACCTCTTGGGCGCGGAGCTGGGCGGCGCGATGAAGAACGTGTTGGCGGTGGCCACTGGCATCGCTGACGGCATGAACCTGGGCCTGAATGCCCGTGCCGGGCTCATCACCCGCGGCATGAACGAGATGCTGCGCCTGGGCGTGGCGCTGGGCGCGCGGCCGGAAACCCTGATCGGTCTGTCCGGCCTGGGCGACCTGGTGCTCACCTGCACCGGCGACCTCTCGCGCAACCGTCGGCTGGGGCTCGCGCTGGGCCAGGGCATCGCCATCGACGCGGCCGTGCGCCAGATCGGCCAGGTGGTGGAGAGCGTGCTGGCTGCCGACGAGGTGGCACGGCTGGCCGCCAAGCACGCGCTGGATCTGCCCATCAGTGCCAGCGTGCGCGCCGTGCTGCACGGCGAGGTCACGCCCGACGAGGGGCTGAAGGCGCTGATGGCGCGCGCGCAGAAACCCGAGTACCCGCACGGCCTGTTCGGCAACGCCTGAGCGCCTGCGGCGTACCGGATAGGCTGCCCGCGATCGGGCACAAAGGCCTGATTCGTGGGGCCGGGTTCGGGCATGTACCGGGCTCGGCGACCCGAAAAAACGCCACGACGGCGTTTTTTCGGGAATCAGGCAATGCCTGCTAAGCTCGAACTTTTGATCGTTGCCACGGGGCGCATGCGCATGCAGCAACCGGAGGGGAAATCGCAGGCCGTGCCGGTTGCCGGCCGTGCGGCGTCGACCCTGCCGGCGACGTGGCTGCAATTGATGGCGCCGCCGCGGCCGCCGGTGGACGACGCGGCCCCGGTGCTGGGCTTTTTCCTGGAAGTGATGCCGGAAGAGGGCGCCGCCTGGGCGCACCTGGAGGTCGCGCCGGTGCTGCTGGCCGTGGCCGAGCACGGGCGCTACGCGCGGCCCGTGCCGCTGGACAGCCAACTCCTGCTGCACTCGCCGCTGTCGCCGCCCGAACAGCGTCTGGCCGCCGCCGTGCTGGGCCTGCCGCAGAGCCAGCGCAAGGGCCGCAGCTACGCCCGCCTGGGTGGGCACGTGGGCGACAGCCTGCTGATCGAGCTGCTGGATACCGCGCCGTGTTTCCTCGGTGGCCTGGTCGGCCTGCGGCTGTCGCGCGGCAGGGCGCATCCGCTCAACTGGCACTGGCAACTCGAAGCCGATGGCAGCCAGCGTCTGCTGCCCAGCCTGCCGCACAGTCAGCGCCTGCTGCGCATCGACGGCTTGTGGTACCTCGATGCCGAACACGCCACGCTGGGCCACCTCGAAGCCGCCGCCGAAGAAGCCGGTTGGCTCGACCTGCCGCCGCTCAAGTACGAGTACGGCCAGCGTTTCGCCGCGGCGCTGCCGACCAGCCGGCTGGCCGTGCGCATCCCGCTGCCTAAGGTGTTTGCCGAGCTGCAGCGGGCGGAGCTGGCGCCCCGGCCGGTGCTCACCTTGCATGCGCTCAGCCGCCACGCGCGCCTCGCCGCCGGCACGCCGCCGCTGGCGTGGGCGCGGCTGGCCTTCGACTACGCCGGCGAGCGCCTGCCCGGCCGGGGCGGCGAGCCGCTGGTGCGCCGTGTGCGCGATGGACGGCTGGTGGAGATCGTCCGCCGCCGCGCTGAAGAACTGGCCACCATGGAGCAGCTCGAGCGCCTGGGGCTCACCTCGGCGGTGGATACCGAAGGCCTGCCCTGGGACATGACCGAAACCCTGCCCGAGGATGCCTGGCTGTTTCCCGGCACCGGCCACGCCGGCGCGTTGGAGGTGAACACGCCGGCGCGCTGGCTGGCGCTGCGGCCCAAGCTCGAGGCCGACGGCTTCACGCTGGAGTACGCGCCGAGCTTTCCGTTCGAGGTGCTCGATGGCCCGGTGCGCTGGTACGGGCAGGCGCTGGACGACGTCGACGACCACGCCTTCGACCTGGAAGTGGGCATCGAGCTGGAAGGCAAGCGTCACAACCTGCTGCCTGCCGTGGCGCAAGCGCTGGCCGAGCATCAGTTGAACCTGAGTCCCGCGCCCAACGAGCCCGAGGACGCCGTGTGGTACGCGCCGGTGGACGAGCGCCGCCGCGTGCCGGTGCGGCTGAAGGTGCTGCGCGGCCTGCTCGCGCCCTTGGCCGAGTACCTGGAGAAGCCGCGCAAGAAACTCCACCTGCCGCGCGTGCAGGCCGGGCGGCTGGAAGAATTGGCCGAAGCCCTGCCGGGCGGCGATCAACTCGAGGCGCCCGAGGCGCTGCGCGGCTTCACCGCGCGGCTGCGCGACGCTGCCGAGCGTGCCAGCGATGCCGTCCCCGGCGGGCTCACGGTGGCGTTGCGGCCCTACCAGCGGGAAGGCCTGCGCTGGTTGAACGCCCTGGCCGAGGCCGGCGTGGGCGGCGTGCTCGCCGATGACATGGGATTGGGCAAGACCCTGCAACTCGTCACCCACCTGCTGGCGCTGAAGGAGGCTGGCGCGCTCACCCAGCCCGCGCTGGTGGTGGTGCCCACCAGCCTGATCCCCAACTGGCAGGCCGAGGTGGCGCGTTTCGCACCCGCGCTCAGGGTGCTCACCCTGCACGGTTCGCAGCGTGCCGATGCCTTCGCCCAACTGGGTCAGCAGGACATCGTACTCACCAGCTACGCGCTCTTGCCGCGCGACGCGGCGTTGCTGCGCAAGCAGCCCTTCGCGCTCATCGTGCTGGACGAAGCGCAGCAGGTGAAGAATCCGCGTACCCTGGCGCGCCGTGCCCTGCTCAGCCTGCGCACGCGCCGGTACGTGTGCCTGACTGGCACGCCGCTGGAAAACCACCTGGGTGAGTTGTGGTCGCAGGTGGATCTGGCCGTGCCTGGCCTGCTGGGCGACGAAAACGCCTTCCGTCGCTACTACCGCATCCCGATCGAAAAGCAGCGCGACGAGGAATGCCTGGCGCGGCTCAATCGCCGGCTGGCGCCCTTCATCCTGCGCCGAACCAAGATGCAGGTGGCGTCGGAGCTGCCGCCCAAGACCGAGATCACCCGCCGCGTGGTGCTCGAAGGCCGCCAGCGCGAGTTGTACGACGGCCTGCGCCTGTCGCTGATGGAGGAATTGCGCGAGGTGATCGCCCAGCGCGGCATTGCGCACTCCGGCATCGTGGTGCTCGACGCGCTGCTCAAGCTGCGCCAGGTCTGCTGCGATCCGCGGCTGGTGAAGCTGGAAGCCGCGCGCGGCGTGCAAGGCTCGGCCAAGTTCGAGCTGCTGATGGACATGCTGCCGCCGCTGCTCGACGAGGGTCGCAAAGTGCTGCTGTTCTCGCAGTTCACCGGCATGCTGAAACTGATCGCCGACGAGCTGGATCGCCGCCACATCCGTTACGTCACACTCACCGGCGAAACGCGTGACCGCGCCACTCCGGTCAACGAGTTCCAGCAGGGCGAGGTGCCCCTGTTCCTGCTCTCGCTGAAGGCTGGCGGCGTGGGGCTCAACCTCACCGCTGCCGACACCGTGATCCACTACGACCCGTGGTGGAACCCCGCCGCCGAGGCGCAGGCTTCCGATCGCGCCCACCGCATTGGCCAGGACAAGCCGGTGTTCGTGTTCCGCCTCATCACCGCCGGCACGGTGGAAGAGCGCATCGAGGAGATGAAGGCGCGCAAGGCGGAGCTGGCCGAGGCCGTGCTCGAAGGCGGCGGCAGTCGCGAGAAACTCAGTTTCGACCAGAGCGATCTGGACGCATTGCTGGCGCCGGGCTGAGGGCGAGCCTCAAGGCGAATTCTGTCGACTAGTGCAGACCCGCCGCAAATCCAGACCGACGGCAGTCGCGCAGGCACCAGACATCGCCGCCAATGTTGGGATCGTCGCCAGAGGCAGAAACGCCAGTGGCGGTTGAGCCACTGGCGTTTGTTGATCATGCGACGGCTTTCACCCCCGTGAGCCGCGAAGATCAGGGATTGGCTGGGCAGTGCGGGGTCAGCCAGGGATGGCAGGACGGAGGCGTGGGATTGCCGCCACCACCGGTGCCGCCACCGCCACTGGTACCACCGGTACCGGAGGTACCACCACCACCACCACCGCCGCCACCGCCGCCGGGCGGGTTGATCGGCGGGCAGTACGTGGAGTACATGGCCACCGGAACGCCCTTATTCGAACGGACAATCTGCGGCAATGGACAATTAGAAAAAGCATACGCATAGCCAGCTGGAGTGGGTGTGGAAGCACTGGCTGGCGCGGGCGACATGGACGCGAGGCCGACGCCAATCGCGACCGCTACGGATAGCAGTGTTTTCATTTGATTCCCTAACGTGAGCAGTTCCCCCTGCGCCGTTGATCCTGAATGCGTGGCGCGGAGCTTGTCAATACACGAGGTGACAGGTGTCCCGGGCTTGTCCTTGCGCGTGGTTTGACGCCAAACTTGAACGAATTAAGGTGACGGGGAATGGCGTTGACGATGGTGCGCATGGAGGCGGTAAGCCGGCATTACCGGGTGGGCGGGCAGCTCATCGCGGCACTCGATGGCGTGGGTTTCGGGATTCCCGCCGGCCAGTTCGCCGCCGTCGTCGGGCCGTCCGGCTCGGGCAAGTCCACCCTGCTCAACCTGCTGGGCTGTCTTGATCGTCCCGATCACGGGCGCTACCTGCTCGACGGCGTCGACGTCTCCACCTTCGACGACGAGCGCGCCAGCGATTTCCGCAACCGCCGCATCGGCTTCGTGTTCCAGGCCTTCCACCTGCTGCCGCGGCTCAGCGTGCTGGAAAACACCTTGCTGCCGCGCCGCTTCCTGCGCGGGCCGGACACGGGTCTGGAGGATCGGGCACGTGCGCTGCTCGCCCGCATGGGGCTGGAGCGGCACCTCGCGCATCGGCCGGGCCAGCTTTCCGGCGGCCAGATGCAACGCGTGGCGATTGCCCGCGCGCTGCTGATGCAGCCGGCGCTGCTGCTTGCCGACGAGCCCACCGGCAACCTGGACTCCAAGAGCGCCGCTGGCGTGCTGGAGCTGCTCGGCGAAGTGCATGCGCAGGGCCAGACCATCGTGATGGTGACCCACGACCACGGCATCGCGGCGTGCGCGCAGCGCCAGATCGCCTTGCGCGACGGCAGGATCGAGCATGACTCGGCGGCCTGAGTCCCGCGCGCCGCTGCTGGCGCTGCTGCTCGCGCTGGTGCCGTCCGGTGCCGGCGCCGTGGTGTTCAGCGGCGAAGTGCAGGTGCTGGGATCGCAGGCCATCCTCACCCCGCCGTCGATGAGTTCGCCGGTGGTGCTGCGCTACTACACGGCCGATGGCACGCGGGTGCGGCAGGGCGACGTGCTGCTGCGCATCGATGCCGGCGCTGCCGCAAGCCAACTGCGCAACTTGCAGGCGCAGATCGAACAAGCCAGGGAGAAGGACGCCAAGGATGTCGCCGAGCTGCAGCTCAAGCAGGTCGACGCCGAGATCGCCCAGGCCGATGCGCAGGCCGAACGCGATGGCGCGGCGGTGGATGCGGCCATTCCCAAGGCGCTGCTGCCCGCACTCAATTACGACCGTTACCAGGGCGAGATGCACCGCGCCGAACAGGCGCTGGCGCTGAAGCAGGCGGAAGCCGGGCGTGCCGCCGCTGCCGTGGTTCGTCGCCGCGAGGATGCCGCGCTGGCGTTGCGCAAACAGCAGTTGTCGCTGGGCTTCTACCAGCGGCAGGTCACCCAGGCAGTGGTGCGCGCCGAGCGGGATGGCACCGTGGTGCATGGCTTCGACGAAATGTTCGGCGCCGGCGGCCGCTACGAGGAGGGCTCGTCCAGTTTTCCGGGCTCCCAGGTGGGCGAGCTGGTGGGCGCCAGCCACGGCTTTGGCGTCGAGGCCTGGGTGCTGGCGCCCGATGCCGAGGGCCTGCGCGTGGGCCTGCCGCTGCGCCTGCACTTTGATGCGCTGCCGGGGCATGCTGTCGTCGGTCAGATCCGTTCCATCGCGGCGGCGCCGTCCAGCAAGAGCGCCTGGGGCGATGGCCTGTATACGGAGATCGGCGTGAGCCTGCCGGCCGGCCTCAAACTGCCATTGCTGCAGGGCATGAGCGTGCGCCTGGACAGCGACCTTGCCGACCCGGGCGACCGTACCGCGGCGATACCGGCCACGGATCGCCAGCCGTTGCAGGTGGATGGCGAGGTCTACGCCCGCCGTAGCCTGGCCATTTCGCCGCCGGCCGTGGATGGCCTGTGGCAGCTCGCCATCACCCAGATGGCCGGCGACGGCGCCATGGTCAAGAAGGGCGAGCCGGTGGTGAGCTTCGACACCACTGCGGTGGTGAAGAATCTCACCGCCAAGCAGGGCCAACTCGACGAACAGCGGCGCACGCAAGAGCAGCTGCGGCTGGATCTGGCCGACCGCGCGCGCGAGGCGGAACTGGCCACGGCGCAGGCCAAGGCCGAGCTGGACAAGGCGGCACGCAAGGCCAACCAGCCCAAGGAGTACATCGCGCGGGTGGACTACCGCAAGCTGGTGATCGCGCGCACCAAGGCCGAGCGCCGCTACGCGCTCATGCAGCAGCGCGCCCGCGTAGCCGCCACCGAACGCGCCGCCGAGCAGCACATGACCGATGCCATGGTGGCGCAGCTTGGCGATGAAGTGGCCAAGCTGCAGGTCGCGCTGGCCTCGCTCACCGTGCCCGCGCCGCTCGACGGCATCGTGCTGCACCAGAGCAGTTTCGGCGGCGGCAAGGTGGACGTGGGCGCGCAAATCTGGATGGGACAGTCGGTGGCGCAGATGCCCGACCTGTCGACGCTGGCCGTGCGCGCCACGCTGCCCGAGCGCGACCTCGGCCGGGTGCGGGTCGGCCAGGGCGTGCGCGTGGTCGTGTCCGGCGGCGGCGAGCGCTCGCTGGATGGGCACATCGCCGAGATCGGCAACACCGTGCATAGCCGCTCGCGCGCCGAAGCCGTGCCGGTGGTCGACCTGGTGGTGACGCTGGATGGCGGCGCCAAGGCACTCAAGCCGGGGCAGGCGGTGCAGGTCACCATCCCGGCGGCCAAGGGAGGCGTGCGATGAAACGCTGGCGTGCTTGCCTGCTTGGCCTCCTGCCCTTGCTGGCGGGCTGCCAGCATGCCGCGCCCGACGCCATCGTGCTGGAGCAGGCGCAATCGGGGCCGCTGCGCTTCATCGTGCACGGCGAGGGCGAACTGAAATCCACCCACCCCACGACGTTGGTGGTGCCCGGTACGGGGTGGATCTCGCGCCAGCTGAGCTGGATGCTTCCCGACGGCAGCCGGGTACGCAAGGGCGAACAGGTGGCGCGTTTCTCGGCCGAGCAAAGCAAGCAGGATCTGGCCGAGACGCAGGTCGACATCGCGCGCAACGGGCTGGCCCACGCCGGTAAACAGGCCGAACTGGACGACAAGCGTGGCCAACTGGGCGTCGACCTCACCCAGGTGGAAACCCAGCATGGCATCGCCGAGCGCTACGCCAACGCGCCACTCGAGGCGATGGCGCGCAACGACATCCTCGATGCCGTGCAGGACGCGCGCTATCTCGCGGTGCGCCAGCGCATCCTCGCCTGGCGCGCGCGGCAATCGAGTGCGCGCGGCAAGGCGGAACTGGCCGTGCTCGATGCCCAGCGCAACAACTACCTCACGTTGGAAAAGGAGAAGCAGGCCGATCTCGACGCGCTGGAGTTGCGCGCGCCGCACGATGGCGTGCTGACGCTGGCGCGCAACTGGGATCAGCAGCTGCCGCAGGTCGGCAGCAGCCTGTACGCCGGCAACGATTTCGCCAGCTTGCCCGACCTGGATGCGCTGGAAGTGGAGTTGTACGTGCCGCAGATCGAGGCGCAAGGCGTCCGTGTCGGCGACGCGGTGGAACTGCATCGCTGGGGCATGCCCGCGCAGCAAGTCGCCAGCAAGGTTTCCTGGGTGGCCGCCGCTGCGCAGCCGCGCAGCCAGGGCAACCCGGTGAAATACCTCGCGGTCAAGGCCGTCGTGCCGGCGGCGACGGCGCGCCAGTACGGCTGGGTGCCGGGTCAGCGTTTCGATGCCGACATCGTGCTGCTCGACGCCCGTGGCTACAGCGTGCCCAACCTCGCCTTGGAGCAGGATGGCGCGGCGAGCGTGGTGCGGGTGCTGGCCGACGGCAAGCGCGTGGCGCGCCAGCTCACCCTGGGTGTGCGCGGCGCCAGCCGCACCCAGGTGCTGGCAGGCCTCGAACCGGGCGACCGGGTGCTGCTCGGCGCCAGCGCCGCCAAGGACGCGAAATGATTGCCGCCAGCTGGCGCGAAGCCATCGATGAACTGTCGCGGCGCAAGCTGCGCACCCTGCTCACCCTGCTCGGCATGATCTTCGGCGTGGGCGCCATCGTCGCCATGCAGGGCGTGGGCGAGGGCAGCCGGCGCGAGGCGTTGAAGCTGGTGCAGAGCCTGGGCCTGCACAACCTGATCGTGGAAGCGAAGCCGCCGGAGGGCGATGCGCTGAAGGAAATCCGCCAGCGCAGCCTCGGCCTCACCGTGGCCGACGCGCGCGCCGCGCTGGACGTGGTGCCCGCAGCCGCGCGCTACGCCGCTGAAAAGCGCGTCAAGCACTGGGCCGTGTTCAGCGACGAGGGACGGGCCGCGGCTGAAGTCAGTGGCGTCAGCCCGGACTACTTCGCGCTCGCCTCGCTGCGCGTGGCAGCCGGCCGCGGGCTGGACGCGCACGATGGAGATGCGCTGGCCGCGGTGGCCGTGCTGGGGCATCAGGCCGCGCATGAGCTGTTCCCCGACGGCAAGGCGCTGGGCAAGCTGCTCAAGGTCAACCAGGTCTGGCTGCGCGTGGTCGGTGTGCTGGCCGACCGCGACCTCGGCAAGGACCAGTTCGAGGGCGTGGCGCTGGACGCGGACAGCAACCGTATCTTCGTGCCGCTGGCCAGCGCGCGGGCGCGCTTCCGCTTCGCGCCGATGGCGGACGAGATCGATCGCTTTCTGCTGCAACTCAAGAACCCCGCCGGGCTCACCGCGGGCGCGCGCGTACTCGGCGCCCTGCTCGACCAACGCCATGCCGGCGCCGCCGATTACCGCCTGGTGGTGCCGCAGCAGCTGTACCGGCAGAACCAGCAGACCCAACGCATCTTCAGCATCGTGATGGGCTCCATCGCCGGCGTCAGCCTGCTGGTGGGCGGCATCGGCATCATGAACATCATGCTGGCCAGCGTGCTGGAGCGTCGCCGCGAAATCGGCCTGCTGCGTGCGCTGGGCGCGCGCCGGCAGGACATCGTGCAGCGCTTCCTGCGCGAGGCGCTGGTGATCTGCGTGGTCGGCGCGCTGACCGGGCTGGGCTTCGGCGCCGCGTTGGCCTACGCCATCGCCGCCTTCGCCGGCTGGCATGTGGCCTGGGCGCCACTGGGCGTACTCGCCTCGGTGCTGGCCTGCGTACTGATCGGCCTGGGCTTCAGCATCTACCCCGCGCGCCAGGCCGCCGCGCTCGACCCGATCGCAGCGATCCGCGAGGAGTGAGCCGCCGGGCGCGTGCAGGTTCCAGCTTTCCGCCGGGCGGTCGTCAGGTAGCGGCGCGTGCCCGAACGCATCAACGCCGATCCGGTTGGCTTTCGGCGTAGCGCGAACAGCGCGTTGAAAGCCCTGCACGAGCGCCTGCAGAAGGAAGATACGGGGTTCTTTTCGACGGTGGCCGCGTAGCGGCTGCGATCATCCGCCGCCCGGTGTCTGCAGCTTGTGCCCCGCGTCCAGCAGCGCGATCGCCGCGGCGCCGAGCAGGCCAGGCTCGGGGTGGGTGATGGCCAGCGTCGGCACGCGTTCCATCGTCTCGCGGAAGCGCCCCTTGGCCTCGAAGCGTTCGCGGAAGCCGCCGTGGTGCAGCCACGGCAGCAGGAAGGGCAGCACACCGCCGGTGAGGTAGACGCCATCCCAGCCGCCCAGGCTCAGCACCAGGTCGCCGGCCACGCTGCCGAAGATGCCGGCCAGGGTTTCCAGCGTGCGCACGCACAGCGCATCGCTGCCGGCCTCGGCGCGGGAGGTGATGTCCTCGGGGGTGTATTCCTCGGCGGGCTCGCCGGCGATGTCGGCCAGCGCGAGGTAGAGGTTCACCAGGCCGTTGCCGCAAATCATGCGCTCGTTGGAGACGCGTCCGAAGCGCGCATTGAGCCGATGCAGGATCGCCACGTCCTCGGTGGTGTGCGCGGCGAAGCCGGCGTGGCCGCCTTCGGTTTCCAGCACGATCCACGCCCCGTCGCGCCACAACAGGCCGGCCACGCCAAGGCCGGTGCCCGGGCCCATCACCACGAAGGTCTGCGCGCGTGGCTGGTGCAGGGCCGGCGCTGGCAGACGCCCCACCGGCGCGAGCGCGGCGGTGGCCAGTAGCGGCACCGCCATGCTTTGCGCGGCGAAGTCGTTGACCAGGTGCACGCGCGTCATGCCCAGCTTGGCCTCGAGTGCCTGTGCCGAGATCGCCCACGGATTGTTGGTGACCTGCACCGTCTCGCCGTCGGCGATGCGCCCGGCGGCGGCGATCACCGCGCTGCCGGCGCGTTCACCGGTGTCGGCGAAGTATTGCCGCGCGGCGTCGGCGAGCGAGGGAAAGTCCTTCACCCGGTAACGGCGGATGCTGGCCATGGCGAGCGGCGCGTCCGGGCCATCGCCGGCCAGCGCAAAGCGCACGTTGGTGCCGCCAAGGTCGGCCAGCAGGGTGGAACTGCTTGCGGGGGGCATCGTTGCTGCCTGTCGCCAAAACGCCAAGGGTGCAACGCCGGGCGGGTGCGCGTCCACTGTTTGCATACGTATGGTTCGCCATCGACTGCGGCAAAACGCGCGCTTGGGCCGTGCGGGTGGCCATGCGGCGCTAAAATCGCGAGGCTTCCCATGAGGTTTCGCCATGAGCTTTCCCGCCAGCCGTCCCCGCCGCATGCGTCGCGACGCGTTCTCCCGCGCGCTGATGCGCGAGCACACCCTCTTGCCCAGCGACCTCATCATGGTCGCGTTCGTGATCGAGGGCGAGGGCCGGCGCGAGAGCGTGCCATCGATGCCGGGCGTGGATCGGCTCTCCATCGACGAGCTGGTGAAGCTCGCCGGCGAATGCGTGCGCCTGGGCATCCCCGCGCTGGCGCTGTTTCCCGCACCGGGGCAGGCGGTGAAGAGCGAGGACGCGCGCGAGGCGTGGAACCCGGACAACCTCATGCATCGCGCCACGCGCGCGCTGAAGGCGGCGTACCCCGAGCTCGGCCTGATCGGCGACGTCGCGCTCGACCCCTACACCACCCACGGCCAGGACGGACTGATCGATGCGTCGGGCTACGTGATGAACGAGCCCACCGTGGAAGCGCTGGTGAAGATGTCGCTGGCGCAGGCTGAGGCCGGCATGGACATCGTGGCGCCCTCGGACATGATGGACGGCCGCATCGGCGCGATCCGCGACGCGCTGGAAGATGCCGGCCACATCCACACCCGCATCCTCGCCTACTCGGCGAAATACGCGTCGGCGTTCTATGGCCCGTTCCGCGACGCGGTGGGTTCGTCGGCCAATCTCGGCAAGGGCAACAAGCACACCTACCAGATGGACGTCGCCAACAGCGACGAGGCGCTGCGCGAGGTCGAACTCGACATCGACGAGGGCGCCGACATGGTGATGGTGAAGCCCGGCCTGCCCTACCTCGACGTGCTGCGCCGGGTGAAGGACGCCTTCGGCATGCCCACCTTCGTGTATCAGGTGAGCGGCGAGTACGCGATGCTCAAGGCCGCCGCGCAGAATGGCTGGCTGGACGAAAAAGCCGTGGTGCTCGAAGCCCTCACCGCGATGAAGCGCGCGGGAGCGGATGCCATCCTCAGCTACTACGCGGTGGATGCGGCGCGCTGGCTGCGCGGCGAATAGCAGCAACGCCTGCCCGAAAAACTCCACGACAGCGGCCGCAGCAGGCCCGAGGCGCGGCGCAGGATGGTGCAGGGAGTCGCCTGATTTTCCATCCAGACCGTGCAGCCCCGGCCGCGTGCCAGGGCATAAGGGGCATCATGAAAACGTGGTTCGTGTTTCTCGCGTTGCTGTTCGCGTGCGTGGGCGCGCGTGCCGCGGATACCACCTGGCAACCTTCCGCCGGCCACGTGCAGGTGCCGCTGTGGCCAGGCACGCCGCCGGACATGCAGGCGATGCCGGGGCCGGAGCACGCGGCGTTGCGCACGGAGCACCTGATCGCGGGCAAACCGTGGCTGGAAGTGGCCGACGTGTCGCAACCAACGATGACGGTCTACGCGCCACGGGGAAGGAACACGGGCGCGGCGATGGTGGTGATCCCGGGTGGTGGCTTCGAGGTGCTGGCCATGGATCTGGAGGGCACCGAAATCTGCGACTGGCTCACGTCGCGCGGCATCACCTGCGTGCTGCTGAAGTACCGCGTGCCCGGCGCGCCCTACGACTGGCACTGCAAGTGCCGCCCCGACGACTACGTGGTGCCCACCATGGCGCTGGAGGATGTGCAGCGCACGATGGGGCTGGTGCGCCTGCACGCCAGGGCATGGCGCCTCGATCCGCACAAGGTCGGCGTGGTCGGCTTCTCCGCTGGCGGCTTCCTGGTGGCGGAGATCAGCACGCACTTCGACAAGCGCCTGTACCAGCCGGTGGACGCGGCCGACAAGGAAAGCGCGCGCCCGGATTTCGCGCTGGCGATCTATCCGGGCCACCTCGCGCACGACGACGGCACGCTCAACCGGAACGTGCCGGTCACCCGTGATACGCCACCCACCTTCCTCGTGCAGGCGGAAGACGATTACGTGGATGGCGTGAATCAGTCGCTGGTCTACTACGCCGCGCTGGCGAAGGCGCGCGTGCCGGCGGAGCTGCACATCTACGCGCATGGCGGCCACGCCTTCGGCCTGCGTCCCACTGCGCAGCCGATCACGCACTGGCCGGCGTTGGCCGAGGCGTGGCTGCGCCGTATCGGGATGCTTCCGGGTCAACGCTGAAAATTTCGCGATGCTGCGGCACATGAAGGTGTCGTGCGCGAGCAGGCACGCCAGGGTTGGATCGGCGGCTCGAAAACCGGCAGAAGCCGGCTTTCGGAGTTCCCATCAAGGGCCGCTCAGGCCGAAGGCCTGCCAGACCTTGGTGTCCAGCGTCGCGGCCAGGCGCTCGGCCTCGCGCGAGGGTGTGCCGGCGTGGATCGCCTTCGCCAGCGCCACCAGCGACCGTGCGCTTTCGCCGGCCGGGTCAGGCAGCGGGAAGGCTTCGACGTACTGGGTGATGAAGCGGCGGCGGCCGGCGTAGAGCTTGTTGTTGAAGCGGTGGTCGTAGTAGTGGCCGATGAAGCTGGAGTTGGCCACGGCCAGCGCCAGCCAGAGCAGTTCCTCCTCGCCTTCGTGGTCGGCCTTGATCCAGTAGCACTCGCCGTTCACCACGCTGCCGTCCAGATCCATCCAGCACACCGGTTCGGCGGCGATGTCGGGGAACACCAGTTTGGGATGACGCCAGGCGTCGGGCTGCTGCGGCACCCACAGCTCATACCAGCGGCGGCCGGCCTGGATGAGGTAGTTGCGTGCTTCAAGCTGGGCGCGATGCCGGCGCAGGTAGCGTGCAGCGCGCGGGAAGCATTCGAGCGCCACGGCTTCGCGGCCCTCCGCCGTGGCGACGTGTGGGTAGAGGATTTCGCGCGTCGGTGCCTCGGCGCGGAAACGGCGCGCGACGTGGCGCGTGGTCAGCGGACGCAACAGCTCGGGACGACCGCCTGGCAGCGTGTCCCAGTCGCTGCGCACGAACACCTTGTCGGCGGTGGATTTCACGCCCACGCGCACCTTGCCGATGCGCGCGAAGCTGGCCCAGGTGTGTGCCGCCACGGTGGCCAGCCACTGGTCGGTGTCGGTGGTGGCCACGCGCCATACGCCCTGCGCGTCGTCGCCGTGATCCAGCACACCATGGCGGACGCGGAAGCGTCGGCCATCGGGCACGGCCAGCACCGCGCCATCCGCCGCAGCGAGCGCGGCCAGCGGGTCGCTCGCCGTGCCTTGCGGCGCGTCCGTGCTGGCGTAGAGCGAGGAGAAGGCGGCGGGTGTGGATGCCGGCGCGTCGCCGCAGCCATGCGCCACCAGTACGGCAGGCAGCACGGCGGCGTCGAACAGCTTGCTGTCGCCCAGATCCCAGGCATGCACCAGCCGATAGCGAGCCAGCAGTTCGCGGCGCAGCGTCTGGCCCGACCTGGTGGTCATGAAGCGGTTGGACGCGATGATGCCGGCGCTGCCGTCGGCAGCGAGCACGCCGGCCATCGCGATCAGGAAAGCGTGGTACAGGTCGATGCGCCCGGTCAGGCCGAAGTCGCGCGCCAGTTGGCGTGCGCGTGTCGCGCCGATGACCTGGGTGCGCACGTAGGGCGGGTTGGCGATCACCAGGTGCCAGCGGTGTGCGGGCGCGTCGAGCTGGTCGCCGTGCTCGCGCTGGCGCAGCGCGTGGTCGAGGAAGTTGCGTGCTTCAAGCCGGCAGGCGAGCTTGGGAAAGACGTTGGCGAGACGTTGCCGCGCGATGGCGAGCGCGGCTTCGTCGGTGTCGAAGCCGGTCACTTCGAGCCGCGCGTGCACGCGGGCTGGCAGTTGCGCGATGAGTGCGGCGAGCAGTGCGCCGTCGCCTGCCGCCGGGTCGAGGATGCGGATGGCGCCGTGTGCGGGCAAGGTGGCGGCGTGCAGCAGCTGGCGCGCCACGAAGTCGGCCAGCGCGGGCGGCGTATAGGTCGCGCCGCTGGCCTTGCGGGTGGTGCTGCGGCTGTAGCGGCGTGCGTGCTGTGGCGTGTCGTGGTTCATCGCGTGCGGTGTCGGCGCGCACGCTTCGGCGCGGCCAGCGTGGTCTGGAATGGATTCCCGGTCAGCTCTGGGCGGCGGCGCCCGGCGATCCTGCGACGAGTCGCGCGCGATGCCCTTGTGCGCATCGTCGATAGGCCATGCGACATGATGCCGGGTCATTCTGGCATCTCCGCGGGCAGGCGTCTGCAGGTGCCCCGGCGGATGTCGGCGCATCGATGGCGTGACACGGCTAACATCGCTCGAGGGAGGCTGCATGAACGAACAACTGCTGTTCAACCTGGTCGATCTGGCGGGGACCTTTGCGTTTGCCATCAGCGGCGCCACGGCGGCGCGGCGCTGCAACCTCGACCTGTTCGGCATCCTGATGATCGCCTATGTCACCGCCTGCGGCGGCGGCATTGCCCGCGACCTGTGCATCGGCGCGATCCCGCCGGCCGGACTGGCCGATTGGCGTTACCTTGTCACCGCCGTGGTCGCCGCGCTGGTCACCGTCGTGGCCTATCGGCAGGTGGAGCGGCTCACTTATCCGGTGCGCCTGTTCGATGCGATGGGGCTGGGCCTGTTCGCGGTGTACGGCGCGCACAAGGCGCTGCTTTACACGCATAACGCCGAGGTGGCGATCATTCTCGGCATGCTTACCGCCATCGGCGGCGGGCTGGCGCGCGACATGCTGCTGGCGCGCGTTTCCATCGTGCTGCAGAAGGAGATCTACGCCTCTGCCGCCTTCCTCGGCGCTGCGTTGGCGGTGTGGGGCGAGCGCGCCGGCTGGCCTGCGCTGTGGGCTACCTGGCTGCCGATCGCGCTGTGCTTCGCGTTGCGCTTCGTGTCGCTGCGCCGTGGCTGGAACCTGCCGCGTTTTGGACGCAGGGTTTAGGCAAGAGAAAGGGGCTCGATGAGCCCCTTTCCTGTGGCGGGATGTTGCCGGCAAGCGTCAGCCGATCTCGCTGGCCCAGGCCTCCATGCCGCCTTGCACGCTGTGCACCTGGCTGAAGCCGTGGGCGGCGAAGCGCTTGGCCACGTCCACGCTGGTGATCCCGTGCTGGCAGATGAAGGCGAGCGCGGTGTCCTTGGGCAGCTTGCCGATGGCGTCGAAGCCTTCGTCGTCCAGGATGCGCGCCTGCGGCAGTGCGGCCAGCTGGCTGCGTACGTGGGCCGGGCGCACGTCGACGAGGGTGACGTCGCCGGCGGCGAGGCGCTGCTGCAAGGCCTGCACGGTGAGCGTCTTGATGTCGTGCGCGCCGGGGAACTTCAGGCTCAGGCCTTCGCCCTGCGCGGTGGACACCCAGTCGATCACGATGCCGTTGGCGCGCTGGGCGCTGGCGGGGTCGAAGTGCACTTGCAGGCCGTTGGCGGTCGCCACGATGTCGTGCTCGCCGCCGGGGGCGAGCTGGAAGCCGGCGCTGTGGTCAGGGCCGATTTCCAGATGCAGGGCAAGCTCGCCGGCGTTGGCGGTGCCTTCGCGGATGGCCTTGGCGGCGGCATCGGTGATGGTGATTTCCGGCGCCGTGCGATCCGGCGCGGCCAGGCCGAACAGGCCGTGCAGCTCGCCTGAGCCGTACATCTGGCGAATGATGTCGGCGCCGCCGACCAGCTCGCCGCCCACGTAGAGCTGCGGGATGGTGGGCCAGTCGCCGAAGAGCTTGATGCCCTCGCGGATCTCCGGGTCTTCCAGCACGTTCACCGTGTGGTACTCGGGCAGCACGTCGTTGAGCGTATTGGCGGCGGCGGCGGAGAAGCCGCAGGCTGGCGCGAAACGCGTGCCCTTCATGAACAGCACCACGGGGTGTGCCTTGAGCAGGGTTTCGATGCGTTCGCGGGTGGCGGGTTCGAGAGACATGGGGCGGGTTTCCGTTGGGGCATTCAGACGGCATATGGTAACGCGCATGCGCGGCAGCGGCTCGCTTTTGACAGATGACCATGGGTCATTTATAAATGACCCATGGTCAACAAAGTAGGAAATCCCCTGGGTCGCGGTCGGCGCGCGGTCGATGCCGAACTGAAAGCGCGCCGTCGCCGCGATCTGCTTGCCGCGGCCTTGCGCCTGTTCGAGCGGCAGCCCTACGAGGCGATCACGATGAGCGCGGTGGCCGCCGCCGCCGGTGTGGCCAAGGGCACCACTTACCTCTACTTCCCCACCCGCGAGGCGTTGTTCCTGGCCCTGCTGGCCGAGCACTACGCGGCCTGGTTCGACGCACTGGATGCGCGCCTTGTCGAGGGCGCCGCCGCGCCGGTGGCCTGGGCCGGCTGGGCGGCCGAGACGCTGGCCGCGCGGCCGCTGTTCCTGCGCCTGGGCGGCCTGCTGCACGTGGTGCTGGAGGCAAACGTGCCGCTCGCCGAGGTGCTGGCCTTCAAGCGCACGCTGGCCGCGCGGGTGGAGCGCAGCGGCGCCGCGCTGGAGCGCACGCTGAAGCTGTCGGCCGGGCAGGGGGCGCGGTTGCTGCTGTGGCTGCAGGCCGTGGTGCCGAGTCTGGCGCAGATGGCTGCACCGCCGCCGGCGCTGCGCCAGGCGCTGTGCGAGGACGCGGTGCTGGCGGCGTTCCAGCTCGACTTTTCCACCGAATTGCGCGCCCTGCTGCTGGCCTGGCTGCAGGGCCTTGCACCCACAAAGGAGATCAAGCGATGAACGCATCACTCAAGGGCCGCACCGCGCTGGTGACCGGTGCCTCCAGCGGACTGGGCGTGGAGCTTGCCCGGGAGCTGGCGCGCCGTGGCGCCGACCTCGTGCTGGTGGCGCGCAGCCAGGCGCCGATGCAGGCGCTGGCGCAGGAGTTGCGCACCAGCGGCCGCCAGGTGCGAGTCTGGCCCTGCGACCTTGCCGATGCCGGCGCGCGCGCGGCGTTGGTGGCCGGCCTGGCCGCCGAGGGCATCGCCATCGACGTGCTGGCGAACAACGCCGGGCTGGGCGTATTCGGCCACTTTGCCGAGGCGGACTGGCAGCGGCTGGACGGCATGCTGGTGGTGGATGTCGTGGCGCTCACGCATCTCACTCATCTGGTGCTGCCGGCGATGCGCGCGCGTGGCTACGGCTACGTGCTGCAGGTGGCCTCCACCGGCGCGTTCCAGCCCACCCCGCACTACGCGGCCTATGCGGCGGCGAAGAGCTATGTGCTCGCTTTCGGCTACGCGCTGGATGCCGAGCTGCGTGGCAGCGGCGTGCGCTGCACCGTGCTGTCGCCGGGCGTGACCGCCACCGGCTTCTTCGCGGTGTCCGGGCAAACCGCCACCTGGTATCAGCGGCTCACCCAGATGTCGGCCGCCGCCGTGGCGCGACAGGGCGTGGCGGCGATGCTGCGCGGCCGTGGCGGCGTGATCGCCGGCTGGTTCAATGCGCTGATGGCGCAGGGCACGCGCTTCATGCCGCGCCGGCTTGCCACGGCCGTGGCGGGGCGGTTGATGCGCAATTAAGGGTCGGGGCCAACCCTGCGAGGGTTGGCCGTCGCGCGCGGCTCAGTGGCGGAAGTGCCGCATGCCGGTGAACACCATGGCGATGCCGTGCTCGTCGGCGGCGGCGATCACCTCGGCGTCGCGTATCGAGCCGCCGGGCTGGATCACCGCGGCGATGCCCGCTTCGGCGGCGGCGTCGATGCCGTCGCGGAACGGGAAGAAGGCGTCCGAGGCCATCACCGAGCCGCGCACTTCGAGCTTCTCGTCGGCCGCCTTGATGCCGGCGATCTTCGCGCTGTAGACGCGGCTCATCTGGCCGGCGCCCACACCGATGGTCTGGCGGTTCTTGGCGTAGACGATGGCGTTGGACTTGACGAACTTGGCCACCTTCCACGCGAAGATCAGGTCGTCGATCTGCGCGGGCGTGGGCGCCAGCTTGGTGACCACCTTCAGGTCGGCGGCGGTGACCATGCCGGTGTCGGCAGTCTGGATCAAGAGGCCCGAGCCCACGCGCTTGACGTTGTTGCCGGGGTGCGCGGCGGCCAGGCCACCGTGTTCGAGGTCGGCGCCGGCGGGCGGCGGGATCACGAGCACGCGCACGTTGCCCTTCTTCTTGAACGCCTCCAGCGCGGCCGGCTCGTAGCCCGGCGCCAGCACCACTTCCACGAACTGGCGCGCCACGATGGCGGCCGCGGTGGCGCCGTCGAGCACGCGGTTGAAGGCGATGATGCCGCCGAAGGCCGAGGTGGGATCGGTCTGCCAGGCGAGGTCGTAGGCCTTGCCGGTGCCGTCCAGGCTCACCGCCACGCCGCAGGGGTTGGCGTGCTTGACGATCACGCAGGCGGGCTTGTGGAAGCTGCGCACGCACTCCCACGCCGCGTCGGCGTCGGCGATGTTGTTGAAGGAGAGTTCCTTGCCCTGCAATTGCTCGAAGGTGGCCAGCGTGCCGGGCGCGGGATACAGGTCGCGGTAGAACGCGGCGCTCTGGTGCGGGTTCTCGCCGTAGCGCAGATCCATCACCTTCTCGAAGCGGCCATTGGCCTGCGCGGGGAAGGCGTCATGGCCGGTGATGGCTTCGTGCGCCTCGTCGAGCTGCAGGCCCGAGAGGTAATCGCTGATCGCGCCGCCGTAGTTGGCCACGCGGTTGAACGCGGTCACGGCGAGCTTGAAGCGCGTGGCGCGCGACAGGCCGCCGGCGCTTTCGATCTCGGCCAGCACGGCTTCGTACTGGTCGGGCGCGGTGACCACGCCCACGTCGTTCCAGTTCTTGGCTGCCGAACGCAGCATCGCCGGGCCGCCGATGTCGATGTTCTCGATGGCGTCTTCCAGCGTGCAGCCGGGCTTGGCCACGGTGGCCTCGAACGGGTAGAGGTTCAGCACCAGCAGGTCGATGAGTGCGATGCCCAGTTCGGCCATCACCGCGTCGTCCACGCCACGCCGGCCGAGCAGGCCGCCGTGCACCTTGGGGTGCAGGGTCTTGACGCGGCCGTCCATGATCTCGGGAAAGCCGGTGAGCTCGCTGACATCCTGTACCGCGATGCCGGCCTCGCGCAGCGCGCGCGCCGAGCCGCCGGTGGAGAGCAGTGCCACGCCCCTGGCGGCGAGCCGGCGGCCGAGTTCGATCAGGCCGGTCTTGTCGGAAACGCTGACCAGGGCGCGGCGGACGGGAACGACGGCGGGGGCGGACATGGCGGTTTCCAGGCGGGAAAGCCGGCAATTATAGCGGAATTGCGCCAAGTCCGTCGTTTGGACGGCCAAACGACGACGTGCCTGCGGCCGGCCTCAAAGCAGTCCGTGCACCGCCAGCTTCTTGCGCAGCGTGGCGCGGTTGATGCCCAGCGCGGCGGCGGCGCGGCTCTGGTTGCCGTCGTGGTAGGCCAGCACTTCGCGCAAGAGCGGGCCTTCCACCTCGTGGATCACCAGCGCGTGCAGGCCTTCGCCGCTGTCCGCGTCACCGAGGTCGGCGAGATAGCGGCGCACGGTGCGGGCCACGCACTCGCCTAGCGCACTCTGCGAAGCGCCCGGACGGGTGGCTTCGGTGGCTGGCAATCTCACGACGTTCACAGGCATTCCCTCGGTACGGCAGGCGCGGCTGCTTGGGCCGCGGTTTCTGATGATGCCCGGCGACCACGGCCTTGAAGCGCAGCCTTTGCGGGTTGCGTGACGATGGCGCTGGGAGTGGGTGAGTCTACCCGGGGCGACGGGGAAATTTAAGTGCTGTGTCGTCACCGGCCGGCGCGAGAAGGTGGAACGCTGCGCCAGGGTGTGCCGCCAGGCGGCTCTACTGGAAAGCGAATTCGTAGGCCACGGCTTGCTTGCCCGGGTCTTCGACTTCCAGCAGCAAGGCGGTGGTGGCGCCGGGGGCGAGGCCGCGTTGCAGGATGGTGTCGTCGTCGAGGTAATCGGTGGGCGACAGGCGGCGCATCGCCACCTTGCGGCCCTGTGCGTCTTCCAGGCTGACCACGACGGTCGGCCACGGTTGGGCGAAGCGGGCGTCGTTGCGCAGGCTGAGGCTGATCATCAGCGCGTGGGCGGCGTTGGGATGGGTTTCGACATTGCTGGCCAGCAGGTGCAATTGGCGCGGCGCAGCGACCAGCGGCAGGCGGCAGGCGACCGTGGCGCAGAGACCGCGCAGCCAACTGCCGGTGAGCGGGTTGCGGATCAGGCCGTCGCGCCCCACCCAGCCCAACTGCGCGGCGAGCAGCAACACCAGCACCGCGCAGGTCGCTGCCCACGGCCAGCGGCGTGCGCCGCGCCTGGCACGGCGGGTGCGCGGCGGCTTGTGCGCGCGGCGCGCCTTGGCGAAGTGCGGCGCGAAGGTCAGCGTCGAGAAGTCTTCCGACGCCGATGGCGTGGCGGGCGTGTTCGGGCTGGTTTCGGCGACCACGGGCGGCGTGGGTTCGGGTGGGCGCGGGCGATACACCACCAGATCAACGCAGGGCGGAGCGAGCGCCTGGGTGTTCAAGGGCAGCCCGTGGATGAGCCTGGACGGCAGTTGATCGGTCAGCGTGGCGAGGCTGTCGAAGTGGGCGCCGCAGTGCCCGCACTCCACGTAGCCATGCGCCTGCACCAGCGCTTGCGCGCCGAGCGAAAACACCGAGAGGCATTCAGGACATTGCGTGTACATGCGAACGGGGATGGGAAAATGGCCGCCAGCTTAGCAAACGGCCATCGCCCAGAGCCTGTGGGGATTTCCGCTTCCTGCGGAAATCCTCATCGGCGCGTCCGGCGCATGTCCGGACGCCGCTCCGAGGATCAGTCGCTTGCGCGCCCGATCCTCGTCCGGCTCTCCATGGCCGGGCTTCGAGGCTGAAAAAATCACAGCCGCTCAGCCATGGCGGCGCCCGCTGATGCGCACCCAGCCGTCCCGCTTGTCCACGCGAAGCTGGTCGAACCACGCGGCATAGCGCGCGAGCAGTTCCTCCTGCTGGCCGTCCAGGATGCCGGAGATGGCGAACGGCGCGCCGGGTTTGGCGGCGCGCGCGAAGGCGGGTGCGAGCTCGCCCAGCGGGCCGGCGAGGATGTTGGCCACGAAGACGTCGGCGGTGGCTGGCGGTGCGTCGTCGGGCAGGTAGGCCGCCAGTTGCGTGGCCACGCCGTTGCGCTGGGCGTTGTCGTGCGTGGCGATGAGCGCCTGCGGATCGTTGTCCACGCCGATCGCGCTGGCCGCGCCCAGCTTGAGCGCCGCGATGGCGAGGATGCCCGAGCCGCAACCGTAATCGGTGACCGACTTGCCGGCGAGCTCGAGGCTGTCCAGCCAGTCCAGGCACAGCGCGGTGGTGGGGTGAGTGCCGCTGCCGAAGGCGAGGCCGGGGTCGAGGCGCACCACCACGGCGGCGTCGTCGGCCGGCGGCTCGATGTTCCACGGATAGATCCACAACCGCTGGCCGAAGTGCATCGGCTGGTACTGATCCATCCACACACGCTCCCAGTCCTGATCCGCCACCTCGCGGAAATCCAGTTGGTCGGGCGTCAGCCACGGCAGCAACCCGCCGAGCGCGGCGGCGAGGCCGCGGCGGTCGGTGTGCGCGTCGAACAGCGCGTTCAGCGTGATCGTGGGCCACAGCGGCAGCTCGCCCACGCCAGGCTCGAAGATCGCCTGCTCGTCCGGCGTCTCCGCATCGGCATCGCGCAGCGTGACCGCGAGTGCGCCGAGATCCTCCAGCGCTGCTTCCACGCGGGGCTGCTGTTCGAGGCGGGTGGTGAGGGAGAGTTCGAGGAAGGGCATGGTGGAGTTCACTCCCTCCCCCTTTTAGGGGAGAGGGCTGGGGTGAGGGGCTGCGCTCACGGAGAAGTGGGTTCGGGCGAGCTTCGATCAGGATTCTCGCGAGCCCCGACCCCTCATCTCAATCCTCTTCCTCGCTCCTCAGGGCAGGGCCATCCATGACCCTTCCCTGCATCCCGGAGGGGAGAGGAGGCAAACGCAAGAGGCGCGCTGTTTATGTTGAAGCGGGCGTGGCTTTTTCCTTCTGCTCCGCGATGCGTTTTTCCAGGTAGTGGATGTTCTGCCCACCATGCTGGAAGCCCACGTCGGCCATGATCCGCTGCTGCAGCGGGATGTTGCACTTGACGCCTTCGATCACTGTTTCGGCGAGCGCCAGCTGCATGCGGGCGATGGCGGTCTTGCGATCCGGGCCGTGCACGATCAGCTTGCCGATCATCGAGTCGTAGTTCGGCGGGATCTTGTAGCCGTCGTAGAGGTGGGTATCCACGCGCACGCCGGGGCCGCCGGGCGCCTCGAAGCGCTTCACCGTGCCGGGGCAGGGCATGAAGGTGTCCGGATCCTCGGCGTTGATGCGGCATTCGATGGCATGGCCGGTGATCTTGACGTCCTCCTGCCGGATCGACAGCGGCTGGCCGCCGGCGATCAGCAGTTGCTCGCGCACCAGATCCACGCCGGTGATGAATTCGGTCACCGGGTGCTCGACCTGGATGCGCGTGTTCATCTCGATGAAGTAGAAGCGGCCGTCCTCGAACAGGAACTCGAAGGTGCCGGCGCCGCGGTAGTTGATGCGCAGGCAGGCATCGACGCAGACCTTGCCGATCTGCGCACGCAACTCGGGCGTGATGCCGGGCGCGGGAGCCTCTTCCACCACCTTCTGGTGGCGACGCTGCATGGAGCAGTCGCGCTCGCCGAGATAGATGGCGTGGCCCTGGCCGTCGGCCAGCACCTGGATTTCCACGTGGCGCGGGTTCTCCAGGAATTTCTCCATGTAGACCATGTCGTTGCCGAAGGCTGCCTTGGCCTCCTGCTTGGTCATCACGATGGAGTTGCCCAGATGCGCCTCGGTGCGCACCACGCGCATGCCGCGCCCGCCGCCGCCACCGGCCGCCTTGATGATGACGGGGTAGCCGATCTCACGCGCGATGCGCATGTTCTCCTCGATGTCCTCGCCCAGCGGGCCGCCGGAGCCGGGTACGCACGGCACGCCGGCGGCCTTCATGGCCCGGATGGCCTCGACCTTGTCGCCCATCAGGCGGATCACGTCGGCGGTCGGCCCGATGAAGATGAAGCCGGATTGTTCCACCTGCTCGGCAAAATCCGCGCGCTCGGAGAGGAAGCCGTAGCCGGGATGGATGGCCTGGGCGTCGGTGATCTCCGCCGCCGCGATGATGCGCGGGATGTTGAGATAGCTCTCCGCCGACGGTGCCGGGCCGATGCAGATGGCTTCGTCGGCGAGGCCCACGTGTTTGGAGTTGCGGTCGGCGGTGGAGTGCACCGCCACGGTGCGGATGCCCAGACTCTGGCAGGCGCGCAGCACGCGCAGGGCGATTTCGCCGCGGTTGGCGATGAGGACTTTTTCTAGCATGGAAGGCTCCGGGAGCCGGGGCTCGGGACGCGGGACTCGGGACTCGGCGGAGCAGGAGCGCGATGCGCAGCCCCTGCTTTGCCGAGGCCTGAGGCCTGCGTCCCGCGTCCCGCAGGATTACGCAATGACGAACATCGGCTGGTCGAATTCCACCGGCTGGCTGTTCTCGATCAGGATTGCCTTGACCGTGCCGGCGATCTCGGCCTCGATCTGGTTGAACATCTTCATCGCCTCGATGATGCCCAGCGTGTCGCCCACCTTGACCTGCTGGCCCACCTTCACCAGCGCCGGAGCGCCGGGGGTGGCGGCGGCGTAGAAAGTGCCCACCATCGGCGCCTTCACCACGGTGCCGGCCGGCAGGGCATCGGCGGCGGGAGCGGCGACCGCTGCCGCAGGTGCGGCGACGGCCGGCGCCGCGGCGGGGGCGGGAGCCATCATGACCGGGGCGGGCGCGGCGGCGACCACGCCGCTCTTGGGCACGCGCGACAGGCGCACTACTTCCTCGCCCTCCTTGATTTCCAGTTCGGCGAGGTTGGATTCCTCGAGCAGGTCGATCAGCTTCTTGATCTTGCGCAGATCCATGGGATGGCCTTCATGACGTGACGTCGCCCCGAGCGACGGGAAAGGGAAAAAAGGGTGGGGTCAGCCGCGCGCCAGTCGGGCGAGCGCGGCGTCCAGCGCCAGGCGGTAGCTGTCTGCGCCGAAGCCGCAGATCACGCCCACCGCGATGGCGGACAGGTACGAGTGATGCCGGAATGCTTCGCGGGCGTGCACGTTGGACAGGTGCACCTCGATGAAGGGCACGGCCGCCGCCGCGAACGCATCGCGCAGCGCGAGGCTGGTGTGGGTGAACGCGCCGGCATTGCACAGGATCATCGCGACCTGCTCGTCGCGCGCAGCGTGCACGCGCTCGATCAGCGCGTGCTCGGCGTTGGACTGGAAGCAGGCGAGCGCATGCCCGGCCGCCTTGGCCTGGGCGATCAGCCGGGCGTCGATGTCAGCCAGCGTGTCGTGGCCGTAGACGCCCGGTTCGCGGCTGCCCAGCAAGTTGAGGTTGGGCCCATGCAGGACCAGGATCTTCGCCACACCATACTCTTGACGGCGTCCGGTAGCCCCGGAACGGGCGCAGTGTGCGCGCAGTTCCGAATGTTGTCCAGTTCGGCGCTGTTCGGCGATGTTCAACGGAGAAGCGAGTCACTCTCCGTGCGCTGGCGTATGCGATGCTTTTGCGATCGCCCCCGGTCGCGGAGATCAAGATGGGTGGTCATCCTTGACCGCACCTCTCACAAGCCAGTCGTCGAGCAAGGCGGCGTCCAGTGGGCCACGATGGGTCGCGACCACGTGGCCATCTGTATCGATCAATACGCTATATGGCAGCACTTCGTCGGCATCGTCGAAAATCAGCGTGGTGCTTGGCGGGGTCAGGCGACCCAGCAAGATCGGGTAACGCACCGGATGTTGGCTGAGAAAGGCACGAACGCGTGCGGGATCATCCATCGCTATACCGAGCACGATAGCTCCGCTTTCGCCGAACTTTGCCTGGGCTTGATCCAGCGCCGGCAGCTCGTCCAGGCACGGCCCGCACCAGCTGGCCCAGAAATTGAGCAGCACGCGGCGGCCACGGTAATCGGCCAGCGCATGGGGGCTGCCGTGCAGATCCGGCAAAACCAGCGCAGGTGCGGGCTGGCCGACCCGCGCCACCACCACGCCCGCCGGCACATGCGCCCGCCGGCTCGCGTACTGCAGCCAGCCGCCCAGGGCGGCGGCCAGCACGGCCACGGCCAGGATGACGGTGTTCGCGCGGCTCAGCATGGCGAAGTTGCCTGATGGCCGACGTTCCGGCTATTGCAGGGGTGGTGGATGCCCCCTCGGCCCCGGGCACTTTCGGGGGTGAGGGCTGGGGCGAGGGGGTGTGGTGGGCGAAAAGCCCCCCTCACGCTGCCCTCTCCCCCAGGCAGAGCCAGGGGGAGAGGAAGGCGGAGCAGACTCACCTTGCCGCCTCGGCCAGCGCCCGCTGCACCAGCGCCGTGGTCAGCACGGTGGGTAGCTGTCGGCCTTCGCCGCCCCCCTTGGGGAACACCACGTACAGCGGCACGCCGGGCGAGTGGTACTGCTGCAGGAAAGCGGTGATGGCCGGGTCTTCGTTGGTCCAGTCGCCTTTCATGTACACCGCGCCGTAGCGCTTGAGCGCGGCGCGGAAGGCGGCGGTGTCGAGCACGGTGTGCTCGTTGGCCTTGCAGGTGATGCACCAGTCGGCGGTCATGTCCACCAGCACCGGGGTGCCGGCGGCGCGCAGTTCGGCGAGCCTGGTCGCGCTGTAAGGCAGGCTGCCGGCCGGCATGGTCGTTGCCGTCGTGGCCGGCAGCTGCGCCAGCAGATAAAGCGGTGCCAGCACGGACAGCGCCAGGAGGGTGGCGGCGAGCTTGCCGGTCATGCCGCCGGCACGGCTGCGCTCGAAGCCCCACAGCGCCATCGCCAGCAGCACCATGGCCACCAGCAGCAGGCCCACCTCATCGGCGCCGCGCTGGTTGGCCAGTACCCAGGCCAGCCATGCGGCGGTGAGGTACATCGGGAAGGCCAGCACCTGCTTGAGCGTCTCCATCCAGCGGCCCGGGCGCGGCATCTTGCGCGCCAGCGCGGGCACGTAGGCGATGGCGAGGAAGGGTGACGCCAGCCCCAGCCCCAGCGCGAGGAACACGGCCATGGCGTACGGCGGCGGTGCCACGAAGGCGTAGGCCAGCGCGCTGCCCATGAACGGCGCGGTGCAGGGGCTGGCCACCACCACGGCCAGTACGCCGGTGAAGAAATCCCCGGCCAGGCCGCGTTGGCGGGCCAATGCGTCGCCGGCATGGCCGAGGCCGGCACCGAACTGCAGTACGCCGGACATCATGAGTCCCAGTGCGAAGATCACGCAGGCCAGCGCGGCCACCACCAGTGGTTGCTGCAACTGCGTGCCCCAGCCCAGCGCGCGGCCGGCCGCGCGCAGCGCGAGGATGCCCGCGCCCAGCGCGGCGAAACTCGACAGCACGCCGGCGGTGTAGGCCAGCGCGTGGCGGCGCCGGCGCGCCGGCTGTTCGCCGCTTTCCAGCAGGCTGACCGCCTTCAGCGACAGCACCGGCAGCACGCAGGGCATCAGGTTCAGGATCAAACCGCCGCCGAGCGCGAGCAGCAGGGCGGCGACGAGTCCGGTGGACAGTGGCCCGCCGGCGGTGGCGGGTGCGGCAGTGCCTGGCGCCGTGGTGGCAGGAGGTGGGACGGGTTGGCCATCGGCCACCGCGCCGCTGGCGAGATCCACCGTGGCCGTGCGTGTCATCACCGGGTAGCAGATGCCGCCATCCTGGCAACCCTGGAAGCTGGCCTGCACGGTGAGCTGGCGGCGGCCCGCGGTGTCGCCTTCGATCGCGACCGGCAGCTCCAGTCCGCCGAAGTACACGGTGACCTTGCCGAATTGCGCGTCCTCATGCGCCACGCTGCCGGCCGGCCAGGCGGGCGCGGCGAGTTTCAGCGCGCCGGCGTCTTTCAGCGTGAGCGCGATGTGGTCGCGGTAGAGGTAGTAGTCCTTGGGCAGCATCCAGCGCAGCAGCAGGTGCCGGCCATCCTGCGCCAGTGCGCTGAAGCGGAAGGCCTGCTCCGCGGGTAGCGGGGTGGTTTGTGTGCCAGGCAGGCTGTCCGGCGCGTTGCCGCCCAGGGACTGCAACGCGGCGCCCAGCGTGACGCCGGCCGGCGCGGCGGCCGCGCTGGGCAACGGCAGGTCGAGCTGTTCGGTGTGCGGCGGGTAGCAGATCTTGGGCTCCACTTCGTGGCAGCCCTGGTAGCGCACGGCCAGCGTGAGGCGCGTGGCGCCCGGCGCCATGGTGTAGGGGATCGTGGCATCCACGCCGTGGTGGTACAGCTCCACCGCGCCGATGTAGGGGTCGACTTCTTTCTCACCCGGCGGCAACTGCGCCTCGCCCAGCGTCACGCCGTCGCCGGCGGTGAACTTCATGCGGCCGCGGTAGAGGTAGTAATCCGGCGCGATCGTCCAGTGCAGCCTGAGCACGCCGGGCGTGCCGGCGTCGGCGCTGAGCCGGTAGGCCGCGGTGACCGGCAGGATGCCATCCTGGGCGCGGCTGACGGTGGCGACGGCCAGGAGGCCAAGCAGCCAGCCGGACAGCAGGATACGGGTGAGCAACGAGGACATCACGACTCCGACAGGGCCGCCCATGGGCGGCGCCCATTATGACGGCAGCCGCGGGATGGGGTTCACGGCGCGACGCTTTCCCGCACCCAGTCCAGATACGCCGCGTGGCCGCGCACCACCGGCAGCGCGATCAGCTCGGGCAGCGCGTAGGGGTGCAGCGCCAGCCAGCGGGCCTGCATGGCCTCGAAGCGGGCGGCGGTGGTCTTGATGAGCAGCAGTTCCTCGGCGTCGGTATGCACCTCGCCCTGCCAGCGGTAGGTGGAGCGCACGCCGGGCAGGCGGTTGACGCAGGCGGCCAGGCCTTCGTCCACCAGTGTTTCGGCCAGCCGCGCGGCGGTTTCGGCGTCGGGGCAGGTGCCCAGGCAGAGCAGGACGGTGTCGTCGGACATGGCGGCGGTGGCTGGGGTGGGTGGCCCACGGTAGAACGCGGGACCGACGCTTGAAAGCGCTCGTTCGTCATCCCATCGCTTGCTGAACAGATCTGTCGATGCAAAAAAACGGTGGCCGGCCTCTTGCAGCGGGCCCTTGCAAAGCTAGAATTGGCACTCATCTACGGAGAGTGCTAACAACCCGCCCTTGTGGCTGGTTCGTCGGTCACTCACTTTTTCAGCCACTCAAGCTTGGGAGCCACCCATGAGCAAACTGCGTCCGTTGCACGACCGCGTCATCGTCAAGCGCCTGGAAGAGGAGCGCGTCTCCGCCGGCGGTATCGTCATCCCCGACAGCGCCACCGAGAAGCCGACCCGCGGCAAGGTGATCGCCGCCGGCACCGGCCTGATCCAGTCGGACGGCAAGGTGCGTCCGATGAGCCTGAAGGCCGGCGACATCGTCCTGTTCGGCAAGTACGCCGGCCAGGAAATCAAGATCGACGGCGAAGAGCTGGTCTTCCTGAAGGAAGACGACATCGTGGCGGTGCTCGAGGGCTGAGCGCGCTGATCGCGCTCGCCCGTCGCTGGAAGCCTGCTTTGGCAAGGCTTTCGAAGCGACGAACTCCCTTTACTTAATTTCAAAATTTTTCAAGGAAAAATTTTATGGCCGCTAAAGAAGTCCGCTTCGGCGAAGACGCCCGCTCGCGCATCCTCAAGGGCGTGAACACGCTCGCCAACGCCGTCAAGGTCACACTCGGCCCGAAGGGCCGCAACGTCGTGCTGCAGAAGAGCTTCGGCGCTCCCACGATCACCAAGGACGGCGTTTCCGTCGCCAAGGAAATCGAGCTGGCCGACGCCTACGAGAACATGGGCGCGCAGATCGTCAAGGAAGCCGCCTCCAAGACCTCCGACAACGCCGGTGACGGCACCACCACCGCCACCGTGCTGGCGCAGGCCTTCATCCGCGAGGGCCTGAAGGCCGTCGCCGCCGGCATCAACCCGATGGACCTGAAGCGCGGCATCGACAAGGCCGTGGTCGCCGCCGTCGGCGAGCTGAAGAACCTCAGCAAGCCCACCGCCGACGACAAGGCGATCGCCCAGGTCGGCACCATCTCCGCCAACTCCGACAGCGCCATCGGCGACATCATCGCCACTGCGATGAAGAAGGTCGGCAAGGAAGGCGTGATCACCGTCGAGGAAGGCTCGGGCCTGGACAATGAACTCGACGTGGTCGAGGGCATGCAGTTCGACCGCGGCTACCTGTCGCCGTACTTCATCAACAACCAGCAGAGCCAGCAGGTCGAGCTGGACGATCCCTTCATCCTGCTGCACGACAAGAAGGTGTCCAACGTCCGTGAGCTGCTGCCGATCCTCGAAGGCGTGGCCAAGGCCGGCAAGCCGCTGCTGATCGTGGCGGAAGAGGTCGAGGGCGAGGCGCTGGCCACCCTGGTGGTCAACACCATCCGCGGCATCGTCAAGGTCGCCGCCGTGAAGGCGCCGGGCTTCGGCGACCGCCGCAAGGCGATGCTGGAAGACATGGCCATCCTCACCAATGGCCAAGTCATTTCCGAGGAAGTGGGTCTGCAGCTGGAGAAGGCCACCATCGCCGACCTCGGTCGCGCCAAGAAGGTCGTCATCACCAAGGAAAACACCACCCTCATCGACGGCGCCGGCGAAGCGGCCAAGATCGAAGCCCGCATCAAGCAGATCAAGGCGCAGATCGAGGAGACCTCCTCCGACTACGACCGCGAGAAGCTGCAGGAGCGCGTGGCCAAGCTGGCCGGCGGCGTGGCCGTCATCAAGGTCGGCGCGGCCACCGAAGTCGAGATGAAGGAAAAGAAGGCCCGCGTGGAAGACGCCCTGCACGCCACCCGTGCGGCGGTGGAAGAAGGCGTGGTGCCCGGCGGCGGCGTGGCGCTGATCCGCGCGCTCAAGGCCATCGAGAACCTGAAGGGCGACAACCAGGATCAGAACCTCGGCATCGCGATCACCCGCCGCGCGCTGGAAGCGCCGCTGCGCGAGATCGTGTCGAACGCCGGCGAAGAGCCCTCCGTGATCCTCAACAAGGTGAAGGAAGGCCAGGGCAACTTCGGCTACAACGCCGCCACCGGCGAGTTCGGCGACATGATCGCCTTCGGCATCCTGGACCCGACCAAGGTCACCCGCTCGGCGCTGCAGTACGCCTCTTCCGTGGCCGGCCTCGCGATCACCACCGAAGCGGTGGTGGCCGAGCTGCCGAAGAAGGAAGAGCACAACCACGGCGGCGCCCCCGGTGGCATGGGCGGCATGGGCGGCATGGATTTCTGATGCCCTCATCCGCGCCATCGTCCCTGATGGCGTGAACCAAGCGGCGGCCAGCCATGGCCGCACTGCTCGCCAAGAGCAGCGCAACACGAAAAACCCCGCTACGGCGGGGTTTTTCTTTGCCAGCCATGTTGACGGCGCGAGGGTCAGCACGCACCGCAATCGCGTGCTTTGCCGTCATGGTGGGCAGCCGGGAAAACGGCTGCCGTCGGGTGACCACAGAAGCGGCTCGTCCGATGTCCGGTCGACTTGCAGGGGCGGTGGGACGGCAAGTTCCAACTACACCCGCCCCAAGGAAACTGTCGCGGCGCGGCCAAATGGCATCGGCGGCACCCGAGGCGGCAAGCCCGCGCGCCGGCACTTCGCAACCGTGCCGTCACTGCGCCCGCATTGCCCCTGTCGCGCCAGGCGCTGCCGCTGGTGCCGGTGCCACATGTGCCAGGTGCGCGTTGGCGGCGGTTTCCGTGGCCTTCGCCAGCAGCGGCTCCAGCTTGCGCGCTATGCGCAACTGGCTGGCGCTGGCCATGCTCTGGTCGAGCGGGTGCAGCGCGGGGTAGTCGACGGGGCGGGGGGCGCCGGGGGCGCGGGTGAGCGCCGCGAGCTGCGGGCCGACCAGCTCGGTGAGTGCGAAATAGGGATCGTCGTGGATGCCGGCGGCATCGAGCAGTTGGCCGGGCAGCAGCCAGGCGGCGGTGTCTTCATGCACGGCGTGGCCGGTGGCGCGCGGATCGACCAGCAGCCAGGTGCCGGCCTGCGCCAGCATGTCCTGTCCATCGACGAAGCCATCGATGCGGTAGCTGTCGGCGAGCCCGGGCAGGTGGTCGCCGTAGAACAGCAGCAGGGTGGGCCGCGCGCGTTTGGCGAGCAGGGCGGCGAGGCGGCCGAGTTCCTGATCGGCGTGTTGCATGTGGTAGAGGTAGTTCTGCAGCTCCTGCTTGTCCTTGCCTTCGATGCCGGCCGGCACGGCGATGGCGTCGCGCGCGGCGCTGTCCTTCGGCTCCACGTCGTAGGGGCCGTGCGCCTCGATGCTGATGGCGAAGAGGAATTGCGGCGGGCCACCGTCCTTCAGCTGGGCCATGATGGCGTCGGTCATGGCGCTGTCGGTCATGTATTTGCCGTCGATGGCGGCATCGGGCGGGAAGGCGGCGCGCGACACGAAGTGCCGGAAGCCCAGCGCCTTGAAGGCGGTGGTGCGGTTCCAGAAGGCGGGGTCGTTGCCGTGCAGGGCGATGGTGTCGTAACCGTGCGCGGCCAGCGTGTGCACGAGGCTGGGCACTTCCTTGTGGTTCATCTGCAGGTAGGGGAACTGCAGGTTGTCGAAGTAGCGCAGCGACAGTCCGGTGAGCACCTCGAACTCGGTGCGGATGGTGCCGCCGCCGAAGGTAGGCACGTGCAGCGCTCCGCTGACCCCATGCTGCGCGAGCTGGTGCAGGTTGGGGGTGAGCTCGCTGTGCGCGTAGCCGCGCATGATGCGGGGGTCGAAGAAGGATTCGCTCTGCACCACCACGATGTCGGGCAGAGTGCTGGCATTGGGCCGCTGCAGCGCCTGCCGCAAAGCGGGCGCCTGGCTGGCCAGCAGGCGCTCGACGGCGATACGGTCGGGTTTGGGTCTGGCTTGCGCGCTCTGCAGGCGGAACATCACCAGCTCGCTGAGGAGGCCGGCGTGCAGGCGGGTGGCGGCGGCCGACCACGGCTCCAGCCACAGCACCCGGCCGTTGTAGAGCGCGCCCCAGAAGCTGACGCCGCCGATCAGGCTGCCCAGCAGCAGGGCCAGCGCGGTGCCGGCGGCCAGCCGCTTGCCGCGCGTGCGGCGGGGCAGCAGCGGCGGCTCAAGCCGCCACGCCACGATTAGCACGATCACGCCGGCCAGCATGGCGAAGTACGGCCATGGGCTGGCGGGCAGGTAGCCGGCCAGCAGATGGAAGCCGCCGCGCCGCAGCTGCCCCACCATGCGGAAATCCGCCGGCAGCAACGGCGTGCCGAGGTTGGCCACCTTGAGCGTGTTGACGCCGTAGATCAGCCCCTCGAACAGCAGGGCGATGCCGGCAGACAGCGCCAGCCGCCGCGTGGCCACCAGCAGCAAGCCGGCCAGCAGCAGGCCAGGCAGCGCGTTGGCGAGCGGGAAGCGCGCCTGGTCGATGAGGCGCAGCGGCAGCACGCCCTCGCCCCCGTCGATGAGGCCGGTGGCGAGCACGAAGACGAGCGTCGCCACGGCGATCAGGGCCGGACGCAGGGCGGGATGGCGGCGAGGCGGGGCGGCGGGTTCGTGGGGCATGGCGTGCGGAGTCGTAAGGGCAAGGCTCGGTGGTGGTGCTTCTTTGAACTTGATGGGCGTCGGGCCTCGGCTTGGCATTTCCCGCGCACCCTGGGCGAAGGTGCGCCGCGCCAGAGTCGAGGAGCACCACGCCACGGCGCTTCGCCCCGCCTGCCAACGCAGGCCACGCTCGGGACGAACGCAGATGCGCGACCGGGACGCGACACTAAAGAGTCATGCCACGGTCATGACAACGTCAACCAAGCTAACCGGGCCGACATGAACCGCGGGCATTCGTATGGCAGCCCGCCCACCGCGATGCGGCACAATGCGGCGATGCCTGTCCACGAATCCCCCGCGCTGCGCGCCCTGGTCGACGACCGCTATGCCGAGCTAGCCAAGCGCTGCCGTGCCGCCGGCGTGCCGCTGCACGACGACGCCGGCGTGGCTGAGCGCATCCGCCGCACGCTGCTGGCCAGCGATTTCGCCTTCGAGGCCTGGCGCGCGCAACCGGCGCTGTTGTCGCCTGCGGGTCTGGAGCGGCTGCGTTCCAACGCCGATGCCGCCGCTCGCGTCGAGGCGCTCAAGCTGCCCGGGGACGAGGCGCTGGCGCTGGCGGCGTTGCGTCGTTTTCGCCATGCCGAGGCGCTGCGGCTGGTGTTTCGCGATGTGAACGGGCTGGACGAGTTGCCCGAAACCCTCTCCGCCACCAGCGTGCTGTACGAGGTGCTGCTGGAGTCTGCGCTGGGCTGGAGCGAACGCGCGCTGGCGGCGCGCTATGGCGTGGCGCGCAGCGCGGAGGGCGAGCCGCAGCACCTGGTGGTGGTGGGCTTCGGCAAGCTGGGCGGCGCGGAGCTCAATTTTTCCTCCGATATCGACCTGGTGCTGGCCTACCCGCAGGGCGGGCAGAGCGACGTCGCGCGCAGCCTCGACAACGGCGAATACTTCGTGCGGCTGGGTCGGCAACTGGTGCGCCTGCTGCACGAGCCCACGGTGGACGGCATCTGCGCGCGCGTCGACCTGCGCCTGCGCCCGTTCGGCAACGCCGGGCGCCTTGCGCTGTCGTTCGCCGCGATGGAGCAGTACTACCAGCACGAGGGCCGCGATTGGGAGCGTTATGCGTGGATCAAGGCGCGCCCGGTGGCCGGTGATCGCGGCGCCGGCAAGCAGCTGTCGGAGCTGCTGCGGCCCTTCGTCTATCGCAAGTATCTCGACTACACCGCCTTCGCCGGGTTGCGCGAGATGAAGGCTCTGATCGATGCGGAAGTGGCGCGCAAGGATCTTTCGGACAACCTCAAGCTGGGCTCCGGCGGCATCCGCGAGATCGAGTTCATCGTGCAGCTGGTGCAGCTGATCCGCGGCGGGCGCGAGCCCAGCTTGCGCGTGCGCGGCTTGCTGGCCGCGCTCACCGCCTGCGAGGCGCGCGGCCACATCCCGGCCGTGCGCGGCAAGGCGCTGCGCGAGGCCTACGTGTTCCTGCGCCGGCTGGAGAACCGCGTGCAGATGCTGCGCGATGCACAGACACACGACATCCCCGACGATGCGCTCAGCCGCGAGCGCCTCGCGGTGGGACTGGGCTGGGCGGCGTGGGAGCCGCTGGGCGAGGCGCTGGCGCGGCATCGCGAAATCGTTGCGGCTGAATTTGCCGCCGTGCTGATGCCGCATGGCGGGCGCGGCGCGCAGGTGCCGGCGGCCGACGCGGCGCTGTGGCAGGCGGCCTGCGCGCAGACGCTGGAGGCCGGTACGCTGGAGGCCAGCGGCTTCCGCCCCGGCGAAGCGGCGCGCGACGCGCTGGTCAAGCTGCCGCAGGGCGGCGCGGTGCGCGCGATGTCGGCGCGCTCGCGCGAGCGGCTGGATCGCCTGGTGCCGCAACTGATCGCCGCCGCGCGCGGCAGCGCGGCGCCGCAGCCGTGCCTGTTGCGGTTGTGCCAGCTGGTGCAGGCAGTGGCGCGGCGTTCATCCTACCTGGCCCTGCTGGAAGAGCAGCCCGCCGCGCGCAAGCGCCTGGCCGCGTTGTTCGCCGGCAGCGCGTTGCTGGCCGCGCGGGTGATCGCGCAGCCGCTGCTGCTGGACGACGTGCTCGATCCGCGTATCGACCAATTGCCGCTCAAGCGCGCGGACATCGCCGCCGAGATCGCGCGCGTGCTGGCCGCGCTGGACGAACGCGGCGCCGAGGCCGAGCTGGAGCGCATCAACGAGTTCCAGTCCTCCACCGCGTTCCGGCTGGGGCTGGCCTTCAACGACGGCCGCGCCGATGCCGCGGCCACTGCGCGCCGGCTGGCCGCGCTGGCCGAGTCGGTGGTGGGCGCGGTGACCCAGCTTGCCGAACGCGAGCTGGCCGCGCAGCACGGACGGCTGCCGGGCGAGGGCTCGGGCTTCGCGGTGCTGGGCTATGGCAGCCTGGGCGGCGCCGAGCTGGGTTTCAGCTCCGACGTCGACCTGGTGTTCGTCTACGACGGCGAGCGCGCGCGGCAAATGAGCGACGGCGCGCGCCCCATCGAAGGCGTGCGCTGGTACCAGCGCCTCGCCCAGCGGGTGATGAACTGGCTCACCGTGCCCACCCGCGCCGGGCACCTGTACGAGGTGGATACGCGGCTGCGCCCGGATGGCTCCAAGGGGCTCCTGGTGGGCAGCCTCGATGCCTTCATCGCCTACCAGCGCAGCCGTGCGTGGACGTGGGAGCACCAGGCCTTGCTGCGTGCCCGCCCGGTGGCGGGCGATGCGCAGCTGGGCGAAGCGCTGGTGGCGGTGCGCCGCGACATTCTCGGCGTGCCGCGCGAGGTCGCGCGGGTGCGCGACGAGGTGAGCCAGATGCGCCGGCGCTGGCGCGCCGAGCGTGACCGCTCCGACGCGCGCCAGTTCGACCTGAAGCAGGGCGTGGGCGGCCTGCTCGATATCGAATTCGCCCTGCAGGGGCTGGCGCTGGCGCATGCCGCCCAGCATCCGGCCCTGCTGGATGCCACCGCCAACGTGGCCCTGCTCACCGCCTGCCGCGAAGCCGGCCTGCTCGCCCCCGCGCAGGCCGGGACGCTGGCCGCCGCGCATGCCGGGCTGCTGCACCGCGCGCTCACCTGCACGCTGGATGCGCGCTCGCGGGTGGCCGCGCGCGATACGGAACTGGAGGCGCTCGCCGCGCGCGTGACCGCGGTGACGCGTGCGCTGGGCTATGCCTTTGAGTGAAGGCGAGTGAATTTTTCAGGCGCCCAGCCCGGCCACGCCGGTGACCGATCCGCCCCGGTGCGCGTGGACAGGTGCCGGACGCCGGGATAAAGCATCCCGCAGGATGCGGCATGCCTCACCGGTTCTACGGGGATGGCATCACCCTGTCTGCCAGCGCGGCGCGCACCGCCGGCGCGAGGCGTGCGGCCCAGCGTGCGTACTGGCGCGCGTCGGGATGCAAACCGTCGGCGGCCAGCTCGTCGGGCCATGCGCGCGACAGGTCGGTGATGTCGACGAAGGCCGCGCCGGCGGCCCGCGTGGCGGCGTGGGCGATGGCGTTGTGGCGATCCAGCGCCGCCGCGATGGCGGCGCGGTCGCGGCCGCCTTCGTGCGCGAAGCGGGTGACGCCCCAGTCGGGAATCGACACCACCACCACGTGCCCGGCGCGTCCGCCGGCCAGCGCGACGGCGCGCGCGAGCAGGGCGCCGAATGTCGTCCGGTACTCGTCTTCGTCGCGGCCGCGGTACTGGTTGTTCACGCCGATCAGGAGGCTCACCAGCGCGTAGGGCGGTGAGAAGGTCGCCGCATCCATCGCCGCGGACAGCTCGTCGGTGGTCCAGCCGGTGGTGGCGAGGATCGTGGGCGCGGCCAGCGGCACGCCTTCATCGCGCAGCCGGGCGGCGAGCTGCACCGGCCAGCGGCCTGCGGCGGGCACGCCCTCGCCGATGGTGTAGGAGTCGCCCAGGGCGAGGTAAGTCAATGGCATGGCCGGCTCCTTGTCCTTCTCCCATTGGGAGAAGGTGGCCCACCGGGCCGGATGAGGGTACGAGGTGGGGCGTAGTGCACGGGAAACCGAACCCTTACCCCAGCCCCTCTCCCGGCGGGAGAGGGGCTTTGCGCATCAGGCCACGGCGCGGCGCGGCTGTTCGGCGGCGAGGCCGGCCAGTACGCGTTCCATGCGCACGAACACCTCGCGCAGCTGCGCCGGCGGCGGCAGCAGGGTGAGGCGCAGGTGGCGGCTGTCCTGCACGTTGAAGCTGGTGCCGGGCACCACCAGCACGGCTTCCTCTTCCAGCAGGCGCAGTGCGAAGGCTTCGTCGTCAAAGCGCGCGATGCGGTCGGCGCGCACCTGCGGGAAGGCGTACAGCGCGCCGCCGGGCGCCACCACGTCGAGGTAGTCGCTGGCGGCCACGCCGTCGAGCACGGCGCGGCGCGCCTCGTGCAGGCGGCCGCCCGGCGCGGTGAGCGCGGTGATGGTGGGGGCGTCGGCCAGCGCGGGGATCACCGCCCACTGCGCGGTGACGTTGGCGCACAGGCGCAGCGCGGCCAGCAACTGCAGCGCGTCGCGGTACTCGGTGCTGCGCGCGGGGGTGCCGGACAGGCTCATCCAGCCGACCCGGTAGCCGCAGGCGCGGTGCACCTTGGAGAGGCCGCCGAAGCTCACGCAGGTCAGCTCGCCGGCCACCTCGGCCAGCGGCTGGAAGCGGGCTTCGCCGTAGAGGATTTCGTCGTAGATCTCGTCGGCGAGCAGCAGCAGGCCGTGGCGCGCGGCCACCGACACGATGCGCTCCAGGAGCTCACGCGGGTACACCGCACCGGTGGGGTTGTTGGGGTTGATGAGCACCAGCGCGCGGGTGCGCGGGGTAACCAGTGCCTCGATCTCGTCGGGGTCGGGCAGATGGTCGTTGTCCGCGCTGCAGCGGTAGTAGCGCGGCGCGCCGCCATTCAGGATGGTGGCGGCGCTCCATAGCGGATAGTCGGGGCTGGGCAGCAGCACCTCGTCGCCGGGCTGCAGCAGGGCGCGCAGGCTGAGGTCGATCAACTCGCTGACGCCGTTGCCGATGAAGATGCGCTCCGCCGCCACGTGGCGCGCGCCGCGTGCGTGTTGCTGCGCCGCGATGGCTTCCCGCGCGGCCTCCAGCCCCTGCTCGTGGCCGTAGGCCTCGCTCTCGGGCAAGTGGGTGGCGATCGCCTCGCGCAGGTGGGCCGGCGTCTGGAAGCCGTAGCGACCGGGGTTGCCGATGTTGAGCTTGATGATGTCGCGACCGGCCGCTTCCAGCTCACGGGCGCGTCGGGTCAGGGCACCACGGATTTCGTAGCGCACATCGGCCAGGTGCGCGCTGGGTTTGATCGAAGCCACCACGGAATCCTCAAACCGGCGCCACCGCCGGCACGCCGTCGATCCTAGCAGCGTTGTGCGGTGCAGCGCGAGTCGGTCAGCGGGCGTTGCGCGGGCAATTTCGGGGCAGGGCATAATCCGCCCCAGCCCCGCGGAATCCCCGTCCATGAGCGAAGCCGAGATCCTTCTGCGTTTGCGCCGCATCGGCTGGCGCGGCGATGCCTTGCCGGAAGACGGCCGTCGCGTGGCGCGCGTGGTGGCCCAGCACCGTGCCGGCTACGAGCTGCACGACGGGGTCGAAAGCTTCGGCGCGCAGCCGGCCGGGCAGTTCCTCAAGCGCAGCCTCGACCCCGGCGAGCGCCCGGCGGTGGGCGACTTCGTGGAAATCGAGCCGGGCAAGCCGCCGCATATCGTCGCCGTGCTGCCGCGCCGCAGCGTGCTGTCGCGCGCCGCCGCGGGCGAGCGCTACGCGCGCCAGCTGATCGCCGCCAACATCGATTACGTGCTGGTGCTCACCGGGCTGGACGGTGACTACAACCCCGCGCGCATCGAGCGCTACCTCTCGCTGATCGAAGGCTCCGGCGCGCAACCGGTGGTGCTGCTGAGCAAGGCCGATCTGCACGACGACGCCGCCGCGCGTGTGGCCGAGCTGCGCGCGCGGCTGCAGCCCGGCACCCCGGTGCATGCGCTGAACAGCAAGGATGCGGTGAGCGTGGCGCAGCTGGCCGCCTACCTGCAGCCCGGCGACAGCGCGGTGCTGGTGGGTTCCTCCGGCGCCGGCAAATCCACCCTCACCAACTGCCTGCTGGGGGTGGATCGCATGGCCACCGGTGCGGTGCGCAGTCGCGACAGCCGTGGCCGCCACACCACCACGCATCGCGCCCTGCTCATGCTGCCCAGCGGCGGCTGCCTGATCGACACGCCCGGCATGCGCGAGCTCAAACTCACCGGCGAGGAAAACCTGGATCTCTTCGCCGACATCGATGAACTGGCCGTCGCCTGCCGCTTCGCCGATTGCGGCCACGGCAGCGAACCCGGCTGCGCGGTGCAGACCGCGCTGGACAGCGGCGAGCTGTCGCCCGAGCGCTGGCGCAATTATCTGAAGCTGCGCGATGAGCGCGAGGAACAGGCCGCCACGCTGGAGGCGAAGCTGCGTCGCCAGCGCGGCGCCCGCCCGGCCGAGCGCCCACACGCGCCGCGCGGATCGCGCGAGAGGGATTGAGATGGCCATGTCGGTGCGGCCCCGCGATGGCGGGATCAGCCTGGTGATGCTGTTGCTGGCCGGGCTCGTGCTCTACGGCGCCTGGCGCGAGGTCGCCCATCGCGATGGCCTGCTGCTGGTCGTGGTACCGGCGGCGCTGATGCCGGCCGTGGTGGCGGCGCTGGCGCGGCGACAGCGGCGCGGGCCGCCGCGATGAACCCGTCCGCCCTCGATCTCAAGCACTACGCCGCGCTGGATCGGCGCCTGCTGGCCGCGATCAGGCCCATCCGCATCCTGCCCACGGTGGCCTGGCCCGCCTCGCTGGAAGATCGGTTGATCGCCGAATACACGCAGGGGCGTTTCAGCCTGCCGCAGCTGGATTACGTGCGCCCCGCGCTGGGCGATGCCTGCCGCGAACTGGACGAGATCGAACGCGAGGTGTCGCAGTCGGGCAGCGATGCGCTGGCGGCCTACCTCGGCTGCACCGCGCAGTCGTGGCGCATTGCCGCGGAAATGCTGCAGGCGGTGGGCACCGCCGGCGTCACCGAGCCGTCCATCCTGCTGTACGGCCGGCCGGGCGATGCGATCCCCGGCAGCGCGCGCAGCAATACCGATGCGGCGCGCTATTTCGTTGAACTGGCCGACGAGCTGGGCGCCGATCTCGACGGCGATGCCGCCGAGGAGGGCGTCACCGCCGAAGCCTTGCGCGACGAACTGACGGCCAAGCTCGATGCCTTCTTCGGCGCGGGGCAGGTGAAGGTGGAGGTTGATCCCGAACTCACCGCCAAGGCCGCTGCCGGCGCCAGCCGCATCCGCCTGCGCGGCGGCGCCAGCTTCACCGATTACGATCGCCACCAGTTGCTCGCGCACGAGGCGCTGGTGCACACGCTCACCGCGCTCAACGGCCGCGCGCAGCCGGTGCTGGCCTCGCTGGCGCGCACCTCGCCGCGGGTCACCGCCACGCAGGAAGGGTTGGCGGTGTTCGCCGAGCTGATGAGCGGCGCCATCGACATCGCGCGCCTGAAGCGCATCAGCCTGCGCATCCTCGCCATCGAGAGGGCGCTCGCCGGCGCCGATTTCATCGAGGTGTACCGGTTCTTTGTCGAGCAGGGGCAGAGCGTGGCCGACAGTTTCCATTCCACCCAGCGCGTGTTCCGTGGCGTGCCGGTCACCGGCGGCGCGGCCTTCGCCAAGGACAACGTGTACCTCTCCGGCCTGCTCAACGTGCACACCTTCTTCCGCTGGGCGCTGAAGGAACGCCGGCTGGAACTGCTGCGTTACCTGTTCGCCGGCAAGCTCACCCTGCAGGATGTGGTGGCGTTCGCGCCGCATTTCGCCAGCGGCGCGCTGGCCCCGCCGCGCTACCTGCCGCCGTGGATGCGGCAGGTGCACGGGCTGGCCGGCAAGCTGGCGTTCTCGGTGTTCATCAACGGCATCCGCATGGGCAAGGTGCACCCCGACGAGCTGGTTTGAACGGCTGGCGTACATGTCGCGGTGATACCATCCGGGCAAGCCGCCCCGCGGCCCCTTTCCACTGCAAAAGCCCCATCCCCATGGCCGATTCCGAAGACCTGCGCCACGCCGCGCTCGAGTACCACCGCCTGCCGCGTCCAGGCAAGATCAAGGTGGCGCCGACCACCGCGCTGCTGACCCAACGCGACCTGTCGCTGGCCTATTCGCCCGGCGTGGCCTACGCCTGCGAGGCCATCGTGGAGGACGCCAACGCGGCCAGCGAAATGACCGCGCGCGGTAACCTCGTCGCCGTCATCACCAACGGCACCGCCGTGCTGGGCCTGGGCGACATCGGCCCGCTCGCCGGCAAGCCGGTGATGGAAGGCAAGGGCGTGCTGTTCCAGAAGTTCGCCGGCGTGGACGTGTTCGACATCGAGCTCAACGAACGCGACCCGGACAAGCTGGTGGAGATCATCGCCGCGATGGAGCCCACCTTCGGCGGCATCAACCTGGAAGACATCAAGGCGCCGGAGTGCTTCATCGTGGAGCGCAAGCTGCGCGAGCGGATGAAGATCCCGGTGTTCCACGACGACCAGCACGGCACCGCCATCATCGTCGGCGCCGCCGTGCTCAACGCGCTCGCCGTGGTCGGCAAGGACATCGCCACGGTGAAGGTGGCCACCACCGGCGCCGGCGCGGCCGGCATCGCCTGCCTGGACATGCTGGTGGCGCTGGGCGTGCAGCCCGGCAACATCCTCGCCTTCGACCGCGAGGGCGTGATCCACGCCGGCCGCGCCAACCTCGATCCGGACAAGGCGCGCTACGCGCGCGCCACCGACAAGCGCACGCTGACCGAGATCGTGGCCGGCGCCGACGTGTTCCTCGGCCTCTCTGCCGGCGGCATCCTGAAGCCCGAGATGGTGGCCGGCATGGCCGCGCGGCCGATCATCCTCGCGCTGGCCAACCCCAACCCGGAGATCCTGCCGGAGGACGCGAAGCGGGTGCGCCCGGACTGCATCATCGCCACCGGCCGCTCGGACTATCCGAACCAGGTCAACAACGCGCTGTGCTTCCCCTACATCTTCCGTGGTGCGCTGGACGTGGGCGCCACCGTCATCAACGAAGCGATGAAGACCGCCTGCGTGCGCGCCATCGCCGAGCTGGCGCGCATGGAAGCCTCCGACCTGGGCAGCGCCTACGGCGGCGAGGTGCCCACCTTCGGCGCCGACTACCTCATCCCGCGCCCGTTCGACCGCCGCCTGTTGGTGATGCTGGCGCCGGCGGTGGCGCAGGCGGCGATGGACTCCGGCGTGGCCGCGCGCCCGATCGTGGACATGGACGCCTACAAGGAAAAACTCGGCCAGTTCATCTACCGCACCGGCCTCATCATGAAGCCGGTGTACGACCGCGCCCGCGCCGACCTGAAGCGCGTGGTGTACGCCGAGGGCGAAGAGGAAACCGTGCTGCGCGCGGTGCAGACCGTGGTCGACTACAAGCTGGCGCGGCCGGTGCTGATCGGTCGCCCCGAGGTGATCGACAAGCGCATCCAGCGGCTGGGCCTGCGCCTGCGTCCCGGCGTGGATTTCGAGCTCACCAACATCCTCGACGACCCGCGCTTCAACGACTACTGGCAGCAGTACCACGCCATGACCGAGCGGCGCGGGGTGACCCCCGACGCGGCCAAGAACCTGCTGCGCTCGCGCCCCACCTTGATCGCCGCGATGATGGTCAAGCGCGGTGAGGCCGACGCGATGATCTGCGGCCTGGTGGGCCGCTACCACAAGAAACTCGGCTACGTGCGCAGCGTGTTCAACCTCGCGCCCGGCATCCAGTGCACCTCGGCGATGACCGGCGTCATCAACGACAAGGGCACCTGGTTCTTCCTCGACACCCACGTGCAGCTCGACCCCACGGCCGAGCAGATCGCCGAAGCCACCATGCAGGCCAGCTACCGGCTCAAGCTGTTCGGCATCGAGCCCAAGGTGGCGCTGCTGTCGCACTCCAACTACGGCAGCCACGACAACGCCAGCGCCGCCAAGATGCGCAAGGTGCGCGAGATCCTCCAGGCACGCGTGCCCAAGCTTGAGATGGATGGCGAGATGCAGGCCGACACCGCCTGGGACGAGATGCTGCGCAAGCGCATCTTCCCCGGCACCACGCTCTCGGGCCGCGCCAACCTGTTCGTGATGCCCAACCTCGACGCCGCCAACATTGTCTACAACATCGTGCGCGTGATGACCGACGGCGTCGCCATCGGCCCGATCCTGATGGGTCTGGACAAGCCCGCCCACATCATCACCACGGCCTCCAGCGTGCGCCGCGTGGTCAACATGACCGCCATCGCGGCGGTGGACGCGCAGATCCGGGCAGCGCAGGGGAAGTGAGGGGGATTCGGCGCCGATGAAAATTCCGCGTCGTGCGGAATTTTTCATCGGCGTGCCTGGCGCGGATCCGGGCGTGCCGGCGTGAACCCGTCACTTGTGTGACCGACGCGCGTCCGGCCAGCCGTGGCCGGGCTTCGCGTTTGAGGAGTTCCCTAACCTTCAGCCTGCGCCCACGACGGGGAGGCCGAACGGCTGCGCCGCGGTCGCCGGCGGAGCCAGGCCCATGCCCATGCTGAGGCCGCGGCCGATGCGCCCGGCGTAGCCGCGCATCTCCTCGGCGGCGTCGGCGTCCAGCACCTCGCCGGTGGTCTCCTGCCACAGTGCCAGCCAGCGCACGAAGTGCCCGGTACGGATGGACGGCTGCGCGCGGTGCGCGGCCATCGGGTTGCCCTGGTAGGTGCCGGCGCGCAGCGCCACCGAGCACCAGAAGCGGGTGAGCAGGGCCTTGTGCGCGTCCCAGTCGTGCACCACGGCGTTGAAGACGGGGCCGAGGTCGGGATCGACGCGCACCTTCTCGTAGAAGCGGTCGACCAGGGTGGCGATGCGGGTTTCGTCCAACGTGCTCATGGGGGGGTCGGGTCGGATTCGGAGGTGGCCGGTGCGGTGGTCTCGGGCGTGGCGTCGTCCAGCAGCGGCAGCGTGCCGGGGCTGTCCAGGTCGTCGAACTGCTGGTGGTTCACCGCCCAGAAAAACAGCGCCACGCCGATCAGCACCACCAGCGCGGTGACCGGAATCAGGATCAGGATGACGTTCATGGACGCGACTCCCGTGGCGCGGCGCCGGCGTCGCGGCCGACGCGCAGCGCGTTCAGCACCACCACCAGCGAGCTGGCCGACATGCCGATGCCGGCCAGCCACGGCGGCACGACGCCGAGCGCGGCGAACGGCACCGCGCACAGATTGTACGCCAGCGACCAGCGCCGGCCTTGCGCGATGACGGCCTGCACCTCGCGGGCGAGCGTGCGCGCCTGCGCGAGCCCGGTCAGTTGGCCGTCCATCAGCAGCAGGTCGGCCTGCGCCTGGGCCAACGCGGTGCCGCCCTGCAGTGCGGCAGAGACGTCGGCGCCGGCGAGGAGGGGAGCGTCGTTGCTGCCGTCCCCCACCGCGAGCACCGCGTGGCCCTGCGCGCGCAGCTCGTGCAGGCGGCCGAGCTTGGCCTCCGGCGTTTGCCGGGCGCGCCAGTCCGGGATGGCCAACGCCTGTGCCAGCATGGCCACGCGCTCGCTGGCGTCGCCGCTGGCCAGGCTGAGGGCGATGCCGTCGGCGCGCAGCGCATCCAGCGTGGCGCGGGCGTCGGGGCGCGGCTGTTCGGCGAGGCGAAAGGTGGCGATGGCGCCGTCGGCGTCGGCCAGCAGCAGGGCTTCGTCAGGTGCCTCGCGGTGACCGCCGGGCAAGGCGAAATCGGCGCGGCCCAGCCGCAACGCGCGGCCGTCCACACGGCCGGCGAGGCCGGCGCCGGCGCTGGCGATCACGCCCTCGGCGCGCAGCGCACCAGCACCCGCCGCCGCGGCCACCGCGCGCGCCAGCGGATGCGAGCTTTCGCGGGCCAGCGCGCCGGCCCGCGCGAGCACGCTTTCGCGGGTGTCGCCGCGCAGGGACTGCACGCCGTCCAGGGTGAGTTGCGGCACGCCCAGCGTGCCGGTCTTGTCGAACAGGGCGGTGTCCACCCGGGCGAGCCGCAGCAGGGCGCCGCCGTCGGTCACCAGTACGCCGTGGCGGGCCAGCGCGGCGAACGCGCGGGTGAAGGCGGCCGGCGCGGTGAGCGCGAACGCGCAGGGGCAGGCCACCACCAGCACGGCGAGCGCGGCATCGAAGGCGCGCGCGGGATCGACCAGCAGCCAGCCGATGGCGGTGAGCGTGGTGAGCACGAGCACGCGCAGCACGAAGCGCGTGATCTCGCGGTCGCTGCCGGTGGCGTACTGGCGCGCGGCGCGCGCACGTGTGGCCAGCGCGCCGAGCCGCGCGAGGGTGGTGGCCTCGCCGCTGCGTTCCACGCGCAGGCGGGCGGGGCCGTCCAGCAGCACGCTGCCAGCCACCAGCGCCTCGCCGCGATGACGCAGCACCGGGCGTGACTCGCCGCTGAGCAGGGCTTCGTCCACCTGTGCGCTGGCGCTTTCCAGCACGCCGTCGGCCGGCACGCTGGCGCCTTCGGCCAGGTGCACGCAGTCGCCGGGGACGAGCGCCAGCGCGGGCACGGTTTCCAGCACGCCGTCGGCGCCGATGCGCTGGGCCAGCAGCGGTGCGGCGTCGAGCGCGGCATCGCCCTGCGCGTCGCCGCGCGCGCGGGCGCGCCGCTCCACGTAGCGCGCGACGAGCAACAGGAACACGAACATGCTTACCGAGTCGAAATAGACTTCGCCCGCGCCGCGCAGCGTGTTGAAGGCGCTGGCGAGAAATACCAGCGCCACCGCCAGCGCCACCGGAAGATTGATGCCCAGGCGGCGTTCGCGCAGTTCGCGCACGGCGCCGTCGAAGAACGGCCGTGCCGAGTAGGCCACCAGTGGAATGGTGGTGAGAAAGCCCAGCCAGCGGAACAGGCCGCGCGTGGTGAAATCCACGAAGTCGACCACGCCGATGTAGATCACGAAGGCATAGGCCATCACCTGCATCATGCACATGCCAGCGACCAGCAGGCGCTTGAGCGCGTCGTGCAGCTCGGCGGCGCGCGCCTCATCGGCGTCGTCCTGCGGCAGCGGCTGCGCGGGGCACTGCAGCGCGGCGCAGTGCTCCAGCAGGGTGCCCAGCGCGAGGCGCGGGCCGTCCCACACCACGCGCAGGCGGCGCGCGGCCGGCAGGATGGCCACGCGGTGCACGCCGGGCAGGGCGCGGATGGCTTGTTCCAGCATGAGCGCGCGGCGCGGCTCGCCCAGCGCCTCGACGCGCAGCACCACTTCATTGCGGCCGTCGCGGCGTGGGCGCAGCACCTGCGCAAGCAGCTGCGGGTGGGCCCAGACGGCGTGCGCGTTCATCGCGGTGGCGGCGTGCTGTGTGCGCTGACGGGCACGCCGAACACGGTGTGCGTGGTTTGCAAGGGGGTGTCGGCGCTGCGGATGCTGGCCACGATGATCCACGCGCAGCCGGCGACGGAGGCCACGAACACCGCCAGGCCGAACCACAGGAACGGCTGGCGGTACCAGCGGCCGTCGGGTTTAGTCGGCGGCGCGGACATCAGGATGCGAGAGGTGATAGACGTAGGCCGCCATCACCTGGATCTGCTGGTCGGTGAGGCGCTGACTCCACGCCGGCATATGGCCCTGGCGACCATCGTGGATGGTCTTGTGGATGTCGGCCACGGTGCTGCCGTGCAGCCAGATTTGGTCGGTGAGGTTGGGTGCGCCCATCGCGATGTTGCCCTTGCCGTCGGCGCCGTGGCAGGCCGCGCAGGTGGACTTGAAGATGGGTTCGGCCACGGCTGCCATCTTCGCATCGTGCGGGCGGCCCGAGAGGCTCAGCACGTACTGCACCAGGTTGTTCACGGTGTCCTCGCCCAGGCTGGCCCAGGCCGGCATCACGCCGTTGCGGCCATCATGGATCGAGGTGGTGATGTCCTTGCCGCTGCCGCCGTAGAGCCAGTCGCTGTCGGTGAGGTTGGGCGCACCGAGCTGCATGTTGCCCTTGCCGCTGCGCTGGTGGCAGGCGGCGCAGTTGTCCTCGAACCACACCTTGCCGAGCTGCTGCGCGGCAGGGTCGCCGGCCAGTTGCTCGGGGGTGTAGAGCATGAAGCGCTGCAGCAGCGGGTCGAGCTTGTCCTGGTTGACCGCCTGTTCGGCCGCCAGCTGGCCGTGCGAGGTCCAGTGCAGGGCGCCCTTGTGGTTGCCGAAGCCCGGGTAGAGCACCAGGTAGATGAAGGCGGAGACGTACATCGAGGCGGACAGCACGATCCACCACGTGGGCAGCCGACGCAGGCCCTCGCGGATGGCACCGTGCGCCCACGAGTGGCCGGTGGTGCCGTCGGGCGCCTGCGGAATCTTCGCGCGCGGGCCCCACACGAACAGGAAGAAAGTGATGCCCATGTTGAAGACCACCAGGAACATCACCCAGATCGACCAGCCGAGGCTCATGGCGTTTTCTCCTTGCTTGCGCCATCCATGGGCGGGTAGTCGTCTTCCATCGGCAGGCTGGCCAACTGGTCGAACGTCGGCTTGTGGTGCTTGCGCCAGGCCCAGATCCAGATGCCGATGAAGGACACCATCATCAGCACGATCATCACGCCGGCCACGACGCCCCAGATCGGGTTCATGGCTCACCTCCGTCGCTGGCGGGCGGCGCGGTGCCGGCGGGCTCGTTGTCGATGCCCAGGCCCTGCAGGTAGGCGATCAGCGCATCCATCTCGGTCTTGCCCTTGACGGCCTCCGGCGCGGCGGCGATCTGCGCGTCGGTGTATGGCTCGCCCAGCTTGCGCAGCACGCGCATGCGCGCCTGCATGTCGGCGCCATCGATGGTGTTCTTGGCCAGCCACGGGAAGCCGGGCATGTTGGATTGCGGCACCACGCTGCGCGGGTCCATCAGGTGCATGCGCTGCCAGTCGTCGGAGTACTTGCCGCCGACGCGGGCGAGGTCGGGGCCGGTGCGCTTGGAGCCCCACTGGAACGGCCGGTCGTAGACCGACTCGACGGCGGTGGAATAGTGGCCGTAGCGTTCCGTCTCGAAGCGCAGCGCGCGGATCATCTGCGAGTGGCAGAGGTAGCAGCCGTTCGCCACGTAGACGTCGCGCCCGGCCAGGCGCAGTGCGTCGTAGGGTTTCACGCCCACCGGTGCCTTCACCTCGTGTGCCTGCATGAACAGCGGGGTGATTTCGGCCAGGCCGCCCAGCGACACCATGATGGCGATGCCCACGCCGAGCATGCCGGCGTGCTTTTCGATCGCCTCGAAATGCTTGTAAGCCATGGGATCAGCTCTTCCTGGAAAGTGCGGTCACGGATGACCGCGGTTGAACGTGCCGCCGCCCGCCGCCTGCCCGCGGCGGGAAACCGGCCGAAGCGGCGCTCATGGACGAGCGCATCAGTTGACCGCCGGCAGCGGTGCCGGGATCTGGTGCGCGACGGGTTCGGGAATCGGCACCGGGATCGGCTTGATGAGGTGCGCGCGGGCGTCGGCAGCGGTGTGCCACAGGTTCCACGCCATCACCCACATGCCCGAGAGGATGAGCACGCCGCCCAGCCAGCGGATCACGTACATCGGCTTGATCGCGATGAGGCTGTCCAGGAAGCCGTACTTGAGCGCGCCGTCGGGCAGGGTGGCGCGCCACATCTCGCCTTCGGTGATGCCGGCGGTCCACATCGCGCCCACGTAGAACAGGGTGCCCAGGATGTGCAGCCAGAAGTGCACTTCCATGCCCTTGTGCGAGTACATTGCCGGACGACCCAGCGCGCGCGGCGCCATCGCGTAGAGCGAACCGATGGTGATCATCGCCACCCAGCCCAGCGAACCGGAGTGCACGTGGGCGATCGTCCAGTCGGTGTAATGCGACAGCGAGTTCACCGTCTTGATCGCCATCATCGAGCCCTCGGTGGTGGCGGCGGCGTAGAACACCAGCGACATCACCATGAACTTCATCGCCGGGTCGTCCTTGAGCTTGTGCCAGACGCCGTTGAAGGTCATCAGGCCGTTCGCCGCCGAACCCCAGCTCGGCATCAGCAGCACCAGCGAGAACGCCATGCCCACCGACTGCACCCAGTCGGGCAGGGCGGTGTACATCAGGTGGTGCGCGCCGGCCCACATGTAGACCGAGATCAGCGCCCAGAAATTGACGATCGAGAAGCGGTAGCTCCACAGCGGCTGCCCGGCCTGGCGCGGCACGAAGTAATACATCATGCCGAGGAAGCCGGCGGTGAGGAAAAACGCCACCGCGTTGTGGCCGTACCACCACTGCACCATCGCATCGACCACGCCGGCGTAGATCGGGTAGGACTTGGTCCAGGACACGGGCAACGAGAGGTGGTTGACGATGTGCAGCAGGCCTACCGCGATGATGAAGGCGCCGTAATACCAGTTGGCCACGTAGATGTGCTTGATGCGGCGGCGCGCCAGCGAGCCGAAGAACACCACGCCAAAGCACACCCACACCACCGCGGTGAACAGCGCGATCCACCACTCCGGTTCGGCGTATTCCTTGCTGGTGGTGAGGCCGGCCGGCATCGACACCATCGCCAGCACGCAGACGATCTGCCAGCCCCAGAAGGTGAAGCCGGCCAACCGGTCGAAGGCCAGCCGCGCGTGGCCGGTGCGCTGCACCACGTAGTAGCAGGTGCCGATCAGCGCCGAGCCGCCGAAGGCAAAGATCACGCCGAAAGTGTGGTCCGGACGCAGGCGGCTGAAGGTGATGAAGGGGATGTCGAAGTTCAGCGCCGGCCAGTACAACTCGGCGGCGATGTACACGCCCACCGACATGCCGATGATGCCCCAGACGGCAGCAGCCAGCAGGAACTGGCGAACGACCTTGTCGTTGTAATACTCGGTGGTGGGCATGCGTATCCCCGATGATGAAGAGGGTATTTTCGCAGTACTAAAGCGCGTCGCGGTGACATGCGTCAGGGGGCTGCGGCAATTTGCCCGCCCGCCGGCGCCCCATGATGCAGGTCATGGCGCATGGCCGGTGTGACGACCGATGCTGTGCGCGTCCTCGAAACGCCGGGATGGCCGTCCCATGACCCACGTCGTCACCGACAACTGCATCAACTGCAAGCACACCGATTGCGTCGAGGTCTGCCCGGTGGATGCCTTCCACGAAGGCCCCAACTTCCTGGTGATCGACCCCGACGAGTGCATTGACTGCACCCTGTGCGTGGAAGAGTGCCCGGTCAACGCGATCTTCCCCGAACTGGACGTGCCGGCGGGGCAGGAGGGCTACCTGGCACTGAACGCCGAACTGGCCAAGCAGTGGCCGGTCATCACCGAGAAGATTCCCTGCATGGACGATGCCGACCAGTGGGATGGCGTGCCGGACAAGCTGCCGCTGCTCAAGCGGTGACGCCGTCCGCCGGTCAGGCGCGCACTTGCCCGGGCTCCCGGCCGGCGGTTTGCCGCCGGCTTGGCCTGCCGACGGTGTGGCTCAGAATCCCATGCCATACGGGTCGTTGCCGCCGGCCAGCGCGTTGGTGTCGTTGCTGCTGCCACCGCCTTCGGCAAGGCGGATCTTGAGCGCCAGGCCATCGCGCGAGTCGGCCTTGTTGAGTGCCTCCTCCAATTCGATGCGGCCTTCCTTGTAGAGGCGGTACAGCGACTGGTCGAAGGTCTGCATGCCGTCCTGCAGGCTGCGATCCATCGCTTCCTTGATCTCGTGGATCTGGCCGCGGCGGATCATGTCGCGGATCAGGGGCGTGTTCAGCAGCACCTCGGCGGCGGGCAGGCGGCGGCCGTCCTTGCCGATCACCAGGCGCTGGCTGATGACGGCCTTGAGGTTCAGCGCGAGGTTCATCAGCACGTTCTTGTGCGCCGATTCGGGGAAGAAGTTCAGGATGCGCTCCAGCGTCTGGTCGGCGTTGTTGGAGTGCAGCGTGGCCAGGCAGAGGTGGCCGGTTTCGGAGAAGGAGATCGCCGCCTCCATGGTGTCGGTGTCGCGGATCTCGCCGATCATGATGACGTCGGGCGCCTCGCGCATCGCGTTCTTCAGCGCCTCGTGGTAGGTGTGGGTGTCCAGCCCCACCTCGCGCTGGTTGACGATGGAGCGCTTGTGCCGGTGCAGGTATTCGATCGGATCCTCGATGGTGAGGATGTGGCCCGCGGAGTTGGTGTTGCGGTGGTCGATCATCGAGGCCAGCGTGGTCGACTTGCCCGAGCCGGTGGCGCCCACCACCAGGATCAGCCCGCGCGGCTCCATGATGAGGTTGCGGAAGATGGCCGGCAGCTGCAGTTGTTCGACGTTGGGGATCTCGCTCTTGATCGCGCGGATCACCATGCCCACTTCGCCGCGCTGCTTGAACACGTTGATGCGGAAGCGCCCGGCTTCCTTCACCGCCAGCGCCATGTTGAGTTCGAGGTCGCGCTCGAACTGCGGCACCTGGCCCTCGTCCATCAGCGAGTAGGCGATCTTCTTCACCATGCCGCCGGGCAATCCGGTATTGCCCAGCGGGTAGAGCTTGCCCTCGACCTTGATGTTCACCGGGGCGCCGGTGGACAGGAACATGTCCGAAGCGCCCTTGTCGACCATAAGCTTGAGGAAGTATCCGATGTCCACGTCAAATCCCCTGTTGGATCACGTTGCAATGAACGATTGTGCACGCACACAATATGCGCTGAAGCTTAATCAGGAATGCGTGATGGTGCACACATCCCTTTCGCCGCGCCGTGACCTGGCCCGGATTCCGGGGTTCACAAGGTCGTTGCTGGCTTTGGCCCTGCTGGCTGGCGGGCTGGCTCTGGCCGGTTGCGCCAGCGCTCCTCCACCCAACGAGGCGATGAATCAGGCGCAGGCGCAGTTGCAGGCGGCGAGTGACGCCGGCGCGGCCGACTACGACCCGGTCGACCTCGGCTTTGCCAGGGACAAGTTCCAGCAGGCGCAAGCCGCCATGGCCACGCGCAAATATGCGCAGGCGGCCGACCTTGCCGCCGAGTCGCGGGCCGATGCCGAGTTGGCGCGGGTGAAGGCCGGGTTGGGCGGCGCGCGCGCGCAGATCCAGGACAAGATGACCGAGAATGCCCGCCTGCGCGAGCAGGGCGCCGCAGCGGCCGAAGCCGCGGCGGCGGAATTCGCCAAGCCGCTGCCGCTGCCGGCCGGCGCAAGTTCCGCCCCGCCGCCAGCCGGTCCGGCGCCGATGCCGGCGGCCGCGCCGCAGGAAGATATGCCGGCGCCGCCGGCCTCCATGCTCACCGCACCGCCCGGCGGGCAGGGTTTCCAGAGCGTGCCGGGCGAGGTTCCGGCCGCTGCCTCCTCCGCGTCCGATGCCGCGGGAGAACAGCCATGAAGCGTACATTCGTGTGGGCGACTGCCCTGATGCTTGGCCTCGGCCTGGCCAGTGCCGCGCAGGCGAAACGCGACGACATCGACGTCAGCCGGCTTACCGGCAGCCTGAACCAGCTGGCTGGCGATCCGGTGCTGGGTGGCTACGCCCAGGCCGAGCAGTCGCTGGCGCGCAACGCCATCGCCCAACTGGCGCAGTCCGGCTCGCGCGAGCGCCCGCATGCGCTGTACCTGGCCGAGCGACGGGTCGACCTGGCGCGCGCTTCGGCGCAGTTGCAGGACGCCCGCACCAAGCTGGCCCAGCTCGATCGCGAGCACGACCAGATCCAGCTCGAAAATACCCGCCGCGAGGCCGAGACGGCCCACCGCGAACTGGAGCGCCAGCGTCTGCAATACCAGATGGCGCAGGAAGAGGCGCAGCGCCTGCAGGCGCAGGGCCAGGCCTATTCGCAAGCCGCCGAGCAGGCCCAGGCCGAAGCCGCCAAGGCCAAAAAACTGGCCGAGGCGCAGGCGCGGGTGGCGCGCGCAGCGAAGCACGAGGCCGCGCTGGCCGCCAAGGCCGCCAAGGCGATGCGCGAGCAGATGCAGCAGGATGGCGGCAAGCCATAGCGGTCGGCCATCCCCCACGCACCGATGCGCGCCGCCGTGGCGCGCCGGCTTGTGCCTCGTCCGTCCTGATTGAAGTCATGGCAGCGTCAGCCCGAAGGGCCGACGCGGAGGGCTGGCCATGGGTGGTCGCGTTCTGCGGAGCGAGGAAGTCGAAGGGCAACGTCCTTCGATTCCGCTGCGCTCAGGACGAACGATTGCCGGGGCGCGACACTCGTCCAGGTCGTCCATTGCTTGCTCCGGCGCGCAGCGCGGGGCTTTCGCAGCCAGCCCCGCTGCCGTGACGACGGGCGCCGCCCCGGCGCACGGCGGAGGCTGCGCCCGGTGCGGAAGCAGTGATTTTGCATGGCATGCAACTTGCTGTTTTGGCAGCTTTTAATGCGAATTTCACCGTGCCGTGACAATTCGCCACCACCGTTCCCGTGGAGGCTTGCGGCACTTTTCTGGGCGGAGTAGGGTCAACTTCCGTGGAGCCGTTCCGCTCCATGACCGCCGGTAGCCCCATGCCCGCACCCCTTCGTTCACGCTTCGCCCGTTACCCGGCTTGCCGGTGCGGGCGGGTGGGGGTGCGCGTGTGAGGTGGACGGGCGGGAGGGCGCCAGCCGGCGCCCGCTTGCTCACTCACGAGGAGGTTGGATCATGTTCGAAAACCAGCAGCGTGATGACGTCGAAGCATTGATGAGGGCCGATGCGGAATTCCGCCGGCTGTTCCAGCACCACCGGGAACTCGACAGCAAGGTGCACGACGCCGAAATCGGCGTGCTGCCGCTCGACGATGTCACCCTTGGCAGCATGAAGAGGGAAAAACTGCATGCCAAGGCGAGGTTGGAGCGCATGTGGGAAGGCCGTCGCGCGTAGCCGTACAGCGCGCCCCGCATCCCCGCGATCCGCCGGCCCCGGCAGCTTCCAGGAAGTTGCCGGGGCCGCGACGTTTCAGGCCGGCCGGAGGCGCGCCCTGCTGCGGCGTGTCGGCGTCCTCTAAAATGGCGGCACTGTTCGGCGCACGAGCGCCGATCCCACTCCACGGAAGCCACCATGACGATCCAGCAAAGCGTACTCGAACTGATCGGCCACACTCCGATGCTGCGCACGCAGCGCCTCGACACCGGCAAGTGCGAGCTGCACCTGAAGCTGGAGAACATGAACCCGGGCGGTTCCATCAAGGATCGCATCGGCCTGTCGATGATCGAGGGCGCGGAGAAGGCCGGCAAGATCGCGCCCGGCGCGATCCTGGTCGAGGGCACTGCCGGCAACACCGGCCTGGGCCTCGCGCTGGTGGCGCAGGCCAAGGGCTACCGGCTGATCCTCGTGGTGCCGGACAAGATGAGCCGCGAGAAGATTTTCAACCTCAAGGCGATGGGTGCCGAGGTGGTGCTCACCCGCTCCGACGTGGCCAAGGGCCACCCCGAGTACTACCAGGACATGGCCGCGCGCATCGCGCAGGAAACCCCGGGGGCATACTTCATCAACCAGTTCGGCAACCCCGACAACCCGCGCGCGCACATCGAAAGCACCGGGCCGGAAATCCTCGAACAGATGGACGGCCGCGTCGACGCCATCGTGGTGGGTTGCGGTTCGTCGGGCACGCTGACTGGCCTGTCGCAATTCTTCGCCAAGGCCTCGCCGCACACCGAGATCGTGCTGGCCGACCCGGTGGGTTCCATCCTCGCCCAGTACATCAACGAGGGCACGCTCTCCACCAAGTCGGCGAGCTGGCTGGTGGAAGGCATCGGCGAGGATTTCCTGCCGCCGATCAGCGACTTCACCCGGGTGAAGCAGGCCTATGCGATCACCGACAAGGAGAGCTTCCTCGCCGCGCGCGAGCTGCTGGCGATGGAGGGCGTGCTGGGTGGTTCCTCCACCGGCACCCTGCTCGCCGCCGCGCTCAAGTATTGCCGCGAGCAGACCGCGCCCAAGCGGGTGGTGACCCTGGTCTGCGACACCGGCAACAAGTACCTCTCCAAGCTCTACAACGACTACTGGATGCTGGACAACGGCTTCCTCGACCGCGAGCAGCACGGCGACCTGCGCGACCTGCTGCTGCGCCCCTTCGCCAAGCGCGACACCGTGGTGGTCGGCCCGCACGAGCTGCTGATCACCGCCTATACCCGCATGAAGCTGTACGACGTCTCGCAGTTGCCGGTGATGGACGGCAATCAGCTGGTGGGTATCGTCGACGAGTCGGACGTGCTGATGCACGTGCACGCCGACGAAACGCGCTTTCGCGACAAGGTCGCCGTGGCGATGATCGCGGATCTGCAGAAGCTCGACGTGCGTGCGCCGGTCGAATCGCTGCTGCCGGTGTTCGAGCGTGGCCACGTGGCCATCGTGATGGACGGCGAGCAGTTCCTCGGCCTCATCACCCGCATCGATCTGCTGAATTGGCTGCGCCGCAAGGTGAACTGAGGGTATGCCTGCGCGGTCGAAAGCCGGTTGAAACGCGCGGGCGGCAGAGTCGCCGCCTTCGCCAGCGTCGCCCGATCACGGAGTCTTGCCATGTGTGGAATCGTTGCCGCCACCGCCCAGCGCGACGTGGCGCCGCTCTTGATCGCCGGGCTCAAGGCGCTGGAATACCGCGGCTACGATTCGGCCGGACTCGCCGTGCTGCACGATGGCGCGATCCGCCGCGTGCGCGCCAAGGGCAAGGTGCGCGAGATGGAGGCGCAGTATCTGGCCGCGCCGTTTCCCGGCGGTACCGGCATCGCGCATACGCGCTGGGCCACCCACGGCGTGCCCAACGAAGCCAACGCACATCCGCATGTCGCCGGCCGTATCGCCCTCGTGCACAACGGCATCATCGAGAACTACGCCAGCCTGCGTGAGACGCTGAAGGCCAAGGGCCATGTGTTCACCTCCGAAACCGATACCGAGGTGATCGCCGCGTTGATCGAGCAGCAGTGCGCCGGCGGCGCCAATCTGCGCGAGGCGGTGCTGGCCGTGGTGCGCGGGCTGGAAGGCGCCTACGCCATCGCGGTCATCAGCCGCGATGAGCCGGGCAAGGTGGTGGGCGCGCGCCGCGGTGCGCCGCTGCTGGTGGGCGTGGGCATCGGCGAGCACTTCCTGGGCTCCGATGCGCAGGCGCTGATCCAGGTCACCAACAAGATGATCTACCTGGACGAGGACGATGTCGTCGAAATCACCCGCGATGGCGTGCAGGTGTTCGGCCTCGACGGTGCGCCGGTGGTGCGTGCGCTGCACGAGAGCGAGCTGTCCACCGACGCGGTGGAGCGCGGCGAATACCGTCACTACATGCAGAAGGAAATCTTCGAGCAGCCGCGCGCGGTGGCCGACACGCTGGAGTCGCGCCTCGGCGCGCATGGCGTGCTGCCCAATATCTTCGGCGTGGGCGGCGACGCGCTGCTGGCCAAGGCGCGCGGCGTGCACATCATTGCCTGCGGCACCAGCTACCACGCCGGGTTGGTGGCGAAATACTGGATCGAGGAATTCGCGCGCCTGCCGGTGATGGTGGAGGTCGCCAGCGAGTACCGCTACCGCGAGGCGGTGGTGCCGGAGGACACGCTGTTCGTGGCCATTTCGCAGTCCGGCGAAACCGCTGACACGCTGGCCGCGATGCGCGAATCGAAGCGGCGCGGCTACCTCGGCACGCTGGCGATCTGCAACGTGCCCGAGTCCTCGGTGGTGCGCGAGGCCGACCTCAAGCTGATGACGCGCGCCGGCCCCGAGATCGGCGTGGCCTCCACCAAGGCCTTCACCACCCAGCTCGCCGCGCTGGCGCTGCTGTCGCTGCAACTGGCGAAGGCGCGCGGGCTGGACGAGGCGCGCTACCTCGACCTGTGCGCGCAACTGCAGGCGCTGCCGCGTTCGATCGAGCAGGCGCTCCGGCTGGAACCGCAGATCGTCGAGCTGGCCGAGCATTTCATTCCGCGCCACCACGCGCTGTTCCTCGGCCGCGGCGCGCAGTTCCCGGTGGCGCTGGAAGGCTCGCTCAAGCTCAAGGAAATCTCCTATATCCATGCCGAGGCCTATCCCGCCGGCGAGCTGAAGCACGGCCCGTTGGCGCTGGTGGACGAGGACATGCCGGTGGTGGCGGTGGCGCCGAATGGCCCGCTGCTGGACAAGCTCAAGTCCAACCTGCAGGAAGTGCGCGCGCGTGGTGGCGAGCTGATCGTGTTCGCCGACCGCGAGGCGCCGATGGACGGCAATCCCGCCCGCGGCCACGTGCTGCGCATCGACGCTGGCGGCAACTTCATCGCCCCTGCCGTGTTCACCGTGCCATTGCAGCTGCTCGCCTACCACGTCGCCGTGCTGCGCGGCACCGACGTCGATCAGCCGCGCAACCTCGCCAAGTCGGTGACGGTGGAGTAGGTCTTGTTGGCAAGGTTGGCGATGTTATCTACATTTGATAATTTCACTAACTTTGCTATGGTGTCGCCATGAACCCCGTCGATAACCCCTATGCGCCGGGCGCCGGCACGCCACCGCCGGAGCTGGCCGGGCGCGATGAACTGTTGCGCACCGTGGATATCGCCACCCAGCGCATCCGCGTCGGCCGGCAAGCCAAGAGCGTGCTGATGATCGGCCTGCGCGGCGCGGGCAAGACCGTGCTGCTCGACCGCATGCGCGAGCAGGCCGAGGCACGCGGCATGCACACCTTGCGCGTGGAAGCGCCGGAAGGCCGCTCGTTGCCGGCCATGCTGGCGCCGCAACTACGGCAGGCGCTGCTGCGCCTGTCGCGCTCCGAACAGGCGCGCGAGCTGGGCCACCGCGCCTTGCGCGCCCTGGCCGGCTTTGCCAAGTCCTTGAAGCTGAAATACGCCGACATCGAGGTCGGCATCGACTTGCAGCCCGAAGCCGGCCTCGCCGACAACGGCGATCTGGAGCACGACCTGCAGGCGCTGCTGGAGGCTGCCGGGAGTGCCGCCAAGGCCGCCGGCACAGCGCTGATCCTGTGCGTGGACGAACTGCAGTACGTGGAGGAAACGCAACTGGCCGCGCTCATCACCGCGCTGCATCGCTGCGCGCAGCAGCAGGTGCCGGTGATGCTGGTGGGCGCCGGCCTGCCGCAGTTGCCCGGACAGATGGGACGGGCGAAGTCCTATGCCGAGCGCCTGTTCGATTTTCCGTTCGTGGGGCCGCTGGATGAGGCGGCGGCGCGTGCCGCGCTGGAAATCCCTGCACGTGAGCTGGGCGTAGCCATCGAGCCGGCGGCCATCGCACGCATGGTGGCGGCCACCGAGGGCTATCCCTATTTCCTGCAGGAGTGGGGCAAGCATGCCTGGGACGTGGCGATGGCCTCGCCGATCCGCTTGGCGGACGTCGAGACGGCCGCGATCGAGGCGACGGCCGCACTGGACGAGAGCTTCTTCCGCGTGCGTTTCGACCGCCTCACGACGACGGAAAAAATCTACCTGCGGGCGATGGCCGAGCTGGGCGCCGGGCCGCACCGCTCCGGCGACATCGCCGCCGTGCTGGGGCGCAAGGTCACCGCGCTGGCACCCACGCGCAATCACCTGATCGCCAAGGGCATGATCTGGAGTCCCAGCCACGGCGACACGGCCTTCACCGTGCCGATGTTCGATGCCTTCATGCGGCGAAGCCTGCCCGGTGACGATTGGAAACAGGGGTAGACGCATGAGCCACACTGCCACCGAACGCGAAGTGCGTGGCCCGCTGGCGCTCGTGCTGCTGGCCATGCTGGGCGTGGTGCTGTTCGCCGGCTTCGTGGTGCTGGGCACCTGGCAGGTGCATCGGCTGGCATGGAAAGAGGCCTTGATCGTGCACACCAATGCGCGCGTGCATGCCGCGCCGGTGGATGCGCCCGGGCCGGCGCAGTGGCCAAGCCTTACCGCCGCCGGCGCCGAATACCGCCACGTGCGGCTGCATGGCACCTGGCTGGGCGACCGGCAGACGCGCGTGTGGACGGCCACCGAACTGGGCAGCGGCTACTGGATACTCACCCCGCTGCGCCGTGCCGACGGCAGCGTCGTGCTGGTGAATCGCGGTTTCGCCCCGGAGGGCTGGTGCGACCTCCAGGGCCGCTGCCCGGCGCCGCCGAGTGGCGAGGCCACGGTCACTGGACTGCTGCGCATCAGCGAACCGTCCGGCCTGCTCCGCCACAACGACACCGCCACCGACACCTGGTACACCCGCGACGTGCCGGCGATCGCAAGAGCGCGCGGCCTGCAGGATGTGGCGCCGTACTTCGTGGATGCCGATGCGGGCGCGGCATCGACTTGGCCACGTGGCGGCCTGACGGTGGTGCACTTTCCCAACCACCACCTCAACTACCTCATCACCTGGTATGTGCTGGCGCTGATGGTGCTGGGTGCTGGTATCTACGTGGTACGCGACGAGTGGCGCTTGCGCAGGCGCTTGAGGGCGCCGCTGCCGTAGCAGCGGCGCCAGCCCGACCATGGTGAGGGGGGGCCGCGGCTGACACCACTCGCTGCCGCGCCCACGGTTTTTACGCCCGCCCGTAGACGTCGTCGTAGCGCACGATGTCGTCCTCGCCGAGGTAGCTGCCGGACTGCACTTCGATCAGCTCCAGCGCCAGCTTGCCGGGGTTGCGCAGGCGGTGCGTGCTGCCCAGCGGGATATAGGTGCTCTGGTTCTCGGCGAGCAGGAACACCTTGTCGTCGCAGGTGACTTCGGCGGTGCCGGAGACCACGATCCAGTGCTCGGCGCGATGGTGGTGCTTTTGCAGGCTCAAGGACGCGCCGGGCTTCACCACGATGCGCTTCACCTGGAAGCGCTCGCCGGCTTCCAGCGAGTCATAGCTGCCCCACGGGCGGTGCACCACGCGGTGGAAGGAGTGCTCGCTGCGGCCGGCGGCCTTGAGCTGCTCGACGATCTTCTTCACGTCCTGCGCCGCGTCGCGGTGCGCGACCAGGGTGGCGTCGGGCGTGGTCACCACCACCAGATCCTCCACGCCCACGGTGGCGATGAGATGGCGCTCGTGCGAGCGCAGCAGCGAGTTGCGCGTGTTCACCGCGAGCGTGTCGCCCTCGCGCAGGTTGCCGTCCGCATCGCGCGCGCCAGCCAGCCACAGCGCCGACCAGGAGCCGATGTCGCTCCAGCCGCAGCTGGTCGGGATCACGGCGGCGCGGGCGGTTTTTTCCATCACCGCGTAGTCGATGGAGTCTTCCGGCACCTGGGCGAAGGCTTCCCTGTCCACGCGCACGAAGTCGAGGTCGCTGGCGGCCTGCGCGTGCGCGGCGCGCACGGCGGCAAGCATCGCCGGCGCATGCGTGCCCAGCTCTTCCAGGTAACGGTCGGCGCGGAACAGGAACATGCCCGAGTTCCAGTCGTAGCCGCCGTCGGCGAGGTAGCCTTCGGCGGTGGCGAGATCGGGTTTCTCCACGAAGCGTTCGACACGGAACGCGTCGTCGCCGATAGCCTCGCCGCGGCGGATATAGCCGAAGCCGGTTTCAGCGCGGTCGGGGCGGATGCCGAAGGTGACCAGCCAGCCATCGCGCGCCGCCGGCAATGCGCGCTCCACGGCGGCCACGAAGGCGGCGGTGTCGACGATCAGGTGATCGGCGGGCAGCACCAGCAGCATCGCCTGCGTATCGCGTTTGAGCGCTTCCAGCGCGCCCAGCGCGATGGCCGGCGCGGTGTTGCGTGCCAGCGGCTCCAGCACCACGGTGCCGCCGTCGACGCCGGCCTCGCGCAACTGCTCGGCGGCGAGGAAGCGGTGATCCTCGCTGGCCACCACGATGGGCGCGGCCACCTCGGGCAGGTTGCGGGTGCGTGCGATGGTCTGCTGGAACAGCGTGCCTTGCCCGGCCAGCGAGAGGAACTGCTTGGGCAGGTTCTTGCGCGAGACGGGCCACAGGCGGGTGCCGCTGCCGCCACTGAGGATCAAGGGAATGAGCATGGTGGGTTTGCCTTTGTCTGCGACGACTGTCCGGGCATTGCACAGGAGCGGCTGAAGCCGCTCCTACAGAGGCATCAAACGCACTGCCGCGCGAGCGCATCCAGTACGTCGGCCAGGCCGGCCTTCCAATCCGGCAAAGCATAGCCGAAGCGCTGCTGGAAGCCGGTGTTGTCCAGCACCGACCAGGCCGGGCGCTGCGCGGGCGTGGGGTAGTCGGCGGTGGTGATCGCCGCCACCTGCGGCGCGCGTGGCAGCAGGTGACGCTCGACCGCGCCGGCGAAGATCGCGCTGGCGAAGCCGTGCCAGCTGGTGTGGCCGCTGGCGACCAGGTGATGCGTACCTTCCAGCGCGCGGCGCGTGGCCGCACCGGCGTTGCGCCAGGCATCCAGCGCGGCCAGCGTGCCGGCCACGATGAGGGCGGCGGAAGTGGGCGCGCCGAACTGGTCGGCCACCACGCGCAGCGCGTCGCGCTCGGTGCCCACGCGCAGCATGGTGCGCAGGAAGTTCTGGCCGTGCGGTGCGTACACCCAGGCGGTGCGGAAGATGAAATGTGCGGCGCCGCTGTCGCGCAGGGCGCGTTCGCCGGCGAGCTTGCTGCGCCCATAGGCGCCCAGCGGCGCGGTGGGCGCATCGACGGCATATGGCGTGCTGGCCGCGCCATCGAACACGTAGTCGGTGGAGTAGTGCACCACCAGCGTGCCATGCGCGGCGGCCCAGCGGCCCACGACGCCGACCGCCTCGCTGTTGACGCGGGTGGCCAGCGCTTCTTCCTGCTCGGCGCGATCCACGGCCGTATAGGCGGCCGCGTTGACGATCACCTCGGGCTGCACACGGTCGAGCAGGGCGTCCAGCGCGGCGGGCTCGGCGAGGTCGGCTACTTCGATGCGCTCGCCATCGAAACGCTGGCCATCGCGGCTGGCGGCGATCAGTTCACCGCGCGCGGCGAGCCCGCCATCCTCGATGAAGCTGCGGCCGAGCTGGCCGTTGGCGCCGAGCAGCAGAAACTTCATGGCGTGTATGTCGGCAGGCGTTCGGCGGGTACGTCGGCGAGCAGCGGCGTCTTGCCGTCCTTGTCCGACAGCAACGGCTCGCTGATCGGCCAGTCGATGGCAAGCCGAGCGTCGTTCCAGCGGATGCCGGCATCGGCCCTGGGGTCGTACAGCGCGGTGCACTGGTAGCTGAAGGTGGCGAATTCGGAGACCACGCAGAAGCCGTGCGCGAAGCCTTCCGGTATCCAGAAATGGCGGTGGTTGTCAGCGGTGAGCATCACGCCCACCGATTGGCCGAAGGTGGGCGAGCCGCGACGGATGTCCACCGCCACGTCGTACACCTCGCCTTCGAGCACGCTGACCAGCTTGCCCTGCGGGCTCGGCCACTGGTAATGCAGGCCGCGCAGCACGCCGCGCGCCGAGCGCGACACGTTGGCCTGCACGAATACGTGGTCGATGCCGGCTTCGCGATACTTGGCCTGGTTGTAGCTTTCGTAGAAGAAGCCGCGGGCATCGCCAAACACCTGCGGTTCGATCACCAGGGCGCCGGGCAAGCGCGTTTCGATGACTTTCATCGTGCCAGCCCTTTTTGCGGCAGTTGTTGCAGGTACTGGCCGTAGCCGGTCTTGGCCAGCGGCACGGCCAGCTGCTGCAACCGCTCGGCGTCGATCCAGCCGTTGAGATAGGCGATTTCCTCGGGGCAGCACACCTTGAGGCCTTGCCGGTTCTCGATGGTCTGGATGTAGTTGCCCGCTTCCATCAGGGATTCGTGCGTGCCGGTGTCCAGCCAGGCGTAGCCGCGGCCGAGTTGTTCCAGGTGCAGCGAGCCGTCGTCGAGATAGCAGCGGTTGAGGTCGGTGATTTCCAGCTCGCCGCGTGGCGAGGGCTTGAGCGAGGCGGCATAGTCGCATACGCGGCCGTCGTAGAAATACAGGCCGGTGACGGCGTAGTGTGACTTTGGCTGCGCGGGTTTTTCCTCCAGCCCGATCACGCGGCCCGAGGCGTCGAATTCGGCCACGCCGTAGCGCTCCGGGTCTTTCACCCAGTAGCCGAACACGGTGGCGCCGTGAACGCGCGCGGCGGCGCGCTTCAGGCGTTCGGTGAAGCCAACGCCGTAGAAAATGTTGTCGCCCAGCACCAGGCAGCTCGGCTGCCCGGCGAGGAAATCGCGGCCGATGGTGAAGGCCTGTGCGAGGCCATCGGGCGAGGGCTGCACGGCGTAATGGATGTCCAAACCCCACTGCGAGCCGTCACCCAGGAGGCGCTGGAACATCGCCTGCTCGTGCGGCGTGTTGATGATGAGCACCTCGCGGATGCCCGCCAGCATCAAGGTGGCCAGCGGGTAGTAGACCATCGGCTTGTCGTACACCGGCAACAGCTGCTTGCTCACCGCGCGGGTGATCGGGTGCAGCCGGGTGCCGGAGCCGCCGGCGAGGATGATGCCTTTCATGTTCATGCGCCCAGCCTCTCCATGCGATAGCTGCCATCGAGCACGCGCTGCACCCATGGCTGGTGGTCGAGGTACCAGTCCACCGTGGCCGCGATGCCGCTTTCGAAGGTCTGCGCCGGCTTCCAGCCCAGCTCGCGTTGCAGCTTGCTGGAGTCGATCGCGTAGCGGCGGTCGTGGCCTGGGCGGTCGCGCACGTAGGTGATGAGCGACTCGCGCGCGCGGCCATCGGCCAGCGGACGGCGCGCGTCCAGCAGCGCGCAGATCGTCTTCACCACGGTCAGGTTGGTGCGCTCGGCATTGCCGCCGACGTTGTAGGTTTCGCCCATGCGACCGGCGTCCAGCACGCGGCGGATCGCGCTGCAATGGTCGCCGACGAACAGCCAGTCGCGGATGTTCAGGCCGTCGCCGTAGACCGGCAGCGGCTCGCCGGCCAGCGCCTTGGCGGTGACCAGCGGGATGAGTTTCTCGGGAAACTGGAACGGCCCGTAGTTGTTCGAGCAGTTGGTGGTGAGCGTGGGCAGGCCGTAGGTGTGGTGGAAGGCGCGCACCAGGTGGTCGGAGGCGGCCTTGGACGCCGAGTAGGGCGAGTTCGGCGCGTACGGCGTCGTCTCGGTGAACATGCCGGTTTCGCCCAGCGAGCCGTACACCTCATCGGTGGAGACGTGCAGGAAGCGGAAGCCCTCGCGCGCGGTACCCTCCAGGCCGCGCCAGTAGTCGCGCGCGCATTCCAAGAGGCCCAGCGTGCCCACCACGTTGGTCTGCACGAATTCGGCTGGGCCGTCGATGGAGCGATCCACGTGCGATTCGGCGGCGAAGTTCACGATGGCGTCGGGCCGGTGCTCGGCCAGCAGCCTTGCCACCAGCGCGCGGTCGCCGATGTCGCCCTGCACGAAGGTGTGACGCGCTTCACCGTTCAGGGCGGCCAGCGTGTCGAGATTGCCGGCGTAGGTGAGCTTGTCCAGGTTCACCACGGCGAGGCCGTCGGCCACCGCCTGCAGCACGAAATTCGCGCCGATGAAGCCGGCGCCGCCGGTGACGAGTAGGGTCTGCATGGGGCACGCGATCCGTGTGGTGACGGGCGTCCATTCTCGCATGCTCGCCAAGCGGCTCAAATCCGGCGGCACGCGCGAAGCGTTTCATTAAGGCAGGCGTAGGCTGCGCCGGTACAATATGCGTTCACCCATTCCGCGGCCGTATGGCCCCGATCAGCACGGTTGCCCGACATGCCTAACAAGACCTCCTCCGCCAAGCTGGGTTTTGGCACCCGCGCCATCCACGCCGGCCAGCATCCCGATCCTTCGACCGGCGCGATCATGACGCCGATCTACGCCACCTCCACCTACGTGCAGGAGAGCCCGGGCAAGCACAAGGGCTACGAATACTCGCGCACCCAGAACCCCACGCGCATGGCCTACGAGCGCTGCGTGGCGGATCTGGAAGGCGGCGTGGCCGGCTTCGCCTTCGGCTCCGGCCTGGCGGGCGCGGCTACCGTGCTCGATCTGTTGGATACCGGCAGCCACGTGATCGCGATGGACGATCTCTACGGCGGCAGCTACCGCCTGTTCGAGCGCGTGCGCCGGCGCAGCGCGGGGCTGGATTTCAGCTTCGTCGACCTGAACGACACGGCGGCGCTCAAGGCAGCGCTCAAGCCCAACACGCGCATGATCTGGGCCGAGACGCCGACCAACCCCATGCTCAAGCTGGTCGACCTGGCCAAGGTCGCCGCCTTCGCGAAGAAGCACGGGCTGATCCTCGCCGTGGACAACACCTTCTGCTCGCCGATGGTGCAACGCCCGCTGGAATTCGGTGCCGACCTTGTCGTCCACTCGGCTACCAAATACATCAACGGCCACTCCGACATGGTGGGTGGCATCGTGGTGGCGGGTAGCGTAGAGCTGGCCGAACGCATGGCCTTCCTGCAGAACTCGGTGGGCGCCGTGGCCGGCCCGTTCGATGCCTTCCTCGCCATGCGCGGCCTGAAGACCCTGCACCTGCGCATGCGCCAGCACTGCGCCAGCGCGCTGGAACTGGCCGGTTGGCTGGAAAAGCATCCGGCCATCGAGCGCGTGATCTACCCCGGCCTCAAGAGCCACCCGCAGCACGCGTTGGCGAAGCGCCAGATGCACGGCTTCGGCGGCATCGTCACCATCGAGGTCAAGGGCGGCCTGAAGAAGGCTCGCCGCATGCTGGAGCGCTGCGAGCTGTTCGCGCTGGCCGAGTCGCTGGGCGGCGTGGAGAGCCTGATCGAGCATCCCGCCATCATGACCCACGCTTCGGTGCCGGCCGCCAACCGCAAGAAGCTGGGCATCAGCGATGGCTTGGTGCGCTTGTCGGTGGGGGTGGAGGATGTGGCCGACCTGCGCGCCGAGCTGGGGCACGCGCTTGGCTAAGTTGAACGGAGCTGCCTCGCGGCAGGCGCTGCTGGTGCTGGGCATGCATCGCAGCGGCACCTCGGCGTTCGCGGGGGCATTGAACGCTCTCGGCGTGCCTATGGGCAACCACCTGATGGCGCCGGCGGTCGACAACCCGAAGGGTTTCTGGGAAAACGAGGACGCGGTAGCGATCAACGACGCCTTGCTGGATGCGCTGGATCGGCGCTGGGACGACGTGCGCGCGATGCCGGAAGGTTGGCAAGCGAGCGCGGCGGCGCAGACGGCGCGCGACGCCATACGTGCCTGGGTCGAACGCGAGTTCTCCGGCGATGTGTTATGGGCGCTCAAGGATCCGCGCCTGTGCCGCACCGCGCCGCTATGGCGCGACGTGCTGCGCGATATGGGCATCGAACCGGTTTTTGCCCTGGTTGTGCGCCACCCGGAGGAAGTGGCCGCCTCGCTTGCGGCGCGCAGCGGCGTGGCCATGCCCGAGACTGCGCACCTGTTGTGGTTGCACCATCTGGTCGACGCCGAGGTTGCCAGCCGCGGCTGCCGCCGTCACCTGTTGACCTATGCCGCGCTGCTGGCGGACTGGCAAGGTGTGTTGCGCGACCTTGCCGTGACACTTGGCCTGAATGGGCCCGATGGCTGGGAGGATCGCCAGTCTGCCGTGGGCGCCTTTCTCGACAGGAAGGGGCGGCATCAGCACTCTGATGGCCTGGCCCCGACAGGCGGATGGGCCGCGATCTGCGTCGAAGCGTACCTGCAGTGGCAGGGGGCGGTTCAGGCGGACGCCTGGTCTGCCATACAAGGCTTGTCGGCACGGCTGCGACCTGGGCAGGCTGCTTACCGTGGCGTATGCGAGGAACTGTCGGCCGAGCGCACGCGGGCAGCGCAACGCGAAGCGGCGGCGCGTGTCCAGCTCAGCAACGAATTGGACGCGCGCAGTCGGTGGGCCGAGGGACTGGATCGTGAACTCGGCGAGTTGCGCACGGCGCATGCGCGGACGGTGGCCGAGCATGAGCAGGCGGTGGCCTGGGCGAAGGGTTTGGATCACGACCTGGGCGAGTTGCGCACGGCACATGCGCGGACGGTGGCCGAGCATGAGCAGGCGGTGGCCTGGGCGAAGGGTTTGGATCACGACCTGGGCGAGTTGCGCACGGCACATGCGCGGACGGTAGCCGAGCACGAGCAGACGGTGGCCTGGGCGAAGGGCCTGCAGAGGGAGCTGGCTGCTGCGCAATCGCTTTCAGAAGAACGTGAGCGTGAACTGGAGTTGCGTAGACAGGAGCTGATGGGACTCGACGCCCGCATTGGTTCCCTGAACAGGGAATTTGCCGTCTTGAGCGGGAACTACAACACACTCCTGAATTCGCGATCCTGGAGGGTGACTGCGCCTCTGCGCGGGCTGGCCATGCTGATGCGTGGTGATTTCCACGCTTTTCGTGCCGGCGTCGCAACACGAATGGCGCGATATGCGCGGCGACGACCGAAACCATCGACAGATAGGCAGGTCGCTTCCATGGATGTGGCGTCGGGTGTCGATGACGCATCGTCGGGTGTTGCGTTACTTGCGGGGATTGCTTTCCCGGCGACCCAGAATCCGCGAGTCACGATCCTCGTTCCTGCGTACGGGAATCTTCCGGTTACGGCAGCGTGCCTGCGCTCGATCGCGGCCAATATGCCGCAGGCGCCGGTTGAGGTGTTGGTGGTTGAGGATGCTTCCGGCGACAGCCACATCGATGCCCTGGCTGGCGTACCCGGATTGCGCTATGAGCGTAACCCGCAAAACCTGGGTTTCCTGCGCTCGTGCAATCGCGCTGCCGGTTTGGCCCGTGGCGAGTACCTCTATCTCCTCAACAACGACACCGAGGTGACGGCTGGCTGGCTGGACGCCATGCTCGACGTATTCGAGCAGCAGCCCGACTGCGGCATGGTCGGTTCCAAGCTGGTTTATCCGGATGGTCGCCTGCAGGAAGCGGGCGGGATTGTATGGAGTGATGCCAGCGCCTGGAATTATGGCCGGCTGGATGCTCCGGAGCGCAGTGTCTACAGCTATCTGCGCGAGGCGGACTACTGCTCAGGCGCTTCCCTGCTGATCCTGCGCGCGCTATTCGATGAGCTTGGGCGTTTCGACGAAATATACGTGCCTGCCTATTGCGAGGACACCGACCTGGCGTTCAAGGTGCGCGCGCATGGATTGAAGGTCTATTACCAGCCGCGTTCCGTGGTGATCCACCACGAGGGTGTTTCGCACGGCACCGACCTCAACGCCGGCATCAAGGCCTATCAGGTCGAGAACCAACGCAAGTTTCATGAGCGTTGGAGGCGGGAGCTCGAGGCACATCATTTCCCGAATGCGGAGCAGGTGGCGATTGCCCGCGGACGCACGGCCGGCCGGCCGGTTGTGCTCGTGATCGACCACTACGTTCCGCAACCGGATCGGGACGCCGGGTCGCGTACGATGTGGCAGTTCATGCAGATGTTCCGCAGGCGAGGCATCGAAGTGAAGTTCTGGCCGGGGAACCTCTGGTACGACCCGGTCTACACGATTCCGCTCCAGGACGCCGGCATCGAAGTTGTCTATGGGTCTGAATACCACAAGGGTTTCGAGGACTGGATGCGCGAGAACGGTCGCTTCGTGGACTGTGTCCTGCTCAGCCGGCCGCACGTATCCGTGGAATTCATCGACGCCATCCGACGCCATTCCACGGCACATATCCTCTATTACGGGCACGACATCCATCATTTGCGCATCGATGAGCAAATGAAGGTCCAGCCCGGCAAGGAATTGCGGCGCGAACGCGAGCGCTTCGCCCGGATGGAGCAGGAAGTCTGGTCGAAGGTCGACACCGTCTACTATCCGGCCGACGGCGAGACGGAACGCGTAGCGAACTGGCTCCGGGAGAGCGGAAACAAGGCCCAGGCGCACACCATCCCGGTGTACGCGTATGACAGCTTCCCGGATGATCCCGGACGCAACCTGGCGGAGCGCCGCGATCTGGTCTTCGTGGCAGGATTTGCGCACGCGCCGAACGTCGATGCCGCTCGCTGGTTTGCGTCTGAAGTCTTTCCGCTGGTGCAGCGTGCGGCGCCTGGTACGCATCTTTACCTGGTCGGCTCCAGTCCCACGGACGAAGTGAAGGCACTGGGCAATGACTTCGTGACCGTCACCGGTTTCGTTTCCGACGAGGAGCTCGCGCGTCGATATGACGCGTCGCGGGTCGCGGTTGCTCCGTTGCGCTTCGGTGGTGGCATGAAAGGCAAAGTCATCGAGGCGATGCGTTTCGGCTTGCCCTGCATCACGACCACCACCGGTGCGCAAGGGCTACAGGACGCGCAGTCCTTCCTTCAAGTGAGTGACGAACCGGCGGCGATGGCGGCAAAGATCGTCACTCTTCTCCGGGACGATGCCCTCTGGGAGAAGGTGTCGCGCATGTCGCAGGACTTCGTGCGCGAGCGGTTCTCGGAGGAGGCCTTGTGGCGCATTGTCTCCCGCGATACGGATTGGCCGAACCTGGTTGAGGCCGCGAAACGCCGCGCCCGTTGAGGGCACGGCTACGATTCATTGATGACAGGCAGTTCGATGAACATACTGATACTCGGCGCAACTGGCTTTGTGGGCTCCTACCTGATGGAGCGGGCGATGGATGCTGGCCATCGGGTCGTGGGCACGCATTACCACGCCACGATTGATTCCAGCGAATGGCGCCCGTACGCCGATCAGCTGGCTCACTGTGACATCCGCTATCGGGAGCAGCTTGACCGGGTCATCGGTCAGTCGCAGCCCGATGTGATTTACCTGCTTTCGGCCCAGAGCTATCCCGCCTTGTCCTGGCAGGCGCCGATCGAGACGCTTGAGACCAACGTGGTGGGTACCGCCAATGTCTACGAGGCGATCAAGGCTGCGGCGATCGATCCGGTGGTGGTGGTCGCATGCTCCAGCGCACAGTACGGCGAGGTGTCAGCGCAAGACGTCCCGGTCAAGGAAAGCCATCCGCTGCGGCCGATGCATCCCTATGGCGTCAGCAAGGCCGCGACCGAGATGCTGGCCCTGCAGTACTGGTACAACAACAAGATCCGCTCGGTGTGCGCGCGCATCTTCAATACGACGGGGCCGCGCAAGTCCGGTGATGTCTGCGCCGACTTCACCCAACGTATGGCGCGCATCGAAGCCGGGCTGCTGCCGCCGGTATTGAAGGTCGGCAACCTGCAGACCCATCGCGCCATCACCGATGTGCGCGACCTGGCCAGTGCGCTGGAGTTGCTTGCCGCAAGGGGGCTGCCTGGCGAGGTCTACAACATCAGCGGCTCGCGTGCCTACAAGATCCAGGAAGTGGTCGACCTGGTGCGTCGTCATGCGCTCGTGCCGGTCGAGATGGCGGTCGATCCGGCACTGCTCAGGCCCAGCGACGAGCCGGTCATCTTTGGTGACTCCGCGCGCCTCGTGGCGGCCACCGGATGGTCGCAAGGCGTGTCGCTGGAGAAGACCATTGTCGATATGCTTGCCTACTGGCGTCGGCGCTACCCGCGCCCGGGGGCTCACGCATGACCACGCGCGCGCGCGCGCCGTTGCGGCTGGGCCTCGCAGGCGGCGGAACCGACGTCTCGCCGTATTGCGACATGTATGGCGGCAACGTCATGAACGTGACCATCGACCGCTACGCTTATGCCTTGGTGGGGGACTCGACGGACGGGACGACCCGTTTTCACGCGATCGATGTCGGTGCTGAAGAATCGATCGTGCCCGCAGACGGGGGGCTGTCGCTGGACGGCCCGCTCAAACTGCTGAAGGGAGTCTATGCGCGCGTGACGCACGACTATCTCGGCGGGTGCATGCCGGCGCTGCATGTGCAGACTTTCTCCGACGCCCCACCGGGCTCGGGGCTCGGCTCGTCGTCCACCATGGTGGTCGCGCTGTTGCAGGCCTTCGTGGAGCATTTCTCCCTGCCCTTGGGCGAGTACGAGGTCGCGCAACTGGCCTACGACATCGAGCGCAAGGATCTCGGCCTTGCCGGCGGCAAGCAGGATCAATACGCCGCCACCTTCGGCGGCTTCAACTTCATGGAGTTCTACGGCGGCGACCGCGTGGTGGTGAATCCGCTGCGGGTGAAAGACTGGGTATGGGCCGAGCTGGAGACTTCGCTGGTGCTTTATTTCACCGGGGTGTCGCGTGCTTCGGCCGACATCATCGCCCAGCAGTCGCGCAACGTCGGCGAGCGCAAGGCTGCGTCGGTGGATGCGATGCACCGGCTCAAGGACGAGGCGATCCAGATGAAGGAGTGCGTGCTGAAAGGGGATCTGCGCCGGCTGGAGCGCACGCTGCAAGCCGGCTGGGAGGCCAAGAAGCAGACGGCCAGCAACGTCAGCAATGAGCTCATCGATCGCGTCGAGGCGGTGGCCTTCGCGCACGGCGCGCGCGCTGCCAAGGTGTCGGGCGCAGGCGGCGGCGGTTTCATGATGTTCCTGTGCGATCCGGCGCGACGGCTTGAGCTGGGCCGGGCACTGCTTGCCGAAGGCGGCAACTTGCTCGATTTTCATTTCACCCCGCAGGGAGCCACCGCATGGAAAGTACGTTGAAAACATGCATCGTCACCGAGTTCGGCAAGACCATTGATCTGCTGCGGGCCATGCAGCAGGACGATGCCCTGCATACGCAGATGGCGCACGCCGTGGCCCGGTGCGTCGATGCGCTCCGGCGCGGCAACAAGCTGATGTTCGCCGGCAACGGCGGCAGCGCCGCCGACGCGCAGCACTGGGCGGGCGAGCTGGTCAGTCGCTTCTACTACGACCGCCCCGGGCTGGCCGCGATGGCGCTGACCACCGACACCAGCGCCCTCACCGCCATCGGCAACGATTACGGCTACGACTACGTGTTTGCGCGCCAGGTCGAAGCGCTCGGGCGCGAAGGCGATGTGCTGTGCGCCATCTCCACCTCGGGCAACTCCGCCAACGTGCTGCGCGCCGTCGAGGCCGCACGCCAGCGCGGGGTCGCCGTGCTCGGCTTTACCGGGCAAGGCGGTGGCAAGCTGGCCGGGGCGTGCGACATCTGCTTCCGCGTGCCATCGGCGGAGACGCCGCGCATCCAGGAAGGGCATGAGGCGCTTGGGCACATGCTGTGTTGCCTGATCGAAGCCGAGATGTTCCCGCGTGGCGACTGACGAGGCCATCGTGCTGGCCGGCGGGTTCGGCACCCGCCTGCGTAGCGTGGTCAGCGATGTCCCCAAGCCGCTGGCGCCGGTCGCCGGGCGGCCCTTCCTCGCCTGGCTGCTCGACCGCCTGGCGGCGGCAGGCATGCGCCACGTCGTCCTGGCCACCGGTTACCTCGCCGATCAGGTGGCCGCCGCGATGGGCGGGCGCTGGAACGACATGCTGCTCGACTACTCGGTGGAAACCAGCCCGCTGGGCACCGGCGGGGCGCTGCGTGCGGCAAGCCACCTGCTGCGTGGCAACGCGGCGCACGTGTTGAACGGCGACACCTGGCTGGCCTATGACATGGCGGAGTTCGAGCGAAGCACCCGGCGATCCGCCGCGGAGTTGGGCATGGCGTTGGCCCGCGTCGACGACGTGTCGCGTTACGGCAGCGTGGTGCTGGCCGCCGGCCGCGTGCAGGGTTTCCGTGAAAAAGGCCAGCTTGGCGCGGGCTACATCAACGCCGGCGGCTATTTCCTGACGGCGCGCGCCCTGGCCGGCTTGCCCGACCAGGCGGCGTATTCCTTCGAGGAGCGGGTGCTTGCGCCGCTGGTCGAGGCGGGGCGAGTGGCGGGATACACCGATACCAGCGGGTTCATTGATATCGGTGTGCCCGCGGACTACCGCCGCGCGCAGGACCTGTTCGACGCGAAAGCCCCGGGATGACGCCGATGATCGCCGCGCCCATCGGCGACGTCGCGGCCGCGGCGCAACTGGCCGCGAGCCCCGCGCCGCGCAAGGCACTGTTCCTGGATCGCGACGGCGTCATCAACGTGGACCATGGCTACGTGCACGAGCCTGCAGCGACCGAGTGGGTGCCGGGCATCTTCGAGGCCTGCGCGCACGCGCGCGCTGCCGGCTATCTGATCGTGGTGGTGACCAACCAGGCCGGCATCGCCCGTGGTTACTACGACGTGGAAACTTTCCGCGCGTATACGCACTGGATGCACGCGCAGTTCGCCCAGCGCGGCGCGCCGCTGCTGGCCACCTGCTACTGCCCGCATCATCCCGCGCATGGCCTGGGCCAGTGGCGCACGCCGTGCGCATGCCGCAAGCCGCAGCCCGGCATGCTGCTGGTCGCGCGCGATGCCTTCGCCATCGACCTGGCCGCCAGCGTCATGGTGGGCGACCAGCCCAGCGATGAGGCCGCCGCGCGTGCCGCGGGTATCGGGTGCTACCTCATGGGCGTGCCGGCGCTCTCGCATTTTTTCCATGAAGGGAAGCGATCCGGTGCCGACGAATAGCAGCCAGGCATTGGTGTCGCGATTTCGCGCCTGGGTGGACTGGTGGCGGGCTGCGCGCGCAGGCGTGACGCTCGGCGACGGCCTTGTGCGCCGGGCCGACAACTTCCTGCTGCTCAGGATGCTGGCAGCCGCCATGGTCGTCTACGGCCACGCGCCGCACCTGGCGCCCGCCGTCCACCGCGTGGATTTTTTCGTGCGCAAGGGCTGGGGGCATTACAGCGGCGACATTGCCGTCGATGCCTTCTTCCTCATCAGCGGCTTCCTGGTGACCGGCAGCTGGCTGCGGCAGAAAAGTTTCTACCGCTTCATCAAGGCACGCTTCCTGCGCGTCGTTCCCGCGTTTTTCCTCAACGTGACGCTGCTTGCCCTGGTGTTTGGCGCGGCGTTCACCACCCTGAACCTGCACGACTACTATGCCGCACCGGGCACCTGGCATTACATCACGCAAAATCTCAAATACTCACCGGCCATGGCCTGGACGCTGCCCGGCGTGTTCGAGCATGGCATGAAAGCTTCGACCATCAACGGAGCGCAGTGGACCCTGCCTGCCGAAGTGCGCATGTATATCCTGCTCGGGGCATTGGCCGCCACGGGCCTGCTGCGATCCGCGCGCGCGACTGCCGTGGCGGGCGCGGCCTTGCTGCTGGGGGGCTGGTTGCATCCCGAGTGGTTTCCGCTACTCCCGGACTGGTTCCGGCTTGGCGGTTTCTTTGCGATCGGCGTACTGGCTTACCAGTACCGGAATGAGATCCGGCTGACCTTGGGTGGCGTGGTTGCGCTGGTTTTGCTGGCCGTGCTGACGTGCCATTTGCCAACCTATGCCGTAACGTTTCCGCTGGCATTGGCCGCCGTGGTTTTCGCGCTGGCCTATCTCACGCCGCCGTTGACGTGGCTGGATCGGCATGGCGATCCGTCCTACGGCATTTACCTGTGGGGCTGGCCGAGCCAGCAGGTGGTTGCCTGGGCGTTGCCTGGCGCGGGATTGCTGGAGCACGTTGCCTTGGCGCTGTTGCTGGCATGCCTGCTGGGCTATGCCTCATGGCATGGCGTCGAGCGCTGGGCGTTGCGCCTGAAGTAAGGCGATGTGCATCCGCCCCGGGCGGACACCTGCCGCGTCGATTCAATGGCAGGCGGGCCCGCCGACCACGGCCTGCGCGATCAGCTTGCCGTCCGCTTTGTTCTTCAGGAAAAAATGTGATCCGGGCCTGGCCCAGTGGCCGGTCCTGGCGTCGCCCTGGGCGCCGGCTGCCGCGAACAGCTTGGCATCGTCCAGGGCGTCGCCGATCCAGACCTCGGTACCCGCGGTGCTGACGCCAGCCTTGGCGGCGTCCCAGCGCACGTCGACGACGGCGCCGTTGCAGTTGGGCAACGTGGAGGGCGTGATCGTCAACCCGGCCGGTGCCGCGCCGACCGTCGGCGCGGAGCTGTCGTTTTGATGTGCAGGGGCGGATTCCTGTTGGCAGCCTGCCAGGGCGAGCGAGGCGATGGCCAGTGCGGCGAAAAAGCTTTTCATGGGTGTGGCCATACGGGGGCGGGCGCGGCAATCGCGCAGGCGATGGTCTGGCGAACCGACTGCAACGGGGGCGCCTGCGGTCATCCGCGCCCGGGTTCCGGTGTGGTGGGCAGCGGGATGGCCGTGGCAGGCACGGGGGCCGGGTGGGCGGGAGCAGGAGCGGGGGTCGGGGTGACACTCGTGCGGGTGGCGCGAATCTCGCCCTTGAGGTCGTGCATGTTGTCGATGATGGATTGGCTGATGGAGGCGGACTGGTCGTCGCTCTCGATGATGTAGGGCACGATCATCAAAACCAGCTCGGAGCGATTCTTCTTGACGCTCGTGCTCTTGAACAGGTTGCCCAGTACGGGAATGTCCTTGAGCAGCGGTACGCCGTTGTTGCTGTGGGTGGATTGGGATGAGATCAGTCCGGCCATCACCACCGAGCCGCCGTCGCGCAGGCTGATCGAGGTGGAGAGCGAGCGATTCAGGATCGATGGGGAGTTGGCGGTGGCGCCGGCGGCCAGGGGCAAGGCTTCGCTGTCTTCCTGCTCCACGTCGAGGTCGACGCGATCGTTCGAATAAACGGTGGGCTTGATGGTCAGGATTACGCCGGTCTTGCGGTACTGGATGGCTTGCAGCAGGTTCGTGCTGCCGGCGGTTTGCTGATTGGAAGTGGTGGACATGGTGACGGTGGGCACCTCGGTGCCGACGTCGATGCTGGCCGTGCTGCCGCTCTTCACCAGCAGGTGCGGCGAAGAGAGGATGCTGACACGGCTGTCGGTAGCCAGCGCGGTCAGGATCGCGCGGTTTTGACCGGCCACGTTGAGCAGATAGGACAAGCCGCCGCCACTGGCGGCCGCCGCGGTCGTGCCGCCGGCGCCTTGGCCGATCGAGAGTTGGCCGTCGAAGCGGCCGATCCCGTTCTTGGCGAACCAGTTCACGCCCAGCTCGTCGTCCTTGTCCAGCGTGACCTCGGCGATGGTCACCTCGATCATCACCTGCCGGGGCGCCTTGTCCATCTGCTTGATGAGGTTGAGCGTGCGCTCCCACTGCGAGGGATCGCCGCGGTAAATCAGCGCATTGCGCGGCTTGTCGATCAGGAACATGGCGCTGCTCGACACGTTGGCGTCATTGCTGTTGCCAGCAGCGCTCCCCGCCTTGCTGGTGTCCTTGGTGTTGCTGCCGTGTTCGGAGCCGATGCCGCTGAGTACGGTGGCGATATCCGACGCCTGGGTATTTTTCACCTGGTAGTAAAACAGCGAGTTGGTGCTCGACTGCGGACTGGGCTTGTCCAGTTCCTTGGCCCACGCCACGGCGTAGTTCAAGGTTTCCTGATTGTTGGCGAAAACCAGCACCGAGTTGACCGCGACAATGGGCAGCACGATGACGCTGGAGGGGGAGCCGGTACTGCGGTTGGTGCTGTAACCCTGTGCGTTCATCACTTCGATCAGGCGGTCGGTCAGCTGATCGGCGCTCATGAAGGCGGGTTCGAGGCGCGTGCTGAAGCGACCCCGCATCAGTGGTTGGTCGAACACGCGCAGGGCATCCACCGCCTGCTGCACTTGCACCGGATTGCCGCGGATGAGCACGGCGTTGCGGTTGGTTTCCTCGGCGACCTTGATTTCCGAGCCGAAAACCGTGCCGAGCCAGCGCGATGCGTCGCTGCTGCTCACCACGTTGAGGTTTAGCAGGCGGAAGACCGTGCGGTGGGAGATGGGGACTTCGGGTGACGCGCGGCCGCTGATGATGAGCGGCGGCTCGGTCGAGCTGCCCGTGGCGGCAACGTCGAACTTGACCAGCTTGCCTGCCACCGTCGTGCTTACGCCGTATTCGGAGAGTACCTGGCGGGCAAGTCGGTAAAGATCGGCAGGGCTCTGCTTGGCCTCGGTGCGCAGCGTCACCAGCTGCTGCAGGCGGGTCACTTGCGGGCTCATGCTGACGTTCAGCGCCAGCATGTTGCCGAACACGGCATTGATGAATGCCGGAACCGGAACGCTTTGCAGGTTGATGCTGGCCGGGCCGCCGCTCAGGGCGGGTATGTCGTCGCGTACCTTGGCGCCGGATATCTCGGGGCCATGCTCGCTGACGCTGGGCGTGGGTGCCTGGGTCAGGCCGCGCGACACGGCGCTGTTCACTTCGTGACTGGTGCTGTTTGCCGGCTTGGCGGGAGGCGGCAGCGCGGTTGGCAGGGTCAGCGGGGGGACGGTGGCGCAGCCGGCCAGCAAAGCGCAGGCAAAGGCGGTGGCACCCACGGCAGTGCGGTAGCGGGGGAAAGAGGTCGGCATGGTCATCGGGTAAACATATCCATTCACTTGCAACCGTCGGATTGCGCGATAGGGGCGGCGTGGAACATGGCGTAAGTGGTCAGGCAACTGCCGCGCTTGGTAATGACCTGATCGCCCTTGATCGACAGCAGTAGGCTGCCATCGGGGAGATTCTCGCCGATGGCGACACGGGAGGCTTCGGCGGCCTTGCCGGGGGACATGGTCAGGATGGTCGCCGTTTGTTGCTGCAGGATACCGGCCAGGCTCCAGTCGGAGTGGTCTTCGGCTGCGGCCGTGCCGCCGTTCTTGCCTTCGCCCTTCCAGCGCATGTCCGCGGCCACTACCGCCATGTCCTGGGGTATGTGGCGGGCGATGTCGTGGCTTGACGGCAGCTGCCACGCACCGCCAGCCCTGGACAGTTTCGGCAGCGGCAAGGCAGGCCAGGCCGCGCCCACGGTGGCACCCCCGACGACGGCGGCGGCGAACAGCCATGGCAGCGGCCGTTTCATGGGGTGGAGATCCCGGGGACGCGGTAGTACGCGTTGAGGGTGAGTTGCAAGGTGTTGCTGGAGTCGCTTTGCATATCCACGGTCTCCAGCACGATGAGGTTGTTGGTGGTCTCGATGCGGCGTAGTACGACCAGCGCCTGGCGCGGCGTCAGGTTGCCGCTGAGCGAGGCATTCACACGCAACACCCCTGGTAGCTTGTCCACTGGGCCGGACTGGTTGACCCGGATGCTCAGGTTTTGTTCCTTGCCGAAGTTTTTGGTCAGGTCGCGCAGCCAATTCTGCAGGGCGGCCTGCGCCAGCCCGGGGGTGGCTACTTCGGGCAACTGGGCGCGCAGCGAGTCGCGCATCTGTGTCGCGTCCTTGGCGCGGGTGAGCCATGCATCCTGGCCCTGCAAGGCCAGGATGCGCTCCAGGTTGGCGGCCGCCTCGACGGTCGCCTTGCGCCGCGCCACGCGGACGTTGTCGAGCGATTGCAGCACGAACAACGCCAGCAACACGGCGATGGCGAGTGCCGCCCAGCGCAGCCACGGGGTGGTATCGACCTGTTTCTTGAGGCTCTGCAGCTGCGATTCGAACATCTTCATGGGGTCGTGGCGCCCGACAAGAAAGGCGGCGGCTTGATGGATGCCTTGATCGTAAGCTCATTGTTGCTGCCCAGCTCGGTGCTCACCCCCTTGAATACGGGGGACGATTCAAACGTCGAAACGAGCTGTTCTGGATTGCCGCCGGGGACGATGACGGTGACGACGACGGTGTCGGGCGACGGTTGCCGCCACTCCTTCACAGCCCATTGCTTGCCGGGCAACAGGCGGGTCAGTTCGGCCATCAACGAGGTGGTGGGGCGCGGGTCGTGCAGTGAAAGCAGGCCGGCAATTTCGCCGCGCGCCTGATCGCTGACTTGGCGTGCGTCGAGGATGCGCTGCAGCGGCGCATCCAGTTGGCTGGCGGCGCTGCGTGCGCGCCAGATACCGATTTGTGCGCGGGCGATACCGCCCAGCTCGACGCTGGCAGCCAGTGCAAAGGCGATGCCGCAACCAATGGCCAGCTTGGGCAGGTAGTGCTCGAAGGCGGACAGATTGAGTCGGTCGACGCGGGATCGACGCTGGTTCCACGGCGTCGATGCCAACGGCGCGGACAGCGGTGTCGGGGCATCGGCCTGGCCGTGCGGCAGTCCGGCACCCTGCAGAAAGCCGCTCCATTCGGCGGCGGTCGGATGCTGCGGCCACCAGCGGCTGGCGACCAGCTTGCCGTGCTTCCAGATGCGGGCATCCACGCCATGATGCAGTGCCAGCAATTCGGCCTCGTCTTCGTGCGGCTGCCCGACGTACAGGGCTTCAGCCACGAAGCGTTTGCGCACGGCGGCTTCGCCGCTCAACGCGGCGGCTGCCCGTGAGCGCGACCAGTACCAGATCGCCGCCGTGCCATCGTCCGACCAGGCGATATCGAAATCCGGGTCGGGAAACGGAGCCATGCGCCGCACGGCCAAGGCGATGAAACTCTCCCGCTGCCTGGATGGTGCCTTGCTGGCATCCAGCGTGGTGAACAGGCACAGCTCCCGCCCGACCAGGCACAGCAGCGAATTGGCTTCGCCGCCGTCCAGCGGCGTGCTTGCCGATTCACTCAGCCTTGTTCGGCGCGGCGAAAAACGGCGTTGCAGGCGTGCCAGCAACGGTTTGAGCGGATGCGTCGCCACGAGGGAGGGTGAGTTCATAGTCGATGCGCCATGGCGGCCCGTCGGTGGCGAAGGGCGTCATTGTCCAGTGCAGCAGATGCCGGGCGCCTGAATGGCGATCCCATAGGATAAGGTTGCCCGATGGCCTTGCAAAGAGGGTGAGTCCATCCTCCAGCCCAAAGATGCCGAAGGTTTGCCGCACCTGGTCGGTGGACGTGAAGGGTACGGCGCTGCGCATCGCCACCATGCGTTTGGCGTTTTCCGGTGTCAATCCCGGCAGCAGCTCCAGCACGTTCAACGGCGCGCTGTTGATGTTCATGGTGACGTTGCGCACCAGCGTGAAGGTGGACAGCAGCTGCGTGTCGTCCATCCCGGAGAGCATGTCGCGCCAGCCCAGCACGCGGCGCAGCTCCAGTGGCGTGGTCAAGGTGCGGTTGGTCGGCGGTGGCAGCCCGGCCTTGAGATACGCGGGTTTCTCCGCGCCATTCAGGCGCACCAGATCGTCGGCGTCCTGGTAATCGAGCAGCTTGGCGTCCAGCCCCCCCCACTGGTCGCCCGGCACCTTGAGCGAGCGGAACATCGCATAGCGCGTGATCGTCGGCGCCCAGTTCACGCTCAGCAGGCCGCGATCATCCTGGAGCGCGAAATCGGCGTTGCCGCGGCCATGGTACGGCGTGCTGTCCAGGTGGATTTCGTTGCCCACCGGCAGGGCGCGAAAGCCGTCCGGGTCGAGGTTGTCGAGCTGTTTGACGTTGGCCAGGGTGTCGGCCGGGTCGACGGTGAGCCCGGCGACCGTCACGCGCTGCGTGGACAGCATGAAAAACACGATCTCGCGTGTGTCGTTCATGTCCAACGCGCTGTTGAAGCGGTTTTCGTCGGCCTGTGCCATCGCGATGGCACGCGCCGACGTGGTGGCCGTGGCGGCTGCCAGCATGGACAGCACCACCAGCAGCATCAGCACGATCAGCAGCACGAAACCCGAGCTGCCTTGGCGGCGAAGATCAGTTTTCAAGCTCGGGCTCGAACGGGTTGAAGTAAGGATCGCGCGCGCCGGCGATCGTGCCGGCCCACAGGTGCGTGCTGCCGTCGTCCATGTGCAGCTGCAGGACGACGGTCGCCGGCAGCGCGGCGTGCTTGCCCAACCGCGGCGGCCATTGTTCGTGCGGCTTGCCATCTTTGTCGAGGTAGGTGAAGTGCGCGCTTTCGACATCGAGCAACGGCAAGGTCAGCGACTTGCCGTCTTCGGTCACGGTGAGCTGCGTCTGACCCTGTGGGTTGTCGATGGCCCAGTGCGTATCGGTGGCGCCACCCTGGTGGAATTGCACGGACTGGGTCATGGTGCCGTGCAAGGCTTCCCGGTCGCCCTTGAACGGCGACTGGTTCACCGGAATCAGGCTGTGCACCGAAGCTTCGAACCAGCTCTCGGTCAGCGTGGTCTGCTGGATGGCGCCGCCGACGCGGGTCATGGCCTCGTTCGCGCGGCGCCATTGGCCCAGCGACTGGAAGCCGATGGCGATGGCCATGCTGGCCACCAGCAGCACCACCAGCATCTCCAGCAGGGTGAGGCCGCTCTGAAGGCGATGGCGGGCGTCATTCGTCATTGAGGGGAATCGGCCTGGCCAGCACCCAGCCGGTCTTGTGCATATGGAACTCGCGCACGACCCGTTGGCCGCGCAGCACGGAAACATCGAGGTCGAACAGTTGGAAATCGAACGGGGTCGCGCCATAGGCCTCGCTCATGCCGAACAGGCGTATCGATAGCGGCTTGGCTTCCCAGCGCACCTCCAGCCCCGGCAGGCTGCGCCGGCCCCGCGGCGTAGCCATCGGGTTGACCGTTTGCATCAGTGCCACGGCGGTACGGGCATCCTGCAAGGCCTGCGCATGGGCGCTCACGTGCCTGATTGCCGAAGTGCTGGTCGCCAGCCACGCGTACAGCGCCAGCAGGCACATTGCCATGATGGTCAGGGCGACGATGGCCTCCAGCAGCGTGAAGCCGGCCTGCGCGCGACCGCGGCGACGTTGTCGTTGGAATGCGGCCAGGCGGGGCAGGGCGAAAGCGCGCATGAACCTCCCCCGCTCAGGTGCGCTGCACGCGGCAAAACGGCGCATCAATATGCAAGGTGATGGTCTGGTGCGGCGTGGTCAGGGTGGCGGCGGCGTTGTTGCAGGCGCCGTTGGCCAGCACGCGCAGCGGCTGGTCGAAGTGCAGTTGCCAGTCCGGCGGCAGCTTGATCGGCAGTTCCATGTTGTGCTGGCTGGTGTCCAGCGGATTGCCGCTGTCGCGCACCACCGTGGGCAAGCGTTCCAGCTGGCCGAGCACATCCTGCACCTGGGTGGCGTCGCGCCAGGAGCCGATCATCCGATAGCCCATGGGCGCCACCATGGCGGTGGCCATGGCGATGATCGCCAGCACCACCACCATCTCCAGCAAGGTGTAGCCCGACGCCGGAGCGTTCACTGCTGTGGTTGCGCCGGTTGCTGGGGCAGTTGACCGATGTCCGCGTCAAAACCGGTGCCGCCGGGTTTGCCGTCGGCGCCGTAGGAATACAGCGTGAAGGGATGGATGCCGCTCGGCGCCGGCGAGTACTGATAGGGATTGCCCCACGGGTCGTTGGGCAGGCCGTCTTCGAGATAAGGCCCTTGCCAGCGCTGCGCAAGTTTGCTGTCGGTGGGTTTTTGCACCAGCAGTTGCAGGCCTTCTTCCTGGGTGGGGTAGCTGCCGATGTCCAGGCGCATGGTGCCCAGGGCGCCGCCCAGCATCTTGATCTGGGTTTCCGCGGTCTGCACCTTGGCCTTGTCCGCCTGCTTGAACAGGCGTGGTCCCACCAGACCCATGATGAGGCCGATGATGACCAGCACCACGATCATCTCCAGCAAGGTGAAGCCGTGGGCGCGGGCGTGGCGGGGCAGGCGGGCAGTGCGATGCGATGACAGAGACATGGCTTGACGTGCGCAAAAGCGGGTAAACGGGGAGTCTAGCAGTATCGATTCGGGCGATGTCTGACGCGAAGTGAACTGCTAACCTAGCGGCTTGTCTGTTGCCCGCATGCATGGAATGAATCTCTCTCCCCGGCTTCAAGGCGCCCGAAATTTCATCCTGTGGCGCACCTTGGTAGCGCAGGATCTCGCCGTGCGTTACCGCGGCACCTTGCTTGGCCGGGCCTGGCCGCTGCTGATGCCGCTCATCATGCTGGCGATGTACGGCTTCGTGTTTGGCGTGGTGTTCCGCTCGCGCTGGCCGGGGCTGGCACCCGACGACCACCTGGGCTACGCGCTCAACCTGTTCCTCGGCTTGCTGCTGCATACCCTGCTGGCCGAGTCGGTGGGGCAATCGCCGCTGCTGATGCAGAGCAACAGCAACTTCGTGCGCAAGGTGGTGTTTCCGCTGCCCGTGCTGGTGGGCGTGCCGCTGGGCTCCGCGCTGTTCCACATGTTTCTCGGCGTGCTGCTGGTCTGCACGGTCGCGGCCGTCTGGGGGCCGGGTGTGCATCCCACGCTGCTGCTCATGCCGCTGGTGCTGCTGCCCTACCTGGCCATGTTGTACGGACTGTCGCTGTGCTTTGCCGCGCTGGGTGTCTACATCCGCGACCTGGGGCAACTGATCAGCGTGCTGGTGGCCATGTTGTTGTTCACCAGCACCGTGTTGTTTTCGCGCAGTGCGGTGCCGGCGAAGCTGGCCGTCGTGGTCGACGTCAACCCCATCAGCTGGCCGGTGAATTCCTTGCGCGAGGTGGTGCTGCTCGGGCAGGTGCCGGCGCTGCACGGCACGCTGATCTACACCGCCGTCGCCACGCTGGTGCTGCTGGTGGGCGCATGGGTGTTCAAGACCCTGCGGCCGGGGTTTGCCGATGTGCTTTGAGCCGATGAGCCACGCATGACCAGTCCTGTCGAACAACCGATGCCCGCCGAAACCGACCCGGCGTTGCTGGGCCAGCGCCTGATTGCCCGCGGCGTGATCGGCCAGGCCGACCTGGAGCGCGCCCTGGAGCTGCAGGCAAACCTGGGCGGGCGCCTCGGCAACCTCTTGATGCGCACCGGCGCGCTGTCCGAAGAGCAGCTTTTGGCGGCCTTGTCCGAGCAGCTAGGCCTGCCGCTGGTGGGGCGCGACCTGCTGCTGCCCGAGGTGGACGTGTGGGTGGTTCCCGCAGGCGAGGCGGTTTCGGTCGACTGGATGCAGGATCGCGAAGTGCTGCTCTGGCAGGGCGACGATGGCGCCTGGTGCGCCAGCCGCGATCCGTTGGAGCCCGTACTGCAGGAAATCCTGGCCTACCTGTTCCCCAATGGCGGGGCGCGCTGCGCGCTGATCTCCTCGCAGCTGCTGGAAGGCACGCTCGACAAGCTCTCCCGTGGCCTGGGCGTGGCCGGGCGCGGTGGCGACGACGTGCGTCACCTGCGCGAGCTGGCCGAAGAAGCCCCCGTGGTCGAGCTGGTCAACAGCCTCATGGCGCAGGCGGTGGAACAGCGCGCCTCGGACATCCATTTCGAGCCGGGCGAGCACCAGTTCGCCGTGCGCTTCCGCATCGACGGCGTGCTCTACACCCGGCTGCAATTGCCGCGTGAGCGCTTCAATGCCGTGGCCTCCCGGCTCAAGCTCATCTCCGGCATGGACATCGCCGAGCGCCGCCTGCCGCAGGATGGTCGCCTGAGCGCGCGCGCCAGCGGCCAGTCCATGGACGTGCGCGTCTCCGCGCTGCCCGGCGTGCACGGCGAATCCATCGTGCTGCGCCTGCTGCCCAAGGAGCGCAAGGATCTTGGTCTGAAGCTCCTGGGCATGGAGCCGGATCACCTCGCCATGCTGAGCGAGTGGAGCCACGAGGCCAATGGCATCATCCTGGTCACCGGCCCCACCGGCTCGGGCAAGTCGACCACGCTGTATGCCACGCTGGCCGACGTCGACGACGGCATGAAAAAGATCATCACCGTCGAGGACCCCGTCGAGTTCCAGCTGCCGCGCATCACCCAGATCCAGATGCAGGCCGACATCGGGTTGACCTTCGCCAGTGCGCTGCGCTCGATCCTGCGGCAGGACCCGGACGTCATCATGGTGGGCGAGATCCGCGACCGCGAAACCGCCGAAATCGCCATCCAGTCCGCGCTCACCGGGCACCTGGTGCTGTCCACCGTGCACACCAACGACGCCATCGGCGCTTTCACGCGCCTGATCGATATGGGTGTGGAACCGTTCCTGGTGGCCACCCCGGTCAAGGGCGTGCAGGCGCAGCGCCTGGTGCGCCGCCTGTGCCCGCACTGCGCGCGTCCGGCCACGCACATCCTGCCCGCCATCGCCGAGGAAACCGCCCGCCTGGCCGCCGCCGTGCTGGGTGCGGCGCCGCCGGCCTGGCGCGAGCCGGTGGGTTGCGCGCAGTGCCAGCAGGTGGGTTATCGCGGGCGCGTGGGCATCTACGAGCTGGTGCCGGTGGACGAAGCCATGCGCCAGGCCATCGTCACCGGCGCCACCCATGTGGAGCTCACCGCCATGGCGCGTGCGCGCGGGGTGCGCTTCCTGCGTGAGGACGGCCTGCTCAAGGCCTGGCAAGGCCTCACCAGTGTCGAGGAAGTCCTGCGCGTGACGGCGGTGTAACCATGCCCCAGTATCGCTACAAGGCTTTCAATGCCGAGGGCGCCATGATCGATGGCGTGCTGGCCGGTCAGGGCGAGCGCGACATCGCGCGCCAGCTGGAGCGGCGCGGCCTCACCGTGGTGGCGGTGCAGGCGGAGGTGGTCGCGGCCTCGCGCGGGCAGGGTCTGCGGCACGGCAGGCGCCTGCAGCCGCGCGAGCTCAGTCTGGCCTTTCACGAACTGGCCACCCTGCTCGAAGCCGGCGTGGGCCTGGCCGAGGCGGTGGATGCGCAGGTGCGCGCGGCGCGCCATCCGCAGCTGCTGGGCGCCTTCCAGGGGATCGCCGCCGGCCTGCGCCAGGGCCAGGCCTTTTCCGTGGCGCTCGAAACCGCCGGGCTGCCCTTGCCGCGTTACGTCATCACCGTGGTGCGCAGCGGCGAGAAATCCGGCCTGCTCGGGCGGGCGCTGCGCGACGTGGTGGGGCAGATGGAGTTCGACCAGGCCGTGCGCACCGAAATGCGGCAGGCCCTGACCTACCCCGCCGTGCTGGTTTGCGCGGGGCTGGGCGCCGTGGTGATGATGTTCACCTTCGTGGTGCCCAAGTTCGCCTCCCTGCTCAAGCACGCCGATCGCCTGCCGTGGCTGGCGCTGGCCGTACTCGATACCGGCATGTTCCTGCGGCAATGGTACTGGGCGGTGCTGCTGGCGCTGGCGGCGCTGGTGACGCTGGTGGTACGTGCGTTGCGCAACCCGGCCACCCGTGCCCGCGCGCTGGAGGCGCTGGAGCGCCTGCCCATCCTCGGCGTTTGGCGGGTCGAGTCCGAAACCGCCGCCTGGGCGCGCGTGCTGGCCACGTTGCTTTCCAACAAGGTGGCGCTGATGGACGCGCTGGCGTTGGCCCAGGCCAGCGTGGTGGCGCCGGGTCGACGCGCGCGGCTGGAGGAGGTTTCCCGCAGCGTGCGCGGCGGCGTGGCATTGGCCGATGCGCTGGAGGAACAGCAGACCCTCACCGCCACCGGCTACAACCTGATCCGGGTGGGCGAGCGCTCCGGCGAACTGCCCGCCATGCTGCAATCCCTGGCACACTTGTGCGAGGACGCCGGGCGTGCGCGCATCAAGCAATTTCTTGCGTTGTTGGAGCCGATAGCCATCCTGCTGATTGGTGGCATGGTGGGTGTCATCATGACCGGCATTATCCTGGCCATCACGGCCGCCAATGATATTGTGGCCTGATTGGCACGAATGACGCTAAAGGCCTTGACGGAAAACTAAGGCTTGAGTACCGTGCCCGAGTAGCTTGCTTCAAGAGCATCAGGGGTTGCGCTATTTCCACTGCTTGCGAGGCGACCGGTATGCCAGCGGGACCGACCCGACGGTACCGGGGTAGGTCAGGTGACCGGTAGGGCTACATGTCTTACGGGACTTAGTTAACTAAAACCCTCACACGGAGTTTGATCCAATGATGAAGTTCAAAAAGAGCCTTCTGGCGCTGGCGATCGTCGGCGCGGTGGCCCTGCCGAGCCTGGCTTCGGCCGCCACCTTGCAGTACCCCGCCGGCAAGCAGATCACGTTCGCGAAGGATCTGATTGTCAACGACGGCACCACCATCGACACCCCGAACAGCCTGACGCTCGCCGCGGAAGCCGCGGATGCCCCGCGCATCACCACGGTGGCCTCCGGCAGCACCGTGACCGTCAAGGTCACGCTGACCAATGGTGCCAAGTTCGACTCCACCGCCGACGCCACCACCCTGGTCGAAAACTTCCTGGTCGGCACGCAGCTGGGCGGCACCAATGCCGTCATCGGTGCGGCCGGCCTGGTGGGTACGCCGTACTACTCGGCCAGCGGCCAGGAGCTGAATTTCAGCTTCAAGTCCCCGGGTGCGGGTACCGCCGTGTTCGCCGCGACGGATAACGCCATCGTGCTGAACAGCATGCAGGTCACCAACCTGACCGGCGGCCTGTTCACCGGCTCCAGCATCGGCGCCCAGATCACCGTGCAGAACAACCTGGGTCAGCAGATCCTGGCTTCGGGCGCGACCATCGCCCAGTCCGTGTGGGGCCTGGCCGTCACCGGCACCCCGGCGCTCGGCAACCTGAACACCACCATCGACGTGGCCGCCAACCCGCGCCTGACCATGTTCTCCTCCACCGGTGCCGTTGGCCTGGCTGACCAGTCCTACTTCAACGCCGGTGCGGTCACGCTGGACATCGCCAAGGCCGGCCTGATCGGCGGCGGTACGGGCTACATCAACAACTACAACGCCGTGGCGGCCAGCCCGGAGTACAACATCGTCGGTACCGCGAACATCACGGTCACCGTGACCGGCACCGACCTCAGCGCCTTCGCCAACCACGAGATCTGGCTGGACGCGGTGGGTACCTGCACCCACGTTGCGGCGACCTCGCTGGACGGTGTGGTGGGTACGGGTGCGGCCAACAACACCGCCACCTTCACCACCGCCGCCAACGGCGGCCTGTGGACCAACGTGACCAACCCCGCGCCGAGCGCCTCCCAGGCCTTCGTGTGCGTGGGCGCCGATGGCGCCACGCCGATGTCGGCGCAGTCGCTGGCCGGCTCCGTTGCGGTGGATTACCAGCTGAGCACCCAGCGCGTGAATCCGCCGGCGGCTCCGTTTGACCTGCTGCCGCTGCGTCTGAACGGCACCACCCTGGTCTTCCAGAACGTCAACCCGGGTGGCAACCCGACGGCCCAGTCGTTCCTGCGTCTGACCAACAACAACGCGCAGGCCTGCCCGGTCGTGATCGACGCCAAGGATGACGCCGGCAAGCACACCAACGACGTGACGCTGACGCTGGCGGCCCACGCCTCGCAGCAGCTGAACTCGGCCGTGCTGGAAGGCCTTTCCACGGCGACGGGCGTGACCGGCAGCTTCGGCCACGGCACCGGCAAGTGGTACGTGCGCGTGACGGCTCAGTGCTCGAACTTCAAGGCTTCGGCCCTGAACCGCAACAGCCAGACCGGTACGGTCACCGACCTGACGCCTGAGAAGTACGTCGGCAACGAGTGGCTGACCCCGACGACCCACCTGTAATAGGGTGTGTGGCAGCGGCGCAGTGCGCCGCTGCCGATGTCGGTACATCACGGCGGGTGGCAGCGATGCCACCCGCCGTTTTTTTGTGATACGCACGTAGTACCGCATCCATGACAGACCGTGGCGGATCGAGTGCGCGGCGCCGGGCATTCAAGGTGCGTGTACCACCGCGTCAGCGGCTGAACTATTGGCCGGCAGGCGTATCCAACGGGCTGCGCCGGCGGGTGCCCTGCGGATAGAATTCGTCGGGATGGCCCGGCGTCGGTGCGGATGCATGCATGTCGTCACATGCATGGCCAGCCTCGCCGCCACACCCACACCCACGCGCCGCGCGCGGACAAATCCGGGCCACGCCCTCAACTCAAAGGTCATCACGATGCGCCTACTGCCTACCCTTTCAGCGTGCTGTGCCACGCTCACCTTGTCGCTGGTTGCCGGCGCCTGCCTGGCGACGGGGGCGACCACGGCTGCCCCGGCGGCACCCGACGCGAACGATGCCACCGTGCGGCAGTACGCGGATCTGGTGCGCATGCAGCAGGACGACAGCCACTGCCATTGGCTGGACGCCACCAGTCGCGTGGCACTCGATGCCACCGCTGCCGAGCGGCTGGCCTGGGTCAAGAACGTACAGGCGGCTACGCCAGAGCACCTTGAGGCGGTGGTTGCAGCCGCCAAGGTGAATGCCAAGGGCGATCAGTGCGGCGATGCCTCCAAGTCGCTGGCGGTGCGTTACGCCGCCTGGCAGATGCGCGTGACCTGGGGCTTGCGTGCCCAAGCCATGCTTGCCGCCGAAGGCCGTCCGGCGTGGCTGGGCAAGCACAGCCCGGTCAAGGCGTACGCCGCGGCGCTCAACGATACGGTCGATGCCATGCTCAAACAAAAGTATGGGCGCGACATCGTCAAGGCGATGCCGGGCATCGAGAGCCAGGCCTTGCCCATGCTGGCGCTGGCGCAGGCTTGCCCCAACCGGCCCGATGCCTGCCCGGTGGAGGCCCCGGCGACGGTCGAGCGCAGCTATGCCCGCGTCTGGGTCGATCAGGCAACGGCTTATGCCGCGGCGCTGAGCAAGGCCAAGGTGAAGTTGCCGCCGGCACCGACCGCCGCCAAGTGATGGCCTGAGCGGTTTCGTAGGCCTGATCCGGGTCTGGCCTGGCCGGCTTGCCCGGATGCGCAGGGCAGGTGTTAAGCCAACAGAGTTGCAGCATGACAACAACATCTCCACCGGCCCTGGTGGTTCGTTCGATCTCGAAGACCTACCGCATGTGGGCCACGCCCGGCAGCCGGCTGTGGGTGCCCCTGCTGTATCGATTGGCCGGCTACCTGCCGCTGCCTGCGCTGGCGGATCGGCTGCGGCGTGCGGCCGATCGGCGGCTGCATTATCACGAGGCCTTGTGCGGCATCGATTTCAGCCTGCAGCGCGGCGAGGCGCTGGGCATCATCGGGCACAATGGCAGTGGCAAGAGCACCTTGCTGCAGGTGGTGGCCGGCGTGCTGGAGCCCACCGCCGGCTCGGTGGTGGTGAATGGCCGGGTGGCGGCGCTGCTGGAGCTGGGCTCGGGGTTCAATCCCGAGTTGACCGGCCGCGAAAACGTGCGGGTGAACGCGACCATCCTCGGGCTGACGCCAAGGCAGATCGGCGAGCGCATGGAGGCCATCGTGGCCTTCGCCGACATCGGCAATTTCATCGACGAGCCGGTCAAGACCTACAGCTCCGGCATGGCCTTGCGGCTGGCCTTCGCGGTGCAGGTGCATACCGACCCGGACATCCTGATCGTGGACGAGGCGCTGGCGGTGGGCGACGCGGCGTTCCAGGCCAAGGCGATGGCGCGCATCGATGAGATCCTCACACGCGGCACCACCCTGCTGTTTGTCGGTCACGATTTGAACGCGGTCAAGGCGTTTTGCCACCGCGCGATGTTGCTGGAAAAAGGCCGGGTGGTGCTGGAGGGTTTGCCCGACGAGGTGATTACCGAATACCTGCACCGCACGCACAAGCGTGCGCTCCTGGCGCAGGGCGACGCCAAGGCCGGCAAGCTGGAGAAGCTCGATGGCGGTTACGGCTTGCAGGATGCTTGCGTGGCGGCGGCCACGATCAACGACGTGCGCCATGTGAGCGTGCGCCATGGCGAGCGCCTGGTGTTTCGCCTGGCGGTGCGGCGACGCGCGGACATCGTCGCGCCCGCGCTGATTTTCGATGTGCTCGACGGCCGCGGCCTGCAGTTGACCGGGCGGCGCATCGAGCTGCCGCCGGGGGCGGGCACGGTGACGATAAGCGTCGGCCTGGATGCGGCGTTTCAGCAAGGGGTGTATCGCATCCGCACGCGCCTGGTGGACGCGCCAACGATGGAGCAGACCACCGTGCTGGCGCGACAGGAGGGCTGGCTTTCGTTCGAGGTGGTGGACGACAGCCGGCATCGCTTCACCGGTTTGTTCCCCGTGCCGATGGATATCGCCATCGATGCGTGACGCGGACACGATGCCCGTGCGCGACGGCCAGTGTGCCGGGTGGCCGGTGTGCTGACCCGACGCACGCTGTGGGCGTACCGGGACTACACGCACTGGACCGGAGGGCATGGCAAGTTGCTGGATTACATCCGGCATGTGCAGGCGCATCCGCGCTGGCAGGTGCGCTTGTTGCTCTCGGCGCGTTCGCTCGCGCTGGCCGACAATCCTTTCCTGCATGCGGCGCCGCTGGCGGAGCGCTGGGAGCCGACGGCGGACGATGCGCTGCTGCTGGGCGGCATGGATTGGACGGTGCTGGGCGATGCGCCGCTGCCATCGTCCGTGCCGGTGCTGAACCTGGTGCAGGGCGTGCGCCATGCCGAGGCCGGCTCGCCGCTGCGCGGCTTCCTGTCGCGGCGCGCGCTGCGCGTGTGCGTGAGCACGCCGGTGGCCGCGGCGATCCGCGCCACCGGCGAGGTGCATGGGCCGGTGCAGGTGATCCCGGCGGCGGTGGATGGCGCGATGCTGGCGGCCATGGGGCGCGTCGCGCCGCAACGCCAGCTGTTCGTCGACGCGGTGAAGCAGCCGGCACTGGGCCGCGAGCTGGCGGCCTGTCTCGCGCCGGCGGTGCCCGATGTCGACGTGCTGCTGGAGCGCGTGCCGCGCCCGGACTACCTGCGGCGCATGGCGCAGGCGCGCGTGGTGCTGGCCTTGCCCGAGCCGTGCGAGGGTTTCTATCTGCCCGGCATCGAGGCCATGGCGATGGGGCGGGCGCTGGTGCAGTGCGATTGCGTGGGCAGCGCCGACTACCTGCGGGCGGGGGTGAATGCGCTGGTGCCGCGCTATGCGGTGCCGGACATCGCGCAGGCCGCGCTGGCGCTGGCTGCCGATGCCGAGCTGCGCGCGCGGCTTGGCCTGGCGGGAACCGAAACGGCGCAGGCGTTCGACCTGCCGCTGGAGCGCCGCCGCGTGCATGCCTTGCTGGATACGCTCGACGCGCAGTGGGAGGGGGCGTGAGCCGGCTGGCCCTGACTGGCGTGCCGCGCGGCGGCACCACGCTGGCTTGCCGCCTCCTGGGCGAGGCTGAGGATACGCTGGCGCTGTTCGAGCCGATGCCGGTGGAGACGTTGCCGACCGATGCCGAGTGCGCGGTCGAGCAGGTGATCGCCTATTTCGACATGGTGCGGGCGAAGGTGCAGCGCGAGGCGCGTGCGCCCAGCAAGCATCTTCGCGGGGAAGTGCCCGACAACCCCTTCGGCGATGCCGCCGCCGGTGGTGCGCGTCCGCTGCTGGCCGAGTTGGGCGAGATCGCGGTGGACAAGCCGCTGGGGCCAGCCTTCCATCTGGTCATCAAGCACAACGCGGCCTTCCTGGCCTTGCTGCCCGAACTGGTCGCGCGCATGCCGGTCGTGGGCGTGGTGCGCCATCCGCTGGCGGTGCTGGCCTCGTGGCATTCGGTGGAGCTGCCGGTATCGCATGGCCACATGCCGGCCGGTGAGCGGCTGGATGCGCGGCTCGCCGCGCGGCTCGCCGCCTTGCCCGCGCTGCTGCCGCGCCAGCTGGCGCTGCTGGACTGGTGCTTCGACCGCTTGCTGCGGCATGTGCCGCCAGCCAGCCTGCTGCGCTACGAGGACATCGTGGCCGATGGTGGCGCCGGCTTGTATGCGGCGGCCGGGGTGCAGGGCGTGCCGCGCGCGGGGCTGCGCCAGCGCAATGCCAGCGTGCAGTACGCGCGTGCCGGCGTGGCGCTTCTGGCCGATGCACTCCTGGCCCACGGTGGGCCAGCGGTCGATTTCTACGGCCGCGCCGCGGTGACGACGCTGGCACGGCAGATGACCGGGGCCGGCCGTGGCTGAGCCGCGCGTCAGCTTCGTGATTGGCGGGGTGCAGAAGGGCGGCACCACCGCGCTGGCGTACAGCCTCGCGCTGCATCCGGAGACGGCGCTGCCGTTGACCAAGGAGGCGCACGTGTTCGATGCGCCGGGGTTCGACGAGACCTGGTCGACGGAGGCGGTGGATGCGTGCTACGCGCCGCATTTTGGCCTGGCGCAGTCCGGCGTGCGCTACGGCGATGCCACGCCGATCTACGTGCTGCACGAGCGTTTCGTGGCGCGGATCGCGCGCTACAACCCGGCCATGCGCTGGGTGGTCCTGCTGCGCGATCCGGTGGAGCGCGCGATTTCGCACTATTTCATGGAGCGTGGGCGCGGCAACGAGCGTTGGCCGCTGTGGGCCGCGCTGCTGTTCGAGCGCTGGCGGCTGCGCGGCCATCGCAACGATTTCTCCGCCGATTCGCCGCTACGCACGCATTCCTATCGCCTGCGCGGCGACTACGCGCGGCAACTCGATGCCTTGTATCGGCATTTCCCGCGCGAGCAGGTCTTGCTGCTGCATAGCGCCGCGCTGCGGGACAACCCGCGGCTGGCCCTGCTCCAGGTTTACGCGCATCTCGGCCTGTCCGGGCCGGTGCGGCTGCTGCCGGTGGGGCGGGTGTTCGAGGGCGATTACGCGCGGCCGGCGCGCGCCAGTGTCACCTGGCGCCTGGCCCGTGGGCTGTTGCGCGGCGAATTGCGGCGCGCGCGCGCGCGGTATGGCCTGTTTTTTTGAGGGGCATGCCCGTTGATGGGGTGGAGCCCGTGAAAAATCCCCGTCTGTCGCGGTTGCCGCGCCGCGCTCCTGGCAGCGTGTACCCACAGATCGTTTCCCCTGTCGGCAGTTTGCCCGATCCGGCATCGGCGCCGCAGTGCGTGGGCAAACGCCGGAGTGATACCCTGATGCCGGTCGCGACAGATCCGGTTTGACGCATGCGCGGCAGGCGGGTCCGGCGTTGCGGCGTGATGGAATGAACGCGGTTTCAAGGGGGCGTTATGCGGCGTGTTCGATGGGGTGTTTCGGCTCTGGCACTGTGGTTGGGTGCGTGTTTCCCCTCGTTGGCGCAGCCGCCTGCGACCCAGCCGCCGGCACCGGTGACCTATGTTTCGACCACGCCGCAGCAGCTGGCGGGTGGGGCGCAGCAGCTCTGGTCGGTACGCGTGGATCAGGCCAAGGCGATGGCCGCGGTCTTTCAGGGCGGCATGTGGTTGCCCGACCCCGGCGGCAAGTCCATCTACGCGAAGTATGTCCGCCACATGCTGCATTCCGACGGCTCGTGGACGTGGATCGGCAAGGTGGCGACCCGCTACGGCGAGCAGTCCGTGGTGCTCACCTTCGGCAAGGATGCGGTGTACGGGTATATCCCGCAGGATACCGGCATGCCGCTGCGCCTGGTGACGCACCGGGGCCAGGTGGGCCTGTTGCAGACCGATGCGACGCTGCTCGCGCGCTCGCGCGAATGGCGCGCCTTGCGCAGCGTGCGCGACAACCCCGTGCCCGTCCGTGTCCCGTCCGCGGCGACGCGGAGCAGGGCCGCCGCCGCGCCGGCAACCACGGTCACCGGCCCTGTCACCATCGACGTGATGGTGGTCTACACGCCGGGCTTCGTGACCGAGCATGGCAGCCAGAGCGCCGCGTTGACACGCATCCAGAATCTGGTGGATATCACCAACCAGGCCTACATCGACAGTGGCGTCAATCAGCGCATTCGCCTGGTGCACACCATGGAGGTGAATTACCCCGACGCATCCACCAATGACAGCGCCCTGACGGACATCACCGGCAGCAACGGCACCGTGCCGGCAGCGCTGCAGGCGGTGGCCCCGGCACGGACGCAGTACGGCGCGGATCTGGTCGCGCTGGTTCGCAGCTTCTCGAACAGCGCCCAGGGCAATTGTGGCGAGGGCTGGATGAATGGCGGCGGGCAGGTGCCCATCGATCCGGCGCAGTACGCCATGTACGGGTACTCGGTGTCCAGCGATGGCAGCGATACGGCCGGCACCAACTACTACTGCGCCGATACCACCTTCGCCCACGAACTCGGCCACAACATGGGCAACGACCATGACCGCGCCACGGCCAAGGGCGATAGTGGCGGTGCGTACCCGTACTCGTATGGCTATCTGGGCACCGGCACCAGCGGCTTCACCACCATCATGGGCTACAGCACGTCCACCAACCCGTGGATTGCGAAGTTTTCCAACCCCTCGATTGCCACCTGCATGGGTGCGCCGTGTGGCATTGCCGATGCCGCCGCCGATTCGGCGGACAACGCGCACAGCATGAACAACACGGCGCCGTTGATCGCCCAGTTCGAGCCGAGCATGGTCAAGGCGGGAGGAGTGCACAACGACGTTACCGGCAGTGGGCACTCGGCCCTGCTGTGGTACGACGCGGCGGCTGGCCAATTCGTGTATTGGGCGATGGATGGCGCCAGCACGAATGCCACGCGGAGTTTTCCGGTGCCGGCGGGCTATCAGCCGGTGGCCACCGGCGACTTCAACGGCAACGGTTACGCTGGCATCGTCTGGATGGACGCGGCGGGCAACACCTACCTGTGGTCGGCCGACGGCAATGGCGCCTTCGTCAGCAGTCAGGTCGCCAAGTCCATGCCAGGCTGGAAGGTGCTGGGTGCGGTCGACATCGATGGCGACGGCCGCGCCGACCTGCTCTGGTACAACGCGGCTACCGGCCAGATGACGTACTGGCTGATGGATGGCGCGACGATGAAGCAGTGGAAGGAGCAGGACACGAACCCCGGCCTGCGCCTCCTGGCAACCGGCGATTTCGATGGCAACGGCCATGGCGACCTGCTCTGGGAGCTGCCCAATGGCGCGATGTACATGTGGCTCAGCGACGGCAATGGTGGCTTCGCGAGCGATTACCTCGCGGCATATCCGACGGGCTGGCTGTTTGCCGGTGCACAGAGCCTGGATGCAAGCGGCAACACCGACCTGCTTTGGTACAACCCGGGCACGGGCCGGCTGACGTATTGGCTGATGAACGGGGCCAGCGTGTCGTCCTGGCAGAGCATTTGGACGTCCACCGGCCTGACGCCGCTCGCGGTGGGCAGCTTCGACGGCAGCAACGCGGGGCTGGTGTGGCAAACGTCGGGCAATGCCTTGTACATGTGGCTGTTCAACCGCTCGAATCCGAGCACCTTCAGCTACTACTCGCTGGGGCCGCCTCCGGCGGGTTATACGGCGCTGCCGTAGCGTGATGCGGCGTGGCGCAGCGTGGCCGTGGCGTGCCCGCGGCCCGCACGTCCGTGACCACTCGGGTTGCGCGGTCAGTCGGCGCGTGATCCGTGTGGGCACACCGCGATCGAACCGATGGCCAGCCCCAGCCATCGTTTATCCTGGCCGTGCGGAGGCGACATGGTTTGGCTCTTCATGGCCAGTACGAGCGTGCGTGGCGTGCTCGCGGCCGATACCGGCAATGGATAGAGGCCGGTCTTGTCCACGGTGACGCCGCGCTGCCCGCCGGACAGGGAGAGTTGCACGCCCTTGTGGGTCGTCGCCACGACCTGGATGCTGAGCTCTCCGCCGTTCGGCATGGCGGGGAGGCCGAAGGCCAGGTAGGCGCGACGGCGGTCTGTCCACGAGTGGTCCGGTTCGTGGCTGAGCCCCATGGAGCTCATGCGCGGGTCGGATGCAGCCACCGGCTGGCAGAGGGGAATGTCCTGGTGAACCTGCGCCTTGAGGTAGTCGACCTTCGTGCGTGCGTGGGCCAGGAGAACGGCGGCCCAGCCGGCGAGTGCCGCGGCGCCAGCCAGGTTGGCGAGGAGGAAAAGACGGCGCTTCATGACACCCACTGCCCCGTGTAGTAACGCCCGACGGCAACGATGTTGATGACAAGGCAGAAGGCCAGCCATGGCGTCAGCGCCAGGAGTTGCCGTGTGGGCGTGCGTGCGGCGCGGGTGCCGGCAACGCCAGCCAGGATCACCCAGGGCACGGCGAAAAACACGTGGCGGGCAAGGTTGATGATGCTGAAGGCGTTCATCAGCATCAGGAAGCCCAGCGTGCCGAGGAACAGGCTGGTCACCAGCGGATGGTTGCCCGGTGTGAGTGCGATCAACACCAGGGTGAAACCGAGGGTGACACCGGTAAGCAGGGTGGTCCACAGCGTGAGCGTCGGCCATGCGGCCGAGGCGCCCTTGACCAGGTCGGCGATCTGCGCAAGCGAGGAGATGTTGCCATCGGAGAAACTGCCCAGCCGCCAGGCTTCCATCGAATTCACGTAGGCCGCGGCGTCGCCAAAGGCGTACACGAAGTAGGTGGCCAGTGCAAAGATCGGCAGCGCCATGGTCATCGCCTGCAAGGGCGCCTTGGTGAAGACGATGCGCCAGCCGTCATGCCGGCTCGACCACCACAGCGCCACGGCGACGATACCGACCAGCACCACGGCCTGCGGGCGCGCCAACACGGCCATGCCGGCCAGCAGGCAGGCCCACCAGTAGCGCTTGTCGAGGGTGAATTTGAGCGTCCATACCGCCAGCGCGGCGTACAGCGGATCGGCATAGCCGGTGAAATTGTAGAAGGCGAGCGGCGAGCAGGCCCAGAGCAGGGTGGCGATCCGCGCCGCGTCCTGGCCGTACAGCGCATGGGTCAGGCGATGGATGCCGAGCAAGGTGACGAACAGGATCACGAAGCCCAGCACCACGACAGCCAGGATGGCGTTCAGCCCTGGCAGCAGTAGCAGTGCGGCTTTGATGGCCAGTGCCATCAGCGGCAGGAACGAGATGTTCTGCTTGTGTTCGAGTATCCCGTCGAAGTGGTAGCCGCCTTGCGCGATGGACAGGTAGTGCTCGCCATCAAAGGTGACCGGGCCTTGCAGGCCGGGCAGCACCTGCAGCTTGGCCCAGGCGAAGACGGCCAGTGCGGCCAGGGCAAGCAGCAGGCAGTAGCCGATGCCGCGCGTTTTCGACAGGTCGGTTCTTGGCATCGTGGGCATGACTTCGGTGGATGGGGCGGCGGTTCAGAGGTGCGCGAGCGCGCGGTCGGCGGCTTGCAGCACGTGCTCCATGTGCTCGTCCAGCCCGAGCCAGAGCGGCAACCTGACCAGGCGCTCACTGATGTCGTCGGTGACTTGCATCGCCGATCCGCGCCGACCGCAGCGCGTGCCTGCCGGCGAGGAGTGCAGCGGAATGTAGTGGAACACGCACTGGACGCCATCCTCGCGCATGGAGGCGATGAAGTGCGTGCGCGCCGCCAGGTCGGGCAGCAGAAGGTAGTACATGTGCGCGTTGTGCTGGCAGTGCGCCGGCACGATGGGGCGGCGCAGCGTGCCGCGCAGCTCGTGGCGCTCGGCCCAGGCGTGGTAGCGGTTCCACAGCGCCAGCCGTTGCGTGGTGATGGCCTCGGCCTGGTCGAGCTGGGCCGCAAGGAAGGCCGCGGTGATCTCGCCGGGCAGGAACGAGGAGCCGAGGTCGACCCAGGTGTACTTGTCCACCTGACCACGGAAAAAACGACTGCGGTTGGTGCCTTTCTCGCGGACGATTTCCGCGGCTTCGGCGAAGGTGTCGTCGCGGCAGAGCAGCGCGCCGCCTTCGCCGCAGATCACGTTTTTGGTTTCGTGGAAACTGTAGGCGCCCAGGTCGCCGATGCTGCCCAACGGCTTGCCGCGATAGGTGGACATGACGCCCTGCGCGGCATCCTCCACCACGCGCAGGCCGTGCCGCGAGGCGATGGCGAGGATGGCGTCCATCTCGCAGGCGACGCCGGCGTAATGCACCACGCAGATGGCCTTGGTGCGCGGCGTGATGGCGGCTTCGATCAGTTGCTCGTCGAGGTTCAGCGTGTCCGGGCGGATGTCGACGAAGACGGGCACGGCGCCGCGCAAGGCGAAGGCGCTGGCGGTGGAGACGAAGGTGTACGAGGGCAGGATGACCTCGTCGCCCGGTTCGATCCGCAGCAGCAGCGCCGCCATTTCCAGCGCGGCCGTGCAGGAATGGGTGAGCAGGGCCAGTTGCGCGTCGGTGTGCTCGCGCAGCCAGGCGTGACAGGTTTTCGTGAACGGGCCATCGCCGGACAGATGGCCGTTGTCGTGGGCCTGGTCGATGTTGGCCAGTTCCCGGCCGGTCATGTAGGGGCGGTTGAAGGGGATCATGGTTCGATTTTCAGCCTTGACTCAGGATGACCAGACCGATGATGACGGTGGTCAGGCCGGCGATCTTGGCGGGGTTGAGGGATTCCCCGAACAAGGGGACGGCAAGCAGGCAGACGATGAAAAAGTTCAAGGCCATGAACGGATAGGCCTTGCTCAGTTCGAGCCGTTGCATCGCCAGCATCCAGCACAGGGAGGCGGCGAAGGCCGCGGCGAAGGCACTGAGCATCCATGGCTGGAACACCATCTGGGCCAGCACGGGCAGTCGTGCCAGCAGGCCGCTGGTGCGGGGCCTGAAGGCACCCACCTGCCACTTGATGACGAGCTGGCCGTAGCAGGTCAGCAGCACCGTAGCGGCCACCATCAGCCACGAAAAAAAGCCATTCATGCGGCAGCCTTGGGCTGCGCGAGCCGGCGATCGATATGGTAGGTGTCCATGGCGCGTTCCAGGCGCAGCCCCGCCCACGTCCAGCGCCGCTGCACCGCAACGTTCCACACCTGGGTGGATACGGTCAGCCGGCGCATGCCGACGCTGGCGTAGTGGCCGAGGATGGCCTTGAGCAACTGGCCATACAGCCCTTGCCGCGCATGATCCGGATGCACTGCGTTGAGCACGATGTCCACCAGCCCGCGGCCGGCGTCGATATCGCAGGTGGCGAAGCCGGCCACGCCATCGTCCTGGCAGATGACCCAGGTGCATGCGCCTGGGTCGTCCGCGCCGAGGCGGCTGTTTGCCCACTCGATGTAACCGGCCAGGATCAGCGCGGGCGGCAACAACGGATTGGCGGCGTAGTGGGCGCGATATCCGTCGAAGCTGCGTTCGGCGATATGTGCGATGGCGGCGCGATCCCCGGTGGTGGCCAGGCGCACCGGCAGTGCGGGTGGCGCTGGCGCCACCGTGCCCAGGTCGATGCCGTAGTAGAGCAGGGTGTCGGCGTGGATGAGCGGCCAGCCGGCACGTTGCAGCTGCACCATGGCGGCACAGTCGCCGGCCTCGGTGCGCACGATGGCCAGGTCGGCCTGGGTGGATTCCAGGGCGGTGGCGATCGCCGTGTGCGGCGTGCCGGCGGGCAAGGTTCCGCGGACGACCTTGATGCCGAAGCGGGTGGAGTCCAGCGGGGATACGGACAACAGTTGTGAACCATCCATGTTATGGCCCTTGCGTGTCTTGCCAGACGATGTAGTTCGGGCGCTGTTTGGACTGCGCGTGCAACTTGCCCACGTAGAGGCCCAGGACGCCAAGACAGAACATGATCGCACTGCCGATCAGCCAGATCGAGGCGATGATGCTGGTGTAGCCAGCGACCCTGACGTTGCCGCCGAAGTATTGGTCCACGGCGAAGGCGGCGATGGCGAGCGACAACACGGCCAACCAGAGCGAGCCCTTGATGACCAGTCGCAGCGGCTTGTCCGAGAACGACAGAGCGATGCGTGCCGCCAGCCGAACCAGGGTGCCCAGCCGGTAACTGCTGCGCCCCTGGCTGCGGGGGGCATGGGCGACGGGTACCCGGACGGTTGCGAAACCCGTCCAGCGAGCCAGCAGCGGGAAGAAGCGATCCTGCTCCGGCATGCGGTTGATCGTGTCGATGACCTTGCGGCTGTAAGCACCGAAGTTGGCCGTGCTGTGATCGTAGCGCGTATCGGTGAGCCAGCCCAGGGCACGGTAGAAGCCGCGCGAACCCAGCTGCTTCAGCCAGCTGTCCTGGCGATCCACGCGTTGGCCGAGGGCGATCTCGATACCGGGCTGCAAGGCGGCCAGCAGCTTGGGGATTTCCTCGGGCACGTCCTGCAAATCGCAGTCCATGACCACGATCACCTCGCCGGCCGCATGGGCGAGGCCGGCGGAGATGGCGGCGTGCTGGCCGAAATTGCGCGAAAGGCGCAGGCCGCGCACGAACGGATGGGCCGCCGCGAGCTCGGCGATCCGCGGCCAGGCGTCGTCGGGGCTGCTGTCGTCGACGAGGATGATTTCGCAGGAGCGTCCGGCCGCGGCCAAGGCATGGCTGCAACGTTGGACGAGTTCTTCCAGGCAGCCCCGGCAGCCGTATACCGGCACGATCACCGAGACATCGCATGATGCCGGATGGGTGGAGGCGGGGACGATGGGCTGCGGCGTGTGGGGCATGGCGGGTGTCGGCAATCAGAGATCCTGCTGAAAGATGGCGCCTGTCATGCGGCAGCGTTTTCGGTACGGGATGGCGCGCCCGGCTTGCGTTGTCGGGCACGCCGTTGCGCGTCAGCCCAGCGCCTGCTCCAGCTCCGGGATCAGCTTGAACAAATCCCCCACCAGGCCGAAATCCGCCACCTCGAAGATCGGCGCCTCGGCGTCCTTGTTGATCGCCACGATGGTGCCGGCGTCTTTTATACCCGTCAGGTGCTGAATGGCCCCGGAGATGCCGATGGCCATGTACAGCTCCGGCGCGATGATCTTGCCGGTCTGGCCGACCTGCAGGTCGCTGGGCACGTAGCCGGCGTCGACGGCCGCGCGCGAGGCGCCTACCGCGGCGCCGAGCTTGTCGGCGAGCTTGAAGATGATGTCGAAGTTTTCCTTCGAGCCCACGCCGCGGCCGCCGGAGACGACCTTGCCCGCGCTCTGCAGGTCGGGGCGGTCGCTCTTGCCCGATTGCAGGCCGACGTAGCGAGTGTGCGTGGGCAGGGCGACATCGAGCGCGAGTGCTTCGACCGGCGCGCTGTTGCCGCCGGCGGCCACCGGCCACGACGCGGTGCGGATGGTGGCGACCACGGTGTGCGCCGGGTCGGCCTCGACCGTGACAATGGCGTTGCCGGCGTAGATCGGGCGCTTGAAGCTGCGCGCGCCTTCCACGCTCATCACGTCGCTGACCTGGGCCACGCCGAGCAGGGCGGCCACGCGCGGGGCGACGTCCTTGCCGAAGGTGGTGGAGGGCGCGAACACGTGGCTGTAGCCGGCAGCCGCCTTGGCGATCTGCGGGGCGAGCACGGCGGCGAGCGGGTGCGCGTTCTCGGTGCGCTCGACGGTGAGCACGCGGCTCACGCCTTCGATCCTGGCGGCTTCCGCGGCGAGGCCGGCGGTGCTGGCGGCCAGCACCAGCACGTCGATGGCGTCGGGTTTCACGGCGGCGGCGGCGCTCACGGCGCGCGCGGTGGCGGAGTTCAGCTTGCCGTCCAGGTGTTCGGCGATGACGAGGATCTTGCTCATGGGGTGTTCTCTCTCTCTTGAGCCCCTCTCCCATCGGGAGAGGGGTTGGGGAGAGGGTTCGGTGCTGCGCGGGGTCGCGCTTCGCCCGTACCCTCTCCCGGCCTTCGGCCACCCTCTCCCGATGGGAGAGGGAGTGAATGACGAGGGTTTTACAGCAAGCCTTTCTGCTTCAGCGCCGCGACCAGTTCGGCGGCGTCCTTCACCATCACGCCGCGGCTGCGCTTGGCGGGCGCCGCGTAGTGGGTGGTCTTGAGATGGTCGCCGCTGTCGACGCCCAGCGCGGTCAGCTCCACCACGTCGATCGGCTTGCTCTTGGCCTTCATGATGTCGGGCAGCTTGATGAAGCGCGGCTCGTTCAGGCGCAGGTCGGAGGTGACGACGGCGGGCAGGTCGACTTCGATGGTTTCCAGGCCGGCGTCCACTTCGCGCGTGACCGTGGCCTTGCCACCTTCGATCTCGACCTTGCTGGCGAAGGTGGCCTGCGGACGATCCCACAGCGCGGCCAGCATCTGGCCGGTCTGGTTGGCGTCGTCGTCGATCGCCTGCTTGCCGAGGATCACCAGGCCGGGCTGCTCCTTCTCGACCAGCTTGAGCAGGGCACGCGCGGCGGTGAGCGGCTGCACGGCGTCGCTGGTGGTGACGTGGATGGCGCGGTTGGCGCCCATCGCCAGGCCGTTGCGCAGGTGCGCGGTGAGGTCGGCCGGGCCGATGCCGACGACGACGACCTCGGTGGCCACGCCCTTCTCGCGCAGGCGCAGGGCTTCTTCCAGCGCGATGTCGTCGAAGGGGTTGGCGGAGAGCTTCACGCCGTCGGTCACCACGCCGGTGCCGTCGGGCTTGACCTGGATGCGCACGTTGTAGTCCACGACGCGCTTGTAGCCGACCAGTATCTTCATCAGTGTTTCCTCAAGCTGGCGGGCGCCACCGGTGGCGCCAAGGGTTCACGCAAGAGCGAATTCTAACCTGTTTGCGGCATCCATGCGGATGCGTATGGATGCCGCAAATGCTCAGTCCGGGCGGCGTGCGCCGGTGGTCGCGGGCAGGACCTGGCGCAAGGCTTCACGTGCGGCATCGACCGAAAAGTGCTCGCGCACATTGGCGCGGCCGCCTTCGGACAAGCGCTGCCAGAGGGCTGCGTCGTCGTACAGCCGCAGCACGGCCGCGGCGAAGGCGTCGGCGCCATCGGCCAGCAAGGCATTGTCGCCGTCGCGCAACCACATGGCCTCGGCGGCGACTGCGGTGGCCACCACCGGCAGGCCGTTGCTCATGGCCATGTTCACCTTGCCCTTGACGCCGGCGCCATAGCGCAGTGGTGCCAGTGCGATGCGGCGCGCGTCGAGCATGGGCGCGATCTCCTCGATTCGCCCGTGTACGAGGATGCCGTTGTCGGCGAGTTCGCATCGGGCTGACTCGGGTATGTCGCCGACCAGGTGCAGGATGATGTCGGGCCGTTGCGCCCGGATGCGTGGGTAGATTTCGTTGTACAGCCAGTACACCGCATCCACATTGGGCGGGTGCCCGAAGCCGCCTACGAACAACAGGCCGTTGCGGGCGTCGAATGGCGGGCAGTGGCTGCGTACTTCGTGCATGTTCGGCACGATGTGCACTGCGGCCTGTGGCAGCTCGTGCGCCAGCAGATCGCGTTCGACGGTGCTGACCACCAGGGTGGCGTCGCAGGCCGCGACGGTGGCCAGCTCGCGTCGGCGGGTGAGTTCGGCGTGCCGGGCCAGCGCGGCGTCGTGCGTGTGCTGCGCCGCGCGTTGTTCGCGCAGGTAGTGCATGTCCGCCAATTCGAGCAGCACCTTGGCCTTGGGCGCGTGTCGGCGGAACAAGGGCAGGTGCGGCGCGGCGACGTAGTAGCGCGACACCAGCACGGCATCGAGATCGCCGCCTTCGCGGCGCAGCCAGGTGGGCAGGTTGGGCGACCAGGGGGCGCACAGCGTGGCGACCCCCAATCGTCCCAGACGCAGGATGTCTTCCGGGGTGGCACGGCGGTTGTCGGCCATGAAGCTGACGCGCCAGCCCAGTTCGCGCAGTCGGCGCAAGAGGCCCATGGTCTGCATTGAGCCGGCATCCCGGTGGGGATCGGGCATCAGTGCATCCATCACCAGGACATGCGGTTCGTGACGCCGGAGAGCGGCGGCCACGGGGGTGCCGGGCGCCGGTTGCGCGCCGAGGGCGGCGCGCCATTTTTCGACGAAGACGATGCGGTTGGTTTCCTGATGCCGCTTGACGCCGGCGAAAGGATTGGTGCCGGAGCTGGCGCCTTCGTCATGGATCACGATGCTGCGCGGTTCGTAGATCACCTTGCGTCCGAGGGCGCGCACGGCGAAGGCGAGATCCATGTCTTCGCAGTAGGCGGGTGCATAGCGGCGGTCGAAGCCGCCGACGTCGCGGAACAGGGTGGCCTCCGTCAGCAGGGACGCGCCGGAGACGTAGTCGACTTCCCGGCGGTACAGGTAGCGGGGATCGTCGTGGTGCTCGAAGCGGCCCACGTTCCAGGCCGAACCGTCGGCATAGGTCAAACCGCCGGCCTCCTGCAGGCGGCCATCGGGGTAGACGAGACGGCTGCCGACGATGCCGCAGCCGGGTTCTTCCACGAAGGCATCGAGCAGGCTATCCAGCCAACCCGGGGTGACCTGGGTGTCGTTGTTGAGGAACAGCAGATACTCGCCGCGTGCGGTCGCCGCGCCGGCGTTGCAACTGCCGATGAAGCCGAGGTTGCGTTCGTTGCGCAGCAGGCGCAGGCCGTCGATGTGCGCAAGCGTCGTCGCACTTTCGTCGGGCGAGGCGTCGTCCACCACGATCACCTCGAAAGGTGCGGTGGTGCCGTGGCGGGCGATCGAACGCAGGCAGGCCAGGGTGTGGGGCAGCTTGCCGTGGATGGGCACGATCACCGAGACGCGCGGCGCGGCGCTGCAAGGCAGCGCGAATGGCGCGAAGGGTGTGTCGAGCGGCTCGAGCCGCCACGGCAGCGCTGCCGTGGCCCGGCGTGGCCGGAACTCCTGGGCGATGCGGGTTGCCGTGGCACGCCAGCCGCGTTGCGCCATGCTGCGCCATACGCGTGTGCCAAGCACATGCAGGTGGCGAAGGCGCCAGTGGAAATGAGCGAACAGGGGGTGGTCCTCGTGTTGTCGGCGCACTCAATCGCGCCGCCGCGCGGCGACCAGGCAGCTGGCGCCGAAGCGTATGCGGGCGCCCTGTGCAATGGTTGCGGCTTCGCCTTCGAGCAGGCGGGCCAGCAGGCGCGCGGCAAGCCCGTCGCCCGCGCCGTGTTCGGCCCTGTCGGAGAGCCGGACCCGGCGGCCCAGGCCGATGCGCCACGGCAGAGCGCGCAGCAACCATTGCGGCAGCACCAGCGGCTGGAAGAAATAGCTGATGTAGTCGACCTCGAAATGATCGGCCAGTAGCGCGCGCATGCTGCGCAGGGTGTGTCGCCGGAAATGGCCGGCATCGACGTCCGCCTGCGACCACAGCCACTGGTGGCAGGGAACCGTGAGGTAGAGGCGCCCGCCAGGGTGCAGCAGCGGCGTCAGTTCGTCGAGGAAGGCATGATCGTCCTCGACGTGTTCGATGACGTCGAACAGGCCGATGGCGCCGAAGCTGGCCGGGGGGAAAGCGGCCTGCTGCACGGTGGCGCAGACGACCTGGTCGAGCTGGCGCTGGCGGCGTGCATTGAGCGCCCCGGCGTAGCCGGGCTCCAGCAGTACCACGTCATGGCCGGCGGCGCGGAGCATCTGCGAAACGAAGCCGTTGCCGCCGCCGAGGTCGAGCAGCGTGCCGTCGAAGGGATAGCGTTCGACCAGCGCCGCAATGCATGCGTTGCGGTGTCGGAACCAGAACGAGTGATCTTCGACTTGCAGGCAGGCTGCGTGGCCGTCCTGCGGGTACGAGACACGCTCCGAGCCGTCGGCTACGTAGATACCCTCATGGTTTGGTACCAATGCCTGGCAGACCTCGGAGATGCGCATGTTTGGCCCGCTTGCCCACTTGAACCATGGTGGTGGAAAGTCTACAGGTTCTGGTAATTCGGCCCCGACCCGCCCTCCGGCGTGACCCAGGTGATGTTTTCGTAGGGATCCTTGATGTCGCAGGTCTTGCAGTGCACGCAGTTGGCGGAGTTCACCTGCAGGCGCTTGCCGTGGGGCTGGCTGAGGTCTTCCACCATCTCGTAGACGTTGGCCGGGCAGAAGCGCGTGCAGGGGTTGTCGTATTCCTCCACGCAGCGGGTGGCGCAGATGTCGGTGTCGATCACCAGCAGGTGCACGGGCTGGTCTTCGTCGTGCGCGGTGGCGGCGAAGTAGACGCTGGCGAGGCGGTCGCGCGGCGGCAGCTCGCGTTGCACGTAGTCGCGCTTGGGCGCTTCGAACTCGCCCAGCTTCTTCAGGCTGGACCAGTCGGGCTTGTTCTTCAGCGTCCACGGCGAGCGGCCGCCGATGGCGGTTTCCCACGCGGCGTTGGCCATGCCGAACCACAGGCCGCGCTTGAAGCCGGGCTTGATGTTGCGCACCTTCTTCAGCTCTGCCATCGCGGCGGAGGCGCGCAGCTTGGCGTCGAAGCCGGCGCTCTGCAGGCTGTTGCCGACCAGGTGTTCGGCGGCGAGCATGCCCGAGCGGATCGCCTGATGGGTGCCCTTGATCTTGGGTACGTTCAGCAGGCCGGCGGTGTCGCCGATCAGGAGCGCGCCGGGCATCTCGCACTTGGGCAGCGACTGCCAGCCACCGGTGACGATGGCGCGCGCGCCGGCGGAGACGATGCTGCCGCCTTCGAGCAGGCCCTTCACGTGCGGGTGGGCCTTCCACTGCTGGAAGGCTTCCCACGGCTGGTACTCGGGATCGCTGTAATCGAGCCCGCTGACGTAGCCCAGCGCGATGCGATCCTGGTCCAGGTGATACAGGAAGCTGCCGCCGTAGGTGTGGTTGTCGGCGGGCCAGCCCACGCTGTGCACGATCTTGCCGGGGCTGGTGCGGCCGGCCGGCACCTGCCACAGTTCCTTGATGCCGATGGAGTAGGCCTGCGGGTCGCTGTCGGCGTCCAGCTTGAAGCGCGCGACGAGCTGCTTGGTGAGGCTGCCGCGCGCGCCCTCGGCCAGCACGGTGACCTTGGCCTTGATGTCGATGCCTTGCGTGTAGCTGGGCTTGTGCGAGCCGTCCTTCGCCACGCCCATGTCGCCGATGCGCACGCCCGCGACGGAGCCATCCTCGTTGTAGATGTTGTCGGCGGCGGCGAAGCCGGGGAACACGTCCACGCCCAGCGCCTCGGCCTGCGGCGCCAGCCACGCGCACATCGCGCCCAGCGAGACGATGAAGTTGCCGTGGTTCTTCATGCCCGGCGGGGTGGGCAGCTTGCGGCCACCGGTCTTGCTGAGCAGCCAGAACTCGTCGTCGGTGGCCGGCACGCAAACAGGTGGTGGCCGGTCGCGCCAGCCGGGCAGCAGCGCGTCCAGCGGCTGCGGCTCGATCACCGCGCCGGAGAGGATCTGCGCGCCGATGGTGGAGGCTTTCTCGATCACGCACACGCTGGTGCCGGGCGCCAGTTGCTTGAGGCGTATCGCGAAGGACAACCCGGCCGGGCCGGCGCCAACCACGACGACGTCGTATTCCATGGTTTCGCGTTCGCTCATCGCTTTCCCCGGCAGGCTGCACGATGTCCGTGCGTGATGGTATGGCCGCCATTGTCGGGGTTAGCGTCGCCTTGAGCAACGCGTGTTGCGCCACCGCTTGCAATCGTTTCACCTGCGGTGGCGATAATCGGGGCGTGTTTTTTGTAGGGAGCGACCATGAGCTCGATGCCGCCGATCACCGATCTCGACTTGCGTCGCGCCAGTGTTTGCCAGTTGCTGCACTGGCTGGCCATCGGCCGTACCCAGGTGCAGGCGCTGGCCGATGCCTACCAGGGCGCCATCGAGCGCATCGACCCTGCATTGGGCGCCTATGTGGGGCTCAGCCCGGGCCTGGTGCAGGAGCAGGCGCGTACCGCCGAGCGCCGCCGTCGCGACGGCGTGATCGGACGGCTGGACGGCATCCCGGTGGCGCTGAAGGACAACTTCGACATCGCCGGCTGGCCCACCCGGGTCGGCCTGCCCGGGCGCGAGCAGCCGGTGTCCGGCGACGCCCATGCGGTGGCGCGGCTGCGCGCCGCGGGCGCGGTGATCCTGGGCAAGACCAACATGGACGAAGGCGCGCTGGGCGCCATGACCGACAACCCGCACTACGGCCCCACGCACAATCCGTGGCGGCATGGGTACACCGCTGGCGGCTCCTCCGGCGGCGCGGCGGCTGCCGTGGCGGCGGGGTTGGCGGCGGCGGCCATCGGCTCGGACAGCCTGGGCTCGATCCGCATTCCGGCCAGCTATTGCGGCGTGTATGCGCTCAAGCCCACGCATGGCGAGATTTCCGCGCGTGGCCTGGTGCCGGCGGCGCGGCGGCTGGATGCGGTGGGCCTGATCGCGCGCAGCGTGGCCGACCTCACCGTGCTGCTGCAGGTGCTGGCCGGCTACGACGCCGACGATGCGCGCTCGCGCCGTCGCCGCGTGGCGCTGGCGTTGCCCGATTGGGAACCGGGCCGGCTGCGCACGGGCCTGTTGCCCGACCTGGCCGCCGTGGGCGTGCAGGCGGAGGTGGCGGCGCTGTTCGCGACGGCGGTGGGCAAGCTCACGCATGCCCTGGGTGAGCAGCGCACGGTGGATTTTGCCGACTGGGATTTCGCGCGCACCCGTCGCGCCGGCCTGCTGCTGATGGAAGCCGAGATGCTGGGCACCTTCGCCGGGGATCTTGCCGATGCCACGCATCCGGTGTCGCCGCACTTCCGCGCCATGCTCGGTTACGCGCAGCGCAAGAGCGCGGCCGACTACGCTTGCGCCGACCGCGTGCTCGACGCGGCCACGCTCAAGATGCGCCGCCTGTTTGCGCAGATCGACGTGCTGGTGTTGCCCACCACGCCGCAGGGCGCCTTTCCGCTGGGCGGCGACGTGCCGGACAACCAGGCCGACCTCACCGGCTTCGCCAGCCTTGCCGGCTGCCCGGCGGTCAGCCTGCCCATGGGCACGCTGGCGAGTGGCCTGCCGGTGGGGCTGCAACTGGTGGGCGCGCGCGGCTCGGATCTGCGCCTGCTGGAACTGGCCGCGGTCTGCGCGGCCACGCTGGACGCCGACCCGGCATATCCCGCGATCGCTTGAGCTCTGCGTCTTTCACAGGCAGGAGCCCGCTCGCGGGCGATGACGTCTTTCGCGAAGAACCTCATCGCCCGCGAGCGGGCTCCTGCCCGGTGCCATATGCCCTCCGGCGCGCATCCCCACCGGCTTGGTTGTTTGGGGAGTCGGCGGCGCTCGCGTAGCATGGTGGTTCGGCGCGGCCCCGGCGGGCCGTGCATCGCCCTTGAACTGATACCTCATGAACGCACTTCCCGCACCACTGACCACCGGCCATCTCGACGAACTCGAGGCCGAAAGCATCCAGATCTTCCGCGAGGTCGCGGCCAGCTTCCGCCAGCCGGTGATGCTGTATTCGATCGGCAAGGACTCCTCGGTGCTGCTGCACCTCCTGCGCAAGGCCTTCTATCCGGCCCGGTCGCCGATCCCGCTGCTGCACGTGGACACCACCTGGAAGTTCCGCGAGATGATCGCCTTCCGCAACGCCGTGGCCGCCGAGGGCGACGTGGAGGTGCTGGTGTACACCAACCAGGATGGCGTGCGGCAGGGCGTGTCGCCCTTCAGCCACGGCGCCACCGTGCACACCGACATCATGAAGACCCAGGCGCTGAAGCAGGCGCTGGACAAGTACCAGTTTGACGCCGCCATCGGCGGCGCGCGGCGCGACGAGGAGAAATCCCGCGCCAAGGAGCGCGTGTTCTCCTTCCGCAACGCGCAGCACCGCTGGGACCCCAAGCACCAGCGCCCCGAGTTCTGGCATACCTACAACACGCAGATCCGCCAGGGCGAGAGCGTGCGCGTGTTCCCCATCTCCAACTGGACCGAGATGGACGTATGGCAGTACATCCGCCGCGAAGCCATCCCGGTGGTGCCGCTGTACTTCGCCAAGCCGCGCCCGGTGGTGGCGCGCGACGGCGCGCTCATCATGGTGGACGACGAGCGCTTCGTGTTCCGCCCCGGCGAAACGGTGGAGACGCGCACGGTGCGCTTCCGCACCCTGGGCTGCTACCCGCTCACCGGCGCGGTGGAATCCACCGCGGCCACGCTGGACGAGATCATCCAGGAGATGACGGATTCGCGCAGCTCCGAGCGCCAGGGCCGGGTGATCGACCAGGACCCCGCGGCTTCGATGGAACGCAAGAAGCAGGAGGGTTACTTCTGATGGACGCATCGATCACCGGCGCCGGCCTGTTGCGCTTCATCACCTGCGGCAGCGTGGACGACGGCAAGAGCACCCTGCTCGGTCGCCTGCTGTACGACGCCGGCATGCTGCCGGACGACCAGCTCGCCGCGCTCGAGCGCGACAGTCGTCGGTTGCACGCCGACGCGGGCGGCACGCTCGACTTCGCCCTGCTCACCGACGGCCTCGACGCCGAGCGCGAGCAGGGCATCACCATCGACGTGGCCTACCGCTACTTCCACACCACGCGACGCAGCTTCATCGTGGCCGACTGCCCCGGCCACGAGCAGTACACCCGCAACATGGCCACCGGCGCCTCCAACGCGGAACTGGCCGTGGTGCTGGTGGACGCGCGCAAGGGCCTGCTGCCGCAGACGCGCCGGCATTCCTATATCTGCAGCCTGCTCGGCATCCGCCAGGTGGTGCTGGCGGTGAACAAGATGGATCTGGTGGATTGCAGCGAAGCCGTCTACCGCGAGATCGCCGAGGCCTACCGCGAGCTCGCACAAACGCTGGGCATTGCGAAGGTCGACTGCCTGCCGGTGATCGCGCCGGGCGGCGACAACGTGGGTACACGCTCCGCGCGCCTGCCGTGGTATCACGGGCCGACCCTGCTGGAGCTGCTGGAAGTGGCCGATGCCACGTCCGCGCGGGCGGAGGATTTCCGCATGCCGGTGCAGTGGGTGAACCGACCCGACCACAACTTCCGCGGCTACGCCGGCACGATCTGCGGCGGGCGCGTGTCGCGCGGTGACGAAGTGGTGGTGCAGCCGGGCGTCACGCGCGCGCGCATCGCGCGCATCGTTGTCGCTGGCGGCGATCTGGACAGCGCCGGCGAAGGTCAGGCCGTCACCCTGTGCCTGGATCGCGAGCTGGACGCCAGCCGCGGCGACGTGATCGCCGACGCGCTGCGCCCCGCGCCGGTGGCCGACCAGTTCGCCTGCCACGTGGTATGGCTGGGCGACAACGCCCTGCTGCCCAATCGCACCTACTGGCTGAAGATCGGCGCGCGCACGGTCAACGCGCGCATCATGGCGATCAAGCACAAGGTGGACGTGAACACGCAGGCCGAGCTGGCCGCGCGCAGCCTCACGCTCAACGAGGTGGGCTATTGCACCGTGGGCCTGGACGAGGCCATCGCCTTCGAGCCTTACGCCGTCAACCGCACCCTGGGCGGCTTCATCCTGATCGACCGCCAGAGCAACGCCACCGTGGCCTGCGGCATGATCGACTTCGCGCTGACGCGCTCCACCAACGTGCACTGGCAGCACGTGGACGTGGACAAGACCGTGCGCGGCCAGAGCCTGGGCCAGCGACCGCTGTGCCTGTGGTTCACCGGCCTCTCCGGCGCGGGCAAGTCCACCATCGCCAACCTGGTGGAGAAGCGCCTGCACGCACTGGGCCACCACACCTACCTGCTCGACGGCGACAACGTGCGCCACGGCATCAACAAGGATCTGGGCTTCACCCCGGCCGACCGCGTGGAAAACATCCGCCGCATCGGCGAGGTGGCGCACCTGATGGTGGACGCCGGCCTGATCGTGCTGGTCAGCGCGATCTCGCCCTATCGCGGCGAGCGACGCTCGGTGCGCGAGCGCTTCGGTGCGGGCGAGTTCGTCGAGGTGTTCGTGGACACGCCGTTGGCCGACTGCGAACAGCGCGACCCCAAGGGCCTGTACCGCAAGGCGCGCGCCGGCGAGATCCGCAACTTCACCGGCATCGACGCGCCCTACGAGCGGCCCGAGGCACCCGAGGTGCACCTGCACACCGCCGGCCTGCGTGCCGAGCAGTTGGCCGAGCAGCTCACCACGCAGCTCCTTGCACGCATCGGCCCGCCGGCGCACGACGATGGCCACGCCGGCTGATCCCCGCGCACGCCGTTTTTCCCAAGCTCCGAGGGGCGAGGGAGTACGGCTTGCCCCGCGTAAAAGCAACGGGCAGCGCGACGCATGAGCGGCTGGCAACACTTGCCACTGTCCGATGCCGACGTAGCCCTGTGGTCGCCTTGGCTGGCGACCGCTGAAGCCGATGCGCTGTTCGCCGAGTTGCGGCAGTCGATGGCGTGGGAAGTGCACCACCTCCGCCTGTTCGGCCGGGACGTCGCCGCACCGCGCCTGAGCGCGTGGATCGGCGATCCTGGCGCCGTCTACACTTATTCGCGCCGCCGCTTCGAGCCGCGGCCCTGGCCGCCGGTGTTGGTCGCCCTGCGCGGGCGCGTCGAACAGGCTTGCGGCGCGCGCTTCAACAGCGTGTTGGCCAACCTCTATCGCGACGGTAACGATGCAATGGGCTGGCACAGCGACGACGAGCCGGAGCTGGGCGCGCGGCCGGTGATCGCCTCGCTCAGCCTGGGCGCCGTGCGGCGTTTCTGCCTGCGTCGGCGCCGCGCGCGCGGCGAATCGCCGCAGCCGGGCGATGATCTTGAACTGCAGTTGCCGCATGGCAGCCTGCTGCGCATGGCCGGCGCCACCCAGCAGTTGTGCCGACATGCGCTGCCGCGCATGCGCAAACTGGCCGCAGCACGCATCAACCTGACCTTCCGTCACGTCGATACGCCGCCGGTTTGACGCTGCGCAGCGTGGCCAGGCGCGCCCCGGCAGGGGATAATGGCCGTCCAATTCCCCACGAGGCGCTGCTGCGATGACCGAGAAGACCGTACTCAACGCCACCCACCGCGCGCTGGGCGCCCGCATGGTCGACTTCGGCGGCTGGGACATGCCGATCAACTACGGCTCGCAGATCGAGGAACACCACGCGGTGCGCCGCGATGCCGGCATGTTCGACGTTTCGCACATGACGGTGGTCGACCTGCACGGCGCGCGCACGAAGGACTTCCTGCGCCACCTGCTTGCCAACAGCGTCGAAAAACTCAAGGTGCACGGCAAGGCGCTGTACTCCTGCATGCTCAACGAGCAGGGCGGCGTGATCGACGACCTCATCGTGTACTTCCTCGGCGACAGCTTCTACCGGCTGGTGGTGAACGCTGCCACGCGCGCCAAGGACTTGGCCTGGATCGAGGCGCAGGCCAAGGCCTTCGCGGTGGAAGTGAAGGAGCGCCCCGAGCTGGCGATGATCGCGGTGCAGGGCCCCAACGCCCGCGCCAAGGTGCTGGGCCTGTTGCACGAGGTGGATCGCCCGCGCATCGAGAAGCTGGGCAAGTTCGCCGCCGCCGCCGCACAGGGGCCGCACGGCATGCCGCTGTTCGTGGCGCGCACCGGTTACACCGGCGAAGACGGCTTCGAGATCGTCGTGCCGGCCGAGCACGCCGTGGCGCTGTGGGAGGCGCTGGTTGCCGTCGGCGTGGCGCCGGCCGGGCTGGGCGCGCGCGACACGCTGCGGCTGGAAGCCGGCATGAACCTCTACGGCCAGGACATGGACGAAACCGTCTCGCCGTGGGAGGCCAACCTCGGTTGGACCATCGCGCTGGACGAAGGTCGCGACTTCATCGGCCGTGCCGCGCTGGAGAAGCAGAAGGCCGAGGGCGTGAAGCGCGTGATGGTGGGCCTGGTGCTGGACGAGAAGGGTGTGTTGCGCCATGGCCAGCAGGTGCTCACCGCGGGCGGCGAAGGCGAAATCCTCTCCGGCAGCTTCGCTCCCACGCTGGAGAAGGCCGTCGCCTTCGCGCGCATTCCCGTCGGCGAACCCGGCGCGGTGCGCGTGGACATTCGCGGCCGCGAGTTGCCGGTGCGTATCGTCAAATACCCCTTTGTGCGCGACGGCAAGCCCTGCGACGGCATTTGAGCGCGCTTCCTTCTGTTGTTCGGGCGGCTAGAATGTCGCCTGCTTCTTCCCTCCGACATTGGACCCGACCATGAGCGAGATTCCCGGCGACCTGAAGTTCAACAAATCCCACGAGTGGGCCCGCGTCGAGGACGATGGCCTGGTGCGCGTGGGCATCTCCGACCATGCCCAGGCCCAGCTGGGCGACCTGGTCTATGTGGAGCTGCCGGAAATCGGCGCCAGCGTCGTCGCCGGCAACGCCGCTGCCGTGGTGGAATCGGTGAAGGCCGCCTCGGACATCTACTCGCCGGTCTCCGGCGAAGTGGTCGAGGTGAACGAACTCCTGAGCGACAAGCCCGAGACGATCAACGAGGACGCCTTCGGCGAAGGCTGGATTTTTGCCGTGCGCCCGAGCGACCGCGCCGAGCTGGAGACGCTGCTCGACGCCGCCGCCTACGAGGAACTCATCGAGCACGAAGACCACTGATCGTCCGCTGCATCCGCGCTTCGACGACGGCCGCCCAGTGCGGCCGTCGTCGTTTGGGCGGTTGGTGGTCGCTGCCGCGGTCGCGCCGGTCGCGCCCCGTTCATCTGCACCGATGCGACCGCCGCGCCATCGGCGCGAAGAAAGGCGAGGTGGTGGCCCGCTGACTGCGCGCGCGCGGTGGTTGACGTGAAAACCCTTGATTTCAGGCCGTTGCCTGCTGCTTGTAGTGCATGCGGTAAATATACGTCTGGACGTCTGGACGTCTGAAATATCGCGGCCCGTGTATGCCTCGGGGCAGGTGGTCGCCGGGCCGAGCGCCAGGCGCTCGGCGAAATGAATTGATTTAATGGCGAAAATCCATTGACAGCCGAAATCTTACGGAATAGTTTTCGCCCAAGTTCATGGGGAACGGCAACATGGCAACACCGAAATTCATCAAGCCTTACGTCGAGCACGGTGAGAAGGCGAATGCAGTCCGCAAGATCACCGTCTCGATTCCGCTGCACGTTCTGCGAACGCTTTCCGACCTGCGCACCGAGCGTCAGGTGAAAAACCTGAGGCACGCCACCAACAGCGATTTGCTGGTCGAGGCGTTCCTCCATGCTTTTACTGGGCAACCACTGCCAACCGATGAGGAGCTGAGACGAACCATGGCCACTGCCAAGAAACCCGCTGCAAAGAAACCGGCCGCCAAGAAGGCCGCCGCCAAGAAAGCCCCCGCCAAGAAGGTCGCCGCCAAGAAGCCGGCTGCCAAGAAGCCCGCAGTCAAGAAGCCCGCAGCCAAGAAGGCTGCCGTGAAGAAGGTTGCCGCCAAGAAGCCGGCCGCCGCCAAGAAGACCGTTGCGAAGAAGGTTGCCGCCAAGAAGCCGGCCGCCAAGAAGGTTGCCGCCAAGAAGCCAGCTGCGCCTGCCAAGGTGGCCAAGGCCACCAAGACCGCCAAGAAGTAAGCACCACACAATACGCGTCATCGACTTGCCTCCCTGCGGTGCCCAGCGCGGGGAGCGCGCTTCGAAAACTTCGTCCCGGCCATGCCGGGACGTTTCGTTTCCGGCACGGCCTGCCCATCTGCGGCCAAGGGCGGTGTGTGCGGACGACATGCCTGCGGCGCCGGCGTCTTGCGCCGTCGCTTTCCGCGATTTGCCCGTCCGCCGCAATGCGGTTATGTTGCGACCATCCGCGCCGCGCGCATGGTCGAGGACCTGCCGCACCTGGACACACAGGGGGGAAGCGCGGGTATCTGTCGACCAGCTAGCGAGAGACCATGGATACCCGAAATACACTCATCACGCGTCGCGGCGCCCGCGGCGCCATTCGCTCCGGCGCCCTTCTCATCGTCGCGGTCTTCGCCACGCTGGGCGTCGGCGCCTGGTTCCTGATCGTTCGCCCGGTGCTGCAGCAGCGGCAACTGGATGCGGGCGGTGCGCCGGCCGCGCTGACCGCGGCGGGCAAGCCCAAGGCCGCCGCGGCACCGGTCGACATGCAGGCACTGGACGTCAATCAGTTGCTGGACGAAGCCAGCAAGGCGCTGAAGGCGCAACGCCTGGTGGCGCCGGTTGGCAACAATGCCTTCGAGTTCTACCTGCGCGTGCTGGCCAAGCAGCCGGGCAATCCGGTGGCGACCAGTGCGTTGCGCGAAACCTTCCCCTACGCGGCCTCCGGCGCCGAGCAGGCGATCAATGCGCACAACTACGACGAGGCACGGCGTGAGATCGACCTGCTGGCCAAGGCCGATCCATCCAACTACACGTTGACCATCTTGCGTTCCAAGCTCGATGCGCAGCAGAAGCTGGCCAGCCAGCAGCAGGCGCAGGATCAGCAGAAGGCGACGCAGCTCGCCGCGCAGAAGGCCGCGGCCGAGAAGCAGGCGGCGCAGCAGGCCGGGCAACTGGCGGCTGAGCAGGCCAAGGCGAAACAGCAACAACTGGAACAGCAGCGGACGCAAGCGGCGACGCCGGCCAAGGCCGCGGCGGCGGTGCCGGCCGCACCGACAGGTGAAACGGCGGATGCGGTGCTGCTGAAGGGGGCCGAGCCCATCTTCCCGACGGCGGCGTTGCGTTCCGGGCAGGCGGGTTGGGTGCGCGTGGGCTTCACCATCACGCCGGAGGGACGCACCGCGGACATCCACGTGATCGAAGCCCAGCCGCGCCGCGTGTTCGACCGTGCGGCGATGGAAGCGGTGGCCCGCTATCGCTTCAAGCCGGCCATGAAAAATGGTGCGGCGGTGGCGAGCAATACCGAGCAGAAGATCGAATTCAACAACGGTCGCTGATCGGCAGCCCGCGGCACGGAACGAACGGCGCGTGCATTGCACGCGCCGTTCGCGCAGGTGGCGACGTCAGCGCCGTCGGTGGGCGGACGGCCTGGGTGACGGTGGCGGGCCCTCCACGTCGGCCCAGTCCACATGCGGCAGGCCGAGCAGGCTGTCGAACACCATCGGCATCAGGCCGCTGGGCATCGGCCCGGTGGAGTTCCACAGCGTGACCACGCCGACGTGGTCGCGTGGGAAAAAGCCGATCATGGTGCGATAGCCGGCCACTGCGCCAGCGTGGTAGATCAGCGTGTGGCCGCCGTAGTCGTACACCCGCCAACCCAGCGCGTAGTGGGCGTCGCGCAATCGCGCGCGGCGCCAGGGCGTGGCGCGCAGTTCGCCGGGCGTCTCCACGTCCGGGCTGTGCAAGGCGTCGAGCAGGGCGGCTGGCAGTACGTCGGGGCGGCCGCCCATCTGCGCGATCAGCCACTTTTCCATGTCGCGGATGCTGGCGTTGACGCCGGCGGCCGGCGCCACCCGGTAATAGGTTTCGCTGGGTTCGAACGGCACCCAGCTGTGGTCGGGGCCGGCATGGTGCGGGCGCGCCCAGCTCGCGCTCGACTCCAGTCCCGAGCGTCCATAGCTGGCGTAACGCATGCCCAGCGGCTGGAACACGTACTGCCCCACCAGACGATCGAAGAAGGTGCCAGTGCGCGCGAACAGCACGTCGCCGATCATGCTGAAGGCCACGTTCTGGTAGCCGTAGCACGCGCCCGCCGGACACGTGTTGTCGACCTCGTCCAGCTTGCGCACCAGCTCCTGGTAGGACACCTCGCCTTCGAGCAGGGTGTCGTAGGTGTTGTGCGGCAGGCCCAGCCGCTGGCCGAGGATATCGGCCACGGTGGCCTGGTCGGCGTAGCTCATGTCCTTGAGCCTGAAGTAGGGCAGCACATCGACCAGCTTCATGTCCCAGCGCAGCTTGCCGTCGTCCACCAGGATACCGGTGACGGCGGTGGCGAAGGCCTTGGAAAGCGAGGCGAGGCGGAACACGGTAGCGGGTGTCACCGGCGCACGGGTGGCGGCATCGGCGTAGCCCTCGGTGCGCTCGAACACCACCTTGTCGTCCACCACCACGGCGGTGGCCAGGCCGGCGGCGCCGTCGCGCGCGGCCAGTTCATCCAGCCAGCGTTGGTAGTCGGCCAGCGTCTGCGCCACGCGCGCCGGCGGCACTTCGTGCGTGTCTGCCGTGACGCTGGCCGCGGGCGCCGTGGCGGCGCGGGCGGGCGCCGCGTTGGCCGCGGCCAGCGCGCAGACAACGGCCGCGGCGAGAGTGCGAAATGGCATGGTACGCTGGCGCGGTGACGGCGTGCGGACACGCCTTGGCAACAGGAGAATCGAGATGGGACTGATCGTGTTTCTGGTCGTCGTGGTGGCGATTGTCATGTACTTCGTGGCGATCTACAACGGCATGGTTACCGCACGCAACGGTTACAAGAACGCCTTCGCGCAGATCGACGTGCAGCTCACGCGGCGGCACGACCTGATCCCCAACCTGGTGGAAACCGCCAAGGGCTATCTCGCCCATGAGCGCGGCACGCTGGAGGCGGTGATCCAGGCGCGCAATGCGGCGGTGAACGGCTTGGCCGGCGCCAAGGCCAACCCCGGCGACCCCGCGGCCATGCAGCAACTGGCCGGCAGCGAGAACGCGCTCACCCAGACGCTGGGTCATCTGTTTGCGCTGCAGGAGTCCTACCCGGACCTGAAGGCCAACCAGACCATGATGCAGCTCTCCGAGGAGCTGACCTCCACCGAGAATCGCGTGGCCTTCGCGCGGCAGGCCTACAACGATTCGGTGATGAGCTACAACAACCGGCGCGAAGTGTTTCCCGCCTCGTTCGTGGCCAACAGCTTCGGCTTTGCCGCCGCCGAACCGCTGGCGATCGACAACCCGGAGGTGCGCGAAGTGCCCAAGGTGTCCTTCGGCTGATCGCGGGCCGGGTGCGCGGCGGAGCAGGCAACATGGATTTCTTTGCGCAACAGGCGCGCGTGCGCGGCAGCAGTCGCCGGCTGGTGGTGCTCTTCGTGCTGGCGGTGGCGGCCATCGTGGCCGCCATCGACGCGGCGGTGTGGCTGACCCTGGGTCATCACGTTGGCATCAACGGCGAGCCGGCCCGCTCGAACCTGCCGCTGTTGCTGCTCAGCAGCGTCGTGGTGCTGGCCGGCATCGGCCTGGCCTCGCTGTACCGCATTGCCAGCCTCTCCAGCGGGGGGCGCAAGGTAGCCGAGGACATGGGCGGCACCTTGGTGCCGCCTGCGGTGACCGACCCCGGGCTGCGTCGCCTGCGCAACGTGGTGGAGGAGGTGGCCATCGCCTCGGGCGTGCCGGTGCCGGAGATCTACGTGATGGAAGGCGAGGATGGCATCAATGCCTTTGCCGCCGGCTACTCGGTGGCCGACGCGGCGATATGTGTCACCCGTGGTTGCCTGGACAGCCTCGACCGCGACGAGTTGCAGGGCGTGGTGGCGCACGAGTTCAGCCATGTGCTGAACGGCGACATGCGGCTCAATATCCGCCTGATGGGCCTGCTGTTCGGCATCCTGGTGCTGGCCATCATCGGCCGGCAAATCGTCTATTCGGGCGGTTATCGCAGCAGCCGCCGCGACAGCGGCAACCAGACCGTGCTGATCGGCCTGGCGCTGATGGTGGCGGGCTATATCGGCTATTTCTTCGCGCGGCTGATCCAGGCGGCGGTGGCGCGTTCGCGCGAGTCACTGGCCGATGCCTCGGCGGTGCAGTTCACGCGGCAGACCACGGGTATCGCCGGTGCGCTGAAGAAGATCGCGCTGGCCGATGCGGGCTCGGTGCTGCAGGCGGCGAACCGGCATGAGGTGTCGCACATGCTGTTCGGCGAGGCGGACAGCTTCAACGCGTTGTTTGCCTCGCATCCGCCCCTGCTCGAACGCATCCGCGCGCTGGAGCCGGGCTTTCGCGAAGAGGAACTGACGGAGTTCGCGGTGCGTGCGGCGCGTGCCGAGGTGACGGCGGAGGAACCCGCCTCGCCGCTGGCATCGCCGCGATCGGCGGCGCCGGTCACCGGAGCGATGCCGCTGCCGCCAGCGATGCCTGGAGTGGCGGCGGTGCCGTTGGCGGCGGCCGCCGCCGCGGGCGGCAACTGGCAGCGTGCCGCGGCGCTCCGGCAGTCGATTCCGCCGGAAATGCAGTTGTCCGTGCGGCAGGGCGAAACCGCGCTTGCGGTGGTGCTGGCGCTGGCGCTGTCCGCTGCGCCGGAACTGTTGCAGCAGCAGCTGCGCCTCCTGGCCAATGCCTTCGGCGACGATGTCGCGCAACTGGTGCAGCAGCAGGCGGCGCTGACCGCCACGCTGGAACCTGGCCTGCGCCTGCCGTTGGTGGCGCTGGCCTTTCCGGCGCTGCGCCAGCTGCCGGAGGGGCGGCAGGACACCTTGCTCGGTACGCTCGATGCGCTGGTGCGCGCCGATGGCCAGGTTGCGTTGGATGAGTACTGCCTGGTGCGTTTCGTGCGGGTGCACTTGCTCGAGGCCCGCGCGCCGCGCCGCACGCCGGTGGACGGCTTGCGCAAGCTGCCGGCCTGCCGCGCCAGCCTGATGCTGGTGTGCGCCGTGCTGGCCGTGTACGGGCAGGATGACGCAGACGCGCAGCGGCGCGCGTGGATCATGGCGATGCAGCAGGCGTTTCCGGGCGAGTCCCTGGGGTGGTCGTTGCCGCCTGTCGCGTGGCAGGCGCCGTTCGAGCAGGCGCTGGCCGATCTGGACGGCCTGCAGCCGGCGGCCAAGGAGCTGGCCGTGCAGAGTTTCGTGGGCGTGGTGCGCGCCGATGGTGTGGTCACCGCGGAGGAAACCGACCTGCTGCGGGTGATCTGCGCCAGCCTGCATTGCCCGTTGCCGTTCTGATGGCGCTCGCGCGCCGTGTTTACCTGGCCGGGGTTCCGGCTTGCTGCGGGACTGGTCCGTGAATCCGTCCGCAAGGCCCGTTTCCGTCAAGGCCGCGCATACGCATGCGCCGGCGCTCGCCGCGCTGGCGTTCTTCTGCGTGATGACCTCGTACTACATCATCCGCCCGGTGCGCGACCAGTTGAGCGGTGCGGTGGGTTCGGCGTCGCTACCGCTGTTCTACGGCGCGGTGTTCGTCGTGATGCTGTTGCTGGCGCCGCTGTTCGGCTGGCTGGTGGCGCGCTTCCCGCGACGGCAACTGCTGGGCTGGAGCTACAGCTTCTTCATTGCCTGCCTGCTGGCCTTCGTGCCGGTGTTCCTGGCGCAGGAGCGTATCGGCGCGCGCGAGCTGGGCGTGGTGTTCTTCATCTGGGTCAGTGTATTCAACCTGTTCGTGGTGTCGCTGTTCTGGAGCTTCATGGCCGACATCTTCACCAGCGGCCGGGCACGGCGGGTGTTCTCGCTGATTGCGCTGGGTGGCATGGCGGGCGCGATCTTCGGCCCGCTGGTGACCAAGCTGCTGGTGCAGCTGATCGGCGTGGCGCCGTTGCTGCTGGTGTCGGCGCTGGCGCTGGGCTGCGCGCTGGTGCTGCTGCTGCACCTGTCGGTGAAGCACGAGCAGGCGCAGCCCGAGCAATGTGGCGGCGAAGCCATCGGCGGCTCGCTGTGGGCTGGGGTCAAGGAGCTGTGGACGCGGCCGTTCCTGCGCTACATGGCGCTCTTGATGCTGTTCGGCGACGGCATCGGCACGCTGGCCTATGCGCTGGTGGCCGACTACGCCAAGGCGCACTACACCGACGCGGTGGCGCGCACGGTGTTCTACAACAACCTCGACCTGGCCACCAACACGCTGGGCGCGCTGCTGCAGTTCACCCTCACCCGCTGGCTGTTGATCCGCCGCGGCGCGGGCTGGGCGCTGGTGTTGCCGGCGGTGGTGAACGTGGCGCTGCTGCTGATGGTGGCGATCGGCGGGCATGGCGCCGTGGTGATCTCGGGCTACGGCATCTCGCTGCTGGCGATCATGGTGGCCACCACGCGGGGCTTCGCCTACGGCATGACCAAGCCCGCGGTGGATGCGCTCTACACCCGGGTGCCGCGCGAGACGCGCTACAAGGGCAAGAACTTCGTGGAGACCACGGTGTGGCGCTTCGGCGACCTGCTGGTGACCAGCGCGGTGAGCGGCCTGCGCGCGCTGGGCGTGGGCGTGACCGGGCTGGCGTTGGCGGGCGTGGGCGTGGCGGCGCTGGCCACCTGGGTGTCGCGCCGCGCCGGCTGGTCGCCCGACCTGGCGCCGGAGAAGCCGGGGCTCGTGGTTCGGGAGTAGCGGTTCGGGCGCCCCGCGAGGTTCGCCTTTCCGAATCCTTCTTCCCGAACCGCTGCCCTTACCCCGTGATGTACCGCTCCAGATGCTCGATCTGTTCGGCCTGGGCGTCGATCACCGCCTTCACCAGGTCGCCGATGGAGATGATGCCCACCAGCTTGCCGGCGTCGATCACCGGCAGGTGGCGCACGCGGCTGTCGGTGCACAGGCGCATGCAGTCGAGTACGTCGGTGTCCGGCCCCACGGTGAGCGGATCGGCGCGCATGATGTCCGCCACGGCCGTCTGCGCCGAGGAGCGCCCCTGCAGGATGACCTTGCGCGCGTAGTCGCGCTCGGACACCACGCCTACCAGCTCATCGCCACGCATCACCGGCAGGGCGCCGATGCGATGCTCGGCCATCCGCTTGATCGCTTCCAGCACCGGCGCCTCGGGCGCGATGGTGTGGACGGTGCCGTGCTTGCCTTCCAGCAGATGCCTGACCTGACGCATGTCCGATCTCCGGTGCCGCCCGCGGGATGGGGCGGTAGCAGTCTAACGCCGGCGTACGCGGGGAGGGTACGGCACGTGGCGGGGTTGGCCGATGCCGTTCAGCGCAGTTGCCGCAGGTAGTCCGGGCCACCGAGTTGGCGCATCTGCCGCTCGATCCAGGCCGCACGGCGCTGCACGTAGGCGCTGGGGCGATCAGCGTGCAGGCGGCGCGGGCTGGGCAGCACGGCGGCCAGGCGAGCGGCCTGTTCCGGGCCGAGCTGCGCGGGCGGGCGGTGGAAATCGATCCGGCTGGCGGCGTCCACCCCATAGATGCCATCGCCCAGCTCGGCGATGTTCATGTACACCTCGAGGATGCGCCGCTTGGGCCAGGTGGCTTCGATCAGCACGGTGAAATACGCCTCCAGCGCCTTGCGCACGTAGCTGCGGCCTTCCCACAGGAACAGGTTCTTCGCGGTCTGCTGGCTGATGGTGCTGGCGCCGCGCAGGCGGCGGCCCTCATCGGCGGCATCGATGGCCTGCTGGATCGAACCGAAGTCGAAGCCATGGTGGTGGGGAAAGTGCTGGTCTTCGCCGGCCACCATCGCCAGCGGCACCCAGGGCGATACTTGCGACCACGGCACCCAGTGCTGGCGCAGGCGGAAATCGTGTTCGCCATGTAGCCAGGCGCCCACGCGCCGCTCCAGCATCACCGCCGAGGTTGCCGGCGGCACGAAACGCAGCACGAGCACGGCGAGCCAGCTGAGCACGAGCCAGCCCATGGCGGCAAACCCCAGCCAACGCAGCAGACGGCGGAACGACGGATGGTGTGGCATGGTGCGGCGTGCGGGAGAACTTGCGGCAGTATAGGCGGTGGCCATTGCTTGCCGACGCCACGCCCCCATCTGGCCGGTTTGCTTGCGAGGTGAACGATCATGGATACCGTACTGGTGGAAGACGTGCTGCACCGCTTCCTGCTTGAACAGGCGGGCGTGCGCGGTGCGTTGGTGCGGCTGGGGCCGGCATGGCGCGAGGTGGCTGCCCGCGCCGACTACCCGGTACCGCTGCGCGCCCTGCTGGGCGAGGCGCTGGCAGCCAGCGCGCTGCTCACCGCGAACATCAAGCTCGACGGCGAGCTGTCGGTGCAACTGAAAAGCGCGGGTGCCCTGCGCCTGCTGTTTGCCGAGTGCACCGACCAAGGGCGCCTGCGCGGCCTGGCGCGCTGGGAGCCGCCGCTGCCCGCATCGCTGGCACTCGAAGAACTGCCGCAGGCGGTGCTGGCCATCACCATCGGCAACGTGGAGCGCGGCCAGCGCTACCAGGGCTTGGTGGAGCTGGCGGCGGCCGACCTTGCCGGCGTGCTGGAGAACTACTTCGCGCAGTCCGAGCAGTTGCCGGCGCGCCTGTTGCTGGCCGCCGATGGCGAGCACGCGGTGGGCCTGATGCTGCAGAAGTTGCCCGAGGAGGGTGGCCACGATGCGGCGGGTGATGCCGATGGCTGGAATCGGGTGCTGCAGCTCACCCGCACGTTGGGCGTGGATGAACTGCTGGCCACGACGCCGGAGTCGCTGCTCTATCGCCTTTATCACGAGGAATCCGTGCGCTTGTTCGAGCCGCGTGCGCTGGCTTTCGGCTGCAGTTGCTCGCGCGAGCGGGTGGCGGCGATGCTGCGCTCGCTGGGGCGGGCCGAGGTGGAGGATGCGCTGGCGCAGCAGGCTGGCCGGATCGATGTGGATTGCGAGTTCTGCGCCCAGCACTACCGCTTCGACCGGATCGACGTGGAGCACCTGCTGCGTGGCGCGGGCGATGTGGCAATGCCCGGCACGATGCAATAGGCGTCGCCGCGCATGTCGCGGCGGGGCCAGGAGTCTGGGTGGCACCAACCACCCGGGCTGCACGGCACGCTTGCGGTGCTTGTTTCCGCCAGCTCATGCCCCATGGCATCACGACGGGGTAGCGAGCCGTTGCAGATCCGCCTTCGCGCGGCGTCCCTGTCGCCTCGAAGTTGCTACCGCCCAAGCTCCTCGCCCGGCAGGCGGTGTTCGGGGCGCAGCCAGTATTCCGCGCTCTGCGCCTGCGCGAACAGGAAACCCTGGCCGTAGTGACAGCCCAGTTCCATCAGGATCTGCTGCTGCGTGGCGCTCTCCACGCCCTCGACAATCACCTTCATGCCCAGCGAGTCGGCCAGCGCCTGGATGGCGCGGATCACCGCCTTGCTCTCGCCGCGGGCGTCTTCTTCCAGGTCGACCACGAAGGAGCGGTCGATCTTCAGGGTGTCGAACGGGTATTGGCGCAGGTAGGAGAGCGAGGAGTAGCCGGTGCCGAAATCGTCCAGCACGATCAGCACGCCCTGCTGCTGCAGGTTCAGCAGCATGCGCTTCACCTGCTCGGGGTTGTCCAGCAGGGTGCTCTCGGTGACTTCGACGCGGATGTTGTGCGGCGGCACGCGGAAACGCTCCAGCAGCGCCAGCAGGCGGGTGTCGAGGTCGGCGTGGCGGAAGTGCAGGCCGGAGACATTGATGCTGACGTAGCCCCGCTCGCCGACCAGTTGGGTGACCTGGGCGCAGGTCTGCTCGAAGATCAGCCAGTCGATCGCTTCGGCGCAGCCGGTGTCCTCGGCGATCAGCAGGAAATCCTGCGGCAGCAGCATGCCGCGTTCGGGATGGTTCCAGCGCAGCAGTGCCTCGTAGCCCACCAGGCGGCCGTCGGCCAGCGACACGATGGGTTGGTAGAACGGCACGAATTCGCGTCGCGCCAGCGCGTGGCGCAGGTCGCCTTCCATGCGCAGCAGCGACAAGGCTTCGCGCCGCAGGCGGTCGTCGAACAGCGAGGTGCGGTGGCGGCCGCCATCCTTGGCCTGGTACATCGCCGAGTCGGCGTCGCGCAGCAGCTCTTCGGGCAGGTGGTAGTGCGCGCCGGCCATCGCGATGCCGATCGATGCCGAGGTGAAGATCTCGCGCGTACCCAGCCGGAACGGCGTTTGCAGCTCCTCCAGGATGTGCGTGGCGATCTGCTGCGCGGCATCCGCGTCGGAAACATGCTCCAGCAGCACGGCAAACTCGTCGCCGCCCAGGCGCGCCACCACGTCACGCGGGCGCAGGCAGGTGCGGATGCGCCCGCCCACCTGGAACAGCAGGTCGTCGCCCACCAGGTGACCGACCGAGTCGTTGATGACCTTGAAGCGGTCGAGGTCGATGAACAGCACCGCGAACAGGGCGTCGGGCGACCGGTGCAACTGCTGCAACGACTGCTCCAGCCGCTGCAGCAACAGGGTGCGGTTGGGCAGGCCGGTGAGCGTGTCGTGCAGGGTCTCGTACTTCAGCCGACGTTCGATGCGCTCGCGCTCGGCGATCTGCTCGCGCAGGTCGCGGTTGGCCAGCCCCAGCGCGCGGGTGCGTTCCACCACGCGCCGCTCCAGGCTGGCGTAGGCCTGCTTCAGTGTCGTATCCGCCTGCTTGCGCTGCAGTGCGTTGGCGACGTGGTAGCTGACGAAGGTGAGCAGTTCCTGGTCGCGCTCGGTGTAGGAGTGCTCCGGGGCGTAGCTCTGCACCGCCAGCACGCCGCGCACCTTGTCGCCCCAAGACAGCGGTACGCCCAGCCAGCACACCGAGGGCATGCCGATGTGGGAGAGCTCACCGCTGGCGAACAGGCGGTCGATGGCGGAGGTGTCGGCCAGCAGCGGCTTGCCGGTGCGCTGCACATACTCGGTGGCGCCGCGGCCGCGGCTGCGCGGCAGGCGTGTGGTTTCCTGCTCGTCCACCGAGTAGGGGAAGGTGACCAGCTGGTGCTCCTCGTCGATCAGCGCGATGTAGAAATTGCGCGCGTAGAGCAGGCTGGCGATGACCCGGTGTACGGCCGGGTAGAAATCCTCCAGGCTGTCGGTGGTGCCGGCCAGCTCGGCGATGCGGAACAGCGCCGCCTGCAGGCGTTCGCCGCGCTGGCGCTGCAGCACCTGCTGGCGCAGCACGCGGTTGGCCTCGCGCAACGCGGTGGTGCGATCGGCGACGCGGCGCTCCAGTTCGACCTGGGCGCTGCGCCGTTCGAGCGCCGTTTGCACGTGTTGCGCCACGTAGGTGAGCAGCTCCAGATCCTGCCGGGTGTACTGCACGCTGGTGCGGTAGCTTTGCACCGCGATGCAGCCCACTGGCTGCCCCGCGTGCAGCAGTGGCACACCGATGCAATGCTCGCAACGTGGGCCGTGCAGTTCGAACTGGCCGGCGAACTGTTCCGTCAGTTGGGCGACCGTGCCGATCAGCGGCTTGCCGTGGCGGATCAGGTGCCAGTTGATGCCATGCGCCAGCTCGTTGAGCGGGAAGATGCGCTCGGGCGCCGGCTGGCCGGTGTCGAGGGTGTCGACGTAGTACGGAAAGCGGAGGCTGTCGCTGGCGGCGTCGTACAGCGCAATGAAGAAATTCTCCGCGTACATCAGGCTGCCGACGATGGTGTGCAGCGAGCGCATCAGCGCGGTGAGGTCGGGTTCGGTGTTGGCCTGCTCGGCGATGGCATACAGCGCGCGCTGCAGGCGTTCGGCCAGTGCCAGGCGCGAGATTGCCTCGTAGAGACGACTGGATTCCGCCAGCTGGCGCAGTCGGGTATCGGCCAGTCGGCCCAGCCAGGCCAGTTGTCCGCGGGCGGCATCCGCTGGTGCGGCGTCGAGCTCCAGCGCCAGGATCTGCTGATGCGCAGTGTCCTCGGCCAGGTTGATCCGCCAGCCGGGCGGGCGGTGGTCGCGCTTGTCCGGCGCGCGCCAGTACAGATGCCCCTGGATACCGCCGTCGCGCAGCGCCCGCACGCAGGCATCCAGCACGCTGGCGCTGTCGGTGGCTTTCAGGAGATGTTCGATGGCCGTTGGTACGCCTTGCCATGCGCCCGCGGCTGCGGCGTCGGAAACAGGCTGCGTAGTGGATGCGGAATCCATGGGTACGGCGGGGGCCATCAATCAGCTTGCGTGCGGTTTCCCGTTATATCCCGTGAGCCGTGGTCACCGCCAGCGGAACGCGTTTTTCCGGTGCGAGCCGAGTGCCAACCCGATCACAGCGCGGCGTCATTGCTGTACCGGGGACTTGCCTCGGTGTTAGATAAATGTAAAATAGCGACACCTGTTTTCCTGCCCGATCATCGGTTCCCGGTCAAGCCCCATGCGCCGCCTGCTCGCTCCCCTGCTGCTTTGCCTGCTGCCGTTTGCCGCGGCGGGCCAAGGCGTGGACGACGCCAACGGCAAGCTGGCGGCACGACTGCTGAAGCAGCCGCCGGCGCAGGTCACCACGGTGGCACCGGGCGTGGTGGTGCCGCTCTGGCGTGGCTCGGATGGTCGCCTTTTGGCACTGAAGGCGGAGGCGCGCCGCGGCGCGCAGGCGCAGGTGCTGGACGCGCCACTGTCCTTCCATGCGGTGGATGCCGCCAGCGTAGTGAGCACCGGCTTGCAGTACGGCCTGGGGCCACGGCTGCAGGCGCATGCCGACGTCGACCAGCATTCTTGGGTCGGCAGTCCGACGCGCGTGGTGGGTAGTGAAGTGGGCGCCACTTATGGCGATGACCGCTATAGCCTTGGCTTGAGTGTGGGTACCCACGCGGTGCCGAACGGCGTCAGCTTGCCGCGCGTCCTGCCGGGCGCGGCGCCGGGCGTCGACGGCTTGTCCGATTTCGACAGCAGCACGCAGCTCAACGCGCGCGGCCGGCTGGCGCTGGGCGGCCGCAGCGGTATCGATGTCGGTGCCAGCGTGGGTCGGATCCATCTCCTGCCGGGCAACCTGCTGGGCATCAGCACGCTGGATCAGAAGGCCATCAGTTTTGGTGTCGACCACGGCCCGCTGAGCGGCGCCATCGTCGGCCGTACCATGCAGCCCCTGGCCGGCATCCCGGGCAATGGCTACAGCCCCGACCGTCGCTGGAACAGCATCGATTTGGGTGTTACCTGGCGCCTGCCATGGCAGGGCTCGCTGAGCGTCGGCGCACAGAACCTGTGGTCTTCGGGCAATGGTGCGGTGAACACGCCTACCGGCCCCGAACCCGATCAGTCGCGCACACCCTACGTGCAATATCACCAGGATCTCTGATCCATCGCGATCCAACAAAAACGCCGTCGCTTGCGACGGCGTTTTTGTTTCGGCCTGGTTGCGTGCATCGGTTACGCTTTCAGCGCCAGTCGCAGGGGTTCTAGTTGACATGCGTAGTTGCGCCATTGGCCAAGTCCCCGGGTGTGGATGGACTCGCGCACCTGCGCACTGCTTGGCGTGGCAACCGGGGCAGCATTGCGTTCGGGATTGAAGCAGGCTGCTTCGACAGCCAAGCCGCAGTGCGCCAGCACGTGGCGCACCGTTGCCTCAGTGTCTTGCACCAGCGCATCGTAGGGTACGTCGAGCATGGCTTCCGGCAGTGCCTTGCGCCAGTGCTGCGTCAGCCGCGCGTATTGCCCGTGGTAATGTGCCAGTGCGCCGAGGTCGTAGCTGTACGGCGAGATGTTGCCGAACATCGCCTTGTAGTTGGAAAAACAGGTGTCCATGGGATCGCGCACGAGGTGCAGGATGGGTGCGTGTGGCAGGGCGCGCCGGATGAAAGCTACCATCTGGATGTTCGCTGGCAGTTTGTCGATGTAATACGACTTGCCCTGCGCGCGCCATTGTGTCTGCTTCAAGTAACGCTCGCCAAGATCCCGATAGTCGATGTAGTCGCTGCGGCGGATAACCTCGAGCAGTCCGGTGGACTGGGCGGGTACGACATCGGCAACCCAGTGCAACTGGCGCCAAAAGTCGATGATTTCTCCAGCCGAAGCAACCTGTGAATGGCTGGAAAGTATCCGTTCGAGTAGGGTCGTGCCCGAACGGGGCATGCCGACGACGAAGATGGGTGTAGGGCCAGGTGGCCGTGCCGTGGCGGGATGCGATGGCATGAGCGCCACGCCGATCAGGGCGTCGGTGATGGCTTCTTCAGCCGGCGCGTCATAGGGATTCAATGCGTGCATGATCGCGTTGCAGCGCGACAGGGCATCCCACGCCTCGTCGTGTCGGCCCAGGTCGTCCAGCGTTTTGAAGCGTGCGTATTCGAATTCCGCCCGCACGAATTTACGGCTGGCCTCGCCCTCGCCGGTTTCGTGTGGGATCTCACGTAATTGTTTGTCGATCCAGCCCAGCCGATGTGACTCGGGGCGTTGCTTGCGCAGGTTGACAAGCACCGTAGCTGCATCGCCGAACTGCGGCCAGCGTTCGAGCATGCGCTCCAGTAGTGTTTGTGCCTCGTCGATTCGGCCGCTGAATTGCAGCAGCATGGCATGCATGTGCAATTCGCCGGGTGAATCCGCGCCGGCGCGCAGAGCCAACTCGATGCGATCCAGTGCCTCAGCGAGGTCGCCGATCATGAAGCGCAGGTGAGCTTGGGCGACCAGTAGATCGGCTGGCGGGTTTGGCGCCTGCTCCAACAGTTTCAGACAGGCCCGCGCAGCAACGATTTCGCCACTGGCGACCAGCCGCTGCGTGAGGGCGACGATCAAGGGCGCGTTGCGCGGCAGCTGGCTGGCGGCCATAAGCAGGGGGCGGGTGGATGCACGCAAGTGCCCGCGTCGAAACAGCACTTCCGACAGTTCGATTAGTGCTTCGGTGTCGTACGGCGCTTGGGCAAGTTGCCGTTCCAGCGACCTTTGCGTTTGCGCCAATTGGTTATCGTCCGTGGCTTGGCCATTCCTGGACTGTGGCCCGAGCAAGGCGATCATGGGCGTCGTCGAGTTCATCTCGGGATGGTAGCTGCCTTGGTACGGCTGGCTCAATCCATGATTTTACGGATGCGCGGGTGTGAGCGCGTGGGCCCACTGCTACGACGACGTGGCGATGGAAAGCTGGAACCAACCACGGCCTGAAGGTCGAGGCAACCCACGGGAAGCGCTTTCAGCTACGCGCGAGCGGGCACGCGCCTGCATGTTCGGGCACTTTGAGGTTGACTATCACCGAACCCGGCTCCGCTCATGACTAGACCACCTCAGCCCAGTGCAGTTCGAGCTGGCCAACACCGCATGTTTGAGTGTCCGACATCCGAGGGCAAGATCTTTCGACCGTGGGGCAAAATCAGGATCCCCTTGACGGGTAGCTACGAGTCATGAAATTTTTGTTGACCTGCATGTTTGAGCGTCATAACTTTGTGATAGCAGAGGTCGTTCGCTGCGATGGGCACGAGATCTCGCTCCGTGAACCCGCAGAGAGGGGGCAGGTCTGCCGTTTCGATGTGCTTGGGTCATATCAGGTCGTCCATTCTGGACATTCATCTTGGGGAGAACACTAATGAGCATTCGCTACCGCACCAGCGCCATGCGTTGGCGCCCTACCGCCTTGGCGATCGCCATGGGTTTGAGTTTCAGCGGCGCCGTGCTTGCGCAGGGTACCGTGGGCAGCATCTTCGGCTCTGCGCCGGTTGCATCAGGCGAGACCGTGATGGTCACTGGTGCCTCGGGCTTCGCGCGCGAGGTGCCAGTCGATAGCGCGGGCCACTATCGCGTTGACAACCTGCCGGTGGGTAGCTACACGGTTTCCCTGAAGCAGGGTGGCAAGGTCATCAGTACGCATGAAAACGCTTACGTGTCGACCGGCTCCGCCGCAGGTGTGGATTTCTCCACGACCGCGAGTAGCGCCACTCAGCTGTCCTCGGTGACGGTCACGGCTAGCGCGCTGCCCGCCATCGACGTCACCAACGTCAACTCCAGCACGGTCATTACCTCGGCCGACTTGAAGCGCCTGCCGGTGGCGCATAGTGCCGAAGCCATCGCCCTGTTGGCACCGAACACCACTTCAGGCAGCAGCTTCTTCACAGGCCCTGGCGGCAAGTCGTTGGTGTCGTTTGGTGGCTCCAGTGTGACGGAGAACGCCTACTACGTGAACGGCTACAACGTCGGCGAGCCCTACAAGAACTTGGGTGGCTTCCAGTTGCCCTATGGCGCCATCGAGCAGCAGGAAACCCTCACCGGCGGCTACGACGCCAAGTACGGACGCTCCGACGGCGGCGTGATAAATCAGGTCGGCAAGCGCGGCAGCGACGAGTGGCACTTCGGTGGCCAGGTTTCCTGGCAGCCACGTTCGCTGGAAGGTACGCCGGTCAACTACCGCTATGGCAACACCCCGCTTCCGGCGGCCACCCCGCTGCTCAATTATGCAAGCGACCCGAATGCGCCTGGCACGCTGCGTCAGTATCGCAACGACAACAAGCAATGGGAGACGATCTACTCCGCCTACGCGGGTGGCCCGTTGATCAAGGACAAGCTGTACATGTTCCTGGCTGGCGAAACCACCAAGAATAAAGGCACCAACGTTGAAAACAACGACAACGCCAAGGTGCAAAATTACACTGATAAAGACACCAAGTTCTACGGCAAGCTGGACTGGAACATCACCGATACCAACATCCTGGAACTGACTACGCTGAAGGACAACAACAGTCGTGGTGCCGGTTCCACCTACGGCTTCGACTACAACACGCTGAAGAGCGGCGCGTACGTCACCAAGAACGATGTTACCAAGGACAATGCCCAGATCTACATTGGGCACTTCACCAGCTACATCACTGACAATGCCACCTTAAGCATCGTTGGCGGCAAGGCGCACTTCCAAGATCCGGTCGCTTACGGCAACACCAGCCAACTGCCGTTTATCTCTCGCGGTAGCAATGCCACCTTGCCGGGTGGCGGCCATCCGACCAACGACCAGACCAATACCACCTGGACTTCGCCAGGTGCCAAGAACTCCACCCGCGGCCTGCGCGTGGACTTCGACTACAGGCTGGGTGACCATGACCTGCTGGCCGGTATGGACAACATGTACTACCGCGCCACCGACCAAGGCCCGAACCAGCAAAACCCGAACGGCCCACTCAACTACTACTGGCGCTACCTGGGTGGCAACGAGGTGCAGCAGCGCGAGATCGGCTGGGCGACCAGTATGACCACGTCGCAGAAAGCCTGGTACCTGCAGGACAACTGGCAGGTGGCCCAGAGCGTCTACCTGAGCATCGGTCTGCGCAACGACCGCTTCACCAACTTCAACGACCTGGGCAAGGCCTTCGTCGACCAGAAAAACCAGTGGGAGCCGCGTATCGGTGCCAGCTGGGACGTGTTCGGCGACTCCTCGTTCAAGGTCTACGGCAATGCCGGTCGCTACTACCTCGCCCTGCCGGACAACGCGGCGGAGCGCGCGGCCAATCGTTCGACCTTTCTCACTACCAATTACTCGTACACCAGTATCGACCCGGTCACCGGCATTCCGCAGGGCCTGACCCAGCTCGGTCCGACGACTTCGCCCGATGGCGAAACGGGCGCGCCCAAGGATCCGATGCAGGTCGCCGCGCGCAACCTGAAGCCGGAATACGTGGACGAGTTCATCGTCGGCTTCGACAAGAAGCTGGGCGACAACTGGGTGTACGGTGCCAAGGCCATGTGGCGCGACCTGAAGGCGGCGATCGACGACGAGTGCTCGCCGGGACAGATTGCCAACAAGATGACCGCGATGGGCCTCGATCCGACCAAGTACGGCAGCTCGCTTTATGGCGCCTCGTACTGCCGCTTGTTCAACCCGGGCATGACCAATGACATGTTGTTGGTTTCCGATGACGGCAGCACCAAGACCATCGTGCCGATGACCTTGAAGGACTGGGGCTTCAGCCGTGGTGCCGTGCGCAAGTACGGTTCGCTGGACATGTACCTGGAGCATCCGTTCGACGGCAAGTGGTATGGTCGCGTCGACTACACCTTCACCCGCGGCTTCGGCAACACCGAAGGCCAGGTGCGTTCCGATTTCGGTCAGCAGGACGTCTCCAAGACGGAAGACTGGGATAGCTGGCAGCTGATGGACGGCCAGTACGGCGAGTTCTCCAACGTCCGGAAGCACCAGATCAGGTTCCGCGGCGACTACGAGATCTCGCCGGAATGGCTGGTTTCGGCCACCTTGCTGGTGCAGTCCGGTATGCCCAAGGAGTGCCTGGGCTACTTCGGTCCGCTCACCCAGGGTCCGGGCGGTTACCTCCCCGGTGGCGCCAACGACCCGACCGGCTACAACAACTCCGGCACCGGCAACTATCACTGGTGCAACGGCCAGCGCGTGACGCCCGGCTCGAACGGCCACACGCCGTGGACGGAGCTGCTCAACCTGGGTGTGCATTACCACCCGGCGTTCGCGAACAACAAGCTGGGCTTCAACTTCGACGTCTTCAATGCGTTGAACCAGCAGCGTGCCCAGCAGGTCGATCCGTCGTACCCGTCGTCGTTCGTTAAGGGCAGCAACACGATGGTCATCAGCAACTACTACGGGCGGCCGCTGTTCACCACGCCGCCGCGTACCATGCGTTTGTCGGTGACCTACGACTACTAATCAACGACAGTACTGATGCAGCTCAGCCACCGGTCGCAAGACCGGTGGCTTTTTTTGGGGTTGGATGGCCCGTCCTGAGATGAGTAGCCAACACCGCTTAATCGAGTGTCCGAAACTCGGGGGCAAGATCACCAAATCAATGCGACGTGTGAATGCGCAAATCGCCGCTGAAGGTTTCCAGCTTGATGGTGCCGCTGCCGCTGCCTAGCGTGGCGTCGAGCTTGCTGCCCGGGCCGTGACTGGCTCGTTGCGCGGTGCCCGAGTCGCTGCGCAGGTCGCCGCTGAAGCTGCTGGCGTGCAGCGCGGCCGAGGTGTTGGCGGGCAGTTGCAGTTGCACGTTGCCGCTCATGCTGTCGATGGCGAGCTGGCCGCTGGGCAGCACGCCGCCGCTCACCTGCACGTCGCCCGATACCGTGCTCAGGGTGAAGGCCTGCCATGGCCCGCCACTGGCCTGGATGTGGCCGGAGATGGTTTGCAGTTTCGCCTGAGCGCCCAGTACCGGGGCGAGGATGTCGCCGCTCACCGTCTGCAGGTTGGCCGCGTCGGCGTGGCCGGCCAGCTCGATGTTGCCGCTGACGCTGTCGATGTCGAGCGTGGGTGCGCTGGCGTTGATGCGCACCCGCCCACTGACGGTGTTGACGCTGATCTTGCCGCCAGCCAGGCCGTCGACGATCAGGGGGGCGCTGACCAGGTGCACGTTGAGGCTGGCACCGCGCGGCACGTGCAGATCCAACAGAGTGTCGCCCATGTGGCTGCTGCTGCCCCAGTTGAACCAGCCACCGCCGTCGGCGGCCTGCACCTTGATCGTGAGGTCGCCGTCGCTGCCGGTGATCGCCAGTGGTTTGGCGCCGTCGCCGAGGCGGCCTTCCACCTGCACCATTGGGCGATCCCAGGCAGTGACGTGCACGCTGCCGGCGACGTTGCTGATGTCGATGTGGGCCGTGGCGGTGGCGGCGTGGCTGAGATGGATCGGCGTGTCGGCGTAGGCCAGTCCGATGGACAGACACAACAGCAAGGGGGTGAGGTAAGTGGCTTTCATGGCGATGGTCTCCGGCTGGCTTCAGCCGGCCTCGTGGCTGAGTTGGCGAAGTTGCGACTGCTGTTGATGGGTGCGCGCCAGCAGCCGCTGCAGCATCGGCGAGCCGGGGATCTGCCGCAACGCCAGGCGCAGTTCGAGGTTGGCGGCGTCCAGTTCGATGGCGGCGCCGGCCAGGCGCGGGTCGGTGGGTTTCCAGCGCGCATCCGCCAACGCGGTGTTGGCCGTGGCGGATGGCTGGTGCAGGCGCACGCCCAGCAGGCCGGTGAGCAGGAAGGCGATGGCCAGCGCGGCGGCCTGTGCCCATGGCCGCCAGTCGGCACGTGGCGACGCCGGCGGTGCGGCTGGCGTTTCGCGCGCGGCGAGGGCGGCTTCGATTGGGCCCCACAGGTCGCGGCTGGGAGCGATGGGCTGGCGCAGTTCGCGCAGTTGGCGACGCCACTCGAGTTCGTTCATGGCTGTTGTCCCAGTGCCTTGCGCAGCAGTTGCCGCGCGCGGTGCAGTTGCGCCTTGGAGGTGCCGACGGCCATGGCCATCTCCAGGCTGATGTCCTCGTGGCGCCAACCTTCGATGTCGTGCAGCACCAGCACGGCGCGGGCGCGGGGCGGCAGGCGGGCGATGGCGCGTTCCAGTTCCTCGCGCTCGGCGGCGCAGAACGGGACATCGGCGTGCTCGGGCAAGGCTGCGTCGTCTGTGTAACCCACCGGGTCGGCGCGCTGGGCACGCAGGGCCATCAGCGCGAGATTGACCGCGAGGCGGTACAGCCAGGTGCCGAAGGCGCTCTCGTGGCGGAAACCGGGCAGCTTCTGCCAGGCGCGCACGAAGGCTTCCTGGGTGAGATCCTCGGCGCGGGCGTGGTCGAAGCCGGCCAGTCGGCACATGGCGCCGTGCACGCGGCCCACGTGCCGCCGGTAGAGCCGTTGGAACGCGGCATGTTCGCCTTGCACCGCGGCGCGCACGTCATCGATGTCGGGATCGGCGGCAGCGGTGGCTGGCGGCATGGCGCGGTCGGTGGCAGGGCGGGCGGGCATCTTGCCAGCTTGGATGCCCGTGGCGCGCGAAAGGTTGGCATCGCTGCGGACTTGCCGCAGCGATGCCCTGGCGGTCAGGCCGTTTCCGCCTCGGTGGCACCCAGGGCTTCGGCCACGCGTTGTTGCTCGGCGCGCAGCGCGGCGGGCAGGCGCGGCGCGAAGCTGTCCAGGTATTCGCCGATGGCGGCCAGCTCACCTTGCCAGCCGGCGCGATCCACGGCCAGGAGTCCGGCCAGCGTGAGCGGGTCGAGGTGCAAACCGTCGAGGTGGATTTCGCCGGGGGCGGGCAGGATGCCGATGGGCGTGGCCTCGCCGCGTGCCTTGCCTTCCACGCGCGCGATCATCCATTCCAGCACGCGCAGGTTGTCGCCGAAGCCCGGCCACAGGAACTTGCCGTCCTTGCCTTTGCGGAACCAGTTGACGTGGAAAATCCTGGGCAGTTTGGCGCCGGGCTGGTCGAAGCTCAGCCAGTGCGCGAAGTAGTCGCCGTAGTGGTAGCCGCAGAAAGGCTTCATGGCCATCGAGTCGCGGCGCAGCACGCCTACCGCGCCGGTGGCGGCGGCGGTGGTTTCCGAACCCATCGCGGCGCCAAGCAGCACGCCGTGCGTCCAGTCGCGGGCTTCCATCACCAGCGGCAGCAACGAGGGGCGGCGGCCGCCGAAGACGATGGCGCTGATCGGCACGCCCTGCGCGTCCTCGGCCATCGGCGACCAGGTGGGGCACTGCTTCGCGCTCACGGTGAAGCGCGAGTTGGGGTGCGCGGCGGGGCCGTTGGCGGGGTCATACGGACGGCCCTGCCAGTCGGTGACCGGCGTGCCGGGCAGGCCTTCCCACCACGGCTGCAGGTCGGCGGTGACGGCGACGTTGGTGAAGATGGTGTCGCGCGCGATGGATTTCAGCGCGTTCGAGTTGGTGGCGGTGCTGGTGCCCGGTGCCACGCCGAAGAAGCCGGCTTCCGGGTTGATCGCGTATAGACGTCCATCCGCGCCGGGGCGCATCCAGCAGATGTCGTCGCCCACCGTCCACACCTTCCAGCCGTCCTTGCGGTAGCCCTCGGGCGGAATCAGCATGGCGAGGTTGGTCTTGCCGCAGGCCGAGGGGAAGGCAGCCGCGATGTAGTGAGTTTCGCCCTTGGGGTTTTCGATGCCCACGATCAGCATGTGCTCGGCCAGCCAGCCCTCGTCGCGGGCCTGGTTGCTGGCGATGCGCAGGGCGTGGCACTTCTTGCCCAGCAGCGCGTTGCCGCCGTAGCCGGAGCCGTAGGACTTGATGGTGCGCTCGGCGGGGAAATGCATGATGAAGCGACGCTCGGGGTCGAGCTCGCCCACCGAGTGCAGGCCCTTGACGAAGGAACCCTCGCGCTCGATGCGCGCCTGCGCGGCGGCGCCCATGCGCGTCATGATCTTCATGTTGGCAACCACATAGGGGCTGTCGGTGATCTCCACGCCACAGCGCGACAGCGGCGAGTCGATCGGCCCCATGCAGTACGGGATGACGTACATCGTGCGGCCCTGCATGCAGCCGTCGAACAGCGCGTCCATCTTGGCGTGCGCCTCGGCCGGGGCCATCCAGTGGTTGTTCGGGCCGGCGTCCTCGCGGTGTTCGTGGCAGACGAAGGTGAGGTGCTCGACGCGCGCCACGTCGCCGGGATTGGAGCGATGCAGGTAGCAGCCAGGGTGGGTGGCCTGGTTCAGCTCGATCAGGGTGCCGTCGGCCAGCATCTGCCGAACCAGGGATTGGTATTCGGCATCGGAGCCGTCGCACCAGTGGATGCGGTCGGGCCGGGTGAGGGTCGCCACCTCGGCGACCCAGCGTTCAAGCGTTTCCAGCGTGCTGGCCATCGTGCCCTCGGAAGGTTTGCGAAAAAACGGTTTGGCGACCGTAATTTGCGGGCACTGGTATTGCAAGGACGGGTGCAGCATGAAGGCGTGGAAGGCCTTGCTTTGCAACGAAAAACGGCGCCTTGCGGGCGCCGTTGCGTCGGGCTTTCGCGTGGCCTTCAGGCCGGGATCAGGGTGGCGATCATGTGCTCGATGTAGCCGTCGAATTCGTCGTGGTTCAGGCGCGGCAGGCCGAGGGTGAAGTTCAGCTGCAGGAAGCCCACGTAGGCGGCATAGGTGAGCCGTGCGCGGTTCAGCGCTGCGCGCTCCGGCAGGCCGGCTTCGCGGTAGGCGGTGTTCAGGAACTCGGTGCGTCGCTGCGACACGCGCGCCATCACCGGCACCACCAACGGGTGATCCAGCGCCTTCAGCAGGGCGGCGTAGACGCGGTGCGGCTGCAATTCGTGCGCCACGCGGCGGAACAGCTCGGGCAGGCGCAGGCGCGGGTCGGCGATCTGTTCGATCTGGCCGAGCACCTCGCGTTCGCCGTATTGCTCCCAGCGCTCCAGCGCGGCCTGCAGCAGCGCCTCGCGCGAGCGGAAATGCCAGTAGAAGCTGCCCTTGGTGACGCCGAGCTGGCGGGCCAGCGCCTCGACGGCGAGCGCGCCCACGCCTTGGTCGGCGATCATCTGCAGTGCCGCGTGTTCCCAGTCTTCAGCGGTGAGGCGGCTGCGTTCGGGTTTGTGGTTGGCATCCATCGCCGTATGGTAGCCGTTGCACGCTGTTTTGTAATCCGCATCGAGCTGGGCGCGGGCGGGTTGACGGCGGTCGAAGCCACCATCCATACTCGTCCGTATGGAATCGCTCGCCACCACCCCGCATCCGGAATCGCTTGTCGCGACCGATGGTCTGCGCCTTGCCGTGGAGACGCTGGCCGGCGCGGGCGTCACCGCTGGCGCGCCCTTGCTATTCGCGCACGGCTTCGGCCAGACCCGCGGCGCCTGGCGCGGGGCGATGGCGGGCATGGCGGCACGCGGCCATCGCTGCGTGAGCTTCGACGCGCGCGGCCATGGTGAAAGCGGGCGCTCGCCCGGCGGTGATTACCGCATGGAGCAATTTACCGACGACCTGCTGCATGTCGCGCGGCAACAACCGCAGCGGCCGATCCTGGTGGGCGCCTCGATGGGCGGTCTGCTGGGCCTGGTGACGGCGGGCGAGACGCGACCGGCGCCGTTCCGCGCGCTGATCCTGGTGGACATCACGCCGCGCTGGGAGACGCGCGGGGTGGAGCGCATCCTCGCCTTCATGCAGGCCCATCCCGATGGCTTCGCCGGTTACGCGGAGGCGGCCGACGAGATTGCCGCCTATCTGCCGCAGCGCGGCTCCCGCAAGAGCGAGGAACAGCTGCGCCCGCTGCTGCGCGAAGGCAGTGATGGCCGCCTGCGTTGGCACTGGGATCCGGCGCTCCTGGCCGGCGACTTGATCGCGCAGAGCGAGCGCTACCAGCCGCGCCTGTTCGCCGCCGCCGCGCAGGTGCATGTGCCGGTGCTGCTGTTGTCGGGCGAGCGCAGCGACGTGGTGTCGCACGCCACGGTGGCGGAGTTTCTGAAGCTGGTGCCGCATGCGCGCCATGTCGAGGTGGCGGGTGCCACCCACATGCTGGCTGGCGACGCCAACGACGCGTTCACCCGCGAAATCGCACAGTTCATTCAAACGCTTGAAAACGACGGTGGTGCCGGGTGCGGCGCCGCTGCCATGTAACCGCAACGAGGAAGTCGAGATGTCCGTGATATTCACCTTGCTGGCGGCGCTGATCGCGACCGGCGCCTGTGCCTACCATCGCAGCAGCCTGCGCACCTTCGCCGTCGCGGCGCCGGTGACCACCCTCGTGGTGGGGCTGGCCAGCGGCGCCATCGCGACGATGATCGTGCTCTTGGTGCTCGAGCTGGGCATCGCCGTGCCGCTGCTCATGGAAAGCTTCCGCCGCCGGCAGATCAGCGCGCCGCTGCTGAAGATCTTCGCCAAGGTCACGCCGAAGCTCTCGGAAACCGAGCAGACCGCGCTGGAAGCCGGCACGGTGGGTTTCGAAGGCGAGCTGTTCTCCGGCAAGCCGGATTGGCACGAGCTGCTCAAGCAGCCCAAGCCGCTGCTTTCCGTGGAGGAACAGGCCTTCATGGACGGCCCGGTGGAACAGCTGTGCGGCATGATCGACGACTGGCAGATCACCCACGAGCTGGCCGACCTGCCGCCGGAAATCTGGGCCTTCATCAAGCAGCACAAGTTCTTCGGCATGATTATCCCAAAGCGCTACGGCGGCCTGGAATTCTCCGCGCTGGCGCACTCGGCGGTGCTGCAGAAGCTGAACTCGATGTCGGCGACGGTGGCCTCCACCGTCGCCGTACCCAACTCGCTGGGGCCGGCCGAGCTGATCCGCCATTACGGCACCGAGGAACAGAAGGATTACTACCTGCCGCGTCTGGCCGTGGGCGAGGAGATTCCCTGTTTCGCACTCACCGGCCCCTACGCCGGTTCGGACGCCACCTCCATCCCCGATCTGGGCGTCGTCTGCAAGCAAGTGGTGGACGGCGTGGAAACCGTGGGCATCAAGCTCAGCTTCGACAAGCGCTACATCACGCTGGCGCCGGTCGCCACCGTGGTGGGTTTGGCCTTCCGCATGCTCGATCCCGAGCACATCCTGGGTGAGCAGGAAGACCTCGGCATCACGCTGGCGCTGCTGCCGCACACCACGCCGGGGCTGGAAATCGGCCGCCGCCACTTCCCGCTCAACGTACCGTTCCAGAATGGCCCGGTGCGCGGCAAGGACGTGTTCGCGCCGCTGTCGGTCTTGATCGGCGGCCCGGCGATGGCCGGGCAGGGCTGGCGCATGCTGGTGGAATGCCTCTCGGTGGGCCGCGCCATCTCGCTGCCCTCCAACGCCACCGGCGGCATGCGCATGCAGGCACTGGCCACCGGCAGCTATGCGCGCATGCGCAAGCAGTTCGGTCTCGCCGTGGCGCGTTTCGAGGGCGTGGAAGAAGCGCTGGCGCGCATCGGCGGCCTCACCTATGCCACCGCCGCGCTGTCGCGTGCCACGGCGGCGGCGGTGGATCGCGGCGAGCGCCCGGCGGTGCCTTCGGCCATCGCCAAATACCACGCCACCGAATGGGCGCGGCGCACCGCGATGGATACGCTGGACGTGCACGGCGGCAAGGCGGTGCAGTTGGGCCCGTCGAACTACGCCGGCCGTGGCTGGATGGCGGTGCCCATCGCGATCACGGTGGAAGGCGCCAACATCATGACGCGCAGCCTGATGATCTTCGGCCAGGGCGCGATCCGCTGCCATCCGTATGTGCTGAAGGAAATGCAGTCGCTCGGCATCGCCGACTACGGCGACAAGCTGCGTGCCTTCGACCAGGCGCTGTTCGGCCATATCGGCTTCGGCATTTCCAACGCCGCGCGCAGTTTCGCCATGGGCCTGGCCGGTGGCCGCCTGGGCGAGGCTGCCGGCGATGCCTACACGCGCCGCTACTACAAGAAGCTCAACCGCTACTGCGCCGCGCTGGCGCTGTGCGCCGACGTGTTCATGGGCGTGCTGGGCGGCAAGCTGAAGTTCAAGGAAAAGCTCTCCGCGCGCCTGGGCGACGTGCTCAGCTATCTGTACATCGCCAGCAGCATGCTCAAGCGCTACGAGGACAGCGGCCGGCCGGAAGCGGATCGTCCCTTCCTCGCCTGGGGTTTCCACGAGTGCATGTGGCTGATCCAGAACGCGCTGGATGGCGCCATCCGCAACTTCCCGGTGCGCCCGGTGGCGTGGCTGCTGCGCGCGCTGGTGTTTCCGCTGGGCCGTCGCGAGGTGCCGCCGTCCGACCGCCTGGGTCGCCGCGTGGCCGCCCTGCTCACCGCGCCCAACGAGGCGCGTGCGCGGCTGGGCGAGTGGATCTACCTCACGCCCACGGCCAACAACACGGTGGGCCGCATGAATGCCCTGCTGCCCGAGGTGATCGCCGCCGAGCCGGTGGAGCGCAAGCTGCTGAAGGCGGTGAAGGGCGGTGAGCTGAAGAGCCACGACTGGGATGGCCAGCTGGCCGAGGCGCAGGCCGCCGGCGTGCTGAACCAGGCCGAGGCGGAGCTGCTCAAGCGCGTGCGCGAAGGCGTGTTCGAGTTCATCTCGGTGGATGATTTCGACACCGATGAAATGCGCGCGGCGGTGACGCGCGCGGACGCCGCCAAGCGCAAGCTGGCCGGCGCGGCGTGAGGATCAGCCGGCGGGCGCCGATGGCGCGTCCGCCGGGGCCAGCGCGCAACGGTTCTTGCCGCCGCGCTTGGCCACGTACATCGCGTGGTCGGCATCCAGCATCAGCCGCGATCCGGCATCGCGCCGGGTATCGGCGTGGTCGTGCCAGGCGATGCCGATGCTGGCGCTGACGCGCACCGCGATGGAGTGGCCGTCGACGCGCAGGGCATAGGGCTCGGCGAGCGCCGCGCAAAGTTTCTCGCACAGTTGCAGCGCCTGCGCGGGGACGTCCAGGTCTTCCATGATGAGGGCGAATTCGTCGCCGCCCAGTCGCGCCACCGTGTCGGTGCGACGCAGCTGCTGCAGCAGGCGGCTGGCGATTTCCTGCAGCAGGGCGTCGCCGGCGGCGTGGCCGTGGCCGTCGTTGACCTGCTTGAAGCCGTCCAGGTCGATGTTGGCCAGCGCGAAACCGCGGGCGTGGCGGCCGGCGCGCTCGATGGCGCCGAGCAGGCGGTCATGGAACAGCATGCGGTTGGGCAGGCCGGTCAGCGGATCGTGGCTGGCCTGGTGGCGCACCATGGCCTCGATCAGCTTGCGTTCCTCCACTTCGAGGCGCAGTTCCTCGTTGCGCCTGGCCAGCTCCTGCACCGTCTGCTGCAGCCTGGCCCTGGCCTCGTGCAGTTCGAGGAAGAGGCGCACCTTCGATTGCAGGATCGTATCGTCGACCGGTTTGGTGATGTAGTCGATGGCGCCGGCGCGGTAGCCCTTGAGCCGCTGCCGCTCGTCGGCATGGGCGGCGGTGACGAAGATGATGGGCATTTCGCGCAGGCGCTCGCTGCCTTCGAGCAGGTGGGCGACCTCGAAGCCGTCCATGTCCGGCATGTTGACGTCGAGCAGGATCAGCGCGTAGTCGTTGTCCAGGCACAGCGCCAGCGCCTCGTTGCCATTGCGTGCCTCGTGCAGCTCGGCGCCGCAGTGGGCCAGCAGATGACGCATGGCCACCAGGTTGGCGGGGGTGTCGTCGACGATCAGAATCTTGGCTTGCATCCGGCGTCTCGCGCGCGAGCTTGGCGATGACCCTAACCGCACAGGGTGCCAGCTGGCGTGAACGACGTGCGTTCAGCCGGCCAGGCGCGCCTGCAGCAGGGCGGCGAGGCGGTCGAGGTCGACCGGCTTGGCGAGGTAGTCATCGGCGCCCATGGCCAGGCAGGCATCGCGGTCGGCCGGCATGGCGCGGGTGCTCAGCGCGATGATCGACAAGCCGGCGCCGCTGGCGTGGACACGCATGGCGTGCAGCGTCGCGGCGCCACCGCTGCCGGGCGCCAGCGGGTCGATCAGCAGCAACTCGGGCGCGGGTTCCTGCGTCAGCCGCTGCAGCGCCTTGGCACCGTTGGGCGCCATGCCGACGACGAGTCCCCATTCGCGCAGTACCCGCGACAGCGCAAACAGGTCGCGCATCTCTTCATCCACCAGCATCACGCGGTGCCCGGCGAGGCCGTCGGGGGCGCAGGCGAGGCGCTTGCCGGTGGCGGGCGGTGGCGCTGGCGGGAGCTGGTCGACATCGTCCGGCGGCGCGAGCGGCGCGGCCGGCAGCGCCGCCGGCAGCAGCAGGGTGAAGCGGCTGCCTTGCCCAACCACGCTGTGCAGGGTCAACTCGCCGCCCAACATGCGCGCCAGCTGGCGCGAGATCGCCAGGCCCAGCCCGGTGCCGCCGTACTTGCGGCTGGTGCCGGCATCGACCTGCTCGAAGGCGTTGAAGACGAGCTCGAACTTGTCGACGGGGATGCCGATGCCGGTGTCGCTGACGGTGAAGGCCAGCAGCGGCTGCTGGCGCAGGGCGGGCGGCGCGTCGAACGCGGCATCGGGCCGCGCGATGCGCAGCGCCACCGTGCCATGCTCGGTGAACTTGAACGCATTGCTGAGCAGGTTGTTGAGGATCTGCTCCAGCCGCACGCCATCGGTGTGCAGCACGGCGGGCAGGTCGGCGGCCAGCTCCAGCGTGAAGGCCAGTTGCCGTTCGGCGGCGACGCCGGCAAAGGTGCGGCGCAGGCGCTCGGCCAGCATGGTGGGGGCGACGTCGCCGGCGACCACCTGCAGCTTGCCGGCTTCGATCTTGGAGAGGTCGAGGATGTCGTTGATGAGCAGCAGCAGGCTGTTGCCGGCGTCGTGGATGATCTGCGCCGATTCGAGCTGCTCGGCGTCGAGCCGCCCGCTGCGATCCTCGGCCAGTTGCCGCGAGAGGATCAGCAGGCTGTTCAGCGGCGTGCGCAGCTCGTGCGACATGTTGGCGAGGAACCGCGATTTGTAGTGGCTGGCGCGGGCCAGCTCCGCGCTGGCCTTGCGTAGCTCGTCATTGGATGCCTGCAGCTCCAGCGCCTGCCGACGCATGGCCTCCTCGGAGGCGGTCAGGCGTTGCGACTGCTCTTCCAGTTCGCGCGTCTTGGCCAGCAGCGCCTCGTTGCGCTCGTGCAGGATCGCCTTCTGGTCGCGCATCGCCAGCTCGGAGGCGCGCAGCTCGTCCGCCTGCTGCTGGGTGCGGGCGAGGAGATCCTGGATGCTCAGCGTGCGGTTGAGGTTCTCCAGGCTGAGCGCCACGTTCGGCAGCAGTTCCTCCAGCAGCTGCCGCATCGGTGGGGTCAGTTTCGAGAAGCAGGCCAGCTCCAGCACGCCGATCAGCGTCTCGCGGTAGAGCACTGGCAGGATGGCGACATGCCGCGGTTGCGCCGCGCCGCTGCCCGAGTCGATGTCGAAATAGCCGGGCGGCACGGCGTCGACGAAGATGGCCTTGCGGTCGAGCACGCACTGGCCCACCAGGCCTTCGCCCGGCAGATAGTGCTCGGTGCTGCGATGGTTCAGGCGCAGGCCGTAGCTGCCGAGCAGGTCGAGCCGGCCATGCGCGTCGTCGTAGGCGTAGAACAGCGCCACGCCGGCCTGGCACAGCGGCGCCACGGCGTTGACCAGCCATTGCGCGAATTCGCGGTGGGTGGTGGCCTGCTGCACCAGGTGCGAGTAGTCCGAGACTTTTTCCTTGATCCAGCCTTGCCCTTGCGTGTCCAGCGACAGTTGCCGGAACACCGCCAAGGCTCGTGCGATGGCGCCGATCTCGTCGCGGCGCTCCTGGCCGGTGACCTCGAAATCATGCTCGCGGCGGGCAAGCCGGGTCATCTGGTCGGTGAGCTCGTGCAGCGGCCGCACGATCAGGCGGCCGGTCAGGCGAATGGTGGTGAGGCCGACCAGCAGCGCGAGCAGGGCAGCGGCGATGCTGATGTTGCGGATCAGTGCCAGGGTGTCGCCCAGTTGGCGATTGCGTGTCGCGAGGGTTTCGCGCTGGTCGCTGGCCGCTTCGTCCAGGAGGGCGGCCAGTGGCGCCGTGGCGTCGTCGTAGCGCTGCAGGCGGCTGCGTCCGGTCGGCTCGATGGGCGCGTCGAACGCGTGCCGTGCCTGCGCCGCCTGCGCATCGAGGCGGTCGATGCGGGAAAGTTGCAGTGGCTCGTTCGCCACCTGCTGGCGCAGTGCCTCCATCTGCGCCTGCCATTGCCCGTAGGCCGCGTCGAGTTCGCGGCATGGGGCCAGCCCGGCTGCCTGGCAGCGATGGGCGGCCAACTGGTTGCGCCAGGTCGCCAGCCGCACCTGGTCGATCTGCAGCAGCGTCTGGTAGCCATGCGTCGCCAGCTGGCGGTTGCGGGCCTGCTGCAGCGCCGCCGCGACGATGATGGCGCAGACCAGCACGAACAGACCGAGCCGGATGGCGATGTCGGCGAGGATCTTGCGTTGTATCGGTTGGTCGGCCAGTCGCGACCACAGGGCGTGGAGGATGCGCATGCCGCCATGATCGCAGCCTGCGCCAGGCGGCACCGTGAACGCCGGTTCAGCGCATCCAGCTCGGCGGCAGCAGCGAGCGGCGGCGGATCGCCACCACCAGCAGCCCGGCCGAGCACAGTGTGCACAGCGTGAGCGCCACCACCGAAGCCTCGGCACCGAACACGCCGCCCGAGAGCCAGTCCGGCCCGCTGCGGGTGGAAACCAGCCAGCCGTCGGCCTTCAGGCCCGAGACCGGGATGCCGTAGACCGTGCCCTGGCAGAAGTTCCAGGCCGCGTGCACGCCCATGCACAGCGGCAGCGAACGGGTGACGTGGTAGAGCAGGCCGAACAGCAGGCCGGCCTCGATGGCGATGGCCGATGAACTCCACAGCGAGGCACCGGGGTTGGAGCCATGCGCGAAACCGAAGAACAGCGCCGAGATCAGCAGCGCCGCCCAACTGCCCAGGCCTTCCTCCACGATGCGGAACAACGCGCCACGGAACAGCAGCTCCTCGCCGATGCCGGCGCCCAGGCCGACCATCAGCAGCGCGGGCAGCCAGTCGGCATGCGGGTTGAAACCGACGACGTGGTAGCTGCCGACAAGCCACAGGACGCCGACGACGATGCTGAACAATGCGGCGCCCGCGGCCAGGCCGCGCAGGCCGTCCGGCAGCAGCCTGCGCGGCGCGAGTTCGGTGAGCCGCCGCCGCTCGACCAGCTTGACCAGCACGAGATAGGCCGCCAGCTCCGGCAGCGAGCGGCCGAGGAACTCCGCCATGCCCTGTTGCAACGGTGGCGCGTTCCGGCCCCAGCCGATGGCATGCAGGCCCCATTCGGCGAGCTTCACGCTGGGGATGAACGCCGCAATGTAGATCAGCAGCCGCGCCAGCGGCGAATACACCAGCCAGCGTTGCCAGGTGGGCGCCGAGGCCGGGGTGGTGAAAGCGGGCTGCGAATCGTTGGCGAGCATGCGACCTCCGGAATGAGGTGCGCAGTTTCGCCACCGTCGTGTGTGCCGCCGCCTGCCATCGGTCATGGCAGGCCGAAGGTCATGCCTCCACGGCGACCGCATGCTCGCGCGTGGCGGCGAAGCGCACCGCCGGCGAACGCTCCTGCGCCAGCTGCAGGTTCACCCGCGAGGGCGCGAGGTAGACCAGCTCGCCGGCGGCGTCGATGGCGAGGTTCATCGCGTTCTTCTCGCGGAACTCCTCCAGCTTCTTCGCATCGTCGCAGTGCACCCAGCGCGCGGTGGCTACGGTCACCGGCTCGAAGATCGCGTCCACGCCGTATTCGTCCTTGAGCCGATAGGCCACCACGTCGAACTGCAGCACGCCCACCGCGCCGAGGATCAGGTCGTTGCTCATCAATGGGCGGAAGAACTGGGTGGCGCCTTCCTCGGAGAGCTGCGCCAGACCCTTCTGCAGCGCCTTCATCTTCAGCGGATCACGCAGGCGCGCGCGGCGGAACAGTTCGGGCGCGAAGTTCGGGATGCCGGTGAAGTGCAGCGCCTCGCCCTCGCTGAAGGTGTCGCCGATGGCGATGCTGCCGTGGTTGTGCAGGCCGATCACGTCGCCCGGATACGCGGTTTCCACGATCTCGCGGTCGCTGGCCATGAAGGTCAGCGCGTTGGCGATGCGCACTTCCTTGTTGGTGCGCGTTTGTATCATCTTCATGCCGGCCGAGTAGGTACCCGAGCACACGCGCATGAAGGCCACGCGGTCGCGGTGCGCCGGGTCCATGTTCGCCTGGATCTTGAACACGAAGCCGCTGAGCTTTTCTTCTTCCGGCTGCACTTCGCGCACGGTGGTGGCGCGGGGGCGCGGCGCGGGGGCGTGCTCGACGAAGAAATCCAGCAGCAGCTGCACGCCGAAGTTGTTCACCGCCGAGCCGAAGAACACCGGCGTCTGCCGGCCGGCCAGGTATTCGTCGAGGTCGAACGAGGGTGCGGCGCCCTGCACCAGTTCCAGTTCCTCGCGCAGCTCGCGCATCGCATCCATGCCGATCTTCTCGGCCAGGCCGGGCGCGTCCAGGCCCTTGAAGATGGTGGAGTCCTGCCGGGTGAAGTTCTTGCCCGGTTCGAACACGTGCACCTCGTCCAGCAGCAGGTGGTACACGCCCTTCAGGCGCTTGCCCATGCCGATCGGCCAGGTCAGCGGCGCGCAGGCGATGCCGAGCACGGACTCGACTTCATCGAGCAATTCGATTGGCGACTTGCCCTCGCGGTCGAGCTTGTTGATGAAGGTCATGATCGGCGTGTCGCGCAGCCGGCACACCTCCATCAGCTTGATCGTGCGCTCCTCCACGCCCTTGGCGCAGTCGATCACCATCAGCGCCGAGTCCACCGCGGTCAGCACGCGGTAAGTGTCCTCGGAAAAGTCCGCGTGACCCGGCGTGTCGAGCAGGTTGACGATCTTGCCCTCGTACGGGAACTGCATCACCGACGAGGTCACCGAGATGCCGCGCTCCTTCTCCAGCGCCATCCAGTCGGACGTGGCATGGCGCGCCGCCTTGCGGCCCTTCACCGAGCCGGCCATCTGGATCGCGCCGCCGAACAGCAGCAGCTTCTCGGTCAGCGTGGTCTTGCCCGCGTCAGGATGGCTGACGATGGCGAAGGTGCGGCGGCGGCGGGTTTCTTGGAGATGGGTGGGCATGGCGATGGGTCGGGCGAAAAGGCGAACCTGCTATTGTAGCGGCGCAATCCGTGCGCCATGCAGCTGGTGCCCCCGATGATTTCCCGTCCGCCTCGAACCCGCCCGGAGCCGGTGCCATGAACCTCGTTTGAGCAACAGCCGGTGGCAAGCGCCTGGGGCGCATTGCCGATCTGACTTTGACGAGGACAAATCATGGGTCGTTTGACAGGCAAGACCGCGCTGGTGACCGGCGCGGCGAGCGGTATCGGCGCGGCGATTGCCGCGGCCTTCGTGAACGAGGACGCCTTCGTCTACGTGACTGACGTGGCCGTCACGGCGGGCGAGGAGGTGGCGCGCCGGTTGGGCGCACGGGCGAGTTTCCTGCGGCTGGATGTCCGCGACGAAGCGGACTGGAAGCGCTGTGTGGATCGCGTGATGGAGGATTCCGGACGGCTGGACGTATTGGTCAACAACGCCGGCATCACCGGCTTCGAGGCCGGCGTGACGGCCCACGATCCGGAACACGCCAGCCTCGCCGACTGGCGACGCGTGCACGAAACGAATCTGGATGGTGTCTTTCTCGGCTGCCGCGAGGCGATACGCGCCATGCGAGTCACCGGCGCAGGCTCGATCATCAACATTTCATCGCGCTCCGGCGTGGTCGGCATCCCGGTGGCCGCCGCTTACGCATCGAGCAAGGCGGCGGTGCGCAATCACACCAAGAGCGTTGCGCTGTATTGCGCGGAGCAGGGGCTGTGTGTGCGCTGCAATGCCATCCATCCGGCCGCGGTGCTCACGCCGATGTGGGAACCGATGCTGGGTAGCGGTGAAGCACGCGAGGCGAACATGGCGGCCTTTGTCCGCGATACGCCGCTGCGGCGCTTCGGCCGACCGGAGGAAGTGGCCGCCGTCGCCGTCCTGCTCGCCTCGGACGAAGCGGCCTACATGACGGGCAGCGAGCTCCATATCGACGGCGGCATCCTCGCCGGCTCGGCTGCCATTTCGAAGAGCGGGATATAGCCGCAGCCCCGAGACAGGAAACCCGGGCAGCGGCCCGGGTTTCCTGTGGTGGCAAGCGTGGGCGTGCGCCGTGCCCTGCCTCGTCCATCGCATCCATCGCCGGTGTCCAAACGCCAGTTCCGCCGCCACTTCCGAAACGTGCGGCCGCTGGTTGAGGCCGGGTGTGTGTCGGGTGGCTAGCGACGCGGAGCGGGCATGGTCGTCATTCGAGGCTTCTCCTTGGACGCTACGTGACTTGGCGCCCGTGGGACGAGCGTGCGGGTTGGCGTTGGTCACCCGTGCCTGGTGCCGGCCCGGGCGAACCGCGAGCCGGCACCTTTCCGTCACAGCTTGTACGTGGCGCCGAACATCACCGTGCGGCCCCAGGTGTCGTAGTACTGCGGCATGATCAACGGCTCGCCGTCGGCCAGGCCGGAGACCTGCACCTTCGCGTCGGGCGAGTTGGTGAGGTTGCTGACCTGGAACAGCAGGGTCACGCCCTTCCATGAACCCGCATCAAAGGCATAGCTCAACTGCAGATCGGTCTGCTTGTTGGGGATGATCTTGGTGTAGGCGATCTGGTTGAAATTCGGCAGGATCTCGCCGGTGAACGAGGAGCGGTAGCGCTCGGTGATGCGTGCCGACCAGCCGTACTTTTCGTAGAACAGCGTGAGGTTGGCCACCTTGCGCGACAGACCGGGCAGGGTGGTCGGCGGGTCACCGGCGCCACCGGGGATGGCACCGATGACCTTCTGCGGCATGGTGCTGTTGGTCAGCGAGAAGTTGGCCTGCGCGCCGAAGCCGTCCAGTGCCGGCATCAGCAGTCCGCCTTCCAGCGTGCTGGACAACTCCAGTCCCTGCATCTTGCCGCCGCTGCCATTCATCGGCGTGGTGTAGGAGCCGATGTTGCTGGTGGGCGTCAGCGTGGGGTCGTTGTTGATGTAGCCCGTGAAGTCGTGGTTCAACTCGGTCTGCGTGTAGACGTAGTTGAGCACGTTCTTGTTGAACACGGCCGCCGCGAAGTAGCTGGATTTGCCGAAGTAGAACTCGTAGGACAGGTCGGTGCCCACGGCCACGTAGGGCTTGAGTTTCGGATTGCCGCCGGTGCCCGACCACAGCACCTGACCGGTGGCCGGGCCCTGGGTAATCTTGGACACGTAGGCGGAGCTGGACACCTTCTCGTCATCGATGCGTCCGCGCGCCAGCGTCTTGGCGAAGCCGAAGCGGATGTCCTGGCGGTCGGTGAGGTGGAACACCAGGTTCAGGCTGGGCAGCCAGTCGGTGTAGCTGGTGCCGCCGTTGAGCGTGCCGGTGGCGTTGCCGTTGTTGTCGGTCTGCAGCGCCCGCGAGCTCTGGTTGGTGTGCACCACCTGCACGCCGACGTTGCCGGTCACCGGCACGTTGCCGAGGCTGGTGTCGAGGTTGAACTTCAGGTAGCCGACCGGCACGCGCTCGGTGATCGAGTAGTTGCGGCTCCAGTCGTTGGCACCGTTTTCCTCGGTGAGGTAGAACTGGTTTTGCAGTGCGCCCGCCACGTCGTAATACAGGATGTCCGGAATGCCGCCGTAGCCCAGTCGCGTGGGCCGGCCCATGAAGCCGGTGATCGGCACGAAGAAGTTCGGGTCATACGGCGGGGTCGAGGTGCTGGAGGAGCCGTTGCCGTTCAACCAGGCGTAGAACACATCGGCGGTCTTGCGCTTGACGCGTTCGGAGTAGTTCGCGCCCAGCACGAAGTCGCTGAAGATCCAGCCCAGAGGGTGGCTGACTTCGAAGCGCGCCGCGTGGATGGTGTCGGTCTGTGCGTCGAACTCCTGGCGGCCGTTGCGGCCGTAGCCACCCGGATCGGTGAAGCCGACCGTGTTCGGGTCGGCGAGGTTCACGCTGGGCGAGAGGTTCGGGTAGTCGAAGCCGGTGGGCGTGTTGAAGTTGACCGAAGCCGTGGTGCCCGGGGGCAGGCCCATGTAGAGCTGGATGTCGCGCAGCTTCGTCCTGGCGCTGGAGTAGGACAGGTCGGTGGTGGCGGTCCAGCCGTTGTCGAAGAAGAACTGGGTGTTCCAGCCGGTCGAGAACAGCTTGTCGCGCTCGCGGTTGTATTTGTTCTGCAGGATCGGCTTGATCCCGCTGATCGTGCCCGAGGTGACGATGGGATAGGGCTGCGCGGGGGTGATGCCCACGTTGCTGAACGCCACGTTGTCCCACGGGTTGTTCGACCACTGCACGTCGTTGGTGTACTTCTTGTTGTCGAACGTGGAGTAGTACATGTCCAGCGTGGAGTGGGTGTGCTCGTCGGGCGCCCACTCCAGCACCGCCATCAGGCCGTTGCGCTTCTGCAACTGCGACTGCGCGTCCAGCTCCATGCCCTGCTGGTTGACCACGTTGTCGGGCAGGCCCGGCGTGAGTGGCGCACCCCAGTTCTGGTTCATGCCGATGGGGCCGTTGTCCGCGTTCCACCACCAGTAGTTGTACTGCTTGTCCTGGATCGGCGAGTCGAGCTGGGCGAAGCCCACCGCGAGGCCCAGGGTGTGGTCGAGAAACTGGTCGACGTAGGAGATGCTGGCGCGGTGGCCCAGCGTGCCCACGTCGGCGCCGGGGTTGAGATCGCCGTTGGTGGTGTATTCGCCGCGCAGGTTGGCGGTGACCACCCGGCCGGGTTGATCCAGCGGCCTGATCGTGTGCAGGTCCATCGTGCCCGACAGGCCCTGGCCGACCAGGGTGGCATCGGGGGTCTTGTAGACGACGGCGCCGCTGATCAGCTCGGAGGGGTATTGGTCGAAGTCCACGCCGCGGTTCTCACCCACCGTGGCCTGCTCGCGGCCATTCAGCAGGGTGCCCGAGAAATCAGGCGAGAAACCGCGAATCGAGATCATGTTGGCGCGGCCGTCCTGGCGCTGGGTGGCGAGGCCGGGCAGGCGCGACAGGCTTTCGGCGATGCTGGCGTCGGGCAGCTTGCCGATGTCCTCGGCCGAGATCGCCTCGACGATGTCGTTGGCGTCGCGCTTGACCTTGATCGAGTTTTCGATGCTGCCGGCGATGCCGGTGACGATCACGGCGTCGAGGTTGCTGGCGCGATCCTCGGTGGCGCGCGGCTTCTTGTTGTCCTTGGTGGCGGCCTGGCTGCCCGTGGCGGCCGCGGGCTTGGTCGGCGTGGCGGTCTGGCTGGGCGGGGCGGTTTCCTGCGCGAGGGCGGTGCCGCCCAGCGTGAGGCCGCACAGCGCGGTCGCGCAGGCGCTGGCCAACAGGCGGCGATGCAGGGATGCCGGCCGCAACGCCGGCGACCGCGATTCAAGACGACTGGTCATGGATTACCTTCCTGATGAGGGCGCCGCCCCTCGGCGCCGGGTGGTGCACCGATTCTGCGTCGATGCGCCCGCGCATGCTACTGCGCCGGCGCGGCGATGGCGTACTTGCCAAAGGTCACGCGGCGGGCGTCAGGCGGCCTTGAAGGTCACCACCAGCACGTCGCGGTGGGACGGCAGCGCACCGTCGCGGGCGATCACCGGGGTGACGCCGTGGTACACCCGATGGTCGTCCACCAGGGCCGCGTCGAAGGGCTGGGCGAGGGTGAAGTTGCCCAGCTCGCGATGGTCGTCAGCATGGATGCTGGTGGTGCCGCGCTCGATGTTGGCGCGCTCGATCATCAGCACCAGCACGTAATCCACGCCGTCGCGGTGCATGCCTTCGGGCGTGGGTTCGCCGGCGGCGTCCATGCGCGCCTCGATGCGGAACTGGTGCACTTCCACGCGCCATCGCGCCACGTCGGGGCGCAAGGCGCCGAAGCCGTCGCGGCAGAAGGCGAGGATGCGTTGCAGGCTCACGCTGTCGGCGATGGCCGGCTCCAGCGGCTCGAACCAGCGTTCGATGCCACCCTGCAGGTGGTTGTAGGTGGTGCTCTGGTAGTGCGGCTGGTGCGCTTCGCGCCGGATCGCGCCGCCGGCGTCGATGGCGAACACCGCGTGGCGGCGGCGGCGCTGGCGGCCGCGCGCGGCGAGGTAGTCGTCGTTGCCCAGGCGGTTCCAGCTCGCCGCGAAAGCCGGCCAGTCGGCGAGCGTGGCGGCATCGAGCAGGCTGTGCATGGCCGTGGCGGGGACGAAGGCGAAGCCGTCGCGGTGCAGGGCGTCGCGCCAGTCGGGGAGGGCATTCATGCCGATACGCTAGCAGCACGCGCATGAAGCAGCGCTGGCTTGCCGGCGGCGCGGATCAGCGCGCGGCTTCCGGGAAGGCGCGTTGCAGCCACGGTGGCACCGGGATGCCCTTGTCGCGCAGGAAACCCGGGTTGAACAGCTTTGCCTGGTAGCGCGTGCCGGCGTCGGCCAGCACGGTGACGATGGTGTGGCCGGGGCCGAGCGCGCGGGCGAGGCGGATCGCGCCGGCGAGGTTCACGCCACTGGAGCCGCCCACGCACCAGCCTTCCTCGGCCAGCAGGCGGTGCAGCAGCGGCACGGATTCCTCGTCGGGTATCGTCCAGGCCAGGTCGATCGGCGCACCGTCGAAGTTGGCGGTGATGCGGCTGGAGCCGATGCCTTCGCTGATCGAATTGCCGCTGGCTGCCAGCTCGCCGGTGTTGACGAAGTTGGCCAGCGCGGAGCCGGCGGGGTCGGCCAGCGCGATGCGCACGGCGGGGTTCTTCGCCTTCAGCGCACGCCCCACGCCGGCCAGCGTGCCGCCGGTGCCGGCGGCGCAGACGAAGCCGTCCACGCGGCCTTGCGTGTCGTCCCAGATCTCCACGCCGGTGGTGGCCGCGTGCCAGTCGCGGTTGGCGGTGTTGTCGAACTGGTTGGCGAACCACGCGCTGCCGGCGCGCGCGGCGCTCAGCGCTTCGGCATGGCGGCGTGCATGGTGCGCGTAGTGGTTGGGATCCTTGTACGGCACGGCGGGCACCAGGTGCACCTCGGCGCCGGCCATGCGCAGCGCGGCGATCTTCTCCGCGCTCTGCGTCTCGGGCATGAAGATCACCGTGCGGTAGCCGCGGCTGGCACCGACCAGGGCGAGACCGATGCCGGTGTTGCCCGCGGTGCCTTCCACGATGGTGCCGCCGGGGGTGAGTTCGCCGCGTTGCTCCGCGTCGAGGATCAGGCCGAGCGCGGTGCGGTCCTTGATCGACCCGCCCGGATTGAGCAGCTCCGCCTTGGCCAGCACCTCGCAGCCGGTGAGTTCGCTGGCGTGGCGCAGGCGAACCAGCGGGGTGTGGCCCACGCTGGCGGAAAGGTCGGCTTGGATGCTCATGGATCTACCACTCAACGTGCGAATGAATGCGGACGACTGTTGGTAGGAGCGTACTCTGTCCACAAGGGACTTCACTTCGGTCGTACGCGATGAGGCTTTTGGCGAAAGGCGGTCATCGCGCACGGGACAGCGCTCCTGCAGGGGCATTCACGCCGCCGTCGCCGGCAGCAGGCGCAGGTAGGGCTTCAGGGTTTTCCAGCCGCCGGGATACCGCTGCCTGGCGTCGGCGTCGGAGACGGAGGGCGCGATGATGACGTCATCGCCGGCCTTCCAGTCCACCGGCGTGGCGAGCTGCTTGCCGTCGGTGAGCTGCAGCGAGTCGAGGATGCGCAGCACCTCGTCGATGTTGCGCCCGGCGCTGGCCGGGTAGGTGAGCACGGTGCGCACCTTCTTCTGCGGGTCGATGAAGAAGACCGAGCGCACGGTGGCGGTGGAATCGGCCTTGGGGTGGATCATGCCGTACAAGCCGGCCACCTTGCGCTCCGGGTCGGCCAGCAGCGGATAGTTCAACGCGGTGCCGCCCACGTCCTTGATGTCGGCCGCCCAGCCGTGGTGGTCGGCCACCGCATCCACCGACAGGCCGATGATCTTGGTGTGGCGTGCATCGAACTCGCCCTTGCGGCGGGCAAACGCGCCCAGCTCGGTGGTGCACACCGGGGTGAAATCCTTGGGGTGCGAGAAGAACACCAGCCAGCTGTCGCCGGCGTAGCCGTAGAGGCTGGTTGGGCCGCTGGTGGAATCGGCGGTGAAATCGGGGGCGGTGTCGCCCAGTTGCAGGCTCATGTGCGGTCTCCGTGGTGTCGAGTGCGGGTCACGCTGCGCCGGGCGGCGGTGCGGCGCAAATGGTCATGACGAATATGCATATGCAAGCCGCCGCGCGGCGAGGCTGCGGCGCGCCGGGCGTGCGCAGGCGCGTGCAAAGGCCCGGCCTGGCGTGCTCCGGCAGGCTTCGCGGCGTTGCCGCACTTGGTCGATGGCGTCCTTCGTCGTCATGTGCGAACGGCCGGCTAGACGTTTAGACGTCTATTGACAGATGGTTGGGCGGACGGCAAGATGCCAGCCACTCATCGAGACCGGCGGAGGGACAGGCCCTTTGAAGCCGGGGCAACCTGCGGAAGGTTCCGCAACGGTGCCAACTCCTGCGGTGGCGCGAAGGCGCCTGCCGGCAGATGGGAAACTCGCGCCAGGCGGCCACGCCGCGGCGTCGGGTTCCCGTCCGGCATCCGCAGGCGATGCCGAACGGAGAGGCCCGTGAACCATTCCACCGAATCCAGCGTTACCTGTGCCGCGGCCACGCCGCGTGGCGTCGAGGCGGTCGGTCTGCCGGCACGGGCGCGCGCCGGCCTGGCCGTGCAGCGCAGCTCGCGCCGGCTGGCGCTCTCGCCCCGCTATGGCCAGGGGCGCGTCGAGATCGACGTGCGCTACCTGTGGAGCGGCGCGCCGGATGCGCCCACCGTGATCGTGCAGGGCGGCATCTCCGCCGACCGCGACGTCACCACGTCCGACGCGTCGGCGCCGGGCTGGTGGCAGGCGCTGGTGGCCGAGGGCGCGGCGGTCGACCTGGCGCGCTGCCGCGTGCTGGCCATCGACTGGATCACCGCCGATGAGCTGGGCGCGCCCGCCGTTTCCAGCGCCGATCAGGCCGCTGCGCTGGCGGCCTTGCTGGACGCACTGGGCATCCATCGGGCCCATGCTTTCGTGGGCTCATCCTACGGCGCGATGGTGGCGCTGGCCTTTGCCGCGCGGCATCCGCAGCGGGCCGAGCGGCTGGTGCTGCTGGCCGGTGCGCATCGCGCGCATCCGCTCGCCACCGCGCAGCGCAGCGTGCAGCGCGGCATCGTGCGGCTGGGCCAGCAAAGCGGCCAGCTGGACGAGGCGCTGGCGCTGGCACGCCAGCTCGCCATGACCACCTACCGCGGCAGCGCCGAGTTCGGCCGCCGCTTCGCCGGCGAGCCGGCATGGCGCGACGGACGCTTCCACTTTCCGGTGGAGGACTATCTCGAACACCAGGGCCGCCGCTTCGTCGAGCGTTTCGATGCCGAACGCTACCTCGCGCTGTCCGAGTCCATCGACCTGCACGACGTGGCGCCCGAGGACGTGGGCCTGCCCGCCACGCTCATCGGTTTTCCTTCCGATCGACTGGTGCCGTTGGCCGACCTGTGCGAACTGCAGCGCCGCCTGCGCGGCCCGGCCACGCTGGAAGTGGTGGAGTCGCCCTATGGCCATGACGCTTTCCTGAAAGAACCCGAGCAACTCGCGCCGCTGCTGCGCGCCGCGCTCGTGTAAGGGCGCCCGACGCACTTCCGCGCACACCAGATATCCCTTGTCCCGGAGCATTCCCATGAGCCCATCCCCGGCATCCACCACCTGCGCCGTGCGCGCCGGCATCGAGAGCGACAGCCAGCACGGCGCGGTGGTGCCGCCGCTGCACCTGTCCACCAACTACGCGTTCGAGGGGTTCGGCAAGAAGCGCCCCTACGACTACTCGCGCAGCGGCAACCCCACGCGCGACCTGCTCGCCGGCGCGCTGGCCGAGCTGGAGCAGGGCACGGCCGCGGTGGTCACCGCCAGCGGCATGGCCGCGGTGGCGCTGGCGCTGGAGCTGGTGCCCGCCGGTGCCACGGTACTGGCTGCGCACGACTGCTACGGCGGCACCTGGCGCATCCTCGACGCCTGGGCGAAGAAGGGCCGCTTCGCGCTGCAGTTCGCCGACCTCACCGACCCGGCCGCGCTGGCCGCCGGCCTTGCCGCCAGGCCCGCGCTGGTGTGGGTGGAAACGCCGAGCAATCCACTGCTGCGCATCACCGACATCCGCCACGTGGCGCAGGCCGCGCACGCGGTGGGCGCGCTGGTGGTGGTGGACAACACCTTCCTCTCGCCCGCCCTGCAGCAGCCGCTGGCGCTGGGTGCCGACGTGGTGGTGCATTCGACGACCAAGTACATCAACGGCCACAGCGACGTGGTGGGTGGCGCCGTGGTCGCGCGCGATCCGGCGGTGGCCGATCAGCTCAAGTGGTGGGGCAACTGCAACGGCCTCACCGGTGCGCCGTTCGACAGCTTCCTCACCCTGCGCGGCCTGCGCACGCTCGCCGTGCGCCTGCGCCAGCACCAGGAAAACGCCGTGCGCATCGCGGCGCATCTGGATGGCCACGCCGCCGTGCGCACCGTCTATTACCCCGGCCTCGCGGCGAACCCGTACCACGCGCTGGCCGCGCGCCAGCAGCAGGGTTTCGGCGCGATGCTGAGCTTCGAACTGGCCGGCGACGAGACGCAGATCGAAGCCTTCGTCGATGGCCTGGAGTTCTTCTCGCTGGCCGAGTCGCTGGGCGGCGTGGAGAGTCTGATCGCGCATCCCGCCAGCATGACCCACGCCGCGATGGCGCCGGAGGCGCGCCGCAAGGCGGGCATCGCCGACAGTCTGCTGCGCGTGTCGGTGGGCATCGAGGATGGCGACGACCTGCTGCACGACCTCGACGCCGCGCTGGCGCGCGCGCTGGCCGCCGGAGAACCCAAACGCGCGGTGGGCGCATGAGCGCGGTGCTGGCCAAGGCCGCGCTGTCTGCAGGAGCGGCTTCAGCCGTGACCCGCTCCTCCAGTTCTCACGATCCTTCCGTGCAACGCGGGATTGCGGTGGCCCTGCTGGGCACCGGCGTGGTGGGCGGCGCCTTCCTCAAGCTGCTCAACACGCCGGCCGCCGCCACGCTGCAGCTGGTGGGCGCCGCCAACTCGCGCCGCCAGCAGACCGATCCCGCCAAGCTTGCCGAGCGCAACCTGCGCGAGCAGTTGAAAGCCACCGGCGCGCTACGCGACGACGCGGCCCTCACCGCCGCGCTCGATGCCAGTGGCGCGGCGGCAAAGGTGATCGTCGACGCCACCGCCAGCGCCGCGCTCGCCGCGCGCCATGCGGAATGGCTGGCGCGCGGCTACCACGTGGTCACCGCCAACAAGTCGTTGGCCGGCGGCGAACTGCCGGGCTGGCGCGCGCTGCAATCCGCACTGGCACACGGCGCGCGCTACGGCGATGCGGCCACCGTGGGCGCCGGCCTGCCCGTGCTCTCCACCCTGCGCCGCTTGCGCCAGTGCGGCGATGCCCTGCTCACGCTGGAAGGCGTGTTCTCCGGTTCGCTGTCCTACCTCTTCAACAGCTACGACGGCAGCCGGCCGTTTTCTGCGCTGCTGCGCGAGGCGCGCTCGCGTGGCTATACCGAGCCCGATCCGCGCGCCGATCTCTCCGGCGAGGACGTGGCGCGCAAGCTGTTGATCCTGGCCCGCAACGCCGGCTTTGCGCTGGGCGCCGACGAGGTGCAGGTGGAAGGCCTGGTGCCCGAGTCGCTGCGCGCACTGGATACCGAAGCCTTTCTCGCCCGCCTCGAAGAACTCGATGCGCCGTTGGCCGCGCGTCATGCCGAGGCGGCATCGCGCGGCCACGTGCTGCGCTTCCTCGCCCGGCTCAACCAGCGCGGCCACGCCCGCGTGGGCCTGGCCGAGGTGCCGGTGAACCACCCCGCCGCGCGCCTGTACGGCACCGACAACCAGTTCGCCCTCACCACCACGCGATATCACGCCCAGCCGCTGGTGATCCAGGGCCCGGGCGCGGGGCCGGAAATCACCGCGCAGGCGCTGCTGGGGGATGTGCTGGCGCTGGGCTGAGCGCCCGTGAAAATCGTTCGTCTGCTGCGTTCGCTTGGGTTACGCAGTAGCGGTTAATCAGACGATCCCTGCCGCCGGTTTCATCCCCCCGGCCGGCGGATACGCGGCTGCCCCGAGATCGGGTCGATGTCGGACTTGGGATCGGGCACCGGTGCCGGGCGGCCCAGCACCTGTCGCGTCACGGGATCGACCTCGAAACGCTGGCCGCGCTCGTTCTCGATCAGCAGCTTGCCGCCTTCGGCGCGCAGCGAGCGGAACCACACGTCCTGCACGTCGCCTTCCAGCTCGGGGCGGCGCGGGTTTTCGTAAACCTTGAGGCGCCAGACTTCATGATTGGACGCGTCAAAGGCCGCGAGGATGCCGCCGACCTGGCCGTCCGTTTCGACGTCGCCTGGCACCTGGGCATAGCGCATGCCCGCGATGAAAACGGGCGGGACGCGCGGCGGTGGGACGCGGCTGGCGGTGGGTTTGGGATGGTGCGTCATGGGAGATTCCTTGCCATTGGCGCCGCAGCCCGCGGCTACGGCCAAGATGAAACCCGCCGCCACGATGGGGACAATGCGCCTCATTGCCTGGCGAGCTTGCGCTCGACCTTCTGCGATGCCGTCCACCCGGTGTCGTCGTAGAGCTTGCTGCCCAGGGCCGCGGCGCGATCGTGCTCGCTCAGCGCGCCCGCGGCATCGGCGCAGAAGAAGGCCCAGCTGTCGGCATTGGCCTGGCACTGCGCCATCGTGAGCGTGCGCACGGGAGCAAAGCCGGGCTGCAACGCCACCCGCGCGTTGTTGACGCGGCGGAACACATCCGAATCGCGCGGCAGCAGCCCCTGCCAGCTGTAGCTGTGGTCGGCGGTCTGGCAATAGTTGTGCGTGAGCTCGTGCACGATGATGCGCGCCCAGTTGGTGGCGCCGGTCAAGGTGTTGCCGTTGCCCCAGAATCCCGGTTCGACCCAGACCGCGTGGATGTCGTGTTGGGTGAACGTGTAGGCCTCGCTCTGCTCCCAGCTGTTGCCCGTGCCGCGCTGGGCGGGGTCGTCGAGGACGATCAAGTCGCCGACCTTCAGGCCGATGGCGATTTTCAGCAGGCCGCGGCGCAGCGGGGTGGCGAAGGCGGCAATCGCGGCGTCGACATCGGGGTGACTCGCCGGGACGAACCAGCGCCGCAGCAGCGCCTTGTGCTCGGGCCGCGTCGGCTCCCCCGCCACGATCATCGCGCGCTCGACCCAGCGCAGTGCCGTCGACACGGCACCCTCGATGCGGCGTTTCTGCTCCTCGCTGTAGATCTCCGTGGTGGCATTCAGGACCTGATCCACCAGCGCATCGGATTCGCTCGCAAATTCGATCGGGTGGGAGGTCAGCGCCGAAGGAGTGGAAAGCATCCACAACTTTTGCGCGCCGGCGACTTCGGAGTAATAGAGATGGGCCAGCGTCTTGAGCAGCAGTGCCCGCGAGCGGGCGTTGTCGGAAGGCTTGCCGAGCAGCCCGCCCTCGGCCTTGGCGGCAGCACGAAAACCCTTGGACAGCGACTTGGCGCCGGCAAGCCGCTGCCGTATGGCGCCGGGCAGCGCTGCCTGCAGGTAATTGAAGCCATCGTTGCGCACCAGCCGCGGCAGCGCTTCGGCGATGGGCTTCCAACCGCTGGCGTACTTGTCGGCGGATTGCACCGCTGCGACGAGCTTCTTGTGGATGGTCAGGTACGGCGACGGATCGGCCATGGCACACCCCCGGCAAGAACGGAGAGTTGGAGCACCCCAGTACGCGCCCGCCGGAGTCTAGGAGCATCGACCAGGCGCGACAAGATCACGGCCCTGGCTTCGAATTTTTCGCTGGTGCCCGGCGTTTGCGAATTTTCAAACCCCGGTCTGGCGTTACCGGGTTGGCGGTTGTGTCGGGGAGCGCCGCGCTACCGTTGTTCACCGCTTCCAGCACGTTTGCCCCGCCCGCGGGTTCCGCCTCGGCCGCCGTGATGACCAACGCGGATGTCATCAAGCTGAATGGCACGAGCTCGACCCGGGACGCCTTACACCGCCGCGCCGGTCGGCAACGGCAACCAGTGGAAGCTGACTCCGACCAAGGACCTGAAGCCCGGCGAGTACGGCGTGCTCCACGGTTCGCTGTTCGACTTCGGCGTCGATCCGTGAGTCGATTGGCTGCGTAGGCGGCGGATTCGAGCCACAGGAAACCCCGCTGTGTGCGGGGTTTCCTGTTTGCGCGTCAGGCCAACAAAGCCTTGAGCCGCGACCGAGTCGTCGGCCCGAAGCGCAGTTGCGCGCACAGGGTTTCCAGGACGTCGGCGTGACCGGCGCTGCGGCGCAGGGCGTCGATCTCCGCGGGGATCGGGGCGTCCAGTGCGATGCGGGTGAGGCGCTTGTACAGGCGCGCCGACTCGCCGTGCTCGCGCAATCTGGCGGCGCAGGCGGCGGCGCCGCGCAGGCGCAGGAAAGGTACTTCGTCCACCCGCTCAAGCAGGGCATCGAGCGTGCCGAAGTGGCCGAGCAGGGTGGCGGCGGTCTTCGCGCCCACGCCGGGCACGCCGGGGATGTTGTCCACCGCGTCGCCGCACAGCGCCAGGTAATCGGCCACCTGGGGCGGATGCACGCCGAGTTTTTCATGCACGCCGGCGGGGCCCCAGCGCAGATTTTTCGCGTAGTCCCACTGCTCGTCGTGCTCGCCCAGCAACTGGCCGAAATCCTTGTCGGCGGAGACGATCACCGACGGTATGCCGTGGCCGCGCAGGTGCCATAGCGCGCTGCCGATCAGGTCGTCGGCTTCGTACTGGTGATCGATCAACACCGGCACGCCCAGCGCGGCGGTGATCTCGCGGCAGCGCACGAACTGGTATTCCAGCTCCGGCGGCGGCAACTCGCGGTTGGCCTTGTACGGCGGGTAGATCGCGTTGCGGAAGGAGCTGGTGAGCGAGGCGTCGAAGGCCACCGCGATACGCGTGGGGCGCACCTTTTCCAGCAGCTCGCACAGGAAGCGCGTGTAGCCGTGCACGGCATTGAGCGGCCGCCCGTCGGCGTCGCGGAAACCGTCCGGCATCGAGTGCCAGGCGCGGAACACGTACAGGCTGCCGTCCACCAGGTGGGCGGCGTCGGAGCGCGGCGTATTCATGGCGTCCACGTGGTGAGCAGCGCGTCCAGCGCGGGGCGCAGGCGGTCTGGCACCTCGATCTGCGGGGTGCCGATATGCACGAAACCCGTCACGCGCTCGTTGGGCGCGAGGCCGAGGATGGCGGCCGCGTCGGTGTCGTAGGCGGCCCAGCCGGTGAGCCACTGCGCGCCGTAACCCAGCGCCTGCGCGCCCAGCAGCAGGTTGTACGCCACGTTGCCGGCACACAATCGCTGCTCGATCTCCGGCACGCTGCTGGCGGCATCCAGGCACGCGACCACCACGACGACCAGCGGCGCGAAGGTGTAGCGCAGGCGCTCCTTCTCGCGCTTGGCCTCGGGCAGCTCGGGATGCTGGCGGATGGCCAGCTCGGCCAGCCGTTCGCCGAAGCGCTGCTTGGCTTCGCCGGCAAGGCGGATCAGCCGGAACGGCACCAGCTTGCCGTGGTCGGGCACGCGGATCGCGGCGGTGAGCAGTTCGCGCAGCGTGGCTTCGTCGGGCGCGGGCTCGCCCAACTGGCGCGAGGGCGTGGAGTGGCGTTCAAGCAGCAGGGAGAGGGCAGGGTTCATGACGCGGGCCGTGGGGCGGAGACGGCATGCTAACGGCGTGCGGGGTGGACGGCGAATCTTGCGCCCGCGGCGCCGTCGCAAGTTCTTGATGTGCACTGCGACTTGGCCGCCGGCGGCCTGCTCATGCACGATGGGCGCGCAGGGGATTCATTTCATTTGGGGACAATACATGAAGGCAGCTTATCTGCCGCTCACGCTGTTGAGCGGCTTGTTGGCGTTTGCGGCTTCGGCGCAGGCTCACAATAACTACAGCGCGAGCAGTTGCCCGCCGCCGCCGCCGGGGCCGAGTTTCCCGTGCGACGACGCGCAGTTTCTGCAGGACCAGCAGGCATTCCAGGGTGGCCAGATCACCGTCGATCAGCCGGAAAACGTCTGCGGCATCGTCACCGCGGTGTTGCCGGAGAAGAAAACCCGCAGCGGGCATCACGGCTATTTCTACGTGCAGGTGGCGACCGGCTCGGTGATCGAGATCGTCTCCGACCTCGACCGGATGAGCGCGCCGAAGTGGCCGTGGGTGTCGGTCGGCGACAACGTCACCGTGCGTGGCCGTTACTACTACGACAACGATGCCAGCCAGGGTATCGATTGGACGCATCACGGCACCAGCAGCTCCTGGCCGCAGGCCGGCTACGTGGTAGTGAATGGCAAGGAATACCAGTAAACCAGGCGGCACCCGTGGGCCCGGCGCATGCCGGGCCCGCGACAGCCGGCAGGCGCCGGGCCGGGATGCCGTCGCGCCGGTCGGCCAGGCCGTGGTGATGCGTGTGGCGCGCGGCGCCAAGGCGCGCAAACGCGGCTAAGATGGGGCGGCCTTTCACCTGAGGACGCGTCATGCCGATCACCCTGGCCGCTTTGTGCGAAACCGCCGCCGGCGAGCGCCGCGTGGCGATCACGCCGGAGATGGCGAAGAAGTTCAGCGGCAAGGGTCTGCGCGTGTTGCTGGAGCGCGGCGCCGGCGCCGCGGCGGGTTTTCCCGATGTCGCCTATGCGCAGGTGGAGTTTGCCGATGCCGACGGCGTGCTGGCGCAGGCCGACCTTCTGGCCTGCGTGTTGCCGCCCGCGGACGCGGTGTACGCGCAGTTGCGCGAGGGCGCCGTGGTGGTAGGCCAGTTGCGGCCCTACGGCGCAGCCGAGCGCCTCGTGGCGCTGGCCGCGCGCAAGCTCACCGCCTTCGCGCTGGAACTGTTGCCGCGCACGACGCGCGCGCAGGCGATGGACGTCTTGAGCTCGCAGGCGGCGGTGGCCGGTTACCGCGCCATGCTGATCGCGGCCGAGGCCTGCCCCAAGTTTTTCCCCATGCTCACCACGGCGGCCGGCACCATCCGGCCATCCAAGGTGCTGGTGATCGGCGCCGGCGTGGCCGGCTTGCAGGCTATCGCCACCGCGCGCCGGCTGGGCGCGCAGGTGGAAGGCTACGACGTGCGCCCGGAGACGCGCGAGCAGGTCGAGTCGCTGGGCGCGAAATTCCTCGACCTTGGCGTCAGCGCCGCCGGCAGTGGCGGCTATGCGCGCGAGTTGTCCGCCGAGGAGCGCGCCGCGCAACAGCAGGCGCTGGCCGAGCGCCTCACGGGTTTCGACGTGGTGGTGAGCACGGCGGCGGTGCCGGGTCGACCGGCGCCGAAGATCCTCACCGCCGCGATGGTCGCCGGCATGAAACCCGGTGCGTTGATCGTCGATCTTGCCGCCGAAAGCGGCGGCAACTGCGCGCTGACCCGGCCGGGCGAGCGCGTGGAGCAGGGCGGCGTCGTCATTCTCGGCCCGCAGAACCTGCCGGCCGGCACGCCGCTGCACGCCTCGGAGATGTACGCGCGCAACGTGGCGAACTTCGTCGAGCTGCTGGTGAAGGATGGCGCGTTGGCGCCCGACTTCGACGACGAACTGCTGGCCAAGAGCTGCGTGACGCGCGCGGGCGAGGTGCTGCTCAAGGCCTGATGCGCATTGTCGTGCTACTCGGACGGCAAGGTCAGGAGCTTCGACGTGAATCGGTAGCTGAGGTGATCCGGGTCGCCACCCGTGTAAGTCACGTCGGTCGCCACCACGGCAAGGCCATGGGCGACAGGCTGCAATGGGTTCAGGAATACGCTGTTTCCGGCGCATTGGCCCATGCCTTGCCCGCAGGCGCCGAGGTTGCTGTGCATCCTGGCCGTGTAGATGAATTGCGGATGCCATCCGTCGAAAACGACGATGCTGCGCGTATCGTCAAAGACGCCTTGGCTGCCGCTGCTCCCGCCCAGGATCAAGACCGTGCCATGGGGAAATTCGCCAATGACCTTGATCTGGCTGTACTGGCCACCGAGGTTGCCCGTATCCGTTGTGGGCAGGGTGATGGCTTGTCTCAGCTGGGGCCGGGCAAGCACGTAGCTGGCCCAGGCACTGCCGCCCGCGGAAAGGTTGCTGGCGGATGCCAGATAAGCCCGTTCTCCGCTTTTCAGGGTGATCGGTGTGACCCGCGACAGGCGCAGGCCTGCGGCGCTTTTGCCAAGCCAGCCAAGAATTTGTTGTGCCATGGGTTCGCGCGCGCACGCTGCGCCGCTGGCCAGCAAGAGCGCAAGAACCACACAAAACTTCGTACGCTGCATGGTCAATGGGTCTCAACGGTTTGGTGGAGGCCGGCGGCCCTCGCCATGTTGCAGCCATTGCATGCGCTGCGCCGGCGGCATGGCGTGCCATTGCTGACGCAGTTGCGCTCGGCGTTCGGGCGGCAATTGTTGGAACTGCCTGTAGGCGGCGTGCAGTTGTGCGCGCTGCGCAGGCGTGAGCTCGCGGAACAGCTTGTGGTTTTCGCGCGCCTGTGCGCGTTCGGCCGGGGTCATCGCCTGCCAGTGCGCGATGTGCTGGCGGACTTCCGCGCGCTTTTCCGGTGGCAGGTTCACCCATTGCCGGCTTTTTTCCAGTAGGCGCGCCTGCCGCTGCGGCGGCATGGTGTTCCACTGGGCTTGCAGCGGCGCCAGTACGTCGCGCTGGGCCGGCGTGAGGCTGCTCCAGGCGGTCGGCGCAGGCGGCGCATCCTGGGCCGGCGCGCCGGTCGCAACGAGACTGCCCAGCAGGGCGGCGCAGAGGAACGGCAACAGGTGGCGGGTCGGTGTGGCCATGGCTCAGTGGGTGGCGGGCTGGCTGTCGTTGGCGGCCAGCCAGCCGTAGAAGTCGAGGTTCTGGTACATGCCGGGATCGCCCTGCTCGGGGTCGGGCGGCAGCGTGTTGTCGGCCTCGCTGGCGGCACTGGCCGTGGCCGGCGCGCTGGCCGGTGGATGCGGCAGCGTGGGCCAGGCCAGCACGGTGGCCAGCGCGATGGCCGCGCAGGCGCCGGAGGGCACCAGCCAGCGCACCACCTGCCGGGTGTGCGAGGTGGCGCTGGCATCATCGGCCAACGCCGTGCGGCGCGCGGCGCGCAGGCGGCCGGCGGTGGCGGGGTCGATGCGTTGCGCGGCGTCGAGGTAGAGCGCCCGGGCGCGCTGTTCAAACGGTTTGCTCGGCGTGTTCATTGCCAGTCCTCCAATTGCTCGCGCAGCTTCTGCATGGCGCGCGACAGGTGTGTCTTGACGCTGCCCTCGGAGCAGCCCATGGCCCGCGCGGTTTCGGCCACGTCCAGGCCTTCGAGCATGCGCAGCGAGAAGGCCTCGCGCTGGCGGCGCGGCAGCCCGCGCAGCGCGGCGCCGAGATCGCTCCATGATTGCGTGTCCTGCAGGCGTTCCAGCGGGCCGGGGCCGTGGTCGGCAGGCTCCCATGCCGGCAATTCGTCGCCGTCGTCGTCGCGGCCGCCGCCCAGCCAGCCCACCACGATGGAGCGCACCTTGCGGCGGCGCTGCAGGTCGACGATGCGCCGGCGCAGGATGCCCCAGAACAGCGGCGGCCATTCCGTGGCGGGCTTGTCGCGGTAGTGCTTGACCAGACGCAGCATGGCGTCCTGCACCGCGTCCATCGCATCCTCGCGCTGGCGCAGGTGCAGCTCGGCCAGACGAAAGGCGCGCCGCTCCACCTGCGCCAGAAAGGCGTCGAGGGTGGCTGGCGTGGCCTGCGCAGGTTCGGCCAGCAGTTCGGCGTCGAAGGCGCCGGCGAGGCTGTTCATGACCGCCTCGCCCGTGTCGTCGGCTGCTGCATGCCCGTGCTCCGTCGGTTCGGCTGAGCTGCTCAACGCGGCGGGCTCGCACAGGTTGACCGGCACCCGTATGATGCGACGGACATGGCGGTGAGACGGGGGTGGCACATGCTCGACGGATTCCTGGCGCTGTACATCTTCGTGCTGGCCGCGTTTACCGGATACGAGATCATCGCGCGCGTGCCGGTGATCCTGCACACGCCGCTGATGTCCGGTTCCAACTTCGTGCATGGCATCGTGCTGGTGGGCGCCATGATAGCCCTTGGCCACGCCGAAACGCCGCTGGAAATCGGGCTCGGCTTCGTGGCCGTGCTGCTGGGCGCGGGCAACGCCGCCGGCGGCTACGTGGTGACCGAGCGCATGCTGGAGATGTTCAAGCCCAGCGGGCAGAAGCCGGAGGGCAAGGCATGAGCTGGCTGCCCGCACTGGTCAAGGCCAGTTATCTCCTTGCCGCCGTGCTGTTCATCCTGGGCCTGAAGCGCATGAGCTCGCCGCGTACTGCGCGTGGCGGCATCGTGTGGGCAGGCGTGGGCATGCTGCTGGCGGTGCTGGCCACCTTCGCGCTGCCGGAGATGCAGCATCGCGGGCTGATCCTCGCCGCCGTGCTGGTCGGCGTGGTGGCGGCCTGGTGGAGCGGCAAGCGCGTGGCGATGACCGCGATGCCGCAGATGGTCGCCCTGTACAACGGCATGGGCGGCGGCGCGGCGGCGGCGATCGGCGCGGTGGAGCTGTGGAGCTTTGCCGCCAGGGCACAGGTCAGCTTTGACCTGTTCGGCCATGCCGGCGGCAGCTGGCAGATGGGTTTCACCCAAAGCCACGCCAGCCTGCCAGCGACCGTTCCGCTGCTGCTGGCGCTGGCTGGCGCGCTGATCGGCGCGGTGAGTTTTTCCGGCTCGCTGATCGCCTTCGCCAAGCTGCAGGGCTGGATGGACAAGCGTTACGTGTTCCCCGGCCAGCGGGCGCTGAACATGCTGGTGCTGCTGGCGGCGCTGGCCTGCTTTGCACTGCTTGGCAGCGGCCTCCTGCTGCCGTGGCTGCTGGTGTTGTTCTTCGTGCTGGCGTTGGCTTTCGGCAAGCTGATGACCCTGCCCATCGGCGGCGCCGACATGCCGGTGGTGATCTCGCTGTACAACGCCTTCACCGGCCTGGCGGTGGCCTTCGAGGGCTATGTGCTGGGCAACGAGGCCATCATCATCGCCGGCATGGTGGTGGGCGCGGCCGGCACCTTGCTGACCCAGCTGATGGCCAAGGCGATGAACCGCTCGATCGGCAACGTGCTGTTCGGCAGCTTCGGCGCGGCCACGGGTGGCGCGGCGCAGGAAATCGCCGGCGCGCAGAAACCCATCGAGGCCGGCGACGCGGCGGTGATGATGGCCTACGCCGAGCGCGTGGCGATCGTGCCCGGCTACGGCATGGCGGTGGCGCAGGCGCAGCACAAGGTGTGGGAGTTCGCCAAGCTCTTGATCGGGCGGGGGGTGAAAGTGAAGTTCGCCATCCATCCGGTGGCCGGCCGCATGCCCGGCCACATGAACGTGCTGCTGGCCGAGGCCGGCGTGCCGTATGACCTCATCGAGGACATGGACGACATCAACCCCGAGTTTCCCAACATCGATGTGGCGCTGGTGATCGGTGCCAACGACGTGGTGAACCCGATGGCCAAGACCGATCCCGCTTCGCCGATCTACGGCATGCCCATTCTGGACGTGGCGGCGGCCAAGCACGTCATCGTGATCAAGCGCGGCAAGGGCACCGGCTTCGCCGGCATCGAGAACGCGCTGTTCTACGCCGACAACACCCGCATGCTCTACGGCGACGGCCAGGCCGCCGCCGGCCAACTGGTCAGCGAGCTGAAAGCGCTGGATCTTTGAAAGTGCGGCCAAGGATGGCCGCCCGTTTGATCCTCGCGGTCAGGATGACCGCCAAGGCTACGGCAAGTGCGGCCAAGGATGGCCGCCCGTTGAATCCCCGCGATCAGGTGCAGATCCCGAAGGATCACCGCTTTCGTCGCGCGGCCAGCCATGCGGCCAGCAGTGCGCCGGCGAGGTACCAGGTCCAGTCCGCCGGACGCAGCCCCAGCCGCGCCAGCGCCAGCAGCATGCCGGCGCCGGCCGCGCGCATGGCCTGCACGAGGTCCATGCCGAAGCTGTCGGCGAGTCGGATCGCCGCCATCAGCACGTTGAAGTAGAGCGCGGCCAGCAAGGTGGCCATGGCGGCGAGGACGGCCGCTCCGGCACCGGGGCGGTAGATGCCGTGGCGGATGCCGAGCGCCAGCAGCGCGCCGGCCGGCAGCGCGAGCCAGGGCCCACTCTGGCGCAGCGCCAGCGCCGCCACCATCCACACCGCGCCGGCAGCGAGGCCCAGCAGGATGGCGCCAAGCAGGGCGAAGGCGAGATGCAGCGCGCGGCGCGGCGTCATGGGGTGCCGTCGATGGAGGGTGCGTGGAGCATGCGGGCGTCCGCTGGCAAAACGCCGATCATAACCGCTGCCGATGCGTGTCGAACTTCGTGGGTAGCCATCGCCATCCGCCCCGGGCGCCGCCGCATGCCCCTGGTGGCGGCACCCTGATCTGGGACAGGCCGAAGGTGTCGCGGCGCGGCATAATAGGAGGCTGCGGCGCGCTGGCGCGCCCTTCCTGTCCACCACGAATTGGCGAGCGGCATGAGCGGTTTCAGTCTGAGCAGCGAACCCTTCACCTTGATGCGCGACTGCGACGCGGTGATGGTGCCGCAAGGCGAGGTGGTCACCTTGCCGGCCGGCCAGATCGGCTACATCACCCAGGCGCTGGGCGGCAGTTTCACGGTGTACGTGGAAGGCAACCTGTTCCGGGTGGCCGGCGACGACGCCGATGCGCTGGGCAAGGACAAGCCCGAGCCGCTGCAGGTGCCCGACGATGCCACCAATGCCGACGTGGAAAAGCTCTGCTGGGAGCAACTGCGCTCGGTGTTCGACCCCGAGATCCCGGTGAACGTGGTCGACCTCGGCCTGGTCTACGACCTCAGCCTCGACCAGCGCGAGGACGGCCAGCGCCACGTCTACGTCAAGCTCACCCTGACCGCGCCGGGCTGCGGCATGGGCGACATCCTGGTGGACGATGCGCGCACCAAGCTGGAGATGATCCCCACCATCGCCGAGGCCGAGATCGACCTGGTGTTCGAGCCGCCGTGGACGCAGGCGATGATGTCCGACGAGGCCAAGCTCGAAACCGGGATGCTCTGAAGCGCGCGAGCTGAGCCCGGCCCTGGCCGGTGGTGTCTTTTGCCGTGGCCATGCCGTGCCGCAGCATCGCGCGGAGGCATCGGCTAGAATAATCGCCCCTTTGGCACGGCGTCGTTCCCCGCATGATCGTTCTCGACGGGCAGAGCGCCCTTTCCAGTTTCCGCCTTGACCGGTTGAATGCCCGCCTCGATGCCGCGCATCGCGGGGCGCGGGTGCAGGCGGCGTGGTTCGTGTATTTCCTCGATGCCGCCGCCACGCCGGAAGGCACGCTGCGCCAGCGCCTGCTGGAGGTGTTGGAGGCGAAGGATGCCGCGCCCATGCCGGCCACGCTGTGGGTGGTGCCGCGCCTGGGCACCATTTCGCCGTGGTCGAGCAAGGCCACCGACATCCTGCACGGCGCCGGCTTCGCGCTGCACCGGGTGGAACGCGGCACGGCCTGGCAACTCGTCGGCCTGCCGGCGGACGGCACGGAGGCCCACGCCGCCGTGCTGGCGCTCCTGCACGATGCGATGACGCAATCGGTGCTGGGCACGCTGGACGAGGCGCAAGGCCTGTTCCTGGGCGGCACGGCGGGCCCGCTGGTACGCATTGCGCTGGGCAGCGACGGCCGCGCCGCGCTGGCCAGGGCCAATGCGGAACTGGGCCTCGCGCTGGCGCGCGACGAGATCGACTACCTGGCCGAGCGCTACGCCGAGCTGGGCCGCGATCCCAGCGATGCCGAGCTGTTCATGTTCGCCCAGGCCAACTCCGAACACTGCCGGCACAAGGTGTTCAACGCCAGCTGGACGGTGGACGGCGCCGAGCAGGACAAGAGCCTGTTCGCGATGATCAAGCACACCCACCAGTGCTCGCCCGCCCACACGCTGTCGGCCTACCACGACAACGCGGCGGTGATCGAAGGCGCGACCGGCGCGCGCTTCTTCGCCGACGACGACGGCGTGTGGCGCGCGCACGAGGAAATGATCGACTACGCGATCAAGGTGGAGACGCACAACCATCCCACCGCCATCGCGCCATGGCCGGGCGCGGCCACCGGCGCCGGCGGCGAGATCCGCGACGAGGGTGCTACCGGTCGCGGCGCCAAGCCCAAGGCCGGCCTCTCCGGCTTCTCGGTGTCCGACCTGCGCATCCCCGGCCACCCGCAGCCGTGGGAAGTGGATCGCCCGCTGCCGCCGCGCATGGCCAGCGCCTTCGAGATCATGCGCGATGGCCCGCTGGGCGCCGCCGCGTTCAACAACGAATTCGGCCGGCCGTGCCTGGGCGGCTATTTCCGCAGCTACGAGCACGAGACGGGCGAAGTCGGCCTGCGCCGCGGCTACGACAAGCCGATCATGCTGGCCGGCGGCCTGGCCAACATCCGCCGCGAGCATGTGCGCAAGCATGAGCTGCAACCCGGCCACGCGGTGGTCGTGCTGGGTGGCCCGGCCATGCTGATCGGCCTGGGCGGCGGCGCGGCCTCGTCGGTGGCCTCGGGCGCGTCCAGCGCGGAACTCGACTTTGCCTCGGTGCAGCGCGACAACGCCGAGATGGAACGCCGCTGCCAGGAAGTGATCGACGCCTGCTGGCGCCGTGGCGGCAAGAGCCCCGTCGTCAGCATCCACGACGTCGGCGCGGGCGGCCTCTCCAACGCCATCCCCGAGCTGCTCAACGACTCCAGCGTCGGTGGCGAGATCGATCTCGACCAGGTGCCTTGCGACGACCCCGCGCTCTCGCCCATGCAGGTGTGGAGCAACGAATCGCAGGAACGCTACGTGCTCGGCATCGCGCAGGAGAACCTGCCCGAGTTCGAGGCTTATTGCCGCCGCGAACGCTGCCCCTACGCCGTCGTCGGCGTGGCGACGGAAGAACGCCGCCTGCGCGTCACCCGTACCACCCCTGACTCTGCCGAGGCTCGCGTCTCGCGTCCCGCGTCCCGCGAAACGGTCATTGACCTGCCCATGGACGTGCTGTTCGGCAAGCCGCCGCGCATGCACCGCGACGCCAAGCGCATCAAGCCGCGCGTGGATCTGGTGCCCGACCTGACCGGCATCGGCATGGACGAGGCGCTGTTGCGCGTGCTGCGCCTGCCCACCGTGGGCAGCAAGAGCTTCCTCATCCACATCGGTGACCGCAGCGTGGGCGGCCTGTGCCACCGCGATCCCATGGTGGGCCCGTGGCAGGTGCCAGTGGCCGATTGCGCGGTGACCCTGGCCGATTTCGACGGCTATGCCGGCGAAGCCATGGCGATGGCCGAGCGCGCGCCGCTGGCGCTGCTCTCCAGCGCGGACGCCGCGCGCATGGCGGTGGGCGAGGCGATCACCAACCTCGCCGCCGCATCCATCGCCGCGCTGGGCGAGGTACGCCTGTCCGCCAACTGGATGGCCGCGGTGAACCACCCCGGCGAGGATGCCGCGTTGTTCGACGCGGTGAAGGCGGTGGGCATGGAACTGTGCCCGACGCTGGAGATCTCCATCCCGGTCGGCAAGGACTCGCTCTCCATGCAGACCGTGTGGAAGGACGGCCAGACGCCGCAGCGCACGGTGGCGCCGGTGTCGCTGGTCGTCACCGGCTTCGCCCGCGTGGACGATGCGCGCCGCACGCTCACGCCGCAATTGCGGCTGGATCGTGGCGAGAGTGAGCTGTGGCTGATCGACCTCGGCGCCGGGCGTGACCGCCTGGGCGCCTCGGCGCTCACCCAGGTGTTCAACCGTGGCGGCGGCGTGCCGCCCGACCTCGATGACGCCGGCCGGCTCAGGGCCCTGTTCGAGCTGGTGCAGGAAGCCAACCGCGCCGGCCTGGTGCTGGCCTACCACGACCGCTCCGACGGCGGCGCCATCGTCACCCTGCTGGAGATGGCCTTCGCCGGCCACTGCGGCCTGGAAATCCATCTGGACGGCTGGGCCGATGCCGCGCTGCGCGCGCTGTTCAACGAGGAACTGGGCGCCGTGCTGCAGGTGGCGAAAGCCCAGCGCGAGACCTTCAAGGCCTTGCTGGCGAAGCACGGCCTGGCCGGCATCGGCCACCGCATCGGCCGGCCCAAGGAGAAGCTGGGCATCAAGCTGTTCTCCGCCGGCGAAACCGTGTTCAAGTGGCAGTGGAGCACGCTGTACAAGGCGTGGAACGAAACCAGCCACGCCATGCAGCGCCTGCGTGACAACCCGGTCAGCGCCGATGCCGAGCTGGCGTGGCGGCTGGACGACGCCGCGCCTGGCCTGACGCCCAAGCTCGGCTTCGATCCCGCCGCCGACGTGGCCGCACCCTTCATCGCCCGTGGCGCGCGCCCGCGCGTGGCCGTGCTGCGCGAGCAGGGCGTCAATGGCCAGGTGGAAATGGCCGCCGCCTTCAGCCGCGCCGGCTTCGAGGCGGTGGACGTGCACATGAGCGATCTGGCCAGCGGGCGGATCGCGCTGGCCGACTTCCGCGGCTTCGCCGCCTGCGGCGGCTTCTCCTACGGCGACGTGCTGGGCGCCGGCCGCGGCTGGGCCACCTCGATCCTCTACAACGAGGCGCTGCGCGCGCAGTTCGCCGCTTTCTTCGCCGACAACAGCAAGTTCGCGCTGGGCGTGTGCAACGGCTGCCAGATGATGAGCCAGCTCAAGGAGATCATCCCCGGCGCCGAGCATTGGCCGCAGTTCCTGCGCAATGCCTCCGAACAGTACGAGGCGCGCGTGGCCACGCTGGAGGTGCTCGATTCGCCCAGCCTCTTCTTCCAGGGCATGGCCGGCTCGCGCATCCCGGTGGTGGTGGCGCATGGCGAGGGCCGCGTGCACTTCCCGTCGGGCTGCGCCCCGGGCAAGGCGCAGGCGGCGGTGCGCTTCGTGGATAACCGCGGCAAACCCACCGAGGCCTTTCCGCTGAACCCCAACGGTTCGCCCGGCGGCCTGGCCGGCTTCACCGCGGCCGATGGCCGCGTCAGCATCCTGATGCCACATCCCGAGCGCGTTTTCCGCACTGTACAGATGAGCTGGGCACCGGACAGTTGGGGGGAAGATTCGCCATGGCTGCGCATGTTCCGCAACGCCCGGGTGTGGTGCGGCTGAACCCGCCGTCCGCGCCGCGTCGATGGTCGCACTGGCTGTCGGCGCTGGCCTGGGCGCTGCTCCTGGCCGCGTTGCCATGGTGGCTGGGCCTGCCGTTGTTGCTGGCTGGCGCGCTGCTGCTGTGGTGGCCCGCACTGGCACCGCCCAGTCCAGCGGTAGTGCGGCAGGGGCTGCGCTGGGGATTGGCCGGGCTGCTGCTGGCCGTGTTGCGCGCCAGTGGCGTGGATGCCTTGGGCTGGCTGTTCACCCTGCTGGCCGCATTGGCGGGTTTCTCGCTGCTGATGCTGTTGGAAGGCTGGCTGGATGGTGGCCGTGCATCGCCCATCGAGGATGCGGGCGAGGCCGCGTGGCCCGAGCTGGCGCTGGCGCCGGTGGGGCCGTCCGCCGCGATCATCGAGCTGCGGCCGCCCGCGTGGCGCACGCCGGAGGAGGGCTTGACCGATCCGCAGGGCGGTGAGCTGCGCTGGCGGGCCGGCGTGATGACGCTGGGCGACGGCCGCCGGCTGGAAGGGGTGGAGGCGCGCGGCGCGGTTGGCGACGATGGTCGCTGGCTGGTGCTCCGCCTCGCCGATGCACGCGGCGCGTGGCTGCTGGATGGCCGCAGCGGTCGTTGCCGGCGCCTGCGTGGCTGGGAGCTCGCCGGCTGGCACGGCGGCGAGCCGTGGCTCAGCCGGGGCGCGGATCGCATGCCGCAGCCACTGGCGCATGTGCTGGGCGGCGGGTGAAGGAAGGCCCGCCGAGCGGCAACCGAAACTTGATGCAGGCGTTCGACCAGGGATATGCACGCCATGAATAATCATTTCACCCCCGCCGTGCCGGAACTCAGCGTGATCGTGGTCGCGGCCGACAGTGGCGCGGACTTGCGCGACTGCGTGCGGCAGGTGCTCGCGCTCGACACGCCGCTGGAACTCATCCTGGTGGACAACGCCTCCACCGACGGCGTGCCGCAGGCACTGGCGCGCGCCAACGAATACGAGCCGCGTTTCCGCCTGCTGCAAAACCACCGCAACCTCGGCTTCGGCCCGGCGGTGAATCGCGCGGCCGAACAGGCCAAAGCCAGGCAGCTCCTGGTGCTGAACCCCGACTGCGAGATCGATCAGGTCAGCCTTGACCGCCTGCTGGCCGCGTTCGGGAGCGAACCGCGGGTGGGCCTGCTCGGCGCCGTGGTTTGCGACGCGGCGGGCCGCCCCGATCCGGCCAGCTGGCGGCGTGATCCGCTCTTGCATCGCGCGCTGGCCACGCTGTTCGACGGCAAGGGCGAACGGGTCGAAGTGAACGAGGCCGTGCCCGAGCGGGTGTTCGAGGTGGAAGCGATTTCCGGCGCGCTGATGCTGCTGCCGCGCAACCTGTTCCAGCGCCTGGGCGGCTTCGACGAGGGCTATTTCCTGCACTGCGAGGATCTCGACCTGTGCCGCCGCGTGCGCGATGTCGGCTGGCGCGTGCTGCTGGCCGGCGACGTGCGCGTCGTGCATCGCAAGGGCGGCTCCGGCCGGCATCGGCCGGTGTTCGTCAGCCGGCACAAGCACGGCGGCATGTGGCGCTGGTTCCGCAAGTTCGATCCCGCCGCGCACCGGCCGCTCGTGGCCATGGCGGTGTGGCTGGGTATCTGGGGCCACTTCCTGTTCAAGGTGCCTGGTCTGCTGTTGCACCGGCAGGTTGCCGGAAAATGAGATGATGGCGGGCTCGCGCCCAGTCGCCGGATGCCTGCCTTTCCTCGCTAGCCATGCACTCACGCCACCCGCTGCTGCCCACCCTGGGTCTTTTGTTGATGACCGCGGTCTGGGGCTCCACCTTCGTGCTCATCAAAAACGTGGTGGCGCGCATGCCGGTGGCGGATTTCCTCGCCGTGCGCTTCGCCGTGGCCGCGCTGGCCATGCTGCTGCTGTTCCCGCGCCACGTGCATCGTCTGGGCCGGCAGGGGCTGGCGCGCGGGCTGCTGCTGGGCGGCATCTACGGTGTTGGCCAACTGCTGCAGACTTGGGGGCTGGCGCTGATCTCGCCCAGCGTCAGCGGCTTCGCCACCGGCATGTATGTGGTGTTCACTCCGATCCTCGCCACCGTGCTGCTGCGCCAGCGCATGGCCGGCGTGGTGTGGCTGGCGGTGCTGCTGGCCACCGGCGGGCTGGCGTTGTTGTCGTTGAACGGCTACTCGGTCGACCTCGGCGTGTGGCTCACCCTGGCGTCGGCCGCGCTGTACGGACTGCACATCGTGCTGCTCGGCCAGTGGTCGCGCGCCGCGGATGCCTTCGGCCTGTCCGCCGTGCAGATGGTGGCCATCGCCCTGGTCTGCCTGCTGGCCACGCTGCCGCATGGTGGCCCGACGGCGCCGCCCGACGCCGCCGCGTGGTGGGCCGTGCTCTACATGGCGCTGCTTGCCGGTGCCGGCGCGATGGTCATGCAGACCTGGGCGCAGGCCCACCTGCCGGCCACCCGCGCGGCCATCGTGATGACCAGCGAGCCGGTCTTCGCCGCCGCCTTCGCCGTGCTCCTGGGCGTCGATGCGCTCACCTGGCGCATGCTGGCCGGCGGCGCGCTGGTGCTGGGCGCGATGTATCTGGTGGAACTCGCGCCGCGCACCGCCAGCGCGCCCGTCGCCGAGGCGATGCACCACGAGGTGTGAAGCGCCGGATTGGCCGGCGGCGGGCGCGCCTCGGCCTGACTTCGGCCTGACCATCCCCGGCGACTTTTATTGTGACCCATGCCGCGCATTCGTTAAGCTCACGGCGCTTGTCTGGCCGCACCATGGCCGTTCCGGGAACATTCTTGAGCACCGAAGCTTCCAAACCACGCCGTCCATCCTTGCTTGTCGCCGCGCTGCTGGCGCTGCTGGTGGCCGCGCTCAACATCGGTCTGTGGTGGTGGGGCAACCGCCCGCACGGCCCGGCGGACTGGCATGGCCCGATCGGCGGCTTCGCGCTGTCGGCGTTCCAGCGCTACCAGAGCCCGCTGAAGGGGGACTTCCCCAGCGACGAGCAGATCGATGGCGACCTGAAGCTGCTGCGCCAGTACAGCCCGAACATCCGCACCTACGCGATGCTGCAGAACCCGCAGATCCCGCGGCTGGCCGAGCGCGACGGGCTGAAGGTGCTGGCCGGTGCGTGGGTCGACACGCGGCTGGACAACAACGACAAGGAAATCGACGCGCTGATCGCGCAGGCGCGGCGTTACCCCGGCACCATCACCCGCGTGCTGGTGGGCAACGAAGTGCTGTTCCGCAACGATGTGCCGCCCGAAAAGCTGATGGGCTATCTGGACCGGGTGCGCGCCGCGCTGCACCAGCCGGTGTCCACCGCCGAGCCGGACTACATCTGGATCAAATACCCCGAGCTGGTGCAGCACGTGGATTTCATCACCGTGCACCTGTTCCCGTACTGGAACGGCATCCCGCGCGCCGACGCGATCAATGCGGCCTGGGGCAGCTACGAGACGCTGCATCATCGCTACCCCGACAAGCCCATCGTGATCGGCGAGATCGGCTGGCCGTCCAACGGCGACCGCTTCAAATATGCCGAGCCCTCGGTGTCGAACGAGGCGATCTTCCTGCGCCAGTGGTTCAACTGGGCGAAGCTGCACCACTTCAGCGACTACTACGTGATGGAGGCCTTCGACCAGCCGTGGAAGGAGCAGCTCTCGGGCCGCACCGAGGCGTACTGGGGCATGTTCAACGCCGACCGCCAGCCGAAGTTTCCGTTCACCGGCCCGGTGACCGAGGACACCGCCTGGCCGTGGAAGGCGCTGGCGGCGAGCCTGCTGGCGTTGCTGCCGATGATCTGGTTCGCACGGCGCTTCGCACGTTTCAAGCTGGGCGGGCGCTTCTTCTTCGCCGCGCTGATCCAGTTCAGCGCGGCCATCATCGTGTGGTCGGCCACGCTGCCGTTCAACTTCTACCTGAGCTGGGTGGACTGGACGATGCTGGTGCTGCTGTTCCCGGCGCAGATCGCCATTCTGGCCATTTTGCTCATCAACGGCTTCGAGTTCACCGAGGTGCTGTGGCGGCCCAAGTGGATGCGCGAGGCCGGCATGCTGCGGCCCGATCCGCCCGAGAAGCAGCCCTTCGTCTCCATCCATCTGGCCTGCTACAACGAGCCGCCGGAGATGGTGCAGGTCACGCTCGATTCGCTGGCGGAACTCGACTACGCCAACTTCGAAGTGCTGGTGATCGACAACAACACCAAGGATCCGGCGGTGTGGGGGCCGGTGAAGGAGTATTGCGAGAAGCTGGGCAAGCGCTTCCGCTTCTTCCACCTGGAACCGTGGCCTGGCTTCAAAGCTGGCGCGCTGAACTTCGGTCTGAAGGAAACCGACCCGCGCGCCGAGGTGGTGGCGGTGATCGACGCCGACTACGTGGTGCGGCCGGACTGGCTCGCCACGCTGACCGGCTATTTCCACGATCCGAAGGTGGCCGTGGTGCAGTGCCCGCAGTCGCACCGCGACTTCGAACAGAACCGTTTCCGCCGCATGACCGCGTGGGAGTTCGACGGCTTCTTCCGCATCGGCATGCACCATCGCAACGAGCGCAACGCGATCATCCAGCATGGCACCATGACCATGGTGCGCCGTAGCGCGCTGGAGGGCACCGGTGGCTGGTCGGAGTGGACCATCTGCGAGGACGCCGAGCTCGGCCTGCGCCTGATGCACGCCGGCTACGAGCTGGTCTACGTCGACGAGCTGATGGGCAAGGGGCTGACCCCGGCCGACTTCAAGGCGTACAAGAGCCAGCGCTACCGCTGGGCCTTCGGCGCCATGCAGATCCTCAAGGGCCGCTGGGACTGGATGACCAAGCCCGGCCCGCTCACCTCGGGCCAGCGCTTCCACTTCCTCACCGGCTGGTTCAGCTGGTTCGCCGACGCGCTGCTGCTCATCTTCACGCTGATGGCGCTGTACTGGACGGCGGGCATGGTGGCTTTTCCGCAGTATTTCAGCCTGCCGATGCAGCTGTTCCTGATCCCGGTGATCGGCTTCTTCTTCGCCAAGATGGTGTTCGGCGTGGTGCTCTACCGCGTGCGCGTGCCGTGCAGCTGGTACGACACCCTCATGGCCTCGGTGGCCAGCATGGGGCTGAGCCACGCCATTGCGCGCGGCATCCTGCACGGCCTCACGCGCAAGAAGACCGCCTTCGTGGTGACCGCCAAGAAGCGCCGCATGGGCGGCTCCAGCCTGGACGCCTTTGCGCCGGTGCGCGAGGAGCTCCTGATGGCGGCGGCGCTGATCCTGTGCATCGTGGGCATGGCGCACGCCTACGGCACGCACTACGTCGAAGGCACGTTGTGGATGTTCATTCTGGGCGCGCAGTCGGTGCCTTATCTCTCGGCGGTGCTCGGCGCGTGGATCGCGCACAGGGCGGGGGATGAGGCGGGCTGATATCGGCGCCGCTGATATCGGCTACGCCGATATCAGCAAATCAGGCATGGACGCTCTTCGGCGATTTTGCGACAAGCCAAAGCCCCCCTCACCCCAACCCTCTCCCCCGGAAAGCGGGGGAGAGGGGGTGGCGGTGGCAGCCAATCGGGCGCGGGCGTGCTTGGCCCCCTCTCCTCCAGGCGAAGCTTGGGGGAGAGGGTTGGGGTGAGGGGGCTTGGCTGTAGCGTGTCCCCAAAAACGCCCCGCCCGTTCAGACCCGCGCCGGGCGGGGGCACGTATCATTCAGCTTTCGTCCCAGGATTCCGCCGCCTTGCTGACCCGCACCCGCTCGCTGTTCCGCGCCTGCTGGCCGTGGCTGCGCCTTCCGTTCTGGGTGTGCCTCGGTCTGTTTGTCGGCTTTGTGTTGCCCTACACGCTGGTGCTGAACAAACGCGTGCAGCAACGTTTCGACGACCTGGTGTTCGCCGTGCCCACGCGCGTGTTCGCGCGGCCGCTGCCGCTGGCCGCGGGCGAGCCGCTGACGTCGGCGGCGCTGCAACTGGAGCTGACCTTTGCCGGCTACAGCGAGGACGGCCAGGGCCAGGTGGGCGGCAGCTGGACGAAGCACGGCGCAAGCTATGTGATCTCCTCGCGCGGCTACGCGGGGCCGGACGGCGGCGAGCTGCCCAAGCGCGTCGAGGTGACGCTGGGGCAGGGCACGGTGACCGCGGTGCGCGACCTGGCCACCGGCAAGGCCGTCGCGCTCGCCCATCTCGACCCCGCGCGCATCGCCACGGTATACGGCGCGCAGCAGGTGGATCGGCGCATCGTGCACCTGACTGACCTGCCGCCGCTGCTGGAGAACGGCCTGATCGCGGTGGAGGATCGCGACTTCCGCCACAACCTCGGCGTCGATTTTTCCGCCATCGCCCGCGCCGCCTTTGCCAACCTGCGCGCCGGCCACACCGTGCAGGGTGCCTCCACGCTCACCCAGCAACTGGTGCGCAACCTGTTCCTGAGTCGCCAGCAGACCTTCAAGCGCAAGATCAACGAAGCGCTGATGTCGATGCTGCTGGAGGCGCACTACAGCAAGGACCGCATCCTGGAGGCCTACGTCAACGAGGTCTTCCTCGGCCAGCAGGGCGACCAGGCGGTGCACGGCTTTGCGGCGGCGGCGGAGTTCTACTTCGGCCGCCCGCTGCGCGACCTGCGGACGCAGGAGATCGCCATGCTGGTGGGCCTGGTGAAGGGGCCGAGCTACTACGACCCGCGCCGCTATCCGGATCGCGCGCTGGCGCGGCGCAACCTGGTGCTGCAGGAATTCGTCACCACCGGCCTGCTCACGCCCGAGCAGGCCAAGGCCGCGCAAGCCACACCGCTGGAGATCGTCAGGAACGGCCAGTTGCCGCATGACCGTTTCCCCGCCTTCATGCAGCTGGTGCGCCAGCAGATCACCAGCGATTTCGACGAGGACACGCTGCGCGAGGGCAACCTGTCGGTCTTCACCACGCTCGACCCGGCCGCGCAGTTGTACGCCGAACAGGCGGTGGCCGAGACGGTGAAAAGCCTGGGCAAGCGCGGTGAGACGACGCAGGCGGCCGGCGTCGTCACGGACGCGCACGACGGCAGCGTGCTGGCGATGATCGGCAGCAAGTTTCCCGGCGACCAGGGCTTCAATCGCGCGCTGGATTCGCAGCGGCCAATCGGCTCCACCATCAAGCCCTTCGTCTACCTGGTGGCGCTGACCGACCCGGCGCACTGGAACCTCGCCACCGCGCTGGACGACGGCCCGATCAGCATGCGCATGCCCAACGGCACGCTGTGGGCGCCGCACAACGACGACGACCAGAGCCACGGCATGGTGCCGATGGTGGACGCGCTGGCCAAGTCGTGGAACCTCGCCAGCATCCGGTTGGGGCTGGCGGTGGGGCTGCCGCGCATCCGCGCCTTCCTGGAATCCTTCGGCCTGAAGAACGTCAACCCCAGCCCCTCGCTCCTGATCGGCGCGCTGGACATCTCGCCATTCCAGCTGGCGCAGATGTACGAATACATCGCCTCCGACGGCCATGCGCTGCCGCTGCTCGCGGTGCGCGGCGTAGTGGACGGCAACGGCCGCACCATCAAGCGCTACGAGGTGCTGGGTGGGCAGGGCGAATACCAGGGTGCGGTGCGGCTCACCACCTGGGCCATGCAGCAGGTGGCGCTGTACGGCACCGCCAGCTCGCTGGGCAACTCCAACCTTGCCGGCCTGCACGCCGCCGGCAAGACCGGCACCAGCAACGAGTTGCGCGACAGCTGGTTCGCCGGTTTCACCGGCGAGCATCTCGCGGTGTTCTGGATGGGCCGCGACGACAACAAGCCGGCGCACCTGTTCGGCGCCACCGGCGCGCTGCGCATCTGGCGCAACCTGTTCGCCAAGCTGCCTACCCGACCGTTGTCGGCGGCGCCCGGCGAGGGCCTCACGATGGCCTGGATCAACCCCGCCGACGGCAAGCCCACCGAACCGCAATGCGCCGGCGCACAGCAGGTGCCGGTGGTGGCCGGCTCGCTGCCCAGCGAGGTCGAGGGCTGCTTCTGGCAAAGCCTGTTCGGCGCCGGCCCGGCGGGCGCGTCGAGCAATGCCGCGCCGCCAACCCCCGGCGCCATGCCGGCACCCGCCGCCGCGCCAGTCGTGGCGCCGGCTGCCGCTGCCATATCCGCCCCCAGCCCCGGACACTGAACCATGTTTGCCGCACGACTCCGAGTGCGCCACGCGGCGCTGCCACTGACCGTGTTGCTGGCCGCCTGCGCCAGCGCCCCCGTGCCGGCGCCACTGCCGCCGCCGCGTCCGGTGCCGACGCCGGCGGCGATGGTCGCGGCGATCCAGACCGCCGGCGCGAGCGAGGAGTCAGTGATCGCGGTGCATCCGCTGGCCGACCCCGGCATCGACGCCTGGAAGGCCACCGCCGAAGCGGACGTGCAGGCCGGCAAGTACGCGGCCGCCGCGCTCAAGCTCGACCAGGCGCTGGGCCGCAGCCCGGATTCGCCCGAGCTGCTGCAGGATCGCGCCGAGGTGGCGATCTATCAGCACGACTACGCGCAGGCGCAGAAGCTGGCACAGGAGTCGTGGACGCTGGGCCCCAAGCTTGGCCCGCTGTGCGCGCGCAACTGGGAAACCATCGCGCAGACGCGCCTGGCCGACGCCGACGATGCCGGCGTCGCTACCGCCAGGAAACGGGTGGCAAAGTGCCACGTACAGGGCATCCAGCGCTTCTGAGCGCCGGCCCGCGCACCCTTCGATTTCCCCGCTTCCAGAACGTGGCCACTCCCGCGGCGGTGCCGTGCGCCTCGCGCAGGGCGAACCGGACGGCGAACCAATGAGGGTCGACGCCGATCCGAGCTTGCTCAGCTCCGCGCCTTGCCGTTGCGCAAGTGACTGATGCAAAAGGTGTTAGGTGGTGCGCCGTGGTGGGGCAAAAATAAATTTCGCCCGCATCGCGCCGGGCATTTCACTTTCGCGCCGCTCGTTCGTCTAGTTCTGTGACGGGCCGGAACTGCCCGCCGACGGCCAGGGTGGGCCGACCGTGCGCCGGCGGTGGCATCGCCGGTCGCGGGGCGTAACCAGCAGTAGCGGATGCGCGCAGCGGAGCCCAAACGGAAGCGGGTTGCCCTGCAAGGTTTCGGAGCTGTACGCGAGCCGGCGTCATGGGCAAGCGGGTCGGCGTCGGGACGACGCTTTTCCAACCATCCGGCGGTACCCCCGTGCCGCCGGATGGTTGGAGGACTTGCCCGCCTTCGCGTCAGCCGTAGGCGCCGCACCATTCCAGCCGCCCACGCTCTTGGGCGATACTGCCCCGATGATGGAACCCGATGACACCGCGCCCGGCCACGCGGCCGCGCTCCTGGGCGAGGACGGCCCGTTCGCACGCGAACTGCCCGATTTCGCCCCGCGCGCGGCGCAGCAGGCGATGGCGGCCGCCGTGGCCGAAGCCATCGCACAACGCGAAACCCTGCTCGCCGAGGCCGGCACCGGCACCGGCAAGACCTATGCCTATCTCGTGCCCGCGCTGACCTCGGGCGAGCGGGTGATCGTTTCCACCGGCACCAAGGCGCTGCAGGATCAGCTCTACTTTCGCGACCTGCCGCGGGTGTGCGGCGTGCTGGGCACGCGCAGCAAGACCGCACTGCTCAAGGGCCGCGCGAACTACCTGTGCCTGTACCGCCTGCAGCAGACCGTGCGCGAGGGCACGGCGCTGGCGCCGGCACAGGCCGCGCAGCTCGCCGCGATCCGCGCCTGGTCCACCCGCACCCGCCACGGCGACCGCGCCGAGCTGGCGCAGGTGCCGGAGGATTCGCCGCTGTGGCCGCAGGTCACCTCCACCGCGGAAAACTGCCTTGGCGTGGAGTGCCCGTTCTACGAGGATTGCCACGTGTTTCGTGCTCGCCGCGAGGCGATGGAGGCGGATCTGGTGGTGGTGAACCATCACCTGCTGTTTGCCGACCTCGCGCTCAAACAGGAGGGCTTCGGCGAAATCCTGCCTGGCGCGGCGGCCTACATTCTGGACGAGGCCCATCAGGTGCCCGAGTTGGCCGGGCAGTTCTTCTCGCAGAGCGTCAGCGCGCGCCAGCTCGGCGAACTGGCGCAGGACGCCTTGCGCGAATGCCACGGCGTCACCGGCGCGGTCAGCCTGCTGCTGGAGCCGGTGGAGGCGCTGCAAGCCGTGCTGCGCAAGCTGCGCTTGGCGATGGCACCGTTGCCGCCGCGCGGCAGCTGCGGCCAGCTCGACGCGTCGGCCGAAGTGCGCGAAGGCTTGCGTGAGCTGGGCGAACTGCTGGCCGCGCTGGCCGACCTGCTGGCCACGCAGGCCGAGCGCTCGCGCGGGCTGGCCAACGTGCACGAGCGCGCCGTGCTGTATGCCGAGCGGCTGGAACGCATCGTCGAGCGGTCTTCCGAACACGACGTGCGCTGGTACGAACTGTTCCCGCGCGGCTTCGCGCTGTATGCCACGCCGCTGGATCTTGCCGCGCCGCTGCGCACCCTGCGCGAACGCAGCGAAGCGGCGTGGATCTACACCTCGGCCACGCTCTCGGTAGCCGGCAAGTTTGAGCACTTCGCGCGCCAGCTCGGCCTGGACGAGCCGCGCACGCTGCTGCTGGAAAGCCCGTTCGACTACGCGCGCCAGGCGCTGTGCTACCTGCCCGAAGGCTTGCCCGATCCCGCCGCGCGCGACTACACCGAGCGCCTGCTCGACGCCGTGCTGCCGGTGCTCACGGCCTCGCAGGGTCGCGCCTTCCTGCTGTTCACCTCGCACCGCGCGTTGCGCCGCGCCGCCGAAATCCTTCCCGCGCGCATGCCCTGGCCGCTCTACGTGCAAGGCAGCGCGCCGCGGCACCAATTGCTGGAGGAATTCCGCCGCAGTGGCCACGGCGTGCTGTTGGGCGCGGCCAGCTTCTGGGAGGGCGTGGACGTGGCCGGCGAGGCGCTCAGCGTGGTGGTGATCGACAAGCTGCCCTTCGCCGCGCCCGACGATCCGGTGCTGGTGGCGCGCCTCGAAGCGCTGGAGCGCGCAGGCATCAACCCCTTCATGGGCTGGCAGGTGCCGGCCGCCGCCATCGCGCTCAAGCAGGGCGCGGGCCGGCTGATCCGCAGCCTCACCGACCGTGGCGTGCTGGTGCTCGGCGATCCGCGCCTGACCAGCAAGGGCTACGGCAAACTCTTCCTCGCCAGCCTGCCCGCCATGCCGCGCACGCGCGAGTTGGCCGACGTGCAGGCATTTTTCGCCTGACCAGGCAGCGTGCAACGCTTGCGGAGGCACCCATGCGCATCTTTTCCCACACCTGCTCCAACACCGAGATCGTCTGCGCGCTGGGCTGCGCGGAGATGCTGGTGGGCGTGGACGCCGATTCCGATTACCCGCCCGAGGCTGTCGCCGGCCTGCCCAAGACCGGGCGTGACCTGCAGCTCGACATCGCCGCCGTGCGCGCGCTCGCGCCCGAGCTCGTGCTGACCTCGCTCACCGTGCCGGGGCACGAACGGGTGGTGGCCGAGCTGGAAGCGGTAGGCCTGCACACCCTGGTCTGCGATCCGCAATCGCTGTCGGACGTGTACGACGACATCCGCCGCATCGCCGTTGCGCTGGGCGTGCCCGAACGCGGTGCGGCGCTGGTCGCCGACATGGACGCCGCGATGCCGGCGGTGGCGCCATCCGGCGAGCGTCCGCGCGTGCTGGTCGAATGGTGGCCCAAGCCGGTGATCGCGGCGGCGAAGCTTTCCTGGGTCAACGACCTCATCGTGCGCGCCGGCGGCAGCAACCCATGGGGCGAGTCCGTCGCCAAGAGCCTGCCGCTGGACAACGCCGCCGCCGCCGCGCAGCGCCCCGACATCGTGGTGATGAGCTGGTGCGGGGTGAAGGTGGAACACTACCGCGCCGACAAGGTGCGTGACCGCGCGGGCTGGGCCGATGTACCCGCCGTGCGCCACGGCCGCATCCATGCCGTGAGCGAGGCCTTCCTCGGTCGTCCCGGGCCGCGCCTGGTGGAGGGTTACCGGCGCCTGCGCGAGGCGGTGGCGGCGTTCAACGCCCGGCAGTGAGGTTGGCGGGCAGCGGGCGCGGTTCGCCGGCGGCCACGACATCGCCGTGCGACAAGTGCAGCATGGTGAGGCCGGGGATGATGAAGAAGCCGACTTCCCAGGGGTTCTTGCGGATGAAGGCCTGGCGCACCTCTTCGTACAGTGGCGCCGTGGCCGGCACCACGTGGGCGCGGGTTTCGAGGATGGTGTAATTCCAGTCGATGGACGCCTCGAAGGTGAATTTTGCGCGCTCGTCGATGGTGAACACGCAGCGCGGCTCGCGTTCGAGCACGTGCAGCTTGAAGGTGTCCGGCACCGATATCACGAATATGTCGTCGTCCACCGTGGAGAGGAAGGCGAGCACGGTGGTGTGCGGCTGGCCCTGGGCGAAGGTGGTGAGCACGCCGATCTTGTTGTCGTGGTCGCGTTCCTCCAGCGTCCCGAGGCGGGTCAATGGCGAGGTGGGCAGCGCGCGTGGCGGGCGCGGGTCGGCAGGGAAGGCGTAGCCCGGTTCGCGATGTTCCTCCACCACGTCGATGCCGTGGATCAGCGTGAACTCCACCGGTGCCAGCGTCAGCCAGTTGTCCTCCACGGCCACCACGCGGCCCTTGTACGAGGCGCGGTACACGTGCAGTTCGGCATCGAACGCGTCGATGCCGGTGCGGTTGTCCAGATGCACCGTGACCAGCGCACCCTCCTGCAGGCAATGCGCGCCGCCCGCGCAGTGTCCGGCGGGGATGAAGATGCGCAGGCGGTTGTCGCGTGTCGGGTAGGCCAGCCCGATGTAGTGCACGATGCCGGTGGGACGATAGGCGGCGAGAATGCTCAGCCGCTGTTCGCCAAGGTAGTCGCGCAGTGCCATGGTTGAGTGCTCCGGGGTGGGTTCAGTCCGCGAGATGGGGAGATGCCGCGCGCACCCACGGCTCGAAATCGGCCAGCGGCAGCGGGCGGCTGAAGTAATAGCCCTGGTAAAGCGTGCAGCCGACGCTGGCGAGGAAATCGCGCTGGGCGGGCGTCTCCACGCCTTCGGCGATCACCGCCAGGCCCAGGCTGTGCGCCAGCGCGGCCACCGAGCGGGCGATGGCGGCGTCGTTGGCGTCGTGCTCCAGCTGGCGCACGAAGGACTGGTCGATCTTCAGTTGATCCAGCGGCAGGCGCTTCAGGTAGGTCAGCGAGGAATAGCCGGTGCCGAAGTCGTCCAGCGAAAAGCGCACGCCGTGGCTGCGCAAGGCCCGCATGGCGGCCACCACCGCGTCGGCATCCTGCACCAGCAGGCTTTCGGTCAGCTCGATCTTGAGCCGATCCGGCCGTGCGCCGGCCCGGGCCAGGAGTTGCAGCACATGGGCGACGAAATCGCCGTGCAGGAATTGCGGCGCGCTGACGTTGACGGCGAGCGTCAGCCCGGCGAAGGCGGGATCATTCGCCCAATCCGCCAACTGCCGGCAAGCGGCGGCCAGCACCCAGTCGCCCAGTCCCTGGATCAGGCCGGTTTCCTCGGCCAGCGGGATGAACAGGGCCGGCGCGAGCAGGCCGCGGCGCGGATGGTTCCAGCGCACCAGCGCCTCGGCCCCCGTCACGCCGTGCCCCGCCGCCACCTGCGGCTGGTAGTACAGCTCCAGTTGATCGGCCGCGATGCCCTCGCGCAGCTCATGCTCCAGCGTCATGCGCTCGGCGATGGCGCGTTCCAGTACGGCATCGAAAAAATGCAGGCGGCCGCGACCGTCGGCCTTGGCCTGGTACATCGCCAGCTCGGCCTGCTTGAACAAGGCATCGGCATCGTGCCGTTCATCGTGAAACAGGGCCACGCCGAGACTGGCGCTGCCTTGGTAGTCGGTGTCGCCCAGTCGGTAGCCGCGCGCCAGTGTCTCCAGCAGGCGCACCGATACGGCTTCGGCGCCGGCGGCGGCCTGTTCCGGCGAGCGGCCCAGCTCGGCCAGCACCACGGCGAATTCGTCGCCGCCCAGCCGCGCCACCGTATCGGCTTCGGCCACGCCACGTGACAGCCGCTCGCCGGCCTGCTGCAGCAGCGCGTCGCCCGCAGGGTGGCCCAGGCTGTCGTTGAGCAGCTTGAAATGGTCGAGGTCGAGCAGCAGCAGGGCGCCGTAGCGGTCGTGGCGCGCCGTCTCGGCCATCGCGCGCTGCAATCGTTCGCGCAGCAGGCTGCGGTTGGCCAGGCCGGTGAGCACGTCGTGGAAGGCCAGCCGCTGGATGCGTTCCTCGGCGCGCTTCTGTCCGCTGATGTCGATGTAGCTGGCCACCATGCGGGTGACCTCGCCCGCCGCATCGCGCACCGTGGCGATGCGCATCCACTTGGGGAACACCTCGCCGTTCTTGCGGCGATCCCAGATTTCCCCCTGCCATTGGCCCGTCTGCGCGATCGAGGCCAGCATGGCCTGGTAGAAGGCCTCGTCGTGGTGGTTGGAGCGAAACAGCCTGGGTGTCTTGCCGAGCACGTCCGCCTCGGCATAGCCCATCATCTCGACGAAGGCCTGATTCACGCGCAGGATGTGCGCCCGTGCGTCGGTCACCATCACCGGTTGCAGGGTCTGGTAAAGCGCCTCGGCGATGCGCAGCTCGTCCTTGGCGGCGCGCAATCGGGCCAGCGTGTCGTGCAGGCGGCGCGAAGGGAACAGATGGTGCAGCATGCTTGGCCAATCACGGATGGCGGCGCCACGCGGCGCGGCACGAAGATAATGCGAAACCGCGCATGCGGGGGATGAAGGCCGCCGGCGGCGTGTTCGCGCACTACGCGGCAGCGGTTTGCCATCATTCCGGCCCGGCGTGGCCCATGGCCGCCCGCGCGCTTGCCGCGTCGCCTGCTGTGATGGACGCTCCATTTCCGGGAGTGCGGCGCATGGACAAGTGGTGGCAGACGGCGACGGCCAAGGTGCTGGGCGTGGGGCTATTGGCCCTCTTGATGACGCTACCGCTGGTGCAGGTGAACGCCCTGGTGGGCGAACGCCAGGCCTTGCGCGCGGCAGCGGTCGAACAGGTGGCGCAGGGCTGGGGCGGCCAGCAGGTGCTGGGTGGGCCGGTGCTGGTGGTGCCCACGCGCGTGGCGCTGGCGACGGCGGCGGGGCAGGCGCCGGCCTGGCGCAGCGGCAGCGAAACCGTACTCGCCGACAGCTTGCGCATCGATGCGGCGCTGGCCACGGCCGTGCGTGGCTACGGCATCTACCGGGTGCCGGTCTACGACGCCACGGTGAAACTCGCGGCCACGTTCCGTGCCGATGACATCGCGCAGTTCCGCGCGGCCAGCGTGGCGGCATGGCAGGGCGACAGGGCCGAGCTGCGCCTGCCGCTGGGCGACCTGCGCGGCCTGCGCGCGGTGGACGTGCGGGTGAATGGACGGCCCGTGCGCATGGATTCCTCGGCGCAGCGCTTCGGCAACTGGCCGACCATCGTGGTGCCGCTGGATCTCGATGCGCTGGGCAAGCAGCCGATCACGGTCGACATCGGACTCACGCTGGCTGGCACCGCAGCGCTGGATTTCCTGCCGTTGGCGCGCAGCACCGAGCTTGCCCTGCGTGCGCCGTGGCGCGATCCCAGCTTCACCGGCGCGGCACTGCCGCTGGCGCACACGATCAACGCGCAGGGTTTTCAGGCGCATTGGCGCCTGCTCGACCTCAACCGCAGCTATGGCCAGCACTGGAACGACGCCGATGAAGCGGTGTTCACTGCCTTGCCCGGCTCCAGCTTCGGCGTGGCGCTGTACCAGCCGGTGGACGTCTACCAGCGCAACGTGCGCGCGGGCAAATACGGCCTGCTGTTCGTCGCGTTGAGCTTCGTGGTGTTCTTCCTGTTCGAGGTGCTGCGGAAGTTGCGCGTGCATCCCGTGCAATACCTGCTGGTGGGCGCGGCGCTGACGACGTTCTACGTGGTGCTGCTGGCGCTCTCCGAGCAGATCGGTTTCGGCGCCGCCTATGCGGTGGCAGCGCTGGCGGTGGCCCTGATCGTGGGTGGCTACGCGGCCGCCGTGCTGCGTGCGCGGCGCGCCGGTGCCCTGCTGGGCGGCGTGCTCGCGCTGATCTACGCGATGCTCTACGGCCTGATCGCCGCCGAGCAGTACGCGCTGCTGGTCGGTGCGCTGGTGCTGCTCGCCACGGTCGCGCTCCTGATGTACCTCACCCGCCGCATCGACTGGTACGCGGCCGCCACCACGCCGGCAGCGGCTATCATGGAGCGGCCATGAACCTGCTTGCCATCGAAACCGCCACCGAAGCCTGCTCCGTCGCCCTGATCCACGGCGACCAGTTGATCGCCCGCAGCGAAATCGCGCCGCGTCGCCACACCGACCTGGTGCTGCCGATGGCCGACGCGCTGCTGGCCGAAGCCGGCCTCGGCCGCCACGCGCTCGATGCCATCGCCGTCGGGCGTGGCCCCGGCGCCTTCACCGGCGTGCGCCTCGCGGTGTCGCTGGCGCAGGGCATGGCGCTGGCGCTGGCGCTGCCCGTGGTCACCGTCTCCTCGCTCGCCGCGCTGGCGCTGGAGGCGCCGGAAGATGGCGATGATGCCGCCATCCTCGCCGTGATCGACGCCCGCATGGGCGAGATCTACGCCGGCAGCTTTCGCCGCGACGGCCACGGCGGGCTGGTCGCGCTGGACGACGAGCGCGTCTGCACCGCCGACGCGCTGGTGTTGCCGGAAGCGAACGCCTGGCAGGTGGTCGGCAGTGGCTGGGCCAGCTACGAAAGCGTGCTGCGCGAACGCCTGGGCGTGGAGCCGCGCCACGCCGACGGCGCCCGTTACCCGCAAGCCGTGCACGTGGCCGAACTCGCCGCCCGCGAGTTCAAGGCCGGCCGCGCACTGCCGCCCGAGCAAGCCCTGCCGGTGTACCTGCGCGACAAGGTGGCGTTGACGCTGGTGGAGCAGGGGAAGCCACAACCCGTGTAGGGGTGTTTCAGTCGCGATGGCGAGGAACATGCTCCGGAGGCTGTATGGTCGGCACAAGCATCGCGTTGGCTGTCTGGCTTGCCTCTTCTGCGGGGACGAGTCATGGGCCGGTAACGTCGCCGCTATCGAAGGCCGAAGTTCACGAAATTGCTGCGCGTGCATCGTGGTCGTTCTGTCACGACTCGGGACGCATCGGCTGCGACCTGTCTCCGATGTTCATGCATGGCGAGTGGGTCGTGATTGCCGAACCGTTGTTCCCCGGGAAGCGCGGCGAGATCCTTTGTTGTGCCGTGGACGCACAGCGCGTCTTCATCTTCACGGCCGCTGGCAAGTTCATTCGGGAAGAGCCGGGCGGGCCCTGAGCACTGGTGCGTTTCGCCGTGTGGTCAGCGCGCCAAAGACGTCCAAGCAACTGTCCCGAAGGAGCGGATCGCATGATCGAACAACAAACCGTCGACGCTGCTGTTGAGTTCGTTCGCGCCATCGGCCAAGGCTCCTGGAGCAACATTCGCTGGGAGCATCAGGACGGCGGCGAATCTCTTCTTGTTGCCGTATCCATTACGGATGCACTGGATTTTGAAATCTCGGAATCCCGACGATTGGCGATTCTTGATGGCCTTGGAAGAATGATTCCAACCTCCGGAAAGGTGCATGGCCCTACCTGGATGGTTGCTTTCTTGCGCGATTCGAAGGTGTTCGACAGCATCTACGGCGAGTTTGATTGAGGCGGTTCGACGTCTGCATTTACCCATGCCTGGCGTTTCACACGTATCCGCTTCGTGAGCTGCGCAGGCTGGAATGTCACAACCGCCCGATCACCAACTGCACCGCCAGGCTGCTCACCGCCACCGCCGCCCACACGCCCAGCCCCAGCAGGATCGGCCGCGCGCCGCTGGCGATCATCCTGCGCAGGTTGGCGGACAAGCCAATGGCGGTGAGCGCCACGATGATGAGGAACTCGGCCAGCGCGTGCAGCGCGGGCAGGATGGCGGCAGGCAGCAGGCCGGCGGTGCGGATGCCCGAGGCCACCAGGAACCACAGGATGAACCACGGGAAGATGCGGCGCAGGCTGAAATCGGCGGCGCCGCGCTTCGTTTCGCGCGCGGCCACCGCGAAGGCCAGGATCAGGCAGACCGGGATGATCAGCGTGGCGCGGGTGAGCTTGACGATGGTGGCGTAGTCGCCCGCCGCATGGCTGTAGCTGTAGCCGGCGGCCACCACCGAGGAGGTGTCGTTGATCGCGGTGCCGGCCCACAAGCCGAAGCCGAGGTCGGACAGATGCAGCAGATGCCCGAGCAGCGGGAACAGCAGCACGGCGATCACGTTGAACAGGAAGATGGTGGAGATCGCGAACGCGGTGTCGTGCTCGGCGGGCTGGATGATCGGCGTCACCGCCGCGATCGCCGAGCCGCCGCAGATCGCGGTGCCCACGCCGATCAGGATCTTCAGCTTGTCGTGCACGCCCAGCGCGCGACCCAACGCCCACGCGCTCAGGAAGGCCACGGTCAGCGTCACCAGGGTCACCGACAGCGATTCCAGCCCGGTCTTGGCCACCTGGGCGAGGCTGAGGCCGAAGCCCAGCGCGACGATCGACCACTGCAGCACCTGCTTGCCGCCGAATGCGATGCCGGGCGTGAAACGTTCGCCGGGCGAGAGGGTGTTGCGCACGACGATGCCGAGCACGATGCCGATGACCGGCCCGCCGATCAGCGGCGCCAGGCGGCCCAGCCACCACGCGGCAAGCGCGATGGCGCCGGCGAGCAGCAGGCCGGGCACGCGGCTGCGCAGGCTGGGGCGGGCGAGGGCGGCGGCGAGCGGGATGTTCATGGCAGTGCGTGCGGCGGTGGAGGCGCCATTGTGCGCAAGCCGCGTTATCAGTAAAACTTGAAATACCTGATTGAACGCATAAGGGTGGTTGATGATGAACACCAGCCCGCGCCAGCTCGAGGTATTCGTGCAGATCGCACTGCTGGGCAGCGTGCGCGCCGCCGCCGAGCGGCTCTACCTCACCCAGCCGGCGGCCAGCATGGCGCTGGCCGAGCTGGAGCGACAGCTCGACGCACCACTGTTCGCGCGCGAACGCGGCCGCCTGCGCTTGAACGCGCGCGGCCGCGAGCTGCTGCCGCTGGCGCAGGAACTGCTGGAACGCCACGCCGAATTCGGCCGGCGCGGCCGTGCGGCCGGCGATGCGCTCAGCGGCGAGCTGCGCATTGGCGCCAGCAACACGGTGGGCAATTACCGCGTGGGCGAGCTGCTGGGCGCCTTCGTGCGTGCGCAGCCGCAGGTGGCGGTGCGCCTGCGTGTGGCCAATACCGCCGCCATCGCCGCCGCGATGCTGGATCACAGCCTGGACATCGGCTGCGTGGAGGGCCCGGTGACGCATCCGCAGCTGGAGGTGCGGCCATGGCGCGACGACCTGCTGGTGGTGTGCGCGCCGCCCGATCACCCGCTGGCGCGCCGCCGCGGCCTGAAGCCCGCCGACTTCGCCGGCGCGCGCTGGGTGCTGCGCGAGCCCGGCTCGGCCACCCGCGCCACCAGCGAGCGCGTGCTGTCGCAGCTGCCGCCCGGCGAGACGGTGCTGGAGCTGGATCAGATCGAGGCGATCAAGCAGGCGGTGATCGCCGGCCTCGGCATCGCCTGCCTGCCGCAGGTGGCGGTGGTCGACGCACTTGCCACCGGGCGGTTGCGCGCGCTGAAAACCCCCTTCCTCGACCTGCGCCGCAAGCTCTCCATGCTGCTGCATCGGCAGAAATACCGGGGCGCGTTGCTGGATGCTTTCGTCGCGCAGGTGGGGCTGGGGCGGTAGGCGCGCGCCGGCGCGCGATCAGAACCTGTGAAAAATTCCACGTCTTGTGGAATTTTCCATCGCCGTGCCCGACGCCTGTCCGGACGCGACTCCGTGAATTAATCACTTGCGTGCTTGATTCACAACCGGCCCTCCGTGGCCGGGCTTCGAGGCTGAAAAAATCACAGCCTCTCAGCCTGACGCCGGCCCGGACGGCTCGGCCAGTCGCGTCAGCAGCGCGGAGACGTCTTCGTGGGTGGCGGCGTGCAGCAGGCGCGGGGCGTGCGCGCGCAGCCTGGCGCGGTCGAGCGTGGCGAGCCGGTCGCGCACTTCCAGCAGCTTGCTGGGGTGCATGCTGAATTCGGTGAGGCCGAGCGCGAGCAGCAGGGCGGTGAAGTTGACGTCGCCGCCGATCTCGCCGCACAGGCTCACGGGTTTTTTCGCGCGGTGGCCGGCACCGATCACGTGCGAGAGCAAGCGCAGCAGCGCCGGCTGCAGCGGGGTGTAGATGTTGTCCAGGGCGTCGTTGCCGCGGTCGGCGGCCAACGTGTACTGGGCCAGGTCGTTGGTGCCGATGGCGAGGAAGTCGGCGTGCGCCAGCAGCGCGCGCACGTTGATCGCGGCGGCGGGCACTTCGATCATCGCGCCCAGCGGCAGTTTTTCCGGCAGGTCGACGTTTTCGCGCTTGAGATCCTGTCGGGCCAGCATGAACAGGGCGCGCACGGCGATCAGTTCGTCGGGCTGGGTGATCATGGGCACCAGTACGCGCACCGGGCCGTAGCAGGCGGCGCGCAGGATGGCGCGAATTTGCGTGGTGAACACCGCCGGGTAGCGCAGCGACAGCCGCACGCCGCGCACGCCCAGCGCGGGGTTGTCCTCGCCGCGCAGCACCAGGCCGGCGGCGTCGGCCTTGTCGGCGCCCAGATCCAGCGTGCGGATGGTGACCGGCGCGCCGCCCATGCCGAGTACCAGGTCGCGGTAGGCGATGAACTGCTCGTCCTCGCTGGGCAGGCCGCGCCGGCGCAGGAACAGGAATTCGGTGCGGTACAAGCCCACGCCGTCGGCGCCGCGCGTGCGCGCCAGCGCCACGTCGGCGGGGGATTCGGCGTTGGCCAGCAGGCGGATCGCCATGTCGTCGCGCGTGCGCGTGGGCGCGTTGGCCAGCGTGGCGAGGCGACGGCCCTCGGCGGCGGCCTCGCGCTGCCAGGCGCGGCAGCGGGCGAGATCCTGCGCGGTGGGGTGGACGATGGCCTCGCCGTGCTCGGCGTCGAGCAGGATCAGGTCGTCGTCGTGGATGGTGGAGAGCGCGTCGCGCGCGCCCACCAGCATCGGCAGGCCGAGGCTGCGCGCGAGGATGGCGCTGTGCGAGTAGGCGCTGCCGCCGCTGGCCACCACGCCGAGCAGGCCGTTGCCGGCCAACTGCGCCATGTCGGCGGGGGCGATGCTGTCGGCGATCAGGATTTCGCCCACACGCGCGGCGAGTTTGCGCTCCTCCACGCTGGTCTGGCGCTGCAGGGCGGAGACCACGCGTGCGATCACCTGGTCGATGTCTTCCTTGCGGCTGCGCAGGTAGGGATCGTCCATCGCCTCGAAGATCGCCACCACCTTGTCGCGCTGCTTCTTCAGTGCGGCGCCGGCGCGGTAATGGCCTTCCCGCACCAGTTCGTCCAGCCCGCGCAGCAGTTCGGCGTCGTCCAGCAGCAGGCTGTGCGCGTCGATGAATTCGTTGACCTCGCGCGCCAGCGCGCCGTGCAGCTTGCCGCGCAGCTCGCGCAGCTCCTGCCGCGCGATGTCGAGTGCGCGGTGCAGCAGGGCCAGCTCGGCCTCCACCTCGGCCTCGGCCAGCGGGCGTGTGTCCACCGCGTAGCGGCTGGGCTGCACCAGCCGCGCGCGGCCCAGCGTCATGCCGCGCGAAGCCAGTGTGCCGGGCAGGACGAGCCTCACGGGGCCGGGACTCGGGATGTGGAGGCCGGGGAAAGAGTCATCTCAACCACCCTCATCGAACTTGCGTTCGAACAGCGCGACCACGGCGCCCAGCGCGGCCTGTTCGTCGGGGCCGTCGGCGCGCACGGTGAGCGCGGTGCCGATGCCGGCGGCGAGCATCATCACGCCCATGATGCTTTGCGCGTTGACTTCGCGCCCGCGGCTTACCAGCCAGACGGTGGCTTTGAAGCCCTGCACCAGTTGCACCAGTTTGACCGAGGCGCGGGCGTGCAGGCCGAGTTTGTTGGAGACGACGATGTCCTGTTCAAGCATGGTCGATATGGATTCCGTTGCGACCGCCGCTGGCGGCAATTTCGGCCAGTTCGTCCAGCGATTTCTCGGCGTAGTTGAGCACGCGCAGCAGCATCGGCAGGTTGAGTCCGGAGACACAGCGTAGCCGCAAACCCAGGCTGCCCAGCGACAGGCCGATGTTGCATGGTGTGGCGCCGTACAGGTCGGCGAGCACCAGCACGCCGTCGCCCTGATCGAGCGCGCGCACGTGGCCGGCGGTGAGCGTGCGCATGGCGTCCAGGTCGGCCTGCGGCGGCACTTCCACCGCGTCCAGCTTGAGCGGCAGGTTGGGCATGACGTGGCGGGCGGCGCAGATCAGCGCCTGGCCAACCGCCTCATGGGTCATCAGGAGCACGCCGACGCGCATGGCCGTTAGTCCAGTTCGCGATGGAAAGAAAGCACGCCGTCGCGTTGGCTGCGGTAGTACGCGGCCAATTGCTCGACCAGGTAGACCGAACGGTGGCGGCCACCGGTGCAGCCGATGGCGATGGTGACGTAGCTGCGGTCGTCCTGCTCGAAGCGCGGCAGCCAGGCATCCAGCCAGCGCCTGGTGTCGGCAAGGTATTCGGCCACCAGCGGCTCGGCGTCGAGGTACTCGCGCACTGGCGTGTCCTTGCCCGACAGCGGGCGCAGCGCGGGCAGCCAGTGCGGGTTGGGCAGGCAGCGCGCGTCGAACACGAAATCCGCATCCAGCGGCAGCCCGCGCTTGAAGGCGAAGGACTGGAACATCAGGGTGAGCCCGGCGGTGGCCTGCGCGTAGCCGGTGGCGACCAGCCGGCGCAACTGGTGCACGTTGAGCTCGCTGGAATCGATCACTTTTTCGGCAATGGCCATCAGTGGGCGCAGCAGGCGGCGCTCCTTGCCGATGGCATCAGCCAGCGAGACGCCGCGGCTGGCCAGCGGGTGGCGGCGGCGGGTTTCCGAATAGCGCTTGAGCAGCACGTCGTTGCGGCAGTCGATGAAGTACAGGTGCACCGCGACGCCGCTGGCGGCCAGCGTGGAAAGCACCTGCGGCATCTGGCTGAAGTCGGCGCCCCGGTTGCGCGCGTCCACGCCCACCGCCAGCAGGCGGTGCTTGCGGCTGGCCACCGCCTCCACCAGTTGCGGCAACAGCGCGGCGGGCAGGTTGTCCACGCAGTAGAAGTCCAGGTCTTCCAGCGCGCGCAATGCCACCGTCTTGCCGCCGCCGGACATGCCGGTGAGCACCACCAGGTGGGTGGCGTGTGGATCGGGGTGCGGCGGGGCGTGATCGTCGGTCATGGATTCACCACGGCGGCAGGCGGCGCATCTGGTGCGCCTGGCGGTCGATGAAGGTCTGCGCGGGGTCGATGCCCTTGCTCTTGAGCGCGTGGCTGCGCACGGCCGCCTCCACCAGCACGGCGATGTTGCGGCCCGGTGCCACCGGGATGGTGATCATCGGCACCTTGACGTCGAACACCTCGCGATGGCCGATGTCGCCGGTGAGCCGCGTCATGGCGTCGATCTCCTCGCCCTCGCGCAGTGGCTTCAGGTGGATCACCAGGCGCAGGTACTTGGATGGCTTCACCGACATGTGGCCGAACATCTCGCGCACGTTGAGCACGCCCAGGCCGCGCACTTCGAGCAGATCCTGCAGCAGTTCGGGACAGTTGCCGTCGATCACGTCCGGCGCGATCAGGGTGAACTCGGTGGCGTCGTCGGCCACCAGCCGATGGCCGCGGCTGATGAGCTCCAGCGCCAGCTCGCTCTTGCCCGCACCGGCCTCGCCGGTGATCAGCACGCCGATCGAGAACACCTCCATGAACACGCCGTGCAGGGTGGTCTTGGCGGCCAGCGTGCGCGCCAGGTGGTATTGCAGGAAGGTGAACAGCTCGTGCCCGCGCTTGGCGCTCACCCACAGCGGGGTATCGGTCTCCTCGGCCAGCTCGCGCAGGTCGGAAGGCACCGACTGGTCGCGGGTGACGATCAGCGCCACCGGCTTGCTGGCGGCGATCTTGTGGATCGCCTCCCAGCGCTGGCGCGAATCCAGGCCGTCGAGGAAGTTCAGTTCCTCCGAGCCGATGATCTGGATCTTGTTGGGGTAGATGACGTTGAGGTAGCCGATCAGCGAGGGTCGACGCGCCTGTGCGGCACCGGGCTCCAGCGGGCGCGTCTCGCCGCGCATGCCGGCCAGCCAACGCAGCGCCATGCGTTCGTTGACGCTATCGAAGAGTTGTCGTGCGGTGAGCCGATCCAAGCCTTGGGTCCCCTGTCGCGCGCCGCCGACACGGGCAGCGGCGGGGGCACGTCATTGTGCCAGCTCGGAGCCTGGGCCGGATAAAGCCGCGTGCCGCGCGTGGGCGCGGCACGCGGCGGGGCACCTCAGCCGTACTGGCGTTCGTCGCGCACGTCGCGCTGGTGCTTGTCGGCGGCTTTCTCGCGATGACGACGCAACTGGTTGATCAGCTTGTCGAACAGGATGTCGATGGAGGCGTACATGTCCGGTTCGGTGGCCTCGGCGTGCAAGGTGGTGCCGATGGCGTTCAACGTGCCGTCGGCGCGGTGCTGCAGCTTGTCGATGGAGAGCACGATGGTGAGGCTCTTCAGCTTGTCGTCGAGGCGGGTGAGGCGGTCGAGCTTGGCGGTGGCGTGCTCGCGCAAGGCCGGGGTGACTTCGATCTGCTGGCCGCTGAGTTGGAATTGCATGTGGCGCCTCCTCTGGTGGTGCAGGCCGCGGTGGCGGCGGGATGGGCGCGTCCGGCGGGGAATCCGGACGTGCCTTCGATCATCCATGGGTACCGATATGGGAGTGTTTTCCCGGCAGGCAAGTTCCCGGTCAACTGGCGCGATGGCGTTCGCTGGAACTGGGGATGCGCAGCCCTTCGCGGTATTTGGCCACGGTGCGGCGCGCCACCTGGATGCCCTTGCGTTGCAGTTCCTCGGTCAGGGTCTGGTCGGACAGCGGCTTGCGCGGGTCTTCCGCGTCGATCAGCTTGCGCAGCATGGCCTGGATGGCGGTGGCCGAGGCGCTGCCGCCGTCTTCGGTGGCCACGCCGCTGGAGAAGAAATATTTCAGCTCGAAGGTGCCGCGCGGGGTGTGCAGGTACTTGCGCGTGGTGACGCGCGAGATGGTGGACTCGTGCATGCCCACCTCCTCGGCCACCTCGCGCAACACCAGCGGGTGCATGGCCTCGGGGCCGTAGTCGAGGAAGGCGCTCTGCCGCTTGACGATGGCGCCGGCCACCTTGAGCAGGGTCTCGGCGCGCGACTCCAGGCTCTTCAGCAGCCAGCGCGCCTCCTGCAACTGGCCCTTCATCCAGCTGGCGTCCTCGCCACGGGCCTTGGCGATCAGGTTGCAGTAGTGCTGGTTGAGCCCCAGTCGCGGCTGCACGCTGGCGTTGAGGCGCACCTGCCAGTGGCCGGCGTCCTTCACTGCGTAGACGTCGGGGGCGACGTATTCCACCGGGGTGGAGTCCAGCGCTGCGCCGGGGCGTGGGTCGAGGCCGCGCACCAGGGCGGCGGCTTCGGCCACGGCTCCCTCGTCGGCACGCAGCTTGCGCGCCAGCTTGGCGATGTCGTTGCGGGCGAGCAGATCCAGCCCTTCGTCGATCAGGGCGAGCGCCAGCTCGCGCTGCGCCGTGGCGGGGTCGAGCTGTTCGAGCTGGCAACGCAGGCAGTCGCGCAGATCCAGACTGGCTACGCCCGGCGGATCGAAGCCCTGCAGGCGGCGGCGTACCGCCTCGATTTCGTCGAGGCTAGCGTTCAAGCTCTCGGGCAGGGCGGCGCGCACCGACTCGATGCCGTCGGCGAGGTAGCCGTCGGCGTTCAGCGCGTCGATCAGTACGGTGGCGATGGCGGTCTGTCGCGGGTTGAACCCGGCGAGGTTCAACTGCCATGCGAGGTGCTGCTGCAGCGTTTCGGTCGCGGCGTTTTGCGGTTCGAAATCCTCGTCGCCGCGTGCGGCGCCGCTGCCGGACGCGGTGGTGGAGAAGTCGATCGGCGTCTCGACGCTGGCACCGCCGCCTTCGCTCCACTCGGATGCCTCGTCGCCTTCGCCGCTGGCGTCGTTGGCGGGCTCGGCGGCGCCGCTCATGGACGGGTAGTCGGCTTCCGGGGTGTCATCGGCGTCGGTGGCGGCCGCGTCCCCGGACTCGGCCTCGTCGGCGAATTCCAGCAGCGGGTTGCTCTCGGCCAGTTCGCGCAGCTCGGATTCCAGTTCCAGTTGCGAGAGCTGCAGCAGGCGTATCGCCAGCTGCAGTTGCGGCGTGAGGGTGAGCTGTTGGTGGAGGCGCAGCTGCAGTGAAGGTTTCATGCCGACCCGAGGGGGAAAGTCGTGGCTCCATCCTACCCGCCGGCGGCGGGGGCGACCATAGTCGGCTTGGGGGCCGTGAAGCCCCCGTCAAAGCTTGAATTCGCGGCCCAGGTAGACCTCGCGCACCTTCTCGTCGGCGAGGATGTGCGCGGGCGTGCCGCGCGAGAGCACCGCGCCGTCGCTCAGGATGTAGGCGCGGTCGCAGATGCCCAGGGTTTCGCGCACGTTGTGGTCGGTGATGAGCACGCCGATGCCGCGTTCCTTCAGGTGCCGCACGATGCGCTGGATTTCGCCCACCGAGATCGGGTCGACGCCGGCGAAGGGTTCGTCCAGCAGCATGTAGCGCGGGTTGGCGGCCAGCGCACGGGCGATCTCCACCCGGCGCCGCTCGCCGCCGGACAGGCTGATGCCCTTCTGCGTGGCGATGTGCGCGATCTTCAGCTCGTCCAGCAGGTTGTCCCGCTCGCTCTCGCGCTGTTGCACGGAAAGCCCTGCGCGCAGCTCCAGCACGGCCATGATGTTGTCGGCCACGCTGAGCTTGCGGAACACCGAGGCCTCCTGCGGCAGGTAGCCGATGCCCAAGCGTGCGCGCTGGTGCATCGGCAGGCCGGTGATGTCCTCCTTGTCGAGCTTGATGACGCCGCCGTCGGCTTCGATCAGGCCCACCACCATGTAGAAGCAGGTGGTCTTGCCGGCGCCGTTGGGGCCGAGCAGGCCGACCACTTCGCCCTCGCGGATGGAGAAACCGAAGTCGCGCACGACCTGGCGCGACTTGAAGCTTTTTTGCAGGCCTTCGGCGGACAGCATGCTTACTTGCCGCCGGCCGGGGCGCTGGCGGCAGGTGCGGGCGTCGCCGGCGCGTGCTTGCCGGGCTTGGGCAGGAAGGTCATGTGCACGAAGCCGTCGCTGCCGCTGCTGCCGGTCATCTGGCTGGTCTGGGTGTCGTAGGTGAGCTTGTCGCCATGCGCCTCGCCGCGGCCCTGCTGGGTGACCACGGCGTTGCCGCTGAGCACGGCGACGCCGTGGATGTTGTCGTAGTCGAGCGCGGCGGCGTTGCCATTCATCAGGTTGCCGGCATCGTCCAGCTCCTGGATGTGCGCCGGCGCGCCGGTGATCTGCACGTGGTCGACGTTCTGGTCGGCGTCGAAGTGCACGGTGGCGAGGTCGCCGGTGATCTTCATGGTGCCCTGTGTGATGACCACGTGGCCATGCAGCTTGACCGTGCTGTTGGGTGCGTAGCTGCCGTCGAAGGAGTCGGCGTGCTCGACGTTCATCGGTTGCTGGCGGTCGGATTTTTTCGCCTGCGCCAGCGCGGGCAGCAGCGCCAGCGCGGCCACGACCAGCCAGGCGATGGCGGACTTACGATTTGTGCTTGCGCGGCGCGAACGTGGCATGGACATCGTCGAGCAACTCCAGGTGATTGTCGTTGAGGTTGGCACGCATGCCGACACCGCGCATTCTGCTTTCGCCCTGCGTCATCTGTGCCGGCGCGGCGGTGGCCATGCGGTTTTCGCGCGGCCACACGGTGACGTCTGCGGTGACGAGGTCGGTTGCCGCGGTGTCGGCCCAGGCCGGGCGGTGCATGGTCACCGGGCCTTGCAGCCGGATCAGGGTGCCAGCCTTGTCCACCCAGCCGTACAGCGAGTGACCCTGCCAGTCGGGCACGCCGGGCTGCTTGGCGGCGAGCTGGAAACTGGGCGCGTCGATGTACAGCGACGCGTCGCCCTCGCGGCGTTCCAGGTGCGGCGACTGCATGCGGAAGGCGCTCTGGCCGGCGGTGTTGTAGCTCCACACGTGGGCGTCGTAGAGCACGTAACCCGAGCGCGGCGGGCCGACGAAGTCGGTGTTGCGTGGCACCGGCCCCATCCACCACGTCACCAGCTGCACGAAGCCGGCGCCGAGACCCACCAGCACGATGGTGCTGGCCAGCTTGCGGTCGCGCAGCCAGCGGCGCAGGCGGGCGATCACCGCCAGCGCTCCCGCTCGGCGTCGCCTTTGCCCTGCGCGTGCAGCAGCAGGTCGCAGACTTCGCGCGCCGCGCCCATGCCGCCGGCAAGGCGGGTTTGCCAGTGCGCGGCCTCGATCACCCACGGGTGGGCGTTGGCCACCGCCACGGCGAGGCCGGCGAGGCGCATGGGCGGCAGGTCGGGCAGGTCGTCGCCGGTGAAGGCGGCTTGTGCGGGTGTGAGGTGCAGCGCATCGAGCAGGCTTTGCAGGCAGGCACGCTTGTCGCCCTGGCCCTGGTAGACGTGGGCGATGCCCAGCTCCTCGGCGCGCAGCGCCACCGGGTGGCTGATGCGCGCGGTGATGAAGGCCACCTGCACGCCGTTGGCCTGCAGGCGCTTCAGGCCCAGGCCGTCGTGCACGTGGAACAGCTTGGCCTCGCGGCCGTCCTCGCCGTACCACAGGCGGCCGTCGGTGAGCGTGCCGTCGACGTCGAACACCGCCAGGCGGATCTGCGCGGCGCGGGCCATGATCGCGGTGGGAACGTTGGCGAGGTAGTCGGTGGGCACGGTTCGGTGTTCTGGCTGGGAAGGCGTCAAGAGCGTACGTGTTTGATTTTCCCGATTCGCCTGCGGCGAATCGGGGAAGGCGAATCAGACCACCCGCGCCTTGAGCAGGTCGTGAATGTTGAGCGCGCCGACCACGCGCTGGTCGGCGTCGACCACCAGCAGGGCGTGGATCTGGTGTTGTTCCATCAGCTGGGCCGCCTCGGCGGCGAGCTTGTCCGGGGCGATGGTCTTGGGCGCGCGGGTCATCAACTCGGCCACGTGGGCGTCGCGCAGGTTGATCTGGGTGTCGTCCAGCGCGCGGCGCAGGTCGCCGTCGGTGAACACGCCGAGCAGGCGCTGTTCGGCGTCCACCACGGCGGTCATGCCCAGGCGCTTGCGGGTCATTTCCATCAGCGCGGCACTGAGGCTGGCCTCCGGCGGCACGCAGGGCACCGCTTCGCCGCTATGCATCACGTCGCCGATCTTGATAAGCAGGCGCCGGCCCAGCGCGCCGGCCGGGTGCGAGCGGGCGAAATCGTCCGCGGTGAAGCCGCGCGCCTCCAGCAGGGCGATGGCCAGCGCATCGCCCAGCACCAGCGCGGCGGTGGTGCTGGTGGTGGGCGCCAGGCCGAGCGGGCAGGCCTCGATGCCGATGCTGCCGTCGATGTGCACGTCGGCCTGGCTGGCCAGCGCGGAGCCGGGCCGCCCGGTGATGGCAACCAGCGGGATGCCCTGCCGCTTGATCGGCGGCAGGATCAAAAGCAGCTCGTCGGTTTCGCCCGAGTAGGAGATCGCCAGCACCACATCGTCGGGCTGGATCATGCCGAGGTCGCCGTGGCTGGCCTCGCCCGGATGCACGAAGAACGCCGGCGTGCCGGTGGAGGCCAGCGTGGCGGCGATCTTGCGCCCCACGTGGCCGGATTTGCCCATGCCGGTGACCACCACGCGACCGCGGCAGGCCAGCATCAGCCGGCAGGCTTCCACGAAGGCGCCGTCGATGCGCGGCCCCAGTTCGGCGATGGCTGCCGCCTCGGTGGCGATCGCCGCGCGGGCGCTGCGCACGATGGTGTCGGGCGCAAGTTCGGTGGCGACGGGCGGGGTGGAACGAGGGTTCATGGCGGCTCGCGGGGGATGTTTGGAGGCCAGGGTGCGGGCTGTGTCGTTTTGGCGACAGGGGATTTCCATTACCATGGCATATTCGCATTTTACCGTCATATGCCGACGCGATGGCCGCGTTGGCCTGTATTCCGTGGAATCCCGATGGACCCCGCACGTATCCAGACCCTGATCGAAACCGGCATGCCCGGCGCCCACGTGCGCGTGGAAGGCGCCGACGGTGTGCACTTCGAAGCCACCGTGATCGCCGCCGAATTCGCCGGCAAACTGCCGCTCGCCCGCCACCGCCGCGTCTACGCCACGCTTGGCAGCCTGATGGGCGGCGACATCCACGCGCTGGCGCTGAAGACGTTGACGCCTGAAGAGGCCGGGATTCGGGAGTCGTGATTCGGGATTGGCAAACGCCATTCCCCTCCAGACTTCCGTACCGCGCTTGTCCCATTCCCGATTCCCCATTCCCGATTCCCTGACTTTATGGCCAAAATCCTCATCAACGGCGGCATCCCCCTGCAAGGGGAAGTGCCCATCTCCGGCGCCAAGAATGCCGTGCTGCCCATCCTCGCCGCCTGCCTGCTGGCCGACGCGCCGGTGAGCATCGGCAACGTGCCGCACCTGCACGACGTCACCACCTTCATCGAGCTGCTCGGCCAGATGGGCGTGCAGCTGGTGCTTGACGACCGCATGAAGATCCACGTCGATCCGCGCACCACCAGCACCTGCATCGCGCCCTACGACCTGGTGCGCACCATGCGTGCGTCCATCCTGGTGCTGGGCCCGCTGGTGGCGCGCTTCGGCCAGGCCGAAGTGTCGCTGCCCGGCGGTTGCGCGATCGGCTCGCGGCCGGTGGATCAGCACATCCGCGGCCTGCGCGCGCTGGGTGCCGAAATCACTGTGGAAAACGGCTACATCAAGGCGCGCGCCAGGCGCCTCAAGGGCGCGCGCATCGCGATGGACATGGTCACCGTCACCGGCACCGAGAACATCCTGATGGCCGCCACGCTGGCCGAAGGCACCACCATCATCGAGAACGCCGCGCAGGAGCCCGAAGTGGTCGACCTCGCGCATTGCCTGATGGCCATGGGCGCGCAGATCGAAGGCGAGGGCACCTCCACCATCACCATCCACGGCGTGGAGCGCCTGCACGGCGCCGACTACGGCGTGCTGCCTGACCGCATCGAGACCGGCACCTTCCTGGTCGGCGCCGCGATGACCGGCGGCAAGGTGCGCGCACGCCACGCCCGCGCCCGCACGCTGGAAGCGGTGCTGGCCAAGCTGGAAGACGCCGGCGCGCATATCACTACCGGCGACGACTGGATCGAGCTGGACATGGGCGGCCGCCGCCCGCGCGCGGTGAACATCACCACCGCGCCTTACCCCGCGTTTCCCACCGACATGCAAGCGCAGTTCACCGCGCTCAACTGCGTGGCCGAGGGCACCGGCGTCATCACCGAGACGGTGTTCGAAAACCGCTTCATGCACGCCCACGAGCTGCAGCGCCTGGGCGCCGACATCCAGCTCGAAGGCAACACCGCCATCATCAAGGGCGTGGATCACATGAGCGGCGCGCCGATCATGGCCACCGACCTGCGTGCCTCCGCCTGCCTGGTGCTGGCCGGCCTGGTGGCCAAGGGTGACACCGTGGTGGATCGCGTCTATCACATCGACCGCGGCTACGAGAACATCGAGGAAAAGCTCGGCGTGCTGGGCGCGCATATCCGCCGTTTGCCGAACTGATGTTGCGGCGCCGGGCTCCGTCCGGAGCCGGCAGGCGGCAAGACGCGTGAGGGAGATGGGCATGGCGTACTACTGGCGGGCAGGGAAGATCCCGGAGCTGCAGGAAGTGCAGGCCGAGGATCGGCGCGAGTGGTTGCACGTGGCGGAAGAGCGCAGTTTGCCGCGTGGTATCAGGCGGTTGTCGACGCTGGCCGTCGCGCTGGCCGTGCTCGTGGCCGGGCTGCTTCAGGACTGGTTGCGCCTGGACTGGCTGTTCGTGGTGCCGATCCTCGCGCTCGCTGCCGTTGGCGCACGCATCTGGGATGCTGTTTACCGGCAGCCACGCGCACGGCGTTGGCTGCGCGAGCACCTGCATGCATTCCGCACGGACGAAAGCCACGCCGAAGCTGCCGGCAGGTCATGGCGATGACGATCTACTGGCGCCTGCAGGACATTCCCGAGTTGCACGGCATTCCATCGCAGCGGCGTGGCCGCTTGTGGCGCGAAGCCAGGACGCGCTGTTTCACGCCGCGTCGTTTGTGGATGGCGCTCGGCGTGCGCTTCGTGGCATCGCTGGCGATCAGTGGGCTGTGCTGGCTGCTGCTGCCCGCGGTTTCGCCATGGTGGCCGGGCCTGCTCGCCTTGACGGTAAGCGGCGTCGTTTACGACACCACGGTGCACACGTCGGCCGCGCGCTGCTGGCTGCGCGAGCACGCGCACGAGCTGGATCGCTACGTGCCGGCATGACTCGTCCGGGCGCGGGATGCCGCGGCGATGCCGCTTCCCGACCCCCGGATCACGGCTGCGAGTAGCCCACCAGCTCCAGCACCAGGTTGCCGCCGTCGGTTTGCGCGAGCTTCACCGGCATCGGGTAGCGATCGGTGGCGTACCAGGCGCTGAAGTTTTTCGAGTTGTCGCTGCGTTCGACGCGTGCTGCCTTGAAGTGGCCGGCGGGCACCTGGATGGTGTCGTCGCCGGCGACCTTGAAGCGCTCGCTTTCCACTTTCTGCCGCACGGCGACCGGCAGGCTGATGGATCGCTGGCCCGCGGCCAGCGCCAGGCCCAGCGCCAGTGGCAAGGTGTTGCGCTCCACCATGCCGGCTTGGGCGGGATAGGTGTCGGCACCCTTGCCTTCGTCCACGCTGACCTGCCCGGTGGCCCAGTCCACGCGCAATTCGCGTTGCTTTTTCTTGCCGGCGATGCGTGAGCGGTAGTCGTAGCTCACCGCTTCCGGACGGTTGCCGCGCCAGCGGAAGGTCGAGCTTTCCCGCGTGCTGGCGCCGAGCAGGGCGGCGAGGCCGCTGCTGCCCTGGCTGTCCTTGCTGAGTACCCATTGGCCGTTCGCGGCGGGGCGCAGGGTGACGGTGGCGGTGCCCATGGGCTGGCCGTCCTGGCTGACCTGGTAGCGCGCGGTGAAGGCGCCCGGTACGGCGGCGCTGGCGGCGGCGCTGACAGTGAGCAGGGCGAGGGCGGCGAGGCGGGCGAGGTGGGCGTTCATGCGCCGAGCATGCCCGGGCCCGGCTGAATGCCGTCACGCCACGCGTTGCAGTCCGGCGTCGGTGAGGCGCAGCGGGGCGGTGAGCACGCGGCCATCCAGCGCCACGCCGGCCGCGGTGAGCGCGAGGCGGCGTTGGGCGACGAGCTTCACCACCTCCGGCAGCAGGCGATGTTCCAGCGGCAAGAGGCGGGCGGCGAGGCTGTCCTCGTCGTCACCGGGCCGGATCGACAGGCGCGCCTGGGCGATCAGCGGGCCGCCGTCGAGTTCGGCGGTGACGAAGTGCACACTGGCGCCGTGCTCGGCGTCGCCGGCTTCCAGCGCGCGGCGGTGCGTGTGCAGGCCGCGGTACTTGGGCAGCAGCGAGGGGTGGATGTTCAGCACGCGGCCGGGCCAGTCGGCCAGCGCGGCGCCGGAAATCACCCGCATGAAACCGGCCAGCACCAGCAGTTCCGCGCCGCTGGCGGCAACGTGCGCGAGCAGGTCGAGGTCGTAGCTCACGCGATCCGCATGGCCCTTGGGCGACAGCGCGAGGGTGGGGATGCCGGCCGCTTCGGCCAGCCGCAATGCCGGCGCGCTGGCCTTGTCGCTGCCCACCAGCACGAACTCCACCGGCAACGTGCCGGCGTCGCGCGCGGCGATCAGCGTGGCGAGGTTGCTGCCGCGGCCCGAGGCGAGCACGGCGATTTTGAGTGGACTGGACATGGATGAGTTTGTAACCGCTCGCCTTGGGCGCAAGCGCGCAGCGCTGGGGTCGAAGGGAGCGTAGGCGCGCAGGGTCGAAGTCGAAAGGGCCCTTCGACTCTGGCGCGATGCGCCTGCGCTCAGGGCGAACGGTATGGGATGGAGTTCAGCCGATATGCACGCGCTCATCGCCGGCGGCCTTCACCACGGCGCCGATCACGCGGCTGGCCAAGCCGTGCTTCGCCAGCAGGGCCGCCGCCGCCGCCACGGCATCGCGCGGCAGGATCACGGTGAAGCCGATGCCGCAGTTGAAGGTGCGCCACATTTCCTCGCGCGCCACCTGGCCCTCGCGCTGCAGCCAGTCGAACACCGGCGGCAGGGTGAGCGTGGATGCGTCCAGCGCGAGGCCGAGGCCGTCGGGCACCACGCGGATGATGTTTTCCTTGAGGCCGCCGCCGGTGATGTGGGCCATGCCATGAACCGGGACTCGGGCGGGGCCGGCACCCAGCAGTTCCAGCATGGGTTTGACGTAGATCGTGGTGGGGGCCATCAGGGCGTCGGCCAGCGTTACGCCGCCGAGGTCGAGATCCAGCGGGCGGCCAGCGCGTTCGAGGATCTTGCGCACCAGCGAATAGCCGTTGGAGTGCGGGCCGCTGGAGGCCACGCCCAGCACCGCGTCGCCGGCCACGATGGCGTCGCCGCTGAGCAGTTCGGATTTCTCCACCGCGCCCACGGTGAAGCCGGCGAGGTCGTATTCGCCGGGCGGGTACATGTCGGGCATCTCGGCGGTTTCGCCGCCGATCAGCGCGCAGCCGGCCAGCTCGCAGCCCTTGGCGATGCCGCCGACGACTGCCGCCGCGGTGTCCACGTCCAGCTTGCCGGTGGCGAAGTAGTCGAGGAAGAACAGCGGCTCGGCGCCCTGCACCAGCACGTCGTTGACGCACATGCCGACCAGGTCGATGCCGATGGTGTCGTGGCGGTTGAGGATCTGCGCCAGCTTGAGCTTGGTGCCCACGCCGTCGGTGCCGGACACCAGCACCGGCTCGCGGTACTTGCCGCCGAGGTTGAACAGGCCGCCGAAGCCGCCCAGCCCGCCCATCACCTCGGGGCGGGTGGTGCGCTTGACCAGTGGCTTGATGCGTTCGACCAGGGCATTGCCGGCGTCGATATCGACCCCGGCAGCACGGTAGGTGAGGGCGTCGGACATGACGGAAACCGGCGGTGGAAAGCGCGCCATTCTACCCCATCGCACCCATTTGCCGCTGGCCGGCATGGACGCGGGCAGGGCGATTGGGCAGACTTCCGCGTATTCCCCGCCATGTGCCATGCCGATGCGCCTGTCTCGCCTGCTGCTTGTCATCCTGCTGTTCGGACTCGTGGCGTTGCCGGGCGCGCATGCGCAGGTGGCCTCGCCCTACACGGTGATGGTGCCGGTGACCGACACCGGCGACGCCCAGCGCGGCGAGGCCTTTGCCTCGGCGTTGGCCCAGGTGCTGGCGCGGCTGGCCGGCGGGCAGGATCTGCGCAGCAAGCCGGGTTATGGCGACGCGTTGAAGGACGCTTCCGCGCTGGTGCGGCATTTCCAGTACGCGCGCGCCGCCGGCGGCATCAACCTCACGGTGGATTTCGAGCCCGGCGCGGTGCGCCATCTGGTGGACAAGCTGGGCGTGGCGGGCAGCGCGGGCGCCCGGCCGCCGGTGCTGCTCCTGGTGAGCGGCGACGACGGCAAGCCGCTGGACAAGGATGCCCTCGCCAGTCTCGCCCAGACGGCGGCGACGCGCGGCTACGATGTGGCCTATGCCGATCCGGCCAGTGCGCCCGATGCCGCCAAGGTGGGCGCCGCCGATCCGGCCACGCTGGCGGCGGTCAATCAGCAATATCACACCGGCTTGGTGCTGGTGGGCAGCCTGCACGGCACCAGCGCGCAGTGGACGCTGGTATCGGGTGGCAAGGCGCAGGCATGGAGTTCCAGCGACAAGACCGAGGATGCACTGATGGCCGGTGCCGGCGGCGCGATGGCCGATCGCCTCGGCAGGCAGCTCAACGTGATCGGCGCGGCGGTGAGCGGCGTGAAATTGTGGGTGAGCAACCTGGACAGCGCGACGGACTACGCCAGCCTGCTCGCCGCACTGCGCGCCGATCCTGCCGTGCGCGGCGTGACCACGCTGGGCGCACAGGATGACGGCATGCTGTTCCTGGTGCAGTCGGCGATGCCCGCCGATGCGCTGGCCGCCAACCTCGCCGCCGGCGGGCGGGTGATGCGTGGCGGTGCGCACGCCGGCGCGGACGCCAGCCTGCGCTGGCTGCACGGGGGACAGTGATGACGCCGGACCATCATCGACACTGGCAACTCGGCGCGATCCTCGCGGTCGTCGCTTTCCTGCTGTGGCGGTTGTCGCCGATGCTGATGCCCTTCGCGGCGGCGGCCATGCTGGCCTATCTGGGCGACCCGCTGGCCGACCGGCTGGAGCGCTGGCACCTCAGCCGCACGCTGGCGGTCGCCATCGTGTTCCTGCTGCTGACCCTGCTGCTGGGCGGCGCCTTGCTGCTGCTGATTCCGCTGATCACGCACCAGATCGAAAACCTGGCGCAGAACGTGCCGCATTACGTGGACTGGGCCGAGCACACCGCGTGGCCGTGGCTGCGGGATCGCCTGCACCTGGATCCGCAAACCTTCGACAACGACAAGCTGGTGGCGGCGCTCAAGGAGCACATCGGTTCGGTGGGCGGCGTCGCCAGCCATGTGCTGGGTACGGTGTCGCGCTCCGGCCTGGGCTTCGTGCTGTGGCTGACCAACCTGGTATTGATTCCGGTGGTCACCTTCTACCTACTGCGCGACTGGGATCGGCTGGTGGCGGCGCTCGACCGCCTGCTGCCGCGCTCGATCCAGCCGACCATCGCCCACCTCGCGCGCGAGGCCGATGCCGTGCTCGGCGCCTTCGTGCGCGGCCAGCTCATGGTGATGCTGATGCTGGGCGTGTACTACGGCGGCGCGCTGTCGCTGGTGGCCGGACTGTCGGTGGGTGTGCTGATCGGCATGGTGGCGGGCCTGCTCAGCTTCGTGCCTTATCTCGGTTTCATCACCGGCTTCGGTGCTGCGCTGATCGCCGCGCTGGTGCAGTACGGGGACTGGACGCACGTGCTGATCGTCTGCGGCGTGTTCGTGGTCGGGCAGTTGCTGGAAGGTTACGTGCTGGTGCCCAAGCTGGTGGGCGAGAAGATCGGCCTGCATCCGGTGGCGGTGATCTTCGCGGTGCTGGCCGGCGGCGAGCTGGCCGGCTTCCTTGGCGTGCTGCTGGCGCTGCCGGTCGCTTCGGTGGTGATGGTGCTGCTGCGCTACCTGATGGAGCGCTACCGCATGAGCGAGCTGTACAACGGGGAAGGCACGGCCGATCCCTCGTTGCACGAGGCGGCGGTGCCGGGTGCCTCGGTCGCGCCGGAAATCGCGTCGCCTGCGTCGCCCGCGCCATCGCCGCCTGCGCCATCCGCGCCACCATGATCCCGCAACTGCCGCTTGCCTTGCGCTGGCCGCGCCGCCAGCGTTTCGATCATTTCCACGCTGGTGCCAACGCCGCCGCGCTGGCCGCCGTCGAACAGCTCGCGCGCGAACCCGGCGCGCCGTGGCTGTACCTGCACGGCCCCGCCGGCTGCGGCAAGAGCCACCTGCTGATGGCCGCCTGCCAAGCCGCTGGCGAAGCAGGGCGGGGCGTGCAATACCTGCCGTTGGCAAGGCTCGCTGACGGCGCCGCGGCAATCCGTGGCGTGGCCGGCGGCGCGCTGCTGGCGCTGGACGACCTTGGCACCATCGCCGGCAAACGCGGGGCCGAGCACGCGTTGTTTGACCTCTACAACCGCGCGAAAGCCGAAGGCGCCGCGCTGCTGTTCGCCGCCGAGGCCGCGCCCGCGCAACTCGGCCTGGGCCTGCCCGACCTGCGCTCGCGCCTCGGCGCCTGCACCCGGTTCGCCCTGCAGCCGTTGGAGGACGCCGAGCGCCGCGCCGTGCTCAAGGCCCAGGCCGGCCTGCGCGGCATCGAGCTGGACGATCACGTGCTGGACTGGCTGTTCGCCCGCCACACCCGTGACCTCGGCGCGCTGCTGGATTTGCTCGACCGGCTCGACCAGGCCTCGCTGGCGGCGCAACGGCGGGTGACGATTCCGTTCCTGCGCGAGCTGCTGCGTGAGGCGGACGCTGCCGGGGGCTGACGCGCAGTGGATCATTGGCGTATATACTAAAGGTATATACGTATGGATGGAGAATGCCATGAACCTTGCCAAGGTGTTCCAGTCCGGCAATAGCCAGGCCGTGCGCCTGCCCAAGGAGTTCCGCTTCGACGGCAGCGAGGTCGAAATCTTCCGTCGTGGGCAGGAGGTGGTGCTGCGCGAGAAGCGCACCAGCCTGATCGAGGCGTTCGACCTCTTGGCCGAGATGCCGGACGACTTTCTGGTGGATGATCGCGTCGACCTGCCGCCGCAGTCGCGCGAGGGCCTGTGATGGCGTTGCGCTATCTGCTGGATACCAACATCTGCATCTACATCAAGCGCGAGCGACCGGCGACGGTGCGCGCGCACATGGCCCGGCAGCGACCGGGCAGCCTGGGCATGTCGGTCGTCACCTGGGGCGAATTGCAGTTCGGTGCCAACAAGAGCCAGCAGGCGGATGCGGCGCACGCGAACCTGGTTGCGCTGGCGCGAATCATCGCCGTCTTGCCGCTGTCCGAGGACGTGGCCGGGCACTACGGCGACATTCGCGCCGTACTGGAGCAGCAGGGCACGCCGATCGGCAACAACGACCTGTGGATCGCGGCGCATGCGCGTGCGGAAGGGGTGACCTTGGTCACCAACAACATGCGCGAGTTCAGTCGCGTTCCGGGCCTGAAGCTGGTGAACTGGGCGGAAGACGCCGCGAAGTAGCCGGCGGACGCTTACGCCTTCAGCAACTCCGGCGTCGCCAGCCCGCCGATCGCGTCCTGCATCGCCTTCGCCACGGCGAGGTTGCCGGCGATGAGGTTGCCGCTGGCGGGGATGCCGTCGCGGCCGGCGAAGTCGCCGTAGCGGCCGCCGGCCTCGTGCACCAGCAGTACGCCGGCGGCCATGTCCCAGGGCTTGAGGCCGATCTCGAAGTAGCCGTCGTAGCGGCCGGCAGCGGTGTAGGCCAGATCCAGCGCGGCGGAGCCGCTGCGGCGGATGTCCTCGGCCTGGCCGAGCAGGGCGCGGGTCATCGCCAGTTGGGTGTCCAGATGCGCGCGCTGGCGGTAGGGGAAGCCGGTGGCGATCATCGCTCCGCCGAGGTTCTCGCGCTTGCCGACACGCATGCGGCTGGGGCCGGTGCCCCGGTCGAGATACGCGCCGTCGCCCTTGCTGGCGGTGAACAGTTCCCCGCGCAGCGGGTCGAACACCACGCCGTAGACGGGAACGCCTCGGTCGAGCATGGCGATGGAGACGCTGAAGTGCGGGATGCCGCGCAGGTAGTTGTGGGTGCCGTCCAGCGGATCGATCACCCAGGTCAGCGGGCTCTTCTTGCCGCTGGCGCCGCTTTCCTCGGCGAGGATGCCGTGGTCGGGATAGGCGCGGCGCAGTTCCTTGACGATCTCGGCCTCGGCCAGCTTGTCGACCTCGGAGGCGAAATCCATGCGCTGCTTCTCGACGACGGTGAGGCCGTCGATGCGGTTCATGTAGCGCAGGATGACGTTGCCGGCGGCGCGCGCGGCGCGCACCGCAATGGTGATGGCGGGTCGGGTCATGGCTTCGACTTGGCAAAAGAGCGGGGTTGCGGCCGGCGATTCTAGCAGAGGCGCGGCAGGACGTATGCTAGAGGGCTTGTCTCTGCCGGGTTTTGCCGATGAACGCCACCGATCTCGCCGCGCTGTTCCGTTTCGTGCTGGTGCGCACCTCGCATCCCGGCAATATCGGCAGCGCGGCGCGGGCGATCCGCACCATGGGTTTCACCCGGATGGAACTGGTGGCGCCGCACCGCTTCCCCGACCGTGAGGCGGATGCGCTGGCGGCCAACGCGGTGCGCGTGCTGGCCGAAGCCGGCGTGCACGATTCGCTGACCGGTGCCTTGAGCGGGGCGAGCTTCGCGCTGGGCCTGTCGGCGCGGCGGCGCGGGGTGAACCTGCCCGAGCTTTCCCCGCGCGAGGGCGCGCTGCAGGCGCTGGCCGCCGCCGCGCGCGGCGAGCAGGTGGCGGTGCTGTTCGGCAACGAGCGCACGGGGCTGGAGAACGACGAACTGGCGACCTGCCACGCGATGGTGCGCATTCCCAGCGTGGAGGATTACAGCTCGCTGAACCTCGCGCAGGCGGTGCAGGTGATGGCCTACGAGCTGCGCCTGGCGATGCTGGGCGACGAGCTGCCCGCAGCTCCGCCGGCGCACGACGAGCCGCCCGCGGACGCCGCGCAGATGGAGCGTTTCTACGAACACCTCGCCGCCACGCTGGACGACATCGACTTCCACAAGGGCCGCTCGCCGGAAACCATCATGTTGCGGCTGCGCAAGCTGTTCCAGCGCGCCCAGCCCGACCAGCGCGAGCTGCGCGTGCTGCACGGCATCCTCGCCGACGCGCAGCGCATGGCGATGCTGGCGCGGGCCGCGCCAGCATCGCCGCGATCCACGGAGGGATCGCACGTCAATCAGGCATCGCCTGATTGACGGAGCCCCATCCGGCTTCACCGGATGGGACGAGCCCCTGAAAGGGCAGGAAGCCCTTTCAGGGGCATCAATACGGGCTCTTGCTCGCCTTTGAGTCTCGCCAAACGCTTCCGTGGCTCGCCTCTGCTCTCGCCAAGACGTTAGCCGTCCTCCTCCTGCTCCGCCTTCGCTTCGCGCGTCACCAGCAGCTTGTCGATGCGCGCGCCGTCCAGATCCACCACTTCGAAGCGGGTGCCGTGCCAGGCGTAGGTTTCGCCGGTCTGCGGCAGGTGGCCCAGCGCGGCGGTGACCATGCCGGCGGCGGTGCGGAAGTCGTGCTCGTCCTCGCCGGGCAGGCGCTCGACCTTGAGTAGTTCGCGCAGGTCGTCGGTGGGCAGGCTGCCGTCGATCAGCCAGCTGCCGTCGGCGCGCTCGACGATGGGGGCGTCGGCGGCGGCCTCGCCGTGGCCGAGCTGGCTGGCGCCGACCACGGCGGCGAGCAGGTCGTTGACGGTGACCAGGCCCTCGATGTCGCCGTATTCGTCCACCACCAGGGCCAGCGGGGTTTCGGCGTCGCGGAATTCTTCCAGCAGGTCGAGCGCGCGCGCGGTGGTGGGCACGTAGAGTGGCTTGGCGAGGTGGTTGAACAGCTGCGGGTGGCCTTCGGCGAAGGATTGCAGCAGGCGTTTCACCTCGACCACGCCCACCACCTCGCGCTCGTCGCCGCGGTACACCGGGTAGCGCGAGTAGGGTGTCTGCCGCAGTACGGCCACGTTTTCCTCGCGCGTCGCGGCGGTGTCCAGCCAGGCGATGCGCACGCGCGGAGTCATCACGCTGTCCACGCTGCGGTCGCCCAGGCGCAGCACGCGGTTGACCATGGCGTGCTCGTCGGCGTCCAGTACGCCTTGTTCGGCGCTTTCGGCCACCAGCAGGCGGATTTCCTCTTCGCTGGCGGCGGCGTGGCCGCGGTTGTGGATGCGCAGCAGGCGCAGCAGCAGGCTGCTGGAAGTGTTGAGCAGCCATACGAAGGGCGCGGTGATGCGCGACAGCACCAGCATCGGGATGGCCACGGCGGCGGACAGTTTTTCCGGCGCGGCCAGTGCGATGCGTTTGGGCACCAGTTCGCCCACCACGATCTGGATGAAGGAGATCAGCACGAAACCCAGCGCCACACCGATGATGCGCGCGTAGGGCTCCAGCCACATGGCACGGCCGCTGCGCAGCAGGTTGGCGATGTGCCCGCCCAGTGCGTCGCCGGCCAGTGCGCCGGTAATCAGCATCACCAGGGTGATGCCGACCTGGATGGTGGAGAGGAAGTATTCGGGATGCTCGGCATGACGCAGCGCCAGCGCGGCGCGCCGGCTGCTGCGCGCCAGCTGTTTCAGGCGACTCTTGCGCGATGCCACCAGCGCCATCTCCGACAGCGCAAAGAAGCCGTTGCACAGCGCCAGCACGAGGATGAACGCGATTTCGCTCAGCATGGCGGGCGGCAACGTCTGCATGCGGCGGACAGGGCGCTGCGCAAGGGGGCGTGGCCCGCGACCGGGCGCGGATGGGCCTGGTCGGTTTTCGAGGGTGACGGGGCAAGGCTCATGGGCGAAAGTGTAGCGGCAGTGCTTTGCCGCACGGTGAAAGGGACCGCGCCGTACTGGTGCGTTGCACCGCAAGCTCTTGAAAAGCTTGTCGGGCGACGGCGCATGGCGCGGCGCCTGCGCACATCGTGCTGCGGTGCGATGTCGCCGTCCTGTAACATTGCGCCACTCGACTTTCAGGTGCGGCCCGCATGTTTTCATTGCAAACCATCTTCGGCAAGGGTGACAAGTTCTACGGCCTGCTGGAACAGAGCGCCGAGGCGGCGCACGAGAGCGCCAAGGCGCTGCATGCACTGGTCACCCAGGCCGACCAGAGCCCGGTGATGGCCGCCTTTACCGCCACCCGGGCGCGCGAGAAGTCGCTGGCTGCGCAGATCAGCGAGGAACTGGTCAACACCTTCGTCACTGCGCTGGATCGCGAGGACATCGAGGCGCTGAACTCCGCGCTGTACAAGATTCCCAAGACGGTGGAGAAGTTCGCCGAGCGCTATGCCATCGTCGCCGCGCGACTCGATGGCGTGGATTTCGCCCAGCGCGCGCAGGTGCTGGAGCGCTCCGCCACGGTGGTGGCCGAGATGATCGGCGAGCTGCGCCGCGGCCTGCGCATCGACCCGGTGAAGAAGCTGCAGGATCGCCTGCAGGCGCTGGAGTCCGAAGGTGACCGCATGCTGTTGTCGCCGTACCACACGCTCTACGTCGAGGGCAACGATGCGATGAAGGCGATGCTGGCGAAGGACCTGTTCGAGCTGATCGAGAAGGCGATCGACAAGTGCCGTGACGTTGGCAACATCGTCTATTCGATCGTGCTGAAGAATTCCTAAGGCCTCGCCCATGAGCCTCGGACTCGTGGTGACGGTAGTGCTGATCGCACTGGTCTTCACCTACATCAACGGCTTCCACGACACGGCGAACTCCATCGCCACGGTGGTGGCGACCAAGGTGCTCACGCCGGGCCAGGCGGTGCTGCTGGCGGCGATCACCAACCTCATCGGCGCGCTGTGGGGGACGGCGGTGGCGGCCACCATCGCCGCCGGCATCGTCAATACCGGCGTGGTGGAGGCTGGGCCGCAACTGCTCATCTGCGCGCTGCTCGCGGCCATCGTCTGGAACCTCATCACCTGGTGGCTGGGCCTGCCATCCAGTTCCAGCCACGCCTTGGTGGGCGCGCTGGTGGGCGCCGCGCTCGCCGAGGCGGGCGGTCATTTCAATGCGGTGGTGTGGGCGCAGGGCGGGGCGCACTGGTGGCTGGGCAAGGGCGTGATCCCCAAGGTGGTGGTGCCGATGGTGGCCTCGCCCATCGCGGGTCTGGTGCTCGGTTTCGTGCTGATGGGCGGCTTGTATGCGCTGCTGGCGTGGTTCTCGCGGCGCGGCGGCTGGTTGCGCCTGCTTGGGCGCACGCCCTTCGTCAACGGTTTTTTCGGCAAGGCGCAGATCGTCTCGGCCAGCGCCATGGGCCTGGCTCACGGCATGAACGACGCGCAGAAGAGCATGGGCATCATCGCGCTGGCGCTGGCCAGCGCCACCGCGGCGGGGCAGTTCGATCACCTGCCGGCATGGCTGCATTTCCTGCGCATCCAGGGTGGCGCCCACGGCGGTTTCGTGGTGCCGGCGTGGGTGGCGGTGGTGTGCGCGTTGACCATGGCGGCCGGCACCGCCGGCGGTGGCTGGCGCATCATCAAGACGCTGGGCCACAAGATGGTGAAGCTGCACCCGATCAACGGCTTCGCCGCCGAGGGCAGTTCGGCGATCGTGATTCTGGTGGCCTCGCACTTCGGCTTGCCGGTGTCCACCACCCACGTGGTGTCCTCGGCCATCATGGGCGTGGGTTCGGCCAAGCGCTCCAACGCCATCCGCTGGTCGGTGGTGGAGCGCATGGTGTGGGCGTGGATACTCACCCTGCCGATCACCTCGCTGATCGCCTGGGGTTTCGTCGTGCTCGCCCGCGCGTTCGGCTGAAGCGGGTTCGACTGCGAGCCGGCGAAAAAATCGCCCTTCCGTTGCAGCTGTCGCGGCGCCTTTGGCGGCGGCCCGCTGCGCGAAAGCGGCGGTCATGGGCTGCACCAAATGCCCTGGTTTTCACGCCGTGCGCCCAGCCAGGGGCGCCCGGCGACGCCCTCGCGACGACGTGCGATTTTTCACGGGCCCTGAGTCAGTGCCGGCGGCAGCGTCCGCCGGCGACCAGTTGGCCAAGCTCGCCGGCCAGCCGCCCGAGTTCCGCGATCACCCGCCGCAGCTCGCCTTCGTCCAACAGGCGATAGGGGCGGTTTTCGCACAGGTGCAGGTAGGGTGTGCCGTCCAGGTCGGCGATGGCCAGGTAGCCGCAGCGTTGTTCCCAGTTGAAGCGCAGGCAGCGCTGCGGATCGGTGCCGACCAGCGGGCAGACCGGCGTGGAGATGCGCAGGCAGCGGTAGCCGGCGTCGTCCTCCAGCTCGGCCAGGTACATGCTTTGCCGGCGCCCTTGTGGCAGGTCGAGGTCGAAGCTGATGAGGTAGGGATCGCTCTGGCGCAGCGCATGCAGGCTGCCTACGTGGGAACGTACGGCTTCAAAGTGGTGCATGGCAGGCTCCCGGAGGGAACGGATCACGCTGCTACTCTGGCACGTCCATCGTTCAGTGCCGGTCAACGCCATGCAAGACAGTCGTGCGCGCATCTATGCCGCCATCGCCGCGATCCCGCCCGGACGCGTGGCCAGCTATGGCGCCATTGCCGCCCGGGCCGGGGTGCCGGGGCGCGCGCGGCTGGTCGGCAGATTGCTGGGGGAGACGCCCGCCGGCATGGAACTGCCCTGGTTCCGTGTGCTGCGCGCCTCGGGCGAGATCGCCCTGCCCAAGGGCAGCCGGGCTTTCCGCGAACAAGTGCGGCGCTTGCGGGCCGAGGGCGTGGAGGTGAGGAACGGGCGCGTGGCGCTGTCGGCATTCGGACTGGATGCCGACCTGGATCGCGTGCTGTGGGGGGTGCTAGGCGGCTAGGCGGCTAGGCGCGTGGCCGTCAGCTAGTGAAAAAAACCGAACGTCGTCGCGCGGGAATCGGCACGGACGTTCGGGTTTTCGCAGGCGCTCAGCCGCCCTGCCTAGCGAGGCGCTCCGCCATGGTTTCATCCGGCGGCACCAGCGGTGCGTCCGGGTGCGCGGCAGCCTCGCGCTCGGCCGCCTCCACCGACGGCGTGCGCCAGCCGGAGGCCACGCCCCACAGGTAGAACACCAAGCCGATCACGCCGACCACCACGAGATCCCAACCGTAGGGCAGGTAGCCCTTGCCGCCGAAGGTGGTGCTGCCGGCCCAGGAGACGAAGGCGATGGTGGGCAGGTAGGCAATCAGCCACCAGGCGCCCTTCAGCTGCCGGCCGAAGTCGTGCCAGCCGGCCTTGGCCTGGTAGTAGAAGTAGATCGGCAGTGCCACGACCATCAACAGGATGATCTCGCCGGTCAGCGGCCACTTCGCCCAGTACAGCAGCTCGGTGGACATCACGAAGGCGATGCCGGCCAGCACCGGCAGGCCCGAAAGACGCAGCGGGCGCAGCAGGCCTGGCGCGGTGCGGCGCAGGGTCATTACGCTGACCGGGCCGGTCAGGTAGGAGATGATCGTGGCCACCGAGATCACCGCCGCCAGCGTGCCCCAGCCACGGAAGAAGAACAGGAACAGGAACGACACCGCCAGGTTCACCCACATCGCCGGGCGCGGCACGCCCCACTGCGGATGCACGCGGCCGAGGATCTTCGGCAGCGTGCCGTTGCGCTCCATGCCGTAGAGCATGCGCGCGGTGGTGGCGGTGTAGGTCATGCCGGTGCCGCTGGGGCTGATGACGGCGTCGATGAACAGCAGCGTGGCCAGCCAGTGCAGGCCGAGGATGATGGCCAGATCGGCGAACGGCGAGCTGAAGTCGATACCGTGCCAGCCCACGTTGGCCAGCATCTCGCGCGGCACCGCGCCGATGAAGGACACCTGCAGCAGCACGTAGATCACCGTGGCCAGCACGATCGAGCAGACGATGGCGAAGGGGATGCTCTTGCCGGGGTTCTTCGCCTCGCCGGCGAGATTCACCGGGCTCTGGAAGCCGTTGAAGCTGAACACGATACCGGCGATGGCCACGGCGGTGAGCACCGCGGCGAAATCGGTGGCATGCACTTCGCCGTGGATGCCGACGCTGAAGTTCTCGGGGTGGAAGCCGCTCATCATCAGCAGCACGGCGGTGAGCGCGGGGATCACCAGCTTGAACAGGGTGATCGCGGTGTTGGAGCGCGCAAACAGCTTCACGCTCCAGTAGTTCAAGAGGAAGTAGCCGATCACCAGCACCGCCGCGATGGCGAGGCCGGCGTGGCTCAGTTCGCCGTGGCCGCCCGGCGCCTGGTGGTAGAGGTTCTTCGCCCAGTCCCACTTCCACGAGGACATGTACTGCGCCGAGGCCTCGGCCTCCACCGGGATCACCGAGACGATGGCGATCCAGTTCGCCCAGGCCGCGATGAAGCCCACCAGCGAGCCGTGCGAGTAATGGCCGTAACGCACCATGCCGCCGGATTCGGGGAACATCGCGCCCAGCTCGGCGTAGGTCAGCGCGATGAACAGGATGATGACCGCGCCGATCACCCAAGCCCAGACCGCGCCAGGGCCGGCGATCTGCGCCGCGCGCCAGGCGCCGAACAACCAGCCCGAGCCGATGATCGAGCCCAGGCCGGTGAGCATCAGGGCGAACGGGCCGACGTCGCGGCGGATCGAGCTGTGGGGAGACATGAAGACACCTCTGGGCACGCATCGCGTGTCCGCTGAAAGGTGAATGGTTGCAAACTTGCGCCATGCTTGTCACGCGGCGAACGCTCCACGCGTTGCAGTGCGTGCGATACCACGAGGGTGATGCTGGGGGATGGGCTGTTTGGCGCGTGCCCTTTTACGACGAAGCAAGTCGATCAAGGTTGCAGCGTTGCATACTCGCCGTGCTTGCCGAAGCGCTGCGGCTGCTTGCCAACCCGCGCGCATAGCGACTCCCCACAGCGCGTGATTGCGCCGCTCTGGGTGGCTTGCAGGATGTCCCTGCCAAAATGCGCCTGCTCAACCTCCTGCATGCTCCGGTGCGCGATCCATGCAGCGCCACCTGCGGCCAACAGCGACCCCGCCAGCAAGGCCACTGCCCCCATCCAGACCATGGAGCGGCGCGCTGCCGCCAGTCCTGCGCGTTGCTCGTCCATGGCCCGCACCGCCGATTGCATGCTGTTCGAGGCTTGCTGCAACTGGTGCTGGAAACCCGCCACGGCCTGGCCGGCGCCCTGCGCAATGGCCCGCTGGGTATCGGCGCCAATGCGCTGCAAGGCTTGCTGCGCGAATTGCTCGCCGCCGCCATTCAGCCGGCCAACCCCCTGTTCCAAGGCCGCCGTCGCCGCCTCGATCCGCTGCACGGACTGCAGGTTGCGGTCGTCGAGTCGATCCACGACGGCCAGCAGTTTCGCCAACGACTGTTGAACCTGCTCCGTATTGCCGTCCATGCGTTCGATGCTCACGTGAAGTTACAGGCAGAAGCCCTGGGATTGCTGATGCGTCTGCTGCTGGAGCGCTTGCTGCTGCGCCAGCTGCGCGGCCTGCTGCAAGTCCCAGTCGCGATTCAGGTCGTGGGCCTGCTGCTGGAACTGTTGCCCATCTGGTGTGCACAGGTAAGCTTGCGCCGCCTCGTGCCGCGCCTGATCCCACACACCGTTGTCCGGGTTTTGCGCGGCCACATAGAGGCGATCCAGCCACTGGTCGAATGCGCTTTGCGGCGTATTCGGCTGTCGCGCCAGCGCATCCGGCACGGGCGCATTCGGCATGAGTTGGCGCTCAAATTGCCGGCTCAGGGCCTCGTTGCGTGGCTCGGCATCGTACGGGTTGGGTATGCGCCCCATCTCGCTGCGTGGCACCTCCCGCGTTACGTAACCGTCGGTGTCAAGACGGTTGATACGCGGCGTGAGCTCGTAGATCAGCATGCCCTTGCGCGAATCGTGGATCACGTCCAGACGCGGATCATCCGGCTCAACGCCCTTTTCGAGGAACGGCCGATCGCTCAATCCGTTCAAGTAATCGACCGCGAGATTGCCGGTGCGTACCGCCAGGCCATCGCGGTGATAACCACCACCCACATCCGAATGCGCACCCGGCACGTAGACCCCGGCGAAGCGGCCATCCGGCGTGATGCCGGGGTCGATGAGGCGGTCGGATTTGAACAGACTGCGGTGCTCGTCCAGTGCCGTGAACTGGATGCCGGAAATCACCGACGGCGGCAGGCGGCGATCCTCGTTCATGGCGTGACCGGTACCCACCGGGTCGAACAGCGCCACAGCCTGCGCCACTTCATGCGCGCCGATCAGGGCTGGCTTGGTGTATTCGACGGAGGTGATCTGATGTCGGGAGCCGTAGGTGTAATGGGCACCGGTGGGATCCTGGATGCCGCGCTCTTCCACGATGCGTGCAAACAGCGCTTCCACCTCGGCACCGCGGCTGAAGCCGATGCTGGCGACGCGGATTTGGGCGTGCGGGTCTTCGTTGCGCCAGTGCTTTGCTTGCTCGATGAACTGCAGATACATACCTTCGGCGCGTTCATCAACGGTGTAGCCAGTCATGTTGTCCAGGAGCTTGACGAACGGGGCGTGCTGCTCGGTGCCGGGGCCGGAGACATAGCCGTAGCCGATACTCGGATTGTTGCTGGTCTGTATCTGCCTGACCGTCAACCCTACATTGGTGATGTGTTCCGGGTCGTTGACCATGTCGTTGCCGGTACCATCCATCGCCGCCACGAACAGACGCTCGTGCGGGTTGTTGGCGTGCAGCAATACCGGTATCTGGAACGTGGCCAGTTGCTGGCGTGCTTCGGCGTAGGCGGACAGTCGGCCGGTGGCATCCGCATAGGGCACCCCGTCGTCCTGGATGCCGTCCGGATCAAGCTTGTCGTGGGAGCCCATGGCAGCGTTCCTTGCTCAGTAGGTGTGGGTCCACGCGAGGATGACATCGTCGCGAAAATCACTGTCTTTGTTGCCTGGAACCTGTTCCGTCTTGGTGGCAATGAACGCACGCATGTACACGTTGATGGTGCGGTCGTTGATCTCAAGATAGATGCCGGGCGCCCCTCCCCAAGAGCCATCCGGTATTTCCGAATCCGGCACGTGGTACAGCACCCGCTGATCCTTGAAGATGGCGCCGATATCCACTTTGGCCTCGTGCGTAGAGCCATCCAGCGATGTCCACCTCACTTCGGCGGGCGGCGGGAAGTTGCGGATACCGAGATACCCGGCCAGCCTCCAGCGCTCCCTGTAATTCGGTGATGGCGGTGGTGGCGAAGGCTGTATATCCGCCTTGTAGGGCGTGAGATTCATGTTGGCGTAGATCACGTGGCAGCGCACCGTGTTGTAGCAGTACGCCGCAAACGCATGGTTGTAGAACTTCAACGGGAACATGGATGAAGCCACTGCGTGCCCCTTCGGTGCATCAGGCTGGGTGGACATGACGGGCTGGCACCCCGTGGTCAGCAGGAGGAGAGCGGCGGTCGGCAAGGTGGCGCGAAAAAACGGGGATCGATTAGGCATGGTTCCATCCATCTGGCAGTCGCTGTATGTGAAAGATGGCACGCCCCAAATCGAAAGTCTTGTCGTCCAATGCCTACACAAACAGACGCTCGTGCGGGTTGTTGGCGTGCAGCAATACCGGTACCTGGAACGTGGCCAGTTGCTGGCGTGCTTCGGCGTAGGTGGACAGTTGGCCGGTGGCATCCGCATAGGGCACCCCGTCGTCCTGGATGCCGTCCGGATCAAGCTTGTCGTGGGAGCCCATGGCAGCGTTCCTTGCTCAGTAGGTGTGGGTCCACGCGAGGATGACATCGTCGCGAAAATCACTGTCTTTGTTGCCTGGAACCTGTTCCGTCTTGGTGGCAATGAACGCACGCATGTACACGTTGATGGTGCGGTCGTTGATCTCAAGATAGATGCCGGGCGCCCCTCCCCAAGAGCCATCCGGTATTTCCGAATCCGGCACGTGGTACAGCACACGCTGATCCTTGAAGATGGCGCCGATATCCACCTTGGCCTCGTGCGTAGAGCCATCCAGCGATGTCCACCTCACTTCGGCGGGCGGCGGGAAGTTGCGGATACCGAGATACCCGGCCAGCCTCCAGCGCTCCCTGTAATTCGGTGATGGCGGTGGTGGCGAAGGCTGGGCGGTTTCAAGGTCCACGTGCAACATGATCAATGAATTGTTCCGGCGCTTGCTTCGGCGAGCCTCAGGTGGTCGTTGTAGACCTCCAGCGGGGTACGGAATTGATGACGCTTTCGCGGTCGGGTGTTGAGGCTGAGGGCGATCTGGTTGAGCTCGTCCTGGCTGTAGACCGACAGGTCGGTGCCCTTGGGCAGGTACTGTCGAAGCAGGCCATTGGTGTTCTCGTTGCTGCCGCGCTGCCAGGGGCTGTGCGGGTCGGCGAAGTACACCTGCACGCCGGTACGCAAGGTCAGGGCGTCGTGGTAGCTCATCTCCTTACCCTGGTCGTATGTCAGCGTCTTGCGCAAGGCTTCAGGGATGCTCTTCAGCGCCTTGCCAAAACTCTCCAGTACGTCGGCTGCGCTGGCGCTGCTCATCTTGGCCAGCACCACGAAGCCGCTGGTGCGTTCGACCAGTGTCCCCACGGACGAACGGTTGCCGGCGCCCTTGATCAGGTCGCCCTCCCAGTGTCCGGGAATCAAGCGATCCGCCACTTCCGGTGGACGTACGTGGATGCTCTGCATGTTCGGTATCTGGCCGCGTCGATCCATCCCGCGCGTGCGTGGCTTGCGCGTGCTGCGGCCTTGGCGCAGGCAGTCGATCAACTCCTTGCGCAGTTCGCCGCGCGGCACCAGGTACACCGCGGTGTAGATCGTTTCGTGAGACACCCGATAGCTCGCCGCGTCAGGAAAGGCCCTCGCCAGTATCCCGGCGATCTGCTCCGGCGACCAGCGTGCCCGCAACAGCGCCTGCACGGTTTCCCACAGCGCAGGGTCGTCCAGTTTTCGCGTCACGCGCGGTTTGCTCCGGCATTCCCGACTACGCTGATGCGCCGCCTGCGCCTTGTAGTTCGCCGGGTCGACACGTGCCCGGCGGCGCTCGCGACTGATCGTGCTCGTCGCACGTCCCAGCGAGCGGCCAATGGCACGCAGGCTGTCACCCGCCTCCAAGCGGCGCTGAATCTCCACTCGCTCTTCCAGGGTCAGTTCGTTGTACGTTCTCATCGCAACAGCCTATGTCAGAATCGGCAAGGTGTTGCACGTGGAGTTTGAGACGGCCCTGTATATCCGCCTTGTAGGGCGTGAGGTTCATGTTGGCGTAGATCACATGGCAGCGCACCGTGTTGTAGCAGTAAGCAGCGAACGCATGATCGTAGAACTTCAACGGGAACATGGATGAAGCCACTGCGTGCCCCTTCGGTGCATCAGGCCGGGTGGACATGACGGGCTGGCACCCCGTGGTCAGCAGGAGGAGAGCGGCGGTCGGCAAGGTGGCGCGAAAAAACGGGGATCGGTTAGGCATGGTTCCATCCATCTGGCAGTCGCTGTATGTGAAAGATGGCACGCCCCAAATCGGAAGTCTTGTCGTCCAATGCCGCCGCGAACAGACGCTCGTGCGGGTTGTCGGCGCGCAGTAATACCGGCACCTTGAACGAAGCCAGTTGCTGGCATTGTTTCGGAGCAAGCGGGCAGGCGGTCGGTGGCATCCGCACAGGGCACGCCGTCGTCCTGGATGCCGTCTGGGCCCGGCTTGTCGTGGGAGTCCATGGCAGCGTTCCTTGCTCAGCTGGTGTGTATCGGCGCAGGGATGACGTCGCCCTGATCGTCACGGTACTTGTCTCTGGAATCTGTCGGGGTGCGCCTATGGTTCGACCGCGTCTTGGCTGCTGCTTAAGACTGGTCGCCTGCCATCAGGGTGCAGCGGCCTCGATTGGCTTCAGCACTCGATGACGTTGACCGCCAGGCCGCCGCGCGAGGTTTCCTTGTACTTGTCCTTCATGTCGCGGCCAGTGTCGCGCATGGTCTTGATGACCTTGTCGAGGCTGACGCGGTGCTTGCCGTCGCTCTTCAGCGCCATGCGGCTGGCGTTGATCGCCTTGACCGAGCCCATCGCGTTGCGTTCGATGCAGGGGATCTGTACCAGGCCGCCGATCGGATCGCAGGTGAGGCCGAGGTTGTGTTCCATGCCGATTTCGGCGGCGTTTTCCACCTGGTGGATCGTGCCGCCGAGCGCGGCGGTGAGGCCGCCGGCGGCCATCGAGCAGGCCACGCCGACTTCGCCCTGGCAGCCGACCTCGGCGCCGGAAATCGAGGCGTTTTCCTTGTATAGGATGCCGATGGCGCCAGCGGTGAGCAGGTATTCCACGATGCCGGCCTCGTCGGCCTTGGGGCAGAAGCGCAGGTAGTAGTGGCCCACGGCGGGGATGATGCCGGCAGCGCCATTGGTGGGCGCGGTGACCACGCGGCCGCCGGCGGCGTTTTCCTCGTTCATCGCCAGCGCGTAGAGATTCACCCAGTCCAGGATGGTGAGCGGGTCTTTCAGCGAAGCTTCGGGCGTCTTGCGCAGTTCCTCGGCCATCGCCGGTGCGCGCCGCGCCACGTGCAGGCCGCCGGGCAGGGTGCCGGGCGAGCGCAGGCCGCGCGCCACGCCGTCGGCCATCGCCTTCCAGATGGTGAGGATGCCGGCGCGCACTTCGGCCTCGCTGCGCCACACGCCTTCGTTGGCCAGCATCAGCTGCGCGATGGAAAGACCGTGCTTTGCGCACTGCGCCAGGAGTTCCTCGCCGTTGTTGAACGGATAGGGCTGGGCGGTGGTGTCAGCCACGATGCGGTCTTCGGCCGCCTCGTCGGTGTTCACCACGAAGCCGCCGCCGACGGAGTAGTAGTCGCGCGTGGCCAGCTCGTTGCCGGCCTCGTCATACGCGGTGAAGCGCATGCCGTTGGTGTGGAAGGGCAGCTTCTCGCGCTTGTTGAACACCAGGTCGCGTTTCTCGTCGAAGCCGATCTCGTGCTTGCCCAGCAGGCGGATGCGGCCGCTGCCGCGGATGCGTTCGAGGATGCCGGGGATGGCATCGGGGTCGACGGTGTCGGGGTGCTGGCCCTCGAAGCCCAGCAGCACGGCCTTGTCGGTGCCGTGGCCGCGACCGGTGAGCGCCAGCGAGCCGTACAGTTCGCCGCGCACGCGCGCCACGCGATCCAGCACGCCTTTTTCCTCCAGCCAGTGTTCGGTGAAGCGCGCGGTGGCGCGCATCGGCCCGACCGTGTGCGAGGAGGATGGTCCGATGCCGATCTTGAAGATGTCGAAGACGCTGACGGCCATGCGCTGCTCGCGGGGTGGGGAAAAAGAAGGCTATTCTACGAGCGGTATCGACCATCCGCAGCCGAATGTCTGACCTGATCCTCTACCAGCGCGACTACTGCCACCTGTGCGACCTCGCGCTGGAGGTCATGGCGCAGGCGCTGGCACCGGAGTTCGAGAGCCGCTGGGTGGACGACAGCGACGCGCTGGAGCAACGCTACGGCACGCGCGTGCCGGTGTTGCGCGATGAGCGTGATGGGCGCGAGCTGGACTGGCCGTTCGATGCGGCGGCAGTGCGGGCTTTCCTCGATATGTGACCACTGCGCGCGGCGCACGCCTGCGCCGCTTCGGCGGCGAGTCAGGATGGGCGGGCTTACTTTGTCGCCAGCACCAGGTGCGCGTGCACCTTCACGTCGGCGCCAATCACCGAGGTGTCGGCGTAGTCGCCGCTGCCCACGTTGAAATCCAGCCGCTTGAGCGTGGTGGCGACGTCGAGCGTGGCGTTCTTCCCCTGCGGCTTGAAGTCCACTGCGAGGCTCACCGGCTTGCTCACGCCGCGCAGGGTGAGCGTGCCGTCGGCGATGACCTTGCCGGCCACGTTGCGGAAGGCGGTCGTGACGAAGTGCGCGCTGGGGAATTGCGCCACGTCGAAGAAGGCTTTGCCGGGCAGGGCGGCTTGCTGGTCGCGGTCGCTCACCGCCACGCTGGCGAGGGTCACCGTGACGTCGAACTTCGACTTGGCGAGCTGCGCCGGGTCGTAGCTGACCGCTGCCTGCCACTGTTTGAACGTGCCGTCGAAGCTCGCGCCCTGGAAGCTGCCGGAAAAGCCCAGCGTGCTGCCGGGGCGCACGGTGTAGTCGGCGGCCAGCGCGGTGGCGGGCAGGGCCAGCGCCAACAGCAAGGTGGCGCCGAGGTGGCGGGTGGTCATGAGCGTGCTCCCTTGGTGTTGTCGGTGGTGTTGCGCAGACGGCCAAACGGCAGCATGCGGCGCAGCACGTCGTCGCCGTCGAAGACATGGTGCTTGAGCGCGGCGCCTACATGCGCCACCAGCAGCAGCACGATGGCCCAGAACAGGTACTCATGCACGGCATGGGCAAGGTGGCGCAGCGCGTCGTCCTTCGCCGCGATGCCGGGCAGGTTGAACAGCTTGAACCACTGCAGCGGCTTGCCGGTGACCGAGTTGAACCACCAGCCGGAAAGCGGCAGCGCCAGCGCCAGCAGGTACAGCAGGCCGTGCATGGCGCGCGCGGCCAGCTGTTGCCAGCGCGGCGCCGGCTCCTCGCGCGGGCGGCCGTCGATGCCGCGCCAGGCCAGGCGCAGCAGCATCAGCGCCAGCACGGTGAGGCCGATCGACTTGTGCAGCGCCAGCCAGTTGATCTTCTGCATCGGGTTGGCGGCCAGATCCATGCACAGGCCGAACACGCCGTTGCCGAGAATGGCCAGCGCCACCAGCCAGTGGAGGGCCTTGGCGACCGTGCCCCAGCGGCGTTCGTTGCTCAGCAGCATGTCGGACTCCTGCGTCGTCGTGGCTGCGAAGTCTGGAGGATCGCCAGGGCGTATGCCAGCGAGGGCGGCCGAACGCAGCGTTCGTGCCGGCGCACGATGCGTGGCGTGCGTGCGTGGCGTGCCTGCAGCCACCGGGTGTGGCGACGGGCCGCACTCGCGGTGGCCGACCAGTTTTGGCATGATCGACCGACACGCCGGGGCGGCGACCGCCGCGTGCGTTCCTGACGCTCTCATGCATGGGGATAGCATGGCATTCCGGCCGTGGATGATCGCCGCTTGGCTCGGCCTGGTGCTGGCCAGCGGGCCGGCCCCGGTGCTGGGTGCCGCTGCCGCGCCGCCGCTCGCGACGGATGCCGCGCCCTTGGCCACGCCGCAGTTTCGCCGCTACGGGGTGGACGATGGCCTGCCCAGTTCCAATGTCTATGCGGTGGTGCAGGATCATGACGGCGCGCTGTGGTTCGGCACCAAGGGCGGTATAGCGCGTTTCGATGGCGTGCGCTTCGAGGTGTTCCGCCACGTGGCGAACGATCCCGGCTCGCTGCACGACAACGGCATCGCGGCGCTCATGGTGGACGCGCAGAACCGGCTGTGGGCGGTGGGCCTGAATGCCGGCTTGAACCGCTATGACGCCGCCAGCGGCAAGTTCATCCACTGGGGCCACGACCCCGACGATCCGGCCAGCTTGTCCAGCGACCGTGCTTGGGCGGTGGCGCAAACGAAGGATGGCACGATCTGGGTGGGCACCGGCCACGGACTGGATCGCCTGTTGCCCGGTGGGCGTGGTTTTGCGCATGTGGACTGCCCCACGCCGACGGGCAAGCCCGCCACCTGCGGCGAGGTGGCGGCGCTCTATGCCGATGCGCGCGGCCAGTTGTGGATAGGTCGCGCGAGCAGCGTGTTCCGCCGCGATGCGCAGGGCGTCATGCACCCGGTGCGGGCCGCCGAGCCCGGCCTGTCGCTGTCGGCCTGGAACATCGCGGGCGACGGCGACGAGGTGCGCCTCGCCACCACCCACGATCTGCTGATGGTCGGGCCGGACGACGTGGCGCGTCGCTTTGGCGGCGCGGCTATCCCCGCCACCAACGTGATGGACAGCGTGCGTGATCGCGAGGGGCGCCTGTGGATCGGCACCCAGCGTGGCCTGTTCATGCAGTCGCGCGCCGATGCGGCGCCGCTGGCGATCACCAACCAACCCGCGCTGGCCGGCAACCTGCCAGGCACTTGGGTGTGGCAGATGTGGGTGGATCGCGCCGGTGGCCTGTGGCTGGCCTTGTTCGATGGTGGCGTGGCCTACCTCGCACCCGGCTGGGGCGGCTTCAGCCGCTTCACCCATGTGCCCGACGACCCGGCCAGCCTGCGCGATTCCATCGTCGCCACCATGGCGCGCGGCCGCGACGGCCGGCACGTGTGGGTGGGCGAGCGCGCCGGCCGGGTGGATCGGCTCGATCCGGTCACCGGGCAGGTGGAGCACAGTTTTTCCGGCCTCGGCGGCGACGTGGCCGGCATGACCGAGGACAGCCGCGACCGCCTGTGGGTGATCGTGCAGGGCGGCATCGACGTATGCGATACCACGCACCATCGCTGCACGGCCGTGAATCCGGGTTCCAGCGGCATGCAGATACCGCTGGAAGTGGAGCCGGGGCCGGATGGCCAGATGTATGCGCGCAGCTTCGGTGAAGGCATCTTCCGCATCGACCCGGACACGCTGGCGGTGCACCCCGTGCCGACGCAGATGGCCAACGACAAGGTGCGCTGGGGCAGCCAGATGACCTTGCGCGATGGCGTGTTCTGGTACGCCAGCGACGGCGGCATGCTGTGGCTGGACAGTGGCCACCGGCGCTTCGTGATGGTGCCGGGTGGGCCCACGGGCAAAAGCGTGGATGCCTTCGCCTTCACCGCGCGCGGCGTGTGGATGGGCAATGCCGACGGTTTGGCGCATTACCGCATCGAGGCGGGCGGCGTGGTGCGCGACCGTATGGTGGGCGTGGCGCAGGGCTGGCCTTCGGTCAGCGTGGTCGACCTCAACGTGGATCGCCGCGGGCGGGTGTGGGTATTTGGCCACGACGGCTTGTGGCGCTACGACCCGGCGGACGGATCGTTCCGTTCGTTCGGGTTGCAGGACGGTTTGGCCAACAGCGAATTCTCGCGCGGCTACGCAGCCATGCCCAGCGGCTACATCTATGCGCCCAGCCTGGGTGGCGTGGTGGCCTTCGATCCCAACCGCATCCATGCGCGCAAGAGCGCGCCGCCGCTGGCGGTCACCGGCATCAGCGTGCAGCGGCGCGGCGTGCGGCAGAGCCTGTCGGCGTCGGGAGGTCGCGTGCGGGTGGGCTGGCGCGATCGCCAGCTCGGTATCCAGGCGCGGCTGTATTCCTACCTCGACCCGACAGCCAACCGTTACCGCTTTTTCCTGCATGGTTTTGACAGCAACTGGGTGGATGTGGGCAGCGCCGGCGAGCGCGATCTTTCAGGTCTGGGCAGTGGCGACTACACGCTGGATCTGATGGCGGCGGGTGCCGATGGAGCGTGGGTGCGGTTGCCGCAGCCGTTGCGCATCCATGTGCAGGCGCCGCCATGGCTGCGCTGGTGGGCCTGGCTGTTGTACGTCCTGTGGCTGCTCGCGGCGCTGGGGCTGGTGCTGTGGGCGTGGCGCAAGCGCCTGGCGCAGCGCCATCGCATCGAGCTGAGCGAGCAGCACCGCCAGCTTGCCGAGCAGGCGAGCGCGGCGAAGACGCAATTCCTCGCCACGTTGAGCCACGAAATCCGCACGCCGATGACCGGCGTGATGGGCATGGCCGAGCTCCTGCTGCACACCCCGCTGGATACGCGCCAGCAGGGCTACACCCGCGCCATGCAACGTTCCGGCGGCATGCTGCTGAAGCTGCTCAACGATGCGCTCGACCTGGTGCGCATCGATGCCGGCAAGCTGGCGCTGGAGCCAGCGCCCTACGATCCGCGCCAGTTGCTGGAGGACGTGGCGCAACTGCAGCAAGGCGTGGCGTGGAGCAAGGGCTTGCGCTTCGAGCTGGTGCTTGCCGACGACTTGCCGGCGCAGGTGCTCGGCGACGCCGTGCGCATCAAGCAGGTGCTGCTCAACCTGGTCGGCAACGCGCTGAAATTCACCGGGCACGGCGGCGTGACGCTGGGCGCGAAACGCGAGGATGCCTGGCTGCTGTTCGACGTCATCGACACCGGCCCGGGCATTCCCGCAGGTAGCCAGTCGCGCCTGTTCCAGCGCTTCGAGCAGGAAGACAGCCCGCAGCGCCGGGTGGGCAGCGGGCTGGGTCTGGCGATCTGCCGCGAGTTGGTGGAGATGATGGGCGGCCGGATCGAACTGCAATCGCAGTTGGGTGCGGGCAGCCATTTCCAGGTGCGCCTGCCACTGGTCGAGGCGGCACCGGCCGCACCCGCGCCCGTGGCGGCGTTCGCCGAGGATCGCCCGCTGCGCCTGCTGCTGGTGGAGGACGATGCCATCGTGGCGACGGTCATCACCGGCTTGCTGCAACAACAGGGGCATGCGGTCTGCCACGTCGGCAATGGCCTGCTGGCGCTGGCCGAGCTGGAGAGCGAGCGCTACGACGCCGTGCTGCTCGACCTCGACCTGCCCGGCGTGGACGGTTTCCAGATCGCGCGACTGATACGCCAGCGCTGGGCGGGTACGCGCCTGCCCATCGTCGCGGTGACCGCACGCTCGGGTGAGGCGGGCGAGGCCGAGGCGTATGCGTCAGGCATGGACGGTTTCCTGCGCAAGCCGCTCAGCGGCGAGCAACTGGCGGCGACACTGCGCAGCGTGCTGGACGGCGTGGCGCTGGCGTAGCCTTGCCGTATTCCGCCGCCATGCGCTGGCATGCCTGCGCCAAAGGGGAAACGGCAATGACCATGGGCTTTCAGGCACCGGCTTGACGTGGGAATGATCCTTGGCGTCGCGGCCTTCCTCACATGTCGTGCTTGGCCAGCTCGAGGCCGCGCCGTTTGTATTCGCCCCACCGCTCACGCGAGCCCGTGCGCTCGGCCTCGTCGGCGGGCACCACTTCGAGCACGCGCTGGAAGCTGCCTTGCGCGCAGTGCTCGCGCAGGTTGAGCAGCAGCGGTCGGTCGGGCGTGTCCACGCCGGGTGGCACGATCAGCACGGCGGCGCCCGCATCGTCGTCGTCGCCAGCGAGCTGGTGCGGGATGAAGGCGTCTTCGTCGAACGCCCACAGCAGCTCGTCCAGCGCCTCGGCCTGCGCGTGGTCGCGGGCGAGGATCAGCATGGGTTGCTGCGCCGCGAACGCGCGCTTCGCCAACTCGCAGGCGAGCAGCAGGGGCTGCTCGCGGAAGCGCGGCTTGGCGATCAGGTAGAAGTCGGCGCGTGGCATGGCGACGGACTCTCGATGCGGGCCGTGCCGATCAGCTGGCGCGGTCGATCAGCCACTGCGCCAGCAGCGCCACCGGGCGGCCAGTGGCCATGCCCTTGCGGCCTTCGTCCCAGGCGGTACCGGCGATGTCCAGATGCGCCCAGCGCTGGCCTTCGGCGAAGCGCGACAGGAAGCAGGCGGCGGTGATCGCGCCGGCGCTCTTGCCGCCGATATTGGCGACGTCGGCGAAGCCGGAGTCGAGCTGGCTCTGGTAGTCGTCCCACAGCGGCATGCGCCAGGCGCGATCCAGCGTGTGTTCGCCCGCGGCGAGCAGTTCGTCGGCGAGGTCGTCGTGCTTGCTGAACAGACCGCTGGCGTGCTTGCCCAGCGCGATCACGCAGGCGCCGGTGAGCGTGGCGGCGTCCACGATGGCCTTGGGCTGGAAGGTCCGCGCGGTCCAGGTGAGTGCGTCGCACAGGATCAGGCGGCCTTCGGCGTCGGTGTTGAGCACCTCGATGGTGAGGCCGGACAGACTGGTGAGCACGTCGCCGGGGCGGTAGCTGTCGCCGTCGGGCATGTTCTCGGCCGAGGGCACCACGCACACCAGGTTCTGCGGCAGGCCCATTTCCACCGCGGCCACGAAGGCGCCGAGCACGCCGGCGGCGCCGCCCATGTCGTACTTCATCTCCTCCATGCCGGGGCCGGGCTTGAGGCTGATGCCGCCGGTGTCGAAGGTGATGCCCTTGCCGACGAAGGCGTAGGGCGCCGTTCCCGCGGCGCCGCCGTGGTATTCCAGCGCGATCAATTTCGGTTTGTTGGCCGAGCCGCGGCCGACCGCGAGCAGCGAACCGAAGCCCAACTGCTCCATCTCCACGTGGTCGAGCACGCGGCAGTCGATCTTCTCGCGACCTTCGGCGAAGGCCTGCGCGCGGCTGGCGATGTAGGCCGGCGTGCAGATGTTCGGCGGCAGGTTGGCCAGTTCGCGCGCGAAACGCACGCCGGCGGCGATGCCGCGCGCCTGCGCCAGACCGACCTCCGCATCCACGCCGGCGGCGAAGGCGAGCGCGGCGAGTTCCGGCTGTGCGCCCTGCTCGCGCGGTTTGATGGTGGCGGTGTAGCGGTAGGCGGCGTGGTCGGCGGCCAGCGCGGCGGTGCGCATGCGCCAGGCGGCGTCGCGACCGGGCACGTCCACTTCGCACAGGTACGAGACGGCCTCGGCCACCGGCAGCTTGTCCAATGCGCGGGCGGACTCGATGGCCGCCTTCCGGAAGCGCGCCGCGTCGAAGCCCTGCTGCGCGCCCAGGCCGATCACCAGCAGACGCCGTGCCTTGAGGCCGGCAGGGGCGTGCAACACGAGGCTGCTGCCGATCTTGCCACTGACGTCGCCGCTTTCCACCAAGCGCTTGATCGCACCGGCCATCGCGCCGTCCGCGCGAGCGGCGGCGCTGCTCAGCACGCCGTGTTCGTACACGGCCACCACGAGGCAGGCGGTGTCGGCGGTTTCGGGGTGGCTGGCGGTCAAGCTGAACTGGAGGGTCATGAGTGTTCCTGCAGGGGCGCGAGGCGGGGCGAACCCGTTAGACTGACGGTTCGCCGAGCGTTCGGCGTGGATACCAGCCGATCATTCTAGCCGATACGATGCCGAGCATTCTCGACCGCTATTTCCTGCGCGAGCTGGCGCAGACCGTGGCCGCCACCGTCGTGGTGCTGATGCTGATTGTGGCCGGCACCGCCTTTGCCGCCGTGCTGCAGCAGGTGGCCAAGGGCAGCTTCCCCGCCAGCGTGATGTTCCAGGTGCTGGGCCTGCGCACGCTGGGCCAGCTCACCAACATGTTGCCGCTGGCCAGCCTGATCGGCGTGCTGATGGCGCTGGGGCGCATGTACCGGGAGAGCGAGATGCACGTGCTGATGTCCTCCGGCATGGGGCCGCACGGCTTGTTGCGGCCGGTGCTGGCGTTGGCGGCGGTGCTGGTGGCGCTCACCGCGCTGGTGTCGTTGTGGCTGGGGCCATGGGCCGCGCGCACCAGCGACGCCCTGGTGACGGCGGCCAATCGCTCGGTGATCGCCGCCGGGCTGGACGCCGGCCGCTTTACCGAACTGCCGGGCAAGGGCGGCATCATCTTCGTCGATGCGCTGAGCAAGGACGGCACCCAGCTCGGGCGCGCCTTCGTCGCCACCCAGCGCGAGGGCAAGGACGGCAAGGCGCACCTCAAGGTGGTCACTGCCGCCAGCGGTGGGCTGTACCAGGAAAGCAGCGGCGACAACCGTTTCATTTCCTTCCGCGACGGCTGGCAGTACGACATTCCGCTGGGCGCGGACAATTGGCGGCGCATGCAGTACCGGCGCAACGATACCGCGCTGTCCAGCGTGACCAGCGACGACGGCGGCGACCCGGCCGAGAGCATGACCACCGCCGCGCTGTGGCACAGCGGCTCGCCCGATGCGCGCGCCGAGCTGGCCTGGCGCACCAACGCGCCGGCGCTGACCCTGGTCATGCTGATGCTGGCCCTGCCGATGTCGCGGCAGAGCCCGCGCGAGCCGCGCTACGGCCGCCTGATGCTGGCGATGCTGAGCTTCTACCTGTACTACCTGCTGCTGGCGCTGGGCCGCGCGCAGATCGGCAAGGGCCACTGGCACCACCAGACCGCGCTGTGGGTGCTGCACGCGCTGATGTTGGCCTTCGCCGGCTGGCTGTGGTGGAAGCAGCATGCGGCGCGCCAGCCGCGCGACGACAAGGCGCTACCCGCGTGAGGCTTTCCGTCAAGCGCGTGGATAAGCTGGTCGCGCTCAGCGTACTGGGCTCGATCGTCGCGGTGTGGCTGGTGCTCACCGGCTTCGACGCGGTCACGCAGTTCCTGCGCCAGCTCGGCAACGTGGGCAAGCACGGCTACACCCTGGTCAACGCGACGGTTTATGTGCTGGTGACCACGCCGCGCCGCGCCTATGAGATGTTCGGCAACGCCGCGCTGATCGGCGGCCTGTTGGGTCTGGGCGGTCTGGCTGCCAGCGGCGAGCTCACCGCGCTGCGCGCCGCCGGCATGTCGCGTCTGCGCATCGCCGCTTCGGCCACCGGGGTGATCGCCGCGCTGACCCTGGGCGTGGTGGTGTTGGGCGAAACGGCAGCGCCGTGGGGCGACCAGCTCGGACAGGCCATGCAGTTGCGGCTGAAGTCCGGCAACCTCGGCACCACGGGCAGCGGGCTGTGGGCGAAGGACGGCGACCGCATCATCAACGCACGCGGCCGGGTGATGCGCCGGGTGGGCGAGCACGATGCGGTGCAGCTCGCCGACGTGCGCGTGTTCACGCTCGCCCCCGACGGCCAGCTCCGCCGCCTTGACTGGGCGCAAAGCGCCGACCACGACGGCCAGACCTGGGTGCTGCACGGCGTGCGCAGCACCACGCTGGATGCGACGGGCGTGCACAGTAGCACGGTGCCCAGCGAGGCATGGCAGTCCAGCCTCAACCCGCAGGTGCTGGCGCAGTCGGTGATCCAGCCGCAGTACCTCTCCATGCGCGACCTGCATCGCAACATGCTTTACCTCGAACGCAACGGCGAAAGCCCCGGGGTTTACGCGGTGGCATTCTGGGGCCGCGCGCTGTACGCGCTGAACGTGCTGCTGCTGGTGCTGTGCGCGATGCCCTTTGCCTTTGGCGCGATGCGTTCGGGCGGCCTGGGCAAGCGCATCTTCATCGGCATGCTGCTGGCGATCGGCTGGTATTTCCTGCAGAAGGCGATGGTGAATTTTGGCACGGTCTACGGGCTCGCGCCGCTGTTGGCCAACCTGCTGCCGGCGCTGCTGCTGGCGGTGCTGGCGTGGCTGCATTTCCGCAAACATGCCTGAGGCTTGTGCCATGAACCTGATCGATCTGCGCAGCGATACCGTCACGGTGCCCACGTCGGCAATGCGCGAGGCGATGCTGGCCGCCGCCGTCGGCGACGATGTCTACGGCGAAGACCCCACCGTCAACGCGCTGCAGCGGCGCCTGGCCGGGGATCTCGGTTTCGAGGATGCGCTGTTCGTCGCCAGCGGCACGCAGTCCAACCTGCTGGCGCTGATGAGCCACTGCGAGCGCGGCGACGAATACCTGGTGGGCATGGACGCGCATACCTACAAGTTCGAGGGCGGCGGCGCGGCGGTGCTGGGCTCGATCCAGCCGCAGCCCATCGTGCAGGACGAGGATGGCAGCCTGCCGCTGGATCGCGTGGCGGCGGCGATCAAGCCGGTCGATCCGCACTTCGCGCGCACGCGCCTGCTGGCGCTGGAAAATACCTGGCACGGCCGTGTGCTGCCGCTGGATTACCTCGCCGCCGCGCACGACTTCGCGCGCGGGCACGGCCTGGCGCTGCACCTCGATGGCGCGCGCATCTTCAACGCGGCGGTGGCGTGCGGCGTACCCGCGCGCGCCATCGCGCAGCATTTCGACAGCGTCTCCGTATGCCTGTCCAAGGGACTGGGCGCGCCGGTGGGTTCGGTGCTGCTGGGCTCGGCGGCGCTGATCGGCAAGGCGCGGCGCTGGCGCAAGGTGACCGGCGGCGGCTGGCGCCAGGCCGGCCTGCTCGCCGCGGCGGGCCTGCATGCGCTCGACCACCACGTGGCGCGGCTGGCCGACGACCACCGCCGCGCCGCCCACCTTGCCGGTTGCCTGCGCGAGATCCCGGGCGTGAACCTGCTTGGCCAGCACACCAACATGGTCTTCGTCGACGTGCCGGCCGCGCGCCTGCGCGCGCTGGACGAGCACCTGCGCGCGGCCGGTATCCGCATCAGCATCGGCTATCTGCCGACGCTGCGGCTGGTGACCCACCTCGACGTGGACGACGTCGGCATCGAGCGCGTGGCGCAGGCGTTTCGCCAGTTCTTCGCGGCGTGAGCCTCAGAGCCGATGAGGATTTCCGCTTTCTGCGGAAATCCTCATCGGCGCGTCCGGCGCAGGTTCGTACGCGCCTTTGCGGATCAATTGCTTGCGTGATCGACCCGCGACCGGCCCTCCGTGGCCGGGCGTCGAGGCTGAAAAAATCACGGCCCCTCAGCCCGTCACCGCCAGGCGCATGCCCCAGTCCAGCAGCGGTGCCGCCACCAGCATGCGCGCCAGCAGCAGCGCCACGATCACCACGGTGGGCGAGAAGTCGAGCATGCCCACGCTGAGCCGGCCGCGCAGCGGGCGCACGAGCGGATCGATCAGGCTGCCGAGCAGGCGCTGCATGGGCTGGTAGGGGTCGGGCGCGAACATGCTCATCAGCGACCAGGCGAAGACCAGTACCAGGTAGAACAGCAGCGCATAGTCGAGCAGTTCGGCCAGCGAGAGCGCGACGAGACCGGCGAACTGCGGCGCGAAACCGGCCAGCGCGAACAGCGCCAGGCGCTTGGCCAGCATGGCCAGCCAGGCAATGAGCAGGGCGGAGAGGTTGAGTCGCCGCCAGTTGGGCAGCACGCGACGCAGCGGCGCCAGCACCGGGTTGGTGGAGCGGTAGATGAACTGGCTGAGCGGGTTGTGGAACTCGGCGCGGCAGGCTTCGGCGGCCACGCGCAGCAGGAACAGCGTGGTGATGGCGTCGAAGGCCAGTTCGATCAGCAGCGCGAAGGCGTTGAGGAAGTAGCTCACGGGCGCGGCTCCCGATCCAGTGCGGCGGCGAGTTCGGCACCGCGGCGGGTGGCGGCGGCCACGGCGCGGGCGGTGATGTCGGTCAGGCCGTCGGCGGCAAAGCTTTCCAGCGCGGCCTGGGTGGTGCCGTTCGGCGAGGTGACGCGGCGGCGCAGCTCGGCGGGATCTTCGCCGCTCTCGATCAGCATGCGCCCGGCGCCGAGGCAGGTCTGCGCGGCCAGTGCGCGGGCGGTGTCGCGCGGCAACCCCTGCGCCACGGCGGCTGCCTCCAACGCCTCGACCAGGGCGAAAAAGTAGGCCGGGCCGGAGCCGGAGAGCGCGGTGACGGTGTCCATCAGCGCCTCGTCGGCAATCCAGCGGGTGAGTCCGGCGGCATCCATGATCTGCTGCGCCAGTGCGCGCTGGGCCGGGGTGACGCGACTGTTGGCCACCATGCCGCTGGCGCCCTCGCCGATCAGCGCCGGCGTGTTGGGCATGCAGCGCACCAGGGGCAGGGCGCCCAGCCAGCGTTCCAGCTGATCCAGCCGCACGCCGGCGGCGATGGAGAGGATCAGCGGATGGCGGCCTTGCAGTGCGCTGCGCACGGTGGCGCAGACGGCCGGCATCACTTGCGGCTTCACTGCCAGCACCACGGCATCGGCTTCGCTCACGGCGGCCTGGCATTCGGCCCAGGCGGCCACGCCAAAGTCGCGCGCCAGACGGTCGCGCGCCTCGGCCTGCGGCTCGGTCACGCGGAGGTCGGCAGGCGCCAGGCCGGTCTTCAGCAGCCCGCCGATCAGGCTGCGCGCCATGTTGCCGCCGCCGACGAAGGCAATGCATGTCATGGGTGGAAAACCTCGCGGGTGGGAACGGGCGCCTACCTTACCCGAGCCGGCCGCGTACTGCGCGTCGCGTGGGTGATGGCGTGCGCGAAAATCGCGCCGGAGGCTGGCCGTTCGCCCTGTGCCGCGAGTAGTATCGGCTCGCTGCAAAGGGAGGCGGATGGTCGGCGTTCGCGGATCGTGTCGCGGACGCGGCGACCATCGTTGCCTGGGCGGCCATCGCCACACTGCATCCCGACGACCGGTTGAGGGGAACCACCATGGATATCGCCGAACTGCTTGCCTTCTCGGTGAAGAACAAAGCTTCGGACTTGCACCTGTCCGCCGGTCTGCCGCCGATGATCCGCGTGGATGGCGACGTCCGCCGCATCAACATTCCCGCGCTGGAGCACAAGCAGGTGCACTCGCTGGTGTACGACATCATGTCGGACAAGCAGCGGCGCGACTACGAGGAGTTCATGGAGACGGACTTCTCCTTCGAGATCCCGGGCCTGGCGCGCTTCCGCGTCAATGCGTTCACGCAGAACCGCGGCGCCGGCGCGGTGTTCCGCACGATTCCCTCCGAGGTGCTGTCGCTGGATGATCTGGGCTGCCCCAAGGTGTTCCGCGAGCTGATCGAGCAGCCGCAGGGCTTGATCCTGGTGACCGGGCCCACCGGCTCGGGCAAGTCCACCACGCTGGCGGCGATGGTCGACCATATCAACAAGACCGAATACGGTCACATGCTCACCGTCGAGGATCCGATCGAGTTCGTGCACACCTCGCAGAAGTGCCTGGTGAACCAGCGCGAGGTGCATCGCGACACGCACGGCTTCAACGAGGCGCTGCGCTCGGCGCTGCGCGAAGACCCGGACTTCATCCTGGTCGGCGAGTTGCGCGATCTGGAGACCATCCGCCTGGCGCTGACCGCCGCGGAAACCGGCCACCTGGTGTTCGCCACCGTGCACACCAGCTCGGCGGCCAAGACCATCGACCGCATCATCGACGTGTTCCCCGCTGGCGAGAAGCCGATGGTGCGCTCGATGCTGTCCGAGTCGCTGCGCGCGGTGATCTCGCAGTCGCTGCTGAAGAAGACCGGCGGCGGCCGCATCGCGGCGCACGAGATCATGGTGTGCGTGCCGGCGATCCGCAACCTGATCCGCGAGGACAAGGTGGCGCAGATGTACTCGTCGATTCAGACCGGTCAGCAGTTCGGCATGCAGACGCTCGACCAGTGCCTGCAGGATCTGGTCAAGCGTGGCCTGGTGTCGCGCCAGGAAGCGGGCAGCTACGCCAAGAACAAGGATCTCTTCCGCTGACGGACGAGGGCATCGGGAAGCGGGAGCGGGGCATGGGAAAGCCTGTTTCATGCCTGCCCGACGCCACGCGGTTTCCTGCCGCGCATCCGCTGCTTCCACCTGTGCCTTATCCTCGATCCCCCATGCCCGGACCAAAGCCATGAGCGACTTCGATTTCACCTCCTTCCTCAAGCTGATGGTGCACAAGCAGGCCTCCGACCTGTTCATCACCGCGGGCGTGGCGCCGTCGATGAAGATTCAGGGGCGCATCGTGCCGATCACGCAGAGTCCGCTGTCGATGCAGCAGTCGCGCGACATGGTGCTGAACGTGATGACGCCCTCGCAGCGCGAGGAGTTCGAGAAGACCCACGAGTGCCAGTTCGCGATCTCCGCGCAGGGCGTGGGCCGCTTCCGCGTGTCGTGCTTCTACCAGCGCAACTGCGTGGGCATGGTGCTGCGTCGGATCGAGTCGAAGATCCCGACCATCGAGGAGCTGAGCCTGCCGCCGGTCATCAAGCAGCTGGCGATGACCAAGCGCGGCATCATCATCTTCGTGGGCGGCACCGGTACCGGCAAATCCACCTCGCTGGCCTCGATGATCGGCTACCGCAACCAGAACTCGACCGGCCACATCATCACCATCGAGGACCCGATCGAATACGTGCACAAGCACGAGGGCTGCATCATCACCCAGCGCGAGCTGGGCATCGACACCGACAGCTGGGACAACGCGCTGAAGAACACCCTGCGCCAGGCGCCCGACGTCATCATGATCGGCGAGGTGCGCACGCGCGAGACGATGGAGCACGCGATCAACTTCGCCGAGACCGGCCACCTGTGCCTGTGCACGCTGCACGCGAACAACGCCAACCAGGCGATGGATCGCATCCTGCATTTCTTCCCCGAGGATCGCCGCCAGCAGCTCTTCATGGATCTGTCGATGAACCTCAAGGGCGTGGTGGCGCAGCAGCTGATCCCCACCCCGGACGGCAAGGCGCGGCGGGTGGCGGTGGAAATCCTGCTGGGCACACCGCTGGTGCAGGACTACATCCGCCAGGGCGACATCCACAAACTCAAGGATGTGATGAAGGACTCCAACCTGCTCGGCATGAAGACCTTCGACCAGAGCCTGGTCGAGCTCTACCACGCCGGCGAGATCAGCTACGAGGATGCGCTGCGCCACGCCGACAGCGCCAACGAGGTGCGCCTGCGCATCAAGCTGGCCCAGGGTGGCGACGCGCACACGCTGTCGCAGGGGCTGGAGGGCGTGGAGGTGGAGGAAACCCGTGGTGGCGACAATTTCAACGGGCGGCTGCTGCAGCGCTGAAACGGCACGTGCCGTGAACGAAGAAGGCGCCCATGGGGCGCCTTCTTCGTTCACGGCCGGCCGGCGGCGGGCTACTTCAGCGTGGTGTGGCTGGTGACGACGAGGCCGGCGGTGTCCACGCGCAGCTCGGCGTCGATGCTTTCCACCCGCTGCGCCTGGGCCTCCATGCTGGCGAACTGCGCCTTGTTGCGTGCGACGTCGGTGCCGGCGGCCACGGCGGCGGCATCGTCCGGCGCCGCATCGTGCTGGTCGAACTGGCCGGCGACGGCGGCCAGGTCGTCGGCCTTGGCCTCCATGAACTTCAGCCAGGCGAGGTACATGCCGCCGGCGAGGTGCATACGGGCCATTTGCCCGGCTTCGCCGGTACGGTCGTGCAGGCTGGCGGCCAGCTTGGCGTCCTCGCCCGCGCCCACGCCCAGCGCCAGCGCCCGGTCGCCCTGCGCGAGCCATGCCGGCTGGCCGAACAGGGCGCTCATCTCCTTGGGCAGAGCCACCGGCGCGGCATTGGGGGCGACGCGCAGCTTGGCCAGCGCGGGCACCATCATCTGGCTGGTGGCGAGCAGGCCGGTGGGGTCGCTGTTGCCGATCACCAGGCGGCCGCTGATGTCGGGCAGACCGTCGGCCTTGGCGGCGCCGAAGCTGTCCAGCGCGATGCGCAGGCCGAGCAGGTTGCCGAACGGCGGGATCGCCGCCTTGGGCAAGGCCTCGCCCAGTTTGGCGAAGGTGTCGTTGAGGTCGGCCAGCGCCGGGCAGGCGAAGGGTTTGGCCGCGACTGCGTCGGCTTGCGCCGTCCAGAACGTGCGCAGCTCCGCCACCGGCAGGGCGAGGCTCACGTCCAGCGGCGCGGCGTCACCGCCACCCAGCCCGGGTAGCGCCACTTTGAGGCCGCCGAAGGCCTGGGTGATGTCGCCGGCCAGCGCCACGTCGAAGCGTGCGTCCTGGTGGTGGGCGTCGAGCCGGGTGTAGCCGAAGCTGGCTGTGGGCACCCGCGCGGCGATGCGGGCCGCTTCGCTGGTGCAGGCGGGCGGGTGGCTGGTGAGCAGGTTGGCCACCGGCTCGCCGGTGCGGGCCGATTCGGCGCGGGCATGGGCTTGTTCGATCGCGGCCATCAGCGGGTCGTTGCCGCCGAGCAGGAGCGGCAGGGCGCGCGTGAGGTCGAGCTGGCCCACCAGCCATTTGGCGTAGCCCTTGCCCTTGGCCAGGGTGGCGAGCCGGCCGTCGTCCTGCAGGCTCTTCGCCGGCCGATCCAGCCCCAGCGTCTGGCGCAACAGGGCGGTGGAGGCATCCATCGGCAGCAGGGCCGCCACCATCTGCTTGCCGACCACGGCCAGGATCACCTGCGTGCCGGCGGTGGCGAGCACCTGTCGGCGGTAGCTTTGCGTGGCCAGCGTGGCAGTGTCGAGCGGCTTGCCGTAGGCGGTTTCCAGCCGGCGGACGAAGGCGTCGAAGGCCTTGGGGTCGCGCAGTTCCACGCGCAGCACCGGCGCCATGCCTTCACCATAGAGCGCGAAATGGCCCTTGAGGTCGAGGCCGTTGGCTTGGGCGAAGGCCTCGATGGTCTTGCCCTTGAGTTCGGCGGAGAAGGCGCGCGCGAGGCGGGCGGCGTCGGGATCGTTCGGGGCAAGGCGAGTGGCGAAGGCGTCCAGTTGCGCCAGTTGTGCGGGCAGCTGCGCATCGCTCTGGGCCAGCAGCGCCTGGCGCGTGGCCTCGTCCGGCACGTCCAGGTTGGCGACGACGTAGGGCGTGTCTGCCGGTACGAAGGCCAGTGGCGCGTTCTTGTCCTTGTGCGAGCAGGCCGTCAGCAGAACGAAGGCCAGCCCCAGCGCGGTCAACCGCGTCCTCGATGCCATGACGAATTCCGGAGAGTGGGGAAAGCGGGGATTATGCCCGGTTTCGCGACTTTGTTGCGGCGCAAAACGGCGCTCAGCGCGCCAACAGTTCGCCCAGTACGGCCATCCGCACGAACACGCCGTTGGCGACCTGTTCGAGGATGCGCGATTGCGCGCCGTCGGCCACCTCGTCGGCGATCTCGATGCCGCGGTTGAGCGGGCCCGGGTGCATCACCAGACAGCCCTTGGCGGCGCGGGCGAGGCGGCGCGCATCCAGGCCGTAGTGCTGGAAGTAGGCGGCCTCGTCGGGCAGTTCGGTGTCGGCCATGCGCTCCTTTTGCAGGCGCAGCATGATGGCCACGTCACTGCCTTCGATGGCGTCGTCGAAGTTGTCCAGCAGGCGGCACTGCGGGAATTCGGCGGCCTCGGGCAACAGCGCGGCCGGGGCGCACAGGCGGATTTCCTTCGCGCCCAATGCACTGAAGGCGTGCACATCCGAGCGCGCCACGCGCGAGTGGCGGATGTCGCCGCAGATGGTGATGGTGAGGTCCTCGAAATCCGGCCGGTGCTGGCGGATGGTGAGCGCGTCGAGCAGGCCTTGGGTGGGATGGGCGCGGTTGCCGTCGCCGGCGTTGATGACCGACACGCCGCTCATCGCGTGGCGCACCATCTCGTCCGGCGTGCCCGAAACCTTGTGGCGCACCACGATGGCGTCCAGATGCATGGCTTCCAGCGTGTGCAAGGTGTCGTACAGCGCCTCGCCCTTCACGGTGGAGGAGGCGCCGATATTGAAGTTCACCACGTCGGCGCCGAGCCGGCGCGCCGCCAGCTCGAACGAGGTGCGCGTGCGGGTGGAGGGTTCGAAGAAGAAGTTCAGCACGGTGCGCCCAGCCAGCGTGTCCAGCTTGCGCGTGCCGTGGGCGCAGGCGTCGCGCATGGCGATGGCGCGATCGAGCAGGCGCTCGATGCTCTCGCGTGGCAGGTTTTCCAGGGTGGTGAGATGGCGCAGGCGTGGGCTCATGGCGTGGTGGTATCGATGACGGAAAGGGGCGCGGGCAGGGTGAGCCAGCGTTCGAGGATCACGGCGGCAGCCACGGCGTCGATGGCGGCGCCATCGCGGCGGCGCTGCTGGCCGGCGGCGCGCGCGGCGGCGAAGCGGCGCGCGGCTTCCTGCGAGCTGTGGCGTTCGTCCACCAGCATGGCGGGGGTGCCGTAGCGTGCCTGCAACTGTTCGGCGAAGCGGCGGGCGCGGCGGCTGGCGGGCTGTTCGCCGCCGTCCAGGGTGAGCGGCAGGCCGACCACCAAGGATGCAGGTTGCCATTCGCGTTGCAGGGCATCGAGCGCCGGCCAGTCGGGCGTGCCGTCGTGCACGGCCACGGTGGCCAGCGCACGGGCGCTGGCGGTGAGCGCGTTGCCCACCGCCACGCCGATCAGCTTGCTGCCGACATCGAAACCGAAGGCGCAGCTCATGCGTGGCCCGCGTAGATCGCGAGCTGGCGCGGGTCGAAGCCGACCAGGCCGGCGGCGGCGCTCCAGCGTTCTTCCAGCGGCGTGTCGAAGATCACCCGCTCGCAGGCTTCGGTGGTGAGCCAGGCGTTGGCCATCAACTCCTGTTCGAGCTGGCCGGCGTCCCAGCCCGCATAGCCCAGCACCATGATCGCCTGGTGCGGGCCTTCGCCAGCGGCCATGGCCACCAGGATGTCGCGCGAGGTGGTGACCGACCAGGCCGAATTGACGCGATAGCTGGCTTCCCAGTGGCCGTGCTCGCGGTGCAGCACGAAGCCGCGTTCGGGCTGCACCGGGCCGCCGATCAGCACCGGCGCGTCGATGAGTTCGGGGTCGCTGCAGGCCAGTTTCAGCTGTGCCAGCACGTCGCCGAAGCGGTAGGGCGAGATCTGGTTGACCAGCAGGCCGACCGCGCCTTCTTCGCTGTGCTGGCACAACAGCGCCACGCCACGTGCGAACGGCGGCTCGGCCAGCGCCGGCATGGCGATCAGGAAGTGGCCGGTGAGCGAGGAGGGAGCGGTGCGACTCATGCGCCCATTGTAAGCCCGCGACCGTGAAGAGTCGGCAGCGCCGGCCTACTTGCTGCGCAGGACGCCGCCGGGCAGGAATTGCCAGGTGCGGGTGATGTAGAGCTGATCCACCGGGGCGTCGCCGGGCAGCGGCGGGAACGGCCCGGCCAACTGCACGATGCGTTTGGCAGCGGCGTCCAGCAGCGGCTCTCCGGAGCTGCGGATTATGTCGATGCTGCGGATGGAGCCGTCGCGGTTGATGCCCACGGTGAGCAGCAGGTCGCCGTGCAGGTCGCGTTCGCGCGCTTGCTCCGGGTAGTTCAGGTTACCCACCCGCTCGACGCGGTCGGACCAGCCGCGCATATAGGCGGCGTAGGCGTATTCGGTGGTGTTGGCCGAGATGTACTTCTTGCGTGGGCGCCTGGCATAGGCCTGCGACTGCGCGCGTACCTCGGCGGCAAGCTGGGCCATTTCCTGTGCGCGGCGCAGTTCGGCGGCATTGGGCGCGGTGTCGGCTGGCACCGCGGTCTGTGCGGTGTCGCTGGGTGCGCCAAAGTCGGTCTGACCGCGGGTGGTGACGAGACGCTCGGGGGTGGCTTCACGCGCCGCCGGGGTGGCCGCCGTCACGGCTTGCTCGGCGGTGCCGGGCGTGGGCTTGGGCAGGGCGCCGGTGAAGGGCTGCGAGGGGCGCGCCGCATGGTCGTCCTGGCCGCCGCCGCGGTTGTTCGCCTGGGCGAGGAAGTCGGCCTTGTCCGGCGCTTCGCGGTTGGCCACGTTGACCAAGGTGACGTCCAGCGTGGGCAGGCTGGGCCGCGGCTTGGCGAAATGGAAGGTGATGCCCAGCAGCAGCACGCCGTGCAGCAGCAGGGAAAACAGCAAGGTGGCACCGATCGGATCGGCGGGGCGTGCGGCAACGGTACTCACGTAGCGGGATGTCCGGCAGGGTGTTGTTCGATGGCGTCGAACAGCAAGCCGGCGATATTAAGTCCGAATTGCCGATCCAGCTCGCGGGCGCAGGTCGGCGATGTGACGTTGATCTCGGTGAGGTAGTCGCCGATCACGTCCAGGCCCACGAAGCGCAGTCCACGCCGGCGCAGCTCCGGTGCCACCTGGGCGGCGATCCAGCAGTCGCGCTCGGACAGCGGCACGCCCTCGCCACGGCCGCCGGCGGCGAGGTTGCCGCGGAACTCGTCGCCCTGCGGAATGCGCGCCAGCGCGTAGGGCACCGGCTCGCCGTCGATCACGAGGATGCGCTTGTCGCCCGCGCTGATCGCCGGGATGAACTGCTGCGCGATGGCGAACTGCCGGCCCTCGCCGTGCGGGCCGCCGGCGAGCAGGGTTTCCAGCATGGAATTGAGGTTGCCGTCGCCGGCCTTGACCTTGAAGATGCCGCGCCCGCCCATGCCGTCCAGTGGCTTCAGCACCGCCTCGCCGCACGCGGCCACGAAACGGCGCAGCTCGCCGGCATCGCGGCTGACCAGGGTGGGCGCGATGCATTGCGGAAACTGCAGCGCGAACAGCTTCTCGTTGCAGTCGCGCAACGCGCGCGGGTCGTTCACCACGTTCACGCCGAGGCGCTGGGCGGCTTCCAGCACCATGGTGTCGTAGATGAATTGCGCATCCACCGGCGGGTCCTTGCGCAGCAGCACCACGTCCATGTCGGCGAGCTTGCGCCAGGCGGGTTCGCCCAGCGCGAACCAGTCGCAGGCGTCGTCGCGCACGGTCAGCGGGCGCAACCGGGCCCACGGCGCGCCGTCGCGCAATGCCAGATCGCCCTGTTCCATGTAGTGCAGGGCATGGCCGCGGCGCTGCGCCTCCAGCAGCATCGCCAGGCTGGTGTCCTTGGCCGGCTTGATCGCGCCGATGGGGTCCATCAGTACGGCGACAGCGAACGGCATGGGGATCTCCTTGGACGATGACGGGCTCGGCGCAGACGCGATGGTCGCCCAGCGCGCCGGTCGACCACAAGCGGTGTTGCTGCGGGGCGTGCCCGTGGCGCCAGCTTGCTGCACCGCCGCGCACGCGCGCGCTCGCATGCCGTTGCTTGACGCGCTTGCGGGCAGGCAGTAAACAACTGACGTGGAAGCGCAGCCGCCGTGCGGGCTGCAAAAGGTTCGCGTGCAGGGATTGTTTGTCGGGTGCGCTGACGTCATGCTAGCCACCCATCGGTTGCGATTGTCCTGGGCCCGGTCGGGGTGGCAGGGGGAGAGAATGAATCTGAACGCGAATACGGATGGTCTGGCTGGTTTGAGGGTCATGGTGATCGATGACTCCAAGACCATCCGGCGTACGGCAGAGACCCTGCTGAAAAAAGAAGGCTGTGAAGTGCTCACCGCGGTCGATGGCTTCGAGGCGCTGGCGCTGATCGCCGACCAGAAGCCCGCGATCATCTTCGTCGACATCATGATGCCGCGGCTGGACGGTTACCAAACCTGCGCGCTCATCAAGAACAATCCGCAGTTCCGCAACACGCCGGTTATCATGCTCAGCTCCAAGGACGGCCTGTTCGACAAGGCGCGTGGACGCATCGTGGGCGCGGAGCAGTACCTCACCAAGCCGTTCACGCGCGACGAGCTGCTGGGTGCGATCCATCAATACGTCAGTACGCCTGCCAGCCGCTGACCGCAGATCCTCGGGGGGAACCTGTGGCGGACATTCTCATCATCGACGACTCGCCGACCGATGTGCGCGTGCTCACCGCACTGCTGCAGCGGGCCGGGCATCAGGCTGTGGCGGTAGGTACGGCCGAGGAAGGCATCGAGCGTGTGCGCAGCGCGCCGCCGGCGCTGGTCATCATGGACGTCATCATGCCTGGCATGAACGGCTTTCAGGCCACCCGCACGCTGAGCCGCGACCCGGCCACGTCCATGGTGCCGATCGTGATGATCACCACCAAGGCCATGGAAACCGATCGCGTGTGGGGGCTGCGCCAGGGCGCGCGCGCCTTCATCACCAAGCCGGTCAACGAGGGCGAGTTGCTCGCCTGCATCAACCAACTGCTGTCGAGCGCGGCATGAACGCAACCCCAGGCCTTACCCCCTTCGAGATACTGGCCCGCTACGAGCGGCTGTCGCTGGCGCACGCCTCGGACACCAGCGGGCGGATGGACGCGCCCGGCCTGTGGCGCGGCATCGGTTATCGCGTGGGCGCGCGGACGCTGGCCAGCGAGATCGGCGAGATCAACGAACTGCTCGCCATTCCTGCGCTGACCCCGGTGCCGGGCACCCTGCCGTGGCTGCTTGGCGTGGCCAATGTGCGCGGCAACCTGATGCCGGTGATCGACCTGGGGCGCTTCCTGTTCGACGAGCGCACGGCGATGACCGACCGCACCCGGCTCCTGGTGGTGCGCCAAGCCGGCGGCAGCGTGGCGCTGCTGGTCGACGAAGTGTTCGGCCAGCGCACCGTCGACCAGGAGCAGTGGCGCGCTGCGGTGCCGGAGGACGATCCGCGGCTGGTGCGTTTCGCCGAGCAGCGCGTGGGCGAGGGCGAGCGACAGGTGGTGGTGTTGAGCATGAACCGGTTGGTGCGGGCACCCGACTTTCGCCAGGCTGCGGCTTGACGCCACGGCAGCGGCGGGCGGGCAGGGCGGGCGCTGGTACGGGCCGGGTATCTTGAGGCGACAAATCCACGGGGCCGAATTCCGCGAAGGCGGGCCGGCATCCGGCGAAGCAGACGGACAGAGGTGAACATGAGCACTACAGGGGGCGTCGGCAAGGAGCGTGGCAATACCACTCTCATTGTCCTGTTGCTGGTCGCGATCGGTTTCGCGGCACTGGATTTCTGGCAGCTCAACGTGAAGAACGGCGAGGATCGCCAGGCGGTGGCCTTGACCACGCAGATCCAGGTGCTGTCGCAGCAGACCGCGAAGTTCGCGCTGGAGTCGTCCGACGGCAATGCCAACTCGTACAAGGAGCTGGAGGGCACCCGCAACGCAATTGATGCCGCCGTGCGGCGCCTCGACAAGGGCGATCCGGCCACCGGCATGCATGCCTACTCCGGCAACGCGACGCCGGCCGGGCGTGCGCTGGGCACGCTGGACGTCGCCTGGAAACAGCTCGACAGCGACATCAACCAGATTCTGTCGAACAAGGCCGTGGTACTCGATTCGGGCCAGCGCGCGGCCACCGTGTCGCAACAGATGCCGTTGCTCAACTCCAGCATGGAGCAGGTGGTCAACATCCTGCAGCAGCACAACGGTAGCGCCGAGCAGATGCTGGGCACCTCGCGCCAGATGCTGTCGGCCGACCGCATCATCCGCCGCGTGCAGGAGGTGCTGCAGGGCGGCGACAACGCCCAGGCGGCCGCCGACGGCCTGCAGCGCGATGGCCAGCTGTACGGCAACGTGCTGCAGGGGTTGATCTCGGGCAATGCCGACAGCGGCGTCAAGCCGATCGGCGACGCCAATGCGCGCAAGATCCTCACCGGGATGGCGAACGACTGGAACAAGTTGTCCGATCCGCTGGCCAAACTGGTGTCCGCTTCCGGCAATCTCGCCACGGTGAAGCAGGCCGGTACCAAGGCCTCGCTGGACTCGCAGTCCGTGCTGCTGCGCGCGAACGACCTCGCCGACCAGATCGGCAAGCTGCCGCTGCGCCGTTTCTTCCCCAACGTGTGGTGGGGCCTGCTGTCGGCCATTGCCGCGGTGGCTTTTGCCCTCTTGCTGGTGGTCAGCCTGGTGCGCGACCAGCGCCGCCGCTTCGCCGAATCCACCTCGCTCAACCAGCGCAACCAGGAGGCGATCATGCGCCTGCTGGACGAAATGGGCGCGCTGGCCGAAGGCGACCTGACGGTGAAAACCACGGTGACCGAGGAGATCACCGGTGCCATCGCCGACTCGGTGAACTACGCCATCGACGAGTTGCGCACCCTGGTGACCACCATCAACGAAACCTCGGAGCAGGTGTCCACCTCGGCGCAGGAGTCGCAGACCACCGCGCGCCACCTGGCCGACGCGGCCGAGCAGCAGGCGCAGCAGATCAGCACCGCCACCGGCGCCATCAACGAGATCGCCAGCTCGCTCGACCACGTGTCGAAGAACTCCGCCGAATCGGCCGACGTGGCCGAGCGCTCGGTGCAGATCGCCTCGCACGGCGCCGAGGTGGTGCGGGAAACCATCTCGGGCATGGACTCGATCCGCGACCAGATCCAGGAGACCTCCAAGCGCATCAAGCGGCTGGGCGAATCCTCGCAGGAAATCGGCTCGATCGTGGAACTCATCAACGACATCGCCGAGCAGACCAACATCCTGGCCTTGAACGCGGCGATCCAGGCGGCCTCGGCCGGCGAGGCGGGCCGAGGCTTCGCGGTGGTGGCGGACGAAGTGCAGCGACTGGCCGAACGCTCCACCAGCGCCACCAAGCGTATCGAAACCCTGGTGCAGACCATTCAGTCCGATACCAACGAGGCGGTGAACTCAATGGAACAGACCACCGCCGAAGTGGTGGCCGGTGCGCGCAAGGCGGAGGACGCCGGCAGCGCGCTGGGCGACATCGAGCGCGTGTCGCACGATCTGTCGGCGCTGATTCAGAACATCTCCAGCGCGGCGCGCCAGCAGTCGGTGGCGGCTACCGATATTTCGCAATCGATGAACGCGATCCGGGAAATCACCTCGCAAACCTCGCAGGGTGCCAGCCGCACCGCCGATTCGATCGGTACGTTGGCCCAGCTCGCCAGCGACCTGCGGCGTTCGGTGGCCCACTTCAAGCTGCCGGGTTGACGGCGATCCACACAACAGGGGGCAGTCTCGCTGGTGATGTGGCAAGGTGCCACGCAGCTGCTGAGAGAGTCGCATGAGAATTCAAGACCACATCGATTTCAGCACGCTGCAATGGGTGCATCCAGAGCTCGAACAGACGCTTTCGGACGCCCGCGAGGCGCTGTCCTCCTACGTCGACGACCCCGCCGACGGCGCCGCCATGCGCAGCTGCGCGGCGTACCTGCACCAGGTGCATGGCACGCTGCGGATGGTGGAGCTGCAGGGGCCGGCGCTGGTCGCCACGGAACTGGAAGCGCTGGCCAGGGCGCTGCTCGACAACCGTGTCGCGCAACGCGAGGATGCCTACGCCACGATGATGCGTGGCCTGATGCAGCTGCCGGATTACCTGGAACGCATCGCCGGCGGCCATCGCGATGTGCCGGTGGTGCTGCTGCCGCTGCTGAACGACCTGCGTGCCTGCCGCAACGAAGAGGCGCTGACCGAAGCGGCGCTGTTCCGCCCTAATCTCGACGCCTTCCTGCCGGCGCAGGCGCCGGCAGCGATGAGCGAGTCGCAGGCGCGCGAAAAGCGCAGCGAGCTGCCCGAGTTGCGCCTGCAGTTCCAGCAATATCTGCTGGCCTGGTTCCGCGGACAGACCCAGACGCGGCCGCTGGGCGGCATGCGACGCGCCCTGCTGGCCATCGCCGCACGCTGCTTTCACGTGCACGGCCGCCGCTTGTGGTGGATCGCCGCTGGCGCGATCGAAGGCCTGGAACACGGCATGCTCGGGGCGCAAGCCACCGAGTTGCGGCAGCTTCTGGGCAAGGTGGATCGCCACATCCGCCAGCTGATCGAGCTGGGCGAGGACAGCCTGCGCGGCGGTGATACCGACGAATTGTGCAATCGCCTGCTCTATCTCGTGGCGCAGTCGCGGCAGCGCAGCCCGCAGATGGAATTGATGAACCGCACCTACGCCCTGGACAGTCTGCTGCCTGACGCCGAGGAACTCGAACACGCCCGCGGCTCGATGGCCGGGCACAACCGCGCCCTGCTCGACTCGGTGGCCAAGGCGCTCAAGGAGGATCTCCTGCGCGTCAAGGAGGCGCTGGATCTGTTCCAGCGCCAGCCCGGCGCCGACCCGGCGTCGCTGGCGCCGCAGTGCGACCTGCTCGGCCGCGTGGCCGACACCCTTGGCATGCTGGCGCTCTCGGTGCCGCGGCGGGTGGTCGACGAACAACGCCGCATGCTGGACGAGATCGCCAGCAAGATGCGTGCCGCCAACGACGCCGCCCTGCTCGACATCGCCGGGGCGCTGCTTTACGTCGAGGCTTCGCTGGACGACCACATCGAGAGCCTCGGCTCGGATGAGCAACCGCACGCCGGCGATGAGAAGCCCGGCCTGCCGCGCAGCGAGGCGCAAGGCGTGCTGACGGCGGTGATGGCCGAGGCCATCCGCAATATCGAAAACGTCAAGGAAGCCGTCGTCGGCTTCGTCGAGTCCGGCTGGGATCAAAGCGGCCTGGCTGATGTTCCCGCGCAGATGAACGAAGTGGCCGGCGCTGTCCGCATGTTGTCGGCGGAGCGTCCCGCCGCGTTGGCCGAAGGCATCGGCCGTTTCATCCACAACGAGATACTGGTCGACCATCGTGTGCCCAGCAGCGCGCAGATGGATCACCTCGCCGATGCGCTGGCCGCGCTGGAGTATTACCTCGAGGCGGCGCGCGAGCACCGCGCCGGGCTGGATCACATCATCGACGTGGCCGAGCACAGCCTCCAGCAGCTTGGCTACTGGCCGTTGCCGGCACTGCGGGCGTTGCCGGAGCCCGCCGTGGAAGCCGCGCCGGAACCGGTGGCGCAGTCGCTTTCCGAATCCGTCAGCCTGTACCCGGGCAGCGATGCGACCCAGCTGTTCGTCGCCCCGGAAACGCCGGCCGAAACATCGGCACACGATATCGGGGGCCTGCGCCTGGCGCAGACCGAGCCCACCGCGACGCCGATGGTTGCCGCGTCGGTCGACGATGCCGACTGGATGGAGATCGAGGAAGAAATCGAGGAGCAGGTGCCCGCACACGACGTGCTGGCCGAGGCCATGCGCTTCGACGACCAGGCCGAGGGCATCGATGACGATATCCGCGACATCTTCCTGGAGGAGATGCAGGAGGAGATCGACAGCCTCAAGGGTGCGCAGAGCATCTGGCTGGCCGACCCGACCAAGTTCGAGGCGCTGACGCCGATTCGCCGCTCCTTCCATACCCTGAAGGGTTCCGGCCGCCTGGTCGGCATCGCTGCGCTGGGCGAGTTCGCCTGGCGGGTTGAAAACATGCTGAACCGCGTGCTCGATCGCTCCATCGAGCCGCATGATGGCGTGCAGGCGGTGGTGCGTCAGGCCATCGAGGCCCTGCCGCAATTGCTTGCTTCCCTGAAGGGCGAGGGCGTGCCGCATGCGCCGCTCGAAGCCATCATGGAAACGGCCAACCGGCTGGCGGCCGGCGATGCCGACGCGCGCGTCGAAGATCATGCCCGCGCCGCCACCGAAACCGTGCGCCGTATCGTCCGCCGGCGCGTGCCGCGGCTCGATGCCCGTGCGGGTGAAGTGCCGGTGGCCGACGTCACGGATGCCTTCAGTCTTGCCGCTGCCGAGCCGGTCGAGCCGCTGTCGACCATTGCCATTTCGCCGTTGCCTTCGGTCGATCCGGTGTTGCTCGAAATCCTGCGCAGCGAAGTGGCGCAGTACCTGCAGACCATTCGCACCGCCGTGCAGCGTGGCGGTGGTGCCATGTCGGTGGGCGAAGGCCTGCTGCGTGCGGTGCATACCTTGCACGGCGCCATCGCGATGGTCGAGATTCCCGTGCTGACCCAGTTGCTGGCGCCACTGGAAAGCCTGCTCAAGCGGGTACGCGGCGCAAACCAGCCGCTGCCGGAAGACGGCGTGCGCCTGCTCGAACGCGCCGCCGATGTGGTCGACCACGTCATGGCGCAGTTCGATGTCGCCATGCCGCAGTTGCCCAATGTCGACCTGCTGACGGCGCAATTGACCGAAATGCGTGACCGCTATCCGGAATCGCTGGTGGCGCACGTCAATGCGGATACGGCCCACGGCGACACCGGTATTGCCGTGGTGGAGCCGGAAGAGGCGGCCGTCGGCGACGAGCCCGCGCCCGAGTCGTCACCCGAGGCGGATGAGGCGGCGCCGGTTCCCGCGACGCCGACCCTGCCTGAAGAGGCGCACCACGAGGCCGCGCACGACGACTACGTCGGCGAACTGATGGCGGCCCTGGGTTCGTTCGACCCGGACACCGCGCAGGCCGCGCACGAAGAAAGCGCCGAAGCCGCCGCTCGCGCCGAGCAGGAACGCATCGAGCAGGAACGTATCGAACAGGAACGCGCCGAGCAGGAGCGTGTCGAGCAGGAACGTGCCGAGCAGGAGCGTATCGAGCAGGAACGTGCCGAGCAGGAGCGTATCGAGCAGGAGCGTGCCGAGCAGGAACGTATCGAGCAGGAGCGCGCCGAGCAGGAGCGTATCGAGCAGGAGCGCGCCGAGCAGGAACGCGTCGAGCAGGAACGCGCCGAAAAGGCGCGCCTGGCGCAGGAGCAGGCGGCGCGCGAGGCGGCCGAGGCGCAGATGCGTGCGGCGGCGGAACGCGCGGCAGCCGAACAGCGTGCGGCGCGTGCCAGGGCCGCCGCCGAGGCGGTGGCTCCGGCGGGCGAGGCCTTGACGCTGGACGCCGACCTGGTCGAAGTGTTCGTGGAGGAGGCGCGCGAGATCCTCGACCATGCCGATGGCGTGCTGGCGCAATGGCGCGCCGAGCCGGCGGCCACGGCGGCGCACCTGCCGGAACTGCAGCGCGACCTGCATACGCTCAAGGGCGGCGCGCGTATCGCCGGCCTGATGCCGGTGGGTGACCTTACCCACGCCATCGAAACCGTACTTGAGAAGCCGGTGTCCGACGCCGAACGGGCGGCACTGCTGATCGGCGAGCTGGAGGTCAGCTTCGACCAGTTGCACGCCATGGCCGAACAGGTAGCGCAGGGCCGGATGCCAGCCCACCCGCAAGCCGCCATCGATCACCTGCTGGAACTGGCCGGCAAGAAGAAACCCGCCGAGGCAGCGGTCGAAGCGCCCGTCGCGATTGCGCCGGCTGCCGTGCCGATGGCGGCCGAGCCCGGATTGCCCGCCTTGCTGCCGCTCGAACAGCCGACCGAGGCGGCGCACGTCGTGCAGGAGCAGATCCGCGTTCGCGCCGAGCTGCTGGACAACCTGGTGAACCATGCCGGCGAGGTGGCGATCTACCGTTCCCGCCTGGAGCAGCAGGTCACCGGCTACCGCTCCAACCTGGTGGAACTCGACCAGACGGTGCAGCGTCTGCGCGGCCAGCTGCGCATGCTGGAAATCGAAACCGAGGCGCAGATCATCGCGCGCTTCCAGCGCGAGCACCGCGAGGCGGGCAGCGCGGTGGCGTTCGATCCGCTTGAGCTCGACCGTTTCTCGCAGTTGCAGCAGTACTCCCGCGCGCTGGCCGAGTCGGTCTCCGACTTGGTGTCCATCCAGGGCACGCTGGACGAGCTCACCCGCCAGGCCGAAAACCTGCTGGTGCAGCAGTCGCGCGTCAGCACCGAACTGCAGGAAGGCCTGCTGCGCACGCGCATGCTGCCGTTCGACACCATGGTGCCCAACCTGCGCCGCACCCTGCGCCAGGCGGCGCAGGAGGAAGGCAAACTCGCCCAGCTGCACGTGGACGGGGCGCATGGCGAAATGGATCGCAACATGCTCGACCGCATCAAGGCGCCGTTCGAGCACATGTTGCGCAACGCCGTGGCCCACGGCATCGAGTTGCCGGCCGAGCGCATCAAGGCTGGCAAGGACGGCGAGGGCACCGTGCGCATCGCCGTGGCGCGCGAGGCCACCGAAGTGGTGATTCGCGTCAGCGACGACGGCCGCGGCCTGAACCGCGAGGCGATCCGCCAGCGCGGCATCGAGCGAGGCCTGCTGCATGCCGACGCGAACCCGAGCGACGAACAGTTGCTCGGCCTCATCACCCAGACCGGCTTCTCCACCGCCAGCGCGGTCACCCAACTGGCCGGCCGTGGCGTGGGCATGGACGTGGTGGCCAACGAAATCAAGCAGCTCGGCGGTTCGTTGGCGATCGAGTCGCAAGAGGGGCGTGGCACCACCTTCGTGCTGCGCCTGCCGTTCACCCTCGCAGTGACCCAGGCCATCCTGGTGCGCATCGGCGAAGCCACCTTCGCCATTCCGATGACCTCGGTGCAGGGCGTGGCCCGCGTCACGCCGGAAGAACTGGCGGCCCGGCTGGCCGAACAGAACCCCAGCTATACCCACGGCAACGAGGACTACAGCATCCACGAGCTGGCCGAACTGCTTGGCCTGCCGCCCGGCGTGGTGCCGGAGGGCGAGCAGCCGCCGTTGCTGCTCGCGCGCACCGGCGACTTGCGCGCGGCCATCCGCATCGATGCCGTGCTCGGCTCGCGCGAGGTGGTGGTGAAGTCGGTGGGCCCGCAGGTCAGCTCGGTGCCCGGCGTGCTGGGCGCCACCATCATGGGTGACGGTTCGGTGCTGATGATTCTCGACCTCGCCCCGCTGGTACGCCACAGCGCGGCACGCCGCGAGCAGCGCCTGGCCGAAGGCCTGAGCGTCGTGCAGGTGCCGATGATCGAGGAGCAGCGTGCCCGCCCGCTGGTGATGGTGGTCGACGACTCCATCACCATGCGCAAGGTCACCGGCCGCGTGCTGGAGCGCCACGAGTTCGACGTCAGCACGGCGAAGGACGGTGTCGATGCGCTGGAGAAACTGGTCGAGCGCGTGCCCGACCTCATGCTGCTCGACATCGAGATGCCGCGCATGGACGGCTACGAGCTGGCTACCCACATGAAGGCCGACCCGCGCCTGCGTGGGGTGCCGATCATCATGATCACCTCGCGTACCGGCGAGAAACACCGCCAGCGTGCCTTCGACATCGGCGTGGATCGCTACCTCGGCAAGCCCTACCAGGAGGCCGAGCTGCTGGTGCAGATCGGCGAAGTGCTGGATCAGCGCGCCCGACAGCTGACCTCGACGGAGCCGAACCATGGTTGAGGCCCGGCCGACGGTAGCGCTGCTGTTCGACGATGCCGAACTGGGTGGCCAATTGCGGCAGGTGCTGCAGGAGCTGGGCGCGGCGATCGTGCACGAAGGCCAGGTCGCCGGCCTGGATGGCGAGCAGTTGCGCCAGCTCGATCCCGACGTGCTGGTGGTCAACCTCGACGATGACGACGACGCAGCCTTTGACCGCCTGTACGCATTGATCGGCGGCGAGCGGCCGCGGCTGGTGTTCAACGACGCCAGCGCAAGCCGGGGGTTGGGCGGTTGGGATCGCGCGCGCTGGGCACGCCATCTGGCCGCCAAGGTGTTGGCCGGCGCCGACGTGGATCCGCCACGACCGCCGGGCGCGCAGCCCGTGGAGGTGTCCGTGGCAGCGCCGGCTCCCACCGTGGAGCCCCCCGCGCCGACAGCCGCTATCGCAGCGACCGGATACGCGCAGGACATGCCTGCCGAGGCGTTCGCCGCGTCGAATGAACTGGCATCGCCCGACGCGCACATCGAGGGCACGGAAGTGGCGCCGCTGGAACGCGCCACCACGGATGATCTGGAAGCCGAGCTTGCCGCGTTGCTGGATGCGCCCGAAGGCGACTTTGCCCACCATGGCGAGGCGGAGCCGACGCTGGGGCACGGCGAACCTGTGCGCCTGGACGAGCTCAATCCCGAGTTGTCCAGCGCGTGGTCAGAATTGTCCGAGGCCGCTGCGGCGCTTGCGCCAGCGCCCGGGATCGTGGCCGAACCTGCGCCCGTGGGAGAGGCGCCGGCGCCCACCCCGCCGGCGGTGCCGGAAGGCTGGTCGCTGGTCGACGACACGCAGCCAGCCGCCGACACGGCCCGCCCCGATGCCGCCCAGTTCGGCATCCAGAAACTGAGCGCGGCGGATTTCCTCGCGCCCGACGTGGCGCCGGTGGCCTCCGACCTGGAGCCCACCTTCAGCCTGGAACTGGTGTCGATGGAAGAGGCGGTGGCGCCCACGGCGTGGGAACCCACCGAAATGCTGCTGGACGATCTCGGTGCCGTACCGACCCGGGTGGTCTGGCTGGGCGCTGCACCCGATGGGCTGGCGTCGGCCTGCGGCTTCCTGGCGGACATCCCTGGCACGGCGCGCTACACGCTGGTGCTCACCCAGCACTACGGTGAGCGCGGCGCGGATGAGATATTGCAACACCTGCAGGCCGCCAGTGCCTTGCCGGTGCGGCTGGCCGCGGATCGCGCGCGTGCGCGCGGCGGCGAGGTGCTGCTGGTGCCCGCCGGCAACCAGGTGCAATTGCTGCGCGACGGCAGCATCGAATTGAAACCGGGCAGCGCCGATGCAGCTGCGGGCATGCCCACCATCGACGCCAGCTTCAGCATGGCCGCGGGCGTGTTCGGTCGCGACGCCCTGGGCATCGTGTTTGCCGGCCGCGCCACCGACGCGGTGGCCGGAGCGCAGGCCATCCACGACCGTGGTGGGCAAATCTGGGTGGAATCCGGCGCCGGGGAGCACCTCGGCGATATGGTCGGCGCCATCTATGCCGAACACCTGGTGGGCTATTCCGGAACGCCGCAGGAGTTGGCGGCGCACCTGATCGAGGTTTATCCATGAGCGACGTGCTGCCCCGCGAAATCCGCTGCGTGCTGGTGCCCACCGGCAGCCTGCGCCTGCTGCTGCCCAATACCACCGTGGCGGAAGTCATCACCCAGCCGGAGCACGAGGCCTTGCCTGGTGCGCCGGCCTGGCTGGTCGGCCGTATTGCCTGGCGTGGCTGGCGCGTGCCGCTGATCGCCTTTGCCAAACTGGCTGGCGTCGGCGAGGGCGATACCGAGTTGACCGTGCGCGTCGCCGTGCTGAAGGCGCTGGGTGAAAACCCCAGGCTGCCGTTCATTGCCGTGCTTACGCGCGGCTTTCCGCGCCTGACCACGGTGAACTCCGAATTGGTCATTCCCACCCACGACGGGCATGCCTTGCCGCAGGGCGTGGCCGCCCGGGTGTTGGTGCGCGACGACGTCGCCGTCATCCCCGACCTCGAAGGCATCGAGCTGGAACTGATGCAATACCTGCCGGAGGATGAGCCGGTGGCGTTTGCTGCGCAGGACGGCGACGCGGCCTGAGGCCACGCCCTTTAGAAATCCCCGCGCAACGCCTGCAAGCTGGCCAGCGCGGCCAGACCCGCGGTTTCGGTGCGCAGGATACGCGGCCCCAGCCGCAGGCCATGGAAACCGGCATCCGACAGGGCGCCCACGTCGGCCTCGCCCAACCCGCCTTCCGGCCCCACCACGAGCAGCATGCCGTTCGGTGCGTCCGGCAGCGCGCGCGCGCTGGTGGTGGCCTCGGGCAACAGCGCCAGACGCAGCGCGCCGTCGTCGGCCAGCGTGGCCAGCCAGGCGTCCAGCGACGCGGCCGGCGCGATCTCCGGCAGATGGGCCCGGCCGCATTGTTCGCAGGCGCTGGCGGCCACCGCGCGCCAGTGTGCCAGTCGTTTCTCGGCACGCGCGGCGTCCAGTCGTACCTCCGCGCGTTCGGTGAAGATCGGCACGATGCGCGCCACGCCCAGTTCGGTGGCCTTTTGCACGATCAGATCCATTTTTTCACCGCGCGCCACGCCCTGCGCCAGAGTCAGCCGCAGCGGCGATTCGCTGTGCACCTCCCGCCGCGCTTGCAGTTGCACCCGTACCTCGCGCTTGCCTGCGGCGAGGATGGCGCACGCATAGTCGGCGCCGTCGCCGTTGAACAGGGTGAGCGGGTCGCCGACGGTCAGGCGCAACACGCGCGCCACATGCTCGCCGGCCGCCGCTGGCAGCGTCAGCTCGGCGCCGACGGCAAGCGGCAGGTCGACATGGATGCGGATGGTGCGCATGCGGCGGTTCCGGACAAAAGGCAAGCATAGACGAGGCGCGCGTTGCCGGCTTCCATATGCCCATGAAGGAAGCCGCCTCGCCGCGCGAGCATGAGCCGCATGGGCATGGGGCGGTTATCATCATGGGTCGCCGCCACACGCCGTGCTGCGTGCGGGCTTTCGGATGCGCCGCTTGAAGACTCCGGGAAAAATCCTCTCGACCGCGACCGCCGTGCTGCTGGGTGCCGCCGCCCTGCTGTGGTGGTTCCCGGCACGCTGGGCCATGCCCTGGCTGCGGGGAGCGCTGCACGGGCTGGACGTGCGGCAGGTGAGTGGCACATTGTGGGATGGCCGCGCCGGCCAAGTGCTGACGCGCGATGGCCATACGCTCGGCGCGGCGCAGTGGCAGCTGTCGCGTGGCGCGCTGTTCGGCAGGGTTGCCCTGCGACTGGATGTCGATGGGCCGCAGTTCGCCTTGCACGGCGGGCTGCGTCGGCACGTCGATGGCGCGGACGAATGGTCGGACGTGCGCCTGCGGCTGGACGCTGCGCTGCTTGCCGGGGCGCATCCGCGCCTGCCGCTGGGACAGGTGCGAGGCGAGTTCGAGCTCACCGTCGACCATGCCTTGCTGCGCAGCGGCTGGCCCAGTCAGTTGCAGGCGCATTGGCAGTGGCGGCGGGCGGCGTTGGCGAGCCGCACCGGCGACGTGGCGCTGGGCAACCTGCATGGCGAGCTCGCCGCAGCCGATGGCGTGATCCGCGGGTCATGGCAGGATGACGGCAACGGCCCGCTGCGCACCTCGGGCGAGCTGCTGCTGAGCCCGCTGGGCTGGCGCCTCGACGCCATCGCGCAGGCGCGGCAGAACGATGCCGCGCTGCATCGCTGGTTGCTCGCCCTGGGCAAGCCCGCGGCCGATGGCTCAGTGCACATACAACGTCGCGGCGGACTGGCCGCGGCCCTTCCCCCGGAGAAACCCGCCCGATGAAGCCCGAGACCCTCGCCGCCGCGCTCGCCGCCGCCCGCGAAGCCGCCGCCGCCGCCGCCGAGGTGATCCGGCATTACTGGAAACGCGGGGTGGCGGTGGAGCTCAAGCGCGATGCCACGCCGGTGACCGTCGCCGACCGCGAGGCCGAGCAGGCGATCCGCCAGGTGTTGCACGCGGCCTTGCCCGGAGCCGCGATCTACGGCGAGGAATTTGGCATCGACAGCGACAGCCTCGATAGCGCGCGCGACGGCCTGCTGTGGCTGGTCGATCCGCTGGACGGCACCAAGAGCTTCGTGCGCCGCACGCCGTTCTTCTCCACCCAGATCGCGCTGATGGAACGCGGCGAACTGGTGCTGGGCGTTTCCAGCGCCCCGATCTACGGCGAGACGATGTGGGCCAGCCGCGGCCAGGGCGCGTGGTTCGAGGGCGCGCGCGTGCGCGTGGCCGATACCGCGGACTTCGCGCAGGCCTCGCTTTCCACCGGCAACGTGAAGACGCTGACCGGCGATGCGCGCTGGGGCGCACTGGGCGCGATGATCCGCGACAGCAACCGCATCCGCGGCTATGGCGATTTCTGCCACTACCACCTGCTGGCGCGCGGCAGCCTGGATCTGGTGATCGAGTCGGACGTGAACATCCTCGACGTCGCCGCGCTGGCCGCCATCGTGCGCGAGGCTGGCGGTGTGTTCAGCGATCTGGACGGCCAGCCGCTCACGCTGGACACCACCAGCGTACTGGCCGGGGTGCCGGCGATCCATGCCGAGGCGCTGCGGCGGCTGGCGCACTGAGGCGGATACAATCGCGGCATGTCCAAGCCCATCATTCATGCCACGCGTGCGATCGAGCACAGCCGCTTCCTGCATCTGGAACAGGTCGACCTGGAGTTCTCCAACGGCGAGCGCCGCACCTTCGAGCGCATGCGGCCCGGCGGGCTGGGCGCAGTCATCATCGTGCCGATGCGCGATGCGGAAACCGTGCTGCTGGTACGCGAGTACGGCGTGGGCCTGGAGCGCTACGAGCTGGGCCTGCCCAAGGGCCGGCTGGACGCTGGCGAGCACGCCTTGGACGGCGCCAATCGCGAGCTGAAGGAAGAGGTGGGTTTTGGCGCGCATCGGCTCACGGAACTGCACACGCTGTCGCTGTCGCCGTCCTACATGTCGCACCTGGCGCACGTGGTGCTGGCGCAGGAGCTCTATCCCGAACGCCTGCCCGGCGACGAGCCCGAACCGCTGGAAGTGGTGCCGTGGAAACTCGCCGAGCTGCACACCCTGGTGACGCGCAGCGACGTCACCGAGGGCCGCTCCATCGCCGCGCTGTTCATGGCGCGCGAATACCTCGCCGGCCGGTTGAAAATCGCATGAGCCACGCTCCGGATCATCCCGTGCTGCAGGCCGTCGGCACGCTGGCGCGCCGCGCCGGCGAAGCCATCATGGCGATCTACGACGGCGACTTCGCCATCGAGTGGAAGGCCGACGACTCCCCGCTCACCGCCGCCGACCTGGCCGCGCAGCAGGTGATCGCCGCCGGGCTGGCCGCGCTCGATCCCACCCTGCCGATGGTGTCCGAGGAGGCCAGCCAGCGGCCGTGGCAGGAGCGCTGCAGCTGGCCGCGGCACTGGCTGATCGATCCGCTGGACGGCACCCGCGAATTCATCAAGCGCAACGGCGAGTTCACCGTCAACATTGCGCTTGTCGAAAACCACCAGAGCGTGCTCGGCGTGGTGCTGGCGCCGACCAGTGGCGAGCTGTTTGCCGCCGCGCGCGGCCTCGGTGCATGGCGACAGCGGGCCGAGAACGGCGATTGGGAACGCATCACCACCCGTACGCTGGCGTCGCCGGTCATCGTCGCCGGCAGCCGCTCGCACGGTGGTTCGCAGGAGGACACCCTGCGCCAGCTGGTGGGCGAGGGCTACGCGCTGCGGCCGCTGGGTTCCTCGCTGAAGTTCTGCCTGCTGGCGCGCGGTGGCGCGGACGTCTATCTGCGCCGCGGCCCCACCAGCGAGTGGGATACCGCCGCCGCGCAATGCGTGCTGGAGGAAGCCGGCGGCGCCGTGCTGGATCTGGCCGGCGCGCCGCTGCGCTACGACCGCGGCGAATCCCTGCTCAACCCCGAATTCATCGCGGTGGGCGACGCCAGCCTGGACTGGCCGGCGAAGCTGCGCGCCGCCGGCCTGCCGTGAGCCATCCAGACGCCACCGCCGCGCAGGAGCAGCTTGGGGAACTGCTGGCGATCATGGCGCGTCTGCGCGACCCCGCGCGCGGCTGCCCGTGGGACGTGGCGCAGGATTTCGCCAGCATCGCGTCCTACACCATCGAGGAAGCCTACGAGGTGGTCGACGCCATCGACCGCGGCGACCATGAGGACCTGCGCGAGGAATTGGGCGACCTGCTGCTGCAGGTGGTGTTCCACGCACAGATGGCGTCCGAGCGCGGCCTGTTCGGTTTCGCCGACGTGGCGCAGGCGATCAACGCCAAGCTGATCCGTCGCCATCCGCACGTGTTCGGCGACGTGAGCTACGCCGATCTCGACGCGCAGAAACAGGCCTGGGAGGAACTCAAGACCGCCGAACGCGCCACCAAGGGCGTGGCGCCCGATGCCAGCGCGCTGGCCGGCGTCTCGCATGGCCTGCCCGAGTGGAAGCGCGCGGTGAAGCTGCAGCAGCGCGCCGCCACGGTGGGCTTCGTCTGGCCCGATCATCGGCCGCTGCTGGACAAGCTGGCCGAGGAAATGGATGAGGTGCGCGTCGAGTTCGAGGCCGGCGCCGATCCCGCGCGGCTGCAGGACGAGATCGGCGACGTGTTGTTCGTGGCGACCAACCTGGCTCGCCATGCCGGGGTGGATGTCTCGCGCGCGCTGCGCCACGCCAATGCCAAGTTCGAGCGGCGCTTCCGCCGCATGGAAGCACTCGCCGCCGAAGCGGGTGGTGCCTTGTCCGATCACGACCTCGCCGCGCAGGAAGCCTTGTGGCAGCGCGCCAAGCGGGACGACGCGACAGGGTGAGGCCGCGTCGCCCGCCGGCTCATTGTGCGGCGGGTGTGGCTGCCGTCGGTGCGGCGGCTGCGGATTTGGCGTGATGCGCCTGCCAGGCCGCACGCATCTGCTCGCGCTCGGCGCGCAGTTTCGCCTCATTGGCGAGGTTCTCGTCCAGGCCTTTCTTCAGCGTGGCGATGGCCTGATCCACGTCGGCCGGCTGTGCCTGCAGGCGGGCGAGGTGGTGGTAGGCATAGTCGCGCACGCGCGGATCCTGCGACTTGGCCAGCACGTTCTGGTAGACCGCGACCATTTCCTTGCTGTGGCCGTTCTGCCGGTACAGGTGTTCCAGGCTGTGCAGGTCGCCGATCACGCCGACGTCGTGGTCGTGGTGCATGTCGCGCATGTCGCGCATGTCGCGCATGCCGCGCATGTCGTGCATGCGGGCCAGCGACGGCATGCCATCGTGGCGCCAGGCCGGCGCGGCGGCATGGGCGGGGCTGGCGGTGGGCTGGGCGGGAGTGGCCGGGGCGGCTGTCTGCGCCATCGCCACCGGGCCGGCGGCAAGCAGGGTGACGAGCGCGGTGAGGATCAGGTTGCGGTGTTGCATGGGGTGGCTCCATGGGAGGTGGCGCTCATGCAAACGCCCGCTTTCGTCGCCGGTTGACCGCGTCTGCACAAGGGTCTTGCAACCGTTTGGCGATACGCGGCATCCAACTACCGTACCGCCAACCCGAGGAGTTGCCACATGCGTCGTCTTGTCCCGCTCATCCTGCTGTGCCTGCCGTTGTCCGCCCTGGCCGGCAACTGCCGCTATACAGCACCGCGGCATCTGCAGCTCGACTTGGCCGGCGTGCGCGGCGTGCAGGTCGAGGTGAACAGCCACGACCTGCACGTCACCGGCGTGCCCGGTGCGAAGCAATTGCTGCTCGATGGCCGTGCCTGCGCCTCGGACGAGGCCATGCTGCCCCATCTGGTGGTCAGGCAGCACCGCGAAGGCGACCAGCTCATCGTCGAGCTGGGCGATGGCGGCGGGGTGTTCACCCTGCACCTGTTCGGCAGCAGCCATGCCAGCCTGGAGGCGAACGTGCAGTTGCCGCCGGAGCTGCCGCTGACCGTGCGCGTGGGCTCGGGCGATGCCCATGTGACCGGCGTGCGCGAGCTGACCGGCACGGTGGGTTCCGGCGACCTGTACGCCAGCCATGTCGCCGGTCGCTTCAGCGCCAGCGTGGGTTCGGGCGATGTCGATGCGCAGGACGTCGGCGCCCTGCAGGTCGGTGCGGTCGGTTCGGGCGACCTGAAGGCACGCGACATCCGCGGCGATGCGAAGGTGGGCAGCATCGGCTCGGGCGACGTCACCCTGCGCAACGTGGCGGGCAGCGTGCGGGTGGATACGCTGGGCTCGGGCGATCTCGGCGTGCACGACGTGGCTGGCGACCTGGCGCTGGGCGCGAAGGGCAGCGGCGACGTCAACCACAGCGGCGTGCGCGGCAAGGTCAGCGTGCCGCGCGAGGACGATTGACCCGGCACCGGTCGATCACGATTTTCGTGGGAGCCCGCGTGCGGGCGACGCCCTTTCCAGCATGGGGCCGCAAGGCAGAAACCGCCCGCCGGCAGGCTCCTACAGGCTGGTGTACCGCCACGCCAGGTACGCCAGTGGCGCGCACACCAGCAGGAATGGTATCGACACGCGATGGAACAGCCGCAGGCCATGCGGCTGATCCGCCAGCCGCAGCGCGATCAGGTTCGCCAGCGATCCGATCGCCAGCCCCGAGCCACCCACGTTCACCGCGACCGCCAGCGCGATGGCGTCGGGCGCGCGGTCCAGCAGCAGTACCGTGGCCGGCACGTTGCTGATGAGCTGCGAGGCCGCGATGCCGCCGATGAACAGGGCGCGGGGATCATCCAGCGCGAGTTGATCCAGTCCGTGTTGCACCAGCGGCAATGCGGCGAAGTGGCCGAGGCCGAGGAAGATCGCCGCGAACGTGGCCAGCAGCAGCCAGTCGATGCGCCCCAGCACGTGCCGCGCCGCAAGCGCATAGGCCACGGCCAGCGCCAGCGCGCCCGGCAAGGCCTGGCCGTATTCCATCGCCAGCACCATGGCCGCCAGCGCGAGCAGCGAGCCGACGGCCAACGGCAGGGTTATCGGATGGCCGTCCACCTGCGCGGGATGGAACTGCGCGCGGCCTTTCGGCAGCCATGCCAGCGTGAGCGCGGCGACCAGGGCGAACATCACGGCCGCCACGGGCAGCATCGCCAGCACGAAGTGCGGGAACGGCAACTGCGAGTGCTGCCACAAGAGCAGGTTCTGCGGGTTGCCGATGGGGCTGAGCGTGCTGCCCGCATTCACCGCCAACGCCTCCAGCACCGCCATGCGCGCCACCGGCAGGTTGGAGATGGCGCCGATGGCCAGCGTCAGCGGCACGATCAGGAACAGGCTCACGTCGTTGGTCAGCACCGTGGCGAGCAGGGCGGCGCTGGTCACCAGCAGCAGGCCCAGTGCGCGCAGGCTGTGCACGCGCGCGGCCAGCACGCTCGCCGCGTGTTGCACCAGCCCGCTGTCGCGGACGCCCTGGATCGCCAGCATCAGGCCCAGCAAGCCGGCCAGCGTGGGGAGCTGCAACCAGCGGCGGTAGTCCGCCAGCGGGTGCGGGTCGAGCAACGCCAGTGCGAAGGCGAGCGCGGCGAACAGCAGCAACAGCCATTCGGATCGCAGCCTGGTGCGCCAGCCGGTGGCGACGGCGGCTGGGATCACTCGCGATCCTGTCTGCCGTTCCCGCGGCGGCTGGCGCCGAGCGCGATGCCGATGGCGACGCCCACGCCGATGCCCAGCGCCAGGTTGTGTATCGCGACGCCGATGGCCGAGCCGATGGCTACGCCGAGGGCAATGCCGACGCCAATGTTGCGCTGGCGTCCGGAACCGGGTTTGCCGGGTGGGGTCTGGTCGGCCATGGGTGTTTCCTTGGTGGGTGGAGAACGCACTCTACAGGCTCGATCCGTCCGCGACAGCGGCATTGCCGCCGGGCATCACCACCCGCCCAGGCCTTCCAGTTCGTACAGCTTCTTCCAGCTTGGGCGTGCGCGGACCAGATCAGCCAGCTGCTTCAGCGCCGGCCATTCGGTGGCGGGGCGCGGCATGTTGCGCGACCAGCGCATCAGCATGGTGAGCAGCAGGTCGGCGCCGGAGAAGGCCGTGCCGAGCAGGTAGGGGCCGCACTGTGCGAGCTGGGCGTCGAGCAGCTTCCATACCGCCTCGATCTTCTTTTGCAGGGCCGCACGCACCTCCGGCGTATGTTCCGCCATGCCCAGGTCGGCGGGATAGAACCAGCAGCGGTAGGTGGACATCAGCGTGTTGCTGAGATAGACCACCCACTGCTGCCAGGCTTCGCGCTCCGGCGTACTCGGCGGCGGGATCAGCTTCGCCTCGGGATGGCGCTCGGCCAGCATCGTCAGCAGCGCGGCCGATTCGTGGCGCGGCCGGCCGTCGATCACCAGCGTGGGCACCACGCCGCGCGGGTTGAGCCTGAGGTACGCGTCGCTGTGCTGCGTGTCGTGCTCGAAATCGACCAGCCGCAGTTCGTAGGGCGCGCCGATTTCCAGCAGGGCCAGGTGCACCACCATGCTGGCGGTGCCGGGGGCGTAGTGGAGCGTGTACATGGGATCTCCGCGTGGTGATGCGAACCCGCGGATGGTGACGGTTGCCTCATCCTTCCCGCAACAGCCGCATCGGCGAGGTGCGCGTCACCTTGCGTGTGCCCACCAGGCCCAGCAGCATCACCACGAGCGCACAACCCAGCGCGCCCAGCGCCAGCGGCCATGCCGGCGGCGCGAAGTCATCGATGCGGAACACCGCGCGTCCCAGCCACAGGCCCGCGCCGGCGGAGCCCAGCGCGGCGGTGAGTCCGGCGATCAGGCCGAGCAGGGCGAACTCGCAGGCGGCGGCCACGCGCAACTGGCTGCGGCGTGAGCCCAGCGTACGCAGCAGGGCGGCTTCGTGGCGACGTTCGGCGGCGCTGGCGGCCAGCGAGGCGGCCAGCACCAGTGCGCCGGCGAGCAGGCTGAAGCCAAGGATCCAGCGCACCGCGCCGCCGACGCGGTCGACGATCTGGCGGATGCGCGTCAGCAGGTCGTCCACGTCGACGAGGCTCAGGTTGGAATAGTCGTGCGACAGCTGCGCCATCGCCTGCGCGTGGCCGGGCGGCAGGTGGAAGCTGGCCAGCCAGGTGTGCGGCAGCGCGCCGGCGTGCGCGGGGTCGAGCAGCAGGAAGAAGTTGACCCGGAACGAGCTCCAGTCCACGTTGCGGAAGCTGGTGATCTTCGCGTCGACGCGGCTTTCGCCCACGTCGAAACGCATCGTGTCGCCCAGCTTCAGCGCGAACATGTCGCGCCACATCCGATCCACCGATACCTCGGCCTGCGCCGGTTGCGCCGCGAACCAATGGCCGGCGATCACCCGGTTCGCGCCCGGCAGCGCAGCGGCCCAGGACAGGCGCAGCTGGCGATCCGCCCAGTCCTTCGCGCGCGGGTCGGCGAAGTGCAGGCTGTCCATCGGCTTGCCGTCGATGGCGACGAGCTTGCCCACCGCCAGCGGCATCATGTTGAGCTGGTCGGCGCCGATGCCTGCCAGCGCCTGCGTGAAGCCGGCACGCTGGTCGTCCTGCAGGTTCAGCGCGAACCAGTTCGGCGTGTCGACGGGCAGCTCCTGGCGCCAGCCGTCGAGCAGGGCGGGCGCCACCACCGACAACAGCAGCAGCGCGGTAAGGCCGAGCGCGAGCGCGGTGGCCTGCACCACGCTCAAGCCCCGGCGCCGGGCGAGGGCGGCGAGTCCCAGCCGCAACGCGGGATGCGCGCCCGGCGCCACGCGCCGCGCCAGCCATAGCAGCAGCGCCGCGAGCAGCGCGGCCACCAGCGCCACGCCGGCGAGACTGGCAGCGAGGATGCCGGCGAGTTTCAGCGAGCCGCTCTGGCTCCAGATCAACGCCAGCACCACCAGCGCAGGCAGCAGATACAACACGTCGAAGCGGCGCACCCGGCGCGCCATGCTCTCGCGGAACACCGCGACCGGTGGTACGTCGGCCAAGCGCAGCAGCGGCGGCAGTGCAAAGCCGGCCAGCACCGCCAGGCCCATCGCCGCAGCACCCAGCGCGGGCCACAGTGGCAGCTCGGTGGGCATGCCGCCGAACAGCGTGCGTGCGAACTGCCAGGCCAGCTGCGCCGCGCCCAGCGTGAGCAGCACGCCGGCGAGCGCCACCGGCAGCGCCAGCGCGGCGAGCGTGGCGAGCAAGAGGCCCAGCACGCGTCGGCGCGGCGTGCCCAGCGCGCGCAGCAGGGCTACCTCGGGCGTCTTGCGTCGTGCATAGCGCTGCGCGGACAGTGCGATCGCCACGCCGGCGAGCAGCGCGGCCAGCAAAGCGGTGAGATGCAGGAAGGCGCCAGCGCGGTCGAAGGCGGTACGCATGCGTTCCTGCGTCTGCTCCGGCGTGATCAGTTCCGCGCCCTGCGGCAGGGTCTGGCGCTGTGCCCAGGCGCGCCAGCGTTGCACGGCCTCGGGCGTGCCGGCCAGCAGCAGTCGGTGATGCGCGCGGCTGCCGTTGCCGAGCAGGCCCGCTTGCTCCGCGTCGGGCAGGCTCATCAGCGCGCGCGGCGCCAGCGACACCAGCGCGCCGCCGTCGGGTTGCTGCACCAGTTCGGCGGCGATGCGCAGCGGCTTGCCGCCCAGTTGCAGCGTATCGCCCACCTTGAGCGCGAGCGCCACCAGCGCGCGGTGGTCAAGATAGACCGTGCCGACGGCCGGGCCATGGCCGTTGCGCTGGTGGTCGTGCACATCCGCCAACACCAGCTTGCCGCGCAGCGGATACGCACCGTCGGTGGCTTCGACGTCGAGCAACTGGCTGTGCCCATGGGCGAAGGCCACGCTGGGAAAGCCGGCGGCGTGGCTGATGGCGAGGCCATCGCGACGCGCCACGTCGGCAAACGCATCCGGTACGGCCTGCGGCGCCGAGATGCCGATGTCGCCGCCGATCAACTCCGCCGCGCTGGCGAGGATGCCGCGCTCCACCCGCGCGGCCAGCGTGGCCACCACGCCCAGCGCCAACACGGCCAACAGCAGCGAGCCGGCCAGCGTGCGCAGCTCGGGTAGCCGCCATTCACGGCGCAGATTGCGCAGGGCCAGGCGCAGCAGCTTCATGGCTGCGCCCCGGTGGACGTGGGCGCGGTGTCCTGCGCGTGGAGGCGCGATGTTCTGCTTCCCGTATCTGTTAGTGCGACCCGATGTGCTCCCTCTCCCCCGGCCGCTCTCCCGCAAGCGGGCGAGGGGAACAAGCGTAAAAAGCGGGTAAGGGGAGAAATGGGTGCGCTCATGCGCCCACCACCGCCGCGTGTGCCACCACGCGTCCTTCCTCCAACTCGATGCGCCGTTGGCAACGTGCCGCCAGCTGCGCGTCGTGGGTGACCAGCACCAGGGTGGTGCGATGGTCGTGGTTCAGCGCGAACAGCAGTTCGGCGATGTGGTGGCCGGTGCGCTGGTCAAGGTTGCCGGTGGGCTCGTCGGCGAACAGCAGGCGCGGGCCGTGCACGAAGGCGCGGGCGATCGCCACGCGCTGCTGCTCACCACCGGAAAGCTGCGCCGGGTAGTGCCGGCGCCGCGCCGACAGGCCTACCGCATCCAGCGCATCGCGGGCCTTCGTGCGCGCCTGCGCATCGCCTTCCAGTTCCAGCGGCAGCATCACGTTTTCCTCGGCGCTGAGCGCGGGCAGCAGGTGGAAGGACTGGAACACGAAGCCGACGAGGCGGCGGCGCAGGTCGGCGCGCGCTTCCTCATCCAGGGTCTCCAGCGCATGGCCGGCCAGGCGGATGCCGCCGCGGCTTGGCGTGTCCAGCCCGGCGAGCAGGCCGAGCAGGGTGGTCTTGCCCGAGCCCGAGGCGCCAACGATGGCGAAGCTCTCGCCCGCGGCCACGGCGAGACTCACGCCGTCGAGGATCGCGAGCCGGCCCTCGGGGCCGTCCACCGACTTGCTAACATCCGTGGCTTCGAGGATGGCTTGAGGCGTGCCGCTCATGCGTCGTTTCCTGTGGGTGCTGTGCTTGCTGTTGGTGACGGGTGCCGCGATGGCGCAGACGACCACGCGTAGCGTGCTGGTGCTGGGCGATTCGCTTTCCGCCGCGCACAACATCGCCGTGGATCAAGGTTGGGTGCATTTGCTGGAGATCCGCCTTGGCAAGATGGTGCCACCGTGGCGCGTGGTCAATGCCAGCATCAGTGGCGAGACCTCGCTGTCCGGGCGCAACCGCTTGCCGGCGCTGCTGGCCACTTACCGGCCGCGCGTGGTGGTGATCGAGCTGGGCGCGAACGATGGCCTGCAAGGCCTGCCGCTGAACCAGCTGGGCGACAACCTCACCGCGATGGTCAGCGCGGCCCAGGCCACGCATGCGCAAGTGCTGCTGCTGGGCATCGAATTGCCGGTGAACTACGGCCCGCAATACCGCGACGGCCTGCGCGCGGTATACGCCGGCCTGGCCAGGCGCAAGCACGTGGCCCTGCTGCCCTTCCTGCTGGAGGGCGTGGCGCTCCAGCCGGCCCTGATGCAGCCGGATGGCCTGCATCCGACTGCTGCCGGTGAGCCGCAGGTGCTTGAAAATGTATGGGAAAAGCTGCGTCCGTTGGTGCGATAACGTATTTTCACGCGAATATCACATCGCACCCGTTTGACTCGCCTTCACAAACGTGAAACCACACAGGGGGATGTCATGAGCGGACGCGACGAGCAGGCCGGCCTGATTCTGCTGGTGGAAGACAATCGCCAGATCGCCGAGACGGTGGGGGAGTTTCTGGAAGGGCGCGGCTATTCGGTGGATTACGCCGCCGATGGTTCCAGTGGTCTGCACCTGGCGATATCAGGCAGCTACGACGTGATCGTGCTGGATCTGATGCTGCCGGGCCTGGATGGCCTGGAGGTGTGCCGCAAGCTGCGCCGCGAGGCGAAGAAGGCCACGCCGGTGCTGATGCTCACCGCGCGCGACACGCTGGAAGACAAGCTGATCGGCCTGGAAGCCGGTGCCGACGACTACCTGGTCAAGCCATTCGAGGTGCGTGAGCTGGAGGCGCGCTTGCGCGCGCTGATTCGTCGCGATCGCCGCCAGGTTTCCGCCGAGGTGCTCAACGTGGGCGATATGGTGCTCGATACCGCCACGCTGCGGCTCACGCGCGCGGGGCAGGAGCTCACCGTTTCGCCGATCGGCCTGAAGCTGCTGGCGATCCTGATGCGCGAGTCGCCGCGAGTGGTTTCCCGGCGCGACATCGAGCGCGAGATCTGGGGCGACATGCTGCCCGATTCGGACACCTTGCGCTCACACCTGTACAACCTGCGTCGGGTGATCGACAAACCCTTCGCGCGTCCCCTGCTACATACCATCCATTCGGCTGGCTACCGGCTCGCGGATCTCGATGCGGAAGTGGCTGGCGTCGCCCAGATGGCGTGACAAGCAGGTAATCAGTCCGTAGATGAAAGCAGAAGCAGGGCGGGACGCGGCGCTCGTCCGCAGGAGCGCATTTGGCCGGCGTGTCGCCGGGTGGTTCGTCCTGCAGCTGGCGGTGGCGACCACGGGTTGCGTCGTGGTGGCGCGGGATCAGGCTTGGCTGTTGCCGGTGCTGGCGGCGCTGGCGGTGGGCTGTGCACTGGCCTGGGTCGGCCTGCGGCGGGCGTGGCAGCCGGTGAGCGCGCTGGCGCGGCTGGTCGGCGACTGGCGCGGCGATGCGCCGAGCCTGCGCGCGCTGCAGGATCACGCGCAGCGCGAGCCGGCTGGCGACGATCTCGCCGTGCTGGCCGGCGGCGTGCATGGTCTGGCCCGGCGGGTGGCCGACTACGGCGAGCGCGAGCGCAACTTCACCCGCGATGCCAGCCACGAACTGCGCACGCCGCTCACCGTGATCCGCGTGGCAGTGGACATGCTTGCCGATGACGCTGGCCTGGGCGAATCCGGCCAGCGCTCGGTGCGGCGCATCCACCGCGCCACGCGCGAGCTGGAGGCGCTGGTGGAGGTGCTGCTGATCCTCGCGCGCGAATCCGACCTCGGCTGCACCGTCGAGCGCTTCGTGGTGAACGAGGTGCTGCGACGCGAGCTGGAAACGGCACGCGAGCTGATGGCTGAGCAGCCGCTGGATCTGCAACTGGACGAGTCGGCGAGCTTCGCCCTGCAGGGTTCGGTGCGCGCGTTCTCGGTGCTGTGCTGGCAGCTGATCCGCGATGCTTGCCAGCATGCCGAAGATGGCCGGGTGCGGATCGTGGTGCAGCCCGCCGCGATCACGGTGAGCCATGTGCCGCGCCATGTCACCGCGCAGGACACGCGGCACAGCTTCGAACTGGCCATCGCCCAGCGCATCAGCGACCGCTTCGCCTGGCAGTTCGAGTTGCAGGGTGGGCCGGGGCAGCCAGGCTGTGCGTGCGTGCGCTTCCCGGCGGCCCTGCCCGTGGTGGAGTGAGCGTCAGCGTGCCAGCGCGGCGCCCACGGCGAAGGCGCAGCCCGTCTTGGCCTTCACCTCGTCCAGCGTCACGCCGGGGTTGAGCTCGATCAGGGTGAGGCCCTTGCCCTTGGCCACCTCGAACACGGCCAGGTCGGTGATGATGAGATCCACGCACTCCCGGCCGGTGATGGGCAGGTCGCACTGATTCTTGATCTTGGACGAGCCGTCCTTTGCGCAGTGCTCCATCAGCACCACCACGCGGCGCACGCCGCTGACCAGATCCATTGCGCCGCCGGGGCCCTTCACCATCTTGCCCGGCACCATCCAGTTGGCGAGGTCGCCGGTGGCGGAGACTTCCATGCCGCCGAGGATCGCCAGGTCGATGTGGCCGCCGCGTATCATCGCGAACGATTCGGCGCTGGAGAAGAACGCCGAGCCGGGCAGGGTGGTCACGGTCTGCTTGCCGGCGTTGATGAGGTCGGGATCGATCTGCGCCTCGGTGGGGAACGGACCGATGCCGAGCAGGCCGTTCTCCGACTGTAGCACCACGTCCATGCCGGCGGGGATGAAGTTCGCCACCAGGGTGGGGATGCCGATGCCGAGGTTCACGTAGTAGCCGTCGCGCAGCTCCTTCGCGGCGCGCTGCGCCAGTGCGGTGCGCAAGGGGCTTTCCTTGCCGGTGTTGGCGCCGGCGATGGTGCGGAACTCGATGCGCTTCTCGTACGTCGCGCCCTGGATGATGCGGTCGACGTAGATGCCCGGCACGTGGATGTTGTTCGGGTCGAGCGTGCCGACTTCCACCAGTTCCTCGACTTCGGCCACGCAGACCTTGCCGCAGGTGGCGATCATCGGGTTGAAGTTGCGCGCGGTTTCGCGGAACACCAGGTTGCCGAGGCGGTCGCCCTTCCACGCCTTGACGATGGCGACGTCGGCGCGGATCGCTTCCTCCAGCACGTACTCCTTGTCGTCGAACAGCTTGGTTTCCTTGCCTTCGGCCAGCTGGGTGCCGAACGCGGTGCGCGTGTAGAAGCCCGGGATGCCGGCGCCACCGGCGCGCAGCTTCTCGGCCAGGGTGCCCTGCGGGGTGAGGTGCAGCTCCAGCTCGCCGGCCAGCACCTGGCGCTCGAACTCCTTGTTCTCGCCCACGTAGGAGGCATACACGCGCTTCACCTGATGGGTCTTGAGCAATGGGCCCATGCCGAAATCGTCCACGCCAGCGTTGTTGCCGACGATGGTCAGCCCCTTGGTGCCGGCCTCCAGCAGCGCGCCGATCAGGTTTTCGGGAATGCCGCACAGGCCGAAGCCGCCAGCCGCGATCGTCATGCCGTCGAACAGCAGCCCGTCGAGAGCCTTGCCAGCGCTAGCGCAAACCTTGTCCATTGCCGTGCCTTCATGCGTGGGAATCAGACGCCAAGGATACGACGGATACCCACCTGCCTGCCTCAGTGCCGTGGTCGCAAAAGCTTGCTCTCCCTCCCCCGTGCGCGGGGAATGCCGGCGTGGGATAGCGCTTGACTCGATCAATTACGCATGTAAACATCGATTCACTTACACGTGTAAACGGTGGTGCCATGGCAATCAGTGAAGCCGAGGCGGTGGTGATGGAGGTGCTGTGGTACGCATCGCCGCGCAGTGCAGAGGAGATCCTCGCCGAGGTCGGTCCGGCGCAGGACTGGCAGGAAGGCACGGTGAAGTCCTTGCTCAACCGCCTCCTGAAGAAGAAGGCGGTGAAAGCGGAAAAGGATGGTCGCCGTTACCTCTACACGCCGCTGCTCTCCCGCGAGAAATACGTCTCGCAGGAGAGCAAGGGCCTGCTCGACCGCCTGTTCGACGGCCGCGTGGCGCCGCTGGTGGCGCATTTCTCCGAGCAGCGCAAGCTCAGCAAGAAGGACATTGCCGAACTGCGCAAGCTGCTGAAGGAGCTCGACGATGAATAATCCTCAGATGCCGGGCCTTGAAGCGCTGGCGGCGGCCTGGACCGCGCGCGGCTGGCTGGCGCTGCTGGCCTTCACCGCGGCGGTGCTGTTCGTCGCCGCACTGCGCAAGCCGTGCCGGCGCGGGTTCGGCGCCGAACGCGCGTTCCAGTTGTGGCTGCTGCCGCCGCTGGCGCTGCTGGCCAGCCAGTTGCCGCACGCTGTCGTGGCGACCACGCCGTTGCCGCCCTTGGTCTACACGATCACCTCGGCGATGGGCACGGCAGCACCGCGCGCAAGCGCCGCAGGCGGATTCGACGGTCGCGTCGGCGCCCTGTTGCTGTGGCTGGCCGGTGCCGCCGTCGTGCTCGCGCTGGCCGTTCTGGCGCAACGCCGCTATCGACAACGACTGCGTGACGCCGCACCGCTCATGCATATGCCGTCGCGTCGGCCGGTGCTGCGCGCCGCGAGCAGCGACATCGGCCCGGCCCTGGTCGGCGCGTGGCGCAGCCGCATCGTGCTGCCGGCGGATTTCGCCGAACGCTATGACGCCGTCGAGCAAGCCTTGATCCTTGCCCACGAAGACGCGCATGCGCGGCGCGGCGACGGTTGGTGGTGCCTGCTCGCGCAACTGTTCGTCGCACTGCTGTGGTGCCACCCGCTGGCCTGGTGGGCACTGGCCGCCCTGCGCCACGACCAGGAACTGGCCTGCGACGCGGCGGTGTTGCGCAGGCACGGCACGCAACGGCGCAGCTACGCCAACGCCATGTTGAAAACCCAGTCGGCGGCATTCGCGCTGCCGGTGGGTTGCACGTGGTCCCCGCGGCATCCACTTACGGAGCGTATTGCCATGTTGAAGCTGCATCAGCCGGGAAAGTTGCGTCGCGCGTGTGGTTCGTTTGTAGTCTTGAACGCGGCGTTGGCGCTTGCCGGCAGCGTCTATGCGACGACGTCGCCGGTGTCGCCGGGGAGAGTCGGTTCGGCGACAACCGAGCAGGGCTATACCTTGAAGGTGACCTTTGGTGTGAGCCACCAGCCGCCACGCCTGCAGGCCACCGTGTGCCTGAAGCCCGGCCAGTTCTACGATCTGACGGAGACGAATCTTGGCAAGATGCCGCCGTGGAAGGGTCGATTCACCGTGGTTCCTGCCGAACATGGGCAATTGGAAATCCGGGGCAGCATGAGTGGTGGCCCGCTGAGTGAACCGAGCAGTCCTTGGGTGCGCACGAGGCCAGGGGAGATGGGTGTCATCCAGTTTGGCAGCGAACACGTCGACAAGCAGGGCAAGACCGTCGAGGACGATACGCTCAGGATCGAACTGACGCCCAGCATCGGTTGCTGAGCTGCTCCCGTCATGCGGCGAGCTACTGCAGCGTCACCGGCTGATCCGGGTCGGACGATGACGCGGCGGGCCAGTCGAAGCTGGTTTCGTCGCGGCCGGCCAGGCTGACGCGATTGCGCCCTTCGTGCTTGGAGCGGTAGAGCGCGGCGTCGGCGTGGATCAGCAGCTTGCCCAGCTCGTAGCCGTGCACCGAGGTGTGCGCGATGCCGAAGCTGGCGGAAATCGGGATGCTCACCGTTGCGGCATCGGCCGCCTGCGCCGCCAAGGCGGTGCGGATCTGCTCGATGCGCAGGCGGCTCTGGGCGAGGCTGCAGTCGGGCAGCAGGATGCCGAACTCCTCGCCGCCGAGCCGGCCGAACAGATCGTGGGTGCGCAGATGGGATTGGCAGGTCTGCACGGCGATCTGCAGCACGCGGTCGCCCATGGCGTGGCCGTGCTGGTCGTTGATCGGCTTGAAGTGATCCATGTCCAGGATGGCCACGCAGAGGTCGCGGTTCGCGCGCTGGCCCTGCAGGAGCTGGCTGGTGGCCAGGGCCACGAACTGCTGGCGGTTGAAGGCGCCGGTGAGGCCGTCGCGGTGCGCCATGCGCTTGAAGCGCAATTGCGAGCGCCAGAGGCGGAGCGCCAGCAGGGCGATCGCCGCGGCGGCCAGTGCCAGCAGGGCGATATAGAGCCGGCTTATTTCCAGCGTCTGACGATCCAGCGTGCGTTGCAGTCGCAGAATCTGGTTTTGCTTGCTGAGCGCCGCGATCTTCTGCTGCCGTTCCTGCATCTGCAGTTTGGTGACCTCGTAGGCCACCGCGCGCGCGCTGCTGTCGCCGCGATAAGCCTTGTCGATCGCCATGTACTGTTCGTGGTAGCCGAGGGCGGCTTGCCAGTTCTGGCCTGCTTTGGCGACCTCGAAGAGTGTGCGGTAGGCCTGTGCCTGCGTCGCACTGGACTCACCCTTGGCGGAATGATCAATGGCCGCAAGGGCAAAGCGGCTGGCCTGGGTGGCGTCGCCATTGGCCAGGTAGGCCTGGGCGAGCAGGTTTTCGAACTGGGCGATGACCCGGTTGTAACGGGTGCCGAGAGCCTCGGCGTAGTGTCGGCGCAACAGGGCAATGGCGGCATCGGGTTGGTGGTCGGCCAGGAGCGAGCTGGCGAGGAAAGTACGGATGCCGTTCGCGTAGATGCGGTCGCCGAGGTGCTCGCAAGCATCGAGGCCTTGCTGGATGCGCCGGTCGGGCTGGTGCGCGTTGTTGTCGCTGTAGATCGCGTAGGCCAGGAAGAACCCCCCTTTGCACTGGCCGTCGTCGCTGGTGTCGGCCAGCAGCAGTTGGTTCGCGTAGTTCACGGCCAGATCGTGTTGCCCGGCCTGGATGTAGAGCTGCACGATGGTGACGAGCCCTGGCACGCGTTCCTGTTGCCGATTCACCTTGGGCAAGTCGGCCACCAGGGTGGCGAGCCGCGCAAAGGCTTCCTTGTAGCGGGAGTCGAGTCCGAGGATGTTGATGATGTTGGCATTGGCGCGGAAGCGGAGATTAGGGTCGCTGGCGCCGGTGACGATCGCATCCATGCGGGCGATCGCTGCGGCGTTGTCTCCGTTAAAGACCAACTGCCACGCCTGCAGGTAATCGAGGTACTGGCGCTGATCCTTGGACAGCTTGCCGCTGCCGGTGGACAGTTGGGCGAGGATCGACAGGAAGCGGGCATGGTCGGAGGTTTTGACGCGGTCAGCCTGGTCGAGCAACTGGTCGACACCAGGTGGTGGCGTATCGCCGGCAGCGTGCGCCTGGCCGACGTGCAGGCATGCCAGCAGCAGGAGGCAGCACGCAAGCAACTGGCGCGCGGACAACAGCCGGTGCGCGACGTCTTGCCACCACAGTCGGCGGTTGAACGCGACGGGACGCGACGGCGTTTGCGCCGGGCGGAACCTCGCGCTAGGGGCGGGTGGTGCCGTGCTGTCGCCGATCCTGGATATGGCGGGATGTCCTGGCATGGATGGACGCCGCTTACCGGATGCGGGCCCAGCGGGATGCGGCTGGCGTCGATGGCGCGTCGGGGTCGTCCTGATCCTCGTCGTCATCCTCCTCGCCGGGGGCAACCATGCAATAGAGCTCCTGGCAGCCGAGCAGGGCGCCGAGCTGATTCCGGTCGCCAGCCAGGATCGCGTCCCGGATGCCAACATCGAGCCTGGCGTCGCGCAGCCGATCTTCGAGCGTCTCTGGTGTGGCGTAACGCAGGCTGGCATCGCGTCCGACACTTTCAAGGAAACCGATGACGTCCGACATGGGGTGGCCTTGCTGGGAAAATCGAGTCGGGTCGGGGCGCCGCGGCCACATTGCCCTTCGCATCGAACAGGTGCGCACGGACAGCGGGCCGGTGTCTTGCGGCACGGCGGCGACGGGTTGCAGGCCAAGGCGCCCGCTGAGCCGCACGGCGGCCCGGGACAGCCCCGAGAATCGCACCCGAACCTCATCTACCGGGGAGTGGGTGAATATTCCGTCCACGAGCGCCGTCAGCGCCTCCCCGGCATAGCCGCAGGCGCGAAAGGGCCGAAGCAACATCACGCCGGCCTCGATGCTCGCGGTGCGCTCGTCGAAGCTTGCCGTGGCACAAATCCCGAGGCGATGCCGCGTCGACTTCTCCTCGATGATGAGGATTTTGTCATCCAGGGTGGGCCGCGCCTGTCGCTGCACGGCCCGCCTGAAATGGGCGGTGGCCTGCGCCTAGGTCAGGGGGCGGCCGATGTAGCGCATGGTGTCGGGGTGGGTATAAAGATCGAGGTAGAGCTGGTGGTCGGCCGCGCAGAGCGGGCGCAGGCGCAGGCGCGTCGTTTCCAGGGACGCCAAGGTCGGCGCGGGCGCGCACACGGGCAGCGGGTCGTGGCTGTCGCGAGTCTCCTGCCGAGTCCGGATGCGGGGGGCGGGCTCCGGGCTGCGGGTTGCAGGCCGCGACCCGGCGCTGCCGACGCGGATGCCGACCCGGTTGTCGCGTTTGCCGCTGCTGTCCGCCATACCACCCCCGTGGGCGCGGCGCCCCGGCGACCAGCCGGCTCCGTGCCCGGCCATGCTACGACAGCGCGGCGCGTGGTGCATCACGGCGTTTGGCGGTGGGCGCGGCGGGCGGGCGATTTTTTCACAGGCGGCTCAATCCTCGCTGTCGGGTCGCTCGCGTACCGGGTGCTTGCTCAGCTTGCGTTGCAGGGTACGGCGGTGCATGCCGAGCCGGCGCGCGGTTTCGGAGATGTTGCCGTTGCATTCGGTGAGCACGCGCTGGATGTGTTCCCACTCCAGCCGGCGCAGCGCCAGCGGTGCTTCGGGGGCGTCGGGCAGGTCGTCGTCGTCGGTGTCGCCGCCGTTGTCGCCGTCGAGCAGGGCGCGCACCACGGCGTCGGCGTCCACCGGCTTGGCAAGGTAGTCGTGCGCGCCGCGCTTGATCGCTTCCACCGCGGTGGCGATGGAGGCGTAGCCGGTGAGCAGCAGCACGCGCATCTCCGGCACCAGGGTGTGCAGCTCGGGGATCAGGCGCAGGCCGTTTTCCTCGCCGAGTTTGAGATCGAGCACGCAGTAGCGCGGCTGGTGGCGGCGCGCCAGCTGGCGTGCGTCGCCGAGGTTGGTGGCGGTGTAGACCTCGAAACCGCGCGACACCAGCGCGCGACCGAGTACGCGCACGAAGGTGGCGTCGTCGTCCACCAGCAGGAGAGGGTGGGCGGGGGCGGGTTGAACTGATTCGGTCATGGGGGAATCCGGAGGAGGGCCGGCACCCATTTTGCCGCATGTGGCGCGCCTGGCGCTCAGCGCGGCGAGATGGCGCTCAGCGGCAGGCGCAGGCAGACCACCGCGCCGTCTTCGGTATTGCGCGTGGTCACCTCGCCGCCCAGTCGCTCGGCGGTGGCCACGGTAAGGGTGAGGCCCAGCCCGAGGCCGGTCTGCTTTTGCGATTTGCCCAACCGTGCGTCGCTGCTGGCGGCGGTGAAGCCGGGGCCGCGGTCGATCACCAGGAATTGAAGATGCCCGCCTTCGCGCCCGACCTGCAGCAGCACCTCGCGCGCATCGCATTGGGCGGAGGCGTCGGCGGCGTTGTTGAGCAGGGGCGGTACGGCGGCGGGGGCGACGGCAGCGCCGTGATGCCGGCGCCGGCAGGCAGTACGGCGCCGCCGTGAGGACGCCTGTGGGATGCCCCCGTGCTACGGGAGCTTGCGCAGCTGCGCCGGGGTGAGCGCGCCGCTGATGCCGCGCCGGCCGCCGTCGGCGCGGATCACCAGCACGCGCGGCGTCTCGCCGCCCCAGTTCGGGTCGAGCAGGAAGTTGGTGCGTTCGGGCGAGGCCTCGGCGTAGGCGCGAGCGGGATAGACGTCCATCTTCATGCTGTGCAGGCGCGCCTCGATCGCCGTGCGCAATGCGATGCTGTCGGTGGTCACCGTGACCAGTTCGATGCCGTGCGGGTTGGCACGCTGCAGCTTGGCGAGCGCCTCGAGATTCGGCTCGCAGTAGGCGCAGTCGAGCGACCACAGCGCGATGATGCGCATGCCGTGCGCCGGCGGTTGCAGCAGGGCGGGCACGTCGGCGCCGGCCAGCGGCTGCAGCGTGCCGGCACAGGCCAGCGCCGGCAACCACAGGGCGAAAGCGAGCAGCAGGCGCTTCATCGTGTTACCTCGACCAGGCGGAAGCCGGCGGCGGTGTTCCAGGCCACGAACGCACGGCCCTGTTTCAGCAGCAGCTGCGGCGAGCCCACCGCACCGCTGCTATGGGAGATGTCGCGGGGCGCGTCGAAGTGCACGCCACCGTCGCTCGAGCGCCGCAGCATCAGCGCGTAGCCGCCGGCGTTCACCTGGTTCCACACCACCCATACGGTGCGGCCGTCCACCGCCACGTCGGCGTGGCTGGCGCCAGCGCCGGCGATGGTCAGCGCATGTTGCGGCGGGTGGCCTGGGTCGAGCTGGCCGTAATGGATGGCCGGGCCCTGTTTGGCCTCGTACCACACCGCATGGCGAATCCCGTCGCTGCCGATCGCCAGGCCGGGGCCGTGGTGCGGGCAGCCGGCGATCTGCCAGTCGCTGAAGGTGGCGCGGGCGACCGGGCTGGTCTGGCCGTCCGTATGCAGCACGGCGTAGGCGTGGTCGCGGATGTTGGCGCCGTAGATGGCGCGGAAGAAGGCGGCGACCTCACCATCGGGCGTGCGCGCCAGTGCGATGCGGCAGCACTCGCAGCTCTGGTCGATGAGCTTGCGTTCAGGCAAGAAGCTCTTGCCGCCGTCGTCCGACCAGCTGTAGTAGATCGCCGCGCCCAGGTACGGCTTGCCGGCAGCGATCAGGTCGCGCTTGTCGATCCAGGCGATCACGATGCGGCCCTTGCCGTCCACCGCCAGCGCGTCAAAGCGGTGGGTGATCTCGGCGCGGTCGTGGTGCACGGTCAGCGGTTCGCTGAAGTGCTCGCCGCGGTCGGTCGAGCGGGCGAAACGCACGAAGCCGGTCCATGGCGCGACGCGTGGCTGCGACCAGCTCACGTAGATTTCGTCATGCGGCCCGAACGCGATTTTTGGACGGTTCTCGCCCTCGGCATAGATGCGCTCGGCGGTGGCGTTCACCTCGACCGGCGCACTCAGCGTGCGGCCGTCGTCGTCGGAGTGGCGCAGCCGCACGTGGCCGTCGGCCGCATCCATCACGTACAGCCGGCCATGGCTGTCGAACGCGGCGCTGGCGCCCAGCTCCGGGCCTTTCGGCATCTCCATGCGCATGCCGTCGTGGGCGAATGCGGCAAGTGGCAGCAGGCAGAGCAGGGTGATCAATAGACGACGCACAAGTTTTCCTCGAGAGCCGGTTTCTGGCTCCTCCCCCTGCTTGCAGGGGGAGGTTGGGAGGGGGTGGCTTTTGACTTTGCAATCAAGAGCGACCCCACCCCAACCCTCCCCTGCGAGCAGGGGAGGGAGTAGTGCACGCAGGGTCTGGCAGCTTTTCACAACTCCCAGCGCAACTCGCCGAACCAGGTGCGACCGGCGTAGGGATGGTAGACCCAGTAGTGTTCGTTGGTGAGGTTGTCCACGCCGAGCGCGGCGCTCCAGTCCGACGCGAACTTCCAGCGCAGCTTCGCGTCGGCCACGGTGAAGCGGCTGACCGCGCCGTAGGTGTCCAGGGGGTCGCTGTTGTCCAGCGTGCCGTACTGGCGGCCGGAATGGCGGATGCCGAGCGAGGCGTCCCATTGCGGCGCGAAGCGGTAATCGGCGAATACGCTGGCGCGGACTCTCGGGATGCGCGGGAAAGACTTGCCGTTGGCCAGCGGGTACTGGCGGTCGGCCAGCGTCTTGGCGTCGTTGAAGGCAAGGCTGGCCGAAAGATCGAGGCCGTTGATCCATGCGTCAGTGAGGCTGATTTCGCCCTCGACGCCACGGCTGCGCATGCGGTCGATGTTCTGCACGCTGGTGACGGTGGGGGTGACGGTGATGTCGGTCTGCGAGTACAGCGAATCGGCGATGCGGTCCTGGTACAGCGAGACGCGCCAGTGGCCATGCTCGAGGTGGCGGGTCAGGGTGAGGTCGGTGGACTGGTCGATCTCGGGCTTGAGGTCGGGATTGTTGTTGACGATCGCGTTGGCCGACAGGCTGCCCTGGAACAGCTCGGTCACGGTGGGGTAGCGCACCGCCTTGCCGTAGGCCAGGCGCAGTTCCCAGCCGTCGGTGATGTCCCAGTTCAACGCGGCCTTGGGCGAGAAGTCGGTGCGCCGGCGATCGGCGTAGCGCAGCGTGCTCGTCGCGTTCGCGCGCAGGCCGCCGTAGGCGCGCCACTGCTCCAGCCGGCCGCCGAGAGTCAGGGCCCAGGCGTCGGCGAAACTCCATACGTCCTGCAGGTACAGCGCGCGGGTCTGCGTGCGACCAGCGAACGCGCTGACCCGCGCGCCGTCGGCGTCGCCGCGCCAGTCGCTGGCGTTGCGCACGCGGCTGTCCAGTACGTAGCGGTCGCCATGTGCACCGACGTACAGCAAGTGGCGCTCGCCGAGCGGGCCGGAGCTGCGCAGGTCGAAGGTGTCCCAGCCGGAGCCGGCCCGGTCGGCGATGGTGCCGGGGCCGCCGCTGGGCGCGCCCGGTTCGGCCCGGTTGGCCGTGGCCGCCTGCGAGCGCAGGAAGTCGTAGTGACTGGCCACTGCGGTCCAGCGCCAGCCGTTGTCGAGACGCCCATTGAACTCGGCGCCGTACAGCAGGTGGGTGTCATTGGACGAGGAAGGCGCCAGCCCGCTGGCCGGCAGCGTCCAGGTCTGGCCGGCGGCGCTGATCACGCCGCCGGCGACCGGGTTGCCGGCAGCGTCGCGGATCAGGCTGCGGGTGCGGTCCTCGGCGCGGTTGTGCCACCAGCCGACGGTGAACAGCGCGGCGACGCGCTCGGTGAGGTCGACGCCGACTTTCAGCTTGCCCTGGTCCTGCACGGTGTGCTCGATGCTGTTGGCGCCGTAGACCAGTCGCGGCGAGCCATTCGGGTTGCGGTCCAGCACGGCGCCGCTGACCGGCACTGCGGCAGCCGGGTTGCCGCCGGCCTTCGCGGTGGCGTACTGCATCGGCTGGCCGTGGTTGTCGAGCCGGCTGAGTTCCAGCAACCAGCTGAAGCGCCCCTGTTTGTCGCCCAGCGTGGCGGCGGCCTGGTGGCCGTTGTAATGGCCGCCGGCGCCGTAGGCGTCGCGGTATTCCTGGCTGAAGAACTGGGTGCTTGCGGTGGCGGTGAACTGCTGCGGCAGCACGGTGTGGATCAAGACCGTGGTGCCCAGTGAGTTGCCCGGATATAGCGCGGAGTAGGGGCCGTACAGGATGTCCACCGCGCCGATTTCCGCGGGCGCGACCATGCCCCAGCGCGGCGCGCCGTCCCAGCCGTTGGTCATCAGGTTGGAGAGCAGCAGGCCGTCGGCATAGACCAGGCTGCGCGCGCTCTGCAGGGTGCCGGCGTTGCGGCCGCTGATCACCGCGTTGGGGTCGCCGATGTAGCGCTTGCGCACCTGCATGTTCGGCGCGTACTTCAGCGCGTCGGCGCTTTCGGTGACGTTCTGCTGCTGCAATTTCTGCCGCCGGATGCGCACCTGCACGCTGGGCGTTTCCATCACCATGGTGTCGCTGGCATGCACCGAGACCGGGGCGAGCGTGGTGGTGGGAGCGGGAACATCGGCGGCCGGCAGCGGGCTGGCAGACACGGCGAGTGCCACTGCACAAAGGCCGAGGGGGAGGGCGTTCAAGGCGATACTCTGGATGGGGATCTAGGGTTGCAAGAATAGGTCGCTGCCATGCCCGCGGCAGATGGCGCGTTGTCGCAGCGGTGGTTTGGTGGCGGGATGCGCGCAGAAGCGCGCCTGGCGCTCAGCGCGGCGAGATGGCGCTCAGCGGCAGGCGCAGGCAGACCACCGCGCCGTCTTCGGTATTGCGCGTGGTCACCTCGCCGCCTAGTCGCTCGGCGGTGGCCACGGTAAGGGTGAGGCCCAGCCCGAGGCCGGTCTGCTTTTGCGATTTGCCCAGCCGTGCGTCGCTGCTGGCGGCGGTGAAGCCGGGGCCGCGGTCGATCACCAGGAATTGCAGATGCCCGCCTTCGCGCCCGACCTGCAGCAGCACTTCGCGCGCATCGCATTGGGCGGAGGCGTCGGCGGCGTTGTTGAGCAGGTTGAGCAGGGCGTGGCGCAGGCCCGGCGGCGCGCGCAGGGGCAAGCCGGCCACGCCCTCGTCGAGTTGCACTTCCAGCTCGGCCTCGGGGCGCAGCAACTGGAAGCGTTCGGTGCAGTTGTGCACGAACTGCGCCACGCTGAGCCGCTCGGGCTCTTGTGAAAGCTGGGCCTGGCCGAAGGCCACCATCTCGCGCAGGATGTCGCGGCAGCGGTCCACCTGGCCTTCGAGCAGGGCGAGGTCTTCGGCCAGCACCTCGTCGTTGGCGTGCTCGCGGCGCAGTTCGGGCAGCAGGGTGCGCATGGTGGAGAGCGGTGTGTTCAGCTCGTGCGCCGCGCCGGCGGCCTGGGTGGCGATGGCGAGGATGCCCTCGTCGCGCAGCGCGCGCTCATGCACGCGCTGGGTGGCCATCTGCTGCATGTGCAGCGCGCGGGCCAGGCGGTTGATGAAAAAAGCCAGCAGCAGGGCGGTGATGACGAAGTTCACGCCCATGCCGGCCACGTGCAGGGCAAAGCCGTTGTCGTGCGCGCCCGGCGGCACCGGCAGTGGCACGTAGTGGCCCAGCAGCAGCAGGTAGGCGGTGCCGACGATGGCGGCTACCGCGACGGTGGCGCGGATCGACAGCGCGGCGGCGCACAGCGCGATGGGCACCAGCAGCAGGGTGACGAAGGGATTGCTGGCGCCGCCGGTGAAATACAGCAGCACGCCCAGCACCAGGGTATCCACCCCAACGTGGGCGAGTGTCTCCCATTCGCCCACCGCCCAGGGCCGGCGCAGCCGCCACGCGGCCAGCACCGCGAACACGGCGAGCAGGCAGATCGAGGCCAGCAGCGGCAACAGCGGGATCGGCAGGTGCAGCACGAAGGCGCACACCAGCACCGCCACGCTCTGGCCGCCGATTGCGCACAGCCGCAGCCACGCCAGCGTGCGCGCCAGCGCGAAGGGGCCGAGGCGGTTTTTCAGGTGGCGATGCGGCATGCGCTGAAGCGGCCCGCCGCGGCGAAACGGCGGGCCGGGAGGGTCACGGCGTCTCGAATTCCTCGCTGCGCACGGCCGGCAGCGGGTCGTGGTTCGTCGCCACGTCGGAGTGGCTGGCCGAGAGCTTGTTCATCAGCGGCAGCATGGCCAGCGCGATGGCGGTGCAGATCACGCCGGCGAAGCCGAGCTTGTCGAACAGGTCGATGTAGATGGGCAGCGACACCACCGGATCGACCACGTCCTTGGGCACGTGCGCGAAGTTCGCCACCACGCTGCCCAGGTATTGCGAGATGCCGGAAGCCACGAAGTAGGCGCCCATCATGAAACCGCCCATGCGCGCCGGCACGTAGCGGGCGATCATCGCCAGGCCCAGGCCGCTTACCAGCAGCTCGCCCAGCGAGTACAGGCCGTAGCCCCACACCATCGTCCACGAAGACACCTGGCCAGCCACCGCGTAGCGTGCACCGATGCCGTACATGAAGTAGCCGGCGGCCACGGCGGCGAAGCCCCAGGCGAACTTGGCGGCTACCGACGGATCCTTGCCCAGCCGGCCCAGGCCGTTGTAGATCCACACCAGCACCGGGCTGAGCAGCACGATCCAGATGGCGTTGAGATCCTGGTACTGCTCGGGAATCCAGGTGAACACGTGCCAGCCGAACAGGTTCATGCTGAGGTCGACGTTCTTCTGCGCGAACAGGTTCAGCGAGGTGGACATCTGCTGGTAGAAGATGAAGAAGAAGATCGTCTGCACCACCAGCACCAGCGCGGCGATCAGCCCGGCGCGCTCGTCGCGGTGGCTGTTGGAGATCAGGTAGCCGAAGATGAAGAGCAACACCACGCCGGCGGCATACACGCAGATGCGCGCCACCGTCTCGTTGTTGAGGATGTAGGCGGAGACGAACACCAGCGCGATGGCGCCGCCGAACACGCCGGCAAGGCGGTCGAGCTTCACCGGCGCGTCGTCGGCGGGCGAGCCGATGTGGCGCAGCGTGCGGCTCATCAGTGCGTAGTTGGCCAGGCCCAGTACGAGGCCGATGGCGCACACGCCGAAAGCGGTGTGCCAGCCCCAGTCGTCGCCATAACGCGCGCCCACGTAGTCGCGAATCCACGGCGTCAGCAGCATCGAGATGGTCGAGCCGATGTTCACCGCCATGTAGTAGATGGTGAAGGCGCTATCGATCTTGGTGTCGTCGCCCTCGTAGATCTTGCGCACCAGGTTGCCGGCGTTGGGCTTGAACAGGCCGTTGCCGACGATGATGACGCCCAGCGCGAAGTACAGGAAGTTGGCGTTTTCGGTGGGGATCCACAGGAGGGCATAGCCCAGCATCAGCACGATGGCGCCGATGCGCATGGTGCGGCGGGTGCCGATCAGCTTGTCGCCCACCCAGCCGCCGATCGCCGGCGTCACGTAGATCAGCGCCGCCGCCGCACCCCACACCAGGTTCGCCTTGGTATCGACGAAGCCCAGCTTCTTCATCATGTAGGTGACCATCAGCACCTGCATGCCGTAGAAGCCGAAGCGCTCCCACATCTCGATCAGGAAGACGGTGCTGAACGACCGGGTTTGCGAAACAGGTGGATTCTGGATGGCCATGCATCGGTTCCGTACATTGGGAATACAACGGCCACGCGGACGTGACCGGTGAAAGGCGGTGCTGAACGACACCACAACCGCCGAAGCGTAACGCATCCGTCACGCGGGCCACGTTGCAGCGCAATATCGGCTGGGGTCGGCGTGGTGCGATGTGGCATCATCGCGGGCCTGACGCGCGCCGCGCGGCGGCTTTCCCCCGGAGACTCTCGCCCCATGCCTGGCCACGGATTTCGCGGCAACCCACGCCAACTCTGGAATGCCCTGCGCTGGTCGATGCGCGGTCTGCGCGCGGGCTGGACGCACGAGGCTTCATTCCGGCTGGAAGCCATGCTGGCCATCGGGCTGGTGCCGCTGGGCTTGTGGCTGGGGCAGGGCGCGCTGGAGAAGCTCGCGCTGGCGGCGCCGATCTTCCTGGTGCTCTGCGCCGAGTTGCTCAACTCCGCCATCGAGGCGGTGGTCGACTTGGTCAGCCCCGACCATCATGAGCTGGCCGGCCGCGCCAAGGACATGGGCTCGGCCGCCACCTTCACTCTGATGATGCTCACCGTGCTCAGCTGGGCGCTGGTGCTGGGGCCGCGCTGGGGGTGAGGCGCTGCAGGCTTCGGTAGCGTTGGCAGATGCTGCGAATGGCGTCGGATGCCGGCTTGATGGCACCGCCAGTGGCGGGGAGCCCTGGAGGCTCGCGCATGGCGGCCGGTACAAGGAAGGGCCGGCTTGCGCCGGCCCTTCGCGTGAGTCGGGGCCTCAGTGACTGCCGCCGAACTTGAACTGCATTTCGGCCATGATCGAGCGGCCGTAGATGTTGTAGTCGAACACGTCGTAGTACGGGAAGGCGCTGAAACTCTTGTCGCGCGGCGGCATCTTGTCGAGGATGTTGTTCGAGATCAGCGACAGGGTGACGTTGTCGCGCACTTTCCAGTTCATGCTGGCGTTGTAGCGAATCCATGGGCCAACATGGCGGTTGCCGTCGTAGCTCCATGTCGGGGCATAACGGATGCCGTACAGCGTTGTGCTGACGTCATGGAAGTTCCAGGTGACCGAGCCGCTGAAGATGTTCTTGATCTCGGTGCCGAAGCCCCAGTCGCGGCTGTTCAGCAGGTCATAGGACGGGTCTTCCGGGTTCACCCGCTCGGTGTGCAACAGCGGCCGGAAGAAGTCGCCGCTGAACACGAAGCCGCCAAAGCGACCGGCATCCAGACGCCACTGTGCGCCGGCGGTGACGTTGGCCACCTGTTCCGAAGACATGTTCAGCGGGTAGGTGATGATCTTTTGCAGGGGCGGTTTCAAGGTCCACGTGCAACATGATCAATGAATTGTTCCGGCGCTTGCTTCGGCGAGCCTCAGGTGGTCGTTGTAGACCTCCAGCGGGGTACGGAATTGATGACGCTTTCGCGGTCGGGTGTTGAGGCTGAGGGCGATCTGGTTGAGCTCGTCCTGGCTGTAGACCGACAGGTCGGTGCCCTTGGGCAGGTACTGTCGAAGCAGGCCATTGGTGTTCTCGTTGCTGCCGCGCTGCCAGGGGCTGTGCGGGTCGGCGAAGTACACCTGCACGCCGGTACGCAAGGTCAGGGCGTCGTGGTAGCTCATCTCCTTACCCTGGTCGTATGTCAGCGTCTTGCGCAAGGCTTCAGGGATGCTCTTCAGCGCCTTGCCAAAACTCTCCAGTACGTCGGCTGCGCTGGCGCTGCTCATCTTGGCCAGCACCACGAAGCCGCTGGTGCGTTCGACCAGTGTCCCCACGGACGAACGGTTGCCGGCGCCCTTGATCAGGTCGCCCTCCCAGTGTCCGGGAATCAAGCGATCCGCCACTTCCGGTGGACGTACGTGGATGCTCTGCATGTTCGGTATCTGGCCGCGTCGATCCATCCCGCGCGTGCGTGGCTTGCGCGTGCTGCGGCCTTGGCGCAGGCAGTCGATCAACTCCTTGCGCAGTTCGCCGCGCGGCACCAGGTACACCGCGGTGTAGATCGTTTCGTGAGACACCCGATAGCTCGCCGCGTCAGGAAAGGCCCTCGCCAGTATCCCGGCGATCTGCTCCGGCGACCAGCGTGCCCGCAACAGCGCCTGCACGGTTTCCCACAGCGCAGGGTCGTCCAGTTTTCGCGTCACGCGCGGTTTGCTCCGGCATTCCCGACTACGCTGATGCGCCGCCTGCGCCTTGTAGTTCGCCGGGTCGACACGTGCCCGGCGGCGCTCGCGACTGATCGTGCTCGTCGCACGTCCCAGCGAGCGGCCAATGGCACGCAGGCTGTCACCCGCCTCCAAGCGGCGCTGAATCTCCACTCGCTCTTCCAGGGTCAGTTCGTTGTACGTTCTCATCGCAACAGCCTATGTCAGAATCGGCAAGGTGTTGCACGTGGAGTTTGAGACGGCCAGGCCATTGGGATTCAACGGATCGTTGGCCGGGTTGCGGGTGATCAGGGCGTAGACCTGCTGGCACATCGTCGAATTGCCGTCGATTGGCGTGCCGTCCACGGTGTGGCCGAGGCGGCAGCTGGCTTCCAGTGAGGCGATGTTGCCCACGCTGCGGCTGGCGACCTCGTTGCTGATCGCGATGCGGGCGTAATCAACGTGCAGGTTGAGGTTGGCCGTCGGCGACCAGACGGCGCCGAAGCCCCATGACCGCGCCGTCACGCTCTTCAGCTTGGGGTTGCCGGAGGTGCCGCTCTGCACCTGCACGCTGCTCAGGGTCGAGGGGCAGTTGGTGGTCGATACCACTTGGTCGCCGTACTGCAGGCGGCACTGGTAGTAATCGTAGACGTTGGTGTAACTGCGGCTGGGGCCGGCGAAGACATAGCTCATTTCCGGCGCGCGATAGGCTGTGCCGTAGTTGCCTCGCAGCAGCAGCGAATCCCATGGGCGGAATTCCAGGCCGGCCTTCCAGGTCATGCGGCTGTCGCTGTTGCCGGCGTAGCGGTACTTGTCGTAGCGAGTGGCCAGGTCGGCGGTGAGCGTGCTGATGATCGGCAGGTTGAATTCCGCCGCGATGCCGCTGTGTGTGCGGCTGCCCTTGCCGGTGGTGCCGCCAGTGCCCCAGAACTCGCCAGCCGCCACGCGCGGGTCGATTGGCTGGTTCCAGTATTCCTTGCCGGCCTGCAACACCGCCGCGACGCCGACGTCGCCGCCTGGCAGGGTGAACAGGCTGGTGTTGCTGATCTGCGCGTTGGCGTCCTCGGTCCAGGTGAGCGAGTCACTCTTCACGTAGTCGCTGAAGCCGAGAACGTCATTCAAGGGCACGATGCTGTAGAAGCGGTTGAGGTCGACGTTGTAAGCCGGATATTTGCCGTAAACCGGGTCGAGGCCCTGCTTCTGGCCGAGGAAGTAGGCATTCACCTTGCTGGCCAGCGGGCGCAGGTAGCTGGAGTCGGTTTCGTAGCCGGAGCGGTGCAGGTAGGCGTCATAGCCCCAGTTCGAGCCGCCGATATTGCCGCGGATGCCAACCGTGCTGGTATATGCGTCCTGCTTCAGTACGCGGTCGGCCGCGGTGCCGATTTCCTCCGGGGTGAAGGTCAACTGGTAGCGTTCGAACAAGCCGGTGTTGGTGTTGTAGAGATAGGGGGCCACGGGCGTACTGCCCCACCAGAACGTGTTGAACCCGTTGGTATAACTGGTGGTGTTGTGGTTGTAGAGCACGTCGCCGTAGAGCTGGACGCTGTCGTTGAAGTCGTACTTCGCGTTGGCGTAGCCATTGATGTGCTTGCTGCGGTTGAGCAGCGTGCCGTAGCTGCTGCTCTTGGTGCTGCCGCAGTAGTGCCCTTCGGGGCGGGTGGCGTAGGTGGTGGAACCGCCGTACTGGGAGGCGAGCGCGTCGCAGGTGGCTTGCCCTGGATCGATGAATTTGCCGGTCCTGCCGTTCCAACGTACCCAGTTCAACGCGGGAATCGGCGCTTGCCCGGGCTTGAGGGTGGGGTTGCGTGCGGTGGAGTCGGTCCATGCGCGTTGGGAGTTGTAGATCGGCTCCTGTTTGGAAAATTCCAGCGCGTAGTTCACGCTGAGCTTGTCCCTGTGGTTGCCGCCGACGAACTGCACGCGCTGGCTGCTGCCGCCACCGTGCGAGTAGCCGCCGCCGCGCAGATCGACCATGTAGCCGTCCACGTTTTTCTTGAGGATGACGTTGATGACGCCGGCGATCGCGCTGGAGCCGTAGATCGCCGACTGGCTGCCGGGCACGATATCGATGTGGTCGACCATCGCCATCGGGATGGTCGACAGGTCGACGATGGTGCCAGTGCTGTTGTACAGCAGCGGATAATTGGCCATCGGGTGGCCGTCGATCAGGTTGAGCGTGTAGCCGGGGTTGAGGCCGAACAGGCTGATGGTGTTCGCGCCCGGGGTGAAACCGTTGGTGTAGGCGTTGCCCAGCACGGCACCGTTGGCCTGCGGCAGCGAACGCAAGGCGTCGGAAACAGTAACGAAGCCCTGCGCCTTGATGTCTTCGGCGGTGATCTGGATTGTCGGCGTAGCCGTTTCGATCTGCGCCTTCGGGATCAGCGAGCCGGTGACCGTGACAGTGCCGAGATTCTTGGCCTTCTTGCCATCGGTGGAGGTTGGTTGATCCGGGGTGCTGGAGGTTGTGCCGTTGCCGGTGTCCTGTGCGTGGAGCGGGGTAGCCCAAAGCGGGGCCGCCAGTGTGGCGCAGATGGCTACTGTCAAGAACTTGCGATGCATGTCGTTGCTCCCCTGTTGAATCTTTTGGCCTGGTATGGGCGTGTGCCTTGGGTTATGCCTGCCTGCATGCAGGAAATCCGGCAATGGCTTGCCGAGGTTCGGCAAGTTCCATCGAACCTATCGCAAGAATATGCGATAGGTCAACGAAAAAATAACTTTATCGCGAAGGCGGCAATAAACGACGGGGAGTGTCTGAAGTGCCTGTCAACACAGGCGTTTTGTCGGCGGCTGCAACAAGATTGACGGGTGCGCACGGCGCGTTGCATGGCGTGACCATGAGGGCGAGGAACCCGGGGGAACGGCCATGTTCAATGGGACAGGGATGCCGCTGGGCCTGCGTCGGGGTAAGGCGGGTGCGCTGCACTGACGCCGGATACGCCGAGGGCGGACTCTTGCGAGCCCGCCCTCGGGTTTCAACGTTGCAGCATGTCCAGGAGCTTGGTTTCTACCGCCCAAGCTCCTAGAACTTCTGGGTGTACGACAGGTAGAAGTAGCGGTCGACGTCGAAGGCCGGCATGTACGGTGCGCTGCCCGAGCCCGAGCTGGCCACGTTGTAGTACTGCGGCCCCTGCTTGGCGAAGAGGTTGTTCACGCCGACGCTGACCGTGGCATGCCAGGGCAGGCGGTAGCCGAAGCGCACGTCGTTGAACACCACCGAGCCCTTGCTGCTGGAGCCGTAGGAACCGATCCACGGGTTGGTGTAGTTCGGCTGGTTGCACTCCGTCGTCGCGTCCCAGCAGCTGTCGCGCAGGCCGCTGTAGTAGCGCGCCGTCCAGCTGGCGCTGTAGTTGCCCAGGCTCCACTCCAGCGAGGTGTTGGCGTGCACGCGGTACAGGCCATTGGTGCCCGCGATCATGCCGGCCATGCCCTGCGTCGGCTGCGAGGGGCCGTTGGTGAGGTCGTAGCGGGTCAGGTAGGTGCTTTCCAGCGCGACCGTGAACTGGCCGTAGGGCAGCGCCGGCAGGCGATAGCGCGCGCCGAAGTCGTAACCGGCGGTGACCAGGCGACCGACGTTGATGATGCTCTCGTCGAGGCTGGCGACCGAGCCGTCGGCGGCGCGCGTGGAGCGGTCGCAATAGGTCGGGTTGGCCTGCACGTAGCAGTTGTTCAGGATATCCGTCGCCGCTTCCGCGCCGATGGTGTTGCCAATGTCGATCTTGTAGTAGTCGAGCGTGAAGTTGAGGCCCTGCACGTAGTGCGGGCTGTAGACCAGGCCAAGCGTGCGCGTGGTGGAGGTTTCCGGGTGCAGCTTGGGGTTGGCGTAGGACAGGAATGGCGTCGGCGTCTGCCCGCCGACGTTGCTGTCGATCACCTTGCCGGTGGCATCGACCTGGCGGTAGCCGGTCGGCACGCCGGCCGCGGCGCAGCGGCCGGCGACCCCGGCATTGCCGGCGGCGGCGCCGTAGACGCTGTCGCAGGGGTCGAGGAAGGTTTCGAAGCTCTGTCCGGTGCCGCCGTAAAGATCATTGAGTGCCGGGGCACGGAAGCCCTTGGCGTAGGTGCCACGCACCAGCAGATCGTTGATCGGCTTCCAGCGGAAGCTGTATTTGTTGTTGGTGGTGTTGCCGAAGTTGCTGTAGTGCGAGTAGCGGCTGGCCACGTTGACCGCCAGCTCCTGCGCGCCGGGCAGGCCTTGCAGCAGCGGTACGTCCAATTCGGCGTAGGCCTCGTTGGTGGTGTACTTGCCATGGGTCAGGGCGCTGGCCAGGTCGGTGGAGAAACCGGTGGCGGCGAACTGGTCGGGCAGGTACGAACCGGCCAGGCGGCGATGTTCCACGCCGGCGGCGAGGTTCACCGTGCCGGCCGGCAGGTTGAACAGGCCACCGCTGACATTGACGCTGGCGTCGCGCGTGGAGTTCTGCGCGGAGGCCTGCTCGATGGCTTCCACGTACTGGCGCACGGCGGCGGTGGTGGCGCCCGGGCCGGCCAGGATGTCCCACGGCACGCAGCCGGCGGCACGGTCGGCCGCGTTGGCGCAAACGACCTGGCCGCCGCTGACGGTGGTCGGGCCAAGCGCCTTCTGCACGTTGATGAGGTTGAGGTTGCCGTAGGCGGTCTTGTCGAGGTCGGCCCTGGAGTAGCTGTAGTTGGCGTCCCAGCTCCACTCCTGGCTGCCGAGGGTGAAGTAGCCTTCCGCGCCGACGTTCAGATGCGCCAATTTGGCATCGTTGGTGGTGATGCGCGGCATCTCGATGGTGCGCCGGAAGAAGCTCACGTCGTGGCCGGGGAACGGGTTGTAGGCGTTCTGGCCCGAGAGCGGCACGATCTGGTTGCCGATGGATTGGAACGGGTAGCCGGCCAGCTGCGAGGAGGAGGTGCGCTGGCTGTAGCTGCCGATGGCGTGCAGCGTGATGTTGTCGGTCAGGCTGTAGTGTTCCTGCACGAACAGGTTCTTCAGGCGCGTGGGCGCGCGGAAGGTCATGTCCGCCTGGGCGTTGTACTTGTCGGCGTTGCTGTTCGGGTCGTACGGGTGGTAGTTGCCCAGCTGCGCGGCGTCGGTGGCGCCGTGGTTGAGCACCCAGCTCTGGTTCGGGTTGCCCGGGTCGACCACGCGGCCCCAGGGGCCCAGGCCCAGGCCGGTGTCGGGATGGCGCGGGCCGAAGGCGTAGCGGGTCAGCTCGCGCGAGTCGTCCCAGATCGCGGACGTGTTCTGGTAGGTGGCGGTGAAGACCGTGCTGGACTTGTCGCTGTGGGTGCCGAAGGTGAAATCGTCGGTCTGCTGCTGGCCGTCGCCCTTCTGATTCTGGCCGTAGTAGATGTTGGCCTCGGCGCCGTCGAAGTGGTCGCGGGTGATGATGTTGACCACGCCGCCGATGGCGTCGGAGCCGTAGATCGATGATGCGCCGTCCTTCAGCACTTCGATGCGCTCGATGATCGAGGACGGAATGGTCGACAGGTCGGTCAGGCCGTTGATGTCGGTACTCCAGCGGCGGCCGTTGACCAGCACCAGGGTGCGGGCCGAGCCGAGGTTGCGCAGGCTGGTGTAGTTGCCGCCCACGGAGGCGCCGGAAGCCAGCGTGTCCTGCGTGGTGATGTCGGGCGAGTTGGCGGCGACGATGCGCTGCAGCACGTCGCTGACGTTGGTGAGGCCGGTGGCGGCGATCTGCTCGCGATTGAGGGTCACGACGGGCTGCGCCGTTTCCACATCCACGCTGCGGATGCGCGAGCCGGTGACGACGACCGTGGCCAGGGTTTTGGCGGTGGCGGGCGCGGCGTCGGCGTCCGCGGCGGGGGCGTCGGACGCAGCAGCCGTCCACGCGCTCATGGCCAATGCGGCCGCGATGGCCGAGGCCAGCAGTGTCTTGTTCTTCATGATCTTTTGAAACTCCGGGAAAACGGCGCCCGCGCCGGCGCGGGGGCGTCAGCAGGCGGGATGTTCGGCAGACGGCGCGGCGGTCTGGGGAAACCGCGCGCCACGGCGTCGTCGAAGCATGGGGGCTGACGATGCGGCGCGAATTTTAACGAAAGCTTTGCACTGCAACAAGGCGAGCGGCCGGAGTTGCGGGCACGCGCCTGCAGCACGGGTTCAGCCGCTGTGTGTCAGCCGCGGCGGCCATCGGCTGCGGCTATGCCGATGGTTCGCTGCCTCAGCGACTGCCGTATAGCGTCTTCACGTCACGCAGCAGGTCGGCCTGGCTGGCCGGGCGGGCGTAGAACATGTGGCCGCCCGGGTATTCCTTCACCTGCACGCGGGTGGGGTCGCCCATCGCGGGCATCTGGTCGACGATCAGCAGCGAAGCCATGAACGGGCAGGACAGATCGTCCCAGCCGTGGGCGATCAGCACGCGCAGGCCGGAGTCGTTGGCCACCGCCTCGCGCAGTTGTTTGGTGGAGCCCAGGCGGGCGTCGTCGTCCTCGTGCCATAGGCGGTTCACCGCGTAGCTCAGCGCGTTGTAGCGGCCGTCGAATTTCCAGCCCACGGTCTGCGTGACGAAGTTGACCATCGCGGTGGTGGTGGGGGCGATGATGCCATTCAGGATCGGGTCGCCGGTTTTCTGGTGCGGGGCGTAGGGGAACGGGTCCCAGGCGGTGACGTTGGAGTCGTAGCGGCTGCCCAGCTTGCCTTCGGCGCGGTACACCTCGCGCAGATAGGCCTGGGTTTCGATGCGGCCGCCGGAGCGCTGCACGAACAGCGGGTCGAGGCCGGTGAGTTCGGTCACCTTCCGGATCATCGCGTCGGTGGCCGCCGGATTGCCGCGACCCTGCATCAGCGCGGTGGCATAGGTGGTGCGGGTGTAGTCGATGACTGGCTGCATCGCCGCCGCCGTGAGCTTGTGCTCGCGCTCCAGGTGGGCGGCGGCGATCGACGGCAGGGTGAGCATCCACGGCAGCGGCGAGACGTTCTCGTCGTCCGACGCGGCCGGGTCGAGGTAGGGCGACAGCAGCACCACGCCGTTCATCGCCACGCCGAGCTGGGTCTGCAGGTAGTCGGTGATGCGCGGACCGCGGAAGCCGCCATAGCTCTCGCCCACCAGGTACTTGCGCGACTCCATGCGGCCGTTCTTCACCAGCCAGTCGTAGACGATGCGCGACAGGTATTTGATGTCGGCATCGGTGCTGTAGAAATCCTTGGTGGCCTGCTTGTCGTCCACCAGCGCGCGGCTGAAGCCGGTGCCCACCGGGTCGATGAACACCAGGTCGGTGAAGCCCAGCCAGGTGCCGGGGTTGTCGTGCAGCATGGCGGGGTCGGAGGGCTTGTCACCCTCCACGCCGAAGTTCACCTTCTTCGGGCCGATCGCGCCGAGGTTGAGGTACACCGACGAGGCGCCCGGGCCGCCGTTCAGCGCGAAGGTCACCGGGCGATTCTTCCCCGGCAGGGTGTAGGCGGTGAACATCACCTGTGCGATCACCTTGCCCTGCTCATCGCGCACCGGCAGCGAACCCACGGTGGCGGTGTACTTCAGCGTGCGGCCGTCCACCGCGACCGACTGGGCCACGTGCGCGTCGGCGGGGAAGGGCGGCAGGTGGAAGCCGTCGCTGGTGCCCGGCGCCGGCGACGCGACCGGCGGCTTGGCGTCGGCAGCCAGCGACGATGTCTGGACGCCGGCCAGCAGCAGGGTGGCCAGCAAAGCGGTGTGCAGGGGTTTGCGCACGGCGGGTTCCTCACGGGGAAAAGGGCAGGTTAGCGGCAGACCGTGCGTGGCGACCGTGCCTGATGGCAGGGGTCGGTTACCATGCGCGGATGACCGACACCTCATCGATTTCCTCGCACCTCCCCGGCCGTGGCCGCCTCGCCTGCGTGGGCCTGGGCATGACCCTGGGCTCCCACCTCACGCCGCTGGCGCGCAGCCATATCGCGCAGGCCGACGTGGTATTTGCCGCGCTCTCCGATGCCATCGCGGAAGAGTGGCTCAAGCGCCTGCACCCCGATGTACGCAGCCTGCAGCCCTACTACGGCGAGGGCAAGCCGCGCATGAAAACCTACCGCGAGTGGGTGGCGCTGATGATGGCCGAGCTGCGCGCCGGCAAGCGTGTGTGCGGCGTGTTCTACGGCCACCCCGGCATCTTCGCGTGGTCGCCGCACAAGGCGATCGAACAAGCCCGCGCCGAGGGCTTTGAGGCGCACATGGAGCCCGGCATCTCGGCCGAGGACTGCCTCTACGCCGATCTCGGTTTCGACCCCGGCACCCGCGGCTGTCAGCACTTCGAGGCCAGCCAACTGCTGTATTGCGAGCGGCGCATCGACCCCGCTGGCTACCTGGTGCTGTGGCAGGTCGGCGTGGTCGGCAACCGCTCCGTCGGCCCGCTGGGCAATGCCATGGCCTACCGCGAGCTGCTGGTGGAACGCCTGCAGCAGGACTACCCGGCCGAGCACGAGGTCATCGTCTATCGCGGCGCCACCTTGCCGATCGAGCAGTCGCGCATCCGGCACATCACCCTGCGCGAACTGGCCAGCGTGCCGCTGACCGCCGAGGAAACCGTGGTGCTGCCGCCGGCCGTGGCCCTGCAGCCGAACCGTGCGATGCTGGAGCGACTGCAGGCCTTGGATGTGGCGATCCGGCCAGACGCCGGCTGAGCGCCGGTTCGACCGGTGGGAACTGCCCCCCGAGTCATTGGGGACAGGCATACTTGCCGTGGATTCGCGACGTCATCGCGGCAAATGGGGGGAGACACCGAGTGGATACGATCGAATTGCTGGAAGCCATCGGCAGCGATGCCTCACTGCGCTACGCGGCGGCGGACGAGTTGATGGGCGTGCTGGAGCGTGCGCGGGCCGATGTCGGATTCGTCAAGGCGGTGGCGGCGGGCGACAACGTGTTGCTGCGTTCGGCACTTGGTATCCCTGAGGAGCAGCATGTGGTGCAGAGCAACGCGCCGGGCCACGGGGATGAAGACGAAGGCGAGGGTGAGGGCGAAAATGAAGAGAATAACGAAGGCGGCACAGCTTGTGCCTCAGTAGTGGTCGTTTGATGCTGCCCTACTCAGTGCCTGTGAAAAATAATGTTACGGAGACTTTCATCGATACGTCAGATACGTCTCAATGGACGTCTCCGTGGCTGGATTTTGGGCTTGAATAGTTTGTGGGGCGGTTGTTTTGACGGTACTGCTTGGTAATCCAACGGTCGTCAAGTGAAGGTGCGGGGAGGTTGTGAATAGCCTGTGGCGCTGGGTTTGCGGGGTGGGCCTTGCCGCCGGTTGCTTCTGCTGGCAGGTTGGCCGTGCCGCAGCGGCTGTTAGCGATACGGACGATCTCATCAAACAAACCCAGACGCTGGCGACCGTGGATCACCCGCGTTTTCTCAGGCAACTGGCGTTGCTCAATCGCAATGCATCAACGTTGACACCGAGCCAGCAGTGGCGCCTTCGCTACTCGAACGCTTGGGAAGCCATGTACCAAGGCGATTACGCCGAGTCAGAGGCTTTATTCCGGGACATCATTCGGCATTCGGGTGATCCACTGTTGGCGGATCGCTCGTCTTCCCTGTTGTTGAGTCAGTTTGGACTTACCAGGCGTTACACCGATGCGTTTGAGTTGGCCAATCGCCTTGCGATTCGCCTGCCATTGGTCACTGATCGGATGGTTCGCATCTCACTGCTGTTGAATTTGACGAACACCTTGATGTTGGCGGGCGAAACTGATTTGGCCGTGTATTACGCCCGCATGGCGGTGGCGGAAGCCCCTCCCGGGGCCAGTATTTGTTGGTCGTCATCGAGCCTGGTTGAGGCGCTCAATGACGGCCATCGGCTCGCATCCAGCAGTCCAGAGCTACAGCGGGCACTCGATGCCTGCGCGGCTTCAAGTGAATCGGTGTACAGCACTAATCTGCAGATCGTAATGGCTGATTTGTATGTGCATGAAGGCCAACCCCGCAAGGCGCTTGCTCTGCTTGACCGAACCAAACCAGACGTTGCGGTCAGTGATTACGAACTCATCGAATTGGCGGCTCTGGTGAGTCGGGCGCAGGCGTTCATCGCCTTGGGTGACGACGATGCAGCCAGAAAGGCGGCTTTAGCCGTGATCCAGAGGAAGTCGAGTGGTTCGGACCGTTGGTTGAAAAGTGCCTACGAAGTGCTCTACCACATCGAGAAGAAGCAGGGCCACGCCGCCGCCGCGCTCGATGACTACGAGAAATTCGTCGCCCTGGACAAGGCCTATCTCGACGACGTCAACGCCCGCGCGCTGGCCTACGAGACGGTGCAGCAGCACGTGCTGGCGCAGAAGCTGGAGACGGAGCAGCTCGCGCGGCAGAACAACGAGCTGCGCCTGCAGCAGAAGCTGGCGGCGAAGACGGCGGAGGCGAGCCGGTTGTATATCGTGCTGCTGGCACTGGCGCTGGGTTTCGGTGTGTTCGGCATGATCCGGTTGAAGCGCTCGCAGCTGCGCTTCAAGCGGCTGTCGCGGCTGGACGGGCTGACCGAGCTGCTCAACCGCCAGCACTTCATGGGCGATGCCGCGCTGGTGTTGCAGCGGCTGCACAAGCGTGGCGGCGCGGCCTGCCTGGCCTATCTCGACCTCGACCACTTCAAGCGCATCAACGACACGCACGGCCATGCGGCGGGCGACGCGGTGCTGCGCGAAACGGTGGCCGCTTGCCAGCAGTACCTGCGGCCGGTGGATCTGTTCGGCCGGCTGGGCGGCGAGGAGTTCGGCATCCTGCTGGTGGATGCTTCGCGCGAGCAGGCGCTGCTCATCGCGAGTCGCGTGCGGCAGGCGGTGGCGGCGAGCAAGGTGACGTTTGGCGACAGCCTCATCACGGCGTCCACCAGCATGGGTCTGGCGTTCACGGATCGCTCCGGCCACGACCTGCAGCGCCTGTGCATGGACGCCGATGCGGCGCTCTACCTGGCCAAGGACAGCGGTCGCAACTGCGTGGTGGCGGATGGCGAAAGCCTGTCGTCTGGCGCGTGACCGGTAACGGCCGGTTCGGGTTCTCTGCATGTTTCGGAAGCCGGCCCGGCGACGCCCTCGCGACGACGCTCGAAATTTTCATGGGCTCTGGGCAGGGGGGCGGCGCCCGCGTGGTGGCTCGCGCTTGACGCTTGCAGGGGCGCGGTGTAGACCGAAAAAGCGGTGGGCGTATTGGTGCGGCCGCGAATTCATGCCGTCGTGGCAGGTGTGATGCCTTCGTTGACACCTTTCCTGTCGAATGTCTTGTTGATGGCGATGGCCTGGGCACTCGCCGTGCCGGCTTGCCATGCGCTGGCCCCTGCGGCTGACAATGCCGACTTGCTGGCGCGCGCGGAGCGTCTGCGCACGGTTGACCACCTGCAATTCGAACGTCTGCTGGCGCAGATCGAAGCACCGGCCGCAGGCTTGAACGAGGCGCAGCGTTGGCGCCTGCGTGACCTGCAGGGCTGGGAAGCCATGTACGAGGGCGATTATCCGCAGGCGGAGCGCCTGCTGCGTGATGTGGTGGCGCATGCCGGTGACCCAGGTCAGGTGGCCAGGGCCAACGCCCTGCTGATGACCACGCTGAGCCTGACCGGGCGTTACCTGGAGGCCTACCGGCTCGCCAACCAGCTGACGGGCGAACTGCCACGGCTGACCGATGCGCGGACGCGCTTCCAGGTGCTGCTGGCGCTGTCGCAGATGCTGGCCGGCGCCGGTCAGACCGACCTCGCGCTGCACTATGCGCAGCTGATGGAGGAGCACCTGCCGGCGGGCGAATCGCCGTGCCGGCCGCGCTACCTGCAGGCCGCCGCGCTGGATGACGCCAAACGCCTGCGCCTCGACAACCCGGTGTTGCAGCGTGCCATCGACGCCTGCACGGCGGCGCGCGAGTCCGTCGTCGTCGATGCGCTGCACCTGTTGCAGGGCGAATTGCACCTGGCGGCGAATCAGGCGCGGCAGGCGCTGGCACTGCTCGACGCGATCCAGCCCGGCATCCATGCCCGGCGCTACTACCCGCATGCCATGTCGGCGCAGCTGGAACGGGCGCAGGCGCTGGAGCAGCTCGGCGACGACGCGGCCGCGAAGCAGGCGGCGCAGGCCGTGCTGGCCACGCCGGGGCGTGGTGGCGACAACGGCTGGGTGCGGGATGCCTACGAGGTGCTCTACCGGGTGGAAAAGCGGCAGGGCCATGCCGCCGAGGCACTGGACGACTACGTGCGCTTCGCCACCCTGGACAAACAGCACCTCGACGACGTCAACGCCCGCGCCGCGGCCTACGAGACCGTGCAGCAGCACATGCTGGCGCAGCGCCTGGACACCGAGCGGCTGGGCCGGCAGAACGCCGCCCTGCGCCTGCAGCAGGCGCTGGCGGCCAAGACGGCGGAAGCCAACCGGCTGTACATCGCCCTGCTGCTGGCAGCGCTGGGCCTGGGTGGGTTCGCGCTGCTGCGGCTGAAACGCTCGCAGCTGCGCTTCAAGCGGCTGTCGCGGCTGGACGGGTTGACCGCGCTGCTCAACCGCCAGCACTTCATGAGCGATGCCGCGCTGGTGTTGCAGCGGTTGCACAAACGTGGCGGCGCGGCCTGCCTGGCCTATCTCGATCTCGACCACTTCAAGCGCATCAACGACACGCACGGCCATGCGGCGGGTGACGTGGTGCTGCGCGAAACGGTGGCCGCCTGCCGGCAGCACGTGCGCCCGGCTGATCTGTTCGGCCGGCTGGGCGGTGAGGAGTTCGGCATCCTCCTGGTGGACTGCTCGCACGCGCAGGCGCTGGCCATCGCCGAACGCATCCGGCAGGCGGTGGCGGCGCAGGTGGTGCGTCACGGCGAGGCGCGCCTCGTGGTGTCCGTCAGCCTGGGCCTGGCCTTCACCAGTGCGCGCGCGGTCGAATGGCCGCAGCTGTGCCGCGAGGCGGATGCCGCGCTCTACCGGGCCAAGCGCGATGGTCGCAACCGCATCGAGGCAACCGCCATCGACGCCGCCACCCCGGGCTGAGCCGGGGCTCCCACGGCACCCACCCGAACCGGCATACTTGGCACCGGCCGCGGCGTCGCCGCGGGAAACAGGGGAAGCACGAGTGGATACGATCGAATGGCTGGAAACCATTGGCGGCGACGCGTCGCTGCGGTATGCGCAGGCCGGTGAGCTGAAGGACGTGCTGGAGCAGGCGCAGGCGAGCGCCGAGCTCGCGGAGGCGGTGATCCTTGGCGATGGCGCGCCGCTGCGCCGGGAGCTGAAGCTTCAGCAGTCTACGCAGGTGTTAAATACTCATGCCCCGGGTCATGAGGACGATGATGAGGACGAGCCCGCGCCGGAGCGCCGCCAGCCCGACGAGCCACCGTCGTCGCTATCTACCCAGAAGCCCGAATAGGTCGAAGTCAGGGCGGGTGGGGCAGCATGTCTTGGCGAACGGGCCGCTTGAAGCGATGGGTCGCTGGCGCGACTCTTGCCGTCTGCCTGTGCTTGCAGCCAGCGCAGGCTGCCCCGCCTGCCGCTGATGCTGATGCCTTGCTCCAGCAGACCTGGGATCTGCAGGTCACAGATCATGCACGCTCCGTGCAGTTGCTGGCACAACTTAACGAACATGCCGCCAGCCTTACGCTGAGTCAGCAATGGCACTTGCGCCTTCTTGATGGGTGGGAGGCTAAGCAAGAGGGTAAGTATGATAAATCGGAGGAGCTGTTCAAAGAAATTATACGAAACTCCGGCAGTGCCCAGCTGGTAGATCGTGCCTCTGCGATGCTCTTGAGTCAGTACGGAATTACTAATCGTTACATTGATGCTTTTAATTTGGCAAATCGCATTTCGACGAGGCTGCCAGGAGTGGTGGATGCCAAGATTCGCTACTCGTTATTACTTAACTTATCGCAAACGATGGGATTGGCTGGGCAAACAGGGCTGGCTGAGCGTTATGCACATATGGCAATGGCCACTGACGCTGCAGAAAGCAGTCAATGCTATGCCGCTGCTGTACTGGTTGAAGCGCTTTTTGAGGGTCATCAGCTCAAACCTGATAGCGTGGAATTGCGGCGGGCGTTCGATGCTTGCCCGAAAGATCGAGAAGCGCTCTTCAATACAGGTATATCCATAATTCAACTTGACCTGTATGCCCATAGTGGGCGGCCGCGATACGCGTTAGCTTTACTTGATAATATTAGGTCGCGCGTAAATTCATCTATAGATACTCCAAATAAGCTGACTATGCTGAATGCCAAGGCATTGGCCTTGGCCGAGCTTGGCGAGGACGAAGCCGCCCGCAAAGCGGCGTTGGCCGTGATTGCCGCCGGGCCGTCCCGCGACTTCGATATGTGGCGCAAAGACGCCTACGAAGTGCTCTACCGTATCGAGAAGAAGCAGGGCCACGCCGCCGCCGCGCTCGATGACTACGAGAAATTCGTCGCCCTGGACAAGGCCTATCTCGACGACGTCAACGCCCGTGCGCTGGCCTACGAGACGGTGCAGCAGCACGTGCTGGCGCAGAAGCTGGAGACGGAGCAGCTCGCGCGGCAGAACAACGAGCTGCGCCTGCAGCAGAAGCTGGCGGCGAAGACGGCGGAGGCGAGCCGGTTGTATATCGTGCTGCTGGCGCTGGCGCTGGGTTTCGGTGTGTTCGGCATGATCCGGTTGAAGCGCTCGCAGCTGCGCTTCAAGCGGCTGTCGCGGCTGGACGGGCTGACCGAGCTGCTCAACCGCCAGCACTTCATGGGCGATGCCGCGCTGGTGTTGCAGCGGCTGCACAAGCGTGGCGGCGCGGCCTGCCTGGCCTATCTCGACCTCGACCACTTCAAGCGCATCAACGACACGCACGGCCATGCGGCGGGCGACGCGGTGCTGCGCGAAACGGTGGCCGCCTGCCAGCAGTACCTGCGGCCGGTGGATCTGTTCGGCCGGCTGGGCGGCGAGGAGTTCGGCATCCTGCTGGTGGATGCCTCGCGCGAGCAGGCGCTGCTCATCGCGAGCCGCGTGCGGCAGGCGGTGGCGGCGAGCAAGGTGACGTTTGGCGATAGCCTCATCACGGCGTCCACCAGCATGGGCCTGGCCTTCACGGATCGCTCCGGCCACGACCTGCAGCGCCTGTGCATGGACGCCGATGCGGCGCTCTACCTGGCCAAGGACAGCGGTCGCAACTGCGTGGTGGCGGATGGCGGGACGGAGGCTGCGCCGGCCTAGGAGCGCGGGCGGCAGAAATCATCCGGGCTGCAAAGCCTGCCATGCAGTGCATATTTCCGTTGCTGCCTGCCCCATAGAACCGCTATGGGGGCGGCGAAGCGCCGAAAATCCGCCCTCGCATGGCCGACCTTGACCAGCTTCGCTGTTGTGGAGCGCCTTGCCTCGAATGTTTCTACCGCCCATGCTCCCAGTTCAACGCACGCCGACCAGCGCCACGTCGAAGACCAGGGTGGCGTCGGGCGGGATGTCATCGCCGTCGCCACGGCTGCCGTAGGCGAGGCGCGCAGGGATGACGAGGGTGCGCTTGCCGCCCACGTGCATGCCGCGGATGCCCTGATCCCAGCCGGCGATCACCTGGCCCGCACCCAGCGTGAAACGGATCGGCTCGCCGCTGGCCTGTGAGCTGTCGAATTCCTTGCCGTGGTGATCCTTGGCGCCGGCGTCGTACAGCCAGCCGGTGTAGTTCACCAGCACGGTGTCGCCGTTGCGCGCCACCACGCCCGTGCCAACGACATGGTCGATCTTCTGCAACTGGCTGAGGTCGGTGGCGTGGGCGGGCGCAAAGCCCGTGGCGAGGGCGAGCGTGGCGGCGAGCAGCAGGCGGCGCATGATGGGTTTCCGTGGGGCGTGAGTCGTGCAGTCTAGCGGGAGGGCGCCCCCTCACCCCAACCCTCTCCCCCGGTAAAGCCGGGGGAGAGGGAGCATCAGCCGCGTGGCTTCCTTCAACCGGGAAAACGCCAGTGGGTCGGAACGAGATGCTGCGCGGCGCGAGCTTGTCTCCCTCTCCCCCAAGCTTTGCTTGGGGGAGAGGGTTGGGGTGAGGGGGCTTTCGCGCAAGCTCATCCAACGCACAGCTTGTGCCAGCGGCTATCGCGCCAGTTGCGCCTGCACGTCGTTGATGGAGTCGCGGATGCGGCGGGTGAACACCGAGTCCAGGTGGTGGATCAGCAGCAGGCGCTCGGTGGCGCGGGTCATCGCCACGTAGAGCAGGCGGGCCTCGTCGACCTCGCGCTGGCCCTCCTTGGGCAGCGCGCCCAGGCCGGGGATGGCGACGAAGGGGAATTCCAGGCCTTTGCAGGAGTGCATGGTGACGAGCTTGACGCTGTCCTTCACCACGAACAGCGCCTGCTTGCCGCGCTCGTCGGCGAGGCTGGAGGGGATGTCCTGGCGGTTCAGCGCCTCGTGCAGTTTCTCGCCTTCCCAGTGGTTGCGGAAGATCACCGCCAGCTCGCCCCAGGGGCGGCCGTGGGCATGCTCGTCGCGCAGGCGCGCGATCAGCACATCGAGCTGGGCGTTGGCCGAGTCGGTGCGGATCAGCTCGGGTAGCGGGCCGCGCCGGCCGGCGCTTTCGGGGGCCACGAGCGGCACGCCGTCGTCGTCGGCGCCATGCGCCTCCAGCAGTTCGTTGGCGAAGGCGCGCGCCACGGCGAGGGTTTCCAGCGTGTTGCGGTAGTTGAGTTTCAGGATGGTGGTGCGGCCCTGCGCCTGCACGCCCAGGCTCTTCCAGCTGAGCTTGCGGCGCTCGGGTTTGCCGTAGATGTTCTGCGCGTCGTCGTAGAGCACCAGCAGCGAGTTGGTGGCCGGGTCGATCATCTGCACGATGAGTTTGTACCAGTCCGGCTCGAAGTCGTGGCCTTCGTCGATCAGCACGGCGCCGTACTGGAAACGCGGGATGCGGCCCTTGTCCACGCCTTCGATCACCCGCTCCACCATCGCCTCGAAGAAGCGCTCGCCCTTGGGCGGCAGCTCCACGTGGTAGCTGCTGAGCATGCGGTGGCACCAACGGTGGAAGTTGTACACCTGCACCTTGTCGGCCAGCCCACGCTCGCCCAGCAGTTGTTCCAGCCGTGCCGCCAGCGTCTTGTTGTAGCAGAGCACCAGGATCGGCCGCTCCGTGGCGCGCGCCAGCTGCATGGCGCGAAAGCCCAGGATCATGGTCTTGCCGGAGCCGGCCACGCCGTGGATGACGCGGTGCTCGCCGCCCAGCGAGCGGGCAAGCTGCTCCTGCTGGGCGTCCATCACCTTCACCAGGTCGGGGATGGCCAGCGCGTGCTCGTCGTCGGCGGCGTGCGGGAACAGGCCGAACTGCCCGCTGCCCGGCTCGACCCGGATCTCGGGAAACAGGTGCCAGCGCACGCGGTCGATCTGCGGCAGGGTGAGCGTGACCGGATAGACCTGCGGGAACATCGCCCACAGGCGCTCCTGAAAGGCCTCGGCCTCCACCGTCTCGTACATCTCGTCGCGGCAGATCGCCAGGTGCGCGGGCAATACCGCTTCCAGCCCGCCTTCGTCGAACTGCTTGCGCGTGAGGTTGGCCAGCACCACGCCGAAGCCCCAGGGCATCAGCAACTGGCCGGCGTGCCGGCTGCCCTCGGGCTGGCGCAGGGCGGGGTCGCGCTCCAGCGCCATCTTGATCGTCACCGCATAGGAGCGCGCCTGCAGCAGCGGGTTGTTCTCGGTGACCAGGCCGCGCTCGGTCACCAGGCTGAACTGGGTCTTGTCGGCCTGGCGGATGGTCCCGGCCTTCCAGTCCTTCACCTCCAGCACCAGCACACCGCGGCGCGGATGCAGCACCACGAAATCCGGATGCAGTTGCCGCGGGCCCACCGGCACGTCATACCAGAGCAGGTAGTCGTCCTCCAGTTTCTGCTCCAGCCGTTCGGCGACGCGCTTCTCGCCGGAGGTCATGCGCGGCAGGCAACTGTTGCGGCTGGGGATGAGCGTGGCCATGCGGTCGTCCGGGGGAGTCCTGCCGGAAAGTAGCCCAATGCAGCGGGCTGTCAACCGGCGCGAATGGCCGACGCCCGTTCCGGTCAGCGCCGAGGCTCAGCTGAAAAAACGTTCGTGCCGGGCGTCGCTTGCGATGGCAGGCGGGCGCGGGGAAGCGCCATGGATGGCGCTGGCCTTGAGCAGCGGGGCAAGGGATGCTGGCGATTCGGCACATGGCGTCGCCGTCCCGGGTTATCTGATTCGGTTATTTGCAGCGCAACAATCTTGGTGCTATTGATGGACGCCATGACCCACTCCGCCCGCCAGTATTTTTGGTTTTACGGCTATCCGAAGCCGCTGGCGGAGGCATGGGTGCGTTTGAACTGAAGTCCGGAAGAACCCCATCCCGAAAGCCGCCAGCGACACCGAGGCGGCTTTTTTCATGGCCGCCGCTGGCACCCCACCTGAGGAGAGCCGCCGCCATGTCCCAACCCGTCACCGATGATTTGCGCATCCGCACCATCGCGCCGCTCAGCCCCCCTGCCGCGGTGATGGCCGCTTGTCCCGCCACGCCCGCCGCGCTGGCCACCGTCGGCGCGGCGCGCGAGGCGTTGCAGCACATCCTGGCGGGGCGCGACGAGCGCCTCGCGGTGGTGATCGGCCCGTGCTCCATCCATGATCCGCGCGCCGCGCTCGACTACGCGCGGCGGCTGGCCGAACAGCGCGTGCATTTCGCCGACGAACTGGAGATCGTGATGCGCGTGTACTTCGAGAAGCCGCGCACCACGGTGGGCTGGAAAGGGCTCATCAACGACCCGGACCTGGACGGCAGCTTCCGCATCGACAAGGGCTTGCACCTCGCGCGCAGCCTGCTGCGCGACATCAATGCGCTGGGCGTGCCGGCCGGCTGCGAGTTTCTCGACATCATCTCGCCGCAATACCTGGCCGACCTGGTGGCTTGGGGCGCGATCGGCGCGCGCACCACCGAAAGCCAGGTGCATCGCGAGCTGGCCTCGGGGCTGTCCTGCCCGGTGGGCTTCAAGAACGGCACCGACGGCAACGTGAAGGTGGCGGTGGACGCGGTGCAGGCGGCGGCGCATCCGCATCACTTCCTCGCCGTGACCAAGCAGGGCCAGGCGGCGATCGCCACGACCAGCGGCAACCGCGACTGCCACGTGATCCTGCGCGGCGGCAGGCAACCCAACCACGACGCGGCCAGCGTGGCGGCCGCCTGCGCCGCCATCGGCAAGGCGGGACTGACGCCACGAGTGATGATCGACGCCAGCCACGCCAACAGCGGCAAGCGCCCGGAGAACCAGCCCTACGTGGTGGCCAACATCGCCGGCCAGCTCGAAGCCGGCGAGCGCCGCATCGTCGGCGTGATGGTGGAAAGCCACCTCGTGGCCGGCCGGCAGGAGCTGGTCGAAGGTCGCGCGCTGGCCTATGGCCAGAGCATCACCGACGGGTGCCTGGGCTGGGACGACTCGGTGCGCGTACTCGAACGCCTCGCCCGCGCCGTGCGCCAGCGCCGCACCGTGCCACGCGGTGAATGGGCCGCTTGACGGCGCTATGCTTGGCGCCTCTTTCGGGATGGTCGCCATGGAACTCGATATCCAGCACAACCGCGGGCAACAGCGTTTCGAGGTGACGGTGGAAGGCGCGCTGTGCGTGCTCGACTACCAGCTCGCCGATGGCGGCATGGCGATCACCCACACCGAGGTGCCGCCCGCCGCCGGTGGTCGTGGCGTGGCCGGCGAACTGGTGCGTACCGCGCTGGATTACGCCCGCATGAAGGGCTGGAAGGTGGCGCCGCTGTGCAGCTACGCCGACGCCTGGATGGCACGCCATTCCGACTACGCGGACTTGCGCGTTTGAACGCCGCGCCATCGAAACCGCACCGTTGGCGGCCGTTGCGCTTCATCCGCAACCGCCCGCGGCTGAGTACCTGCACCGCGCTGTTCGTGCTGGCCACCGTGTTGCTGGCGCTGGCCGGCCTGCGTCTGGCATCCGCGCTGCTGCTGGGCTTCGATGCCGGCGCCCTGCTTTACCTCGTCACGCTGGCGCACATGTTTTCCCGCGCCAATACCGAGCACCTGGGTCGCCAGGCGCGGCTGCAGGACACCGGCCGGCGCGGCACGCTGACGGTGACGGTGATCGTGGCGCTGGTGGTGCTGGTGGCGCTGACCACCGAGCTGCATGCGGCCAAGACCGGCGGTGCCTCGGCAGTGAGTGTGGCGGCGCTCAGCGTGGTGCTGTCGTGGCTGTTCGTGAACACCACCTTCGCGCTGCACTACGCGCACGGCTACTACGGCGACGACGGTCGCCTGCAGGGCGGGCTGGATTTCCCCGACACCCCCAAGCCCGACTACTGGGACTTCGTCTACTACTCCTTCGTGATCGGCATGTGCTTCCAGGTGTCGGACGTGTCGGCGCGCAGCCGCCCGATGCGCCGGCTCACGCTGCTGCACAGCGTGGTGGCGTTCTTCTTCAACGTCTTCATCCTCGCCATCAGCGTGAGCGTGGTGGGCGGCCTGGGCGGCTGAGAGCCTACAGCCACTTCGCCCGCTTCAAGCCCACGTAGATGCCGCCCACCACGCAGCCCACCACGCCGATGATGGCGGGGTAGCTCCACGGTTGCGCCAGCTCGGGCATGTGCTGGAAATTCATGCCGTACCAACTGGTGATGAGCGTTGGCGCGGCCAGCATGGCAGCCCAGCCGGCGAGCTTCTTCATCACTTCGTTCTGGCCGAAGGTGACCAGCGAGAGGTTGACGTTGATCGCGGCGGCGAGCATCTCGCGCATCGCGCCGATGGCGTCGTTGACGCGGGTGACGTGGTCGTGCACGTCGCGGAAGTAGGCGTGCAATTCGTCGGGGATCAACTGCGGGTGCAGCCGCATCAGCTGGCTGATGACGTCCTGCAGCGGCGATACCGCCAGGCGCAGGGTCAGGAGGTCGCGCTGCATGTCGTAGAGCCGGCGCACGGTGTCGCGGTTGAAGCTGGCGGCGAAGATGTCCTGCTCCAGCTCCTGCAATTCCTCGCGGAAGTCGCGCACGATCGGCAGCAGGTGGTCGACGATGAAATCCAGCACGCCGTACAGCCCGTAACTCGGCCCCAGCGCCAGGAGCTCGACGGCATGCTCGCAACTGCGTCGTGCCGGCGCGTAGGACAGCGAGGCGCCGTGGCGCACGGTGACCAGGTAACGCGGGCCGAGAAAGATGTGCGTCTCGCCGAAGGCGATGTGGCCGCCGCCGAGCTGGGCCGTCTGCACCACGATGAACAGCGAGTTGCCGTAGGCCTCGATCTTGGTGCGCTGGTGCGCGCTGCGCGCATCCTCGATGGCGAGGTCGTGCAGGTCGAACTCCTCCTGCAGTTTCTCCAGTAGCGCCTCATCGGGTTCGTGCAGCCCGACCCAGACAAAAGTGTCGGGCTCCTTCAGCACGTCGCTGATCGCCTCGACGCCGATGTCGCCGAGGCGCCGACCGTCGCTGTGGTAGGCCACGCAGTTGATCACCATGTCGGTGGCGGGAACGGTAGCGGTGGGTGCGCTGGCATGCATGCCAGCATGATGCGTCGGTGCGGCGCGGCGGGGCAAGCGCTGCGCCGGCGATGGCGGTGGCGATGGCGGGGCGGCGTGCCTGTACCATCGCCAGCTTCCAGTGCGGCGGACAGGCAAGGCATGAAGGGGCACGAGTACCGGTTGGGTTATCGGGGCGACCTGGAGGGGCTGCGCGCGCTGGCGATCCTGCTGGTTGTCGCGGTGCATGCGGGCCTGCCCTGGCTGCGCGGCGGCTTCGTCGGCGTTGACGTGTTCTTCGTGCTGTCGGGGTTCCTCATCACCGGGCTCCTGGTGCAGGAGGCTGCCGGCACCGGGCGACTGCGCTTCGCGGAGTTCTACGTGCGGCGCCTGCGTCGCCTGCTGCCGGCGCTGCTGCTCATGCTGCTGCTGGTGGGCGCGTTGGCGGCGGCGCTGCTGGCGCCCGCCGAGCAGCAGGAGCAATCCTCGGCTGCCGCGATGGCGGCCCTGTGGCTGAGCAACCTCCACTTCGCCTTCGCACCGCAGGATTATTTCGCGCCGGTCACCGAGAGCAACCTCTTCCTGCATACCTGGTCGCTGGGTGTGGAGGAGCAGTTCTACCTGGTGTGGCCGGCGCTGCTGGTCTGGCTCATCGGACACGACGGCGAGCGCGGCATCGCGCGTCTGAAAACCGGCCTGCTCGTCGTGCTCGCGGCCAGCCTGGCGGCCTGTGTGCTGCTGACTTACCGGGCGCCGCAACTCGCCTTCTACATGATGCCGATGCGTGCCTGGCAGTTCGCCGCGGGCGGCCTGGTCTGGCTGGGCTTCAGAGTGGCGCCGGGTGGCACGCCGTGGTGGCAACGTCATGTGGCGTGGCTGCGCGCGGCGGGTTGGCTGGGTTTGCTGCTGGTACTGCTGGCCGGTGGCCTGTTCGGCGCCGACATGGCTTACCCGGGCGCCTGGGCGCTGCTGCCGACGCTGGGCGCCGTCGGTATGATCGCTGCCGGCTGCACGGCCACGCCGGGGTCAGGCGTGACGCGGCTGCTTGCATGGCGGCCGCTGCAGTGGATCGGCGGCGTGTCGTACGCGTGGTACCTGTGGCATTGGCCGATCCTGCGGCTGGGCCAGGCGCTCATGGGGTCGGATGCGCCGCTGTATCGCCTGGCCTGGGTGTTGCTCTCCCTGCTGCTGGCGTGGGCATCGTGCCGTTTCGTCGAGGCGCCCATCCGCAACCATCGCGCCTGGCTGCGGCGTCCGCGCATGGCGATCTTCGCGGCGCTGGCGCTGATGCTGGCGGCCAACGGCGTGTGCCTGCGCTGGTACAACCAGGCCAGCACGCGGCTGCAAACCCCGCTCATGCAACGCTATGCGGCCGCCCACCTGGATGCGCCGGTGATTTACGGCATGGATTGCGACGACTGGTATCACAGCGACCGCGTGCATTTCTGCGCCTTTGGCCCCGGCGATGCGCCGCATACGGCGGTGCTGATGGGCGACAGCCATGCGGGCCAGTGGTTTCCCGCCGTCGCGGCGGCGTTTGCGCGGCCGGGCTGGCGCGTACTGGTGCTGACCAAGTCGTCCTGCCCGATGGTGGACGAGCCCTTCTTCTACGTCCGCATCCGGCAGGAATACACCGTTTGCGCGACCTGGCGGGCGAATGCGTTGAAGCAGGTCGCCGCGATCAAGCCGGACGTGGTGCTGCTGGGCACGGTGGACACGAACGGCTTCACGCGTGAACAGTGGATCGCCGGTACGGCGCGCGTGCTTGGCGTGTTGAGCCCGGTGGTCGGGCACATCTACATTTTGCGCGATACGCCGGGCCTGCCTTTCGATGGGCCGGATTGCCTGGCCTCGCACCTCGGGCGCCCGGCCTGGCTGGGGCTGCAGCACACGTGCAGTGCCCCGGCGGCCAATCCGCAGGCGGATCGGGTGTATCGCTGGGAGCAGCGGGCCGCTTCCGGCTACCCCAATGTCGGCATGTTGGACATGAACGCGCAGGTGTGTCCCGACGGCATCTGTTCGGCCCAGCAGCGCGGGATGGTGGTCTTTCGCGATGCACAGCACCTGACCGCGCGTTTCGCCGCGTCGCTCGGGCCACTGCTGGCGCACAAGCTGGGGTTTGCTGAACCGGGCAAGGCGGTGGCCACCGGCGCGTCGCCGCCGACCCGGCACTGATGGTTTTTGCTCAGCCGCGCGCGCGCCGCAGGCTCCACGCCAGCGCCAGCCACACGGGCAGGGCGAACAGCAGCCAGGGCTGGTTCTGCTGCACGGTGCCGGGCAGCAGGAGCAGCAGCGCGGCGACGAGAACGGCGGCGAGTTGCAGGGCGAGGGCGGCGGTGGCCAGGTGCGAGGGCGCGTGGCCGCGGCGGGCACGCCACACGGCACGTGGCAGCAGGAAGGCGAGCGGGCTGAACAGCAGCAGGTTGGCGTTGGCCCAGGCGCTGTGGTGGAGGGTGAGCGTCCATAGCGCCAGCAGCAGCAGGCCGACCAGGCCGGCGGCGAGCAGATAAAGCGTGGCGAGCAGGACGTGGGCGCGTCGTGCGCGGCGCGCCGTGACGACGAGCAGGGCGGCGAAGGCCAGGCCCGCGACGCCCAGCGGCAGGCGCAAGTCGGGTGCCTGTGCGGGCGGCGCCGCGAGGCGGTTGGGCGAGAGCCGTTGTTCGTCCTGCACCAGCGGTGCGCTGCCGCCGCGGCCGTCGGGCACGCGGATGGCGCGCAGGTTCGTCTGCAGTTCGTGGGGCAGGAAACTTTCCCGCCACGCATCGAGCGGCTGGTCGGCATAGGGGCCGAGGCCGAGGTCGAGCAGCAGCATCAGCCAGGGCTGGCCGCTCATCAGGCGGTCGGTCTGCTGGCGATAACTCATGCCGCCGGGCTGCGCGGCGAGGCGCGCCTTGAGGAGGCCGCCCAGCGCCTTGTCCAGCGCATCGCGCACGCGCGTGGTGCAGTTGTCGGCGTAGTAGTCGTAGGGGTAGCCGGCGTTCTCGGGGCGCAGGTTCCAGAACAGGAAGTCACGCAGCGCGCCGGCCTGCACCGGGGTGAGTGCGAGGCGCTGGCGGGTGATCGAGCGGCCGGTATCCACGTAGTCGGCTTCCTCCGGCGCGGTGGGCTCGGCGTCCATCAGGTAGTGCATGCGGCCGCGCGCGAAGTTCAGGAAGAAGTTCGTCTCGTTGAAGTCGAACACGCCGTAGTTGAAGTTGATCGCCTCGCCGCTGGCGGCGTCGCGCAGCTCCAGCGCGTCGTGGCCGAAGCGCTCCCAGTAGACGTCGCCGGGGCCGTAGGTGACCAGGTACACCTCGAGGTTGGCGCCGGGCGCGTTGGCGACGCCGGCCCGGGCGGGCGCGATGGCCAGCCAGGCGAGGGCGAGCACGGCAAGGAGCGGGGCGAAGGGGCGCATGGTCTTCCGGATTGGGCCGCAGCGTGCAGGGGCGGCGCTCAGGCGTCCGGCGCGTGGCGGGCGACGCGGAACTGCTGCACGCGGCGGTCGTCGGCGGCGACGACGTGGAACAGGAAGCCGCCGGTGGTGGCTTCCTCGCCCGCCTCGGGCAGGTGGCCGAACTGGGCGGTGACGAGGCCGCCGATGGTGTCGAATTCCGTGTCGGGGAAGTGGGCGCCCAGCGCCTCGTTGCAGTCGTCGATGGGCGTGAGCGCGTCGATGCGCCAGGAGCCGTCGGGCTGGGCGTGGATCAGCGCCGGGGCTTCCTCGTCGTCGTGCTCGTCGTCGATCTCGCCGACGATCTGCTCCAGCACGTCCTCGATGGTGATGAGACCGGCCACGCCGCCGTACTCGTCCACCACCATCGCCATGTGGTTGCGGCTGCGGCGGAATTCGGCGAGCAGCACGTTGAGGCGCATCGACTCGGGGATCAGCACCGCGGGGCGCAGGATCGCGCGCAGATCGAAGTCGGCGGCGCTGCCGAAGAATTTCAGCAGGTCCTTGGCCAGCAGCACGCCGAGGATGTCGTCCTTGTCCTCGCCGTGCACCGGGAAGCGCGAGTGGCCCGATTCGACCACGGCGGCGAGGATCTCCGGCAGCGGCGCGTCGGCGGCGATCATCACGATCTGCACACGCGGCACCATCACGTCGTCCACGGCGAGCTCGGTGACCTTGAGTGCGCCTTCCAGCATGGGCAGGGTGTCGGCGCTGAGCAGGCCGTTCTGCTGCGCGGTGCGCAGCTCGTCGATCAGTTCCGCGCGGTTGCGTGGCTCGCCGGAAAACAGGTGGCCCAGCCTGTCCCACCAGGTGCGGTGGGTGGGGCCGCTGGTACTGCCGGGGTCGTCGTTCATCACTCGGTTGGCAACTGCCCGAACGCGGGCGGAAGCAGGAGTTTAGCGGAAAAACCTCGTCCATTCGGCGCGCCAGCCGACGTGCGGCATGGCGTGGCGCGTTGCAGGCCGGCCTTCACATGCCGATAGACAGGTTTGATCGAAGATGCAGCAGACGCAACCCCCGAGGCCTCGTCGACAGATGGCTGACGCTCAGGCGGCACCGCAAACCCTGACTCGCGGCGAATGGCTGCTGCTGGCGATCATCCTCGGCATGGGGGTTGGCTTCGCCTGGTGGATCAACGGCGTGCTCGGCGCCGCCCAGGGGCAGTCCATGCAGCAGCGCTATGCAACGCTGGCGCGCGAGACGGGTGTGCGGGTGCAGCGCAACCTGGCCGATGCCGCCCAGACGGTGGAAAGCTTGTCCTGGGTGTACCACCTGCACGGTCGCATGGATCGCCAGACCTTCAATGGCTTTGCCGGCGCGGCGCTGGACGCCACCCCCGCGCTGGCCCGGCTGGAGTGGTGGCCGCGGCGATTGCAGGCGGATGACGACAGCTTCGTGCGGGCGGCCCAGCAGCAGGGCCTGGGCGGTTATGCGGTACACGAGCTGGATGGCCGCCGCGGCCCGGAATGGGGCGACCAGCGCAACGTGTACTTTCCGCGCCTGTTCTCGATGCCGGAAAACCCCGATGAGGCGGGCGAGGTGATGGCCACCGAGCTGACGGTGGAGTCGCCGCGCCCGCTCGACGCGGAATCGACGCAGGTGCGCATCGATTCGCAGGCCATCGTCACGGCGCGGGCCGAGGCGCAAACCGCGCTCAGCGAGATCTTCGTGCGCCAGGGCACCGCCGCCGGGGTGGCGGGGGCGGGGCACCGCATGGTGCGCCTGTTCGTGCCGGTGTACGCCACGTTGGCCGCGCCGGCCGCGCCGCTGCGCCGCGCCGGCCTGGTCGGGGTGATGGTGGGGTTGCTGCCGCTGCGCCAGGCGTTTGCCGGGGTCGATCGTTTGCCGGGCGCCGACGGCGTCGACCTGCGCCTGCAGGAGTCGGCCAGTCGCGGCTACCAGCCGGTGTTCGCCGCCGGTGCGGGCGGTGTCGCCACCAACGACGACCTGCGCCTGCGCGGTTTCGATCACGATGTGCCGATCGATTTCGGTGGACGGCATTGGCGTTTGCAGGTGCTGCCGCGGCACGCTGCCGCCGAGTTGCTGCGCGCGCGGCGCGCCGCGCTGGCTGCCTCGGGGGTGCTGGTGCTGCTGTCGCTGGCGCTGGCGCTGGGCATGCGCCGAGGCATGCTGCTGCGCAAGGCCGTGCAGAGCGCGCAGATCCGCCTGGGCCAGGTCACCGACAGCCTCGCGGTCGGCGTCTTCCAGGCGGCGGTGCGCTCGAATGGGCGGCTTGCGGTCGGTTTCGTGGCGCGCAGTTGTGCGCCCATCGTCGGCGTGCCCGAGGACGTCTTGAGCCTGCGCAGCGATCGCCTGTTCGACCGGCTCGATGCCAGCCAGCGCGACGAGCTCGAACGTGCCTTCGCCGATGCCGCCGGCGAGCGTCGCCGGCTCGAGTGCGAGCTGCGCTTCGAGCTGCCCGCCGGCGAGCGCCGCCTGGCGATGACGGCCACGCCTTATGGCGAGGATCGCGGCGCGGTGATGTTCAGCGCCCTGCTGCGCGATGTCAGCGACGAGCATGCCGCGCGCGCGCAGCTCGATGCACTGCTGGAGGAGCAGCGCGTGCTGGTGGACAACGTGCCCATCGGCATCGCCATCGTCGACGTAGACGCCGTGACGCGTTGCAACCAGAGCCTGGCGCAGATGTTCGGCTATGTCGATCCGGCGGCACTGGTGGGGCAGGATTTCGGCGCCCTGTTCGCGGACGAACAGGCCTTTGCCGGCGCGCTGGGCAGCGCGGCGGGCCGGCTGGAGGCGGGCCGCCTGTTCGCCACCGAGGCCGAGCTGCGCCGCCGCGACGGCGAACGCTTCTGGGCGCAGTTGATCGGCCGGCGCGTGCATGCGGCCGGTGGCAGCTGGCGCGACCTGTGGATCGTCGAGGATGTCAGCGAGCGGCGCCGGGCCGAGCGTGCGCTGCGCGAGCAGTCCGAGCTGCTCAGCCTGGCGCAGGAGGCTGGCGGCATCGGCGTGTTCGACCTCAACCTGGTGCGCGATCGGCATTACTGGTCGCCGCAGCTGGAGCACATGCTGGGCACGGATGAAGGCGTCCTCGCCGGCACCACCGATGCACTGCTTGGTTGCCTGGCGGCGGAGGATCGCGGCCGGGCGCGGCGCACACTGGAAGGCGCCATCGGCGGCGACGGCGACCGCTTCGCGGACGACTGGCGCGTGCGCTGGCCCAGCGGCGAGTTGCGCCATCTGCGCGCGGAGATGCGCCTGTTCCGCGATCCTTCCGGCCGCGCGCTGCGCGCCGTCGGCGTGGCGCTGGACGTCACCGACGAACGCCGCAAGCAGGACGAGCTGGCCGCCGCCTTCCAGTTCCAGCAGCAACTGGTCGACACCATCCCGACGCCGGTGTGGTTCTTCGACGAGCACGGCTGCATCTCCGGTTGCAATCGCGCCTTCCTGCGCGCCTTCCAGGTTACCCGCGAGGGCGTGCAGGGGCACGACCTGCGCGACATTCCGGCGTTGCCGGAGCCGCTGATCGCGCTGGTGCAGCCGCAGGTGGCGCGCCTGCTCGACACCCCGCTCACCGTCGAGATCGAGGGCCGCGTGCCTTATGGCGACGGCAGCGAACACGAGATCGACCTGCTGCTCTCCGGCTTCGGCAAGGCCGACGGCAGCCCGGGCGGGGTGGTGGTGCTGATCGTCGACGTCACCGACGAGCGCACCCTGCAGCGGCAGCTGGCGCGCAGCGGCGAGCAGTTCCGCGTGCTGGTGGATTCCATCCCCGGCACGGTGTACCGCGTGCGCGCCGACGACGAGCGCACCTTGTTCGTCAGCAGCGGCGTCGAGGCGCTGACCGGCTACGACGCCGCCAGCCTGGTCGAGCGCGGCGACATGAGCCTGGCGCGGATGCGCCACCCGGAGGACGTCGAAGGCGTGCAGGCGCAGATCGCCCGGGCCGAGACGCAGCGCGAGCCCTACAGTCTCGAATACCGCATCGTGCGCCGCGACGGCGACGTGCGCTGGGTGGTGGAGAAGGGGCAGACCCTGTTCGACGGCGCCGGCAACACCCGGGTGGGCACGCTGATCGACATTACCGAGCGGCGCCGGGTGGAAGAGGCGTTGCGCCAGGCGCGCGCGGCGGCGGAGGAAGCGGCCCGCGCCAAGTCGATGTTCCTCGCCAACATGAGCCACGAGATCCGCACGCCGATGAACGCGGTGATCGGCATGGCGCACCTGGCGCTGAAAACCCAGCTGGACGAGCGCCAGCGCGACTACATCGGCAAGATCCACGGTGCGGCGACCTCGCTCCTTGGCATCATCAACGACCTCCTGGACTTCTCCAAGATCGAGGCCGGCAAGCTGGCGATGGAGAGCCTGCGCTTCACGCTCGATGCGGTGCTGGAGAACGTCGCCACGGTGACCAGCGGGCGCGCCTTCGACAAGGGGCTGGAGCTCCTGTTCGACTTCCCGCCAACGGTGCCGCAGAACCTGGAGGGCGACCCGCTGCGGCTGGGCCAGGTGCTCACCAACCTGGTCAACAACGCGGTCAAGTTCACCGAGCATGGCGAAGTGCGGGTGGGGGCGCGCGTGCTCGAACGCACGGGGTCGCGGGTGAAGCTGGAGTTCGAGGTGCGCGACACCGGCATCGGCATGGACGCCGAGCAGATCGGCAAGCTGTTCCAGCCCTTCACCCAGGCCGACGGTTCGACCACGCGAAAGTACGGCGGCACCGGGCTCGGGCTCTCCATCGTGCAGCGCCTGGTCGAGCTGATGGGCGGCGAGGTGCGCGTCCAGTCCACGCCGGGCGAGGGCAGCCACTTCTTCTTCAGCGCATGGTTCGGCCTGCCCGATGTCGTCCATGCCGTCAGCCAGCCGCTGCCGGCGCTGCGCGTGCTGGTGGTGGAGGACAACCCCGGTGCGCGCGAGGTGATGGCGGATCTTCTGGCTGGCTTGCCGGTGACACCGAGCTTCGTGGAAAGCGGCGAGCAGGCCTTGCGCGAGGCACAGCTCGCGGCACGCGAGCAGCGGCCCTACGACCTCGCCCTGATGGACTGGGACCTGCCCGGCATCACCGGCGTCGAAACCACGCGCCGCCTGCTCGCCGATCCGCAGACCGGCACGGTCAAGGTCGTGATGGTCAGCGCCTTCGCCCGCGAGGACGTGCGCACCGCCGCCGACGAGGCCGGCGCGCTGGCCTTCCTGGCCAAACCGGTCAATGCCTCGTCCCTGTTCGACACGCTCAACCACCTGTTCAACGGCGTGCGCACGCCGGGCGCAGCGCCCAGCCCGGTGCCCGGCACGCAGCCGCTCAAGGGCTTGCGCGTGCTGGTGGCCGACGACAACGAGATCAATCGCCAGATCGCCCGCGAACTGCTGAGCGAGGCCGGTGCCGAGGTCGAGCTGGCGACCAATGGCCGCGAGGTGCTGGAGCGCCTGCCGCAGCTCGCCCCCCCGCCGGCGCTGATCCTGATGGATCTGCAGATGCCGGTGCTGGACGGCTACGCGGCTACCGCCGAGCTGCGCGCCGAGCCGCGTTGGCGGGACATTCCGGTGATCGCGATGACTGCGCACGCCATGGCCGAGGAGCGCGAACGCACGCGGGCGGCTGGCATGGTCGACCACATCGCCAAGCCGATCGACCCGGACGCGCTGCTGCAGGCCATCCTGCGCTGGTGGCGCCCCGCGCATGCCCCGCTGGCGCCGGCCTCGCCGGTGGCCACGCCGGCGCTACCGCCGTTGTCCGGGCTGGATCAACGGGCCGGACTGCGCCGCTGCGGCGGCAATCGCGTGCTGTATCACAGCCTGCTCGAACGTTTCGGCGCCGAGCAGGGCGATGTGGCCGAGCGCATTGCGGCCGCGCTGGATGCCGGCAACCGCGAACTGGCCGAGCGCACGGCGCACTCGCTGCGCGGTGCCGCCGGCAACCTGGGCGCGATGCCGGTGGCGCAGGCGGCCGAGGCGTTGGAAACCGCGCTGCGGCATGCGCAGCCGCATGAGGATGCGTTGGCCGAGCTGCAGCGGGAGCTGGCCGTGTTGCAGCCGACGCTGGCCGCGCTGGGCGGCACCGACGCATCGGCCGAGCCGCCGGCACCGCCGGATACGGCCAGCCTGGCGCGGCTGCTGGCGCAGCTGGAAAGCGGCGATGCCGAGGCCGAGCGGTTGTTCCATGCCTTGCGCGAGGGCCTGCGGGGGCGCCTGGGTGGGGAGCGCTTCCGCGTGTTGTCGCGGGCCATCGCCCAATTCGAATTCGACACCGCATGCGGCATCGTGCGCAACCTGCTGGAGGACAAGCCGTGAACGCACAAGACAACGGCGGGCGCGCCACCTTGCTGGTGGTCGACGACACGCCGCAGAACCTGCGCCTGATGTCCAGCCTGCTGGGTGGCGAGTACCGCGTGCTGGTCGCCAACGGTGGCGAGCGGGCGCTGGAGCTGGCCGCCGGCGACGCGCGGCCGGATCTGATCCTGCTCGACGTGATGATGCCGCAGGTCGACGGCTTCGAGGTCTGCCGCCTGCTCAAGGAGAACCCGCTCACACGTGACATCCCGGTGATCTTCCTCACCGCGCGCAACGAGGTGGAGGACGAACAGATCGGCTTCGACGTCGGCGCGGTCGACTACATCACCAAGCCGATCAGCCCGCCGATCATGCTTTCGCGCGTGCATGCCCAACTGCTGCTCAAGCGCGCGCGCGACCTGCTGACCGACCAGAACCAGTACCTCGAGGCCGAGGTGCGCCGGCGCATGCGCGAGCTGGCGGCAGTGCAGGACGCCACCATCATGGCGCTGGCCTCGCTGGCCGAGACGCGCGACAACGAAACCGGCAACCACATCCGGCGCACCCAGCACTATGTGCGCGCGCTGGCGCTGGCGGTGCGCGGACACCCGCGCTTCCGCGACGCGCTGCGCGACGACGCGACCATCGAGCTGTTGTACAAGTCGGCGCCGCTGCATGACATCGGCAAGGTCGGCATTCCCGACCACATCCTGCTCAAGCCGGGCGAGCTGACCCCGGCCGAATTCGCCGTGATGCGCACCCACACCTCGCTGGGGCGCGATGCCATCATGGTGGCCGAGCACGCCATCGAAACCCCGCAGAGCTTCCTGCGCTACGCCCGCGAGATCGCGCTGTCGCACCATGAAAAATGGAACGGCAGCGGCTATCCGGAGCAACTGGCCGGCGACGCTATCCCGCTGTCGGCCCGCCTGATGGCGGTGGCGGACGTCTACGACGCGCTGATCAGCCGGCGCGTCTACAAGCCGCCGTTTCCGCATGAAATGGCCCTGGCGATCATGCGCGAGGGGCGCGGCAGCCACTTCGACCCCGACCTGCTCGACGCCTTCCTGGGGATGGCCGACGAATGCCAGCGGATCGCGCGGCGCTTCGCCGATACCGCCGCTGCTGCTGCTGCCGAGGCAGCGGCGGCGTCAGATCCGACCGCCGCACCGACCGCGCCATGAAGCCGCTGCGGCTGCGCTCGCGCCTGACGCTGGGCATGGTGCTCGGCTTCCTGGTGGTGCTGGTGGCCAGCCTTGCCGGCGGCTATGCGGTGCTGCGCGGCCGGGTCTTGCAGCGCGCGGTGCAGGGGCAGCTCGACCGCCAGCGCGCCATCGCCAGCGCGCTGGGGGAAACCTTTGCCATGGCCGACCACCGCACCGACGAGCTGGCCTGGCAGATCGTCCATGCCAAGCCCGATCGCGAACAGCTCATCGAGCTGATGAAGGCGCGCGTGCTGTATGGCGACGACACGGCCTCGATCGGCGTGATGCTGGAGCCGCACAACCCGGTGGCGGAACAACGGGTCGGCTTGTTGGTCACCTATGCGAACGCCGGCGTGGCCCTGACCGATTTTCTCGCCACCGGCGGCCCCAGCAAGGGGCATTACGAATACTGGACCAAGGGCTGGTACCTGAGCCGCATCGCGCCGGATGCGAAGGCGTGGTGGTCCGATCCGTATTTCGACGACGCGGCGGGCGGCCAGGATGTCGTCACGCTCGACTATCCGCTGCGCGACGATGCCGGCAATGCGCTGGGCATGATCGGTGCCTCCGTCCCGATCGACCGCCTGGTCGAACGCACCGTCGGCCTGGGGGCGCGGCAAGGCCAGGGCGAGCGCTTCCTGCTGCTCGATCGCACGGGCAAGGTGCTGGCGGCGTGGAATCCGGCTTACGCGAAGGTCGACAACGTGCGGCAACTGGCCGCGCGCCTGCCATCGCCCGCGCTGGCCGCGTTGGCGCAGGCGCCGGCGGATGCGCCGGCTTCGGCCCAGGTGTTCGGCGATGTCGCGTCGGGCCGACAGTGGTTGCTGGTGGCGCCAGTGCCGGGGGCCGGCTGGCGTGTGGCCGAACTGGTGCCGGAGCGGCAACTGCTGGCGACGCTGCAAGGCGGCCTGCGTGTCGTGGCGGGGGTGACGCTGGGCTTGCTGGTGCTGCTGCTGCCCGTTCTGTTTGGACTGGCGCATCGGCTGGCGGCGCCGCTCAACGCCTTGTCGCGTGTCGCGGCGCGGCTGGCGCTGGGCAGCCTGGTGTCGCCGGTGCCGGCACTGGCCGGCTCGCGCGAAATCGGCAGCCTGGCCGGCGCGCTCGAATCCACTCGACTGCGCCTCCTGGCCGAGCGCGAGTCGGCGGAAGAGTCACGCCAGGCGCAGGAGGACGTGCAGCGCCATTGGCAGCATGGCATCGACGCCCAGCGCTCGCTGCTGCCGGCCGACCGGATGTTCTTTGGCGCCCGGCTGCAGTGCGAGCTGGCGGGGCGGGTGCTGCGCCGGGCCGGCGTGGCGCGGCTGGGGTATGGCTTCAGCGCACCGGCGCCCGGACTGTGCCTGTTCTATCTGGCGGCCATGCCCGGGCCGGAGCTGGCCGCCGCCATGTACCTGGCCCGGCTGGGCGCCTTGATCGGCAGCCAGATGCGCCACGGTGCCATGCCGACGGAATTGCTGCAGCAGGTGTCGCAGCAATGGTTGGGGGATTCCGATATCGATGCCTTCCCCGGCGTGCTGATCGGCTTGCTCGACCTCGACAGTGGTCGTTTGCGGCTGGCCAACGCGATGCTTTTGCCGCCGCTGCTGGTGGCCGACTCGGGCGCCACGCGCTTGCTGGAGCTGGAAACCGGGCCGGCTGTCGGCATCAAGCAGCGCGCCGAATGGCCGCTGTGGCAGGGGCAGCTCGAAGCCGACGAACGCCTGGTGCTGTATTCGCCCAGCGTGGCGGCGAACCATGGCGGCCAGGCGCCGTCAGGCATCGACCGTCTGCAGCAAGCCTTGCGGGAGCACCGCCGCCTCCGCGGCGGCGCCTGCGCCGAGGCGGCACTGGGCGAGCTGCATGCTGCCACCGGCGACAGCGTGGAAGATCTCGCCTTGCTGGTGGTGAGCGTGCGCGAGCGCGACTGAACCTGCTTCAGGCGTAGGGGTCGGCGATGCCCAGTGAGGCCAGGATGCGCGTCTCCAGCGCCTCCATCGCCACGGCCTCGGCTTCCACCAGGTGGTCGTAGCCCAGGAGATGCAGCGTGCCGTGCACGGTCAGGTGCGCCCAGTGGTCGCGCCCGCGCTTGCCCTGCTCGGCAGCCTCGCGCGCCACCACGGGGGCGCACAGCACCATGTCGCCGATCAGCGGCAGCTTGAGTTCCGGCGGCAGCTCGGCCTCGAAGGAGAGCACGTTGGTGGCGTAGTCCTTGCCGCGGTAGTCGCGGTTCAGCGAGCGGCCTTCCGCGGCATCGACGATGCGGATGGACAGCTCGGTGGCACGGCGCCGCCTCGCGCCACGCAGCGCGGCCTCCACCCAGCGGCGGAAGCTGGCGGCGGAAGGGATGCCCGCACGCGGCACGGCGTAGCCGAGGTGCACCACCACACCGGGCTGTTGCAGGAGTGGCTTCAGCCGCGATGCCTTTGTGTTGGGCGGGATCGCGGCTGAAGCCGCTCCTGCGGGCGCGCGCGTGCCGCTCACTTGTCCTCGTCCTTCTGCTCGAACGCCTCATAGGCGCGCACGATCTTCGCCACCAGCGGATGGCGCACCACGTCGCGCGAGGTGAAGAAGGTGAAGCTGATGCCGTCGACGCCGCGCAGCACTTCCACCGCGTGGCGCAGGCCGGAGCGCACGTTGCGCGGCAGGTCGACCTGGCTGACGTCGCCGGTGATCACCGCCACCGAGCCGAAGCCGATGCGGGTCAGGAACATCTTCATCTGCTCGACCGTGGTGTTCTGCGCCTCGTCGAGGATCACGTAGGAGTCGTTGAGCGTGCGACCGCGCATGTACGCGAGTGGCGCAATCTCGATCACGTTGCGCTCGATCAGCTTGGCGACTTTCTCGAAGCCCAGCATCTCGTACAGCGCGTCGTACAGCGGGCGCAGGTAGGGATCGACTTTCTGGGAAAGGTCGCCGGGCAGGAAGCCCAGCTTCTCGCCGGCCTCGACGGCAGGGCGCACCAGCAGCAGGCGCTGCACGCGGTTGGCTTCCAGCGCCTCCACCGCGCAGGCCACGGCGAGGTAGGTCTTGCCGGTGCCGGCCGGGCCGACGCCGAAGCTGATGTCGTGGTGGGCGATGGCATGCAGGTAGCGCGCCTGGTTCGGGCCACGGCCCTTGATGACGCCGCGCTTCACCTTGATCGTCACGTCCTGCACGCCGTCGCCGGTGGCGTCGGCGAGTGCGTCCACGCCCGATTCGGCCAGCTGCAGGTTCACCTTGGCGCCGTTCAAGACCTCGTTCTCGGTGGCGGCATAGAGCGCGCGCAGCACTTTCTCGGTGGCGCGTGCGTTGGCGTCCTCGCCGATGGCACGGAACAGGTTGCCGCGATGATCGATCTCCACGCCAAGGCGCAGCTCGATCTGGCGCAGGTGCTCGTCGAACGGCCCGCACAGGTTGGCGAGGCGGGCGTTGTCTTCGGGGGCCAGGGCGAAATCGCGTTCGGTGAGGTCGGGGCTCATGCTTTGCGGCGTCCTCTCCCCTCGGGGGAGAGGATGGCGGTGAAGGGCGGGGCTTGCGGCAAGGACGGCCTCTCACCCCGGCCCTCTCCCCGGAGGGGGGAGGGAGTGTTTGGGCTCAAGCGGCTTGTTCGGCCAGCGCGTGCACGCGGCCGCGCAGGGAGTTGGCCAGCGCCTCGGTGACGAGCACGTCCACGAAGCGGCCGATCATGCGCGCGTCGCCGGGGAAGTTCACGTAACGCATGTTTTCGGTGCGGCCGGCCAGTTCGTTGGCGTTCTTGGCGCTGGGTTTTTCCACCAGGACGCGCTGCACGGTACCGACCATCGCCTCGTTGACCTGCTTCGCGTTGGCGTTCAGCACGGCTTGCAGGCGTTCGAGGCGGGCGTGCTTCTCGGCCATCGGCGTGGGGTCGGCGAGGTTCGCGGCCGGGGTGCCTGGGCGCGGCGAAAAGATGAAGGAGAAACTCTGGTCGAAGCCGATCTTGTCGATCAGCGTCATCGTCTCCTCGAAATCCTCCGCCGTTTCGCCGGGGAAGCCCACGATGAAATCCGAGCTGATGCAGATGTCCGGGCGCACCGCGCGCAGCTGGTAGATCTTGCGGCGGTAGTCGGCGGCGGTGTAGCCGCGCTTCATCTTGCCCAGGATGCGGTCGGAGCCGGACTGCACCGGCAGGTGCAGGAAATTGGCCAGCTTGGGCACGTTGGCGTAGGCCTCGATCAGCGAGTCGGAGAACTCCAGCGGATGCGAGGTGGTGAAGCGGATGCGGCCGATGCTGTCGATCTGCGCGATGGCGTGGATCAGCACGGCCAGGTCGGCGACGCCGCCGTCGTGCATCGGGCCGCGATACGCGTTGACGTTCTGGCCCAAGAGGTTCACCTCGCGCACGCCCTGTTCGGCGAGCTGGGCCACTTCCACCAGCACGTCGTCGAACGGTCGGCTGATCTCGGTGCCGCGCGTGTAGGGCACCACGCAGTAGCTGCAGTATTTGGAGCAGCCCTCCATGATGGAGACGAAGGCGGTGGGGCCTTCCGCGCGCGGCGCGGGAAGGCAGTCGAACTTCTCGATCTCGGGGAAGGAGATGTCCACCTGCGGCTGGTGGGTGGCGCGATTTTGCTCGATCAACTGCGGCAGCCGGTGCAGGGTCTGCGGGCCGAACACCAGATCCACGTAGGGGGCGCGCTTGACGATGGCCTCGCCTTCCTGGCTGCCCACGCAGCCGCCCACGCCGATCAATACCGGCTTGCCGCCCTGTTTCAGCTCCTTCCAGCGGCCGAGCTGGCTGAACACCTTGTCTTCGGCCTTCTCGCGGATCGCGCAAGTGTTCACCAAGATCACGTCGGCCTCGGCCTCGTCCTCGGTCAGCTCCATGCCGTGCGAGGCGCGCAGCACGTCGGCCATCTTGGACGAGTCGTACTCGTTCATCTGGCAGCCGTAGGTCTTGATGAAAAGTTTGCCGCTCATGGTGCTGGTTACCGTGGGTGTGCGTCGAAGCGGCGCCGCCGCTGAACCGCGCAGTGTACGCCGACGTCCCGTGGCTCGCCAGCAAGCGGCTTGCGTATCAAGCACTTGGGGCAGATATGGCGCATGAAACGGCTGCCTCGCCCTTGGCGTGGCGTGCGTGTGGCGGCACACTGCACGCCATGCCCCATGCCGTACGCCACCAGGTTTCGTCCCGCCGATCGCCGCCGCGGCGTGCGCTGCTGGCCTGCGGCCTGCTGTCGGGGGCGATCTGGTGGCCGCTGGCGCATGCGGGAAGCTTGTACCACTGTGCCGGCGCCCATGACGAGGCGGTATTCACCAGCACGACGACGGGTTATCACGACTGTCGCAAACTGGGCAGCTACGCCGCGCCGGCGCGGCGCGGCCCCACGGCTTCCCTGCAACGTGTGCAGGGCGGCGCGGTGGGCACACGGACACGGTTCGAGGCCGCCAGCGTGGCGCTGGCGGGAGTGCAGGGCAGTGTGCTGGCCAGCGCCAGGCCATTGTCGCCGCCGGCGGTCACCAGCAACGTGCCGGCGGCGCTGCGTGGGCACTGGACCTACCAGCAAGGCGGCACGACCGACGCGTTGGCGGCGGTACCGGACGCCACGGCACCGGGCGATCGCGTGCTGCGCGGCGCGGTGTACCGTATCGCGCGGGCCGACGGCAGCGTGGAGTACACCAATATCCCGCCGGCGGGGCGTGCGGCGCAGACCGCCAAGCGGCTGTTCACCTATATCGCCACCTGTTTCGCCTGCAGCCTGCATTCGGCCATCCACTGGGGCAGCCTGCAGCTCAACCTCACCGCCTACGCCGACGCGATTCGCGCGGCGAGTGTGGAGTACGGCGTGGACGAGGCCTTCCTGCGCGCGATCATCCACGCCGAGAGCGCGTTCAACCCCAATGCGCTTTCGATCAAGGGCGCGCAGGGTCTGATGCAACTGATGCCCGGCACCGCCAGCGACATGGGCGTGCTCGATGCCTTCAACTCCGAGCAGAACATCCGTGGCGGCGCGCGTTACCTCGGCCTGCTGCTGCACGACTTCAACGGCAACGAGCATCTGGCCGCCGCCGCCTACAATGCCGGCCCGGCGGCGGTGCAGCGTTACAACGGCGTGCCGCCGTATGCCGAGACCCAAGTCTACGTGCAGCGCGTGGATACGCTGCGCAAGCGTTACGAAGCCGCCTTGCATCCGCCCTTGGCCGCGCTGCGCCCCGCCGGCTGACCATCACCCCATCGGCCGGGCCACCGCTCCGGGCGATCCGCCGCCCCTGCGGTGCTGCCGGCGCCACTGCCTACTGTGGCCGCCGTCGGCCGGCGCGGGCCGTGTCCCGGCGCGGAGTCAATCGTTGCCGGCCCCGATGTCCAGGTTCATCGCCGGGCGCTCGGTGAGCGTGGCGTGGGTGTGGAAGGGGCTGCCGTTGCGCAGGCCGGAGAGTTCCACCGTGGTGCCGGGCTTGATCGCCGCCTCGCGCCGGCGCAGGTCGGCGGGGTCGCGGATGTCGTCGTTGCCGATGCGCAGCAGGATGTCGTGCGACTGGATGCCGGCCAGTGCGGCGGGGCTGCCGGGGTAGACGTCGGTGACCTGGGCGCCGCGTGCAGCGGCGGGCAGGCCGCTGTTGGCGGCTACCGGTACGAAGCTGTAGTCCGCGCCCAGCCAGCCACGCACCACGTGGCCGGTGGCGACGATCTGGTCCAGCACGCGCTTGGCGGTGCCGGCCGGGATCGCGAAGCCGATGCCTTCGGCGTTGTGGGCCTTGCCGATCAGGGCGGTGTTGATGCCCACCAGCCGGCCCTCGGCGTTGACCAGCGCGCCGCCGGAGTTGCCGAGGTTGATCGCCGCGTCGGTCTGGATGAAGTCCTCGGCGCTGGAGTTGCTGAGCTGCCGGCCCACCGCGCTGACGATGCCCATGGTCACGGTCTGGTTAAGCCCCAGCGGATTGCCGATGGCCAGCACCACGTCGCCGGGGCGGGGTTTCTGCGCGGCAAGATGGACCACCGGCAGGTTGCCGGCGTTGATCTTCAGCACCGCCAGGTCGGTCTCCTCGTCCTTGCCGATCACCTGGGCATTGGCCACGCGGCCGTCGTAGAGCAGCACCTGGATGTTGGTGGCCTGCGCGATCACGTGGTAGTTGGTGAGCACGTAGCCCTGGGCGCTGACGATCACGCCCGAGCCCAGGGTCTGCTCGCGGCGCGCGTAGGTGGTGAGGGTACCGCCCAGCAGCTGCTGCAGCACGGGGTTGTCGTACATGCGGATCGCCCGCTCGTTGACGATCTTGTCGGCGTAGATGTTCACCACCGAGGGCGCCGCCATCGCCACGGCGTCGGCATAGGAGGCCGGAGCGGAGGGCGCGGCGATGCTGGATGTTCCCCCGGGCAGCCCCAGCCGAGCGCGCAGGCGGGCTCCGCTGGCGGGCCAGAACAGGCCGATCACGAACGCGGCGGCAAGGCCGAGGACGGCGCAGCGGGCGATGAAGGCGAACAGGCCTGCGGCATGTTTCATGTCGTGCGGCGATCCGTGACGGGCGGCGGGCGGTGGGGTAGGCTGGCGGGATGGCCCGGCTGTCGACTCGTACCGAGGTGTTTTATTGTACGGTGCGGGGGCTGACGCTAGACTAACGCGATTTTTAGGGGTTCCAAACCGTCGCCGGGGCGCGAGCCTTTTCCTGATTCAGCATGTACCGGAGAGCCTGATGGCGAACGAAGTCGTCGATCATGGCCGCCGCCGATTCCTCACGGCCGCCACCTCGGTGGTTGGTGGTGTGGGGGTTGTCACGGCTGCCATGCCCTTCATCAAGTCGTGGGAACCCAGCGCGCGCGCCAAGGCGGCTGGTGCGCCGGTCACCCAATCCCTGAAGAAAATCGAGCCCGGCCAGCAGCTCATCGTGGCCTGGCGCAGCCTGCCGGTGTTCATCGTCAACCGCACGCCGGAACAGCTGGCCACCCTGCCCAAGCAGGATGCGCGGCTGGTCGATCCCAAGTCGGACGGCAGCTCGGCCGACCAGCAGCCCAAGTACGCGCAGAACGAGACGCGCTCGATCAAGCCCGAGTGGCTGGTGATGGTCGGTATCTGCACCCACCTCGGCTGCGTGCCGAACTTCGTGGGCGAGATGAAACCCGAACCGTTCGACCCGAACTGGGCCGGCGGCTACTACTGCCCCTGCCACCACTCGCGCTACGACATCGCCGGGCGCGTGTACCAGGGTGTGCCGGCGCCGAAGAACATGCAGATCCCGGAGTACCACTTCGTGGACGACATGACGGTGCAGATTGGCGTGGGTCCGAAGGAGGCCGCGTAATGGCGAACGCATTCACCCAATGGTTCGACGAGCGCGCGCCCGGGCTGGCGGTGACCTACCGCAAGCACATGACCGAGTATTACGCGCCGAAGAACTTCAACCTCTGGTACTACTTCGGTTCGCTGGCGCTGCTGGTGTTCGTCAACCAGATCGTCACCGGCATCTTCCTCACCATGAACTACAACCCGAGCGCGGCGGGAGCCTTCGACTCGGTGCAGTACATCATGCGTGACGTGGAGTGGGGCTGGCTGATCCGCTACATGCACACCACCGGCGCCTCGCTGTTCTTCGTGGTGGTGTTCCTGCACATGTTCCGCGGCATCATCTACGGCTCGTTCAAGAAGCCGCGCGAGCTGGTGTGGTTGCTCGGCATGCTGATCTTCCTGTTGCTGATGGCCGAAGCCTTCATGGGCTACGTGCTGCCGTGGGGCAACATGTCGTTCTGGGGTGCCAAGGTGATCGTGTCGCTGTTCGGCACCATCCCGGTGATCGGCGGCCACCTGGTCGAATGGATCATGGGTGACTTCCTGCCCGCCGACGCCACGCTGAACCGCTTCTTCGCGCTGCACGTGGTCGCGCTGCCGATCGTGCTGCTGCTGCTGGTGGTGCTGCATCTGGCTGCGCTGCATGAAGTGGGCTCGAACAACCCCGACGGTGTGGACGTCAAGCACGGCGCCAAGGGCAACCGCTGGAGCCCGAGCGCGCCGGCCGACGGCATTCCGTTCCATCCGTATTACTCGGTGAAGGATCTGGTCGGCGTGGGCGTGTTCCTGCTGGTGGCTGCCTTCATCATCTTCTTCGCGCCCACCTTCGGCGGCTGGTTCCTCGAACACGACAACTCGATCCCGGCGAACAACCTGCTCACTCCGGCGCAGATCAAGCCGGTGTGGTACTTCACCGCCTTCTACGCCATCGTGCGCATGATCCCCTCGGCGCTGGGCACCGCGGTGTGGGGCGTGCTGGGCATGTTCGGCTCGATCGCGCTGTTGTTCGCGCTGCCGTGGATCGACGTGGGCCCGGTCAAGTCGATCCGCTACCGTGGCACCGGCTACAAGGTGGCACTCGCGGTCTTCGTGTTGGCTTTCTTCGGCCTCATGGCGATCGGCATGGACCTCACCGACGAATACCTGCCGCGCATCTTCGGCGCCGACATGGACATCACCCTGTGGGACAACATCATCGGTCGCATCCTGACCGTGGCCTACTTCGGGTTCTTCGTGTTCATGTGGCTGTATACGCATCTTGGCTGGGAAAAGACCAAGCCGGTTCCGGAACGGGTGACCATGCATGACTAAGTTGACGCTTTCGATGAAACGGCTGCTTCCCGCTTTTGCCGTGACACTCGGCCTGTTCCTGGCCGGCCCGACCGCCGTGCGTGCGGAGGGCGGCGAAAACCTGATGCCGGCGCACGCCACCGTGCAGGATCAGGCCTCGCTACAGCGCGGCGCGAAACTGTTCTTCAATTACTGCGCGGGCTGCCACTCGCTGAAGTACCTGCGCTACTCGCGTCTGGCCGACGATCTTGGCCTGACCGAGCAGCAGGTGATGCAGAACCTCAACTTCACCGGCGCCAAGTTCGACGACCCGGTGATCTCGCACATGCCGGCCGACGATGCCGGCAAGTGGTTCGGCAAGGCACCGCCCGACCTCTCGCTGGAAGTGAGCGCGCGGGGTGCCGACTGGGTCTACACCTACCTCAACAGCTTCTACCTCGATCCCAAGAGTCCGATCGGCTGGAACAACCTGGCGCTGCCCAATGCCGCCATGCCGTTCCCGCTGTGGGAGATGCAGGGCGAGCAGACCGCCGTGATGAAACCCGGCACGGAGGAGGTCGCCAAGCTCGATCTGGCCAAGCCCGGCACGCTGACGCCGGCGCAGTACCAGGAGGCCACCCGCGACCTGGTGAACTTCCTCAGCTACGCCTCCGAACCGGCAGCGTTGCAGCGGCACCACTATGGCATCTGGGTGCTGCTGTTCCTGGTGGTGTTCACCTTCCTGGCCTATCTGATGAAGAAGGAATACTGGAAGGACGTCCACTGATTTTCGTGGCCGCAACCCCCGGCCGCGCGGGCCTTGACCCGCGTGGCCGCGCAACCGAAACAGGAAATGCCGCGCATGGTTCCAAGCGCCCGTTCGCGTAACGCACTCACCCTTTACACCACGGCTGATGGCGTGCAGTGCCACCGTGTCCGGCTGGTGCTTGCCGCCAAGGGCGTCAGCTACGAACGCGTGCTGGTCGAGCCGGGCAGGCCGCCGCAGGATCTGCTTGACCTCAACCCGCACGGCGACGCGCCCACCCTGGTGGATCGCGACCTCACCCTGTACGGCACCGACGTGGTTTGCGAGTACCTCGACGAGCGTTTCCCGCATCCGCCGTTGATGCCGATCGACCCGCTTTCCCGCGCGCGTCTGCGCGTGGCGGCGGTGCGCATCGAGCGCGAGTGGCTGAGCGAGATCGACGGCATTCTGGCCGGTGGCCGGCATGCGGAAACCGCGCGCAAGCACCTGCGCGCGCATCTGCTGGCGGCGCTGCCGCTGTTCAAGGCGGCCCGGTTTTTCCTGAACCCCGAGATGAGCCTGCTCGACTGCCTGGTGGCACCGGTGGTGTGGCGCCTGCCGTGGCTGGGCGTGGACCTGGGCCGCGAAGGCAAGCCGGTGGTCGACTACGGTGAACGCCTGTTCCACAGCCAGGGTTTCGTGCGCAGCCTGACCGAGCAAGAACAGGCCATGCGCCCCCGATGAACGACACCGCCGCACCCGCGATGAGCTCCAACCGCCCGTACCTGTTGCGGGCCATCTATGACTGGATCAGCGACAACGGCCTGACGCCCTACCTCCTGGTCGACGCCACCGTGGAAGGCGTGCGGGTGCCGCCGCACGTCATCAAGAATGGCCAGGTGGTGCTCAACATCGCCATGCGCGCGGTGGCGAAGCTGGAGCTTGGCAACGAGTGGGTGGGCTTCTCGGCGCGCTTTTCCGGCGTCAGCCATACGGTGCGCGTCCCGCTGGCGGCGGTACTGGCCTTGTATGCCCAGGAGAACGGGCAGGGAATGATGTTTCCGGCGGGCGAGGAAGGTGATGCGCCACCACCGTCAGCACCGCCGGAAGCGCCCGTAGGCAAGGGTGGCGACGGCGATGGCGACAAGCCCAAGCGCGGCGGCTCGCACCTGCGCGTCATCAAGTAGCGTATTGGCGCGCCTCAGTGCGCGCGGTCATCCCCGACCGAACGCCGGCGCGGCCGCAGCGGCACCACGTTGCTGTCCGGCGGGTAATCCGGTGAGCGATCCTGCGGGGCATCGGGCAAGGCCGGTCGTGGCGGGGCGAAAGAGGGCGCCTGCGGGGGGCTTGCCCAGGTACCCGCTGGCGTGGTCGACACCACGTTGGGTAGCCGCAGCTCGGTGAGTTCCGTGCCTTGCATCCACAGCAGGCCCGACTGGCGGTCGGCGCCGTCGATGCTCAGTTCAAAACCGTAACCGCGCTCCAGTTGCAGCCAGCCAGCCACGCGGCGCAGGCGCAGGGCACGCAGGCCCACGCTGTCGTCGAGCAGTTGCAGGCCATAGTGCGCGCACTGCCGCTGCGCCTCGGCCACGGCGCGCTCGCGCGCCGCGCTCAGCTTCAGCCACAGCCCGGCCACGGCGATCAGCGTCAGGAGTACCAGCAGGTCGTCGACATTGCCCATGCAGGCAGTGTGTGGGCTGGCCCGCCCGGGTGCAAGCGCCTACCCTTGCGATCATCCCTGAGCGCAGAGATCAAACGGGTGGCTACCCCTGGTCGCACTCTTCAGACACTCAATTGCAGTCGCAGCGACAGGTCGACGGCGTGCACGTGCTTGGTCAGCGCGCCCACCGAAATGAAGTCCACACCGGTGCGGGCGTACTCGCCGATGGTGGTGAGATCGACGTTGCCGGAAACTTCCAGCGGCACGCGACCACTGGTGATGGCCACGGCCTCGCGCATCAGGGGCACGGTGAAGTTGTCCAGCATGATGCGATCCACGCCGGCGGTGAGCGCCTGACGCAGCTCGTCAAGGTTTTCCACTTCCACTTCCAGCAGCAGCGCCGGATGCAGGTGTCGCGCCGCAGCCACGGCCAGCGCGATGCCACCGGCGGCGATGATGTGGTTTTCCTTGATAAGGATGGCGTCGTACAGGCCGATGCGATGGTTGTGGCCGCCGCCGCAGCGCACGGCGTATTTCTGCGCCAGGCGCAGACCGGGGAGAGTCTTGCGGGTGTCCAGCACGCGGGCGCGGGTGCCGGCGACGGCGGCCGCGTAGGTGGCGGTGGCGGTGGCGGTGGCCGAGAGCAGCTGCAGGAAGTTCAAGGCGGAGCGCTCGGCGCTGACCAGCGCGCGGGCGTGGCCGGTCAAGCGGCAGAGCAACGTGCCAGGCGCCACGCGCTCGCCGTCGTGCGCCAGCCACTCGATGCGCACGGCGGGGTCGAGGCGGCGGAAGCAGGCGTCGAACCACGGCGTGCCGGCGATCACCGCGTCATCGCGGCAGGTGAGCGCGGCGTGTGCCTGGCTAGCGGCCGGCAGCAGGCTGGCGGTGGCGTCGCCCTTGCCGAGGTCTTCGGCAAAGGCGCGTTCCACATCGAGGGCGAGCTGTTCGGCGGCGGGAGGATCGAACGGGAGTCGGGCAGTCATTCGGCGCCGGTATCGGATTTGTTGTCGCCAGGTTGGCGCAGGCGGCTGACGATGGCGCTCATCGCGCGGTCGAACAGGGCGTTGGTGGCCAGCACCTGGGCATGCCCGCTGCCGAGCAGCACGGCCAGCTCCTGCGCGGCGTAGTCGGCCACCTTCAGGCCGCGCCGGTTGACGAACAGATAGCGTCCGCTCATCGGGCTGACCCAAGACAGCTTGGCGCGCACCATCGGCTCGCCGGGCAACTGGAATTCCATCCACACGCCGGGCTGCAGGCTTTCCACCTGGCGCCATTCGGGGCTGTCCACCGCGACGGCGGCGACTTCCTCGGGGAGTTCCTCCGGCTCGGCGGCGGCGACCGGCTGAATGCTCTCCGGGATGGCCGGCGCCAGCGGGATGGCGGTCGGCAGGGCCGGGGCCGGCGCCGCGCTCGGCAGGGTTTCGCCTAGTTGCTGGCCGTACCACTCGCGCAGCTGGCCGAGCAGACGCTCGGTGTCCTGCGGCTGGAAGGCGATGTTGGCCAGGCCCTGGCGCAGCGAACGCTCGACGTGCGGCAACAGCTCGCGCAACTGCCGGCGGGCGGCCTCGTCGCGCGCCGGCATCATGCTGGTGATGAAGTCGTCGATGAAGCGCAGGCTGGCGCGGAACTCGCCCGAATCCTCGCCCTGGCGCAGCAGCACCAGCACCAGATTGTTGGCCCAGGCGCGGGTCAGCACCTCGCGTGCCAAGGGCGGCAACTCGCGGCCGTTGATGCGCTCGACGATCTCGCGCGCGGCACGCCGACGGGCTTGCTCCAGCTTCTCGCGGCCACGGGTGGATTCGGTGGCGCGTTGCTCGGCCAACTCCGAGCGGCGCTGGCTAGCCTCGATGAACTGCAGGAGGTCGGCCAACTGGCGCTCGAAGATGCCGAGGTCGTCGTCGAACTGGTGCAGCAACTGGTCGACGATGCCCTTGACCTTGTCGCGCAGGCGACCGTCGCGGTCGGATTCGACCGACCAGCCCTTGGCTTGCTCGGCCAGCGTGTCGAGCAGGCGCCGCGCCGGGTGCTGGCGATGCGCGAACAGCTTGCGGTCGAGGATGGCCGCCTTGAGGTAGGGGATCTGCAATCGCGCCAGCATCACCTGCATTTCGGCCGGCAGGGTGTGGTCGCCCAGGATGAACTCGAACAGCATGCCGACCAGGTCGATGGTGTCCTCGTCCATGTTGGCGACCTGGGCGGGACGGCTGCCGCGCAAGGCGCCAAGCTGGGTGAGCAGTTGCTCCTTGAGCCTGGCCACGGCATCCCGATCGAGCTCGCTTTCCGTGCCCGTTTCGTTGGGTTTGGGCAGCTCGGTGGAGGCGATCTGGGTTTGCAGCACGCTGAGCGCGCCGAGGAGTTCGTTGACCGAAGGCGGTGGGCCGCTTGCCTCACCGCCGCGTGCATCGATGGCGCCGCCGCCGGTGCCGCGCCTGGCGACGAACAGGTTGTGCAGTGTTTGCAGCAGCTCGGAGGAGGCCTGGTCGGGCGCACCGGAGGTTTCCTCGGCGGTGGTTCCCGTGGTGTCGCCGTGCGTGCCGGCGGGGGATTTGCCGCGCGGCGCCGAAGCACTGCGGGACAGTTCCGGCCGGAGCAGGGGCAGCACGCCGGCACGGGCGAGCGCCGCGTTGGCCTCGCCGTAGAGTTCCTCCAGCGCAGACAGCACGTAGCGGTCGAACAGCTTGTAGATCAGGAGCTTCACGCGCATGTCGGCGGCGAGCTCGCGCATCGCCTGGCGGAAGGATTGCGACAGCGCGGTCGGCGCGATCGGGTTGCTGGCCTCGTCGACCTTGCGTCCGCCGCAGATTACCGCCAGGCGCTGGTTCAGGGTGAACAGTTCGCGCGCGAGACGGCTTTGGTGCTTGCTGCCCATGCTGGTGATGGCCAGCGATTCTTCCAGATCGGCATCGCCCACCAGCGACAGCTCGCCCGCCATTGGCGCCGAGGCTGGTGCCGAGGCGGCGAGGCCTGACGCCTGGCGCCCGGCCAGGTTGCCCAGTTCGCGGTTCACCTGTGCCAAAAAGTTGCGTTCCACCGCCGGGCGGCGCTTGCGCACCTCGCGCATGCCGTCGAAGTAATGGGTCTGGGTGGCGTTGTTCTCGGCTTTCTCGGCCAGGTCGAACAAGGCGTCGTCGACGTGCTCGAACAGGTTGCCAACATACTGCTGCAGGTGCTTGCCGGCGATGCCGCGCACGGCGTTGAGCAGTTCGCCGACGCGCTCGCCACTGGCAGCATCCAGCCGGGGCGCGATGGGAATGATTTTTGGCTGTTCGGGGGCTTCGTTCATGGCCACACCTTGGAGGGGGCGGGACGCGGTGGCGTCAATGGTTGACTCGTCGATTCGGCGGTGAGGTCGGGCCGCTCAGGCGGCTGCCGGGAAGTCGCGGAGCTGGGTCGTGCCGATGCCCTCCTCGGGCAGCATCACCGGGATGCCGTCGTCGACGCGGTAGATCAGCTTGCGGTCGACGGTGATGAGGCCCTCGGCCAGCCCTTCGCGCACGGCCGCGCCGGCTGTGGTGAGCACGCCGCCGGCCGTGATGGCCTGGTTGAGCGCGGCCAGCTCGGCCCGCCCCAACAGGCGCACCGGCGTCTTGCTGGCCGGGCAGCAGAGGATGTCGAGCAGGTGCTTGTCCATGGGATGAAATCGTCGAAAACCCGGAAAGTCCGTACAATAACCTCTTTTGGACGGTCGAATCCATGACAGCAACGACGGAAACGCCGCGTGTGGGCGTGGTGATGGGGTCGCGCTCGGACTGGGAGACCATGGAACACGCCGCCAGGGTGCTCGCCGAACTGGGCGTGGCGCATGAGGTGCAGGTGGTCTCCGCGCACCGTACGCCCGATCTCCTGTTCCGCTATGCCGAGCAGGCGGCAGGGCGCGGTCTCCAGGCCATCATCGCCGGCGCCGGCGGCGCTGCCCACCTGCCGGGCATGCTGGCAGCCAAGACCCGGTTGCCGGTGTTCGGTGTGCCGGTGCAATCCAAGGCATTGAACGGCATGGATTCCTTGCTTTCCATCGTACAGATGCCCGCCGGCATCCCGGTGGGCACGCTGGCGATCGGCCGGGCCGGCGCGGTGAACGCCGGCCTGCTGGCCGCCGCCGTGTTGGCGCTGCACGATCCGCGCCTGGCTGGCGCGCTGGAGGCCTGGCGTGCCAGCCAGACGCAGGCCGTGCTCGATCAGCCGGATCCACGCGCATGAGCGCCTCACGGCAGCCCGTGCTGGGTATCCTGGGTGGCGGCCAGCTGGCGCGCATGCTGGCGCTGGCGGCCGCGCCGCTGGGCGTGCAGACCCTGGTGGTGGACGGCGCCGCCGATGCCTGCGCGGGCCAGGTGGCGCCGCTGGTGACCTGCGGCTGGGACGACTGGGCGGCGCTGGAAGGCTTCGCCGGCAAGGTCGATGCGGTGACCTTCGATTTCGAGAACGTGCCGGCCCAGACGGCGCGCTGGCTCGCGCAGCGGGTACCGGTGTTGCCCAACCCCGAGGCGCTGGCGACGGCGCAGGATCGCCTGGTGGAGAAAACCGCCTTCCGCGCCTGCGGCATCCGTACGCCCGAGTTCATGGCGGTGGATGACCGCGCCGGCCTCGTGGCGGCGCTAGCTGCCATTGGCGCGCCGGCGGTGCTCAAGACGCGCCGTTTTGGCTACGACGGCAAGGGCCAGTTTCGCCTGAAGACACTGGCCGATGCCGATGCTGCGTGGGCCGCGTTGGGGCCGTCGGCGGGCTCGCATGGCCTGATCCTGGAAGCCTTCGTGCCGTTCGAGCGCGAGCTTTCGGTGGTGGCCGTGCGCAGCCGGGCCGGCGAATTCCGCTGTTGGCCGCTGACACAGAACTGGCACGTCGATGGCGTGCTGAGCCTCAGCCTCGCGCCGGCGCCGGCGATCGACCAGTTGCAGGGGCGAGCCGAGGCGCTGGCGCGCGCGCTGGCCGAACAGCTGGATTACGTGGGCGTGTTCGCGCTGGAGCTGTTCGTGAAGGACGGCGAACTGCTCGGCAACGAGATGGCGCCGCGCGTGCACAACTCCGGCCACTGGTCGATCGAGGGCGCGCACACCAGCCAGTTCGAGAACCACGTGCGCGCCGTGCTGGGCCTGCCGCTGGGCGACACCGGGGTGCGCGGATTGTCGGTCATGTTCAACTGGATTGGTGAACTGCCCGATGCCGCGCCGGTGCTGTGCACGGTGGACGGGCACTGGCACGACTACGGCAAGTCGTCGCGGTCGGGCCGCAAGGTGGGGCACGCCACGGTGTGCGCGCCGGACGCGGCGACGATGGCGGCGAAGCTTGAGACGTTGGGCAAGGCGCTGGGCCGCGAGGCGCAGGTGGCGCCGGGCATTGCGGCGCTGCGCGGGTAGAAGCCGCGCCCATGGATGGGCGCACGTCCCAGCAGGCCGCAGGCCAGCTGGACAGAGCCGGGCTCGCTTGGCGAGTCCGGCGAGCTACCAATGGGCAGGAGCCCATTGACGGCATCAAACACGGCGCTCTGGCATTTCGTGCTCGCCGAGATGCAACCACAAAAAAGCCGCGGATTTCCGCGGCCTTTTTGCGTTGGCCCGTTCTCGCCAAGAGCGGAAGCGTGCCGTGTTGATGGTCCAAAAAGGGGCCCTTGCCCCTTTTTGGACGCGCCCGGTTCGCAGGGCGAACCGGGCTCCGCTGCGCAGGCGTCCATCCATGGGCGCCGGGCGCGCGAAGCGCGCCCTTAGCCCTGCATCGCCTTGGCGACTTCGGCCAGGTAGTCTTCCTGCACTTTCTCGATGCCTTCGCCCACGGCCAGACGCACCACGGTCACCACCTCGGCGCCTTCCTTCTTCAGCGCGTCGGCCACGGTGACGTTGGTGTCCAGCACGTAGGGCTGGCCGACCAAGGTGACCTCGGAAATGATCTTGTGGATCTTGCCGCTGACGATCTTCTCCAGGATCTCGGCCGGCTTGGCCTTTTCCTTGTCCGACATGGCGGCCAGGGCGATTTCCTTCTCCTTGGCGATGAAGTCGGCGGGGACGTCGGCGGCGTGGACGTAGGGCGGGTTCATCGCCGCCACGTGCATCGCCACGCCCTTGGCCAGTTCATCGGAGCCGCCCTTGAGCGCCACCAGCACGCCGATGCGGCCGCCATGGATGTAGCTGCCGATCTTGCCGTCGGTCTCGACCCGTGCCATGCGGCGCACTTCGATCTTCTCGCCGATGGTGGCGACCAGCACCTTGGCGCCTTCTTCCACGCTGGCGGCGCCCGGGTAGGCGGCGGCGTTGAGCGCATGGATGTCGGCGGCGCCGGAGGTCAGCGCCACGTCGGCGACGGTGTCGCCGAACTTCACGAAATCGGGGTTCTTGGTGACGAAGTCGGTCTCGCAGTTGACCTCGACCAGCACGGCCTTGCCGGTGCCCTGGGCAACCACGATGCGGCCTTCGGCGGCGACGCGACCGGCCTTCTTGTCGGCCTTGGCAAGGCCGGACTTGCGTAGCCATTCCATGGCGACTTCGATGTCGCCGTGGTTCTCGACCAGCGCCTTCTTGCACTCCATCATGCCGGCGCCGGAACGCTCGCGCAGTTCCTTGACGAGTTGGGCGGAGATATTGCTCATCGGTATTCCTCGCATGCTTGATGGCGTCGCGGTTCGTCACCGCGACGCCGGGATGGCTTGTCGAACCGGCGGCGGCTGGCCGCCGCCGGTCGGCGCTTACTTGGCGTCGCGCGGCGCGCGCGCGCCACGGCCGCCGTCGCGGCCGCCATCGCGGCGCGGGGCACCCTTGCGGTCGCCGTCACGGTCGCGGCGCGGTGCGGCGCTCTTGCGTTCGGCCTTGGCCACCGGGTTGCCTTCCTCGTCCAGCTCGACGAACTCGTCGGCGTCGCCCTGGGCGGCGGCCGGCGCGGCGGCCTTGCCTTCCAGGATGGAGTCGGCGGCGGCGCGGGCGTACAGCTGGATCGCGCGGATCGCGTCGTCGTTGCCCGGGATCGCGTAGTCGACCAGCTCCGGGTTGTAGTTGGTGTCGACCACGGCGATCACCGGGATGCCCAGCTTCTTGGCTTCCTGCACGGCGATGTCTTCATGGCCGATGTCGACCACGAACAGCGCGTCGGGCAGGCGGTTCATGTTCTTGATGCCGCCCAGCGAGTTCTCGAGCTTGTCGCGCTCGCGGCGGCGGGCCAGCACTTCGTGCTTGACCAGCTTGTCGAAGCTGCCGTCGGTCTCGGCCGCTTCCAGCTCCTTGAGCTTGGCCACCGACTGCTTCACGGTGCGGAAGTTGGTCAGCATGCCGCCGAGCCAGCGCGCGGTGACGAAGGGCATGCCGGCGCGGGTGGCTTCCTCGGCCAGCGTCTCGCGGGCGGAACGCTTGGTGCCCACGAACAGGATGGTGCCGCGCTTCTGCGCCAGGCCCGACAGGAAGTTCATCGCGTCAGTGAACAGCGGCAGGGTCTTTTCGAGATTGATGATGTGGATCTTGCCGCGGGCACCGAAGATGTACGGGGCCATCTTGGGGTTCCAGTAACGGGTCTGGTGACCGAAATGGACGCCGGCTTCGAGCATCTCGCGCATGGTGACTTGAGCCATGGTGTAACTCCTTGCAGTGGGCCTTTTCAGGTGGCCCGGGGGTTGGAACCTCCACGCACCCCCGGCTTCGACCGCGGCAGCGAATGCTGCGCGCGGCACCCCGAAGGCGGTGCCGATGCGTGTGTGGCGTGGGTTTGGGCGTTGTGGCGCGGCGCGCTACAATCCCGTTTCGCTTCACAGTGTGCGGCCGCCGAAAGCTTCGACGGCTGGCTGCAAAACTGTGAAATTGTAGCCGGTGCGCCGGCGAGGCGGCAAGTTGCCTGCGCCGGGCGCGGGATCGGTGCCGCCATCGAAGGCATTCAAGATGGCCATTACGCTGAAATCCCCCCAGGACCTCGAAGGCATGCGCGTGGCCGGCAAGCTGGCCGCCGAAGTGCTGGCGATGCTCAAGGACTACGTCAAGCCGGGCGTCAGCACCGAGGAACTGGACCGGCGCGCCTACGAGCACATCGTCAACGTGCAGAAGGCGATTCCGGCCAACGTGGGCTACCACGGGTTTCCCAAGACGTTGTGCACCTCGGTCAACCACGTGATCTGCCACGGCATCCCCAGCGAGGGCAAGCTGCTGAAGGACGGCGACATCGTCAATCTCGACGTCACCGTCATCAAGGACGGCTGGCACGGCGACACCAGCCGCATGTACATCGCCGGCGCCCCTTCGGTGCTGGCCCGGCGCCTGGTGGACACCGCTTTCGAGGCGATGATGCGCGGCATCCAGGTGGTGCGCCCCGGCGCCACCCTGGGCGACGTGGGCCACGCCATCCAGCAGCACGCCGAGGCGGCGGGTTTCTCCATCGTGCGCGAGTACTGCGGCCACGGCATTGGAAAGATCTACCACGACGAGCCGCAGGTGCTGCACTACGGCAAGGCCGGCACCGGGCTCACGCTGCAGGAAGGCATGACCTTCACTGTCGAGCCGATGATCAACGCCGGCAAGCCGCACACCAAGCAGCTGCCCGACGGCTGGACGGTGGTCACCAAGGATCATTCGCTCTCCGCGCAGTGGGAGCACACCATCGCGGTGACCGCCACCGGCTTCGAGATACTCACGCCCTGGCCGGATGCGTAGGAGCGCACTGGTGCGCAATGGCGGTGGCTTCGATCCAGCGCCAGAACCATCGCGCACCAGTGCGCTCCTACGGGTGAGGCCTGGTGGCGTGGCAGACTGACGATCCTTCCCCGCCGCCTCGAATCCCGCCGATGAGCGTCGTCCTTCCTCCCTTGCCGCGGCTGCCGCCGGCGGTGCCGCGCTCGGGCGTTTCGGTCGAGGCGCGGCAGGCATTGCGGCAGTTGCTGGGCGATGTCGATCGCGCGCTGGCCACGGCCTTCCGCGACGGCGCCGATGCCAGCGCGCTGGCGCGGCGGCGTGGCGAGGCGGTGGCGCGCATCGTGGTGCACGTGTGGACGGCCTGCCTGGGCGAGGTGGCCGGCGCGGCGTTGTTCGCGGTGGGCGGCTTCGGCCGCGGCCTGCTGTTTCCGCACTCCGACGTGGACCTGCTGGTGCTGGCCGAACGCCCCGAGCCGGCGCGCCTGCGCGCGCTGGAGCAGTGCTTCGCCACGCTGTGGGACGTGGGCCTCAAGGTAGGCCATGCGGTGCGCGAGCCGGCGCAGTGCCGCGCGCTGGCGGCGGCCGATGCCAGCGTGTTCACCAGCCTGCTCGATGCGCAATGGATGGCGGGCGATGCGGCCATGGAAGCCACGCTGCGCGCCATCGTGGACGATCCCGCATCGTGGCCGCCGCGCGAGTACCTTGCCGCGCGGCTGGCCGAGCGCGATGCCCGGCACGCACGCCACGGCGATACCGCGAGCAACCTCGAGCCCAACCTCAAGGACGGCCCCGGCGGCTTGCGCACGCTGGATTCGCTGCGCTGGCTGGGGCGGCGCCTGGCGCATGCGGGCGGTTTCGAGGCGATGCAGGATGCCGGCCTGCTCGACCCTGCCGAGCGCGCCAGCCTGTGCGAGGCCGAGGCCACGCTGCGCCGCTACCGTTACGCGCTGCATCTGGAAGCGGGGCGGCCGGAGGAGCGCCTGCTGTTCGACTACCAGCGCGCGCTCGCCGTGCGGCTGGGCTTCGAGGATGAGCATGCGAAGAACCTCGGCGTCGAGCAGTTCATGCAGGGCTATTACCGCGCGGCCAGCACGGTCGAGCGGCTGGGCGTGCAGATCGCCGAGCGCTTCGTCGAACTGCTGGAGCCGCCCGGCGAGGCGATGCCGGTGGGCGAGGACTTCGTGCGCCACGGCACGCGCCTCGCGGCGCGCGACCCGGAGCTGTTCGCGCGGCACCCGGCGGCGCTGGTGGAAGTCTTCATCGCGCGGCTGGGCGAACCCGGCCTGGTCGGCTTTTCCGCCGACACCATGCGGCGCATCCACCAGGCCACTGCGCAGCACGCCGGCAAGCTGGCCGACGACCCCGCGGTGTTGGCTGCCTTCCTGCGCCTGCTCAAGCGCGGCGCGCCGGCGGTGGACGCGCTGTGGCGGATGAACCGGCACGGCCTGCTCGCCGCGATCCTGCCGGCGTTCGGCCAGGTATTCGGGCGCATGCAGTACGACCTGTTCCACGTCTACACCGTGGACGAGCACACGCTGCGCGTGCTGCGCCAGCTGGCGCGCTTCGCCGATCCCGCGGCGCGTCGTGAATTCCCCGTTGCCTGCGACGCCTGGGCCAGCCTCGGCCAGCCGGAACTGCTGCTGCTGGCCGGCCTGTTCCACGACATCGCCAAGGGCCGTGGCGGCGATCATTCCGTGCTGGGCGAGGGCGACGCGCGCGCGTTCTGCGCCAGGCTGGACCTGCCTGCGGTGGACGGCGAGCGCGTGGCCTGGCTGGTGCGCTGGCATTTGCTGATGAGCACCACCGCGCAGCGGCAGGACATCACCGATCCCGAGGTGGTGCGCAAGTTCGCCGACACCGTGGGCGACCGCGAGCGGCTGGGCCGGCTCTACCTGCTCACCGTGGCCGACATCATCGGCACCAGCCCCAGGTTGTGGAACGGCTGGAAGGATCGCCTGTTGGCCGACCTCTATGCCGCCGCGCGGCAGGCGCTGCGCAGCGACACGCGGCCGGGGCACGATGCCGCCGCGCGCATCGAGGCCTGCCGCGCGCAGGCGCTGATCCTGCTGCGCGGCGAAGGCATTGCCGCCGAGGCAGTCGCGCGCGTCTGGGAAACCTTCCCTGCCTCCAGCTTCCTGCGCCATCGGCCCGAGCAGATCGCCTGGCAGACCGCGGCGATCGTGCGCGCGGACGGCGCGTGGCCGCTGGTCGCCGTGCATCCGTTGTCGGTGCGCGGCAGCACCGAATTGTTCGTCTATACGCCCGACCGCGACGGCCTGTTCGCCAGCGTCACCGCCATGCTGGACCGGCTGCACTTCTCGGTGGTGGAAGCGCGCATCCTGGGTTCCGGCGCCGGCATGGCGATGGACACCTTCCTGCTGCTGGAGGCGGACAGCCAGCAGCCGGCCAGCGCCGAGCGCGCCGAGGAACTGCGCGCGCGCATGCAGCGCGCGCTGGCGCAGGGCGGGCAGATCCTGCCGCCACGGCGCAGCATGTCGCGCCAGCTCAAGCACTTCCAGATGTCGCCGCGGATCGACTTCCGCCAGGCCGATGGCCGCACCCGCATGGCATTGGTGTGCAGTGATCGCCCCGGTCTGCTGGCGGCGGTGGCGCAAGTGCTGGTGGCCTGCGAGGTGCGCGTGCGCGACGCGCGCATCGCCACCTTCGGCGAGCGGGTGGAGGATTTCTTCCAGTTGGCCGTCCACGGCGACGCACCGCTGGACGAGGCGCGACAGCGCCGCCTGCGCGAGGCCTTGTTGCAACGGCTGGGTGGCGCGGTGGACTGAGCGTCGGTGAAAAACCGTCCGTCTACCGCCGCCGTAGCCAGCGGTGCCGGTGCGACGACGTTTGGATTTTCCACCGGCTCTGCGGCGTGGTGCGCCATGGGTTTGGCGTGGGCGTCAAAGCACCGCGTCGGCGCCCCAGATGGCGGCCATGTTGACCGGCAGTTTCAGCGCATCGAGATCGACCACCGCCTTGATGGCGTGCGCCGGCGAGTCGCCGTTGTGGCGCAGCGGCGTGGCCAGGCACATGCCGTTGGGGGTGGTGATGGCGGCCACCCGCGGCGTGTTTACCCGGGCGTTGCCGCGGTGGGTGACCACCGCGACGCTGCCGTTTTGCAGGCGCACGCCAGTGCCGGGCGGGTAGATGCCCAGGGTCTTGATGAACTGCGCCACCAGCGACTCGTCGATGCAGTGGCCTTCGCGCAGGAAGAGCTGGCGCAGCGCCAGGGTGGGCGACAGCGCGGCGCGGTAGGAGCGGGCGGAAACGCGCGCGCAGTAGACGTCCGCCAGCGACAGCAGGCGCGCGCTCTGGCTCATGGCGTCGCCCTGCTTGCCGGCTGGATAGCCGCTGCCGTCGGGGCGTTCGTGATGGTCGCGCACGGCCGCCAGCCAGACCTCGTCGCGCACGCCCAGTTGGCGCAGCATGTCGACACCGACCTCGCAGTGGCGGTGCACGGCGAGGCGCTGCTCCTCGCTGAGCGGCCCTTCCATCTGGTGCAGTTGCTGCTGCAGATCCAGCATGCCGATGTTCATGGTGAGCGCGGCGGCCACGGTCGAGCCGAGGACGTCTTCGGGCCATTCCAGCGCGCTGCCCACCACCTGGCAGGCGACGGCGGTGTTCACCGTGTGGCGGATCGCATACGGCGCATCGCGCACCAGCAGCACGGAGGCCAGCGCCAGGTCGCTGTTGGCGCGGCAGGCGCGGGCAATCAGGTTGCCGATGCGGTGCAGCTCGGCCGGAAAGTCGGTGGCACCCTGCTGGAACAGTTCCAGCAGGCGCCAGCGAGCGGCCAGGATCACGCCCAGCGGCGTCTTGGGGAAGTTCTTTTCGGGTGGCGGCAGGCTGCTTGGCGCGGTGATCGCCAGGATGTTCTCGGTGATGCGCTCCAGTTGCTTGTCGGAGCCGATCACAGCGCCCTTGCGCAGCAGCAACTGGCCTTTGTCGTCGTAGGCATTCCGGGACAATACCTGCCCGATGGCCGGGTTGTTGGGATCGAAATTGCGTCGTGACATGGACATCAGAGTGTGGGGGAGGTACGGCCAGGGCGGATCGCGTGGGGTGCTCCGACGGCTGGTCGCACCATTATCCACCGATCCTTTGGAACACCCCGAAAAATCGACTTGCTGCCGGGTTTGCGCGCAGCTCCGCCGCGCGCCGCAGGCAGTGCGAGATGTTCGCGGACGCTCTTGCATTGCGGGGTGGCGCGAGTCGATGGCACGGGCAGTCGAGCCTCCGGGTGGTGGGCGCCCATCCGGGTCGGGTGGGTACCGCAAAAATCGGCTGAAGCGCCCGCAACTTTAGCAGTCCGTTGAAAAACAAGCTGTTGCGGGGGTCATCCGGCAGGCCGTCACAGCCAGGCGATTTTTCGCGGCCGCTCAGCTTGGGTGGCCGGGTTTCGTCCGGTCGCGGGGGCAGGCACAATGGACGGGTTTTCCGCGATCAATTTGGACGTCCATTCACCATGCCAAACCTTGAATCCCTGATCGACGACGCCTTCGACCGCCGCAACGAACTCGCGGCCGGCGAGATCGAAACCAGCCTGCGTCCGGCGGTGGAGCAGGCGCTGGATCTGCTCGAATCCGGCGCGCGCCGCGTGGCCGAGCCGGACGGGCATGGCGGCTGGAAAGTCAACCAGTGGCTGAAGAAGGCCGTGCTGCTGTACTTCCGCCTGAGCGGTAACCACGTGGTGGACGGCGGCCCGGCGCTGGCCTTCGACAAGGTGCCGCTGCGCTTTGCGCAGGGCGCGGAGCTGGAAAATCTCGGCGCGCGCGTGGTGCCCGGCGCGCTGGTTCGGCGCGGCGCGCACATCGCGAAGGACGCCGTGCTGATGCCGAGCTACGTCAACATCGGCGCCCACGTGGGTGCCGGCACGATGGTGGATACCTGGGCCACGGTGGGTTCCTGCGCGCAGATCGGCGCGGGCGTGCACCTGTCCGGTGGCGTGGGCATCGGCGGCGTGCTGGAACCCTTGCAGGCCGGCCCCACCGTCATCGAGGACGGCTGCTTCATCGGCGCGCGCTCGGAGGTGGTCGAAGGCGTGGTGGTGGAGCGGGGCAGCGTGATCGGCATGGGCGTGTTCCTCGGCCAGTCCACCCGCATCTACAACCGCATGACCGGCGAGATCAGCTACGGCCGCGTGCCCGCCGGCAGCGTGGTGGTGGCCGGCAGCCTGCCGGCGAAGGACGGCTCGCACAGTCTTTACGCCGCGATCATCGTGAAGCAGGTGGACGAGAAGACGCGCGGCAAGACCTCGATCAACGAACTGCTGCGCAGCGGCGAGTAGGAGCCAGCTGGCGGGCGATGCTCTTCAACGGCATCGTTCCCGAGCGGCTCTTGCCCTGATCAGAACCATCGCCCGCGAGCGGGCTCCTACCGGAAGCATGGCATGACCACTCTCTACGGCCTGACCACCTGCGACACCTGCCGCAAGGCGCGCAACTGGCTGGCGCGTTTCGAGGTGCCGCACGACTTCGTGGACTACCGCGCGAGCCCGCTGCCGGCGGCCACGCTGAAAGCGTGGGCCGCCCAGTTGGGCGGTTGGGAGGCGCTGGTGAACAAGTCCTCCACCACCTGGCGCAATCTGCTGCCGCAACGCAAGAACCCCGGCAGCGATCCGGAGTGGACGCTGCTGCTGAAGGAATACCCGGCGCTGATCCGCCGCCCGGTCGTGGTGCTGGACGACGGCAGCGTGAGCGTGGGATTCACCGACAACGGCTTCAAGCAGCGCTTCGGGCGCTGAGCATGGGTGCGTTTTTCAGGCGCGAAGCCCGGCCACGCATGGCCGGATGTGAAACAGTCGCGCAAGCGGCTGCTTCACTGAGGTGAGTCCGGACATGGATCAGGCGCACCGATGAAACCTTCCGCAGGAAGCGCCCTGCTTCACCCGCCCTGAGGCGCATCAGGCCTCCCGCGACCACGAGCAGAGCAGCGGCAGCGGGCCGGGCGCCGGATGGCGGTCCAGCGTGCTGCGCAGGGTTTCCGCCGTATCGCCGGCCAGCGGCGCGCGCATCGGCGCAATGCCCATCCAGGCGTCGCGGCCGCCGCGCTTGGCGGCGTACAGGCACATGTCGGCAAGGTTCACCACCTGCTCCCAACCCAGTCGCTCCGGCGCATCGAGGTAGAACGGGTAGCAGGCAAAACCGATCGAACAGGTGATGCGCAGGTGGCGGCCCTCGCCGAGGTCGAAGACGTGCGCGGCTACCGTGGCGCGCAGGCGTTCGGCGAACTGCGCGGCGGCCTCGGGCGCGACGCTGCGCGCCACCACCAGGAACTCCTCGCCGCCGCGGCGGATCGGAATGTCCGATTCGCGCGTGGTGGCGAGCAGGATGTCGCGCAACTGCTGCAGCACCAGGTCGCCGGCGGCATGGCCGTGCTCGTCGTTGACGCGCTTGAAGTGGTCGATGTCCACCATCAGCAGCACCAGCTGCGCGCTGCCGTCGAGTTCCCTTTCGATGCTCTGCTTGAGGTAGCGGCGGTTCTTGAGCCCGGTAAGCGGGTCGGTGACGGCCTGCTGGGCCAGCGCCGCGTTGGCTTCCTGCAGCGCCTGGTTGGCCTGCGCCAGCTCGTCGGTGCGCAGCGCCACCAGCGCGGCCAGCGCCTGGTTGCGTCGCCGGAGCGCAGCCGAGCGCCAGCGCAGCAGCAGCCACAACGCCAGCACGCCGGCCGCGATCCAGAGCAGCCAGGCCCAGGCGGTGAAGTACCACGGCGGCAGGATGCGGAAGTCGAACGTGGCCTCGCGGCCCTCCTGGCCGTATACGTCGCGGGCGCGCACATGGAAACGGTAGTGGCCGGCGGGCAGGCTGGTGTAGTCGCGGTAGGCGTCGCCGCTCCATGGCGACCAGCCGTCGTCCAACCCCTGCAGCCAGACGGTGTAGCGGGTCTGCGCGGGGTCGGTGTAGCTGGCGGCGGCGAACTCGAAGCGGATGGCGTTGTGGTCGTGCGGCAGGCGCAGCCCGTTTGGTGGCAGCTGGCCGTTGTACCAGGCGTCGCCGCCCTGCACGCCGACCAGCCGCAGCAGTGTGTGGAACGGTGCACGCGTGGCCGCGGTCGCGGCCGGCGTGGCGTGGCGGTAGCGGTACAGGCCGTTGTCGGTGCCCAGCCACAGGTCGCCCTGAGTATCGTCGAGGAAGGCGTTCGCGCCGGTGCCGGCCAGCGGCTGCAAGGGCGTGCTGCTCCACTGCCAGGCGCCACGGTGGCGCACGGCCAACCCGGTCTGGCGGGCGCCTTCGCGGTCGGCCACCGTGGCCCAGATCGTACCGTGGTGATCCTGGTACAGGCTGTCCACCGGCTGGTCGCTGCTGGGCAGCATGCCGCGGGCGCCGGGGTCGGGCGAGAAGCGGTCGCTGACTGCGTCGAAGCGGTAGATACCGCGGCTGGTGATGAAGCGGATCTGGTCGTCGATGCGGGTGACCTGGATCAGGCCTTCGGGCAGGCCGGCGGCGATGCCGTAGCGCACCAGTGCCGGCCTGGCGGCGGTGTCCTGCGGGCCGTGCCAGCGCGGCGGCAGGCGCAGGCGGATCAGCCCGCCGATCCAGGGGCTCAGCCACAGCTGGCCGTCGGCGTCCTGCTCGATGGCGCGGATTTCCTCGTGGATACCGGCGAGGCGGCCTTCGTCGATCCAGCCGCCGGGGGTGTGGCGCAGGCTGCCCAGACCGTCGGCATAGCCCACGAAGACGCGGCTGGGGTCGAGTCGGGAGGGCTGCAGGGCGAGCGCGAGCTGCTTGCCGCTGACGGCGCGGGTGGCGTCGGGGAAGTGCTGCGCCGGGTTGTCGTGCAACACCATCACGCCTTCGTCGCCGGCAACCAGCAGATCGTCGTCGACGACGGCGAGATCCCAGTTCTCGCCGGGCGCCTGGGGTATTTCCTCGAAGTCGGCATCGACCCCCGCGTGCAGGCGAAACAGGCCTTCGGTGGTGCCGACGTACAGCGCGTCGGCGTAGCGATGCAAGGCCTGCACCTCGCCGCGCAGGCCGGTGCGGGCATCGAACACGGTGAGTGGCGCATCCACGCCGATGCGCGCGACGCCGTTGCTGGTGGCCAGCCACAACCCGCCCTGGCGGCCTTGCAGGAGGCCCAGCAGCATGTCGCTGCGCAGGCCGTTGGCGTGGCTCAGGTGGCGCAGCAGGCGGCCTTGGGCGTCGAGCAGGAACAGGCCACCACGCAGGGTGGCCACGGCGAGCCGGCCGTCGTCCAGCCAGCGTGCGGCGTACAACGCGTATGGCTGGATCTGCGCCGTGGCGGCGTTGTTCCAGGGCTGCAGCGTGCCGGCGTGCCAGAGGTACCAGCCCCGCTGGCGTGTGCCCAGCAGCAGGTCGCCGGGCTGGGCGCCGGGGCCGCGCCAGGGCAGCAGCACGTAGATCTTTTCGTCGGCAAAGCGCTCGGTGCCGGGCAGGAGCTGCAGCTCGCCGCCCACCATCTGCAGCAGGCCGCGACCGACTTCGCGGATGTACAGCGTATCGTCGACGAGGAAGCTGAGGTGGAAGCGGGTGGCGGGTTTCCAGACGCGCATCGTGCCGTGCGCGTAGAAGAACACATGGTCGATCGTGGTGAAGTACACGCCCCCGCGCGTGGGGTGGATGCTCCACACGTCGGCAAAATCGCGCTCCGTCGGCGGAATCGCGTCCAGCAGCGAGACGTAGGCGAGCTGGCCGTCGGGTTCGCGCCGCAGGTAACCGAGGTCGCCCACCGTGCCCACGTAGATGCGGCCATCGCTGCCCAGCGCCAAGGCGCGCACGGCGGCATGGTTGGGCACCGGAATGCGCCGCCAGCGCGCGCCGTCGAACACCAGGACGCCGCTCTCCACGTTGCCCACGTAGATCAGGCCGTTGCGATCCTGCGCGATGGCCCAGTTCTGCGCGGCGCCGCGATAGTCGGTGGGACTGAAATTCTGGATGAAGGGCAGGCCCGCCGTGATCGTGGCGGCATCGAGTGCGGGTGCGGGCATGGGGACGGCGGGCATGGCGGCGGTCACCAGCGGCAGCAGGGCGCAGGCGACGAGCGCCAGCAGGCGGCGCGTGCCCGTTACCCCTCGGGTGTCGTCCTGTTGGCCCAATGCAGTCCCCTTGGTGACCGCTCCCGATGGCTGCGCGCATGCCGGCAGCCCCCGGCAAGCATACGCCTGGGCAGCGGCTGTCGGCCGATAATGGGAACGCTTTAACGCCGCGCCGCGCCAGGCGGGCATCATGGGCGCTGCCATCCCTGCACTGCCGGAGCCCACATGGGCGATCCACGCACGCGACATTACCGCGCCAACCTGCGCATCGAACGCGACAATGCCGAGCTGTACGCGCGTCTCGCCGTGCTGGCCGACGACGCGCGGCTGGCGCAGGCCTACCGGCGCATCGCCGAGGGCGAGGCGGCCAACGCGGCGTTCTGGGAGGAACGCCTGCGCGCGCTGGGCGAGGCCGTGCCGCCGCCGCACACGGGAGCGCGCGTGCGTGTGCTGGTCTGGTTCGCGCGGCGCTTCGGCACCGAGTTCGTGATGCCCACCGTGGTGCGCCGCGAGCACGCCGACCACCTCGCCACGCCGGTGGATCGCAGCGGCCACCGCGACCATTTCGTCGCCACGCCGGCGCCCATGGCGGAGGTTCGCCGGCACGGTGTGCAGAGTGGCAACACCTTGCGCGCGGCGGTGCTGGGCGCCAACGACGGCCTGGTGTCCAACGTCTCGCTGGTGATGGGCATGGCCGGCGCCGCCACTGGCGACCGCGCGGTGCTGCTGGCCGGCCTGGCCGGGCTGGTGGCCGGCGCCTGCTCGATGGCGCTGGGCGAATGGCTCAGCGTGAACAGCTCGCGCGAGTTCTACCAGGCGCAGATCACCGAGCGCGCCGAACGCCTCGCCGCCGCGCCGGAAGATAGCCAGGCCAGCATCGCCGCCATCTACCGGGAAAAAGGCTTCGAGCCGGCGGCGGCCACCCACCTCGCCGGGCACGTGGCCGAGGCACCGCGCGCGGCGCTGGACATGCTGGTGCGCGAGGAACTGGGCGTGGATCCGGCCGAACTGGGCGGTTCGGCGTGGAACGCGGCGATCTCCTCGTTCTGCCTGTTCGCCTGCGGCGCGCTGTTTCCGGTGGCGCCGTACTTCTTCACCGGTGGGCGCCACGCGCTGTGGGCCAGCATGGGCACCACGGCGGTGGGGCTGGCGCTGATCGGCGTGGGTACCGCGCTGTTCACCGGGCGCGGCCTGACCTTCTCCATCGTGCGCCAGTTCGCCATCACGCTCGCGGCGGCGGCGATCACCTACAGCGTGGGGCGCATCCTGGGCGTGACGCTGGCGGGTTGAGTATGCTGCGGGCGTCCCCGCGCATGAGCCCGCCATGTCCGACGTCCTCGACCTTGCCATCGACCTGATCCGCCGCCGTTCGGTGACGCCGGCGGACGCCGGCTGCCAGGCGTTGCTGGCTGCGCGCCTGCAGCGCGCGGGCTTCCGCATCGAGCACCAGCGCCACGGTGAAGTGGACAACCTCTGGGCCGTGCATGGCGCGGGTGGCCCCACGCTGGCCTTCCTCGGCCACACCGACGTGGTGCCCAGCGGGCCGGAAGAGCGCTGGCGGAGCCCGCCGTTCGAGCCCGCCATCCGCGATGGCAAGTTGTACGGTCGCGGCGCCGCCGACATGAAGGGCGCGGTGGCGGCGATGGTGGTGGCGCTGGAGCGCTTCGTGGCGGCGCATCCCGATCATCCCGGTCGCGTGGCGCTGCTGCTCACCAGCGACGAGGAAGGCCCGACCAACCTCGACGGCGTGCGCAAGGTGGCCGAGGTGTTCCGTGCGCGCGACGAGCGCATCGACTGGTGCGTGGTGGGCGAGCCGTCGTCGAAGGAAAGGCTGGGCGACCTGATCCGCGTGGGCCGGCGCGGCTCGCTCTCGGGCACGCTCACGGTGCGCGGCGTGCAGGGCCACGTGGCCTATCCCGAGAAGGCGCTGAACCCGATCCACGCCTTCGCGCCCGCGCTGGCCGAACTGGCCGCCGAACGCTGGGACGAAGGCAACGCGGATTTCCCGCCTACCTCGTTCCAGGTGTCCAACCTCAACGCCGGGACTGGCGCCAACAACGTGATTCCCGGCGAGCTCACCGCACTCATCAACTTCCGCTACTGCACCGCCAGTCGCGCCGACGACCTGCGTACGCGCACCGAGGTCATCCTGCGCCGGCACGGTCTGGATTTTGAGTTGGACTGGAACCTCTCCGGCGAACCCTTCCTCACCCCGCCGGGCGGCCGCCTGCGCGAGGTGGTGGTGGACGTGTGCCGCGAGCTGTGCGGTGTCGAGCCCGCGCAAAGCACCGGCGGTGGCACCTCGGACGGCCGCTTCATCGCGCCGCTGGGCGCCGAGGTGGTGGAGCTGGGGCCGGTCAACGCCAGCATCCACCAGGTGGACGAATGCGTGGACGTGGCCGAGCTGGAGCGCTTGCCGGATCTGTACCAGGCCATCTGCCGGCAGATGCTGAAGGATTGAAACCACCACCACGGGAGCAGGCCATGCGGATCGAATGTCACGGCGCGGCGGGCGGCGAAGTCACCGGCTCCTGCCATCTGGTCGAAGCGGCCGGCCAGCGCATCCTGCTCGACTGCGGCATGCTGCAGGGCGGCCGCGAGGCGGAGGCGCGCAATGCCGAGCCGTTCGGCTTCGACCCCGCGAGCATCGACGCGCTGGTGCTCAGCCACGCGCACATCGACCACATCGGCCGCGTGCCGCTGCTGGTCAAGCGCGGGTTCCGGGGGCCGATCTTCGCGCAGACCGCCACCGTCGACCTGCTGCCGGTCATGCTGCAGGATGCCGCCTCGCTCGCCGCGCGCAGCGCCGAGCGCGAGAACCGCGCGCGCGAGCCGCGCAAGCCCGAGGTGGAGCCGCTCTACACCGCCGCCGACGTGGCGGCGCTGGGGGGACAACTGCGGGCGCTGCCGTATGCGACACCGCGCGAGATCCTGCCGGGCGTGACGATCACCCTCAACGAAGCCGGCCATATCCTGGGTTCGGCCACGGTGGCGCTTGCCGCCGAAGGCCGCACGTTGCTGTTCTCCGGCGACCTCGGCATGCGCGGCAAGCCGATCCTGCGCGATCCCGCGCCGCCGCCGCGCGCCGACTTGCTGCTGCTGGAATCCACCTACGGCGATCGCAACCACAAGGAACGCGCCGCCACCGTGGCTGAGCTGGGCGGCATCTTCGAACACGCGCGCGCGGATGGCGGCAACGTGGTCATCCCCGCCTTCGCGGTGGGGCGCAGCCAGGAGCTGTTGTACTGGCTCGCGCGGCATTGGGACGACTGGGGGCTCAAGGCCTGGACGATTTTCCTGGACAGCCCGATGGCAGCCAAGGTGATGGCCGTCTATGCCAGGCACGAGGAGCTGTTCGACGTCGCCGCCAGCAAGCAGTGGCGCTCGCGTCGCTCGCCGTTCGCCTTGCCCAACCTGCGCGTGTGCATCAGCGTGGACGAAAGCCGTGCGATCAACCGCATCCATGCCGGTGCCATCATCATCGCTGGCTCCGGCATGGCCAACGGTGGCCGCGTGCGCTATCACCTTGCCAACAACCTTGCGCGCGAGCGCAACCACGTGATCTTCGTGGGCTACCAGGCCGCCGGCACGCTGGGGCGCCTGCTGGTCAACCGCGTGCCGCGGGTGCGCCTGTTCGGCGCGGACGTCGCGGTGCGCGCGCAAATCCACACGGTGGGCGGGCTCTCCGCGCATGCCGACCAGCGCGGCCTGCTCGACTGGTACGGCGCCAGCCCGAACCGCCCGCCGGTGGTGCTGGTGCATGGCGAGAACCCCGCGCGCGAGGCGCTGGCCGCCGAACTGCGCGAACGCTATGGCGCGCCAACGACGCTGGCGCAGCCTGGCATGTGGATCACGGTTCCCGCTTAGCTGCGTCGCGCATCGGGTCGCGGCTTGGCGACTTGCGGCCGGCGTCGAATCGGCAAGCCGCGTGCGCCAGTGCGGCAAGCAGCGCCGCGCGCAGGCGGCGTCTGCGGCGCGGCATCCTCATGGCGCGCCGAACACGGCGAAGATGCCGGCGTAGGGCTTGACCATGAAGGCCGGCGCGCCGGCGTAGCCCGCGCCGTCGACGTAGAACTGCGAGATGCTGCCGTCGAGATACAGCGCGTCGCGGCAGCCGAGCGTGTCGCGGAACAGCCGGGCGAAATCGTGGAAGTTCACTGGCACCTCGCTCACCGCGAAGATCACTTCGGTCGGCGTCTTCGCGCACACGCCGCTGCGCCATTTCAGGCTGCCCGAACCGTCCTCGAACTGCGGGTTGAGCTGGCCGGCGATCACCAGCATCGGCCCGGACTGGGTGGCCCAGCGCACCGGCTTGCCAATGGCCTTGAACTCGGCGCTGGTGCGCACGGCGGCGCGGCCGTCGGCGTCGATGGCGAACACGCCGTTGGGCAGCAGCGAGAAGTTGCCGGAGGCCGGATTGCCGTGCGCGAGGTTCAGCGGCACCAGGGTCTTGCCGTTTTCCACGTACAGGCCCAGTGGCGCGTTCCGGTGGTCGTAGATGCCGGCGTTGGCGGCGAACAGCAGGCGCCGGCCATGCGCCTCGCCCCACTGGCGCAGCGTCTCGATGTCGCCGTAGGCCGCGCCGCTGGTCGGGTCGCGCCAGTGCAGGCTGAGCGGGGCGCGCTTGAGGTCGATCGTCACCACGCGGTAGGCGAGGCCGTCCACGCTCAGCTCGCGGCTGGCGGGCGCGTGCTCGCCGGCGGAGCAACCGGTGGCGACGAGCAGCGTCAGCAGGGCCAGCCAGTGGTACCGGGGGAGGGGAGTGGGCGTGATGCGCATGCGGTGATGGTCGCCGCCTGCCGCCGCGCGATCAAGTGCGCCGCGGGTGTGGCAGGCTGTCGCTACAATGCTCGCTTTGCGGGCACCCCATCATGCCTTACACGCCCATCCTTGCCACGCTCGGCTACGTGCTTTCGCCGGATCGTTCGCAGGTGCTGATGATCCACCGCAACGCACGGCCCGACGACCAGCACCTGGGCAAGTACAACGGCCTGGGCGGCAAGATGGAACCGGGCGAGGACATCGCCGGGTGCATGCGCCGCGAGATCCGCGAGGAAGCCGGCATCGCGTGCACGTCCATGCAGTTGCGCGGCACGCTGAACTGGCCGGGCTTCGGCAAGCAGGGCGAGGACTGGCTGGGCTTCATCTTCCTGATCGAGCGCTACGAAGGCATGCCGCTGGAGCGCAATCCCGAGGGCACGCTGCGCTGGGTGGCGCGCGAACGGCTGATGGAGCTGCCGATGTGGGAGGGTGACCGCCACTTCCTGCCGCTGGTGTTCGACGACGATCCACGTCCCTTCCACGGCGTGATGCCGTACCGGGACGGTCGCATGCAGTCGTGGTCGTACAGCCGGTTTTGAAGACGCTTGCCCGCGTCAGGCGTCGCCGTGGCGCGGGCGTTGCTGCAGCCAGCGGTCGAGCTGGTTGGCGAAGGCCTGCTGGTCGCGCGCGTGGAAGGGCGCGTGGCCGCCGGTGTCCACGCCGCTGCCGCGCAATTCGTCCATGAAATTGCGCAGGGTGAGGCGCTGGGCGATGGTGTCGGCCGTGTGCAGTTCGCCGCGTGGGTCGAGCGCCAGCGCGCCTTGTTCGATCACCAGTGCGGCCAGCGGAATGTCCTGCGTCACCACCAGGTCGCCCGCCGCCACGCGGCGCACGATCTCGTGGTCGGCCACGTCGAAGCCGCCGGGCACTTGCACGGCGCGCACGTAACGCGAAGGCGGCGTGCGCAGGTACTGGTTCGCCACCAGGGTCACCATCACCTGCGCGCGGTCGGCGGCGCGGAACAGGATGTCCTTGATCGCCACCGGGCAGGCGTCGGCGTCCACCAGGATTTGTGCGGGCTCGCTCATGCATCGCGCCAGTGCAGCGGGCTGTCGATGATGGTATGGGTGCGCCCGCCGATCCATACCGCGCCATCCACGACGCGGGCGACGAGCTGGGCGTCGTGGCCCATCTCGCGACCCTGGCTCACGGTGTAGCCGCGCGCCAGCGGGCCGTGCGGCTCGGCCTGCGCGATGTACGCAGCGAGCAGGCCATTGGCGGCGCCGGAGGCGGGGTCTTCGACGATGCCCACGCCGGCGGGGAAGGCGCGCACCACCAACTGGTAATCGGCCTGCGCGCTGCCCGCAACGGGCTTCCGTCGGGCGCGCGCGAAGGCGCACAGGCCCATGCCCTGGCTGGCCTGGGCCAGCGCGCCGATGGCGCTGTGGTCGGGTTGCCAGGCACGCAGCGCGGCCTCGCTCTCCACCTCGGCCAACCACCAGCGGCGGCCGCCATCCACCAGGGCGGGCGGCAGGGCGCCGAGGCGGATACCGCCCAGCGCGGCGGCGAGCAGCGGATGGGCGCCGACGCCGGTATGCAGCACGCGTTCGCCGGGCGATTGCAGCAACAGGCGGCGCTCTGCGCCATCGCCCTCCACCCGGATCGGCAGCGTGCCGGCGCCGCATTCCTGCCATAGCAGGCCAGCGACCGGGCGCGCCAGCTCGCACGCGAGCGCCGCATGCGCACTGCCCACGCTGGGGTGGCCGGCGAAGGGAATTTCCTTGTGCGGGGTGAAGATGCGCACGCGGTAGCTGGCCGCGGGGTCGGTGGGCGGCAGCAGGAAGGTGGTTTCCACCAGGTTCGTCCAGCGCGCGAAGCGCTGCATGGCCGCCGGCGTCCAGTCGTGGGCGCCGACCACCACGCCCAGGTGGTTGCCGCCGCCGTGGCTGGCGGCGAAGACGTCCAGATGCAGGTAACGCAAGCGGCTCATGGCGCAGATCGAACGGGGCAGGGTCGCGCATGATAGCGAGTGCGGCGCGGCGGCGTCCTTGCGTGCGCGGGCATATGGATATGCCGCGTGCGGCACGGGCGCCCGGCGCGGCGGGTCGACAAGCCGGGGCGCCGCCGCCAAGATGATGGACTTGCCGGTTGCCGTTTTCCGCCCATGCCCCTCGTCGATACGCCGACCACCTTCATCCTGCTCGCGCTCACCTGCGTGGTGTCGTTGCTCGCGTTCAAACGCGCCGGGCTGCTGGATGGACTGCTGCTGTGGCCACCGGCGATCAGCCGCGGGTACGAGTATTACCGGCTGGTGACCTACGGCCTGGTGCACGCGGACTTCAACCACCTGCTGTTCAACATGGTCACGCTGTTCTTCTTCGGTCGCGCGATGGAGGGCTTCTACACCGCGATGCTGGGCCCGTGGGGCTTCGCACTGTTCTACCTGGGCGCGCTGGTGGCCTCGATCCTGCCGACGTACCTCAAGCATCGGGGTGACGCGGGCTACCGCAGCCTCGGCGCCTCGGGCGCGGTGTCGGCGGTGCTGTTCGGCTTCATTCTCTTGGCGCCGTGGTCGCGCATCATCGTGTTCGTGCTGCCGATGCCGGCCATCGTCTACGCGGTGCTGTACACCGTGTATTCCATCGTCATGGATCGGCGTGGGCAGGGTCGCACCAACCACAGCGCGCACCTGTGGGGTGCGGCCTACGGTGTGGTGTTCACCCTGCTGGCCAACCCACGGGTGTGGCCGCATTTTCTCGCCGCCCTGCAGCAGCCGCGCTTCTGAGGGCCCGCCGCATGCATGCCGCCGGCAGGCGATGGTCGAGGCGGGCGGCGACGGCGCTCGCGGCCTTGCTGCTGGGCGGCTGCGCCAGCGTGCACTATTACGCGCAGGCCGCGCGTGGGCAGGGCGAGCTGGTGCTGCGCCGACAGCCGGTGCGCAAGCTGCTGCGCGATCCGGCAACCGATCCCGGGCTCGCCGCGCGGCTTTCCCTGGCGCTGGCTGCGCGCGAGTTCGCCAGCCGCCAGCTCGGCTTGCCGGACAACCGCAGCTACACCGGTTACGTGGCGCTGCACCGGCCCTACGTGGTGTGGAACGTGTTCGCCGCGCCGCGCTATTCGGTGGAGGCGGTGCGCCACTGTTTTCCCATTGCTGGCTGCGTGGCCTACCGTGGCTGGTTCGCCGAGGCCGCCGCCGAGGCCGATGCGGCGCGCCTGCGCCGCAAGGGCGACGACGTATGGGTGGGCGGCGTGAGCGCGTATTCCACGCTGGGCTGGTTCGCCGACCCCATCCTCTCCAGCATGCTGCGCTGGGACGATGACGCGCTGGCCGGCACGATCTTCCACGAGCTGGCCCACCAGCTCATCTACGCCAAGGGCGACACCGCGTTCAACGAATCCTTCGCCAGCTTCGTGCAGGACGAAGGCCTGCGCGAATGGCGCGCCGAGCGCGGCCTGCCGCCGGTGGACGGGCATGCGCAGGCGATGGACGACGGCTTCACCAGGCTGGTGCTGGATCTGCGTGAGCGTCTGCGAAAGCTCTATGCCAGCGGCGCGGACACCGAGGCAATGGAGGCGGGCAAGCAGCGCGAGATCGCCGCGTTCCGCCAGCGCTACGCGCAGTGGCGCGATGCGCATTTTCCCGGCGACCACCGCTATGACGCCTGGGTGGCTGAGCCGATCAACAACGCGCGCCTGCTGCCGTTCGGCCTGTACGACCAGTGGACGCAGGCTTTCGCCGCGCTGTTCCGCGCAAGCCACGCGCAATGGCCGGCGTTCTACGCGAAGGTGCGCGAACTCGCGCGCGAGCCGAAGGCGCGCCGCGACGCCGCGTTGCAGGGCTTGCTTCCCCCGTAGGAGCGCATTCTTGTGCGCGAACGCCCGTGGCGTAGCTGCAAATGCCAGAGCCATCGCGCACAGAGTGCGCTCCTACGGTTTCGGCTTGTGTTTCGCCATGTAGCGCAGATAGGCCAGCACCGCATCGAGGTCGGCGTCGCTCAGCGATGCCTGCGTGGGGAAGCCCTGCATCTTCGCCTGGGGCCATTTCCGCAGTGACTGCGGGTTGCGGATATAACCACGCAGCAGGTCGGCGCGCAGGTACTCGGTGGGGTTGTAGGGCAGGTTGAGATCCGGCCCCAGTTGCGCGTCGCCTTCACCGTTCATGGTGTGGCAGGCGAAGCAGGTGCGCTTGAACACATCGAAGCCGCGGCGCGCGTCGGCGCCGGCGTCGGCGTGCGGCACGATCACCGGGAAGCGCGCGTCCGTGCTGGCGAGCGCGCGGATCGACGCCAGCTGGTAAGGCCACTGTTCGGGGCCGATCTGCGCCGCCTGCGGCTGCGTCCACACCAGGTAGAACGGGCCGGCGCTGTTGGCCTTCCCGGGCAGCGCGGGCCAGCGACGGGCCGGGTCCTCCACCGCCAGCCAAGCCTGCGCGCCCAGCCGGTTGAGCAGCACGTCGGCGGGTATCTCGGCCACGAAGCCGTCGCGCGCCACGAACTGCAGGTGTTCGCCCGCCGCCAGCCCCGGCAGCAGCGCCAGCAGGGGCACCGCGCGGTACTGCATGGTTCGGCCGTAGGCGACGTCGACCGGAATGGAAACGTCGTGGGCATCGGCGCGGGCCAGCAGTTGCGCGCTGCTCCAGCGTTGCGTGCCGTGCCCGGCGTCGATGCGCAGCTCGGCAGCACGGGCGGCCAGCGGCAGGCACAGCCAGAGCAGGCAGGCGGCAAGCAGCGGTTTCATGCGGGCTCCGGAGGATGGCGGCGGGCTGCCGCGCCGTCATCCTCGCATGCGCCGCTCAGCGCGTGCCGTCGAGCCGCCTGGCCACCGCGGGATCGAGGCTGCGCAGGAAGGCCTCCACCGCTTCGGTGTAGGGCGAGGGCAGGCCGAGCTGTTCGTTGATCTCCTCGTGCGAGAGATCCTCCGGCAGCACGCTGGCGCGCGTGCCCATGCCGGTGGCCTTGGCCACGAAGGCCTGGGCCTGCGGGCAGGACTCGCTCCGACGCGAGGAACACACCGCGAGGAACGGCGCGATGCGCCCGTCCAGCCGTTGCCACGGCGAGGCGGCGGCCCACAGTGCCGTGTCGCTGCCGAAGGCGGTGTCGTAGAGCCGCAGGTGGCGCCCCTGCATGATCTCCACGATGTTGTAGCCCGCGCCGTCCAGCTCGACCGAGCCCAGCCATGGCGTGGCGCCGCGCGAGAGCGCGATCGACGGCGCGGCGCTGATCAGGCTGACCAGGTGCCCGCCCGCCGAGTGGCCCATCAGGATGAAGCGCTGGCGGTCGCCGCCCCAGGATGCGGCCATGCGCTGCGCGGCGGCCAGCGCCTTGCCGACGAACTGCGCCTGCTGCAGCGGATTGGCCTGCGGCACCATCGGGTAGTTGGTGGACACCAGGATGAAACCCCGGGGCACCCAGCGCGCCACCTTGTTCTGCACCACCCGCAGGGTGTTCTTGTCGCCGCGTGTCCAGCCGCCGCCGTGCACCATGAAGATCACCGGTGCGTCGTGCACCGGGTGCTCGGGCAGGTACACGTCGAAGCGTTCCTGCGGGTCGCTGCCGTAGGTGATGTCGTGGATCGCGCGCACGCCCGCCGGCAGCGTGGTCATCGGGGTCAGCGCCGCCGGCTGTTGCTGCGCGCGGCGCTGTGTCAGCAGGCGGCGGAACATGCCCGCCTGCGCGCTGGCCGGCGCCGGGACGAGCGTGGCCAGCGCGAGCAGGGTGGTCAGGACGAGGGGGCCATGGCAAGGCTTCATCGTGGGCTCCGCGGGGGTGCAGGGTGGATGGTTACATGCGGCCGTGATCCAGGCGACGCGCTACCGCCGGATCGAGCGTGCGCATGAAGTCTTCCACGGCTTCGGTGTAGGCATTGGACAGGCCCAGGTCGGCGTTGATCTCCTCGTGCGTCAGCGGCTCGGGCTGCATGCTGGCGCGTGAGCGCAGCAGGTCGGCCTTGGCCACGAACGCCTGCGCCTGCGGGCAGGATTCCCGGCGCAGCGAGGAGCACACGGCGAAGAACGGCGCGATGCGGCCGCCGAGCTGGACGATGGGCGAGGCCGCGGCCCAGAACGCGGGATCGCTGCCGAAGGCGTTGTCATAGAGCGGCAGGTGCGGGCCTTGCATGATCCGGGTGACGTTGTAGGCCGCGCTGTCCAGCGCCACCGTGCCCAGCCACGGCGTGGCGCCGCGATCCAGCGCCAGCGCCGGTTCGGCGCTGACCAGGCTGACCAAGTGCGCGCCCGCCGAATGGCCCATCAGGATGAAGCGCTGGCGGTCGCCGCCCCAGCTTGCGGCCATGCGCTGCGCGGCGGCCAGCGCCTTGCCGATGAACTGGGCCTGCTGCAGCGGGTTCGCCTCGGGCAGCATCGGGTAGTCGGTGGAAACCACGATGAAGCCCTCGGGCACCCAGCGCGCCACCTTGTTCTGCACCACGTTGGTGTCGGCCTTGTCGCCGTGCGCCCAGGCGCCGCCGTGCACCATGAAGATCACCGGCGCGTCGTGCACTTCTTGCGCGGGCAGGTAGACGTCGAAGCGCTCCAGTTGGCCCGCGCCGTAGGCCACATCGCGGACTTCGCGCACGCCGGGCGGCAGCGGGGCGGCGTGCGTCGCCGGCGCGGCCAATGCCGATGGAAGGACGGTGGCGGCCAGCGTGGTGGCGGGCAGGGCGGCAGCCAGCGTGGCGCCGATGGCGAGGGAAAGCAGCAAGGTTTTCATCAGGGTCTCCCGAACAGGGTGGTCAGGGTTTCGCGTGGCCCGTGGGCCATGCGTACGGCATCCAGCAACCGTCGCCATTCGCCGAACACGATGGCGGCCGGTCGCCGCGAGGGCAGGGGGTGGGCCAGTCCGTAGCGCACCGGTTCGTCGGCGCGCTCCTCGCGCAGCGTGCCGAACAGGCGGTCGAACACGATCAGCACGCCGCCGTAGTTGCAGTCGAGGTAATCCGGGTTGGAGGCGTGGTGCACGCGGTGGTGGGCCGGCGTATTCAGCACGTACTCCAGGGGCCCCAGCCGGCCCACCGCCTCGGTGTGCAGGAAGAACTGGTAGTGCAGGTCGAGCGCCAGCAGCGCGCCGACCATTCGCGGGTCGAAACCGGCCACGACCAGCGGCAGGTAGAACAGCCAGCCCAGCGAGAGCAGGTGCGTCCAGCCCAGCCGGATCGCCGCGAACAGGGTGAACTCCTCGGGCGTGTGGTGCACCGCATGCGTGGCCCACATCCAGCGCACCGTGTGGCTGGCGCGGTGGTAGCCGTAGTAGGCGAGCTCCACCGCGACGAAGCCGGCCAGCCAGGTGCGCCAGTCGTGCAGCGGCCAGTGGTGCGGCGCCAGCCGCCAGGTCATGGTGTAGATCGCACCGATGGCGGCGGCGGTGAGCAGTGCGCTCAGCACGTGCCCCACGCCGATGGCGAGCGAGGTCAGCGCCGCCTTGCCGTCGTAGCCGAGCCGCGCCACGCGGCGCCGCCACCACCATTCCAGCAGCGCCAGCGGCAGGCTGGCCAGCAGGAAACACAACGCGCGCACGTGTCCGATGGGCATGGCGGATGCCTTCAGTGGCGGCAGGCGATGGTGTTGCCGCTGGCGTCGGTGCAACTGCCGCTGTGGCTGATGCCCTGGCCCTTGGTCCAGTTGGTCTGGCTGGTGTAGCTGTCGCCGTTGGCGCCGGTGATCGTGCCGTCGTGCGTGGCGGTGCCGTTGGACGCCGTGGTGCTGCCGTCGTAGCTGCCGCGCGCACCGCTGGCGGTGGTCTGGCGGCTGGCGTTCCACTGCCCGTTGCCGTTGCGCGCGTAGTTGCCGCTGCTGCTGTAGCTGCTGCCCGCAGCGCCGGCGCCGCTGCGCTGGAAGCTGCCTTGGGCGGAGCCGTCGGCGTTGCGCGTGTAGTGGTTATTGCCGCTGAAGCTGCCGCCGTTGGCGCCGGTGACCTTGGTGCCGCTGCGGTGATCGAGGCTGCCGTCCGGGTTCACCGAGGTGGCCGAGCCGTGCGCGGCGGTGCCGTTGGCGCCGCTGGCGCGGCTGCCGCGGAAGTGGGTGAGGCCGCCCTGGCCGTTGCGGACGGTACCGGCCGCGTGGCCGGCCTTGCCGTTGCGCCAGCCATGGTCGGCGGCCTGTGTCGGCACGACGGCACCGGCGGCGAGTGTGCCGGCAAGAACCCATGAGGCGAGACGGATGGAGCGGGAAAGGTGCATGGCGGATTCCTCGGCGATGGCAGGGCGCCGTCGTTGCGGCGGCGTGGGGCCACTTTCCCGCGACCGGCGCGGCAAGGTGTTTCCGCGTCTGTCCCGAATGTGAGCGTTTGTTGCGGATTCCCCGGCCGGAAACATTTGCTTGCAATGGGCGCCCGCCGCCGCTTGTCGGCGCGGCGGCGCGCAGGGGATAGTCGCCCCATGGACAGCCCCCACATCCTCGTTGTCGACGACGACCTGCGCCTGCGCGACTTGCTGGAGCGCTATCTCGCCCAGCAGGGCTTCCGCGTGCGCGGCGCCGCCCATGCCGCCGCCATGCATCGCGAACTGGCCGCGCACCATGCCGACCTGATCGTGCTCGACCTGATGCTGCCCGACGCCGACGGCCTGGAGCTGTGCCGCAGCCTGCGCGCCAGCGGGGTGGAGACGCCGGTGATCATGCTCACCGCCAAGGGCGACGAGGTGGATCGCATCGTGGGGCTGGAAATCGGCGCCGACGACTACCTGCCCAAGCCCTGCAACCCGCGCGAGCTGCTGGCGCGCATCCGTGCAGTGCTGCGCCGGCGCCCGCGTGCGCTGGCCAGCGCGCCGCAGGCCGAACGCGGGCCGGTGCGCTTCGGCCGTTTCCGCTTCGATGCGGCCAGCCGGCAACTGCTCGATGGCGAGACGCCGCTCAGGCTCACCAGCGGCGAATTCGCGGTGCTGGCAACCCTGCTTGGCCATCCCTACGAAACCCTCAGCCGCGAGCGGTTGATCGCGCTGGCGCGCGGGCGCGACCACGAGGCCTTCGACCGCAGCATCGACGTGATGGTGTCGCGCCTGCGTCGCCTGGTGGAGGACGATCCGCGCCAGCCGCGCTGGCTGCAGACGGTGTGGGGCAAGGGCTACGTGTTCGTGCCCGACGGCGCCGTGGCCGACGCGGGGGAGTCCACGTGAAACGCAAGCCCACCACCTTTGCGCTGGTGCTGGCGCTGCTGGTGTTGGCGCTGCTGATGGCGTTGGGCTTGTCGGCGCTGTTCGCAGCGCGCATCAACCGCCAGGTGGCCAGCGACCTCTACGCCCGCCTCGCCACCGCCACCGCGCTGGCCACCGACGCGCTCGCGCCGCGCCACGATGCCGACGCCCAGCGCACGCTGGCGCAACTGGAAACGCTGGGCGTGCACCTCGCCGCCGGCACGCCGCCGCCTTCCACCGTTCGGGTGGCCCCGGTGGCGCGCGCCGCGGCACGGCGCATCGGCGTGGAGCTGGGCGATCCGTCGCGCGTGGTGCTCACGCAGACGCCGGACACGCAGATATGGATACGCAGCCAGCAGTTGCCCGGGCAATGGATCGTGATGCGCGAGCCCAGCAACCGTGAGCGCCTGCTGGCGTCCTCGGTGAGCACCGCCGTGCTTGCCGGGCTGATCGCGCTGGCGCTTGCCGCCTTGCTCGCACGCATGCTGACGCGCCCACTGGAACGGCTCGCTGCCCGTGCCGGCGCCCTGCTCGGCGGCGAGCCGGTGGCGCTGGACGGCAGCCCGCGCGAGGTCGAGCGCCTGGCGCAGGCCTTCCGCGAAGCCGGCGCACGCCTGCGTGGCAGCGCGCGCGAGCGCGAGCTGATGCTGGCCGGCATCTCGCACGACCTGCGCACGCCGCTGGCGCGCCTGCGGCTGGCGCTGGAGCTGGGTGATGCCGGCGACGAGCAGCGCCGCGCGGCGATGGTGGCGGATCTGGAAGAACTCGACGGCGCACTGGAGCAGTGCCTCGCCTTCGTGCGCGACGGCCGCGACGAGGCGCTGGAGAAGATCGACCTCGCCACCCTGGTCGGCCAGTTGCTGGGTTTGCGCCACGAGCCCGAGGCCTGGCAGGCCGATGGCCCCGAAAGCCTGCTGGCCGCGGCGCGCCCGCGCCTCCTGCGCCGCGCGCTGGGCAATCTGATGGACAACGCCGAGCGCCATGGCGCGGCGCCTTTCCGCGTGCAGGTCGGTCGCGATGCGCGAGGCTGCTTTGTGCGCGTGGCCGACAGCGGCCTGGGCGTGCCGCCTGCGCTGCTGCCGCAGTTGGGGCGGCCCTTCCTGCGCGGCGACCGCGCGCGCAGCACGGCCGGCACCGGCCTGGGCATCGGCATCGCCATGCGTGCCGCCGAACTGCACGGCGGCGCGCTCGAACTGGCTAATGCTCCGGGGGGCGGCTTCGTCGCCACGCTGCGTCTACCCGACCCTCCTGCCGCGCACTGACGGAAGCCGGAGCATGCCCGCGATCATCCGTTTCGCCCTCTCCTGCCTGCTGCTGTCGCTGCTCGGCCTCACGCCGGCGCGGGCCGGGGAGGACACGACCTACACCCTGCGCGTGGACGGGCTTGCGCGCACGTACCTGGTGCACAGGCCGCCCGGCGGCGCGGGCGCGGCGCACCCCTTGCTGCTGGTGTTCCACGGTGGCGGCGGCACCGCGCGCGGCATGCCGCGCTTCACCCATCTGGACGGGATCGCCGACCGCGCGGGGCTGATCGTGGTCTACCCGCAGGGGGTGGACAAGCACTGGAACGATGGCCGCGCCTCGATCAAGCACAAGGTGGACGACGTGGGCTTCGTGCGCGCGATCCTGGACACCATGGAGCGCGACGCGAGTGTGGATCGGTCGCGCATCTACGCCACCGGCATCTCCAACGGCGGCATCTTCGTCGAGCGACTGGCCTGCGACCTGGCCGACCGTCTCGCCGGCATCGCCGCCGTGGCCGGCACGCTTGCGCAGGACTATCAGGATCAGTGTCGCCCGGCGCGGCCCATCTCCGTGCTGCAATTCGACGGCACCGCTGATCCGGTCATGCCCTATGGCGGCGGCAAGGTGGCCGATTTCGGTGGCCACGGCGAGGGCGGCGTGGTGCTTGCGGTCGACGCCACCACGGCGTTCTGGGCGCGCATGAACGGCTGCGCGTCCACCGGCCAGGCCGAGGCGCTGCCGCCGCATGCCCCGCTCGACCCTACGCGCGTCTCGCGCCGCGAGTGGTCGCGCTGCCGTGGCGGCAGCGCCGTGGTGCTGTATGCCATCCAGGATGGTGGTCATACCTGGCCAGGTGGGCCGCAGTATCTGCCCAGGTTCATCGTGGGGCGCGCCAGCCGGCAACTCGATGCCAGCGAGACGATGGTGCGCTTCTTCCTCGACCATCCGCGAAGCGCCGGTTCCTTGGCGCGTGTCATGCCGTCGCCGCCCTTGCCGAGGCTGGCTGGAAACTGAATCGTGATGGGGGGCACGCTTGAACTTGTGTGACTTCGGCTACACTAAGCCCATGTATCGCCGTGAGGCGAAAGCAGGCGGCGCAGCACATCGCGCTGTCGAGGGGGCGGCCCCTCTCCCCCTAAATGACGCGCCGCCCTGACGAACCCCGGCAACTACTCCCCTGGTTGCCGGGGTTTTTTTATGCCCGCGCCAAGCGTTGGATCTTGGATAATCGCCCATTCGGCGCGTTGCGCGCCAGCCCCCATGGATGACCGATGATCGTCGCATCGTTGCTCGATACCGACCTCTACAAGTTCTCGATGATGCAGGTGGTGCTGCACCACTACCCGGCGGCGCAGGTCGAGTACCGGTTCAAGTGCCGTACGCCGGGCATCGACCTGGTGCCCTGCATCCGGGAAATCCGCGCCGAGCTGGAGGCCTTGTGCACCCTGCGCTTTGCCGAGGAAGAGCTGGACTACCTGCGCGCGATGCGCTTCATCAAGAGCGACTTCGTGGATTTCCTCGGGCTGTTCCAGCTCAACGCGAAGTACGTGACGATCGAACCGGCCGCCGCCGGCAACGGCGAGATCGAGATCCGCATCCAGGGGCCGTGGCTGCACACCATCCTGTTCGAGGTGCCGCTGCTGGCCATCGTCAACGAGGTGTACTTCCGCCGCACGCAGCCCGGTCACGACCTGGCCGAAGGCCGGCGTCGGCTGCGGGCGAAGATCGCCCTGCTGCACGGCACGCCCGGCTACGAGCATTGCCGCATCGCCGATTACGGCACGCGCCGACGCTTCTCGCGCGAGTGGCACGAGGAGGTGCTGCTCGCGTTGCGCGACGGGCTGGGCAGCCAGCTCGCCGGCACCAGCAACGTCTGGTACGCGTGGAAGCTCGGCCTCACCCCGCTGGGCACGCTGGCGCACGAATACCTGCAGGCGCACCAGGCGTTGGGCCCGCGCCTGCGCGATTCGCAGGTGGCGGCGCTGGAAGCCTGGGCGAAGGAATACCGCGGCGACCTCGGTATCGCGCTGTCCGACGTGTATGGGCTGGAAGCCTTCCTGCGCGACTTCGACATGTACTTCTGCAAGCTGTTCGACGGCGCGCGCCACGACTCCGGCGATCCGTTTGCCTGGGGCGAGCGCCTGCTGGCGCATTACCTCGCCCACCGCGTCGATCCGCGCGGCAAGGTGCTGGTGTTCAGCGACGGCCTGGATATTCCGCGGGTGATGGAGCTGTACGCGCACTTCCGCGGCCGCTGCCTGCTCGCTTTCGGCGTGGGCACCAATCTCTCGAACGACACCGGTCCCGTGCCGCTCAACATCGTCATCAAGATGATCCGCTGCAACGGTCAGCCGGTGGCCAAGCTCAGCGATTCGCCGGGCAAGAACATGTGCGAGGACGCGGCCTACGTGACCTACCTGCGGCAGGTGTTCGAGATCCCTGCCACGCAGGGCTGAAACCGCCCTCCCGTAGGAGCCCGCTGGCGGACGATGCCGTTGCTTTGATGCACCAGAGCAGGAGTATCGCCCGCCAGCGGGCCCCTACGGAGGTGATGCCGATTGTTTTGCCAGCGCCCAGGCCACGTGCTCGCGCACCACGGGCGAGGGGTGGTCGGCGCGCGCGCGCAGCGCCGCCACGATGGCCGGCGCGGCCGGCGCATTGCCCAGCGCCACCGCGAGGTTGCGCAGCCAGCCTTCGTAGCCGGTGCGGCGTATCGCCATGCCTTCAGTGCGCTGCAGGAACTCCGCCTCGCTCCACGCGAACAGCTCCACCAGCCTGGCGCCGTCCAACTGGTGGCGTGGCGCGAAGTCGGGGTTCTCCGCGAGCTGCGCGAACTTGTTCCACGGGCACACCAGCTGGCAGTCGTCGCAGCCGAAGATGCGGTTGCCCATCGGCGCGCGCAGCTCCTCCGGGATCGAACCCTTCAACTCGATGGTGAGGTAGGAGATGCAGCGTTTGGCGTCGAGTTGGTAGGGGCCGACGATGGCGCCGGTGGGGCAGGCGGTGATGCAGCGCGTGCAACTGCCGCAGTGGTTGCTGGCGGGTTGATCCACCGGCAGCGGCAGGTCGGTGTAGATCTCGCCCAGGAAAAAGTACGAGCCGGCGTGCCGGTTGATGAGCACGGTGTGCTTGCCGATCCAGCCCAGCCCCGCGTTGCGCGCCAGCGCCTTTTCCAGCACCGGCGCGGAGTCGGCATAGGCGCGGTAGCCGAAGTCGCCCACCACCGCGCCGATGCGTTCGGCCAGCTTCTGCAGCTTGCCGCGGATCAGCTTGTGGTAGTCGCGGCCCAGGGCATAGCGCGAGACGTAGCCGGCCGCGCCGTCGCCCAGCACCTGCCATGCGTTGGTGGTGCCCGGCGGCAGGTAGTCCATGCGCACCGAGATCACCCGCTGCGTGCCCGGTTCGAGCTCCGCCGGGCGCGAACGCTTGCTGCCGTGGCGCGCCATGTACTCCATCTCGCCGTGGCGGCCGGCCTCCAGATAGCGCTGCAAGTGTGCCTCGTCCTCGGCGAGGTCGACGTCGGCGATGCCGGCGGCGGCAAAGCCCAGCTCCCGTGCCCATTGCTTGATGTCGTGGGCCAGTGTGGCGTAGTCGATGTTGTGGCGGTCGGGCATCGCGCCATTTTAGGCGGCTTGCGTGCGGGCTGCGCCTATAATCCGCGGATGACGCCAGACCTCCGCCAGCACGAGCTGTATACCGTGGCGCAAGTGCGCGCGCTGGATCGGCGCGCGATCGACGAGCTGGGCGTGCCCGGCATCGAGCTGATGCACCGCGCCGCGTGGACAGCACTGGCCAGCTTGCGGCGGCATTGGCCGCTGGCGCAGCGGCTCGCGGTGCATTGCGGCCCCGGCAACAACGGTGGCGATGGATTTTTGCTGGCCAAGCTGGCGCGCGAGGCTGGCCTGCAGGTGACGGTGTTCGTGCTGGGCGGCGTGTCGAGCGGCGATGCCGCGCAGGCCTGGTTGGCGTGGAAGGCCACCGGCGGCCGCGAGCGCGTGTGGCAGGCCGGCGACGCCCTGCCCGAGGTGGATGTGCATGTCGACGCGCTTTACGGCACGGGATTGAACCGGGCGCCGCAGGGCGAGCCGGCGGCCCTGATCGCGGCGATCAATGCCAGCGGTGCGCCGGTGCTGGCGCTGGACGTGCCATCGGGGTTGAACGCCGATACCGGCAGCGCGCCGGGCGTGGCGATCCGCGCCGAGGTCACGGTGAGCTTCATCGTCGCCAAGCGCGGCCTGTACACCGGCAGCGCGGCCGATCATGTGGGGCAACTGGAGCTGGACCGGCTGGGCCTGCCCGCTGCACTGTGGCAGGACAGCGCGCCTGATGCCGGCCTGCTGCGGGAAACGTGCCTGCCGCCACGCCCGCGCGCCGCGCACAAGGGCATGAACGGCCACGTGCTGGCGATCGGCGGCGAGCACGGCCTGGCCGGTGCGATCCGCCTGTGCGGCGAAGCCGCGCTGCGTGCCGGCGCGGGTCTGGCCAGCGTGGCCACGCGCGTTGAACACGTGCTGGCGCTGAACGCCGCGCGGCCCGAGTTGATGGCGCATGGCGTGGACGGCCCGCAGGCACTGGCACCGCTGCTGGCGCGCGCCAGCGTGCTGGCGCTGGGGCCGGGCCTGGGGCAGGGCGCATGGGGCCACGCGCTGTGGCGCACCGCGCTGGACAGCGGCAAGCCGCTGGTGCTCGATGCCGATGGCTTGAACCTGCTGGCGCGCGAGCCGTGCCGCTTCGCGCAGCCGGCCGTGCTCACCCCGCATCCCGGCGAGGCCGCGCGTCTGCTGGGGGGTACGGTGGACGAGGTGGCGGCCGATCGCTTCGCCGCCGCCCGCGCACTGGCGACGCGCTTCCATGCCGTGGTGGTGCTGAAGGGGGCGGGCAGCCTGATCGCCGCTCCGGATGGACGTCTGGACGTCTGTCCGTGGGGCAATCCCGGCATGGCCGCCGGTGGTATGGGTGACCTGCTCGCGGGCATCATCGCGGCGCTCCTGGCGCAGGGCGGCGAGGCGTGGCAGGCGGCTTGCCTGGGCGTAGGCCTGCACGCGCGCGCGGGTGACCGCGCGGCGCGGCGTGGCGAGCGCGGCCTCATCGCCAGCGACTTGTTGGCGCCGCTGCGCGCCCTGGGCAATGGTGTCGACGATGACTGAACCGGTTTGGCCACTGGCCGACGAGGCCGCCACGCTGGCCTTGGGGCGCCGCTTCGCTGCCGCGCTTGCGGGGCGCGGCATGGTGATCTACCTGCGCGGCGAGCTGGGCGCGGGCAAGACCACCTTTACCCGCGCGCTGCTGGGCGCGCTCGATGTGGGGGAGCGGGTGAAGAGCCCCACCTACAGCCTGCTCGAAGGCTATGACGCCCACGGCCGGCCGGCCTGGCACCTCGACCTGTATCGCATCGCCGATCCGGGCGAGCTGGAATGGCTGGGGCTGGACGCGCTGGCCGATCCCGCCGCACTGGTGCTGGTGGAGTGGCCGGAACGCGGGCGCGGCGCCTTGCCCGTGGCCGACCTCACGCTGCAGCTTGCCTATGCGGGCCAGGGGCGGCAGGCGCAGCTGGCGGCGCATACGCCACGTGGCCGCGATGTGCTGGCCGCGCTGGCCTGATCGACACGCCGGCGGGATGGTTTTCGGCGAAAAACCTCAAGGCATGGGGCTGTTTCGCGCAGGGGACACAAGCCTTGGCTAGACATGGTCTGATGAATGATTTGCAGGCTACGGATATTCAAGGAAAATGTCTTGCATTTGCCGATGGGCTGCGCTTCAATGCGGCGCATGCGCACATGCTTGCCCATCCTGGGAAAGGGAGTCGCCGTCGCTCTGGCGATGGCGCTCGTGCCCGTGTCCGCGCGGGCGACGCAGGTGAACGAGGTGCGGGTCTGGGCCGACGCCAGCCACACGCGGCTGGTATTCGACCTCACCGACAAGCCCGATTACCGCCTGGATCGCGAGCACGACGCGGTGGTGCTGGAGATGGCCGGGGGCGAGCTGGCCGCGGATTTCACTGACCCGGCCGCGCAAGGCCTGTATCGCGGCATGAGCCATCGCCTGCACGACGGTCGCCTACGCATCACCGCGCAGATGGCCGCTGCCAGCAAGGCACGCAGCTTCGTGCTGGCGCCGTCCGGAAAGAACGGGCACTACCGGCTGGTGCTGGATCTCCTGCCTGGTCACGGCCAGACGGCCGCCGTGGCCGCGAACACGCCCGCCGACAAACCCGAGGCCGCGCCCGCAGCCAGGCCCGTGCCGCCCGTCGACGAGGTCGTCGCCCGACATCACGGCAGCCGTAGCGTGGGTGCCAGCCGTCAGGTGACCGCGCAGGCGGCCGCCTTGCTCAACGGCCAGCGCAAGGTGGTGGTGTGCATCGACGCCGGCCATGGCGGCAAGGACACCGGCGCCATCGGCCCCGACGGCACGGACGAGAAGAACGTCACCCTTGCGGTGGCGCGCGACCTTGCCGCCGAGATCAACCGGCAGCCGGGCATGCAGGCCATCCTCACCCGTGGCGACGACACCTTCATTCCGCTGGCGCAGCGCTACCGGATCGCGCGCGAGCACGATGCCGACCTGTTCGTTTCCATCCACGCCGATTCCTACACCAGCGGTGATGCGCGCGGTTCCTCGGTATGGGTGCTGTCCTCGCGCGGCAAGACCTCGGTGGCCGCGCGCTTGCTGGCCGACCGCGAAAACAGCGCCGACCTGATCGGCGGCGTCTCGCTGGCCGAGCAGAGCGACGGCCTGGCCAAGGTGCTGCTGGACATGCAGCAGGGCTGGGCGGTGCAGGCCAGCGACATGGTGGCCGGCAACGTGCTGAAGGCGCTGGGGCGGATCGGCCCCACCCACCGCGGTTACGTGGAGCGCGCCAATTTCGTGGTGTTGCGCTCGCCCGACGTGCCCTCGATCCTGGTCGAGACGGCCTTCATCAGCAACCCGTCCGAAGAGCGCAAGTTGCGCGACCCCGAGCACCAGCAGGCGCTGGCCGGTGCGGTGATGAGCGGCGTGAAGGGCTATTTCGAATCCACCCCGCCGCCGGGCACCTGGTTCGCGGCGCAGGCGACGCGGCATCGCGGCAGCGAGCTGGCCGTGGCGGACGAGCCGCCGGTGGCCAGAACCGCCGTGCCGGCCGCCGCCGACGCACCGGCCGACAGCAAGGTGCGCGACCTGCACCGCGTGAGTTCCGGCGAAAGCCTGGGCAGCATCGCCAAGCTCTACGGCGTCAGCGTCGGCTCGCTCAAGACCGCCAACCAGCTGAGCGGCAACCGGGTGCGCGCCGGCGCCGTGCTGGCGATCCCCGCCAGCTGAGATCGCCCGCCTGCCGTGGCCGCCGCGCCCCTGGCAGCGGCGCGGCCAACTGCTAAAGTCGGCGGATGCCCGTCATCCGCGCACTGCCTCCCGAGCTCATCAACCAGATCGCCGCCGGCGAGGTGATCGAGCGCCCGTCCTCCGTGGTCAAGGAACTGGTGGAGAACAGCCTCGACGCCGGCGCCACCCGCATCGAAGTGGATATCGAGGCCGGCGGTGCGCGACTGATCCGCGTGCGCGACGACGGCGGCGGCATCGCGTCGGACGAGCTGGAGCTGGCGGTGGCCTCGCACGCCACCAGCAAGATCGGCAGCTTCGACGACCTGGAACATGTCGCCAGCATGGGCTTTCGCGGCGAGGCGCTGGCCTCGGTGTCCTCGGTGGCGCGCTTCGCGCTCACCTCACGCCAGCGCGGCGCCGAGGTCGCGTTCCGGCTGGAAGTGGATGGCGGCAGGCTGCAGGCCGCGCGCCCGGCGCAGCATCCACCGGGCACCAGCGTGGAAGTGCGCGACCTGTTCTACAACGTGCCTGCGCGCAAGAAGTTCATGCGTGCCGAGCGCACCGAATTCGCCCACATTGACGATCTCCTGAAGTCATTGGCGCTGGCGCGTGGCAGCGTGGAGTTCCGCCTCAGCCACAACGGCAAGCCGGTGCGCGTGTGGAAGGCGGCGCGCGATGAAACGACGCAACGGGCGCGCGTGGCCGCTGTGCTGGGCGAGGACTTCCCCGCGCAAAGCCTGCGCGTGGATCATGCCGCCGCCGGTATGCACCTGTCCGGCTGGGTCGGCCTGCCCACCGCCTCGCGCAGCCAGCCCGACCAGCAGTATTTCTACGTCAACGGCCGTCTGGTGAAGGATCGCGTGGTGGCGCACGCGGTGCGGCAAGCCTATGCCGACGTGCTGTTCCACGGCCGCCACCCCGCCTTCGCGCTGTATCTGGAGCTCGATCCGGCCGGGGTGGACGTCAATGTGCACCCGGCCAAGCACGAAGTGCGTTTCCGCGAGCAGCGGCTGGTGCACGATTTCCTCTTTCGCACGCTGCATGAGGCGCTGGCGCAGACCAGCGCGGGGCAGGTGGAGTCGCATGCCGAAGCCGGCGACGGCCGCTTGCAGATGAGCACGGCAAGCACCGCGTTCGCCGCCGCGCCGGGCTTGCCGGCGGCGGCGCGGCAGGGCAGCTGGCCCACGCATGCCGCGCAGAACCGCCTTGCCCTGGGCGTGCGCGACGAGCCGCTGGCCGACTACTCCGCGTTGCTGGGCGAACCTTCGCGCAGCGCGCCCGCCGAGTCGCTGCCGCCGGCGGAACCCGGCGCGGCGCCGCCGCTGGGCTATGCCATCGCCCAGCTCAAGAGCATCTATGTGCTGGCCGAGAATGCGCAAGGCCTGGTGCTGGTGGATATGCATGCCGCGCATGAGCGCATCACCTACGAGAAGCTCAAGAGCGGTCGCTCCGGCAGCAGTTTGCGCTCGCAGGTGCTGCTGGTGCCGCTCACCGTGGCGGTCAGCGCGAAGGAAGCCGTCGCCGCCGAGGAACACGCCGAGGCGCTGGCCGGCTGGGGGCTGGAGTTGTCGCGCAGCGGGCCGTCGGGCGTGCTGGTGCGGCGCATTCCCGCCCTGCTGGAAGGCGCCGACGCCAGCCAGCTTACCCGCGACGTGTTGGCCGAACTGGCCCAGCACGGCAGCTCGCGCCGGCTGCAGGAGCTGGAAAACGAGCTGCTTTCCACCATGGCCTGCCACGGTTCGGTGCGCGCCGGTCGCCGCCTCACACTGCCCGAGATGAACGCGCTCCTGCGTGAGATGGAAGCCACCGAACGCTCCGGCCAGTGCAACCACGGCCGCCCGACGTGGACGCAGCTGTCGCTGGCCGAACTCGACAAGCTGTTCATGCGGGGCAGATGAGCTTCCAGGATGGGCCACAGCGGGTGGGCGATGTTTCTCGCCGGCGCTCGGGCCAGGGCTTTGCTTGGCGCTGCGGCCGCTCCATACTCGCCGCGACCCGTTGTGGATTGCCTGCATGCTGCGCGTCGCCATCCTCCTGCTCGCCCTGATTTCCGGAGCCGCCACCGTGTCCGCCGCCCAAGCCCCTGCTGACTACACCCACGAGATTCTGGCGTGGCGCGCCGAGCGCGTGGCGCGGCTCACCGCACCCTCGGGCTGGCTCAGCCTGATCGGACTGGAGTGGCTGCGCGAAGGCGCCAACCGCATAGGCAGCGCCGCCGACAACGACATCGTGCTCCAGGCGGGCCCCGCCCACTTGGGCAATGTGACGCTGGCGGCCGGCGGTCGCGTGCGCCTGGAGCTTGCGCCGGGCAGCGAGGCCACGGTGGATGGCCAGTCCGTGCACGAAGCCGTGCTGCTGGATGACGCGCACAGCACCACGCCCAGCCTGGTGCGCTTTGGCGCGGCAAGCTTCTACGTGATCGACCGCGACGGCCGCAAGGGACTGCGGGTGAAAGACCCCGGCGCCGAGGCGCGCACGCACTTTGCCGGCATCGCCTACTACCCCATCGACCCGAGCTGGCGCATCCGCGCCGAGTGGGTGCCGTTCCATCCCGCGCACGACCTGGAAATGGGTACGGCCATCGGCACCATCGACAGGGTGAAGGTGCCGGGCAAGGCGGTGTTCCAGCGCGATGGCCGCACGTTCGAACTCCTGCCCTACCAGGAGGAACCCGGCGGCGAGCTGTTCTTCGTGCTGGCCGACCGGACCTCGGGCAAGGAAACCTACGGCGCCGCGCGTTTTCTCTACGCCGGCTTGCCCGCCGAAGGCCTCGACCATCCCGGCATCGTGGTGCTGGATTTCAACCGGGCCTACAACCCGCCCTGCGCCTTCACGCCCTTCGCCACCTGCCCGCTGGCGCCGCCGGAGAACCGGTTGGATCTCGCGGTGACGGCGGGCGAGAAGAAATATCGCGGCGGGCATTGATCTGCGGGAGCGCACGTTGTGCGCGAATGGCTTCGGGCAATACTTGCCAGGAGCATTCGCGCACAGTTCTGCGCTACAGAGCTTGGCCAACGTCGATCCGGTTGCCGTCCGGGTCGGCGAACACGAAGCAGCGCAGGCCGAAATCCGCATCGCGCAGGGACTTGATGATACGGCTGCCGTGGCGCTCCAGATGGTCGTGGAGTGCGGCCGCGTCCTCGACCAGCAGGTGCGCGAGATTCTGCGCGGTAGCCTTGTGGTTCTTGTGCAAGGTGAGGTGCAGTTCCGCCGCGTCTTTCTTCAGGATGACGAAGCCGGTGGGTGTGCCATTCTCGAATACCTTGCGGAAGCCGAGCACGGCTGAGTAGAACTCGACCGCGCGCGCGATATCGGTCACGGGAATGGTCGGGGCCAGGCGGCCAAAACGAACGGAATGGCTGGCAAGGGCAGTCTGCTGCATGGTGCGCTCCAGGACAGAAGGCCGGCGACTGCCGGCTCGGGGCGGTGCCCGATGCCAGCGCTGGCCTTCGATGGGCGGAGCGGTGTCCGCAGAACGGAACGATTGTAGCGTCGATCAGGCGCCCTTGAATGCCGCCTTGCGCTTCTCCAAAAACGCGCTGGTGCCCTCGCGCATGTCCTGCGTGGAGAACATCAGCGCGAAGCCTTGCGTCTCGAATTCCAGCCCTTGGTCGAGCGAGGCCTCACCGCCTTGCAGCACCGCATCGAGGATGCCGGCGGCGGCCAGCGGCGCGGCGGCGGCGAGTTGGTCGGCGAGCGCGTTGACGGTTTCGTCCAGCGCTTCCGGCGCCACCACGCGGTTGACGATGCCCAGCTCGTACGCGCGCTGCGCATTGACCGTCGCGCCGGTGAGGCACAGCTCCAGCGCGGCGCTGCGGCCGGCGAGGCGCAGCAGGCGCTGGGTGCCGCCGAAGCCGGGGATCAGGCCGAGGTTGATCTCGGGCTGGCCGAACTTGGCCTTCTCGCTGGCGATGCGCAGGTGGCAGGCCATCGCCAGCTCCATGCCACCACCCAGCGCGAAGCCGGGGATGCGCGCGACCACCGGCTTGCCGAGGCGCTCGATGCTCGTCATCAGGCGCTGGCCGGCGCGCGAGAAGCCTTGCGCCTGCACCGGCGTATAGCCGTTCATCTCGGCGATGTCGGCGCCGGCCACGAAGGCTTTTTCGCCTGCGCCGGTCAGCACCACGGCACGCACCGCGTCGTCCTGCGCGGCCTGCGCGAAGGCGATGGTGAGTTCGTTCAGCGTGTCGCGGTTCAGTGCGTTGAGCTTGTCGGGGCGGTTCACCGTGAGGGTGCGCACCGCGCCGCGGTTGGCGATTTCCAGGTTGCGATAGGCCATGGGCCGACTCCAGCGATACCGAAACGCGCATGGTAACAGCGGGAACCTTTGCCGCCGTGGGGTTTCCAAACCGGCATGCGTTTCGCACGCTGTGCGAAGCCTCTACGATGTGGCGCTTCGATGACGATGGAGAATGGCATGACGCGATGGTGCTGGCTGCTGCCCTGCCTGCTGCTGGCTGGCGTCGCCCACGCGCAGGGCCAGGCGCCGCAACCGGCGCCGGCCAAGCTGGACAAGGTCAAGCTGTCCTATGCCATCGGCTACCAGATCGGCAGCCAATTCGCCGAGGGACGCAGTCAGCCCGGCGTCCCCGAGATCGACATGGCCACCCTGCAACGGGCCATCCAGGATGCTTACGGCAAGCGCCTGCCGGCGGTGTCGATGCAGGCCATGCACCAGCAGCTCAGCGCCTTCAACCAGCAGTTGCGCAGCGACGCGCAGGCCGAGTTCGAGCAGCTCGCGCAGGCCAACGCGAAAAAGAGCGTCGCCTTCATGGCGCGCAACGCCAAGCTGCCTGGCGTGGTGTCGCTGCCCTCGGGCATCCAGTATTCCGTGCTGAAGCAGGGCGACGGCAAGCAAAATCCCACGGTCAGCAGCACGGTGGTGGTGAACTACCGCGGCATGCTCGCCGACGGCACCGAATTTGACAGCACCTGGGCGCATGGCGCGCCGGTGAGCTTTGCGGTGGATCACGTGATCCCGGGTTGGCGCGACGTGATTCCGCGCATGCGCGTGGGCGATCGCTGGAAGGTGGTGATTCCGCCGCGGCTGGCCTATGGCAAGGAAGGCGCGCTGCCGCGCATCGGCCCCAACGAGGCGCTGGTGTTCGACATCGAACTGCTCGCGATCAAGGCCGCCGCAGGGAATTGACGCCGCCGCGGGCGGGAGGCCGCTGCTAACATGGCAAGCCATGCCGCCGTCGCCCTTTCCGCCCGTTGCCATCGCCACGCCCTGCATCGGCCTCTGCCGGCTGGACGAGCACGGCTATTGCGTCGGCTGCCGGCGCAGCGGCGAGGAGATCGGCCGCTGGCGGGCGATGAGCGATGCCGAACGCCAGCACCTGATGCGCGAGGTGCTGCCGCGGCGCGGCGCACCATGAGCCACGACGAACTGCTGCCGGCGCTGCGGCCGCTGGATGCGCCTTCGGCGGCGCCGGGCTGGAACCACGCCGACATCAAGGCGCTGCTGGGCGACGCGCCGCGCCGGCCGGCGGCGGTGCTGCTGGCCCTGCGCGAAGGCGCGCAGCCGCGTCTGGTGTTCACCGTGCGCACGCGCCACCTCGCCGCGCACGCGGGGCAGGTGGCCTTTCCCGGTGGCGGCTGCGAACCGCAGGACGCCGATGCGGTGGCCACCGCGCTGCGCGAGAGCGAGGAAGAAATCGGCCTGGCGCGCGCCATGGTCACGCCGCTGGGCTACCTCGACAATTTCGAAACGATCAGCGGCTACCGCGTCACGCCGGTGGTGGCGCGCATCGCCGCGCACGCCAGCTTGCGTCCTTCGCCCGACGAAGTGGCCGAAGTGTTCGAGGTGCCGCTGGCCTTCTTCCTTGAACCGGACAACCGCCGCCGCTATGTCATGGAGTATCGCGGCCAGCGCCGCGACATGGTGGAGTTCCTGCACGGTGGACACCGCATCTGGGGCGCCACCGCCTCCATCCTGATGAACCTGCTCACACGCATGGGGCGCGCATGAAGACCACGCTGATTTCCGTTGCCGAACTGGCCGCCTTGCCGGCGGCAGACGTGCTCATCGTCGACTGCCGCAAGGATCTCGCCGACCCCGGCAAGGGCCATCGCGATTACCTTGCCGGGCACATTCCCGGCGCGGTGTACGCCGAGTTGGACAGCGACCTGTCGGATCTCTCGCTGCAGGCGCAGGGCCTGGGCCGTCATCCGCTGCCGTCGGCGGCAGCCTTCTCGGCCGTGCTTGGCCGCTGGGGCTGGCGGCCGGGCCGGCAGGTGGTGGCCTACGACGCCGCCAACGGCGCGCTGGCCGCCGCGCGGTTGTGGTGGCTGCTGCGCTACGCCGGGCAGCATGCGGTGGCCGTGCTCGACGGCGGTTACGCGGCATGGCTGGCCGCCGGCCAGCCGGTGTCGACGACGGCGCCGGTACACGCGCCGAGCGCGGTAGCCGTGCGGTTCGATCCGGCGCAAGTCATCCTCGAGCACACCACGTTGCACGCTGCGCCCGCGCCGCTGCTGCTGGACGCCCGCGCCGCGCCGCGCTATCGCGGCGACAGCGAGCCGCTCGACCCCGTGGCCGGGCACGTGCCCTGCGCGTTGAACCGCCCGTTCGCCGACAACCTCGCCGCCGATGGCCGCTTCAAGGATGCCTCCACGCTCAGGGCCGAGTTCCGCGCCCTGCTGGGCGCGCGCCAGCCCGCGGACACCGTGCACATGTGCGGCTCCGGCGTCACCGCCTGCCACAACCTCCTGGCGATGGAGCACGCCGGCCTGCCCGGTTCGCGGCTGTATGCGCCGTCATGGAGCGGCTGGTGCAGCGACCGCGCGCGGCCGGTGGCCACGGGCGAGGGGTGAAATGACCACCGTTTCCGCGCCGCGTGCCGCCGCCAGGAGTGTCGCGGGCAGCCGCCGCAGATGGGCGGTTTTTCCACGGGTGCTCAGTCGATGCCGAGTTTTTTCAGCTTGTAGCGCAGCGCGCGGAAGGTGATGCCGAGTTTCCTGGCGGCGGCGGTTTTGTTGTAGCGCGATTCCTCCAGCGCCTTCATGATCGCGCCGCGCTCGAGGTTGCTGATGTAGTCGTCCAGCCCGCCATCGCTGGTGCTGGGCGACGTGATGCCGGCCTGGGGGGACTGTGGTGTGGCATCAGCGCGCGCAAGGCGCTGCGGCAGCATCAGGTCGGCGGCTTCGATGCGTTCGCCGTCGCTCATGGCGGTGGCGCGTTCCAGGATGTTTTCCAGCTCGCGCACGTTGCCGGGGAATTCGTAGGCTTCCAGTGCCTGCAGGGCGTCGGCTTGCAGCTTGTGCGGCGTGCTGCCGTCCTTGCGGGCGAGGTTCTGCAGGATGAATCCGGCCAGCAGCGGCACGTCGCCACGGCGTTCGCGCAGCGGCGGCACGTGCAGTTCGATCACGTTGATGCGGTAGAACAGATCCTGGCGGAACTGACCCTGCTCGACCAGCGCGGCCAGGTTCTTGTGCGTGGCGGAGAGGATGCGCACGTCCACCAGCGCTTCCTCGCGCGCACCGATCGGGCGCACGGCTTTTTCCTGGATCGCACGCAGGAGTTTCACCTGCATGTGCAGCGGCAGCTCGGCCACTTCGTCGAGGAACAGGGTGCCGCCGTGGGCGGTCTGGAACAGGCCTTCCTTGTCGGCGGCCGCGCCGGTGAAGCTGCCTTTGCGATGGCCGAAGAACTCGCTTTCCATCAGTTCGGAGGGGATGGCGCCACAGTTCACCGGCACGAACGGGCCAGCGGCGCGCGGGCCTTGTTCGTGGATCAGGCGAGCCACCAGTTCCTTGCCCACGCCGGACTCGCCGGCGATGTAGACCGGCGCCTGGTTGCGCGCGAGCTTGGCGATGGTGGCGCGCACCTGCTGCATGGCCGGCGAGTCGCCGATCAGCCGTTCGCCTGTGCCGCCGGCCTTGCCGGCCGCCTTGCCGCTGCGCTTCTCCTCGGCCAGGCGCAACGCGGTGCGCACCAGCTGGCGCAACATCTGGATGTCCACCGGCTTGGAGACGAAGTCGAAGGCGCCGGCCTTCAGCGCGTTCACCGCGGCGTCCACGTTGCCATAGGCGGTAATCATCGCCACCGGGGTTTCCGGGTAGCTGACCGCGATGTGCTCGACGATCTCGTGACCGTTGCCGTCGGGCAGGCGCATGTCGGTGAAGCACAGGTCGTAGGTTTTGCCGGTCAGCGCGCGGCGCGCCTCGGCGACCGTGCCCACGGCGTCGACCTGCAGATCCATCCGCCCCAGCGTGATGGTGAGCAATTCGCGGATGTCGCGTTCGTCGTCGATGACCAGGACGGTCTGCTGACTCATGGGCGGGTTCGGAGGGTGGGGATGCTGGCAGGATACCCGTGCAGCCACATGCGGGCAAAGCGGCGCTTCAGCCCGCCGCCGCCTCCCCCTCGCCAGCGACGCGGTTCAGCTGCGCCGGCGTGAGCACCAGCCGGAAGCAGCTGCCGCCGCCGGCCACGCGCACGTATTCCAGCGAGGCCTGGTTGGCTTCGGCCATCTGCCGGGCGAGGTACAGGCCCAGGCCAGTGCCGTATTCGTGGGTGGTGTAGAACGGCTCGAAGATCTGCGCGGCGACTTTTTGCGGGATGCCGGGACCGCGGTCGATCACTTCCAGGATCGGCACGCCGTGCTCGCCGTTGCGCGCCACCACCATCACGCGCGCCGGTTCGCCGGGCAGGCGGCCGTAGCGCAGCGCGTTCTGCACCAGGTTCCACGCCACCTGCTGCAGCTGCTGCGGGTCGGCCAGCGCGGTCACCGCCTCGCCGCCGCCGGCCACGGCGCGCAGCGAATCGTGGCCGATGTCGTTGCCCTGCTTGTATTCCTCCACGAAGGCCTGTGCCCAGCGGGCCAGATCCAGCGTCTCCGGGCGCGAACGTTCGCGCCGCGACAGTTGCAGGATGTTCTCGATGATTTCGTTCAGCCGCACGCAGTGGTTGTTGATGATCTCCACCATGCGCTGGTCGGTGGTGTCCATGGTTTCCGATTCGGCGAGCAGTTGCGCCGAGTAGCGGATCGCCGCCAACGGGTTGCGGATTTCGTGGGCGATGGAGGCGGACAGGCGGCCCAGCGAGGAGAGCGTGAGCTCCTCGGCGCGGCGCGACACCAGCGAGGTATCGTCCAGGAAGATCAGCACCAGCGAGTCGTCGTTGGGTGCCAGCCGGGTGAAGCGCGGCACCACTTCGGGTACGCCGTCGGCGAGCTGGGTGGCGGTTTCGTCCAGCTTGCCCGAGGTCATCCAGTGGTACAGCCGGCGCGATAGTTCGGGCGCGAGGCGGCCCAGGTCGCGCTGGTCGGCGCTGGGGTTGCCCAGCAGCATCCAGGCCGATTCGTTGATCTGGTGGATGCGGTTGCCGTCGTCCACCAGCAGCACGCCGGTCTTCATGCGGCGGATGATGAGGTCGTTGACCAGCGCCAGATTGGCCAGGTCGGTGCTGCGCTGCTCGGCCAGCGCTTCGCTGGCGCGCAGTTGCCGCCCCAGCACCTGGCTCAGCGCGGTGATCGCGAAGTAGGCCACGCCGAACAGCGCCGATTCCAGCAGGTCGCGGTCGCCCTGCAGGTTGTCTGGCGCGGCGAGCAGGGCGTGGCCCAGCAGACCCAGCGTGGCCAGCGCGGCGAAGAAGCTGGAAACGCGCAGCGACAGGATCAGGGCGCCAGCAGCCAGGTTCACCGCCAGCATCATGGCGATGCCGATGCGGGCGTAGCCGATCGCGGAAATCGCCAACACGGAGACGATGATGTCCACCACCAGCCAGACCGATACCGCGGCCTTGGCATAGGGTACGCAGCGCCGGGTCAAGCTCAGCGCCGCCACCGCGAACAGCAGGTAGGGCAGGGTGACCAGCAGGGCGAACTGGATGGAATCGGGCGGAAGGCCGCCGATCCTCCGTGGCGCGAAGGCCAGGCCGATATAGACCAGTGCCTGCACCAGCCGGAAGCCGTTGAGGAACAGCAGTTCGTGGCGGATCGCCGGCGGAATGGCCTGGGTGGCGTCGAGTTGCGGCAAGGCGGTGCTGGTCATGGCAGGCGGCGTTCCCTGGCGTCTGAAAGTGGAGTATAGGGTCGTGCATGCCGGCCGGCCTCTTTCCATGACGGGGCGGTTTACGCGAAAATAGCAGGCCGTGTCGCGCGGTTCGACCAGATTCCGGTCGGCGCGGCGCGCTTTCATGCCGGCAGCGTCGTTCGCCGCCCGCCCCCGCAAGCCCGCGCCGCTCCTTTGCCGCGCGAGTCCGTATTTCCCCATTCGCTCGAGGCTATCGAATGAATTTCCACGAATATCAGGCCAAGGCGCTGTTCGCGCAGTACGGCATCAACGTACCGCCCGGCAAGGTCGCCAACTCCCCCGACGCCGCCGTCGATGTCGCCAAGGAACTGGGCGGTTCCCAGTGGATGGTCAAGGCGCAGATCCACGCCGGCGGCCGCGGCAAGGCCGGCGGCGTGAAGTTCTGCAAGAGCCTCGATGACGTGCGTGCCGCCGCCAAGGGCATGCTCGGCACCCGCATGGAAACCTACCAGTCGGCCGGCCGCGCGCTGCCGGTGAACCTGGTGCTGGTGACCGACGCCACCGACATCGCCAAGGAGCTGTACCTGTCGATCCTGGTGGATCGCGACTCCAAGGCCGTCTCCTTCATCGCCTCCAAGCACGGCGGCGTGGACATCGAGCAGGTGGCCAAGGACACCCCCGAGGACATCCACACCATCGTGGTGGATTTCGTGGAAGGCCTGCAGCCCTACCAGTGCCGCCAGCTCGGCTTCGCGATGGATCTGAATCCCAAGCAGGTCAATCAGCTGACCAAGATCATGCTGGGCCTGTACAAGCTGTTCAACGAGAAGGATCTCTCGTTGGTCGAGCTGAACCCGCTCGCCATCCTCGCCGACGGCAACCTCGCCGCGCTGGACGGCAAGGTGAACTCCGACGACAACGCCGAGTTCCGCCACCCCGACCTCGCCGCGATGCGCGACCTCACCCAGGAAGACGCCGCCGAGGCCGCCGCGCAGCAGAGCAACCTCAACTACGTGACGATGGACGGCAACATCGGTTGCATGGTCAACGGCGCCGGCCTCGCGATGGCGACGATGGACGTCATCAAGCTGGCGGGCAGCGAGCCAGCCAACTTCCTCGACGTGGGCGGTGGCGCCACCAAGGAGCGCGTCACCGAGGCGTTCAAGCTCATCACCTCGTCCGACAAGGTCAAGGCCATCCTGGTCAACATCTTCGGCGGCATCGTCCGCTGCGACATGATCGCCGAGGGCATCATCGCCGCGGTGAAGGAAGTGGGCCTGAAGATTCCGGTGGTGGTGCGCCTGCAGGGCACCAACGTGGAGAAGGGCCGCGAGCTGCTGGCCAACTCCGGTCTGGCGATCACGCCGGCCGACGATCTCAACGACGCGGCGCAGAAAGCCGTGGCCGCCGCCAAATAATCACCCGTAGGGGCCCGCTGGCGGGCGATGCCTGTGCATCGGCAATCGCCCGCCAGCGGGCCCCTACAAGAGCGAAGGACACACACATGAGCGTTCTCATCAACAAGAACACCAAGGTGCTGGTGCAGGGTTTCACCGGCCAGCAGGGCACCTTCCACGCGCAGCAGGCGATCGACTACGGCACCCAGGTCGTCGGCGGCGTCACCCCGGGCAAGGGTGGCAGCGAGCACATCGGCCTGCCGGTGTTCAACTCGGTCAGCGAGGCGGTGGATCAGACCGGCGCCGATGCGTCGGTGATCTTCGTGCCGCCGCCGTTCGCGGCCGACTCCATCCTCGAAGCCGTGGACGCCGGCATCCGCGTGATCGTGGCGATCACCGAGGGCATCCCGGTGCTCGACATGCTGCGCGTGAAGAACGTGCTGGCGCAGCATCCGGAAACCGTGCTGATCGGGCCGAACTGCCCCGGCGTGATCACCCCCGGCGAATGCAAGATCGGCATCATGCCGGGCCACATCCACCAGCCGGGCAAGGTCGGCATCGTGTCGCGCTCCGGCACGCTGACCTATGAAGCCGTGTTCCAGACCACCAACGAAGGCCTGGGCCAGTCCACCTGCATCGGCATCGGCGGCGATCCGATCAACGGCCTCAGCTTCATCGACTGCCTGAAGCTGTTCCAGGACGACCCGCAGACCGAAGGCATCATCATGGTCGGCGAGATCGGCGGCAGCGCCGAGGAAGACGCCGCCGAATTCATCGGCGAATACGTCAAGAAGCCGGTGGTGTCCTTCATCGCCGGCGCCTCGGCCCCGGCCGGCAAGCGCATGGGCCACGCCGGCGCGATCATCTCCGGTGGCAAGGGCACCGCGGCGGCGAAGTTCGCCGCGCTGGAGAAGGCCGGCGTCACCACGGTGAAGTCGCCGGCCGACCTCGGCAAGACGCTCGCCAAGCTGATGAAGAAGTAAGCGCGGCTTCGTACCACGAGTTGCAAGGGCCGCGCTCTGTCGCGGCTCTTGTTTTTAGTGGCGACGACGAATCCTGGTTGTTCCCTTCTCCCTCCGGGAGAAGGTGCCCCGAAGGGGCGGATGAGGGTGCGCTACGCGCGAGCATGCTGGATCGCAGCACCCGAACCCTCTCCCCAACCCCCTCCCGGAGGGAGAGGGGCTTGATCTTGCCTGTGGCGAGGTAATCCCATGCTCACCGACCCCTTCGACCAAGCCCACCTCTGGCACCCCTACAGCGCGCTGGGCGGCTTGCCGGCGCTCAAGGTCGCTCGTGCCGAAGGCGTGCATCTGGAACTGGCCGATGGCACGCGCCTGATCGACGGCATGGCCTCGTGGTGGTGCGCCATCCACGGCTACAACCATCCGGTGCTCAATCGCGCGATCACCGACCAACTGGCGAACATGGCCCACGTGATGTTCGGCGGGCTCACCCACGCGCCGGCGATCGAGCTGGGCCAGCTGCTGCTGGCCATCGTGCCCAAGGGGCTGGACGCGATCTTCTACGCCGACTCCGGCTCGGTGGCAGTGGAGGTGGCGCTGAAAATGGCCATCCAGTACCAGCACGCCAAGGGCCGCCCCGGCAAGGCCAACATCGCCACGGTGCGCTCGGGCTATCACGGCGATACCTGGAACGCGATGTCGGTGTGCGACCCGGTCACCGGCATGCATGGCCTGTTCGGACCAACGCTGCCGCAGCGCCTGTTTGTGCCCGCACCGCGCACGCGCTTCGGCGAGTTGTGGGACGCCGATGACATCGCGCCGGTGGCGCAGCTCCTTGCCGAGCGCGGCGACGATATCGCCGCCTTCATCATCGAGCCGGTGGTGCAGGGCGCCGGCGGCATGCGCTTCTACCACCCGCAATACCTCGCCGAGCTCGCGCGCCTGTGCCGCGCACACGAGGTGCTCTTGATCTGCGACGAGATCGCCACCGGCTTCGGCCGCAGTGGAAAACTCTTTGCCTCGGAGTGGGCCGGCATCACGCCCGACATCCTGTGCCTGGGCAAGGCGCTCACCGGCGGTTACATGACGCTGGCCGCCACGCTGTGCACGCGTGAAGTGGCCGACGCCATCGCGCATGGCGAGCCGGGCGTGTTCATGCACGGCCCCACCTTCATGGCCAACCCGCTGGCCTGTGCGGTGGCGCTGGCTTCCACGCGACTGCTGCTGGCGGGCGACTGGCAGGCCAATATCGCGCGCATCGAACGCACGCTGGCCGAACGCCTCGCGCCGGCGCGCAGCCTGCCGCAGGTGGCTGATGTGCGCGTGCTGGGAGCGATCGGCGTGATCGAACTGCAGCAGGCCGTGCGGCTGGAGCACATCCTCGATCGCCTGCTGGCGCAGGGCATTTGGCTGCGCCCGTTCGGCAAGCTGGTCTACGTGATGCCGCCCTATGTCATCGGCGATGTCGAACTGGTGACCCTGTGCGAGGGCATGCTGGCGCTGGTGGCCAGCCTGGAAGCCGCCGACCTGCGATGACTCCGGCCGCGCGTCCCCCGCACACATCGGCGCAAATCCTTCACCTGGAGGCTTCGCGTTGCCGCAGATCCCGGCGCGCCGCCGCCAGCAACGCGGCAGTGAGCCGGTCGAGCGACGCCGAACGCACCGCCCAGTGTTGCCAGTACAGCGGCACGTCCAGCCAGTGGCCGGGCGCCAGCGGCTGCACGGCGTGTTCGTGTAGCCATGGGCGCAGCATCGATTCGGGTGCCATGCACCAGCCAAGGCCGAGCGCGGCAGCTTCCACGAAGCCGGTGGAGGAGGGCAGGTAATGCGTGGGCGGGTTGAGGCGTGCGCGGGTGATACGACGCATGAAACGCCACTGCAGGGCGTCCTTGCGGTTGAACACCAGCAATGGCGCGCCACCCAGTGCGGCGGCGTCCAAACCATTGGCGAAGTGGCGCGCCACGAAGGCGGGCGATGCCACCGGCAGGTAGCGCATCATGCCCAGTGGGCGCACCGTGCAACCGGATACGGGCCGCGCGTCGGCCGCGATCGCGCCGAGCACGCTGCCGTCGCGTAGCAGTTCCAGCGAATGATCTTGATCCTCCACCCGCAGGTCGAACAGCAGGCCGTGCCGTTCGTGCAGGCTGGCCAGCGCGCCGATCAGCCAGGTTGCGAGGGAGTCCGCGTTCACCGCGATGGCCAGGGTCGTCCGCGCCGGAGCCGTGGCGCTTTCCGGTCGCAGGGTTTCCAGGGTTTCGGCCTCCAGCAGCTGCATCTGCCGCAAGCCGCGCAACAGGTGCTCGCCCGCCACCGTGGCGCGGCAGGGCGCCCGGCGCAGAACCAGCACCTGCCCTAGCCGATCCTCCAGCGCCTTGACGCGCTGGGAAATCGCCGAAGGCGTTACCACCAGTCGCCGGGCGGCACCCTCGAAGCTGCCTTCGCCGATCACGGCGGCGAAGGCGGCAAGCTGCGGATGGAGCAGGCTCACAGGGGCCTCCTTGGAAACGGCAAGACAATTCAGATTTTCTAAACAGAACTCAGATTATTTAGTTTTACTGAAGGACGCCAGCACGCCACCATGGCGTACCTCATCGCCGGATCGATCTCATGCAAGCTTCCGTCTGGTTCGCGGGCCTCGCTGCCGGCGCGGGCCTGATCGTCGCCATTGGTGCGCAAAACGCATTCGTGCTGCGCCAGGGGCTGCAACGCAGCCACGTCGGTGCCGTGGTGTCGGTCTGCATTCTCTCGGATGTGCTGCTGATCCTGCTCGGCGTCGGCGGCGTGGGTCTGCTGGTGAAGCAATTGCCCGGGCTCCTGCAGGTGCTGCGCTACGCCGGCGCGAGCTTCCTCGCGGCCTATGGCGTGCTGGCGCTGTACCGCGCCTGGCGCGGCGAAAGCGGCCTGCAGCCTTCCGGCGAACGCGCGGCCGGCCGGCGCCGCGCCGTGCTGGCCTGCCTGGGGTTCACCTTGCTGAACCCACATGTCTATCTAGACACCGTGGTGCTGCTGGGCAGCCTCTCCACGCATTACGCCGGAGCCGGGCGCTGGTTCTTCGCGGGTGGCGCCTGTACGGCCAGCGCCTTGTGGTTCACCGCGTTGGGCTACGGCGCGCGCTTGCTGTTGCCGGTATTCCGTAGCCCACTGACGTGGCGGGCGCTGGATGGGCTGGTGGCCGCCTTCATGCTGGTTCTGGCCGTGCTGCTGTTGCAGCGGCCGCTGGTTTGATCGCCGCCCGGGAGGAATCCGGCTGCCGCTATCATACGAGGCCATTTCCGCTACCGGATCCCCACGGCATGACCGTCTTCCGCCTCGCTCTGGCCCAGCACGATTTCCCGGTGGGCGCGGTCGCCGCGAATGCGGCGAAGGTGCGCGCGCTGATGCGCGAGGCGCGTGCCGGCGGCGCTTCGCTGGTGGCGTTTCCCGAGCTGACGCTGTCCGGTTACCCGCCGGAGGATCTGCTGCTGCGCCCCAGTTTCCTCGCCGCCTGCCAACAGGCGCTGGAAGCGCTGGCCGCCGAGGCCGACGGCACGGCGGCGCTGGTGGGTTTCCCTCACAACGAGGGCGAGGTCTACAACGCCGCCGCGCTGCTGCGCGCGGGGCAGGTGGAGGCTATCGCGCACAAGCAGGCCTTGCCCAACTACGGTGTGTTCGACGACAAGCGCTATTTCCGCCCCGGCCATGCCAGTGCCGTGGCCGAGATCGACGACGTGCGTGTGGGCTGGCTGATCTGCGAGGACATCTGGCAGGCCGAGCCGGCGGCGGCCGCCGCGCGTGCCGGCGCGCAGTTGCTGGTGGTGGTGAACGCCTCGCCCTGGGACGGCGCGAAGCAGGCCGAACGCGAGGCCGTGCTGGCGCAGCGCGCGCGCGAAACCGGCTGCGCCATCGCCTACGTGAACCTGGTGGGTGGGCAGGACGAGGTGGTCTACGACGGCGGCTCGCTGCTGGTGAACGGCGACGGCGGCATCGCCGCGCGCGCGCCGGCCTTCGTCGACGCACTCTTGTGGGCCGAGTTCGATCCGGCCACACGCGTGCTGCGTGCCGACGCCTGGCCGGAGCATGGCGACGACGGCGCCGAGGCCGTGCTCTACGCCGCGCTGGTGCGCGGCATCCGCGACTACATCACCAAGAACGGTTTCCCCGGCGTGCTGCTGGGTCTTTCCGGCGGCATCGACTCCGCGCTGACCCTCGCACTGGCGGTGGACGCGCTGGGCGCCGAACGGGTCACCGCGGTGATGATGCCCACCCGCTACACCTCGCAGCTCTCGCTGGATGGCGCGCGCCTGCAGGCCGAGCAATTGGGCGTGGATTACCACGTGATCGACGTGGAGCCTACGGTGGATAGCTTCATCCACGCGCTCACTCCCGCTTTTGCCGGCAAGGGGCCGGACACCACCGAGGAAAACCTGCAGTCGCGCAGCCGCGGCGTGATGCTGATGGCGCTCTCCAACAAACACGGCAAGCTCTTGCTCGCCACCGGCAACAAGAGCGAGATGGCGGTGGGCTACTGCACGCTGTACGGCGACATGTGCGGCGCCTATGCGCCGATCAAGGATGTGTACAAGACGGCGGTGTACCGCCTGGCACGCTGGCGCAACGGGGCCGGGACGTGGAACTCGGAACTCGGGACTCGGCAGGACGGGACTTCGCGCGTCAGTCGTCTTGCGCCAATCCCGGAAGAGGTCATCGACCGCGCGCCCTCCGCCGAGCTGCGCGCCGACCAGACCGACCAGGATTCCCTGCCGCCCTACGAGGTGCTGGACGCCATCCTCGAACGCTTCATCGAGCGCGAGGAATCGCAGGCGGAGATCGTCGCGGCGGGTTTCGAGGCCGCCACCGTGCATCGCGTGGTGCGCCTGGTGCTGGCCAACGAGTTCAAGCGCCGTCAGTCTGCCCCTGGCCCGCGTGTCACCACCCGCGCCTTCGGGCGCGAGCGGCGCTATCCGATTACTTCGGGGTGGCGGTGAGTCGGTGGGGTTCGGCCAAAAGCCGAAGCCTCCATTTCTGATTTATCGAGGCCGCAAGCGGCCTCAATGGTGCCGCACGAACGGCACCATCTTGCGCCACATCGACACCTGGTGCGGCCACTTCGGGTCTTTCAGGTAGGGGTGGTTCGGGTAGTTGAGCGCCAGCACCTGGCGGCTCTGGTCGGCGAGCTTGTCTTCCTTCAGCGCGAGGTAGCTGCGGGTGAGGATGGCCAGCGCGTCGGCGGTCTGCGGCGCCTGCTGGTAGTGCTCGACCACGTACTGCGCGCGGTTGGCGGCGCCGACGTAGACGCGGTTGTACAGGTAGAATTCGGCCACGTTGATTTCGTACTGTGCCAGCACGTTGCGCAGGTAGATCATGCGCTGGCGCGCATCGCTGGCGTAGGCGCTGTCGGGGAAGCGGCGCGACAGCTCGGCGAAGTCGTCGAAGGATTCCAGGTTGTAGGCCTGGTCGCGGCGCGATTCGGCCTCTTCGCTGCGGGAGACGCGATCCATGAAGCCAGTCGTGCGGTCGAAATTGATCAGGCCGCGCAGGTAGTAGGCATAATCCACATGCTTGTTGGCCGGATAGGTCTTGATGAAGCGCTTGACCGTGGCGTAGGCATCGTCCGAGTCGCCGTCCTTGTACTGCGCATAGGCCAGTTCCAGCTGCGCCTGCTCGTTGTATTCCCCGGAGGGGAAGCGCGCGATCAGGCGCTGGTAGGCCTTGATCGCGGACACATAGTCGGCGTTTTCCAGCGAGACGTGCGCCTTGTTGTACAGCGTGCCCACTGGCATGGTGTCGATGTTGTCGCGCTTGTGGAACCACGAGCAGGCGCCCAGCGACAATGCCAGCGCCAGCACGACGAGCAGGCGCAGGCTGTGGCGGATGGACGGCGACGCGGGCAGGACGTTGGATGGACGCATGAATGAGGATTCAGATGTTTGATCGAAAAGGCATGATAGCCGAAACCGGCGCGACCCCGCGGCCCGCCGCCAGCGTGGCTGGAGGTGCAGCATGACCGCGATACGCCATGAGGCCCGGGTGCCGCTGACGGCGGCCGGACGCAGGTTCGACCAGGCGCTGGCCGAGTTGTTCCCCGATTATTCGCGCTCGCGCCTCACCGCCTGGATCAAGTCCGGCGCGGCCACCCTGGACGGCGCCGTGGCGCCGCCGCGCCAGCTGCTGCGCGGCGGCGAGCAGGTGCACCTGGAGGCCGAGCTGGAAACCGAGCTGGACGATGCGCCCGAGGCCATCGCGCTCGCCATCGTGCACGAGGACGAACACCTGCTGGTGCTGGACAAGCCCGCCGGCCTGGTGGTGCACCCCGGTGCCGGCAACCCCTCCGGCACCCTGCTGAACGCCCTGCTGCACCACGATGCGACGTTGGCCGAGCTGCCGCGCGCCGGCATCGTGCACCGGCTGGACAAGGACACCTCCGGTCTGATGGTGGTGGCCAAGACCCTGCCGGCGATGACCGCGCTGGTCGACCTGCTGTCGCGCCACGAGGTGGAGCGGCAGTACGAGGCCGTGGTGCTGGGCAGCCTGGTGGCTGGCGGTACGGTGGACGCGCCGATCGGCCGCAGCATGGGCGACCGCCTGCGCCAGGCCGTGCGCGACGAGGAAAGTGGCAAGCATGCCGTCACCCACTACCGCCTGCGCGAGCGCTTCCGTGCGCACAGCCTGATCCAGTGCAACCTGGAAACCGGCCGCACCCACCAGATCCGCGTGCACCTCACCCACATCAACCACCCGCTGGTGGGCGATCCACTCTACGGCGGCGGGCTCAAGCTGCCCCGGCGCGCCACGCCGGAACTGGCCGCCGCCCTGCGCGGTTTCCGTCGCCAGGCGCTGCATGCCGAGCGGCTGGCCTTCGAGCACCCCATCACCGGCGAAGCGCTGGCCTTCACGACTGAACGTCCTGCCGACATGACGGCGCTGATCGTCGCCCTGCGCGACGACCTGGCCGCCCACGGCCACGACGATTGACCGCGTCCCCACCTCTCATCTCCCTTCCCGCAGCATGACCGACAGCTGGATCTTCCCCGATTGGCCCGCCCCCGCGAACGTGCACGCCGCGGTGACCACCTGCGACGGCCCGGGTGTGTCGAGCGCGCCCTACGGCCGCTTCAACCTCGGCTCGCGCAGTGGTGAAGCGGTCGAGCGGGTTGCCAGCAACCGCGAGGCGCTGGTCGCCGCGCTGCACCTGCCCAGTGCGCCGCGCTGGCTGCATCAGGTGCACGGCAACCGCGTGGCCGAACTCGGCCCGCTGCCTGCCGCGGCGGAACCGCAGGCCGACGCCGCCGTCTCGCGCATCCCCGGTACCGTGCTCGCCATTCTCACCGCCGACTGCCTGCCGGTGCTGCTGTGCGCCGACGACGGCAGCGCCATCGCCGCCGCCCACGCGGGCTGGCGCGGGCTGGCTGCCGGCGTGCTGGAGGCCACCATCGAACAGCTGCAACTGCCGCCGGCGCGCCTGCTGGCGTGGCTGGGGCCGTGCATCGCCGGGCCGTCCTACGAGGTGGGCGAGGAAGTGCGGGCCGCCTTCGTGGATCATGCCCCTGCGGCCGCTGCCTGTTTCGTCGCCACGCGGCCGGGGCATTGGCGCTGCGACCTCGCCGCACTGGCGCGCCAGCGCCTGGCCGCCGCCGGCGTCGCGCGGGTGCACGGCGGCGGCTTCGACACCTTCACCGACGCGCGTTTCTATTCCTACCGCCGCGAAGGCGCGAAGAGCGGGCGATTTGCCAGCCTGGTCTGGCTGGCGGGGTGAGTCGCGCCGCGCGGCCCCGCCCGGCCCCGCTGCCGTCGCCTTGACTTTCCCTGCGACATCATCCGCTTGAATGCCGCGCCGCCACCCGCATCTCTGCGGGCAGTGGCGGCGCGGCCGCCAAACCTTCGATGGGGTCAAGCCGATGCGTATGGACAAACTCACCTCGCGTTTCCAGCAGGCGCTGGCCGACGCGCAGTCGCTGGCCGTGGGCCGCGACCACAACATGCTCGAACCCGCGCACGTGATGGCGGCGCTCCTGGCCCAGCAGGGCGGTTCGACCGCGCCACTCTTGACCAAGGCGGGCGTGAACGTACCGGCGCTGCGCCAGCGCGTGGACGAGTTGCTCGACCGCCTGCCCAAGGTCAGCGGGCAGGAAGGCAACATCAACCTGGGCAACGAACTCAACCGCCTGCTCAACCTCACCGACAAGCTGGCGCAGCAGCGCGGCGATGCGTTCATCGCCAGCGAGCTGTTCGTGCTGGCGGCGCTGGAGGACAAGGGCGAGCTGGGCGCGGCGCTGAAGGCGGCCGGCGCCACCAAGGCGAACCTGGAGGCGGCGATCGAACAGTTGCGCGGCGGCGAGAAGGTGCAGAGCGAGAACGCCGAGGAGCAGCGCCAGGCGCTGGAGAAATACTGCATCGACCTCACCGCGCGCGCCGAGTCGGGCAAGCTCGATCCGGTGATCGGCCGCGACGAGGAGATCCGCCGCACCATCCAGGTGCTGCAGCGGCGCACCAAGAACAACCCGGTGTTGATCGGCGAGCCCGGTGTGGGCAAGACCGCGATCGTGGAAGGTCTTGCCCAGCGCATCATCAAGGATGAAGTGCCCGAAGGCTTGCGCGGTCGCCGTGTGCTGGCGCTGGACATGGGCGCGCTGATCGCCGGCGCGAAATTTCGCGGCGAATTCGAGGAGCGGCTGAAGGCGGTGCTCAACGATCTGGCCAAGAACGAAGGCCAGATCATCCTGTTCATCGACGAGCTGCACACCATGGTCGGCGCCGGCAAGGGCGAGGGCGCGATGGATGCCGGCAACATGCTCAAGCCGGCGCTGGCGCGCGGCGAGCTGCACTGCATCGGCGCCACCACGCTGGACGAATACCGCAAGTACATCGAGAAGGACGCCGCGCTGGAGCGCCGCTTCCAGAAAGTGTTCGTGGGCGAGCCTTCCGTCGAGGACACCATCGCGATCCTGCGTGGCCTGAAAGAGCGCTACGCCGTGCATCACGGCGTGGAGATCACCGATCCGGCCATCGTCGCCGCGGCCACGCTGTCCAACCGCTACATCCCGGACCGCCAGCTGCCGGACAAGGCCATCGACTTGATGGACGAGGCCGCCTCGCGCATCCGCATGGAGATCGACTCCAAGCCGGAGGAACTGGACCGGCTGGAGCGCCGGCTGATCCAGCTGAAGATCCAGCGCGAGATGCTGAAGAAGGAGAAGGACAGCGAGTCGAAGCAGCGCCTGGCGGATCTCGAAACCGACATCGGCAAGCTCGAACGCGAGTTCTCCGACCTCAACGAAATCTGGAAGTCCGAGAAGGCCGCGCTGCAGGGCAGCACCAAGGTGAAGGAGCAGATCGAGGCTGCGCACCATGAGCTGGAGGCGGCGCAGCGCCGGCAGGACTACGCCACGATGAGCGAGATCCAGTACGGCCGCCTGCCACAGCTGGAGAAGCAGCTGGCCGCCGCCAGCGATGCCGAACATCGCGAGTTCAAGCTGGTGCAGACGCGCGTCACCGCCGAGGAAATCGCCGAAGTGGTGGCGCGCTGGACCGGCATCCCGGTGGCCAAGATGCTGGAAGGCGAGCGTGAAAAGCTGCTGCACATGGAGGATGCGCTGCATCGGCGCGTGGTGGGCCAGGACGAAGCCGTGCGCGCGGTGTCCGATGCGGTGCGCCGCGCCCGCGCGGGGCTGTCCGATCCCAACCGGCCCAGCGGTTCCTTCCTGTTCCTCGGCCCTACCGGCGTGGGCAAGACCGAGCTGTGCAAGGCGCTGGCCGAGTTCCTGTTCGACACCACCGACGCGATGGTGCGCATCGACATGAGCGAGTTCATGGAGAAGCATTCGGTGAGCCGCCTGGTCGGCGCGCCGCCGGGCTACGTCGGCTACGAGGAGGGTGGCTACCTCACCGAGGCGGTGCGCCGGCGGCCGTACAGCGTGATCCTGCTGGACGAGGTGGAGAAGGCGCACCCGGACGTGTTCAACATCCTGCTGCAGGTGCTGGACGACGGTCGCCTCACCGACGGCCAGGGCCGCACGGTGGACTTCCGCAACACCGTCATCGTGATGACCTCCAACCTCGGCTCGCAGCTGATCCAGGAGGCCGCCAGCGAAGGCGGCACGGATGCGGAGGCGGACTACCTGCAGATGAAGGCGCAGGTGCTGGGCGTGGTGCAGGCGCACTTCCGCCCCGAGTTCATCAACCGGCTGGATGAGCTGGTGGTGTTCCGTCCGCTGGGCAAGGCGCAGATCCGCGCCATCGCGAAGATCCAGCTGGCCAACCTGGAGCAGCGCCTGGCCGAGCGTCAGCTCAAGCTGGACGTGGGCGACGACGCGCTGGCCCTGCTCGGCAACGTCGGCTTCGATCCGGTGTATGGCGCGCGGCCGCTGAAGCGCGCGATCCAGCAGCAGCTGGAGAACCCGCTGGCGCGGGACATCCTGGATGGCCGCTACGTTCCAGGCAACACCGTGCGCGTCAGCGCCGAAGCGGGCCGCCTGGTGTTCCACGCCAGCTGACGCGTGTTCGGCAGCCGCCAGTTACCGTGCGTGGGAGTGCCTTCAGATGCGAAGGGTTTCTCGCGAGCTACTGTCGCGCGCAAGGACGCTCCCACGGTCGGCGGTGCGCTCGCCTGTGGCGTACCGCCGCGTCGCGTGACTTTGCCGGCGGCGCTCGCCTATCATGCGTCCTGCCTGAGGTGACCGCTGGCTTGTGCCAATGGTTGAAACGGGAATCCGGTGCCGTCGTCCGCGTTTGGACGGCCATTCCGGAGCTGCCCCCGCAACGGTAGGCGAGCAAACGGTTCACACGAAGCCACTGCGCTGCGGCGCGGGAAGGCGTGGATCGGCAAGGCGCAAAGCCTTGGCTCGCAAGCCCGGAGACCGGCCTTTCGGCGTATCCCGACAAGCGGTGGGCTTGTGTGCGGACGCCGTGCGCCCGCATGGCGCCGTCGCTTCCTTCGCCGCCTGTCGCCACCCAAACGGTGCCGCGCGGGAAGGTGCGGCCGAAGGAGTTTCGCGTGTCGTTGCGTCCCGTTGTTGCGCGCCGGTGTGTGCTGGCGCTTGCCTTGTCGTCCCTGCTGTCGCCGGCCTTCGCCGCCGATGGCGCCACCGACCTCGATCAGCTGGTGGTCACCGCCAGCCGCACCGACCAGACCGAATCGGCCACCCTGGCCGCGGTCACCGTGATCGACCGCGCCGAGATCGAGCGCCTGCAGCCCAATTCGCTGCAGGATCTGCTGCGCGGTCTGCCGGGCATGTCCATCGCCAACAACGGCGGGCCGGGCAAGTCCACCTCGATCTTCCTGCGCGGCACCGAGTCGGACCACGTGCTGGTGTTGGTCGATGGTGTGCGCATCGGCTCGGCCACCGCCGGCGGCGCCTCCATCCAGGACATTCCGGTGGATCAGATCGAGCGCGTGGAGATCGTGCGCGGCCCGTATTCCAGCCTGTACGGCTCCGAGGCCGTGGGCGGCGTGATCCAGATCTTCACCCGCCGCGCGCAAGGCCCGTTCGCACCGCACGCCAGTCTGGGCGCCGGCAGCTATGGCGCGCTGCGCGGCAGCGCGGGCGTGGCCAGCAAGGGCGAGCGCGGCTGGTACTCGGTGGATGTGGCGCACCAGAACACCGACGGCATCGACGCCACCCGCTGCAACCCCGCCGGCTACGGCGGTTGCCCGGCGGTGGATCGCGACCGCGACGGCTACCGCAACAACTCGCTCAACCTGCGCGGCGGCTACCGCTTCAGCGAGCAGCTGGACGGCGATGCGCTGCTGTTCCGCGCGCAGGGCCACAACGCGTACGACGGCAGCGTCAGCGATGCCGCCGACGTCGTGCAGCAGGTGGCCGGCGCGCGCCTGCGCTACACCCCTGCGAAGGATGTCGCCGTCACCGCCAGCGTGGGCAAGAGCGCCGACGAGAGCGACAACCTGCTGTATGGCTGGCCCGCCGGCCGCTTCGACACGCACCGCGACCTGGGCTCGCTGCAGGCCGACATCGGCGCCGCCGGTGGCCTGTTCAGCCTGGGCTGGGACTGGCAGCGCGACCGCATCGACAGCAGCACGCATTACGCCGTGGATCACCGCATCAACCAGGGCGTGTTCGGTCAGTGGCAGGGCAGTTTCGGCGCGCAGTCGCTGCAGGCCAGCCTGCGCCGCGACGACAACGCGCAGTTCGGCGGCAAGACCACCGGCAGCCTGCTGTGGGGCTGGCAACTCAGCCAGGCGCTGCGCCTCAGCGCCAGCTACGGCACCGCCTACAAGGCGCCCACCTTCAACGAGCTGTATTTCCCCGGCTACGGCAACGCGGCGCTCAAGCCGGAAACCTCGCGCAGCGTCGAGCTGGGCCTGCGCGGCAGCCATGACTGGGGCCACTGGTCGCTGCATGGCTACGAGACGCGGGTGGAACACCTGATCGCCTTCGACGCCGCCACCTTTGCCCCGGCCAACATCGACAAGGCGCGCATCCGCGGCGTGGAAGCGGCGGTGGACGGCAGCCTGGCGCAGTGGAACTGGCGCGCCAGCGCGAACTGGCTGGACCCGCGCAACGACGCGGCCGGCGCCTCGAACGGCAAGGTGTTGCCGCGCCGCGTGCGGCAGAGCGTGCGCATCGACCTGGATCGCCAGCTCGGCGCCTTCAGCGTGGGCGGCAGCCTGTACGCCGCCGACCAGCGTTACGACGACCTGGCCAACAAGAGCCGCATGGGCGGCTATACGCTGACCGACCTGCGCCTGGGCTACACGGTCAGCCCGGCGTGGAACCTGCGCCTGTCGCTCAACAACGTGTTCGACCGTCGTTACGAAACCGCGCGCTGGTACAACCAGCCCGGCCGCAACTGGATGCTTACGCTGAACTATCGCCCGACGGCGTCCTGAAGCGGCGACACGCGAACCAGGGACGGGACGCATGCCGGTCGGGCGCGGGATGGCCCGGCCGGTCGGGCCGGGTTCGGACAGGCGCCGAACCAGGCGGCCGGACAGGGCGGAGCGCCCTGCGCCGGCCACCGGCCTATCCCTCCACGAGGAGTACATCGCGATGAAGCCCTTGTCCCGCAATGCGTCCACCAGCGTGTTTTTTGCGCTGGCGGTGTTGATGGTGGCCACCCGTTACCACCATCTGGGGTCGCTGCTGCACCTGCCCGATGCCTCGATGGCGGTGTTCTTCCTCGGCGGCCTGTGGCTGCGCCGGCATGTGCTGTTCGCCGTGTTGCTGGCGCTGGCCGTGGCGGTGGACTGGGCATCGGTGAGCCTGGCCGGCAACAGCGATTTCTGCATCACCCTGGCCTACGGCTTCCTGCCCGTGGCCTATGCCGTGCTGTGGTATGCCGGCCGCGCGGTGGCCGGCCGCCTGCAGGCGACGCCGTGGCCGCTGCTGCTGGCCTTCGGCGCGGCCGCGCTGGCGGCGGCGCTGTCGTTCGCCATCTCCAACGGCGCGTTCTACTGGCTGGGCGGGCGCTATGCGAACCCGCACCTGGCCGAATATCTCGCCCGCGCCTGGCAGTGGGGGCCGCTGTTCGTGCGCACCACGCTGACCTATATGGCGGTGGGCCTGCTGGGCTACGCGGCGCTGGCGCGGCTGCCGCGCCAGCGCCGCGCGACGGCGGAGGGCTGAGCCATGACGGCCACACACAGCGATAGCGTGCGTCTGCGCGGCGCGGCGGCCTGGGGCGCCGGCATCGCGCTGGCGCTGCTGATGATCGTCACCCGCGGCCACCATGCGGCCAGCATCGGTGTGCTGCCCAGCGCCTCGTGGGCGGTGTTCTTCCTGGCCGGGCTGTGGCTGCGGCCGTGGTGGGGCTTCGCGGCGTTGTTCGCGCTCTCCACCGCGCTGGATTTCGGCCTGCTCAACGGCGGTCAGGTCGATCCGTGGTGCGTGTCGCCCTCGTACTGGGTGCTGCTGCCGGCCTACGCCAGCCTGTGGCTGGCCGGGCGCGTGTTGGCGCACTGGCTGGGCCAGGTGCGGGCGGAGTCTGCGCTGGCCGTGCGCCTGCTGGTGTCGGTGGCGCTGGGGGCGCTGGGGGCGCTGGTCTGCGCGGCCGTCGCCTTGCTGGCCTACGTGCTCTCCGGCGGCGGTTTCTATTTCCTCTCCGGGCGCTATGCCGAGCCCAGCCTGGCCGGCTTTGCGCTGCGCATCGCGCATTACTACCCGCAGCGGCTGGGCGTGCTGGCCGGCTACGTGGGCGCGGGAGTGGCGGCGCTGTCCATGCTGCGGCTGGCGCTGGCGCGCGATCCGTCCGGCGAGGCCGCGGCATGAGCGCGCCTGCGGAGCCGGGTACGGCGGAGGATCGCCACCGCGAGCGCATGGCGCGCAAGAAGGATCTGGTGGATCGCAAGATCGCCGCCGCCACCATCGAGCGCGGTGTGGTGGTGGTCAACACTGGCAACGGCAAGGGCAAGAGCTCGTCGGGCTTCGGCATGCTGGCGCGCTCGCTGGGGCACGGTTTCCGTTGCGGCGTGGTGCAGTTCATCAAGGGCGCCTTCGCCACCGGCGAGGAGGCGTTCTTCCGCCGTTTCGAGGGCGACCTCCTCGACTACCACGTGATGGGCGAGGGCTATACCTGGGAAACCCAGGACAAGGCGCGCGACGTCGAGAAGGCGCAGGCGGCGTGGCGCGAAGCTGCGCGCATGCTGGCCGATCCCGGCTACGATTTCGTGTTGCTGGATGAACTCAACATCGCCCTGGTGAAGGATTACGTGCAACTCGAACAGGTCACCCAGGCGCTGGCTGCGCGCCCGCCGCGCCAGCATGTGGTCATCACCGGTCGCGGCGCGCCCGATGGTCTGGTCGAAGTGGCCGACACGGTGAGCGAGATGCGCGTGGTGAAACACGCCTTCAAGGCCGGCATCAAGGCGCAGAAGGGCATCGAGCTGTGAACGTCGCCTGCCCCGCGCTGCTGGTGTCGGCGCCGGCCTCGGGGCAGGGCAAGACCTCGGTCACCGCGGCGCTGGCGCGCTGGCATGCGCGCCAGGGGCGGCGCGTGGCGGTGTTCAAGACCGGGCCGGATTTTCTCGACCCGCTGATCACCGGTCGCGCCGCCGGCGGCGAGGCCTGCCAGCTCGACCTGTGGATGGGCGGCGAGGCCGAGGTGCGCGCGCGCCTGCACGCGGCGGCGCAGCGCGCGGATCTGATCCTTGTCGAAGGCGTGATGGGCCTGTTCGACGGCGCGCCGTCCAGCGCCGATCTGGCGCAGCGGCTGGGCCTGCCGGTGCTGGCGGTGATCGACGGCAGCGCGATGGCGCAGAGCTTCGGCGCGCTGGCTTACGGGCTGGCGCATTACCGCGAGGGCGTGCGGCTGTACGGCGTGGCGGCCAACCGCATCGGCGGCGACTACCACGCCCGCCTGCTGCGCGAGAGCCTGCCGCCCGGCATCGCCTGGCTGGGCGCGCTGCCGCGCGAGGCAACGCTGGCGCTGCCCGAGCGCCACCTCGGCCTGGTCGCGGCGGGCGAACTCGACGATCTCGACGCCCGCCTCGATGCGCTGGCCGATGCCTGGGGCCGGCACGCCGACACCGCGCTACCGCCGCCGGTGGATTTCGCCGCCGCCGCGCTGCCCGCCGTGCCGCCGCTGCTGCGCGGCCGGCGCATCGCCATCGCGCGTGATGCCGCGTTCTGTTTCCTCTACCCCGCCAACCTCGACGTGCTGCGTGCGGCGGGCGCGGAGCTGCGTTTCTTCTCGCCGCTGGCGGACGAAGCCTTGCCCGAGTGCGACGCGCTCTGGCTGCCCGGCGGCTATCCCGAACTGCACCTCGCGGCGTTGTCGCAACGTGGCGACTGGTTCGCCGCGCTGCGTGCCCATCGCGATGCGGGCAAGCCGATCCTGGCCGAATGCGGCGGCATGCTGTGCCTGTTCGATGAACTGGGCGACGGCCACGGCCAGACCGCCGCGCTGGCCGGCCTGCTGCCCGGCCACGCCGTGCTGCAGCCGAGGCTGGCGGCGCTGGGCCTGCAGCAGGTGGTCCTGCCCGAAGGCGTGCTGCGCGGCCACACCTTCCACCACGCCCAGGCCAGCATCGCGGCCACGCCGCTGGCGCTGGCGGAAAACCCCAACGGCGCGCCCAGCCGCGAGGCGGTGTATCGCGACCGACGGCTCACCGCCAGCTTCGTGCACTTTTATTTTCCGTCCAACCCGGAGGCGGCCATGCGGCTGTTCCTGCCGTGAGCGTGGCGCTGACCCTGCTCGCCGCCGTGCTGCTGGACGCCTGGCTGGGCGAGCCGCGCCGCGCGCATCCGCTGGTGGCGTTTGGCCGTCTGGCCGGCTATCTGGAACAGCGCCTGTGGCGTGATCGGCGCGCTGCTGGCGTACTGGCCTGGGCGCTGGCGGTGCTGCCGCTGGTGGCGCTGGCCTGGGCGCTTGAGCGGCTGTGCGCCGGCGTGTCGCCGTGGTTGGCGCTGGGCTTGAACGCCGCGCTGCTGTACGCGGCCATCGGCCTGCGCTCGCTGGCCGAGCATGCCCGCCCGGTGGCGGCGGCGCTTGCCGCTGGTGATTTGCCCGCCGCGCAGCAGGCAGTGGGCCGCATCGTGGGCCGCGACACCCGCGTGCTCGACGCCGAGGGCGTGGCCAAGGCCGCCACCGAATCGGTGCTGGAAAACGGCAACGACGCGGTGTTCGGCGCGCTGTTCTGGTGCGCCGTGCTGGGCGCGCCCGGCGTGGTGCTCTACCGCCTCGCCAACACGCTGGATGCGATGTGGGGGCATCACACCGAGCGCTACCACTTCTTCGGTTGGTGCGCGGCGCGCGCCGACGACGTGCTGAATTTCATTCCCGCGCGGCTGGTGGCGTTGAGCTACGGCCTGTGCGGCCATTTCGAAGGCGCCTGGCGCGCCTGGCGCACGCAGGGCCGGTTGTGGGTCAGCCCCAACGCCGGCCCGGTGATGGCTGCCGGCGCGGGCGCGCTGGGCGTGCGGCTGGGCGGGCTGGCGCCGTACCAAGGGCGCTGGATCACGCGCCCCGAGCTGGGCAGTGGCGCACCGCCCACCGCCGCCGACATCGACCGCGCGATGGCCCTGGTGCGTCGTGCGGTGGTGTTGTGGTTGGCCGTGGCCTGGGTGATCGGCGTGGCCGGAGCGCTGGCGCATGCTTGAGCACGGTGGCCGGCTGCAATGCGCGGCGCGCGACTACGGCATTCCCTTGGCTGATTGGCTGGATCTCTCCACCGGCATCAGCCCGCACGGTTACCCGGCGCAGCCGCTGTCCGCCCGCTGCTGGCAACGCCTGCCGGAAGACGACGACGGCCTGATCGAGACGGCGCGCGACTACTATGGCGCGCCGCAACTGCTGGCCGTGGCCGGCTCGCAGGCGGCGATCCAGGCGCTGCCGCGTTTGCGCGCGCGCTCGCGCGTCGGCGTGCTGGCGCCGGGCTATGCCGAGCATGCGCATGCCTGGGCGCAGGCGGGCCACGATGTGCAACGCGCGGCGGCGACTGATTTGCTGGCGCGCGCCGACGAGTTCGACGTGCTGGTGCTGATCCATCCCAACAACCCCGGCGGCGAGCGCTTCACCGTCGACGCGCTGCTGGCGCTGCACGCGCGGCTCGCCGCGTGCGGCGGCTGGCTGGTGGTGGATGAGGCCTTCATGGACACCACGCCGCGGCACAGCCTGTGCGCGTACACGGCGCGCGAGGGGCTGATCGTGCTGCGCTCGGTGGGCAAGTTCTTCGGCTTGGCCGGCGCGCGCGCCGGCTTCGTCGCCGCCGCGCCGCCGCTGCTCGCCGCGCTGCGCGAACAGCTGGGGCCGTGGACGCTGAGCGGCCCGGCGCGCGAAGTGCTGCGGCGGGCCTTGGCCGATCGCCCGTGGCAGGCGCGCCAGCGTGAACGGCTCGCCGCCGAGGGCGAACGGCTCGCCGCGCTGCTGCGCGCGCACGGGCTGGAACCCAGCGGCGGCTGCGCGCTGTTCCAGTGGTGTGTGTGCGCCGATGCGCCGGCACGCCATCGCGCGCTGGCCGCGCAAGGCATCCTCACCCGGTTGTTCGATGAGCCGCCCAGCCTGCGCTTCGGCCTGCCCGCCGACGAGGCCGGCTGGTCGCGCCTCGCCGCTGCCCTGAAGCCCCTCTCCCCCCGGGAGCGGGGTTGGGGTGAGGGTACGCCGGCCACTGAACTCTCAACGCCAGCCAACGCCCGCGTGCTGATGATCCAGGGCTGCACCTCCGACGCTGGCAAGAGCACCGTGGTGGCCGCGCTGTGCCGCTGGCTGCATCGGCAGGGCGTGGCGGTGGCGCCGTTCAAGCCGCAGAACATGGCGCTGAACTCGGCGGTGACCGTGGACGGCGGCGAGATCGGCCGCGCGCAGGCGGTGCAGGCGCAGGCCTGCGGGCTGCCGCCGCAGACCGATTTCAACCCCATCCTGCTCAAGCCCGCCAGCGACACCGGCGCGCAGGTGATCGTGCACGGTCACGCCATCGGCACCATGCAGGCGGCGGGTTATCACGACTACAAGCGCGTGGCGATGGACGCGGTGCTGGCTTCGCACGCGCGGCTCGTCGCGCGGTACGACGCGCTACTGGTGGAAGGCGCGGGCAGCCCCGCCGAGATCAATCTGCGCGCGGGCGACATCGCCAACATGGGCTATGCCGAGGCGGTGGATTGCCCGGTGCTGCTGGTGGCCGACATCGACCGCGGCGGCGTGTTCGCCCATCTGGTGGGCACGCTGGCGTTGCTTTCCGACAGCGAGCGTGCGCGCGTGCGCGGCTTTGTCATCAACCGCTTTCGCGGCGACCCCAGTCTGCTGCAGCCGGGACTGGACTGGCTGGTGCAACACACCGGCAAGCCCGTGCTGGGCGTGCTGCCCTACCTGCACGGCCTGGAGCTGGAGGCCGAGGACGCGCTGCCGCGCGAACGCGTGGCGCGCGACCGCGCCGGCCTGCGCGTGGCGGTGCCGGCGCTGCCGCGCATCAGCAACCACACCGACTTCGACGCGCTGCGCGCGCACCCGCAGGTGGAGCTGGTCTTCGTCGGCCCCGGCGACGCCCCGCCGCCCTGCGAGCTGATCGTGCTGCCCGGCTCCAAGGCCACCCGCGCCGACCTGGACTGGTTGCGCGCGCAGGGCTGGGAGGCCGCCATCGCGCGGCACCTGCGCTACGGTGGCAAGCTGATCGGCATCTGCGGCGGGCTGCAGATGCTGGGTCGCGCCATCCACGATCCGCTGGGCCTCGAGGGCGCGCCCGGTTCCAGCGCGGGGCTGGGCTGGCTCGATCTGGAGACCACGCTGGCAGCGGAGAAGCAGCTGCGCAACGTGCAGGGCCGCCTGGCCGTCGCCGATGCCGCCGTGAGCGGCTACGAGATCCACTGCGGCGTGAGCACCGGCGCGGCGCTGGCGCGGCCCGCCGTGCGCCTCGCCGATGGCCGCGTCGATGGCGCGCTTTCCACCGATGGCCAACTGCTTGGCACCTACCTGCACGGCCTGTTCGACCATCCGCAAGCACTGGCCGCGCTGCTGCGCTGGGCCGGGCTGGCCGACGCGCAATCGCTGGACATCCACGCCCGCCGCGAGGCCTCGCTGGAGCGGCTGGCCGACACGGTGGAAGAACATCTGGACACGCGCCAGCTGCGTGAGTTTTTGGGAGTACCCGCATGCAAACCCTGATCCTGGGCGGCGCCCGCTCTGGCAAGAGCGCGCTGGCCGAACGGCTGGCGGAGAACAGCGCGTTGCCGGTGACCTACGTCGCCACCGCGCAGGCGCGCGATGGCGAAATGGATGAGCGCATCAGCCACCACCGCGCCCGCCGCCCCGCGCACTGGGGTTGCGTGGAAGAACCGCTGGCGCTGGCCGCCGCCTTGCGCGCGCACGCCCGCCCCGGCCACTGCCTGCTGGTGGATTGCCTCACCCTGTGGCTCAGCAACCTGCTGCTGGCCGAGGACGCCGCCGTCTTCGCGCGCGAGCGTCAGACCCTGCTCGACACCTTGCCCGCGCTGCCCGGCGAGCTGCTGCTGGTGAGCAACGAGGTGGGCCTGGGGATCGTGCCCATGGGCGAGCTCAGCCGCTGTTTCGTGGACGAGGCCGGCCGCCTGCACCAGGCGCTGGCCGGCGTGTGCGAGCGCGTGATCTTCGTGACGGCCGGCTTGCCGCTGGCCATGAAAGGAACCCTGTGATGGCGTACTGGTGGCTGGAACCCTGTGTTGAACCCGATCTTGCCGTGGCCGCGGCGGCGCGCACGCGACAGGCGCAACTGACCAAGCCGCCCGGCTCGCTGGGCCGGCTGGAGAGCGCGGCCGTGCGACTGGCCACGCTGCAGCGGCGCGAACGGCCGGCGCTGGACAAGGTGTGGATCAGCATCTTCGCCGCCGACCACGGCGTGGCCGAGGAGGGCGTCTCCGCGTTTCCGCAGGCGGTCACTGGCGAGATGATCCGCAACTTCGCCGGTGGCGGCGCGGCGATCAGCGTGCTGGCGCGCGCATTGGGCGCCAGGCTTGAGGTGGTGAACCTGGGCACGGTGAACGATCCGGGCGAGCTGCCTGGCGTGCGCCGCGCCATCATCGCCGCCAGCACCGCCAACTTCTGCGTGCACCCGGCGATGAGTGCCGAGCAGTGCCGCGAGGCGCTGGGCGTGGGCGCGCGCAGCGTGGCGCTGGCGCGCGCGTGGGGCGCCGAGCTGTTCATCGGCGGCGAGATGGGTATCGCCAACACCACCGCCGCCAGCGCCGTGGCCTGCGCCCTGCTCAAGCTGGCGCCAGCGGAACTGGCCGGCGCCGGCACCGGGCTGGATGCCGCCGGCATCGCGCACAAGGCGCAGGTGATCGCCCGCGCGCTGCAGCGCCACGTCGGCGCGGTGGATGCGCTGGCCTGCCTGCGCCGGCTGGGCGGTTTCGAGATCGCCGCACTGGCGGGCGCCTATGTGGCCGCCGCGCAGGCCGGCCTGCCGGTGCTGGTGGACGGCTTCATCAGCACCGTGGCGGCGATGGTGGCGGTGGGGCTGGCCCCCGGTTGCCGCGCCTGGATGCTGTTTGCGCATCGCTCGGCCGAGCAGGGCCATGCCCGCGTGCTGGCCGCACTCAAGGCGCAGCCGCTGGTGGATCTCGACCTGCGCCTGGGCGAGGGCAGCGGCGCCGCCACCGCCGTGCCACTGCTGCGGCTGGCCTGCGCCCTGCACAACGGGATGGCTACCTTCGAGCAGGCGGGGGTTTCCGCAGCATGAGCACGCTGGAACTGCTGCGCCATGGCGATACCGGGCAACGGAGCTACCGCGGGCAGAGTGACGACCCGCTCACCGCGCTGGGCTGGTCGCAGCTGCGTGCCGCCGTGGTCGGCCAGCACTGGGACGTCGTGGTGGCCTCCACGCTGTCGCGCTGCGCCCGCTTCGCCGAGGAGCTGGCCACGGCGCGCGGCCTGCCGCTGACGCTGGATGCGCGGCTGATGGAATACCACTTCGGTGACTGGCAGGGCGTGCCCATCGAAACCCTGGCCGAGCGCGATGGCGAGGCGCTGGGCCGCTTCTGGGCCGACCCGGTGGCGCACTCGCCGCCGGGGGCGGAATCCTTCGCCGCGTTCCGCGCCAGGTTGTCCGCCGCGCTGGACGAGGCGGCGGCGAGTTCCCCCGGCCGGCGCGTGCTGGTGGTGACCCATGGCGGCGCGATCCGCCTGCTGCGCTGTCTGGTGGAGGGCCGCCCCTACGGCGACATGGCCAGCCTGCCGGTGCCGCATGCCTCGCTGCATCGCTTGCCTTGGCCAGCGTCGGCGGCGCTCGCCTGATGTTTGCCGGCGGCCTGCTCGCGGCGTTGGGCTTTCTCACCCGCATCCCGGTGCCGGTGAAGGTGTTCGACGATGCGCAGGCGCAAGCTCGTGCGCTGGCCTGGTACCCGCTGGTGGGGCTGATCGTGGGGCAGGTGTTGCTGGTCGCCGCCTGGGCCTTGCACGGCGCACCGCCGCTGCTGGCCGCCGGCCTGCTGCTGGCGCTGTGGGTGGGGTTGAGCGGCGCCATGCATCTGGATGGCCTGGCCGACAGCGCGGATGCCTGGGTGGGCGGGCTGGGCGATCGCGAGCGCACCCTGGCGATCATGAAAGACCCGCGCAGCGGCCCCGTCGCCATCGTGGTGGTGGTCTTGCTGCTGGGCCTGAAGTTCGCCGCCCTCGCCAGCCTCGCCCCCGGTGACTGGCCTGCGCTGCTGCTGGCGCCGCTGCTGGCCCGCGCCGCGCTGACCGCCGCCTTCCTGGTTACGCCCTATCTGCGCGCCGGTGGCTTGGGCAGTCGGCTGCGCGCGGCGCCGCGCAGCGCCTGCGGCATCAGCCTGCTGCTCACCGCCGCGCTGTGCCTGCTGGCGCCCGGCTGGCGCGGTCTGGTTTGCCTCGCCGTCGCCGCCGCCGTCTTCGCCCTGTGGCGCCGTGCCTGCCTGCGTCGCCTCGGCGGCATGACCGGCGACCTCTGCGGCGCGTTGGCCGAGTTGGTGGAGGTGGCGGTGCTGGTGGCCTGGTTGCTGTGAGGTGGCTACGCTGGACTTGTTGCCCATGTTTTCTTCGGGATGAATGACAAGTCGGTTAGATGTCCAAATGATTATTTGCCTTGCGTCCTTCGTGATGATCCGTCGCGATCCCCGGCCACTCCAGCACGCAACCCCAGTCGGCGCGAAGACGGTGTCCACGCATTGAAAATCGCCGATGTCGCCCAAATAATGGCGGTCTGCCAAAGGTGCCGGTTTCCGTCGGGGGGTGTTCCCTGCGGGAGTGCGGTGCACCGGCAACCACGGAACCGCCATGCCCATCTATGAATTCGAATGCCGCCAGTGCGGCCATCATTTCGACCGCCTGCAGAAGCTCTCGGACGCCGATCCAGTCGATTGCCCCAGCTGCGGCGCGCCGAAGCTGCGTCACTGCGTGAGCGCGCCGTCGTTCCGGCTGGCCGGTGGCGGCTGGTACGAGACGGATTTCAAGAAGGACGGCGACAAGAAGCACAACCTGGCCGGCGATGCCGGGCAGGCGGCGCCCGCGCCGGCGGCCGCACCCGCACCGTCACCGTCACCCAGCCCTGCCGCGGCCGACTGAAAGCGCGCGGCTGAAGGCGCAAGCTGAACCTTGCCATGACGGTCTGCCGAGGGGGAGTGTCGCGCGGCGTGGCGCCTGGCTACCGTGGTGCCGTCGCCCACGCCCGAGGTCTGCATGAACCGCTCACTCTCCGCCGTTTTCGTTGCCGGTGCGCTGCTCATGGTGCTGGCTTCCTGCGCTGGCGTCACCCGTGCGCAGGATCATGACGACTACGACCGCGGTTACCGCGACGGTGGCGGTCGCGAAGTCTATTGCGCCAGCAACGACGGTCGTGGCACCCGCTGCCAGATGCCGTGGCGCGATTCGGTGCTGTCGCAGCAGATGTCGCGCACCGCCTGCGTTGAAGGCGAGACCTGGGGGCGCGACCCGTACAGCGTGTGGGTGAAGGGCGGCTGCCGCGGCAATTTCCGTGATGCCCGCGCCTTCGGCTGGCCCGGCGGCGACCGTCGCCGCGACGACGACCGTGAGGTGTACTGCGCCAGCAACGACAACCGCGGCACGCGCTGCCAGATGCCGTGGCGCCACGCGGAGCTGTCGCGGCAGATGTCCAGTGCGGCCTGCATCGAAGGCCAGACCTGGGGCAACGACCCTTATACCGTGTGGGTGAAGGACGGTTGCCGTGGACAATTCCGCGAGGCGCGCGGCGGTTATCGCCACTGGTGATGCGCATGGCGTGTGCACGGCGACCGGCGCGCGTGGAAAAAGGCCCGGGATGCTAAGATTGTCGGCCTTTCCTCCTGCATCCCGAGGGCTTTGGCCCGGAGTTTCAAGCGCATGCGCACGCACTATTGCGGCCTCATCGACGAGTCGCTGACCGGCCAGACCGTCACCTTGTGCGGCTGGGTCAACAAGATCCGCCTGCAAGCCCACGTCGCCTTCGTCGACCTGCGCGACCATGAAGGCCTGGCCCAGGTGGTGGTGGAGCGCGAGAACGCGGCCGCCTTCGCCGTGGCCGGCGAACTGGGCCACGAGTACTGCGTGCGCGTCACCGGCACGCTGCGCAAGCGTCTTGCGGCGAACGACAAGCTGAAGACCGGCGCGGTGGAAGTGCTGGCGGACGAGGTGGAAATCTTGAACGCCGCGAAGGATCTGCCCTTCGCGCTGCACGAGAACCCCAACGAGGATCTGCGGATGACCTACCGCTACCTCGACCTGCGCCGCCCGGAAATGCAGGCGATGCTGCGCAAGCGCATCAAGCTGGTGCAGGCGCTGCGCCGGTATCTGGACGCGCGCGGCTTCCAGGACATCGAGACGCCGATCCTCACCAAGGCCACGCCGGAGGGCGCGCGCGATTATCTCGTGCCGAGCCGCGTGCACCCGGGCCAGTTCTATGCGCTGCCGCAGTCGCCGCAGCTGTTCAAGCAGATCCTGATGATGGCGGGCTTCGACCGCTACTACCAGATCGCGCGCTGCTTCCGCGACGAGGACCTGCGCGCCGACCGCCAGCCGGAATTCACCCAGCTCGACCTCGAATTTGCCTTCGTCGAGGAAAAGGACGTGCAGGATTTCGTGGAGGAACTGATCCGCCACGTGTTCAAGGAAGTGCAGGGCGTGGCGCTGGACGCCAGCTTCCCGCGCATGACCTGGATGGAGGCGATGCGCCGTTTCGGTTCGGACAAGCCCGACCTGCGCATCGCGCTGGAACTGGTGGATATCGCCGAGGCGGTGAAGGGCGTGGAGTTCAAGGTGTTCGCCGAGCCGGCCAACGACCCGGCCGGCCGCGTGGCCGCGCTGCGCGTGCCGGGCGGTGCGGTGCTGTCGCGCAAGGAGATCGATGGGCTGAGCGAATACGTCGCGCGCTACGGCGCGAAGGGCCTGGCCTGGATCAAGGTGGACGAGCTCGCCAAGGGCCGTGAAGGCGTGAACTCGCCGGTGGCGAAGTTCCTCGACGATGCGGCGCTGGCCGCCGTGCTCACGGCCACCGACGCGCAGTCGGGCGACATCGTCTTCATCGGCGCGGGCAAGTGGAAGGCCGTCACCGACTTCATGGGCGCGCTGCGCTTGAAGGTGGCCAAGGATCGCGGTCTGGTCGAGGAGGGCTGGAAGCCGCTGTGGGTCACCGACTTCCCGATGTTCGAATACGACGAGGGCGAGCAGCGCTACGTGGCCCTGCACCACCCGTTCACCGCGCCGAAGATCGACGACATCGCCGACCTGCGCACGCATGCCGCCACCGCGGTCAGCCGCGGCTACGACATGGTGCTGAACGGCAACGAGATCGGCGGCGGCTCGATCCGCATCCATCGTCCGGAGATGCAGAGCGCGGTGTTCGAGCTGCTCGGCATCGGCGCGGCGGAGGCGCAGATGAAGTTCGGTTTCCTGCTCAAGGCGCTGCAGTTCGGCGCGCCGCCGCACGGCGGCCTGGCCTTCGGTATCGACCGCATCGCTGCGCTGATGGCCGGCACCGAGTCGATCCGCGACGTGATCGCCTTCCCCAAGACCACCAGCGCACAGGATCTGATGACCGATGCGCCGTCGCCGGTGAGCGAGGCACAGCTGAAAGAGCTGCATGTGGCCGTGGCGGCCACGAAAGCCTGACTTCGACTTCCTCTCTACCTCTGGAGAGAGGATCGAGGTGAGGGACGATCCGTGCGGGAAGTTCTGGATCGACGCCCGCTCCGCTCCGGCAAGGAGCGTGGGCGGTGGAAACCAAGCTCCTGGTCGCAAGACTCACCCCTCACCCCAACCCGCTCCCCGATGGGGAGCGGGGCAAAGATGAAGCGCGGAACGATGACCGAACACGTGATCCTGCTGCACGGCCTGTGGATGCGCGGCTTCGCGCTGGGGCTGCTGCACCGCCGGCTGATGGCGGCGGGCTATCGCGTGCATCGCTTCGACTACCTGAGCGTGGCGGCAAGCCAGCAACGCATCCTGGCCCAGCTGCGCGCGCGAATCGACGCCTGTGGCGCCGCGCCGGTGCATCTGGTGGGGCACAGCCTGGGCGGCCTGCTGGCGCTGCGCGTCTGCCTCGATGCGCCGGCCTTGCCGCCGGGGCGCGTGGTCTGCCTCGGTTCGCCGCTCAAGGGCAGTTCGGCGGCGCGCGCCTTCGCCGCCTGGGGGCGTGGCGGCGAGGTGCTCCTGGGCCACAACCGCGAGCTGCTGGAACAAGGCCTCGAACGCTGGGATGGCCCGCGCGAGGTGGGTGTGATCGCCGGCCGCCTGCCGCTGGGCCTGGGCGCGATGCTCGGGCATCTCGAAGGCGAGCACGACGGCACCGTGGCGGTGGCCGAAACCCGCCTGCCGGGTGTTGCCGACCATCGCGTGGTGGAGGCCAACCACACCGGGCTGCTGTTTTCGCAGGAGGTGGCCGGCCTGGTGGATACCTTCCTGCGGCACGGGCATTTCGATGCTGCGACAGGCTGACGCACGGCGCACTGGCGGTTGCCACCCGTTCATGCAGTAAAATCGCCGGCTTGTCCTTCTCCAGCACGTCCAGGTATCGCCATGGGTAGAGGTCCAACCGTCGAAGGCCGCAAGAATGCCGAAGACGCCAAGCGCGGCAAGTTGTTCACCAAGCTGATTCGCGAAATCACTATCGCGACGCGCTCCGGCGTTGCCGACCCGGCGCTGAACGCGCGCCTGCGCGCGGCGGTCGACAAGGCGTTGGCGTCGAACATGCCCAAGGACACCATCGAGCGCGCGATCAAGCGCGGTTCGGGGGCAGACGGCGCCGGCGAGGAAGCCCGCTACGAAGGCTACGGCCCTGGCGGCATCGCGCTCATCATCGACTGTTTCACCGACAACCCCGTGCGCACCGTGGCCGATGTGCGCCATGCGCTCGCCAGGCACGGCGGCAACCTCGGCACCTCCGGCTCGGTGGCCTTCCAGTTCACCCGCTGCGGCGAGATCGTGTTCGCCACCCACGGCGACGAGGCGCAGGAGGAAAAGGTGCTGGAAGCCGCGCTGGAGGCAGGCGCCGACGATGTGGTGAACGAGCACGGCGAAAGCATCGTGCTGTGCGCGCCAGAAGCCTTCGAGGCCGTGCAACAGGCGCTTTCCACCGCCGGGCTGGAGGCCTTGCACGCCGGCGTCGGCCTGCGTCCCGCCAACCGCACCGCCATCGAAGGCGAGGCGCTGGAATCCCTGCTCACCCTGCTCGACAAGCTCGACGCGCTGGATGACGTGAGCGAGGTCTATCACAACGCCGATCTGCCGTGATGATGCCGGCACTCGGGATTCCGGACTCGGGACTCGGTGTTTCGCCCAATGCACGGAGCCGGCGTGGGATGCACGTTTCCGGCTGCGCGTAGGCTGCGCCATGGTCAGGCCAGGCTTTGCCGAGTCCCAAGCCCCGAGTTCCGAATCCCGCGGCGTGCGCATCCTCGGCATCGACCCCGGCAGCCAGCGCACTGGCGTGGGCATCATCGACGTGGATGCCGCCGGCAAGCTCACGCATGTGTTTCATGAGGCCCTGGCGGTGGCGGGCGAGGCGAGCTTTCCGCTGCGCCTGAAACGCATTTTTGACGAGCTGGGTGACATCATCGCCGCCCATCGTCCGGGCGAGTGCGCGATCGAGCGCGTGTTCATGGCGCGCAACGCCGATTCGGCGTTGAAGCTGGGGCAGGCGCGGGGCGCCGCGATCTGCGCGGCGGTGAGTCGAGGAATCATGGTGCACGAGTACGCGGCAACCGAAGTGAAGCAGGCGGTGGTGGGTACGGGCCGTGGCGACAAGGCCCAGGTGCAGCACATGGTCGGCATCCTGCTGGGCCTCAAGGGGCCATTGCAGGCTGATGCCGCCGATGCGCTGGCCATCGCGGTGGCGCACGCGCACACCCGTGCCAGCCTGGCCTGCGTGGGTATCCCGCGGGCGGCTTGGAGACGTGGCCGATGATCGGCCGCCTGCGCGGCATGCTCGTCTCCAAGCAGCCGCCGTGGCTGCTGCTGGAGGTGGGCGGCGTCGGCTACGAGCTGGAGGCGCCGATGTCCACCATCTACGACCTGCCGGGGCTGGGCCAGGAAGTGATCCTGCTCACCCATTACGCGCAGAAGGAAGACAGCGTGTCGTTGTACGGTTTCCTCACCGAGGCCGAGCGCACGTTGTTCCGCAACCTGCAAAAAGTGTCCGGCATCGGCGCCAAGATCGCGCTGGCGGTGCTGTCGGGCGTGTCGACGAACGATTTCGCCAGGCTGGTGCATGCCGGCGACGTGGTGGCGCTGACCAAGATCCCCGGCATCGGCAAGAAGACCGCCGAGCGCATCGTGGTGGAGCTGCGCGACCGCGTGGACGGCATGGCCGCGAGCCTGCCCGGCACCACGGCCGCCGGCGTGCCGCTGGACGCGGCGGGCGAGGCCACGGTGGCCCTGCAGCAGCTGGGCTACAAGCCCGCCGAAGCGAACCGTCTGGTGCAGCAGGTGGTCGTCGACGGCGACCGCGCCGAAGCCATCATCCGCAAGGCGCTACGCGCCGCGCTGGGTGGCTAGCCATGGAACCGGCATGAGCGACCAGGCAAGGGCGGCCCCGGCGGCGGCCGGCGAGGCGTCGCCTGACCACAGGAAGACGCTGATCCTGGGCGCCATCGGCGTGGTGTTCGGCGACATCGGCACCAGCCCGCTGTACACCATGCACGAAACTTTCCTGCCCGTGCATGGCCTGCATGCCGCGCACGACACCGTGCTGGGCGTGCTCTCGCTGGTCACCTGGACCATCATCATGGTGGTGGCGGTGAAATACGTAAGCTTGGTGATGCGCGCCGACAACAAGGGCGAAGGCGGCATCATGGCCCTGATGGCGTTGGCGCAGCGCGCCAGCGGCAAATCGGCGGGCATGCGCAGGCTGGTGGTGTTGATGGCGCTGCTTGGCGCGGCACTGTTCATCGGCGATGGCGTCATCACGCCGTCGATCTCGGTGCTGTCGGCGGTGGAAGGCCTCGGGGTGGCCGCGCCCGGCATGGTGCACTGGGTGGTGCCGCTGACGGTGCTGGTGCTGCTTGGCCTGTTCTGGTTCCAGCGGCACGGCACGGCCAGGGTCGGGGCGGTCTTCGGGCCGGTGATGATCCTGTGGTTCCTCAGCCTGGGCCTGATCGGGCTGTGGAACATCATCCGGGCGCCCGAGGTGCTGCAGGCACTGAACCCCTGGTATGCGGTGCGTTTCTTCGCCACCCACGGCGATGCGGGCCTGCTGGCGCTGGGCTCGGTGGTGTTGTGCGTCACCGGCGCCGAGGCGCTGTATACCGACATGGGGCACTTCGGCCGCTTTCCGATCCGCGCGGCCTGGTTCTTCTTCGTGATGCCGGCGCTCCTGCTCAACTACTACGGGCAGGGCGGCCTGCTGCTGCGGCATCCGGAGGCCATCGCCAATCCGTTCTACCACGCCGTGCCCGGCTGGGCGCTGTACCCGATGATCGGCCTGGCCACCCTGGCCACGGTGGTCGCCTCGCAGGCGGTGATCTCCGGCGCCTTCACCGTGACGCGGCAGGCGATCCAACTCGGCTTCGTGCCGCGCATGCAGGTGGTGCACACCTCGCGCGAGGCGATCGGGCAGATCTTCCTGCCGTGGGTGAACCGCGCGCTGATGGTGTCGGTGATCGCCACCGTGGTCGGCTTCGGTTCCTCCAACGCGCTGGCCGGCGCCTACGGCATCGCGGTGACCGGCACCATGGCCATCGACACCACGCTCACCATGATCGTGGCGCGCCGCATGTGGGGCTGGAGCCGCACGCTGGTGCTCTTGCTGGCGTTGGCGTTCCTGTCCATCGACCTCAGTTTCTTCGGCGCCAATACGCTGAAGATTCCGCAGGGCGGCTGGTTCCCGCTGGTGCTGGGCCTGGCGATGTTCGTGATGATGACCACCTGGCGGCGCGGCCGCGAGCTGGTGGTGCGCGAGATCAAGCAGAGCGGGCTGGCACTGGAGCCCTTCATCGCGGCGATGCGGGAGCATCCGCCGCTGCGGGTGCCGGGCACGGCGGTGTTCCTCACCGCCAACCAGCAGGCGGTGCCGCACGCGCTCCTGCACAACCTCAAGCACAACAAGGTGCTGCACGAGCGCAATGTACTGCTCACGGTGGAGATCCTGGAGACGCCGGTGGCCGAGGCCGAGGAGCGCATCCATCTCCAGGCGCTGGGCAACGAGTTCTACGGGCTGGAGCTGCGCTTCGGCTTTGCCGAGGACCCCAACGTGCCGCTGGCGCTGTCGTGTTGCACGCGCGAGGGGCTGGCATTCGACCTGATGGATACCACTTTCTTCCTCTCGCGCGAGAACATCGTGGCCGACAAGCATCGCCCCGGCATGGCGCTGTGGCGCGACAAGCTGTTCGCCTTCCTTTCGCGCAACGCGCTGCCGGCCACGGCGTTCTTCCAGATCCCCGGCAACCGCCTGATCGAACTCGGGGCGCAGGTGGAGATCTGAGCGCCGCAGGGCGGTTCGGCCGGAGCACGGGGTGGCAGGCATTTCCCTGGTTTTGGAGTATCGTGCGCGCCGCTGTTGCCAGTGACTGAATCGCTTCAGGCGCGCATGGACATGCGCCGAGCCCTTCCCGGTTTCCTGTCCATCCATTCGCCGGCTTCCTTCCGCACATGACTTCCACCGACCTTCCCGCAGGGCGTCGCCTTGCCGCACTGGCGCTTGGCGCCATCGGCGTGGTCTACGGCGACATCGGCACCAGCCCGCTGTACACCCTGCCGACCACGCTGAGCCACGATGGCATGCATCCCACGCCAGCCAGCATCTATGGCGTGCTGTCGCTGATCTTCTGGGCGCAGATCCTGGTGGTGTCACTGAAGTACGTGGTGTTCATCATGCGCGCCGACAACCGGGGCGAGGGCGGCATCATGGCGCTGATGGCGCTGGCCAGGCGCTGTGTGCGCGAGCGGCCGCGCCTGCGCTGGGTGCTGGTGATGCTGGGCATCTTCGGCGCGGCGCTGTTTTACGGCGATGGCGTCATCACGCCGGCGATTTCGGTGCTGGGGGCGGTGGAGGGCGTGAAGGTGGCGGAACCGGGACTCGCCGACTGGGTGGTGCCGATCACGGTGGTGGTGCTGATTGCGTTGTTCCTGCTGCAGCGGCACGGCAGCGAGCGGGTGGGCAAGCTGTTCGGCCCGGTGATGATGGTCTGGTTCGTGGTGATCGCACTGCTTGGCGTGAACATGATCGTGCGCCACCCGCAGGTGCTGCTGGCGATCAATCCCTGGTACGGGGTGAAGTTCTTCCTCAGCCACGGCATCAAGGCGTTTGTCGCGCTGGGCGGCGTGGTGCTGGCGCTGACCGGCGCCGAGGCGCTGTATGCGGACATGGGGCACTTCGGCAAGAAGCCGATACGCGTGGCGTGGTTCGGGTTCGTGCTGCCGGCGCTGCTGCTGAACTACTTCGGCCAGGGCGCGTTGCTGCTGATGCATCCGGAGGCGGTCGACAGTCCGTTCTACAAGCTGGTGCCGGCGTTGCTGCTGTACCCGATGATCGCACTGGCCACGGCGGCGGCGGTGATCGCCTCGCAGGCGGTAATTTCGGGTGCGTTCTCGATGACGCGCGAGGCGATATCGCTGGGCTATTCCATGCGCATGCCGGTGGTGCATACCTCGCGCGAGATGTCCGGGCAGATCTTCGTGCCGTGGGTCAACCGTTTCCTGCTCATCATGGTGCTGCTGGCGGTGCTGGGCTTCCGCAGCGCCGACAGCCTGAGCGCGGCCTACGGCATCGCGGTGACCGGTACCATGACCATCACCACCATCCTCGCCCTGGTCGTGGCGCGTCGGCAGTGGGGCTGGCGGCTGCCGGCGGTGATCGCGGCGGGCGTGCTGTTCCTCGCCATCGATCTGTCCTTCTTCAGCGCCAACCTCATCAAGATCGAGTTCGGCGGCTGGTTCCCGCTGGTGCTGGGTGTGGCGATCTTCGCTGTGATGACCACCTGGCGGCGCGGCCGCGAGCTGGTGGTGCGCGAGATCAAGCAGGGCGGGCTGGCGCTGGAGCCCTTCATCCAGGCCATGGGCGAGCATCCGCCACTGCGGGTGCCGGGCACAGCGGTGTTCCTCACTGCCGACCAGCAGGCGGTGCCGCACGCGCTGTTGCACAACCTCAAACACAACAAGGTGCTGCACGAGCGCAATGTGCTGCTGACGGTGGAGGTGCTGGAGGCACCGGTGGCCGAGGCCGGGGAACGCATCCATCTGCACGCGCTGGGCAGCGAGTTCTACGGACTGGAGCTGCGTTTCGGCTTCGCCGAGGATCCCAACGTGCCGCTGGCGCTGTCGCGCTGCGCGCGCGACGGGCTCGGCTTCGACATGATGGACACCACCTTCTTCCTGTCGCGCGAGAACATCGTGGCCGACAAACGCCGCCCCGGCATGGCGCTGTGGCGCGACAAGCTGTTCGTCTTCATGGCGCGCAACGCGTTGCCGGCTACCGCGTACTTCCAGATCCCGGGCAACCGGCTGATCGAACTCGGGGCGCAGGTGGAAATCTGATCCGCTCGCGGATCAGATTTCCACCTGCGTGCGGCCCATGGATGGGCCGCACGCCAGCCGATCGCTGCGCGATCGGCTGGCGGAGCCTGGTCGGGCATGGCCCGGCCAGGCGAGCCAAAGACGGGCAGGAGAGCCCGTCTTTGGCTCATGAATACGGCGCTCTCGCTCTTGCGCTCCGCCACATTCAAGGGTGTAAACCGCCATAATCCCCCCATGACCGAATCCCGCCTCATCACTCCCGTCTCCCAGCTCGACGACGAGGCGCTGGAGGCGACGATCCGTCCGCGCCGTTTCGCCGAATACCTCGGCCAGCAGCCGGTGCGCGAGCAGCTTTCGATCTACATCGAGGCGGCCAGGAAACGCGGCGGCGCGCTGGATCACGTGCTGATCTTCGGCCCGCCGGGCCTGGGCAAGACCACGCTCTCCCACGTCATCGCCAACGAGCTGGGCGTGAGCCTGCGCAGCACCTCCGGCCCGGTGCTGGAACGCGCCGGCGATCTCGCTGCCCTGCTCACCAACCTGCAGCCCAACGATGTGCTGTTCGTGGACGAGATCCATCGCCTGTCGCCCGCGGTGGAGGAAGTGCTGTATCCGGCGATGGAGGATTTCCAGATCGACATCATGATCGGCGAGGGCCCGGCCGCGCGCTCGATCAAGCTCGACTTGCCGCCGTTCACCCTGATCGGCGCGACCACCCGCGCCGGCATGCTCACCGCGCCGCTGCGCGACCGTTTCGGCATCGTGCAGCGGCTGGAGTTCTACACGGTGGACGAGCTCACCGCCATCGTGCGCCGTGCCGCGAAGATCCTCGGCATCGCCTGCGTGGTCGACGGCGCGCAGGAGATCGCGCGCCGCGCGCGCGGCACGCCGCGCATCGCCAACCGCCTGCTGCGCCGGGTGCGCGACTACGCCGAGGTGCGCGCGGGCGGGCAGATCACGCTGGATGCCGCACGCGCCGCGCTGGACATGCTGAAGATCGATCCGGACGGCCTGGACGAACTCGACCGCCGCCTGCTCGGCACCATCATCGGGAGCTTCGATGGCGGCCCGGTGGGCGTGGAATCGTTGGCGGCGGCGCTGTCCGAGGATCGCGGCACGCTGGAGGACGTGGTGGAGCCGTATCTCATCCAGCAGGGTTTCCTGGTGCGCACCGCGCGCGGCCGCATGGCGGCGGCCAAGGCCTGGCGCCACCTCGGGCTGAACCCGCCGCCGCGCCAGGTACAGGCGGTCGATCTGTTCACCGGAGACACACCGTGAGCGGCACCTTCCGCTGGCCGGTGCGGGTGTACTGGGAAGACACCGATGCCGGCGGCGTGGTCTACCACGCCAGCTACCTGCGCTTTCTCGAACGTGCCCGCACCGAGTGGCTGCGCGCGCTGGGCATCGACCAGATGGCCTTCAAGGAGGCCACCGGGCTGGCCTTCCTGGTGCACCGGATGGAGCTGGATTTTCTGCGCCCAGCCCTGCTGGACGATGAATTGACGGTAACCGTGGACGTCAAGGAACGCCGCGCAGCCAGTATCCTGTTCCGCCAGACCATCGAGCGCGCGGACGGCACCTGCCTGATCCGGGCCGACGTGCGCGTGGCCTGCGTGGACATGCGCCGGCTCGCCCCGGCGCCCATCCCCGCGAGCCTGATCCCCAAGCTCACCTCCTGACCCCACCTGCCCGCGCGGAGTACCCCAAGCCAATGAACGGCGGATTGAACGTCTTCGACCTGATCGCGAGTTCCAGCCTGCCGGTGAAGGGCGTGCTGCTGATCCTGCTCGCGTTCTCCTTCATGTCCTGGGTCATCATCATCCGCAAGTACGGGCAGACCAAGGCGGCGCTGGAGAATGCCGAAGGCTTCGAGGAGCGTTTCTGGTCCGGCGGCGACCTCGCCCAGCTGTTCCGCGAGGTGAGCCACCGCGGCCCCAGTGGCGGCATGGAAACCATCTTCGAGTCGGGCTTCCGCGAGTTCGCCCGCCAGCGCCAGCGCAAGACGCGCGATAGCCGCAGCGCCATCGAGGGCTCCGAGCGTGCGATGCAGGTGGCTGGCACGCGCGAGATCGGCGCGCTGGAGCGCAACCTGGAGTTTCTCGCCAACGTCGGCTCGATCAGCCCCTACGTGGGCCTGTTCGGCACGGTGTGGGGCATCATGGGCGCCTTCCAGGGCCTGGGCGACATGAAGGACGTCACCATCGCCGTGGTCGCGCCGCACATCTCCGAGGCGCTGATCGCCACCGCCATGGGCCTGTTCGCGGCGATCCCCGCGCAGTGGGCCTACAACCGCTACGCCACCAAGGTCGAGCGCATCGCCTCGCGCTACGAGGTGTTCCAGGAGGAGTTCTCCTCGGTGCTGCAGCGGCAGGTCCAGTCCGACGACGCGACCTGAGCGGAGCGGCCGACATGCAGAACGCACGGCGCCACAAGCGCTACAAGCTCAAGTCCGAGATCAACGTCGTTCCCTACATCGACGTGATGTTGGTGCTGCTCATCATTTTCATGGTGACCACGCCGATGATGAACTCCAACGTCGACGTCAACCTGCCGCAGGCCGACGCCAAGGCGCTGCACGGCAAGAAGGATTCGCTGATCGTGCAGGTGGCGAAGGACGGCACGCTCGCGCTGATCCTGGGCAGCGGCAAGCCGCAGCCGGTGGACGCGGCCGGCCTGCAGGTCAAGGTCAAGGCCTTCATGGACGCCAATCCGCAGCTCAGTGTGCTGGTGGCCGGCGACAGCGCGGGCGACTACGGCGGCGTCTACAAGGTGCTGGCCGAGCTGCAGCAGGCCGGGGTGGACAAGGTCGGCCTGATGAGCAACCCCGGTGACGCCTCGGGTCAGACCACCCATGGACGAAAGTAAGACCACCCCGCGGGCAGTGCTGCTGTCCGCATTGCTGCACCTTGGCATCGTCGCGTTCCTGTTCCTCGCGGTGCTGCCGTGCGCCAGCTATGAGAGCTTCATCAGCTCGCTGGGCTTGCCGGCGTGGATGAACCCGATCACCTGCTCGCGCCCGTTGCAGCTGCAGGGACCGGTGATCGAGGCTACCCTGATCGGTCCCACCGGCAGCCCGCCGCCCAAGGCGGTGAAGGCCAAACCGATCCCCAACACCGTGCCGCCACCGCCTTCGGTGCCACCGCCGCCCCCGCCGCCGGAGGTGAAGCCCAAGGTCGCGCCGTTGCCGCCGCCGCCCAAACAGCCTGACCTCAAGGATCAGGAGCGCGTGGTGGAGGAGGGCCTGCAGCAGGCCGAGGAGAAGAAGGTGCAGGAGGAAAAGCAGCGCCAGCGCCAGGCCGAGCTGGACGCGCAGGCGGCGCAGAAGAAAAAGCAGGAAGAGCTGAAGAAGATCGACGAGCTGTTCGCCAAGATGGACGCCGCCTCGGCGCAGACCAAGCGCGCCGACAACAAGGCCAAGCAGGCCAAGCAGCAGCTCGCCGACCTCAAGAATGCCAAGGACGACGGCCAGGCCGACCTGCCCAACGCCGCCCAGCGGCAGAGCGGCAACAACGCGAACAGCACCAATCTGGCCGATGCCTACGTGGCGGCCATTCAGAATGCGGTCACGCCAAACTGGACGCGTCCGGATAACATGCCAAAGGTTCCATGCAAGGTTCACATCGTGCAGTCGCCGGGCGGCGACGTGATGGGCGCCACCGTCGACACCAGCTGTCCGTACGACGAGGCCGGCCGGCGTTCCGTCGAAAACGCCATCCTGCGCACCAAAACCTTGCCGTACAAAGGATTTGAGAGCGTGTTCCAGCGCCATCTGACCTTCACCTTCATGCCGCAATGATGAGACCGATGCGCAAAACGAGCCCGCTGTACGTCCTCATCCTGTGTCTGGTGGCCTGGTTCTTCGCCGGCACGGCGACGGCCCAGACCTCCGGCCTGGACATCCAGATCGTCGGCGGCGTGAAAACCGCGACCCCGATCGCGGTGGTGCCGTTCGCCCAGCCGGGCGTGGCGCCGTTGCCCACCGACGTGGCCGACGTGATCCGCAACGACCTGAACCGCTGCGGCAAGTTCCGCGCGCTGGCCAAGAGCGACATCGTCGAATTTCCCTCGCGTGGCGCCGACATCAACTTCGGCACCTGGCGCTTGCTCAAGCAGGATTTCATCACCGTCGGCAAGATCAGCGACGCCGGTGGCGGCCTGGTCAAGATCGACTACGAACTGTGGGACGTGAACAAGCAGCAGAACCTGCTGGCGCAGAGCTATACCGCGCCGACCGGCGACCTGCGTGGCGTGGCCCACCAGATCGCCGATGCGATCTACCAGAAGATCACCGGCGTGCGCGGTGCCTTCTGGACGCGTATCGCCTACATCACCCAGGTGGGTCTGGGCGACCACACCACCTACGCGCTGGTAGTGGCCGATTCGGATGGCTACAACCCCCAGGTCGTGGCGCGCTCACACGAGGCGTTGATGTCGCCGGCGTGGTCGCCGGACGGCAAGAAGATCGCCTACGTCTCCTTCGAGAGCGGCAACTCGCAGATCTACGTGCAGGACCTCACCACCGGCGCCCGCCAACTGGTGGAATCGCACAAGAAGGGCATCAACGGCGCGCCGGCGTGGTCACCGGACGGCAGGCGGCTTGCCGTGGCGCTGTCCTACGTGGGCAACCTGGAGTTGTTCGCGCTCGACCTGGGCAGCCGCCAGGAATCCCGGATAACCCACAACCTGGCCATCGACACCGAGCCGGTATGGGCGCCGGGCGGCCAGAGTCTCTATTTCACCTCGGATCGCTCCGGCCGCGCCCAGATCTACCAGATCCCCGCCAGCGGCGGCACAGCCCAGCGCGTCAGCTTCGAAGGCCAGACCAACTCCAACGCCGCGCTGAGCTACGACGGCAAGGAGCTTGCCATGGTGCAGGGCAACGGGAACGTGTATCGTATCGCGGTGGTGGATCTCGGCCTCGGCGGACAGGTGCATTTCCTCTCGCCCGGCCCGCTGGATTTCGGCCCCAGTTGGGCGCCGAACGCCAGCATGTTGTTGTATGGCGCCACCGAAGGCCCGCGCGGCGTGCTGTACGCCACCTCGGCCGACGGCATGGTGCGCCAGCGCCTGGCGCTGGCCAATGGCAGTGTCAGCGACCCCTCCTGGGGGCCGTACCGACAGCCATGAGTTTCCTGGCCACCACGTTTGCGCGTGGCGGCCAACACCGGAAGCGGCCGGTCTGGCGCCGCCGGTGGCTTTGCCGGCCGCAACGCTTCGGTGCGCCAGGGTCAGCCATTGAAGGCATGCGTCACTCGTCGTCAGTTTTTTGCAATACCCATAAACAACAGCCGGCCCACCGGCGATTTTGTCCCGTAACCAGTCCGCCACTGCATGGCGGAACCCAACACGTCTGAAGGAACATGTCACCATGAATAAGACCGTTCGCGTCGCCCTGGTCGCCCTGCTGTGCGTTGGCGCAGCCGCCTGCTCCAAGAAGCAGGAAGTCAAGCCGCAGCCGGCGGCTCCCGCCGAGCAGCCCGCTGCCCCGGCCCCCGCCAGCAACAAGTACACCCCGGCCGACCTCAACACCGACGCCTGCCTGCGCCAGCGCGTGGTGTACTTCGACTTCGACAAGTCCGAGATCAAGCCGGAGTTCCAGCAGATCATGGCTTGCCACGCCAAGTACCTGCAGGATCGCCCGATGGCCCAGATGCGTCTGGAAGGCAACACCGACGAGCGCGGCTCCAAGGAATACAACCTGGGCCTCGGCGAGCGTCGTGGCAATGCCGTCTCCAGCGCGCTGCAGGCCAATGGCGCTTCCGCCAGCCAGGTCAGCGTGATCTCCTACGGCAAGGAAAAGCCGGTGTGCCGCGAGCACAACGAAGAGTGCTGGAGCAAGAACCGTCGCGTCGAGATCGTCTACACCGCCGAGTAAGCGATGAAGACGCTGGCCGGCAAATTTGCAGCCAGGATGGGCATGGCGGGCGCATTCGCGTCCGCCATGCTGTTCGTGCTGCCCGTGTTCGCGCAGGATTCCCGCCTGAGCCTCGCCGATCGCGTGTCGCTGCTGGAGCAGCGGGCGCAGAACAAGGATCAGAGCAGCGCGCAGCAGGTCAACCAGATCCAGCAGCTCGAATCCCAACTGCGTGACATGCAGGGCCAGATCGAGGACATGCAGCATCAGCTGCAGCAGCTGCAGGACAAGAACAAAGCTCAATACGCCGATCTCGACGCCCGCCTCGGGCGACTCGAGGGCGGCAACCAGGGCAGCGCGCCGGCCTCTGCCGGCAGCGCGCCGACGGCGGCCAATGCCGTGCCAGCGAAGGGCAATGGCCCGGCGGCCGGTTCGCCGGTTGGCGGTGGCGCCGCGCCGGCGGCCACGAGCAATGCCAAGCCGCTTTCTGCCGCGGACAACGCCGCGGCGCAGGCCGCCTACGATGCCGCCTTCAAGACCCTGCGTGGTGGCGATTACGTGTCCGCCTCGCGTGCCTTCCGCAAGTTCATCGAGCAGTACCCCAGCCATCCGCTCGTCTCGAACGCGTTCTACTGGCTGGGCGAGTCCTACTACGTCACCACCAACTATCAGGTGGCGCTGGAAGCCTTCCAGCATCTGCTGAGCCAGTTCCCGCAAAGCGAAAAGGCGCCCGACGCCTTGCTCAAGGTGGGCTATTGCCAGTACGCGCTGAAACAGGCGCCGGCCGCCAAGGCCACGCTGGAAGCCGTGCTCAAGAAGTATCCGGGCAGCAATGCCGCCAACCTGGCGAAGGAGCGGCTGCGCCGCATCCAGTCGTCGGCTGGTTGAGGCGGCTCTGGTGAGCGAGACCGGCCATAGCGCGGCAATCGCCGCGCCCGCGGACGCCACCGAACGGCTGCGCATCACCGAGATTTTCCACTCGATCCAGGGCGAAGCCGACGCCGCCGGCTGGCGCACCGTGTTCGTGCGCCTCACCGGTTGCCCGCTGCGCTGCGTGTGGTGTGACACCGAATACGCCTTCCATGGCGGCCAGTGGCACGACATCGCGGAGATCCTCGACGAAGTCGCGCGTCACGGTGCGTCTCACGTTTGTGTGACCGGCGGCGAGCCGCTGGCGCAGAAGCGCTGCCCCATCCTGCTGCGCAAGCTGTGCGACGCCGGCTACGCGGTGTCGCTGGAAACCTCCGGCGCGCTCGATGTTTCCGTGGTCGACCCGCGCGTGTGCAAGGTGATGGATCTGAAGGCGCCCGGCTCGGGCGAATGCGCGCGCAACCTGTGGTCGAACCTCGACCACCTCACGCCGCGCGACCAGCTGAAGATCGTCCTCGCCGGTCGCGAGGACTACGACTGGGCCTGTGCCCGACTGGTCGAACACCGGCTCGCCGAGCGCTGCATGGTGTTGTTCTCGCCGGTGTGGGGCAAGCTTGCCCCGCGCGACCTGGCCGAGTGGATCATTGCCGACAAGCTGCCGGTGCGCTTCCAGCTGCAGTTGCACAAGCTGCTGTGGAACGACGCGCCGGGGCATTGAGCTGGTCCGCCGTCCTCCGGCTTGCGGGAGGGCGCCGGGCGCGGTAAATCGCGCGGCGCGGCGCCCAGTCCGGCGCAGCAGCCCTGTCAGTGTCAACCTGCCGTGGCCTGTGTCGCCGCGTGCAACTTTCGGCCGGTGACCGGCCGTACTCCCAGTGGATCGTCCCATGTCTGCAAATGCTCCCCGCAAGGCCGTCGTGCTCGTCTCCGGCGGCATGGATTCGGCCGTCGTCCTGGCCATCGCCCGTGAGCAGGGCTACCAAGCGCATGCGCTCTCCGTGGCCTACGGCCAGCGGCACAGCTCCGAGCTGGAGGCGTCCGAACGGGTGTCGTCGATGCTCGGCGCGGCCCAGCACAAAACCGTGCACATCGACCTGCGCAGCATCGGCGGTTCGGCGCTCACCGCCGACATTGCCGTGCCGCTGGATGACGGCGCGCACGACGGCGACGGGCATATCCCGGTCACCTACGTGCCGGCGCGCAACACCATCATGCTGTCCATCGCGCTGGGCTGGGCCGAGGTGCTGGGTTCCACCGACATCTGGTGCGGCGTCAACGCGGTGGATTACTCCGGCTACCCCGATTGCCGTCCCGCCTTCATCGAAGCCTTCGAGCGGCTCGCCAACCTCGCCACCAAGGCTGGCGTGGAGGGCGCCGGCATTCGCATCCATGCGCCCTTGATGGCGATGAGCAAGGCCGACATCGCCCGCGAAGGCGCGCGCCTCGGCGTGGACTTCGCGCAGACCGTGAGCTGCTACCAGGCCGACACCGAAGGCCACGCCTGCGGCCACTGCGACGCCTGTCGCCTGCGCGCGCAAGGCTTCCGCGAAGCGGGACTGCCCGACCCCACGCGTTATGTCTGAGGTGGCCGCGCTTGTGTGGCACGCGCGTAGCTCATAAAATTGCCCGCTTGTCCAAAGCGTGGGTCGTTAGCTCAGTTGGTAGAGCAGTAGACTTTTAATCTATTGGTCCCGGGTTCGAGTCCCGGACGACCCACCAAATAGCCATCCGATGGCATCCAACGAAGGCCGGAAACCCTAGCGATAGCAACGGTTCCGGCCTTTTTCTTGTCCAATATCGTCCGGGGGCATCCGTTGCAATCTGCCCCCAGCCGGGGGCATCCTTGGGGGCATGGGGCATTCTGTAAGGTGCGATGCCCCCAGCGAGGATGCCCCCATGCTCACCGATACCGCGATTCGCAAGGCCAGGCCCGCCGACAAGCCTGCGCGCATGTTCGACGGCGGCGGTCTGTATCTGGAAATCTCGCCAGCCGGCGGCAAGTTGTGGCGGCTCAAGTATCGGTTCAACGGCAAGGAGCGCCGTCTAGCCCTGGGCATCTATCCCGACACCGGCTTGGCCGATGCACGCGACAGGCGCGACGCGGCACGCAAGCTGCTGGCCGCTGGCGTCGATCCCGGCGAGCAGCGCAAGGCCGAGAAAGCCGCAGGCGAAGAACGCGCGGCCAATAGCTTCGAGGTCATCACCCGCGAGTGGGCTGCAAGGCAGGGATGGGTAGATGGCTACCGGGTGAAAGTCGAAGCGCGCATGGTGAATGACGTGTTCCCGTACATCGGCAACCGTGCTGTGGCCGAGCTGAGCGCGCCCGAGTTTCTACGGCTGGCGCGGCGCATCGAAGAACGCGGCGCGGTGGAGTCGGCGCATCGCGCGTTGCAGGTTTGCGGGCAGGTCATGCGCTACGCCATCGCCACCGGGCGAGCCGACCGAAACCCCGTGGCCGACCTGCGCGGCGTGCTGGCGGCACGGACTGGACGCCACCATGCCGCCATCACCGACCCCGCCGAGCTGGGCGGACTGCTGCGCGCCATCGAAGGCTATTCGGGCGACCCCGCCACGCGCGCGGCCTTGAAGCTGTCGGCGCTGCTATTCGTGCGCCCCGGCGAGCTTCGCCATGCGGAGTGGACGGAAATCGACATGGACGCGGGGGAGTGGAACATCCCCGCCGGCAAGATGAAGATGCGCCAGCCGCACCTAGTCCCGTTGTGCGAGCAGGCCGTGGCGATCCTGCGCGAGCTTCAACCGCTCACCGGACGCGGGCAATACGTGTTTCCGGGCGGCCGTTCGCCGCGTCGCCCGCTGAGTAACAACGCGGTGAACGCCGCCCTACGCCGCATGGGTTTCAGCAAAGAAACCATGACCGCCCACGGCTTCCGCGCCACCGCACGCACGATGCTGGACGAAGTGCTGGCCTATCGTGTGGACTACATCGAACACCAGCTAGCCCATGCGGTGAAAGACCCGAACGGTCGCGCCTACAACCGCACCGCCCACCTTGCTGAGCGTCGCAAGATGATGGCCGGATGGGCTGACTATCTGGACACGCTGCGCGCCGGTGGCGAGGTGTTGCCGTTCAAGCGCAAGGCAAGCTGATCTGATCGCTTCACGCCGCGCCTAGGCTGATCCCCGAACACCGGGCACCTTCCCCGGCTGGCGCGGCCCCTCTTGAAGGGCGCAGAGGTGCGCGCGTGCTACACAAGCAGCCAAGCTGGGTTCCCGATTGGGTATGGAGTTCCTATCAAGTTGGAAGTCACTGGGCGGTTTCAAGGTCCACGTGCAACATGATCAATGAATTGTTCCGGCGCTTGCTTCGGCGAGCCTCAGGTGGTCGTTGTAGACCTCCAGCGGGGTACGGAATTGATGACGCTTTCGCGGTCGGGTGTTGAGGCTGAGGGCGATCTGGTTGAGCTCGTCCTGGCTGTAGACCGACAGGTCGGTGCCCTTGGGCAGGTACTGTCGAAGCAGGCCATTGGTGTTCTCGTTGCTGCCGCGCTGCCAGGGGCTGTGCGGGTCGGCGAAGTACACCTGCACGCCGGTACGCAAGGTCAGGGCGTCGTGGTAGCTCATCTCCTTACCCTGGTCGTATGTCAGCGTCTTGCGCAAGGCTTCAGGGATGCTCTTCAGCGCCTTGCCAAAACTCTCCAGTACGTCGGCTGCGCTGGCGCTGCTCATCTTGGCCAGCACCACGAAGCCGCTGGTGCGTTCGACCAGTGTCCCCACGGACGAACGGTTGCCGGCGCCCTTGATCAGGTCGCCCTCCCAGTGTCCGGGAATCAAGCGATCCGCCACTTCCGGTGGACGTACGTGGATGCTCTGCATGTTCGGTATCTGGCCGCGTCGATCCATCCCGCGCGTGCGTGGCTTGCGCGTGCTGCGGCCTTGGCGCAGGCAGTCGATCAACTCCTTGCGCAGTTCGCCGCGCGGCACCAGGTACACCGCGGTGTAGATCGTTTCGTGAGACACCCGATAGCTCGCCGCGTCAGGAAAGGCCCTCGCCAGTATCCCGGCGATCTGCTCCGGCGACCAGCGTGCCCGCAACAGCGCCTGCACGGTTTCCCACAGCGCAGGGTCGTCCAGTTTTCGCGTCACGCGCGGTTTGCTCCGGCATTCCCGACTACGCTGATGCGCCGCCTGCGCCTTGTAGTTCGCCGGGTCGACACGTGCCCGGCGGCGCTCGCGACTGATCGTGCTCGTCGCACGTCCCAGCGAGCGGCCAATGGCACGCAGGCTGTCACCCGCCTCCAAGCGGCGCTGAATCTCCACTCGCTCTTCCAGGGTCAGTTCGTTGTACGTTCTCATCGCAACAGCCTATGTCAGAATCGGCAAGGTGTTGCACGTGGAGTTTGAGACGGCCCTGCCTAAAGGGTGCTGACTCGTTGATAGCGTCAGAGGCGTGTCGAGTGGTTTGGAGTGCTATCGAACGACGGGTCGAGAAGCCCGGTCGACCAGTGGCGGCGAGGATATTTTCGTCTGTGCAGCTTGCGTTAGATTTTTCGGGCGCGGCGACCATGGGTAAGGCGGAACGAAAGCGGAAAGCTGACGCAATAATCGCTGCTACAAAGACGTTGCGGGAAGGGTTGGCTTCAACTCAAGTCCCTCTGCGACATCTGGATGATTTCGCCATGCGGATTTCAACTAGAGAAGCCATAGACGCAAGTGGATTCATTGGAACCATAGATCGTGGAGCCATTGGTGATGGAATTGATGAAGTAGATTTTCTGATTGGAGCTCGCGTAGCGGTGAGTAATGCGGTTTGCGGTCACATGGATGAAGTGCTTTCAGCGATCGAGAATGATGCGGCGGTTTGGGCGCTAGATGTCGTTGTTGAGCGTCCGAACAAGGTGAATTCTGCTAGGACATATTTCATTCGATCCATGACGGATGCATTCGTTCGTTTGTACGGTTCCCCTCTGAGAGAGGCGACTCTAGCCCTGACGTCCATTTTTTTCGATTGCGAGAACATGACGGCAGCGGACGTAGCCAAAATTGCCCCGGCAAGGGACGCTTGAATGGCGGCGAATTCAACTCCCTTTGCTCTACCTGATTAGCGACTTCGCTCAGCCATGAAAATTGTCGACAGCACGCAAATGCGGCTCTGGCCAAGGGTTGCAGAGGGTCATGGCTCGCGCCAGTCGCGGCAACATGTCCGCGAGACGAAAACGGCGGTTGAAGCGGTAGGCGGCTTCGGCCAAGTAGCGGCGGGCGTATTTGGCTTGGCGAAGTGCGTGGTAGCAGCCACTGATGGCGCGTTTGACGTTGCCCATCAGCACGTTGACCCAGCGCGCGCCCTTCACCTCGGTGCTGGCGCGGCCACCACCGGTCACCAGCACCGTGTGCGCGTGGTCGCCCTCGGCCAAGCGGCGGAAGCAACCCAGGCCGTCGCTAAACACCTCGGCGCCCGGCGCCAGTCGCCGCGTGCGCCAGTCGTTCATCGACGCATTGTCGAAGCTGCGCACCGGCTCGATGACGGCAAACGTCGGGTGCTCCAGCTCGGCGTCGGTCGAAACGGCCACCACAAAGGCCTGCTTGTTCTCCGAACCGCGCCCCGGCTTGCCGCCGTTGCGCTCGCCACCAAGGTACGCATCGTCGATCTGGACAAACCCGTCCAACTGGCGCGGCGCCTCGCGGTCGGTCATCGCCTGCATGACCTTGTGCTTGAGCTTCCACGCCGTGTCGTAGCTGACGCCGAGATGGCGCTTGAGCTCAAGCGCCGACATGTTGGTCTTGCTGCCTGTCAGCAGGTGCATGGCCAGGAACCACGTCGTCAACGGCAGGTGGCTGGCACCGAACAGCGTGCCGCTGGTCAGCGTTGTCTGGTGGCGGCAGGCGCGGCACTGGTAGTACACCCGCCCATCGCGACGGAAGCGCGAGCGCGGCCGCTTGTCGCAATGGGGGCACCGGAAACCGTGCGGCCAGCGGGCGCGATACAGCGCTCGATAGCACTTGGCCTCGGTACCGTAGCGTTGGATGAACTGCGCCATCGACAATCCCGCCTGGAACTGCACTTGGTTCATCGCCATGATCGTTCTCCCGCTTCGAACATGGCACCGAGGTTGCGCTCGCCGCGTCTCAAATCACGCGACGAACAGCTGAGCAAAGTCGCTAATCAGGTTGCTCTATTTTGTGTTGGCTTCGGCAGATAGACCGATGGAGCTAACTAGCTCGCGTTGTCCTAGTTAGAACGATATCCATACGAAGTGATACACGTCACGCTTTTCCCTGTCTTTCACCGCACAGGGAAACACCGCAATGCACTTACTCCCCGAAACCGGCTTTCTGCGCCTGCGCCAGATTGTCGGCAACCCCAAGGCAGAGCCTCCGGTTCCGGCTTTGTATCCTGTCTGCGCGAGTACGTGGTGGGCAGGCGTCCGCGCTGGCCGCTTCCCCAAGCCCGTGAAGCTGGGCGAGCGCATTACGGCATGGCGTGTTGAAGATATCCGCGCCCTAATCCAAGGCGGTGCGCAATGACCCGCCCGTCACTGCACCGCATGGCCGATGCCCTGGTTACGGCCATCATCTACTGCGCCGCGTGCGCGCTTGCCGTGCCGCTGCTGGCGCTGGATGGCGTGCAGCGCGTGCGCTGCTGGCTGGGGGTGAAGCCATGAACCGGCACCCCGGAAACGAAAAGCCCCGCGTGCGAGGCGGGGCCGGGATCGAGCGCAAGGGCAGTCGGGAATATCTCAACCGCGCGGGCGCATTGTACGGCGGCAGCCGCGCCAGCGCCTACCTGCCGACGGACTGGCGCCAGCGCCTGCCGAACCCCGCCAGCTACTACGCGCAGCACGTCGCCAAGCTGGGCAGCGCGAACCCGAAGGGCTGGGCGCAGGGGCTGTGCCCCTTCCATGAGGATCATTCCCCGTCCCTGGGCGTCCACGTTGCCGACGGTGGCGCCTACAGGTGCATGGCCTGCGGTGCGAAGGGCCGCGACGTGGTGGCGTTCCACATGGCACGCACCGGCTACGGCTTCAAGGAAGCGGTGCGCGACCTGATCGGCTTGGAGGCGCGCGCATGAACGCCGTCATCCAAGAATCACCGCAACAAGCTGCCCGCCGGCTTGCGCAAGCCGTGGTGCGCGGCGCGTTCACGCCGGAAGGTCTGCACGAATACCAGCACGCCGACGGTACGCCGGCATTCTGGCGCTGGCGCGTGCGCAAGGCCGACGGCAAGAAGGAAATGCGCGCCATGAGCTGGAACGGAACCGCCTTCGTGCCGGAAGAACCGAAAGCGCCAGCGGCGGGAAAGCTACTGTATCGCCTGCCCGAACTGCTGGCCGCCGATCCTGCGCAACCCGTGTGGATCGTCGAGGGCGAGAAAAAGGTGGAAGCGCTGCACAAGCTGGGCATGGCTGCCACCACGTCCGGTAGCTGCACCAGCGCCAGCGGTGCGGACTGGACGCCACTGCAAGGCCGGCATTGCGTGCTGTGGCCCGACCACGACGCACCCGGCGACAAGTACATGCGCGAAGTCGCGGCCAAGCTGCACGCCATCGGCTGCACCGTGGAGCGCATCGACGTCACCACCCTGAGCCTGCCCGAGAAAGGCGACGTGATGGACTGGCTGGCGCAGCATCCGAACGCCACGGCGGATGACGTGCTGGCGCTGCCTGCTATCAGGGCGGAACAGGCACCAGCGTCAGCGGCGGAAGCCTGCGCACCCGAACCGCTACGCCGTCCGCTGTCGCCGCCGCAGGAATACCCCATCGACGCCCTAGGCGCGGTGCTGGGCAATGCCGCTAGGCGCATTCACGCGGTTGTACAGGCGCCAGCCGGCCTATGCGGCCAATCGGTACTCGCTGCCGCATCGCTGGCGGTGCAAGCGCATGCGGACATGAGCTTGTCCGGCAGTGTCGAGCCTTTGAGCTTGTGGCACGTCACCATTGCCGAGAGTGGAGAGCGCAAAAGTGCCGCCGACAAGTGGGCACTCAAGGCACACGACGAACACGAAAAGGCGCGGCTTGCCGAGTGGAGGAACGCGAAGGCCGCGCACGACATCGACGTGTCCGCCTACAACGCCGCCGCGCGCAATGCCGAAAGGGGCAAGGACGTCGCCGTCATCCGCAGCGCACTGGACGCGCTGGGCGCCCCGCCAGAGGCGCCGCTGCTGCCGTACCTGCTGGTGAGCGAGCCGACGATGGAGGGCTTGCACAAGGCGTATCAGGCCGGGCAGCCGAGCATCGGGCTATTCAACGACGATGCGGGCGATTTTCTGGGCGGCCACGCGATGAACAAGGACAACCGCACGAAGTCCGCCGCGAGTTTCTCAAAGCTTTGGGATGCCGGCCGATTCGACCGCGTGCGGGCTGGCGACGGCGCGGGCAAATACTACGGGCGCCGGCTGGCGCTGCACTTGATGGTGCAGCCGATCATCGCGGAAGGCGTGCTAAGCGATGACGTTCTGACCGGGCAAGGCTTCCTTGCGCGCTGCCTGCTGGCGTGGCCGCAGTCTGCCATCGGCACCCGCGAATATCAGGATATCGACCTGTCCCGCGATGCCGACCTGCTGCACTACTGGCAGCGCATGCGCGACCTGCTGGCGGCGGCGCCGATCATGGCGCCGGGCACCCGCAACGAACTGCAACCGCGCGTGCTGGCGCTGGCACCAGACGCTATGGCGCTATGGATCAAGGTCAAGGACGCCATCGAGGCGGCGATGCTGGGCGCGTACGCCGGCATTCATGCCTGGGCGAGCAAGGGCGGTTCGCAGGTGGCGCGGATCGCGGGCGTATTGACGCTGGTGGACGATCCGAACGCGGGCATCATCCAGTGCGACGCCATCGAGCGTGCCGCCAAGTTGACCATGTACCACCTGGACGAAGCGGCGCGGATCGTGGGCACTGCCAGCGTGCCGGCGCCGGTACGGCATGCCGAACTGCTGCGCGACTGGTGCAGGGAAACTGGGCGCACCTTCCTGTATTCCAGCGACGCGCTGACCAAAGGCCCGAACGTCATACGCACAAAGGATGCTTTTGAGGCGGCTATGGAGCGGCTAGAGGCGGCAGGCTGGGCCGAGTGGATCAAAGGCGGCGCGGTACTGGACGGCAAGCGCCGGGCGAAGGTCTGGCGGATGCGGGAGGGCGAAGCATGAACGTACTGGCCGAATTGCAGAAACGCGCACGCACCGTTGCTAATCCCGCTAATTCCGCTAATCCGGCAAGGTTGAGGCTGGCCGATTCGCAGGATTCGCAGGATTCGCAAGGGGTGAAGGTTGAAACTGCACTTTGCCTCGCACCAGCCGGCGACCCTGCTGTGAGGGTGCTACGCGTCCGCCTGCTGGAACTGGCCGACCGCCTGGGCATCGACGGCGCCCACGTTCACCGCATCCCCAGTACCGACCTGGCCCTATGGGCTGCCATCCCCGACGGCTCGCTGCGCGCGTTCTTGCTGGCGCTGGATGACACCGCCACGCGGCAGGCCGGCAAAGCGCCGCTAGACGATACGGCGGCGATCTACTGCCAGCACTGCGGCCCGGTCTACGCGCACCCGAACATTGCCGCTGTGCTGCCCGTGGTGGACGGCTGGCCGCGTGCGCTGGGCTGCCCGTGGTGCGCGATCCGCAAGGCCGGTGGCTATATACCGCGTCCGCGCGTCACCTGCGAAACCTGCGCCAGCTATCGGCCCGACACGATCAATCCACCGGCAGGCGTGGGCGACTGCGCCAGCGGCCACGGCATGCACTACCCGATGCAGCGGCATGGCTGCGGCGACCACAACCCGAGGGCGACACCATGACCGCCAAGTCAAAGAAGGCCAAACCCGAGCCGCCGAAATCCAACACGTTGAAGGTTCAAAGCGAACCGGGCGAATCACGCGAGGCGATGAATGCGAGGCTGGCCGTTGAACCGTGCATGGCGGCTGCCTGTGTGTCTGCTGCCTTCGCGCGAACCTTCGGAGATATCGACCTGGCCGAACTGCACGGCGCCATTTTGGACAAGACGAAGCGCGTCCATGACGGCAACCTGCGCGAGGTGGAATCCACACTCACGGCGCAGGCCGTGGCGTTGAATAGCATCTTCACGGACATGGCGCGCAGGGCGGCGATGAACGCGGGCGAATACTTGGGCGCCGCCGAGACGTACTTGAAGCTGGCGCTACGGGCGCAAAGCCAGTGCCGCGCCACGTTGGAAACGCTGGCGGCGATCAAGAACCCGCCCGTGGTGTTCGCCAAGCAGGCCAACATCGCGCACGGACACCAGCAAGTGAACAACGGCACGCCGGTCGCGCCCGCGCGAGAAACCGAAAAGCCGCAGACCGAACTTTTGGAGCACGATCATGGCGAATGGCTGGACACCCGAGCGGCGAGCGCGGCAGGCCGAAGCAATCCGGCGCTGGCAGCCGTGGAAGCAATCCACCGGCCCACGCACAAAGGCGGGCAAGGCTAGCGCCAGCCGTAACGGATGGAAGGGCTGCACACGCCCGATGCTGCGCCAGCTTGCGAAAGAACTACGCGCGCAGCGGGAATGGCTGGACGAGGTGGAAGGCTGACCAACCGTCCGCGCATCGTGTTTGCGAAACAAACCCCATGGAAGGCGCCCATATCGCGCGCGGGGGCGCCCGGGCATCGGCTCGCGCCTGACTTGTGCTGTCGGCTGCTGCCGGACAGCCATCGGATGAAGCCAGACTCACGGGAGCGACGCCATCATTCCGTGGTGCGTGCTGCTGGCGCTGCGGGTGACTACTAATGCAGCGTGTAAGGGTAGCCTCACAAACGGCAGTCACCGCGACGCGCTGGGGGCATATTTGGGGGCATCTTCATTTTTCTGATTCGTGGAACCGTTGCAGCACAAGGCTTGCCGGCGATTGTTCGATAGACGGACGACTCCAGAGCGCCATCGTGGCGCTCTTTTCATTTGGAAGTGCCACCCGGATGACCGCCCTCGGCTGTGTCCGGGGAGCCACGGGAACCTCAAGGCGAGCCGACCACCAGCGCAGTGAAGTCCTTCACCGGCGCGCGGCGCGGCGCGGGCGCGGCGGCAACCAGCCAGATGTCGTGTGTTTCCCGATCCAGCGCCATGGTGCGGGCGCCGACCTGGGTGGGTACGTTGGCCAGCACGCGGTAGTGGTTGGCATCGTCCTCGTGCACGATGGTCAGCGTACCGTCGTGGTTGGAGCTGTAGATGAGCTTCGTGGCGGGGTCGAAACGCGCCGCGTCCGGCCCCTGGCCGATGGGCAACGTGGCGACCTGATGGCCGTTGTCGGCGTCGGTGACCACCATCAGCCGGTTGTCGCAGACCGCGAACAGGCGGCGTGCCTGCGGGTCGATGGCCAGGCCGCTGGGTGAGTCGCAGGGCGCGAGTTTCCACACGGCGTCGACCTGGTTCGTCGCGGTGTCGATGCGCGCCAATTCGCTCTTGTCCTCGATGTTGGCGTAGACGTGGCCGTGGCCGTCGGCCACCGCGAACTCCGGGCGGCCGGGCAGGGCGATGTCGGCGCCGGCCTGGCCGCTGGTTGGGTCGATCACGCTGGCACTGCCGCTCTTGCCGTTCATGGTCAGCACGTGGCCGCTGGCCGGGTCGAACACGATGGCGTCGGGGCCCTTGCCGGCGATCTTGAAGCTGCGCAGGTTTTTCAGCGTGTCGAGGTCGATCACGTGCACGCTGTCGGTCGCACCGTCGCTGACGTAGCCGTGTCGCCGCGCCTGATCCAGCGCGATGCCGTGGATGTGCCCCATGCCGCCGACCTCGCCGACCAGCTGGCCGCTACGGGTGTCCACCGCCATCACGCGATCGCTGCGGGCGATCAACAGGTGGTGCGTGGGTGGATCGATGGTGAGGTAGTCCCAGCCGCCGCTGCCGCCCAGTGGGTGGCGTTGCAGGACGGCGTACGCCTGGGCGGCGGCGCAGGCCGTGGCGACGGCGAGGCCGCCGATGGCGAGGAGGGACAGCGGGGCGAGGCGACGCATGGCGAAGGTCCGGTGGGGGCGATCCCGCCAGCATGCCTGACGCATGATTAGCGAACGCTGTGGCCGTTCACGCTTGCGGTGGTTTGCGTCGCCGCAAGCGCTGGAGCGCCAGCGGCAGCAGCGCCAGCACGGCCAGCGCGCCCATCGGCAGCAGCACCTGCGGGTGCAGGAACAGGTTGATGCCGACGTGCTGGTCGTGCGCCAGCACCTCGCCCAGCCCCGCGCCGATCGAGGTCTCGAAGACGAGCGAGGTGGTGCCGCCCAGCCAGGTGGCGCCGAGGAACAGCCACAACGGCGTGCGCAGCCAGGCCAGCGCAATGGTGACGCCGCCGAAGGGCATCACCGGCACGAAGCGCAGGAACAGCGTGTAGCTCACTGGGTGACGCTCGAAGCCCTGGTGCAGCCTGGCCACGACGGGTGGCGGTTCGCGCGTGCCGGCACTGAAGGCGCGGCGGCTGGCGAGGTAGAGGATCAGCGAACCCAGGGTGAGCGCGACGGAGGAGCACAGCGTGCCATCCACCACGCCGAAGGCGAAGCCGCCGGCGAGGATGATGACCAGCACGCCGGGCAGGCCGGTGCACGTGCCCAGCGTGAGCAGCGCGATGAAGCCGAGCCGGCTCAGCCAGGGATGCTGGGCGATGCTGTCATGCAGCTCGCGCTGGTGCGCCACCAGATGCTGCGGGTTCAGTCGATCCAGCGCGCCGGAGGCGAACAGCGCCAAGCCCGCCGCGAGCAGCAGCAGCAAGGGCAGGGCGGCGCGCAGGCGTTTCAATACGAGGCGCCACGTGCGCCGTAGGCGGCGAGCACGCGGCGCGCCTCCTCGCGCAGGACATCGCGGTGCACCGCGATGCCGCGACGTTCCAGTTCGCCTACCCAGTCGGCGGGCAGTGGGCCTTCGTCGAAGGCGGTGAGCTCCTCGACATCCTCTCCGCGCGCGCCAATCAGCAGTTCGTCGATGCCGGCCCAGATGGTGGCGCCATAGCACTGGCAGCAGGGCTGCGCGCTGGTGGCGAGCGTGTAGCGGCCGCCGGTCGCGTTCAGGCGGTAGCTGGCGAGGCGCTGCTGCGCGCTCATGTAGGCCAGCATTTCGGCATGCGCCACCGAGCAGGTCTGTGGCACCACGCGATTTACGCCCACCGACACCACGCGGCCATCGGCGTTGAAGATCGCCGCGCCGAACGGGCCGCCCGCGCCGTGTTCGATGTTGCGCGCGGCCAGCGCGACGGCCAGGCCGACGCGTTCCTCGGCCGTGGTGTAGCGACGCGTGTCGTCAACGAACTCGTCGACCCACGGCGGCAGGGTGAGGTGGATTTGCCGGGGCAGGAACATGGTCTGGCCTCAGGCTTTCGTCGCCCAGGTATCGCGCAGGGTGACCACGCGGTTGAACACCGGGGCGCCGGCGCGGTGATCCACGCGGTCGGCGACGAAGTAGCCGACGCGCTCGAACTGGTAGTGCTGCTCGGCATCGGCCTGCGCGGCCGCTGGCTCGACCCAGCCCTGCACCACGCGCTTGGCTTCGGGGTTGATGTGCGTCGTCCACGGCTGGCCGTCGTCCTCGGCATCGGGCGCGGCCACGGTGAACAGGCGGTCGTAGAGGCGCACCTCGGCGGCCACCGCGTGTGTGGCGCTGACCCAGTGGATGGTGCCTTTCACCTTGCGATCGGCGCCCGGCAGGCCGGCGCGTGATGCGGGATCAAGCGTGCCGCGCAGCTCGGTGATGTTGCCGGCGGCATCCTTCAGCACCGCTTCGCACTTCACGATGCCGACGCCGCGCAGGCGCACCTCGCCGTCGGGCACCAGGCGCTTCCAGCCCTTGGGCGGCACTTCGGCGAAATCCTCGCGCTCGATCCAGACGGCGCTCGAGAACGGAATCTCGCGGGTGCCGAAGCCCTCGTCCTTGGGGTGGTTGGCGAAGGCGATGGTTTCGGCGTGGCCTTCGGGCAGGTTGGTGATGACGAGCTTGAGCGGGTCGAGCACGGCCATGCGGCGCGGTGCGTGGGCATCCAGATCCTCGCGCACGCAGTTCTCGAAGACCGCGTAGTCGATCACGCTGTTCTGCTTGGAGATGCCCACGCGCTCGATCAGGAGGCGAATGCCGGCAGCGGTGAAGCCGCGCCGGCGCAGGCCGCGCAGCGTGTTCATGCGCGGGTCGTCCCAGCCGTCCACGAAGTTCTCGTTCACCAGCTGCGCCAGCTTGCGCTTGCTGGTGATGCAGTAGGAAAGATTCAGCCGCGAGAACTCGATCTGGCGCGGCTTGGCGGGCTTGGCTTCCAGCCCGGCGGCAACCACCGACTGCCATAGCTCTGGATGGTTCGGCAGGTCCACCTTGTCCACGCACCAGTCGTACAGCGGGCGGTGGTCCTCGAACTCCAGCGTGCACAGCGAATGGGTGATGCCTTCCATCGCGTCGGACAGCGCGTGCGCGAAGTCGTACATCGGGTAGATCGGCCAGGCGTCGCCGGTGTTCTGGTGGGTCACCTTGCGGATGCGGTACAGCGCCGGGTCGCGCAGGTTGATGTTGCCGGAGGCCATGTCGATCTTCGCGCGCAAGGTACGGCTGCCGTCGGCGAACTCGCCCGCGCGCATGCGGCGGAACAGGTCGAGGCTTTCCGCCACGCTGCGCTCGCGGTACGGCGAGTGGCGGCCCGGCTCGGTCAGCGTGCCGCGGTACTGGCGCATCTGCTCGGCGTCGAGATCGTCGACGTAGGCGAGGCCGTCTTCAATCAGCTTCAGCGCGGCGCGGTAGAACACCTCGAAGTAGTCCGAGGCGTGGCGCAGCTCGTGCCAGTCAAAGCCCAGCCAGCGCACGTCGTCCTTGATGCCTTGCACGAACTCCGGGTCTTCCTTGCCCGGGTTGGTGTCGTCCAGGCGCAGGTTGCACCAGCCGCCGAATTCGCGCGCGATGCCGAAGGAGAGGCAGATCGCCTTGGCGTGGCCGATGTGCAGGTAGCCGTTCGGCTCGGGCGGGAAGCGGGTGTGGATGGTGGCGTGCTTACCCGCGGCCAGATCCTCGCGCACGATCTGGCGGATGAAATCGCGCGGGCCGTCGTTGGCGGCGGACTCGGCGGGGCTGAGGTGACTCGACATCGTGCGGGGCTCGCGATCAGGCCAGGTGATCGGCACAGTTTACCGTGTTGGCAGCGGTGCTGGCGCGGCGCAGACCCGGTTGCGGCCTTGCTCCTTGGCGCGGTAGAGCGCAGCGTCGGCTTCCTTGAACCAGGCTTCCACGCTGTCGTGCCGCGACCCGATTTCGGCGATGCCCAGGCTGAGCGTGCACGGCGGCAGGGTGGCGTTCCGCCGACCCCGCTGCTCGATGCACTCGCGGATGCGCTCGGCCACGACCAGCGCGCCGGCGAGGTCGGTTTCGGGCAGCACGATGGCGAACTCGTCGCCGCCGAGGCGGCCGGGGGTGTCCACGTTGCGCAGCTTGTTGTGCAAGACGCCGGCCATGGCGCGCAGGAAGGCATCGCCGGCGGCATGGCCGAGGCGGTCGTTGATCTGTTTGAAGCCGTCGGCATCCAGCATCACCAGACTGGAGATCCGGTGGTGGCGGCGGAAGTGCTTCCACTCGCGCTCGGCGGTTTCCAGCAGGCAGGAGCGGTTGGCCAGCCCGGTGAGTGCATCGGTGCGGTTGAGTCGCGCCAGTTGCAGGTTCTGCTCGCGGATGCGGCGGCCCTGCTTGAAGGTCACCGTGCTCAGCCACACCGGGTAAATCGTCATCAGCGGCAGGCAGGCGAGGATGTCGTGCATATTGCTGTCCGGCTGCCAGGCGAAGCCATTTGCCCAGACGGTCAGGGCGCACGTCGCCGTGCCCGTCAGCATGGCGCGCAGCAGCAGTTGCCAGCCGCCGGCGCTGATGCGATCCATCGCCACGATGGCCACCAGCAGCACACTGGGCAACAGATTGAAGCGCATCAGGGCGATCCAGATGCCCAGCAAACCGGCGTCGGCCAGGAGGTTCCAGCGCTCGCGCTGGGCCGGCTTGGCGGCGTGCGAGGCATGCAGCCAAGCGAGCTGCGGCCAGAGCAGGGCGCTGGCCATCAGCAGCGCCCATTGCCATGCCGGCGCCGCCAGGCGGTGCAGCACGACCGCCACCGGCAGCATCGCCAGCAACAGGCCCAGCGTGCGCATGCGATACGTCAGTGTGATGAACTGCAGGCCCTTGGCGTGCGATCCCATCGGCGCTCCCGGTACGGCGACCGCCCCGACGATAGTGCAGGAAGCAGGGGCTGCGCCAATCGTCGCCGGTGCCTTGTCGACGTGGCGTGGGCGATGTAGCTTGCGTCCATGCACACCGTCTACCACGCCGACAATTTGTTTGACGCGCATCTGGTCAAGGATGCGCTGGAGCATGCGGAGATTCCGGCCTTCATCGCCGGCGAGCATCTCATCGGCGGCGTGGGCCAGCTGCCGGCGCTGGATTATCTCGCGGTGATGGTGCCCGAGGCCGGCGTGGCCGCCGCCGAAGGCGTGGTGCGTGAGGTGTCGGCGCAACTGGCCGAGGCGCGCGCGGCGCTGCTGGCGCAGGGCGACGACTTCGGCGCGCCGCTGGCCGTGCCCGGCTGAGTCGATCCGTGCCGGTCGCGCGCAACGCTGCGCCGCATCCGGCGGGCCGCGATGTCTGGCGCATGGCGCTGGGCGCGATGCTGCTTTCCACCACCGGCATCTTCGTCGCGCTGGCGCAGGTGCCGCCCACGGTGTCGGCGTTCTACCGCATGCTGTTTGGCGGCGCGATGCTCCTGGCCTGGGTGGCGTTCTCCGGACGCTGGCGGCGGATCGCTGTGGCGGACCTGGTGTTGGCCACGCTGCCCGCACTGGGCTTCGCCGGCGATCTGCTGCAATGGCACCGGAGCATCCTCGTGGTGGGGCCGGGCGTGGCTACCTTGCTCACCAATTTCCAGGTGTTCCTGCTGGCGCTGGTGGGGCTGCTGGCCTATCGCGAGCGGCTGGGGCGTTGGTTCGTGCCCGGTGCCGGGCTGGCGCTGGCCGGACTGTGGCTGCTGGTGGGGGCGCACTGGTCGCTGTTCGGCGCGGCCTATCGGCGCGGCGTGTGGCTGGGACTGGGCAGCGGCCTGGCCTATGCGGTGTATCTCCTGAGCTTTCGGTACGCCTTGTCGGGGCGCACGCGCTTGTCGAGCGCGCAGTTCCTCGGCGTGATGAGCCTGCTCAGCGCGGCGCTGCTGGGCGCCTGGGGCTGGGCGGCGGGCAATGCCTTTGCGCTCGCCACGTTGCGCGATTGGAGCGCGCTCCTGGCGCTGGGTTTCTTCGGCCAGGTGCTGGCCTGGCTCTGGATGGTGGGCGCCATGCCGCGCCTGCCGGCGTCGCTGGTGGGCCTGTTGTTGCTGCTGCAGCCCGCGTTGGCCTTCGTGCTCGATGTGCTGATCTTCCGTCGCGCCACCAGCATGGGCGATTGGCTGGGCCTGGCGCTGGCCCTCGTGGGTATCCTGCTGGGTATGCGGCGCCCCGTCGCAAGGAGTTCGTGATGCATGAGTTTGCCCGTCTGATCCGCGCCGTGCCGGATTTCCCACAGGACGGCGTGGTGTTCCGCGACATCACCCCGCTGCTGGCCGATGCGCGCGGTTTCGCCGAAGCCGTCGCCGCGCTGGCCGCGCCGTGGCGCGAGGCCGGCGTGACGGCGGTGTGCGGCATCGAGGCACGCGGTTTCATCTTCGGTGCCGCACTGGCGCAGGCACTGCATGCCGGCTTCGTGCCGCTGCGCAAACCCGGCAAGCTGCCGCCGCCCGTGCTCAGCGTGGATTACCAGCTCGAATACGGCAACGACCGCCTGCAGGTGCGTCGCGACGCGCTCGCGCCCGACACGCGCACGCTGCTGGTGGACGACGTGCTGGCCACTGGCGGCACGCTGGTCGCGGCGCGGCAACTGATCGAAGCCTCCGGTGCCTGCCTGCTGGGCGCCGCGGTGCTGATCGAGCTGGACGCCCTGCAGGGTCGCGCGCGCTGGGCGGGTGCGCTGCCGCTGCGCGCCTTGCTGCATTACTGAGCCGCGGGCGAACCTCAGTCGCGCAGGTTGTCGAACTGCAGCGGGATCGCCACCTCGGCCTTGCGCAGCACGGCCATCGCGTCCTGCAGATCGTCGCGCTTCTTGCCGGTGACGCGCAGTTTGTCGCCATTGATCTGCGCCTCGACTTTCAGCTTGGCGCCCTTGAGCGCGGCCACCAGTTGCTTGGCCACGGTCTGCTCGATGCCTTGCTTCACGGTGATCTTCTGGCGGGCGCCGGCGAGGTTGGTTTCCACCGCGCCCACGTCCAGCGCGCGGGCGTCGATCTTGCGGGCGATCAGGCGGGCACGCAGGATGTCCAGCATCTGCTGCAACTGGAATTCGCTGGGCGCGCTCTGCGTGATCTCGCTTTTTTCCAGCATGTATTTGGCGGCCACGCCCTTGAAGTCGAAGCGGGTGGCCAGCTCGCGGTTGGCCTGATCCAATGCGTTGGTCAATTCGTGCGTGTCGACTTCGGAAACCACATCGAAGGAGGGCATGGGCGTGCTCGCTGGGGAAAGGACGTCAGTTTACGTGCTGCGGGTCAGGGCACGTCGGCGAGCCAGCCGGACGTGCCGAACTTGGTCTGCACCAGCGCCTGTGCGTGGGCCAGTTCGGTGTCGCGCAGGTGGTCGTCGGCGAGGCCGTGGCGACGGCGGAAGCTCGCCAGCATGCGCGCCACCACCTCCGCGCGCGGCAGGCCGGTCTGGCTGCGCAGCGGGTCGACGCGCTTGGCGGCGCTGGTGGTGCCCTTGTCGGAGAGCTTTTCGCGGCCGATGCGCAGCACGTCGAGCATCTTCGCCGCGTCGATGTCGTAGGCCATGGTGACGTGGTGCAGCAGCGCGCCGCCGCGCCGGGTCTGCGCGGCGCCGGCGATCTTGCCGCCGGCGGAGGTGATGTCGTTGAGTGGCTGGTACCAGGCCTCGATGCCCAGCTCGCCGAGCGCCGCCAGCACCCAGGCATCCATCAGCGCGTAGGACTCCTGGAAGCTGAGGCCTTCCACCATCGACAGTGGCGCGTAGATCGAATAGGTGATGGTGTTGCCCGGTTCGATGAACATGGCGCCGCCGCCGGAGACGCGCCGCACCACCTCGATGCCGTGGTGCCTGGCGGCGTCGCCGTCCACCTCGTTGCGCAGCGACTGGAAGCGGCCGATCACCACGGCGGCGGAGGCCCATTCCCACAGGCGCAGCGTGGGTGGCCGGCGGCCGGCGGCGACTTCATCGAGCAGGGCTTCGTCCAGCGCCATGTGCAGCAGCGGCGCCTGCGGCGCGGTGTGGATCAGTTGCCAGGCGTGATCGTTCCAGTGGCTGCGGCTCATGCGCTGGCGCCTTCGTCCAGGGCGCGGCGCAGCGCTGCCACCACGGCATCGCTGTCGATGCCGTACATCAAGGTGCCCACGGGCAGGGCGGCGTCGATGGCGGCGGCGAGCGCGGCGTCGCCGGTGCTGGCCGGCTGGCCTTCCAGCGCGGCGTCGATGGCGGGCAGCGCGCTGTCCGGCTCCAGGAAGAAATCGCCGCTCAGCTGCACGTCGGCGAGCCGGCCCGAGCGCAGCGCGAGGTCGATCACCACCAGCTTGCCGCCGGGCATCTTGTATTCGCCATGCATGGTGCATCACCGCGGGCGCCCAGGGCGGGCGATGGCCACGAGTCTAGCGTGGCGGCGCCGCGGCGCAGCTGATCCGTGGCAAGGCGGCGCCAGCGGTGCCCGGAGGCGGCTGGTAACATGGCACGGATGCCTGCCTCCGCCCTCGACATACTCCGCAGCGTTTTCGGCTACCCCGGTTTTCGCGGCCAGCAGCAGGCCATCGTGGAACACGTAGCCGAGGGCGGCGATGCGCTGGTGCTGATGCCCACCGGCGGCGGCAAGTCGCTGTGCTACCAGATCCCCGCGCTCATGCGGCAAGGCACTGCCATCGTGGTGTCGCCGCTGATCGCGCTGATGCAGGATCAGGTGGAGTCGCTGCGCGCGACGGGCGTGGCGGCGGCCTATCTCAATTCCAGCCTCGATGCGGGTGCGCAGCGCGAGGTGGAGCGGCAGTTGATGGCCGGCGCGCTCGACCTGCTCTACGTGGCGCCGGAGCGCCTGCTCACCGGGCGTTTCCTGCAACTGCTCGGCCAGCGCGAGGTGGCGCTGTTCGCCATCGACGAGGCGCACTGCGTGTCGCAGTGGGGGCACGATTTCCGCCCTGAGTATCGCGAGCTGAGCGTGCTGCACGAGCGCTTTCCCACCGTGCCGCGCGTCGCGCTCACCGCCACCGCCGATGCGCGCACGCGCGCGGAGATCGTGGAGCGGTTGGCGCTGGCGCAGGCGCGCCAGTTCGTTGCCAGTTTCGATCGCCCCAACATCGGCTACCGGGTGATGCAGAAGCACAACCCGCGCAGCCAGCTCCGGCAGTTCCTGGACGGCCACCGCGGCGAGGCCGGCATCGTCTACGCGATGAGCCGCAAGAAGGTGGACGACACCGCGACCTGGCTGCTGGAGGCCGGCATCGAGGCGCTGCCCTACCACGCAGGGCTGGACGCGGCCACGCGCGCGGCCAACCAGCAGCGCTTCCTGCGCGAGGACGGCGTGGTGATGGTGGCCACGGTGGCCTTCGGCATGGGCATCGACAAGCCCGATGTACGCTTCGTGGCGCACCTGGATCTGCCGCGCTCGATCGAGGGCTACTACCAGGAAACCGGCCGTGCCGGCCGCGACGGCCTGCCCGCCGAGGCGTGGATGATCTACGGCCTGTCCGACGTGGTGACGATGAGCCAGATGATCGCCCAGTCCGAATCCGGCGACGAACGCAAGCGTGTGGAGCGGCAGAAGCTGGAGTCGCTGCTGGCTTATGCCGAGGCCACGCGCTGTCGCCGCGAGCTGCTGCTGGGCGCGTTCGGCGAGGATTTCCACGGCCCCTGCGGCCACTGCGACAATTGCGTGGCGCCGCCGGTGACCTGGGATGCCACCGTGCCCGCGCAGAAGGCGCTGTCGGCGGTGTACCGCAGCGGTCAGCGCTTCGGCGCGGGCCACGTGATCGACGTGTTGCGCGGCATCGACAACGAGCGCGTGCGCCAGCAGGGCCACGACAAGCTCAGCACCTTCGGCATCGGCGCGGAGATGGACGAGAAGGGCTGGCGCTCGGTATTCCGCCAGCTGCTCGCCGCTGGCCTGCTCGCCACCGATGCGGAGGGCTACGGCACGCTCCGGCTCACCGCGTCCAGCCGCGCCGTGCTCACGGGCGGCGAGCGCCTGCGCCTGCGCGAGGACGCCAGGCCCGAGCGCAGCGTGCGCCGCCGCCGCGACAGCCAGGTGGTGACCGGCGCCAACCTCGGCATCGAGGCCTATGAGCAGCCCTTGTGGGATGCGCTGCGGCGCCTGCGCGCGCAGTTGGCCAGGCAGCAGGGCGTGCCGCCCTACGTGGTGTTCCACGACGCCACCTTGCTCGCCATGTTGCGCGCGATGCCGGCGGACGAAACCGAGCTGGCCCAGGTCAGCGGCGTGGGCGAAGCCAAGCTCAAGCGCTACGGGCGTGATTTCCTCGCTGTCATCAACGCGGCGGAATAAGCGCCGCGCCGCCGGTGATGCTTTGGTTGCGGCCGGCCTGCTTGGCCTGGTACAGCGCGCGGTCGGCGTTTTCGCTCCAGTTGGGCAGCGTGGCCGCGCCGCCGGTCGCCTCGCTCAGGCCCAGGCTGATCGTGCAGCGCAGTTCGGGCCGATCCGGCCAACGTGCCGCGGCCATGGCTTCGCGCAGGCGTTCGGCGATGCCGCTGGCGGCGTCCGGCGCGCAAGGCAGCAGCACGGCAAACTCGTCGCCGCCCAGGCGGCCGGCCAGCGCGCCCTCGCCGGCATGCACGCGGATCAGCGCGGCCAGCGTGCCCAGCGCCTCGTCGCCGGCGGCGTGGCCATGCTGGTCGTTGATGGCCTTGAGCTTGTCCATGTCGATCATCAGCAAGGTGGATGATTCGCCGCGTGCGCTCCGCCCGGCCAGCCGGCGCAGACCTTCCTCATGCCAGTAACGCCGGTTGGCCAGGCCGGTGAGCGGATCTTTCCGGCTCAGCTCCAGCAACTGCCGGTTGTGCCGCTGCACCTTGCGCACCAGCTGGTAGGTGCTGATGCTCACCGCCAGCGTATGTACCGCCAGCAATGGCAGGCAGGCGAGGATGGTGGCGGTGTCGGTGGGCAGTTGCACCACGAAGCCGGTGGCCAGCCCACCCGCCAGCACGCCCAGCACCATCGCGGGCAGGGCGCGTAGCCACAATCCGCGCACGCCGGTGTTGAGTTTGTCCGCGGTGACCACGGTGAGCAGCAGCGCCGAGGGCAGCAGGTTGAAGTGCATGAGCGGCACCCACAGCCCGGCGATCAGCGAGTCACCCATGAGGTTGCGCAACTCGGCGCGGAACGGGTTGCCGCTGCGCCGTGCCAGCAGCCAGGCCAGCTGCGGCCAGGCGACGGCGGTGAACGCCAGCAGGGCGGCTGTCCACGGCGTCCAGCCGAGGCGCCCCAGCACCAGCGCGATCGGCAAGGCCGATACGCCCATGCCCAGCATGCGGAAACGGTATATCCGGCGCGGCAGTTGCGCCTGTGCGCTGCTTCCCTGTGGTGGCGACACGGCGTCCCCCGACGACAGTCAGTCCGAAACGTAGCGGATGTTGCCGCCCACGTTACCCCAGGAGCCTGGGCAGCAGAAGCCGAGCTGGCGGGGCAAAGCCGCAGCCGCTTGCGTTTCTACCGCCCACGCTCCCAGGCGGGGCTGCCATGCAGCGTGCCCGCCGCCAGCAGCCCCGGTGTTTTCAGGGCGCCCGCTTCAGCGCCAGCACGGCGTTGAGCCCGCCGAAGGCGAAGGAGTTGCTGAGCACCGCCCGCACCGGCATCTCGCGCGCGGTGTTCGGCACGTAGTCGAGGTCGCAGGCCGGGTCGGGTTTGTCCAGATTCGCGGTGGGTGGCACCACGCCGTCGCGCAGTGCGCCGATCGCGGCCACCAGTTCCAGCGCGCCGGAGGCGCCCAGCGCATGGCCGTGCATGGATTTGGTGGAGGACACCGCCAGCTTGTCGGCATGCGCGCCGAAGGCGAGGCGGATGGCGCGCGTCTCGGTGGCGTCGTTGGCCTGGGTGCCGGTGCCGTGGGCGTTGATGTAGTCCACGTCCTCGGGGTTGAGTCCGGCCTCGGCCAGCGCCTGGCGCATCGCGGCGGCGGCGCCGTCGGCGCTGGGCATCACGATGTCGCTGGCGTCGGCGCTCATGCCGGTGCCGGCCAGTTCGGCGAGGATGGTGGCGCCGCGCGCGCGGGCGTGTTCCAGCGACTCCAGCACGAAGATGGCGGAGCCTTCGCCCAGCACCAGCCCGCGGCGGTTGGCGCTGAACGGCCGGCAGGTGTCGTCGGCAAGCACGCGCATGGCTTCCCAGGCGCGCAGCGCGCCGTAGGAGAGGCAGGCCTCGGTGCCGCCGGCGACGGCGGCGTCGGCCATGCCGAAGCGGATCATCTGCGCGGCCTGGATGATGGCGTGGTTGGCCGAGGCGCAGGCGCTGGCCACCGCATAGGTGGGGCCGCGCAGGCCGTGGGCGATGCTGATCTGGCTGGCCGAGGCGTTGGTCATCAGCCGCACGATGGTGAGCGGATGCGTGCGGCTGGATTTCTCCGCGTACAGGCGGCGACTCTGTTCGTCCTGGGTGAGCTCGCCGCCGACGCCGGTGCCGACCACCACCGCGGTGCGCGCGCCCAGCCCGGCAGCGGCGAAGTCGATGCCCGCTTGCGCGATGGCCTCGCGCGCGGCGTGCAGCGCGAATTCCGAGGTGCGGTCGAGCAGGGGCAGGGTGCGCTCGTCGATGCCGCTGGCGGGGTCGAAGCTCTCCGGCACCTGTGCGGCGATCTTCACGCGCAGCGCGTCGGCATCCTTGTGGCGCAGCGGGCCGATGGCGCAGCGGCCTTCGCGCAGGCCTTGCCACAGGGCGCCGGCGCCAACGCCGTGCGGGCTGATCGCGCCCATGCCGGTGACGACGACGCGGCGGGTTTCGATGGCGGGCATTACGCGTGGCCCGCGCCGGCGGCCTTTTCGTCCAGCGCCTGCTGCACGGCGTCGACCAGGCTTTGCGCGGTGTCGCTGTCGAAGTTGGCGCCCTGCTGCTCGGGGAAGTGGATGTCGAACTGCTCTTCGATGTCGAAGATCAGCTCGATGGCTTCCAGCGAGGCGATGCCCAGGTCCTTCAGGGTGGATTCGGGCTTGACCACGGCCACGTCCACCTTGGCCTGCTTGGCGATGATCTCGAACACTTGCTGCTGGGTCGTACCGGGCATGGCGGGGTCCTTGGTGGCGGGCAACAATGGAAGGCCTGCGCAAGGTGCATGGCGCAGGCTGGCCCGCCTAGTCTAGGCAAAACCGCTTACGCATGCCTTTCATTTCCCAACTGGAACCGGATGCCCTGCTGGCCGCGTTCATGGCCGAGCCGCCCGTCGGCTTCGCGGCGGATCGCTCGCCGTCGGGCATGCCGGGCTTCGTGGCGCCGTTCGAGCTGCTGACCACGGCCGACGACGCCTTGCGCCGCCGCGTGGAAGCCCTGCCGCTGGCGCGCCACTGGCGCCGCCTGCTCACCTGGCGCACACGCTTCGCCGGCACCACGGCGTCCGAGTACGCGCCGCTGCCGGCGGGCGTGGCGCCCGCCGCGCTGGCGCAGGAGCTGAAGTCGGCCTGGGGGCGGCAGTGCAAGCTGCTCATCGTCAAGGACATCGCGCAGGATTCACCGCTGCTTGGCGCCGCCGAGAATGCCCATGCGCGCGCCTTCGCCGCCGCCTGCGAGGCCGCCGGCTTCGTGCTGCTGGAGGGACAGGCGCTGGCCTATGTGGCGATCGACTTCGACTCCGACGAGGCCTATCTCGCCCGGCAGAGTCCGTCGCGGCGCAAGAACATCCGGCGCAAGCTGCGCTCGCGTGCGCGGCTCGACGTGGAAACCGTACGCACCGGCGATGCGCGCTTCGACGACGAGGCCGTGCTGGATGCGTACTACGCGCTGTTCGACGCGGTGTATGCGCAAAGCGAGATCCACTTCGACCGGCTCTCGCGCGCCTTTTTTGCCCGCCTCCTGCGCGATGGCGCCAGCGGTGGCGTGGTGTTCGTCTATCGCCACGAAGGCCGGCTGCTCGGCTGGAACCTCTGCTACGAACATGGCGGCAAGCTGGTGGACAAATACATCGGCCTGGCCTACCCCGAGGCGCGCGAGCACAACCTGTATTTCGTCAGCTGGATGGAAAACCTGCGCCATGCGCGCGAACGCGGCCTGACGCATTACGTGGCCGGCTGGACCGATCCCGAGGTGAAGCGTTTCCTCGGCGCCAGCTTCACCTTCACCCGCCACGCGGTGTATGCGCGCAACCCCGTGCTGCGCGCGCTGCTGCACCGGCTAGGCGGGCATTTCGAGAGCGACCGGCAATGGCAGGACGCGGTGGAGCAAGGCGATGAGTGAAACGGCACGGCACCCCGTGGTGCTCGACATCGACAACTCGGTGGGCGAACTGCCGAACCGCCGTGTGCTGCCGCTTTCCGGGTGGCAGGAGGCGATCCGCTTCGGTTGCTCGCTGGCCGCGATGCGTCGTTTCACGGCGGCGCTGGAGGCGCAGCTGCCCGCGCACTACGGCACCGTGTTCACCGGCTCGGGCGACTTCCATCATCTCTCCTGGCCGCTGATCGCGCGGCTCAAGCCCGCCACGCCCATCCAGGTGGTGGTGCTGGACAACCACCCCGACAACATGCGCTTCCCGTTCGGCGTGCACTGCGGCTCCTGGGTGCGCCGCGTGGCGGCCTTGCCCTTCGTCGAGCATGTGCATGTGCTGGGCATCACCTCGCACGACATCGGCGCGGGCCACGCGTGGGAGAACTACCTCGCGCCGCTCCTGCGCGGCAAGCTCAGCTACTGGAGCATGGGCGTGGACACCGGCTGGGCGAAGTGGCTGGGCATCACGCGCGCCTTTCGCGGTTTCGACACGCCGGACGCGCTGGTCGATGCCTTCGTCGAGGCGCAGCGCACGCAGCGCCTGCCGAGCTACCTCACCATCGACAAGGATGCCTTCGCGCCCGAGGTGGCGCGCACCAACTGGGATCAGGGCCGCCTGCAATTGAACCACGCGCTGGCGCTGATCGACAGCCTGCGGCCCGGCCTCGTCGGCAGCGACATCAATGGCGAAGTCTCGCACTACCGCTATCAGGCCTGGTGGAAGCGCAAGCTCTCCGCGATGGACGAACAACCCGCCATCGATCCCGCCCAGCTCGCCGGCTGGCAGGCGCAGCAGCATGCGTTGAATCTCAAACTGCTGGCAGCCATCGCCACCGTTTCGTAGGAGCCTGCCAGCGGGCTCCCATGCGGGCAAGATCAGAGGCTGCCCAGCACGCCGCAGATCGCGTCCATGTCGGCGTCGGTCAGCCATGCGCTGTTGCCGATGGTGAGGCTGCGCGCGGCGAGGTCGCGGGCGTTCGGCACGTCGGCGGTGGGTACGATGCCGCGCAGGTAGGTGTAGTCGGGCAGGGCGTGGATGAACAGGCGGCTGACGCCGTAGCCGGCTTGCCAGAGCTGGTCGAGTGCGGCGTCGCGGCGGCGCTGGTCGGGCAGCAGCAGGAAGAAAAACGGCCAGTTGCCGTGCGCGCCGGCGGGATCGTCCAGCACGCTGACGCCGGGCAGGGCGCGCAGGTGCGGCAGGTGGCGCTGCGCGCGTGCCGCGCACTGTCGGATGAAATCCGGCAGGCGCACGGCGGCATGCGCGCCCACGGCCTGCCGCCAGCGGCCCACCGCATGCAGCGGCAGCGGCAGCGAGAAATCGTCGCCCACGGCGGCCACCGGATCGCTCTGGCGCAGCGCCTTGCGCAAGGGATCGCCGTAGGCGCGGCGCAGGCCGCGCGGACGATATAGCGCGGCATAGCCCAGCAGTTCCACGCTGCGGCGCAGTTCCCAGCCGAGCTTGAACGGCGCGAGGCGCGCGGCGGTGCGGGCGAGGCGCTCGCGCAGCGCGGGATCGCGCGCGGCGAGCAGGCCGCCTTCGTAGATGGACAGGCCCTTGCCGGCGGCGAGGCTGAAGAAGCCGAGGTCGCCGGCCAGCCCCACGCTGGCGCCGCCCTCGCGACGCGCGCCCACGGCTTGCGCGGCGTCCTCGATCACCAGCGCGCCGACGTTGTTGGCGGCGGCGAGCGCGTCGTCCACGTCGGCTACGCAGCCGGCGAGATGGGTGGGCAGGATCGCCAGCGTGCGCTCGTCGCAGGCGGCGCGCAGCGCGCCGGGATCGAAGTCGAAGTGGCCCCGGCGCAGGTCGCACAGCACGGGTTCCAGCCCTGCCTGGTGCACGGCCAGCGGCACCAGCGGGCAGGTATAGGCCGGCACGACCACGCGCTTTCGCGTGGGGTGCAACTCGCGCAGCGTGGCCAGTGCGATCAGTAGCGCGGCGGTGCCGGAGCAGGTGGCGATGAGCGGCGGCGTGCCCAGTTGTGCGGCGACGTCGGCAGCCAGCGTGGCCGCGCCGGGGCGCAGATCGGCCAGTTCCAGTGGCAGGCCGGCGGTGGGGGGGAGCTCGTGGCGGCGAAGGGGCAACATGGCCGGCCTGCGCTCAGGTCGGCGCCGGTTCGTCGTCCGCGACGGGCACGTGCTCGCGGTTTTCGGCCAGGCCCAGGCAGATGATGCCGGCGACGATGGCGAGCGCGCCCAGCACGCGTGGCGCGGTGAGCGGCTCGTCGAACAGCCACACCGAAAGCAGCATCACCGACACCACTTCCAGGTGCGAGGCGGCGAAGGCGGGGCCGATGGGCGCGTGCTTGAGCAGGCTCATCCAGGTGAAGAAGGCGCCGATGTAGCCCACGATGGCGCCGTACACCCAGGGCGCGCCGAACACGCGCAGCAGCCAGGCCGGGTTGGCGGTGAACGGCAGCGCCTGCGTGCCGGCGTACTTGAAGCTGATCTGCGCCAGGGTGTCGAAACCCATCAAGAGCGCAAAGCCGATGAGGTAGAACCAGCCGCGCTTCATCCGGCCACCCCCACGATGGCCACGCCCAGCGTCACCAGCAGGATGCCGGCGATACGCAGGCGGGTGAGTTTTTCGCCGAACAGGAAGCGCCCGGCCACCATGATCGCCACGATGTTGATGGAGCCCAGCAGCACGCCCTGGGAGAGCGGCACCAGCGACAGGAAGGCGATCCACACCAGGAACTCCACCACGTAGCTGGCGATGCCAAGCCACAGCCATGGGCGCGCGGCCATGTGCTTCCAGCGCGCGAGGCCGTCGCCGGCGTCCTGGTCGCCGGCGGCGGCCTTGAAGGCGAGCTGGCCGCCGGTGTCGATCACCACGTTCAGCACCCACAACAACGCTACCAGGGGCGAGATCCCGCCGGTGGGCATGTCAGGCCGCTACCGGCTGGGCGGCATCGGCCGCGACGATGCGGTCGAAGAACGCGGCGGAACGCTCGACCAGGGTGCGGCGGTCGCGGTCGATGGTGATCATGTGGTAGCTGTCGTCCAGCAGCAGCAGCTCGGCCGGGGCGCTGACCTCGCGCATCACCAGTTCGGCGTTCTTGACGCTGGCCACGTCGTCCTCGCTGGCGTGCGCCACCAGGCAAGGCGCGGTGACCTGCGCGAGTTGCCGGCGCACCGTGGCGGCCAGTTCATACATCTCGGCCAGCGAATACCAAGGGTTGCCGGGCAGGCCGGCGGCGGCGCTGTCACCGCCCAGCATCGCGCCGCTGATCTGCGCGCGCAGGCGTTCGTCGCGGATGCCGTAGGGCGGCTGTTCCATGAAGCTGCGGTCGCGCCCGATGCCGAGCTTCTTCAACAGCGGCAGCAGGAAGGACAGGCGCGCCAGCCTGGGGATGCTCCAGCCGTCGTAGCGGAAGGTGGCACCGTACACGCCCACGCCCCGAACCTGCTCCGGGCGGTCGGCGGCGAGCTTGAGCGAGAGCACCGCGCCCATCGACAAGCCGCCCACGAACAGGTGATCCACCTTCTCGCGCAGCGCGTCGGCGGCACGCTCCACGCTGGCGTACCAGTCGTGCCAGGTCGTGGCTAGCAGATCCTCGGCGTTGCCGCAGTGGCCGGCCAACTGCATGCCGTGCACGGTGTAGCCGGCGCGGTTCAGGCCCTTGCCGAGCAGTTTCATCTCCATCGGCGTGCCGGTGAGGCCGTGGATCAGCAGCACACCGCTCCTGCCGCCTTCAAGGAAAAAATCGGTTTGCTGGATCACTGCTCTTGCCCGGGACGCGCGTCTGCAGGGGACAGCGTGGCAGAGGGCGGTTTCCCCAGTCTTTCGATTTTCGTGCGCCGCAGCAGTGGCGGCGCGGCGGTGGCTGCGGCATGCTGGGCGGGCACTGCCCACCCGACCAGGAGACGTCCATGGAAACCCCGTCCGACCCGATGCCGCCGCCCGCCGTCCAGGAGCCCGGCAGCAATGACCGCAACCTGGCCATGCTCACCCACCTGTCGGGCTTCCTGCTCAGCGTGATCGTGCCGCTGATCGTGTGGTTGCTGCACAAGGACAGCGCCGACAAGGCCTATCTCGTGAAGGAGGCCAAGGAGGCGCTCAATTTCCAGATCACCGTGCTGATCGCCTACGTGATCTGCTGGATACTCATGTTCGTCCTGATCGGCTTCCTGCTCAGTTGGCTGTTGTGGATCGCCAACCTGGTGTTCTGCATCCTCGCCGCGGTCAAGGTGAGTTCGGACGGCAGCTATCGCTACCCGATCTGCTTGCGCCTGGTGAACTGAGGGCCTGTTTCGAGCGTTGCGAGAAGGCCCGCCATGCGGGCCTTCTTTTTGCGCGGCTAGCGGAAGATCAGTGGTGGCGCGCCGCGGCGTAGTGCGCCAGTTCGGCCAGCAGCACGCCGCGTTCGCCCAGCGGCGCGATGGCGTCGAGCGCGCCAGCGGTGAGTTCGGCCAGCCGCGCGCGCGAGGCGTCCAGCCCGAGCAGTGCGGGGAAGGTGGGTTTGTCGGCGGCGGCGTCCTTGCCGGCGGTCTTGCCGATCACCGCCGCCTCGCCTTCCACGTCGAGGATGTCGTCGCGCACCTGGAAGGCGAGGCCCACGGCGGCGGCGTAGCGATCCAGCCGATCCAGCGTGGCGGCGTCCGCACCGGCGGCCAGCGCGCCCAGGTGCACCGAGGCGCGGATCAGCGCACCGGTCTTGCAGGCGTGCATGTGTTCGAGTTCGGCCAGCGTGAGCCGGCGCCCCACCGCGGCGAGATCCAGCGCCTGGCCGCCGGCCATGCCCTCGGCGCCGCAGGCGCGGCCCAGCGCGTGCAGCATGCGCATGCCGGTGGCCGGGTCGGGCGCGGCGCCGGGGGCGGCGAGCAGTTCGAAGGCCAGTGCCTGCAGCGCGTCGCCGGCGAGTATCGCCATCGCCTCGCCAAACGCGATGTGGCAGGTCGGGCGGCCGCGACGCAGCGCGTCGTCGTCCATCGCGGGCAGGTCGTCGTGCACCAGCGAGTAGGCGTGGATCAGTTCCACCGCGCCGGCGGCCGCGTCCAGCGGGGCGTCGTCGCGGCCCAGCGCGTGGGCGGTGGCGTAGACCAGCAGTGGCCGCAGGCGCTTGCCGCCACCGAGCGCGGCGTAACGCATCGCGCGGTGCAGTTCGGCGGGCGCCTGGTCGGCGGGCGGCAGGCAGGCATCCAGCGCGGCGTCGGCGCGGCGGATCAAGGCTTGCAGCGAAGATCCCAGTTCAATGTTCGGGTTCAAACGGTTCGGCGCTGTCGGGGGCTTCGGGGTCGAGCAGCAGGCGCACGCGCAGTTCGGCCTGCTCCAGCGATTGCTGGCAGTGGCGGTACAGGCCGATGCCGCGCTCGAAGGAGGCCAGCGATTCGTCCAGGCTGAGCTCGCCGCCTTCCATCTTTGCCACCAGTTGTTCGAGTTCGTCCAGCGAGTGCTCGAAGTCGGCGGCGGGCGGGGTCTTGGCGGTGGAAGCGGTCTTGGCCATGGCGTGCAACGCTAACGCAGCGGGGCTTGCGAATCAATGCGATGGGTCACGCGACGGGCTGCCAGCGTGGCGCCCCGGTGGCGCCGAACACGACGTGCGCGCGTGCGCTCAGCCAGCGGTCGGCGACGGCGATCAAGACCTCGCCTTCGCAGATCAGCGGGCAGGCGAGGCGTTGCCATGGCGGCAGCGCGGCTTGCTGGAACAGGTCGCGCAGCTCGCGGGTGTGGGCATCGCCGGCGGGCTTGATGCGCTCGCCGCCACGGCGCAGCCGCACGGTGAGCGGTGCGGGCAGGCGCGCCCCGGCGTCCGGCAGGCGCAGCCAGCCGCCGTCAGGCAGCCGCAGCGGCTCGCCGCGCCAGCTCGCCTGCCAGGCGGGGTCGATGGTGGGCGGCAGCGCGCGCGCCCACAGCCGCCCCTTCCATACATGCAGCGTGGTGTGGCCCCAGCGGATGCACGGCAGCGTGCCGGCGCGCGCCATGCACTGGCGTTCGATCTGCGTGCGTTGCGCCATGGTGGGTGCCTTGAGACCGCGCGAATGCAGCCAATGGTCGAGCAGCGGGTGGCGCAGCGCGGGCGGCAGTGCCAGCCAGCCGGTGGCGGCCAGGCTGCCGCTGGCCGGGTCGTGCAGGGTGTCGAAGGCGGCCAGCCACTGCGCACGCAGGGTGTCCGCAGCGGCGCGGCTGAGCGTGGCGCTGTGCAGAATCGAGTCCACTGCCTGCGGCCAGTGTGCGGTGAGGCGCGGCAGGATGGCGTGGCGCAGATGGCTGCGCGCGAGGCGGGTATCGGCGTTGGAGGGGTCGTCGATGCACGGCAGCGCATGCGCGGCGATGTAGTCGTGCAACTGCGCGCGGGTGATGACGTGCAGCAGCGGGCGCCACAACGTGCCCGCACCCAGCGGTCGGCGCTCGCGCATGCCGCCCAGGCCTTCCGGGCCGGCGCCGCGCAGCAGTTTCAGCAGCACGGTTTCGGCCTGGTCGTCGCGATGATGGGCGACAAGCAGGATTTCGCCGGCGCGCAGGCTGGCGGCGAAGGCGGCGTAGCGGGCGTGCCGGGCGGCGGCTTCCAGGCCTTCGCCACGGGTGGTTTCCACCTGCACGCGCAGGACCTCGCAGGGCAGGCCGAGTGTCGCGCAGAATTGCCGGCTGTGCTCGGCCCAGCCGGCGCTATCCGGGTGCAGGCCGTGATCGACGTGCAGCGCGCGCAGGCCGTGCGCGCGTGCTTCGGGCAATTGCGCCAGCGCGTGCAGCAGGGCGGTGGAGTCCGGGCCGCCGCTGAAGGCTACGCACAGCGCGCCGGATACCTGGCTGGCGAGGGCGCGGCGCAGCGCGTCGACGAGCGCGTCACGCACTGGCGGCGGGTTTCTTCTTGTGGCGCACGAAGAGGTGCTTGCCGTTGCCGAGCTGGCGCTCCTCGGTCTGGAACAGGCCGATCGCCTTGATCAGGCCGCTGAGCTTGGCGTAGCCCCAGTTGCGCGAGTCGAAATCCGGTGCGCGCTTGCCCACCATGCTGCCCACCGTGCCCAGGCTGGCCCAGCCTTCGTCGTCGTCGGCGTCGTCGATGGCGTGGCGCAGCAGGTTCACCAGGCGGGTGTCCTTGCGCAGCTCCTGCGCGCCCTTGCGCGGCGCGGGTTCGGTGGGCTTGCCCTCGTCGGTTTCACTCTTGCCCAGCACGTCGGTGTAGATGAAGCGGTCGCAGGCGGCGACGAAGGGGGCCGGCGTCTTGCGCTCGCCGAAGCCGTACACGGTGAGCCCCGCCTCGCGGATGCGCGAGGCCAGCCGGGTGAAATCCGAATCGCTGGAGACGATGCAGAAGCCGTCGAAGCGGTCGCTGTAGAGCAGATCCATCGCGTCGATGATCATGGCCGAGTCGGTGGCGTTCTTGCCCACGGTGTAGCGGAACTGCTGGATCGGCTGGATCGAGTGGCGCAGCAGCACCTCTTTCCAGCCGTTCAACTCGGGCTTGGTCCAGTCGCCGTAGATGCGCTTGACGTGGGCGGTGCCGTACTTGGCCACCTCGGACAGCAGGCCCTCGACGATGGCGGGGCGCGCGTTGTCGGCATCGATCAGTACGGTGAGCTTGGTGGCGTCGTGGGCCATGGCGGTGCCTTGCGCGAAGGGTTGCCGCCGATGGTAGCGCCGTGCGCCGCGCGGCGTTTATTCCTGAAACGCGCCGTAGCCGCGCAGGCGACGGTAGCGCTGTTCGGCGAGGTCGGCCAGCGGCATCGCGCAGAGTTCGTCGAGCTGGTTCATCAGTACGGCCTTCAAACGGATCGCCATGGCGCGCGGGTTGCGGTGGGCGCCGCCCAGCGGCTCGCGGATCAGCTTGTCGATCAGGCCCAGTTCCAACAGGCGCGGCGCGGTGAGGCCCAGCGCCTCGGCAGCGTCCTTGGCGCGCTCGGCGCTGCGCCACAGGATGGTGGCGCAACCTTCCGGTGTAATCACCGAGTAGGTGGAATATTGCAGCATGTTGGTGCGGTCGCCCACGCCGATGGCAAGTGCGCCGCCGGAGCCGCCTTCGCCGATCACGGTGCAGATGATCGGTGTTTTCAGGTCGGCCATTTCCAGCAGGTTGCGCGCGATCGCCTCGCTCTGGCCGCGTTCTTCGGCGTCGATGCCGGGGTAGGCGCCCATGGTGTCGATCAGGGTGAGCACCGGTAGGCCGAAGCGCTCGGCCATCTTCATCAGGCGCAGCGCCTTGCGGTAACCCTCGGGGCGCGGCATGCCGAAGTTGCGCTTGAGCTTGCCCTTGGTATCGCGCGCCTTCTGGTGGCCCACGATCATCACCGCGCGGCCGTTGATGCGGCCCAGGCCGCCGACGATGGCGGCGTCGTCGGCATACATGCGATCGCCGGCCAGCTCGTGGAACTCCTCGCACATCACGCCGATGTAGTCGAGCGTGTGCGGCCGCGCCGGATGGCGCGAGAGCTGGGCCACCTGCCACGAGGTGAGGTTCTTGAAGATGTCGTTGGTCTTGAGCTTGAGCTTTTCGCGCAGGCGGCCGACTTCCTCGTCGATGTCGAACGCCTGGCCGTCGCTGGCATGGCGCAGCCCTTCGATCTTCGCTTCCAGTTCGGCGATGGGCTGTTCAAAATCGAGGAAGTTGGGATTCATGCGCAAAGCTCGGGACACGATAGCCGGGCAGTATAGCCGCCGCGCAAAAATGTCGGGAACGGGGGCGTATGGCTGGCTCCACCAGCCATACGCCGCATGCCGCGGCGGCGCGGCACAAGGATGTGCCGCCCGTGCGCAGGCGCAACGCGCCTGCGCACGGAGGTGGGCCGGCTGCACCGGCCCACCGACTTCCCGTGACGCCAGGAGGGCGGCACGGGAAAATCAATACAGGCTCTGGCTCTGATGCGTGGCTACGCGCGGCGCTTCGACTCCGCTTGCTGGAGCAAGCTACGCTCAGCGCGAACGGAGGTGTGGGCGACGGCGCGGGAAGATCAACGACGGCCTTGGCTCTGATGTTCGAGCTCGCGGCGCTTCGACTCCGCCTGCTGCCGCAAGCTACGCTCAGCGTGAACGGAGGTGTGGGCGGCGGCACGGGAAGGTCAATGGCGGCTCTGGCGCTGATGGTTGGGCGCCAGTGAGAGGCATCGCGCGCCAGCGCGCCCCTACGGGTGGGGTGCCGGACTCAATGCTCGCTCTTCACCAGCCGCAAGCGCGCCGCGGCCACCCCGGGCAGCGCCCGCACCGCGCGCAGGAGATCCGGCACGGCGTCCACCCGCCAGGCCTCGCCCAGTTCCAGGTCGGCCTGGGCGATGGCGTTGTGGTAGCCGTGCAGGGTGACGCCGGCGCGGCCGCCGCAGAAGCCTTGCAGGGTCTGGCGCAGTCGGTTGGGGAAGTCGGGCGTGACGCCGTTCAATTTCAGCTGCAGCAGACGGGCGTGGCGGCGGCAGGCGTCGGCCAGGGTGGTGGCGCTCCTGGCGCGCAGCTGGAAGCCGCCGCCGGAGAAATCGTCGATGCGCAGCCCGCCTTCCACGATGAGGATTTCGTCGCGGATCAGCAGCGGCGCCACCTGCTGGTACAGCTCGCCGAAGAAGCTGGTTTCGATGACGCCGCTGCCGTCTTCCAGGCGCACGAAGGCGTCGCTGTCGCCGCGCTTGCGCACGGCCACCACCATGCCGGCGACCGTCCACGGCGTATCCGGGCCGCGGCGGAAGCGGTTGGCCTCGCCGTCGTCGCTCTTGCGCGGACGTGGCGGCTGGTAGCGCTCGGCGATCTCGCCCAGCGGGCAGGTGGCGAGCTGGGCCAGCTCCTCGCGCCACGGGTCGGTGGGGTGGCCGGAGAGGTAGTGGCCCAGGGTGTCGCGCTCGCCTTGCAGTTTTTGTTCGAGCGGCCACTCGGGCGCGCTGGGCAGTTCGATCTGCAACACCGGCGTGGCCGCGCCCATGGCGGCGCCGAACATGTCGTTCTGGCCCGATTGCTTGTCGCGCAGATGCTGCTCCGCCGCCTTGATCGCGTCGGGCAGTTGCAGCATCAGGCTGGCGCGGTTCGTGGCCAGCGCGTCCAGCGCGCCGGAGTAGATCAGCGCTTCGAGCACGCGGCGGTTGAGTTTGCCGGGATCGACGCGGCGGCAGAAGTCGGCAAGGTCGGTGTAGGCGCCGCTGCGACGGCGTTCTTCGGCGATGGCCTCGCAGGCGCCCTGGCCCACGCCCTTGATCGCGCCCAGGCCGTAGCGGATTTCCTTGGGCTGGGTGGCCACGAACATGAACTCCGAGGCGTTCACGTCCGGCGGCAGCACGTCGATGCCGATGGCCTTGGATTCCTCGATGAAGGTCACCGCCTTGTCGGTGTTGTCCATGTCCGAGGAGATGGTGGCGGCCATGAATTCGGCGGGGTAATGCGTTTTCAGCCAGGCGGTCTGGTAGCTGACCAGGGCGTAGGCGGCGGCGTGCGACTTGTTGAAGCCGTAGCCGGCGAATTTCTCCATCAGGTCGAAGATGGTGTCGGCCTTGTCGCCGCTGAGCCCGTCCTTGGCCGCGCCCGCGCGGAACTTGGCGCGTTCCTTCGCCATCTTCTCGACGTCTTTCTTGCCCATCGCGCGGCGCAGCAGGTCGGCGCCGCCGAGCGAATAGCCGCCGACGATCTGCGCCATCTGCATCACCTGCTCCTGGTAGACCATGATGCCGTAGGTCTCTTTCAGGATCGGCTCGACGCGCGGGTCGGGGTATTCCACTTCCTCGCGGCCGTGCTTGCGCGCGATGAAGCTGGGGATCAGGTCCATCGGGCCGGGGCGGTACAGCGCCACCAGCGCCACGATGTCGCCGAAGCGGTCGGGCCTGGCGTCTTTGAGCATGCGCTGCATGCCGGAAGATTCGAGCTGGAACACCGCCACCGTCTTCGCCTGCTTGAGCAGCTCGTAGGTGGGCACGTCGTCCAGCGCGATGCGGGCGATGTCGATGGGTGCGTCGCCGTTTTTGGCGCGGCGCGCGTTGATCGCCTTCATCGCCCAGTCGATGATGGTGAGCGTGCGCAGGCCGAGGAAGTCGAACTTGACCAGGCCGACGTCTTCGACGTCGTTCTTGTCGTACTGGGTCACCACGCCGCCGCCGCCCGGCTCGCAGTACAGCGGCGCGAATTCGGTGAGCGGTCTGGGCCCGATCACCACGCCGCCGGCGTGCTTGCCGACGTTGCGGGTGAGGTTTTCCAGCTTGAGCGCGAGCTCGATCAGCGGACGCGCCTCGTCCAGGTCGGTTTCGTAGAGCTCGCAGAATTCCTTGACGACGCGTTCGGGCTCCTTCTGCGATTTCTCGGTGCGGCCCAGCGCGTCGGACAGGGTGAGATCCAGCGGGCGCGGCGGGATCAGCTTGGCGATCTTGTCCACCGCGCCGTAGCCCATGCCGAGCACGCGGCCCGAATCGCGCAGCACGGCCTTGGCCGCCATCGAGCCGTAGGTGATGATCTGGCTGACGTGGTCGCGGCCGTACTTGCGCGCCACGTAGTCGATCACCTCGTCGCGGCGATCCATGCAGAAGTCGATGTCGAAGTCGGGCATCGACACGCGTTCGGGGTTGAGGAAGCGCTCGAACAGCAGGTCGAACTGCAGCGGGTCGAGGTCGGTGATCTTCAGTGCCCAGGCTACCAGCGAGCCGGCGCCCGAACCGCGCCCCGGGCCCACCGGAATGCCTTGCTGTTTGCTCCAGCGGATGAAGTCCGACACGATCAGGAAGTAGCCGGGAAAGCCCATCTCGATGATGACGTCGAGCTCGCGCTCCAGCCGCGCGTCGTAGTCGGCGCGGCTGTGGCCTTCGGCCAGCGGGTTCACCGCCAGGTGCTCTTCAAGGCCCGCGCGCGCCAGCTCGCGGATGTGGCTGGCGAGGTCGTGGCCGTCGGGCACCGGAAAGTCGGGCAGGTAGTAGGTGCCGAACTGCAGTTCCAGGTTGCAGCGCTTGGCCAGCTCGACCGAATTTTCCAGCGCCTCGGGCAGGTCGGCGAACAACGCGGCCATTTCCTCCGGCGATTTCAGGTATTGCTCGGGCGTGTAGTCGTGCGGGCGCTTGGGGTCGGCCAGCACGCGGCCCTGGTGGATGCACACGCGTGCCTCGTGCGCCTCGAAATCCTCGCGGGCGAGGAAGCGGGCGTTGTTGCTGGCCAGCACCGGCAGTTCAAGCTCGGCGGCCAGCGTCAGCGCGGCGGTGTTCCAGGCTTCCTCGCCTTCGTGGCCGCAGCGGGTGAGTTCCAGGTACAGGCGATCCGGGAAGAGTTTTGCTAGCGGACGCAGCTTGGTGAGCGCCGCGTCGCAACCCTGGTTCACCGCGAGGCGCGCCACCTCGCTTTCGCGGCCGAGCAGAGCGATCAGTCCGCCGGTGGCTGCCGGCGTCAGCCAGCGTGCATCGCACAGCGGGCGACCGGCCTGCTGGCCTTCCTGCCACAGGCGCGACACCAGCCGCGAGAGGTTGAGATAGCCCTCGCGGTGCTGGCACAACAGGGTGAGCCGCCAGGGGCGCGGATCATCCGGCGCGGATACCCACAGATCGCTGCCGCCGATCGGCTTGATGCCCGCCGCCGTGGCGGTCTTGTACAGCTTCACCAGCGCGAACATGTTGCATTCGTCGGTGAGCGCCACCGCCGGCATGCCGGCTTTCACGCAGGCCGCGACCAGCGCCTTGATGCGGATGGTCGAATCAACCAGCGAAAACTCGCTGTGCAGGTTGGTATGGACGAAGCGTGCGGACATGCGGACTCAGTGGATGTTGATGAACAATCAGGCCGGGTAGTGACTCCTGCGGATCAGGGCTTTGGCCTGTACGCCGCGATTTGTTCCAGCAGACCGGATGCGCTGAGGTCGGCCACGATGTCGCGCAGTATCTGCTTTTCGCCCAGTTGGGCCAGCATGGTGAGGTGGGTCACCGCGTCGGTTTTTTTCAGATGCTCCAGCTCGCAGGAGCCGCCGAGCGCGAGTGCCGGGAACAGGCCGTACATTTCTCCGGGGCGCAAGATGCCCAGTTGCTTGACGGCGCGGTCGAAGAGGGGGTGTTCGTCTTCGTCGGTCTGGTCAAGCTGATCTTTCTCCTTGTTGCTGAAGAATGTACGTATCAAAAAGTCGCTCTTTCCCTCAGACACGCGCTTGCTATCGTCGTTGGGAGAGATCATGCCCCAGATGGCGTTGATGGAAAGGCTTGGTCCTGTCTTTTCGCCCCACAGGAAAAGTTTGCCGAAGGCGCTCAAAGCAATGGCGTGGTAGTTGTCCATGCCATCAAAGGGTGTGCCTTCCAGCCAGGCCGCGACGACAGGCGCGTACTCATCCGGATCTATCGTCCAGAACAAGCCGTTGCCGTAGCCGCTCCAGCCGTAGTCGCGCCAATACTGAAGCAGCTGGTCGGGCAGGTGGTTGCGGTATTTTTCCAGGCTTTCTTCGGGCACCTGACGGGTCTCCAGGGCCGGGCCGAAGCTTTCCTTGTGGTAGAAGTAGCTGAAGTCCTGATCCATAAATCCTCACGGGCAGCGGTGTAGTTCAACGCGCATCAAGGTGGTTTTTCGCGCCTCAACCGGAATGGCATGGGCGGCGGCATCGAGGTGCCCGACACGGGTCAGGCTTGTCGCGGCGCCGTTGTTCCATTGCCTGCCGATGGTCTGGTTCACCTCGCCATCGCCCAGGCCATCGATGGCATCCGGTTGGCCGCCGGCAACCATGTCGGGTGCGTGCAGGGCGTTTTGTGTGGTCATGAACGCGGATGCTTGCTCACGGGCGAGGCTTTTTGCCGTGCCCGCGTCAAGGCCGTTTTGTCGATGATTTTTTGTCAACACCTCTTGCATCTTTGTCTGAAAATCTCGGCGCACCTCCAAGGCCGCCTTCGTCGCTCCCTTTCGCCCATCGGCCGCGTAGCGTGCCCGCCCGTCCAGATAGTCCTGCACGGTCATCTTGTTCAGCGCGCGCTGCTGCCCCGCCAGTTGGCGATCCATCTCGGCAAATTTACCCGGTGGCAGCTTCTGTGTCTTGAAGCAGGGTAGTCGCTTGCGCGGCATCGGCGTGGGTGCCGTGGGCTCCGTTTCGGCGGACTTGGGCGCTGGTCGTGGTTGGGAGCGACCAGTGGATGCGGCTTCAGGAGTGGCGGGCACCTCATTTCGCAGGGGCGTGGCGGGCCGCAGGCGCGGATGCTCTTTGAGCCTGGTCTCGTTTTGCAGAAGCCAGTCCCCGAATTTGCGCCCCAGGCGGCCCTTGCTGGCGCTCTCGGCCAAGTCGCTCATGCTGCCGCGCCCTTTGCTGAGGTAAGCGACGATGGCGGTGAGCAGCAGCACCACCGTGGCGACATGGGCGCGGGCGAGAATGCTGGCGGCGCGGCAGACAGCCACTGAGTCGACATGCGGTTGGCCTCCCGTCACCGGCCCCGGCTGGGCGGCCAGCCAGGCCTGGCACAGGCCGTCCCAGTAATCACGACCGATGGTCGGCAGGCCTTGGGTGACAAATTCGATCAGCCCCGCCAGCCCCATGGCGGCGAGTATCCATTGCCCGAGTTCGGCGCCGAGCACGGCGCCCTCGGCGGCACCCGGTGCGGCGCCTACTCCTGCGCCGCCGAAGAAGCCGATGATGCCTCCCAGCGTTGCGCCAAGGGCGGTAGTCGTCACCATGATGCCCAGGCACTCGATCAGAAGCTGCACGATTTGGGCGGCGATGACACGGATGTTCATATCGCGAAATTCGCCTTCGATCTGAACCACCGCGTCATGCATCGACAGCCATAGTGCGCGGTGCAGGCACTCGCCGCGCGCCTTCAACAGCATGGCGTTGGCGTGGGCCTTGGTGTCGAGCCGTCTGGCCCAGTCGGTGATGGCGAACAGGGCGCTGTGCCATGAGGTAATCACGCGGAGAACGTCCTTGTGAAGGGTAATGGTGAAGGATGACCGGCGAATCCGACCAGGCGCTGCGGTCTTCCTGCGGTTTCACGTGGGCGTACCGGTGGCTCACAAGCTTGACAGGGTCAATGTCAGAACAACTGCCCTTGGTCGATGAGTTCACGCACCGGCGCGAAGCTGCGCCGATGCTGCGGCGTGGGGCCGAGCTGGCGCAGGGCTTGGAGATGGCTGGGCGTTGGGTAGCCCTTGTGCACGGCAAAACCGTAGCCGGGGTGCACGTCGTCCAGCGCCACCATCAGGCGATCGCGGGTGACCTTGGCGAGGATGGAGGCAGCGCTGATCGCCGGTTCCAGCGCATCGCCGCCGACGATGGCGCGGCCGGGGCAGGGCAGATCCTTCGGCAGCTTGTTGCCGTCCACCAGCGCCTCGTGCGGCGCGATGGCGAGGCCGGCCACGGCGCGGCTCATGCCGGCCATGGTGGCCTGGAAGATGTTGATGCGGTCGATTTCCTCGGCTTCGACGATCACCACGCACTGCGCCAGAGCGCGTTCGACGATCAGCGGGAACAGCGCCTCGCGTTTCTTCTCGCTGAGCTTCTTGGAGTCGTCCAGCCCGGCGATGGGGCGCGCCGGGTCGAGGATCACCGCGGCCACCACCACCGGGCCGGCGAGCGGGCCGCGGCCGGCTTCGTCCACACCCGCTTTTATGAGGCTCGAATCGGATAGCACCAAGGTCTCCACGTCACTCAAAGTGTGTGTATTGCAGCCGCGCGAGGCCCGTTCGCCTCCTCTCCCCGGAGGGGAAAGGAAGCAAGGCGCAGCCCTCTCACCCCGGGTTTTCCCCTGGCTTGTTCCCTTGGGAGCGGAAGTGCCTTCGGGTTACTTGCCGTGCGGCGGCTTGCCGTCGTGTGCGCGCGGCTTGCGCGGGCCGGGCTTGGCGCTGCCGGACTTGAAGCCGCCGGGCTTGGCGTTGCCAGGCTTGAAACCGCCGGGTTTGAAGCCGGTGGGTTGGTGCGGGCCACCGGGGCGGCGGGCGGGATGGGCGTCGTGCGTGGGGGCGTGGTGCGTGGACGCGTCGCCGGCCTCGTCCTTGCCGTCCCAGGCGCGTATGTGCAGCTGCTGGCGCGCCACCCACACCTTCTTCAGGTGATCGAAGATTTCCTTGGGCATGCCTTCGGGCAGGTCGATCAGGCTGTGGTCGCCGCGGATGGAAAGGCGGCCGATGAACTGGCTGTCCAGTCCGGCCTCGTTGGCGATGGCGCCGATGATGTTGCCGGGTTTCACGCCGTGGTCGTGGCCCACGTCGATGCGGTAGGTGATCTTGCCCGGCTCGCTGGGGTGCTGGCGCGGCGCGTGCTTGGCGAAGTCGCGGGCGGGAGCGCGGTCGCCGCGCTCGTGGTTGGCGTGCTCGCGCGGCGCGCGCTCGGGTTTGCCGTGGCGTTCAGTGTGTTCGCGGCGCTCGGGCTTGCCGTGATGCTCGCGGGTTTCCGGCTCGCGCGGTGCGACTTCGCGTTTGGCCGGCGGGTCGAGCAGCAGCGGGCGGTCGCCCTGGGCGATGCGCGCCAGCGCGGCGGCGATCTCGACGGCGGGCACGTTGTGTTCGGCCTCGAATTGCTCGATCACCTGCTGGAACAGGCTCAGCTCGCCGGCGGCCAGGGTGTCGCTGATGCGCTGCTTGAACTTGGCGATGCGGTGGTCGTTCACCGCCTCCACCGTGGGCAGCTTCATTTCGTCGATCTTTTGCCGGGTGGCGCGCTCGATCGCACGCAGCATGCCTTTCTCGCGCGGGGTGACGAACAGGATCGCCTCGCCGCTGCGTCCCGCGCGGCCGGTACGGCCGATGCGGTGCACGTAGCTTTCGGTGTCGTAGGGAATGTCGTAGTTCAGCACGTGGCTGATGCGCTCCACGTCCAGCCCGCGCGCGGCCACGTCGGTGGCCACCAGGATGTCGAGCTTGCCGTCCTTCAGCTGCCCGATCACCCGCTCGCGCTGTGCCTGGGCGATGTCGCCGTTGATCGAGGCGGCAGCGAAACCGCGCGCGGAAAGTTTTTCGGCCAGCTCGTCGGTGGCCAGCTTGGTGCGCGCGAACACGATCATCGCGTCGAAGGGCTCGGCCTCGAGGATGCGCGTCATCGCGTCCAGCTTGTGCATGCCGCTGACGTACCAGAAACGCTGGCGGATGTTGGCCGCGGTGGTGGTGGCGGCCTTGATGGTGATTTCCGCCGGTTCCTTCAGGTGCTTCTGCGCGATCTTGCGGATCGGCGCCGGCATGGTGGCGGAGAACAGCGCCACCTGGCGGGTGGGCGGGGTGGCTTCGAGCACCTTCTCCACGTCGTCGACGAAGCCCATGCGCAGCATTTCATCGGCTTCGTCGAGCACCAGGTACTTCAGCTCGGAAAGATCCAGCGTGCCCTTGTCCAGGTGGTCGATCACGCGGCCGGGCGTGCCGACGACGACGTGCACGCCGCGGCGCAGCGCATGCAACTGCGGGCCGTAGCTCTGGCCGCCGTAGATCGGCAGCACCTGCAGGCCGGGCAGATGCGCGGCGTAGCGCTGGAACGCTTCGGCCACCTGGATGGCCAGCTCGCGCGTGGGCGCCAGCACCAGCGCCTGCGGCTTGCCGGGCTTGAGGTCGATGCGCGAGAGGATCGGCAGCGCGAACGCGGCGGTCTTGCCGGTGCCGGTTTGCGCCTGGCCCAGCACGTCACGGCCCTCCATGAGCGGCGGAATGGTGGCGGCCTGGATCGGCGAGGGTGATTCGTAGCCCACGTCGGTGAGCGCGCGCATCACTTCGGGCGAAAGCGCAAGCGCGCCGAAGCCGGCAGCGACCGGGGTGGTATCGGTATCGGAGGAAGACATGGAAACCTCGGCTGGCGTGCGCGGGCGCACGCGGAAGAGTGGCACAGGGAAGCGGCCGCGCGCGTGAAGTCCGCGGCGGCGCGCAGGCGACCGCCGCGGCGGCCGCCATGCAAGGGGGCGTCAGGCCTTGGCGGCGGGACGGTGCGAGTGGCGCCGCTTGCGGTTGCCGGCGGCGTGTTCGCCGCTGGCCTGCTTGCCCAAGCCGTTGGGGCGCGGCGACGGCGTGCCGGCCTGGCGCGGCGCGTTGGAGCGCGGCGCCGAGCGCGGCTGGCGCTGGCCTTGCTTGGGGCGCGGTGCGCTGGCGTCGGTGCGCAGCGGGGTCGAGGGCTCGAAACCCGCCACGTCCATCACCACGATTTCGTCCTTGAGCAGCTTGCGGATGTCGCGCAGCAGGCCAGCTTCCTCGTGGCTCACCAGCGATACCGCCATGCCGTCGCTGCCGGCGCGGCCAGTGCGACCGATGCGGTGCACGTAGTCCTCGGCCACCATCGGCAGGTCGAAGTTGATGACCATCGGCAACTGGTCGATGTCGATGCCGCGCGCGGCGATGTCGGTGGCCACCAGCACGGTGACGCGGCCCGACTTGAAATCGCTCAGCGCACGGGTGCGCGCGTTCTGGCTCTTGTTGCCGTGGATCGCCGCGGCGCGCAGGCCGGCGTGTTCGAGGTAGGTCACCAGCTTGTCGGCGCCATGCTTGGTGCGGCTGAACACCAGCGTCTGCCGGCGCGAGTCCTCGGCCAGCACGTGCAGCAGCAGGTCGCGTTTCTTCTCGGCATCCACCGGGTGCACGCGGTGGCTCACGGTGGCGGCCACGGTGTTGGGCGGGGTCACCGACACTTCGCGCGGGTTGCGCATGAACTGCAGCGCGAGCGTCTTGATTTCCGGCGCGAAGGTGGCCGAGAACAGCAGCGTCTGGCGCTGTTTCGGCACGGCGCCAAGGATGCGCTTGATCGCCGGCAGGAAGCCCATGTCGAGCATGCGGTCGGCTTCGTCCAGCACCAGCGTTTCCACCGCGGAGAGATCCACGGTGCGCTGCTGCATGTGGTCGAGCAGGCGGCCGGGCGTGGCGATCACGATGTCCACGCCGCGGCGCAGCGCGTTGATCTGCGGGCCCATGCCGACGCCGCCGAAGATGGTGGTGGCGCTGACGCGCAGGTGCTTGCCGTAGGCCTGCACGTTGTCGAGGATCTGCGCGGCCAGCTCGCGGGTGGGCGTGAGCACCAGCGCGCGCGGGCGGCGCGTCTGCGTCGGGCCGGCATGGATGAGTTTGTGCAGCAGCGGCAGCGCGAAGGCGGCGGTCTTGCCGGTGCCGGTCTGCGCAGCGGCCAGCAGGTCATGGCCCTGCAGCACCAGCGGGATGGAACCGGCCTGGACCGGGGTAGGCTGCACATAGCCTTGATCGGCAAGCGCACGCAACAACGCGGGCGCAAGGCCCAGCGATTCGAAAGACATGGGAACGACTCCTGTGCAACCCGGAGCGTTCAAGCGGAACCGTGTTGCGATCTTGGGGAATGGGGCGGCGTGAGCCGCTACGGCAGGTGATGCCGTCCGCCCAGTATAGCTGATGTGCCTCGACGTTGCCCGCCGGGCGCGTTACCGTGCGGCATCACCCGGGGAGAGCCGTGCCATGCCGTTGCTGTCGCCCCTGCGCGAGTTGAGCCACGCGCAGCGCCACACCGTGCTGGCCAGCTTCCTCGGCTGGACGCTGGACGCGTTCGACTACTTCCTGCTCACCTTCGTGATCGTGGCCATCGCGAAGGAGTTCGGCGTGGGCAACACCGAGGTGACCTTCGCCTTGTTCCTCACCCTGGCGGCGCGGCCGCTGGGTGCGCTGCTCTTCGGGCGACTGGCGGATCGCTACGGCCGCCGGCCGGTACTGATGCTGGACGTGGTGCTGTTCTCGCTGTTCGAGCTGGCCACCGCGTTCGCCAGCTCGCTGGCCATGCTGCTGGTGCTGCGTTTCGCCTTCGGCGTGGCGATGGGCGGCGAGTGGGGCATCGGCGCCTCGCTGGCGATGGAGTCGATACCGGCGAAGTCGCGCGGGCTGGTTTCCGGCCTGCTGCAGAGCGGCTATCCCTGCGGCTTCTTCCTCGCCGCATTGGCGAATTGGCTGCTGGTCGATGCCATCGGCTGGCGCGGCCTGTTCGTGGTGGGCGCCTTGCCGGCGCTGCTGGTGCTGTACATCCGGCGCAAGGTGCCGGAGTCGCCGGTCTGGCAAGCCGGGCGGCACGAGCGCGCACGCACGGGTATCTGGCCGGCGATGCGCGGCCACTGGAAGCGGTTCGCCTACATGATCGTGCTGATGTGCGCCTTCAACGCCTTCAGCCACGGCTCGCAGGACATGTACCACACCTTCGAGGAAGTGAACCTGCACCTGCCCAGCGGCTCGGGTGCCGCCTTCGTGCTGGTGGCGCTCTTGAACCTCGGTGCGCTGGCGGGCGGCCTGTGCTTCGGCGCCTGGTCGGAAAAGGTGGGCCGGCGGCGCGCGATGATGGTGGCGGCGCTCTTGGCCATTCCGGTGATTCCGCTGTGGATGCACGGCGGCTCGCTGTGGCTGCTCGGCCTCGGTGCCTTCCTGATCCAGGTGATGGTGCAGGGCGCCTGGGGTGTGATCCCCAGCCACCTCAACGAGCTGTCGCCCGATGCCGTGCGTGGCACCCTGCCGGGCTTCGCCTACCAGCTCGGCAACCTGCTCGCCGCCGGCACCGCCACCGCGCAGGCATGGCTGGCGCAGCAGCAGGGCGGCGATTACGCCTTCGCCATGTCGCTGTGGATTGCGGTGGTGGCCGTGCTGCTGGCCGCGCTGGTGTGGCTGGGGCCGGAGGCGCGCGGCGTGGGCTTCGGCGGGCAGGCATCCTGATAGAATCGCTGTTTTGCACCCATTCGAGAGACAGGCAATGAAGGCTGGCAAGGACAAAGTCGTCGCGCTGCACTACACGCTTCACGTGGACGGCGACAAGGTGGAAAGCTCGCACGACAACGGCGAGCCGCTGTGGGTTCTGCTCGGCCATGGCCAGCTGATCGCCGGGCTGGAGAAGGCGCTGGAAGACCACGCCGCCGGCGACGAGGTCAAGACCAGTATCGCCCCGGCCGACGGTTACGGCGAGCGCGAGGAAGGTCGCATCCAGCGCGTGCCGAAGAAGTATTTTCAGGACGCCAAACACCTCAAGCCAGGCATGGCCACCGTGCTCGCGCTGAAGGAAGGCGGCCACCGCGCGGTGACCGTGCACAAGGTCGGCATGAGCACCGTCGACGTCGACTTGAACCACCCGATGGCCGGCAAGACGCTGGATTTCGACGTGAGCATCCAGGAAGTGCGCGAGGCCACTGAGGAAGAGGTGAAGCACGGCCACGCCCATCCGCCGGGCAGCGCGGAACACTGAGCCGCGGATCGACGGTCAAAACAAAACGGCGCCCGATGGGCGCCGTTTTTTGTTCGTCCCCTCTCTCTTTGGGGGAGGGTTGGGGGGAGGGTGCGGCCTTGCGGGATGCTGCTTTTCGCTTTTGCTGGGCGGTTTCAAGGTCCACGTGCAACATGATCAATGAATTGTTCCGGCGCTTGCTTCGGCGAGCCTCAGGTGGTCGTTGTAGACCTCCAGCGGGGTACGGAATTGATGACGCTTTCGCGGTCGGGTGTTGAGGCTGAGGGCGATCTGGTTGAGCTCGTCCTGGCTGTAGACCGACAGGTCGGTGCCCTTGGGCAGGTACTGTCGAAGCAGGCCATTGGTGTTCTCGTTGCTGCCGCGCTGCCAGGGGCTGTGCGGGTCGGCGAAGTACACCTGCACGCCGGTACGCAAGGTCAGGGCGTCGTGGTAGCTCATCTCCTTACCCTGGTCGTATGTCAGCGTCTTGCGCAAGGCTTCAGGGATGCTCTTCAGCGCCTTGCCAAAACTCTCCAGTACGTCGGCTGCGCTGGCGCTGCTCATCTTGGCCAGCACCACGAAGCCGCTGGTGCGTTCGACCAGTGTCCCCACGGACGAACGGTTGCCGGCGCCCTTGATCAGGTCGCCCTCCCAGTGTCCGGGAATCAAGCGATCCGCCACTTCCGGTGGACGTACGTGGATGCTCTGCATGTTCGGTATCTGGCCGCGTCGATCCATCCCGCGCGTGCGTGGCTTGCGCGTGCTGCGGCCTTGGCGCAGGCAGTCGATCAACTCCTTGCGCAGTTCGCCGCGCGGCACCAGGTACACCGCGGTGTAGATCGTTTCGTGAGACACCCGATAGCTCGCCGCGTCAGGAAAGGCCCTCGCCAGTATCCCGGCGATCTGCTCCGGCGACCAGCGTGCCCGCAACAGCGCCTGCACGGTTTCCCACAGCGCAGGGTCGTCCAGTTTTCGCGTCACGCGCGGTTTGCTCCGGCATTCCCGACTACGCTGATGCGCCGCCTGCGCCTTGTAGTTCGCCGGGTCGACACGTGCCCGGCGGCGCTCGCGACTGATCGTGCTCGTCGCACGTCCCAGCGAGCGGCCAATGGCACGCAGGCTGTCACCCGCCTCCAAGCGGCGCTGAATCTCCACTCGCTCTTCCAGGGTCAGTTCGTTGTACGTTCTCATCGCAACAGCCTATGTCAGAATCGGCAAGGTGTTGCACGTGGAGTTTGAGACGGCCCTGCCTACAACAAAAGCCTTTACCTATGCCGATAAAGCGCTTCCTTGCGCTTTATCGGCTCGCCCACCCGGGCAAGCCCGGGCGGGCTCCGTTGGCCAGTCGCTGACGCGACTGGCCAATGTCGATCTATCCATGGATCGGCTGGATTGAGCCGACTGTCTGCGTCAGCCGGCTCAATCCAGCACCCGCCGCCCGAACGCGAAATGCCCGATCCAGTATGGCGCGTCGATGGTGTCCAGCCGCACGGTGCCGCCGCTGTCGGGGGCGTGCACGAAGCGGCCCTTGCCGACGTAGACGCCAACGTGGCTGATGCGGCCGCCGATGTCGAAGAACACCAGATCGCCGCTGACCAACTGGTTCATGCGCTTCACCTTGCGCACGTCCATCGCGGCCATCTCGCCCGAGGTGCGTGGTAGCGCGAGGCCGGTGGCCTCGCGGTAGATGTAGTCGACCAGGCCGCTGCAGTCGAAGCCGCTGGCGGGTGTGTTGCCGCCGTAGCGATAGGGTGTGCCGACCAGGGCCATGGCGCGGAACAGCACATCGTTGGCGGCGGCGATCTCGCCCTCGGGGCCGCGCGCGGGTTCGTGGGCGAGGGCCGATGGCGTGGTGTCGCGGCGGTGCGGCGTGCTGGCACAGGCGGCGAGCAAGGCGAGGGTGAAGGCCAACAGCGCGAGTCGGGCGAGTCGCGCGGGCGAGGCGGCGAACCGGGCGAGGGTCTGCGGATTCACGATGACAACCTCGACGTGGGGCACGGCGAGGTTATCAATTCAACAATTCATATGCAAATCAATCAATTTTCTTGTATTTCGAGCTTTGTTTCTCAACATCATCCTTGTCAATCTTGTCGGGTATTTCGTTGAGCGAAAAGGTGACGGGCACCCGGGCATAACCCTCGACCGGTTTGCCGTTCTTGATCTCGGGGCCGAAGTGCCAGTGCGTGGCGGCTTGCCGGGCGGCCTCGACCAGATCCGGCGCGGCCTTGGTGACCGGGTCGACGTCGACCTTGAGTGGCATGCCGTCCGTGCCAACCAGCACTTTCAGGATCACAGTGCCCTGTTCCTTGTTCTTGATCGCCGACAGGGGATAGCGCGGTTGGATGCGCGCGTTGTAGCTGAGATCCTGGCCGGCCTTGTGGCTGCTGGTGGCCGCCTGCGCCACGAACACGCTGCCAGCGATCAGGACGGCCAGCGCGACGGAACCTGCACGACGACGCAGCGCGCCGGGACGATGACGTTGGATCATGGTGAGTCGCTCCTTCAGTTGAGGCTCGGTGAGCCAGGGGATCAGCGCCGGCTGGGTCGCCAGGCCGACGCTGTGCAGCAAGGTGTGGGCATAGGGTGCCGCCGCGTGCGGCGCGTCGCGCAGCACGCGCTCGTCGCAGGCCAGTTCCTGGTCCAGCCGGAAGCGCGACCGCGCCAGCCAGGCCAGTGGGTGGAACCACAGCAGCGCGAGTGCGAGTTCCGCCACGAGGCTCCACAGCGCGTCGCCGTGGCGCAGGTGGATGAACTCGTGGCGCAGCACCAGGTCGCGTTCGGCGGCCTCGAAACGCTGCAGGAAATCCACCGGCAACAGCACCAGGCTGCGCGGCGCCCATAGCACGGCGGGGCCGGCCGGATGCAGGCGCAGGCGCGCCAGGGCCTGCGCGGTGAGCGTGCCGCGCAGGGCTGCGAGGATGCTGGCGGACAGGGGGCGAAGTTGCCGGTGCAGGCGCCAATAATGCAGGCCCAGGCGCAGCGACATCAGCGCCGTGCCGAGCAGCCACAGCCAACGCAGCCATGGCGTGGCGGGGGCGTGATCGACGATGCCGGCGGCGTAGGCCACGCTGCCGGACAGGGCGGGCACCGCGAGTCCATGGGCGGGCAGGCTGGGCAGCCATGGCAGCAACGCGGCGAACAGGGGCAGCGACCACAGGCCGAAGGCCGGGCCGGCACCGAAGCTGCGCCGCGCCGCACGTCGGCCGAGCAGCACCAGCGTCAGCGCCGCGCTGACCAGGGTGAGGCTGTGCAGCGGGGCGTCCATCGTCAGCGGCCTTTTTGCTCGATCAGTTCCAGCAGCTTGCGCAACTCGGCCACTTCCTTGTCGTTGAGTTTTTCGTGCGCGGAAAAATGTGCCAGCAGCGGGCCAAGCCGGCCGCCGAACACGCGATCGAGCAGGCTGTGGCTTTCCTGCGACTGCCATGTTTCGCGCGTCAATGCGGGCGAATACAGATAGCGCCGGCCATCCTTCTCCGCGACCACCGCGCCCTTGTGCACCAGCCGGCTGAGCAGGGTGCGTATGGTCTTCTCGTGCCAGTCGCTGTCCCGCAGCACGGCGGTGACGATGTCTTCCGAGCTTTGCGGTGCCTTGCGCCACAGCGGCTCCATCACACGGCTTTCGGCTTCACTGATGAGAACGGGGGTGGGCATGGTGGGCTCCGTTGGACTACGTTTGTAATGCGAAATGAAGACTACATTCGTAGTTTTATAAATGCAAGTGCTTCGCAAGCCTTGGCAACGGCTTATTGCACCGTGATGTCCTGCTCGCTGAGCGTGTGGCCTTGGCTGTCCCGTGCAAGCAGCCGATAGCGACCCGGGCGCAGGTAGAGCCGACTGCGCGCCCCCGCTTCGAGGAAGGCATAGCGATCGGCGGCGATGGCGTCGTCCGATTCCCCGGCATAGCGAGCGGAAACCACGCATGGCGTGGTGCCCGCACAGAGGCGGCTATCGATCGGATAAGGATGCCGCATGCCACCTAGCGTGAGCCAGTTTGGCCGCACGCGGCCGCGTGCCGGGGGCAGGATCACGCTGATGTCGTAGCGCGCCGGATCGCTGCTCCATGGCTTGCCGCTGCCCCGCATGTCCAGCACGACGGGTTGGTGCGGGTGGTAGTTGTCGACAATCCATTGGTAGACATCGCGGGGTGGCTCGGGGCGGATCTCGCGAAATGTGGTCTGGTCGACGGATAGCGGTTCGATGCCACTCAATCGCTGCAGTTGTATCGCCATGGGGGTGCTGCTGCCCAATTGTCCGGTGGCCTTGTCGACATGGGCATAGCCGGCCAGCACGAATAGCCGAGCCGTGGGGTCATGGGCGAAAACGCGCTGATAGAGCGTAGTGGCTTGACTGGCGTCGCGATCGGCGTCGGCCTGGGTCGGGTCGTAGGGCACCAGGATGTAGCCCAGCTGGGTGGCCTCGCGGATGATCTCGCCATACAGCGGCTCGTTCAGATATTCGGTGCCGCTGGTGGTAATCGGATAGCCTCGGCGCTGCAGCGAGGAGTTGCCTTCAGTCAGTGCTTCGGCGGCGAAATAGTTGTAACCCAAGGCGCGCAGCTTGGGCAGCAGCTGCAGCACCAGTTCCCGTGTGTGCGCATCGTGATGGGCCTCGTTGACCAGCAGCAGGCGGCGTTGGGCTGCCGCCTTGGCGATGTAGCTGGCGGCGGGAACCGCGTCGGCGACGAATTCCTGGTCGACGAAAAAATTGTAGTCGAGCATTCTGATCGTGGGCAGCGTGACCGGCTTGGGGATGGCGACGCTGGGCAGCTGGCGCTGATCGAAGGGGAAGTCGGCCAGCGCTTGTTCGTACAGGCCCAATTCGCAATCTGTGCCGGCCAGCAGTTGCCGCGCGAGCGATTGCGCCGGCGCTGGCAGTTTCGCCAGTTGCGTAACCAGAAACTGCCGGCGTGCCAAGGCGTTGGGTTGGGCGGTGTACTGGCGAAAGAACGCCTCGTCGGAGTAGCCGGCGGCCGCGGTACAGACGACAAGCAGGACGGCGCCAAGCATGGCGCGCAAAGACGGGCAGGCAAGCATGGCGGGGACTCCATGAGCGGTCGCCATGGCAGCCTGCATCCGGGATGGATGGAGTTCAAGTGCCGCAAGCAGCAACGCAGCGCCCCTACAATGCGGACATGGACGTGAAAGCCGGGGATGTGCTGATACTCGGCGGCGGCGTGATCGGGCTTGCCTGCGCGTTGTACCTGCGCAAGGCGGGCGTGGGCGTGCGGGTGCTGGAACAGGGCGCGGTGGGCAGCGGTGCCTCGCATGGCAATTGCGGCACGATCACGCCCAGCCACGCCGCGCCGCTGGCGATGCCGGGCATGCTTGGCGTGGCGCTGCGCTCGATGTGGCATCGGGATGCGCCGCTGTATCTCGATCCACGCTTCGATGGCCCGCGGCTGCGCTGGCTGCTGGGCTTTGCGCGGCGCTGCAACTGGCGCGACTTCCGGTATGCGGCCGGTGCGCGGGTGGCGATCCTGCAGCGTTCGCGAGCCTTGCTGGGCGAACTGGTGCGCGGCGAGCCGCTGGACTGCGGTTTCGTCGAGGAAGGTGAGCTGTACGTCTACCGCGATGCGGCGAAGCTGGCCGCCGACGAACGGACGCATGGCGCGTTGCTCGATCGGCTCGGCATCGCGGTGGAGCGCCTGCGCGGCGAGGAGGTAGAGACGCTGGAGCCGGCGCTGAAGCCGGGCGTGCTGGGCGCGCTGCATTTTCCCGGCGATGCGCGCCTGCGGCCCGAGCGCTATGTCGCCGAACTGGCGCGCCGCGTGCGCCAGCTCGGCGGGGTCATCGAGGAGGGCGCGCGCATCGAAGGCTTCGATACCGAGGGACGTGGCATCCGCCGTGTGCGTACCAGCCGCGGTGCGTTCGCGGGCGGGCGCGTGCTGCTGGCGCTGGGCGCCTGGTCGCCACTGCTGGCGCGCGCGCTGGGCCTGCGCCTGCCGATGCAGCCGGGCAAGGGCTATTCGATCACCTATGCAAAACCGGCCTGCGCACCGCACCGCGCGCTGGTGCTGCGCGAGGCGCAGGTCTGCGTGACGGGTTGGGAAGACGGCTACCGACTGGGCAGCACGATGGAGTTTTCCGGCTATGCCGAAGGGCTCAATCGCGCCCGCCTCGATGCCTTGCGCCGTGGTGCGGCGGCGGGATTGCGCGAGCCGGAAGGGCCGCGCGTGCTGGAAGAGTGGTGGGGTTGGCGGCCGATGAGCGTGGATGAACTGCCGCTCATCGGCGCCAGCACGCGTTGGGCCAACCTGCACTTCGCCACTGCGCACGGCATGCTGGGCGTAAGCATGTCCGCCGCCACCGGCGAGCTGGTGGCGGCGCAGTTGACAGGGGGCGCGCCAGGCATCGATCCGGCACCGTTCGCGCCGGCGCGCTTTGGTCTTTGAGCGCGCGGCGCGACGCAAAATGTTAGTGGCATCGTCACCAAGCTGAAGCGCCGATATCCGATGGGGGAGAGGTCGAAAAAATCCCGGTTCCGTTCAGTCTCGGTATGCCTGCGATGCTGTTATCGTGGAGTTGTCGCGCCGCCCGTGACGCCGGGTTCCGGCCGGGTTCGCGATACAACAACATCGTCGAGGCTCACCATCATGATGCGTAAACTTGCGATTGCCACCCTGCTCGTCGCCGGCGTGGCCCTGTCCGGTTCGGTGCTGGCCCAGGAAGCTGCCCCGGCCGCCGCGCCGCAGACCGCCGCCGCCCCGGCTGCCGCTGCTCCCGCTGCCGCCCCGGCCAAGACGGCCGAGCACAAGACGGCCGAGCATCACAAGGCAGCCAAGCATCACAAGGCTGCCAAGCACCACAAGAAGGCCGAAAAGAAGGCCGAACCGGCCGCGCCCGCCAGCGCCGGTTGATTCCTGCCGCATGACACAAAAAAACCGCCGGTTCGCCGGCGGTTTTTTTGTGGGCGTCGATCACGGGCCGGGCGCGTGCTGAACCTTGCCGCCGCCTTGCGGTACATTGCAGGGGTTCCCTTGACCGCGCCCGCATGATCGAGACCGACCGACTCACCCGCCGCTACGGCCAGCTCACCGCGGTGGACGCGCTGAGCATCCGTGCCGAGCCGGGCCAGGTGCTGGGCCTGCTGGGGCCGAACGGCGCCGGCAAATCCACCGCGATGCGCATGATTGCCGGCTTTCTCGCCCCCACCAGCGGCACCGCGCGGGTGTGCGGGCACGACGTGCGGAAGGCGCCGCTGGCCGCGCGCCGGGTGCTGGGTTATCTGCCCGAAGGCGCGCCGAGCTATGGCGAGATGACGGTGCGCGAATTCCTGGTGTTCATCGCGCGCATGCGCCGGCTGGGCGCGGAGCAGGGGCGCCGCCGCTTCGACGAGGTGGTGGGCTGGCTGCAGCTGGAAGGCGTACTGGAGGTCTGCATCGATACGCTCTCCAAGGGCTTGCGCCGCCGCGTGGGCCTGGCCCAGGCGATCCTGCATGATCCGCCGGTGCTGATGCTGGATGAGCCCACCGACGGCCTCGATCCCAACCAGAAGCACACCGTGCGCCAGCTGATCGACGCGATGGCGCGCGAACGCACCATCCTGATCTCCACCCATCTGCTGGAAGAGGTGCACGCCTTGTGCAACCGGGTGGTCATTCTTGCCGACGGTCGTTTGCAGGCCGACGCCACGCCAGCCGAGCTGGAGGCGCGTTCGCGCTATCACGGCGCGGTGTCCTTCAGTGCGCCGGGCAGCGGTGTTTCGCAGGAGATGCTGGGCCGCCTGCCACAGGTGGCGGCCATCGAGGTGGACGCGCTGGACGGGCGCATCACCGTGTTCCCCAGGCCCGGCGAGCGCATCCTGGAACCGGTGGAACGACTGCTGCACGAGCAGGGGCTGGAAGTCTCCGAAATCCAGCTGGAACGTGGTCGGCTGGATGAGGTGTTCCGGCAGATCACGCTGGGGGCGGGGACATGACGCCAGCCGTCGCCATCGCGCGCCGCGAGTTGCGCAGTTTCTTCGTCACCCCGCTGGCCTGGGTGTTCCTGGTGATCTTCCTCGTGCTGGCGGGCATCCTCACGTTCTACGACGGCGATTTCTACGAGCGCGGGCAGGCGGATTTGCAGCCGTTCTTCGTGGTGCATCCGTGGCTGTACCTGATCCTGGTGCCGGCGGTGACCATGCGCATGTGGGCCGAGGAAGCCAAGGGCGGCACACTGGAGCTGTTGCTCACGCTGCCGGTGACGCTGTGGCAGGCGATGCTGGGCAAGTTCCTCGCGGCCTGGCTGTTCATCGGCTTGGCGCTGGCGCTGACCTTCCCGATCTGGCTCACGGCGAACTACCTGGGCGCGCCCGACAACGGCGTGATCGTCGCCGGCTATCTCGGCAGCTGGCTGATGGCCGGCAGTTTCGTGGCCATCGGCGCCTGCCTTTCCGCGCTCACCCGCAGCCAGGTGGTGGCCTTCGTGCTCACTGCCACGGTGTGCGTGCTGTTGATACTCGCCGGCCAGCCGCAGGTGCTGGATTTCTTCGCGGGCGCCTTGCCGCGCAAGCTCGTCAACGCACTGGCCTATCTCAGCATGCTGCACCATTTCGAGGCGATCGCGCGTGGCGTGCTGGATGTGCGCGACCTCGCCTACTTCCTGCTGAGCACCCTGGGCTGGCTGGCCGCCGGCGTGCTGCTGCTTGAACTCAAGCGGGTGCGCTGAACATGGCCCGCCTGCGCCTGCCCGCCGTTTTCACCACGCCGCTGCGCATGACGCGCCGCGTACGCCTGTCTGCCGCGCTGGCGCTGCTGGCGGTGGCGGGCGTGGCGCTCATCGTCAGCAGCGGGCACTGGCTGCGTGTGCGTCGCGTCGACCTGACTGCCGATCACCTGTATACGCTCAGCCCCGGCACGCTGCAGATCGTGGAGCACCTGCAGCGGCCGATCCGGCTCACGCTGTATTTCTCCGAACATGCCACGCGCGACCTGCCCAAGCTGCGCAGCTATGAGCAGCGCGTGCGCGACATGCTGCAGGAGATCGCCGCGCGTTCGCACGGGCGCGTGCAGTTCGCGGTGGTCGACCCGGTGCCGTACTCCGACGACGAGGCCAGCGCCGAGGGCGCCGGACTCACCCCGGCCAGCGGCGGCAGCAATGGCGAGCGCTTGTTCTTTGGGGTGGCGGGCAATGCGTGGGCGGCCGGTGCCGAGGGCGAGGCCGTCGAAGGGGCGCTGCCCGAGCGCGCGTTATCGATTCCGTTCTTCGACCCGGCGCGCGAGCCCTTCCTCGAATACGACATCGCCAAGCTGCTGTATGAGCTGGACCTGCGCAGCAAGCCGCGCATCGGTGTCATCAGCAGCCTGCCGGTGCTGGGCGATCCCGCGCTGGGGCAGCCGCCGTGGGTGGTGATGCAGCAGCTCGCCCAGTTGTTCGACCTGCGCACGATCGACCCGGCGACGCTCCACCAGGTCGATGCCGACATCCGCGTGCTGCTGGTGATCCAGCCGAAGCAGCTCAGCGAGGATGCGCAGTACGCGATCGACCAGTACGTGTTGCGCGGCGGGCACCTGGCGGTGTTCGTCGATCCCGATGCGGAACTGGACGATACGCCGGCCGATGCCGCCGGCGCGGCGCCGCCGGATCGCAGCTCCGACCTGCCGCGGCTGTTCGCGGCCTGGGGGGTGCGCTACGACCGCCACCAGGTGGTGCTGGATCGCTCGCAGGCGCTCACCATCGAGTGGAACGGCAGCAACGTCAGCCATCCGGCGATGCTGGGTCTGGACAACCCCTCGCTCAACCATGCCGACGCGATTACCGCCAGCCTGCAGCGCATCGATCTCTCCAGCGCCGGGCATTTCGACCTTGCCGCCGGGGCGAGCGCGCGGTTGATTCCGCTCATGCAGAGCAGCTCGGAGGCCGAGGCGGTGCCGGCGGCGCGCGTGCAGCAGGCCGCCGACAACCCGGCGGCGCTGCTGCAGGGCTACCGGCCGGACAGCACGCATTACGTATACGCCGCGCGCCTGCGCGGTACGTTCGCCAGCGCCTTTCCGACGCGGGCGAGCCAACCGGGACAGCGGACGCATTCGGCGCCGGGTGCCGAGGTGGTGCTGGTGGCCGACACCGACCTGCTCAGCGACCGCCTGTGGGTGGAGCCGCAGACCATGCTGGGCGAAACCATGCTGCGGCCCTTCGCCAACAACGGCGATTTCGTCGGCAACCTGGTGGACAACCTCAGTGGATCGTCGGCGCTGTTGTCCATCCGTGGCCATTCCAGCTCGCAGCGGCCGTTCACCCGCGTGCAGGCGTTGCGCAACGTGGCCGACCAGAAGTTCCTGCAGAAGGAGCAGGAGCTGGAGCGCGAGCTGGCCGAGACACGGCAGCGGCTCGCCGAGCTGCAGCCGGGCAAGGGTGGCGACCATGCCGGTGGCGAGCAGCGCCGCGAGATCGAGCAGTTTCGCCGGCGCCAGCTCGCCATCAACAAGGAACTGCGCAACGTGCAGCACCAGTTGAACGCCGAGATCGATGCATTGGGCCTGCGCCTGAAGATCGCCAACATCGTGCTGTTGCCCGCGCTGGTGGCGCTGCTCGGCCTGCTCTACGGCTGGCGGCGCAGTCGCCGCAGCCGGCGGCGGACGTGAGCACGGCCCTGCAGGCCGCCGCGCACGCTATGCTGCGCGGCTGTTGCCCGAGGTTGGTGTGACGTGATCGCGACGTTGTTGAAATGGCTGGTCCCGTGGGAGTTCTCGTGGGTATTCCTGGCGAGCTTCTGCCTGGCCTGCGTGCTGTACTGGCGCGGCAGTCGCCGGGTGCCGGTGAGCCTTGGCCGGCGGCTGGCGTTCTGGAGCGGCATGGCCATCATCTGGCTCAGCCTGCAGACCTACCTGGATTTCTACGCCGAGCACGAGTTCTTCGTGCATCGCCTGCAGCAGTTGCTGTTGCACCACGTCACGCCGCTGCTGATCTGCGGCTCGTTCCCCGCGAACGTGCTGCGCGCGGGCCTGCCGCGACGCTGGCGCGTGCGCCGGTTCGGCCGCTGGCGTCGCTCGCTGCCGTGGCGCGTGGCCAGCGGCGTGCTGTTTCAGCCGACCGTGGCGTCGTTGCTGTTCGTGTTCTTCGTGCTGGTCTGGCTGCTGCCGCCGGCACAGACGCTGGCGATGCTGGACTGGCGCGTCTACCGTTTCATGAACTGGACGATGCTGCTGTCGGGTTTCGTCTACTGGTCGCTGATCCTCGATCACCGCCCGCATCCGCCGGGCCGCATGGGCGCGGGCCTGCGCGTGCTCTCGCCGGGCTTCACCATGGCGCCGCAGATTCTCGCTGGCGCCATCGTCACCTTCTCGCACACCGACCTCTACCCGATCTTCGAGATCTGCGGCCGCGCCTTCAGCTTCAACGTACTCACCGGGCAGATGGTGGGCGGCATCATCACCTGGGTGCCGGCGGCGCTGATGGAATCGCTGGGCGCGCTGCTGGCGCTGCGCCAGTGGATGCGGCTGTCGCGCGCCGGCCGGCTGCCGCGCAAGCCGTGGCCGGCGCCGTACCGGGCCACGCCCGATTGATCGGCGCGATCAGGGATCGCCCAGCGCGTTGGCCGGCCGCGCGGTGAACTCCACCGGCAGTGTGCCGCCGCCGGCGAATTCCAGCGTGATACGCACGTGCTGCCCCGGCTGCACCGGCTGCCTGGCGTCCATCAGCATCAGGTGATAGCCGCCGGGCGCGAGCGCCTGCGTGCCGTGGGCCGGGATCGGCAGCGCGGCGACCATGGTCATGTGGCTGTTGCCGCCCACCTGCGCGCTCTGGTGCAGCATCGCCATGCCGTAGGCGTCGCTGTGGGCGCCGGTGAGCGAGATCGGCTGGTCGCCGTCGTTGTGCAGCACCACGTAGGCGCCGGCGGGCAGGTCGCCCGGCAAGACGCGAATCCAGGCGTGGCTGGCACTGACTTGCGGCGTGGCGGCGTGGGCGAGGCCGGCGGCCAGCAGGCCAGCCAACAGCAGGGCGATCCGTTTCATGAGGAGGCTCCCGCAGCGAGCAGCAGCTTGAGGTCGTGCACCAGGTCGGCCGGCGGCGTGGCCGGCGTGGAGAGCACGCGGGCGCGGCCGTCGCGGTCGAACACGTAGATGCCGGCGCTGTGGGTGACTTCGTAGTCGCCGCTCTTGCTGGAGGGCTCGCGGGTGAAGGCGGAGCGGTAGCGTTTGCTGAGTGCCTCGATGGCGCCCGGGCTGCCGGTAAGCCCCACCACGCGCCGCTTTTTGTCGAAGGCGCCGGCGTAGGCGTGCAGCACGGCCGGCGTGTCGCGGGCCGGATCGACGCTGACGAAGAGGATGCGCACGTCATCGCCCGCAGCGCCCAACTTGCGCAACGCGGCGACCGTTTGCGCGAGGGTCGTCGGGCAGACATCGGGGCAGTGCGTATAGCCGAAATACAGCAGCGCCACCTTGCCGCGATAGTCGGCACCGGTGACCGCCTTGCCATTGTCGTCGGTGAGCTGGAACTTCAGGTCGGGCATGTGCCCGCTGAGGTCGGTGAGCTTGAACGGCAGCGCATCGTGCTGGCAGCCGGCGAGCAGCAGGGCGGCGACCAGGGCGAGCAGGAACAGGGCAAAACGCGTGGCGCGCGGCAACTTCATGGGAGAATCCGTGGGCGGCGAACGCCCAAGCATACGCTGGCGCCCGGGCGATGCGACACCAGCCAGCGGCACGGCGTCAGCCGGCGACTGCGTCCGTGCCATCCATCGACGACTTGCCATCACGACCCAGGACCGATCCATGAAACCCTTCGGCACGCCCCTTTCCGACCACGCCGTGCGCGTGCTGCTGCTGGGCTCCGGCGAGCTCGGCAAGGAGCTCACCATCGAGCTGCAGCGCTACGCGGTGGAGGTGATCGCGGTGGATCGTTACGCCGACGCGCCGGCGATGCAGGTGGCGCACCGCAGCCATGTGATCGACATGCTGGACGGCGCCGCGCTGCGCCGCGTGATCGAGGCCGAGCATCCCGACCTGGTGGTGCCGGAGATCGAGGCGATCCACACGCCGACCCTGGTGGAGATGGAACGCGAAGGCCTGCACGTGATCCCCACCGCGCGCGCCGCCTGGCTGACGATGGACCGCGAGGGCATCCGCAGGCTCGCCGCGCAGGAGCTGGAACTGCCCACCTCGCCGTATCGCTTCTGCGACAACGAGGCCGACTATCGCCGCGCGGTGGCCGATGTCGGCTATCCCTTCGTCGTCAAGCCGGTGATGAGCTCCTCGGGCAAGGGCCAGAGCGTGGTGCATGGCGAAGCCGAGCTGCAGCACGCGTGGGATTACGCGCAGTCCGGCGGTCGCGCGGGGCAGGGCCGGGTGATCGTGGAAGGCTTCGTCGATTTCGATTACGAGATCACCCTGCTCACCGTGCGCCACAAGGATGGCACCAGCTTCTGCGCGCCGATCGGCCATCGCCAGGAAGACGGCGACTACCGCGAGTCCTGGCAGCCGCAACCGATGAGCGACCAGGCGCTGGCCGAGGCGCAGCGCCAGGCCGCCGCGGTGTCGGACGCGCTGGGCGGCTGGGGTGTGTTCGGCATGGAGTTCTTCGTCAAGGGCGATGCGGTGATCTTCTCCGAGGTCAGCCCGCGCCCGCACGACACCGGCCTGGTCACTCAGATCTCGCAGGATCTGTCGGAGTTCGCGCTGCACGCGCGGGCGATCCTCGGTCTGCCGATTCCGGTGATCCGCCAGCTCGGCCCCGCGGCCTCGTGCGCGGTGCTGGTGGAAGGCGAGGGCCGCGCGCCGCGCTACCACGGCGTGGCGGCTGCGCTGGCCGAGCCGGACACGCAGCTGCGCCTGTTCGGCAAGCCCGAGGTGAAAGGGCGCCGGCGCATGGCGGTGACGCTGGCGCGTGACGTCGACATCGAGGCGGCGCGCGCCAAGGCCGTGCGTGCCGCGGCGCAGCTGCGCGTGGAGCTGTAGCATCCTGCGCCCTCTCCCTGCCGGGGGAGAGGGCTGGGGTGAGGGGCTGTCCTTGTGGAATCGCTGCAATCGAAGCGCGCTTCGATAAGTGGTGTCGCGAGACTTGTCCCCTGACCTCGACCCTCTTCCTCGCTCCTCAGAGCAGGGCCATCCATGGCCGCTCCCCGCGCCCCGGCGGGGAGCGGAAGAACAGCGCGCTTCGGCTTGCTCGCTCACCAAAGCGCGGCCATCCATGGCTGCTGCTCGCGTTCGCCCGCCACGCGAGCTACGCTCGACGTGATCGGTATTTCCTCGCGAGGCACAGGAGTCGCACATGCAAACGACGGGGTTCGCGCACTGGTTGGTGGTGCTGGTAGAGACGTTCGCGGCACTGTTCGTGCTGCTGCTGGCGCTGGCCGTGGTGGTGACGGCGGTGGTGTGGGTGGTGGATCGCAACCAGACCGCGAATGCGGTGCTGCGCAATTTTCCGGTGATTGGCCACTTCCGCTATGGCTTCCTGCGTCTGGGCGAGTTCTTCCGCCAGTACCTGTTTTCCAGTGACCGCGAGGAGCTGCCGTTCAACCGTGCCCAGCGCGTGTGGGTGTACCGCGCGGCGAAGAACGCGGAGAACACCAACGCCTTCGGCTCCACCCGCGACCTGCGTACCGAGGGCATGCCGTTCTTCGTCAACGCGGCCTTTCCCGCGCTCGGCGATCACCATGTGGAGCCGAAGCCGGTGACGATCGGCCCGCATGCGCGCGAGCCTTACGCGCACGCCGCGTTCTTCAACATCTCGGCGATGAGCTTCGGCGCGCTCTCCGCGCCGGCGGTGCGCGCGCTCTCGATCGGCGCGGCCAAGGCCGGCATCTGGATGGACACCGGCGAGGGCGGGCTGGCGCCGTACCACCTGGAAGGCGGCTGCGACGTCATCTTCGAGATCGGCACCGCCAAGTACGGCGTGCGCACGCCGGACGGCAAGCTGGACGACGCCAAGCTCACGGCCGTCTGCGCGCACAAGCAGGTGAAGATGGTCAGCATCAAGCTCGGCCAAGGCGCCAAGCCCGGCATGGGCGGCCTCTTGCCGGCGGCCAAGGTGACGCCGGAGATCGCCGCGATCCGCGGCATTCCGGTGGGGCAGGATTCGCAAAGCCCGAATCGTCATCTGGATATCGGCAACGTGGCCGAACTGATGGATGCGGTGGCGCACATCCGCGAACTCACCGGCAAGCCCACCGGCTTCAAGGCGGTGTTCGGCGACATGCGCATGATTGCCGACCTGTGCGACGAGGTGCATCGGCGCGGCCTCAGGAGCGCGCCCGATTTCATCATCGTGGACGGCTCCGAGGGCGGCACCGGCGCCGCGCCGCAGACCCTGATGGAAGGCGTCGGCCTGCCGCTGCACGAGGCCCTGCCGATGCTGGTGAACACCCTGATCGAACACGGCCTGCGCGAGCGGGTGAAGGTGATCTGCTCGGGCAAGTGCATCACCGCCTACGACGTGGCCTGGGCGCTGTCGATGGGCGCGGATTTCGTCAACTCCGCGCGCGGCTTCATGCTGGCGCTGGGCTGCATCCAGTCGCTGCAGTGCAATCGCAACACCTGCCCCACCGGCATCACCACGCAGAACCCCAAGCTGCAGCGCGGCCTGGTGGTGACCGACAAGTGCGAGAAGGTGGCGAACTACGCGAAGAACGTGATGCACGAGGTGGGCATCATCGCGCACAGCTGCGGCGTGGACGACCCGCGTCAGCTCGACCGCGGCCATTGCCGGGTGATGGGCGACGACGGCATCTCGGTGCCGCTGGTGCAGCTGTTTCCGTATCCGCCGGTGGGTGCCAAGCTTCCCGTCGGATGACCGGCAGGAGCCCGCTGGCGGGCGATGCTTTTGCACTGATGCATCAAAGCAGAAGCATCGCCCGCCAGCGGGCTCCTACCGCAGCGTCTGCCAGCCCGCGGCCGTACGCACCTGCAGTGGTTTGAAGCGGCGCTTGTAGTCCATCTTGGGGTGATCCTTGATCCAGAAGCCCAGGTAGACGAAGGGCAGGCCGCGACGGCGAGCCAGCTCCACCTGCGCCAGGATGGCGTAGGTGCCCAGGCTGCGCGCGGCTTCGTCCGGATCGAAGAAAGTGTAGACGGCCGACAGGCCTTGGCCGGTGACATCGGTGACCGCCACCGCGAGCAGGCGGTCGCCGCAGCGCAGCTCCAGAAATTCCGTGGGGCTCCATGGCGCGGTGAGAAAGCGGCGGAAGTCGCTGGCGGCGGCCTCGTCCATGCCGCCGCCGGGGTGGCGATGGCGCAGGTATTTCGCGTACAACGCGTGGCGCTCGGCGTTGTAGCCAGGCCGGCAGGCGGTCAGCGTGAGGTCGGCGTTGCGCCGCGTGCAGCGCCGCTGCGCGCGATCCGGCACGAAGCCCTCCACATCGATGCGGCAGGGCGTGCAGGCGTGGCAGTTGCCGCAGTGCGGCAGGTACAGGTGGCCGCCGGCGCGGCGAAAACCGTGTTCCAGCGCCGGGCCGTAGAGCTTGTCGAGGTTGGGTGCGGCCGGGTCGATCACCAGGTTCTGCGCCGTGCGCTCGGCGTAGTAGCCGCAGGTGTGCGGCAGGGTCTGGAACAGGCGGATGTGTTCGGAGCGCATGGGTTGATTCTAGGCCGGAAACGCCCGCGCCCTCCACGCGCTGGGTGGGCCGCTGGCGTCGCATGCCCGGCGTGCGGCACCGGCGGCAGGGCGTCGTCTTTCAGGCGATGGCGACGCGCCTCAGGCGCCCGGCCGGGTGCCGAAGATCTTGTCGCCGGCGTCGCCCAGGCCGGGCAGGATGTAGCCGCGTTCGTTCAGGCGTTCGTCGATGGCGGCGGTGTAGATCTCGACGTCCGGGTGGGCGGCTTCGATGCGCTTGAGGCCTTCCGGCGCGGCGACCAGGAACAAACCCTTGATGCGTTTGCAACCGGCGCGCTTGAGCATGTCGACGGTGGCGATGAGGGTGCCGGCGGTGGCCAGCATGGGGTCGACGATCAGGGCGATGCGCTCGTCCATGCGACCGCTGAGGTTTTCGTAGTAGGCGCTGGGTTCGAGCGTGCGCTCGTCGCGTTTCAGGCCCACCACGCTGACCTTGGCGGCAGGGATCAGGTTGAGCACGCCGGGCAGCATGCCCAGGCCCGCGCGCAGGATGGGCACGACGGTGATCTTGGCGCCCTTGATGCGCTCCACCGTGACCGGGCCGGCCCAGCCTTCGATGCTTTCGCTGACCGTGGCCAGATCCTTGGTGGCCTCGTAGGTGAGCAGGGCGGCCACTTCGCCGGCCAGTTCACGGAATTCCTTGGTGCTGACGCCGGCGCGACGCATCAGGCCAAGTTTGTGCCGGATCAGCGGGTGGCGGACTTCGGTGATGTTCATGGGCGGACTGCGTGTGCATGGATGGTCGGGAGCATAGCCACAAACGATGCGCCCCTGCGCGGCGTGGCCGGGCAGGGGCGCGGGCTTGCTCGCTGTGCGCGGGGCCTTACTTGACGGCCGTCGGCGCGGCCTTGCCACCCTTCAGGCAGGTGCTCATGAAGCTCTTGCGGTCGGCGCCCTTGAGCGCCTTGGCCTTGGCGTCCTTGTTGCAGTCCTTCATGCGCTGCTGCTGGGCGGTGGCCGGCTTCTTGGCGGCCGGCGCCATCGGGGTGGCGCTCATCGTCGGCTGCTTGGCGGCCTGCGCCGGGGCGCCGGGGGCGGCAATGGCGACGCTGGCCAGCGTCATGGCGGCAGCGGCGAAGAGCACTCGGAACGATACGGACATGGTGACGATCTCCCTGGGTGGCCGGCGGCTGCCGGTGGCGGCAGTCTAGAACCGGGAAGGACGATCGTCACGCGGTGGCGCGGGGGACGTTGTAGGCGCGGCGCCCATGACGGCGTCGGCCGCAGGATCGGTCCGTCGCGGGTGCCTGCCGAAGCGCGTTGCGCGGCTTCGGCAGGCGTGCAACGCGGGCTCAGGCCGCCTTGCTTTCGCTCTTGCGCGGGCCCTTGAGCAGCGCCTGGCGCACGTGGGCCACGATCAGGTCGACCTCGGCGCTGGTGACGTTGAAGTGCGGGGTGAAACGCAGCGAATTGGTACCGCCGTGGATCACGCCGACGCCGTGCTCGCGCATGTATTCCTCGGTGGAGTCGCCGCCGTAGCACTTGAATTGCGGCGCCAGCTCGCAGGAGAACAGCAGGCCGGTGCCCTGCACCTTGGTGATGAGACCGCCCAGCTCGCCCTTCAGCGCGTTGAGCTTGTCGACGAACTCCTTGCCGCGCTCACGGATGTTGTTGCGCACCGCGTCGCTGAGCTCGCCCAGCGTGGCCAGCGCCACGTCCAGCGCGCGCGGGTTGGCGGTCATGGTGTTGCCGTAGATACCCTTGCGGTACAGCGCGGCGATGCGCTCGCTCACCGCCAGCACGGAGAGCGGGTACTGGCCGGCGTTGAGCGCCTTGGAGAAGGTTTCCATGTCCGGCGCGGGCAACTGTTCGAAGCCGGGGTAGGCGGTGATCGAGAGCACGCCGTGCGCACGCAGGCCCGCCTGGATGGAGTCGACCAGCAGCAGGCTGCCGTGCGCCTCGGTGAGCCGGCGCGCGGCGCTGTAGAACTCCGGCGTGACCGCGCGGCCGGGGTCGCCTTCGCCCATCACCGGTTCGAGGAACATCGCCTCGATGAACCAGCCGTGCTGGTCGGCGTCGGCGAACGCGGCTTCGAGCTGGGCCACGTTGTAGGGATCGACCACCAGCACGCTGTCCTCGTGGCGATAGCTGGCGAGGTACTGCTGATAGGTCTTGCGCGAGGAATCCGAATACAGCGCGGGGCGCTCGGTGCGGCCGTGGAAGGCGCCCTTCACCACCAGGCGCTTGATGGTGCGCCCGGCGTAGCGGCCGCCGGCGTCGGTCATCAGCTTGGCGTTGACGTCGGCGAAGCGGCAGGCCAGCGACACCGACTCCGAGCCGGAGTTGAGGCAGAGGTAGCGCGCGTACGGGTTGCCGCCGGGGCGGCGCGCCAGTTCCTTCTCCATCGCCTGGGTGAAGCGCAGCTGCGCCACGCTCGGCGTCATCACATTGGCCATCACCTGGCCGCGTGCCAGCGCGGCGTCGATGCCGGGATGGTTGTGGCCGAAACCGAGCATGCCGTAGCCGCCGTTGTCGTGCAGCACCGCGCCCTTCAGGGTGACGATCCACGGGCCGCGCGCGGCGGCGGGCAGGTAGGGGTTGATGGCGTCGTCGGGGTAGAAGTTGACGAAGCCGGCCTGCGCCTGCGCCAGCTGCGCGGGCTCGTCCAGCTTCAGGAAATCACCCAGCTCCGCGCGCAGTTCGCGGTGGTGCGCCAGCGCGGCGGCAACCGCCTCGCCCAGCATCGGATCGGCGGCGGCCATACGCTCGATGCTGGCGTCGTCCAGGCCGATGGTGCGCGGCTTGCCGCCGAATTCGCGCAGTTCGCGCAGCTGTTCGATGAGACTCATGGTTTTCTCCTCCAAGGCCGTCGGCGCCTCGCACCCAGCGCGAAGCAGGCCGACGGAAATAGGGTGCGATGTGCGCGCCAGGTCGTCCGGCAGTGCGGGCGGCGTGCTTTCACGAACGCCAAGGATAACCTGCGGGGCGGGGTGTCCGGTACCCCCTGCCGGCGTCGAAACGCCTTGCACTGCAGCAACTTGCACACGGATGACGGCTGTCACGCGCGATGGCTGACGGCGGCGACTGGGGCCGGTGCGGCGCGCGGCCCACGATGTGCGGCAGGAGGAGACGCCCACATGCATGACCCCATCGTTGCCCGCCTTGCCGCCGCCGTGAAGCGCTACGGCCCGCTCACCGCGCTCGATGGCGTGGATCTCGCCGTGCGGCGCGGCGAACTGCTCGCCCTGCTCGGCCCCAATGGCGCCGGCAAGAGCACCAGCATCGGCCTGCTGCTGGGCCTGATGCGCCCCGACGCGGGCCGCGCCGAACTGTTCGGCCTCGACCCGCAGCGCATCGAGGCGCGCCGGCGCATCGGCGTGATGCTGCAGTCGGCCAACCTGCCGGCGACGCTGCGCGTGGGCGAATTGCTGCGCCTCACGATGAGCTATTACCCGAACCCGCGCGACTTCGGCGAAACCGCCACGCTGGCCGGCATCACCGACCTGCTGCCGCGGCCCTACGGCAAACTCTCCGGCGGCCAGCAGCGGCGCGTGCAGTTCGCGCTGGCGCTGTGCGGCCGGCCCGAACTGCTGTTCCTCGACGAGCCCACCGTGGGCATGGACATCACCGCGCGGCAGCGGCTGTGGGCGGCGATGCGTTCGCTGGTTGCCGAAGGCTGCGCCGTGGTACTCACCACGCATTACCTGGAGGAAGCCGAGGCGCTGGCGCAGCGCGTGGTGGTGCTGGGCCAGGGCCGCGTGCTCAGCGAAGGCAGCGTGGACGACCTGCGCAAGCGCGTGGCGCTCACCCGCATCCGCTGCGTGAGCGACCTCGACGCCGAAGCGATCGCCGCGTGGCCCAGCGTGGCCTCCGCCACGCGCGATGGCGCGCGCCTGTGCATCGCCACCGCGAACGCCGAGACGGTGGTGCGCCGGCTGCTCGACGCCGATCCTGCCCTAGCCGAACTGGAAGTGCAGCGCGCCGGGCTGGCCGAGGCGTTCACCGAACTCACCCGCGATCCCGCCTTGCAGGAGGCCGCCTGATGAATGCCGTGATCCCACCCGTGGCCGCGCCGCTGGCCGATACGACGACGATGCCGCCGAGCCGCGTACTCGGTGCCTACCTCGCCGAGGCGCGCAGCGAATGCCTGCGCTACTTGCGCGCGCCGTCGTTCATGCTGCCGATGACGCTGTTCTCCACGGTGTTCTACCTGATGTTCGGTGTGCTGTTGAGCCATCCGGGCAGCGACGCCTCGCGCTATCTGCTGGCCAGCTACACCGCCTTCGGCGTGATGGGGCCGGGCCTGTTCGGCTTCGGTGTATCGCTGGCGATCGAACGCGATGGCGGCCTGCTCACGCTGAAGCGTGCGTTGCCGATGCCGGCGGGCGCCTACCTGCTCGGCAAGATGGTGATGGCCATGCTTGCCGCCGGCCTCGTGGTGATCCTGCTGCTGGCGCTGGGCTTCACCGTGGGTGGCGTGGTGCTGGACTTTCCGCGTGTGCTGGCGATGCTGACGGTGGGCACGTTCGGCGTGCTGCCGTTCTGCGCGCTGGGCATGTTGGTGGGCACGCTGGTGAAGGGGCAGGGCGCCCCCGGCCTGCTGCAGCTGGTCTACCTGCCGATGGCCTTCCTGTCCGGCCTGTGGCTGCCGCTTTCGATGTTGCCGAAATCCCTGCAGTGGGTCGCGCCGATCTGGCCCAGTTACCACCTCGACCGCATTGCACTGATCGTGGTGGGCATCGCGCATGAGCCGGTGCTGCCGCACCTGCTGGTATTGGCCGGATTCGGCGCGGCGTTCTTCGCCCTGGCCGCGCGCCGTCTGCGTCGGGTCGGATGAGGCGGGGTAGCATGCCGGCATGAATGCCATCACTGCCCTGCGCATGTTGCCGCCCGCCTGGCTGCGTCCGTCGCCGGATTCGGTCGTGGCGCGCCTGCGCGCCTCCGGGCAGGTACCGCGCTTCCATGCGCTCAACCTGTTGTGGTCGTTCTGGGTGTTTATCCCGCCGGCCTTCACGCCGGTCGGGCGCGGCTTCTGGTGGTCGCTGATCCTGGGCTATCCGGTGTTCCTGCTGCTGTTCGCCGGCGCCTACGTGCGCCCGGCGCGCGAGGCGGGCGCATGGTCCACTGCGATGGCGGTGCTCGCCGGGGTGTCGATACCCTGGAACCCCGGCGCCTGGACCTATGGCGTGTTTGCCTGCGCCATGGCGCCTTTCGAAGGCTCGGTGGCGCACAGTGCGAGCTGGATCGTGCTGATCCAGGTATCGCTGGTGCTCGAGGGCAAGTTGCTGGGCTGGCCGTGGTACGTGATGGTAATGGTGATCTGCGTCTGCTCCAGCGTGGGCGTGGGCTCACTGGCGGCGCGCATCAATGGGCGCAAGAACATCGAGCTGCGCCAGTCGCACGAGCAGATCCGCCAGCTCGCCGCCACTGCCGAGCGCGAGCGCATCGGCCGCGACCTGCACGATCTCCTGGGCCACACGCTCTCGCTCATCACCTTGAAGCTGGAGCTTTCGCGCAAGCTGTTCGATCGCGACCACGCAGCCGCGCGGCGCGAGCTGGCGGAGGCGGAAGCGGTGGCGCGGCATGCGCTGGCCGAGGTGCGCAGCGCGGTCAGCGGCATCCGCGCCGCCAACCTCGTCGGTGAGCTGGCCTCGGTGCGACTGCTGCTGGAATCTTCCGGCGTCCAGCTCGATTGCGCGCCGCTGCCGGCGCCGCTGCCGGCCGAACTGGAGCGTGTGCTGTCGCTGGTGCTGCGCGAAGCGGCCACCAACATCGCCCGCCATGCGCAGGCCCGGCGCGCCTGCGTGCACTGGCAGCGGCACGACGACGCGTTGCGCCTGTGCATCGAGGACGATGGCTGCGGCGGCGTGGCCACGCACGGCAACGGCCTGGACGGCATGCGTGAGCGCGTGCGCGCGGCGGGCGGGCGACTCACCATCGATTCGCCGCGTGGGCAGGGCACGCGCCTGTGCATCGAACTGCCGCTCGCGGCATTGGCGCGCGGCGTGTCCACGGAGCCGGCATGAAGCCCGCGTGGCTCGTCCGCTGGCTCACGCCGGCGCCGGACTCGGGCGTGGCCGAGGACATCCGCCGCGGCAAGTCGCCCTGGGCCGACAGCATCCACCTGCTGTGGTCGGCGTGGGTTTTCGTCACGCCGCTGTTCGATGGCGGCCTCAAGGGATACACGCGCACCTGGTGGCTGTGCACCTTGCTGTCCTACCCGCTGTTCTTGCTGCTGTTCATCGGCATCCAGCGGGCGCCGCGGCGACGCACGCCGTACTACCCGTGGGGCATGGCCCTGCTGTGCTTCGCGTTGCTGCGCTGGTATCCGAGCGGGCTCAATTACTTCATCTACGCCTGCGTGATGATGTGCCTTTGCCGGACGGGCTGGCGCGCGCAGGTAATGCAGTTCGCGGCGCTCAACCTCATCCTGCTCGGGCTCGGATGGTGGGCCGGCTATCCGCGGGTATTGCTGGTGGTGACGGTGCTCAGTGCGCTGGAAATCAGCGTCATCGTCGGTGTGGAGCGCATCTACAAGGAAAAAGACGCCGCCCTGCGCCTGTCGCAGGAGGAGGTGCGCCGTCTTGCCACCCAGGCTGAGCGCGAGCGCATCGGTCGCGACCTGCACGACCTGCTCGGCCACACGCTGTCGCTGGTCGCGCTGAAGTCCGAACTGGCGCGCAAGTTGGCGCTGGCCGATCCGGCGCGCGCGCAACAGGAAATGGCGGAAGTGGAGCGCGTCTCGCGCCACGCGCTGGCCGAAGTGCGCGCCGCCGTCACCGGTATGCGGCGCAGTGATCTTGCGGCCGAGCTGGCCTCGGCGCGACTGATGCTGGAAGCTTCCGATATCGTGCTGGAAGCCAGCCTGCCGGCGTCGCTGGCGTTGCCGGCCGAAGTCGAAGCGCCGCTGGCGCTGGTGCTGCGCGAGGCGGTCACCAATATCCATCGGCATGCGTGCGCCACCACGGCGCTCGTAGCCATCACCCGTGAGGCGGAGCAGTGGCGGATGCGTATTCAAGACAACGGACGCGGCGGGCTGGTCGCCCACGGCAACGGCTTGCACGGCATGCGTGAGCGCGTGCAGGCGCTGGGTGGCACGCTCGCCATCGACTCGCCCGCGCAGCGTGGCACCACGCTGACCGTAGCCTTGCCGCTGTGCGCCAGGCTGCGCGAGGGCATCGCATGATCCGTGTGCTGTTGGCCGAAGATCAGGCGATGGTGCGCGGCGCGCTCACCGCGCTGCTCAATCTGGAAAGCGATATCGAGGTGCTGGGCAGCGCCGCCGACGGCGAAGCGGCCTGGCGCGAGCTGCAGCGGCTCAAGCCCGATGTGCTGGTCACCGACATCGAGATGCCGGGCCTGACCGGGCTGGAACTGGCGCAGCGTATCGCGCGCCACGAGCTGGCGAGCAAGGTCATCATCGTCACCACCTTCGCGCGTCCCGGCTTCCTGCGCCGAGCGCTGGATGCCGGCGTGTCGGGGTATCTCCTGAAGGACGCGCCGGCCGAGAATCTCGCCGAGGCGTTGCGCACCGTGCATCGCGGCGGCCGCGCCATCGATCCGCAGCTGGCGCTGGAGGCCTGGTCGGAGGCCGATCCGTTGAACGACCGCGAGCGTCAGGTGCTGCGTCTGGCCGGCGAAGGGCAAAGCGCCGGCGACATCGCCACGGCGCTCAATCTTTCGCACGGCACCGTGCGCAATTACCTGTCCGAGGCCATCGGCAAGCTGGGCGTGGGCAACCGCATCGAAGCCTATCGGCTGGCGCGGCAGAAAGGCTGGCTTTGAGCCCTTTTCAGGGGCGCTGCTGGCTGCGGCGTTGCCGCCAGCGGCGCGACACCACGGCGCGCGGTGCGATGGCAGCGGCCTGCAATGCCTGCACGAAGTCCGCTGGATCGACCGGCGACAGCACCACGGTGCAGGCACTGCCGCGCAGCACCACGACGCGTTGCCAGTCGGTGACGAAGGCACGATAGCGACCCAGCTTCGCGTTGCGGAACCAGCCGCTGAAGGAAAACAGCCCGCCGTTTCCCAGCAGCCGGATCGAACCGGCGCCGGCGTTGGGATCGACGCTGGCCTCGCGCAGCTCGCCCAGCGGCACGCGCGTCGTCCAACCCAGCCGGCGCACCCGCAGCTCGCCGCCCTGCAGCGCGAAACCGCGCACCACGAAGGGCGCGGCGGTGAGCAGGATCACGAGCGGCAAGGCGATGATCGGCCCGCGCCACCACTGCAGCGCCGGCACGAGCCATGCGACCAGCAAGGATGCGCCGATCAGGATCACGACGACGGCGGCCGAAGTGCCCTTGAGAAAGCCGCTCCAGGGGGCGGCGGGGTGCCAGTGGGTCATGCTGCGATTCTGTCCGCAGGCAGGCATGGCGGCAAGCGCGCGTGGGGCAGGCTGATCGCCATGCCGGCGTTGCGGGATAATGCACGCTGCCCCGCCCACCCGCCACGACCTTGAAGAAATCCGATTTCGACTTCGACCTGCCGCCCGAGCTGATCGCGCAGGCGCCTTTGCCCGAGCGTTCGGCCAGCCGCCTGCTGCTGCTCGACGTGGCTGCCGGCACGCGGCAGGATCGTGTGTTCCGCGACTTGCCTGACTTCCTGCGGCCGGGTGATCTCCTGGTGTTCAACGACACCCGCGTGCTGCCGGCGCGGCTGTACGGACGCAAGGACAGCGGCGGCGCGGTGGAGATCATGCTGGAGCGCGTCACTGGCGCGCATGAGGCCACCGTGCAGCTGCGCGTGAGCAAGAAACCGAAGGAAGGCGCGCGCATCGCGCTGGCCGACGGCAGCTTTGCGGTGGTGCTGGGCCGCGACGAGGATTTCTTCCGGTTGCGCTTCGAGGCGCCCGAACCGCTGGAAAAGCTGCTGCTCAAGCTGGGCGAGATGCCGCTGCCGCCCTACATCGAACGGCAGCCCGACGCCGCCGACAGCGAGCGCTACCAGACCGTCTACGCGCGCGAGCCCGGCGCCGTGGCCGCGCCCACCGCCGGCCTGCACTTCGACCAGCCGCTGCTGGATACGCTGCGCGGGCAGGGCGTGGACTTCGGCTACGTCACCCTGCACGTGGGCGCCGGCACCTTCCAGCCGGTGCGGGCGGAAGAAATCACCGACCACCACATGCACCGCGAATGGCTCAACGTGGGCGCCGGCCTGGTGGAGCAGATCCATCGCACGCGCGCCGCCGGTGGCCGGGTGATCGCGGTGGGTACCACCGTGGTGCGCGCGCTCGAAGCCGCGACGGTGGATGGCGTGCTGCGCCCGTTCGCGGGCGAGACGCAGATCTTCATCTTCCCCGGCTACCGGATCACCAGCATCGACGGCCTCATCACCAACTTCCACCTGCCGCAGTCGACCCTGCTGATGCTGGTGTCGGCGCTGGCCGGACGCGAGTTCATGCTGGGCGCGTATCGGCACGCGGTGGGGCAGCACTATCGCTTCTTCTCCTACGGCGATGCGATGCTGATTTTGCCGCACGGGGTTTGAAGCTCCCCTCTCCCACGTGTGGGAGAGGGGCTTTCAGGATTTTCCGCCAGAGCGGGCACCCTCTCCCCCGACCCCTCTCCCGCAAGCGGGAGAGGGGAGAAAGCCGCGACCTGCGATAATGGCTGGATGACTTCCCTGAATTTCGACCTTCTTGCCACCGACGGCGCCGCCCGCCGCGGCCGTCTCTCCTTCCCGCGTGGCACGGTGGAGACGCCGGCCTTCATGCCGGTGGGCACCTACGGCTCGGTGAAGGCGATGACGCCGCGCGACGTGCGCGAGACCGGGACCGAGATCATTCTGGGCAACACCTTCCACCTCTACCTGCGGCCCGGCCTGGAGATCGTGGAGAAGTTCGGCGGGCTGCATCGCTTCATCGGCTGGGACCAGCCCATCCTCACCGACTCCGGCGGCTTCCAGGTGTTCTCGCTGGCGCACCGGCGCAAGCTCACCGAGGAAGGCGTGACCTTCGCCTCGCCGGTGGATGGCTCCAAGGTGTTTCTCTCGCCCGAGGTGTCGATGCAGATCCAGCGCACGCTGGATTCGGACATCGCGATGATCTTCGACGAGTGCACACCGTACCCGGCCACGGAAAAGGTGGCGGCCGATTCGATGGAACTCAGCCTGCGCTGGGCCGAGCGCTCGCGCCGCGCGTTCGACGATTTGCGCAACCCGAACAATCTGTTCGGCATCGTGCAGGGCAGCGTGTACGAGCCGCTGCGCCGGCGTTCGGCGCAGCGGCTGGTGGAGATCGGCTTCGACGGCTACGCGGTGGGCGGCCTCGCGGTGGGTGAGCCGGAGGAGGCGCGCAACCACGCGCTGGATTTCACCGTGCCGCTGCTGCCGGAAAACAAGCCGCGTTACCTGATGGGCGTGGGGCGGCCGGAGGACATCGTGGCGGCGGTGTGCCGCGGCATCGACATGTTCGATTGCGTGATGCCCACGCGCAACGCGCGCAACGGCTTCCTGTTCACCGCCGAGGGTACGCTGCGCATCCGCAACGCGAAGTACGCCGCCGACACCCGGGTGATCGAGGAGGGCTGCGACTGCCATGCCTGTGCCGGCGGGTTTTCCCGCGCCTACCTGCGCCATCTGGATCGCTGCAACGAGATTCTCGCCAGCCAGCTCGCCACCATGCACAACCTGCGGCATTACCAGCGGTTGATGGCGGGGCTGCGCGAGGCCATCGCGGCGGGGCGGCTGGCGGATTTCGTGGCCGCCTTCCATGCGCGGCGGCAGGGCGCGGGCGAAGGCGCCAGGGCGTGACCACCGCGCCGTGCGGGCGGCGGGGGCGCATGGCATAATCGGGAATCTTTTGGGCGCCATGGGCGGAATTTCCTGCATGCGCCACTACTTGCGAGCTAGCGAACGATGAGTTTACCGATCACTTTCACCCTGGCCCAGGCGGCCGCACCGCAGACCGGCGGCTTCTCCATGCTGATCTTCATGGCGGTGGCCTTCGGCGCCATGTATTTCCTGATGATCCGCCCGCAGACCAAGCGGCAGAAGGAACATCGCGCCATGGTCGCGGCGCTGGCCAAGGGCGACGAGGTGGTGAGCAACGGCGGCATCGCCGGCCGCGTGGACGAGGTGGGCGAGACCTTCATCACGGTGGAAATCGCGCCGAACGTGAAGGTGAAGCTGCAAAAAGGCATGGTGTCCCAGGTGCTGCCCAAGGGCTCGCTGAAGTCCGCCTGAGCCGGTTGCCGAGGTCTGGCATTTTCTGACGCCCGCGTCTGCGGGCGAGCATAAAAAACACATTGCAGCCGGGGAAACGGCCGTCCGGCATCGACGGCGCGCAGTGGCTGCGAGGGATCACAGAATGAGCGATTTTCCACGCTGGAAGTACGCGCTGGTGGTGTTGGTGATGTTGTTCGGCGTCCTCTACGCGCTGCCCAACGCCTTCGTGCCGCTGCCCGCGGTGCAGGTCACCGCCAACAAGGGTTCGGCCCCCATCGATGACGCCGTGCGGCAGAAGGTGCTGACGGCGCTGGCCAAGGACAAGATCGCCACCGGCGAGGTGCTGGTGCAGGGCGATCACCTGCTGGCCACCTTCGCCAATGCCGACGTGCAGAAGAGCGGCGCCGATACCATCAAGACGTTGCTCGGCGACGGCTACACGGCGGCGTTCAAGCTGCAGTCCACCGTGCCGCATTGGCTGGCCATGCTCGGCGCCAATTCCATGCCGCTGGGCCTGGATCTGCAAGGCGGCGTGCACTTCCTGATGCAGGTGGACCAGAGCGGCGTGGTCGACAAGCTGGAAAACAGCTATGCCGACGATATCCGCGGCCAGCTGCGCCAGAAGAACCTGCGCTACGAGTCGGTGGCGCGCAGCACGGTGGCCGGGCAGGGCATCGTGGTGGTGCTGCGTTCCAGCGACGACCGCAACAGCGCGGCCAGCCTGATCGCTGACAGCTCGCCGGATCTGGTGGTCATCAATGGCCCCAGCACCGGTGACCGCTACGTGCTCAACGTCACCATCAAGCCGGACAAGCTGCGCGACATCGCGCTGGGCACGATCAAGCAGAACCTGGGCACGCTGCGCAACCGCATCAACGCGCTGGGCGTGTCCGAGCCGCTGATCCAGCAACAGGGCGAAGACCACATCGTGGTGGAACTGGCCGGCGTGCAGGATCCCACCGAGGCGAAGAAACTGATCGGCGCCACCGCCACGCTGGAATACCGTGCCGGCATCGGCTACCCCGGCGACCCGCGTGCGGTGGAAGCCGCGCGCACCGGCAGCATCCCGCCCGACGCCAACCTCTACTACACCAGCGAAGGCCATGCGCCGGTGCTGGTCGGCAAGCGCCCCATCGTCACCGGCAACGAGCTGGTGGATGCCAGCTCCGGCGTCGACCAGCAGAACGGCACGCCCTCGGTGAACGTCACGCTGAACGCCTCCGGCGCCAAGAAGATGCAGGAGTTCACCAACGCCAACGTCGGCAAGCCGATGGCGGTGGTGCTCATCAACACCGTGTATGAAACCTCCACGGTGAACGGCAAGGAAGTGCGCACGCCCAAGACCACGTATGCGGTCATCAACGACGCCACCATCCAGAGTCCGTTCGGCAAGGAGTTCTCCACCAACGGCCTGGGCAGCACCAAGGAGGCTTCCGAGCTGGCGCTGCTGCTGAAGAGCGGTTCGCTGGCCGCGCCGATGGACATTGTCGAGGAGAACGTGATCGGCCCCAGCCTCGGCCAGGAGAACATCAAGAAGGGCTTCGACTCGGTGATGCTGGGCCTGTTGCTGGTGCTGATCGCCGCGGCGATCTACTACAAGCTGTTCGGCCTGGTGGCCGACATCGCGCTGTTCTTCAACCTGCTGGTGCTGATCGCGGTGATGTCGATGATCGGGGTGACCCTCACCATGCCCGGCATCGCCGGCATCGTGCTCACCCTGGGCATGGCGATCGACGCCAACGTGCTGATCTGCGAGCGCGTGCGCGAGGAACTGCGCAACGGCTGCACGCCGCACGCAGCGATCCACGCCGGCTACGACAAGGCCTGGGCCACCATTCTCGACGCCAACGTCACCCACCTGATCGCCGCACTGGCGCTGACCGCCATGGGCACCGGCGCGATCCGCGGCTTCGGCGTGACGCTGGGCATCGGCATCTTGACCTCGATGTTCACCTCGGTGGTGATGACGCACGCGTTCACTGCGCTGATCCACGGCCGCCGCAAGCTCAAGACGCTGTCGGTGTAAGAGGCCTTATCGAGATGGCGGCCATGGATGGCCGCTTTTACCCCGGAAACGGATTTCCGCATAGAGAAGCCATTCCATGGAAATTTTCAACCACAACAGCAATATCCACTTCCTGCGCATCCGCAACTTCAGCGTGGCGCTGGCCGTGCTCCTGATGCTCGGCTCCATCGTGCTGATCGCCACCAAGGGGCTGAACTACGGCCTCGACTTCACCGGCGGCGTCTCGCTGGTGGTGGACTACGACAAGCCGGTGCAGACCACCGACGTCCGCGGCGCGCTGGAGAAGGGCGGCCTGGACAACGTGGTGGTGCAGAGCGTGGGCGGCACCCGCGAGGTGTCGATCCGCATGCAGCCCACCGCCGCGATGAAGGACGCCAAGGGCCAGGTGCAGCTGGACAAGGTGTCCACCACGGTGATGCAGGCGCTCAAGACCACCCGCCCCGACGCCACGCTGAAAAGCCGTGCCTCGGTCAGCGCCGAGGTGGGCGCGGAGCTCAAGGGCGATGGCATGGTGGCTGCGGTGTTCGTGATGCTGGGCATCATGGCCTACCTGTGGATACGCTTCGAGCGCCGCTTCGCGGTGGCCGCGGTGCTCACCGAGATCCACGACACCCTGGTGACGCTGGGCGTGATCGCGCTGGTGCAGCGCGAGTTCGACATGACCGTGCTGGCCTCGGTGCTGGCGGTGATCGGCTACTCGATCAACGACAAGGTGGTGGTGTTCGACCGTATCCGCGAGCTGTTCCGCCTCGCGCGCAAGGCCGAGCCGGAAGAGATCCTGAACCGCTCGATCAACAGCACGCTCAGCCGAACCATCATCACCTCGCTGTTCACCGGCATCACCATGGCCGCGCTGTATTTCTTCGGCGGCCCGGCCGTGCACGGCTTCGCCATCACCATGCTGATCGGCATCGTGGTCGGCACGCTCTCCTCCATCTTCGTGGCCAGCCCCATCCTGCTGTGGCTGGGCGTGTCGAAGAAGGACCTGATGCCGGTGACCCGCGAAAACCCGGAACTCGCTCGCCGCCCATAAGATCGCATCGCCCGCCTCGCGGGCGATCCTGGCTACTCTCTCCCGCTTGCGGGAGAGATGCCCGCAGGGCAGAAAGGGGCTTTGCAGCCTCGCCGCGAGGGTGCTGGCCCTCTCCCCCAGCCCCTCCCCCGCAAGCGGTGGAGGGGGCGGTTCCTGCAGCTGCGCTATCTCTCTCCCGCCTGCGGGAGAGATGCCCGCAGGGCAGAGCGGGCAGCTTTCGCTTTTCTCCACAATGCCACTGTAGGAGCCCGCTCGCGGGCGATGATGCCTTTCGCCAAAAGCGCCATCGCGCGTCAGCGCGCTCCTACGGCAGCGACTGATCCAGTGCCGCCAACCGCTCGGGCGTGCCCACATCCGCCCAGCGGCCATGATGCAGCGAGCCATGCAGCGCGCCGCGCACCATCGCCGCTTCCAGCAGCGGGCGCAGCTTGAAGCGCGGCGGCTTCGCTTCCGCGCCCGGCGCCTCGCCCACGATCTCGCGCCAGCCTTCCAGGAATTCATGGCGGAACACGCCGATGCCGCTGTAGGTGCAGCGCGGCGCGCCTGTCGCGTGCAGACATCCCTGCGCATCCAGCGCAAAGTCGCCCAACGGATGGTGCGGCGGGTTGTCCACCATCAAGAGATGCGCCGAGCCGGTGGGCTCGGCGGGCAGGGCGGCGTAATCGGCATCGCTCCATACATCACCACTGACCACGAGAAACGGTGCCGGCCCCAACAATGGCAGCGCGTTCAACATGCCGCCGCCGGTTTCCAACGGCGTGGCACCCTCGTAGGCGTATCGGATGCGCAGCCCCCAGCGTGAACCATCGCCCAGTGCCTCGGGAAACTGTTCGGCCAGGTGCGAGGTGTTCACCACCACGTAGTTCACGCCGAGTGCGGCGAGCTTCTCCAGATGCCACACGATCAACGGCTTGCCGCCGACCACGAGCAGTGGCTTGGGCGTGCGTTCGGTGAGCGGTCGCATGCGCTCGCCCAGGCCGGCAGCGAAGATCAGCGCGTGCCTCATGCCGCCACCTGGCTGAGGTCGCGGCCTTGTGCATGGCGTTGCAGCAAGGCCGCGAAGTCGCGCAGTTCCGGGTAGCTCGACGCCACCTCGACCACGTAGCGGTACACCTGCGGTACGTCCTTGAGATACCCCGGTTTGCCGTCGCGATACCACAGCCGGTAGAACTGTCCCAGCACGCGCACGTGGCGGTGCAGGCCCGTCAGGTCGAACCAGCGCTGGAAGTGCGTGGTGTCGACGCCGGCGTCGAGCATGCCGGCGTGCAGCAGCCGCTGCCGATACGCTTCCACCCAGCCCTCCACGCGCTCGCGCGGCCAGGCGATATAGGCGTCGCGCAGCAGCGAGGCGAGGTCGTAGGTGAGCGGGCCGTGCAGCGCACCCTGGAAATCCACGATGCCGGGGTTGTTCGCGTCCGTCACCAGCAGGTTGCGGCTGTGGTAGTCGCGATGCACGAACACGCGCGGCTGCGCCAGCGCGTTGCGGATGATCGCGTCGAAGGCCGCCTCCAGCACGTCCCACTCCCCGCAGCTTGGCGTGTGGCCGAGGTGGCGTTCGAGGAACCACTGCGGCATCACCTCCAGGCCGGCCACCAGCACAGGGTGATCGAACGCGGGCAGGTCGCGCGCGTCCACGCGCGTCTGCATCGCGAGCAGCGCGTCCATCGCGTCGCCGTAAAGCCTGTCCGCGTTGGTGTCGTCCAGCACGTCGAGGTACAGGCGCGAACCCAGATCCTCGATCAGCAGGAAGCCTTGCTCCAGATCCCGCGCCGCCACCTTCGGCACGTGCAGCCCGGCTGCCGCGAGCCGCTCGCCGATCGCCAGCCACGGCCGCGGGTCCTCGCGCTCCGGCGGCGAGTCCATCACGATCCAGCTCTGCCCCGTCTGCGTGGCGCGCCAGTAGCTGCGGAAGCTGGCGTCGGAGGAAGCGGACTCCAGCGTCAGCGCGGCGTCGTCAAGCGTGGCGCGAGCCCACGCGAGGCGGGCGGTGGCGCGGTCGTTGGATGGCATAAAGATGAGCGTGGTGTTTGCCGCCAAGGTATCCGGCTTCTGCATGGTAAACAGGGCTATTGTCCTGCGTGGTTGCCACCAGCGCATGCCGGATGATCAGAAGGTTAGGCCGCCGCGTTGTGATCCTTGCTGCTGCGCCTGTTGCTGCGCGTGGATCTGGCCCGACTGTGCCTGCAGCTGGTCGTGCTGCAAGATGTGCTGGATGGACTGCTCCGGCGTGGGCGAGGGTTGGCTGAAGTTGACGCCGACGGGTCGTGCCCAGATGTCGTTGCCGTTGAAATGCATGGTCGCGTTCGCTTCGTCGAGATGGATTACGCCAAGGTTGTGGGTGTCGATGTGGTGTGTATGGCAGGCTGCCGTGAACTGTAACAGGCGCCGCTCGCCGGCGTCCGGGATGCGCCGGTGCAGCTCGTTGTAGAGCCCATGCAGGGCGCTGTCGGGGTGGCGTGGATCATGGTGATCCGGTATGGCGGGATTCCTGTGCGCATCCGATGGCGAGCGGGGCGTTAGGGTGTCGGCAGCCGCTTGCCCGCGAAGCATGGTGCTTTCCGCATAAGCTGCGCCTGTGCGTTCGGCGAAGTCGTGGATCGACCCACCCGTGCGACGGGCGGCGCGTCCGATGGCGTCGATGCCTTGCGACACGGCTTGGCTGGCGCTCTCGCTGGCTTGAACGGTGCGATCAAACGCAGCCTTCCCGCCGCGATAGGTGCCCTGGGCCAAGTCCGCGCCATCGACGACGCTGGATTCGGCCGCGTGCACAACCGTCGTGGCGGCGGCTGCGGCGACACGCGTGCCGAACTGGACGGCTTGCCGAGCATGCTCCGCTTGCGCACCGGCGAAACGGCCTACAGCCTGGGCAAGCTCGCCGTGCAGGTGCACGCCTTCGGCCAAGGCCACGCCGGCCAGCGGCGCGGCGGGCATGGCGGGAGCGACGTCGAAGCCGGTGCGGCGCACGCTGGCTGCCATGCGCTGATCCATGGCGTGCGCGGACTGCCCGGCTGCGCGCATGGCGGCGCCCGCTTGATCAAAGCCGTGCTCGATGCCGAGCGCGGCGGCGTTTTGCGTTATCGCCGCACGGATCGGCGTATCCACTTCATGGGCATGCCATTCGGCCAGTTGCTGCTGCAGGCGTGGCGGAAGGTTTTTCCAAGTGGAGGCAAAGTCGCGGCTGCCGGTGTCACGCAGCGCCGCGCCCAGTTCGGCCCGGCCTTCGTAGACATCGTGGCGATAATGGTCGATGGCGGCCTTGTGGTCGGCGTAGTTCTTCTCGTATCGCGCCAGCATCACGGGGTTCAGCACGCTCACCATGTGGCTGCCGGCGTCGGGTGAAAAGTGCGTTACGCCATGGTCGGCAAGACTCATCGTCAGGTACGGGTTCGGCGGTGGCGTACCCGGGGCCGCGTCTAGATAGCGCCCAGCCTTCAGTGCCTGTACGTCATCGTCGCTGGCGAGCGTAACGACTTTTCCGTAGTGACGGCTGCCCGCACTCACCACATCTCCGGCCATCACGTAGTTGGTCACCCGGCTGCCGCCCTCGGGCACGCCGTAACCCAGATCCACTGCGCCGTAAGCGTTGAAGGTTACGCCCGGGAGGTCAAATTTCGCCGATGTCAACTCTGTCAGCGTGCCGCCCAAGCTGTGGCCGACGACGGTGATGTCGATGGGGTGGCGAAATGTAGGCTCAGAAGCTTTGGCGACGGCAATGGCTTTCTCCGCGAATTTCTGCGCTTCGGGCCACTGACGGTTGGTCTGGTCGCGCACCATCAGGAAGTCGGTGGCGGCATCGAGACCGCCGTCCTGGAGGGGTGACATGGTGCCGCACTCGACGATCGCCACCGCACCCGTGTCGGTGCGCTGGTAGGCGCGGGCACGGTAGCCGGTCGTCGGATCGCTGATGGCGGCGATGATCTTGTATGGATGGCCGTTGATAGCGAACGGCTTGGGCGCATTGACCGGGCGGTCGGCATCGCTTTGGTAAGCGTCTTTCGAGAGCGCTGCTGCATCTTCGAGATTGACGATCATGGCACGATCCTCGTGGCCAGGATTTCAATGGAAAAATACTTTGTGCGATCCGGCGCGGTTACATAGACCGAATATGGCACCCCACCTGCCGAATAGCCCTTCATTGGTGGGTTCGTATAGTGATCTTTCCAGAAATATGTTGGTGCCGTTCGTTGGGCCACGATGTCATCCTTCCCGATAACCGCATTGAAAGTGACGCCATGTGCAACGAGGTTGATACCGGCGCCCATGTCATTCCAATGGCAGACCCCGAGGCCGAAGAGGTCTTCGTCCGCAAGCAGGTCTACCGCTACCTCGCCGCGATAGGTTTGTGGCGCGATGCGCTCAAGTGGTACAGGTCGAGTGACACCCGGCGAGTCGCTTTTCCCGCCGCTGAAAGTGTCGGTGGGAATGCATGTGGGGTTGCCGACTTCGTATTGCGCTCCTGCCGTCACCGAATCGAACGGCCCCGGCGCATCGTGGATCGTGAACGTCAATTCGTACCGTTCCTTGGGGTGCGGATTGAGATGGGCTTTCACGCTGCCAGCGTCGATTTCGTTCATGGAGTGGGAACATCCTGTGGCCAGGGTCAGAACAAGAACCGACGCGGCAGCGAGCTTTTGAAGCCCCGTGGGGAACAATGAGCGTCGTTGTGTGGAGAATGCCTGCATGATTTGGAACCTCATTGCGCCAGTTGCCGCACGATCGCGCCGCTCCGTGGTTGGACTACATCCTTGTCGGTCGTGGTGCCGAGTGATGTTTGTGCAGGTATCAGTATCTTCGCTGGCGGTGCGCTCGCCCTTTCCCTGAGTTCCTTGTCCTTGAAGAACCAGTTCTTGTGCGCGCGGATGGGCTTGCAGCCCTCGTAGAAGATGATTTCCTCGTCCTGCGGCAGCTCCTTGATCTCCTGTGGCAGGAACAGCGCGCGCTTCTCTTCGCTGTAGCTGATGGAGATCTGGTTGGAGCCGCGCCCTCGGCTTTCGCTGCGTTGCTTCCGGCGCACCGTTTTGTAGCCGAGCATCTCACTGTACTCGTTGGCGTCGCTCTGCTCGCGTGGGGCAAACACGATTTGCGCGCCGTGGTTGGTGATGAAGTTCTGTGCGTCGTCTTCGCCGTAGGCCGAGCGCAGCTGCGCCCGGCTTTGCACGATGCACAGGTCGCGCACGCCGTAGCTGGCCGAGATGGAGATGCGCTTGGCCCACACGTCCACGCGCCCCATCGCCGTGAATTCGTCCATCAGCATCAGCAACTGGTGCCTGAGCTCCGGTTCCTCGCCCAGTTGCTTGCCGAGGTTGGCGCCGATCACGGTGCTGAAGAAGATGTTCAGGAGCTTGCTGCTCTCGTCCAGCTTGTTGGTGGGGATGACGACGTACAAGGTGGTGGGCCGCTTGCGCAGGTTGGTTACGTCGAAGTCGGTGGCGTTGGTGGCGGCGGCGAGGATGGGACTGAGAAATTGCTGCAGCGGTGCCTGCACAGTGGCAATGACCGAGGAGAAGGTCTGCTCGGCCAGTCCCGCCAGGTTGCCGAACACCGTGCGCGTTTGCGCGCTGGCGCTGGAGGCGTCCGCGAGGATGCCTTGCAGGGTTGCCTTGATGCCCGTGCCGCCCGCTCCGCTGGAGAAGCGCAGGATGCGCTCGAAGCTGGGGAACGAGGGCGAGGTGTTCGGGTCGGGCCGGCCTTGCGCATCCCAGGCCTCGAACAGGTACCCCGCAAAGGCGGCGAAGGCAGCGCGCGACTGGCTGGTCCAGAACGGGTCCTTGCCCGGCTCATCGGGATACAGGATGGCCGCGATGGTCTGGATATCGCCCAGGCGCTTGCCGGCGTCCAGTCTGGCCAGCAAGGTCAGGGGATTGAAGCGGTGGGTGCGGCCTTCATCGTCGTAGGGCGCCCACACGTGGATGGCGTGGCCTTGTGCCGCGCGCCAGCCGCTGGTGGCCTTGAACAGCTCGCCCTTGAGATCGAGTACCACCATCGACTGGGCGTAGGAGAGCAGCACCGGGATGGCGATGCTGGTGGTCTTGCCCGAGCGCGTGGGCGAGATGGCCATGGCGTGCTGGGCGCCCCCCAGCCACAGGTAGCGCCCTTTGTACTTGCCGATGAGCAGGCTTTGCGGGGTCTGCTTGAGCAGGCCGGCGCGCTTCAGGTCGGCGAGGTTGGCAAAGCGGGCATTGCCGTGCAGGGACTCGGCCTTGCGCCGGAACAGTGGGATCAGCAGGAGCAACCATGCCAGCAAGGGCAGGCCGAAACCCAAACCGCCGGCCAACGTGATCTTGCCAGCGTAGGGGGCGTATGCCGGTAGCTTGGCGACCTGGTGATATTGCCACCAGGTGTTCCAGTGCAGCGGCACGCCTTTCAGGCCAAGCAGCCAGGAGGTGAGCTCGGCGGAGAGATAAAGGCCGCCCATCAGGGCGGCCAGGAGCAGCATCGTCGCGAAGATCAACTTGCTTTGGCTCATCCTTCAAAGTCTCGTTGGATGTTTGTGTGGCTCATGGATGGCATGTAGCCACCTGGTTGGCGACGAGACCCAGCTAACGTTCCCTTCTCCCAAAGGCGCTGGCGGGAGAGCGGCCATTTGCAGCCGAGCAACGTCGCTAATCAGGTGTGGTCATACTGTGGTGCTATGCGGAGGGGGTTCAGGGGCTATAGCCCCATGTCGTGATGATGGTATTGAGGATGGCCAGATTGGTCGGTTCCTGGACTCCAGGGCAAGTCATGAGGAATTGCCGGCGCGCTGTCGCCGTAGACCCACTGTCGAATTCCGGATCCCACACCTGGATGGCGTGGAAGGCGAGGACGGGCGCGGTACAGGCTGGCCCGCCCGAAGTGCCATAACCGGAAATGCCTGCCATGCACTGGAATACGCTGCACGGATCTGGGCCCTGGGCCCGGGCGGTGCCAATGGTCAATCCGGTGGCGCTGATGGCGAGAGCGGCAAGCAGGGTGCGTAGTTGCATGACTTGACTCCTTGTGGTCACGAAAACGGCGGATGGTGGATCGGTTAAGCGTTGTGAAACAGTGGGGTGGTTCCAATCGCAATTGCTTCGCCTGTCGAATCGCTGATGAGCAGGGTTGCATTGCGGATTGCAGTTGCTGCGTCGTTGCTCGGTGCCCGCACGACATTGATGGCGGCCACGGGGCAGACAAGGTTCTTGTTGATGCTGTCCGGAGTGGACTCGTTGCTGCCGGCGAACAACGGGGTGACTGCGGTGGGCAACTGGCTGGCGACCAGGTCATGCCGGCTCGTGCTGCCGATGGACATGAAGGCAGCGAAGAAAACGATGACCGCGCTGCGCGTCATGTTGAACACCACGGCCAACCGCGATTCACGAAGCCGGCCGGCGATGACGCAATGGCCAACCGCTACGGCATGATGCACGGCTCCGCCTTGCCCGGGGGCCAGGCGCATGGTGCGGCGGTCGAGTGCGAGTGTGCCAGTCATGGGCGAGCCGTCATGACAAAACCCAAGCCTGCGATAGCGCGGGCGATTGAACGAAGGGTGTCGACGGCGCAACAGGCGGCGCCGGCACGGCGGCAACCAGTTCGGCGCTGCGGGTCGTCGGTGTCTGCAGGGCCGCAACCGTGTCGACCGAGCCGAACTTCGCCTCCCATGGCAAGCCAGGGTTCTGGATGGCGATGACCCTGCGACCATCGTCGCCCAAGACGACCTGGTCGATGTGAGTCAAACCGTTGTGCTTGGCTTCCACGACCAGTGCGGCAGCGAGGTTGAGCTGCTGCTGTTCGGTCGGCCGGCCGTGCGCGTCGAGCGCACGCACGCCGGCCAGCGCCTGGGCGAACAGGGCATGGTCGGAATGGCGCGGGCTGGCCAGATCGCGGCTGGTGGCCTGCTCTTGCAAGGCAACGTGCAAAGCTTGCTGCGTGAGCGGGCCGACCTTGCCGTCCACGATGAGGTGGTGGTCGTGCTGGAAGCGTTCCACGGCATGGCGGGTGTCGATGCCGAAAGTGCCATCGGCCGCCAGTGGCTTGCCGTGACGGTCGATGTAGCCGAGTTGGGCGAGGTTGGCCTGCAAAGTGGCGATGACGGGGCCGCGGGCGCCTTCTTCGAGGCTCGCTTGCTGATGCGGATAAGCGACATGTTGTGGATGGACGCTCGGAGCGAGGTGCCCGGTTGTCTCCAGTGTTTGCGCTTCCCTGATGGCGTGCTGCATGGTCGGGCTGTTGAATACGCGCGCCAGGCCGCTGGCGTACTGCGGATCGGTGGCATACCCGGCTCGTTGCAATGCGGCGGCTTCCTTTTCCAGGTTGCCTTTGGTGCTTTCGTCGAACAGCCCCGCCTTGGCATAGCGCGGGTTGTCGCGCAGGAACTCAACCCGATCCCGCAAGGCGTCTTCGTGGGAGGCGTAGACGCGGAAGGATTGGTCCAGCCATACCTTCTGGCCGTTTTCGATTTCCCACACGCGGAACGTCTTGCTGGGGCCGTGCCAGCTACTGTCCGCCTTGATGTTGAAAAGATTGTGAGTGCCTGACAACTGGTGTTGACCCCAGCCTGTCTCCTGCGCCGCCTGCGCCAGAATCGTTTGCCAGGCCATGCCCGTTTCCTGGGATACCTTGACGGCTGCCGGGTACAGTTCGGCGATGAATCGCTCCTTCTCGTTCATGGTGCGACCCTCTTCAAGGATGCAGGTTCTGCGGGACTTTTAATGAGAAGTCCCGTGGATTGTCCCGATTGGAAAGTAGGGCGTATTTTCCCGTGACGATCAAATCGTTGCCCCGTGTCGAAAAATGCTCGTCTCCATCCTCGACCCATGCCGTGTGGGCATCACTGACGTTCGGTGGTTCGATCACCTTGGTAGCCGTGACAGCGCCCGTTGCGCGGTTCAGGGCGACGACCTCGAGCAGGGTCTGCGACAAGGACTGCTCGGGCTGCGTGTCGCCCTGCACCAATACGTAGAGCGTGGTGGGCGTGCCGACACAGTGCGTCGCTCGTGCCTGATAAGTGTGGGGAGGCAGCCGCAACGAAGCATGCCAGATCACGGTGGTGGATGATTTTTGGAGATAGGCAACGGGTTTTTCATTCATGCCGTCGTCGTCTGTCTGAGCTCCGACCAGGCATTGTTGCCCCCCGCCGATGCCGGGTTTGGCATAGAGGCTGACGCTGGATGGCATGGAAGCATTGGAGCTTTGCCCCCATGCGCTGGCTGCAAAAAGGATGGAGAGCGCAAGGGTCGGAGCGAGGGATACTTTCATTTTTGCCTATTGGATGCGGACGGGCAGGCTGCAGGCGGGATAGTCGACGTGGCGATGGTGCAAGAACCGGTCGCCACGGCATGACGCACGGCTCCACCTTGCCCGGAGGCCAGGCACAAGGCGTGGCGGTCGAGTGTGCCAGTCATGGGCGGGCCGCCATTACAAAGCCCATGTCTGCGATGGCACGGGTGATTGAACGAAGGGTTCCGACGGCGCAACAGACGGCGCTGGCCCGACGGCAGCCTGTTCAGCACTGCGCGCCACCGGCGTCTGCAGGGCCGCTACCGTATCGACGGAGCCAAACTTCGCCTCCCACGGCGAGCCAGGGTTCTGGATGGCGATGACCCTGCGGCCATCGTCGCCCAAGGCGACCTGGTCGATGCGAGCCAAGCCGTTGTGCTTGGCTTCCACGACCAGTGCGGCAGCGAGGTTGAGCTGCTGCTGTTCGGTCGGCCGGCCGTGCGCGTCGAGCGCGCGCACGCCAGCGAGGGCCTGCTCGAACAGGGCATGGTCGGGGTGCTTCTGGCTGGTCAGGTCAAGCGCAGTCGTGTGCCGCTGGAGAGCGGAGTGCAAGGCATATTGGGTCGACGGGCCGGCCTTGCCGTCCATGGCGAGGTGGTGGTCGTGCTGGAAGCGCTCCACGGCGTGGCGGGTGTCGATGCCGAAAACGCCGTCGGCCGCCAGCGGCTTGCCGTGGTGGTCGGTGTAGCCGAGCTGGGCGAGGTTGGCTTGCAGGTCGTGCACGGCTTGGCCGTAGGTGCCTTCTTTAAGCACGTTATCAGTTACATGGGAGCGCGCCGGATCGGTTTGGCCATCTTGCCTGTGGAGCGTGTGGCCCATGCGTTGATCCAACCCGTCACGATTGCGGGTGATGTCGTGCATGTAGTCGTAGTTGCTGGTGCCGTTGCTGTCACGGATCACGCGACCGCCGGTCACGGTGGCCACGGCACCGGCATAGCCCGCGATGTGGCGTGCTTTCAGGAAGCCGGCCACCTTGGCCGGATCGTCGCCTTCCTTCAACACGCCGCTTCGGACAGCTTGATGGTAGGCATGGTCGCTATTGATCTTGAACGCCCGATCTTGCAGATCAGGAGAAGCCTTGTACTTCTCCAGGTTCAGGCCGTTTTCCCAGTTGGAAGGATCCTCCAGGAACCGGGTCATGCCGCCCGAGACGGCCCAGACCCATTCGCTCCGATGGCCCTGCATGGCCTCGGCGAGCTTGTGCTTGTCGATGTAGCCAGCGTCGGCCAGCCAGCCGGCCCCTGCTTGGTAGCGACCGACGTAACCCTGCCGGTTGGTGATCGCCAAATCGCCGCCATTGCTTTCGGTCATCACCGTGGAAGCAATCAGACGGCGTGTCATCGCGTCGTCCAGGCCGGCGATGTTGCCCTGATGGTATGCGTCCGCAGTGGCCACTGCGTGATCTCGTCTATCAGCCATGCTGCATGTCCTCTTGGATATGACGAAGGGTGGAATGAAGCGGTGTTATTAGGTCAATGCTCCTTGCAATGCATTGCTGCGATGCGCTTTGTCGGCTTGTTGCGGTAAAGCACGAACGTGGTCGAACCCGGGCCGTGGCTTTCCGTGCCGTCATCGATGAAAGCTTCCGCGTAGAGCGGGAGGGAAGTCGAATCAAGGGTTATCTGGTAGAAAGCGTTGTTTTGTGTGTTGGGTGCAGTGGTGCCGTAGTCGAGTGCGCAGGCACTGGCCATCGGCCTGATCGAAACGCTGCTGTCGAACTGCTTTTGCAGAATGTCCTGATAGTTCTCGCTGGGGTAGAACTTGAGTACGGAAAGGGATTGCACCGACTTGGCATCGCCGCTCAGAGTCACGCCTGCATGGCCTTCATTGTCTTGCTTGGTGCCGGCTTTCGCGCCTTGCTGGCCGTCTGGTACGTCCACCATGCCGAAACCCCTGAGCATGAGCGCGCCGCTGCGGTCGTAGGCGAGGCCTGGCGCGGGTGCATCCGGGTTGGTTTGCGGCTTGGCATCACGCCATTGCACACCGGGCACATGGTCGAAGGCGCTCCATGGCGCTGCCGGGCCGGCGAGGATGTGCAACAACTGGTTCAGTGGCGTCATGATGTTCTTCCGTGAGACGGCATCGCGCTGTGTGGTGACGGAAGCGGCGGGAGCAGGGGGTGTCTGCGTTCCGGCCGCCTTCGAGTCATGCCCTGACGAGGCGTTACAGGCGCACAGCAAGGTGCCAAAGGCAAGCGCGATGGCGATGCGGTTGGAAAGGAGCGTAACGGTGGACATGGTTATTGAATTCGTGCCGGAAGGCTGCAAGCGGAGTAGTAGACACGGCAATCATTTGCTTCTGGCGTACACATTTGCATGCCCTTTTGTGTGGCTGCATCTACAGTAGGTCCATCATTTGTATTGAATAATTTACCATCATTTCCAATAATCATTGCGACGCATTGATTGCGATAGGAAATTTGAATTTTGCATGTGATTCCTCCTTTTGATGCGCAGTCCAACTGTGCTAATTGTTCTGCTTGCTGGTAACTGTTAGCATCCGTTGAAATTCCGACAAGCCCCTTGTCGCCATCCACTGCAATCGCTCCATAATGATCTACCCATTTCTGCGGAGGCAGTTGCGGGGCTTGTTGCTGATTACCTGGCATAGCCACATCGGGAGGAACGCATGTGCCGCCTGCGTTCGCCATGCCGCCGCAGTCTTGGGCATGAGTGGCGGTGGCGACTACTAAAAGGATGAGGAGATATGACACTTTCATGGTTGTCACCTTGATGCCGGTGGATTAGCCAAACCACCGCCTTGCTTGGTGACGTCGGCGACCTGCGCGTAACCCGCATTGCCCAAACGGGTTCCGCCAGTAGAAGCCGGTGGGCTATGGATACCTGTACTACTAGGCTGATTTCCAAATGAGGTATGCCCAGTACCCGCTAATGCCGGCCCATGCCAACCATATTCATACGTCCCCGGCGGCTGCCCATTCGGTGACGGCTGGCCCGCCCGACTGAAGACGTTGTAGGGGCTGAAGCTGCCCAACGTAGCCGAGAAGAAATTGCCGGCCATGGGAGGCACGGAAATGACCAGCAAGGTCATCAGCAGCCTAAGCCCACCTTGTTGCATGGACTGGCTGGTGAAGCCCTCGGCTCCGATGCCGGTGATGCCGTTGATGACGTCGGCCGACCACAGGGCTCCGGCCACCCGCAAGGTGAGTTGGAGCACCAGCGAACTGATGAAGGCGAGCATGCCCATGGAGAAGAGGGTGCCGATGCCGTACATCAGCCATTTCTGGAACAGAGGCTTGGTCTGCTCGAAGAGCAGGCACATGATGAACAACGGCCCGAGACCGATGATGAGGGCGAGGGCGACGTCGTAGAGCAGCAGCATGGCGGCGGCGGCCATGGGCGGGCTGGCGGTGCCGAAGATGACGAAGGTCTGGGCGCGGGCCTTGGCGGCGGCGTCTTCGGTGTCGCCTGAGGGTACCTGCACGGTGTCGATGGCGGACAAGGCCAGTTGGGTTTCGGCCAAGTTGGTATCGATGGTATGGGCGAGGGTGGAATCGTCGCCGGTAAAGAGCTGGTTGATGTCGGTGGAGAGCGTGCTGGTGGCGAGGGTGTGCAGGTTGGGAGCGAAGATGCCGACCGTAGTGGCGACAGAGACGATGACGACGACGCGGGCCATGCTGAGAACCACGCCCATCAGCGACTCGCGCATCTGGCTGGTGAGGACGCGGTAGCGCACAGCCACGGTATCGCGTCGCCTTGGGGCAGCGCGAAAGACATGGCTGTCGAGGGTGAGTGCGCAAGTCATCGGCGGGAATTTATTGAACTCGGACAGGAAGGCTGCAGGCGGAGTAGTAGACGTGGCAGTTTGAATATCCAGCATTGGTGCAAGTCAACATGCCGGTTTGAACTGTCTTATCTAGGGTGGCCTTCGAGGCGACGACATATCCTGTAGTGCTTCCGATTAACGCGCCACACCCATTACGATATGACGTTTCAAGTTTACACGCAGCTCCGTGTTTCGATTGACAGTCTGCAAGAGCCGCCTGTTCGGCCTCACTTTGACTGGCCATATTATTGGCCACTCCCAAACTTCCGGTAGGTTCATTAGTGGCAATTGCGCCCCAATGATCCACCCATATCTGCGGAGGCGGTTGTGGGGCTTGTTGCTGATAACCAGGCATAGCCACATCGGGAGGTACGCATACACCTCCCGCGTTCGCCATGCCGCCGCAGTCCTGGGCATGAGCAGTGGTGGCGACCAATAAAAGCACGAGTAAGTAAGAGGTTTGCATGAATATCACCTTCCTACCAGTGGGTTTGCCAAGCTGCCGCCTTGCTTGGTGACGTCGGCTACTTGCGTATAGCCTGATTTGCCCAAAAGGGCACCACTGGAGGAGGCGGAACCTGGTAGTGCGTTGTAGCCTCCTCCACCCGATTCAGCACCTGTATTTGGACTTGGATTTGGATTTAGGTACTGCGCCGGGCCATGCCCGCCATGCCCAAACGCGCCCGCCGGTTGCCCATTCGCCCCCGGTTGGTCTCTTGGGCTGAAGACGTTGTAGGGGCTGAAGTTGCCCAACGTGGCCGAGAAGAAATTGCCGGCCATGGGAGGCACGGAAATGACCAGCAAGGTCATCAGCAGCCCGAGCCCGGCCTGCTGCATGGACTGGCTGGTGAAGCCCTCGGCCCCGATGCCGGTGATGCCGTTGATGACGTCGGCCGACCACAGGGCTCCGGCCACCCGCAAGGTGAGTTGGAGCACCAGTGAACTGATGAAGGCGAGCATGCCCATGGAGAAGAGGCTACCGATGCCGTACATCAGCCATTTCTGGAACAGCGGCTTGGTCTGCTCGAAGAGCAGGCACATGATGAACAACGGCCCGAGACCGATGATGAGGGCGAGGGTAACGTCGTAGAGCAGCAGCATGGCGGCGGCGGCCATGGGCGGGCTGGCGGTGCCAAAGATGGCAAAGGTCTGGGCCCGGGCTTTGGCGGCGGCGTCTTCGGTGTCGCCGGAGGGTACCTGCACGGTGTCGATGGCGGACAAGGCCAGTTGGGTTTCGGCCAAGTTGGTATCGATGGTATGGGCGAGGGTGGAATCGTCGCCGGTAAAGAGCTGGTTGATGTCGGTGGATAGCGTGCTGGTGGCGAGGGTGTGCAGGTTGGGAGCGAAGATGCCGACTGTCGTGGCGACAGAGACGATGACGACAACGCGGGCCATGTTGAGAACCAGGCCCATCAGCGACTCGCGCATCTGGCCAGTGAGGACGCGGTAGCTCACACCGAGGAATGCGCCGCAATGCGGCGTTTCTACCCCATTGCTCCAGTCGCTCATCATTGCCAAGCTCGTTTCCACGTCGGCATGCCTCACATGGGAAGGGCGTGGGTTTGCGCGTGCGGCTGAATGTGAATTTGGGCCACAGGCTCGACCGGTGGCGGGACGGCGGCGGCACGAGCCGCGCTCTCGGCCAAGGACGTCTGCAAGCCCGTCATCGTCACGACGCCGGCGTAGCGGGGCACGATTTCCGTAGGCAAGCTGGGCAGCTGGATGGCGATGGTGCGGCTGGCATCCTCGCTCAAGGCAACCTGGTCGATACGGGTCAGCCCTTCGCGCTTGGCTTCGACTGTGAGCGCGGCGGCGAGATTGAGGCTGTGCTGATCCGAAATGTGATCGTGCTTGGCATCGAGCGTGCGCACGCCGATGATGGCCTGCTCGAACAGGGCGTGGTCAGGGTTGCGTGGGTTGGTTAGGTCGTGTGTCGTGGCGTGTTCCCGCCGGGCTGCGTGCAAAGCCTGTTGCGTCAGCGGGCCGACCTTGCCGTCCACGGTGAGGTGATGGTCGTGCTGGAAGCGTTCCACGGCATGGCGAGTGCGGATTCCGAAGTCACCGTCGATACCCTTGGCGTTGAGGTAGCCCAAACCGGCCAGTTGGGTTTGCAGGTCGTGTACGGCAGGGCCGTGTGCGCCTTGGTGGGGCACAGGGTGATTGTGCGCGGCGTGCGGGTGCGTGGCATGAGTGGATGCAGCCTGTTCGTGAGAGGCCATGGAATGGGTAACGGCGTTCCATGCCTCGTCGGGTTTCATGTCCTTGGCGATGTCGGCTTGGTATTCGGCGCGCATCGTATTGAGTGCGCCGGCGACTTCGTCCGCCGTGATGGATGCGTGGTTGGGATTGGAGCCTTTGTGATGGGAGCTGACATAGCTTTCACCGGTGCGGGGATCGGCCACGCTGCGCCATTGCTGCGCTACAGCCAGTTGCGCGCCGTCGAGATCGTTCGACTTGCCGATGATGTAGCCACGGATCGCGGGGCGTTGGTCGCCAATCAGATAGTCGGAGAAAATCTTTTCCTGCAATTCCGGTGTGAATGCCTGATTCGGGTCGAGGTTCAAGCTGGCGATGGCGCCATTCATGGTTGAAGGGATGACTTGATATTTGCCGACGGCAAACATCTCTCCCTTGTTTTGCATGTCCTGTACTTGGCCTACCGTCAGCTTCGAGAAATCGATCGAGTGATCCGGTCCGAGAATTCTTCCGCCCTGCGTGCCGCGATTGTAAGCATTGTAGCTTGTGGAGCCTGACTCACCGCGTTGGATCAAATCTGACAGTGGGTTGCTCATCGAAATATCCTTGTTTCGCTGCGAACAGGGTGGAAATTATTTCTCGGGTGTTTTGGAAAAGCCAAAGTCGGTCACCATCAGGCGCGAAGGGTTGTCCTTCCAGTTGTCTATATCGCCGTAAGTGGTTATCTGCATAATCTCGGATGTGCCATGGTGTCTGAACTGCATCGTGCAATAGCCGTCGCTGCTGCAACTGTTCAGTTCCGGCAATTCGTCGCACACATGGCACTGGCCAAATTCGGGATGCTTGCTGCACAGATCGGTGTGGTTGCCGCCAGCGACGTTTGCCAGGCACATGGGCGTAACGACTGGCTGCCAGCCGCTCGCGAGCAGTTGTTGGCGAGATGTGGCATAGGAAAGGCCCTTTTGTACGCCTTTGGTCAAGGTGGGTGGTACATCGGGGCTGGATGGCACTGGTACGTTCAGGTCAGCCTTGGCCAGATTTTGCGAGGGTGACGTGGGACTGGTACTTGCGGGCAACGATGAAGTTTCGGATGCAGATGTTGCTGATGTGCTCGATGCAGAGATTGCTTGAGTGCTTGCGGTTGAGCCGGCGGGGTCGCATGCGCACAGCAACGCACCTGAAATTAGCATGACGCAGGCGTGCGCAAAGACTGGCTTCATGATGGGCATGGTTATTGGATCCGAACGGGCAGACTGCAGGCGGAGTAGTAGACGTGGCAGTTAGACGTGCTGGCTGTGCACTTTATAGTTGCTTTTTTTATTGCATCAGCCAACGTTGATCCGCCAGAGAAGCTATACGATTTAGCGCCTGAAACCATCGCGACACATGCATTGCGATATGAAATTAGTCGTATGCAATTCAAGCCGCCTTTGGCTTGGCAATCTACTTCTGCGGCTTGCCAAGCTTTGGCTTCGCTTGTGTCATCTACAGAGACGCCAAGTTTTCCTAGAGAGTCATCCGATACCATCGCTCCATAATGATCTACCCAGATTTCTGGCGGCGGTTGTTTGGTTTGTTGCTGATAGCTTGGCATCGCCACGTCGGGAGGAACACATGTGCCTCCCGCGTTCGCCATGCCACCACAGTCTTGAGCATGAGCAGTGGCCACGACCAATAAAAGCACGAGTAAGTAAGAGGTTTGCATGAATATCACCTTCCTACCAGTGGGTTTGCCAAGCCACCGCCTTGCTTGGTGACATCGGTGATGGGGTTATAGCTTGAGACGCCCATACGAGTTCCGCTAGAGGATGCGGAGTTGGGGGCTGTGTTATAGACGCCGGTAGATCGAGTGTCTGCTGCGGCTGGATTTAAGTTGGCCAGCGCCGGCCCATGCCCCCCATACCCCAACGCCCCCGCCGGTTGCCCATTCGCCCCCGGTTGGTCTCTTGGGCTGAAGACGTTGTAGGGGCTGAAGTTGCCCAACGTAGCCGAGAAGAAATTGCCGGCCATGGGAGGCACGGAAATGACCAGCAAGGTCATCAGCAGCCCAAGCCCGGCCTGCTGCATGGACTGGCTAGTGAAGCCCTCGGCCCCGATGCCGGTGATGCCGTTGATGACGTCGGCCGACCACAGGGCTCCGGCCACCCGCAAGGTGAGTTGGAGCACCAGTGAACTGATGAAGGCGAGCATGCCCATGGAGAAGAGGGTGCCGATGCCGTACATCAGCCATTTCTGGAACAGCGGCTTGGTCTGCTCGAAGAGCAGGCACATGATGAACAACGGCCCGAGACCGATGATGAGGGCGAGGGTAACGTCGTAGAGCAGCAGCATGGCGGCGGCGGCCATGGGCGGGCTGGCGGTGCCAAAGATGGCAAAGGTCTGGGCCCGGGCTTTGGCGGCGGCGTCTTCGGTGTCGCCGGAGGGTACCTGCACGGTGTCGATGGCGGACAAGGCCAGTTGGGTTTCGGCCAAGTTGGTATCGATGGTGTGGGCGAGGGTGGAATCGTCGCCGGTAAAGAGCTGGTTGATGTCGGTGGAGAGCGTGCTGGTGGCGAGGGTGTGCAGGTTGGGAGCGAAGATGCCGACTGTCGTGGCGACAGAGACGATGACGACAACGCGGGCCATGTTGAGAACCAGGCCCATCAGCGACTCGCGCATCTGGCCAGTGAGGACGCGGTAGCCTTGGAACATGATCCAGAGGGTTACCAGAACCAGGGCGATGGCCGCCATCCAGTGCGTCACGGCCCCCAACAGGTTGACCCCGAAGGTGTCGATCCTGTCATGCAGCCAGTTGTAGATAAGGACGAAATAGACCATGACGCGCGTGATCCTTGGCGAAGTCGCGTGATACTTGTTGATATGAACCGGTGTCAGTGGTTCAGTTGAATGCAGCCGCGAATGCTCCGGCCTGCACGACATCACCTAAAATGTGGTTGCTGCCGTTCAATGCCTTCTTGGCCAGAACGCCCTGCATCTGTTGCAGCGAAGCGATGTAGGCGTCGTCGGCGTCCATGTGTGCTTTCCAATGGCTCATTTTGGTGGACAACTGGCCGCTGTAGCTGCTTATCTCGGTGGTAGTAGAGCTGCTTTCGCCCATATTGCTGAAACTACCGGCGAGATCGGTGAACTTTTGTACCGCCGGAAGGTTTGATTGGATCTGCTGCATCATCTGTACGGTCGTGTTGTACTTGTCGACTTGGGTGGTGATGATTGCGGCGCAGATCTGCTGCTGGCTGCGTATTGCCATCGAGCTGACCATCTGTTGCCAACACGGCTGACCATTTCAGGCAAGTGAACTGACCAGCAGCAGCAGCTTTTTGACCAGTGAACGTCGTAGCTGTAATGCGTGATCTTGCTGCTGTCGTCGTTCAACACGCGACCGCGTCACTGACGTGGCCGACCATGAACCGCTATGTCTTGCCTACCGCCAAACGTCATGCATCGAAGGCCCGCATGAGGCGGGCGTTCGATGCATGTGCCCCAGCTTGGCAGTGAGGTTTTACCCCATATTTCCCTGCAGCCCTTTTTCTAACCGCAAGGTTCTGGTTGACGGCGCGCATCGGTCATCGTGTGGCGCTTGCCGTTGGCGTAGTAGGCGTGCAGCGTGACGTGGCCCAGCATGTCTGTGACGGTTGCAAATTAATTTCCTCCGCCTCCTTATTGCTGCTTCTGCAGGTAGCGCAGCCGACACCCGCCGCCCTGGTAGAGCCGAAGGCGGTGAACTCGACTGTGGCGACACTGAGTGGCGCCTCGCAGCCATAGAGTCCACCGCCTCCCCTCATTGGGAGGCGAGAGGATCCAGTGATGGACGAACACCAATGAAATAAACAAGGCGCCTCCAGAGGCGCCTTGTTCGGTACTCAGGTCATTCACGCGGTGCCGAACTTCCCGGCAATTGTTCGAAGTCTTCATCTGGCTCAAGGTAGTGGATTAATCCAGCCCCAGCCATTCTGACTATCACACCGGAACGCAAATAGCTCCACTGTTCTTGTGGAAAGAGCGTGGTGTACTCATTCGTGTCGATAGAGCATACAACAACTCCTACGCGCCCCCCCCCTAATGCCACATGATCGCCTAGCCTGACTTCTTTCCCATCTGCATATTTCATTACGCGCCGCCTCCCTTTCTCACAGAGGCACTGCCCCGGGTGGCGGCGGCGGCTCTGTCACGCCAATCGCAGACCAAAAGCACTGACAGTTATTGGGATTCTGGTTCATTCGATACAGGTGTACGTGATCACCCGGGAAAGGGTAATGGGGTTTGCTTGGGGGAACTTTATCAAGGCGGTAACCAATCGTGCCCACTTGGGGCGAACACGGTGGGCAGGAGTTATCAGCCTTATTGCACATTTTTCCGCCAAGCCAATTGCCGACGGCACCGCCCGCAACAGCACCACCTGCAGCACCTGCAGAACCACCAGACTCTCCTCCAGCAACGCCACATCCAACAGTACCTACACCAGGCGCAACCAGCGTGCATGCAGCACCACCACCCACTGCGCCGCCCGCCCCGCCAAGCACTCCTCCTAGAACTCCACCACATGTGGCCCCAGCGGCCGCCCACGCGGCTTGGCATGTCTGTCCCGACGAAGCTAGGCCCAATGGATCGATCGAGCCCAACGGATCTCCATCTACGTAGGCGTAAATGTTCTCCCCTCCCTCTTCCCCAATCGGATCGCGACTGAGCCAGCGGCCTACGGCTGGATCATAAGCACGGTACTGCGTCAGAAACAGACTTGATCCTTGGTCATGCAGCATACCTGCATACCCGTAGTCGGGATGTATACCCCTTGCCCGTGTTGTGACGCCATACGCACCGTACTTGGCAGTGCCCAGCATTTTGCCGTTGGCGTCCGTCGCACCAACCACACTGCCTAATTGGTCGCGCACGTAGTACAGCGCCTGCACCCCATGGATTTCACCCTGGTCGAAGTAGTCCGCCATCACCACGTCGTTGCTATCACGCACCTGGCAAACCGCCGACCCACACCACAGATAGCGAGCCTGCGTGCTGGCAGCGCCGTTCTGGTGGGTGATCATCAAGCGCCGGCCCCAGCCGTCGTAACCGTAACGGGTGACTTCACCGGTTGCGGTATTGGTCTGGCTGACCAGCCTACCAGCCGCGTCCCATGTGTACTGATGTACGCCATCACTGATCAGATTGCCATCCGCATCGTACTGCCATGACATGCCGTTGACCGTGCTGAGCTGGTTCAGCGCGTTGGCAGAGGCCGTGAGGGAGAACGAGGCACCCGCCGCCTTCAGCAGATTGCCGGCCGCGTCGTAGTCGAAGCGGCTGGCATCCCGATCGTCACCGCGCACATCCGTGAGTCGGTATGCCGCATCGTAGCGATACCGCTCGCTGTCACCACGACCATCTTCGTTGTTCCCGTCATCGCGACCGTCATGGCCCCATCCGTCGCGATCGTGACCGTAGTCGTGCTGCAAATCGTTCGCTACCGCCTGTTCCGCATCAATGGTATCGGCCCGATCGTCGTGATTGCCGTCACCATCGTGATCCCTCCCTTCGCGCAGCCGCGGCCACTCAAGTTTGGCGGCTGTCAGCAGATGCTCGGGACTGTGAGCATATTCCTGCAAGGCCTCCAGGCGCCGCCCCTTGACGTCCAGGTACATCAGACGATGCAGTTGCCGGTCACCACGGTTGGACTCGTACTCCATGTTCAACGCAAGGCCGGGCTGGCCGGAGGGCGTCATCAGCACCCGCCACGTCAGCTGGTCGGTGTCGCCGAGGTAGCTGTATTGGAAGTTGCCAAGCGGGTTGGTTTCTTCGCTCAACCGACCCAACGCATCGTAGGTATCGCTCACCGTCACGTCCGTGGTGCGGTGAATGACCCTGCCCAACGCATCGTAGGCATACTGCGCGCTGTCATTCGCACTGAACGGCCCCGTCTCCTGTGCCAGTTTGAGGGCGCCAGGTTGACCGGCTGGCACATAGCTGAAGCCGGTGTTACCCAAGCCGTCCGTCATGCCAGTCAGGCGGGAATAGTAGGGATCGTAGCGGTAGGATGCCGCCGCCGTGGGGTTCACGGCATGCAGGTACTGCACTCCAGTAAGCAGGTCAGCCAGGTCATAGCTGTACGCCATGGTCTGCCCCAACGCATCAGTCTGGCTAATCAGACGGCCAACACCGTCATATGCGTACGTCGAGCCCTTGCCATCGGCATAGGTCTTGGCGGTCACCCGGCCTTCAAGGTCACGCGTCCACGTGGTGACGTTCCCGTTCGGATCGGTCATCGTGTGGCGCTTGCCGTTGGCGTAGTAGGTGCACTGCGTGACGTGGCCCAGCGGGTCGGTGACCGCGATGAGGTTGCGTACGGCGTCGTAGCCGTAGTGGGTGGTGTTGCCCTGGCGGTCAGTGACGGCCACGAGGTCTAGGCGGTTCCACGTGTACCGGGTGGAGGTGTGGTCGGGATAGCTGACGGATACTACGCGATTGAGCGCGTCGTACTGGAACTGGCGCGTGTAGCCCGCAGCATCAGTGCTGGTGGCGACGCGGCCTTCGGCATCGTAGGTGTACCGCTGCGACACATGCCCGAGCGCGTCGATGACGGCCAACAAGTAGCCGTTGCTGTCGTACTGGTAGCGCGTCATGTTGCCCAGAGGGTCGGTGGCCGAGGTGCGTTGGCCGCGGGCGTTGTAAGTGTAGGTGGTGGTACCGCCCGCCGCATCGGTCGTGGTTAGCGGCTGATGCTGGCCGTTGTAGGTGGCGCTCGCCAGCGTATCGAAACCGCTCGCGGTCTTCTGCTGCACCTGGATCTGGTCAACGCCGTTGGGTGCGTACGTATAGGTGGTTTCGCGGCCATCGGGGTCGATCTTGGACGTGACCTTGCCGTACGCGTTGTAGGTGTAGTGAGTGACCTGACTGCTGCCGTCATCCAGCACCCGACCCACGTCACTGGGCAGGTTCAGCGTGCCGGGATAGTACGGCCCCGGCTGGCCGGCATAGTCGTACCAGATCATGCCTTCCAGCGGATACTTGACGTTCTCCAGCACGCGCGAGGTGTAGTAGCAGCACGGATAGGCGTGCAGGAAGTGCTTCATGCGCGCTTTGCTGTAGTCGCAGCTGGTCGTGCCATTGCTCACCGTGCAGGCCGCCGCGAACGCATTCTTGTCCCAGTAATACGAGTCGCGGTAGTTGAGGTAGGCATTGAAGGTATTCATGCCGCTCGGCGCCTGCGACACGCTGAAAGGTGCACCGGGCGCACCGGGCATGTATTCGGTGCGCTCGGTATGCCCGGCGGGATCGGTCGCCTGGATCGACAACTCCGTGGCATTGCCGTTGGCGCCTTCGGTGTGTGCGAAGGTGGTGGTGCCGTAGGGCGTTGTCATCGCCTGCACGAACAGGGCGCTGTCGTAGGTGAAGGTGGAGGTCATGCCGATCGCGTCGGTGATCGACACTAGACGCCCTTGACTGTCGTAGGCCAGGGTTGCGTGGCGACCGAACGGATCGGCAATGCCGGTGACGAGCAGGGGCGCGGTGCTGTTGCCGTAGGTGAAGGTGGTCTGCTGGCCGATCGCGTCGGTCACTGTGACTAGGCGATGCTGGTTGTCGTAACTTAGCGTGAGGGCATTGCCCTGCGCATCGACGATCCGGGTGAGGAGCACCTTGCGCGGGTAGGTAGTCGCGCCGTCCGGCATGGCGAAGACGTCCTTGCTGCCATCGGCGTAGCGCAGTTCGTAGCTGACCGGGTTGCTGGAGGTCATGACCAACACCGCGCCGTTGTCCGGTTCGGGCGAAAACGCACCGGTGGTTGCGTTGTATCCACTGTAGGGCCAGCCGCCGCCGCCCGAGACATAGCGCAGCACCTGACTGCCTGGGTTGCTCGGATCATCCTGGATCCAGCTGATCCAGTTGAGCGTCCACTTCTGCCCGACGCTGAAGGTATCGAACACTACCGGCTGGTCGGCTTCGCGCTCGTTGTAGGCAATCGTGGTCTCCACCGTCGGTCCCAGCGGCGGGGTGTAGCCAATCGGTGTATCGCGGATGTTGAGGCCAGCGAGCAGCGATTTGAAGGAGTACACCGGCATGCCATGGGCAGACCCGCAGCTATTGCTGTCGGCGCTGTCGCACGGCGCGTTGGCATTGGGATCGTTGGCCTGTGTGACGCCAGCCCACGCTTGCATCGTGGTAATGACCAGGATCATCGTTAAAAGTAGCTTGCTCAGCGTCTTCATAAGGTTCTCTCTATCCATGCGAGCGACGTTCGGTGAACCAACGCCGTTGAATCAGTGAAGGGGGAGAAGCGAAATCGGATCGATGCGTGTGCTGGGAGAAACAGGCCGCCCCGAGGTGGTGCTGACCTGCTGGCCGTCGGTGTGACGAAACGCACCTTGCCGGTAGCGCGCCAAACAGGCGCCATCGCCTTTCTGGCAAAGCACTGCCACGCAACCGGTCAGATCGTGGAAGAGCGTGAGGTCGTCGGCACTGCCGGTGGCGGCTTCGTCGTGCGCGGCGTCGTGCGGGGCGTAACGCACCAGATCGCCCACGTGATACGGCGCGGCGGTGAATTCGGTGCGCAGCATGAAGAGCGTTAACGACTGGTTGGTTGTTCCCTTGGGCACGTTGATCGTCACCATCTGCACATCGTGCAGGTAGGGTGTTATCGAAACGGGCAGGCTTTTCCAGTAGCCGTGCGACTTGGCCCAGTGGAAAACCTGGTTCATGTCCGCCGGCGTGCCCACGCTCGCGAGCCGGCCAATGACCAGGTGAGGATAAGCGCCGTCGACGAGCAGGCCACAACGATCAGCACTGCAAATGGGCTGCAAAGGTTTGCCATCCGCCGCGCGTGCAGCGCGGTTGAGCAAAAGCAACAAGGTGAGCGCCAGACCTGTGGTCACCTTGCGCCAATGGCGTCCACAAACCTCAAGACCTGTAGTCTTGACCGGGCTACGGAACGATTTCATGCCCCTTGTCTTCCCTGACATCAGCGACTCCCCAGGCCCTGATTCGATGATGTCGCCATGAGCCGCATCGCGGCAGGCGATCACACGCACTATCTCTTCGCCTGCGCATAGACGTCAACAAGCAAGATCTTGCGCCGAGATGAACTGTCCTGCTATCGTCTCATCGACCTCAGTGCCTCATCGGCAACGCCATAGGCGACGCCACAAGCCCTCGTCCGTAGCCCCGCCGCACCGCACAGATACACGGCACTGAATCTGTCGCGGCCTAAGGTAGATCTGCTGCACACCCCAGCCCATCGCCAGCATCATGGCCATGACGCCGACGAGACGAAGCAGCAAAACCGGTACGGGCAGCGGCGAATGCGAGGCCAGGTACCATGCCTCAAGCAATTCGAATCCCAGGAAGCCCATGACGATACGGCCGAACAAGGCCAAGCCGCGCAGGGATGCCGCAAAGTGCACGCTTTCGCTGCCAAAACGAAGCGAGTGTGTAAACAGTAGCAGGCGTATTTCCCGATCCGTGAGGTCGGCTTCATGCTTCAGACGGATCAGGTTTTGCCGATCCAGTTGAGGCCGATCACATCGGAAGCGCGTACGGAAGGCCCGTTCTTCTTCCTGTGCCAAGCGGTCACGAGCCTCCAGCGAGAGCACCTCCGCATCCGCCGCGCCTTCGCGGACGGCATCCACCAACTCGGACTTCAATTGGTTCCACTTGATGTCGTGCTCTTTCATGGACGAACTACTCCTGGGAAAAAGAATGACGGAACGGTACGAGTGCCCATCTTGCTCGGGTCGTTCGTTCATCGGCGCACCGCGATGGCGAGTAGTTCCTTCACCTGTCCCGGCTCCACACGCCCCTTCTCGGTACTCAGAGCATAGGCAGCCTTCAGTATCCGCAAACGCATGGCTGGCTTGAGCTTCTTGCTCAATGTGGCTAGCTCGGTATCAACGCATCGGATGATCTGATCGACGAGCGCGAAGTCCATCGTGCGCGTGGCCGCTTTGATCGGCTGTTCACCGGGACCAGCCAGTAGCCAGACCGGATCGATACCGTAGGTCTCGTACAAGGCACGAAACAACGCGACCGGCATCTCACGTTCGCCGCGCTCGTAGTTGGCATACGCACGCAGTGACAATCCCAGGGTATCGGCGAAGGCGCCTTGGCTCAGGCCGGTGCTGGCCCGCACAGCTACCAGTCGTTGACCCATAGCAGCGTTTTGTTCTGGCGTTGCAATGCTACTCATATATGCCTATATTGAGTCTCATACATGCCGTAGAGGGTAACGACTTGCGCCACGAAAGGAAACGCCATGAACGGATCAAGGCACGCCTGCGGCAGGCGGGCAGTTCATTGGCGCAAGTGGCGAGAGAACTCGGCGTGCAGCCGACGACTGTCACCTCGGTGAGCCAAGGATATCGGCGCTCGCAGCGTATAGAGGCACAGATCGCGACCACGCTCTCGACGACACCCGATCAGCTCTGGCCGGATCGCTACCCGGTGCTCCAGCGCGCCGCCCCGCCTTCGCCCACAGGAAACGCCTCGCCCGGAACCGCCATCGGTTAACCCACCCCGAACCGCGAGCGCAAAAAGGGCCAGCGTCTGCAAACGCCAGCCCTTTGAGATTGCCATTGTCGAGTGACCACCGACGTACGCATTCTCATGCGCCCCCGCCGATCCTGTCAACCGCGCCGCCCTGAACGGCGGCGCGACGGACGGCAGCGCTCGCCCGATCCCCTCCGCATGAGAATTTGACATGGTTCTGAAGAGCTTATGCCGGCTATTGCTGATCACCGACCTGTCCAACCGCAAGGTCGGACAGATCTGCCATGTGCACCATCACACCGCCGGCCGCTACCGCGACCGCCTGCGAGAAGAAGGGCTGACCTGGGAACGTGTGAGCGAACTTTCCGAAGAAGCGCTCGATGCGCGCCTCAACAACGGCCGTGAGCGGATACGAAAGAAGTTCGTGGAACCGGACTGGTCTCACGTCCATCAGGAGCTTTCCCGCCCCGGGGTGACGATCACGCTGCTGTATGAGGAATACGCCTCCTCACTCGACACCGAGCCCATGTCCGATCGGGAATTCCGGCGACGCCACGACCGCTACAAGCGCACGCTCGGCGTGGTCATGCGCCAGGTGCGACGCCCGGGCGAAGAACTCTTCGTCGACTACTCGGGCAAGCGCCCCTCGATCACAAATCCCGACACCGGCGTGAAGACGCCGGCGGAATTGTGGGTCGGCGTCCTGGGCTCCAGCCGCAAGACCTTTGCCTATTGCACGGCGACGCAGCAGTTGCCCGACTGGATCGATGCGCATGTGCACGCGTTGGCGTTCTTCAGTGCCGTCCCGCTCTACCTCGTCCCCGATAACCTCAAGTCCGCCGTGGTCAGCATCTCCCGCAAGGATGGCCACTACATCAACCCCACCTACCAGGCCTTTGCCGACCACTACAACCTGACGGTGATGCCCACCCGCGCGCGCAAGCCGCGGGACAAGGCGGCCGTCGAAGGTGGTGTTCGCCTGGCCCAGATGTGGATCCTTGCGCGGCTGCGGAACCGCACGTTCTTTTCGCTCCCCGAACTCAACCAGGCAATCGACGAGCTGTTGGTACGCCTCAACAGCAAAGGAATGCGCACGCGTGGCGGCATGAGCCGAAACGAGTTGTTCGAGGAGCTGGATCGGCCAGCGATGCGCGCGCTGCCGGTGCAGCCCTACGAGTATGCCGAGTGGAAGATTGGCGTCACGGTTCCGCAGGATTACTGCGTCGTCTGGGAGCGCAACTACTACTCAGTGCCTTTCAGCCTGGTGGCGCGCAAGGTCAATCTGCGGGTCACGACGACCACGGTCGAGGCGTATCACCGCGGGCAGTTGGTGGCCACGCATCGCCGTTCGTTCGGTGTCGATGGCGTGTTCATCAAGAAGGAGCACCAACCGCCTGCGCACCGGCTGTACGGTGAAGAGCAGATGGCAGAGCTCGTCGCCTGGGCGGAAACCGTCGGGCCGTCTGTCCACCAGTTCATGCAGCAACACCAGCAAGCCCATTCCGCTGCCGCCTCGATGCAGGCCTTCCGCGGGCTCAAACGGCTGGCCCGAGACTTCGGCACGGAACGGCTCGACCGAGCCTGCGCGCGGGCCCTGCGCATGCGCGCGATCACCATCACCTCCGTCCGCTCGATGTTGTCGCGCGGCATCGAGAACACACCGCTGCAAGACGACGCGGCGGCCAACGACCCCATCGCACCGCACCAGAACGTGCGCGGCGCCACCGACTACGAATAGGGGATACCTCATGTCACACCTGCAAACCATCGAGCAACTGCGCGACTTGCACCTCGCCGGCATGGCCGAGGCGTTCGCCCACCAGATGAGCGATACCGTGTTCGCCAGCGTGGCTTTCGAGCAGCGCGTACAAATGCTGGTCGAGGCCGAAAAAGCGCAACGTGACAACCAACGCTATCAGCGCCTTCTGAAGAACGCCAAGCTCAAGGTCATCGCCGCACCCGAGGAGATCGACTATCGGCCGGGGCGTGGTTTGGACAAAGCCGTGATGGCGGATCTGCTGACCGGCTTCTGGATCGGCGCACACCGGAATGTGCTCATCACCGGCGCCACCGGCACTGGCAAGACTTGGCTCGGCTGCGCCCTCGGCGTCCAGGCCGCGCGCTTGGGTTTCACGGTTGCGTACCGCCGAACCGCCCGGCTGCTGGAAGAGATGGCCATCGGGCACGAGGACGGAACCATCGCGCGACAGCGCAACCAGCTCAGCAAGGCGCAACTGCTGATCCTCGACGACTTCGGGTTGACCGCGCTGACGAATCGCGGGCGCTCGGATCTGCTCGAAGTGCTGGATGATCGGGTGGGCAGCGGCGCCACCATCATCCTGGGTCAAATGCCCGTCAAGGATTGGCACTCCTACATAAACGATCCAGCAATGGCCGACGCGATCCTCGATCGGCTCGTCCACAGCAGCGTTAAGCTGGATCTGAAGGGCGAATCCATGCGGCGGGTGAAAAACCGCAGCGGTCAGTAGACTGCCTGCGCCGGGCAGCGAGGTGCCGGCGGTGGATAGTCTGTTGGCGAAGCTGGATAGCGCCGCAGGCGACGGTGGTCAGCTGGGTTGCCGGCCGCGGTCAATCGCTGTGGCAAAGGTGGTTAACCGGCTGGCGTTTTGCAGCTGGCTTTTGACGACGGACTGGCTCATCAGTGAAGTCGTGATCTGATTGACGAAGTTACCGATGATGGAGCCGGTGTTGCTGCTGCAGTTGGCCTGAATCAGCGGGCCAGCATCCATTTCCGTCATGGTGTTCGGCATGATGCTGAAGTCGGTGCCAAGGTTCATGGCCTTGGTAAGCATCTGCTGGTATTGCTGAACCTGTGTTTCGTATTGCTGCACCTGTTTGGCGTATTGGGTGATCTTCTGGAACAGATACGACGCCGTGGAGGTTTTTTCCTGTATGGCGTCTTGAACCAAGACACCGGTCTGTGCGTGAACACTGCCCGCCGCGAGGGCTGCGATCAAGGCGAGCGTCAGCGTGCGTGAGGCGCGGCGGTCGGGAGAGGTAAACTTGGCTGGACGTTGCATGACGCAGGCTCCTCTGTGAATGCCAGGGATTACACCGCTGCAGAACGCGATGGTCGCGTGGACAGGGGTGATGGTGTGGGTTTCTTACCACTGCCCTTACGGTTTTCGTAAAAATCGCCAAGCCACTGCTCGGGGCGCAGATCATCCACGTTCACGCCTTCGGCCGTGGCGCGCTCCTGCAGCACCCGATGCATGATCTCGATGTTGTCGGTGGAGGCGGAGATCACGGAGAGCGCGTCGTCCATGCCGCGCAGGTTGAGCTGGCAAACCGCGCTGGCGTGGCCCTGCTTGACGAGGAAGCAGCGCGAGCGTTCGTCGAGGCTCACCACCACCTGGTATTCGGCTTCGGTGAGCTTGAGGCCTTCGACGTAGTCCTCGCGGCTGGCGTTGGGGTTGGGCAGCAGGATCATGGTGGCGGTCTGCTCGATCAGCGCGGCGGCGATGTCGCTGGCCAGGGCGTCCTCCGGGCTTTGGGTGGCGAAGATGCCAAGCCCGTTCTGCTTGCGGATGGTCTTCTGCTTGTTCTTGGCGAATTCCTTGAGGCCACCCTTGCCGTCGAGGATCTTCCAGAACTCATCCATCACGTAAATCAGCGGACGCCCGTCGATCAGCGCCTCCAGCCGGTGCAGCAGGTAGTTGATGACCGGCACGCGCACTTCGGGATTGTCGATGATGTCGGTGTAGTCGAAGCCGATGATGCTGGCGCGAGTCAGATCGATGGTGTCGACGGGGTTGTCGAACACCCAACCCAGCGAGTTGCCGGCCGTCCATTTGCGCATGCGGACGTAGAGGCCGTCGTCGCCCATGTTGGGCAGGCTCTTCTGGAAGTTGGTCATGTTGCGCAGGCGCATCGGCGTGTCGAGCATGCTCTCGACGGCGCGGAAGATGTCCTCCTCCTCGCGCGAGCTGTAGACGCTTTTGCCGGCGAGCACCTTGACGAGGTCGGCAAGGAACTGCACGTTGGCCTCGGTGCGCTCGCACTGGAACGGGTTGAAGCCGGTGGGTTGACCGTTCTCCAGCGCGAGGTAGTTGCCGCCGCAGGCGCGCACGAAGATCTCGGCGCCGCGATCCTTGTCGAAGAAGAAGATGGTGGGTACGGGCGTGTACTTCTGCACCTGGCTGAGCAGGAAGTTGATCAGCGCGGTCTTGCCGGTGCCGGACTTGCCGATGACCATGGTGTTGGCGATGGCCTTCTCGCCCAGCGAGTTCTCCGCGGGGTGGGTGGCGTGGAAGTTGAAGTAGTAGGGCTGGCCGTTGGTGGTCTGCAGCGTGGTGACGTAGTCGCCCCAGGGGTTGTGCTCTTTCTTGCCAGTGGCGAAGTTGTGCAGCGGCGAGAGGCCGAGAAAGTTCAGCGAGCTGACGTTGGCCAGCCGTGTGCGGTATTTCCAGTTGGCCGGCAGCTGCGAGTAGAACGCGGCGGTGACAGCGAGATCTTCCTTCACCGAGACGAAGCCGGCGTTGGACAGCTCCGCGCGCGTGGTGGCGATCTGCTGGGAGAGCGTTTCCTGGGTCGGTGCGAAGATCGCGATGGTGAAGTGGTATTCGCCCAGCACGAAGTTGCCGGAAGCCAGTTGATCCATGGCGTGATCCATCTCGGCGATCTGGCTGAAGGCCTTGTCGCCGGAGGAGATCATCATGCCCTTGGTGCGGTCCAGCGCCTTGAGCGCGTCGTGGCGGCCCATGGGGCTGAAGGAATGGGTGATGACGTATTCGAAGTCCAGGTACTTCAGCCCGTTGAGGATGCCCGGATAGGTGCCGTCGGTGTATTCCTTGATGTTGAGGATGGCGCCGAACTGGTTGGTTCCGTCAGGTGTGGTGACGACAAAGTCGCCGGTCTTGGCCGAGAAGCGATGCTTGCTCACCGGCAGGTAGTTGGGGATGGGGGCGGGCAGTACGGGCACCGGCTCGTCGATGCGGTTGAGCAGGTAGCCGTAGAACTCCAGCGGCTCGGAGAACACCACGCCGTTGGCGGCCTCGTACATGCCGAGGCGATATGGCGCATAGTCCTTCAGCACGGCCTCGACGTTGCCAGCCAGTTCGAGCAAGGTGCTGATGGCCTGCTGCTGCTCGGATTCCAGCCGGGCGACGTCGCCGGATTTTTCGGCGAAGCGCTTACCTTCGACGATGGGGCGATAGATCAGGGTGAGGTATAGCTCGTTCTGCATCAGCTTCTGCGCGGACAGTGCGCTGTAGTACGCATCCGACATGCCCTGGTTGAAGGCCTGCGCGAAGCGGCTCTGGTCCTTGAAGCGGCGTCGGCGGCGCACGTCGTGCACCCAGAACGCCACGTTGACGAAGTCAGGAGCACGTAGCGTCTGCAACATGCGGTTGAAGGTGTTGTGGCGGTGCTCGATGTCCCATTCCTCGCGTCCCACGAAGGGCAAGCCGCCCAGGCGCCACACCATCAGGTAGTCGCCGCCTGTGGTCTTGAGCACGGTGGGCGATACGTGGGTGGACAACGGGACGAATTCGCCGATGGCAGTGTCGGGGGTGAAGCTGGGCTTGGGCATGGCTCGGTTCCGTGGCGACGCCCCGGCGAACCGGGGCGTCTGGGTGGTCTACTTCTTGTCTCGCGATTGCCCGCGGTAGCTGTTGGGTGTGAACACCCACATCCCGTCGTGCTCCTGCAGGTTCCGCACGCGGGTGCGGAACTGAAGCCGCAGGCCGAGCAGCCGGAAGATCATTTCGTCGCGGCGCGCCATCTGGCGCATCACGAAGATCACCGGTGGAATCAACAGCAGGAAGAACAGGTTGAAGTACATCGCTAGCAGCAGGCACCCGCCCGCAGCCATGAAAAATGGCACGTAGGGCACACCCATGAACATGGGCGGACGGGTGCAGCCGCGGAACAGTGCGTTCTTATGCATAGTGACTCAGCACATGCGAGACGAGGCTTGCCGTGCATTCGGTGGCGCCGGAGGCAGTGGTGCTTCCGGCCAGGAACATCTTGGCGATCTGGCCGGCGGCGCCGATCAACACGGCACCGATCAGCACGGGGGCGACATCGCCGATACGCTTGTGCGCGAAGGCGATCTGGTAGCCGGAGAAGACCACGGCGATGGTCACCACGATGACGGATACGGCGTTGAGGATCTTGTTGATGTTGCTGGCGAACTTGCAGGTGGTGTTGATGGTGTCGGTGGCATCCTGGCCGAAGGCGATGCTGGGCAGGATCAACGCCGCGAACACGGCCAGGTAGAGGCAGACGCCAAGGCGCGCGCGGTTGCGGCTGGCGAAGCAGTTGGTGAGGGAGGAGTTTGCTGCCATGTCGAAGTTCCTTGGTGGTGGTGACGGTCGCGGCTGTTTGGCGTTGGCCGCTTCAGTGGCGACTGCTCAGGGCGCAGTCGGATTGGGGTAGCTGCCTGCTGGCAAGCGGTTGTATGGACGTGGGCGATGTGGACTAAAAGACGAAGGCGGCATCGTGCGATGCTGGGGCGGGTAAAGAGGGGGCGCCGTCACCCTGGATCGCAGTTGCGATCTGCGGGGCATGGGGAAGGCTGCGCTCACGTTCGGGCTGGGCGGGAGAGTCGTTCGGCCCGGTGACCTGGGGTATGAAGATCGACGACGACTTAGCGCCGTTTTCTTGTGCGCTGGCGGCGGCGTCGGACGCCGGCATGGCCGCGATGGGAAGTTTGGGCTTGGCGTCCAAGGGTGGCGTGGCAGTTGACGGTACCGTCCGGAACGCTTCGCTGCGTATCGACACTCGGTATCCGGGCTGGCCGCGTGTTGGCGCGGTCGTCACGTCATCGTGGGTGTCGGCGAGTGGGCTGGGCTCCAGCGGGATGGCGTGACTTTCGTTGACGCGGGCAGTCGCTATGCGGTCGCGGTTGATCGAGTCGTATACCTTCTGCACATAGCCGTCGCGGTAGCCGGTGACGAAATCGCCGGAGTAGTAGCAACTGAAGGCCTTGCCCCAGTCGTTACCTGAGCCGGCATAGCACGCAGCGAGTATCTTGGTTCCGGCAGCCAGGTTGGAGCAGGCATCGAAAGCCTTTTCATAGGTATCGAGACCGTACTTGCCCAGGTTGGCGCGGTTCACCTGGGCGATCCCCAGCGAGTAGTTGTAGCCCTTGGCGTCGAGCATGTGCACGGTGGCCAGCGCCTCGGTCAGGTTCTTCGGCTGGCGCACCAGTTGGCCGTGGACTACGCCTATCGCGTAAGGATTGGCGCCGGATTCGACGTCGACCACATGGCTCATCACCGCGGCTGGCACGGCGAGGTTGGGGCAAGTCATCAATCCGATTGCGGCGAACATATCGTGGTCTCCCGTGCCGGTGCGCTTCAGGATTGCGAGAAGTTGCGGGACGGATCGAAATCGATGCCGGTGATACAACGGCGACCGGCATGTGCCTTGATGTGCACGACGATATCGATGGTCATCATCAGCAGGCGTTTGATGGTGGCGAATTCCAGCCCGGCGCCTTCGGTGGAGGCTTTCACCATCAGGGCGAGCTGATCCCAGGTTTGCTCCGTGCTGCCGGCGTGGCAGCTGGTGATCGAGCCGGGGTGGCCCGAGGCACAGTTACGGATGAAATAAAACGACTCGTCGCCGCGCAGCTCGGCCAGGATGATGCGATCCGGCTTCATGCGCAGGCAGGCCTCCATGCAGCTTTTGGCGGTGACGTTGCTGGCACTCTGGCCGCCCTTGGAATAGAGCAGGTGGACGATATTGGGTTGCGCGATGAACAACTCGCGCGCGTCTTCGATCGTCACCAGCCGCTCGTTGTCCGGGATGTGATGCACCAACGATTTCATGAAGGTGGTTTTGCCACTGCCGGTAGCCCCGGACACGACGATGTTCTTTTTGCTGAGCACCGCGTGGCGGAAAAAATCTGCATAGTTGCGGTTGGCGCGCAGTTCCAGCAGCTTGCGGTCGGCGTCGCCGATGCCGCCACCGGCCTCGACGATCTCGTCGAAGAAACCATCCTCCTGGTACTGCGCCAGCGTTTTCGTCTGCTTGGAAGGAAGGCGGATGGTGATGGACACCTTGCCCGCCTCGCAGACTGGCGGTATCACGAACTGCGCGCGCTCACCGGTGGGAAAGGTCAGGGACACCACCGGATCGGCGTCGGTGATGCGCTGGCCGGTGTTGCTTTCGTTGACGACGGCGGTACAGAACTGGCGCGCCCGTTCGAACGTGAGAGTGGGCACTTCGACACGGCGCCAGGCGCCGCGGCTTTCCAGGTACAGCTCGCCCGGACGGTTGATGCAGATCTCGGTGACGTCCGGCGAGGACATGAATTCCCCGACTCCCAGCACGTCGTACTGGTAGGCGAGGAATTCGTTCGAGATGTTGGCGTCCAGTTCCTGCACGGCTGCTCGATGGGGCGTATCAGAAACGGGCCACGACGCCGCTGAAATCGACGTCCTTGGCGACATAGACGTAGATGATCGTGCCCTGGTTGATGGTCACGGTCGGGGCGCGGTTGGCAGCGGCCTGGACCGCCTGGTTGGCGAGGTTTTGTACGGTTTGCGCAGTGTTGCTCTCGAACGGTTGCTGAACCGCTACACCGCCCGCGGCGATGGATGTGGTGCGTGGGCCGTGCTCGGCCGCTTCGTACTTGAAGGCGTCGCTGAGCATGCTGATCAGAAGAGCCGATCTGATGCGCTGGCCCCAGTGAGCGTCGTAATGACCGGGAATGCCGGCACCGCCCAGATTGTCGATGCCTGGGCTGGCCATGTTCACGTCGATGCCATTGGGCGTGATGATGCGATCCCAGATCACCGCCATGCGATCGCCCATTGGGCCCTTGTCGTAGGTGCCAAGCACCTTCGACCCTTTGGGCAGCAACAGGCGCTGGCCGTTGAAGGCGTAGACCGGTTCAGTGACCAGGCAAGATGTGTAGCCCGGGATATCGGAGACGATGCGTGTTTCCAGCACGCAGCGGATATAGGTGCCGCGTTGCATCAGGCTGTCAGGGTGGTGCAGCGGTTGGGCACTGGTGGTCGTGGAATCGTTCAGACTGCCGCGGGGCGCAAGGCCAGCAGGAACTAGCGCGGCTGCGCTGGGCTGATTTGCGCTGGCATCGGTATTTTCCAGCCCGGCGATACGGCGTTGCACCAACGAAGCCTGCGGCGGCGTTGCCGGCGTGAGTTGTGCCTGGGGCGGTGGTGGCGTCGGTTGTGGCATGAGCGGTATCGCGGCGGCTTGCTGAGTCGCTTGGGGGGTTGCCGGTTGCGCTGGCAGTGGGGGCATGACCAACGCCTTGGGCGGCTCCGCGACGGTGATCTTTTCCTCACGGGGCTTGGTCAGCTCGCTGTGCTTGCCGGTGCCGGTAATCATCCAGTAGGCGACAAACAGCAATAGCAACACGACGGCGCCAAGCAGCAGCAGCGCGCGCTGGTTCATGCGGCGCAGCTCGTGTGAGCGCAATTGCGGTGCACTGGCATCCAGGTCGGGTACGGCGGCCTGCTCATAGCGGGCGGAATAAGGGTTGTTGGCCAGCGGATCCGACGGGTGGTGCGCGTCATGTGCATCCTGCGGAGGCATGGACTCGCCATCGGGTTGGTTGGGGAGATGAGTGTTCACTTGGTGGTGTTCCTTCGCAGGCCAACGACGTCGTTGCCGTGGCGGATGACCAAGTAGGGATACGTGCCGTGAACGATGACGGTGTTGCCCTCGACCGTGGTATTCACCAATGAGTCCTTGCCCTTTTCCTGCTCGCGCATGAATACCGCCGGGAAGTCGCCCGTCGGGAATTGCTTGAGGTCGTTCATCCGGATGTAGGTGAAGTGGCCATCGTCATAGACATTGGCTGGCACCAGCCAGGGCGCGGCTTTGCTGCGCGTTGCGTAGTCGTAGTTGAAGTTGTAGCTGCGCCCAGGTACGAGGTTGGTGTTCAGCGCCGACGCCTTGGTGTCGTTCTTGATCTCCTTCGCGAAGCTGGTGTCGGCCGGATACCTGAAGGCGACCTTGTATTCCACGCCCTTGCTGCGCGCCTGTTCGAGCGTCTTCCAGTCGGTAGCGACCACCTTCAGTTCGAAGATGTAGGAGTGCGTCGCCGTGCGAATCATCATGTTGGTGTCAACGTCGACGTTCTTCGGCTTGAGGTAGAAGACGTTGTCGCGGCGCGTCAACTCCCACCCGGAACTGAAGCCGGTGCTGTAGTCGAGGATTTTCTCCTGTGGACTGAGCTCGACCTGCGTGGTGATGCCCAACCCGGTCCGTATGGTGTAGATGCGGTCGGGCTGGTATTCGTACTGCTCTACGACTTGCGCGTTTGCCAGCGATGGCAGGACGGCGCAGGCCATGCACATGGCAATGGACGGGCCGTGGCGATAGGTTCGTTTCATGGGCGGCCTACTCCAGGGGCTGCTTGTCCAGGCACTTGCAGGCGTTGTGCAACGGCGGCCGCGGGCGCTGGTTGCGGTGTTGTGTTCGCCTGCCGGGGGATTGCCGCGGAGTCCATGGTCGGTGCGGCAATGGCGGGGGCACCGGGCATGCCCGGCGCTTCGGAATTGGCGCCTTGCACTTCGGCGGGCGGCGCAGACGAGTAATCGTCGTCGACACGGTAGTCGGTGACCCAGAAGCCGAGCGGGTTTTCGATCCGGCTCTGTTCGTCCATGTCCAGATTGGTCTTGTAGGTGAACGACAGCGTCGCGATCTTGTTATCCAGCGGGCGGGTGGCTCCCGATTGCTTGTCGTAGAGGCTGCGCTGGAAACGCACAGTCGCGCCTTTGGGCGTCATGCCGGGCCCGCCGCCGTTGAGCACGATGCTCAGCAACTTGATCCGGATAGCGGTGTCCCTGCCGTATTTCTTGAAGAGGCTGTCCGGATTGATCGACGAATACTGCCGGGTGTACGCGGCGCGGACACCAGGCGAAGACATGGTCTGCACCGTGGTCCAGTCGCCCAGGTTGAGCAAGGCCAAATCGTACGATTCGCGCGCCAGCACGAAGTGCGCGACGTTGCTGCGATTGATCGCCTCGCTGGTGCTGATCCGGCGGTGGCTCATGTCATCCGTGAGGCGCGCGACCGTACTGGTGCCTGTATAGGCATCGGCCATCACGAGATAGGGAACCTTCTGCTTGAGCGGCAGCATGTAGAAATAGCCGCCGGCGAGTATCAGCGACATGCCGATGGCGCCGAATGCGACCATCCATGCCCGACGTTCGCTGCGCCTTGCCAGGTCGGCGATGGTTAATTCGAAATTGACCGACCTGGCGACTGCTTCGTCCACCTTCTGGCTGGATGAAATTTTCTTCAGCATGGACGAATTTCCGGCCCTTTTACGAGGTTGATGGTGTGCGTAGTCATGGCTGGCTGACTGCCGGGGAGGGCGATGCGGCGACGTCCTGGTGCTGGGGAGGGCTAATTGCGCCCGCCGCCACCGGATCGACTTCGATGCGCCGCGGGCTGGCTTTGATGGAAACCCCCTGCGCCGCATAGATGGTGTTGAGCTGCGCCACGGCGTCGTCGATGTCGGTGGTGTGAATCCCGGCTACCGGCTGGTACAGGGTCACGTCGAAGGGCAGCTTGTACGAAAGCTCGCGCCCCGAATCTTTGGACCAGCGTGTGAGCATGGTCTTGAGCGTTTCGTCCATCGGCGACGCGTAGTACGCGTAGGCCGGATTCAGCGGGATTTCGATGGGTGCGCTACGGAACCGGTTGACCGGCAACCATGGGCCGCTGAAATTTTTGGCTGGCGGCGTGCCGCAGGCGGCGAGCGTCGTGATGGCTAGCGCCATGATGCTGATACGCAGGGTGTTCGGTTTGCCCTTGTCCACGTCGGATCCGCTGGTTGGAGTTGGAGAAAGTGGCCCGGTCGAAGGGCGTTATGGCTGCTCGTGCCTGGTGCAGGCACGACGGAACGCCGCTATCGGCAGACAGGTTTGAACGATGGTTTGGCCGGTGCTTGATTGGCTGCCGAAGCCTGCAGGGCGGCGCGCCGGGTAGTGTGGTGTTGTGCCAATGCCTCAATGTCCATTTGTGCATGTCATCCAAAATTTGGTGCGACAAAGGTCACACGACGTTGCGCGCCGTGGGAGCTTTGCCTGGTTGGATTTGGTCGGTGCGCCCCTGTACGCCCGTGCCAAGTGAACCGTATCACGCGCAATGCGGTCAGACCGTTTCGAGGCGCACGCTTTTTTTGTCGAGTGCATTCCAAAACGGAACGTTGGCCATCTTAAGGTGTGCGCGTCTCGTGAACTGTGGGTTGATACGCTGAAATCCTTGTAGGGGAACGCCGACAAAAGCTCGTCTTGCGGTGGCATGTCGTCGGGCGGCGCGCCCAGGCGGAATGGCGTAGTGCAGCCGGCAATCGCACGGATGACCCGTGGTGGCGTCTTGCCCGGGTTGTACAAAGGCCCTGTTGCCCCCCAAGCTCCTAGCTCAGGTTGTATGCCCGCTCCTCGTGCTCGGCCAGATCCAGGCCCATCTGCTCCTGTTCCGCATCCACGCGCAGGCCGATCGTGCGGTCGAGCACTTTCAGTATCGCCGTGCTCAGCAGCGCGCTCCACACGATGGTGAAGCCCACGCCCTTGGCCTGGATCCACAGCTGCCCCCAGGTGGAGCTGACGTGGCCGTAGCCGCCGAGGCTGGCGGCGGCGAAGGGGCCGGTGAGCAGGGCGCCGAGGATGCCGGCCACCGCGTGCACGCCGAACACGTCCAGCGTGTCGTCGTAGCCGAGGCGATGCTTGAGGCGGGTGGCGGTGAAGAAGCACACGCTGCCGGTAATGAGGCCGATTGCCAGCGCACCGCCAGGGCCGCAGGTGCCGGCGGCGGGCGTCACCGCGACCAGGCCGGCGACCGCGCCCGAGGCGGCGCCCAGTACGCTGGCGCGCTTGTGCACGAACCATTCCACCACCGTCCAGCCGATGGCGGCGGCGGCGGCGGCGACCTGGGTGGTGAGCATGGCCATGCCGGCGCTGCCGTTGGCGGCCAGCGCCGAACCGGCGTTGAAGCCGAACCAGCCCAGCCACAGGAGGCTGGCGCCGATCACGGTGTAGCCGAGGTTGTGCGGCGGCATGTGTGCCTGCGGCCAGCCACGGCGCTTGCCGATGATGAGGCAGGCGACCAGGCCGGCGATGCCGGCGTTGATGTGCACCACGGTGCCGCCGGCGAAATCGATCACACCCATGTCGCCCAGCAGCGCGCCGGGGCCGCCCCACACCATGTGCGCCATCGGCAGGTAGGCGAGGGTGAGCCACAGGGCGGAGAACCACAGCATCGCGCTGAATTTCATGCGCTCGGCGAAGGCACCGATGATGAGCGCGGGCGTGATGATGGCGAAGGTGAGCTGGAACATCACGAACACGCTTTCGGGCACGCGCTGGTAGCGCGAGTCCGGCGTGAGCCCGGCCAGCATCGCGCGATCCAACCCGCCGATGATCGAATGCCAGTTGCGGATGCCCGCCTGCATGCCTGCGGTGCTGAAGGCCAGCGAGTAGCCGTAGACCACCCACAGCACGGTGACCAGCGCAGTGATGGCGAGGCATTGCATCAGCACCGAGAGCAGGTTCTTGGCGCGCACCATGCCGCCGTAGAACAACGCCACGCCGGGCAAGGTCATCATCAGCACCAGCATGGCGGCGGTGAGCATCCACGCGGTATCGCCGCTGTTGATCGTCGATGTGCCTTGCGCGAACGCCGGCGCGGCGAACAGCCCGGTGACGCCGAGTGCGGCAAGCCGTCGCAGCCGTCGCGTTCCGCGCCCCGCGTTCCGCGCCCCGCGTCCCGCCGGTTCAGAGTGCATCATCGTCCACCTCCTGCGTGCGGATGCGGACGACGTGTTCCAGCGGACTCACGAAAATCTTGCCGTCGCCCACCTTGCCGGTGCGCGCGGCGTTGCCGATGGCTTCGATGGCACGGTCGAGCTGGTCGTCGCGCACCGCAAGCTCGATGCGCAGCTTGGGCAGGAAATCCACCACGTATTCGGCGCCGCGATACAGCTCGGTGTGGCCGCGCTGGCGGCCGAAACCCTTGACCTCGGTGGCGGTCATGCCTTGCACGCCAGCCTCGGCCAGCGCCTCGCGCACTTCGTCCAGCTTGAACGGTTTGATGATCGCGGTAATCCACTGCATGTGGCGGTTCCCCTGCTGGTTGTGCCATGGGCACAGCAGGATGCGTGCCAGCGCCAAAAGCGCGTTCTGTCGTGTTTGGATGGCCAAACAAGTGGGCGATAGGCGTCGCTGGTGCAAGCCACGCCTGCTTTTGGTGCAAGACGGGATTTGACCCGCCCGTACGTAATCTGTACCATTTTGGTCTGGATTAACCAGCCAGCGCGCCCGCCCTCCCCATGCTCCGCGTCAGTCGCCTCACCGATTACGCCACGGTCGTGATGACCTGCATCGCCGCCCATCCGCGCGACGTGCTGAGCACGGCGCAGATCGCCGACGAGACGCATCTGGAACTCCCCACCGTCAGCAAGCTCCTGAAGACGCTGGGCCACGCCGGCCTGGTGGAGTCCTTTCGCGGCGTCAACGGCGGCTACCGCCTCGCGCGGCCGGCCGAACTCATCAGCCTGGCCACCATCGTGGAAGTGATGGAAGGCCCGATCGGCATGACCGAGTGCGGCGTCGGCGAAGGCCAGTGCGAGCGCGAGTCGCAATGCGGCGTGCGTGGCAGCTGGCAGCGCATCAACGTGGTGCTGGAACAGGCGCTGCGCGCGGTGAGCCTGGCCGACATGCTGCGCCCCGCGCCGCCGCGCGCGATTCCTCCCTTCGTCAAAGCCGGCTCACTGAAAGGCAGAACCACCGCATGAGCAGCCAAACCATCGACAGCACCGCCAGCGCGCTGCGCGACAACGCCGAGGTCGCCGCGGCGCTGGGCCGGCGCTACAGCGCGGGCTTCATCACCCAGATCGAAACCACCGGCCTGCCGCCGGGGCTGAGCGAGGAAACCATCCGCCAGCTCTCGGCGATCAAGCGCGAGCCGGAGTGGATGACGCAGTGGCGGCTGAAAGCCTACCGGCACTGGCTGACGATGGACGAGCCGGATTGGGCCAAGCTCAGGATGGCGCGGCAGGACTACCAGGCGATTAGCTACTACGCCGCGCCGAAGAAAAAGCCGAAGTCGCTGGACGAGGTCGATCCGGAAATCCTCGCCACCTACGACAAGCTCGGCGTGCCGCTGCACGAGCGCGCTGCGCTGGCCGGCGTGGCGGTGGATGCGGTGTTCGACTCGGTATCGGTGGTCACCACCTTCCGCAAGCAGCTCGCCGATGTCGGCGTGCTGTTCTGCTCGATGAGCGAGGCGATCCGCGAATACCCGGAGCTGGTGCAGCAGTACCTGGGCAGCGTGGTGCCCACCGGCGACAACTTCTTCGCCGCGCTGAACTCGGCGGTGTTCTCCGATGGCAGCTTCGTGTTCATCCCCAAGGGCGTGCGCTGCCCGATGGAGCTCTCCACCTATTTCCGCATCAACGCGCAGAACACCGGGCAGTTCGAGCGCACCCTCATCATCGCCGAGGAGGGCTCGCACGTTTCGTATCTGGAAGGCTGCACCGCGCCTAAGCGCGACGAGAACCAGCTGCACGCGGCGGTGGTGGAACTGGTCGCGCTGGAGAAGGCGCAGATCAAGTATTCCACCGTGCAGAACTGGTACCCCGGCGACGAGAACGGCGTGGGCGGCGTGTACAACCTGGTGACCAAGCGCGGCGAGTGTCGCGGCGCGGACTCCAAGATCACCTGGACGCAGGTGGAAACCGGCTCGGCGATCACCTGGAAATACCCGTCGGTGATCCTGCGCGGCGACCGCTCGGTAGGCGAGTTCCACTCGGTGGCGCTCACCCATCACCACCAGCAGGCCGACACCGGCACCAAGATGATCCACCTTGGCCGCGACACCAAGAGCAAGATCGTCTCCAAGGGCATCAGCGCCGGCAAGAGCAACAACAGCTACCGCGGCCTGGTGAAGGTGGAGAAGGGCGCCAGCGGCGCGCGCAACTACACCTCCTGCGACAGTCTGCTCATCGGCAAGCAGTGCGGCGCGCACACCTTCCCCTACATGGAAGTGAAGAACCCCACCGCCATCGTCGAGCACGAGGCCACCACCTCGAAGATCTCCGACGACCAGATGTTCTACTGCCGCAGTCGCGGCATCCGCGAGGAAGACGCGGTGTCGATGATCGTCGACGGCTTCTGCAAGCAGGTGTTCCGCGAGCTGCCGATGGAGTTCGCGGTGGAGGCCAAGAAGCTTCTCGAAGTTTCGCTGGAAGGCGCCGTGGGTTGACGCGTTTTCCTTCTCTCTGTGGGAGGCGGTGCCCACCTGCAGGCGCAGGATGCGCCTGCGGAACGGCGAAGCTGGCCCCGAAGGGGCGAGCGACAGGGACGGCGCAAGTACAGGGCGGATGAGAGTACGGAACTTGCGCGGACTCCCCGCCAGCCCCGAACCCTCTCCCCAACCCCTCTCCCGGAAGGAGAGGGGCTCAAGAACAGGCAGGCTCGCTCCCGAAGAGGGATGGGCTCAAGAATAGGCAACTCCTCTCCTGAAGGGAGGGGGGCTCAAGAACAGGAACGACCATGCTCAAAATCGAAAACCTGCACGCCCGCGTCGCGGGCAAGGAAATCCTCAAGGGCCTCACGTTGACGGTGAACCCGGGCGAGGTGCACGCCATCATGGGGCCCAACGGCGCGGGCAAGTCCACGCTGGGCAACGTGCTGTCCGGGCGGCCGGGTTACGAGGTGACTGCGGGCAGCGTGATGCTGGACGGGGTGAACCTGCTGGAGCTGGAGCCCGAGGCGCGCGCCGCCGCCGGCGTGTTTCTCGCGCTGCAGTACCCGGTGGAGATTCCCGGCGTCAACAACACTTATTTCCTGCGCACCGCGCTGAACGCGCAGCGCAAGGCGCGCGGCGAGAAAGAGCTGGATTCCATGGCCTTTCTCAAGCTGGTGCGCGAGAAGCTCAAGGTGATGCAGATCTCCGACGAGCTGCTGCACCGCGCGGTGAACGAGGGCTTCTCCGGCGGCGAGAAGAAGCGCAACGAGATTTTCCAGATGGCGCTGCTTGAGCCCAGGCTGGCGGTGCTGGACGAAACTGATTCCGGCCTGGACATCGACGCGCTCAAGCAGGTGTCGGCCGGCGTCAACGCACTGCGCTCGCCCGAGCGCTCCTTCCTGGTCATCACCCACTACCAGCGCCTGCTCGACTACATCGAGCCCGATTTCGTGCACGTGCTGGCCGACGGCCGTATCGTCGAGAGCGGCGACAAGACGCTGGCGCTGAAACTGGAAGAACACGGTTATGCCTGGGTGCGCGAGCATGGCGAGCCGGTGGCGGTTGGAGCGCGGGCATGAACCAGCTGGCGCTGTCGCCATTCGTGGAGTCGCAGCTCGCGCCGCTGCCCGCCAGTGGCATCGCCTGGCTGGACGCGGCGCGGCGCGAGCACCTCGCCGCGTTCGCCGAAGCCGGCCTGCCCACCACGCGTGTGGAGGCATGGAAGTACACCGGGCTGCGCGCGCTGGGCCAGCGCCGCTTCGTCACCGGCGATGCGCAGGCCGCCACGCGCGCGGTGGATGCGTCCGTCTACACCTTGCCGGGCGTGGATGGCCCGCGACTGGTGTTCGTCAACGGCGTGTTCCGCGTCGACCTTTCCGCACTGGGCGACCTGCCGCAAGGCCTGTCGCTGCGCCCGCTGTCGCAGGCGTTGCGCGAGGATGCCGAGCCGCTGCGTTTCCTGCTGTCGCGCCACGAGCCGGAGAAGGGCGACGCCTTGGTGCGTCTGAACGCGGCCTTGGCTGGCGACGGCGTGCTGCTGCGTGTCGACGCCGGCGTAAAGCTCTCTGCGCCGGTGCAGCTGGTGTTTGTCGGCGCGCCGGCCGAGGGCGATGTGGCCTGGCATCTGCGCCACCTGATCGAACTGGGCGAAGGCGCCGGGTTGTCGCTGGTCGAGCACTATGCCAGCAGCGGCGAGCAGCGGCACTTGGGCACGGCCTGCGCGGACATCTTGCTGCGCGATGGCGCCGTGCTGCATCACACGCTGTATCAGGACGCCGCCGAAGGCAGCAGCCTGATCCGCCGCAGCCAGCTGCAACTGGGCGCGCGCTCGCACGCCACGGCGCATGTGCTGGAGTTGGGCGGTGCGTTGTCGCGGCACGACCTGCAAGCCGAACTGGTGGGCGATGGCGCGCGCTTCGACACGCGCGGCGTGTTCGCCGTGCACGCGCGCCAGCACGCGGACACCCAGCTTTCGATTCGCCACCGCGCGCTCAATACCGCTTCGGATTCCACCTGGCGCGGCGTGGCCGACCAGCGTGGGCGCGGCGTGTTTCGTGGCGCGATCCTGGTGGCGCCCGGCGCCGACGGCAGCGACGCCAACCTCAGCAACAAGAACCTGCTGCTGTCCGACCAGGCTGAAATCGACACCAAGCCCGAGCTGGAGATCTACGCCGACGAGGTGAAGGCCGCGCACGGTGCCACCGTGGGCCAGCTGGATGAGCTGGCGCTGTTCTACCTGCGCTCGCGCGGCATCGCGCTGCCCGAAGCGCGCGCCTTGCTCACGGCGGCCTTCTGCAATGCGGTGCTGGGCGACCTGCCCAATGCGGCGCTGCGCGAACACTTTGCCGAACGGCTGGCGATGCGGTTGCCGGTTTGATGGCTCTTGGTAGGAGCCCGCTGGCGGGCGATCAGGCTCTCTGCGAAAAGCGTCATCGCCCGCGAGCGGGCTCCTACAGGCAACAACACGAAATGACACGGGAATGAACATGTCACTGGATACGCCTGCAAGCCTCGACGTGGAACGCATCCGCGCGGATTTTCCGCTGCTGTCGCGCACCGTGCACGGCAAGCCGCTGGTGTATTTCGACAACGCCAACACCAGCCAGAAGCCGCGAGCGGTGATCGAGGCGGTGGATCGCCACTACCGCGAGCACAATGCCAACGTGGCGCGCGCGGTGCATCAGTTGGGCGAGGAAGCCACCGCCGCCTACGAAGGCGCGCGCGACGCGCTGGCGCGCTTCATCCACGCGCCCTCGCGCGACGAGGTCATCCTCACCTCCGGCACCACGCAGTCGGCCAACCTGGTGGCCTACAGCTACGCGCTGCCGCGGCTCAAGCCTGGCGACGCCATCCTCACCACGGCGATGGAGCACCACGCCAACATCGTGCCGTGGCAACTGGTGGCGCAGCGTGCGGGCGCCACGGTGAAGGCCGCGCCCATCGACGCGCGTGGCGAGCTGATCGTGGAGCAATACATCGCGCTGCTCACGCCCGAGGTGAAGCTGGCCTGCGTGGGGCATGTCTCCAACGTGCTGGGCACGGTGAACCCGGTGCGCGAGCTCGCGCGCGAGTGCAGGAAGCGCGGCATTCCCCTGTTTGTTGACGGCTCGCAGGCCGTGCCGCATCGCGCGGTGGACGTGCAGGCGCTGGGCTGCGATTTCTACGCGCTCACCGGCCACAAGATGCTGGCGCCCACCGGCACCGGCGCGCTGTGGGCGAAGAAGGAACACCTTGATGCGATGCCGCCGTTCTTCGGTGGCGGCGACATGATCCGCGAGGTGCGCTTCGACGGCACCACCTTCGCCGACGCCCCGCACAAGTTCGAGGCCGGCACGCCCAACATCGCGGGCTTCGCCGGCGTGGCCGCTGCCATCGACTACTACGACACGCTGGGCTTCGATGCGATCCGCGCGCACGAGCACGCGCTGCTGGCCTATGCCACGGAGCGCCTGCGCGAAGTGGACGGCCTGCGCATCGTGGGCGCGGCGGCGGACAAGGAGCCGGTGATCTCTTTCCTGATCGACGGCGCGCAGGCCACGGATCTGGCCACCCTGCTCGATCTCGAGGGCGTGGCGGTGCGCTCGGGCCACCACTGCGCGCATCCCTTGATGCAGTACTTCGGTGTGCCCGCCACGCTGCGCGCCTCGCTAGCCTTCTACAACACGCGGGCGGAAGTGGATGCCTTCATGGCGGCGCTGCTGAAGGTACGCAAGCTGCTACGTTGAGGCCGCGGCGAGCCGGTAAACTGGCGGCAGTTTCTACTGCTGGTTTTCCCATGTTTGCCTTTCTGCCTGGCCTGATCCGCGTGCCGCTGGTCGTGCTGTTCCTGGCGCTCAATCTGCTGGGACACTGCGTGCCGTTATTCGCGTTGACCCTGCTGAAACTGCTGCTGCCGATCCCGGCGTGGCACCGCCTGTGCTCGCGTGCGCTGGTGGTCGTGGCCGAGAGCTGGATCGGCGGCAACAACGTGCTGTTCGCGCTGTTCACCCGCATCCGCTGGCAGGTGGACGGGCTCGATGGCCTGCGTCGCGACGCCAACTATCTGGTGCTGGCCAACCACCAGAGCTGGGTGGATATCGCCGTGCTGCAGAAGGTGCTGAACCGGCGCATTCCGTTCCTGCGTTTCTTCCTCAAGAGCCAGCTGATCTGGGTGCCGCTGCTCGGGCCGGCGTGGTGGGCGCTGGATTTCCCCTTCATGCGGCGCTACTCGCGCGAAACGCTGGCCAGGCGTCCCGAACTGGCCGGCCGCGACATGGCCGCCACGCGCCGCGCCTGCGCCAAGTTCAGCCAATTGCCGGTGTCGGTGATGAACTTCGTGGAGGGCACGCGCTTCACGCCGGCCAAGCACGCTGCGCAGGGCTCGCCGTACCGGCACCTGCTCAAGCCGCGCGCGGGTGGTGTGGCCTTTGTGCTGGAGGCCATGGGCGATGGCCTCCAGCGCATCCTCGATGTGGCCGTGGTCTACCCCGGTGGGCCATGCACCATGCTGGATCTGATCGCGGGGCGATTGCGCGAGGTGCGGGTGAGCCTGCGCCAGCGCCGGGTCGACGCCGGTTTGCGCGGTGACTACGAGGGCGACGCCGACTTCCGGCAGCGCTTCCAGGCCTGGGTCAACACGCTGTGGCGCGAGCAGGATGCGCGCATCGAGCAGATGCTGGCGGGTGGCTGAATATGGCGTGAGGCCTGCGCCTGCGGGGTCAGTCGCCGCTGCCCGGCACGCGCTAAGCTTGGCAGCGGCGCGTTTCGCGCGTGCGGGAGAGCCACGGGAATGCAGCGGGATCGAATCCATGCGAGTGTCGGTGTGGGGTTGCGGCATGGCTGAGACGTCGGCTCCGCGGCCTGGCTACGGCAAGCGTGCGTTGGACGCCATCAATCGCATGTCGGCCACCCGCAGCAATTACCTCGTTGGCCAGGCGGCCGATTTCCTGGTGGCGCTCGTGCTGCTGACCGCTTCCTGGCGCTATGTGGTCGCGCACCCGTTCGTGGCGGCAGTGCTCATGCTGGCGGGCCTGTTTGCCTTCAGCTTCATCGAATACGCCTTCCACCGCTGGCTGTTTCATGGCCAGGTGCCGCTGTTCGAGCGCGGCCACACGCTGCACCACGAACGCCCGCTGGGCTACGACTCGCTGCCGTTCTTCTTCGCGCCGGCCATCTGTCTGCTGGGTGCCGGCGTGCTGATGCTGGTACTGCCGCCGGGCGCGGCCACGCTCTTCATGGGCGCCATCGCACTGGGCTACGCGCTGTACGGCTTCAGCCACTACATCATCCATCGCCACCGCTTCCGCAGCACGCTGTGGCGCAAGTGGGCCGCCGTGCACAACGTGCACCACTTCCACCCGGACAAGAACTACGGCGTCACCACGCCGCTGTGGGACTTCATCCTGGGCACCTGGTATGTGTCCAAGAGCAAGGTGGGGCGGCGCTGAGGGTGATGTTGTGCAGGAGCGCACCCTGTGCGCGAAAGCCCTTGGCCTCGTCAGGCGCCGGGATCATCGCGCACAGGGTGCGCCCCTGCGGTCAGGTTGCGGGTGACAAGGTGTCCAGCGTTGCGCCGTCACCATCCACGCGCAGCACCGAGCCTTGCTCGTACCAGTCGCCCAGCACGATGCGTTCGGCGTTTTGGCCATCCATCGTGAAGCGGTGGATGGCGGGGCGATGGGTGTGGCCGTGGATCAATCGGGTGACTCCGGCCGTGCGCATCGCCGCCGTCACGGCGTCGGCGTTGACGTCCATGATGGCTTCCATGGTGCTGCCGGTGTGGGCGCGGCTTTCGGCGCGCGACTTGGCGGCGAAGGCACGGCGTGCTTCCAGCGGCATGGCGAGGATCTGCGCCTGCCACTGCGGCGTGCGCACATGGGCGCGCACGGCCTGGTAGGCGGTATCGTCGGTGCACAGCGCGTCGCCATGCATCAGCAGGGTGGGGTGGCCGTACAGCGTGTGCACGCTGCCGTCTTCCAGCAGCTCGAAGCCGGCGCGGCGGGCGAAGGTTTCGCCCAGCAGGAAATCACGGTTGCCCACCATGAAGTACACCGGCACACCAGCGGCACGCACGGCGTGCGTGGCGGCGGCGATGCGCGCGGGCAGCTCGGCGTCGTCGTCGTCGCCGATCCAGGCTTCCACCAGGTCGCCCAGGATGTAGAGCGCGTCGGCGCGGCGCACCTCGGGGCTGGCGAGATAGCGCTCGAACAGCGCGGTGATCTGCGGCCGGCTGTCGTCCAGGTGCAGGTCGGCGATGAACAGCGTGCTCATCGACCGCCCTGCGCGGGCTTGCGCACAGTGCGTCTGGCCGGCTTGGTGGTGACAGCGGCGGGTTCCGCCGGCATGGGCGCGCTGGCGGCAGCGGTGGGCGCGGCCTCGCCGATCACCTGGGCGCCTTCGATCACCACCAGCGGGTTGGGTACGTCGGCGGCGAAGGGGCCGAGGCCGCGCGTGGGCAGGGCGGCGATCTTGTCCACCACGTTCATGCCCTTCACCACCTTGCCGAAGACCGCGTAGCCCCAGGTGAGTCCGCTCTGGTTGCCGACGAAGTCGAGCCGGCGGTTGTCCACCAGGTTGATGAAGAATTGCGCGGTGCCCGAGTTGGGATCGGCGCCGCGCGCCACCGCGATGGTGCCGCGCAGGTTGGACAGGCCGTTGTCGGCTTCGCTGGAAATCGCCGGGTGGGTGCGCCGCGGTTCCAGCTCGCGGTCGTACAGGCCGCCCTGGATGAGGTAACCGCCGATGGTGCGGTGGAACACCGTGCCGGCGTAGAAGCCCTCGTGCACGTAGCGCAGGAAGTTGGCCACGCTCTTGGGTGCCTTGTCGGGATACAGCTCCAGCGTGATGTCGCCCTGCGAGGTGTGCAGCAGCACGGCGGGGTGCGGCGCGGTGGTGGCCGGCGCGGCGACCTGCGCCCGCAACGCGGGGGTGAGCAGGAGGGCGGCGAGCAACAGGGCGAGCTTGGGCATGGCGTGGTATCTGGCGTGGCTATCCGGCCATGATACGCGGCGCCGCCGTGGCGTGGGTCAGCAAATCTCCAGCTCGATGCCCAGCTCGGCCATCGGCGCGCGCTCCTGCTCCAGGTCGGCTTCGCTCAAGGGGTGTTGCGCCAGCCAGGCGGCGGGCAGGGTGAGCCGCAGGCGCTGGCGGGTGGCGCTGAGCCGCATCGGGGGGAGCGATTCGGCGCGTCGCGCGCGACGGAACAGCACGGCCAGGCGCAGCAGTGCGGTGCAGCGTTCGGCGAGCTGGCGGTAGCGGCGCGGCAGCGCGGCCACCACGGTCTTGTCCGGCTTGCGCCGGTGCAGCTCGACCACGGCGGCGAGCAGTTGCTGCTCCTGCCGCGAGAAGCCGGCGAGGTCGGCGTGGTGCAGGATGTAGGCGCCGTGGCGGTGGTGCTGGCTGTGCGCGATGGCCAGGCCGATCTCGTGCACGCGCGCGGCCCAGCTGAGCCACTCGCGCGCTTCGCCGTCGAGCTTCCACGCCTTGGCTACCTGGTCGAACAGGATCAGTGCGGTGGATTCCACGCGCCGCGCCTGTGCGCGGTCCACGCCGTAGCGGGTGGCCAGGGCGTCGATGCTGCCGGTGCGCGGGTCGCTGCCGGCGGCGCGGCCGATGAGGTCCCACAGCAGGCCTTCGCGCATCGAACTTTCGCACACGCGCATGCGGTTGATGCCCAGCGCCTCGAAGGCAGCCTCGAAAATCACCACCGCGCCGGCCAGCACCGGCGCGCGTTCTTCGCTCAGGCCCGGCAGGGCCAGCGTGGCGACCGATCCTTGCGCCAGAATCGCCTCGCGCAGGGCGGTGAGCGCCGCCGGGGTGACGCCGTCGTCGGAGAATTTCATGGCCTGCACCACCGCGTCGATCGCCTTGGCGCTGCCGGAGGAGCCGTAGGCCTCCTGCCAGCCCGATTCGCGGTAGTCCTCGGCGAACTGCTGCAGCAGCACGCCGATTTCGCCGCGCGCCTGCTGCCAGCGTTTGCGGCTGAGCTTGCCGCCGGGGAAAAAGCGCAGCGTGGAGGCGATGCAGCCGGCTTGCACGCTCTCGGTGTGCAGCGGGGCAAGCCCGCGGCCGATCACGAATTCGGTGCTGCCGCCGCCCACGTCCATGATGAGCCGCGGTTCGCGCGAGACGGGCAGGTCGTGCGCGGCGCCGAGGAAGATCAGGCGGCCTTCCTCGCGACCCGACACGACTTCGATGGGGTGCCCGAGCGCGGCTTCGGCGGCGCCGAGGAAGGCCTGCGGCGTGGCCAGCTGGCGCACCGTGTTGGTGGCCACCGCGCGCACCTGCTGCGAAGGCAGGCCGGCGATGCGCTGGCCGAAGCGGGCGAGGCAGGCCATGGCGCGGGTGCGGCGTTCGGTATCCAGCGAACCGTCGCTGCGCAGGCCGGCGGCCAGGCGCACGCTGTCGCGCAGGCGGTCGATCACCCGGGGTTCGCCGTGTTCCATGCGCGCCACGATCAGGTGGAAGCTGTTCGAGCCCATGTCCACCGCGGCGAGCAGTTCGCCGTCACGCAGTGGCGTCTGGTCGGCCTGGCTCAAGCGCACTCTCCCCGGTCGGCGCATCGGCGCGCCACGGCGCTCATCATGCCGCATTCATTGGCGCTGCGGCAGGCGGGGCGACGGTGTGTCGCGCCGCCGAGGCGCTTACTGTCCCGGCGGGTCGCTTTGTGTGGAGGGATTGTCCGGGGTGGCGATCTTGCGCTTTTTCAGCTCCAGCACCAGCGGGGTGAGCTCGGTGATGCGGGCCTGGATGCGGGCACGGGCGTAGTAGCTGAGGTCGTTGCGCTGGAGCAGGCGCTTGAGCTGTTCCATGGCGTCGAATGGGCGGCCGGCGTAGTAGCTGGCGTCGGCAAAGGCTTCACCGGCGCGTTCGCCATCGCCGGCCTTGTCGCTGGCGCGGGCGTAGGCGTCGTACAGCTCCGGCTGGTCGCTGCCCTCAAGCAGCGGGCGCAGCAGCTCGGCGGCGGTGGCGGCCTGCGCCTTGTCGCCGCCGTCGGTGAGCGCGCGGGCATAGGCCAGCGCCACCGCGCGGTTGCGCGGCGAGCGCTGATTGAGCCGCTCGTAATCGGCCAGCGCGGCGTGGCGTTGTCCGTCTTGCAGCTCGGCGTCGCCCAGCGCCAGCGACAGGATCAGGTTGTCGGCGCGTGCCTTGAGCAGCGGTTCGAGCTGCGCCGCAGCCTCCTTGCCGTGCCCGCTGCGGGTGAGCGCCAGCGCGTAGCCGTAACGGTTGGCCGGGGTGTCGAAGCCGGGCTGGTTCTTCAGGTTGGTGCGGTAGTAGCCGGTGAGCCGCGTGGCGTCGCCGGTGAGCACGCGCACGCGCTCGCGCATCAGGGCGTAGGTGTCCAGCCCGTCCACTTCGCCGGTGGCCTGGTCGAGCTGGATCGGGCCGTGCAGGAAGGCCATCGGCGCGGCGACCTTTTCCCACTGGCCTGGCAGCAGGGTGGGGCTGGCGGGGCGCTCTTTCTGCGCGGCGATCAGCGCGCCGGCGCGCGCCTTGGCGTCGGCGATGCGGTCGGAGGTGACCGGGTGATCCTGCAGGAAGGAGGGCGCCTGGCCGCCGGCGCCGGCGCTCATCACGTCTTCCATGTGGCCGAAGAAGGCGGCCATGGCGTCGGGGTTGAAACCGGCATTGGCCAGCGTCTGGATGCCGGCGCGGTCGGCTTCGATTTCGTCCTTGCGGGTGAAGTTGATCTGCTTCTGCGCGAGCAGGCCCTGGCCGCCGGCCAGCACCGCCATGGGGGCATCGCCGCTCTTGCCGCCGGCGCCGGCGGCAATGGCGCCAAGCAGCACCAGCGCCATCAGCGGAGCATCCTTTTTCGAGGCTTCGAAGGCTCGCTCCAGGTGGTGCTGGGTGATGTGGCCGATCTCGTGCGCGATCACGCCGGCCAGCTCGCTCTCGTTGCGGGTGATGGTGATGAGGCCGGAGTTCACCGCGATGTAGCCGCCGGGCGCGGCGAAGGCGTTGATCTCGTCGTCCCTGACGATGAAGAACTTGAAGCGATCCTGCGGCTTGGCGCTGGCGGCCGCCAGGCGGAAGCCGAGATCGTTGATGTAGCCGTCCAGCAGCGGATCGTCCACCACCATGTCCAGCGCGCGCATCTGGCGCAGCATCGACGCGCCGTAGTCGCGCGCCTCCTGCGGCGAGATCAGCGCTTGCGCCGAGCTGCCCAGGTCGGGCAGGCGCACGTTGTCCTGTGCACCAGCGGCGAAGGCGAGGCCGGCCAGCATCAGGGCGAGGCGGAGGCGCGTGGTGCGGCGGCGTGGCGGCATGGGCATAGGTCGGCGACAATAACACTTCGACCTTGCGCCGCTGCCGCAGTTCACCTTGGTTTTGCCGCCGCGCGCCACCATTTTCCCGGTTCCCCGATTGTGGAGTTCTCCCGTGCCCAAAATCGAAATTTATTCCACCGCCGTGTGCCCTTACTGCATATCGGCCAAGAACCTGCTGAAATCCAAGGGGCTCGGCTGGGACGAGGTGCGCGTGGACACCGATCCCGCCCAGCGTGACGTGATGCTGGCGCGCAGCGGCGGCCGCCGCACGGTGCCGCAAATTTTCATCAACGACCAGCACGTGGGCGGCTACGACGACCTGGTCGCCGCCGACCGCAGCGGCAAGCTGGCCGAACTGCTGGGAGCCGGCGCATGAGCGGCGAAAAGGATCGCGTGGCCGAGTTCACCGCCTTCCGGCAGCGCATGAACGAGCGCATCCTGGCCGAGGACAACCAGGTGGTGCGGCGCTTCTTCGCGCTCGATACGCAGACCTACAAACCCGGCGCGCTGGACGGCAAGACCAAGGAACTGCTCGGCCTGGTGGCTTCGATGGTGCTGCGCTGTGACGATTGCATCAGCTACCACGTGGCGCAGTGCAAGGAAGCCGGCGTCACGCGCGCGGAGTTCTTCGAGACCTTCAGCGTGGGGCTGGTGGTGGGCGGCTCCATCGTGATCCCGCACCTGCGCCGCGCGGTGGATTTCCTCGATCGGCTGGAAGACGGCGAGGCTGCCGCCGATGCAGGGTGTGCGGATCACGGGTGAGGTGGACGGCAGGCCGCCTCGTCGGGCAAGGCGGATGGCAGCTGCCACTGGGCCGGCCTCGTTCGTGGGGATGGCGAGAAGGCATCCCCGCGCTGCCGCCCATTCGGCACCCTGCCTCACCGGGTAAAAACCGCTGAAGCTGCCACTGGCAGCTTCAAGGCGCGCGTTTCACCAACCCATGTAATGCCCGCCGTTGATGGCGAGGTTGGCGCCGGTGATCCAGGCGGCTTCCTCGCCGGCGAGGAAGGCCACGGCGTGGGCGATTTCCTCGGGCTTGCCGAGGCGGCCCACCGGGATCTGCGCCACGATCTTGGCGCGCACTTCCTCAGGCACCGCCATCACCATGTCGGTGGCGACGTAGCCGGGCGAGACGGTGTTGACGGTGATGCCGAACTTGGCGTTTTCCTGCGCCAGCGAAATGGTGAAACCGTGCATGCCGGCCTTGGCGGCGGCGTAGTTGGCCTGGCCGTACTGGCCCTTCTGGCCGTTGATCGAACTGATCTGCACCACGCGGCCCCACTTGCGCTCGCGCATCCCTTCGATCACCTGGCGGGTGACGTTGAAGCAGGCGTTCAAGTTGGTGTTGATGACATCGTTCCACTGCTGGTAATCCATCTTGTGGAAGGTGGTGTCGCGGGTGATGCCGGCGTTGTTGACGAGTATGTCCACCGGCCCGCACTGCGACCCGATGGCCTCGATCATGGCGATGCAGGAAGCCGGATCGGTCACGTCGCCAGGGACCATGCACACCGTGATGCCATCGGCGGCCATGGCGCGGCGCCAAGCCTCGGCCTTCTCCGCGTTGCGGTAGTTGGTGGCTACGCGATGGCCTTGCTTGGCGAGGTATCGAACGATGGCGCTGCCGATGCCGCCGGTGCCGCCCGTGACCAAAGCCGTGCGTTGCGTCATGTCCACTCTCCTCGGATTGGCTGGTGGGCGCGTGGCGCGAAGGTCGACGACCGGCGCTGGCCCCAGCCTATGGTTTATATCCGCTACAGGTGACAAAGCAACCGCCGCGTGGTGGCAAACGCCCCGGGTCGAAGCGGCGGCGCGCCGCGGCCAGCAGTTCGGCCGGGGTGGCGAGGCCCGCCGGTGCGCCCTGTCCGAGGAAATCCAGCACGCGGCGCAAGGCTGGCAGCGGCTCGGCGGGATCGACCGGCAGCGCCTGCGTCGATTTGGACAACTTGCGGCCCTGTGCATCCAGTGCCAGCGGCAGGTGCAGGTAGCGCGGCGTGGGCAGGCCGAGCAGGCGTTGCAGGTGGATCTGCCGCGGCGTGGAGTCGAGCAGGTCGTGGCCGCGCACCACTTCGGTGATGCCCTGGAAGGCGTCGTCCACCACGCAGGCGAGCTGGTAGGCATACAGACCGTCGTTACGGCGCAACACGAAGTCGCCGGTGGCTTCGCGCAGGTTCTGCCGCTGTGGCCCCTGCAAGGCATCGTCGAAGGCGATCTCGCGGTCGGGCGCGCGCAGGCGCCAGGCCGGTTCGCGGTGCGGATCGGGCGGTGCCACGCAGCAACCGTCGCGGTGCAGCCCCGTGGCGGCCAGTTCGCTGCGGCTGCACCAGCAGGGGAAGGCCTCGCCCAGCGCGCGCAGGCGCTCCAGCGCGGCATCGTAGGCGGCGCGGCGTTGCGACTGGTACAGCACCGGCGCGTCGGCGACGAGGCCAAAGGCCGGCAGGGCGGCGAGGATGGCGGCGGCCGCGCCAGGCACCTCGCGCGGCGGGTCGATGTCTTCCATGCGCAGCAACCATTGTCCACCGGCATGGCGCGCACGCAGCCAACTGCCGAGCGCGGCGACCAGCGAACCGAAGTGCAGCGATCCGGTGGGTGAGGGGGCGAAGCGTCCGCGGTAGTCCATCCGGCGAGTCTGCCTGTGAGGCGGCGCGCTTGAAAGCCCGCGACGATGCCCCCACCCATCGGACATCCGTTGTTCCACGTGACTGCCAAAGAGACAGCCATGCGTCGCATTGCACTATTTCTTGGTACCAACATCGCCGTCCTGTTCCTGCTCAGCATCGTCTGCCGCCTGCTGGGGGTGGATCAGATGGCCGCCGCGCAGGGCTTCGGCGGCAGCACCGGCCTGCTGATCTACGCCGCGGTGTTCGGCATGGGCGGCGCCTTCATCTCGCTGGCCATGTCCAAGTGGATGGCCAAGATGTCCACCGGCGCGCGGGTGATCGAGCAGCCGCAGAACGAGGCCGAGCGCTGGCTGATCGACACCGTGCGCCGGCATGCGCAGAACGCCGGCATCGGCATGCCCGAGGTGGCGATCTACGACGCGCCGGAGATGAACGCCTTCGCCACCGGCATGACGAAGAACAGCGCGCTGGTGGCGGTGAGCACCGGCCTGCTGGAGCAGATGGATCGCGAGCAGATCGGCGCTGTGCTTGGCCACGAGATCGGCCACGTCGCCAACGGCGACATGGTGACCATGACCCTGATCCAGGGCGTGCTGAACACCCTGGTGATACTCGCCGCGCGCATCGTGGGGCGGCTGGTGGACAGCTGGCTTTCCGGCGACCGCGACGACAACCGCGGCGGCACCGGCATCGGCTACTTCGTCACCGTGCTGGTGCTGCAGCTGGTGTTCGGCCTGTTCGCCTCGATGATCGTGATGGCGTTCTCGCGCTGGCGCGAGTTCCACGCCGACGCCGCCGGTGCGAAACTCGCCGGCCGTGGCGCGATGATCTCGGCGCTGCAGCGCTTGAAGGGCGATCATGGCGAGAACACCCTGCCCAAGACGCTGGCGGCGTTCGGTATCTCCGGCCCGCTGGCCGGAGGCTTCCAGCGCCTGTTCATGAGCCACCCGCCGCTGGACGAGCGCATCGCGGCGCTGCAGAACGCATGATTACATCCCCTCTCCCGCTTGCGGGAGAGGGGTAGGGGAGAGGGGCTTTTCGGCAAGCCCACGCGCCCTCTCCCCCGGCCCCTCTCCCGCTTGCGGGAGAGGGGAGCAAGCCTGCCTTCGTACATTCCACCGGACTTTCCATCGCCATGACCACCACCACCGAAACCCGCAAATTCGAAGCCGAAGTCGCCCAGGTGCTGCACCTGGTCACCCACTCGCTGTACTCGCACAAGGAGATCTTCCTGCGCGAGTTGATCTCCAATGCCTCCGACGCCTGCGACAAGTTGCGCTTCGAGTCGCTGGGCAAGCCCGAGTTGCTGGGCGGCGATGGCGAACTGCACATCGACGTGAGCTGGGACGAGGCCGCGCGCACCGTCACCGTGCGCGACAACGGTATCGGCATGAGCCGCGACGAGGTGGTGGCCAACATCGGCACCATCGCCAGCTCCGGCACGCGCCGTTTCCTGGAAGCCATGAGCGGCGAGCAGAAGGCCGACGCGCGCCTGATCGGCCAGTTCGGCGTGGGCTTCTACTCGGCCTTCGTGGTGGCGGAGAAGGTGACCGTGTTCACCCGTCGCGCCGATGCGCCGGCGGGCGAGGGCGTGAAGTGGGAGAGCGACGGCAAGGGCGAGTACGCGCTGGAACAGATCGAGCAGGCCGACCGCGGCACCACCATCGTGCTGCACCTCAAGGCTGACGAGGACGAGTTCCTCAAGGGCTGGCAGCTCAAGTCGCTGATCCGCAAGTACTCCGACCACGTCGCCTTTCCGATCCGCGTGCCCGAGGAGAAGGGCGGCAAAACGACCGACGCATGGGAAACCATCAACGCCGCCTCCGCGTTGTGGGCCAAGCCGAAGTCCGAGATCTCGGACGAGGACTACCAGGGCTTCTACAAGTCGCTGGGCCACGACTTCAACGACGCGCTGGCGTGGACGCACAACCGTGTCGAGGGCAGCCAGAGTTTCACCACGCTGCTCTATCTCCCGGCGCAGCCGCCGTTCGACCTGATGATGGGCGGGCGCGACGAGCGCAAGGGGCTGAAGCTCTACATCAAGCGCGTCTTCATCATGGACGCGGCCGAGGAACTCTTGCCCAACTACCTGCGCTTCGTGCGCGGCGTGGTCGACGCCGACGACCTGCCGCTCAACGTCAGCCGCGAAATCCTGCAGCACAACCGCCAGCTGGAACGCATCAAGTCCGCCTGCGTGAAGCGCGTGCTGGACCTGGTCGAGAAACTGGCCAAGGACGAACCCGAGAAGTTCGCCACCTTCCTCAAGGCCTTCGGCAACACGCTGAAGGAAGGCATCAGCGAGGACGCCACGAACCGCGAGCGCATCGCCAAGCTGCTGCGCTTCGCTTCCACCAAGGGCGAGGGTGCCAAGCAGGACGTCTCGCTGGACGACTACCTCGGCCGCATGGCGGTGGGCCAGGACGCGATCTGGTACATCACCGCCGACAGCTACAAGGCCGCCGCCGGCAGCCCGCAGCTCGAGGCCTTCCGCGCCAAGGGCATCGAGGTGCTGTTGATGTTCGACCGCATCGACGAGTGGATGGTGGGCTACTTGTCCGAGTACGAGGGCAAGCAGCTCAAGAACGTCGCCAAGGGCGAACTGCCGCTGGACGAGGCCGAGAAAAAGCAGCAGGAGGAGGCCACCAAGGCCGCCGAGCCGTTGCTGGGGAAGCTCAAGGAACTCCTGGGCGAGCAGGTGAAGGATGTGAAGGTGTCCGCCCGCCTCACCGATTCGCCGGCCTGCCTCGCGCTCTCCGACGTCGAGATGGCGCCGCACCTTGCGCGCCTGTTGCGCGAGGCTGGCCAGGAGCTGCCCGAGTCCAAGCCGACGCTCGAGATCAACCCGAACCATGCCCTGCTCAAGCGCGTGGAGGCCGAGGCTGACACGGCCAAGGCCACTGATCTGGCCACCTTGTTGCTGGAGCAGGCCGAGATCGCTGCCGGCGCGCAGCTGGCCGACCCGGCAGCCTTCGTGCAGCGCATGAACCGGGTGTTGCTGGGCGCCTGATCCGGAGCCCCCGGTGGCCGCGTCGGGGGCGACCCGACGTGGTTGCCTCGGGGCGCCTTTGCGTCGGCGAAGGCGGCGTGCGGTTCCTGGCGGCGATGGGGAGCCGCTTTCGCGACAGGGCTTGGTCGCCAACCGGGAAACGGCTTGGGTTTGCCGATAAAAAAACGGCCGCGAAAGCGGCCGTTTTTCCCGAACCACCGAAGTGGATCACTTGCCCTGCGAGTCGTCCTTCTTGGCGTCCGCAGCCGGGGTGGCCGGAGCGGCAGCAGCGGCGTCGGCAGCCGCCGGAGCGGCAGCAGCGGTGGAGGCCGGGGCAGCAGCCGGGGCAGCGGCGGTGGACGCCGGGGCAGCAGCCGGAGCTGCTTCCGGAGCAGCAGCCGGAGCAGCCTGCTCGGCAGCCTTCTGCGACTGGTCAGCGGATTGCTGAGCCTGGTCGGCCGACTGCTGGGCGTTCTGCGCGGAATCCTGCGCGCCGTTGCTGCAAGCCGCCAGCAGCGCGACGAGCGCAGAGGCGAGAAGGGTACGCGTCAACTTCATGAGAGATCTCCTATGCCGTGGAATGCCATGGTGTGGCCGTCTATTAATAGCGCTTTCCTGCGGATTGCGCCACAAATTTCGTGAGATGCTTCAGCCCTTGTTGCGCGCCGGTTCAACGCGCTTTCAGCCGGGCGGGCGTCAGTCCAGCCGCTCTACCGCGATGGCGGTGGCCTCGCCGCCGCCGATGCACAGGCTGGCGACGCCGCGCTTGAGCCCGCGCACCTTGAGGGCGTTGAGCAGGGTCACCACGATGCGCGCGCCGCTGGCGCCGATCGGGTGGCCCAGCGCGCAGGCACCGCCGTTGACGTTGAGCTTGGCGTGCGCAATGCCCAGTTCCTTGATCGGCGCCAGCGCCACCACGGCAAAGGCCTCGTTGACCTCGAACAGATCGACGTCGGCGACTTTCCAGCCGGCCTTGTCCAGCACTTTCTGGATGGCCGCCACCGGTGCGGTGGTGAACCACTCCGGTTCCTGCGCGTGGGTGGCGTGCGCCACGATGCGGGCCAGCGGCTGGAGACCGCGCGCCTTGGCGTCGCCCTCCGCCAGCAGCACCAGGGCGGCAGCGCCGTCGGAGATGGATGAGGAACTGGCGGCGGTGATCGTGCCGTTTTCCTTGCGGAAGGCAGGCTTGAGCTGCGGGATCTTGGCGATGTCGGAGCGGCCAGGCTGTTCGTCGGTATCCACCAGCACGTCGCCCTTGCGACCGGCCACGGTCACCGGCACGATCTCGCCGGCGAAGGCACCGGAGGCCTGCGCGGCCTTGGCGCGGTTCACCGACTCGATGGCGAAGGCGTCCTGGTCTTCGCGGCTGAAGTGGAACTTGTCCGCGCAGAGCTCGCCGAACACGCCCATGGACTTGCCGTCATAGGGGTTGGTGAGGCCGTCCCAGGCCATGTGGTCGACCAGCTTGCCGTCGCCGTAACGGATGCCGGTGCGCGCCTGCACCATGTGCGGTGCGTTGGTCATCGACTCCATGCCGCCAGCCACCACCACCGACGCCGAGCCGGCGCGGATCAGGTCGTGGCCCAGCATGATGGCCTTCATGCCCGAACCGCACACCTTGTTGATGGTGGTGCAAGGCGCGCCGGTGGGCAGGCCGGCTTCCAGCGCCGCCTGGCGGGCGGGCGCCTGGCCGAGGTTGGCCGGCAGCACGCAGCCCATGATGACCTCGCTGACGTCGGCGGCGGCGATGCCGGATTGCTCCAGCGCGGCATGGATCGCCGTGGCGCCCAGCTTGGGTGTGGGGACGCCGGTGAACTGGCCGAGGAAGGAACCGATGGCGGTGCGCTTGGCACCGACGATGACGACGCTGACGTCGGACATGGGAGTCTCCACTGAGCATGAAAGGCGCGGGCGCGCCGGGATGCAGCCGGCGGATTATCGCAGCCGATGGCGCAGTGCGGCAAACCGGGGTGGCGTCCTGGCTTCGCGTGTAGTTGCCAAACGGCGTGGTACGCCGGACGATACGGGCTCTGGCGCCGGTGAACCGGCGGCGAGGGGCAACTCATGGAGGCGATCATGGAAACGCGAGGCAATCCGGCGTGGCAGGGTGCCGGTCAGCTCCGGCTGGCTTGGGCGATTGGCTTGGCCTTGGGCCTGGCGGCATGCGGTGGCGGCGGTGGCAGTAGCAATCTCAAGCCGACCCCTTCATCGCCGCCGCCCGTGCCGCCGCCGACTTCATCGGTGCCGCCGCCGCCGCTGGACGCCCAGCTCTCGATCACCAACACCTCTGCCGCCCATGCCCAGGGCTATACCGGCGCGGGCGTGACCATCGGCATCGTGGACAGCGGCATCATGCGCAGCAACCCGACGGTGGCCGGACGGGTGACGCAGGAGCTGATCTACGTCGACCCGTCGCAGAACAACACCAGCGTGGACGACGTGGTCGGCCACGGCACCTGGGTGTCGGAGATCGCCGCCGGCCAGCCGTTTGGCAAGTTCCCCGGCGGCATCGCGCCGGGAGCCAACCTGGTGTCGGCGCGCATCATCAGCGACACCGAGCCCAAGGACGACGGTTCGGGCAACGGCAACCAGGTGACGGCCGCCGACGCTGCCTTCTTTGCGCAGACGCTCAATCCCGCCTTGATGCAGGCCGGGGTGAAGGTGCAGAACAACTCCTGGGGCGGCATCTATTGGGATACCACCAACGCCTCGATCAACTCGGCCTTCGGCCAGGCCTACCAGCCGTTCGTGCAGCAGGGTGGCCTGGTGGTGTTCGCGGCGGGCAATGAGTCCAAGAGCGACCCCAGCGACATCGCCAGCCTGCCCACGGTGGCGCCGGGCCTGGGGCTGGACAAGGGCTGGCTGGTGGCGGTGGCGGTGAACAGCAACAACCCCAGTCAACTGGCCAGCTACTCCAATGCCTGCGGTCGGGCGATGAACTACTGCCTGGCCGCGCCGGGCGATGTGATCGTGCTGGACAAGGGCACGTTATCCAGCACCACCAATCCCACCTACTGGCAAGTCAGCGGCACCTCGTTCGCGACGCCGGAAGTCTCCGGCGCCGCCGCGCTGGTGTGGCAGGCCTATCCGTATTTCAGCAACGACCTGGTACGGCAGACCCTGCTCGGTACCGCCGACGATCTGGGCGCACCCGGCGTCGATCCGGTGTTCGGCTACGGCGAGCTGGACGTGGGCCGCGCGGTGAACGGGCCGATGCAGTTCAACTGGGGCGACGTCACCGTCAGCTTCAGCGGCAGCTCGAGTTGGAACAATCCGATCTCCGGCGCAGGGGGGCTGGTCATGCAGGGGCCCGGCACGCTCAGCCTGACCCAACCCGCCGGCTACACCGGTACCACCACGGTGACCGGCGGCACGTTGAATGCCGTCGGGCTGGGCTCGGCGGTGACGATCGGTGCTGCCGGCACGCTGGCAATGTCGTCCAACACACCACAGACGCCGCTGATCCAGGGCAACGTGAGCAACAGCGGAACCTTGGTCATTGGCGACTCTGGCCTGCAAACGCCGGGGTTGCTGGTGGGCGGCAATTACACCCAATCGGGCGGTCGGCTGGCGCTGTCCTTGGGATCCTCGCTGGGCGTGTACGGTTCTGCCACGTTGTCCGGCAACGCGGGGCTCTATGTTTATGGCGCCAATGTCGGTTACATCATGAGTTCGCAAACCATGGTGTTGACCGCCCAGGGCGGCCTGACGGGAACCTTCGCGAGCCTCACCACCGCACCTGCGGTTACGCTCACTGCGACTTTGAACTACAACGCCAACGATGTCTGGCTCGACGTGAGCCAGGTGAACCTGACGCAGATCAGGGGGCTGCCGTATTCGACGGTGTCCTATGCCACCGCTGGGCGAGTGCAGGGTGCCTTCAACGCTATCAACAGCATGCTGCTGAACGGGGCGGCCGGGCAGGCATTTTCGAGTGGATTTGTTGGTGCGGCGGCGAATATTCAACAGGCGCAGACCGCGGCTATCCTGCAACAGTCGCTGGAAAGCCTCTCCGGCCAGTTGCATGCGGCCAGTACGGCGATGACCTTCGAGGCCATCGACGCCAGCACGCGGGCGCTGACCCAGCGCTTCGACCAGTGGCTGGATGCGCCGCAACCCGGAGCCTGGGTGCACAACCTGGGCCATGGCGGCAGCCTGTCGCGCAGTGGTTACGGCAGCGTGGCCTATGACCTTTCCGGGCTCATGGTGGGGCAGGATTTCCGGGTGGATGGCTCCGGCGTGGCCGGCTTCGCGCTGGCGCGCAGCCAAGGCCTGGGACGGCTTGCGCAGAGCGTGGATCAAGGCAGCAGCCGCGCGCTGGAAGGCATGTTCTACGGCGGCACCGTGCGTGGTGCCTGGTATGCGATGGGCCGTCTTGGCGTGGGCAGCTACCAGGAGCTGATGCAGCGCCGGCTGCAGCTCGGTGAAACGTACAGCGGCGTGGGCAGCGACAATCGTGGCCGTTATGGCGTGGCCTATGGCGAAAGCGGCTACCGTTTTTCGTTGGGCAGCGCGCATGTGACGCCTTATGCGAGCCTCGAATATGCGCAGATCCACCGTGACGGCTTCGACGAAGCGGGTGGCGACGGCTTCGGCCTGAAATCCAACGCACTCACCACGGCACGCTGGCAAGCCGGGCTGGGTCTGCGTGCCGCGCGTGACTGGCAGCTTGCCCATGGCGGCAGCCTCAATCTCTCGGGGCATCTGGCGTGGCAGCAGTCCTTCGGCCTGCGCGGCGAGGCCTTCGACGCCAGCTTCAACGGCATCAACCAGTGGGCGCCGCTGGGCGGCGTCGGCCTGTCGCGCTACGGTGGCGTGGCCGGTGTCGCGCTGGATTGGAGCATGAACGCGAGCAGTCGCCTGACCTTGGGCTACGACCAGTATTTCGGCCAGCGCGACAGCGCGCGGGCCGGCACGCTGGGCTACCGCTGGTCGTTCTGATGCGGGTGGACGGTGTCCCCCGCCATGGCCGAAGGCCATGGCGGGGAATAGGTAAAGGGGCTCTTGTCTTTGGGGGCAAGAGCGCCCGCTCCCCAGCCCATCCCCCGCGCGGGGGGAGTGGAAGCTAGCCGCCCAGCTTCCCCGCCTGCTCGCGCATGGCTGCGAGTTGGGTATTCCAATCCACGATGCGCGCCCGCTCCTGCGCCACGACCTCTGCCGGTGCGTTGGCGACGAAGTTCGCGTTGCCGAGCTTGCCCTCGCACTTTCTGATCTCGCCTTCGACGCGGGCGATTTCCTTGGCCAGGCGTGCCTGCTCGGCACCGAGGTCGATCAACCCGGCCAGTGGAATCAGCACGCGCAGCGAGCCCACCACGGCGGCGGCCGCAGCGGGTTCTTCCGCGCCGGCCTCGATCCATGCGGGCACTTCGGTGCGGGCGAGGAAGGCGATCTGCGTGGCGAACTTGGCGGCGCGCGCGTGATCCGTCGCCTCGCCGCCGGCCAGCAGCAGCGGGATGGTCTTGCCCGGCGCGATGTTCATTTCCGAACGGATCTTGCGCACGCCCGAGAGCACCGCCTTGAACCATTCGATTTCGGCGCTGGCCGCATCGTCCGACGCGAAGTCCGCAGCGTGCGGGTAGGGCCGCGCGTACACGCTGGTTTCGGTGAGGCCCAGCCGTGGCGCCACGTTCTGGTAAATCTCCTCGGTGATGAAGGGGATCACCGGATGCAGCGCGCGCAGCACCGCCTCCAGCACCACCAGCAGCGTGTGGCGCGTGGAGGCCGCGGCTTCCGCATCGTCACCGTTGAGCGCGGGTTTGGAGAGCTCAAGGAACCAGTCGCAATACTCGTTCCAAACAAACTCGTACAACGCCTGTGCCAGATGGTCGAAACGGTACGAAACGAAATGCTGTTCCACTTCCGCCAACGTCTGCGACAAGCGAGTGAGAATCCACCGCTCCGCCTCGGTCGCGGGCTTTTCCCGAGTCCCGAGTCCCGAGTCCCGAGTCCCGGCAAGTACGCCCCGAGTCCCGGCAAGTGCGTCCCGATCCCCGCCATCATTCATCAACACAAATCGCGCCGCGTTCCACAGCTTGTTGCAGAAGGCCTTGTAGCCCTCGGCGCGCTTGAGGTCGAAGTTGATGGTGCGGCTGTAGCTGGCCAGCGCGGCGAAGGTGAAGCGCAGCGCGTCGGTGCCGATGGCCTTGATGCCCTCGGGGTATTCCTTGCGGATGCGCTTTTCCACCTTCTCGCGCACCTGCGGGATCAAGAGCGACCTGGTGGATTTGGCCACCAGCGCCTCCAGCTCGATGCCGTCGATCAGGTCGAGCGGATCGAGCGTGTTGCCCTTGGATTTGGACATCTTCTGGCCTTCGGCGTCGCGCACGATGGCGTTGATGTACACCTCGCGGAACGGCACGCGGCCAGTGAAATACTTGGTCGCCATCACCATGCGCGCGACCCAGAAGAAGATGATGTCGAAGCCGGTGACCAGCACGGCGCTGGGCAGGAAGATCTTGTCGGCCTGCCAGTTGGCGACCACCTCGCCACGCTCGTTCTTCACCGGCCCGTCCAGCGGCCAGCCCAGCGTCGAGAACGGCCACAGCGCGGAGCTGAACCAGGTGTCGAGCACGTCCTCGTCCTGGCGCAGCGCGCCGACTGGCGCCACAGCCGCATGCGCACGCGCGTCCGCCTCGTCCTCGCCCACGAAGATGTTGCCGGCCTCGTCGTACCAGGCCGGGATGCGATGGCCCCACCAGAGTTGGCGGCTGATGCACCAGTCCTGGATGTTGTCCAGCCATTGCGTGTAGGTGGTGCTCCAGTTCTCCGGCACGAACTTGATGTCGCCGTTGCACACGGCGTCCAGCGCCGGCTCGGTGATCGCCTTGCGGCCACCGGGGCGGCCATCCTTCTGCACGTCCGAGGTGAGATCGACGAACCACTGATCGGTGAGCATCGGCTCGATCACCGCGTCGGAGCGCTGGCTCACCGGCACCTGCAGTTTGTGGTTCTTGGTTTCGACCAGCAGGCCGGCGGCTTCGAGGTCGGCCAGCACGCGTTTGCGTGCGTCGTAGCGGTCGAGGCCGCGATAGGCCTCCGGCGCATTGCCGTTGACCTTCGCGTCCAGCGTGAAGATGGTGATTGGCGCGAGCCGGTGGCGCAGGCCGATCGCGTAGTCGTTGAAGTCGTGCGCCGGGGTGATCTTGACGCAGCCGGTACCGAAATCGCGATCCACGTAGTCATCCGCGATCACCGGGATCTGGCGACCCGTGAGCGGCAGCGTCAGCGTCTTGCCGACCAGGTGCGCGTAGCGCTCGTCCTCCGGATGCACGGCCACGGCCACGTCGCCGAGCATGGTTTCCGGTCGCGTGGTGGCGACCACCAGCGATTCGTCGCTGTTCGTGACGTGGTAGCGGATCGACCACATGTGGCCGTCGCGCTCGACGTTGTTCACTTCCAGGTCGGAGACGGCGGTGCCCAGCACCGGATCCCAGTTCACCAGCCGGTTGCCGCGGTAGATCAGGCCGGCGCGATACCAGTCGATGAACACCTTGCGCACCGCGGCCGACAAGCCTTCATCCATGGTGAAGCGTTCGCGCGACCAGTCGGCGGCGGCGCCGATGCGGCGCATCTGGTTGGTGATGGTGGAGCCGGATTCCTCCTTCCACTGCCACACGCGTTCCACGAACGGCTCACGGCCCAGGTCGTGGCGGGTCTTGCCTTCGGCGGCGAGCTGGTTCTCCACGATCTTCTGGGTGGCGATGCCGGCGTGGTCGGTGCCTACCTGCCACAGCACGTTCATGCCGCGCATGTGCTGGTGGCGCACCAGCATGTCCATCACGGTCTGCTGGAACGCATGGCCCATGTGCAGCGTGCCGGTGACGTTGGGCGGCGGTAGCAGGATGCAGTAGGGCTCGCCCGTGCCGGATGGCCCGAAGGCGCCGCTGGCCTCCCAGCGGGCGTACCAGGTGGATTCGATCTGGGCGGGTTCGAAGCTCTTTTCCATGGGGACTCGCGATGGCGCGCCGCTGGCGGCGCACGGTTCGGGTGGCGAAACGGCCATTGTAAGGGCGCCGGCGCGGTGCGCCAAAAAGCGGCGGATCAGCCCAACTGGCGCGCGATGGCGTAGACAGCGATGGCGCAGGCGCTGGCCACGTTCATCGAGGAGTTCGCGCCGTGCATCGGGATGTGCACGCTCGCGTCCGCGGTGTCCAGCAGGGATTGGGGGACGCCGGCCCGTTCACCGCCGAGGATCAGGCAGAGCCGCTCGCCTGGCGCCACGCGCAGGCTGGCCAGATCGATGCTGGACGAGGTCAGCTCCAGGCTGAGGATGCGGTAGCCGCCCCTGCGCAGCGCGGTCACCACGGGCAAGGGATCGTCGGCGTGGGCGTAGGGCACGCGGCGCTCGGTGGAACGCGCAGCCTGGTGCAGTTTCGGATGCGGCGGCAGGCAACTGTGGCCGGTGAGCCAGATCTGTTCGATGCCGAAGGCGTCGGCCAGGCGGAACAGGCTGCCCACGTTCGCGGGCCGGTATACGTCGTGCGCCAGCAGGCACAGCGTGCGCTTGCCGGGGGCGGCGTGGTGCGCGCTGTGATCGAGCTGCGTGTTTGGCGGTGTGGGCACGGGGCGCCCCGGCGCGTCAGGCGGCGCGGTGGCGGTTGATGGTATCGCGCAGTTCCTGCGCGGCGGCACGTGCGGCCTGGGCGAAATCCTCGCCGCTGCCGGCGTAGAGAATCGCGCGCGAGGAGGAGATCAGCAGGCCCGTGCCGCCGGTGGTGAGGCCGTGCTTGAGCACGGCCTCCACGTCGCCGCCCTGCGCGCCGATGCCGGGCACCAGCAGTGGCATGTCGCCGACCAGACCGCGCACCCGACCCAGTTCCTCCGGCCAGGTGGCGCCGGTGACCAGCGCGCAATTGCCGTTGCCGTTCCAGTCGCGGGCGACGGTTTCGGCCACTCGCAGGTACAGCGGCATGCCGCCGCAGTCCAGCGCCTGGAAATCCGCGCCGCCGGGGTTGGAGGTGCGGCAGAGCAGGATCACGCCCCTGTCGGCGCGGTCGAGAAAGGGCTGGATCGAGTCGCGGCCGAGGTAGGGGTTCAGCGTCACCGCGTCGGCGCGGTAGCGCTCGAATGCCTCGGTGGCGTAGTGCTGCGCGGTGGAGCCGATGTCACCGCGCTTGGCGTCGAGGATCACCGGTACGCCAGGGTGCTTGTCGTGGATGTGCGCGATCAGCCGTTCGAGGGTCGCTTCGGCGCGCAAGGCGGCGAAGTGGGCGATCTGCGGCTTGAAGGCGCAGGCGAGATCCGCGGTGGCGTCGACGATCGCGGCGCAGAAGTCGAACACCGCGTCGGGCGTGCCTTTCAGGTGCGCCGGGAATTTTGCGGGTTCCGGATCGAGGCCGACACAGACCAGCGAGTGGTTGCGGTTCCATGCGGCTTGCAGGGATGGCATGAAGTGCATTGGGGTCTCCGTAAAGGGATTCCCTTCTCCCTTCGGCGACCTTGGGAGTCCCCTTGTGGGTGAGAAGGTGCCCCGAAGGGGCGGATGAGGGTGCGAGGCCTGCGCTGATGTTTGTGCGAAGCCGAGCCCCCTCCCCAACCCCTCTCCCGGAGGGAGAGGGGCTCAGGAGCTTCAGGCCAGCTTCTTGTATTTCACCCGCTTCGGGCCAGCCTCGTCGCCCAGGCGGCGCTTCTTGTCGGCTTCGTACTCGTTGTAGTTGCCGGGGAAAAACTCCACGTGCGAGTCACCCTCGAAGGCGAGGATGTGGGTGGCGATGCGGTCGAGGAACCAGCGGTCATGCGAGATCACGATGGCGCAGCCGGGGAATTCCAGCAGCGCGTCTTCCAGTGCGCGCAGGGTTTCCACGTCGAGGTCGTTGGACGGCTCGTCGAGCAGCAGCACGTTGCCGCCCTGCAGCAGGGTCTTGGCCATGTGCAGGCGGCCGCGTTCGCCGCCGGACAGGCTGCCGACGATCTTCTGCTGGTCGGTGCCCTTGAAGTTGAAGCGGCCGATGTAAGCGCGCGACTGGATCTCGAAGTTGCCGATGGTGAGGATGTCCGAACCGCCGGACACTTCCTGCCACACGTTGTTCTTCGGGTCGAGCGCGTCGCGCGACTGGTCGACGTAGGCCAGCTTGGTGGTGAGGCCCAGCTTGACCTCGCCGGTGTCCGGCGTCTCCTTGCCCATGATCATCTTCATCAGGGTGGACTTGCCGGCGCCGTTGGGGCCGATCACGCCGATGATCGCGCCCGGCGGCACCTTGAACGACAGGTCCTCGATCAGCACGCGGTCGCCGAAGGACTTGGTGACGTTCTTGAACTCGATCACCTCCTGGCCCAGGCGCTCGCCCGGCGGGATGAAGATTTCATTCGTCTCGTTGCGATGCTGATAGTCGACCGAGTTCAGCTCCTCGAAGCGGGCCAGGCGGGCCTTGCCCTTGGACTGGCGGCCCTTGGCGGCCGAGCGCACCCACTCCAGTTCCTTCGCGATGGCTTTCTGGCGCGACTTCTCGGTGTTGGCTTCCTGCTTCAGGCGAGCGTCTTTCTGCTCCAGCCATTCGGTGTAGTTGCCCTTCCAAGGGATGCCGCGGCCGCGGTCGAGTTCCAGAATCCACTCGGCGGCGTTGTCGAGGAAGTAGCGGTCGTGGGTGACCGCCACCACGGTGCCGGGGTAGTCATGCAGGAATTTTTCCAGCCAGTCCACCGACTCGGCATCCAGGTGGTTGGTCGGTTCGTCCAGCAGCAGCATGTCCGGCTTGGACAGCAGCAGGCGGCACAGCGCCACGCGGCGTTTCTCGCCACCGGACAGCGGTCCGATGACCGCGTCCCACGGCGGCAGGCGCAGCGCGTCGGCGGCCACTTCCAGCTGGCGCTCCAGCGCGTGCGCGTCGTTGACGGCAAGGATGCCTTCCAGCTTCTCCTGCTCCTTGGCCAGCGCGTCGAAGTCGGCGCCTTCCTCCGCGTAGGCGGCATACACCTCTTCCAGGCGCTTCTGCGCGTCAAGCACCACGGAGACGCCTTCCTCCACCGCTTCGCGCACGGTCTTTGCCGGGTCCAGGTTCGGTTCCTGCGCCAGGTAGCCGACCTTGGTGCCCGGTTGCGCGCGCGCCTCGCCCTGGAAGTCGGTGTCCACGCCGGCCATGATCTTCAGCACGGTGGACTTGCCCGCGCCGTTGACGCCGAGCAGGCCGATCTTGGCGCCGGGGAAGAAGCTGAGCGAGATGTCCTTGATGATCTGCCGCTTCGGCGGGACGATCTTGCTGACCCCGTTCATGGTGTAGATGTACTGCGAGCTCATGCAACCTCCGAAGGCGTGCACCGTGCCGCCGGCATGGCGGCCACGGTATGGGAATCGTCAAACCGCGTATTGTAGCCGGTTGCGGCTACCGCTCGGCAGCGGTGGCCGCCGCCTGCGGCAGGGGTGCTGCCGTGGTGGGCGACGGTGGCCGCAAACGCCCGGCAGCGCTACACTTTCGGGCTCAATCCGCTCATTACCCGTCGAGGCCAGAATGTTCCCCAAGGACTGCACGATTGCCGGTTACGACTCCGAGCTGGCCCAGGCCATCGCCGACGAGGGTCGCCGCCAGGAAGACCACGTCGAACTGATCGCCTCGGAGAACTACGCCAGCCCGCGCGTGATGGAAGCGCAGGGCTCCAAGCTCACCAACAAGTACGCCGAGGGTTACCCGGCCAAGCGCTACTACGGCGGGTGCGAGTACGTGGACGTGGCCGAGAAGCTGGCTATCGAGCGCGTCAAACAGCTGTTCGACTGCGACTACGCCAACGTGCAGCCGCACTCCGGCTCGCAGGCGAACCAGGCGGTGTATCTCGCCCTGCTGCAGCCCGGCGACACCATCCTGGGCATGAGCCTGGCGCACGGCGGCCACCTTACCCACGGCGCCGCGGTGAACGTCTCGGGCAAGCTGTTCCACGCCGTGCAGTACGGGGTGAACGACAACGGCATCGTCGACATGGACGAGGTCGAGCGCCTCGCCGTGGAGCACCAGCCGAAGATGATCGTGGCGGGCTTTTCCGCCTACTCGCAGGTGCTGGACTGGGCGCGTTTCCGCGCCATCGCCGACAAGGTCGGTGCCTACCTGTTCGTGGACATGGCGCACGTCGCCGGGCTGGTTGCCGCCGGCGTGTACCCCAGCCCGCTGCCGCACGCGCACGTGGTCACCTCCACCACCCACAAGACCCTGCGCGGCCCGCGCGGCGGCATCATCCTCGCCAGCCATGCTGGAATGGGGCCGGCCGGCGAGGAGATCGAGAAGAAGCTGCAGTCCATCGTGTTCCCTGGCATCCAGGGTGGCCCGCTGATGCACGTGATCGCGGCCAAGGCGGTGGCCTTCAAGGAAGCGCTGGAGCCGGCCTTCAAGGCCTACCAGTCGCAGGTGGTGAAGAACGCCAAGGCGATGGCCAGGACCATCATCGCGCGCGGCTACAAGATCGTCTCCGGCGGCACCGAGAACCACTTGATGCTGGTCGACATGATCGGCAAGCCGATCACCGGCAAGGCCGCCGAGGCCGCGCTGGGCAAGGCGCACATCACGGTCAACAAGAACGCCGTGCCGAACGACCCGCAGAAGCCCTTCGTCACCTCCGGCCTGCGCGTGGGCACCCCCGCCGTCACCACCCGCGGCTACCTGGAAGCCGATTGCATCGAACTGGCCGGCTGGATCTGCGACGTGCTCGACGCCCCGAACGACGAGGCGGTGATCGCCGCCGTGCGCGCCAAGGTCGAGGCGCAGTGCAGGAAATATCCCGTCTACGGCTGAACCCATAAAAGGATTTGCGATTCATGAACAGGCGTCAGGGGATGCGTGGACACTCGAGCTTCGAAATGCTGGTTGTGGCCGCGCTTTGCGGCGGGCTGCTGATTTACTTTATGCACCGGATGGCGGTCACGGCGCAGGCGAAAGTGCATGTCGAGCTGGCCATCAACGCCGCCACCGCGGTCGAGCAGAAGGCCGTGGACTATCACGAGGACAACAAGGCTTGGCCCGATAGTGTCTACGACATGCACGTGGAGCCGCACGTGGTTGCCGGTGCTGTGGCGTTTGACGTGGATTTTTCGGGCGGACAACTGACTCTGCAGTTCGGCGCGGATCAGGGGCGCCTTGCTGGTAAAACGCTGGTTCTCAAACCGCGACAGGAGAATTCCGCCAGTCATTGGTCGTGCGACGGTGGAACCTTGGATAACGAGTACCGACCGAAGGCGTGCCTGCCTTATACGCTTTAACCATGCATTGCCCCTTCTGCCAGCACGAAGACACCCGCGTGATCGACTCTCGCCTGACGGAAGACGGCTCCACCGTGCGCCGCCGGCGCGAATGCCCGCGGTGCAACGAGCGCTTCAACACCTTCGAGACGGCGGAGCTGAAACTGCCGGCCATCGTGAAGAGCGGCGAGCGGCGCGAGAGTTTCGACGAACGCAAGCTGCGCGTGAGCTTCGAACGCGCGCTGCAGAAGCGGCCGGTGGCCAGCGATGCGGTGGACGCGGCGGTGCGCGAAGTCGTCAACGACCTGCGCAAGAGCGGCGAGCGCGAGCTGCCCTCGCGCCAGGTGGGCGAGCTGGTGATGCGCGAGCTGAAGAAGCTCGACCAGGTGGCCTACGTGCGCTTCGCCTCGGTCTATCGCAAGTTCGAGGACGTGCAGGCCTTCCTCGAAGAGATCGCGCGGCTGGAGCATGATTTGCCCGAACTGGAAAAGCTCCAGCTCTCGTTGCTGGGCGGCGAGGCGGCGGAATCGCGCCGATCCCGCAAGGGCTGAGCCGCATGCCACCCTCCTTCCTGCCGCCGGGGGCGAGGGGCAGGGGCGGTCTGGCCATGATGCGTGTCCAGCGTGCGATTAGATGCGACACTGTCGGCAGCCTGTCCCCCTCACCTCGCAGCCGCTGCGTGCAGCGGAGAGGAAGACCCGCATGAGCTTCACCGCTACCGACCACTACCACATGGCGCTTGCCCTGCGCCTGGCCGAACGCGGCCTGTTCACCACCCAGCCCAACCCGCGCGTGGGCTGCGTGATCGCGCACGGCGAGGAGGTGGTAGGGAGTGGCTGGCACCAGCGCGCCGGTGGCCCGCATGCCGAAGTGCATGCCTTGCGCGAAGCCGGTGAACGCGCGCGCGGCGCCACTGCCTATGTGACGCTGGAGCCCTGCGCCCACCACGGTCGTACGCCGCCCTGCGCCGATGCGCTGGTCGCCGCCGGCGTGGCACGCGTGGTGGTGGCGGCGGTGGATCCTTACCCCCTGGTTGCGGGACGTGGCCTGGACAAGTTGCGCGACGCCGGCATCGCCATCGACATGGGCTTGCTGGCGGACGAGGCGCGCGACCTCAATGCCGGTTTCTTCAGCCGGCTCGAACGCCGCCGTCCCTTCGTGCGGGTCAAGCTGGCGATGAGCCTGGACGGCCGCACCGCGCTGGCCGACGGCGCGTCGCAATGGATCACGGGCGAGGCCGCGCGCGCCGACGTGCAGCGTTGGCGAGCACGCTCCAGCGCCATTCTCACCGGCATCGGCACCGTGCTGGCCGACGACCCGCGCCTCACCGTTCGACGCGACGCCATCTCTGCCGGGGCAGAGGGTTGGGATGAGGAAGCGCCGTGCGCGCCGCTGCGCGTGGTGCTGGATCGCCAACTGCGCACGCCTGCCGGCAGTCATGTGCTGGATTCTGCCGCGCCGACCCTGCTATTGCATGGCGCCGCGGCAGACGCGCATGCGCCGCATCTGGCGGACGCCGAGTGCATGGCCGTGGCGGAGCAGGGCGAGACGCTGGACGTGCGCGCCGTGCTGGCATTGCTCGCCGCGCGTGGCATCAACGAGGTGCAGGTGGAAGCTGGCGCCACCCTGTGCGGCGCGTTGTTCGCGCAGGGGCTGGTCGACGAGCTGCTGCTCTACATCGCGCCGGTATTGCTGGGCGATGCCGCACGCCCCTTGCTGAAGCTGCCGATGCTTGCCGACATGACGGATCGCTGGCAGCTGCGCCAGCTCGAACAGCGCATGCTGGGGGCAGACTGGCGATTGCGCCTGCGGCCAGCGTGACGGGGCTGATCTTGCCCCCGCATTTCGGACACTCGATTAAGCAGCATTGGTCAGCCCGGATTGCTCCGGGCTGAGGCTGCCCAGGGTCGAGTGGAGCCCGGCTCGATTGTAGCCGAGCTCGATGTAGTCGAATACACAGGCACGCGCCTGCTCGCGCATGGCGATGTGTTTGCCGTAAATCGCCTCGTATGGCTCCAGCTTTCCATGGCGGCGTTGTCGTGGCCGTTGCCTCGGGCGCTCATGCTGGCGATGAGCCCGTGTTCGTCTAGCAGCGCGCGATGCTCGTGCGAGCAATACTGGCTGTCGCGGTCGGTGTGCATGATGACACCGCGCGGCATCTTGCGCTGGAGCAGCACCGTGCACAGCGCGTCACACACAAGTGATGCTGGCATGCGCTCGCTCATCGGCAAGCAGGGGCGCTCCGTGTTCGAGTTCCTGTGCGCCAGCATCGGTAGCCGCTCCGGCAGCTCAGCCGCACGGCCATCGCTGCTGCCTTCGGGTAGGCCAGACAAGAGGGGGCAGCAAGCACTTGAAGCAGTGCGGCTTCAGGCTGTAGCAAGGCACGATTGTGGGCGTCACGATCATCGCGGCGGCGCCGTCGGCGAAGAACGAGGCCAAGGCGCGCGACCAGGAGATGCACCAGACCAGAAAAGGAAGCCCGTGGTACTTCGGCATGAAGACGCACATCGGCGTCAATGCCGAAAGTGGGCTGGTGCACACGGCGACGGGAACGGGGCGGCCGACGTGCCCAACCTGCTCTGCACGGCGGCAATGCGTCTGGCCGTCATCGTGCTACGCACGCCACGAAAAGCGCGACGTCACCACGGGTGATGGTTGATCAGGTGATCTCTAAAGCATCGAGGTGTCATTGGTGGCTGCCTTGCCAACAAACCAAGCCCCGACAATGCCCATGTAAACCGTTGCAAGACGTGGCGAATGAAATGCAAATAGGAAAAGCAAACCTCCCAGGAGGAATGCAGCCCAGAAAATTAGACACTGTTGCCAGCCAAGATTGCTTCCCCAGAAAATGGTGCCAACGACCATGAACGCCAATACCCAAAACATCATTGACAACTCCCTGTACTTGCTGAAGACCCGGCGTGGTCTGCGCAAACGCTAATGTACGCGCACACTATCATTTCCGGCGCTGGTAAACGAGTTTCGCTGCTGGCGTGCTGTTGAGAAACGACCTGCTTGCGTGATGCCAAGGTCTGATCGCTCACCGATCAAGCGGGCGAAGGGAAGGCAGGGGGCGTCATGTGGTCGTGCTAGAATCCGCCGGCCGGTTCGCCGGCAAGCGTCTTCAGGGCGGGGCGGAATTCCCCACCGGCGGTAGGTGCCGACAGGCACGAGCCCGCGAGCGCCTCTGCCATCGTGCAGAGGGTCAGCAGATCCGGTCAGATGCCGGAGCCGACGGTTGGAAGCGGGCGACCGTTTCCTCACAGTCCGGATGAAAGAAGACGGTACGGGGCGCGGCTTGCCGTGCCTCGGCCTCATGCCTTGAGGCGTTCCCACCCGCTCACGTGGAGGACGTTTCATGATTCAAGTCGCCATTGCGCCGCGCGCCGCCGTCCGCCGGAGGGCGCGTTGATGTTCACCGGCATCATCCAATCCGTGGGCTGCGTGGCGCGGCTCGAACCGCGCGGCGGCGACCTGCGCCTGCACGTGGATACCGCCGACCTCGATCTTGCCGACGTGCAGCTCGGCGATTCCATCGCCGTCTCCGGCGTGTGCCTCACGGCGGTAGCGCTCTCCGCGCGCGGCTTCGCCGCCGACGTGTCGAACGAAACGCTGTCGCTCACCACGCTGGGCGCGCTGCAGGCCGGCGACGCGGTGAACCTGGAAAAGGCCTTGCGCCTCGCCGACCGCCTGGGCGGCCACCTCGTCTCCGGCCATGTCGACGGCGTGGGCAAGGTGGTGTCGATCGTGCCCGACGGCCGCTCGCTGCGCTGGGTGTTCGAGGTGCCGGCCAGCCTCGCCCGCTACATCGCCGCCAAGGGTTCGGTGTGCATCGACGGCACCAGCCTCACCGTCAACGAAGTCACCGATCGCCGTTTCGGCGTCAACCTGATCCCGCACACCGTGGAACGCACCGCCTTCCACGCCCGCCGCGTGGGCGACGCGGTGAACATCGAGGTGGACGTGATCGCGCGCTACGTGGAGCGCCTGATCGGCGGCGCTGTCGCGCCCAGGCTCGACGAAGCATTTCTCAAGCAGCACGGTTTCTCCTGATCTCGCGAAGCCCCTCTCCCGCAAGCGGGGGAGGGGTTGGGGAGAGGGCGCATGACTCGCGTCGCTCTCGGACCCTCATCCGCCCCTGCGGGGCACCTTCTCCCGAGGGGAGAAGGGAACCAAAACACGGACATGCCACCCATGAGCTTCAACACCATTCCCGAAATCCTCGACGAACTGCGCGCCGGCCGCATGGTGGTGATCCTCGACGACGAGGATCGCGAAAACGAAGGCGACATCGTGATGGCCGCGCAGATGGTGCGGCCCGAAGACGTCAATTTCATGGTGCGCGAGGCGCGCGGCCTGCTCTGCCTCACGCTCACCGAGCAGCGTACGCGCCAGCTCGGCCTGCGGCCCATGGTCAGCGACAACACCTCGCCCTACCACACCAACTTCACCGTCTCGATCGAGGCGGCCGAGGGCGTCACCACCGGCATCTCCGCGTTCGACCGCGCACGCACCATCCAGGTGGCGGTGAAATCGGACGCCAAACCGCAGGATCTCTCCCAGCCCGGCCACGTGTTCCCGCTCACCGCCCAGCCCGGCGGCGTGCTCACCCGCGCAGGACACACCGAGGCCGGCTGCGATCTGGCCGCGCTGGCCGGGCTGGAGCCCTCGGCGGTGCTGATCGAGATCCTGCACGAGGACGGCTCGATGGCGCGCCGGCCCGAGCTGGAGGTGTTCGCCAGGAAGCACGGTCTCAAGATCGGCACCATCGCCGACCTGATCCGCTACCGCCTGGAAACCGAGAAGACCATCGCCCGCGTGCACGAGGAAACGGTGGAAACCGAGTTCGGCGCCTTCCGCCTGGTGGCGTATCGCGATGCGATCCGTCGTGGCCTGCACTATGCCTTGGTGCGTGGCACGGTGGACGACGGCGCGCCGGTGCTCAGCCGCGTGCACGTGCGCAACACCTTGTCCGACGTGTTGCACCTCAAGCGCGACGACCTCGGCCTCACCGTCACCGGCGCGTTGCGCCGCATCGCCGACGAGGGGCGCGGCGTGCTGCTGGTGCTTTCTGGCGAGGACACGTCCGATGCGCTGCTGGCGCGGCTGAAACGCCAGCCGGCCGCGCTGGAACCGGAGGCGGCACAACAGCAGGAATGGCGCCAGTTGGGTCTCGGTGCACAGATGCTGGCGGATCTGGGTGTGCGCCGGCTGCGTGTACTCGGCACCCCGCGCAAGCTGGTGGGGCTGGCCGGTTTCGGGCTCGAAGTCGTCGAGTACGTGTAGGAGCCTGCTCGCGGGCGATGGGGCACTTGGCGAAAGGCGCCATCGCAGGCGATGGAGCGCTCTCGGAATCGTCCGGTGCTTGCCACGCCTTGGCCATGCTGCGGGCGTCATCTGCCCGCATAATCCCGGTATCCCCCTCGCGATGCCCACCATGTCCGCTACCCGCGTCCGCCTGATCGCCCCCTCCGGTTACCCGCACGACCATGCCGCGATGGCACTCGGCGCGGCGCGCCTGCGCGAGGCGGGTTGTCTCGTCGAGGGCGAGGCGGTGCTGGCGCGTGTCGAAGGGCGCTTTGCCGGCAGCGATGCCGAGCGCGCGGCCGACCTCAACGCACTGGCCACGCTGGACGTGCTGCCCGACGTGGCGCTGGCGATCCGCGGCGGCTACGGCGCCACGCGGCTGCTGCCGCAGCTCGATTACGGCGCATTGCGTGAGCGGCTGGCCGGCGCCGGCACCGTGCTGGTGGGGCACAGCGATTTCACCGCGGTCCAGCTGGCGTTGTACGCAAAAAGCGGATTAACCACCTTCGGCGGGCCCATGCTCGGCCCCGACTTCGGCGCGCAGATCCCGAGCACGCTCACCGTGCCGCATTTCTGGCGCACCGTGCGATCGGCGCAGGGCCACGCACAGTGGACGAGCAGCGGCGAGCACACGCTGGATCTCGAAGGCCCGCTGTGGGGCGGCAACCTCGCCATGCTGTGCAGCCTGCTTGGCACGCCGTATTTCCCGTGCATCGAAGGCGGCCTCCTGTTCGTGGAGGACGTGGGCGAGCCGCCGTTCCGCATCGAACGGTTGCTGTACCAGTTGCACCTGTCCGGGGTGTTGGGACGGCAGCGGGCGCTGATCCTGGGTGATTTCACCGCGTGCCGGCATGGCGCCCATGACAATGGCTATGACTTGACGACCAGCTTCGCGCAGATTCGGCGTGTGGTCGGCCTGCCCGTACTCGATGGCCTGCCGTTCGGCCATGCACCGGACAAGTTCACCCTGCCGTTCGGCGTGCCGGCGCGTCTGCGCGTGGCGGGCGATGCGGTGCGGCTGGATTTCGGGGGCTACCCGCACATCGTCTAGCGGGCTATCGCCCGGCGGCGAGCGCGAGGTAGCGCTGATGCAGCGCCGCCACCGCAGCATCGAGCGCGGCTTCGGTGCCGCTGTTGTCGATCACGTCGTGTGCCAGGCGCAGGCGTTCCTCGCGGCTGGCCTGCTGCGCCAGCATGCGCTGCGCCAACGCCTCGTCGATGCCGTCGCGGGTGAGCAGGCGGGCCAGTTGGGTTTCCACCGGGGCGTCCACCACCAGTACGCGGTCGATCCAGCCGTAGTGCGCGAGGTTGCGCGCCAGCAGCGGGATGGCGAGCAGGCTGTACGGTGCGGTGTCGGCCAGTGCGCGCGCGTGCAGCCATTGGCGCACGCGCGGATGGGTGATGCCTTCCAGCGTGGCGCGTGCGGCGGGGTCGGTGAAAATGCGCTGGCGCATCGCGGGACGGTCGAGTTGGCCGCTGGCGTCGAGTACGTTCGCACCGAAGGCCTGTACCACGGCGGCCAGGCCGTCGCTGCCCGGCGCCACCACCGCGCGCGCGGCGACGTCGGCATCGTGCACCGGCACGCCCAGCGCGGCGAAGCGTTTTTCCACCGCGCTCTTGCCCGCCGCCACGCCACCGGTGAGGGCGACGAGGTAGCTGGTTGGTGTGGCGCTCACTGCAGGCCGGTCAGCTGCATGTAGCCGTGCAGCAGACTGTCGCCAGCGAAGAACCACACCCAGCCGGCCATGGCGATGAAGGGGCCGAAGGGCATCGGCACGCCGCGTTCATGGCGCGAGAGTGCGATCAGGCTGCCGCCGACGATGGCGCCAATCAGCGAGGAGAGCAGTACGACGGGCAGGATCGCCATGGGGCCCATCCAGGCGCCCAGCGCGGCCAGCAATTTGAAGTCGCCATAGCCCATGCCTTCCTTGCCGGTCAGCCATTTGAACAGCCAGTACACGCTCCACAGGCTGAGGTAGCCGATGGCGGCGCCGAGGATGGCGGAGCTTGGCGTCACGGCGACGGATTTCAGCGAGAGCAGCAGCCCCAGCCAGAGCAGCGGCAGGGTGATCTGATCGGGCAAGAGCTGGGTGCGGAAGTCAATGCCCGACAAGGCGATGAGCGTCCAGGTCAGCAGCAGGCCGGCGAGGGCCACCCAGCCAGGCCCGAACTTCCACACCACGGCGGCGCAGAGCACGGCCGAGAGCAGCTCCACCAGCGGGTACTGGATCGAGATGCGCGTCTTGCAATAGCGGCAGCGCCCGCCCAGGAACAGCCAGCCGAACAGAGGGATGTTGTCCGCCACCGACAGCGGGTGCTTGCAGTGCGGGCAATGCGAGGGTTCGCGCACGATGCCGGGCGGCAGGGTTTCGTCGCCACTAGCCAACTCCAGTACGTCGCGCGCTTCGCGTCGCCATAGGGCCGCCATGCGCTCGGGCAGCCGCAGAATCACCACGTTGAGGAAGCTGCCGACCAGGAGGCCGAGTACGGCGGCGAGGGCGATCCAGACGGAGAGGGGCAGATCAGGCATGCGTCAGAGCCGGTGAAAAATGCGAACGTCGTCGCGAGGGCGTCGCCAGGCGAGCCGCGCTGCGTGAAAACCGGGGAATTGGGTGAACCCGATGATCGTCGTTTTCGCGCTGCGCGCCGCCGTCGGAGACGTTCGGCGGCGGCCGCAGCCGCCGGGCGGTTTTTCCACGGATCGCTGGGATCAGCCCACGGTACCGGCGAGTTTGAAGATGGGCAGGTACAGGGAGACCACCATGCCGCCCACGACCACGCCAAGGATCACCATGATCATGGGTTCGAGCAGGGTGGAGAGGGTGTCCACCGCATTCTCCACTTCTTCCTCGTAGAACTCGGCGACCTTGAACAGCATGCTGTCCAGCGCGCCGGATTCCTCGCCGATGGCGGTCATCTGCACCACCATGTTGGGGAACAGACCGGTCTGCTTCATGGCGAGTTGCAGCTGATGGCCCACCGAGACGTCGTCGCGGATGCTCTTGACCGCATCGCCATAGACGATGCTGCCGGTGGCGCCGGAGACGGAGTCCAGCGCGTCCACCAGCGGCACGCCGGCATGGAAGGTCACGCCCAGGGTGCGGGCGAAGCGGGCGATGGCGGATTCGCGCATGATCTTGCCGAAGACCGGCAATTTCAGGGTGAATCTGTCCAGAGCGTGGGCGAACTTCACCGAACGACGCTTGCCGGCGACCAGGCCCACCACGCTGCCGACGATGACGAGCAGAACCAGCCACCACCAGCTTTTCATGAACTCGGATGCGGTGATGACGACCTGGGTCGGCGCGGGCAGGGCGGCGCCCGCATCCTTGAAGGTTTGCGCGAACACCGGTACCACGAACAGCAGCATGATCATGCTGACCAGGAAGGCCACCGAAACCACCATGATCGGATAAAACAGCGCCTTCTTGATCTTCTTTTTCAGCGCCTCGGTACGCTCCTTGTAGGTGGCCACCGTGTCCAGCACGGTGTCGAGCACACCCGAGGCCTCGCCCGCGCGCACCAGGTTGCGGTAGAGCTCGTCGAATTGCACGGGGTAACGGCCAAAGGCTTCGTGCAGCGCCTGGCCGCCCTCCAGGCCCTGCTTGACGTCCATCAATATGTTTTTGAAGCGCGGATTTTTCTGGCCGTCGGCGATGATGTCGAAGGACTGTACCAAGGGGACGCCGGACTTCATCATGGTGGCGATCTGGCGGCTGAATACCGCCACGTCACGCGGCTTGACCGAACTGCCGGTGGCACCGAACAGCGGCTTGGCGCGCTCCTTCACGGTCTGCGGGTTCATGCCCTGGCGGCGCAGCTCGGCTTTCACCAGCGAGGCGTTCTTCGCTGGCATGTCGCCTTTCATGCGCTTGCCACGCTTGTCCAGCGCCACCCACTCGTAGACGGTGAGCTTGCTGACCGCGGCGCGTTCGGCGCCCAGCGAGTGTGGATCTTTCTTGGCGGTAGCGGTCGCCGTGGCCATGCCCGTTCTCCCCTGCGTGGTGCGTTTCGGTGCCCGGTGGGGGCGCGAAATCCTGCTGGTGCCGAAGCTTAAGGCATTTTCAGCAGGGAAAGCGTGTTGGATACCGCAGCTTCATGAGGCTGGCGACGTCAATCCTTGGTGACACGGTCGATCTCCGTCAGGCTGGTGAGGCCTTGCTTCACCTTGAGCAGTGCCGAGGCGCGCAGGTCGTTGATGCCAGCGGCCTTGGCTACCTCGGAAATCTGCAGGGCGTTGCCGCCGGCGAGGATGATCTTCTGGATTTCCTCCAGCATCGGCATCACCTGGTAGATGCCCACGCGGCCCTTGTAGCCCTCGTTGCACTCGTCGCAGCCCACGGCCTCGTACAGGGTGAGCCCTTCGTCGAGATCCTTCTGGGTGAAACCGGCGGCGAGCAGCACTTGCGGCGGCAGATGCTGTTCGCGTTTGCAGCTGTGCAGGCGCCGGGCGAGGCGCTGGGCGATGATGAGGGTGACCGAGCTGGTGATGTTGTAGGGGGCGATGCCCATGTTCATCAGACGCGCGATGGTCTGCGCCGCGTCGTTGGTGTGCAGCGTGGAGAGCACCATGTGGCCGGTTTGCGCCGCCTTGATGGCGATTTCGGCGGTTTCCAGGTCGCGGATTTCGCCGACCATGATGACGTCCGGATCCTGTCGCAGGAAGGAGCGCAACGCGCTGGCGAACGTCATGCCGCGCTTGGCGTTCTGCTGCACCTGGTTGATGCCCTCCACGCGGATTTCAACCGGGTCTTCCACGGTGGAGATGTTGCGCTCGGGGGTGTTCAGCATGTTGAGGCCGGTGTACAGCGACACGGTCTTGCCCGAGCCGGTGGGGCCGGTGACCAGCACCATGCCGTAAGGCTTGTGGATGGCGTCCACGTAGAGTTTCTGCTGCTCCGGTTCGTAGCCCAGTTTCTCGATGCCGATCTTGGCCGCCGAGCCGTCCAGGATACGCAGCACGATTTTTTCGCCGAACAGCGTGGGCAGGGAACTGACGCGGAAGTCCACCGCGCGGTTCTTGCTGAGGTTCAATTTGATGCGACCGTCCTGCGGCACGCGTTTTTCGGCGATGTCCAACTGCGCCATCACCTTCAGGCGCGAGGAAATGCGGCTGGCGAGCTTCAGCGGCGGGCTGGCCACGGCGCTCAGCATGCCGTCCATGCGCAGGCGCACCCGGTACTGGGTTTCAAAGGGTTCGAAGTGGATGTCCGAGGCGCCGCGGCGGATCGCGTCGACCAGGATCTTGTTGACGAACTTCACCACCGGAGCGTCGTCGGCTCCATTGGCGTCGATGCCGCCACCGCTGCCTTCGTCGACCTCGCCACCCTCGGCGTCGAGGTTGTCGAGCTCCTCGTTGCCCATGTCCGGCATCGCGTTGTGCAGGCCGGAGAGCGCCGAGTCGATGGCACGGTTCAACTGGCTGCGCTCCACCAGGATCGGCTCCACCATGCAGGCGGAGTGGAACTTGATGTCTTCCAATGCATTCAGCTGCATCGGGTCGGCGATGCCCACGTACAGGCGCTTGCCACGCAGGAACAGGGGCAGTGCCCGGTGTTTGGACAGCAGCGCCTCGGTAATCAGGTTCATCGGGAACTGCGCCGGATTCATCGCCGACACGTCCAGCATCGGCATGCCGAATTCCTGCGAGGCCAGGCGCAGGAGGCTGCCGTTGTCCACCAGGTTCTGGCCCAGCAGCCAGGAAGTCAGGGTGGTGCGTTGCTGGTTGCTTTCTTGCACCGCGCGGCGGGCCTCGGCCTCCGGCAGCAGGCCTTCGGCGACCAGCCGACGTGCCAGCCCGGTCAGGCCGGCGGGCGGTGCTTGCGTTGCAGTCGACATGAGATGCTGGCTCCAAGCCCTTGTAAAGCCGAATCTACCGCAGTCCGTGGCGCAGGTCACCCATAGCGGGTGATGCCTGGGCGGGAAAGGCTTGGCCGCGAGCGCGATTGTGTACAGAATGGGCGATCGCCTGCGGGGAGCGGGAGGGGTACCACCAATGTCGTCCGTCCTATGAAAGTCCGGGGGCTGTTGCGCTGGCGCGTCGTCGCGCTCCTGCTTGCGATGGTGGTCATCGTTGCCCTGCCGTACCTGGCCACGCGGGCGATGGCCGACGAGACGCAGCAGGCCAATGCCTGGCTCAACCGTTCCAACGAGGTCAAGGCGCTGGTCTATCGCGTCGCCTATGTGATCCGTGACAGCGAAGCGGCGAGTTACCGCGCGCTTGCCGGCGATGGCGACGCGTCGACCCTGCAGCGTGCCGAAGGTGCTGGACGGCAGGTGCCGGCGCTGCTGGCGCAATTGCGCGACTTGACCCGCGACAATGCCGACCAGCAGGCGCGCATCGGCGCCCTGCAAAGCGTCGCCACCGGACGCATCACCTTGCTGGGGCAGGCACTGGCGCGTCTGCATCGTGGCGATGCCATCGGCGCGCGGCAGTCGCTGCGCGATACCAGCGAGCTATTCCACATGCACGAGCTGGTCGGCGGCATCGTGCGGGTGGAGGATGGCCTGCTGGCCGGGCACACCCGCGAGGTGGCCAAGCGGGTGGAGCGCAGCCAGTTCGTACTCACGCTCACCGCGCTGGCGCAGTTGGTGTTGCTGATCGTGGTGGTGATGACCTCGGAGCGGCAGATCGGCAAGCGCCGCCTCGCGGAAACCCGCGAAGGGCGGGCGGTGCTGCGCGCGCAGATGATCGTGCAGGCGGTGCGCGAGCCGATCGCGCTGTTCGATGGCCAGCTGCGCAGCCTGCTGGTGAACACCGCTTTCAGCGAGATGTACGGGCTGGACTCCCGGCATCACCGTGCGCTGCCGCTGGCCGGCATCGGCGCAGGCGCGTGGAACGACGGCGCGCTGCTGCAGCGGCTGAGCGACGTGCTGCTGCGCGGGCGCGAGTTGTGGGATTACGAAGTGGTGCAGCGCACGCCCGATGGTGTGGATCGCCACGTGGTGGTCAACGCGCGGCGCATCCAGCAGCAGGACAGCGACGCGCAGGCCCTGCTGCTCACGGTGAGCGACGTCACCGCGCGCGCACTGGCCGAACAGCGGGTCAGCGAGCTGAATCATCAGCTGGAAGGCAAGGTGGCGCAGATCTCCGACGTCAACCGCGAGCTGGAGGCCTTCAGCTATTCCGTCTCGCACGACCTGCGCGCGCCGTTGCGCCACATCGCTGGTTTCGCGCGCAAGCTGCGCCTGCACCTGGGCGAGGGCATCGACGCCACCGGCAACCATTACTTGGATGTCATCGGCAGTTCGGCGCAGCACATGGCGCAGTTGATCGAGGATCTCCTGGTGTTCTCGCGCCTGGGGCGCGGCGCGCTGCGCCTGCAGCCGGTGGACATGCAGTCGCTGGCCGAGGAAGCGCGGGCACTGAGCCTGGTCGATGTACCGGGACGCCGCATCGATTGGGTGATTGCGCCGCTGCCCATCGTGGTGGGCGACGAAAACATGTTGCGCACGGTGTGGCAGAACCTGGTCGGCAACGCGGTCAAATACACCGGCCAACGCGAGCTGGCGCGCATCGTCGTGGACGTGCAGCGCGGCCGCGACGGCGATTACGAATTCACCGTGAGCGACAATGGCGCCGGCTTCGACATGCAGTACGCGGACAAGCTGTTCGGCGTGTTCCAGCGCCTGCACCGCGCCAGCGACTTTCCCGGCAACGGCATTGGCCTGGCCAACGTGCGGCGCATCATCGCGCGCCACGGCGGCCGGGTCTGGGCCGAGGCCGAGGCCGGTCACGGCGCGCATTTCCATTTCACCCTGCCGGCGCTGGACCTGCCCAGCGCCTCCACCAAGAGAACCACATGATTACCCCTCCGATACGCACCATCCTGCTGGTCGAAGACAGCCTTGCCGACGCCGAAATGGCGCTGGATGCCCTGCGCGAGGCCAACCTCGCCAACCCGGTCGTGCATGTGCAAGATGGCGTGGAATGCATGGATTGGCTGCAGCACCGCGGCGAATGGGCCGAGCGCGAACCCGGCGTGCCGGCCGTGGTGCTGCTGGACATCAAGATGCCGCGCATGGATGGCCTGGAAGTACTCAAGCGCATGCGCGCCGACGAACAGCTGCGCCGCATTCCGGTGGTGATCCTGTCGTCCTCGCGCGAGGAAAGCGACCTGGCGCGCAGTTGGGATCTCGGCGTCAACGCCTACGTCATCAAGCCGGTGGACGTGGATCAGTTTTTCGCCGCGGTGCGCACGCTCGGGCAGTTCTGGGCGATCCTCAACCAGGCGCCGGAGCAGGACTGATGCCGCCGGAAGCGGTGGAGCCGGGTGGTACGCGGGCCGCGGACGCCGGCGCGGTGCGGGTGCTGGTGGTCGAGGATGATCCCCACGATGCCGAGCTGGCGCTGGCCGAGCTGGAAAGCGATGGCCTGGCCTACACCGCGCAGGTGGTGGATGACGAGGCGGCCTATCTCGCCGCGTTGCAGGCCTTCGGGCCGGACATCGTGCTCTCCGACCTCAGCGTGCCGGGCTTCAATGGCCGCCGCGCGCTGCAGCTGCTGCGCGAGCGCGATGCCATCCTGCCCTTCATCTTTGTTTCCGCCACGCTGGGCGAGGAGGCCGCCATCGCCGCGCTGCGTGATGGCGCCACCGACTACATCCTGAAGCAGAACCCCGCGCGTTTGGCCAGTGCGGTGCGCCGCGCGCTGGCCGAGGCGGCCGAGCGTCGCGCCAGTGAACGCGCCCAGGCCGGGCTGATCCGCGCCCAGCGCTTCGAGAGCCTGGCGATGCTCGCTGGCGGGCTCAGCCACGATCTGCGCAACCTGCTGCAGCCGCTGCTCCTGGCCGGCGACAGCCTGCGCGGCTACACCGACGACCCACAGGTGGCGCGACTGGGCGCGCTGGTGCACGACTGCGGCAAGCGCGGTCTGGAAATGGTGCAGTCCATGCTCTCGTTCGCGCGCGGGGCGCAGCATGCCGAGCAGGTGCGGCTGGGCGCGCTGCTGGATGCACTCGCCCTGCTGCTGCAGGGCAGCGTGCCACGCAACGTGCACATGGATGTCGCGGTCGAGGTTCCCGAGCTGGTCTTCGCCGGCAACCACACCGAGCTGCAGCAATGCCTGCTGAACCTGTGCCTGAACGCCATCCAGGCGATGCCGTCTGGCGGCACGTTGCGCGTCGAGGCGATGGAACAACAGCTGGATACCGGGTTCTTCCGCCATGCCGAGGCGCCACGCCCGGGGCGTTACCTGCGATTGTCCGTGGCCGACAGTGGCGCGGGCATGAGTACCGAGGTCATGGCACGCCTGTTCGAGCCGTTCTTCACCACCAAGGCGCAGGGCACCGGCCTGGGGCTGATTTCATGCCGGCGCATCGTGGCCAGCCACGGCGGCGTGTTGCGGGTGGAGAGCGTCCCCGGCCGTGGCAGCCGTTTCGACCTCTACCTCCCGCTGCAGCAAGTGTCGGCGGAACCCGCGTCGGATGCCGATGAGGAACGGCTGGATGGCGCGGGCGAGCGCGTGCTGGTGGTGGCCGAAGGTGTCAGCCAGCTGACCCTGCTTTGCGACACGCTGGATGCCTGGGGCTATCAGCCGCAGGGCTGCCAGAGCGGCGCTGCGGCATGGCAGTGGGCGACCGTGTACGGCCTGCCCGATCTGGTGTTGCTGGACGCCGAGATGAAACTGCTGAGTGGCGCCCGCACGCTGGTCGCCCTGCGTGAACAAGGCTACGCCGGTGCGGTGGTGATGCTGGCCCGGGCCGACTCGCCGCCCGAACTGGGCGATTTGTCCACGCTGCCACGCCTGTACGTGCTGGACAAACCGGTTACCACGCGTGAGCTGCTGCGCACCTTGCGGCTGGCGCTGACGGACAGCGCGGGCTGAATTCGCCCGAGCACCAAGGCCGCCAACAGGGTGTTGAGAAAGTGCTTTCCTGCACTTTCTCAACTCGCCGCGTCCGGCGCATGTCCGGACGCGGCCCCGCCGAGCAAGCACTTGCGTGCTTGCTCGGCGTGCGATCCATTCATGGATTGCGCCAGCGGGCTGTTTCTCGACAGCCTGCTAATCCTCTTCGACCTTGGGTTTCCAGGCCTCGCCGAGCTGCTTCTGCACTGGTGCGGGCACGGGTTCGTAGTGGCTGAGGTCGAGGCTGTAGCGGCCACGGCCGGCGGTCAGGGATTTGAGTTCGGTGGCGTAGTCGACGAGCTCGGCCAGCGGCGCCTGGGCGCGGATCAGCAGCTCGCCGCCGCGCTGGCTGTCGGTGCCGAGGATGCGGGCGCGCTTGCCGGCGAGCGCGCCGGTAACGTCGCCCACGGCGCTTTCGGGGATAGCCACTTCCACGTTGGCGATGGGTTCGAGCACGATGGGGCTGGCGCGGGTCATGGCGTCCAGGAAGGCTTTCTTGCCGGCGCTGACGAAGGCTACTTCCTTGGAATCGACCGGATGGTATTTGCCGTCGTACACGGTGACGCGCAGATCCTGCAGCGGGTAACCGGCCACGGCACCGCGCTCCATCGCCTGGTGTACGCCTTTCTCGATGGCCGGCAGGTAGCTGCCGGGGATCACGCCGCCTTTCAGCGCGTCGACGAATTCGAAGCCGGCGCCGCGTTGCAGCGGCTCCACCCGCAGGAATACCTCGCCGAACTGGCCGGCGCCGCCGGTCTGCTTCTTGTGGCGGTGGTGGCCCTCGGCGCTCGCGGCGATGGTTTCGCGGTAGGCGATGCGCGGCGGGTGGGTGTCGACTTCCACGCCATAGCGCTCGCGCATGCGCTCCAGCGTCACTGCGAGATGCAGCTCGGAGAGGCCGCGAAGCACGGTTTCGTTGAGCTCCTTGTGGTGCTCCAGGTGCAGGCAGGGGTCTTCCTCGGCCAGCCGAGCCAGCGCGTTGGCGAGCTTCTGTTCCTGGCCCTTGTGCCTGGGCGTGAGCGCGAGGCCGAACATGGCCGGCGGAAAGCGCGGAGGGGTGAGCCCGATGCTGTCTTCCGCGTGTGCATCGTGCAGCACGGCGGCGTAGTGGATGTCGTCCACCTTGGCGATGGCGGCCAGCTCGCCCGGGCCGGCGGCGGCGATTTCCTCGTGGCGCTTGCCGTTGACGCGCAGCAGGTGGCCCACCTTGAAGGCCTTGTGCGCCGTGCCGAGGTAGAGCTGCGCATCGTGGCGCAGCGTGCCCTGCCACACGCGGAAGATCGCCAGCTTGCCGACGAAGGGGTCGTTGACGATCTTGAACACGTGGGCCAGCACGTGCTTGGCCGGATCGGCGCTGACCGCCACCGCCTTGCCGGCGGCATCGACGAAGGGCGGCGGATTGCCTTCGGCGGGTTCGGGCAGGAGGCGTTCGATGAGCGAGATGAGCTCGGCCACGCCCGTGCCGTTGCGCGCGCTGACGAAGCAGATCGGCACCAGGTGCCCTTCGCGCAGGCATTGCTCGAAGGCATCGTGCAACTGCTGCGGCGTGAGCGCGGCTTCGCCCCGGTCGAGGTAGGTGCCCATCGCGGCTTCGTCGATTTCCACCACCTGGTCGACGATGCGCCGGTGCGCCTCGGCCAACGAGGAGAAATCGGTGGTGCCCTGGGTGTGGAAGAAGCAGTCCAGCACCTGCTTGCCGCCTTGCGCGGGCAGGTTCACCGGCAGGCACTCGGCGCCGAATTCCTCGCGCAGCGCATCCACCAGCCTGCCGAGGCGGGCGCCCTCGAAGTCGATCTTGTTCACCACCAGCACGCGGGCGAGGCCGCGCGAGCGCGCGTGCTCCATCATGCGGCGCGTGCCGTGCTCGATGCCGTTCATGGCGTTCACCACGATCAGCGCGGTTTCCACCGCGGTGAGGGCGCTGAGCGTGCCGCCGCGAAAATCGTGGTAGCCGGCGGTGTCGATCAGGTTGATGTGGCAGCCGCCGCGGTCGATGCCGGCGATGCAGCTGTCGATGGAGTGGCCGCGCGCCTTCTCCTGCGCGTCGGTGTCCGACTGCGTGGTGCCGCGCTCCACCGTGCCTGGCGCCTGGATGGCGCCGCCGGCGTGAAGCAGGGCCTCGAACAAGGTGGTCTTGCCGCTGCCGGCGTGGCCGACGAGCGCGAGGTTGCGGATGGATTCCGTGTGGCTGGACACGAGGCGACCCTCCCATGGTGGGGCGTGGCTGCGTGTGGCCGGGGCGACACGGAAGTCGCGCGTGACGATTGGCGGGCCGCCATGACCGCCGCCGAGGCGGCCGGGTAGTCATGGCGGGGCGGTGAATCGCTGCCGATGGTGGGCGCGCTCCGGTTAGCGTCACGTCAAGACGGGAACCCGGGGCCACTTGGCGTGGTCTGCGTGAACGTGCCGCTTCGGCCGTATCCATCGTGGCAAAGGCTTTCCCATCGTCCCCCTGATCCAGGTCGCTATGCTCGACACGCCGTCGCCCTCCGGCGACGACGTGGCCATGCGCGCGCCCGCCGCCGCCCCTTGGGTGGTGCGGCAGCGGCCACGCGAGCCGATGGTGCACCACCGGCGACCGGCGTGGCTGGTGTTGGCGCTGGTGGTGCTGCTGCACGCAGGTTTCGTGCTGTTGGTGCGGCAGGCCATGCGACTGCCGACCCCGCCGGCGGAACGCCATGCGCCCCGTGGCGAGGCCCTGGAAATCCACTTCCTGCCCGCCACGAGGAAGCCGGTGGCCGCGCCATCGCCACCGATGCCCGTGGCACTGCCGCAGCGTCATGCCCCGACGGCGGTATCCGCGCGGCAGGTGGCCGCGCCCGCGCCCGCTGCCAGCGTGGCCAGCCCGCGGCTGTTCGACGCCGACGGGGCGCCGTTGCTGCCTGCCGCCGCAGCCATGGCGCCGCTGCCTGAATACGTGCAGCACCTGCCGCCGGGCGACCCACGCCTCATGCGGCACATCAGTCCGATCAAATATCAGGCCACGCGGTTCGACCGGGATTGGAACAAGGGCAGCGGCAGCGCCATCGACGACGTACTGCAGAAGGCGGTGGACAAGACCACGGTGAAGCACACCTTCCATCTGCCCGGCGGTATCCACATCCACTGCGGCGTATCGCTGGCGATGCTGGCCGGCGGCTGCGGCGGCGATCCGCCGCCAGCGCCCTCGCGCAAGGATGGCGACGTGCGCCTCGACATGGCGCCTGCACCGCTGGCGCCGAATCCGCATGCCGCCACGCCGCCGACGCTGGCCGAGTGCATCGCGCTGTACCGCGCCGGCAAGCCGCTGGCGGATGGCTGTCCCAGCGACACGCCGCTGCGCGCGGTGGACGCGGAGCTGCGCGGGCGCTGAAGCGGGCTGTCGGGAAGGCGCCTTCCCGCACTTTCCCGGCTCGCCGGTCGGGCGCCTGCATGCGTTGGCGGCGGGCGATCGCTTGGTGGATCGCGCCGGCAGGCGGCCCCTCGACGGCCGGCTAGGCGCAGGCCGCCAGGGCCCCGGTGTCGCCGATGCCGAACGTGCTGCCGAATACCAGCGCCGGCAGCGGCTGGCTGAACAGGTAGCCTTGCCCCTCCTGGCACCCCATCCTGCACAGGCGGTCGCGCTGCCGGTTGTTTTCGATCCCCTCGGCGATGATCTCCAGGTCGAAGCTGCGCGCCATGTCCATGATGGCCCGGACCACCGATGCATCGCGATCCGAGTCGTGCACGTGCATGACGAACGAACGGTCGATCTTCAGCCGGGTCAACGGGTATTTCCTGAGCAGGCTGAGCGAGGCGTAACCCGTGCCGAAATCGTCGAAGGCGATGCCGACGCCGATGTCACGCAAGCCTTTCAGCGTCTCGAGGATCAGGTCGTCATCGTCCAGCACGATGTTTTCCGTCACTTCCAGTTCGAGTGCCGAGGGCGGCAGGCCGTGGCGTTGCAGTGCGAACCGGACGTCGGCGATCAGGTCGTTGAGGCGCAGTTGCGCGGCGAACAGGTTCACCCCCATGCGGAAGTCCGGGGCGCCGTGCGAGCGCCAGTAAGCCGCCTGCGCGCAGGCTTCGTCCAGCACCCAGGAGCCGACCGCGATCGCCAGCGACCCGGTCTCCAATGCCGGCAGGAAGGCAGCCGGCGACAGCAGGCCCTGCTGCGGGTGGATCCAGCGGATCAGGGCCTCGGCCCCCATCAGCGCGCCATCGCCCAGGCGAACCTGCGGCTGGTAGAACAACACGAACTCGCCCGCACCCACGGCGCGGCGCAGCTCGGTGCCCAGCAGGCGCCGCGCGTTGGCTTGCTCGCGCAAGGCAGGCACGAACAGGCAGGCCTGGCCCCGCCTCTCCTTCTTGGCCTCGAACAGCGCCAGGTCGGCATCGCCCACCAGTTCCAGCGCCTCCAGCCCGCTTTCCTGGGTGATCGCGATGCCGCAACTCGCCGACACCCGCACCTCGTTGCCGTCCACGACGACAGGCTCGGCGACTGCTTCCACGAATCGCTGTGCCAGCCCCGCCGCACGTTGCCCGCTGGCGGCGTCGGCCAGCAGGATCGCAAATTCGTCGCCCCCCATCCTTGCCACCAGGTCTCCCGCCCCCACGCACAGTTTCAGCCGGCGTGCGACTTCGCACAGCAGGCTGTCGCCGGCGGCGTGCCCCAGGGTGTCGTTGACGTCCTTGAAACCGTCCAGGTCGAGCATCACCACCGCCAGCGCGCGGGACTCCAGCAAGGCGGACTCCATGCGTCGGTAGAGGCCCGCCCGGTTGGCCAGGCCGGTGAGCACGTCGGTGCTGGCCAGACGGTGCAGTTCCTCCTGCTTGAGCAGGCGCGCCGTGCGGTCCTGCAGATGCGCGTTGAACATCATCCGCCCGTTTTCGTTCCAGCAGAACAGGGCGATGCCCAGCAGGAATTCGCTGCCGTCCTTGCGCAGGCCGCGGATATGTTCCGGTATCCACAGGCCGTCCACCGAGCCGGCACGCGCGGCGCACGCGATCAGCGCATTGACCTCCGCCCGGTCCGGCTCCGACAGCAGCGTATCGACCTGGAGCCCGATACCCTCCGACGGGCCGTAGCCGAACAGCGCGGCAGCGGAGTCGTTCCACGCGACGATTTCGCCGCTTCCGTCGAACCACGCCACCGCGGTTGGCGAATTGCGGGCGAACGAGTCGAACGGCCGCAGCGTGTTGGCCGACAATTCGATGCGGCGCAACTCCAGGCGATCCGCCACGATCTTCGCCAGCTCGCGCAGGAACTGGCGGTCGGTGGCGGAGAAGTCATGGTGTGGCTGCTGGTCGAGCACACACAGCGCACCCAGCGGGTATCCCTGTGGCGACAGCAGCGGCACGCCCGCGTAGAAGCGTATCTTTGCCGGCCCGGCCACCAGCGGGTTGTCGTGGAAACGTTCGTCGAGCGTGGCGTCGGGTACCACCATCACCCCGTCCTGGGTGATGGTATGGGCGCAGAACGACACGCTACGCCGCATGTCCACGCCTTCGCCGTCAGGCTCGATGCCGGAACTGGCGGCAAAGAACACATGATCGCTGCCGATCATGTTGACCGCCGCCATCGGCATTCCCAGCGAACGCACGGCAAGCTGAACTATGGGTTCCAGGCTGGGCAACGGGTGATCCTCGCCGAGCCCGTAGTCGGACAGGGCCTTCACTCGATCGGTTTCTCCGGGCAATGCAGATGGGCATTTCACGAGCACACCTCCGGTGTCCCATCGGCCGCCAGCAACCTGCGTCGTGCCTTTCTTCGCCTCCGGCGACCGCGGCCACATCCCGCCGAACACGAGCACAACCATAGCGCAGATGGAAGGCGCCGGCAGGTAACTGCGTACCAGAAGTGCGGAACGGTGGGGCACGGCAAGAGCGACGGCGGCTGCAAGCGGCATGCCGGTGCGGAGACGCAGCGCGCGTGGTGGAACGGCGCCCAATGGTGCCCCTTGTTCACGTGTCGACCGCGGAAGCGGGTTGTGCGAGGTTGCCCGACAGGCCGTTCCCCGGCGGTTTTGCAGCAGGGCTCGCGGCACTGAGTCGCTACACTGCGCAGATGCCGCCCGAGTCATCTCCGCGTCCGCCCGTACGCTCTGCCTTGCGTCCCGCTGAAATCTTGCGGCGCTCGCCGCTGGCCGCCTCTGCGCGCATGCTGAACCAGCGTGCGCGCCAGCGGCCGGCGCCGCGCCTGCTGTGGCGGCGCACGTTGGCGCTGGCCGGCAGCCTCGTCGTGCATGTGCTGTTCCTGTTCGCCTTCATCCTCGGGCCGGCGTGGGAGCCGCCGTCGAGGCCTGTGCCGTCGCCCCAGCTCAAGGCGCACTTCATCGAACTGCCCGATCTCGCGCCGCCACCGCCCAAAGGCGAGCCGCCGCGACAGGTCGGCCCGGTGCATCGCGGCCACGCGGCGAGTGCGTCGGTGCGGCAGGCTGTCGCCGTGTCGCCGCCGTCACCCGCGCAAGCCCGTGCGCCCAGGGCGAAAGCGGCGTCCGCGCCGCCCGCCGCGCCCAGCCTGCCGGCGCCTGCGCCCGCCCAAGCCGCGCCGCCGGTGCCGCTGGCCAGCCAGCCGCCGCCGGTGGAACTGGCCAAACCCACGCTGGAGCCTCCCGTGCCGCCGAAGTTCCAGCCCCAGCCGCTGCGCGCGCCGCAGCTCGAAGGCAAGCAGGCGATGCCGCCGCCACCCTCGCTGGCGCAGCCGATCACGCCGCCAGCGGCACCGCCCAGCATCGCGGCGCCCAGCGTGGCGCTGGATCGCGTGGCGCCCAAGGCGACCGAGGCGGCGCTGGCGCCGCTGACGCATGCCGAGCTTTCCGCGCCGCCGCCCGCGCCAGCGCTGGAGGCCGTGCCGCTGGCCGCGCCCAAGGCGCCGGCGGTGAGCCTGGACACACACCTGCGGGCGCCCGTGCCGCCGGCGCCCGCGGCGTTGCCAAAGTTGCAGGCGCTGGCGCCCGTGGCCGAGCCACCGCTGGCGGCGATCCCGCAGACGGCAGCACCGACGCCCACGGTGGCGCCGGTGGCCACGCCGGCGTTGAAGCCGGTGCCTGCGGCGGCGTTGGCCGCGCCGGTCGTACTCGCGCCTGTCGCCATGCCACCGGAGGTAGCGGCGGATGCCGCCGCCAGCGCGGCACCCGCATCGGCCACCGCCGATCACAGCAGCGCGCCGGACGCGAGCCCGCAGGGCAGCGACAGCGCGCCGCCGGGCCAGCCGCAAGGTGTGGCCGGTGCCGCCGCCACGGCCACCGTGCACGGCCACGGCATGCCGGCCTCGCACGGTTTGTCGCCGGCGCTCACGGCGTCGGGCAAGGCCAGCTCGGGCAAGGCTTCCGATGCCTTGCCCGGTGCGGCAAATTCCGCCAACGGCTTGCCCGACTACATCCAGCTCAAGCCCACTGGCAACACCACCGTGATGAGCCACAAGCTGCCCGGCGTGAAGTACCAGCCCACGCGCTTCGAGCCCGATTGGGCACCCGAGGGCGAGAGCACGGTGGATACCGCGCTGCGTCGCGCGGCGGAAAAGACCACGGTGCAGCACACCTTCCACCTGCCGCGTGGCATCCGCATCAAGTGCAGCGCGATGCCGCTGGTGCCGGTGGCGCTCCTGGGCTGCGCCAATGCCGATCCGCCGCCTGCGCCCGCGGCGCAGCAGGTGTACGACCGGCTGAACCTGCCCGCCGCACCCGGCGGCAGCGTGCCCGCAGTGACGTCGTCGCCTGCGACGACGGCGAGCGTGGCCAGGGCCGCGCCGGTGGTGCTGGACAACGCCGCGCTGTGCGCCGCCGCGCGCGTGGCGGGTGGCCCGTTGCCGCCGGCTTGCCCCGTCGACACGGTGCCGGCCAGCTCACTGCGGCCAGCATCCGCAGCCAGCACGTGGGCGCCGGCCAGCGACCAGTTCCACTGAGAACCGGTGAAAAACCGCTCGACTGCTGCGGCCGCCGCCGGACGCCGCGCCGCGCGACGGCGTTCGAACTTTCGCCGCCACCGGGCTTGCACCGCGTGCGGTGCGGTGGTTCGTCGCGCTGACGGGAACGCTTGCGGCTTGGTGCTGTCCACGGATTTGCATGGTGCATGACACGCACGACGCCATGCCATCTCACGGATCGTCCACGAAAGGGGGGCGATCATCCCAGCCAGCCAACACGCAGTGCCGTCCGAGCCCCTTGCCCGCCCCAGGCACTGCCAAGGGAGGTTCCATGGATGCCATCGACCATTTTGCCGCACGCTACGCCAGGGGCCGTGAGGAGGAGTTGTCCATCGACGACTACCTCGCCGAGTGCAAGCGCGATCCCATGGCTTATGCCACCGCGGCGCAGCGCATGCTGGGCGCCATCGGCGAGCCGGAGATGGTGGATACGCGCGACGATCCACGCATGAGCCGCATCTTCGCCAACAAGGTGATCCGGCGCTACCCCGCGTTTTCCGAGTTCTACGGCATGGAGGAGGCGATCGAGCAGGTGGTCGCGTTCTTCCGCCATGCGGCGCAGGGGCTGGAGGAGCGCAAGCAGATCCTCTACCTGCTGGGCCCGGTCGGCGGCGGCAAGAGCTCGATCGCGGATCGGCTGAAATACCTGATGCAGAAGGTGCCGTTCTACGCGCTGAAGGATTCGCCGGTGAACGAGTCGCCGCTGGGCTTGTTCGATCCGGTGGAGGACGGCCCCGTGCTGGAGGAACAGTTCGGCATCCCGCGTCGCCACTTGCAGCGCGTGCTTTCGCCGTGGGCGGTGAAGCGGCTGGAGGAGTTCGGCGGGGACATCCGCAAGTTTCGCGTGGTGAAGCGCTATCCCAGCATCCTGAAACAAGTCGGCATTGCCAAGACCGAGCCGGGCGACGAGAACAACCAGGACATCTCCAGCCTGGTCGGCAAGGTCGACATCCGCAAGCTGGAGAACTACGCGCAGGACGACACCGACGCCTACGGCTACTCCGGCGGCCTGTGTCTGGCCAACCAAGGCCTGCTGGAATTCGTGGAGATGTTCAAGGCGCCGATCAAGGTGTTGCATCCGCTGCTCACCGCCACCCAGGAGGGCAACTACAAGGGCACCGAGGGCTTCGGCGCGATCCCCTTCGACGGTATCGTGCTGGCGCATTCCAACGAGAGCGAGTGGACGGCGTTCCGCAACAACCGCAACAACGAAGCCTTCCTCGACCGCATCTACATCGTCAAGGTGCCGTACTGCCTGCGCGTCTCCGAGGAGGTGAAGATCTACGAGAAGCTGATCCGCGAATCCTCGCTGGGCGGTGCGGTGTGCGCACCCGGCACGCTCAAGATGATGGCGCGCTTCGCCGTGCTCACGCGGCTGAAGGAGCCGGAGAACTCCAGCCTGTTCAGCAAGATGGAGGTGTACGACGGCAAGAACCTGAAGGACACCGACCCGCGCGCGAAGAGTTACCAGGAATACCGCGACTACGCCGGCGTGGACGAGGGCATGACCGGCGTCTCCACCCGCTTCGCCTTCAAGATCCTCTCGCGGGTTTTCAACTACGACTCCACCGAGGTGGCCGCCAATCCGGTGCACCTGATGTACGTGCTGGAGCAGCAGATCGAGCGCGAGCAGTTTCCCAAGGACACGGAGACCCGCTACATCGGCTACATCAAGGAATACCTCTCGCCGCGCTACGCCGAGTTCATCGGCAAGGAAATCCAGACCGCCTACCTGGAGAGCTACAGCGAGTACGGCCAGAACATCTTCGACCGCTACGTCACCTACGCCGACTACTGGATTCAGGACAGCGAATACCGCGACACCGATACCGGCGAGGTGTTCGACCGCGGCGCACTGAACGCCGAGCTGGAGAAGATCGAGAAACCCACCGGCATCGCCAACCCCAAGGATTTCCGCAACGAGATCGTCAACTTCGTGCTGCGCGCGCGCGCCAACAACCAAGGCAAGAACCCGAGTTGGACCAGCTACGAAAAGATGCGCGTGGTGATCGAGAAGAAGATGTTCTCCAACACCGAGGAGCTGCTGCCGGTCATCAGCTTCAACGCCAAGGCCAGCGTGGAGGACGCGCGCAAGCATGAAGACTTCGTCTCACGCATGGTGGCCAAGGGTTACACGCCCAAGCAGGTGCGCCTCTTGTGCGAGTGGTATCTGCGCGTGCGCAAGAGCAGCTGACGCGGGCGCGGTTTCGGCAGCAGGCTTACCCTGGAGGCGGCTTTGCAGATCATCGACCGCAGGTTGGCGGGCAAGAACAAGTCGGTGGGCAACCGCGAGCGTTTCATGCGCCGCTACAAGGCGCAGATCGCGGAGGCCGCGCGGCGCGCGGTCTCCACGCGCGGCATCCGCGAGATCGAACGATCCGAGAACATCACCATCCCGCGCAAGGACATCAACGAGCCCAGCTTCCGCCACGGCCGCGGCGGCATCCGCGACACCGTGCACCCCGGCAACACCGACTACGTGCGCGGCGACACCATCGCCCGCCCGCAGGGTGGCGCCGGTAGCGGCTCGCAGGCCAGCGATAGCGGCGAAGGCGAGGACGATTTCACCTTCACCCTGTCCAAGGAAGAGTTCATGCAGCTCTTCTTCGAGGATCTCGCCCTGCCGCACCTGTTGCGCACCCACATCGGCGACCATCCGCAGTGGAAATCGCGCCGCGCCGGCTACAGCCAGGACGGCACGCCGAACAACCTCGCCGTGCTGCGCACCATGCGCCAGTCGCTGGGCCGACGCATCGCGCTGACCCGTTCGCCCGGCGTGGAGTTGGCGACGCTGCAGGCGGAACTGGCGGCGCTGGAGGCGCGCGGCGCGGGCGACGGCGACGATGCCGAGGCGCTGCGCGGACGCATCGAGGCGCTGCGCCAGCGCATCGGCCGCACGCCGTTCCTCGATCCCATCGATCTGCGATTCCGCGCCCACGTCAAGGTGCCGGTGCCGGTGTGCCAGGCGGTGATGTTCTGCGTGATGGACGTCTCCGGCTCGATGGACGAGGCGCGCAAGGAGCTGGCCAAGCGCTTCTTCATCCTGCTCTACCTGTTCCTCACCCGGCACTACGAAACCATCGACATCGTCTACATCCGCCACCATACCCAGGCCAGCGAGGTCGACGAGGACGCGTTCTTCCACTCCACCGAGAGCGGCGGCACGGTGGTGAGCAGCGCGCTGGAATTGCTCGACCAGACCATTCGCGCGCGCTATGCCTCGGGCGACTGGAACGTCTACGTGGCGCAGGCCAGCGACGGCGACAACTTTCCCAACGACAGTCCGCGCTGCCGCGAGTTGCTCGCCACCCGCATCTTGCCGCTGGCGCGCTACTACGCCTACGTGCAGGTGGTGGAGGACGAACAGAACCTGTGGGAGGAATACAGCCAGCTGCAGGGCGACTTCGGCAACTTCGCCATGCGCAAGGTTGCCACGCCGGAGGACATCTATCCGGTATTCCGTGAGCTGTTCCGCAAGGAGGGCGCGGCGGCATGAACTTCATCCGTTATCCGGCCATCGAACGTCGCCACAACGACGATCCACGGCGCATCGCCGAGCAGGGCGAGCGTCGCCAGCGCGACGTGCCCACCGAGCCGCTGCCGGCCGGCCCGCGCGCCGCCAGCCCGCTGCCCGACCCCAGCGACTGGAGCTTCGAGCTGATCGAGCGCTACCACACCGCCATCAAGGCCGCTGCTGCCCGCTACGGACTGGACACCTACCCGATCCAGCTGGAGATCATCAGCTCCGAGCAGATGATGGATGCCTACGCCAGCGTGGGCATGCCGGTGAACTATCGCCACTGGAGCTACGGCAAGGCCTTCCTCGCCACCGAACGCAACTACCGGCGCGGCCACATGGGGCTGGCCTACGAGATCGTCATCAACTCCAACCCCTGCATCGCCTACCTGATGGAGGAGAACACCACCGCCATGCAGGCGTTGGTGATCGCGCACGCCGCCTACGGCCACAACAGCTTCTTCAAGGGCAACTACCTGTTCCGCATGTGGACGGACGCCGGCTCCATCGTCGACTACCTGGTCTACGCGCGCGATTACATCGCCAAGTGCGAGGAACGCCACGGCTTCGATGCGGTGGAGCAACTGCTCGATTCCTGCCACGCGCTTTCCAGCCTCGGCGTGGATCGCTATCGCCGGCCGTCCAAACGCACGCTGGCGCGCGAGCTGGCCGAGCGCGAGGAGCGCGAGCGCTACGCCCAGCAGCAGGTCAACGAGCTGTGGCGCACCTTACCGACGTACCCCGGCAAGGCGGACGCCGCCAGCCAGGCTGAGCGCTTCCCGCAGGAGCCGCAGGAGAACCTGCTCTATTTCATAGAGAAAAACGCACCGCTGCTGGAGCCGTGGCAGCGCGAGGTGGTGCGCATCGTGCGCAAGATCGCGCAGTATTTCTACCCGCAGCGGCAGACCCAGGTGATGAACGAGGGCTGGGCCACCTTCTGGCACTACACGCTGATGAATACGCTCTACGACGAAGGGCTGCTCACCGACGGCGTGATGCTGGAGTGGCTCTCCTCGCACACCAACGTGATCTACCAGCCGCCGGTCGGTCACCCGGCCTACAGCGGCATCAACCCCTACACGCTGGGCTTCTCGATGTACCGCGACATCCAGCGCATCTGCCGTGCGCCCACCGCCGAGGATCGGCGCTGGTTTCCCGAGATCGCCGGTGCGCCGTGGCTGCCCACGCTCGACCACGCCATGCGCAACTTCAAGGACGAGAGCTTCATTGGCCAGTACCTGAGCCCGCATCTGATCCGCGACCTGCGCCTGTTCGCGGTGCACGATGACAGCAGCCAGCCAGAGCTGCGGGTCAGCGCGATCCACGACGAGGATGGCTACCGCGAGCTGCGGCAGGCGTTGTCGCGGCAATACGACATCGGTGTGCGCGAGCCCAATATCCAGGTATGGAACGTGAATCTGCGCGGCGACCGCAGCCTCACCCTGCGCCACATGCGCTACCAGGATCGTCCGCTGGATGACGAGGCCAGCGAAGTGCTCCGCCACGTCGCCCGCCTGTGGGGCTTCGGCGTGCGCCTGGACAGCGTCGACCGCGACGGCAACAGCCTGCAGGTGCTGGAGGCGGCGGCGCCGGAACACGGGTGAGAACAGGTGGAGTTTTCAACGTTCGACCTGGCCACGGATCGCCGGGCTGAACGGCTGGAAAAGCACGGCCGCCCGGCGTCTGCGGAAAATTCGAACGTCGTCGCGAGGGTGCCGCCCGGCGCGCCCGGCGAGGTGTGCTCTTCTCCGGCGGGTGACGGGATGAGCTGGTTGGGCGTTGTCGCTAATCAGCTGGAGTCGAGCCCGCCGACCACATTGGCTACACAGTTGGGCTTGCTACACTCGATCCGGGATGGCTGAAGGGGAAAGTCATGCGTATTGGGGCGGTGGTGCGGGCGATATGGGTGTTGTTCGTGGTCGTGTCGTTGTCTGGGTATGCAAAGCCGGCACATGCCGTGGAATTTTCCTTGAGCGGTTTCTCGTCGATCACGGCGGGCACCATGGTAAGTGGCGCCCATGTCGATTACCTGAGCTACCACTGCCCTTGTTTCCTCGCGAATTACGAATATGCCGGCATGTACAACGGCGGCGGCTGGAGCGCCCGCCAGGAGTCGCTGGTCGGCCTGCAAGGCAGTGCCAAGTTCACCAACAAGCTTTCGGCGACGGTGCAAGTCGTGGCGCGTGGCGAGCCGAAGACGCAGGCAAGCATCGATTGGGCCTACCTTACCTACAACCTCGACTCGTCCTGGAGCGTGCAGGCTGGCCGCAAGCGTCTGCCGATATACTATTACTCCGACACGAATTACATAGGTTACTCATATATTTGGGTACGCCCGCCGGTTGATGTCTACGGATGGGACATCTATAGCTACGATGGCGCCAACGTGATGTATCGAAACACCATCGGGCAATGGGGTGTGACCGGCAACGTGTGGATGGGAAATAGCTTCAATGGCAACGATGCCTATTATAAATATCTCTATACGGGAGTGCGGTCGGATTCTGCCTGGCACCATATCGTTGGCGGTTATCTCGACATCAGCAACGATATCTTCGGTTTTCGGTTGATTTACCAGCGGAACAGGATCAGTGAGACCACCTACGACGATAGCGGTGTCCCTACGGTGGTATTCAGCAATGTGCCGCAGCAGATCATTGGGGCTGCTTTCAACGTCGATTACAACAATTGGATACTGCGCAGCGAATTCAACATGTTCAAGCGGCACGCGCTCGGATACGACGCAAGGTCCTACATCGTTGGCGGGGGTTATCGCCTTGGCGATGTCACCGGCATGCTGACCTATTCCAGATATTTCGAGACGACCTCGCCCATCTACACTCAGCCGCAGCGTGACAATACCCGCACGGCGACCATTCGCTGGGATTTCCGTCCGTCGATGGCACTGAAATTCCAGTTCGACAGCTTTCGCGACCGCTCGGGATTCGATTTCATCGGCAAGGGCAACCTCTTCACCGTGTCGTTCACGTCGGTGTTCTGAACGCGGCCATGCTGCGCGTTGATCCGCCGCGGCCCGTTTCCGTTCGGAACGGGTGCGGCTGGTGTTGAACCACGCTGTTGCCGAAGCCAATGGTGGCGCGGCCTTCGGCGTCGGTGCGACGCGTCCAAGCTCAGGGCGAACGGCGCTGGCGTCCCGTGGGGCGTGCCGCGGAAGGTTCGCCGGTTTTTCACCGGCGCTCAGAACAGCCGCTGGAACTCCTTCAGTAGCGGCAGCCGGCGCACGCGCACCGCGCTGACACGGAATACCGCGTTGGCCAGCGCGGGTGCGGCGGTGGGCATGGCGAGGAAGCTGGCGCCGGTGGGCGCGCGGTCGCCGCCATCCATGACGATCACCTCCACCTGCTTGGGCAACTGGGCCATGCTGGCCAGTGGGTAGTCCTTGCCGTGGTGCTGCTGCACCTGGCCGTCCTTGCTGGTGATGGCCAGGTTCATGGCGGTGGAGAGGGCATCCAGCGTGGCGCCGGCCACCTGGCCTTCGAGTCCCAGCGGATTGATGACGCGGCCCACGTCGACCGCGCAGACGCAGCGCTCGATGCTCAACGCTTCGCCCTGGCGCGACACCTCGACGGCGTGCGCCACGTAGGCGCCGTCCATGTGCCAGCAGGCCAGGCCGAGGCCGTTGACGCTGCGCAGCCAGTTCTTCCAGCCGATGCGCTCGGCGGCTTGTTGCAGCACGTTGCGCAGGCGGCCGGTGTCCAGCGTGGCGCCGCCCGAGAGCGCGACGCTGCGCGGCTCGCCGAGCAGGCGCAATTGGGTAACCAGCGGGTCTTCGTGCAGGAGGTGGGCGATTTCGTCCACGAAGCTTTGCACCGCGAAGGCGTTGGCCAGGTGCGGCATGGCGCGGTGCGGGCCGCGCGGCAGCGTGCTTTCCAGCGCGAACCAGTCGCTGCGGAGGTTGGGCACGAGGCCGGCGGGCAACTGGTCGGACGCCACTTCCGACGTCCATTGGCGATCGGGCGGTACGCCGCGCCCGCTGAGCGCCGAAGCGCTGGCCATGCGCTGGTTCCAGCCGGTGATCCTGCGCTTGCCGTCCAGCATGACGCTGAGTTTGTGCGCGGTGGCGGAGCGGTACCAGTCGTGGGTGAGGTCCTGATCGCGCGTCCACAGCAGGCGCACGGGTTTGTCCACCAGTTTGGCCAGCATCACCGCTTCGGCCACGAAATCGTGGTCGAGCCGGCGGCCGTAACCGCCGCCGACGCGCGGCACGCGAATCTCGATCTGCGCGGGGGGCAGCCCGGTGAGGCGCTGTGCCACTGCCCAGGCTTGCTGCGGTGCCTGGGTGGGCACCACCAGGCGGGCTTTGTCCTTTTCCAGATGCACCAGACAGTTGGTCGGTTCGGCGCAGGCGTGTGCCAGCCAGGGCTGGTAATAGGTGGCATCCAGGCGGCGCGCGGCATGCTTGCCGGCTTTGTCCACGTCGCCATCGTTGCGCACGCGGGTGGTGGGGGCGCTGTCGCCGTCGAGCAGGGTGGTGGCTTGCTGTTCCAGTGCGGCGCTGTTTTCCTTGGCGCTGGGACCGGGTTGCCAGGTCAGCTTGAGCTTGTCGCGGCCTTCGAGCGCGGCCCAGGTGTTTTCCGCCAGCACCGCCACGGCGGGGGCGATCACGGTGTAGCCGGGCGGCTGGTGGGGCTCGGGCTTGAGCTGCACCACTTTCACCACGCCTTTGATGGCCAGCGCGGATGCGGTGTCGATGCTGCCCAGACTGCCGTCGTGCCACGGGCAGTGCAGCAGCACGGCGACCAGTTCCTCGGCTTCGTGGTGGTCGATGGCGAACCGCGCTTGGCCGGTGACGATGGCGTGCGCGTCCACGTCGCCCACCGGCTTGCCGATCAGGGTGTAGTGGTTGGGTGCCTTGGGCGCGGGTGCCTGCGCGGGCAGGTCGAGCTGGCTGGCGTCGTCAACCAGGCTGCCGTAGGTGACGCGGCGGCCGTCGGGAGCGATCACCGTGCCGGCTTCGCAGCGCAGGCGGTCGGCGGCGATGCCCAGCCGCTGGGCCGCAGCCTGGGTGAGTAGCCAGCGCGCGAGCGCACCGGCCTGGCGCAGGTCGGCCCAGGCGGCGGGGATGGCATTGCCGGTGCCGCCGCGCTGGTGGCCATACGTCCAGTGTGGCTGGCCGTTGTCGCCAGCGGTCACGCCGAGACCGAGCTGTACCACGCTGACACGATTCCAGTCGGCGTCCAGCTCGTCGGCGATGACCATGGGCAACGCGGTGGCGACGCCGGTGCCGGTGTCGGGGTCGCGCGCGCCGATCAGCACGTTGCCCTCGGCGTCGATGCGCACGTAGGCGCCCAGTTCGTGGAAATGATTGCCCAGCCATTCGGGCGGCAGCGGCGGCTCGCCGGCGGTGGCGTAGCGGATGCCCACCACCAGGGCGCCGGCGCTGCCGGCGAGGATCTGCAGGAAGCGGCGGCGCGACAGCGCGATGCCGTGGGGCTGATGGGGGCTCATGGCTGGCCTGCCTTGCCGGCGGCGGCGCGCTTGATCGCCGCGCGCACGCGGGTCTGGCAGCCGCAGCGGCAACGGTTGGGAAGCTGGTCGATGTCGGCGTCGCTGGGGTGCGGCTTGCGCTTGAGCAGGTCGACGCCCGCCATCAGCCAGCCCGGCGTGCAGTAGCCGCAGCCGATCGCGTCCTCATCGATGAAGGCCTGTTGCAGCGGGTGCAAGGCGCCGTCGTGGGCCGCCAGGCCTTCCACCGTGGTGATGTGCTTGCCGGCCAGTTTGGCCATCGGCTGGGTGATCGCCGCCACCAGTTTGTCGTTTACCAGCACCAGGTCGGCGCCGTCTTCGCCGTGGACGCCGCCGGGCTTGGTGCCGGTGAGGCGCAGCACGTCGCGCAGGTACCACAGCAGCGGCATGTGGGGGTCGCCGGTGTGCGTGAAGCGCTCGCCGTTGACCTCGAAGGCGATGCCGGCTGGAACTGCCGCGGGCGCAGCGGATTTGTCCGTCTTTGCCGGTGCTTCATGGGCTGGGGCTGGCGCCATGCGGGGTCTCCTCAAGAGGTATCCCGCGCATTGTGGCATTGCCGTGGCCGGCTTAGGAATGCGTGGTGCTGAACGAGGCACCGATCCATGGCGTGGCGTGCGGGGGCCGTGCCGGTGAGGAATGCGGGCGTTGCCGGGCGCGCCGTGTGGCGTGAAAACCAGGGAAGTTGGATGCCTCCAATGGTCGCCGCTTTCACGCGCCGCGGTCAGGGGCGCGCCGCGGCGACCACGGCAGGCAGGTGATTTTCGCGGGTGCTCAGAACGCCGGATCGTCGCGCAGCGCCAGCTCGGTGCCTGGCGGGTCGGTGGGCACGGCTTCCGCGTCTGTGCTTCCGGCAGGCGTGTCGGCCAGGGTGAAGAAGGCGACCTGGTGAATCAGCGCGCCGGCCTGCTCCTGCATGGCGCGGCTGGTGGCCGATACCTGCTCGACCAGGGCGGCGTTGCGCTGGGTGTTGTCGTCCATGGTGGTGATGGTGCGGCTCACCTCGTCGATGCCGGTCGCCTGTTCCTGGCTGGCCGCAACGATTTCGGCCACGCTGTCGGTGACCTTCTTCACGCTGTCGATGATCCCGGCGAGGGTCTGGCCGGAGCGTTCCACCAGGGCGCTGCCGGCGTCGACCTTGCCCACGCTGTCGGCGATCAGCGCCTTGATCTCCTTGGCCGCATTGGCCGAGCGTTGCGCCAGGCTGCGCACTTCGCTGGCCACTACCGCGAAGCCACGGCCTTGCTCGCCGGCGCGGGCGGCTTCCACGGCGGCGTTGAGCGCCAGGAGGTTGGTCTGGAAGGCGATTTCGTCGATCAACCCCACGATGTCGGCGATGCGGTGGCTGGCGGTGGCGATGGCGCGCATGGCGTCGTTCGCCTCGGCCATCACCTGGCCGCCCAGTTCGGCCTGCGTGCGCGCGTTCCTGGCGAGCTGGTCGACCTGGCCGGCGTTCTCGGCGTTGTGTTTCACCGAGGCGTTCATTTCCTCCATGGAGGCGGAGGTTTCCTCCAGTGCGGCGGCCTGGTCCTGGCTGCGCTGCGAGAGATCGTCATTGCCTTCGCTGATTTGCGCGGAGGCCTCGCTGACGCTTTGCGAAACACTGCGGATCGCGCCGACGATGTCGTTCAATTGATGGGTCATGCCCTGCAATTTGCCCAACACCGACTGCGGGTGGGCATGCTCGTCACTTTCCTGATGCAGGTCGCCGGCCGCGATGCGTTCGACGATCTCGCTCAGTCGCTCGGGTTCGGCGCCAAGGTCGCGCGCGATGGCACGCAGCACCAGCCAGGCACCCAGCACCAGCACCGCCACGGTGGCGGCGCCGGAGATGGTGTTGGCGACCATGGCGTGGCGCACGCCCTGGCCGGAGGCGGTCAGGCGATCCTGCACGGCCTTGCGCGCGCTGGTGGTTTCGTGGGTGAGCAGATCTTCCAGCGTTTTCTGGGTCTGCTGCATCGAGGCCACGACGTTGCCGCTGTCGCCCTTGCCGGCCAGCATGACGTTGGCGGCGGCGGTGGCCGCGGCGACATAGGCATCGTAGGCCGTGCCCAATGCCTTGGCGCTGGCCGCGTGGCCTTCCAGGGTGGACAGGCGCTTGGCTTCGCTGGCGACGTTGCCGGCGATGGCGTGCACGTCGTCCAGCTTGCTCTTGTCGCCTTCGGCCACGGCGCTCTGGATGGTCTGGGTAGTGCGCTTGCTGAGCTCGTCCAGGTGGCTCACACCTTCGAGATAGGGATAGTCGGTGCTGCCCAGTGCGTTGACGTTGGTGGCGGTGTGCGCGGCGATGGTGCTGCCGATCAACCAGCCGGCCACGAACAGCGCCAGCGTCACGCCAGGGAGCAGCAGGATGCGGGTCTTGAACTTCATGGATACCCCGGGGGTTCGTGGGCGGGCCCGCCGGAGCGGGCCCGCGGGGTCACGGCAGCTGCAGCACCGCGCGCACCGAGCCGTTCACCGCGCTGCTGTCCACGTAGCCGACGGCGGACGGATCGGCCGCCACCGCCTTGACCATGGCGGCGTCGTTGCCGAGTTCCTTGGGTGGTACCGCGCGGCCGGAGAACACCAGGCGCGACCATACCGACTTCACCTGGCTGGCCGATTTGCCGGTGGCGGCCTGATAGAACTTCTCGCGTTGGGGATTGGAGTCGGCCAAGTCGTACAGCTTGGCGCTGCCGCCGGCGGGCAGGGTGCTGGTTTTGCCCAGGTACAAGGCTGCTGCCTCGTCCTTGCTGAGGGCTTTCACCGGGCTCGATGAGCTCACGATCACCGCGGTGCCGGCGAAGGCGGGCGCACCGACGAAAACCAAAGTACCAACGAGTAGTGCATTGCGCAGGATGGGTTGCATGGTGAGGCCTCAGAAAGTGAAGTCGACGACTACGGAGGTAATGTTCACCGCATGACCGTTGAAGCCGTAAGGCACGCTCTTGAACGTGCCCCCCTGGCTGGAGGGCTTCACGTGGTCGGCCTGCAATTTGATCGCTACGTTGTTGAAAGCGTCCCAACGCAGACCAATCGAGGCGGTGTGCTGGCTGTTGCCGAGAGTGAAGCTGTCGACTCCCACGGCCAACGGCACCAATGGGCCGAATGGCGGAACCACATAATTGGCGCTCACGTCGCGCTTGCCGAAGCCGGCCCAGGTCGCATAGGGCGTCCATTTACCGAAGTGATAGCCCACCGTGCCGTACCAGCCCTGCCTGGTACCCAGCGCGACCGAACTGGAATGCAGCCTGCCGTATTCGCCGGTAAGCAGCAGCTTGCCGTTGTCGTAGTTCGCGCCGAGGCTCGTGAATGTCGTGCGTGCCCCGTCCACAACGATGGCGTTGGCAATGTGGGTGAAGCCGGTCATCTGCAGGCCGCCGACCAGCATGTTCAAGTTGTCGATGTTGGCCAGTGTCACCTTAGCGGTGCTGGCACCGCCACGCAGACGCAGGTTGCCTATCTCATAGGTGATGTACAGGCCGGTCAGCTGGTTGACCTTCAGTCGCCCGGACTTGGTCGCGGTGGAGGGGTAGGGGGTGGATGCGTGGCCTTCCAGGCCCTGCACGCTCAGATAGCCTTCGCCCACCGGGTGCGACCAGACCAGGTCGACGCCTTCGTAGTTGTCCAGCGGGGCGAGGCTGTAGACCTCCAGTGGCGCGCGCGCCCACGGATTGGCGTAGCCCACGTAGCGGTAGTCGGAAACCAGGTAGGCCGGCCAGCCCAGGCGACCAAGCCGCATGGTCAGATCGCTGCTGAGCTTGTAGCGCAAGAAGGCCCACTCCACCGTGGGGCGGAAGCGTCCCCTGGCGTCCTGCATGGCAATGGCTTGCACGGTGGCGGAGAGCTTGGGGTTGAAGGTCAGGTCGAGTTGGCCGCCGAGGCGACTGTCCACCAGTCCGGACGGGTTTTTTTGCGTGCCCTTGAGCTGGCCCGGGTTGGCCAGCAGCACGTCGCGGGAATTGGTGTCCACTACACCCGCCGTGCCAAAGCCGGAGAAGCGCCAGGAAAAGCCGTCATCGGCGTGCGCGGCGAGTGGCATCGCCATGGCCATGGCAAGCGACAGGGCTAAGGTGCGGGGGGGAAGAGCCTTGGAGTAATGCATGTGGGGTGTCTCTTGGAGAGAGTGTTTGGTAGCGGAGTGGCCCGACGGCCTTGGCAGGGTTAGCGGCCCAGTGTGTGAAAGCTTGAGCTTCCCTGCGGGTGTCGCAGCGACGGCCATGCTGGCGAAGGGTTGCCGCGGCGCGTTTTGGTGGCTGGATCATGCGGCGGCCATTGTGAAACCGCCGTATCTTTCTGCGATGGTCGTTTTGCCCGTGCCGACGGCTGCGGCACAATAGGCGGCTGTCGTGCCCGTCGCGGCACCCATCGCCCCACGAGTTGCCCCATGACCGCCATCAAGCAAGAAGACCTGATCCAGTCTGTCGCCGACGCGCTGCAGTACATCAGCTACTACCACCCCGTCGATTTCATCAAAGCGGTGGCGGCGGCTTATGAGCGCGAGGAGTCGCGGGCCGCCAAGGATGCGATGGCGCAAATCCTCATCAACTCGCGCATGGCCGCCGAAGGCCATCGGCCGCTGTGCCAGGACACCGGTATCGTCACCGTGTTCCTGAAGATCGGCATGAACGTGCGCTGGGACGACGCGACGATGGGCGTGGAGGACATGGCCAACGAAGGCGTGCGCCGCGCCTACCTCGACCCCGACAACAAGCTGCGCGCCAGCGTGCTGGCCGACCCCGCCGGCAAGCGCATCAACACCAGGGACAACACGCCTTCGGTGGTGAACGTGTCGGTGGTGCCGGGCGATACGGTGGAAGTGATCGTGGCGGCCAAGGGCGGCGGCTCGGAGGCGAAGTCGAAGTTCGTCATGCTCAACCCCTCCGACTCCATCGTGGACTGGGTGCTCAAGACCGTGCCGCTGATGGGTGCCGGCTGGTGCCCGCCGGGCATGCTGGGCATCGGCATCGGCGGCACCGCCGAGAAGGCGATGCTGCTGGCGAAGGAAGCGCTGATGGAGGAAATCGACATCCAGGAGCTGATCGCACGTGGCCCGAAGAATCGCATCGAAGAGCTGCGCACCGAGCTGTTCGAGAAGGTCAATGCGCTGGGGATCGGCGCGCAGGGACTGGGCGGCCTGACCACCGTGCTCGACGTCAAGATCAAGGATTACCCCACCCACGCTGCCAACCTGCCGGTGGCGATGATCCCCAACTGCGCCGCCACCCGGCACGCGCACTTCGTGCTTGACGGCTCCGGCCCGGTCACGCTGGCGCCGCCCTCGCTGGAGGACTGGCCCAAGCTCACCTTCAACCCCACCAACGCGCGCCGGGTGAACCTCGACACCATCACCCGCGAGGAAATCGCCAGCTTCCAGCCTGGTGAAACCCTGCTGCTCAACGGCAAGCTGCTCACCGGCCGCGACGCCGCGCACAAGCGCATGGTGGAGATGCTCAACCGCGGCGAGCAGTTGCCGGTCGATTTCACCGGCCGCTTCATCTACTACGTCGGCCCGGTCGATCCGGTGCGGGACGAAGTGGTCGGCCCCGCCGGCCCCACCACCGCCACGCGCATGGACAAATTTACCCGCCAGATGCTGGAACAGACCGGCCTGTACGGCATGGTCGGCAAGGCCGAGCGCGGCGATGCCGCCATCGCGGCGATCCGCGACAACAAGGCGGTGTACCTGATGGCCGTGGGCGGCGCGGCGTACCTCGTCTCCAAGGCGATCAAGGCCGCCCGCGTGGTGGCGTTCGCGGATCTGGGCATGGAGGCGATCTACGAGTTCGAGGTGCAGGACATGCCGGTCACCGTGGCGGTGGACAGCAACGGCGTCTCGGTGCACCAGACCGGCCCGCGCGAATGGCGCGGCAAGATCGGCAAGATTCCCCTCGTCGTTATCGAATAAAGCCTGTGCGCAAAGCGCACGCCTTCGCCTCCTCTTCCCTGTGGGGAGAGGATTGAGGCGAGGGTGCGAGGCTTGCAACAAACCCCGGCACCCTCTCCCCCAACCCCTCTCCCGCAAGCGGGAGAGGGGTTGGGCCATCGCTGTTCCCGCGGGGCAGACAGCAGCCATCCCCATGCTCAAGGCCAGTCACCGGATGGATGTCTAAACGTCCATATCGCGGCAATGGCGCGGCGTCTTGCAATTGCTTTGCGGCAGCGCAACACTGGCGGGAACGCTTTTCCCGCAACCATGGCCCGATCGCCCGTGACCTTGAACGCCTCCGCGCCGCTTCCTGCCGGCGCCCCCTGGATCGTGATGAAGTTCGGCGGCACCAGTGTCGCCACCCTGCCGCGCTGGCAGAACATCCGTGAGCTGGTCGCCAGCCGCCGTGCCGAAGGCGCGCGCGTGCTGGTGGTCGTGTCCGCGCTCACCGGCATCACCGACGCACTGAAACAGCTGTGCGGTGCGGGCGATGCGGGCAAACGCAAGGCGGCGGCCGACGCGATCGCACAGCGCCACCACGACCTGCTCGGCCACATGCAGTTGCCGCTACCCCCCACGCTGGGCACGCGGCTGGACGAGCTGATGGCGCTCGCGGCGGACGGCCCGGCCGTGCTGGGCGAGCTGGCCTGGCAGGCGCGGGTGCAGGCCCATGGCGAGCTGCTCTCCAGCGCGCTGGGCGCGGCCTTCCTCACCCATGCCGGCCTGCCCACGCAGTGGGTGGACGCGCGCGACTGCCTCGAAGCCATCGCGCTGCCCAACCAGAACGAGCGCACCAAGCTGCTCTCGGCGATGGTCGAGGCCAAGCCCGACCCTGCCCTTGGCGCGCGGTTGGCGGGGCAGGGCGAGGTATTCATCACCCAGGGCTTCATCGCGCGCGAGCCCGTCTCCAACGAGAGCGGGGGCCGCACCGTGCTGCTGGGCCGCGGCGGCTCGGATACCTCGGCGTCCTACTTCGGCGCGCTGCTCAAGGCCGCGCGCGTGGAGATCTGGACCGACGTGGCCGGCATGTTCACCGCCAACCCGCGCCAGGTGCCTGGCGCGCGCCTGCTGCAGAAGCTCGATTACGAGGAGGCGCAGGAAATCGCCTCCACCGGCGCCAAGGTGCTGCACCCGCGCTGCCTGTCGCCGCTGCGCGAGCCGCGCGTGCCGCTCCTGGTGAAGGACACCAACCGGCCGGAACTGGACGGCACGGTGATCGGCCCGCAGGTGCGCGAGCACGCGCCCTCGGTGAAGGCGATCAGCGCGCGCAAGGGCATCACGCTGATCTCGATGGAATCGGTGGGCATGTGGCAACAGGTCGGCTTCCTCGCCGACGTGTTCGCATACTTCAAGAAGCACGGCCTGTCGGTGGACCTGATCGGTTCGGCCGAAACCAACGTCACCGTCTCGCTCGACCCCACCGAAAACCTGCTCGACTCCGACGCCATCGCCGCGCTGGCCACCGACCTGGCCAAGGTGTGCCGGGTCAAGGTGATCGCGCCCTGCGCCGCGATCAGCCTGGTCGGTCGCGGCATGCGCTCGATGCTGCATACGCTCTCCACCGTGCTGGCCGAATTCGACCAGTTGCGCGTACACCTGATCTCGCAATCGTCCAACAACTTGAACCTCACCTTCGTGGTGGACGAGGACGTGGTCGACACGCTGATCCCGCACCTGCACGAGCTGCTGATCGCCGCCGGCGCACTGCGCACCGACGACAGCGCGCTGTTCGGCCCCAGCTGGCAGAGCCTCTACGGTACGGGCGAGACGGCGCTGTCCGCCGCGTGGTGGCGCGCGCTGGCCGAACGCGCGCGCCTGCTCGCGCTGGCCGCCGAAGCCACGCCGCGCTACGTCTACCACCTGCCTACGGTGCGCGCGCAGGCGCGGGCGCTGAAATCGCTGGCGGCGGTGGATCGACTGCACTACGCGGTGAAGGCCAACACCCATCCGGCCATCCTGCGTGCACTGGCCGGGGAAGGCTTCGCCTTCGAGTGCGTCTCGCCGGGCGAGCTGGAAGCCGTGAGCCGCGTCGTGCCGGAAAGTACGCCGCTGCTGTTCACGCCCAACTTCGCCGCGCGCGAGGATTACGTGCAAGGGCTTGCCACGCGCGCCACCATCACGCTGGATGCGCTGCATCCCATCGAGCATTGGGGCGAGCTGTTCCGTGGCCGCGAGATCGCCTTGCGACTGGATCTGGGCCGCGGCCTGGGCCACCACGAGAAAGTGCGCACCGGCGGCAGCGGCAGCAAGTTCGGCCTGCCGCTGGAGCAGCTCGATGCCTTCCTGCGTCATGCCGACGCGCATGGCGTCACCGTGCGCGGCCTGCATGCGCACTTGGGTTCGGGCGTGCTCGACGCCAGGCACTGGGGCGAAGTGCACGGCCAGCTCGCCAGCCTCGCCGAGCGGATCGGCAGCATCAGCTTCCTCGACATCGGTGGTGGCCTGGGCGTGCCCGCGCATCCGGGTGAGGCTGCGCTGGACATCGCCGCGTTGGACAAGGTGCTGCGCGAGGTCAAGGCCGCCTATCCGCACTACCAGTTGTGGATGGAGCCGGGTCGTTACCTGGTGGCCGATGCCGGCGTGCTGCTGGCGCGCGTCACCCAGACCAAGGGCAAGGGCAGCTGGCGCTACCTTGGCGTGGACACCGGCATGAACAGCCTGATCCGCCCCGCGCTGTACGACGCCTGGCACGAGATCGCCAACCTCACGCGGCTGGACGAGGAAGCCACCGGCCTGTTCCAGGTGGTCGGTCCGATCTGCGAATCCGGCGATGTGCTGGGCAGCGACCGTCGCCTGCCGGAACCGCAGGAAGGCGACGTGATGCTGATTGCCCAGGCCGGCGCCTACGGCAAGGTGATGTCCTCGCCATACAACCTGCGCGGGGAAACCGAAGAGGTGGTGCTGGACAACTGACCGCTCGTAGGAGCCCGCTGGCGGGCGATGAAGCCTTTCGCGAAGGGCCTATCGCCCACCCGCAGGCTCCTACGGATCGTGCGGGTTTCTGGGACAATGCCTTTTGTTGCCCATCGAGGGCGTGCCGGGTCGCTGATGCGAACCCTGGCCCGCCCGGCGCCCTCTTTGACGGGGGCGAGCTGTGGAGATTGACGAGTGACCACCATCAACCCCCGCCTGACCCAGGCGTTCCGTTTTCTCCATGCGCGCTACGCCGACGGCGTGGCCGAGCTGGCCTATGCTTTCGACGACGGCGCGCCGCTGGTGGAGCGCATCGTCTTTCCCGATGCGCCGGCCCTGCCGCGCGAGCGCCAGGCGGCGTTCGATGCCGCGCTGAAGTTGCTGCACCTGGTCGCCGGCGTGAGCTATTACAAGGCTGGTGTGCCGCTGAGGATCGAGCTGGCCGACGGCCCGCTGGATGCCGCCACCGCCGACCTGCTCGACGCGCTCTACCTGCATGGCCTCGCCGAGTTCGCCTACCGCAATGGGCTCGACTTGCGTGGACGCATCCAGTTTCCCCGTGCTTCGCTCCCCTCCCCCGCGAGCGGGGGAGGGGCCGGGGGAGAGGGTACGGATTCACCGCAGGCTCCAAGCCTCAAGCTTCCCCATCGCACCCTCATCCCCATCGGCGGCGGCAAGGATTCGCTCGTTGCGGTCGAGGCGATCAAGTCCATAGCCGGCGAAGCCACCGCGGTATGGATCGGCCGCTCCGCGCTGATCCAGTCCTGCGCCGAGCGCACCGGCCTGCCCACGCTCAACATCGGGCGCGAGCTGGCGCCCGGCTTGTTCGAGCTGAACCGCCTCGGCGCGTGGAACGGGCATATCCCGGTGACCGCGGTGAACTCGGCCATCCTCGCCGTGGCCGCCATCCTCTACGGCTTCGATTCCATCGCCTTCGCCAATGAGCGCTCCGCCTCCGCCGCCACGCTGGAGTACGACGGCCAGCAGGTGAACCACCAGTGGAGCAAGGGCTACACCTTCGAGCAGCTCCTGGGCGACTGGCTGCACACGCACGTGGCGGCCGACCTTGATTACTGCTCGCTGCTGCGTCCGTATTCGGAGCTGGCGATCACGCGTGCCTTCGCGAAGCTCACGCCGTATTTCGACGTGTTCTCCAGCTGCAACCGCAACTTCAAGCTGCTCGGCCCCAAGCCCGCCGACCGCTGGTGCGGGCAGTGCCCGAAGTGCCACTTCGTGTTCCTCGCGCTGGCGCCGTTCCTGCCCAAACCGCGGCTGCTGGCGATCTTCGGCCGCAACCTGCTCGACGATGAAACGCAGGCCGCCGGCTTCGATGCGCTGCTGGAATACCAGGATCACAAGCCCTTCGAATGCGTGGGTGAGGGCGCCGAGGCGCGCGCCGCGATGTTTGCGCTGGCGCAGCGGCCCGAGTGGCAGGAGGACGCGCTGGTCGAGCGCTTCCGCGCGGAGATCCTGCCCCAGCTCGACCGGACGCAGCTCGCATTGGAACCGTGGCTGGTGCCGTCCGCCGAGCACCGTGTTCCGGTGCGCCTGCAGGCGGCGCTGCAGGCCATCGCCTGATGCGCCTCGGTGAACTGGCCGGCAAGCGCGTGGCCGTGTGGGGTTTCGGCCGCGAAGGCCGCGCCGTGATCCGCGCGATTCGCGCCGCGTTGCCGCAACTGCCGTTGGCGCTGTACTGCCGCGAGGACGAGGTCGCCGCCGCGAGCGCCTTCGACGCCGCGCTCACCGTCTACGGCCAACAGCCCAGCTCGGTGGCGCTGTGCGCCTACGACGTGGTGGTGAAGTCGCCGGGCATTTCGCTCTACAAACCCGAGATCGCCACCGCGCAGGCGCATGGCACCGTGTTCACCTCGGGCACCGCGCTGTGGTTCGGCGAGAACCCGCAGGAGCGCGTGCTCGCCATTACCGGCACTAAGGGCAAGAGCACCACCACCGCCTTCGTGGCGCACCTGGCCCGCGCGCTTGGCGTGCGCACCGCACTGGCCGGCAACATCGGCCTGCCGCTGCTGGAACTGCAAGGGCAGGCGGCCGAGCTGTGGGCTGTCGAGCTTTCCAGCTTCCAGACCGGCGAGGCCGGCGCGGTGGAGCTGGGCGTGGTCACCAGCCTGTACGAGGAGCATCTCGACTGGCACGGCTCGCGCGAGCGCTACGTGGCCGACAAGCTCAAGCTTGCCGACGTCTCGCGCACCCTGCTGGTCAACGGTTTGCAGGCGAACCTGATCGAACGCACCACCGCGCATCCGCAGCGCCTCGTGTTCGGCACCGCCGATGGCTGGCATGTGGCCGACGGCGCGATCCATCGCGGTGGCGCACGCGTGTTCGAGCTGGCCGGGATGACCGCGCCGGGCGAGCACAACGCGCTGAACGCCTGCGCCGCGCTGGCCGCGTTGGAGACGATGGGCTTCGACGCGATCCGGGCCGCGCCCGCGCTGGCCAGCTTCCAGCCGCTGCCGCATCGCCTGCAGCCGCTGGGCGAGCGCGCGGGGCTCAGCTTCATCAACGACTCCATCAGCACCACGCCCAAGGCCACGCGCGCCGCGCTGGACAGCCTCGCCGCGCGCGAGGTCACGGTGATCGTGGGCGGCCACGATCGCGGTCTGGACTGGTCGGAGTTCGTGGCGGCGGTGAAGGATCGGCCGCGCCTGCGCATCGTGGCGCAGGGCGCCAACGGCCCGCGCATCGCGCTGGCCTTGCGGCAGGCGAAGACCGAACTGCCGCTGGGCGAGGCCGAGAGCTTCGACGAGGCGGTGGAGATGGCGCGCATCGTCACGCCACAAGGCGGCGTGGTGCTGCTCTCGCCCGGTGCGCCCAGCTTCGATCAGTTCAAGGATTACGCCGAACGCGGCCGGCATTTCGCCGAGCTGGCCGGCTTCGACGCCGCCGCCATCGCCGGCATCGCGGGGCTGGGCATCGGCGCCGGCGCGGACGCACCGCGCGAGTGAATCCCTGCCGCGCGTCGGCGCGGCGTTTCGTCAACCCTCACGCGACGTGGTCGCACGGGAGCCCTGCCATGATCCAACGCATCGACGCCGGAGCGCGCATGTCCGAGGCCAGCATCCACGCCGGCGTGGTCTATCTCGCCGGGCAGGTGGCCGAAACGGCAGACGCCGACATCGAGACGCAGACGCGCGAGGTGCTCGCCGCCATCGATGCGCTGCTGGCGCAGGCCGGCAGCGACAAGACGCGCATCCTGCGTGCGCAGATCTATCTCGCCGACATCGCCGATTTCGCCGGCATGAACCGCGCGTGGGACGCCTGGGTGGTGCCGGGCCAGGCGCCGTCGCGCGCCACGGTGGAAGCGCGCCTCGCCGATCCGGCATGGAAGGTGGAGATCGTGGTGACGGCGGCGCTGGTGACCTGATCGATCCGCCGGCGTACCGCCCGGCGCGAGCCGCCCGGCGCGAGCCGGGCGGCAGCGTGCGGCTTACCAGATCTTCACCCGCTGCTCCGGCGCGAGGTAAAGCTTCTGGCCGGGTTTGACGTCGAAGGCCGGATACCAGGCGTCGAGGTTGCGCACGGTGAGCGCGCGGAACTGCGCGGGGGCGTGCACGTCGGTGTTGAGGCGCTGGCGCAGGGCGGCGTCGCGGATCTTCGAGCGCCAGGCCTGGCCGAAGGCGAGGAAGAAGCGCTGGTCGCCGGTGAGACCGTCGATCACCGGTGCGGGCTTGCCGCCGAGCGACTTGTGGTAGGCGAGGTAGGCGATGGTGAGGCCGGAGACGTCGGCGATGTCCTCGCCCAGGGTCTGCTCGCCGTTGACGTGCAGGCCGGGCAGTGCCTCGTACTGGTCGAACTGCTTGGCAAGCTGCGCCGTGGCAGCCTTGAAGTGCGCCTCGTCGGCGCTGGTCCACCAGTTCTCCAGCTTGCCCTGTGCGTCGAAGTCGGCACCGGTGTTGTCGAAGCTGTGGCTGATCTCGTGGCCGATGATGGAGCCGATGGCGCCGTAGTTCGCGGCGGCGTCGGCCTGCGGGTCGAAGAACGGCGCCTGCAGGATGGCGGCGGGGAAGTTCAGTGCGTTCTGCAGCGGCAGGTTCACCGCGTTCACCGTCTGCGGCGTCATCCACCATTCGCCGCGATCCACCGGTGCGGCGAGCTTGGCGAGCTGGTGTGCGTATTCGTGCTTCTCGGCGCGCAGGTGGTTGCCCAGTGCGTCGTCGGCCTTGATCTCCAGCTTGGCGTAGTCGCGCCAGTGTTCGGGGTAGCCCACGCCGACCTTCAGCGTGACGAGTTTTTCCTTGGCCTTGGCGCGCGTGGCCGGAGTCATCCAGCTCAGCGTGTCGAGGCGTTCGTCGAAGGCGGCGATCAGGTTCTTCACCAGCTGCTGCACTTCGGCCTTGGACGAGGCGGGGAAGTATTTCTTCACGTACAGCTCGCCCACGGCGTCGCCGAGGTCGGTGTTGGTGGCGCCGACCGCGCGCTTCCAGCGTGGCTGCTGCTCGGGCGTGCCTTGCAGGGTGTGGCCGTAGAAATCGAAGTGCAGATCGGCGTAGGCCTTGGGCAGCAGCGGCGCGGCGGCATCGAGCGTGTGGAAGACGAGCAGATCCTTCCACGCGTCCAGCGGCTCGCTGGCCACCAGCGCGGCGAGTCCGCTGGTGGCGCCGGGCTGCCACACGTCAATCTGCTGCTGGCCGTCGAGGCCGGCGGCCTTGAAGTAGGTGGCCCAGTCCAACCCCGGCGCCTTCTTCGCGAAATCGGCCATCGTCCACAGGTTGTTGGCCTTGTGCACGTCCTGGCTGTCGAGCAGGGTTTCCTGCGCCTTGGCGATCTTCGTCTCCAGCGCGATCACGGTGTCCGCCTTGGCTGCGGCGTCGGCGATGCCGGCTTGCTGCAGGAGCGCCACCACGTAGGGGTGGTACTTGCCGCGCGCCGCGGCCATGTGCGGGTCGGTGGAGAGGTAGTAGTCGCGGCTGGGCATGGCCAGGCCGCCCTGCAGCAGGTAGGCGATGGTGTGCGAGGGATCTTCCAGCCCCTGCGCCACGAACAGGCCGAACAGGTGTTCGGTGTGGAAGTTGGTGGCGTTGACCGGATCTTCGTCGGCGCGCAGGCGGCTGCCCAGCACGCGGGCGAGGTCGGCCTTCGAGGCGATGGCGTCGATGGCGGACAGCTCGGGTTTCAGTGGCGCCAGGCCGTGTTGGGTGATGGCGGCCTCGTCCATGTAGGCGGCGTAGTAGTCGGCGATCCTGCGCGCGTTGCTGCCGGCGGCCGGATGGCTGGCGCCGGCATGCCTGATGAGGTCGGCGGTGTGCTGCTCGGTGAGCTCGAAGATCTTGAGGAAGGTGCCGGTGCTGGAGCGGTCGGCGGGGATCTTGGCGGTCTTCAGCCAGGTGCCGTTGGCGTAGTCGAAGAAGTTGTCGCCCGGCTGCACCGCGTGATCGACGCCGGCGAGGTCGATGCCGATGACGGGGCCGCGCGCGGCGGACGTGGCCGCCCAGGCGGAGGGGCCGCCGAAGCTGGCGGCGATGGCGGCGGCAAGTAGCCAACGGGTGCGCTGCATGATCGTGCCCTTCATTGCGGAAAGACCACCACGATAGCGCGGTACTGGTGTGCGAGGCGCATGACCTTTGGGCATTGACGCCGCGTGCGTTTGTCGCCCGGCGCTATTTCTCCAGCCGGTAGTCGAGGCTGGCGCGGTTGAAGCTGGTGGCGCTCTGCGCTTCGAGGTGCCAGCGGTGGCTCAGGCGGTAGCGCAGGGTCACCACCTGGCCCGGCTCGAACAGGCCCACGCCGTAGCTGAGGTAGAGCCGTGGCGAGAGATATTTGCCGACAGTGAAGGCGGAGCTGCCGCCCAGCGCGGCGTTGTCGGCGACGCCGATGTCGTCCACGCCCAGTTTCGCGCCGATGTTCCGGGCGAGCAGGTTGCCGGCGGCCGAGCCCAGCGCCTGTGCGGCGCTGCCCAGCATGTCGCCCTCGCTGCCGCTCACCTGGGCCAGCGGCTTGCCGGTGACGAGGTAGGCGAGCGCGTCGGATTGTTCCATCGCCGGGTTGGCGAACACGCTGAGCAGCGGATGCCGCGCGGTGCCGGCGATGTCCAGCCCCACTTCCTGCCCGTCGTCGACGGTGGCGTTGGGGTTGAGCTTGCGCACCGCGCGGATGGCCAGGCCGGGGTTGTCCAGCGGCGTGCCGGCGAACAGCAATTGGCCGTGCTCGATGGCGAGGTTCTGGCCATAGGCCTTGTAGTTGCCGTCGACCGTGATCTGGCCCTGGCCGGTGGCGGCGCGGCCGGGGCGTTCGTTCACCGTGAGCACGCCGCTCAGGCGGCCGTCCAGGCCGAAGCCGGTGAGGTGGGTCTTGCGGCCGAGATCCACCCTCACCGAGGCGGCGAACGGTAGCGCGCCGCCCGGCGCGGGCGGCGGGCGGTCGAGTACCACCACGTCGGGCGAGGCCTTGCTGGCGCCGGCGTCGGGCAACTGGTCGAGGTTCACGTCGGCGCTGTCCAGCTGCAGCGAGCCGGTGAGGTCGAGGCCTTGCGCGTCGCGCTGCAGGCGCAGTGCGGGACTGATCGCGAGCTTGGCGGCGGGGATGTCGGCGGCGGTGAATTGCTGGCCGTGGATGGCGAGGTCTGTGGGCGCGTCGCCAGCGAGGCCGGCGACGCCGGTCACGCTGAGCGTGCCCGCGCCGGACCGCACGCTGCCGTCCACGCGCAGGCGGTGGGCGTCGAGCGCGTGCACGAGCAACTGGCCCTGGGCGAGCTTGAGTCCGGCCGCCGGCACCTCGGCGGCGAAGTCGCCCAGCGTGGCCTGGCCGCCCACGGCCGGCTGCGCCAGCGTGCCGCCGAACTGGAAGCTGCCGGTGACCTGGCCGCGCACGTTCGCCAGCGCGTTGCCGAACAGTTCGAGGAAGCCAAGGTTGTTGAGGCGCAGGTCGAGCCGGCCAGTCAGCGCCTGCGACTTGCCGTGAAGGCTCGCCTGGGCGCTCACGCTGCCGCCATGGTCGAGCGCGGTGCGCAGGCTGAGGCGCTGGCTGCGCGCATCGAGCTCGGCGTCCAGCGCGAAATTTTCGTAGCTCAGCAGCGGCGCATCGGCATGCTCGATCCAGGTGATGCTGCCGCGTTCGGAGCCGAGGCTGGCGTTGCCGCTGAGTTGGCCGGCGGCGCTGCGGTGGAGCCGGCCATCGCCGTGCAGTTCGCCCTCCATGCGCAGCGGCAGGTCGGCCTCGCCGGCGGCGTTCTGCAGCAGCGCCAGCGGCAGCGCGCGCAGCCGATAGCTGGCGTCGAGGTCGCCGGCCCGGCTGCGCCGTGCGCCCACGCACAGCAACGGGTCGCCGGCGCTGAGGCACAGTTCGTCGAGGCGGAAGGCACCGTCGCGCCACGCGAGCCGGCTGGCGTGCTGCAGGCGCCAGTCGGGCAGGCCTTGCGGTGCGAGGTGCAGCGTGCTCAGCGTGCCGTTCCAGGCGCCGTTCTTCAGCGCGCCGTGCAGTGCCAGCGTGGCGGACAGCTGGCTGCCGCGCGCATCCAGTTGCAGCCGGTGGTCGCCCTCGCTGCCTTCGGCCAGCAGGTGGATGCGCCCGAACGCGAGGCCGCCGAGGTGCGCGCCGCCGGCGGAGAGCTCCAGCTTGCCGGCGAGCCGGCTGGTATCGGGCAGGCCGACGACCAGTTGCAGCGTGTCCACGCGCTGTTGCCGCCAGCCCAGCGCGCTGCCGTTCAAGTGGCCGTTCACGGACAGCTTCGGCAGCATCCCGCGGATGGCGAATTGGCCGTCCAGACGTCCGTCGGCATCGGGCAGCCAGTCACCCAGCGAGGCGATGGCGAGCTGGAGTTCGGCATCGTTCGCGCGGCCCGGTTTGGCGTCGAGCCGTACCGTGCTGCCGCCGGAGGCCAGGCGCAACTGGCCGTCGATCACCCGGCCGGGCGACAGTTGCAGTTTCGCGTGGCCGCTCAGCTTGCGCCCGCGCAGGCGGCCGTCGAGTCGGTCGAGTTGCAGCGTGGCGTCGAGGCCGCTCGGCGTCAGTTTGCCCGTGCTGGTCAGCGCGGCATCCAGCGCGCCATTCCAGCCGGCGAACAGCTGGCCGGGATCGAAGCCTCTGGCCCTGGCGTCGAGCTGCCAGCCCAGGGCGGTCTGCCATCGCAGCGTGCCCTGCGCGGTCAGCGAACCCTGCGGCTGTTGCAGCGTGAGCGAGTGCAGTGCGATGGCTTGCGGCGTGCCGTCGAGGTTGAGCGTCAGCTGCGTGGGTTTGTTCGGTGGGCCGAGGCTGAGTTCGCCATCGGCGTGGTAGCGCTCCGCGTTGCCGCGTACCGTGAGCCTGCCCGAGCTGGCCAGTGGCTGGCCGGCCAGCTCGGCCGGCAGTTGCACGTCGTTCCACTGGATCGCCAGCGCGCCGTCCATAGGCTTGGCGGCGAGTCGCAGCGTGCCGCTGGCGGCCAGGTTGCCCTTGAGCTGCGGCGAGCTCACGGCGAGCTGCTGCAGCGTCAGTGTCTTGCCATCGTCGCTCAGGCGCGCGCGCAGCGGCTGCAGCAACACGCGGTACTGGGTGAGATCCAGCGTGCCGGTCAGTTCGCCGCCGTGGCGGTCGCCGTGGCCTTGCACGGCCAGCGCCACGGATTTCAGCGTGCTGTCGCCCAGCAGCGGTTCCGGATCGAAGCGCGGCGCCTCCAGTGTGGCCTGCCAGTCGTGGTGGTTGTCCTGCGCCAGGCTCAGATGCAGGCGCGCCGCCAGCGGCTGCTGCAAGGCGAGGTCGAGTTGCGCCAGCTTGCCGTTGCTGCTGGCTTCGAGCCGGCCCGCATAGATGGCCGCGCCCAGCGTCCACGCGAAGTCGGCGTGGCCGTCGCCGCGCGCGCGGGCGGCAAGTACGAGGCGGCCGGCGAGATCGACATGGCCGTTCGGCGCGCGCAGCTTCAGCGCGTCGATGGCGATGCCGGCGTGCGTCCAGCGGCCGGCGAGGTCGAGGCTGTCGGAAGCGAATACGGGTTGACCGGCCTGGCTCACGCGCAGCTTGCCGACATGGACGCGGTCGAGCCACAGGTCGATCGGTGCTTGCAGCGAGAAGCTGCCAGTGCCCGTGTGGTCTGGCGTGCTCGCTGGCAGCGCGATCGTCACGCCGTCGGCATCGAGCGCGCGCACCTGTACGCGTCCGGCCAGCAGCGGCCAGCAGTGCAGGTCGAGCCGTGCCTGCGCCACATCGATCACCGTGCCCTTGCCGTCGCCGTAGCGCAGTCCGGCCAATTGCAGCGGGCCGATGAGCGAGCCTTGCGCCTGCCGCCATTGCAGCGCGCCGTGCGTGGCTGCCTGTACGCGGGCGAGGACGAAACGCAGACCGGCGCCGGTGGCGAGCAGCCACCAGGTTGCCGCCGCCAGTACCAGCAGCAGGGCAGTAGTCGCCAGGACGATGCGCTTGAGCCAGGTCATGCGATGGGAGGGTTCCGGATACTGGCGGCGATTGTCGAACTGGTGCGCATCGGGGCCAAGCCTTGCCTATATCAAGAACGGGCTGTCCTGCCCGTTCTTGATTCGGCATGCCCGCTTCGCGGGCGTGGCTCCCTGCCGCAGCCACGAAGCGGCTGCGGCAGGTGCGGCCCGTCCGTGGGCTGCCTGTGACCGGGCGCGGGGGCGCCCGCTCACAGATCCGGCCCGATCACGAGGTGCAGCACCACGCCGTGGCGTTGCCGGTTGTGGATCGGCGTACCGAGGTCGAGCCGCACCATGCCCACCGGCGAGCGCCAACGCACGCCGATGCCGGTGCCGAGTTTCGGGCGATAGTCGGTGCCGTCGAAGGCGTTGCCGGCATCGAGGAAGCTGGCGATGCCCCAGTTGCGGGTGACGTAGTGCTCCACCTCGGCGCTGGCGACCAGCAGGCTGGTGCCGCCGAGCACGCGGCCGTAGCGGTTCTGCGGGCCGATGGACTGGTAGCTGTAGCCGCGCACCGAGCGGTCGCCGCCGGCGAAGAAGCGCAGCTGCGGCGGCAGCACGGCGAAGTCGTCGCTCCACAGGTGGCCGGCGCTGGTGCGCAGGATCAGGCGGTTGCGGCCCTTTGCGCCGAAGGCGTGTATCCATTTCGCATCGAGGGTGAGCTGGCTGAAGCTGGCCGAGGAGAGCAGGTCGCCGGCGGTGCTGCGCGCGGCCAGCGTGAGCGACCAGCCGTCGTGCACGAAGTCGGGGTTGTCGACCTGCTTGCGCGTGAGCGCGGCCTCGGCGAACAGCAGCGTGCTGTTGCCGTGTTCGACGCCGGGCGTGGACTCCGGCTCGTTGCCGTGCCGGCCCACGGTGAAGGTGCCTGCCAGCGCATGCATGCCCAGCGTGCGCGTCCAGCCCCGCCACTGCCGGCTGGCGTTGCCGACCAGCTCCAACGTGTGCGACTGCGAGGTACTGGTATCGGCGTCGCGGTAGTTGGCGCCGAAGTTCCAGCTGCGCTGGTCGTCGCCGGGCAGGGGAATGGTGTAGAGCGTGGCGAGCGTCTTCAGGCGCTGCGCCAGCACCAGTTCGTTCTTCCAGCGATGGCCGTGCCGGTTCACCCAGCGTCGCGTCATGCCGGCGCGCAGGCCGTAGCCGGTGTCGGTGCCGAGGAAGGGGCCGCCGGTGTAGAGCGTGCGCTTGGCCGGCGTGAGCGTCACATCGATGTCGATACGGTCGTTGGCCCTGGCATCGAATTGCGGCTGCACGTCGACCACGGCGAAGTAGTCCGTGCCGTTCAGCGCCTGCTGCAATTGCAGCAGCTGATCCTGCGCGAACCAGTCGCCGGCGCGGAACGGCAGGTAGCGCTCGAGCACGCCGGGCACGAAGGGGGCGCCGGTGAAATGCACCGCGCCGTAGCGGTAGCGCGCGCCCGCCTGCCAGGCCAGTTCGATGCTCGCACGGTGCCGGGCGGTGTCCACCGCCACGCGATGGGTGACGAGTTTCGCGTCGAGAAAACCGTTCGCCGCGAGCGCGGCCGACAAGGCGTCGCGCGCGGCTTCGTAGCCGGCGTCGTCCAGGCGCTTGCCGCGCAGGCGCTCGATCGCGTTGCGCGCACGCCGGACCGGCGCCAGGGCGAGCGCGTCGGCGTCGAGCCGCACGTCCACGGCGCCCACCACGACCGGCTGGCCCAGGTGCATGGTCAGCGTCACCTGCCAATCCTTGCCGGCCGCTTGCAGCTGCGCCGTCGCGTCGGCGTCGTAGTAGCCCCAGGGTTCCAGCGCCGCCCTGGCCTGCGCCGGCGCCTGCGCGTAGAGGCGGCGCAGTTGCGCCGGGCTGATGTCGCGCCCGGCATAGGCCGACAGCGCCACCGAGGCGGCCACCGCCTGCGCCATGGCCGCGTCCACGCCCTGTACCCGTACCTGCACGCCGGCCCGCGCCGGCAGCGCGTACACGCTCGCCAGCAGCAGGGCGAACAGGCAGCGGCGGAGCAGGTGGCGCGGAACGGGCAAGGTTGGTGGCTTGTGAGGCGTTCGGCTTCCTGCCGGACGACTCATCGGCGCGTCCGGTACATGCCCGTACGCAGCTCCACCAGGCCGGCACTGGCGCGCCTGCCTGGTGTCCGGCCGTCCGTGGCCAGGCTGAGCGCGTGAAAAACGCACAAGCCCTCAGCGTCCGCCATCGGCTGGCGGCGCTGGTGCCAGGATGGCGCCCAGCGGCCGGCCCTGGATGCCGGGCATGGTGACGCCGAGCAAGCGCGCGATGGTGGCGGCGACGTCGACATTGGGGAAAGCGGGGAGCTCGCCCAGCGGCCGGATGCCGCTCCCGGCGGCGATGAAGATGGCCTGCATCTGCGGGTCGGTGTTCGGGTAGCCGTGCGCGCCACGCTCGGCGGTGGGCGTGACGAAGGCGCCGGTGTCGCCGTCGTCGAAGGCGTAGTCGGCGGCGGCGTAGAGCAGCAGGTCGGGCGCCTGGTCGGTCTGCGCCGGGGTGGGCCAGCCCTGCTGCGCGGCTTCGTCCGGGGTGAGCGCGGCGGCGATGCCTGGCCGGCCGGCGAACAGCGCCTTGAGCCTGTCGCGCGAGGCCGCGTCGGCATGCTGCTGGTAGATCAGCGCGAAGCCGCCTTCGGCCACGCTCCAGGCCGGCTGCTTCGCGCCGGGCACCGCGAGGCCGGCCTGTTTGAGCAGTACGTCGGCGTGCAGCCGGTGGTGCAGGCTGCGCTGGCCATGGTCGGAGACGATCAGGAAGGCGGTGCGATCACCGTCGCCGGCGGCCCGCACCGCGTCGATGACGTCCCGCACACGGTCGTCGAGGAAGGCGATGGTGTTGATGCCGGCGTCGTTGCCGTAGCCGGTGGCGTGCTCGATGCTGTCCAGCGACAGGAGGTGCAGCAACAGCAGGTCGGGATGGTGCCGGCGGATGATGTCCACCGCCGCGCGGGTGTAGATGCGGTCGCGCCAGGCTTGCGAGGAGTCGTGGAAGTGCGCCAGCTCGTCGCGGCTGACCGCGCCCTGCGCCACCAGCTCGCGCGCGATGTTGCCGTCCGGATCGGGATTCTCGAAGAATGACCAGTCGATGCCCTTGGCGTCCTTGATCGCCACCCAGTCCACTTCCGCCGTGGTGAGGCCGGCGGCGTGCGCCACGTCGTAGACCGTGGGCAGCGGCACCAGCTGCGACTTGGGCAGCCACATGCGGATCTCCGGCGGCGTGGCCTCGCGCTGGTGCACCACGCGGCCGTTGACCAGCAGGTGATGGCGGCTGGCGTCGACGCCGGTGACCATGGCGGTGTGGTTGGGCCAGGTGATGGTGGGATTGATCGGCGTCATCGAGGCCGCGTAGGTGCCCTGTTGCATCAGCGCCCGCAGCGTGGGCGCGGGCAGGCGCGGATCGCGCAGGCTCTGCGCGGCGAAGGCGTCGAGGCTGATGACGACGACCTTGGTGTGCGGTACCGGCTGCGCGTGCAGGCCGGCCATGGCCAGCAGCGAGGCAGCGATGAACGCGCGGCGCAGCAGGGCGGATGTGGGGCGCATGGTGCTTTGCCTCGGCTCGTGGTGGTTTATCGTGGCCATCCCGCCGCACTGGCGCAAGCCGCGGTCAGGGCGACGGGCTGTCGCCGGCATCGCCGCCGTCGTCGTCGCGGCGATCCGCTGGCCACACGAAGGTGGCTACGCTTGCCGGCGGCATGGTGTAGCTGAAACGGCGGTCGGCCTGGCGCACGTCGACGGCACGTGGTGTGGTGTCGCTGTTCACCACCACCAGCACCAGCGGGCCATGGCCTGCGTTTTCAAAGGCCACGTTGTCGATGCCCTTGCCGGTGGCGGTGGATTCCACCCGCGTCGCGCCGGGCAGGACGAAGCGGCTGTAGTGGGCGAAGGCGTAATACTCGTCGTTGCGGTGGATCGCGCCGGTGGTGGTGTCCAGCGTCACCATGCCCTTGCAGTTGGCGCAGCCGCCGGCATGCGGGCCGTGGTGCTGGTCGAGCACCAGGTTCCAGTACACCACGCCGCGCGCCCAGTTGCGCAAGCCGCCCAGGAGCAGGTCGCGGGCGAACCACAGCAGCTCGCCGTTTTTCGCCGAGGCCCAGTCGCCGCCCGAGCATTCGGTGATGTAGACGTCCTTGTCCGGATAGGCCTGGTGCACCTGGGTCTGCGCGATCGGCGCGCCGCGATAGCAATGCCAGGCGATGCCGTCGATGTAGCCGGCGGCCACCGGGTCGGCCAGCACGGCGAGCGGCTGCATGGGATCGTCCCAGTTGTGGTCCCAGCCCAGCAGCAGCGTCTTCGGCTGGCGCCTGGCCAGCGCGGGGCCGAGGTACTGGCCGATCAGGCGCGTGCGCGCATCGTCGGGCAGTGCCATGCCGGGATAGGTCTGCGGCTGGAACATCGGCTCGTTCTGCACGGTGAGCGCGAAGATCGGGATGCCGTAGCGGCGGTAGGTGTCGACGTAACGCACGAGGTAGTCGGCGAAGGCGCTTTCGTAGGCTTCGAGCAGGCTGCCGCCGAGCAGGCTGGCGCTGGTCTTCATCCATGCCGGCGCGCTCCACGGCGAGGCGATGATGCGCAGCTTCGGGTTGATCGCCAGCGCCTGCTGCACCACCGGGATCAGGTAGGCCAGGTTGGGCACCACGTTGAAGTGCGCCAGCGTGGGGTCGACCTGGCCGGCGGGCATGTCGTCCAGCGTGTAGTGACTGAGCGAGAAATCCGAGGCGCCGATGGTGAGCCGCGTCATTGTGAGGTTGAGCCCCGGCGGCGGGCCGAACATTTCGCGCAGGAAGGCCTCGCGCTGCGCGTCGCCGAGTTTTTGCTCGATCAGCCAGGCGGAGGCGTCGGTAAGCGCGGCGCCGAAGCCGGTGATCGTCTGCAAGCGGTGCTGGGTGTCGATGACGATGGTGGCCGGCGCGCTGGATCGGGTCAGCGGGATGTCCGGCTGCCGCGCCAGCTGCAGGCGGCGATCGGCGGTGGAGAGCCACAGCTGCACCGTGGGCGCGGGCGGCATGACCCAATGCAGGGGCGCCGGCCGGGTTGTCGGCACCGGCGCGCGCCGGCCATGCGGGGCAAGCAGCGCCAGCACGCTGAACAGCGCGATGGTGGCGGTCGCCAGCCAGACGGGGACTCCGCGCGGCTCAGCCATGGCCGGTGCCGCGACGGGGACGGTCGGGCCGGGTGTCGGTCACGGATAAGCGTTGCAATTGGCGTCGTTGGCGGCGGCGCCGGCGACGATGCGCACGTCGGCGAAGGCGGCGGCGAAAGGCGCCGCGGCGGCCACGCCAAAGGGCACCTCCACGCTGTCGAAGCCTGCGCCGCGCCGCACGAAGCAGGACAGCGGGACACTGACGTGGTGGCGCTGGCCATCCGCATCGCCGGCGAGGGTGCGTGAAAGGTCGACGCTGGCCATGCAGCCGGTGCCGCAACGCATGTAGAGGTTCACTGGCTGGGTGGCCGGGGTGACAACGCGCAGGTCGAATTCCAGCGCGGCATGGCTGGCCAGCAGCGCGGTGATGTCCACCGGCTGGTCGCTGCGCGCGAAGAAGCTGGCGGGGGCGAGCCAGGTGACTTCCTTGGCGTCCTGCTGGGTGTTCAGCTGCACGGTGCGCACGCGCAGCGCCGGCGTGGCGGTGGGCCAGGCAATGGTGGCGTTCAAATCGTCGGCCAGCCCCTGCTCGGCGTGGTCGTCGGCGAGGTAGAGCTTGAAGGGCGGCACGGGCAGGGTGTGGAACACCGCAAGCTGATCCACCTTGGCGCAGGCGGTGATGTCCGCGTGGCTGGGCAACCGGGGTAGTTCATGCTGGCTGGGGTAGCGCAGGCCGTAGCCCAGCGGGAACAGCGGCGGCGTGGTGATGCCGTTGTCGTCGCTGGCGGGGCAGGGCGTGTCCGGCCAGGGCATGGCCAAAGTGCCGCGGAAGTTGTCGAGTTGCTTGCCGCCGGCGCGCGCGAACAGCACGTCGGCCACGCCGCCGCCCTCGCTGCCGGGCAGCCACGCGGCGACGAAGGCGTCGGAGCGGTTGATGAGGTCGTTGACGAACAGCGGCCGGCCGGAGAGGAACACCGTCGCCACCGGCTTGTGCGCGGCGACCACGGCGTTCAGCACGGCGAGGTCTTCCGGATAGCGGTCGCTGTGGCGCAGCGTCGCCGCCGGCACGATGTCGCCCATCGTCTCCGCATACGGCGTCTCGCCGAGCACCGCCACGATGGCGTCGTAGCGCGAGAAATCCACGCCCCGCGCGGTGGCGCTGTAGCTGACGTTGGCCGCGCCGTCGGCTTCGCGCAGGCCGGCGAGGATGGTTTCGCCGCTGGCGTAGTCGGCCGGCGCGTTGCCGGTGCCCTGCCAGGTGAGCGACCAGCCACCGGCCTGGTCGGCCATGCTGTCGGCGGCCTTGCCCACCACCAGGATCTTCATGCCGCGCCGTAGCGGCAGCACGTGGCGGTTGTTCTTCAGCAGCACCAGCGACTCGCGCACCGCGCGCCGCGCCAGCGCGCGGTCGGCGATGGCGGAGACGTCGCCGGCGCCGGCCAGCTGCGACGGTCGCTTGCCGTCCAGCAGGCCCATGCGCAGCTTGACGCGCACGATGCGGCGCACCGCATCGTCGATGCGCGACATGGGGATCTCGCCATCGTTCACCTCGCGCAGGGTGTTGGCGATGAAGGCCTTCCAGTCGTCGGGCACCATCACCATGTCGATGCCGGCATTGATCGCCTGCGGGCACTGGGCGTTGCTGCAGCCGGGCAACTGGCCGATGGCGTTCCAGTCCGACACCACCAGGCCGTCGAAGCCCATCTTGTCCTTCAGCGCGCCGGTGACCAGCGCCCTGGCGCCGCTCATCTTGCCGTAGTCGAGGTGGTCGGCCACGTCGTCCCAGCTGTTGTAGGAGATCATCACGCTCTGCACGCCCGCTTCGAGCGCGCCGTAGTAGCCGGCGCCGTGCACGTTGATCATGTGCGCGCGGTCGACGCGCGACTGGCCCTGGTCGGTGCCGTGGTAGGTCGCGCCGTCGCCGATGAAGTGCTTGGCGGTGGCCAGCACGTTGTGCTCGCCGAAGCGGCCTTGCAGGCCGTCGACGTAGGCCTTCGCATAGGCGCGTACCAGCGGTCCGGTGCTGGAGAAGCCCTCGTAGGTGCGGCCCCAGCGCGGGTTCTGCACCACCGCGAGGGTAGGCGCGAAGGCCCAGTTCACGCCGGTGGCGCGCACGGCGCGGGCGGTGGCCGCGCCGATGTCGTGCACCAGCGCCACGTCGTGCGCGGCGCCCAGACCGATGTTGTGCGGATAGAGCGTGGCGCCGAACACGTTGCTGTCGCCGTGCACCGCGTCGGTGCCCCAGAGGATGGGCAGCGGCACCTTCATGTCGGTGTGCATGGAGGCGTCGTAGTACGCGTCGGCAAGCTGCAGCCAGTCGGCCACGCTGGCGTGCTTGTTGCCGCCGGGCCAGGAGCCGCCGCCGTTCAGCACCGAGCCGATGTAGAACTGGCGCACCTCGGCCGGCGTGATCGACTTGATCTCCGCCTGGGTCATCTGGCCCACCTTCTGCGCCAGCGTCATGCCGGCCACGATCTGCCGCACGCGCGCTTCCAGTGCCGCATCGGCATGCCAGGGGCTGTTGATGTGTGGCCAGTCGGCGTAGCGGGTGGGTGGTGGCGGGCTGGCCGGGGTGGCGGCGAGTCGCGGGCTGGTGCTGCCCAGGGTGGTGATCGTCATGCCGACTGCAACCAACCAGCGGATACCAGCCATCGCGTGCCTCCCAGGCGTGTGTGTTTTTGCCAGCGCCGCCGTGGTCGCCGCGGCCGGAGCGTGTGGCGATTATGGCGGTGAAAGCGCGGCATCGCGACATCCTGACACGGCGCTGTCATGGCTGGACTCCGGTCAGCCCGGCATATTCTTGGCGAGGCCGGCTGCGCCCGCGCCGTGGCGCCGCCGCAAGGCCTTTGGGGGCTGCCCTATACTGGCCTCCTCAACCGGCAAAGGAGTGGTTTCATGGGACAGATAGTCGCGCTGTTCGTGGTGGTCGTGGCCGTGATCGCGGTGCTGAAGATGGTGCGCATCGTGCCGCAGGGCTACGAATGGACGGTGGAAACCTTCGGCCGGTACACCCGCACGCTCACGCCGGGGCTGCACATCCTGATCCCGGTCTACCAGGGCGTGGGCCGCAAGATGAACATGATGGAGCAGGTGCTCGACGTGCCCAGCCAGGACGTCATCACCAAGGACAACGCCGTGGTGCGCGTGGACGGCGTGGTGTTCTACCAGGTGCTGGACGCGGCCAAGGCGGCCTACGAGGTGGCCCAGCTCGAACAGGCCACGCTGGCGCTCATCATGACCAACATCCGCACCGTGCTCGGCTCGCTGGACCTGGACGAATCCCTGAGCCAGCGCGACGCCATCAACGCCAAGCTGCTGCGCGTGGTGGACGAGGCCACGCATCCGTGGGGCGTCAAGGTCAACCGCATCGAGATCAAGGACATCGCCCCGCCGCGCGACCTGGTGGACGCGATGGCGCGGCAGATGAAGGCCGAGCGCGAGAAACGCGCCAACATCCTCGACGCCGAGGGCTTCCGCCAGGCGGCGATCCTCAAGGCCGAGGGCGAGAAGCAGTCGGTGATCCTCGCCGCCGAGGGTGAGAAGGAAGCCGCCTTCCGCGCCGCCGAGGCGCGCGAGCGCACCGCCGAGGCCGAGGCCAAGGCCACCACGATGGTGTCCGACGCCATCGCCAGCGGCAACGTCAATGCACTCAATTACTTCGTCGCCAACAACTACATCGACGCGTTGAAGGCGATGGCCGCCTCGCCCAACCAGAAGATGCTGCTGCTGCCGATCGAAGCCACCGGCGTGATCGGTGCGATGGCCGGCATCGCCGAGCTGGCCAAGGAGTCGTTGGGGCAGCAGCAGGCCGCGACGAAAGCGGCGCCGGCGCTGCCGCGCTGAGGAAAGCACCCTCTCCCCCAACCCCTCTCCCGCCAGCGGGAGAGGGGAGAAAGCAGGGTGGCGCTTTTACTCCCTCGCCAGCCAGCGGGAGAGGGGAGAAGGCAGGGCGGCGCTTTTACTCCCTCGCCCGCCAGCGGGAGAGAGGAGAACGCAGGGCAGCGCTTTTACTCCCCTCGCCCGCTGGCGGGAGAGGGGTTGGGGGAGAGGGCAGTAGAGCTTGCGGAGAGGGCAACGGAGCTTGCGACCATGCACACCAGCCGCCTCGATCACGCCAGAGCCATGCGCTCGGCGCAGACCCCCGCCGAGGAACGCCTGTGGTACTTCCTGCGCGCCCATCGCTTCCTCGACCTGAAATTCAAGCGCCAGAAACCCCTCGGCCCCTATATCGTCGATTTCGTCTGCATGGAATGCGGTTTGGTGATCGAGCTCGACGGCGGCCAGCATGGCGAGCAAGTCGCTTATGATCGTGAACGCGATGCGTGGCTGGCGCAGCAGGGCTTTACCGTGCTGCGCTTCTGGAATCATGAGGTGATGAACGCGATCGAGGCGGTGCTGGAGCGGATTCGACAATTCGTTGAAGCGCCCTCTCCCCCAGCCCCTCTCCCGTAAACGGGCGGGGGAGAAAGCCGGCGAGAGTGGTGGCACTGCTCCCCTCTCCCGCTTGCGGGAGAGGGGTCGGGGGAGAGGGTGGCTGGGCCTGCTTCACGCCATCGACATGCCACCAATCTGGCCTATGATCGACAAGCGTCTGCGCCAATCAACGGGAAATTTTCGATGCTCGGACAAATCGCGACGCATTACCTGTGGTGGATCTTCGCCCTGCTGCTGATCGTGGGCGAGTTGATGGTGCCGGGGTATTTCCTGCTCTGGATCGGCCTGGCCGCGGCGGCGATGGGCGTGCTGCTGTGGCTGTTCCCCGGGCTGGGCCTGCTGGCGCAGGCGGTGCTGTTCGCGTTCCTGGCGCTGGCGGCCTGCCTTGCCTACGCGCGCTGGCTGCGGCCGCGCATCGAACGTCGCGCGCCGGGGGCGGAGCAGCTCAATCGCCGTGGCGAGCAGATGATCGGCCAGCGCTATGAGCTGATCGAGGCCATCGTGCATGGTCGCGGCAAGGTGCGCGTGGGCGACGGCCAGTGGCTGGCGAGCGGGCCGGATCTGCCGGCCGGCAGCACGGTGGAGGTGGTGGCCGTGGACGGCACCACGCTGCAGGTGCGTGCCGTCCCGTGAGCGTGCCGGCGGCCGACGAGCGCGCGGGGCCGGATGAGCGCATCGCCTTCCTGCTGGAATTGGCCAAGCGGCTGCACCAGTACGGTACTTCGGCGCCGCGGCTGGAGTCGGCCATCGACTTGTGCGCACACCGGCTCGGCCTGCAGGCCGATGTGTGGTGCAGCCCCACCGCGCTCATCATTTCCTTCTCCGAGCGGGAACCCGGCGGCGTGGGCGTGGCGCGGGCCACCCAGGTGATGCGGCTGTCCGCCGGCGACATCAACCTGGCGCGCCTGTGCGCGGTCGACGAGATCGCCGACCGCGTGATCGACGGCGAGTTGGGCTTGCGCGAAGGCTTCCGTCTGCTGCGCGCGCTGGGCGCGCCCGAATCGCGTCTGGTGTGGGCCGGCATCATCGCCAGTTACGGGCTGTCCGCCGCGAGCATCGCCGCGTTGTTCCTGCACAGTTCCTGGGTGGATCTGGTGGTGGCCGCCGTGATCGGCACGCTGATCGGCGGCATCAGTCTGCTGGCGGCGGGGCGACCGCGGCTGGCGGCGGCCAGCGATGCGATCAGCGCCATCGTGGCCACCGCCGTCACCATCGTGGTGAGCGCCTTCGTGGTGCCGCTGGCGATCAAGTCGGTGGTGCTGGCGGCGCTCATCATCCTGGTGCCGGGGTTTTCGCTGACCACGGCGGTGCGCGAGATTTCCAGCGGCCATCTGGTGTCGGGCATGGCGCGTCTGGGCGGAGCGACCTCCACCATGCTCAAGCTGGCCTTTGGCGCGCTGGCTGCCAGCGCGGTATGCGCTGCGCTGGGCATCCATGCGCGCGATTTCGCCTTGCCGGCCTTGCCGCGCTGGACCGACTGGCCCGCGCTGCTGGTGGCCGCGGTGGCCTTCGCCATGCTGTTTCGCGCCGCCTGGCGCGACTGGCCGGCGGTGATCGTGGCGGTGATCGCGGGCTACCTCGCCACGCGCTGGGGCGGCGAGTTTTCCGGCAGCTTGCCCAGCGCGCCCTTTGGCGTGTTCCTGGGCGGCCTCTCGGTGAGTGCGCTGGCCAACCTCTATGCGCGGCTGGCCAAGCGCCCCGGCGCGGTGATCCGTGAGCCGGGCATCTTGTTGCTGGTGCCTGGCAGCGTGGGGTTCCGCAGCGTGTCCTACCTGCTGGAACGCGATACCGTGCTTGGCATGGATACCGCCATGCTGCTGCTTACCCTTTTGGTGGCGCTGGTGGGTGGCCTGCTGTTTGGCGAATTGCTGGTGTCGCCGCGCCGCACGCTGTGACGGGCCTTCGGCAGGTTTCCGCCCGCCGTGGATTCCATGCGCGGCTGAGCTGTCGGGGTGCGTGACGGGAAGATCGCGGCGTGCAGGGGGGGCAGAAAACGGCCGGAGCCACCCTGTTCCTGCGACGCAAAACAAAAGCCGCCTGCTGGCGGCTTTCATTGGCGCGAATATCCGATTTGCCAACTGGTACCGGTGATAGGACTCGAACCTACACTCTGTCGCCAGAAGCGGATTTTGAGTCCGCCGCGTCTACCATTCCGCCACACCGGCATGTGGGACGCGCATTATGCCGGGTTCAGTGCACCGGGTCGAGGCCCAGCTGGCGTTCGCAGCGTTCGTAGCCGGCGTCACCGGCCAGCGGCTGGTAGATCGCGCAGTGGGTCATGTTGCCGGAGTAGACGTGCAGGCTCACGGCGATGTCGTGGTCGCTGGGGTTGCGGATGGTGTGGTATTCGTGCGGCGGAATCAGGCTGCCGGCGGAGCCGGGGCCGGCCTGCACCGAGCCCACGGCCTGGAAGCGGCAGTGGCCGGCGACGTCCTCCATGAGCTCGTACTGCACCACGTCCAGCGTGCCGTGCCAGACGCCTTCCACGCACCACATGCCGCAGTGGTCGTGGATCGGCGTGCCCTGGCCCGGGCCCCAGGTCATCGCCACCACGCAGTAGCCGTGTTCCTCGCTGCGGTACAGCTCGCGGCGTGCGTAGCGGCCGGCGACGGTTTCCTGCACGCAGTCGGGCAGGCGGATGTCGCCGTTGCGGATCAGCCGGCACAGGCTGTGGCGCAGACTGTCGGTGATGGCCTGCGTGCTGTCCTGGGTGACGGCGTCGTCGATGGTGGCGATCAGTTGGCTACAGCCGGGGAACTCGGTGGTGAGCATGGTGCTCTCGCAATAAGCCTGGGGTGACGCCATCCTAACCCGGTGCGGCCGGCTTCAGAGGGTGGCGAGGAAGCCACCGATGGCGCGGCTGTAGTTTTCGATGTCGACCAGGAAGGCGTCGTGGCCTTGCGGGGAGTCCAGCGCGACGAAGTCCACCGCGGCGCCGGCTACGCGCAGGCCGTCGGCGATCTGTTCCTGCTGGATCAGCGGGAACAGGATGTCGGTGCTGACGCCGATCACCAGGGCGCGCTCGATGCAGATGCGGCCCAGCCCGGCCAGCACGCTGCCGCCGCCGTATTCGGCGATGTCGAACCAGTCGCTGGCGCGCGAGAGGTAGAGGTAGCAGTTGGGGTCGAAGCTGCGCACGAAGCGGCGGGCGTGGGCGGCGAGGTAGGACTCCACCTGGAACTCGAAGCCGAAGGGTTCGTCCTCGCGCTGCTCGGCGTCCAGCCGGATGCGCGCGAAGCGGCCGTTCCATTCCATCGCCGAGCGGTAGGTGATGACGCCGAGCTTGCGCGCGATGCTCATGCCGATGTCGGGGTAGCGCGAGCCGTCGGCATGGATGTCGGCCGCTCCTGCGCTTCCTGCGCTCGCGGCACTCATCCGTCCCTGGATGTCGTAGTGGCCGCCGTTCCACTGCGGGTCGAGCCGGATGGCTTCGCGCTGCAGTGAGCGGATGGCGATGGCGAAGGGTTGCGCCTGCGGCGCGGTATCCACGCTGACGTGGGCGCGCACGCTGCCCGGGTGCAGCAGCATGTAGGCCAGTGCGGCCATGCCACCCATCGAGCAACCGATCAGGCAGGCCAGTTGTTCGATGCCCAGGTGCCGCTGCACGGCATGGGCGGCGTTGGCGACGTCTTCCAGGGTGAGCGCGGGGAAGTCGAGCCGGTAGGGCTCGCCGGTGGCGGGGTTGGTCGAGGCGGGACAGGTGGAGCCCTTGTCGCTGCCCAGCGAGTTCACGCAGATCACGAACCAGCGGTCGGTATCGATGGCCTTGCCGGGGCCGGCCATGTCTTCCCACCAGCCGGGGCTGGGGTCGGCCTCGCACGAGGTCATGTGCGCGCTGGGCGACAGGCCGGTGAGCACGAGGATGGCGTTGTCGCGTGCGGCGTTGAGCCGGCCCCAGGTCTCGAAGGCCACGTGCGCGCCGTCGAGGGTGCCGCCGCGCTTCATCGCGAAGGGCGCGGGCAGCGCGCAGTAGCGACGGGCGTCAGCCGTTCCTTCAGGCATGGCTCAAAGCACCTTGTCGATGGTGATGGCGATGGGGGTCTTGCGGTCGGTGTCGACGATGCCGGCACTGCCTTCGAGGTCGCCGGGCCGGGCGAGGGGCTGGCCATCGTGGCTGATGCGTGCTTCCACCACCACGCGCGCCACCGAGGAAAGCCTGAGTGCGGGCGTCATCGCCATGGCGTCGGTGAGCGTGGTGGCGGCGGGCAGCTTGCCGGCATCGAGCTTGGCCACCGCCAGCGGCATGCCCGGGCCGCTGGTGGCGCGGGCGAACACGAAGAGCTGGTCGCCGGGCTTGAGCTTGCTTGCGAGCGTGGGCGCGAGGCGCACTTCCACGTGCAGCGCGGCACCTTGCGCGGCGGCGGGTTCGGCCACGGCCGGGACGCCGGCGCGGGACTCGGCGTCGGCGATCTGCGCGGCCACCGACTGGGCCACGGAGGAGCCCGGCTGGAGCAGCGGTTCGAGCCGGTGCCAGGTGGTGGCGGCGGCGCCGTATTGCGCATGCTGGTACTGGCTGATGCCGATGAGCCACAAGGCCTGCTGGCTGTCCGGGTGCAGCTCCAGCGCGCGGTGCACGAGATCGAGCGCGCGGCCTTCGAGCAGGTGATCGGGGCGCGCGGCCATGTCGGCCTCGGCCCAGCCTTGCATGGCGGCGATGGTGTCGGGGGCGAGCTTGAGCACGTGATCCCAGGCGTCGCGCGCTTCCTCCGGCTGCTTCAGCGCCATGGTGGCCTGCGCCAGCACGGCCCAGCCGCGCACGTCGTCGGGATGCTGCTTGAGCTGGGCGCGCAGGTCGGTCAGCGCCTGCTGGAGGTCGAAGGCCTTGGGCACGCCATTGAGCGCCTGCGGCGTGCCGATGGCGAGGTAGAGTGCGCCGGCGCCGACCGGCAGCACGAGGGCGATGCCCAGCGCCAGCACGAAACTGCCGTGCGGGCGACCCTGGCGGCGGCCTGCGCGCAGGATCGGAACCAGCAACAAGGTCAGCGCCAGCGCCACCATGACGGCAGCCAGCAGATAGAACGCGATCTTCACCAGTCATCCCCCGTGTCGGCCGGTTCGCTGCCGGCCGCTGGATCGTTGTTGTCGTTGCGGTGGCGGTGGCGGATCGCCACGACGACCACGCCCGCGCCGGCCAGCAGGATGGCCAGCGGGCCGAACCAGAGCAGCCAGGTGCCGGGCTTGAGCGGTGGTTTGTACAACACGAAATCGGAATAGCGTGCCACCAGGTACTGCTTGATCTCTTCGTCGCTCTTGCCCTGCTGCATCAGCTGGAACACTTCCAGGCGCAGGTCGCGGGCGAGGTCGGCGTTGGAGTCGGCGAGGTTCTCGTTCTGGCAGACCAGGCAGCGAAGTTGCCTGGTGAGGTGCTGGAAGCGCAGCTCCTGCGCGTGGTCCTTGAACGGCAGCGGGTCGATCGCGCCAGTGGTGGCCGACGCCGGGCCGGCCAGCGCGAGCAGGGCGGCCAGCAGCAGCGGGCGCAGCTTCATGGCGCCATCCGCTTGAGGGCGTCGATCCGCGGCCGCAGTTCCTTCGCGATCACGGCGGGCGTGAGCGGGCCGATGTGCTTGTAGCGGATCACGCCGGTGGCGTCGATCAGGAAGCTTTCCGGTGCGCCGTACACGCCGAAGTCGATGGCGGTGCGGCCGGCTTGGTCGGCGATCACCGCGTCGTACGGATTGCCGTGTTCGGCGAGCCAGCGCGTGGCATCGTCGGGCGCGTCCTTGTAGTCGAAGCCCAGCACGGGGATGCCGAGCGTGCGGCCGTCGGCCATCAGCACCGGGTGTTCCTCGGCGCAGGCCACGCACCAGCTGGCGAACACGTTGAGCAGATAGGGTTTGCCCAGCATGTCGGCCTTGGTGAGGGTCTTGTCGGGCGCGTCCAGGTAGGGCAGGGCAAAGGCGGGCGCCGGCTTGTCGATGAGCGGCGAGGGCACGTAGCGGGCGTCGTGCCAGCTGTTCCACCAGATGCCGAAGCCGAACAGCCCGACCAGGCCCATGAAGACGAAGAACGGCAGCAGACGCTTCATGCCGGCTGCTCCTGCGGCAGCCTGGCCGTCGCGGTGGTGGGCTGGCTGGCGGCCGCGTCCGCCGTGCGGCGAACGCGGAAGCGGCGGTCGGCGGCGGCGATGAAGCCGCCCAGCATCATCAACACCCCGCCCAGCCAGATCCAGCGCACGAAGGGCTTGTAGTACAGGCGCAGTGCCCATGCGCCCTCGATGTGGCCGGCATCCATCGGCTCGCCCAGCGCCACGTACAGGTCGCGCAGCAGGCCGCCGTCGACCGCCGCCTCGGTCTGCACCTGCTCGCCGGAATAGGTGCGCTTCTGCGGGTGCATCACCGCCACCACGGCGCCGTCGTGCAGCACGGTGACCACGCCCTGGTCGGCGCGGTAGTTGGGCCCGTTGACGCGGTGCACGCCGTCGAAGCGGTACACGTAGCCGGCGATGGTCTGGCTCTGGCCCGGCGCCAGGCGCACGTCATGGCTGACCCCCAGCGCCTCGGAGAGCAGCACGCCGGCCATGAACAAACCGATGCCGAAATGCGCCAGCAGCATGCCCGCCATCTCGGGCGGATAGCGCCGGCCACGCGGCACCGAGCGATGGCGTTTCCAGGCGTACAGCAGCACGCCGGCCATGATCCACACGGCGGCGGCCGCACCCACGACGGCCTTCGCCGCACCATGCGCGAAGAACAGCGCGACGATGACGCAGGCTGCGGCGGCGGTACCGATGCGCAGCGCCAGTTGGCGGATCACGCCGCCCTCGGCCTTGCCCCAGTGGAGGAACGGCCCGAACGGCAACAGCACCACCACCGGAGCCATCAATAGCGGAAACAGCAGGCCGAAGTAGGGTGGCCCGACCGAGATGCGGCCCAGATGCAGCGCATCGCCGATCAAGGGGAACAGCGTGCCCAGCAGCACCATCGCCGCGCTGGTGACCAGCATCAGGTTGCCGATCAGCAGCGCCGTCTCGCGCGAGACGATGGCGAAGGGCTTGCCGCCGGCCACCTTGGGCGCGCGCAGCGCGTAGAGCAGCAGCGAGCTGCCGATCACGATGGTCAGGAAGGTGAGGATGTAGACGCCGCGGCGTGGATCGGAGGCGAAGGCATGCACCGAGGTGAGCACGCCCGAGCGCACCAGGAAGGTGCCCAGGAGGCTCAGCGAAAAGGCGAAGATCGACAGCAGCAGCGTCCACGCGCGCAGGCCGCCGCGCTTCTCGGTGATCGCCTGCGCGTGGATCAGCGCCGCGCCCACCAGCCAAGGCATGAAGCTGGCGTTTTCCACCGGGTCCCAGAACCACCAGCCGCCCCAGCCCAGCACGGTGTACGACCAGTGGCTGCCGGCCACGATGCCCAGGGTGAGAAAGCCCCAGGCCGCGTTCGTCCACGGCCGCGCCCAGCGCACCCAGGCCTGCTCCACCTCGCCGCCGAGCAGCGCCGCGATGGAGAACGCGAAGGCCACCGAAAAGCCCACGTAGCCCATGTACAGCACGGGCGGATGGATCGCCATGCCGGGGTCTTGCAGCACCGGGTTGAGATCCGCGCCGTTGGCCGGCATCGGCAGCAGGCGGCTGAACGGATCGGAGGTGAACACGATGAAGGCGAGGAAGCCCACCGACAGCAGGCCCATCACGCCCATCACCCGCGCGCCGAACACCTCGGGCAGGTTGCGGCTGAGTGCCGCCAGCGCCACCGACCAGAGGTTGAGGATGAAGATCCACAGCAGCAGCGAACCCTCGTGCGCGCCCCACACCGCGGCGACGCGGTAATACCACGGCAGCGTGAGGTTGGAGTTGTCGGCGACGTAGCGTATCGAGAAATCGAAGTGCAGGAAGGCCCAGGTGAGGATGACGAACGCCATCGTCACGAACACCGCCTGTCCGGCCGCCGCCGGCCGCGCCACCGCCATCAGCGCGCGGTCGCCGCGCCAGGCGCCGATGAGCGGCAACACGCCCTGGGCGAGGGCGAGCAGGAAGGCGAGGATCAGGGCGAATTGGCCGAGTTCTGGGGTCATCGTTCGGGACTCGGGATGACGTCGACGAGTCTGCGTCGACGGTTGTCGAATGGGGTAATCAGGTGATGCATGAAAGCTCCCATGATGGCTTTACCGGGTTCCGCGTCCCGCGTCCCGCGTGCCGTCTTCGCCGATCTGCTTGTTCGCATGCGCCTTGGCCATCGCTTCCTTGAGTTCCCTGGGCATGTAGGTCTCGTCGTGCTTGGCGAGCACCTCGGTGGCGACGAAGTGCTCGCCGTCCATGTGACCGGTGGCGATCACCGACTGGTTGTCGCGGAACAGGTCGGGCAGGATGCCGGTGTACTCCACCGGCATCGCGCCGCCGGCGTCGACCACGGTGAAGTGCACCTCCAGCGAGGTGTCGCTGCGCCGGATCGAGCCGGCCTTGACCATGCCGCCCAGGCGGAAGCTGCGATGGCCGCTGGCCTGTCCGGCCTCGACCTGGCTGGGGGTGAACAGGTAATTCATGTTCTGCTGCAGCGCGTAGATGCCGACGCCGATGGCGAGCGCGGCGGCGCTGGCCACGACGATCACGATGGTGAGGCGACGCTTGCGGGTGGGGTTCATGCTCATGCAGGGTGCGGCCGTGTCAGGGCGTGGGTGTGGTGGAATCGGTGGATTCGCGCTGCACGCGCGCGGCGTGGCGCGCAAGGCGGGCATTCAGCTCACGCAGGATGCGCCGGCGACGCCGGCGCGGCGCCAGGCTGTCGGCGGCGAGCACCACGAAGAACACCGCGTAGGCCGGCCACACGTAGGCGGCGTAGCCGCCCATGGCGAGGAAATGCAGCAGCGCGTTCACCGGGCTGTCTCCGCCGCGGCGAGCGCGCGCACCCAGTCCTTGCCGCCTTCCAGCGCGAGCAGATCCGCCTGCGCGCGGCGGCACAGGCTGGCGGCGTAATAGAACTTGGTCGCCAGCGTCACCACCAGCAGCGGCCACAGCATTTCCCACGGCATCTTGGAGTGGCCGAAGAGGTTCACCGTGCTGCCCTGGTGCAAGGTGTTCCACCAGTCCACCGAGAAATGCACGATGGGCACGTTGACCACGCCGACGATGGCAAGAAAGCTCGCCGCGCGCGCGCCCTGGCGGCGATCCTCGAAGGCGTGGTACAGGCCGATCACGCCCAGATACAGGAACAGCAGCACCAGCTCAGCAGTGAGCCGGGCGTCCCAGGTCCACCAGGTGCCCCACATCGGCTTGCCCCACAGCGAGCCGGTGACCAGGGTGATGAGGGTGAAGGCCGCGCCGATCGGTGCCGATTCCATCGCCACCACCTCGGCCAGCTTGATGCGCCACACCAGCGCCACGAAACCGGCCACGCCCATCACCGCGTAGACGAACATGCTCATCCACGCGCTGGGCACGTGGATGAAGATGATGCGGTAGGCGTCGCCTTGCTGGTAATCCGCCGGCGCCAGCACCAGCCCACCGTAGAGGCCGACGGCGCCGCACGCCAGCGCCAGCGCCAGCGCCCACGGCCACACCGCCCCGGCGAAACGATAAAAAGTGGGCGGCGAGCCGAGCTTGTGCAACCAGAGCGGAATCCACTTCGACATCAATCAGGCATCCAGGGCAAGGCGCAGGGCTGCCGCGCAGGCCAGCGGCGCCAACACCACGGTGAGGATGAGCGCGGCGGCCAGCCAGGCGACGGGTGCCAGCCATGGCAGGCCCTGCTGGGCGGCTGCCACCGCGCCGGCCGCGAAGATCACCACGGGCACGCAAAGCGGCAGCAACATCAAGGCCAGCAGCATACCAGAGCGGTGGGTGCCGGCCGTCAGCGCCACCAGCACCGCGCCGAGCAGGCTGAGCAGCGGCGTGGCCAGCAGCAGGCTCAGCAGCAGCGCCGGCATGGCGGCCAGGGGCAGGTGCAGCATGCCGGCCAGCAGCGGCGCCACCACGATCAACGGCAGCGCGGTGGTAAGCCAGTGCGCAAGGATCTTCATGCCCAGCAGCGGCGCGAGCGGCTGCGGCGCGAGCAGCAACTGCTCCAGCGAACCGTCCTCGATGTCGCTGGCGAACATGGCATCCAGCGCCAGCAGCATGGCCAGCAGCACGGTCACCAGCACCACCCCGCCAGCGATCCGCTGCAGCAGCGCCAGATCCGGCCCCAGCGCGAAGGGGAACAGCACGACCACGATCACCGCGTACAACACCGGCATGGCCAGATCGCCCCGACGGCGCCAGGCCAGCAGGAGGTCGCGCCGCAGCATCGCGGCGCAGGCGCGCGGCAGCGAGGTGCGGCTCATGATTTTCCTCCCTTTCCCCCAACGACTTCGGCGTTGGGGGAAAGGGTTGGGGCGAGAGGGGCGCTCACGCATGGTGCCCACGTCGCGGTCATGTGCGGCTCACGCATGCAGGCGTATCCGCTTGGGCTCGCCGCCGTGGAAACCCACGGCGCCATGGCTGCTCACCAGTGCCGCGCCGCCGGCCGCCACGTGATGCTCCAGCAGGCGATTGACCAGGGCGATGCCGTGGCGGTCGAGGTTGGCGTAGGGCTCGTCCAGCAGCCACAACGTGGCCGGCAGCAGTTGCAGGCGAACCAGCGCGGCACGCTTCTTCTGGCCGGCGGAGAGCCGGCGCAGCGGTTCGTCTTCATAGCCGGCGAGGCCGGCGTCGGCCAGTGCCGCGTCGATGTCGACGCCGTCGCGGCAGCCATGCAGGCCGCGGGCGAAGGCGAGGTTTTCGCGCGCGCTCAGTTCCAGTTTCTGCCCCAGTTGGTGACCGAGGAACACGACCTCGCCCAGGCAGGCATCGCGTTGCCATGGCTCGCCGCGCCACAGGAGCTCGCCTTCGCTGACGTGCAGCAGGCCGGCCAGGAGGCGCAGCAGGGTGGTCTTGCCGCTGCCGTTGTCGCCTTCGACCAGGGCCAGTTCGCCGGCGTCGAGGGCGAAATCCAGTGGCGCGAACACCGGCTCGTCCTGGCGATGGAAGGCCAGTTGGCGGGCTTCAAGCAGCGGTGGCGCGGTGCGGACGGCGGTCATTCCCCGCATTGTCGGCAATGCGCGACCGGCTTGTCCATGCGGTGCACGGCCGCGCGCGACCGGGTTCAATCCAGCGTGCGCAGTTCGGCGTGGTTGCCGGCCAGGCCATGCACGTAGGCCAGTTGGGCGTGTTCGCGGGCCAGGGCGTCCAGCGTGGATACGGCCACGCCGGCCACGAACAGGCTGGGCTCGCTCCAGCCGCTGGGGCCCACGCCGATGGCGGGGAGAACGGTCGCTTCGGGCTGGGCCTGCAAGGCCGCCAGCAATTGCCGCTGCGCGGCGAGGTTTTCCGCCGGCGCGCGGCGCCGGGCCTGCGGATTCCAGGCGGTAATGATGCCCCAGGGGCGGGTGCCCGCCACGGCCAGGAGTTCTGCCGGCGGCGGCAAGTCGATGCGCACGGTGGCCCAGGTCAGCGTGTCGATGGCGACGAGGTAGGTGGTGGCGCGGAAGGCTTCGAGCAGGAGTTCATCCATGGCGCAGTACCGGCAGGGGCGGCAGGCGTGCTTGCAGCAGCCGCGCGGCGGCGTCGAGATCGACCTCGGCCACGCGCGGCGTCGCGCGCAGGATTTCCTCCAGCAGCGCATCCTGCGCGCGGCCGCGCTCCAGCGCGTAGGCGTAGGGCACGTGGGTGAAGGTGACCAGCCGGTAGCGCGCCATGTAGTGGTCGGGGAGGCGTTCGGCGAGCGCGGCGCCCAGCTCGCGCTTGGCGAGGTAGTGCGGGTCGGCCACCTTGTCGCGCATCTCCACGTAGTTTTCCAGCGCCATCAGGGCGATGGCCTCGGCGTTCGGCTGGCGGATGCGCTGGAATTCGGCGAATGCCCCGGCGCTGTCGGTGGGCGCCTCGGCGAGCAGGCGGGTCAGTTCCACCGTGTCCTCGAAGCCGCAGTTCATGCCCTGGCCGTGGAAGGGCACGATGGCATGGGCGGCGTCGCCGATGAGCAGCGCGCGGTCGCCCAGATGCCAGCGTTCCAGGTGCAGCGTGGCGAGCGTGCCCACCGGATGTTCGGCGAAGTCGGCGTCGAAACGGGGAATCAGCGGCAGCAGGCCGGGGAAATCCGCATCGAAGAACGCGCGTGCCGCGGCGACGTCGGGCAGGGTGGCGAAGCTGGGGTGCGCGCCCTGTGCTGGCAGGAACAGCGTGACCGTAAAGCTGCCCTCGGCATTGGGCAGGGCGATGCACATGTAGCCGCCGCGCGGCCAGATGTGCAGCGCGTTGGGTTCCAGCGCGAAGCGCCCATGGCCGCCCGCCTGCGCCGCCAGTGCGGCGGGCAGCGTGTCGGCGGCGGGGATTTCCAGTTCCTTGTAGCCGTGGCCCAGCGGCTCGATGCGTTCGCCCAGCGGCGCGTGCGCGTGCATCGCCGCGCGCAGCGCGGAGCCCGCGCCGTCCGCGCCGACCAGCAGGCCGGCGTCGTGCCCGCGCGTGGTGCCGGTGTCGTCGGCGAGCCGGATGCGGCGATGCTCGAAGTCCGCGCTCGTCAGCGACTGGCCGAAGTGGCAGCGCACGCCGGCGGCTTCGGCGGCGTCCAGCAGCAGCATGTTCAGCGCGCCGCGCGAGACTGACCAGATCACCTCGCTGTCGTCCTTGCCGTAGCGCTGCAGGGCACTGCCGCCGTCGGGCGCGTGCACCATGCGTCCGCGCATCATCACCGCGCGCTGCAGCACCGCGTCGGCCAGCTCCGCCGTGCGCAGCGCCTGCAAGCCGCGTTCGGCCAGCGCGAGGTTGATCGAGCGGCCGCCAAGGAAACCCGCCTGGCGCGGATCGGGGCGTTTCTCGAACAGCTCCACGTCGAAGCCGTGCTGCGCCAACTGCCGTGCCTGCAGCGCGCCCACCAGGCCGCCGCCGATCAGGGTGATGCGAGGACGTTGCGTCATGTCGCGTTCCGTAGAGGTATCGCGACACTGTTCCGCAAGCAGCGCGCGACTGCAATCCCTCGCCGTGGGCCTGTACGATGACCGCGACGACGTGTGGCGCCATGCCTGGCCGTGGAGAGCGAATGAAATATGGATGCGCGACTTCTCTGAAACCGTGGCTGGCGGCATGCTGCATGGCGACGGTATTGCTGTCCTGCGCGTTGCCGGCAACGGCTACCCGGCTCGTTTTCCCGGGCCACATGAAGCGGATCAAATCAGAGCAATCCGTCATGGGCTTCCGTTTCCCCGCAGGCACCGAGGTCGAGGTCCTTAACAGCACGGGTGAGGCGACCGGCAAAGCCATTCTCCACCGCGACTGCAAGGTGGACGGCTACTGGCTGAAGAGCGGCACGCAATTGATGGTTTCTGCGGCCAAGGGCGCGCGGCACCATCTGGACTGGTTCGACTCCGAGCCTGGTCAGCGCTTCCACGGCATCGCTCTGCCCGCAGGAACCCAGGTTGATTTCGATGCGCAGGGGCGGCTGGCCAACATGAGCAGCAACGAAGGACCGCCGATCGCCATACGGGGCATGCTGTTCGCCGGCAACCGCTGGATCGAGTTCCATCCCAATGGTGGCGTCAAGCGCGGCGAACTGCTGAAAGGGGTGGTCGTGGGCGGCTTGCACGTGCAGCCCGGGCCGATCGAGTTCCACCCCAATGGCCGCATCAGCCGGGCATGGATCGGTGCGGGCTCCACGTACCGCACGCTGAAGCTGGCGCCGGCCGACCGCAGTTTCGGATTCGATGTCGAGTTCTGGCCGGATGGCGGGCTGAAACAGGCGGTTCTCGCCGAGGCGACGTCGGTGGACGGCAAGGCCTGTCCGGCCGGCCATGTTTCCTTCAGGCGGGACGGCACTCTCGACGAGTGCGACGGCAGCGACTGGATTCGGTGAGGCGGCGCGATCCCTTTCGCCCTGTCCAAGGCCTTTCCACGGTTGAGGCGAGGAAGGCGGGACGACCTCAGAAGCTCATGAAATAGCCACCGTTCACCGGCAGGTTGACCCCGGTGAGGTAGCCGGCGTCGTCGGCGGCGAGAAAGCACACCGCGCGGGCGATGTCGGCGGGCTGGCCGAGCCGTCCGACCGGGATGCCAGCGATGATCTGCGCGCGGATTTCGGCGGGCACGGCCGCCACCATCGGGGTATCGCAATAGCCGGGCGAGACGGTGTTGACGGTGACACCCTTGCGCGCGGTTTCGCGTGCCAGCGCCATGGTAAAGCCGTGTACGCCGGCCTTGGCGGCGGAGTAGTTGGCCTGGCCGAACTGGCCAGTCTGGCCGTTCACCGAGCTGATGTTGACGATGCGGCCGAAGCCGCGCGTGGCCATGCCTTCGATGAGCGGCTGGCACATGTTGAACACGCCGTCGAGGTTCACGTGCATCAGCTCGTGCCACTGCGCGCTCGTCATCTTGCGCAGACTGGCGTCACGGGTGATGCCGGCGGCGTTGACCAGGATGTCGACGGCGCCGTGCTCGGCCTCGATGCGCGCGAGCGTCTGCCGGCAGCTGTCGTGGTCGCCGACGTCGACGGGCTCGAAGCCGATGCCGGTGCCGGCCACCTCATGGTGGAACGCGGCCACGCGCTCGGTGCGCGCGGCCAGGTCCAGCGCGACCACGCGGCGCCCGGCGGCGGCCAGCTGGCGGCAGATTTCCGTGCCCAGTCCGCCGATGCCGCCGGTGACCAGGGCGAGGCGGGAGGCGTGGGTGACAGGGTGCATGCGGGTGGCTCCATACGGCGACATGCCGCAACCCGGAGGGTGCGGCATGTCGGGGCATCAGGGTGAATCAGCTGGCTTTCTTGCCGCCGCGGGCGGCGTGGCCCGGCGCGACAGGCATCACCTTGGATGCGGTGTCCATCAGCCCGCGCTGCATCGCCTGGAAAGCGGCGAGGTTGCGCTCGGTGAGGTCGTTCAGCGTGGTCCAGGGTGTTTGCCCCATCAGGCTGTTCAACTGGCTGCGGAACTGCTGCTGCTGGTCGAGGAACACCTGCAGGCTGCGCTCCAGGTACGGCCCCATGAAACCCTGCAGCGAATCGCCGTAGAAGCGGATGATCTGGCTGAGCAACTGCGGCGACAGCATCGGCTGCCCCTGTTGCTCGTGCTCGGAGATGATCTGCAGCAGCACGGAACGGGTGAGATCCTCGCCGGTCTTGGCGTCGCGAACCTCGAAATCCTCGTTGTCCAGCACCAGCTGGCGGACTTCTTCCAGCGTGATGTAGCTGGAGATTTCGGTGTCGTAGAGCCGACGGTTCGGGTACTTCTTGATGGTGCGTTTGGCTTGGGTCATGCCAAGAAACTAGCAGAAGATATTGCGCCGCACCAGTGAACCACTGGCAGGCCGGTGGCACCAAGTGGTCTGCATCGCGAAGGCTGGCCTGCCGTCATGTGCGCACCGCTGGTCTGCAGCATGGCGTCAGTGCCCCACCGCGCCGCCGGCGCTGCCGAAGGGTGGCCGGGCCAGCCACAGGATGGGGATGAGCAGCACGAACAGCACCGCGCAGCCCCAGAACACATCGTTCACCGCCAGCGTGAGCGCTTCGCGGCTGACCAACTGGTCGATCAGGCCGAGGCTCTGCGTGTGCGGCATGCCGTGGCGCGAAAGATCCTGCAGGAACTGCGCGGCGGCGGGATGGGCGGGGCTGATGCTCTCGGTGAGGTTGGCGTGGTGCAGCTCGCTGCGGTGCGTCCACAGCGTCACCGAGATCGCGGTGGACATCGACGAGCCCATGGTGCGACAGAAGTTGGACAGGCCCGAGGCGCTGGCGATCTCCGAGACGGGCAGGCCGGAGAGATAGATCTGGTTCAGCGGGATGAAGAAGCAGGGGATCGCCAGGCCCATCACGAAGCGCGGCACCACCAGCGTGCCGAACGAGGCGTTGGAGTCGAAGCTGGCGAACCACCACGAGGTGAGCGCGAAGATCACGAAGGAAAAGGTGACCACGCCGCGCAGTTCCAGCCGGTGCATGTTCTTGCCGAGGATGGGTGCGAACAGGAAGGCCAGCACGCCCACCGGCGCGGTGGCCAGCCCGGCCCAGGTGGCGGTGTAGCCCAGGTCGAGCTGCAGCCATAGCGGGAACACCACGTTGATGCCGAAGAAGGCGAACATGCCCAGCGTCAGCGCCACCACGCCCACGGTGAAGTTGCGCTGTTTGAACAGCGACAGATCCACCACTGGATGCCTGGCGTGGATTTCCCACACCACGAGGAAGGTGAGGCAGACCAGCGCGATGATGCCCAGGGTGAGGATCAGTGGCGAGGCGAACCAGTCGTGGTCGTTGCCGTTGTCCAGCATGAACTGCAGGCAGCCCACGCCGGCCACCAGCAGCACCAGGCCCACCATGTCGATGGGCGTCTTGCTGATCTTCGTCTCGCGCTGGCGCAGGATCGCCCAGGTGATGACCGCGGCGGCAATGCCCACCGGCAGGTTGATGTAGAAGATCCACGGCCAGGAGAAATTGTCGGTGAGCCAGCCGCCCAGGATCGGGCCGAAGATCGGCGCCACCACCACGGTCATCGCCCACAGCGCCAGCGCGATGCCCTGTTTCTCCTTGGGGTAGTTGGTGAGTAGCAAGGTCAGTGACAGCGCCACCATGGGCCCGGAGCCGGCACCCTGCAACAGGCGGAACACCACCAGCATCGGCATCGTGGTGGCCAGGCCGCACAGCATCGAGAACACCACGAACAGCAGCACCGAGGCGACGAAGGTGCGCACCTCGCCGAAACGCCGTGCCAGCCAGCCGGTGAGCGGCTGCATGATGGCGCTGGCCAGTGCGTAGGAACTGATCGTCCAGGTGCCCTCGTTCGGGCTCACGCCGAGGCTGCCGGAGATGTGTGGCACCGCCACGTTGACGATGGTCATGTCCAGCACCTCCATGAAGGTGCTGAAGGCGACGGCGATGGTGAGCAGCGCCAGCCGGCTGCCGTGCAGCGGCGGCAGCGGGGTCGCATTCTCGGGCGTGGCGGCCATGGGGAACTCGCGCGGAAGGATGAAGTGTCGGTGCGGGTCGCGAACCGGCCTGGATCAGTGCGACTTGCCGAGATTGGCGCGGATCACCTTGTCGGCCTCGGCGTCGGCGGCGCCGGCGACGCCGTCGTACACGCTGGTTGCCGCCGCTGGCAGGGCGGGGCCGGTGGCCAGCGCCTTGCCCTGGTCGCCGTGGATGTCCACGGTGACGTCGGTGGACAGGCCCACGCGCAGCGGATGCTGGTCGAGCTCCTGGTCGTCCAGCGCGATGCGCACCGGCACGCGCTGCACCACCTTGATCCAGTTGCCGGTGGCGTTCTGCGCCGGCAGCAGGGAGAACACGCTGCCGGTGCCGGCGCCCAGGCCCACCACCTTGCCGTGGTACACGACCTTGTCGCCGTAGAGGTCGGTGGTGAGCTTCGCCGGCTGGCCGATACGGATGTGGCGCAGCTGGTTCTCCTTGAAGTTGGCATCCACCCACAGGTGATGCAGCGGCACCACGCTCATCAGCGGCGTGCCGGGCGCCACGCTGTTGCCCAACTGCACGCTGCGCTGCGCCACGTAGCCGGACACCGGCGCCACGATGGTGTTGCGCTGGGTGGCGATCCAGGCGGCGCGGAAGTTCGCGCGCGCCTGCGCCACGGCGGGATTGTTGGCGACGTCGGTGCCGGCGACGGCGGCGTGCGCGGCCTTGGCCTGCGCCTGCGCCGCATCCAGCGCGGCTTGCGCACCGGCCACGGCATCGCGCAGGTGCTGCACGATTTCGGGCGATTCGGCTTGCGCGGCGACCAGCGGCAGGTGGCGCTTGAGATCGGCCTGGGCCTTCTGCAGCTCCACCTGGCGCGCCGCCACGGCGGCGTCGAAGCCGCTGGCGCTGTCGGTCTGCCCGCGCACCTGGCGCACCGCCAGCGCCAGCGCGCTCTTCGCCTGGCGCAGGCGCACGTCCGCATCGGTGGGATCGAGCTTCACCAGCACCTGGCCGGCGTCGACGTGTTCGGTGTCGTCGGCCAGCACCGCGATCACGGTGCCCGGCACCTGGGCGGAAATACCGACCAGGTTGCCGCCGACATAGGCGTTGTCGGTGCTCTCGCGGGTGGAGAACACGAACGCCCAAAGGAGGTACCAGGCGAGCGCCGCGCCGGTGAAAACCGCGGCGGTCACCAGGAGTGCGCGGCGGCGCTTGGGTGGATCCTTCGCGGCGAGGCCGCTGTCGTTGGCATCCTGCGGCAGTGCGGACTCGGTGGCGCTCATGGGCGGGGGCTCCGGTTGGCGTTCTTTGATGGTGATGCGTTGGAAGAGACGGGTGCGACGGCGCTGGCGTCCGGCGGCATGCGATAGCCGCCGCCCAGGGCGTGGATGAGGTCGAGGTCGGTGGCGAGCGCCTGCGCGTGCAGGGCGATGGACTGATCCTGCTGTTGCAGCAGTTGCGCCTGCATGGCGAGGCTTTCGCGGACGTCGCGCACACCGTGCTGCAGGCGGGCCTGCGCGTTGGCGTAAAGCTTCGCGTCGGCATCCACCTGCTGTTGCTGCAATTGGCGCGTGGCGGCGAGCTGCTCGGTCGCCAGCGCCTGGCTGGCCACTTCGCGCGCGGCGTGGAACACGCTGGCGTCGTATTGCGCCACCGCGTCGTCGAGCTGGGCGCGACGGACACCGTAGGCCGCCTTGAGCCGGCCACCCTCGAAAATGGGCAGGTGCAGCGCCGGCGTGAGGCCGAACACGCGGCTGCTTGGGCTGAACACGTTGGCGAGGTTGCCCGAACCGCCGCCGCCGAACAGCGCGGGAGCAGCCTGGTTGGTGCTGGACAGCCCCGCCAGCGCGGTGATGCTGAGGTCGGGATAGAACTGCGCGCGCGCCTCGTCGGTCTGCTTCAGCGCGGCTTCCACCTGCCAGCGGCTGGCGGCGATATCGGGGCGGCGGGCGATCAGGTCGAGCCTGGCATCGGCGGGCAGGCCGCCGCGCACCGCCGGCAACGGACGCGGCGACAGGGCCGGCAACTGCGCGGGCGCCACGCCGAGCAAGGCGGCCAGCGCCACCTTGCGGATGCGAGCCGAACTTTCCAGCGCGGTTTGCGCCTGCTCCACACCGGCGATGCGCGCGCGCGCCTCCTGCACGCTGTCGGGCAGGTCGACACCCTGCTTCACGCGCAGCTCGGCGACGGTGAGCAGATGCTGCTGCACCGTCAGCGATTGTTCGGCCAGCGTCAGCCGTGCCTCATCGGCGAGCCAGCCGACATAGGTGGCGGCCACGGCATTCTGGATCGTCAGTGCGGCCGCCGCGCGCTGCGCCTCGGCGGCATGGGCCTGGTCAAGCGCACTCTCGATGGCGGCGCGCTGCTTGCCCCACCAGTCGAAGTCGTACTGGAACTGCACGCCGAGGTCGGCCTGGTTGTACCAGGTGAAACCGAGCAGCTTGGGTGGCATCAGGCCGTGCCCGCTGACGCGCTGGCGAGCAACCTGCGCGCTGCCGTTGATGCTGAGGCCGGCCTGCGCGGCGGCGAGCTTCACCGCCGCATTGGCGCTGTTCACGCGGCTCTGCGCCTGCGCGAGGTCGGGGGAGTGCTGCAACGCGCGCGCCATCAGCTCGTCGAGCTGCGGATCGGCGTAGCCGCGCCACCAGTCGGTGGCTGGCCAACCGGCGCGGGCGGGCACGGACAGGCCGGCCAGCGGCACGTCGTCGCGCAGCTCGGGGTGGGCAAGCTTGGGTGGCGCAAAGGCGCAGCCGGCGAGCGAGAGCGCAACGGCAAGGGCCAGGGCCGCACGCGGCGGGGCGAAGGTCATCGGGGCATCCTTCATGACGCGTCGTGCGCGTCGAGCTGGTCGAGGTTCTTGGCGAGCTTGCGCAGCAGACGGCTGAACTGCCGGCGTTCGGCGCCGCTGAAGCCGGCGAAGATCGCCTCGGTGTGCGGGAACATCGGCGGCAGCATCTTTTGCACGAAGCGGCGGCCGGCGGCGGTGATGCGCATCAGCACGCAGCGGCGATCATTGGCGCTGGCGCCGCGCGAGATCAGGCCGCGCTTTACCAGCGCGTTGCCGATGCGCGTCATGTTGGTGTTGCCCTGCGAGGTGAATTCGCACAGTTCGCCCGGCGTGGAACTGCCGTCGGGCCGGCTGTGCAGCATCATCAGGGAGAGGAATTCGCTGTGGTTCAGCTGGTGTGGCTTGAGTTTCTCTTCCAGGCCTTCGTCCATGCGCTTGCCGACCATGGACATCAGCCGGCACAGCGTGGCCGCCTCGACGGGCAGGCCGGGCATGGCCGCATGCATGCGGCCGACGCCTTCGTCCATCATCACGATGCATTTGCCGAGCTGTTGCATTTCATCAATTCATATTTCACTGGTGAACTAAAGTGTGGCGCGGCTTGGCGCGTGGCGCAAGTGCCTGGCGCGAGTTCCCACCACGGGTGGCCGACGGTGAATGGGTGTGGTCAGGCAGGGTCGGGCAGGCGGAACAGGCGGCGTGCGTTCGCGCTGGTGGCGGCAGCCACGGCCGGTTCGGCTTCGCCGCGCAGGGTGGCCACGCAGCGCAGTACGTTGGTGACGTGCGCCGATTCGTTGCGCTGGCCGCGATGGTCGGCGTCGGGTTGGTCGGGCGCGTCGCTTTCCAGCAGCAGGCGTTCGATCGGCATGCCGGCAACGATGCGGCGCAGGCGCTGCGCGCGTTCGTGGGTCACTGGGCCGCCGATGCCGATATGGAAGCCGATCTCCCCCAGCCGGCGCGCCTGCTCCGCGCTGCCGGAAAAACTGTGCACCACGCCGCGCACGCCAGGATGGCGACGCAGGGCGAGGGTGACCTCCTCCAGCGCCTGCCTGGCGTGCACGATCACCGGCAGGTCGAGTTCGCGGGCCAGCGCCAGCTGGTGCTCGAAGCAGGCGCGCTGCAGGGAGGGCGAAGGTTCGGACGTATGGAAGTCCAGACCGGTTTCGCCGATGGCCACGGCGTCGTGCCTGACGCACCAGTCGGGCAGGTCGTCGAGTTGCGTGGGAGCGGTCGGTTGCAGGAACAGCGGGTGCAGCCCGAAGGCCGGAAACAGGGTCTGCGGCTGTGCCGCGCAAAGCGCATGGATGCGCGGCCAGCTTGCCGCGTCGGTGGCCGGGATCACCAACTGGCGTACGCCCGCCGCCGCAGCCCGCCGCAACACGTCGTCGCGGTCGGCGTCGAAGGCGCTGGCGTCGAGATGGACGTGGCTGTCGATGAGCATGGGCGTGATCGACCTCTCGTTTCGTGCAAGTCGGCGTGTACGGCGGCGGCTGCGGTGACCTTGTGAAGTTATTGTAATGGCGATGGTCTAGCCGGTATTCAGGCTGTTGCGGTTTCAATGGCGCCACGTGCCCGCAGGGGGCGACGCGCATCAGCAATCACAGGAGAGCATTCATGAAAATGTCGATCGTCAAGGCACTCAACGTAGCCATCGTGGCGGCGCTCGCCGTTGGTTTGGCGGCGTGCAACCGCAGCGCCGATGCGGGCACGCAAGGGGCGGACGGGCAGCCGGCGGCGCAGCAGCCGGTTGGCCCGCAATACGCCAAGGTGGTGAGCGTGACGCCGGTGCGTTCGAGCACGAACACGCCGAAGGAGGTCTGCCACAACGAAGTGGTGAACCACACCGAGCCGCCGAAGGATCAGCACAACATTGCCGGCACCGCGATCGGCGCGGTGGCGGGCGGTCTGCTTGGCCACATGGTGGGTGGCGGCAAGGGCAAGACCCTGGCCACGGTGGCTGGCGCGGTGGGCGGAGGTTACGCCGGCAATCGCATCGAGAACGCGCATCACACGGCGCAGACGAGCTCCAGTGTCGAACGGCGCTGCGATACGGTCACCAACAGCAGCAGCAAGATCGTGGCCTACGACGTGCAGTACGTCTTCAATGGTGTCACCCGCACGGTGCGCATGGATCATGACCCGGGCGACCGCGTGCAGGTGCAGGAAGGCGTGAGCGTGGTGGCCGGCAACCAGTGATGCCGTGACGTGTTGAAAGAGCTTGGACGTCCATACGTCCAGACGTCCAAAAACGACCAAGGCCATCGGAAGATGGCCTTGGTCGTTTTTGGCAGTGCTCAGTTGACCGCGTAGAAAGTGTGGTCGGCGATGGTGATGGCGTGCTTGTTGCGCGACCACGCCGGTGCCACGGATGCCGCGGCGAAATGGTCGGCACGCGGCACGACGATGCGTCGCTCGGCGGCCGGCAGTTGCCAGTCGTGGATGCTGCGTCCGGCGATCTCCCAGGCCTTGCCGAAGGCCGCGGGATTGACGATGTCGAACGAGCCCGGCGTGGTGGTGGTGGCGAACTGGTGCGGCGCCATCACCACGGCGCAGACGGTCTTGCCCCATTGGCCGCGCTCGCGCCGGCGCATGGCGACTTCGGCCACGGCCAGCTGGCCAATGGTGGGCTGGCTGCGCGCTTCCAGATACACCGTGGTGGCCAGACAGGCCTGGTTGGCGACGGGCTGGGGCATCAGCGAAGTCAGCCATAACAGCATGGAAAGTTTCATGATCTGCCTCCAGCGTGCTGTACGCGCAGACGTTGTGCTGTCTTGCGCGCCGTTGCGATGGACGGGCGGGCAGGCCGTTCCACCTGGATGAATCGCGCGGCCGAAACTTGTGGCGTGCGCGAATGCCACGGGATTGTGGCGTCGATCGACGGGTGTTGCCGGTCGAGTTGGGGTCTGCAGGGGAGCGTGATGTGGCGGAGGTGCCGGGCTGCCTGCAACAAGTTCCGCATGGAAGCGGTTGTGCCATCTGGCTTGTTGGCCAGGTCGCGCCGATTCGGAAACATCCGGTTCGTCGCGTGTATCGGCGGCCTAGTGAGAGCGGCTGCCGCGGTGATGGTGGGCGGAGCCTAATGGCGGCTTTTTTGCGAGGCAAGTGCCGCGACGCTGCGCCGCAGGCAAAAATAGCGCGAAATACCGGTCAATCTGAACGATTGTTCATGCTGTGGCGACGATGCGTGGGCGTCAGTCTTCCCAGCGATGCATGAGCGACAGCGTCAGCCTGTCGTCGAGCGGCAAGACCATGTCCGGCATGGCGACATCCTCATGCAGCACCGCCAGCGCATGCATGCGTCCATCGATCATCGCGGTACCGTCGAGCACGAGGCCGACCTCCGTGCCATCGCGGCGCAGGCGCTCGCCGGGACGTACCTCGCACGAGGGCGCGACGGTGTGCAGATGGCGCTTGTTGCCGCCACGAAAATGCAGGCGCGCCACGATCTCCTGGCCCGGATAGCAGCCCTTGCTGGTGCTGACGGCGTGCAGGCGATGCAGCGAAAGGGCAGGCGGCAGCAGGGTTCCCGCTGCGTCTGCCGGCAGCCATGGCCAGCCCAGTAGCAGTTGTGGCGCGCGCCACTGATCGTTGCTTTCGCCGTCGGCGGTGATGCGCAGGCTGTGTGTGTCGGCGCCGAGTGCGATGCTGTGTGGCGACGCTTGCAGGGTGTGCAGGGGCAAGGCGGCGCCCGCGGCCAGCGTGCGCCATGGCGCGGCCTGCAGGTTGACGCGGCTGCGCAGGACGAAACGACGCAATGCATCGCCCAGCGTGGCCGCCGATCCGCCGCGCAACAGCAGCAGCAGGCGCTGCTCCTCCAGGCGGGCCAGTTGGAACAACGCGCACACGCGGCCGTGGGCGTCGAGCCAGGCGCTGAACTGCCAGCTGCCGACAGCCAGCGCGCGCACGTCGCTGCTGAACTGTGCGTGGGCGAAGGTGAGCGCGTCGGCGCCTTCGATCAACAGGGTTTCGGCGCGACTGGAGGTGGGCATGGTGGTGTCATGTGTGGTCGCCGTGTGGTTGGTGCAAGCGGTCGCGGCGCGGGTGTGGGCAGCGTGCTGAGCTTCGTCAAGGTTGTGTGGCATGGGCGCAAGTATTAACCTTCCGCTGCTCGATTCAACGACCATGACCGATCTTTCCCGCCCATCCGAATCCATGCCTGCCTCCGCGCCCGCGGAGCCCGCGGCCGTGCCGGCATCGCCGGCGGCGGGGACGGAAGCAAAGGAAAAGCCGGCGCTCGACCCCACCCGCTACGGCGATTGGGAAAAGAACGGGCGCTGTATCGATTTCTGATGCGCCCCGCGCGGCGGCGTGGGTGCCGTTGCGTGGCGCGGTTCGGTGTGGCAGAAAGTTCCAGCGATTCCACCACAGGATAGCCGCCATGGCAGATACGCCCCGCCCGCTCTCACCCCATCTGCAGGTTTACCGCTGGCAGATCCAGATGGTGACTTCCATCCTGCATCGCGCCACCGGCGTTGCCTTGGCCGTGGGCACCTTGCTGGTGGTCTGGGGCATCCTGGCGCTGGCCGCCGGCGAGGCTGCCTTCGCGCAGTTCAAGGTGTGCACCGGCAGCGTGCCGGGCATGCTGCTGCTGTTGGGCTGGACCTGGGCGCTCGGCTACCATCTGTGCAACGGCATCCGCCACCTCGTGCAGGACACCGGCGCAGGCTACAGGATTCCCCAGTTCGTGCGCTCGAGCTGGTTGTCGGTGATCGGCAGCTTTGTGATTACGGTGCTCATCTGGGCCTGCGTGCTCGCTCAAGGAGGTGCTGCATGAACCTGCGCGTAGGTACCGATGATGTGCGCAGCCAGCTGCGCCATCCGATGAAGCATGCGCGTGGTCTGGGCTCGGCCCAGCATGGCGTGGGCCACTGGTGGACGCAGCGCGTCACCGCCGCGGCGCTGATCGCGCTCGGTCTGTGGTTCGTGTTCACCGTGCTCTCTCTGCTGCACGCTGACTACGCCGTCGCGCGGGCGGCGGTGGCCAAGCCGTGGAACGCGCTGCTGCTGATCCTGTTTGTCGTCACCATGTTCTGGCATGCCGTGCTCGGCCTGCAGGTGGTGATCGAGGATTACGTGCACACCCGCTGGAAGGAAGTCGTCCTGCTGGTGGCCATCAAGTTTCTTGCCGTGCTGTGCGCGCTCGCCGGCGTGCTGGCCGTGTTGCGCATTGCACTGGGAGTCTGAGTTCGATGGAAGCCTACAAGATTCAGCAGCACAAGTACGACGTGATCGTGGTGGGCGCCGGCGGCGCCGGCCTGCGCGCCACTTTCGGCTTGGCCGAGAAGGGCCTCAAGGCTGCCTGCGTCACCAAGGTGTTCCCCACCCGCTCGCACACCGTGGCGGCGCAGGGCGGCATTGCCGCGGCGCTGGGCAACATGGGCGAGGACGACTGGCGCTTCCACTTCTATGACACCGTGAAGGGTGGCGACTGGCTGGGCGACCAGGATGCCATCGAGTACATGTGCAAGAACGCGCCGCAGTCGGTGATCGAGCTGGAGCACTACGGTGTGCCGTTCTCGCGCACCGCGGACGGCCACATCTACCAGCGCCCGTTCGGCGGCATGACCACGCACTACGGCAAGGGCACCGCGCAGCGCACCTGCGCCGCCGCCGACCGCACCGGCCACGCCATGCTGCACACGCTGTACCAGCAGGCACTGGCGCACGACGCCACGTTCTTCGTCGAATACTTCGCCACCGACCTGATCTTCGACGAGGAAGGCGTGTGTCGCGGCGTGCTCGCGCTGGACATGAACGAAGGCACCCTGCACGTGTTCCGCGGGCAGGGCGTGGTGCTGGCCACCGGCGGCTATGGCCGCGCCTACTTCAGCGCCACCTCGGCGCACACCTGCACCGGCGATGGTGGCGGCATGGTGCTGCGCGCGGGCCTGGCGCTGCAGGATCTGGAATTCGTGCAGTTCCATCCCACCGGCATCTACGGCGCCGGCTGCCTGATCACCGAGGGCGTGCGCGGCGAGGGCGGCTACCTCACCAACTCCAAGGGCGAGCGCTTCATGGAGCGCTACGCGCCCAGCGCCAAGGATCTGGCCTCGCGCGACGTGGTCAGCCGCGCCATCACCATCGAGATCCGCGAAGGCCGCGGCGTGGGTGAGCACCAGGATCACGCCTTCCTCAACCTGATGCACCTCGGCCCCGAGGTGATCCACGAGCGGCTGCCGGGCATCGCCGAGTCGGCGCGCATCTTCGCCGGCGTGGACGTGACCAAGGAACCCATCCCGATCCTGCCCACCGTGCACTACAACATGGGCGGCATCCCCACCAACTACCACGGCGAAGTGGTGCAGAAGAAGGGCGACGACGTCGACGCCGTGGTGCCCGGCCTGTTCGCCATCGGCGAGGCGGCCTGCGTGTCGGTGCACGGCGGCAACCGGCTGGGCTCCAATTCGCTGCTCGACCTCGTCGTGTTCGGCCGCGCGGTGGCGCATCGCTGCGCCGAGATCATCAAGCCCGGCGCGCCGCACAAGGATCTGCCCGCCAGCGTGCTGGACAAGGCGCTGGCGCGCTTCGACGGCCTGCGCCACGCCAACGGCGAGCTGCCCACCGCGAAGGTTCGCCTGGACATGCAGCGCACCATGCAGGCCGACGCCGCGGTGTTCCGCACTGGCGAGACGCTCAAGGCCGGCTGCGCCAAGATCGACAAGGTGTACGACTCCTTCCAGCAGGTGAAGGTCACCGACCGCTCGCTGGTGTGGAACTCCGACCTGATCGAGACGCTGGAACTGGCCAACCTGCTCGACCAGGCCGTGGGCACCATGCACTCGGCCGAGCAGCGTCCGGAAAGCCGTGGCGCCCATGCGCGCGAGGATTTCCCGGATCGCAACGACGCCGAGTGGATGAAGCACACCCTGGTGAAGGTCGACGAGCACGGCAAGACCAGCTTCGACTACCGCCCGGTGCACATGTTCACCTTGACCGATGAGGTCGAGGTGGTGCCGCCGAAGAAGCGCGTTTACTAATTCCGGACTGGAGAGCCACTGTGGCAGAGTTTTCGCTACCGAAGAATTCCAAGATCCAGCCCGGCAAGCACTGGCCGGCGAAGGACGCGAAGAAACCGCGCACCTTCCGCATCTACCGCTGGAGCCCTGACGACGGGCAGAACCCGCGCGTCGACACCTTCGAGGTGGATCTGGCCGCGTGCGGCCCGATGGTTCTGGATGCGCTGCTCAAGATCAAGAACGAGATCGATCCCACGCTGACGATCCGCCGTTCCTGCCGCGAGGGCATTTGCGGCTCCTGCGCCATGAACATCGACGGCACCAACACGCTGGCCTGCATCTGCGCCATCGACCGGCTCAAGGCCGGCGACGTCAAGATCTACCCGCTGCCGCACATGCCGGTGGTGAAGGATCTGGTGCCCGACCTCACCCACTTCTACGCCCAGTACGCCTCGATCAAACCGTGGATCCGCACGCAGAGCGCGGTGCCCGACAAGGAGCGCCTGCAGTCGCCGGAAGACCGCAAGAAGCTCGACGGCCTGTACGAATGCATCCTGTGCGCGTGCTGCTCCACCAGTTGCCCCAGCTACTGGTGGAATGGCGACAAGTACCTGGGCCCGGCGATCCTGCTGCAGGCCTACCGCTGGATCGTGGACAGTCGCGACGAAGCCACCGGCGAACGCCTGGACGACCTCGAAGACCCGTTCAAGCTCTACCGCTGCCACACCATCATGAACTGCACCCGCACCTGCCCGAAGGGCCTGAATCCGGCCAAGGCGATCGCGGAAATCAAGAAGCTGATGGTGGAGCGTCGCTCCGCCTGAGCTCGCCCGCTGCATCGCGCGACAGGCCGCCTTGCGCGGCCTGTCGCGTTTGTGGCGGGCCGTTACACTTGCCTCCGAACACGAGGATGGAGCACCCATGGATCAAGCCCGGCTCAAGCGTCTGCGCTGGCGTACCCGCCGCGGCACGCGCGAACTCGACGCCCTGATGGGCGGCTGGCTGGATGAGGCCTTCGACGGCGCCAGTGCCGAACTTCAGCAGGCCTTCGACGAACTGCTCGACGTGCAGGATCCCGACCTGTGGGATTGGGTGATGGGTCACGCCAAGGCGCCGCGCGCGGACTGGCAGGCGATCATCGATGACATCCGCGCCCGCCATCGGCTTTGAGTACCGCCCCTCGCGCTGGCTGCCGCGCCTGCTGTGGATGGTGGCGGTGTTGGCGATTCTTGCCGTCGTCTTGTCTGGACTGCCGCCTTGGTTGAAGAGGCCATTGCCCATCGGGATTGTCTTGTTGGTGTGGCGCGTCGTGCGCCGCTGGCAGGCTTCGCCGGTGCGTGCGACTGGCTGGAACGCTGACGGCAACTGGAGCCTGCACTTCGCCGACGGCAGCGATGCGCCGGCCACGCTGGCTTCGTTTCGCGTGCTGGGCGATTGGGTGCTGCTGCGCCTGCGTGCCATGCCTGCCGGCGAGCATGTGCTCTTGCTGGCCGCTGACAACAGTGATGCCGACACCCGTCGCCGCCTGCGCATGCGCCTGGCGCTGGTGCAGGCCGCGCCCGCCACGCCGCGCATCTGAATCCACGCTGCGCGGACACTTTCCACGCCCCTGCGCTGTCCATGCGAATGCCGGATAATGCCGGCTTCTTCGGGCATGCCTGCCCGCCGAGCCCATCGCGAGCGCCCATGTTTCGACCGCTAGAACTCTTCATCGGCCTGCGCTACACCCGCGCCAAGCGGCGCAACCAGTTCATCTCCTTCATCTCCGCCGTCTCCATCGTCTGCATCTCGATCAGCGTGATCGCCCTGATCACGGTGATGAGCGTGATGAACGGCTTCGACTACCAGCTGAAGACGCGCATCCTGAGCACGGTGTCCGATGCCACCATCGCCGGCTTCGGCGAAGGCATCCACGACTGGCGGCGCGCGCTGGCCACGGCCGAGGCCAATCCGCACGTGAAGGGCGCCGCGCCCTATGTGGAAATCCAGTCGCTGTTGCAGGGCCGCGCGCCGGCGGCGGCGCTGGTGCGCGGCATCGATCCCGCGCTGGAGCCGGGCGTGGTGGACATCGGCCAGCACATGATCCACGGCCGGCTCGACCAGCTCACTCCGGGCAGCTGGAACATCGTGCTGGGTTCGGATCTCGCCGCCCAGCTCGGCGTGAACGTGGGCGACCAGGTGGTGATGGCGGTGCCCGAGTTTCGCGCCACCCCCTTCGGCGGCGTGCCGCGCATGCGCGGCTTCCATGTCTCGGGCCTGTTCTCCATGGGCGTCGAGCAGGCCGATTCCGGCCTCGCTCTGGTCAATATCCAGGATGCCGGGAAGCTGGCCAGCCTCGACGGTCCCAGCGGCATCCGCCTGAAGCTCGACGATCTCTTCAACGCGCGCAAGGTGGCGCACGATCTGGCTGGGCAACTGGGCCAGGTCTACCAGGTGCAGACCTGGGAGCAGACCAACAGCAACCTGTTCTCCGCCATCTCGATGGAGAAGAAGGTGATGTTCGTGATCCTCTCGCTCATCATCCTGGTGGCGGTCATCAACCTGATCTCGATGCTGATGATGCTGGTCACCGACAAGCAGGCCGACATCGCCATCCTGCGCACGCTGGGCGCGACGCCACGCAGCATCATGGGCATGTTCATGGTGCAGGGCGTGCTGGTGGGCCTGGTCGGCATCGGCTTCGGCGTGAGCCTGGGCTCGCTGCTGTCGTGGAAGCTGCCGGGCATCGTGAAGGTGATCGAGCACGTCTTCCACGTGCAGTTCCTCTCGCCCGACGTCTACTACATCAGCGAAGTGCCCAGCCGATTGGAATGGGTCGACGTGGGCTGGGTGGCGCTGATTACCTTCGGCTTCGCGCTGCTGGCCACCCTGTATCCCGCGTGGCGCGCCTCGCGCACGCAGCCGGCGCAGGCGCTGCGCTATGAATGAGAACACGTTGATCGAGAGCACGCCGATGCCGTCGAACACCCCTGTGCTGCGTGCCCGCGGTGTGGCCAAGACCTATGCCGAGGGCGGGCTGGATACCCCAGTGCTCAGCGACGTGAGCTTCGAGCTCAAGCGCGGCCAGACCATGGCCATCGTCGGCGCCTCGGGTTCGGGCAAGAGCACCCTGCTGCACATCCTCGGCGGGCTGGACACGCTTTCCGCCGGCGAGGTGGAAGTGGACGGCCGCCAACTGTCGACGCTCTCCGACGCCGAGCGTGGGCGCGTGCGCAACCGCTCGCTGGGTTTCATCTACCAGTTCCACCACCTTTTGCCCGAATTCACTGCGCTGGAAAACGTGTGCATGCCGTTGTTGATCCGCGGTACGGCGATTGCCGAAGCGACGAAGCGGGCAGCGGCCTTGCTGGAGCGGGTAGGCCTGGGCGCGCGCGCGCACCACAAGCCGGCCGAGCTTTCCGGCGGTGAGCGCCAGCGCTGCGCGGTGGCGCGCGCGCTGGTGACCAAGCCGGCCTGCGTGCTGGGCGACGAGCCCACCGGCAACCTCGACGAGGGCAACGCCAACCAGATCTACGAGCTGATGCTGGAGCTCAACCGCGAGGTCGGCACCAGCTTCGTCCTGGTCACCCACGACCACCGCCTTGCCGCGCGCATGGATCGCACCCTGGTGCTGCATGGTGGCGTGTTGCGCGAGGCGGTGCGCGGGTAGCTTCGTTTTCCCTCTCCCGCTTGCGGGAGAGGGGCAGGGGAGAGGGGTTTCTGTCTTTTTCGTTGTCCGTGACATCGAAACCGTTTCGTGCGTCCTTCGGACGCCCGAGTTACGTCTCCTTTGCTTGTCCAAAGGAGAAGTAACCAAGAGGAAACGACACCCCGGGGCGGCGCTTGCCGGGCATCCGTGCCCGGCAAGTTCGTGAGCCGTGGCCGGGCTTTTCGAGCGGACTCCTGTCCGCGCGAAAAGGCGAGGCCATCCTTGGCCTCGCCCGCTGCGCGGCCTCGCCGCCCCCGCCTCACCGCCGCCCAGGGGGCCCGGAAGAGCAGGCGCGCATCGTGCGCGCCAGAAGCTGCAAGCGTGTGCCTCGCGAGGCTTTCGCCTACACGCCTTTCGTCCAATTCCGCAGCGACAACCCGCTAGCCTCAACCCCGTACCGAGGGATGCAGGCATGGTGCCATCCAGCCACCCACCCATCAGCACAACGACAGCAGCTCCCGCGCTGCTGCTGGGCGTGCTCGCCGTGCAATGGCTGCCCGCGCTGCCGCCGGCGTGGTTGTCGCTGCCGCTCCTGCTGCCCATTGCGCTGGCCTTCTGGCGCTTCCCGCGTTGGCGTTTGCCGCTATGCATCGCCGTGGGCGCCCTGTGGGCCATGCACGTTGGCGCCGGCGCGATGGACGCGCGTTTGCCGCGTGCGTTGGAAGGCCGCGATTTCGTGGTGACGGGGCATATCGACGAGTTGCCGGAGGTGCGGGAGGATGCCACGCGCTTTGCCTTCGAGATCGATAGTGCCACGCTGGACGGTCGGTCCGTGCCCTTGCGTGGTCGCAGCATGGTGTCCTGGTACGAGCAGGCGCCGCCGCTGGCGCCTTGTCAGCGCTGGCGACTGCGGCTTCGCTTGAAGCGTCCGCGCGGCCTCATCAACCCCGGCACGAGCGACGCCGAACGCATGGCCTTGCAGCGGCGCATCGTGGCCACCGGCTACGTGCGCGAGGACGCAGGCAATGCGCGGCTCGGCCAGCGATGGTGCGTGGACGGCGTGCGCGCGGCCATCGTGCAAGGCATTGCCGCGCGTGTGCGCGATCCGCACGATGCGGCGCTGCTCGCGGCCTTTTCGGTGGGTGATACGCGGGGCTTGAGCCAGCATGACTGGGAGGTAGCGCGGGCCAACGGCATCCCGCACCTGATCGCCATTTCAGGTTTCCACGTGGGCGTGTCGGCCATGTTCGGCGTGTGGCTGGCCAGCGCGCTGTATTTGCTGTGGCCGGGCTTGGCGCTGCGGTTGCCGCGCATGCAGGCGCAGGCGGCGGGCGCCTTGCTGGTGGCCGGCGTCTACAGCGCACTGGCGGGCTTTGGCTTGCCGACGGTGCGCACGCTGTTGATGATCGCGGTGGTGGCGCTGGCGCGCTGTTCGCGGCGCGGCGGCAGTGGTGCGCATTCGCTGGCGTTGGCCATGTTGGCGATCCTCGCTTGCGATCCGCTGGCGGTGCTGGCGGCGGGTTTCTGGTTGTCCTTCACCGGCGTGGCGCTGCTGATGCTGTGCCTGCAATCGCGAGGGCGTGGGCTGCGTGCGTTTCTGCATGAGCTGAGCGCCGGGCAGTTGTTGATGACGGTGTCCCTGCTGCCGCTGACGCTGTGGTTTTTTGGCGAGGCTTCGCTGGTGGGCGCGTTGTCCAACCTGATGGCCGTGCCCTTCGTGAGTTTCGTGATCGTGCCCGGCGCCTTGCTGGGCGTGATTTGCCTCGGTGTGTGTCCGCCGCTGGCGGCGCCGGTGTTGTACCTGACGGGGCAACTGGCGCATGCGCAGTGGTGGTTGCTGGAACGCATGGCGATCTGGCCCGGCGCGCACTGGTACCTGCCCGAGGTGCAGCCGTGGGCGCTGGTGCTGGCCACGCTGGGTGCGCTGTGGTTGTTTCTGCCGCGCGGGGTGCCGCTGCGCGGATTGGGACTGCTGCTGTTTCTGCCGCTGCTGTGGCCGCCGCTGGAAAAGCCGGCGGTCGGCGCGTTCGAGGCTTGGGTGCTGGACGTGGGGCAGGGGCTGGCGGTGGTGGTGCGCACGCGCGGGCATGTGCTGCTGTACGACACCGGCGCGCGTTACCCCTCCGGTTTCGACCTGGGCGAGGCGGCGGTGCTGCCGTCGATCCGTGCGCTCGGGCTGGGGCGGTTGGACGTGCTGCTGGTGAGCCATGCCGACAACGACCATGCCGGCGGCGCGCCCGCCGTGGTGGCGGCCTTTCCCGGCGCGCTGCGTTACGCCGGCGAGCCGCAGCGCATGCCGCTGCCGATGGCGGGGTGCGCGGCCGGGCAAGGTTGGACGTGGGATGGCGTGCGTTTCCGCCTGCTGCATCCGATGCCGGGCGCCGCCGGCAAGGGCAATGATCGTTCCTGCGTGCTGCTGGTGGAAGGCGCGGGTGGGCGCCTGCTGCTGCCCGGCGACATCACGAAGAAGATCGAGCCGGAAGTGGCGGCGGCGCTGGGTGCGGGGCCGTCGCCGGTGTTGCTGGTGCCGCACCACGGCAGCAAGCAGTCCTCCGACCCCGCCTTCATCGCCGCCGTGGCGCCGCCGCTGGCCATCGTCTCGGCGGGCTGGCGCAACCGGTTTGGCCACCCCAAGCCCGAGGTGCTGGCGCGGTATGCCGCTGCCGGCGTGCCAGTGCTGAATACCGCCGACAGCGGGGCGCTGGCGCTGGCCTTTCCCGTTGCCGGACCTGCCCGCGTCACGGCACGCTGGCGGCGGCGCGAGCCGCGCTACTGGCGCGAGACGCCCTGATTTCCCGAACCGCCGCCTCCGCCACGGAACCGGCCGGAGCGGCTGCTATGATGCGCTCCTTCCATTTCGTTCGACCGGCGGAAATCAACGTGCTCGATATCCTGATGGCTGGTGGCTGGGCGATGCTGCCCATCCTCGTGTGCTCGCTGGTCGCGCTGGCCATCGTGCTGGAGCGCTTCTGGGTGTTGCGGCGCAGCGCCGTGCTACCGCCGGGGCTGGGCGAGGAAGTGCGCCAGTGGGCACGCGGCGGCCAGCTCGATCCCAAGCACCTCGCCGTGCTCGCCGAAGGCTCGCCGCTGGGCGAGCTGCTGGCCGCCGCGCTGGCGGTGCGCAGCCACGGCCGCGAGCTCATCAAGGAGCGCATCGAGGATACCGGTCGCCATGTGGTGCACCGGATGGAGCGCTACCTTTCGACGCTGGGCACGATCGCGCTGATCGGCCCGCTGCTGGGCCTGTTCGGCACGGTGATCGGCCTGATCCGCATGTTCATGCAGGTGATGGCCGGCGGTATCGGCGACCCGGCGAAGATGGCCGGCGGTATCGGCGAGGCGCTGATCTGCACCGCGTCGGGCCTTACCGTGGCGATCCCGGCGTACGTGCTGCATCGCTATTTCCGCTCGCGCGTGGCTGGCTACTGCGTGGAGATGGAGAAACAGGCCACCGCCTTGCTGGACGACCTCACCCTGCCGACCGCGCCAGCCCCGCGCGCCACACCGCGCCGGGCGGCGACGCCGGCTGCGCCGAACGCGGGCTGACGCCATGCGCATCGGCAACGACCGCCGTGGCGATGAGTTCGAGATCAACGTAGTGCCGTTGATCGACGTGCTGCTCACGCTGCTGATGTTCTTCGTGCTCACCAGCACCTTCATCCAGCACTCGCGCATGCAGCTCACCCTGCCCAGCGCCAGCGTGCAGGATCGCGACATGAACGCGCCGGCGCTCATCATCATGGTCGAGCGCGACGGCCACTTCTGGGTGGGTAGCGATGCGGTGCCGGGGCAGAGCGTGGATGCGCTCAAGCAGGCGATCGCGCGCGTCACCAATGGCGAGCACGATCAGCCGGTGACCATCCGCGCCGACGCGCTGTCGTCGCACCAGAGCGTGGTGACCGCGATGGACGCGCTGGGCCAACTGGGCTTCACCAAGCTCTCCATCGCCACCACGCCGAGCAAGCCGGACACGGTTCGGTGAGTGACGAGAGAACCACCATTTGGGATGCCGATTCCTGGCGCATCTACAAGCGATTGTTGGGATATACCCGCCGTTACTGGGTGGTTGGCCTGATCTCAGTAGTTGCCATGCTGGCGGATGGTAGTGGTCAGGCGATTTTCACGGATCTTTTCAAGATCATCACCGACCAGTTGTTCACGAAGAAAGACCCGTATCTGATTTTCTGGATGCCGATCTGGATTATCGCGCTTTTTCTTGTGCGTTCAGTCGCCAGCTTTGTCAGCAGTTACGGTGTTTCGTACATGGGCCGCCATGTGGTTCAGGCGATCCAGCAGGATGTTTTCGATGCCTATCTGCGGCTTCCTGCTGCGTTTTACGGTGCCGAGCCGTCAGGGCAACAGATTTCCCGTATTACCTACACCAGCGAACAGGTGGCATCAGCAGCGACTGACGCCATAAAAACAGTCGTGACCGATGGATTCACCGTCATGGCCATGCTTGCGGTGATGCTTTACAACAGCGTTTATCTCACGTCGGTGCTGTTGGTGATGGTGCCGATGATTGCTTTGATTGCTGCGGTGGTTAGTCGACGCTATCGGAAGATCAGTCGCCGGATTCAGGGGTCGATGGGCTCGGTCACGGGCACCGTGGAGGAATCGGTCGGTGCGCATCGTGAGGTGCGTATCTATGGTGGCCAGGCCCATGAGAGCGGGCGCTTCGGTGAGGTCACCCGGCACACCCGTCGGCTGAATTTGAAGATTGCGGCGACCAATGCGGCATCCAGTTCCACGATCCAGTTGGTGGCTGCATGCGCGCTGGCTGCGTTGGTGTTCATGGGCACACGGCCGCGAGTGCTGGATAACATGTCGGCAGGCGTGTTTGTGGCTGTGCTCACGGCGATGGGCATGATGCTGCCAGCGCTACGCCGGCTCGCCAATGTGCAGGCCAACGTGCAGCGCGGACTGTCTGCGGCTGATGATCTGTTCGAGATCATCGACCTGCCACCCGAAACCGACCAGGGCACGCGCGAGCTTGCGCGCACGCGTGGCGACCTGCGCTTCGAGGATGTGCGGCTCACCTACCCGCGCAACGATTTCGAAGCGCTGCGCGGGGTGGATCTGCACTGCGCGCCGGGCACGGTCACCGCGCTGGTGGGGCGCTCGGGCAGTGGCAAGAGCTCGCTGGTGAGCCTCTTGCCGCGTTTCAACGAACTCTCCGGCGGGCGCATCGTGCTCGACGGCGAGAGCTATCAGGATTACACGCTCGCCTCGCTGCGCCGGCAGATCGCCTGGGTGGGGCAGAGCGTGGTGCTGTTCGACGACACCGTGGCCAACAACATCGCCTATGGCGAGCTGGCCGGCGCCAGCGAGGCCGAGATCGTCGCCGCAGCGGAGGCCGCCAACGCGATGGAGTTCATCGCGCGTCTGCCGCAGGGCATCCACACGCCCATCGGCGAGGGTGGCAACAGCCTTTCCGGTGGGCAGCGCCAACGCATCGCGATCGCCCGCGCGATCTTGAAGAACGCGCCGATCCTGGTGCTGGACGAGGCCACCAGCGCGCTGGATACCGAATCCGAGCGGCTGATCCAGCAAGCGTTGCAACAACTGATGCGCCATCGCACCACGCTGGTGATCGCGCACCGGCTTTCCACCATCGAAGGCGCCGACCAGATCGCCGTGATGGAGCAGGGCCGCATCGTCGAACGCGGCACGCACGCGCAACTGTTGGCGCTCGCCGGCCACTACGCCGCGCTGCACCACATGCAGTTCCACGACGCCAGCTTCGGCAGCGACTGAGGCCGCCGTGGCGCGCGTGGATGCCCTCGTCGAAGCGTGGTACGGCAAGGGCCGCGTGCCGTGGTGGTGCTGGCCGGTGGCCGGCTTGTACGGTGCGCTCACCGCACTGCGGCGCGCCCTGTATCGGCTCCATGTACTGCGCAGCGTGCGACTGCCCGTGCCGGTCATCGTGATCGGCAACCTCACCGCCGGCGGCACCGGCAAGACGCCGCTCACCATCGCGCTCGCGGCGCAGCTATGCGAGCGCGGCCTGCATCCCGGCGTGGTCAGTCGCGGTCACGGTGGCAGGCAGCGCGAACCGCTGCTGCTGGATGCCGCACCTGATCCGTCCGAAGTGGGCGACGAACCCTGCTTGATCGCCGCCAGCGGCGTGCCGGTGGCGGTAGGGCGTGATCGTCCCGCCGCCGCGCAACTGCTGGTGGCGGCGGGCTGCAACGTGGTGATCGCCGACGATGGCTTGCAGCACTACCGCCTCGCCCGCGACGTGGAACTGTGCGTGATCGACGGCGCACGCCGCTTCGGCAACGGCCACCTGCTGCCCGCCGGCCCCTTGCGCGAACCGTTGCATCGGCTGGATGCGGTGGGCTTTCGCGTGTGCAATAGCGGCGTGCCGCAGGCGGGCGAATACCCCATGCAACTGGCGGGCGGCACGGCGGTCTCGCTGGACGGCCTGCGCAGCCAGCCGCTGGCAGGTTTCGCCGGCCAGCGCGTGCACGCCGTGGCCGCCATCGGCAACCCCGTGCGCTTCTTCGCCAGCCTGCGCGAGGCCGGCCTCGACGTGATCGAACATGCCTTCGCCGACCACCACGCCTTCGCCGCCGCCGAGCTCGCCTTCAGCGACGCCTTGCCGGTGCTGATGACCGACAAGGACGCCGTGAAATGCCGCGCCTTCGCGCAAGCCCACTGGTGGCGCGTGCCGGTGCGTGCGCAGTTGCCGCCAGCCTTCGTCGACGCCGTGCTGGCGCGGCTGCCGGTTCGCACGCCGGTCGACAAGCTGGCGCGGACGCGCTGAGGCGTGCGCCGTGCAATCCGCGCGCGGTCGCCGATGGCTGCCTGCGCGGCGGGGACGAAAACGTCCGCCGGCCTTCAGCTGGCGGTGCGTGCCCGCGTGACCCGGCTGGCGGTGTCCTTGTGCAACTGCGTGGCGAGCCAGGCGCCGGTGGCGATCAGCAGGTTGAGGTCGATGCCGGTTTCCATGCCCATGCCGTGCAGCATGTAGACCACGTCCTCGCTGGCGACGTTGCCGGTGGCGCCCTTGGCATATGGGCAGCCGCCGGTGCCGGAGACGGCGCTGTCCACCACGCGCACGCCTTCTTCCAGACAGGCGAGGATGTTGGCCAGCGCCTGGCCGTAGGTGTCGTGGAAATGCACCGCGAGCGCCTTCATCGGCACGGCCTGCGCCACCGCGTGCAGCATGGCGCGCGCCTTCGCTGGCGTGCCTACGCCGATGGTGTCGCCCAGCGAAATCTCGTAACAGCCAAGCTCGTGCAGGCGCTGCGCCACGCGTACCACATCCGCCACTGGCACCTCGCCCTGGTAGGGGCAGCCGAGCACGGTGGAGACATAGCCGCGCACCGCCACGCCGTCCCCCTTGGCACGCTCGATCACCGGCGCGAAGCGCTCGATGGATTCGTCGATGGAGGCATTGACGTTCTTGCGGTTGAAGGCTTCGCTGGCGGCGGTGAACACGGCGATTTCCGTGGCGCCGACGTCACGGGCGCGTTCGTAGCCGGTGAGGTTGGGCACCAGCACCGGATAGCTCACGCCCGGCAGCTTGCGGATGCCGGCGAACACCTCTGCCGCGTCGGCCAGCTGCGGCACCCACTTCGGGCTGACGAAGCTGGTGGCTTCAATCGTCTGCAGGCCAGTGGCGGAAAGCCGGTCGATCAGCGCGATCTTGACGTCGGCGGGCAGCAGGGTCTTCTCGTTCTGCAGGCCGTCGCGGGCGCCGACTTCGACGAGGCGGACGTGGTTGGATGGAGGCATGGGAAACTCCGCTAGAGGTAGGTAGGAGCCCGCTGGCGGGCGATGCTCTTGCTCTGATGCATCAAAACAAAAGTATCGTCCGCCAGCGGGCTCCTACGTGTGCGGTGCGGTGCGGCTGGGATGTACCGCCCGTTGCGCGCACCACGAATGAGAGTCGGTGGATGGTGCCCGCCCTAAGAAGCGAAGCGCACCAGCACCGCGTCGGCTTCGACGAACTCGCCTTGCGTGGCGTGCATGCTCTCGATGGTGCCGGCGCGGGGCGCCTTCAGGGCCAGCTCCATCTTCATCGCCTCCATCACCAGCAGTTCCTGGCCTTGCTCGACCGTGTCGCCGGGTTTGGCTTTCACCAGCACGATGCGGCCTGGCATGGGGGCGATGATCTGGTTGCCGCCAGCGGCGTCCTTCGATTCCCACGCATAGGCGGGCACGCGTTCAAGCCGCCAGCGCTGGCCGTTGGCGTCGTGCAGCAGCACGCGGCGGGCGTCGGCGCGCAGGGCGTGGCGCTCGGCCTCGTTGTCGAAGCGGGCGCTGAGCGTGGCGCCGTCAAAACGTGCGCCACGCACTTCGCAAAGGATGTCGCCGTGCTTGAGTCGGTAGTCGCCGGCGTGGCCCCAGGCTTCGATCTCGAAACGTGCCTCGCCGCGCGCCAGCGCGACCATCCGCTTGCCGGCGTGGCCGATGCGCCAGGCGTCGGCGCTGGCCCAGGGCGAGTGTGGGTCGGCAGGGTTCGTGGCGATGGCGGCCTCGTCGTACATCAAGGCGGCGGTGGCGGCGGCCAGCAGCGTGCGGGTGTCGGGCTCGCGCTGACCGACCACGAACTCGTCGAGGTGGCGATCCAGATAACCGGTGTCGATGCGGTGCTCGACGATGGCGCCGTGGCGGGCGAGGCGTTCGAGGAAGGCGATGTTGGCCTTCGGGCCGTCGATCTCGCACTGCGCCAGCGCCTGGCGCAGGCGGGTGAGCGCGCGCGGGCGGTCTTCGTCCCACACGATCAGCTTGGCGATCATCGGGTCGTAGAAGATCGTCACCGTGTCGCCTTCGATCACGCCGCCGTCGAGGCGCACGTGTTCCGATGGTGTGGGCAGGCGCAACGTGTGCAGCTTGCCGGAGCCGGGCAGGAAGTTCTGCTCGGGGTCTTCGGCGTAGAGGCGCACTTCGATGGCGTGGCCGGTGGAGACGATCTCGTCCTGCGTGAGCGGCAAGGCTTCGCCGTTGGCCACGCGCAACTGCCATTCCACCAGATCCACACCGTGGGTGAGCTCGGTGACCGGGTGCTCCACCTGCAGGCGCGTATTCATCTCCATGAAGTGGAAATCGCCGGCGGGGCCGACGATGAACTCCACTGTGCCCGCGCCCACGTAGTTCACTGCGCGCGCGGCGGCCACGGCAGCCGCGCCCATCGCCGCCCGGCGCTCGGGGGTGAGGAAGGGCGAGGGCGTTTCCTCCAGCACCTTCTGGTAGCGGCGCTGCGCCGAGCATTCGCGCTCGCCCAGGTGGATGACGTGGCCGTGGCGGTCGCCGAACACCTGGAACTCGATGTGGCGCGGTGTTTCGATGTAGCGCTCCAGCAGCATGCTGGCGTCGCCGAACGCGGCCTGGGCCACGCGCTGTGCGGTGGCCAGCGCGGCGGGGAACTCGGCGTCGGAGCGCACGATCTGCATGCCCTTGCCGCCGCCGCCAGCCGAGGGTTTGATGATGAGCGGATAGCCGACTTCGTGCGCACGCTCGGCCAGGTAGGCGTTGTCCTGCTCGTCGCCGTCGTAGCCCGGCACCAGCGGCACGGCGTGCCTGGCCATCAGGTGCTTGGCGGCGGCCTTCGAGCCCATCGCCTCGATGCTTTCGGGGTCGGGGCCGATGAACACGATGCCGGCCTGCTTGCAGGCGCGCGAGAAGGCGGTGTTCTCCGAAAGAAAACCGTAGCCGGGATGGATCGCCTGCGCGCCGCTCTTCTTCGCGGCCTCCATGATGGCGTCGATGCGCAGGTAGGAGTCGGCCGGCAGCGGGCCGCCGATGGGCCAGGCTTCGTCGGCGAGGCGCACATGCTGCGCATCGCGGTCGGCCTCGGAGTACACCGCAATGGCGCGGATGCCGAGCCGGCGGCAAGTGCGGATCACGCGGCAGGCGATTTCACCGCGGTTGGCGATCAGTACGCGTTCGAACATGCGGATTCCTTGGGTGACTTGAGCAGCGATGTGCCGCAGACGTGGCCGAACTTCGCTCGTGCCGAGCGTAGCTTGCGATGGCAAGCGGCGTCGAAGCGCATCGCGGGATACCCTTCGGCTCCGGCGCCGCGCGCCGACGTCCGGGGCGAACGAAAGGATGGGGGAATGTGGGTTGGCGTCAGCCTTCCGCCACCCAGCGCGGCGCGCGCTTGTCGAGGAAGGCGGTGAGGCCGTGCTGGCCTTCCTCGCCCACGCGCAGACGGGCGATCAGGGCGGCGTTGAGCTCGTCGATTTTTTCCGCGAAGGTGCGATCCTGGCCACCCATGCGGAAGGCGAGTTGCTTGGCTTCGCGCTGGGCCAGCGGGGCCACCTTGCGCACCAGGTGGATGGCGCGCTCCGTTGCGGTGTCCAGCTCATCCGGCGCCACCGCCTCGTGCAGCAAGCCGATTTCGGCCGCGCGCGCGCCGCTGAACACCTCGCCGGTGAGAAACAGCCGCCGCGCCTGGCGCACGCCGATGGCGGCCACCACGTAGGGCGAGATCACCGCCGGCACCAGGCCCAGCTTCACCTCGGAGAGCGAGAACTTGGCGGCGGCCAGGCCAATGGCGATGTCGCAGCAGGCCACCAGGCCCACGCCGCCGCCGTAGGCCGCGCCGTTGACGCGGGCAATCGTGGGCTTGGCGAGGAATTGCAGGGTGCGCATGAGCCTCGCCAGGCGCAGCGAATCGGTACGGTTGGCCTCTTCGCTGGCGCCGACCATGGAGCGCATCCAGTGGAGATCGGCGCCGGCGGAGAAGCAACTGCCGTTGCCGGTGAGTACCACGGCGCACACGGTGGGATCGGTGTCGGCGGCCTCCAGCGCGGCGGTCAATTCGGCGATCAGCGCATCGTCGAAGGCGTTGTGCACCTTGGGCCGATCCATGGTGAGCGTGCGCACGCCGTTGTCGTTGGCGATCTGGATGGCGGTGGTCATCGACGAGTCCTGCGACGAAAAGCGCCATTTTAGTGCGACACGGCGCCATCGCCTGAGCACTGCAACAAAAACGGGGCTCGGGTACAATGCGAACCATTCTTGTTTGCACGAGAGCGAAACCGTGCGTCTGTCCGATGTGCCCAAAGGTGGTTCCGCCGTGGTGGCTGGCGTGGCGGATGCCCATGCCGATGATGCGATTGCACAGCGTCTGCGTGACCTGGGCTTTGTCGAGGGCGAGCGGGTGCGCGTGGCGGCGGTGGCGCCGCTGGGCGGCGATCCGATCCTGATCCAGATCGGCTACACGCGCTTCGCGTTGCGCCGCGCCGAGGCCGCGCGGGTGAACGTGAGCGTAGGCGAGGCGGTGACGGCATGAGTGCCGACGCCTTGCGCATTGCCCTGGTGGGCAATCCCAACTGCGGCAAGACCGCATTGTTCAACCTGCTTACCGGCGGCCGGCAGAAGGTGGCCAACTATGCCGGCGTCACCATCGAGCGCAAGGAAGGTCGCTTCATCGCACCCTCCGGCCGCGTGCTGCAGATTCTGGATCTGCCCGGCGCCTACAGTTTCGATGCGGTCAGCCCGGACGAGCAGATCACCCGCGACGTGCTCACCGGCAACTACCCCGGCGAAGCGGTGCCCGACCTCATCGTCTGCGTGGCCGATGCCACCAACCTGCGCCTGCACCTGCGTTTTTTGCTGGAGGTGCGGCGGCTGGGGCGGCCGGTGGTGCTGGCGCTCAACATGATGGACGCCGCGCGCCGCCGTGGCATCGAAATCGACGTAGCCGGGCTCTCGCGCCGGCTGGGCCTGCCGGTGGTGGAAACGGTCGCCGTGCAGCGTGGCGGCGCCAGGGCGCTGGTGGCGCGCGTGGATGGCGAGCTGCCGGAGCCGGCGCTCGCGCAGCCCGATGACGGTGCCAGTCGCGCCGACCTGCATGCCCAGGTGCGCGAGTTGCTCGCCGCCACGGTGACCATGCCGCGCCACACCGCCGCGCTGGACGACGCGCTGGATCGCTGGGCGCTGCATCCGGTGTTCGGCCTGGCCATCCTTGCGCTGGTGATGTTTCTGGTGTTCCAGGCGGTGTACTCGCTGGGCAAACCGATGACCGACCTGATTGGCGACGGCTTCGGCTGGCTGGGCGGGCAGGTGGCCGCGTGGCTGCCGGCCGGGCCGCTGCAGGGACTGGTGAACGAGGGCATCTTCGGCGGTCTGGGTACGGTGCTGGGCTTTTTGCCCGAGATTCTGGTGCTGTTCTTCTTCATCTTGATGCTGGAGGAGTCCGGCTACCTGCCGCGTGCGGCCTTCCTGCTGGATCGGTTGATGGTGTCGGTGGGGCTCACCGGGCGCTCCTTCATCCCGCTGCTCTCCAGCTTCGCCTGTGCCATCCCCGGCATCATGGGCACGCGCTCCATCACCGATCCGCGCGACCGCCTCGCCACCATCCTGGTGGCGCCGCTGATGACCTGCTCGGCACGACTGCCGGTGTATGCGCTGCTGATCGCCGCCTTCATTCCCGCGCATGCCGTGCTCGGCGTGTTCAACCTGCAAGGCCTGGTGCTGTTCGCGCTGTACGCGGCCGGCATTGCCGGCGCGATGCTGGTGGGCTGGGTGATGAAGCGCGTGCGCCGCGACCGGGGCGAGCACGCGCTGCTGATGGAGCTGCCGTCCTACCGCCTGCCCAAGGCGCGCGACGTGGGCATCGGCCTGTACGAGCGCGGCATGGTCTTCATGAAGCGCCTGACCGGCGTGATCCTCGCGCTCACCGTGCTGATGTGGGTGCTCGCCAGCTTTCCCGGCGCGCCGGCCGGCGCCACCGATCCGGCGATCGATTACAGTTTCGCCGGCCACCTCGGCCGCTGGCTGGCGTACCCCTTCGCACCGATCGGCTTCAACTGGCAGATGAGCCTGGCGCTGATCCCCGCCTTTGCCGCGCGCGAGACGGCGGTGGCCGCGCTGGCCACGGTGTATGCGGTGGGCGGCGATGCCGGCGCACTGGGGCCGGCGCTGGCTGCGCACGTGTCGCTGGCCAGTGCGCTGTCGCTGTTGGTGTGGTTTGCCTACGCGCCGCAGTGCATGTCCACGCTGGCCGTCATCAAGCGCGAGACCAACTCCTGGCGCATCGTGGCCGTCTCCTTCGGCTACCAGTTCGTGATGGCCTATGCGGCCTCCTTCCTCGTCTACCAGATCGCGAGCGCACTGGCATGAGCAACGGACTCCTGGCGCAATACGTCATCCTTGGCCTGATCGTGCTGGCCAGCGTGCTGGTGGTTCTGCGCAAGCTCGCGCCGCAGCTCAGCAACCGTTGGCTGGCGGCCGCCTCGATCCGGTTTGCCCGCAAGCGCGATTCGCGCCTGGCGCAGGCACTCGCCCGCCGGCTGCAGCCGAAGCAGGCCACCGGCAATTGCGCCGATGGCTGCAGCACCTGCGGCGCCTGCGGGCCGAAGAAGCCGGCTGCCGCGCACGCGGTGGTCGGCGTGGAGCCGTTACCGCTGGTTTTTCGTCCTCGTCGGAAGTAGGCGGTCGCGCATATATGTCCCTGCGCGGATTTGCCGCAGCTGGATCGCGACCGAAATGCCGGGTGGAGGGTGGTGACAAATTGCGGATCTGGATGAGAGTCGTTATCATTCACGCACCTTCCCGGTTTGGACTCGTCAGCGTGAACCGTCTCCCCATGCTAGCCATCTTGCTGCTCTCGAGCTTCGCCGCGCATGCCAGCGAAGTTCCCGAGTTCCATCTCGCCATCCGTGGCCACGCGTTCCAGCCGACCGAGCTCAAGGTTCCGGCGGGCACCAAGTTCAAGCTGGTGGTCGAAAACCGCGACGCCGCGCCCGAGGAATTTGAAAGCACCGAGTTGGGCCGCGAGAAGATCGTGTTGCCGAACAGTACGACCAACGTTTTCGTTGGCCCGCTCAAGCCCGGCAGCTACCGGTTCTTTGGCGACTTTCACCAGGACACGGCCCAGGGCCGTCTGATCGTGGAGTGATGCCATGCCTGGCGTAGCATTGCTGGTGTTTCGCGAGGTGCTGGAGGCGGCACTGATCGTCTCCATCGTCTGCGCTGCCACGCGCGGCGTGCGCTGGCGCGGGGTGTACGTGTCCGGTGGCATCGGCCTGGGCCTGGTCGGCGCGATGCTGGTGGCGCTGGGCGCCGGCGTCATCGAGCGGCTGGCCAGTGGCTCGGGACAGGAGCTGTTCAATGCCAGCGTGCTGCTTGTCGCGGTGGCGATGATCGGCTGGCACGTGGTGTGGATGTCGCGCCATGCGCGCGAGCTGGCACGACACATGAGTGCGGTAGGGCAGGCGGTGAAGGCCGGCTCCAGTTCGCTCACCCTGCTGCTGGCGGTGGTCGCGCTGGCGGTGTTGCGCGAGGGCTCCGAGGTGGTGCTGTTCCTCTACTCGATGGCGATGGGTGGCGTCGGTGCGGCGGCCCTGGCCGGCGGCATCGCGCTCGGCGTGGGTGGCGGCGTACTGCTCGGCTTCGCGCTGTACTTCGGTCTGCTGCGCATCCCGCTCAAGCACTTCTTCAGCGCCACCAACGCGATGCTGGTGCTGCTGGCGGCGGGACTGGCGTCCAGCGCGGCGCGCTTCCTGCTGCAGGCCAACCGGCTGCCGGCGCTGGGCGAGCAGCTATGGGACAGCTCCTGGCTGCTTTCCAACGGCTCGCTCGCCGGCAAGACCTTGGGCGTGCTGATCGGCTACGACGCCTCGCCGGCTGGCATCCAGCTGGTGTTCTACGGCGCCACCTTGCTGATCCTGCTGGGCGGCATGCGCTGGGCCGGGCGCCCGGCCCCCGCCCAAGCCGGCCATACCGCCATGGCTGCCGCTTCGCCAACCCGAACCTGACTCCCGCACCCGAGCCACACCCCGCGGCATCGCGCCGCGGGCTGGTGCCGTGCGCCCCGATGACACCTTTTCGTACCCTGAGGAAGCCATTCCATGACCCCGCATACCCCTTATCCCCGCGCCTGCCTGCTGCTGTTCGCCGCCGCATCGCTGGCGTGCGCCGGGCGCGCGCAGGCTGACGATTTCATCGTGTACTCACCGCACGTCATCGCCACGCAGAGCGAGATCGAACTGCGCGGCTTCGACGTGGGTGACGGTCGCAGCAACTACGATGGCGAGCGCGCCGCCGAGTTCTCGGTGGCCCATGCCTTCAACGGCTGGTGGAAGACCGAGTTGTACCTGGCCAAGTACGAGCGCGCGCCGGGCGAGGGTGGCAAGCTGGTCGGCTACGAATTCGAAAATACCTTCCAGCTGACCGAACCGGGTCAGTACTGGGCCGATGTCGGCCTGCTCGCGTCCTACGGCCATCCGAAGGGCAGCGGTCCCGGCGAGCTGGAGTTTGGGCCGCTGATAGAAAAGACGGTCGGCCGTTTCGACCACCGGGTCAACCTGATCTGGGAGCGCGAGGTGGGCGGCGGCGCGTCGCACGCTACCGTGTTCCGCTACAGCTACTCCGGCACCTATGCGGTGACCCCGGCGTTCCGTCCGGGTATCGAAGCCTACGGCCGCCCGGACGACCGCGCCTACCAGGCGGGGCCGATCGTCGCCGGCGAATGGCACGTGCCGCACAGCCGCGGCAACCTGGAATACCGCTTCGGCGTGCTGCTGGGCATCAACGCGGCGGCCCCGCGGCGCACCTGGCTGGCCCAGCTGGAATACGAGTTCTTCTGAGTAGCGCGCCGGCAGCGCTACATGCGGAACACGCCGTAGCGCTGCGGCTCGATCGGTGCGTTGAGCGAGGCCGAGATCGCCAGGCCGAGCACGCGGCGGGTGTCGGCGGGGTCGATGATGCCGTCGTCCCACAGCCGGGCGCTGGCGTAGTAGGGGTGGCCCTGGCGCTCGTACTGCTCGCGGATCGGCGCCTTGAAGGCGTCTTCCTCTTCCGCGCTCCACGATTTGCCGGCCGCCTCGATGCCGTCGCGCTTCACCGTGGCGAGCACGCTGGCAGCCTGCTCGCCGCCCATCACGCTGATGCGTGCGTTCGGCCACATCCACAGGAAGCGCGCACCGTAGGCGCGGCCGCACATCGCGTAGTTGCCGGCGCCGAAGCTGCCGCCGATCACCACGGTGAACTTCGGCACCTGCGAGCAGGCCACGGCGGTGACCATCTTGGCGCCGTCCTTGGCGATGCCGGCCTGTTCGTACTTCTTGCCGACCATGAAGCCGGTGATGTTCTGCAAAAACACCAGCGGCACGTTGCGCTGGTTGCACAGCTCGATGAAGTGCGCGCCCTTGAGCGCGCTCTCGGCGAACAGGATGCCGTTGTTGGCGACGATACCCACCGGGTAGCCGTGGATATGGGCGAAGCCGCACACCAGGGTCTTGCCGTAGCGCGCCTTGAACTCGTGGAACTCCGAGCCGTCGACCAGTCGCGCGATTACTTCGTGGATGTCGAACGGACGGCGGGTGTCTTCGGGGATCACGCCGTAGAGCTCGTCCGCTGGATATTTCGGTTCGACCGGCTCGGCGAGCGCCAGCGGCGTGGTTTTCTTGCGGTTGAGCGAGGCCACGATGTCGCGCGCGATGCTGAGTGCGTGGGCGTCGTTCTCGGCGTAGTGATCGGCCACGCCGGAGATGGACGTATGGACGTCCGCGCCGCCCAGCGTCTCGGCGTCGACCACCTCACCGGTGGCCGCCTTCACCAGCGGCGGGCCGCCGAGGAAGATGGTGCCCTGCTCGCGCACGATCACCGTCTCGTCGCACATCGCCGGCACGTAGGCGCCGCCGGCGGTGCACGAGCCCATCACCACGGCGATCTGCGGGATGCCCAGGCCGCTCATCCGCGCCTGATTGTAGAAGATCCGCCCGAAGTGCTCCTTGTCCGGGAATACTTCGTCCTGCAGCGGCAGGAAGGCGCCGCCGGAGTCGACCAGATAGACGCAGGGCAGGCGGTTCTCCAACGCCACTTCCTGCGCGCGCAGATGCTTTTTCACCGTCATCGGGAAGTAGGTGCCGCCCTTCACCGTGGCGTCATTGGCGAGCACCATCACCTCAAGGCCGTGCACGCGGCCGATGCCGGCGACCAGGCCGGCGGCCGGGGCAGCGTCGTCGTACATGCCGTGCGCGGCCAGCGGAGCGAGTTCGAGGAAAGGCGAACCGGGATCGAGCAGGGCGCGGATGCGCTCGCGCGGCAACAGTTTGCCGCGGGCCTCGTGCTTCGCGCGCGCCCTGGCGCCGCCGCCTTCGGCGTTCTTCGCCAGTTCGTGCTGCAGCGCTTCGGTGAGCGTGCGCAGGCGGGCGTGGTTGGCCTGGAATTCGGGACTACGCGGATCGATCTGCGAGACGATGACGCTCATGCGCGGCGGCCGTTGAGGTGGAACCGCAAATGATAGCGGGTGCGCCGCGCGTCGAGACCGCACGCCGAGGGGCGCGGCCGCATGGCCTTGCCGGTGTGCGTTGCCGGGTTGGGGCTGGCGCGGCGATGCCGGTACGCGATGCCGCCGATGGATCAGCAGTCCACCCGGCCGCCGGCCTTGGCGTTGCAGTTCTTGAACAGTAGCTGGCCGGTGACGGGCGGCGGCGTGTCGCCGCCATGGTGGTGGTCATCGCGGTCGCCGTGATGATCGCCGCGGTGCGGCGGGTAGGCGATGCCGCCGTAGACCACCGGCGCATACACCGGTTGCGACAGGGCAGACTGGTAGCTGGCGTTCTGCTGGCGCAGGGCAGCGTTTTCGGCCTGCAATTGCGCGTTTTGCGCCGCCTGCGCAGCCAGCGCCTGTTGCTGGGCCTGCGCGGCGGCCTGTTCGCGGGTCTGCTCGGCCTGCTGTTGTGCGGCCAGGGCATCCTGCCGGGCTTGTTCGGCTTGTGCCTTCAGCCGGTCGTCGCGCAGCGCCAGGCGCTGCCGGTACAGGTCTTCAAGGTGATGCGCCTTGGCCCAGGCCTCGGCCTTGGTGTCCTCGCCCAGGCGCAGGTACTGGTCGATGGTCTCGGTGCTGTCGGCCTGGTGCAGCAGCTCACCTTTGCCGGCGGGGCAGGGGTGGTCGGTGTAGGTGAGCTGGCCGCCTTGCGTGCACTTGTAGATGTCCTGCGCGCCGACGCGGGCCGGCAGCGCGGCGAGGGCGAGCGCGGCGAGACAGGGCAGGGCGAGGCGGGGCAGGTTCATGCGCCTATTTTGCGCCCATTCGCCGTTGCGTCGGCGTTAGGGTGGCTGAATGCTCAGGTGCCGGCCTTGCGTCGGCGCGGCTTGGCTGCTGGCACTGCAAGCAGCCCTTGCAAGTAGGCGATGCCTTCCTCTTCGGGAAAGAACGCCACCACGTCGGCCACGCTGAGGTTGTGGCGCTCGCGCAGGGCGAGGAATTCCTCGCGGGCACGCGCCATGCGCGCGGCGGCGCTGGCGGGCTTGGTCGGGGCGATGGGGGCGGGGCGGGGCTTGGCGGCGTCCAATGCGGCAAGTTCGGCTTGAAACTGGCGGAAATCGTAGGATTTGGAGAGCATGCGGCTTCAATGGACGGCAGGAACCTCCGCATTTTCGCATGATGCCGGGACGGCTGCTTGCCGCCACTGGCGCAGCCCGATCACCGCCAGCGCCACGAAGCCGGCGTAGAGCACGGCGGTGATGCGCAGATCCTTGTAGAGGTATTCACCCACGTAGACCACGTCCACGATGATCCACAGCCACCACGCGGCGGTGTGGCGCTGCGCCTGCCACCACTGCGCCACCAGGCTGCCGGCGGTGAGGCTGGCGTCCAGCCAGGGCAGGGCAGCGTCGGTGTAGCGGTGCATGAAGGCGCCCAGCGCCACCGCGCCGATGGCGCCCAGCAGAAGATGCACGCTCGCCCGCAGCGCTGGCAGCGCGGCGATGCGCACCTTGCCGTCGTCGCCCAGATGCCGCAGCCAGCGCCACCAGCCGAACAGGATCATCACGCCGAAGGCGCCTTGCAGCAGGGCGTCCGAATACAGCCTGGCATCGACGAACACGACGCCGTAGGCGATCACCGAGATCAGTCCGATCGGCCAGCACCACGGCCGGCGGCGCGCGGTGAGCCACACGCCCCAGGCGCTGACGATGGCGGCGGCGAGTTCGAACCAGCCCATGTCACAGGCCGATGGTGAGCGACAGCCGCGCCAGTCGCGGCGCGCCGGGGAACAGGTAGCTGTCGCCCCAGGCGCTGCCGGTGTCGCTCCAGTAGGCGTGGTTGAACACGTTGTCCACCCACAGTTGCCAGGTCAGCGCGTGACCGTGCCAGGCGCTGGTATAGCGCAGGCCGGCGTCGAACACGTTCCAGGCCGGCACGCGGATGCGACCGTCGGGCGTGGCCACGTTGGGCGAGGTGTAGCGCCAGCCGCCGAGCAGGCCGAGGCTGGGCAGATCGGCGAGCGAGTAATCGGCATACAGCGTGGTGCGCAGGCGCGGCACGTTGGCGACTTGGTGGCCGTCGTAGGCGGGCGTGCCGGTGTTTTGGGACTGGGCGCGCATCCAGTTGGCGCTGGCGTCGAGACGCAGCTGCTCGCTCAGCTTGCCGTGGGCACCCCATTCGAGGCCGCTGTGCACTTCTTCGCCATGCTGCACGAAGGTGTAGCCGGCGGTGGAGTTGTCCGGCTGCGCGTATTGGTAGGGCTGGCGGATGCGGTACAGCGCGGCGCTGAGGTCGAAGGCATCGTTCAGCGCGTACTTCACACCGGTTTCGAGTTGGCGCGACAGGCGTGGCCCCAGCATGTCACCGCCGTTGCTGGCCCAGTAGGGCGCTTCCAGCCCCAGCGCCAAGCCTTCGCTGTAGCTGGCGTAGACGGTGAGCGGCGCGGCGGGCTGCCATAGCACGGCGGCTTGCGGCAGTGCCTTGGTCATCCGCGTGGTGCGCGTGGGCGCGCCACTGTCGTCGAAGGCGGTCTCGTTCAGGCGCACCAGATGCGTGCCGGCGATCAGCTGCCAGTCGTCGCCCAGGTGCAGGCGATCCATCGCAAACAGCGTGCGCTGCCAGCTGTCCAGTCGGCGCGCGGAGGGGCCGGGCTGGTTGGGCGAGGGCGGCAGGTAGGGCGGGTTGACGTCGGCGATATTGGCGCTGCCCACGTAGTCGTACACCTCCACGCGGCGGTCGATGGTGCGGCGGAAGTCGCTGGCGCCGAAGCTCAGGTCGTGGCTGACGCTGCCGGTGTCGATATGCCCTTGCACGCTGGCGCGCGCCTCGTCGCTCACACGGGTGTCGTCGGGGCTGCGGTAGTCGTAGACGTCATAGCCGCCGTCAGGCGCGAAATAGGCGCCGGTGGTGACGAGGTTGGCGCAGGCGGCCTGGTAGAAGCAGCCATAGGCGAAGGCCACGTTGTCCTGGATCACGCTGCGGCTGTGGCCGGCGGCCAGGCGCAACTGCCAGGCGTCGCTGAGCGCCACGTTCAGCCGCGCGCTGCTGTTCCAGGCGTGGATGCCCACCGGTTTCTGCCACGGCTCGAAGCCCAACAGGCGAGTGGGATCGGGATGGGGCGGAATCACGCTGCCGCCCAGTAGTTCGTAGCCCGAGGCCGAGCGCTGGGCGCTGGTCTGGTAGTCGCTGTCCACTTCCAGCGTGGCGACGGGCGTGATGCGCCAGTCGGCGGCCAGCGCGTAGAAGTTGCGCCGGCCATTGGTGTGCTGCACGTAGGAGTGGGTGTCCTCCCACGCCATGTTGGCGCGCAGGCCGAAGTGGGGAGTGAGCCAGGCGCCCACGTCCAGCGCGGTGTAGCGCGAGCCGTGCGAATCCGTGCCTGCGGTGACGGTGTGCACGTCGGCAGGACGCTTGGAAACGTAGTTCACCACGCCGCCGGGTTCCATCACGCCGGCGTCCAGCCCGTCCAGCCCTTTCAGCACGGCGACCTGCTGCTTGTCTTCCAGCGGCATCGTCTGCTCGCCGGTGAGGGTGAGCCCGTTCAGCCGGTAGCCGGTGGCCCAGTCCAGCGGATAGCCGCGGATGGAAATGTTCTGGTAGTAGCCCACCGGCGCGTAGCTGTTGCCCAGCGCGGCATCCTCGCGGGCGAGCTCGCCCAGCGTGCGGATGGCGTGCGCGTCCAGCGTGCGGCGCGCGATCACGGTGATCGTGGCCGGGGTGTCGTGCGGCGTGGCGTTGCCCCAGGCGTCGATGGCGGTGCCGTGGCGGTCGTCGGGGGCGTTGGCCTTGACCTTGACCGGGGCGAGATCGGTGGTCTGCGGAGCATCGTCGGCGTGAACCGCCGCGCCGAAGGTGGCGAGCAGGGCAAGCAGCAGGGGAGTGCGGGAGAACGTCATCGTCGGCTTACGTCTTGGGGAGGGGACGAAGCGACGGCAAGCCGGCTTGCCCCGGGCGGGGTGCGCGACTTTCGGATCAAGCTCCCTACGCCGGTGCTAACCGGGTCAGGTTCCAAGGGACTCTCTCAGCCCGGCAACGCCAGGCACCCCCGCTTCAGTGGCGTATTAGACCACGAAGCCGGCTGGCCCGCTCAGGCACCGGCACGGATGACGTCGAGCAGCGCCTGGCCGTGCGGCGTGCGGAACCACGCGGCATGTCCGCGCAGGAAGGCGTTCCAGGCGACTTCGGCGTTGGCGCGCGAGCGGGTGATGGCGACGAAGTAGTCCACTTCGGAGAGCGCGAAATCCACGTGCACGATGGGCAGGAGATCGGCCAGGAGGTCGAGCGCGTCCCGATCCAGTGCACGCACGTCGCGATAACCCGCGATCAGCGCGCGGGCGATGTCCGGGCGGGCGCGGTCGTCGTCGGCCCGCAACCAGGCGATGGCGTTGCGCTCGATGGCGGTGGCGAGGTCGAACAGGGCGAACGTGCGCGCGGCGAGGCCGAAATCGAGCACGCTGGCGATGTGCGCCGCCGGTTCGGCGCCGCTCCAGCAAAGGTTGGAAACGTGCCAGTCGCCGTGCGTCCACTGCCGGGGTTCGCGGGCGATGCGCGCCCGCACGCTGGCATGGCCGGGCGCCAGTGCTTCGGCCAGCTCGCCGCGCCAGTCGCGTTCGCGCAGGAAGGCGGCCAGGTCGGGGCGCGTGGACAGGTGCGCGGCGAGCATGGCTGGCGGATCGGCCGCCTCGATCAGCTCGCTGCGCGCCACCAGCAGCGACGCGCGGCGCTGGGGAGCGGCATAACCCGCGGCAGCTTCGTGCAGGCGTGCCAGCATGGCGCCGGCCTGCCAGGCGTGCGCCGGTTCGGCGGGCGGCACCCACGACATGGTGTCGCGGTAGATGTCCATGCCGTCGGCGGGCGCGTGCACCTCGTAGACCCATGCGCCCAGCGTGACGGCGCTGGCGCCATCGGCGGCAACCAGCACGGCCGGTATCGGCACGCCGCGTGCGCGCAGGTGAGCCATGAAGGCGTGTTCTTCGGCGAGCCCGGCCGCGCTGCGCACGCTCACGTGGTGGCGCTTCACGAAGACGCGGCCGCCGGCCGTGTCCACCAGTGCGGCGGCGGCGAGCGGGCGCGGGCTATGCCAGGCGATGGCGCGCGGTGCTGCCAGCGCCGGGTAGCAGTCGAGCAGGCGGGCGAGCTCGGCGGTGGTCAAGGGTGGCCAGTCGGGCGCGACGTCGTCGGCGGCGAGGCCGTGCACGCGGTGGTTGGGGGCGGTCATGGCGGTGGTTGGCGGTTGGGTCTGCATTATCGCCGATGCGTCGCGTGCTTCCGTGGGGGCGGCTTCGCGCGCGCCTGATAATGTGGGGCCTTCGCCACTGCCCGCATCCCGATGAGCGCCTTGCTGCTGCTGTTCACTTGTCTGGCCCTGGGCGCCGTGGTGCGCCGCTGGGCGAACCCGCCGGCGGGCATCGTGCATGGGCTCAACTGGTGGGTCATCAACATCGCGCTGCCAGCGCTGGTGCTGGAGCTGATTCCGAAACTGCGGATCGACGCCACGCTGTGGTTTCCGGTGGTGGCGACCTGGCTGACCTTTTTCGGCGCCTGGGGGTTGTTTGCGTGGATCGGGCCGCGTCTGGGCTGGTCGCGCGGGCGCATCGGCGCGCTGGTGCTGGTGTGCGGGCTGGGCAACACCGCCTTCATGGGCTATCCGATGCTCGAAGCCCTGCACGGGGAGGCCGGGCTCACGCTGGCGGTGGTGGCCGACCAGCTCGGCAGCTTTCCACTGCTGGCCTCGGTGGCCATCGTGGTGGCCTCGGTCTATGCGGGGCGCGATCCCGCGCCGCGCCAGATCGTGCGGCGCATCCTCACTTTTCCGGCCTTTCTCGCCCTGCTGCTGGCGCTGGGCGTGGGGCTGGTGGGTGGCTGGCCGGCGGCGTTCGACGGCGTGTTCAAGCCACTGGGCGACACCATGACGCCGCTCGCGCTGTTTTCGGTGGGGCTGCAGTTTCGCCTGCAGGGTGGCCAGGGTCAGTTCGGCGCGGCGGCATGGGGGCTGGGCTGGAAACTGCTGCTGGCACCCGCGCTGTGCTGGGCCATGGGCGCGGCCGCCGGCGTGGGTGGGCTCACGCTCACCGTCGGCGTGCTGCAGGTGGCGATGGCGCCGATGGTGTCGGCCACCATCCTTGCCGATGAGTACGGGCTCGACCCTGAACTGGCCAACACCGTGCTGGGCATCGGCATCGTGATTTCGCTGGTCACCGTGCCGCTGGGCAACCTGTGGTTGCCGCGATGACTGGCGACGAAGCCACTGCGCTGCGCGCCGACGTCTGGCTGTGGGCGGCGCGTTTCTTCAAGACACGCAGCCTCGCCAGGCAGGCCATCGATGGCGGCAAGGTGGAAGTGAACGATGCCGGCTGCAAGCCGGCGAAGACCTTGCGCGTGGGCGACACGCTGCGCATTGGTCGGGGCGAGGAGCGGCTGGAGGTCGTCGTACTGGCCTTGTCGTCGCAGCGCGGCCCGGCCAGTGTGGCGCAGGCGCTGTACCTGGAGAGCGCAGCCAGCCGATCCGCGCGGGAGGCGCGCCGCGAGCAGCAGCGCCTGCTGGGCATGCAGGCGCCGGCGCGGCGGCCGGACAAGCATGCCCGCCGGGAACTGCGGCGCTGGAAGGATCACTCCGGCGGCGAGTGAGCCGCGTGACGGCGATGGCATGCCGTGTGCCCTGGGTCGCAGATCGCATCGCCACGGTGCTGCACCATGCGCAAGCTCGGCAGGCCGCGACAGACGGCTGGCGCCGGCCACGACATGGGGAGAGGCAATGATGGGTGGCTCGGGGTTCTTCAGGCGCTGGCTCGGCAGCGCGCAGGCGGTGATGGAGACGCGCAGCCAGGCGGCGCCGGGCACGCGCATCCTGGTGGTGGACGATTCGCCGACCATCTGCGCGGTGCTGGGGCGTCTGCTGGAACAGGATGGTTATGCCGTGCGGACGGCGGTCGATGGCGAGCAGGCGCTGGATCTGGCGCGCGCCGAGCGGCCCCAGCTGATTTTCCTGGACATCGTGCTGCCTGGCATCAGCGGCTTCGTGGTATTGCGCGCCTTGCGCCACGACCCGGACACCGCGGACGTCCCCATCGTGATGATGAGCGGCAACCGGCAGGCCACCGAACAGTTCTACGTGCAGCGTTTCGGTGCCGACAACTTCATCCGCAAACCCTTCGGTCGCGCCGAGGTGGTAGCGAGCATCGATGCGCTGGTGCGCGCCGAGCGCTTGCCCGCGCGCCCGCACGAGGTGTCGCCGGTCGTCTTGCCCGGTGGAGACGACGCGGCGGCGCCCGGCGTGTCCGCCTGAGCCTCGGCGGGCGGCCGGTACGTAACGCCCTGGCGGCGACGTGCTGCGCGGGAACGGCGGCCATGAGGTTCAGCCAACGCCCTGGTTTTCACGCAGCACAGCTTGTTAGTCCCGCCCGGCGGCGCCCGCGCGACGATGCTCGAATTTTTCGCCGGTGCCGACACGTTGACAAAGCGACGCTTGCGCATGCCGGCATCGGCGCGGGAAACTGGGCCGGCGCCGGTGCCTGTGCCGGCTGGGGAATGGGGAATCATGGCCGGATTTGGCTTGTTCAAGCGCTTGGTGGGCGGCGGCGACCGCCGGCACCATGTGCCGCGTGTGCGCGCGGCGGCCAGCACGCGCGTGCTGGTGGTGGACGACTCCGCCACGATACGCGCGGTGCTGGGCAAGATGTTGAACCAGGATGGCTACGAGGTGCTCAAGGCGGATGATGGCGCCAGCGCGCTGGCGCTGGCGCGCAGCGAGCGCCTGGATCTCGTCTTTCTCGACATCGTGATGCCCGGCGTGTCCGGCTTCGAGGTGCTGCGTACCCTGCGCCGCGAGCAGGCCACCGCGCATGTGCCGATCGTGATGATCAGCGGCAACGTGCAGGCCACCGAGCAGTTCTACGTGCAGCGTTACGGCGCCGACGATTTCATGAAGAAGCCGTTTGGCCGTGAGGAAGTGTTCGAGCGGATACGCCAGCTGGTGCAGGCCGGCCGCTTGCCGGCGCGCGTGGAGACGGCGCCGGTGTTTGCGCCGGACGCGGAGGTCGTGGTTCCTCCCGGCGGCGTGAGCCAGGATGAGTGGGATGCGATCCCGGATATCGCGCTGCCGGATGCGGCCTACGGTGAGCACAAGCCGCACGATCTGCATGGCTTGCACGAGCTGCACGCAGCGGTGTCGGCACCGGCGCAGCACATGCCGGAGCCCGTCGCCACGGCGATGCCGGCCACGCTTGAAGCGCATGCCGTGCCCGTGCCGCGCGGCTTGAATGGCGTCGTGCCGCCACCCGTGCACGAGTTCCATGCGGCGCGCGAGACGCCGGTGGTGGACAGCCTCGTGCCGCCCGCGCCGCCGCTTGCGCCTGAAGCGCATGCCATGCGTGAGCCGCACCCGGCGCTGGCGGCGCACGCCCTGCCAGTAGCGCCCGCGCCGCACGGCGAGGCCCAGCCGCAACCCGTGCCGTCGCCGGCGTCGCTGCCTGGGCTGCCGGTGGCCGCCGTACCATCGGCGCACCCGGTCGCGTCGGTGGTTGCGGCGGCAGCGACGGTGCCGGTAGCTCCCACGCCCGTGCCAGTTGCGCCGGCCCATACGTCACCGGCGACAGGTTCACCGGCCCACTCGGCCCTGGCCTGGCTGGCTTCGCGCGCGCGCGTGCTGGCGCCCTCGCATGTGAAGGCGGCGGAGCCACCGGTCGGCGCGGCGCATCCGGCAGGAGCCACGCACGCGTCGCGCGCCGATGGCACGCCGCCAAAAGATGGTGCCTGAGCTGGGCGCCTGGGGCCTGGTTTCTACCGCCCACGCTCCTGGTGTCCCGGCAGCAGGTGTTTCAGCCGATACAGCGCTTCCAGCGCTTCGCGCGGACTGAGCGCGTCGGGGTCGATGGCGTCCAGCGCGTGCTCCACCGCCGAGGGGGCGGGGGGGGCGAACAGGCCCAGCTGCGGCGAGGCGTCGGCGGGCCTGGCGACGGTGGCGGGCATGCCGCGCTCCAGCTGCGCCAGCGTGCGGCGCGCCTCGGCGATCACCGTCTTGGGTAGCCCGGCCAGCGCGGCCACCTGCAGACCGAAACTGCGGTTGGCGGGGCCATCCTTCACCGCATGCATGAACACCAATTGCTCGCCCCGCTTCTGATCGTGAAGTTCGACGGCGTCGAGATGCACATTGGCGATGTCGGGATAGTCGCCGGCCAGTTCCGTCAATTCGAAATAGTGCGTGGCGAACAACGTGAAGGCGCGGCTGGCCGTGGCCAGGTGCACGGCGGCGGCACGCGCCAGCGCCAGACCATCGTAGGTGCTGGTGCCGCGGCCCACTTCGTCCATCAGCACCAGCGATTGCGCGGTGGCGTTGTGCAGGATGTTCGCCGTCTCGCTCATCTCCACCATGAAGGTGGACTGGCCGCGCGAGAGGTCGTCGCCCGCGCCGATGCGGGTGAAGATGCGGTCGATCGGGCCGATCACCGCACGCGCGGCCGGCACGTAGCTGCCGATGTGGGCGAGCAGCACGATCAACGCGTTCTGCCGCATATAGGTGCTCTTGCCGCCCATGTTGGGGCCGGTGATGACCAGCATGCGGCGGGCGTCGGCGAGTTGCAGGTCGTTCGGTTCGAACGGTTCCTCGCGCACCTTTTCCACCACCGGGTGGCGGCCGCGCTCGATGGCGATGCCGGCTTCGTCGGCGAGTTCGGGCGCGCTCCAGTCCAGCGTCTCGGCGCGCTCGGCGAGGGTGGCCAGCACGTCCAGTTCGGCCATCGCGGCCGCGGCCTGCTTCAGCGGCTCCAGCCGTTCGATCAGCGTATCGAGCAGCGCCTCGTACAGCGCGCGCTCGCGCATAAGCGAGCGCTCCTTCGCAGACAGCACCTTGTCCTCGAACTGCTTGAGCTCCTCGGTGATGTAGCGCTCGGCGTTCTTGGTGGTCTGGCGGCGCGTGTAATGCGTGGGCGCCTTGCCGGACTGCGCCTTGCTGATCTCGATGTAGTAGCCGTGCACGCGGTTGTAGCCCACCTTGAGCGATGGGATGCCGCTGGCGGCTTTCTCGCGCTCCTCCAGCTCGACGAGGTATTGGTCGGCGTGGGTGGAGAGCCGGCGCAGTTCGTCAAGCTCGGCGTCGTAGCCGTCGGCGATCACGCCGCCGTCGCGCTGCAGCACCGGCGGCTGCGGCACGATGGCCTTGGCGAGCAGGGCGGCGTTGTCGGAGTGGTCGCCGATGCGTTCGACCAGCGAGTGCAGCAGCGGGCTGTCCAGGTCGGCGATACGCTCGCGCAGCACCGGCGCGGCGAGCAGGCCGTCACGCAAGGTGGACAGGTCGCGCGGCCGCGCCGAGCGCAATGCCACGCGGGCAAGGATGCGTTCCAGGTCGCCAATGCCGCGCAACTGCTCGCGCAATGCTTCGTAGCGACGGTTGTCGATCAGCGTGCCGATGGCCTGGTGCCGGCCGCGCAGCACGTCGCGCGAGCGCAGCGGACGATTCAGCCAGCGGCGCAGCAGGCGCGCGCCCATCGGCGTCACGGTTTCGTCCAGCACGCCGAGCAGGGTGTGTTCGGTGCGGCCACTCGGGTGCGTATCGAGTTCAAGGTTGCGGCGGGTGGCGGCATCCAGCGCGATGGTTTCGCTGGCCGATTCCACCGCCATGCCGCTCAGGTGCGGCAGCGCGCTCTTCTGGGTTTCCTCGACGTAGCCGAGCAGGCAGCCGGCTGCGCCGATCGCCAGCGGCAGGCCGTCCACGCCGAAGCCGCCGAGGTCGCGCGTGCCGAAGAAACGGTTGAGCTCGCGCCGCGCCGCATCGGTCTCGAAATGCCATGGCGGGCGCTTGCGCAGGCCGGGCAGGGCGGTGACCAGCTTCGGCCAGGCCACGCTTTCGTCCACCAGCGTCTCGGCGGGCTGCAGGCGCGCGAGTTCCGCCGCCAGCGCCTCGGCGTGCGGCACTTCGCTGAGCAGGAAACGGCCGCTGGACAGGTCCACCCAGGCCAGGCCGTAGCCGTCCTTCGCGCCGGCGGCGATCGCCAGCAGCAGGTTGTCGCGGCGTTCTTCCAGCAGCGCGGCGTCGGTCACCGTGCCTGGCGTGACCACGCGCACCACCTTGCGCTCGACGATGCCCTTGGCCAGTGCTGGATCGCCGATCTGCTCGCAGATCGCCACCGATTCGCCGAGGCGCACCAGCTTCGCCAGGTAGTTCTCCACCGCGTGATAGGGCACGCCCGCCATCGGGATCGGCTGGCCCGCCGACTGGCCGCGCTGGGTCAGCGTGATGTCGAGCAGTCGCGCCGCCTTGCGCGCGTCGTCGTAGAACAGTTCGTAGAAATCGCCCATGCGGAAGAACAGCAGCACGTCCGGGTGCTTGGCCTTGGCGGCCAGGTACTGGCGCATGAGCGGAGTGTGTTCGGTGCTGTTGTCGGCCATTCCTGTGCGGTGTCCTGATGGTGCGTGCCGACGCTGGAGCACCGGCCAAAGGCAGTCACTTTAGCGGTTCGTCCCGGCGTTGTTGAGCGCGGGGCATCGGCCGCTGCCCACGGTCTTGCGAGTCGATTGCTGCACTGCGGTGGTGCAGGTGGTGGGGTGTTTGGCCGTGGCTGGTGCACGTCGTGGCAGGAAACGGCTTCGACATCTCGCCCGAGTCCGCATTCCTGCGTGGCTTTTGCGCGTGGCATACGTGTTGCAAGGCAGCAATCAAGGGCGGACGAGGAGGTCATCGAGATGACGATGCGGCTTGTCGTGGTAGGCAACGGCATGGTGGGCCACAAGTTGCTGGAGGAACTGGCGGCGCTGCAGCCGCCGGGCCTGGACGTCACCGTGCTGTGCGAGGAAACCCGGCCCGCGTATGACCGCGTGCATCTGTCGGAATTCTTTGCCGGCAAGAGCGCCGAGGATCTTTCGCTGGTGACACCCGGCTTCTTCGAGCAGGCCGGCATGCATCTGCGCCTGCGCACGCGTGCGGTAGGCATCGATCGCGCGATGAAGCGCGTGACCACCAGCGACGGCGAAGTCATTCCGTACGACAAGCTGGTGATCGCCGCGGGCTCGACGCCGTTCGTGCCGGCGATCCCGGGCAACGATCGTCCCGGCTGCCTGGTATATCGCACGCTGGACGATCTGGAATCGCTGGCGCAATGGGGCGGTGATTCCAGGCATGGCGTCGTGATAGGCGGCGGCCTGCTCGGCCTGGAGTGCGCCAAGGCACTGCGCGACATGGGGCTGGAGACGCACGTGGTGGAGTTCGCCGCGCGCCTGATGGCGGTGCAGGTGGACGACGTCGGCGGGCAGATGCTGCGCAAGACCATCGAGGATCTCGGCCTGGTCGTGCACACCGGCAAGAACACGCTGCAGATCACCGATGGCGAAACGCTGCGCCATCGCATGAGCTTCGCCGACGGCAGCAATCTGGAAACCGACCTCATCGTGTTTTCCGCCGGCATCCGGCCGCGCGACGAACTGGCGCGGCAGAGCGAACTGGGCGTGGGGCAGCGCGGCGGCATCATGGTCGACAACTTCTGCCGCACGCGCGACCGCGATGTCTACGCCATCGGCGAGTGCGCGCAATGGGGCGGCAAGGTGTTCGGCCTGGTGGCGCCGGGCTACGAGATGGCGCGCGTGGTGGCCAGCCATCTGAACGCATTGCTGACCCGGCGGCAGGCGCCCGAGTTGCCGGAGTTCGTCGGCGCGGACATGTCCACCAAGCTCAAGCTGATGGGCGTGGACGTGGCGAGCATCGGCGATGCGCACGGCGCGACGCCGGGCAGCCGCAGCTACCAGTTCAGCGACGGGCACCGGCAGGTCTACAAGAAGCTGGTGGTGTCCGAAGACGGCAAGCGCCTGCTCGGCGGCGTGCTGGTGGGCGATGCCACCGACTACGGCACGCTGCTGCAGATGGTGTTGAACGGCATGGAGCTGCCGGAGTCGCCCGAGTCGCTGATCCTGCCGGTTTCCGACGGCAAGGCGAAGCCGGGTCTCGCGGTGGACGCGCTGCCGGCATCGGCGCAGATCTGCTCCTGCAACAACGTCAGCAAGGGACAGCTGTGCGATGCCGTGGCGGCGGGCGCCACCTCGATCGACGCACTGAAGCAAGCGACGCGGGCAGGTACCACCTGCGGCGGCTGCGTGCCGCTGGTCACGCAGATCATGAAAGTGGAGATGAAGCGCCAGGGCATGGCGGTGGACAACCACCTCTGCGAACACTTCGCCTACTCGCGGCAGGAGCTCTATCACCTAGTCCGCGTGGAGCGCATCCGCCGCTTCGACGAGCTGCTGGCGCGGCACGGCAAGGGCCTGGGCTGCGACATCTGCAAGCCCACAGTGGCCAGCATCCTGGCGTCGTGCTGGAACGAGTTCGTGCTGCAGCAGGAACACGCCTCGCTGCAGGACTCCAACGACTACTTCCTGGCCAACATCCAGAAGGACGGCACCTATTCGGTGGTGCCGCGGATGGCGGGTGGCGAGGTGACGCCGGACGGGCTGATCGCGATCGGGCAGGTCGCGCGCAAGTACGGCCTCTACACCAAGCTCACCGGCGGGCAGCGCGTCGACATGTTCGGTGCACGGCTGGAGCAGCTGCCGCTGATCTGGGAGGAGCTGATCGCCGCCGGCTTCGAATCGGGCCATGCCTACGGCAAGTCGCTGCGCACGGTGAAGTCCTGCGTGGGTTCCACCTGGTGCCGCTACGGCGTGCAGGATTCGGTGGGTCAGGCCATCGACCTGGAGAACCGCTACAAGGGCCTGCGCTCGCCGCACAAGCTGAAGTTCGCCGTGTCCGGCTGCACGCGCGAATGCGCCGAGGCGCAGGGCAAGGACGTGGGCATCATCGCCACCGAGAAGGGCTGGAACCTCTACGTCTGCGGCAACGGCGGCATGAAGCCGCGCCATGCCGAGCTGCTGGCCGGCGACCTCGATACCGCGACCCTGGTCCGCTATATCGACCGCTTCCTGATGTTCTACATCCGCACGGCCGACCGCCTGCAACGCACCAGCACGTGGCGAGACAACCTCGAAGGCGGCATGGACTACCTGCGCGACGTGATCATCCACGACCGGCTGGGCATCGTCGCCGAGCTCGAGGCGGAAATGCGGCAGGTGATCGACAGCTACGAGTGCGAGTGGAAGAAGGCGGTGAGCGACCCGCAGGTGCGCCGGCGCTTCCGCCATTTCGTGAACAGCGATGCGGGCGACGGCCAGGTGAGCTTCGTGCCGGAGCGCGGGCAGATCCGCCCGGCGACGGTGGAAGAAAAGCATGGACGGCTCCGCAGCATCCCGGTTGTGGTCGAGACGGAGTGAAGCGATGAACGGCAACGCATCCCATGACGAATGGACGTCCGTATGCGGGCTCGACGAGATCGTGCCCGACACCGGCGTATGCGCCCTGGTCGGCGTCGAGCAGGTGGCGGTGTTCCGGCTCCGCGGCGGCGGGCTCCACGCCATCGGCAACGTCGATCCCCGCACGGAGGCGGCGGTGCTGTCGCGCGGGCTGGTCGGCAACCTGGGCGAACGGGTGGTGGTGGCCTCGCCCATCCACAAGCAGCATTTCGATCTGCGCACGGGGGAATGCCTGGAGTCGCCGCAGTACAGCGTGCCGCCGTGGCAGGTGCGATGCGTGGGCGCCTTGGTGCAGGTCAGGCACGGGGCGCCATGAGTCGAACGGGAGGCCATCGATGAAGCTGTATCCGCTCTTCGCCGACCTCAAGGGTCTGCCGGTGCTGGTGGTCGGCGGCGGCGCCGTCGCGCGCCGCAAGGCCGAGGCCTTGCTCGATGCTGGTGCGCGGGTCACGGTAGGTGCACCGCAACTGGACGAATCGCTGACTTGCCAGGTCGGGCAGGGGCAGCTGGCCTGGTTGCGCGGCGAGTTCGTGCCGGGCTGGCTCGATGGCATGTGGCTGGTCATCGCGGCCACCGACGATCGCGCACTCAACGCAGCGGTGGCGGTGGCAGCGGGCGAGCGGCGCATCTTTGCCAACGTGGTGGACGATGCGGCGCAGTCGCGCTTCCATGTGCCGGCCGTGGTTGACCGTTCGCCGCTGGTGGTGGCCATCTCTACGGCAGGCGCAGCGCCCGCGCTGGCACGCCGCGTGCGCGAAACCCTGGAGCGCCTGCTGGACAACGCACTGGGAGCGCTGGTGACGCTGGCGCAACGCCATCGTGCGCGCATCGTCCGGCAGCGGGCGGACCTGGCGCGCCGGCGCGAGTTCTATGACTGGCTGCACGATGGGCCGGTGCTGTCCTCATTGCGCAACGGCAGGGCACCGGAGGCGGAGCAGGCACTGCTCGATGCCTTGCGCGACGAGGGCGCGCCGCGGCGCAAGGGCTCCGTGGTGCTGGTTGGTGCAGGCCCTGGCCATCCGGGCCTGCTCACCCTGCAGGCCTTGCGTGCGCTGAACGAAGCGGACGTGATCCTGCACGACCAGCTGGTGGGTGCCGGGATTCTCGCGATGGCGCGGCGTGATGCCGAGCGCATCGACGTGGGCAAGCGCTGCGGCGGCCGCCACATGCCGCAGGAGCAGATCCACCGGCTCATGCTGGCGCATGCGCGCGAAGGCCGGCGCGTGGTGCGCCTGAAGGGCGGCGATCCCTTCGTGTTCGGCCGCGGTGGCGAGGAGCTGGCTTTCCTGCGTCGCCATGGCATCGCTTGCGAAGTAGTGCCGGGCGTCACCGCTGCGGTGGCGTGTGCAGCATATGCCGGCATTCCGCTGACTCATCGCGACCATGCGCGCTCGATCTGCCTGCTGACCGCCCACGGCAAGGAGGCCACCGATACGCTGGACGGGCGCGCGCTCGGCGATCCGCGGCAGACGCTTGCCATCTACATGGGCGTGGAGAGGATCGATGTGCTGGTGGACCGCCTGATGATGCAAGGCCGCTCGGCAGAGACGCCGATAGCCATCGTCGAAAACGGCAGCCTGCCGCAGCAGCGCGTGATCGCCGGCACCCTTGGCGAGCTGCCGAGGCTGGCCAGGACCCACGCCGTCGCCACGCCGTCGCTGCTCATCATCGGCGAAGTGGCGGCCTATGCCCGCGAGCACGCGTGGTTCGGCGAGCTGGTGGACGGGAGTTCCCGGATCGGGCTGCACGAACGCAGCGCGCAAGCCGAGCTGGCCTGATGGCGATGCCGCCCGCCGGTACCGGGATATTGCCGCTGGCCGGGCGCCGCATCGCCGTTCCCGAGTCGCGCGAACTCGATGTGTTCGCGGCCTTGCTGGAACGACGCGGAGCCAGCGTGCTGCGCTGCCCTCTGGTCGATATCCGCGACGCGCCGGATCCCGCGCCCGTGCTCGACTGGCTGCGCATGTTCATCGGCGGCGGTTGCGACGACCTGCTGCTGTTCACCGGCGAAGGCCTGCACCGCCTGCTCGCCATGATCGATCAGCATGCACCCGACCTCAGAGAGGGTTTTGTCGAACGCCTGGGCCAGGTGCGCATCGTTGCGCGCGGCCCCAAGCCGGGCCGCGTGCTGCGCGAACTGGGGCTGCGGCCCGACGTGGTCGCCGAACCGGCCACCACGCCCGGCGTGATCGCCTGCCTGCGTGAGTTCGACCTGCGCGGTCGGCGCGTCGGCGTGCAGCTGTACGGCAGCGAACCCAATGCGCCGTTGATGGCCTTTCTCGCCGAGGCGGGCGCAGTGGCGTTGCCGGTGGCTCCCTATCGCTATGCCGACGCGGCCGATGACGCCGATGTGCTGGATCTGGTCGAACGCATGCGCCGGGGCGAGATCGACGCGATGGCGTTCACCAGCCTGCAGCAGGTGGAGCGCTTGTTTCGCCTGGCGGAGGCCAGGGGACAGGGCGCAAGCCTGGGCGAAGCACTGTCCCGCACCGTGGTGGCTGCCGTCGGTCCTCTCGTGGCCGAGGCCTTGTCGCGGCACGGCGTGCATGTCCATGCGATTCCCTCCGGCAGCTACTACATGAAGCCGTTGACGCAGGCGTTGACCGGCGCGTTGCACTCCCGGCATCCGCAGACAGCACCCTGATCGGGCTTGGCATCTCCGTGCCGAAAGGGTAGAACCAACGATTGCCCATCGATGCATCGCCCCAGGAGTTTCCCCCGCATGACTTTCTCTGCGCCCACCGACGCCGCGCTCACGGAGCTGGCCGAGCAGGTGGCGGTCGCTGTCCAGCAGCGACGGCTGATGCTGGTCTCGGCCGAGTCGTGCACCGGTGGCTGGATCGCCAAGGCATGCACTGACTTGCCCGGCAGCTCGGCCTGGTTCGATGCCGGCGTGGTCACCTACAGCTACGAGGCGAAGCAGGCGCTGCTCGGCGTGGATCCGCGCACGCTGGAACACACCGGCGCGGTAAGCGAGGAAACCGCGCTGGAAATGGTTTCCGGCGCGCTGGCCCGTTTCGGCGCAGGCGTGGCGGTGGCGGTCACCGGCATCGCCGGCCCCAGCGGCGGCACGCCGGACAAGCCGGTGGGGACGGTGTGGATCGCCTGGAAACGTCGCGGCGGCTACGCCCATGCGCGGCTGTTCCATTTCGACGGCGACCGCGAGGCGGTGCGCCGGCAGACCGTGGCCGCGGCGCTCGCCGGATTGCGGAAAACCCTGACGGAGTGAAGCGCCGCGGGCCGGCTGACGGGCTTGACCGGTGTGGGATACTGAGAGCCTGTTTACGATCTCCGCATGACCCGCGCCGGGAGCTGTTTGCGTGCAGACCAAGGAAGAACGAAGGAGTGGACGTCCGTCCACGTCCGTCCACGACCGAGTGATGACGCCGGTATGCGGGCAAACAGACCCGGCCCTTCGGGTTGCCTTGCGGTGGCCGCCATGCGGCAGCGCGCGGCTTGGCCTGCCAGCCAGGCAGGCGCTGCGCCACGCGCCACCACCTGGCGGCCACCGCAAGGCAACGCGGGCCATGCGGAGATCGTAAACAGGCTCTATAGATCGCAGCCCGTGAGACGCGATCCGGGCATGATGCCCTCCATTCACAGCCCAACCGGAACCAAGACGATGGATGACAACAAGCGCAAGGCGCTCGCCTCCGCCCTCGGCCAGATCGAAAAGCAGTTCGGCAAGGGTGCCGTGATGCGCATGGGCGACCGCGTCAACGAAGCGATCGACACCGTGTCCACCGGTTCGCTGGGCTTGGACATCGCGCTGGGCGTGGGCGGCCTGCCGCGTGGCCGCGTGGTCGAGATCTACGGTCCGGAATCCTCGGGCAAGACCACACTCACCCTGCAGGTGATCGCCAACTGCCAGAAGAACGGCGGCACCGCGGCCTTCGTCGACGCCGAGCACGCGCTCGATCCCAGCTACGCCGCCAAGCTGGGCGTGGACGTGGACAACCTGCTGGTGTCCCAGCCCGACACCGGCGAGCAGGCACTGGAAATCGCCGACATGCTGGTGCGCTCGGGCGCGGTGGACGTGGTGGTGGTGGACTCGGTCGCCGCGCTCACGCCCAAGGCCGAAATCGAAGGCGAGATGGGCGACTCCCACGTCGGCCTGCACGCCCGCCTGATGAGCCAGGCGCTGCGCAAGCTCACCGCCAACATCAAGAAATCCGGCTGCCTGGTGATCTTCATCAACCAGATCCGCATGAAGATCGGCGTGATGTTCGGCAGCCCGGAAACCACCACCGGTGGCAACGCGTTGAAGTTCTACGCCTCGGTGCGGCTGGACATCCGCCGCATCGGCGCGGTGAAGAAGGGCGACGAGATCATCGGCTCGGAAACCCGCGTCAAGGTGGTCAAGAACAAGGTCGCCCCGCCGTTCCGCCAGACCGAGTTCGAGATCCTCTACGGCGAGGGCACCTCGCGCGAAGGCGAGATCATCGAGCTGGGCGTGGCGCAGAACCTGATCGACAAGTCCGGCGCTTGGTACAGCTACAAGGGCGACCGCATCGGCCAGGGCAAGGAAAACGTGCGCCAGTTCCTGCGCGACAACCCCGCCATCGCCAACGAGATCGACGCCGAACTGCGCGCGCGCCTCCTGGTGAGCGCCGGCGGCAGCGGCCTGCCGCTGGCCGCCGAGGCGATGGAAGAGGCGTGATTGCTGGTCGCCCGCTCCCCCGGCATGCCAGGGGGAGCAGGCTGGGGTGAGGGGGGCTTTTGAACCGTCGCCGCGAGCATGCCGACAAACCCCGGCCCAGTGCCTACGACAAGGCGCTGGGACTGCTCGCGCGCCGCGAGCAGTCGCGGCGCGAGCTGCGCCGCAAGCTGGGGCAGGGCGGCTACGAAGGCGAAGAAGCCGAAGCCGCGCTGGATCGCCTGGGCGAACAGCACTATCAGGACGACGAGCGTTTCGCCGGCATGCTGCTGCGCAACCGCGTGGCGCAAGGCTATGGGCCGGCGCGCATCCGCATGGAGCTGAAAACCCACGGCCTCGCCGATGCGGCGATCCGCCAGTTGCTGGACGAGGCTGAGGTGGACTGGAAAGCCAGCGCCCTGAATCAGCTGCGCCGCCACTACGGCTCACGGCCTGCCGCCGACCGCACCGAGACGGGCAAGCGGGCGCAATTCCTGCTGCGCCGCGGCTTTGCCGCCGCCACGGTAAGATATGCGACCCACGCCGAAGTGGACGAGGCCGACGAGGAAAGTTGAGCGCGGCCGCGCCATGGCGTGTCACCTGTCCAACACGCGACGCCCATGACCCAGACACCCATGAAAACGGCCGACATCCGCTCGACCTTCCTCGACTTCTTCCGTTCCAAGGAACACACCGTCGTGCCCTCGGCCTCGCTGGTGCCATCCAGCGACCCCACGCTGCTGTTCACCAACTCGGGCATGGTGCCGTTCAAGAACGTGTTCCTGGGCAGCGAGAAATTGCCCTACGTGCGCGCGGCCGATGTGCAGCGCTGCCTGCGCGCTGGCGGCAAGCACAACGACCTGGACGCCGTGGGCTACACCGCGCGCCACCACACCTTCTTCGAGATGCTGGGCAACTGGTCCTTCGGCGACTACTTCAAGCGCGAGGCCATCGCCTGGGCGTGGGAGCTGCTCACCGGCGTGTTCAAGCTGCCCGCCGACAAGCTCTGGGTCACCGTCTACCACACCGACGACGAGGCCTACGACATCTGGCACAAGCAAGTCGGCGTGCCGGCGGAGCGCATCGTGCGCATCGGCGACAACAAGGGCGCGCCCTACGCTTCGGACAACTTTTGGCAGATGGCCGACACCGGCCCCTGCGGCCCGTGCACCGAGATCTTCTACGACCACGGCCCCGGCGTGGCGGGCGGCCCGCCCGGCTCGCCCGACGAGGACGGCGACCGCTACATCGAGATCTGGAACCTGGTGTTCATGCAGTTCGACCGCGCGCCCGACGGCACGCTCGCGCCGCTGCCAGCGCCCTGCGTGGATACCGGCATGGGCCTGGAACGCCTCGCCGCCGTGCTGCAGCACGTGCACTCCAACTACGAGATCGACCTGTTCCAGCACCTCATCAAGGTGGCCGCCGAACTCACCGGCGAGAAAAACCTCGCCAACCAGTCGCTGCGCGTGATCGCCGACCATATTCGCGCGTGCTCTTTCCTGATCGTCGATGGTGTACTGCCCTCCAACGAAGGCCGCGGCTACGTGCTGCGCCGTATCATCCGCCGCGCCCTGCGCCACGGCTGGATGCTCGGCGTGCGCGGCGACTTCTTCTGGAAGATGGTGCAGCCGCTGGTCGAGGAGATGGGCGTGGCCTATCCCGAGCTGGCGGCCAAGCGGGCCTTTGTGGAGGACGCGCTGCGCACCGAGGAAGTGCGTTTCGGCGAGACGCTGGAGCACGGCATGCGCCTGTTCGATGAGGTCGCCGGCAAGCTCCAGGGCAAGACCATCCCCGGCGACGACGCCTTCCGCCTCTACGACACCTACGGCTTCCCGGTCGACCTCACCGCCGACATCGCGCGCGAGCGCGGCCTCGCGGTAGACATGGCCGGCTTCGAGCAGGCCATGAACGAACAGCGCGAGCGCGCCCGCGCCGCAGGCAAGTTCGAGGCCAAGGGGCAGATGCCGGCGGAACTCGCCAGCCAGCTCGCGCCCACCGCCTTCCTCGGCTACGAGACGCTGGCGGCGACTGGCTGCAAGGTGTTGGGCATCGTGCGTGACGGCCGCGAGGTGAAGCAGCTTGTCGAGGGCGAGCAGGGTTACGTGATCCTCGACCGCACGCCGTTCTACGCCGAATCCGGTGGCCAGGTGGGCGACACCGGCGCGCTGTCGAACGGCGCGGGTCGCTTCGCCGTGGCCGACACGCTGAAGATGGGCGGGGTGTTCTTCGGCCACGTCGGCAGCTGGCAGGGCGCGCAGCCGCTCAAGGCCGGCGACGTGCTGGACGCGCAGGTCGACGCCGCGCGCCGCCAGGCCATCGTGTTGAACCACTCCGCCACCCACCTGCTGCACGCCGCGCTGCGCAAGGTGCTGGGCACCCACGTCACCCAGAAGGGCTCGCTGGTGGCGCCCGAGCGCCTGCGCTTCGACTTCGCCCACCACAAACCGGTGAGCCGCGAGGAACTGGCTGCGGCCGAGGCGCTGGTCAACGCCGAGGTGCGCGGCAACGCGCAGGCTCAGGTGCGCCAGATGGCCTATGACGACGCCATCGCCTTCGGCGCGATGGCGCTGTTCGGCGAGAAATACGGCAGCGAAGTGCGCGTGCTGAAGATGGGCGAGTTCTCCACCGAGTTGTGTGGCGGCACCCATGTGGGCCGCACCGGCGACATCGGCCTGTTCAAGATCGTGGGCGAGTCCGGCGTGGCCTCCGGCGTGCGCCGCATCGAAGCCGTCACCGGCGCCGGCGCGCTGGCGCACGTGGCCGACGAGGAGCGCCGCCTGAACGACGTTGCGCAACTGCTGTCCGGCAACGGGCATGAGGTGGTGGACAAGCTGCACCAGCTCATCGACAAGCAGAAGAAGCTGGAGCGCGAGCTGGAATCCCTGCGCGCCAAGGCCGCCGGCAACGCCACCGCCGATCTCGCCGCCGCCGCGCAGGAGGTGGCCGGCATCAAGCTGGTAGCCGCGCGACTGGAAGGCCTCGATGCCAAATCGCTGCGCGACAGCGTGGATCAGCTCAAGCAGCAGCTTGGCGATTGCGTGGTGCTGTTGGCTGGCGCCACCGACGGCAAGGTATCCCTGGTGGCCGGCGTGCATGGCGCCGCGCTGGGCAAGGTCAAGGCCGGCGATGTGGTGTCTCACGTGGCGAAGCTGATCGGCGGCAAGGGGGGCGGCCGCCCGGACATGGCCCAGGGTGGCGGCGACGATGCCCCCGCACTGCCGGCCGTGCTGGCCGGTCTGCCGATGTGGGTTGGCGCGCAGTTGTCAGGCTGAACACGCCTGCTGCCGGGTGTAAGCGGGTTCGCGAGCTTGTGCGAGCGAAGGATGCTGGGTAGTATCCTTCGAATGCCTGCAAGCACGGTTCGTGTCCGACAACATGATCGACGCGACAGGTGTTTGCAGGAGAACCGGGAAGGCAAGATGGCCTTCGGCGGGTCAAAGTCGAGCTGCGGTGGTGGTGGTTCAGGGGTGAGGCGTCACCATCGCGGGTCTGGAACCAGGAATTGATGGAGCAGTGACCATGTTGATTCTGACCCGCAGGGTTGGTGAGACCCTGATGATCGGCGACGAGGTGACCGTCACCGTATTGGGCGTAAAGGGTAATCAGGTGCGTATCGGCATCAATGCGCCCAAGAACGTTGCCGTTCACCGCGAAGAGATCTACCAGCGCATCAAGGGCGAACACGAGTCCGGTGCCAGCCACGGCGACGACGAGCAACACTGATCGTTGCCCTTGGGCTTTACGCGGAGCGGGCAGTTGGTTATCCTTGTCGGCTTCGCAGCGACACCAAACCCGGAGAGATGCCCGAGTGGCCGAAGGGGCTCCCCTGCTAAGGGAGTATAGGGTCAAAAGCCTTATCGAGGGTTCGAATCCCTCTCTCTCCGCCAGATACGCAAAACGCCCCCTCGTGGGGCGTTTTGCGTATCTGGCGGAGAGACTGCACAGGGTCGCCATCATTCACGGCTCGCCTTACCATCCACACATGACCGAATCCGTCGCTCTCCGTTTCCGCTCGGCCGTTGCTGCCGACATCCCTGCCATCGTCGCCCTGGTCGAGTCCGCCTATCGCGGCGACTCCGGCCGTCGTGGCTGGACCACCGAGTCCGATCTGCTGGATGGCCAGCGTACTGACGCCGCCGGGGTGGCGGCCCTGCTCCACTCGCCGGATAGCCAGGTGTTGCTGGCCGAGCGCGAGGATTGCCTGCTCGCCAGCTGCCATATCGCGCGACACGATGGGGAGGGTTACTTCGGCATGTTCGCGGTCGCCCCGGCGCAGCAGGGCGGCGGTTTGGGCAAGGCGGTCCTGGCCGAGGCCGAACGCATCGCGCGCGTGGACTGGCATTGCCGCACGATGCACATGACGGTGATCGTGCAGCGCACGGAACTGATCGCCTTCTACGAACGGCGCGGCTATCGGCGCACGGGCGAATACCAGCCGTTCCCCTATGGCGACGCGCGTTTCGGCGTTCCGCGTCGCGACGACCTGCGCTTCGAGGTGCTGCGCAAAGCGCTCGACGGGGTGGCGGCATGAGCCTGGAAAGCGAAGGCTGGGTGCGGGTGGGTACGCGCAGTGAATTCCTGCCTGGCGAATACAAGCTGGTGTTCGATGGCGACACGCCGATTGCGGTGTACAACATCGACGGCGCGCTCTATGCCATCGAAGACACCTGTACCCACGACGGTGGCGACCTCGCCGGTGGCGAGGTGTTCGGCTTCGAGGTGGAGTGCCCGCGCCACGGCGCGCGCTTCGACCTGCGCAGCGGCGCGGTGACGCGTCCGCCGGCGGTGGAACCCATCGCGAGCTTCCCGTTGCGCGAGGAAGACGGCGCGATCTGGACACGCGACGATCGATGACGCGAGGCGGGTGAGTATGAGCGGTCTTCCCCGCCCGCTGGAATCAAACACGGCATCCATGGCCACCTTTTCAAAGGTGGTAGACGAAGGCCAGTGTCTCGCTGGACTGGTTGCGCGAGCCGTACCGGCGCACCAGCGGGCTGGCGGCGGCGTTGCCGAGCAGGCGGCCGAACTCCAGCGAGGTGGCGATGCCGGTGTGCTTGCCGATGGGCAGGAACAGCGCGTATTCCAGGGCGGCGAGCTGCTGGCCTGCACCTGGCTGCCAGACCGCCACGCCCAGCGCCGATGCCGAGCCGGACGCAATGCCGAAGAAACGCCGCATCGCGGCGCCGTTCATCGCTTGCCAGCGCAGGGTGAGCGACTGCTCCAGCAGGCCAAGCCGTGGTGGATCCCATTCCGCATAGAGCTCGAGGTAGCCGCCGCGCCCCGTGAGATCGTGGCTGAGGTGCGCGCCGGCATCCAGTTGCGGGGTGAAGTCCCACTCCAGGTAGCCGCCGGCGGTGGGGCGTGGCGCCAGCGTGGGCAGTTTGCCGGCCAGCGCGCCAAGATCGTCGTGGTCGCGGCCCCACTGGAAGTTGCCGTAGAGGCCGCCATGCAGGTGCGCGCCGCGCAGCCAATCCCACTGCAGGCCCGTTTCGCTGGAGAGCTGGAAGCCGTACTGCGGCAGTTCGATGTCCACGAACGGAATCGGGTCGTTGCGCTGCGTGCGCGCGCCGGCCCAGCTCGGCATGCGCTGCATGCTGGCGCCGATGGACCACGTGGGCGCGCCATCGGCGGCCATCACCTGCAGCGGTAATAGACAAAGCAGGATCGGCAGCAGGTGGTGGGCGAAGCGCATCGGCGAGTTTGTGGATGGGGACGCACAGGTTAACGGCTGACTCGACGTCCGGCTTACCGGGGGCAGGGAAAGGGCGCCGAAAGACAGCCAGCCTACCGTGCCGGGCATCGTTGATCGAGAGTGCGCCGTCGTGCCTGTTTCCGCGTGGGCCATCCTGTGCGACTTCGACGGCACCATTTCCGTCGAGGATGTGATCGATTCGCTGCTTGACCGTTATGGCAGGCCGGGCTGGGAGGCGCTGGAGCAGGATTGGCGCGCCGGCCGCATCGGCTCGCGCGAGTGCATGGCCGGCCAGGTGGGCCTGCTGGAGATGACCCGCACCGAGCTGGACGAGCACCTGCGCGAGCTGTGGATCGACCACGCCTTCCCCGGTTTCGTGGCCAAGGCGCGCGAGCTCCATGTGCCCATCCGTATCGTCAGCGACGGCCTCGACTACGCCATCGAGCAGATCCTCGGTCGCTACGGCCTGGCCGACCTGCCGCTGGCCGCCAACCATCTCGCGCCGGCCATGCAGCCTGGGCAGTGGCGGCTCACCTCGCCGTTCAAGGCCGAGGGTTGCCGCAGCGGCACCTGCAAATGCGCCTGCGTGGCGGATGCGCGCAAGACCGGCAGCAAGACCCTGCTGATCGGCGACGGCGCCTCCGACTTCTGTGCCGCCGACCGCGTGGACTTCGTGTTCGCCAAGCACCGCCTGATCGAACACTGCCGCACCGCCGGCATTCCCTACATGCCGATCACCGGCTTCGACGACGCGGTGGATTACCTGCCGCGCCTGCTCGACGGCAGCCTCGTGCCGCATCTGCACCAACGCGAAGCCGCCGCGGCCTGAGCGGCTGCCGCGGTTTCGCCGTCCTCTTCCCGCAACCGTTCCCCGGATCGAACCCATGAATATCGACAAGAACGCCGTCGGTTTCATCGACGACGCGCAGCTGCTCGCCGACGAGGCCAAATACAGCTCCTTCGGCGACACCGTGCACTACGTGGACCCGCCGAAGATCTTCCGCCACGGTGAAGGCAGCTACATGTTCGACACCGCCGGCACGCCGTTCCTCGACCTGCAGATGTGGTACTCGGCGGTCAACTTCGGCTACGGCAACAAGCGCCTGAACGATGCGCTGAAGAAGCAGATCGACGTGTTGCCGCAGGTGGCCAGCCAGTACCTGCACCAGACCCGCATCGAGCTGGCCAAGACGGTGGCGCTGGATGCGAAGAAGAAGTTCGGCCTGGACGGCCGCGTGCACTTCAACGTGGGCGGTGCGCAGGCGATCGAGGATTCGCTGAAGCTGGTGCGCAACTACAAGAACGGCAAGAGCCTGATGTTCGCCTTCGAGGGCGGCTACCACGGCCGCACGCTGGGCGCCTCGTCGATCACCTCCAGCTACCGCTACCGCCGCCGCTTCGGCCACTTCGGCGAGCGAGCGATGTTCCTGCCGTTCCCGTACCCGTTCCGCCGCCCCAAGGGCATGACGCCGGAAGAGTATTCCGACAGCTGCGTGCACCAGTTCGCGCGCCTGTTCGAAACCGAATACAACGGTGTGTGGGATCCGAAAACCAACCAGTGCGAGTACGCCGCGTTCTACGTCGAGCCGATCCAGGGCACCGGCGGCTACGTGATCCCGCCGCCGGGCTTCTTCAAGGGACTGAAGAAGGTGCTCGACCAGTACGGCATCCTGATGGTGTCCGACGAAATCCAGATGGGCTTCTGGCGCACCGGCAAGCTGTGGTCGATCGAGAACTTCGGCGTGACGCCGGACGTGATCGTGTTCGGCAAGGCGCTCACCAACGGCTTGAACCCGCTCTCCGGCCTGTGGGCGCGCGAGGAACTCATCAACCCGACGATCTTCCCGCCTGGCTCCACCCACAGCACGTTCAACTCCAACCCGCTGGGCACCTCGCTCGGCCTCGAAGTCATCAAGATGGGCTACGAGCTGGACTACGAGACCACCGTGCCAAAGAAGGGTGCGCACTTCCTCGAAGGCCTGCGCGGGCTGCAGAAGAAGCACAAGGAAATCGGCGACGTCGACGGCCTCGGCCTTGCGCTGCGCGCTGAGATCTGCACCGAGGACGGCTTCACCCCGAACAAGGCACTGCTCGACAAGATGGTCGACATCGGCCTGGCGGGCGACCTCGAACACAACGGCAAGAAGATCGGCCTCGTGCTCGACGTGGGCGGCTGGTACAAGAACGTGATCACCTTCGCGCCCTCGCTGGACATCACGCACGAAGAGATTGACCTGGCGATGAGCCTGCTGGATCAGTTGCTGACCAAGGCCAAGAAGGGCTGATCCCCGGTTGCCCGGTACAAGCACAAGGCCCGGCGGGCGACCGCCGGGCCTTGTGCTTTTCGCCATCTTCCTGTTGACAGGCGGGGAAGGGGCGTGGATGGCCCGGCTTTGCAGAGCGGGCAAGGATCCGCTTGGCCGTCCCTGTGGCAAAAAGGCTTACTGGCTGGAAATTTCGCAAGCCATCGACGCGAAAACCGTCCGCACGATTCTGCGGCGGGCCTACTGCCATTCAGCGTTTCACCTTTCCTCCGTGCTCGTTGTCGACGCGCTTGTCCCCGGTACACAGCGACGGGGTAGCGACTGGATGCGCATCCACCGGCCACACGGCCGCCGTCAGGGCGATATGACCGCTGCCCTGGAAGGACGTTGCCGAATGACCCAGTTGCAGCTGGTAGTCGCCGGCGGGCTGCTGCCAGTGCTGGCTCCTGCCGTCGAACTTCGCCAGCAGGCGTGGGTCGGCGGTGATCGTGAGTTGCGCGGACTGGCCGGGCTTCAGGCTGATGCGGCACCAGCCGGCCAGTCGCCGCACTTCGCCCGAGCCGGGCAGGGTCACGTACAGCTGCGGCACGTCCACGCCTGTGCGTGAGCCGCGGTTGGTCACGGTGAACGAGGCGGTGATCCTGCCGTTGGCCACGTGCGGCGCGAAGCCGCTGTAGTCGAAGTGCGTGTAGCTCAGGCCGTAGCCGAACGGGAACAGCGGTGTGAGCTGCTTGCGCTGATACCAGCGGTAACCCACGTCGGCGCCTTCGATGTTGTAGTCCACGTCCTGCGCCGGCTGGCCCTGCGGCGGCAGGCCGATGGACGTCAGGCCGGCACCGGGGATGGTCGGGCGTGGCAGTTGCGATTCGTCGCGTGGCCAGGTCAGCGGCAGGCGGCCGGATGGATCGACCTCGCCGTACAGCAGCCGCGCAATGGCCTCGCCGCCGGCGGCGCCGGGGTACCACGCCTCCAGCACCGCACCGACGTGGTCGAGCCACGGCATGGCGATTGGGCCATTGTTCTCCAGCACCACGATGGTGTGCGGGTTGGCCTTGGCCACGGCTTCCACCAGCGCGTCCTGGTTGCCCGGCAGCGCGAGGTGTGGCGTGTCGAAGCTTTCCGCCGCCCACTGCTCGACGAACACCACCGCGACCCTCGACTGCGCCGCGAGCTTCGCGGCGGCGGCGATGTCTTCTCCGCTGGCATAGCTCACCGTGCCATGTGCACGTTGCTTGATGGCGACCAGCGGCGCGGACGGCTGGTAGATGCGCGGCCCCGGCCATGCCAAGGGTGGCAGGCCGGGCACCGCGTTGCCCTGCGGCGACTGCACCGCCGAGGACCCGCCGCCGGTCAGCACGCCCTTGTCGGCGTGGCCGCCGATCACCGCCACGGACTGCGCGGCGGACAGCGGCAGCAGCGCGTCCTGGTTGCGCAGCAGCACCGCGCCCGCTTCCTCGGCGCGCTGCGCCACCTTGCGGTCGGCGGCGAAGTCGATCGGCGCCTGCGTGGCGGGATGGTCGATCACGCCAGCGGCGAACAGGCTGCGCAGGATGCGCCGCGCCATGTCGTCGATGCGCGACTGTGGCACTTCGCCGGACGCGACCGCGGCGCCCAGTGGCTGGTCGAAGTACACCTCCTTGTCGAAGGTCTCGCCGGCCGATTCCTGATCCAGCCCGGCCAGCGCGGCTTTCGCGGCGCTGTGCACCGCGCCCCAGTCCGACATCACGAAGCCGGGGTAGTGCCAGTCGTGCTTCAGCACCTGGTTGAGCAGCCAGTCGTTCTCACACGCGTAGACGCTGTTGATGCGGTTGTACGAGCACATCACCGAACCCGGGTGGCCGATCGCGATGGCGATCTCGAAGGCGAGCAGGTCCGACTCGCGCGCCGCGGCGCGGTCGATGTTCGCGTTCAGCGTGGTGCGGTCGGTTTCCAGGTCGTTGAGCGCGTAGTGCTTGATGGTGGAGACGAGATGCTGGCTCTGGATGCCGGCGATCGCATGGCCGACGATCACCCCGGCCAGCAGCGGGTCCTCGCCCGCGTATTCGAAGTTGCGGCCGTTGCGCGGATCGCGCACCAGGTCCACCCCGCCAGCCAGCATCACGTTGAAGCCGCGGCGGTGCGCCTCGTCGCCGATCATCGCGCCGCCGGCATAGGCGATCGCCGGGTCGAAACTGGCCGCGGTGGCCAGGCCCGAGGGCAGGGCGGTGGCGCCGAGCTGGTGCGGCTTGGCCACGCCGAGGCCGGCATCGCTTTCCTGGATGGCGGGCAGGCCGAGCCGCGCGATCGCCGGGCCGTAGCCGGCCGAACCCAGTGCGCCGAGCGCCATCACGTGGCCGTTCTCGGTATCACCGAAATCGACGCGGAGCAGGCGGAACTTCTCGTCCTGCGTCATCGCCTTCAGCGCGAGATCGGCGCGCTGGTCGGGCGTGAGTGCGGGATTCATCCAGGGGTGCGCGTCGTTGCCAGTGGTCGCCGCGGTGCACGTTCCGCCCAAGGCCAGCAACGCCATGCCGATGAAGGAAACTATGCGGGTCTTGTGAGGTGCCATGACATTTCCTTCGTTTTTGCGGAACAGACTGGAAGCATGCTCATCGCGGGTGGGGGACGGCAAACTCATGGTTTCGGCAGGTACGGATTGCGGTTCGATGTCGGTGAAGGCGTGGCCGCTCTTGAGCACGCGCATGCGTGCGACAGTGCGTGCCGCCAGACCTTCGGCGCACCCGGCAGGAGCTGCGCCCAGAGCTGCACGTCAAGGGTGGATGGCGAGTGCAGTGGCGTCATGCCGTCGCCCTCAGTGCCTGTCCAGAAGTGACCGTTCGCGGCGTTGCCGTGGACGCGGTGAGCAGCAGGCAAGCGAACAAGGCCGCCACTCCCGCTTTCGCGGGAATGGCGGCAACCGGGGAACTCGCCATGTTGTGTCGCCGTCCCGCCATGGCACGTGGTCCGGCCTGCGCCATGGCGGGAGCCTGTTGCACCGGACTGGTCAGAAGTCCGCGCGCAGGCTGAGGTTGTAGCGGGTGTCGTCGCGGAAGAAGCCCTTGGGCACGGTGGTGCCGTTGGTGTCGATGATCTCGCGGCTCTTGAACGTCGAGTTCAACAGGTTGGCCACCTGCAGTGCCACCTTGACGTGCGGGGTCAGTGCGTAGATCACCGAGCCGTCCAGCCGGCCCTGCGAGGCGGCCATGACCGGCAGGAACGGATAATCCGCCTCCTGGCCCGTGATCAGGAACTGCGAGCGCCAGTTCCACGCCAGTCGTGCCGACAGCGGGCCTTTTTCGTAATACGCGGTGAAGTTGAAGGTATCGCGGGACAATTCGCCGGGCGGCAGCTTGCGCTGGTTGACGCACTGCGTGGCCGGCAGATACGTGGCGGGGCAGTAGTTGACCACACCGAAGGCCAATCCATGCGGCTTGATGTAGGTGTAGTTGGTCTGCACGCCGAAGCCGGACAGCCAGCCAGGCAGGAAATCGAATTTCTGCTGGTAGGCCAGTTCCGCCCCGCCCACGCTGCCTTTCTGGTCGAGGTTGGCCAGGCCCGCCGTGTACTGCTCCGGATAGGTCACGCCGTTGTTCGTCACCGAGGTGTCCACCACGTTGGTGATGTACTGGATGGTGTGGTTCAACTGCTTCCAGAACAGCATGCCGGTCAGCGAACCGGCGTTGCCGAAATACCATTCCTGGCTCAGGTCGAAATTGTGCGCCGTGATGGGCTTGAGGTACGGGTTCGTGCCGTTGTAGCCGTTGCCCACCGTCGGTTCGGTACTGCCATTGGTGCCGTAAGGCAGCAGTCCGCTGATCGACTGGCCCGCTTCCAGCTGGTTGAGCGCCGGTCGGAAGATCGACTCGGAGAATGCGAAACGGGTGATGAGGTCGTCCGTCCAGCCGATCGACAGATTGAAGCTGGGCAGCCAGTTGCCGTAGCCGTTGCTGGCCTTTATCGGGCTATACCCGCCATTGGCAAAGGTCACGTATTGCTGCTGCTGCGCCGAGGTGAGCGCGCAGAATGTGCCTGGCGAGGCTGGTTGGGTGCCGTTCTTCGTTACGCCCTGGCAATACTGCGCGACGGTGGCGTTGCCGAGAGCCTGCTTCATGTCCGGCAGCAGCATGTAGCCCGCGGCATCGTCCTGGGTATGCACGTAGCGCACGCCGATGTTGCCGCTGATTTGCAGGCCGCTCAGGAAATCCAGGTTGCCGTTGCTGAAGTTCAGGCGGAGATAGGTGGCGTTGGTCTTCTCCCCGTTGGAGGAGATTTCCTGCGGCAGGTAATGCGTGCCCGGCACGAAGGTATAGCCGTACTGGTCGCGTTCGTAGTTGGTGTAGTAGGGGCTCCACCAGCTCCAGCCCGGGTTGATGGCCAGCGACTGCTGGTTGATCTGCTTCATCGCGGCGACGGATTGCCAGAATTGCGACTGCGGGTTCAGGTTGAAGAAGGGCGCGACCACGCCGAAATCGCCGTCGCCGAAGGCCGGCAGGTTGACGTGGTACGGGGAAACGTAGGCGGGTGTGTTTGCGGCCGTGACCGCCAGACCATTCCCGCCAGCGTAGGGCGTGCTGATGTCCCAGAAGTAGCTGTACGGCGAGGAATACAGCGTTTCTTCCTGATCGCTGTGCCGGAAGCCGAACTGGATGTTGTCCAGCGGACCCTTGTCCACGTCGAAGCTGCCGTCCAGGCGGAAGGCGCGCTGGTTGCCCCAGGATTTCTCCTGGTGATCCTGTGCTGCTGACCAATAGGTATTGTTGGGGTTGGCGAAATACTGGGCCGTCGTTTCGTTGGGATTGGGCGACAACAGGTTGATCGTGGGCACGTTGTCGCCGTGCGTGGCGACGTACCAGTTCGCCTGGGTCATCTGGCGGATGTAGTAGTAGGAATCCGAGTAATCGGAATGGGTGTCCTGCGCGTCCAGGCTGAGGTGCAGCCGATCATTGACGTTCCACTTCAGGTTGAAGGCGTAGTCGTTGGTCACATAACGCCGCTTGAAACCGGCGGTATCGAGCTGCGTCGGCACGCCGCCATAGGTGAACGGCAGGAAGGTCGATGCGGCCGGGTCGCCCGAGATGGTGCCGGACTGGAATACGCCGATGGAGTCGTACACCGGCGTGGTGCCCGCCAGCGGCACGGCACAACCGGCCAGCGTCTGGCCGTTGCAACCATCCGTCGATGCCTGGAGGGTGTGCTCGAAGGTGGTTTCGGAGTCCGATGCCCGATTCCACGTCAGCGCGGCCTGCCAGGTCTTGTCCGGGCTTTCCCACTGCAGGGCCAGCGCATGGCCGAAGCGCGTGCTGGTTTCGTCCTGGTGACGAAGGTCGCCCCCGACCGGCACGTAGCGGTATTCGCCGGGCGCAAGGCCGGGGAAGGCGTCGGTCCTGCCACCCGGCAGGTCGCAGCCATTGCAGCGCCGCTGGTAATCGACCACGGAGATCGCATTGTCGGTCTGGTCGATGCGGTCGTAGGCCACGTTGGCGAGGAAACCGAAGCGGCCGATCCCGGTCTTCCAGTTCTGGCTGAACAGGCCGGCGATCTGCGGCGTGCCCTTCTTGGCCAGGTCACCCCAGTAGTCGCCGAGGGTGACCGAGGCCTGGGTATCCTTGTTGCTGTCGAAGGGCATGCGCGTGTTCAGGTTGATCGAGCCGGCGATGCCGCCTTCGATCATGTCCGCCGTCTGGTTCTTACTCACCACCACCGAGCCGATCAGCTCGGGCGACACCGTCGAGAAGTTGAGTCCCTGGCCGCCGCCGGCGGAGAACACCTCGCGGCCGTTGAACAGCGTGCTGGTGTAGGGCAGGCCCTGCAGGCTGATGTCCGAACCCTGGATCGAGAAATGGTCCGGGTCGGCGGCGACGCCGAAGGCGCTGACAGCCACGCCTGGCACGCGTTGCAGGGCCTCGGTCACCGACAGGTCGGGCAGCGAGCCGGCGTCCTGCGCCGAGATCGCGTCGACCACGGTGTCGGCGTAGCGCTTGATGTTCTGCGCACGATTGAGGCTCGACGAGTAGCCGTTGACGGTCAGGCCGGTGAGCTGCTTCGCGTTCTTCTCGTCCGCTGTGGCGGCGGCATTGTTCCTGGTCTCCGCCTTCGCTGCTTTCTTCGTGGCGGGTGCGGCTTGCGTGGTCTGGTCGGCGTCCGGCGTTGCGGACTGCGCGTGCAGGGGCGCTGCCGCCAGCAAGGTCATCGCGATCGCCAAGGACAGCAGGCGCGGTTGCTGCGCCTTGCCTGCCTGCGGATTCATGGTCTGCTTCTTCACTTCGGTTCTCCCCAATGTTCAGTGAACGCCCGGCTGATTTGTGCCGTCTCTCGCTGCCGACTTTTCCGCCTGCTGCCTGGATGCCAGGCCATTCGCCTGCCGCGGCTGGTCGTCGACCCGGGCGGGAGGTTTGCATGCCATGGTGGCTACTTCGATTTGCCGGAAGGTGATTGCGCCCGCGCTGGAAGGTGACGACAAAGCCGCCGCAAGCCACACCGCGAACGGTTGCCCGGTGCAATCACCATTACCTCCCCTGACGCTACCTTGCGCCGCGATCCGCGACTCGGCGCACCGACGCGTGTTGCAAGCTAATCAAATGTACAAGCGCTGTCAACAGAAAATACCAGCGCTGGTATTTTGTTGGCGAAATGGACGAAATCCGGGTTCCTGCAGGGCCTGCGCCTGAGGTAGCATGGCTGCCGCAAGCCACACGAGGGCAGCCATGCCTGTGAGAATCGAAGACGTCGCTGCGCATGCCGGCGTATCCACCAAGACGGTATCCCGCGTCATCAATGGCCAGCTAAGCGTGCGCGCTACGTTGCGTGCACGGATCGAGGCATCCATCCGTGCGCTCGACTACGTGCCCAATGCGTCGGCGCGCGGCCTGGCGGGGAAGCGCTCGTACCTGATCGCGCTCCTGTACGACAATCCGATGGCCGGTTCCAGCTACACCATGGAACTGATCGTGGGCGTGCTGCAGGCCTGCAATGGAACGCAGTACAACGCGGTGCTGCACCCGTTCGACGCGGCGGACGACCTGGCTGCGCGCATTGACGGCTTCGTGGCGACACACCGGCCGGACGCGCTGGTGCTGGTTCCCCCGCACGCCAACAATGCCAAGTTGCTGCAGCGCCTCGACGAGCTGAACCTGCCGTATGCGACGATATCCTCCAAGCTGCGTCAGTCGCGCATCGATGTCGGTTTCGACGAGCGCCGGGCGGCAGCCGAGATCGTCGAACACCTCATTTCGCTCGGGCATCGGCGGATCGGCCACATCGCCGGGCTGAAAGGGCACGGTGCACACACCTGGCGGCTCAGCGGCTATCGCGATGCACTGCGCAAGGCCGGCATCGTTTATGACGAATCGCTGGTGGTGGATGGGGATTTTGCGTTTGCCTCCGGCGTGGCCGGTGCCCGGGTGTTGCTCGACCGGCGGCGCCCGCCAACGGCGATCTTCGCGGCGAACGACGACATGGCGTGCGGTGTGATGCGAGTGGCCTACGAGCGAGGGCTGGCCATTCCCGGCGACCTGTCGGTATGCGGGTTCGACGATACGCCGGTATCGGGGCTGATTTCGCCTGGATTGACGACGGTGCGCCAGCCGTGCCGCGAGTTGGGTCGGTTGGCGGTCGAGGGCCTGTTGCAGTCGATTCGTGACCCCGCCACGCGCCAGCAGGCGCGCGTGCCCTATCAGGTGCATCTGCGCGCATCGACCGCCGCCCCCGGGAAACCATAATATTTGCCCTGTGCCGACTCCTGGTTCTGGCGAACCCGAGTCCGACCACAGGGGATAGCGACGGTGATCGACGAGAAGGTTGAAGCGGCAACGCGCTGCCTGCCTGCGCAGACCGGTACGCCGCTGGATGCGGTTCCGCGCCTGCGTCGCATTGGCTGGCCGTTCATTGTTGTCTACGGCCTGGCCTATACCGGCCTGTGGATGGCTTTGCTGCCTCCCATCCTGTTGGGCCTGGCGATGCGGGTGAGCGAGCTGGCACCGGAGCATGCGACTGGCAGCCTGTCGCTGGTGGTGGGCGTGGGCGCATTGGTGGCGCTGTTCGGCAACCCGTTCTTCGGTCACCTCTCCGATCGCACGACTTCACGCCTCGGCATGCGCCGGCCCTGGCTGGTTGCCGGTGCGCTGGGCGGGGCGGTGGGGCTGGCGATGACAGCGATGGCTGCATCGGTTCCGCAGCTATTGCTGGGTTGGTGCTTCACCCAACTTGCCTACAACGCGCAACTGGCTGCGCTGGCGGCGATTCTTGCCGATCAGATCCCGGCATCGCAGCGCGGCATGGTGTCTGGCGTCGTGAATACCAGCCTGCCCTTGGGCATGACCTGCGGAACCTTCCTGGTCGAGGCTCTCGCGAAGTCCACGCCCGCGATGTTCCTGGTGCCGGCCGGGATGGCCATGGCCGGCGCGCTGGCCCTGGCGTGGGTTCTGCCCGACCACCGGCTGACCGTGGCGCAGCGCCCGCGCTACGGATGGCGCGAATTTCTCGGCAGCTTCTGGGTGAACCCGCTGCGTTTCCCCGATTTCGCCTGGGTCTGGAGCAGCCGGTTCCTGCTTTACGCTGGCGTCGCGCTGCTGATGACCTATCAGGAGTTTTACCTGGTTCGGCAGCTTGGCTGCGCGATTGCCGAGGTACCGCACCGGATCTTCCTGGCCACCTTGGTGCAGTCATGCGCAGTGGCGGTCTTTGGTGTCCTGGGGGGTGGATTGTCCGATGTGCTCGGGCTGCGCAAGGTCTTCGTGTCAGGCGCTGCGCTGGTTTACGCATTGGCACTGCTCGCGATTGCTGGCGCTGCCTCGTATCCCCGGTTTCTCGCGGCGATGGCTTTGGCTGGCGTCGCGCAGGGCGTGTATCTGGCGGCTGATCTCGCGTTGGTCACTGACGTACTGCCGCAGCGCGAAACGCACGCTGCACGAAACCTGGGCATTTTCAACATCGCCAGCGTGTTGCCGCAATCGTTGATGCCGGCGCTGGCCCCAGCCATCCTGGCAACGAGCGGCGGCAGCTACGCGGCATTGTTCGTGGTGGCTGCCGCTTTCGGTGCCCTGAGCGCCTGGGCCATCTTGCCCTTGCGCGGCGCGCGCTGAGCGGAGCGGCTGCGGCTCGCGTCCAGATGCCGCCACGGCGTTCCGTCGGCCCGGCGTGACGCCAGACGTGGCCGAAGAAGGGCGCACACTTCCTCGAAGGCCCGCGCGGGCTGCAGAAGACGCACAAGGAAATCGGCGAGGTCGCCGGCCCCGGCCTAACGTGACATCTGGTGCTGTCGCCAGGCGGCCGGGGTGGTGCCATGCCAGTCACGGAAGGCGTGGTTGAACGAGCTTTGCTCGCGATAGCCGAGCAGGAAGGCGACCTCGGTCAGGGTGATGGCGGGGTCGCGCAGATAGGGCTCGACCAATTGGCGGCGGATGGCGTCGAGTTCGTGCTGGTAGCTGGTGCCGGCTTCGGCGAGCCGGCGTTGCAGCGTGCGCGGCGTGCAGCCCAGCGCGGCAGCCACGTCGGCGAGTCGGGCGCGGTCCTGCGCCAGGTTTCCCGCGATCTGCGCGCGCACGGCGTCGGCGATGCCGCGCGTCGTCGGCTGCGCACGTGCGGCCAGCAGGCGTTCGGCGTGGCTGGCCAGCACGCCGAACAGGCTGGGATCGGCGTTGGGAACGGGGCGATCGAGCACGCTGGCCGGAAAACGCGCGCCGGTATACGGCGCGTCGAAATGCACCGGGGCGCCGAAGAGGCGCTCGTAGGCCGGCATCAGAGTGGCGTCCGGCGCGGCGTGGGCGAAGGCCACGTCGATCACCGGCAGGTGGGCGTGGGCCAGCCAGTTGGCGAAGCCGAGGATGCCGGCCATCACGCTTTCGGCCAGGTGTCGGCTGGACGATGGCGTCAGCCAGGGCGACGACCAGCGGTAGTGCGCGATGGTGCCGTGCTCCTCGATGTGCGAGCGGCCGAGGTCGTGGGCCAGCCCTTCGAAGCGCATGGTCTGCCGGGCGGCGGCGCGAAAGCTGTCGCAGGCGCACAGCACCAGCCCGTAGCTGGCGAAGGTCGACAGCCGCGCGCGTTCACCCACGTGCAGGCCGAACAAGGGGTCGCCGCAGAGTTCGGCGGCGGCATCGAGCAGCTTCAGATAGGTCGCCACGGCGAGGGAGTCGCCCACCGGCGGCAGCGCATCGGCAGGCAGGCCCAGCGCTGCCGCCAGTCGCGTGGGTGGCAGGCCTTGCGCGGCGGCGGTGTCGACGGCGGTTTGCGCATACGGCCCGGCGACGCGTGCAAGGGGCAGGGGCGGGATCGAGGCGGCGGCAGACGGCATGCCTGGCATGTTCGCACAAGCGCCCTGGCGGCCATCGACAAGTCGCGCACACCCCGTTGGCGGACAATGCTTGCCGGTGTGCTGGCGGGGGATGAGGATGCGACGCTGGAACGGCTGGGGTGATACGACGGTCGAGCTGCCGCTGCAGGCGGAGGCGCTGGTCTTTCTTGGCGAGGCGATCGGGCCGGGGAAGCCGCCCCGCGATGCGGAGCTGGCGACGGTGCTCGCCGCCATCGCGGCGCAGCCCAGTCGGCTGCCGCCGCACCCGCTGCTGGATGTCTCACCGGCGGCGCGGCTGGCGGCGAGCTTCGGCCAATCGTGTGCAGACTGGCTGCGGCTGCGTTTCGGCGTGCCGGGGCGCGTGGTGGACGGGGTGGCTACGCCGGCCTCGCGCGAAGAAGTGCGCACGCTGCTGGATTGGGCGGCGGCGCAAGGCGTCGCGGTGCTGCCCTGCGGCGGCGCGACCTCGGTGGTGGGGCACCTCACGCCGGTGGGCGACAAGCCGGTGGTGGCGCTGTCGATGGCGCACCTGACGCGGCTCCTCACGCTGGATCCGCAAGCGCAGCTGGCGCGTTTCGAAGCCGGCGTGAGCGGGCCGGATCTGGAGGCGCAACTGCGCGCCCACGGCTACACGCTGGGCCACTTTCCGCAGAGTTTCGAGTATTCGACCCTGGGCGGCTGGATCGTCACGCGCTCCTCCGGCCAGCAATCCGCGCGCTATGGGCGCATCGAGCAGTTGTTCGCCGGCGGCCACCTGGAAACGCCGCAGGGCGCGCTGGAGCTGCCGACCTGCCCGGCCTCGGCCGCCGGGCCGGATCTGCGCGAATGGGTGCTGGGTTCGGAAGGCCGCTTCGGCGTGCTGACCGAGGCGACGGTGCGGGTGCGCCGCCTGCCGGAGGTGGAGCGCTTCGTCGGCGTGTTCCTGCCGGACTGGACGCGGGCGCAGGCGGCGGTGCAGGCGCTGGCGCAGGCGCGGCTGGGGCTGTCCATGCTGCGCCTGGCCAACCCGCTGGAAACGCGCACGACCTTGCAGCTTGCCGGCCATGCGCGCGCCATCGGCTACCTGGAGCGTTACCTCGCCCTGCGCGGCGCACGCGCGGACAAGTGCCTGCTGCTGGCCGGCTTCACCGGCACGGCGGCGCAGGTGCGCGCGATGCGCCGGCAGGCCGCGGCGATCGTGCGCGCGTATGGCGGTGTCGCCACCGGCACGCTGTTGGGCGACAAGTGGCGCGCCAACCGCTTTCGCGGCGTGTACCTGCGCAACAGCCTGTGGGCGGCGGGCTACGCGGTGGACACCATGGAAACCGCCTGCGACTGGCCGCGCGTGGCGCCGCTGATGGCGGCGATGGAGGCGGCGGGGCGCGACGCGCTGGCCGCCTTCGGCGAGCGCGTGCACGGCTATAGCCACCTCTCGCACGTCTACCCGCAGGGTTCCAGCATCTACAGCACTTTCGTGTTCCGGGCCGGGGCGGATTTCGCGGCGAGCCATGCGCGCTGGCAGGCACTCAAGCAGGCGGTGTCGGCGGCCATCGCGGCCCATGGCGGCACGATCAGCCACCAGCACGGCGTGGGCAAGGATCATGCGCCGTGGCTGCCCGCCGAGAAGGGCGCGGCGGGGATGGCCGCCCTGGCCGCCGCGCGCCGCCAGTTCGATCCCGCCGGCGTGATGGCGCCCGGCAACCTGTTCGGTGACGCATGAGCGCGATGCGGGAAGTGGAGCTCGTGGTGATCGGCGGCGGCATCGCCGGCGCCGGCATCGCGCTGGAAGCAGCGCGACGCGGCATCGACGTCACCCTCGTCGAGGCGCGCGATTTCGCCTGGGGCAGCTCCTCGCGCTCGTCGAAGCTGGTGCACGGCGGCTTGCGCTACCTGCTGCAGGGCCAGCCCGGGCTGACCCGCGTGTCGGTGCATGAGCGTAGCCGCTTGCTGCGCGAGGCGCCGGGGCTGGTGGCGCCGCAATCCTTCCTGATGGCGCATTACGCGCATCGTGCGCCGGGGCGCCATCTGCTGGGCGCGGGGCTGTGGTTGTATGACGCCTTTGCCGGCCAGCGCTCGCGGCGCTACCACGACCGCGAAGAGGCCTTGTGGCTGGCGCCGCACCTGCGCCGCGAAGGGTTGCTGGGCGCCACCACCTATCTCGACGCCACCACCGACGACGCACGTCTGGTGCTGCGCGTGTTGCAGGAGGCACGCGCGCTGGGCGCACGCACGCTGAACTATCACCGCGTCGAATCGCTGCTGCGCGAGGATGGCCGCGTCGTCGGCGTGCGGATGCGTGATCCAACTGGCGAACGGCGCGATGTGCGTGCGCGCGTCGTGGTGCATGCCGCCGGCGCGTGGGCCGATGGTTTGCGCGCCGACATCGGCGGCGCGCCGAAGCTGCGCCCCTTGCGCGGCAGTCACCTTTTGTTTCCGCTGTGGCGCCTGCCGCTGGGACAGGCGATTGCCTTTCGCCACCCGCGCGATGGCCGGCCGGTGTTCGCCTACCCGTGGGAAGGCGCGGCGCTGGTGGGCACCACCGACGAGGATCAATCCGGCGATTTGTGGCGCGAGCCCGGCATCACGCGGCACGAGCTGGATTACCTGTTCGAGGCGCTGGCGTGGCAATTTCCCGAGCTGAGCTTGGGCGAGGGCGATCTGTTGTCGACCTTCGCCGGCGTGCGCCCGGTGGTGTCCAGCGGGCAGGCCGAACCCTCGCGCGAAAAACGCGATGAGCTGGTGATCGACGAAGACGGCCTGCTCACCGTGACCGGCGGCAAGCTCACCACCTTCCGCGCCGAAGCGCTGGATGCGCTGGCACGGCTGGTCACGCGCCTGCCCGCCGCAGGCCGATCGGTAGCTGGCCCGCTGTTCGCCCACGTCGCGCCGGTGCCGGCGCTGGCGGCACCGGATGGCGCGTCGCGCGCACGCCTGCTGGCGCGCTACGGCGTGGCGGCGGCGAACGTGCTGGCGGTGGCGCAGGCGGGTGAGCTGGACGCCGTGCCCGGCACGGCAACGCCGTGGGCCGAGCTGCGCCACGCCGCGCGCCACGAACAGGTGCGCCATCTCGACGACCTGCTGCTGCGGCGTACCCGGCTGGGCCTGCTGCTGCGCGAGGGCGGCGCCGCCATCCTGCCGCGCGTGGGCGAGATCGCGCGGCAGGAGCTGGGCTGGGATGAGCGGCGCTGGCGCGCGGAAGTGCGCCGTTATCGCGCCATCATCCGGCGCAGCTACAGTGTGCCTTCGCCTGATCGTTGAGTCCCGCGTGAATACTTCGACCCGTACCGAGCTGCTACTGGCCATCGACTGCGGCACGCAAAGCGTGCGCGCGCTGCTGTTCGATCTGCACGGCGCACTGGTCGGCAAGGCGCAGGTGCATTTCGATGACTACGCAGTGCGCGAACCGGGCTGGCACGAGCACAGTGCCGAAGGCTTCTGGCGGGGCGCCGCGCAGGCCTGCCAGGCCTTGTGGGCCAACCATGGCGCGCTCAAGAGTGCAGTGCGCGGCGTGGCGGTGACCACCCAGCGCGGCACCGTGTTGCCGGTCGACGCCGCCGGGCAGCCGCTGCATGCGGCGATCACCTGGCTGGATCAGCGCAAGGCCACGCGCGTGCCGACCATCGCGCCGTGGTGGCGCGCGGCGTTCAAGCTGGCCGGCGTAGCCGGCACCATTGGCTATTTCCAACGCGAAGCGGAGGCCAACTGGCTGGCCGAACACGCGCCGGCGTTGTGGCAGCGCACGCACAAGTTCCTGCTGCTGTCGGGCTGGCTCAACTTTCAACTCACCGGGCGCTACGTCGATTCCATTGGCGCGCAGGTGGGCTATCTGCCATTCGACTTCAAGCAGCAGCGCTGGGCGAGCCGTGTCGATTGGAAATGGCAGGCGCTGGCGATCACGCCGGAGCAGTTGCCCGAACTGCTGCCGGTGGGTGCCACGCTGGGGCAGGTGACGTCGGCGGCTGCTGCTGCCACCGGCATTCCGGCTGGCTTGCCGGTGATCGCGGCGGCGGCCGACAAGGCCTGCGAAATTCTCGGCGCCGGTGCGCTGGAACCCACGATTGGCGCGCTTTCCTACGGCACCACGGCGACGGTGAACGTGACCACGCGGCGCTATGTGGAAGCGCTGCCCTGGGTGCCGCCGTATCCGGCCGCGTTGCCCGGCCACTACAGCAGCGAGGTGCAGATTTTTCGTGGCTACTGGATGGTGCGCTGGTTCAAGGAGCAGTTCGGCCAGGCCGAACAATTCGCCGCCGCGCAGACCGGCGTGTCTGCCGAAGCCTTGTTCGACGAACTGGTGGCCGCCGTGCCGCCCGGCTCGCTGGGGCTGATGCTGCAACCGTTCTGGACGCCGGGCATCCGCCATCCCGGCCCCGATGCCAAGGGCGCGGTGATCGGCTTTGGCGATGTGCACACGCGCGCGCATTTGTATCGCGCCATTCTCGAAGGCCTGGCCTATGCGCTGCGCGATGGCCGCGAGCGGATCGAGCGGCGTGGCGGCGTGGCCATGCGCGAGCTGCGCGTTTCCGGCGGCGGCTCGCAGTCCGACGCGGCGGTGCAGCTCACCGCCGATATCTTCAACCTGCCGACGTCACGGCCGCACGTCTACGAAACTTCGGGCCTGGGCGCGGCCATCGACGCCGCCGTGGGCCTGGGCCTGCACCGCGATTTTCCTGCGGCGGTGGCGGACATGACGCGCGTGGCGCGCGTCTTCGAGCCCGAGCGCGCCAACGTGCTGTTGTACGAGGCGCTGTACACGCGGGTGTACCGGCGCATGTACGCGCGCCTCGCGCCGCTCTACGCCGAAATCCAGCGCATCACGGGTTATCCGAAGCTGGACTGAGCGCCGCCACGCATTTCAGCTCGATGGCGATGGGCGTGGGCAGGGCGGTGATGCCGACCGTGGTGCGGCAGGCGTCCACGCCGGCGAAATACTCGGCGTACAGCGCGTTGTAGGTGGGAAAATCACGCGCCATGTCGGTGAGGAACACGGTGACGTCCACCAGATCCCCCCAGCGCGCGCCGGCGGCTTCCAGCACGGCGCGCACATTGGCGAACACTTGCCGGCACTGCGCGGCAATGTCGTAGGCGACCAGCTTGCCGTCAGCATCGGACACGTTGCCGGGGATCGCGTTGGTGCCCGGCTGGCGCGGGCCCACGCCGGAGAGGAACAGCAGGTTGCCGACGCGCCGTGCGTGCGGGTAGGCGCCGACCGGAGCCGGCGCGGTATCCGTGCGTACGACGTCGCTCACTGCGCGGCCCAGCGCTGGGCGAGGCTGGCCAGCACGCCTTCGTAGGCGGCGGGCAGCTGTTCGATGCCGCGCACATCCAGGCCGAGGTCGGTGATGTGGCCGTTGTCCAGGCCGTAGATCCACGCATGCACGGCCAACGGCTGGCCGCGATCCCAGGCCTCGCGCACGATGGTGCTGTGGCAAACGTTCACCGCCTGCTCGATGGCGTTCAGCTCGCACAGGCGCGCGTGGCGCACGGCGAAATCGGTGACGCTGCCCAGCTTGTCGGGGTGCTTCATCGCCACATCGCCGATATGGCGCAGCCAGTTGTCGATCAGGCCCAGGCGCGATTCCTTGAGCACCGCGCCCACGCCGCCGCAGCCGTAGTGGCCCACCACCAGGACATGCTTCACCTTGAGCACGTCCACCGCGAACTGGATGGTGCTGAGCGCGTTGAGATCGGTGTGCACCACCACGTTGGCCACGTTGCGGTGGACGAAGATCTCGCCGGGTGGGAGATCCACGATCTGCGTGGCCGGCACGCGGGAGTCGGAACAACCGATCCACAGGTATTTGGGTGCCTGCTGCTGCGCCAGCTTCTCGAAGAAATCCGGCTCCCTGGCCGTGGTTTCGGCGGCCCAGCGCCGGTTGTTGGCGAGCAGGTCTTTGATCGAATTCATCGGTTTTCCTTCAGTAGCGGATACAGACATTCTTGGGCTCGGTGAAGAAGCGCAGCGCCTCCGCGCCGCCTTCGCGGCCGAGGCCGGAATGCTTGGTGCCGCCAAAGGGCGTGCGCAGGTCGCGCAGCATCCAGCAGTTGACCCAGACGATGCCGAATTCCAGCCGCGCGGCGAGCCGGTGTGCGCGGGCGAGATCGCGCGTCCACAGCGAGGCGGCCAGGCCGTAGCCGGTGCCGTTGGCGATGGCCAGCGCCTCGGCCTCGTCCTCGAACGGGATCAACGTCACCACCGGGCCGAAGATTTCCTGCTGGTTGGTGGTGGCCGTGTTCGGCAAGCCTTCGACCACCGTAGGCGCGACGAACCAGCCGCGCTCGCAGCGACCGGGGACGCTGACCGCCTCGCCGCCGCACAGCACGCGGCCGCCTTCGGTGCGTGCCGTGGCGAGGCAGGCCAGCACCTTGTCGTAATGCGCCCTAGACACCAGCGCGCCGAGGTCGCTGGCGTCGTCGTTCGGATCGCCCACGCGCAATACGCGCACGCGCGCCAGATAGCGCTCGCGAAAGGCTTCGTAGATCGAACGCTGCACCAGCAGGCGCGAGCCGCACAGGCAGATTTCGCCTTGATTGGCGAAGCCCGAGCGCACGATGACGTCGAGGTTTTCATCGCTGAGGTCGGCGTCGGCAAACACGATGGCCGGGTTCTTGCCGCCCAGTTCCAGCGAGACTTTCTTGAAGCGCGTGGCGGCGGCTGCGGCGATGTGCGCGCCGGTGGCGGTGCTGCCGGTGAAGGAGATCGCCTTGACCGCCGGATGCTCGACGATGGCCTGGCCCACCGTGGGGCCGCGGCCGTGCACGATGTTCAGCACGCCGGGCGGCAAGCCCGCCTCGATGGCGAGTTCGCCGAGCAAGGCGGCGGTGCAGGGGGTCACTTCCGAGGGCTTGGCCACCACGGTGTTGCCGACCGCCAGCGCCGGCGCGATCTTCCAGGTGAACAGGTACAGCGGCAGGTTCCATGGGCTGATGCAGCCCACCACGCCCAGCGGCTGGCGCAGGGTGACGTTGATCGCGCCCTGATCCGGTTGGCCCAGCGCCATCGCGTGCGATTCGCTGCCCCACGTGGTGGCGGCCGCGGCGAAGAAGCGCAGGTTGCTCACCGCGCGCGGGATGTCCACGCTGCGGGCCAGCGCCAACGGCTTGCCGCTGTCCTTCGATTCCAGCGCGGCGAATTCGTCCAGCCGCGCCTCGATCAGGTCGGCAAGGCGCTGCAGCAGGCGCGCGCGCTCATCGTTCGGGGTGGCCGCCCAACGCGGCGCTGCGCGCTGCGCGGCAGTGACGGCGGCAGCGACATCCATGGCGTCGGAGTCGGGGCAACGGGTGAAGGCCTCGCCGGTGGCGGGCTCGAAGACGTCGAGCCAACCGTCGTTGCGCGGCGGCAGCAAGCGGCCGTCGATCAGATTGGCGAGGCGGGAGTCGGGCATCCGGACAAGCTTACGCCGTGACGCGGATCATTGCACCGGACGCGGGGGTACGTGGGACGCGGAATACGGGGCTCGGAACCCGAGAGGATCGTTTGTGGCGAACTTGCTGCGCATCGGCAGACACGCCTGGCTGCATGTCGATGCCTGGCATGCGAGCTGGCGTTGATTTGCGGCCCGCGTTTGACGTGGTCTGACCGGATCGTCGCGCTACGCTTCCCCGAGTCCCGGCCCTCTCTACAGGCTGCGCAGTCGCCCACCATCCACCGGCAGGCTGACGCCAGTGATGTAGCTGGCCGCTGGCGAGGCGAGAAAGGCCACGGCGGCGGCGATTTCCGCCGGTTCGGCGAAGCGGCGCATCGGCACCTCGGCCTGCATGGCCTGCTGCACCTCGTCGATGGACTTGCCGGTCTTGTCGGCGCGCGCGGCGACGATCTGCTCGATGCGCGGCGTGCGGGTGGCGCCGGGCAGCACGTTGTTGACGGTGATGCCGTGGGGTGCCAGTTCGCCGGCCAAGGTCTTGGCCCAGCTCGCCACCGCACCGCGCGTGGTGTTGGAGACGCCGATGCCGGGGATGGGTTCGCGCACCGAGGTGGAAATGATGTTGACGATGCGGCCCCAGCCTGCCGCGCGCATGCCGGGTACCACGACTTGCGCCAGCGTGTGGCAGGCGAACAGGTGGGCTTGCAGTGCGGTGAGGAAGGCCGCCGGCGTGGCATCGAGCACGTTGCCCGGCGGCGGGCCGCCGCTGTTGTTGACGAGGATATGCACCGGCGCGTCGGCGGCCAGCGCCTGCACGCGCGTGCGCAGCGCTTCGGTATCGCTCACGTCCAGCGCGAGGTGGTCGTGCTGCTGCGCGGCGTGCGTGCGCGGCAGTTCGGCGAGGAGGGTTTGCAGCGCCTCGTCCCGGCGTGCCAGCACGGTGATGTTGGCGCCGAGCCGGGCCAGCTCGATGGCGCAGGCGCGGCCGATGCCTTGCGAGGCGCCGCTGACCAGCGCGTGGCGACCGTCCAGTTGCAGTTGCATGGCGACTCCCGTGAGAGAGGGTGGGTTGAGGTCAGCCCCAGCGCAGCCGCAGGCCCAGCGCGGCCAGCCAGCACAGCCAGCCGATCCATTGGCTGTAGCGCCAGACGGCACGCCAGCGCAGGATGTCGCGGTCGTCCAGCGCTGCGAGCGCGGGCGAGCGCAGCACGTATTGCATGCGCATCCACACCTGCAGGGCGCCGACCTTGCCGCGGGCGGATTCGACCACTACCTGCCAGTGCTGCGGATAGCGCAGGCGCAGCAGCTTCGCCGCGCGGAATGGCGCCACGTAGGAGAGCACGAACAGCGCGAGGCCGGCGAGCAGCAGGCCGAGGTAAAGCGCCAGCACGTCAGTTGCCCTTGCCGGCGGGGTCGCTGGTGCCGGCCGACTTGCCGTCGGCCGGCTTGCCGCTGGCGTTGCCGCCGCTCCAGGGCAGGGCGGGCAGCGAGGTGCGCAGGGTGTTCAGCACGCCGTCGCCCTTTTCCGCCTTCTTGCAGACGGCGTTGTCCACCGCCTTGGCGTAGGTGCTGTCCATCATGCCGACCCACAGCGTGCCGTCCGGCCCGTGCGGCACGCTGAAGCTGCCGCTGGAGTTCATGTTCAGCGTGGCCTTGCTGTTGCTGTTGAAGGCAGCGGGGGACTGTTCCCAGTAGGTTTTGCCCTGCTGTTGCGCGGCCGAGCTGTAGACCAGGAGATAGCGCGCCTGCGCGCTGGTGACCGTGTAGCTGCCCAGCGCGCCGGAAGTCTCGTCGCTCCAACCCATGTACTCGCACAGGTCGATGTCCTGGCTGGTGCCAATAGGCTGGAAGCCGTCGTCCAGCAGCACCACGGTGGGAGCGAACAGGTAGCTGGATTTCAGCCAGCGCCCGCTCAGGGCGGACTTGAAGGCGATGCGGTACGGCAGCTTGACGCCGCTGGGCAGGCGGAAGGCGAGGAAGTAGCTGTGCGTGCCGTCGAGGCTGGCGACGCTGCTGCCCGGCCCCAGGGTGAACTTCTGCGGCTGCCAAGGCAGCAGGTTCTGGTAGGAGAAGTCGGCGTAGCTGGTGCAGCAGGGCGTGGCGTCGTCGAGGCGCTGTCGCGCCTGCTTGATCGGGTCGCCGGTGTTCTGCGCCGTGCGCAGGTTGGGCGGCACCAGGGTGGTCGGCACGACGGCCTTCACGGTGTGGCAGCCGGCCAGCGCGAGGCCGGCGGCGAACGTGGCGAGCAGGGCGAGCAGGGCGGGCAGGCGTGGCGTCATGGGATCTTCAGAATTCGGCGGTGCCCGCGGCGCGCGGGTAGGGGATGGCGTCGCGGATGTTGGCGAGGCCGCAGACGTAGACCAGCAGGCGCTCGAAGCCCAGGCCGAAGCCGGCGTGCGGCACGGTGCCGTAGCGGCGCAGGTCGCGGTACCACGAATAGGTTGCCGGGTTCAGGCCGAACTGCAGCATGCGCCGGTCGAGGTAGTCCAGCCGCTCCTCGCGCTGGCTGCCGCCGATGATCTCGCCGATGCCCGGCGCCAGCACGTCCATCGCCGCCACGGTCTTCCCGTCGTCGTTCAGACGCATGTAGAACGCCTTGATCGCCTCGGGGTAGTTCATGACGACCACCGGGCGGCCGATATGTTTCTCGGCCAGGTAGCGTTCGTGCTCGGTCTGCAGGTCGATGCCCCAGGCCACCGGGTATTCGAACTTTTCGCCGGACTTCTTCAGTATCTCGATCGCGTCGGTGTAGTCGATGCGCTCGAAGGGCTTGGCGATGAATGCTTCCATGCGGGTGATCGCGTCCGGCTGCACGCGTTCGGCGAAGAACGCCATGTCATCGGCGCGTTCGTCCAGCACGGCCTTGAAGATCGCCTTGAGGAAGGCTTCGGCGCAGTCCGCGTCGGCGGTGAGGTCGGCGAACGCGATCTCCGGCTCGACCATCCAGAACTCGGCCAGGTGGCGGGCCGTGTTGGAATTCTCGGCGCGGAAGGTGGGGCCGAAGGTATAGACCTTGCTCATCGCCAGGCAGTACGCCTCGACGTTGAGCTGGCCGGACACGGTGAGGAACGCCTCGCGACCGAAGAAGTCCTGGCGGAAGTCGATCTTGCCGTCGGGCGTGCGCGGCAGGTTGGCCAGATCCAGCGTGGACAGCCGGAACATGTCGCCGGCGCCCTCGGCGTCGGAGGTGGTGATGATCGGCGTGTTGACCCAGAAGAAGCCCTGTTCGGTGAGGTGGCGGTGGATCGCCGTCATCATCGTGTGGCGCACGCGGGTCACCGCGCCGAACAGGTTGGTGCGCGGGCGCAGGTGGGCGACTTCGCGCAGGAACTCCATCGAGTGCTGCTTGGGCTGGATCGGGTAGGTCTCCGGATCGTCGACGAAGCCGGTGACCTGCACGCTGTCAGCCTGCAGCTCGAAGCTCTGTCCCTTGCCCTGCGACGGCACCAGCGTGCCGCTGACGATCACGCCGGCGCCGGCAGTGAGGTGCTTCACTTCGCTCTCGTAGTTGGCGAGGGTGGCCGGCACCACCGCCTGGATCGGGTCGAAGCAGGAGCCGTCGGTGACGTTGACGAAGGACAGGCCGGCCTTGGAGTCGCGGCGCGTGCGCACCCAGCCGCGCACGGTCACCGCGCTGCCGGCGTCGATCTGGCCGGAAAGCGCCTTTTTTACACTGCATGCCGTGGTGGCCGCGCTCATCGTTGCAAACTCCTGTGTTGGCGCCACACGGGCGCAGTTCAAAGGTGGGACGCGCGGGTCGCGGCGCGTGGGGGCAAACCGGCATGATAATGTAGCTGCCGCCCGCGCCGCGACCGCTGCGCCGCTGCTTTTTGCCTTGCCGAGCTTCGTCGCCATGACCATCACCATCACTCCCGCCGCCAACGAACGCATGAGTGCGTTCCTCGCCGCCTCGCCCGCGGCCGCCGGCGTGCGCTTCGGCGTGAAGCGCACCGGCTGTTCCGGCTTCGGCTACGTGGTCGACCTGGCCACGACGCGCAACCCGGACGATGCCGTGCTGGAGATCGACGGCGTGCCACTCCTGGTGGACAGCAAGAGCCTGCCGCTGCTGGATGGCACGGTGATCGACTTCCAACGCCAGGGTTTCGGTGCCAGCTTCGTGTTCCACAACCCCAACGCCACCGGCGAGTGCGGTTGCGGCGAGAGTTTCACCGTCGGCTGAAACCGGCCTTTCCCCTTTGCGCCCGGTGCGGGTGGCGCGCCAGTGAAAAATCGCCGTCTTCCTGTGGCCGTCGACAAGGGCGTCCGGCGACGTGGTGGAGTGCGCGCGATCCGGGAATGCATGCCGCCGCGCTTGTTGCAAGGTGCTGTGCACCATGTAACGACAGAATCTTGCGGTGCGAACGGCGTCCCGATTCCTAGGAAAAAAATTTCTTGCGACTGATGTGCGCAAGGAATAACGTCCACTGATTCGCCGCAGGGGAAGGTGGCGAGTGATCCTGGGCGGCGCATCGCGTCGCCAAGCCGTAACGAGTTCGCGAGCTGCCACGCAAGGATTACCGGGGGGAGTGCAGCCGGGTTCGGACTCATTCGGGGTCGCCTGACAAGCTTTGCATTTGGGGACCGTGCCGCGCACGGAAATTCTTGCATGGGGTCCGACCGGCCGCATCGGCTAGGCGCACCCGTAAAAAAAGTCTCAGGAGTTTACGAATGTCCAATCCTTACCGTCTCAAACTGCTGGTGGCCGCCATCGGCATGGCCACGGCTTCGGTAGCCACGGCCGCCACCACCCAGCTTGTGCATGCGCAGAACCTGGGTGCCGCGCCGGCCAGCACGCTGGCCGCGAGGTTCAACCTTGGCCCTGCCTCGACCCTGGCGCCGCGCAGCGCGGTTGCCGTTGCCGGCGGCCAGCACGTGGTGCGCCAGCAGCAGATGTATCGCGGCGTGCCGGTCTATGGCCGTGGCGTGGCCGTGGTGCAGAACGCACAGGGCCAGGCCCTGCGCGCCACCGGCGAGCTGGCGCCCGATGCCCAGTTCGCACTGGCGTCGGTAACGCCGAAGTTGGATGCCGCCAAGGCCATTGCCGCACTCAAGGCGCATGCGCACACCATGCTGGCCGGCGGCGTGACGATGGCCAACCAGAAGGCCGATCTCTACGTTTATCCCCAGGAAAACGGCCCGGCGCACCTGGTCTACCTGGTCTCGTACTTCGTCAACGGCACGATGCCCACGCGTCCCACGGCGATCATCGACGCCAACACCGGCGCCGTCCTCCAGAGCTGGAACGGCCTGACCGACGCCACCGCGACCGGCCCGGGCGGCAACCAGAAGATCGGCAAGTACATGTACGGCACCGACTACCCGGCGCTGAACGTGACCCAGTCGGGCAGCACCTGCACACTGCAGAACACCAACGTGGTCACCTACAACCTGCACCAGGGAACCAGTGGCGGCAGCATCGTCAGCTTCGCCTGCCCCAACAGCGACACCGACGCCATCAACGGCGCCTACTCGCCGGTCAACGACGCCCACCACTTCGGTGGCGTTGTGCATGACATGTACACGGCCTACATGGGCGCCGCGCCGCTCAACATGCAGCTGCGCATGAACGTGCACTACAAGTCGAATTACGAGAACGCGTTCTGGGACGGCACCGCGATGAACTTCGGTGACGGCGCCAGCACGTTCTACCCGCTGGTGTCGCTGGACGTGACCAGCCATGAGATCAGCCACGGCTACACCGAGCAGAACTCCAACCTGCAGTACAGCGGCCAGTCCGGCGGCATGAACGAGGCCTTCTCGGACATGGCCGGCGAAGCGGCCGAGTTCTACGACCGCGGCGCGAACGACTTCCTGGTCGGCGCGGACATCGTCAAGACCAGTGCCGGCATCGGTAACGCGCTGCGCTACATGTGCAACCCGACCCAGGACGGCGGCTCGATCGACAACGCGGCCAACTACACCTCCAGCCTCGACGTGCACTACTCCAGCGGCGTCTACAACAAGGCGTTCTGCCTGCTGGCCAAGACCTCGGGTTGGGACGTGAAGAAGGCCTTCCAGTCCTTCGCGCTGGCCAACAAGAGCTATTGGACGGCCACTTCCACCTTCAACTCCGGCGCCTGCGGCGTGGAGTCGGCGGCCACCGACCTGGGCTACAACGCCAATGACGTGATCGTCGCCTTCACCGCGGTGGGCGTGACCTGCCCGGGCACCGGTGGCGGCACTGGCGGCGGGACGGGTGGCGGCACGGTCACCGAACTGCAGAACAACGTGGCGGTCACCGGCGTGTCGGGCGCAACGGGTGCCGACAACGACTACTTCGTCACCGTGCCGACCGGCGCCAGCAACCTGGTGATGTCGATCTCCGGTGGCACCGGCGATGCCGACCTGTACACCAAGTTCGGCAGCGCGCCGACCACCACCAGCTACGACTGCCGCCCGTATGTCTCCGGCAACAGCGAGAGCTGCACCGTGGCCGCGCCGCAGGCCGGCAAGTACTACATCAAGGTGCACGGCTACTCGACCTACTCGGGCGTGACCGTGAAGGCCAGCTACTCCACCGGCGGCACGGGTGGCGGCAGCGGCGGTACCACCACGGTGAGCCTGCCGACGGTGTCCACCAGCAACTGGTCCGCCACCTACACCAAGACGGTGCAGGCCGGCCAGACTGCGAAGTTCGCGATCTCCGGCGGTACCGGCGACGCGGATCTGTACGTGCGGGCGGGTTCGGCGCCGACCACCAGCGCCTACAGCTGCCGTCCGTACCTGACCGGCAACAACGAGAGCTGCAGCTTCACGCCGACGACGACCACCACCTACTACATCAAGGTGCGTGCGTACCAGACGTTCTCCGGCGTGACGCTGACGGAAACGGTGAACTGATACGAACGTGGGGGCTGCGCCGGGCAACCGGCGCGGCCATCCCTGCCGTTCCACAAAAAAACCGGCCTCGGCCGGTTTTTTTGTGGAACGGCACGCGCGCGGTGGCGGCTTGCGCAGGGGTCAGTCGGCGGCTTCGAAGCGGTTTTCCGCGCGGTTCTTGCGCACCTTGGCCGGGTCCCACACGCGGCCGTTCATGGCGATGTAGACGCCTGCGGGTAGGGTTTGCACCGCGGCCACCGCGCAGCCGATGTTGAAGACCGCGTCCGAGCCCTGGAAGCGCGCCGGGTTCAGCGCGCCGGTGAGCACGATGGTCTTGCCGGGGATGCCCGCCAGTACGCGCGCGGTTTCCACCATGGTGTCGGTGCCGTGGGTGACCAGCACATGGCGGTGCGGCTGCGCCTCGATGGTGGAGCGGATCAGTGCGCGATCCTCGGCGGTGATGTGCAGGCTGTCCTTGCGCAGGATCGGGATGACGTCGAACTGGAAGGCCACGCCGAGCTGGCCGAGGATGTCGCCGATCTGCGGCGCGCCGATCTTGTAGTCCGACTTGTCGTCGAAGTAGATCTTGTCGATGGTGCCGCCGGTGGTGACGATGGAAAGGTGCTGCATGGTCGCTGCGCCGAAGTGGGGACGTGCCATTTTAGCCGCCCAGCAGCAGCGCCGTGTCATTCGCGTCGGTATCGGCCAGCCGCAGCAGGCCGTGGCCGAGGAAACGGCGCAAGGCGGCCGCCGGGCGCGCATCGCCGCGAGCCTGCGCCCAACTGGCCTGGCGTGCCAGCAGGCCAGCGGCGGCGCAGCGCGCGAGTGTCAGCGCGATACCGCGTGCGGCGGCCTCGCGCTGGGCGCGGTCGACGGTGGGGTCAAGCCGGCGGACGGCGCTATCCAGCGCGCTGTCGATGGCGAAGGCGGCATGCGGGTCGCCGCCGCGCAGCCAGTGGGCCACGGCCTCGCGCAGCGCGCCGGTGCCGTCGGCGCCCAGCGCACGCAGCGCGTCCAGCGCCAGCACATTGGTGGTGCCCTCCCAGAGGGGATACACCTGTGCGTCGCGCACGAGCTGCGGCAGGCCGGTGTCCTCGATGTAGCCCTGGCCGCCGAAGCATTCCATGGCTTCCGAGCACAGCCGCACGGCAAGCTTGCCTGTCCACAATTTGGCGAGCGGCGTGAGCAGGCGCAGCAGGGCACGCTCGTGGCCGGCGGCGCTGCCGCACTCCACCCGTCCCAGGAGCTGCGCCAGTTCGAAGCTGAGCGCGAAGGCGCCTTCGAACTCGGCCTGCATGTCCGCCAGCGTCTGCGCATGCAGGGGCAGTTCGATCAGCGCCCGGCCGAAGGCCTGTCGCCGCATCGCGTAGTCCTGTGCCAGCGCCAAGGCGCGCGCCATGTGCGCCACCGCGCAGATGGCGTTCCAGGTGCGCGTGACGTTGAGCATCGGCGCGATCTGGCGCACGCCGCCGGAGAGCTCGCCCACCGGCCAGGCGGGCAGGCCGTCGAGATGGATCTCGGCGGTGGGCAGCTCGCGCGTGCCCAGCTTGTCCTTCAAGCGGTCGATGACGAGTTCGGGCTTGCGCGCGTCGCCGTCCATCGTCTCCACGTAGAACAGCGCCAGTGCGCTGGAGCCGCCGGCCGCGCCCGCCGGGCGCGCCAGGGCGAGCGCGGCCTCGCCCACCACGGCGGAGCTGAACCACTTGCGGCCGTACAGCCGCCACTGGCCGTCGGCACCCATGCGCGCCTCGGTTTCGCTCTGGCCCACGTCCGAGCCGCCGTGCGTCTCGGTCATCCATTGGCCGCTGAGCCAGAACGTGGCCGGGTCGCGGGATAGGAGATGCGGCAACGCGCGTTCGATCAGCGCGTGGTTGCCGGAGGCCTTGAGCGCCGTGGCCGCGCCGTCGCTCATCGCCAGCGGGCAGGTGTAGAACTCGCTGGCCACGTGGTAGAGGTAGACCCGCGCGAATTCTTCCAGTCGCGCGTGTTCGTGGTTCTCGTGGCCGCTGGCAAGCACCGCATGGCGGGTGGCGATGTCCGGGCCTTCCTGCCAGGTCGTGGTCAGCTCGATGCGATCCACGCGCTGGCCCCAGGCGTCCCATGCCGTGAGTATCGGCTGGCGCCGCGCGGCGACGGCGGCGCGCCGCCATGCCATCAGGGCGTAATCGCCCAGCGCGCCGAGATCGGCTTCCAGTGCGGCGCGGCGCGCGGCGGGCAGGGCGCGTTCCAGGAGATCATGCAGCAGGCGTTCGCCGTGCCAGGGGTGCGGCAGTTGCGGTGCGGCTTGCAGGAAGGACATGCGCGTGCTCCGTTGGGGCCGGGGCACGAGTATGACGCGGGTGGCGTGCGCCGGTTACTTTCCGGCGCGGTCAGCCATCCGGATGAACTCGCGCACCTGCGGATAGACCAGCTCGCGCCAGCGTCGCCCGCTGAAGATGCCGTAGTGGCCGGCGCCCTCGATCACCTGGTGCGCGCGGCGCTGGGCCGGAATGTTGCTGCACAGGTCGTGCGCGGCCTGGGTCTGGCCCAGGCCGGAGATGTCGTCCAGCTCGCCTTCGATGGTGAGGAGGGCGCTCTTCGTGATGGCGGCGGGGTTCACCCGTTCGCCAGCCACGTCCCACAGCCCGCGCGGCAGCAGGAATTGCTGGAACACGGTGGCGATGGTGTCCAGGTAAAACTTCGCCGGCAGGTCGAGCACGGCGTTGTATTCGTCGTAGAACCGGCGATGAGCCTCGGCATCGTCCATGTCGCCGCGCAGGAGGTTCTGGTAGTAGTCCCAGTGTGAGCTCAGGTGGCGGCCGGGGTTCATCGCGATGAACCCGGCGTGCTGCAGGAAGCCCGGATAGACCTCGCGGCCGTGGCCGGGGTAGTTGGGCGGCACGGTGTGGATCACGTTGCCCTTGAACCAGGACAGCGGCTGGGTGGTGGCGAGGTTGTTGACGCTGGTGGGGCTGCGCCGCGGGTCGATCGGGCCGCCCATCATGGTGAGGCTCTTGGGCGTGGCCTCGCCGCGCGCGGCCATCAGCGCCACCGCCGCCAGCACCGGCACCGTGGGCTGGCATACCGAGATCACGTGCAGCTTCGCCGCGCCGACCTCGCGGATGAAGCGTTCGACCAGTTGCACGTAATCGTCCAGCCCGAAGGTGCCGTGCTCGGCCGGCACCATGCGCGCATCCACCCAGTCGGTGATGTAGACCTTGTGGTCGCGCAGCAGCGTGCGCACGGTGTCGCGCAGCAAGGTGGCGTGGTGGCCGGAGAGCGGCGCGACCACCAGCACGGTGGGGTCGTCCTTCATCGCCGCGATGGTGGCCGGATCGTCGCTGAAGCGCTTGAAGCGCTTGAGCTGGCAGAACGGCGTATCCAGCGCGAGGCGCTCGATCACCGCGATCGGGTGGCCGTGCGCTTCCAGTTGGTGGATGTTGAAGCGGGGCTTCTCGTAGTCCTTGCCGAGGCGATGGATCAATTCATAGCCGGCGGCCAGCCGCTGTGTGCCGGGCCAGGAGGCGAACGGGTTGTTCGCGTCGTTCAGCATCTGTGCGCTGGCGTCGGCGAAGTGGCTGAGCGGGCCGAGGAAGGCGCGTTGCCATTCGTGGATCTGGTAAAGCATGGGACGGCCAGCTGGCGAAAGATTCGCCATTTTAGCGCGGATGGCTGCGCCGTGCTGCGATGCCGCAATCGAGCATGATTTCAGTCGATGCGCTGCACTTCGGTGCCAGCCACGACGTCGTGCAGGGCGCGCCGGCGCGGATCGAACAGCGCCACGGCAAACTCCAGCGCCCATGCGCCCAGGGTGGCCCACAGCGTGACCCGCAGGCCAAGCCGCGGCGCCAGCGCCAGCAGCAACAGCGGCGCGGCGCCCACCAGCAGGCGCAGCACCGCCTGCCGCAGGCTGATCGCGGCGCCATCGTGGCGGCGCACCCGGATGCGCCAGGGCCGCATGCCGACGGTTTGCCCGCCGCGCCGCCACGAGGCGATGAAGTACGCCGCCACTACCACGCCTTGCAGCAGCGGATACCAGGCCGGCACCGCGACATGCGCGCCGGTGGCGATCAGCTGACCACCGGCGGCCAGCTGGCAGGCGAGCCCTACCGTCATCATGATCGCCAGCACGATCAGCAGGTCGTAGACGAGGGCGAGCAGGCGGCGCCACGGCGGGCAGGGCAGGAGATCCGTCATCGGCTTGCGTTCATGCGGCGCGATGCCCAGCATCGCAGGATGGAAAAGGACATGCCCGCCAGTATCGCCCAAGCCGATGCCATGAGCATCGAGGCCTTCCTCGAACGCGTGTGGTCGGAAGATGGCCTGGCCGCGCGCACGCTGGCGGCCTATCGCGGCGATCTCGCAGCGCTGGCGCGCTGGCTGGCCGCGCGCGGGGCGACGCTGACCACGGCCAGTCGCGCGATGATTTCCGACTACCACGGCAGCCAGCGGGTGTCCGTGCGCTCACTGGCGCGGCGGCAATCGACGTTCCGTCGCTACTACGCCTTCCGTGTGCGCGAGCAGCCGGGGTTCGACGATCCCACCCTCCTGATCGAGCCGCCGCACCTGCCGCGCAGCCTGCCCAAGGCGCTGGCCGAGCGCGAGATCGAGGCGCTGCTGAACGCGCCGGATGTCGACAGCCTGCTTGGCCTGCGCGACCGCGCCATGCTGGAGCTGATGTATGCCTCCGGCTTGCGCGTCTCCGAACTGGTGGAGTTGCCGCTGGCCGCGCTGAATCCGCGCCAGGGCGTGCTGCGCGTCACCGGCAAGGGCGGCAAGGATCGCCTGGTGCCGGTGGGCGAGGTGGCATTGGGCTTTGTCGAACGCTATCTCGCCGTCGTGCGTCCGGTGCTTGCCAAGGTGCGCCAGCCGGCGGCGCTGTTCCTCAGCCGGCGCGGCGAAGGCATGACGCGGCAGATGTTCTGGACGCTGGTGAAGCGTCACGCGTTCACGGTCGGCATCCCGGCCAAGCGCATTTCCCCGCACGTGCTGCGGCACTCCTTCGCCACCCACCTGCTGAACCATGGTGCCGATCTGCGCGCGCTGCAGATGCTGCTGGGCCACAGCGCGCTCAGTACCACGCAGATCTACACCCTGGTGGCGAAGGAAGGCCTGAAGCGCCTGCACGCGCAGCACCATCCGCGCGGTTGAGACGCCGGTTCATGACCGCGCCGGCCGGCTGTGCGAAAATCGCCGTTTGGCCGCACTTTTGCGGCCCGTGAGGTGGGCGATGTTGAAGCAGTTCGTACTGGCGCTTGCCGTCGGTGGTTTTGCGCTGGTGGCCTGTGCGGCCGACAACGGCCCTGTCGCCGTGGCGGTGCCGGCGCCGAGTGCCGTGCTGGGCGGTGGTGTCGATGCTGGCGCGCTCAAGCTGGTGCAGCAGGCGCTGCTGCGCCTGGCGCCGGGGGTGCGGGTGGACGTGGTGAACCGCGCGCCGATCCCGGGTTTCTACCAGGTGATCGCCTCGGGCCAACTGGTCTACGTCAGCACCGACGGCAAGTACCTGATGAGTGGCGATCTGGTCGACCTGGGCGCCAGGAAGAGCCTGAACGACACCGCCTGGGCCACTTTCCGCAAGGCCGAGCTGGCCAAGCTGCCGGCCAGCGCGCACGTCAGCTATGCGCCGGCCCAGCCGAAGTACCGGGTCACCGTATTCACCGACATCACCTGTCCCTACTGCAAGGCGCTGCACGAGCATATCGAGGCCTACAACAAGGCCGGCATCGCGGTGGATTACCTCGCCTGGCCGCGCGCCGGCGTCACCGATTCGTCGGGCCGCCCCACGCCGAGCTATCTGGCCATGGTGTCGGCCTGGTGCGCGGCCAACCCCAAGACGGCGCTTACCCAGGCTTTCGATGGGCAGGAGCCCAAGCCGGCCAAGTGCGCGAATCCGGTGCGTACCGAGTTTGAGCTGGGCGAGAAACTGGGTATCACCGGCACGCCGGCCATCTTCACCCCCAGCGGTCGCCAGGTGGGCGGTTACCTCACTCCGGCGCAGCTCCTCAAGATGCTGGAAGAGGGCGGCTGAGGGTTGATGGTTTTTCAAGCGCTTGCGTGGTACCCCCCGTTCCGCTTACCATCCCGCTTCTGTCCACCCGCAAAGGGGTGTGGCGGACACTTGCCTCACCGCACCCGGCGGGAGGCTGCGAGGCCGCAAGGCCGCATCCACAAGGAGTCGATTCCCGATGACCCTGCGTCATTACGAAGTCGTGTTTCTGGTCCACCCTGACCAGAGCGAACAGGTTCCCGCGATGATCGAGCGTTACAAGACGCTGATCGAAGCCGAAGGCGGCAAGATCCACCGCCTGGAAGACTGGGGCCGCCGCCAGCTGGCCTACACCATCGCCAACCTGGCCAAGGCGCACTACGTGCTCCTGAACATCGAAGTGGGCCAGAACACCCTCGCCGAGCTGGAGTCGGGCTTCCGCTTCAACGACGCCGTGCTGCGCCACCTCGTCATCAAGCGCGACGCCGCCGACATCGAGCCGTCCTTCATCCTGAAGAGCAAGGAAAAGGATGACGCCCGTTCGTCGCGCCGCCGCGATGATGAGGGTGATAGCCGCGACAACGACAGCGACGAGTGAGAGGATCCCCGACCATGTCCAAGTTTTTCCGCCGCCGCAAGTTCTGCCGCTTCACTGCCGAGAAGGTGAAGGAGATCGACTACAAGGATCTCAACACCCTGCGCCAGTACGTCACCGAGAACGGCAAGATCGTGCCCAGCCGCATCACCGGCACCAAGGCGCGCTATCAGCGCCAGCTGGCGACCGCCATCAAGCGCGCCCGCTTCCTGTCGCTGTTGCCGTACACCGACAACCACGACGTTTGATGCGTGTTCCCTTCTCCCCGGCGGGGAGAAGGTGCCCGCAGGGCGGATGAGGGGGAAGGTGCTTGCGCGATTGCCGGCTGAAGTCCGCTTCGGCGTAGCCATCCAGGCAAGCCCGACCCCTCACCCCAACCCTCTCCCCGCAGGGGAGAGAGCGTGAATATTCGGACACCCGTCCACGGCTGCGCCGGGCCACACCGGTGCTAACGAAAAGGTAGAACCCATGGAACTCATCCTTCTGCAGAAAGTGCGCAACCTTGGCGACCTCGGCGACAAGGTCGTCGTGAAGCCGGGCTATGGCCGCAACTTCCTGATCCCGCAGGGCAAGGCCGTGCGCGTGAACGCGGCCAACTTGGCCGAGTTCGAACAGCGTCGCGCCGAGTATGAGGCCCGCGCCAACACCATGCTGAGCGATGCGCAGGCACGCCAGGCCAAGTTGGCCGAGGTGTCGGTGACCATCGAGGCGCACGCCAGCCCCGAGGGCAAGCTGTACGGCTCGGTGAGCCCGCGCGACATCGCCGAGGCGTTGCAGGCCATCGGCCAGGCCGTCCACAAGGGCGAAGTGATCCTGGGCGAAGGCCCGCTGCGCGTCTGTGGCGAGCACGAGGTGGCGATCCACCTGCATGCCGATGTGCAGGCCTCGGTCAAGGTGATCGTGGTGGCGCAGAAATAAGTCGCGCTGGCGCGATCCGCCAACGAAACGGGCGCCTTCGGGCGCCCGTTTCGTTGATAGGAGCAGGAAGCGGGGAATCGCAAAAGCATCGCGCGCTTGCCGCAGCCCGCCCTTGCCCACCCCCGGTTCCTGCTCCCGGCCACTTATCCCCAATTTTCCCCAGCTTTTCCACAGGAATTCGTCTCGACCGATGAGACGCCGCCGCGCATCATGGGGGGTGCGTCCCATGCCGCGTGCGGCGGTCGATTTGTTTTCCGAGGTTAAGCCCGATGTCCTTCGTGCCCGAACGCAAGTCCCCCGCGTCAGCTGTCGAGGCGCTGCGCGTGCCGCCGCATTCCATCGACGCCGAGCAGGCGGTGCTGGGCGGGCTGATGCTGGCGCCCGACGCGCTGGACAAGGTGGCTGATCGGCTGGCCGAGGACGACTTCTACCGCCGCGACCACCGCCTGATCTGGCGCGCCATCAACGAGCTGGCCAACAAGGGCATGCCCTGCGACGCGGTGACGCTCGGCGACTGGTTCGAGGCCAACGGGCTGGGCGAGATGATCGGCGGCGCCAGTTATCTGATCGAGCTGGCCAACGGCACGCCCAGCGCGGCGAACATCGCCGCCTATGCCGAGATCGTGCGCGAGAAATCGGTGCTGCGTCAGCTGATCGACGCCGGCACCTCGATCACCGAGGACGGCTACCGCCCCGAAGGCAAGAGCGTGCACGAGGTGCTGGAAAGCGCCGAGCAGCGCGTGTTCCACATCGCCGAATCCGGCGCGCGCGGCAAGAAGGATTCCGTCTCGATGCGCGAGGCGGTGAAGGATGCCTTCCGTCTGCTCACCGAGCGCTACGAGAACAAGGGCCAGCTCACCGGCATCACCAGCGGCTTCACCGACCTGGACAATCTCACCTCGGGCCTGCAGCCTTCCGACCTCATCATCGTGGCGGCGCGTCCCTCGATGGGCAAGACCGCGTTTGCGCTCAATATCGCCGAGAGCGCCGCGCTGCGCGCGAAGAAGGCGGTGGTGGTGTTCTCGATGGAAATGTCCGCCTCGCAGCTGGCGTTCCGCCTGATCTCATCGGTGGGGCGCGTGCACCAGCAGGCGCTGCGCAACGGCGATCTGGCCGAGGAGGACTGGCCGCGCGTCTCCAACGCCATCACCATCCTTTCCGAGGCCAAGATCTTCATCGACGACACGCCCGGCCTGTCGCCGGTGGAGCTGCGTTCGCGCGCGCGCCGCCTGCACCGCGAGCATGGCGGCCTCGGGCTCATCGTGATCGACTACCTGCAGCTGATGCAGGTGCCCGGCAACAAGGAAAACCGCGCCACTGAAATCTCCGAGATATCGCGCTCGCTGAAGGGGCTGGCCAAGGAGCTCAACGTGCCGGTGATCGCGCTCTCGCAGCTCAACCGTTCGCTGGAGCAGCGCGCCGACAAGCGGCCGATGATGAGCGACCTGCGCGAGTCGGGCGCCATCGAACAGGACGCCGACGTCATCATGTTCATCTACCGCGACGAGTACTACAACAAGGAATCGCCGGACAAGGGCCTGGCCGAAATCATCATCGGCAAGCAGCGCAACGGCCCCACCGACACCGTCAAACTCACCTTTCTCGGCCACTACACCAAGTTCGAGAACTACGCCTCCGATTCCTTCGTGGGCGGGTTCGAGTAGCAGCGAAACTCCCCGGAGGCTGGATTCATGGATCACGCACACCTGGCCGCCAACTGGGCGGATATCCGCCGTCGCGTGGACGAGGCTTGCCGCGCGGCAGGCCGCGACCCGCGGGATGTTGCCATCCTGCCGGTTTCCAAGACCTTCGGCGCCGACGTGGTGCGCGAGGCGGTGGGGCTGGGCTGGCGGCGCTTTGGCGAGAACAAGGTGCAGGAGATCTGCGACAAGGCGCGCGCGCTGCCCGACATGGGCATCGACTGGGTGATGATCGGCCACCTGCAGACCAACAAGGTCAGGGACGTGGCGCGTTACGCCAGCGAGGTGCAGTCGCTGGACAGGATGGCGCTGGCCGAGGCGTTGCACCGTCGCCTGCAGTCGGAAGGCCGTGCCATGGATGTGCTGGTGCAGGTGAAGACCTCCACCGAAGAGAGCAAGTACGGCTTGCCGCCGGCCGAGTTGCCCGACTTCCTGGATCGCTTGGGGCAATACGACACCCTGCGCGTGCGCGGCCTGATGACCCTGGCCATCCACACCCAGGTGCCCGCGGCGATCCGCGCCTGCTTCCGCCAGTTGCGCGAATTGCGCGATGCCGCCATCGCCCGGGGCCACGACATCCCGCGCCTCTCCATGGGCATGAGCGGCGATTTTCCGCTGGCCATTGCCGAAGGCGCCACCGAAGTGCGCATTGGCACCGCGATCTTCGGCAGGCGGCAGACTTCCGATGCTTTTTATTGGCCGGAAGCCCCGCGTTAAGTGGGTGGCGACGAAGGCCTTGTCGGGCACGCCATTGAAATACATGATTGTTTTTGACGGTGCGCCGGAATTTTCGGCTTCGAAACGACGGGGTTCAGTTAACCCCGATCCAACAACCCGGCAGCCTCTTCTTGTTAAGGTCAATCCTTCGTCACGTCGCCTGCACGCCAGGCGGCACCTCCGAGAACCATCGAAGGGTTACCGCCTCATGCCAAGCCAGCGATTGACCGGTATTGCCGCGCTCCTTTCCGTGCTGCTGTTCGCTGTACCCGTGCATGCCGCCAGTCGCGCTGCCGCGCCGACCGCCACGATCGCTGCCACGGCCCCAGCTTCGGTGTTTTCGCCCCAGGCTCTTGATCTGACGTCGGCCCCGACTTCGCCGCGCACGCTGGACTTCACCGCTGGCCTGTCCTCCTTCGCCGCTGGCAAGCTGGCGCCGGTCAGCCTGGCGGCGCCGGTGACCGACGACGCCCAAGCGGATGCCGCCGATGTCGCCGCCAGCCCGGCCGAAAGCCTCACCGACCTGCGCAAGTCCCTGCTGGCGTTGGCCATGCACTTGCGCGACGTGCGCTACGTGCGGGGTGGACGCAATCCGGATACCGGTTTCGATTGCAGCGGTTTCGTCCGTTACGTGTTTGCCCATGCCATCGGTGTGCAGTTGCCGGCCAATTCGGCCTCGCAGTTCCTCGCCGGGCTCAAGGTGAAGCGCGGCGACATGAAGCCGGGCGACCTGGTGTTCTTCCATACCGGGGGGCGTCATCGTGGTATCACCCACGTGGGCATCTACATCGCCGACGGTCGCTTCATCCATGCGCCCGCCAGCGGCAAGACAGTGCAGGTTTCCAGTTTGGACGAGGCCTATTGGGCCAAGCGCTTCGTCGGCGCCAAACGGCCGGAAGGTATGCTGGTGCTGGCCGGGCACAGCGGTTGAATGGGGAGCCTTGGCTCCGGTGATGGTTGCAACGGGATCTTGAAGCCGCCGCAAGGCGGCTTTTTTTCGTTGGCACGGCCGTCCAAAGGCCAGCGTCCGGACGGGTCGAAATGGTGGGCTTGACATCTCGCATCCGTGCGCGAAATTCCGTTATGCTTGGCCCGCTGCGTCTGCTTGGCCACGTGCGAGCCCGGTATGGAGCCTGAAGGTTTCATGTCGTTCCACCCGACCCCGGCATGCCCAGTAAGCCGCCGGCCGATCGGTCGGCTTGTCTCAAAGCACTGGTTTGGATCGGAGTGAGTCATGTCGGATCGTGAAACGGGTACCGTCAAGTGGTTCAACGACGCCAAGGGTTTCGGCTTCATCAGCCGCGAGAACGGCCCTGACGTGTTCGTGCATTTCCGTGCCATCACCGGCACGGGCTTCAAGAGCCTACAGGAAGGCCAGAAGGTGACGTTCAAGGTGGTGCAGGGCCAGAAGGGCCTGCAAGCCGAGGAAGTCGCTCCGGGCTGATGGTTGCGTGGCCGCGGAAAGGGCCGGCGCAAGCCGGCCCTTTTCTTTCGCTGCCGCTCCATGATGCAAACCTCGATTGCTTCGCTGGCCATGGCCGACGGCGCGCGCGCGGAGCTGCTCTGCGTGGCGCCCGTCGGCGAGGCGCGTGAACTGCTCTACTGGTTGCCCGCCATGGGCATGCCGGCGCGGCACTACTTGCCGTTGGCCGAGGCGCTGGCGGCACGCGGCGTGGCGGTGGCGCTGCATGAGTGGCGCGGCATCGGTTCCAGCAACTGGCGGGCCGGCCGGCGTTGCGACTGGGGCTATCGCGAGCTGTTGCAGTTCGACCTGCCGGCGGGGCTGGCTGCTGCCCGCGCTCGCTGGCCGCAGGCGCAACTGCGTCTGGGCGGCCACAGCCTGGGCGGGCAACTGGCCTGCCTGTATGCCGCAGCGCATCCGGCGGCGGCCAGTGGCATCGCCCTGGTGGCCAGCGGCGCGCCGTACTGGCGGCGCTTCCGTCACGGCGCGCTGATCCGCCTGGCCTATCTGCTGGCCGCGCCGCTTGCGGGTGCTTGCGGGCACCTGCCCGGGCGGCGCATCGGCTTTGGCGGCAACGAGGCGCGTGGCATCATCGCCGACTGGTCGCGCAGTGGCCGCAGTGGGCGTTACGCCGCCGCAGCGATGGCGCTGGATTTCGAGCAGCGGCTAGGCGAGTTGCGCCTGCCCGTGCTTGCGCTGCGGCTGGCCGACGACTGGCTGGGTCCGGCCGCCTCGCTGGATTGGCTGCTCGGCAAGATGCCGCAGGCGCCGAGCCGCCACGAATTGGTGGCGGCTGCGGAACTTGGCCTGGCGCGCGCCGACCACTTCGGCTGGATGAAGGCGCCCACGCCCATCGCCGCGCGTATCGCGCAGTGGTGTGTGACGGCTGCCACGGCAGGGCATCGCGCACCTTGAAGCCGTTCGGGTGACGCGGCACAGTGAGGTTTTCTCCGGCAGGCCTCGCGATGCAATTGTTGGAACCCCTGGCCCAACGCGGCCTCACCCTGCGCAACCGCCTCGTGGTGTCGCCGATGTGCCAGTACTCGGCGGTCGACGGCGTGCCCGGGTCATGGCATCTGGTGCATCTGGGCAGCCGCGCCGTGGGCGGTGCAGGAGCCGTGCTGGCCGAGGCCACGGCGGTGACGGCGGCAGGGCGCATTTCGCCCGGCGACACCGGTTTGTGGAACGATGCCCAGCTTGCCGCCTGGCAGCCGATCGCGGCCTTCATCGCGGCGCAAGGCGCGGTGGCCGGTGTGCAGCTGGCGCACGCCGGCCGCAAGGCCAGCACGCAGCGGCCATGGGAGGGCGGCGGCCCGCTTTCAGTCGATCAGGGCGCCTGGCCCACGCTGGCGCCCTCGGCCCTGCCGTTTGATGCTCACTGGCATGTGCCCGCGGCGCTGGATGCGGCCGGCATCGCGCAGGTGGTGGCCGATTTCCGTGCCGCCGCGCAGCGCGCGCTGGCGGCAGGTTTTGGCCTGATCGAGCTGCACGCTGCGCATGGCTATCTGCTGCACCAGTTCCTCTCGCCGCTCAGCAACCACCGCGCGGATGCCTATGGCGGCAGCTTCGACAACCGCACCCGGCTGGTGCGCGAGGTGGTGGCGGCGGTGCGTGAGGTGTGGCCCGGCAACCTGCCGCTGTGGCTGCGCCTGTCCGCCACCGACTGGGTCGATGGCGGCTGGGACACGGCGCAGAGTGTGGAACTGGCGCGCGTGCTGCGGCCGCTGGGCGTGGATCTGGTGGATGTGTCCTCCGGCGGCGTGGTGCCCGGCGTGGTGATACCGGTGGCGCCGGGCTATCAGGTGCCGTTCGCCGCGCGCATCCGCCGCGAGGCCGGCATCGCCACCGGCGCGGTGGGGCTCATCACCGAGGCGCGCCAGGCGGCCGACATCGTGGCGTGCGACGAGGCGGACGTGGTGCTTTTGGCACGCGAGAGCCTGCGCGACCCATATTTCCCACGCCGTGCGGCGGCCGAACTGGGTGCATCGCTGGCCGCGCCCGTGCAATATCAGCGGGCCTGGTGAAGGGGAGCAATGGATGAACGAACCACCGATTCTCGTTGATGGCCGCACGCACGATCTTGGCGACGGCTTCATGGTGCGCCGCCTGCTGCCGGTGCTGGCGGCGCGTCACGTTGGCCCGTTCGTGTTCTACGACCACATGGGGCCGGTGGACTTTCCGCCCGGGCGTGGCATGGACGTGCGCCCGCACCCGCACATCGGCCTGGCTACGGTGACCTGGCTGCTGGAGGGCGCGATCCGTCACCGCGACAGCCTGGGCAGCTGCACCGACATCCATCCGGGCGCGGTGAACTGGATGACTGCCGGGCGTGGCATCACGCACTCGGAGCGTACGGCGCCGGAAGCGCGGGCCGTTGGCGGGCGCCTGCATGGCATCCAGGTGTGGGTGGCGTTGCCGCGCGCGCAGGCCGAGATGGCGCCCGAGTTCCACCACCACGACGCTGAAGCCTTGCCGCGGATGCGTTGGGACGGCGTCGATCTCGTCCTGATCGCCGGCACCGGCTGGGGCATGACGTCGCCGGTCAAGGTGTTTTCGCCGATGTTCTTCGCCGAAGTCCGGCTGGAGGCCGATGCCGAATTGCCCTGGCCTGGCGAGCATCTGGAGCGCGGCGTGCACCTGCTCGACGGCGAGCTGGAATGGGGCCGGCTGGTGCTCGCCCCCGGGCAGATGGCCGTGCAGTTCGGCGATGCGCAGCAGAGCCTGCGCGCCCGCCGCGCCTGCCGCCTGATGCTGTTCGGCGGCGCGTCGCTGGATGGCGAGCGCCACTTGTGGTGGAACTTCGTGGCCAGCACGCACGAGCGCATCGAGCAGGCCAAGACCGACTGGCGCGAGGGGCGCTTTCCGAAGGTGCCCGGCGACGAGGCCGAGTTCATCCCGTTGCCGCCAGGCTGATCGCGTATCCATGAGCGACTTCGCCAGCTTCCGTGCGTTCTACCCCCATTACCTCGGCGAGCACCGCCAGCGGTTGTGCCGACGCTGGCATTTCATCGGCAGCACCCTGGTGCTGCTGGTACTGCTGCTGGCGCTGGCCAGCGGGTGCTGGGCACTGCTGTGGCTGTTGCCGGTGGTCGGCTACGGCTGCGCGTGGGTCGGCCACTTCGTCTTCGAGAAGAACCGCCCGGCAACCTTCCGCCATCCCGTCTACAGCCTGCTGGGCGACTGGGTGATGTACGCACAGATGCTGCGCGGCAAGCTGAGTTTCTGACGGTCGGCGCGCGGTGGGGTGAGGCCGGCTTCAGCGGTATTGCTGGTGGCAGTCCTGGCAGGCTTCGCCCACCGGCTTGAGCACCGCCGCCAATGCCGCGCAACTGGCGGGCGCGGATACGGCGGCCTGCTGCAGGCGGGCCTGCAATTTGTCCGCATCGTCGGCGAAGGCCTTGTCCGCGATGCCGAAGGTGGGCTGGATGTCGGTGGCGGTGGATTGCAGGCGCAGCAGATGGTGCTGGATCGTCGCGGCATCGCACTTCTGTGCCTTCATCGCCTGCTTCAGCGCGCCGACGTGGTAGCCCATGGTGTGCATCACCGCCTCGGGCATGGGGTTGCGTGCGGCCAGCACGTTCATCACGTTGGCGGTGCCGAGCACACCGATGGCCAGGCCGAGCAGGATCAACAGGACAGCGCGCATCGAGGGTTCTCGCCGAAGGACAACCCGCCGAGCATAACGCGCGCGGTGGCGCGATAAAATCGCGCACTTGGCGCCGGCCCGGGCGCGATCCATGGATACCGCGATGAGCGAAACCCCTTTTCCGCACGAACGCTTCGCCGGTATCGAGCGCCTGTATGGCGCCGGCAGCGTGGCGAAGCTCGCGCAAGGCCACGTCTGCGTGGTGGGCGTGGGCGGCGTGGGCTCGTGGGCGGCCGAGGCGCTGGCGCGCTCGGGCGTGGGCCGGCTCACCCTGATCGACGCGGACGAAATCTGTGTTTCCAACACCAATCGCCAGTTGCACGCGCTCGATGGCGAGTTCGGCAAAGCCAAGGTGGGCGTGATGGCCGCGCGGCTGCACGCGATCAATCCGGCGCTGCGCGTCGACGCCATCGAGCGTTTCCTCACCACCAGTACGCTGGATGAACTGCTGGATCGCGGCTACGACGCCGTGCTGGACGCCTGCGATGCGTTCCGCGTGAAGCTGGAGATGATCGCCTGGTGCCGCCGCCGCAAACTGCCCATGGTCAGCGTGGGCTCGGCTGGCGGCCGCACCGATCCCACCCAGATCCGCGTGCGCGACCTCTCGCGCACCGAGCACGACGCGATGTTCAGCCTGATCCGCAAGAAGCTCCGCACGGATTTCAACTTTCCACGCAACCCGGATCGCTACTTCGGCGTGTCGGCGGTGTACTCGCTGCAGAATGTGCAGTACCCGCAACCCGACGGCAGCGTCTGCGGCAACCGTCCACCGAATGGGGATGCGTTGAACCTCGCCTGCGGCGGTGGTCTGGGCGCGGCCACCCACGTCACCGGTGCCTTCGCCTATGCGGCGGTGGGCAAGGTGCTGGAGAAGCTGCTGGCCGCGTCGTGACGCCTCCGTGCGAGCTTGCGCGATGCTGCGTGCGAGGATTTTCAACGTCTTGCGAGGCCCCGCCGCTGGCCGTGCAGGCACGGATGGCGGATAATCGGCGGCTACCTTGTCCGCTTTGGCTTTCGTCGGGCGGCACACTTCCCCAAGGAGTTTCCCCATGAGCAAGACCATCGCGGTGATCCCCGGCGACGGCATCGGCCCGGAGATCATGGCCGCCACGCTAGGCGTGCTCGACGCGCTCGATTGCGGCCTCACCTACGATTTCGTCGACGCCGGCATGGTCGCGCTGGAAAAGCATGGCGACCTCTTGCCCAAGGCCACGCTGGACAAGATCGCCGAGCACCAGGTGGCGCTGAAAGGCCCACTGACCACGCCGATCGGCGGCGGCTTCACCTCGGTCAACGTCACCTTGCGCCGCCACTTCGACCTCTACGCCAACGTGCGCCCGGCGGTTTCCTTCCCCGGCACCAAGGCGCGCTTCGAGAACATCGACATCATCACAGTGCGCGAGAACACCGAGGGCGCCTACCTGTCCGAGGGCCAGTCGCTGTCCGAGGACGGCCAGACCGCGATCTCGATGATCCGCAACACGCGCAAGGGCAGCGAGCGCATCGTGCGCTACGCCTTCGAGCTGGCGGTGAAGAAGGGCCGCAAGAAAGTCACGGCGGTGCACAAGGCCAATATCATCAAGACCGCCTCGGGCCTGTTCCTCAACGTGGCACGCGAAGTCGCCAAGGAATACCCGCAGATCGAGTTCAACGAGATGATCGTGGACAACACCTGCATGCAGCTGGTGATGAAGCCCGAGCAGTTCGACGTGATCGTCACCACCAACCTGTTCGGCGACATCCTGTCCGACCTCTGCGCCGGCCTGGTTGGCGGCCTCGGCCTGGCGCCCGGCGACAACATCGGCGCGAATGCGGCGATCTTCGAGGCCGTGCACGGCTCGGCGCCGGACATCGCCGGCAAGGGCATCGCCAACCCCTGCGCACTGCTGCTGGCTGCCGCCGACATGCTCGACCACCTCGGCATGGTGGACAAAGGCGACAAGCTGCGCGCCGCGATCCGCGACACCATGACCAACGACCGCGACAGCGTGACGCCGGACCTCGGCGGCAAGGGTTCGACCGCGAGCTTCGGCGAGGCGATCGCGAAGCGCGTCAAGGGCTGAGTTTCCCCTGCGCACGCAAAAAAGCCGCGGCCCGCCGCGGCTTTTTCGTGGGCGCCGATGTCCGCGGCGTGGCCGGCTGACATGTCAGCGGCGGCTCGGCGTCGGCACGACAGAAGACCACGCGTGGCTGGTCGCACTGGTGCATTGCCAGGGCGGCCGGGTCAGCTTTCCGCCCATTGCCTGAGCAGGTTGTGGTAGATGCCGGTGAGCTGCAGCAGGGCGGCCGTATCGGCGTCGGTGTGCCGGAGGCGCTGGATCGATCCGTCCAGTTCCAGCAGCAGGCGGCGACGGGCGTCGTCGCGCACCAGGCTTTGCACCCAGAAGAACGACGCCACCCGCGCGCCGCGGGTCACCGGGGCGACGCGGTGCAGGCTGCTGGATGGGTAGACGATAGCGTCGCCGGCGGGCAGTTTCACTTCGTGCTCGCCGTAGGTGTCGCTGACGATCAGCTCGCCGCCGTCGTACTCATCCGGTTCGCTCAGGAACAGCGTGCAGGAGACGTCGCTGCGCAACTGTTCGCCGTTGGGCAGGGCCATCACCGCACCATCCACGTGCATGCCATAGGTGCCGCCGCCCTGATAGCGGTTGAAGCGTGGCGGCAGGGTGCGCAGGGGCAGCGCCGCGGCATGCCACGACGGATGCTTCGCCAGCGCCGCCAATACCGTTTCCCCCAGCTGCCGGCGCAGCGGCGAGGCACCCGGCAGTTGTTCGTTGTGCTTGACCTGAGCGCCCTGCGCGCCGACGGTTTCGCGGCCGTCGACCCAGTCGGCGGCATCGAGTGCCCGGCGCAATTGCGCGACCTGGTCATGGTGGAGAACGTTGGGGAGGTGCAGCAGCATGGCGGGATGCCTCGAAAGGTGGCGTTGACGGTGGGTTTCCCTTGCCTGCAGGGGAAGCTGGCCACGGCGCGGCGCAAGTCATCCCATGAACCCCGCAAGCGGGGACGGCGGCGTCAGAAGCGGAAGTTCGCGGTAAGCGTGCCCGCGCGCGTGGTGCCCGGGATGTAGCGGTAGCCGCTCTTGTTGATCGACGCGGCGTAGTGCTTGTCGAGCAGGTTGGTGAGGTTGAGCTGCAGGTCGAGGTGCTTGTTGACGGCGTAGCTGGCCATGGCGTCGACCACCCAGTAGCCCGCGATGTGGGCCGGCGTGCCGATGGCGCCGTCGCTGCCGCGCTGCATGGCGCCGGTGTAGCGCGCCCCGCCGCCGAGGACGAGGCCGAACGGCAGGTGGTAGCTGGTCCAACTGGTAAACGCGCTCTTCGGCGTGTAGGCCAGCACATTGGGGTCGTCGGCGGCGGGCGCCGAGCTGCTGGTGGCGCTGCCGAGCGCACCGCTGCTGGTGTGGGTGCGCAGGCTGGTGAAGCCGGCGTTGATTGCCCAGTTCTCCGTGATCTGGCCGACGGCGGTGAGTTCCACGCCCTGCACGCGCTTGTGGTCGATCGGATACCAGACCAGCGTGGTGGGGTCTTGTTCCAGCTCGTTGCCGACGGTGGTGCGGTAGAACGCGGCGGTGAGCAGCAGGCGTTCGTCGAACAGGTTCCACTTCGTGCCCAGCTCGGCGGTGCGGGCTTGCTCGGGGGCGAACGCGGGGTTGTCCATGCTGTTGGCGAGCGGACTGAACGACAGACTGTTGCCGCCCGGCGGCTGCGCGGCAGTGGCGAGGCTGGCGTAGAGGCTGCCGTCCGCCGTGGGTTTGTAGATCACGGCCAGCTGCCAACTGGTCAGGTTGCCGGATTTGCCAGCATCCAGGCCGGGCACGATGGCGTTGGCGGGCAGGCTGCCGCAGGCCGGCGCGTTCTTGCCGCCGCAGGCGACGGCGCTGCTGAAGTCGGTGCGGTAATGGTCGCGGCGAGCACCGGTGTTGAGCTGCCAGCGCTCGCCGAACTTCAGCGTGTCGAACAGGTAGGCGCCGGCCGTATCGGTCTTGCCGTGCGTCCAGCCGCCGTTGGGGCCGTAGGCCAGCGCATTGCCGACATCGGGATTCGGGGCGTACAGATGGGCCGCGGGCCAGGTGCTTCCACCCAGTGCGGTGAGCGTGATCGTGTCCAGCGTCTCCCGGCTCAGTTCGATGCCGGTGCTCACGTTGTGCGTGATGGCGCCGGTCGCGAAGTCGGCGGTGAGGTTGAGCTGGTTGGCGGAGATGCGGTTGGTCTGATTCTTGAAGTTCGGGTTGCTGCGTGCCAGCGTCCAGCTCGAGGGATCGCTCGGGTTCGGCGTCTTGAGGTTGGCGGCGGTGGCGGTGAACGAGGTTAAGAGGTAATCCTCGTGCGTGCGGCCCCAGCGCAGGGTGTCGTGCAGCGCCATGGCGTCCGAGAAGTCGTGCTGCACGATCGCGGTGAACATGTCCTCGACGACGTGGTCGTGATCCTGGTCGGTGCCGTAGAAATGGTCGGGATCGACCTTGCGCGCGTCGCCGATGAAGGGGCGTGTGGGGTCGGGCGAGGAGTAGCCGGACAGGCCGATGGTGGGGATGCCGCCGTCGGGCACGTTGTCCTGCTGCACGTGCAGGTAGTCGAGATAGACGCGGGTGGGGGTGCCCAGCCCGAAGGCCAGCGCGGGCGCCACGCCATGGCGTTTGTTTTTCACCTCGTGGCGGCCGGGCACGCCGCTGTCCTGCGCCAGCACGTTGAGGCGGAAGGCGGCGTGCTCAGTGAACTGCCGGTTCCAGTCGGCGGTGGCGCGCCGCTGGTCGGCGCTACCCCAGGACAGCGAGCCGGATACGGCGTTGCCGGTCAAGGCTTGCTTGCTCACCATGTTCACAGTGCCGGAAGGCGCGGTGCGGCCATATTTCGTGCTGTCCGGGCCCTTGGTCACCTCGACCTGTTCGGTGTCGAACACATCACGCGAGATCGTGCCGAGGTTGCGCACGCCGTCCACGAAAATGCTGCCGGAAGTGTCGAAGCCGCGCATGAAGATGGCGTCGCCGGTGCTGGTCGAGCCGTTCTCGCCGGCAAAGAACGTCCCTACGCCTGGCGTGTTGCGCAGCGCATCGGTGAGCGTGGTGGCGCCCTGATCCCGGATCAGTTCGTTGCTGATGATGGTGATGGTCTGCGGGGTGTCCAGCAGCGGCTGGGTGAATTTGGGGGAGACGGCCTGGTCGACCTTGTAGGGCACCACCGTGCCTTCGACGGTGACGCCGGTGAGGCGCTTGGCGTGGGCGGTTTGCGCCACATCGGCTGCGGCATCGGCGGCCATCGCCGGCGGCGCCAACGCGAGGCTGGTGACCAGCGAGGCGACACTCAGCGCAGGGGCGCCGAGGTGGCGGGCCAGCGGGTGTTTGCGGCTTTTGACGAACGACATCGGAACGGCTCCATGGCAGGGCCTGAAAAGGGCGGGAGGCAGGGACGGCGCGTCGCGGGCGGGCGCCGCGGCACCACTGGGCGCAACGGTTTTATGCTAATTCAAATGCGAATGATTCGCAACAAATGCAAGGACGAAACCTGCCGCCGTCTGGAAAGAGCACGGCGCGCGGCAGCCGTGCTCCCGGCAAGCGACTCGGCAAGCCCCTCCTGCCGCGCTACCCTGCGGGGATGCCGGTGCCTGTTGCGCCGGGGAGCACGAAGCATGCGGATTCTGGTCGTGGGGGCCGGCGCCACTGGCGGCTATTTCGGCGGGCGCCTGCTCGAGGCGGGGCGCGACGTCACTTTTCTGGTGCGCGAGCGGCGCGCGGAGCAACTTGCGCGGCATGGGCTGCGCATCCACAGCGCCTGCGGCGATGCCGTCATCGAAGCGCCGCCCACGCTCACGGCCGGCGCCTTGCGCGAGCCGTTCGATCTGGTGCTGTTGAGCTGCAAGGCCTGGGATCTGCCGCAGGCGATCGCCGACGTGGCGCCGGCGGTGGGCGAACACACCGCCGTGTTGCCGGTGCTCAACGGCATGCGTCAGCTCGATCTGCTCGACGCGCGCTTCGGTGCGGCGCGCGTGCTGGGGGGCATGTGCTCCATCGCGGCCACGCTGGACGACGAGGGCGGCATCCGGCATCTGAACACCATGCACACCCTGTGCTTCGGCGAACGTGACGGCAGCGCCTCGGCGCGCTTCGAGGCCATCGCGGCGACGATGGCCTGCGGCCGCTTCGACGACCGTGCCAGCACGCATGTGCTGCAGGACATGTGGGACAAGTGGTTTTTCCTCGCCAGCCTCGCCGGCATCACCTGTCTGCTGCGCGCGGCGGTGGGCGATATCGTGGCCGCGCCGGGCGGGAGCGAGGCGGCGCTGGCCCTGCTGGAGGAGTGCCGCCGCACGGCGGCAGCCTGCGGCCGGGAGCCTTCAGCCAAGGCGCTGCAGCGGGCCAGCGCGATGCTGACCGAAGCGGGATCGACGCTGAGCGCCTCGATGCTGCGCGATCTCGAACGCGGCGGCCGGGTGGAAGCCGACCACGTGATCGGCGACCTGCTCGAGCGCGCGCAGGCGCATGGCGTGGCGACGCCGCTGCTGCGCCTGGCCTACACGCACCTGAAGGCCTACGAGGTGCGATCGGCCGCCTGAGCGGCCGATGCGATCCACGGATGGATCGCACGCGGGTCAAACACATTGGGTTTGACCCGCGCAGCCCGGCCCGGCGTCATCAGGTTCGGCGAGCCCGCAAAGGGCAGGCCACCCTTTGCGGGCATGGGTAACGTCGCGGTTGCTCTTTTGGAGGCGGGCGCGGACGCCACCTCGGCCCCAGCGCAACCTCAGGGCATCTTGGCGAACTTGGCCCGCAGCGACACGCCCGACATCAGGAAGCCCACGTGGCATTCGTAGTTCTGGCTGTCGCTGTATCTGCTGCCGTTCCAGTCGCCGCTGATGTCGATGACGGCGTTGGCGCCGGCCCGCTTGGCGTCGTCCTGCAGGGCGATCAGCGCCGACTGCATCGCCCAGTCGCAGGTGACCTGGTCTTTCTTGCCGAAGGCGTTGGTCTTGCGCGTGATGTCCACGTTGTCGTTGACCACGGTGAGCTGGCCGGCGGGCGTGGTGCCGGCGAGGTAGAACTTCACGTTGCCATCCAGTTTGCCGCTGGCGGTGGCGGCCTTCACCGCGTTGTCGAAGGGCAGGTGCACCACCTTGTCGGCAGCGTGGCTGGCGACCGGCGCGGCGGCGAGCAGGGCGGCGAGGGTGAGGGTTTTGGCGTGCATGCGGTGCGACTCCTGTGGGTGGGTGGAACGGGATGAATCAGCACAACCCGCCGTTGACGGCGAGCACCTGGCGGGTGATGTAGCTGGCTTCGGCGCTCATCAGGAAGGCCACCGCGGCGGCGACTTCCTCCGGCGTGCCGGCGCGCTGCGCGGGGATGGCCTTCAGGATCTCCTCCACCGGCACGTCCTCGTGCAGCATCTCGGTGTCGATCAAGCCTGGCGCCACGCAGTTCACGGTGATCCGGCGCTTGGCCAACTCCACGGCGAGCGCCTTGGCGGCGCCGATCAGGCCGGCTTTGGAGGCGCTGTAGTTGACCTGGCCACGGTTGCCGATGAGGCCGGAAACCGACGTGATGGCAACGATGCGGCCGGGCGCGCGGCGGCGGATCATCGGCATCATCAGCGGGTGCAGCACGTTGTAGAAGCCGTCCAGATTGGTGGTGAGCACGCTGTCCCAGTCGTCGTCGGAGAGCGCGGGGAAGGCGCCGTCGCGGGTGAGGCCGGCGCTCAGCACCACGCCATAGGGTGCACCGTGTGCTTCGAGGTCGGCTGCCAGCGCGGCGCGGCAGGCGGCGCGGTCGGCGATGTCGAATTGCAGCACGCGGGCGGCGCGGCCCAGGGCTTCGATCTCGACGCGCACCGCCTCGGCCTCGCCGCGTTTCGCCCGGCAGTGCAGGACGAGGTCGTGGCCGGCCTGCGCCAGGCGCAGGGCGATGGCGCGGCCGATGCCGCGGCTGGAGCCGGTGACGAGGATGGTGTCGGTCATGGGGCGGTATCCGGCTGGAACAGGGGGCTGGCGTCGAGTGGGCTGAACACTGTGAGTTTGGCCTCGGCGAGGACGCATTGACCCTCGATGCGGCAGGCGAACACGCCCATGCCGGTCGCGTCGCTGAATTCGCGGCGCGCCTCGACCACCAGCTCGCTGCCGGGTGCGAACGCGGCCACGTTGCATGCGTACTGGCGCGTGCCAAGCAGGAAGCCCAACCGAACCGGCTCGCCGCTGGCCTTGGCCTGGCAACCGGCCCAGGCGGCGATGGCCTGCGCCATCAGCTCCACCCCAGCCCAGGCGGGCAGTTGGCCGTCGGCGTCGTGGAACAGGCCGCGTGAGGGCACGCGCAGGCCGCAGCGCACGTGCTCGGGGCCGTGTTCCAGCACGGTGTCGAGTAGGATCATCGCGCCCGCGTGGGGGATCAGTTCGGCGATGGGCCAGCTCATGGCGCATCCCCCAGGATCAGGCAGGCGTTGTTGCCGCCGAAGGCGAAGGAACTGCTCATCAGGTGGCGCGGTCGTCCGCTGGGCAGGCGCGTGCCCGCCTCGACGAAGCGCAGGGTTGGGAGTGTCGGGTCGAGTGCGCCGCCATCCCGCTGCGGAGGAAGGCGGCCATCGATCAGGCTGAGCCAGCAGAACGCGGCCTCCAGCGCGCCGGCGGCGGCCAGCGTGTGGCCGGTGAGCGCCTTGGTGGAGGAGCACGCCACGCCTGCCGGGAATACGGCGGCCACGGCCAGTGCTTCCATGGCGTCGTTGTGCGTGGTGGCGGTGCCGTGCAGGTTGAGATAGTCGATCTGCGCGGGGGCGAGGCCAGCATCGCGCAGCGCGTCCCGTATCGCGGCGATGGCGCCGAGGCCTTCGGGGTCGGGCGCGGACATATGGTGGGCGTCGGAGCTGGCGCCCGTGCCTTCGAGCACCACCGGGCCGGGTTCGCGCGTCAGCAGGAACAGCGCGGCGGCCTCGCCGATGTTGATGCCGGAACGGTCAGCGGCGAACGGGCGGCAGGGCGCGGCGTCCATCGCGCCCAGCGCGTGGAAGCCGTTCAGCGGCAGCCGCGCCAGCGCGTCCACGCCGCCGCAGAGCACGGCGTCGCACAACCCGCTGTCCAGCAGCCGTCGTGCGCTGATGAGCGCGCGTGCACCCGCGGTGCAGGCGGTGGAGATGGTGTAGCAGGGGCCGGCCAGGTTCAGCCAGTCAGCAAGGCACTCGGCAGGGCCGGCCAGCTCCTGCTGGGCATAGCGGTAATCGGCGGGCCAGTCGCCGTCACGACGATACGCGGCCAGACCGGCGGTGGCTTCCTCGATGCCGCCGGTGCTGCTGCCGATCACCACGCCGATGCGTTTCGTGCCATGCCTGGCGATGGCCGTCTGGACGTCCGCATGGATTTCCTGCGCGGCGGCCAGCAGCAGCCGGTTGCAGCGGTTGTCGCAGTTCGCGGCGAGGGCGGAGGGGATGGCCGGCAGCGGCGTGCGCACCGCGCCGACCGGCGGCGCGACGCCAGGAATCCAGCCGGCCTCGGCGCGCAAGGCGGCAGCGCCGGCGAACAGCGCAGCGGCCACGGCAGCCTTGCCGGCGCCCAGCGGGCAGATCACGCCCAGCGCGTGGAGATAGGCGGCGCTCATGCGGGTTTGCGCGCCACCACATTCACCAGGGTTTCCTCACGCTGGCCGGGCGGCGGCGGTGCGCGCAGGCCCCAGCGTTCGAGCAGGCCGAAGTCCCTGGCGCGGCTCCACCACAGGTAGGGCAGGGAGACGTTCGCCTCGTCGAAGGCGAAGCCTTGCGCGCGCAGCATGGCGAGGTATTCGGGGGCGCTCTTCTGCACGTGCATGGGATGGCGGAAAAACCAGCGGATCACCCAGCTGTCGATATAGGCCTTGGTGAATTCGGCGAACAGCAGGGTGCCGCCGGGTTTCAGCACGCGCCAGAATTCGGCCAGCGCATTTTCCTGCTCCACCAGGTGGTGGAAGACCTGGTGGCAGAACAGCGTATCCACGCTGGCGTCGGGCAGCTCGATGCGGGCGCAGTCGCCAGCGATCAGCTCGGCGGCGATGCCTTCGCGCCGTGCTTCGGCGCGCGAGAGTTCGAGGCTGTACGGGTCGGCATCCAGCCCGATCAGCCGCGCCGGTGCGAAGGCATCGATCAGCAGGCGGAACGAGCGGCCCTGGCCGCAGCCGACGTCGAGCAGCACGCCGCCGCGCGGCGTGGGCTCGCCGGCGATGCGCTTCAGGTCGTTGATCGCCACGCGCAACACGTGGTGCTGCCAGGTGTAGGTGGCGAGGAAGCGGAAGCCGAGGCGGGTTTCAGCGACGTAGGTGGGGCTGGCGTAGGTCATAGTGGATTCTTCAAGTCACCGTTCGCGCTGAGCGTAGCTTGCGTCAGCAAGTGGAGTCGAAGCGCTGCCGGAATGGCCCTTCGACTCTGGCGCTACGTGCCTACGCTCAGGGCGAACGGGGTGCCAGTCACGTGGCGTGGAGTGTTGGGGGAGTCGTTGACGCAATACATTTTTCCACCGCCTCGACGAAGCACACCGGCGACACCAGCTGCATCGTGCCATCGGCCAGGCTTACCGCCACTTGCACGGTGCTGCCCAGGGTGAGGCGATCGCCGCGGTCGGTGTCGTGCACCTGGTAGTGGATCTTCAGCCGGTTCTGCCATTCCACCAGGTCGGCGCGTACCGTGATGCGCTGGCCGAAGCGCGCCGGGCGGGCGTAGCGCAGTTGCAGGTCGATCACCGGCCAAGCGTAGCCGGCGGCCTTCATCTGCGTGTAGTTGTGATCGATGCGGTCGAGCAGGGCGCAGCGCGCCACTTCCAGATATTTCACGTAGTGGCCGTGCCACACCACGTGCAGGCTGTCCACGTCGAAGAACGGCACCACCAGCTCGACAGCCACCTGCAACACGCCTTTAGCGCGCATCGTCGGCCTCCCAGTAGGGGTAGAAATTGAACCACTGCCGCGGTGCCAGCAGGCACCACTGCGCGAGGCGTGCGGCGTAGCGCTGTGCCCAGTCGGCGATCACCTTCTCGCGCTGGCCACGTGGCCAGGCGGGGGTGTCGAGGAAACGCTCCAGATGGATTTCGTAGCGGCCGGCGCGCTTGACGCAGCACATCAGGTTCACCGGACAGGCCAGCAGGCCGGCCAGCAGCCATGGCCCTTGCGCGAAGGGTGCGGGGCGGCCCAGGAAATCCACCACCACGCGGCGGCCTTCCTGCAGCGGCACGCGGTCGCCGGCCATCGCCAGCCATTCGCCGCGTTCCAGCCGTTGTGACAAATCGAGCATCAGCGCGGCATCCAGCGCGTCCACCTGGATCAGCCGCAGGCGCTGTTCGCCGGCTTCGCCCAGCAGGCGATTGAGATGCGTCACGTGGCGGGTGTGCACCAGCACGTTGAGCGGCACCTGCTCGCCCAGCTCGGCCAGCGCACGGCACACGTCGAGGTTGCCCAGGTGCGTGCCCACCAGCAATTGACCACGACCCTTGCCGTGCAATTGCGGACGCACGCCATGCGGGTCGAGCACCTGCACTTCATCCAGACGCAGGGCGCCGCGCCACACGTCGAGACGATCCAGCATGCAGTCGGCGTAGGCCATGAACTGGGCGAACACGCGGCGGCTGGTGGGGCGCAGTTCGGCACGGCCGCTCCACGCCGCCAGGCGCGCCTGGTAGTCGTGGATGCTGCGCCGCGCGCGCCGGCCGGTGAGGAAGAAATACAGCACGATCAGGTGCAGCAGCGGCGACAGCAGGCGGCGCCCGCAGCGGCGTACCAGCCAGGCGGTGAAGCGCATCAGCAGCAGGTTGCCGCGTTCGCGCTGGGTCGCCCAGTGGGCAGTGGTCGCGTTCACGCCGGCGGCTCCAGCACGAGACGGCCGGAGGAACAGGCGAGCTCGCCCTGGGCATAGGCGAAGTGCAGCTTGCCGCGCGCACGATCCAGCCGCAGCGTGAGCGTCACGCGATCGCCCGGTTGCAGCAGGCGCTGGAATTTCAGCGCCTCCATCGTGCGGCAAGGGATGGGCGTGCCCAGATGCTCGGCGGCCAGTTGCAGCGCCCAGCCGACCTGCGCGGCGCCGGGCAGCACGGGTGCGCGCGGGAAGTGGCCGGGGAAGTAGGCGAGTTCCGCCGGCACGCGGAGCTGCAGCGAGCACTGCTCGCCGTCGCACTGCACGCCGAGCACCTCGGGCCGGGTCGGTCGCGCGCTCATGCCCGCGCCCGCAGTCGCTTGCGCAGCAGCCATTCGCCGACGAACAGCGGGCCCATGATGAAATACACGAGGAGGCCGTTGTACAGCGTCCACCAGGCCAGCGGCGCCCACAGCGTGAGTGCCGCCGACATGCCGGCGTTGAACACGAAGAAGCCCACCCACACCCAGGTGACCTTGCGCGTGTAGGGGATGGCGGCCGGCGGCAGATCCGGCTCGCGCGCGCGGGCGATGCGCTCCACCAGCGGCGGACCGATGATCAGGCTGAGCCCGAAGGTGAACAGCAGGAACAGGCTGATGAGGGTCGGATACCAGCGCAGCAGGGCGGATTCGCCGCTCACCGCGAGCAGGGCGCAGTAGGCCAGCGCCACCCCCAGCATCCAGCGTCCACCGGGCTCGCGCCACAGGAAGGGCGCGCGCAGCAGCCACGCCGCGGCCAGCGCCAGCGCGAACAGCGGCGGCGGTACGGTTTCCATGCCGAAGTAGACCAGGAACGGATAGGCGATCCCGATCAGCGACAGCAGCACATTGGTCAGCCCGCGCATGTGGCCGGCCGGCTGGCGACGTAGGCGGCGCTAGTGCTCTTTCGGCGCAGTACGCCGATATCGGGTTGGGCGCTTGTGGGCTCGGGTGCAGCGCGCTTGGCGGTCATGGCACATCGGCTCCATGGTTGCGTTGCCATTGCCATCGACGTGACTTGCAGGTGTGTTGGATGGTGTTGTCGCCCGTGAGCAGAGCACGAAGGAAATCCAATGCATGCGGCAGCGCGCAGGATGGGGCATCTTCGTCGTTGCGAGCGAGCTGCAGTTGCCAGTCGGGCGCCTCGCTGCGCGCGAGGCGCAGCGCCAGCGCGTAGGAGAACAGCACGTCGGCGATCCACGGCGCGTAGGCGGGCGGCGGCAGCTCCTCGGCCACCACCACCAGCGCGGCGGGCGCGCCGGCCTGCAGTTGCAGCGCGCCTTCCAGCACGGCGTGCTCGAAGCTGTCGGCTTCGCCAGCGATGGCGGTGGACTCGCCGTGTTGGCCGCGCAGGATCGACCATTGCCCCGCTATCGCGTTGTGTACCGACAGACCGAAGGATGTGGGCGATAGCGACAAACCATCGGTGATGTCGGATAAGAGCGCCAGCGTACGCGACGTCTCGCCATGGTGCGAGCCGAACACGAAGGGAAGTTGTTCGCTTTCGCCACATAGCGGCCACGCGGTCTGCATCGTCATACGTGCCAAGCGGCTCAGGCGACGGCGCTGCATGGCGGGAAGGAAGGCACAGGCTGGTTGTGCCATGCCATCGTCGGCCACTTTGTGTGGCGATTGCGCCCATGCCCGCCAGTCTTCTGGAGTTTCCAGTTTTGGTGCCCAGGCGCGCCAGCCGTCGAGGCGGAACGCGATCACCGTTCCCCCTTTTCGAGGCGAAAGCGTGCGATAGCGGGCGGTGCCGGAAAGCGGGGGGTGTGCAGATGGGGCGAACAGGTGGCGGGCAACGCTAACGGAGTTGGCCTGCGCATGCGGGTGTCATATGGCGACGGGCACGCGCATGTTACATGTAGGGGGTGAAAAATGTCGTGCTGTCAGGCGAAGGAAGCCCGGACGACAGGTCGCCGGGCTTTGGGTGTGGCGTATAGGTGTAAGTCGGTCAGTTCGACCCTTGCACTTTCAGTGAGCCGCCCGTGCCCGGACCGCCGTCGATGTGCTGGGCCTTGTAGTTGCGCACGGACTTGACCAAGTTGTTGTACGAATCGACGAAGGCGGCAACGACCACCTTGCCTTGCGCCGTGTTGGTGTACGCACCCAGTCCTCCCGCGGCAGTACCGCCGAAGAGAGCGCCGAAGCCACCGAAATCGATGTTCTTCGCGCTGCCCGAGGCAGCGGCCACCTGGACGCCGGAGCGGTTGTCGTCGAGGATCAGCATGGTACTTGCCGACTTGGAGTGCATGCCGCCGGCAGCAGCACCGGCCACCAGACCGCCTACACCGGGGATAAGTCCGGCCAGCGCTGCTGCGCCGCCGCCTGCATTGCTGTTGGAGAAGGTCACCGACGGCACGAGGGTGTAGTCGGCTGCCACCATCTGGCCCTTGTGGTAGTCGGAGTTCTGGCGCAGCTCGCCGGATTGCTGCAGCTGACGCTCCTGCATGGCCGCATTGAGGCCGGCGCCGCGGTCGACCACCATGAAGCAGTTGGATTGCTGGATGATGAGGCGCAGCACCGGTGCGGTGCCGGGGAGCTGGTATTGGGTAGTGAGAATGTAATACCAGTTGTCCTGGGTGTGCTCGTCGAGCGCGATCGTACCTAGCGGTGATGCACAATGTTCGAGTTGAGTGTTGGCGTTCTGCGAACTGGCGCCGGCAGCGCTGCCAGTGGCCACCGTGTTGTCGCCACCCATTTGCATGGTGGCGCAAGCGGAGATCGTCAGCGGAAGCAGCGCCAGGGTTGCCAGGCGCGAGAGTTTCTGTTTCATGAACGGTTCCTTGTACATTAAGTTGATGAACGAAAGACACGAAAGGGCGCAGGTACCCGGTGCTTTGGTTTTCCCCTTCATTGGGCGCACATGCCGGCACCGCCGGAAGGCGGAGCCAGTCTATCGTCATTCGCTTCGGGCTTGCAGCGCTTGATCCGGGTCAGGATAACGGCTGGCCGGAACCAGCAACGCGGTGAACGCGATCCCCAGCAACAACGTCAGTCCGAAATCCCGCAGCGCAGGCAGCGAAGAAAGCGACAAGAGACCGAACGACAACAGCGCGGTGAGCGCCGAAAGCAGCACGCTGGCGTACATCGCGCCCGGCTTATCGGCGGTATGCGGCTCGCCCTCATGCAGGAACACCGCGTAATTCGCGCCCACGCCCAGTACCAGCATCAGCGCCATCCAGTGGAACAGCGTCAGCGCCTGACCCAGGTAACCCAGCGCGGCGAGGGTGAGCGCGATGCCCAGCACCGGCGGCGCCAGCACGCGTGGCGCACGGCGCCAGCCATAGCGCCAGCCGAACACCGGCACGACCAGCAGTATCGCTGCGAGCAACCACGCGCTGGCGTAGCCGCGGTAGCGACCGAACAGCGCCGACACGCTGGCGGGTTTGTCCACCAGCTCGACGCCGGACAGGCCCTGCGCCGCGTGGGCAAGCACGCCGTCGCCGGCCTCGCCCTGCGGCAGTACCAACGAGGCGCAGCCTTGCTTGGTACAACCCATCCACAGTGGACGGAAGGGCGTGGCGAGCGGCGTCTTCAACCAGGCGTCGAGTGGCAGCGGCGTGCCCGGCCAGGCGGCGAGGTACGTGGTGATGGCCTCGGTGCGGAAGCCCGCGTCGGCCAGGGTCTGGCGCAAGCGTGCGGGGGCGTCGAACAGCTTCGCCAGCAAGGCGTGATCGCGCGCCTGCCGCGCCGGTGATGGCACCATGCCGGCCAGTCCCAGCCAGCCTTCCAGCTGGCCGCCGTCGACCAGGTCTTGCAGGCGCGTATCGAGGGCTTCCTCGTGCTGCAGGGTTTGATCGATGTCCTTGCCTTGTACCAGGAAGAACTGGCTGGCGTTGCCCACGCCGGTGATGTCCCGGATCTGCGTTTCTTGTGCGGTGAGCGCGGCGGGTTGGGCGATCAGCTGGTGCACATCGTCGTCCGCGCGCAGGTGCCGCCAGCCGGGCAGGGCGATCAGCAGCAGTACGGCGGCGAGCAGCGCCCCGCGCCAGCCGCGCGTGGGCCGGGCCAGCGCGAGCTGCAGGCGGTGCGCGCCGTGCACCAGGGCGGAAGTCATCGGCCGGGACGGTCGCTGCAGCAGTGCGGGCAGCAGCCAGAACACGCTGGCGCATGCCGCCGCCATGCCGGTGACGGCGAACACCGCCATCTGGCGCAGCGCAGGGAAGGGCACCAGGCCCAGCAGTGCGTAGCCCAGCAGCGAAGTGGCCAGCGCCAGCAGCAAGGCGGCGCGCACCTGGCGCAAGCCCTTGTCGGCCTGCCACGCGCGGCCGGCATTGGCGCGCGCGGTGAGGTACTGGATCGAGTAGTCCACCGCCTCGCCCAGCAGCGCCGCACCGAACACGAGCGTAAGCAGGTAGATCTGGCCGAACACCAGCAGGCTCACCGTGGTGGCCGCGATCACGCCTACCGCGGTGGAGAGGAAGGCCAGGAGCAGCGGCCCCGGTGAGCGGAACACGCCCAGCAGCAGCAGGGCGATGCCGATGGTCGAGATCCAGCCGACCTTGTGCACGTCGCGTTCGGCGCCGGCGCGGGCGGCGGCGGCGTAGAACACCGCGCCGGTGCGCAGCAGCCGGGTGCTGGGATAGTCGTGCGCGACCTGGCGCTCGGCCTGTGCCAGCGCGGCCAGCGCACGGTGCTGGATGGCGTCGTCGTAGGCGGAGCCAGCCAGCGTAGCGGTGACCAGCACGTAGCTGGTGTCGCCCTGGTGCGTCACCAGCAGGTCGTCTTCCGGCAGTAGCGGCGAGCGGCTCCACGGCTGCTGGCCCAGCCAGTGCTGCAGCCAGCCGAAGGGATCGTCGGCCAGCGACACGCCCACGTCGGCGACCAAGGGTTCGCTCAGCCGCTGCGCCAGCGCCTTGGCCGCATCGAAACCGGGCCGTGCCAGCGCGGCGCGGTCGGCGCCGGTGAGCAGCCAGTCGCGATGGGCGAGGTAGGGCACCAGCATCTGGGAGAGGTCGAACGGCGGCAACTCGGCGGTGACGCGGTCGAACGCCGGGCTCTTCGCCAGGGTGTTGCCCAGCGCGCGGGCGGCGTTCTTGGCGCGCGCGTCGTCGGTGTTTTCCACCAGCAGCACCATGCGGTCGCCGTTGGCGTGGGCGAGGCGTTCCACGGCCGCCTCGGCCAGCGGGTTCTGTTCGGTGGCCGGCAGCATGGCCAGGAGGTCGGTCTGGATCGGCAGCTTGCCGCGGCCGAACAGCAACCAGGCGCCGAGCAGCGCCACCAGCACGGTGGCGACGGCGAACAGGCCGGCACGCAGCTTGAGCGGGGCCGGTGTCATGGTGCCCCGAGCGCGTGTTTTTCCAGTGCGTCCAGCGCGGCGGCGTCGCGGGTGTTGCTGAAGCGGATCGTGGTGCGTGCGCCGCCCTGCATGACGATGCTGATGCCTTGCAGATAGCCGTCGCCATCGAGCGTGATGCTGCCCAGGACGCGCGCCATGCGCTCCTGTTTGGGCACGAAGCGCAGTGTCCAGCGTGCGCGCGTGCCGCTGGCTTCCACCTTGAACTGGCGCAGCGCCTCGTCGAGGTGGCCCCCCAGCATGCCCTGCAGCATTTGCGACACCTGGCTCACGCCGCGCTCGCTGCGCACGCGCTGCAGGCGGCCGTCCGTATCGATGCGCGCGGTATGGCTGCCGGTGAGCGCCAGCGTTTCGGGATAGGGCGTGAGGGTTTGCCACAACATGCCGTGGCCGAGCACGAACAGCAGCCGGCCACGGCTCTGCTGTGGCTTGGCCAGTGCGGGATTTTCGCGCACCTGGCTGAATTCGGCGCGCACGGCCTGATGCTTGCCCAGCTCGGCCAGCACGTTCTGCAGCAGGGTGTCGTTGCCCTGCGCGGAGGCCAGCGGCGTGACCAGGCAAAGCAGGAGCAGGACGATCAGACGGCGCATGCGTCGTCTCCGCGGAAATGGCGCCGCACGAGGCGCGGCAGCCGGGGCAGCATGCCCAGCAACAGCCGCGTGTGCATCGCGCTGATGCGCAGGTTGTCGCGCAGCAGGCGGAAATGGGACAGGCCGTGCGCGGGGTAGGTCACCCGCGTGGGCAGGTTCACCACCGGCAGGCCGCGCCAGACCAGGCGCACGGCGATGGCGGTGTCGAAATCCATGCGCGCGGGCGGTGGCCTGTGTTCGATCTCGGCGCAGGTGGCGGCCAGCGGATAGAGGCGGTAGCCGCACATGGAATCGCGGATCGCCAGCGACAGGGTCTCCAGCCACACGCAGACGTGGGTGACATAGCGGCCGAGCAGGCGCCCACGCGGCACGCTGGCGTCGTAGATCGGCGCACCGCAAATCAGCGCTTCGGGCCGCGCGCGCGCGGCGGCGAGGAAGCGTGGCGCGTCGGCGGTGTCGTGCTGGCCGTCGGCATCGATTTGCAGTGCGTGGCTGTAACCGGCCTCGCGCGCGGCGAGCAGGCCGACCGTGAGCGCGCGGCCCTTGCCCTGGTTGTGCGGCAGGCGCAGCAGCTGCACCTCGTCGGTGTCGCGCGCCAGCGCATCGAGCACGGCGCGCGTGGCTGCGTCGCTGCCGTCGTCCACGATCATTACCGGCAGGCCGTGCGCGCGCAGCGCCTGCACGGTGGCCACGATGGTGCTGCCGTGGTTGTAGATCGGGATCAGCGCGCAGGCGTCGAGGCGGCCTTGGGCGTCCGGCATGGCGTGGCGGCTCAGCGGGCGAGCAGACCGCGCACGGTGGCTACCACATCGCCCACGCTGCGCACGTTCTTGAAGTCTTCCGGCTTGATGCGCATGCCGGTCATTTCCTGCACCTGGATCGCCAGATCCACCGCATCGATGCTGTCCAGGCCGAGATCGGTGAACAGCTGGGCGCCCGGCACCACGTGCGCCGGTTCGATCTCGAAGGTGTCGTGCAACACCTCGCGCAAGCGCTCGAGGATGTCTGCGTCGTTGATGCCGGTTGCCAGCAGGGTGCTCATGTCTGTACTGCTCTCGTTGATCCATTCGTGTCGTGGAGCCTTCCGGGGCGGGCGTTCCGCGCGAGTCTGCGGCGGCGCTGCGGGAGCGCTTGCCTGGATGGGCTCGACGACGCCGGCCCGCGTCCCCCTGTGGAACGAATGCTGAACGGGCATCAGCGGGGCATTGTAGCAGAGCCCGGTCGCCCTCCCGGCCCTGACTTTCAGCAGGGCGGCAAACGAAAGGCCGCCTCGCGGCGGCCCCTCGCGCGTTTCGTGCGGGGTGGCTTACTGCCCGCGCATGCGGCCCTGGAAACGCGGGCCGTGGCTGCCCATGTGCGGCAGCTTGATCTTGCCAATCGAGGTGATGCGTTCCTCGGCGAGGCGATCGGCGGCCTTGTAGGTGGGCACGTTCTGGGTCTTGCTGATCTCGTAGATGCGGCCCAGGTTGTAGTAGATGGTGCGCATCATGCGCATGGCGCGCTCGCGGTTGTAGCCGTCGATCTCCAACGACACGTTCATCACGCCGCCCGCGTTCACCGCGTAATCGGGCGCGTACAGCACGCCGCGACGGGTCAGCTCGTCACCGATGGCGTCGGTGGCCAGCTGGTTGTTGGCCGGGCCGCAGATGATCTTGGCCTTGATGCGGTCGATGGTCTGCTCGTTCACCGTGCCGCCCAGCGCGCAGGGCGAGTAGACGTCGGCGTCGACGTCGTAGATCTCGTCCAGGCCCACTGCCTCGCAGCCCAGTTCGTCCACGCAGCGCTGCACGGCATCCTTGTTGATGTCGGTGACGAATACCTTGGCACCCTGCTCGCGCAGCAGCTTGATGAACTCGCCGCCGACGTGGCCGCAGCCCTGCACGGCGTAGCTGTACTTGCCCACGTCCTCGTTGCCATGCTTGAACTGCAGCGTGGCCATCAGACCCTGCAGGGTGCCGTAGGCAGTGAACGGCGAGGGGTCGCCCGAGCCGCCGTGGACTTGGTGCACGCCGGTGACGTATTCGGTTTCGCGGAACACGTACTCCATGTCGTTGACGTCGATGCCGACGTCCTCGGCGGTGATGTAGCGGCCGTTGAGCGAGTTGACGAAGCGGCCGAACGCGCGGAACAGCGCCTCGGACTTGTCCTTGGAGGGATCGCCGATGATCACCGCCTTGCCGCCGCCCAGGTTCAGGCCGGCCACCGCGTTCTTGAACGTCATGCCACGCGACAGGCGCAGCACGTCGTTCACCGCCTCCTGTTCGGTCTTGTACGGCCACATGCGCAGGCCACCCAGCGCGGGGCCCAGCACCGTGTTGTGGACCGCGATGATGGCTTTCAGGCCGGCGTCCTGGTTGTGGCAGAACACGACTTCCTCGTGCCCCGTGTTGGCGATGGTTTCGAAGATCATGGGAACAGCGACTCCGTGGAGGGGTGCCCGCAGGCATCCAGGGGTGGCGGCATCAGGCGATGGGCGCCGGAACGATCAAGCAAGCCGCGCATTCTAGTACGCCATTCCGGCTTGCCGTGTCGCGTCGCAACAAGGGCGAGGCGGACTTGTAAACCTGAATGAAAGATAAATAAATCAGGGTGGCGTGCCTGTCTTTCCTTTGTCCTTGCGCACTGGGTAGATGAGAGGTAACCCGGCGGTGCCCGTGTCGCGACAGGTCGGAAGGCTTGGCGCGGAGGATTGGTTGGCGGCTTCGGGGGATGGCTCGGCGAGGGGCGTACACCTTTCGCGGCAATCGTCGGTGCAGGGCGGGCCAAGGCCCTGCGCTCAGGCAGTATCCACGTTCCGGGAGACTACGCATGGCCAAGCAGAGCAGTCAGAAGTTCATCGCGCGAAACCGCGCCCCACGCGTGCAGATCGAGTACGACGTGGAGGTGTACGGCGCCCAGAAGAAGGTGCAGGTGCCGTTCGTGATGGGCGTGATGTCCGACCTTTCCGGCGCCAACAACGCCGAACTGCCGGCGATCGAGGAGCGCAAGGCGCTGGAGATCGACGTGGACAACTTCGACAGCCGCCTGCAGTCGATGAAGCCGCGGGTTTCCTTCGCGGTGCCCAATACGCTCACCGGCGAGGGCAACCTCAACGTGGACATCAGCTTCGAGAGCATGGACGACTTCTCGCCCGCCGCGGTGGCCCGCAAGGTCGGCGCGGTGGCCAAGCTGTTGGAGGCGCGCACCCAGCTCGCCAACCTCGGCACCTATCTGGATGGCAAGGCGGGCGCGGAGAAACTGATCGCCCAGGCCATCAACGATCCGGCGCTGCTGCAGTCGCTGGTGTCGGCACCCAAGCCCGGCGATGCCGGCAAGGACGGGGAGTAAGCAACCATGGCTACCGAGAATCTTGCCGAACAGAGTGGCGCCAGCGTACAGACCCTGGTGCCCGACGACTTCGCCGCACTGCTGAACAAGGAGTTCAAGCCCAAGAGCGAGCGCGCCAAGGAAGAGGTGGAATCCGCCGTTCGCACGCTCGCCGAGCAGGTGCTGAACAAGGCCGACATCGTCTCCGACGACGTGACCCAGACCATCAACGCCTACGTGGCCGAGCTGGATCGCAAGATCAGCGAGCAGCTCAACCTGGTCATGCACCACGCGGATTTCCAGAAGCTGGAAAGCGCCTGGCGCGGCCTGCACTACTTGGTCAACAACACCGAGACCGACCAGCAGCTCAAGATCCGCGTCATGAACGTCTCCAAGAAGGAGCTGGGCAAGACGCTGAAGCGCTACAAGGGCACGGCGTGGGATCAGAGCCCGATCTTCAAGAAGATGTACGAAGAAGAATATGGTCAGCTCGGCGGCGAGCCCTACGGCTGCCTGGTGGGCGACTACTACTTCGATCACAGCCCGCAGGATGTGGAACTCCTGGCCGGTGTCAGCCAGGTGGCGGCGGCCGCGCATGCGCCGTTCATCGCGGCGGCCAACCACAGCCTGATGGGCATGGACAGCTGGAACGAGCTGGCCAACCCGCGCGACCTGGCCAAGATCTTCTCCACGCCCGAGTACGCCTCCTGGCGCTCGCTGCGCGAGTCGGACGACGCCAAGTACCTTGCGCTCACCATGCCGCGCACGCTGGCGCGCCTGCCCTATGGCGCGGCCACCGACCCGGTGGAGGAGTTCGACTTCGAGGAGGACACCTCGGGCGCCGACTCGTCCAAGTACACCTGGCAGAACGCCGCCTATGCGATGGCGGTGAACATCAACCGCTCCTTCAAGGAATACGGCTGGTGCTCGCGCATCCGCGGCATCGAGTCGGGTGGCGCGGTGGAAGGCCTGCCGGTGCACACCTTCCCCAGTGACGACGGCGGCGTGGACATGAAGTGCCCCACCGAAATCGCCATCACCGACCGTCGTTCGGCCGAGCTGGACAAGATGGGCCTGATGCCGCTGGTGCATCGCAAGAACTCGGACATGGCCGCCTTCATCAGCGCGCAGTCGCTGGCCAAGCCGGAGGAGTACGACGATCCGGACGCCACCGCCAACGCCGCGCTGAGCTGCCGCCTGCCGTACATGTTCGCCTGCTGCCGCTTCGCGCATTACCTGAAGTGCATCGTGCGCGACAAGATCGGTTCGTTCTCCAGCCGCGAGTCGATGCAGAGCTGGCTGACCAACTGGGTCATGCAGTATGTCGACGGCGATCCGACCAATTCCAGCGAGGAGACCAAGGCGCGCAAGCCGCTGTCGGCTGCCGAGGTCGTGGTGGAGGAAGTGGAAGGTGCTCCGGGGTACTACACCTCGAAGTTCTTCCTGAAGCCGCACTACCAGTTGGAAGGTCTCACTGTGTCGTTGCGGCTGGTGTCGCGGCTGCCGTCGGCGGCCAAGGCCTGATCGAAACCTTGGCGGATGCGGCCGTCGGCCGCGTCCGCTCCGGGTGTGGAGCGCGCCGGTGTCGCCGGGCGCGCTGTTGCAAGGCGTCCCGAGATCGGCGCCGTGGAACAAGTGGCGGCAGCAAGCGGTAACCGGTGCGGGCATGCCCAGGCCGGACGGATATATTCATCAACAGGCGATCGAGGAGAAGGTTCATGGCTTTCGACATGCACATCAAGTTCGGCTCGGGCAAGGTCAAGATCGAGGGTGCGTCCAACCACAAGAAGCACAAGGGAGAGGTGCCGATCCTGGCCTGGTCGTGGGGCGTCAGCAACACCGGCGACCTGCACACCGGCGCGGGTGCGGCCAGCGGCGGCAAGGCACATGTGCAGGACATCTCCATCACCAAGTATGTGGACGGTTGCTCCAACGCGCTGATCAATGCCTGCTGCACCGGCGGGCGCGTGGAGCAGGCCTGGTTGTACGTCACCAACGCCACCGGCGAGCAGACCGACTTCCTCACCATCGAGTTGAGCGAAGGCATCCTGGTCACGTCGGTGTCCACCGGTGGCAGCGGTGGCGAGGACAAGCTCACCGAAAACATCACCCTGCACTTCGGCAAGTTCAAGTACTCGTTCCAGCCGCAGGACGACAAGGGCGGCAAGGACGGCGGTACCAAGGACTTCACCTTCGACATCCAGCAAGTGGCCAGCGCCTGATGTCGGTGCGCCCGGGCTTGCTCCGGGCGCCCGCACATCCTTGGGCCACACCGGTTCGCGGCGAGTCCGCGGGCTGGCGTGGCGCGATCCACGGAGGGATCGTTCGCCGGCCGGGCACGCCCGTGCCTGATCGGCGTAGCCGAGTCCGGACAGACGTCGGACTCGGCGCGCCGAGCTGACGCGGAACAGCGCTGGCTCGACATCCTGCTGGCGCCGGCGCGGTTGCGCGTGGGTGTGTCCGCGCGGCAGATATCCCCTTCATTGCCCGGATGCCCGATACGTGGACAGCACTCCCGAAAACCTGTTGAAGGACGGCCGTCTGGATGAGGCGCTGCAGAGCCTGACGGCGCGCGTGCGCAGCAATCCGGCGGACGCCAAGTCGCGTGTGTTCCTGTTTCAGCTGATGGCGGTGCTGGGGCAGTGGGAACGTGCGCGCAACCAGCTCAAGGTCAGCAGCGAGCTGGACCCGCTCAACAACCTCATGACCACGGCCTACGAGCGTGCCTTGGTGGGTGAGCTGCAACGCGTGGCGGTGATGGAAGGTCGCCAACAACCCACCGTGATCGGCGAGCCGGCGCAGTGGCTGGCGCTGCTGCTGCAAGCGCTCAAACTGGGGGAGGATGGGCGCCATGCGCAAGCCCTGCCGCTGCGCGAGCAGGCCTTCGACGGTGCCGAGGCGACCTCGGGCCGCATCGATGGCGAGCCCTTCGAGTGGATCGCCGACGCCGACCCCCGCTTCGGGCCCTGCCTGGAGCTGATCGTGGAAAGCGGCTATGCATGGGTGCCGTTCGCACGGCTGAAGAAGCTGGAGTTCGACGCCCCCGAGGATTTGCGCGACAAGGTGTGGTCGCCGGTGCGCGTCACCTGGAGCAACGGTGGCCAGGCGGTGGGCTTCGTGCCGTGTCGTTATCCCGGTTCGGAACGCTCGGCCGAAAGCGATGTGGTGCTGGCGCGGCGCACCGAATGGATCGAACGCGGCGACGGATATTTTGCCGGCCTCGGCCAGCGCATGCTCGCCACCGATACGGGCGAATATCCGTTGCTCGACGTGCGCTGCATCAGTTTCGGCGACGACGGCTGAGCGGGGCGGCGCGATGGCCGAGCTCACCACCCAGGAACGCCTGCAACCCTCGTTGCTCGACCGGCTCACCGACGATGAGCCCGGCAAGGCCGACGAGAGCCGCGAGCGGCGCGTGATCTCGGCCACACGGCTGCGCGACTGCGTGACACGCGACATCTCCTGGTTGCTCAACTGCGTGAACCTGGGCGAGGACGAACTGCTGGCGGACTACCCGGCCGTGGCCAGCTCCGTACTCAACTTCGGCATCCCCGATCTCACCGGTGCGGCGCTGTCCGGCATCAAGGCCGAGGCGTTGCAACGCCACTTGCGTGAAGCACTGCTGGCTTTCGAGCCGCGGCTGACCGCCAACACCTTGCAGGTGACCGTGCAGACCGATACGCGGCGCATGGACCAGCAGTCGCTGGTGTTCAACATCGCCTCGGAAATGTGGGCGCAGCCGATTCCGCTGAACCTCTACCTCAAGACCGAGGTGGATCTGGAAACCGGCAAGTTCAACGTGTCCGAGAGCTTCGGCTGAGAGATCCTGCGCATGGACCCGAACCTGCTGCGTTACTACAACCGCGAATTGCAGCATGTCCGCGAAATGGGCGGCGAGTTCGCGCGCGAGTACCCGAAGATCGCCGGTCGGCTGGGCCTGGAGGGTTTCGAGTGCGCCGACCCCTACGTGGAGCGTCTGCTCGAGGGTTTCGCCTTTCTTGCCGCGCGCGTACAGCTGAAGCTGGACGCGCAGCACCCGCTGTTCACCCAGCACCTGATGGAGATGGTTTACCCGCACTACCTTGCGCCGGTGCCTTCGATGGCGGTGGTGCAACTGCAGCCCGATGCGAAGGAGAGTGCGCTGGCCGCCGGCGTCACAGTGGCGCGCAATACCGCGCTGATGGGGCTGATTGGGCATGACGAGCGCACCGCCTGCGAATACCGCACTGCCCACGAAGTGAAGCTGTGGCCACTGGAGCTGACCGAGGCCAAGTACTTCGAGACGCCGGCCGCGCTGGCCGCGGCGGGGGTGAGCTTGCCCGTCGGCAAGACGGTGCGCGCCGGCCTGCGGCTGAAATTCACGGTCACCGCTGGCGTACAGACCCAGATGCTGGCGCTGGACGAGTTGCCGCTGTTCATCGCCGGCGCCGATGAGTTGCCCAAACGCCTGTACGAGCAATTGCTGGGCAACGCCGTGGGCTTCGTGCTGCGGGCGCCGGGTGCCGGCGGCCTGGTGAGCGAATTCCTCGACGCGAGCCATATCCGCGACAAGGGCTTTGCCGACGACGAGGCGCTGCTGCCGTATACCGATCGTTCGTTCAGCGGCTACCGCCTGCTGCAGGAATACTTCGCCTGTCCGGAGCGTTTCCTGTTTACCGTGTTCAGCGGCCTGCGCGGCGTGCTGTCGCGCGTGCAGGCCAGCGAATTCGAGATCGTGGCGTTGTTCGACCGCAGCGTGACACGCCTGCACAACGCGGTGGATGCCGGCAATTTCCGGCTGTTCTGCACGCCGGCGATCAACCTGTTTCCGCGGCGTGCCGACCGCATTCACCTGCGGCAGGGGCAGACGGAATACCACGTGCTGGCCGACCGCACGCGGCCGATGGATTTCGAGGTGCACAGCCTCAGCCACGTCGAGGGTTTTGGCGACAGCCAGGAGCCCGAGCAGCGCTTCCAGCCCTTCTACGGCTGCGACGAGCGGGTCTGGCATGACGGCGCCCAGGCGTTCTACACCCTGCGCCGCGAGCCGCGGCTGCTGTCGACCCGGCAGAAGCGGCAGGGCGCCCGTTCCAGCTATATCGGCACCGAGGTGTTTATCGCGCTGGTGGATGCCGTCGATGCGCCGTATTCCAGCCGCCTGCGCCAGCTGGGCATGCAACTGATGTGCACCAATCGCGATTTGCCGCTGCAGATGCCGGTGGGCAAATCGCGCACCGACTTCACCCTGGATACCGGGGCGCCGGTGACGGCGATTCGCTGCGTGGCCGGCCCCACCAAGCCACGTGCGCCCAATGCCAACGGCGAAACCGCGTGGCGGCTGGTCAGCCACTTGCAGCTCAATTACCTCTCGCTGCTGGGGGATGGTGATGCCGACGGCGCCAATGCGCTGCGCGAGATGCTTACGCTGTATTGCGACGAATTCGACGCCAGTGCGCGGCGCCAGATCGAGGGCGTGAAGTCGGTGGCCGCGCGGCCGGTGGTGCGGCGTATCCCCGTGCCCGGGCCGATCAGCTTCGGTCGCGGCCTGGAAATCACCCTGACCTGCGACGACGGCGCCTTCGAGGGCACCGGTGCCTTCCTGCTCGGCGCAGTGATACAGCATTTCTTCACGCGGCATGTGTCGGTGAACTCCTTCACCGAAACCGTGCTGCGCACGCTGGAACGCAACGAGGTGGCCCGATGGCCGGCACGGCTCGGCAAGCGTCAGATCCTGTAACGTCGGCCCTGGCGGGGCTCGAGCGGGCGCTGCGGGAGCAGCCGGAACGCTTCGATTTTTTCGAGGCCTTGCGTTGGCTGGAGTGCGCCTATCCGCAGCGTCCACGGCTGGGCGAATCGGCCAAGCCGGCGGAGGACGCCGTGCGCTTGTGCCATACGCCGTCGCTGGCTTTCGCGCCGCGCGGGCTGGATCGCTACGAGCCTGCCTCCGGCGACCGACCAGCGCGCCTGCATGGGCTGTTCCTCGGCCTGTTCGGCCCGCACGGCCCACTGCCGCTGCACCTCACCGAATATGCGATGGATCGCCAGCGCAACGCCAAAGACAGCACGCTGGTCGCGTTCGCCGACATCTTTCACCATCGCCTGCTCAGCTTGTTCTATCGGGCATGGGCCAGCGCCCGGCCTACCGTGCAACTGGATCGCCCGGGCGAAGACCGCTTCCGCCTGTATGTGGGGGCGCTGGCGGGCCTGTCCACGCGAGGTCTGGAGTCGCGCGACGCACTGCCTGACCAGTACAAGCGCTTCTTCGCTGGCCGCCTGGCTGCCCAGGCGCGCAACGCGGAGGGGCTGCGCGGCCTGCTGGAGCATTTCTTCGGCATTCCGGTGCGCGTGCTGGAGTTCGTGGCCAGTTGGATGCGCCTGCCGCAGGAGTCGCACCTGCGCCTGGGCAGCTCGCCCGAGGTCGCCGGCATGGGCCTCACGGCGGTGATCGGCGAGTACGTATGGGGTTCGCAGCAGCGTTTTCGCCTGCGTCTCGGCCCGTTGACGCGCGCGCAGTTCAACAACTTTCTGCCCGGCGGCGAGGCATTGCGCCAGTTGGTGGCCGCGGTGAAGACCTACGTGGGCGAGGAGAAGGCTTTCGACGTGCAGTTGGTGCTCCAGCGCACGGACGTGCCGGGCACCAAACTTGGCCAGTCGGGCCGCATGGGGCTCTCCACCTGGATGGGTGAGCCGCGGCGGGATGCGGACGCGGATCAGGTCGTGCTGCAGCCGGTGGGGTAGGGGCCTGTGGGCATTGAACTCGACCACCGGCGGTTCACCCCTGTCCTCCTTGCGTCCGAGTGCCATGCGGCGCGCCTGGAGTCGGCTGCAAAGGATGTGGGCTCCGGCATGGCCAACGCCATGTACGTGGCCCGCCTCGGCAAGAGGCCGCGCGCGGAGGATGAAGCATGACCGAAAACATCGACCGAAATCGCACTAGTTGAAGTAACCGTGGCGCCTTAGTGCGCACGGCAAACCGTCAGCCGGGCCGGCAGGCGGCGCGTTCACCTCCGTCCGTCTGTCGCCGTAGGGCGGCATCGCCACTTTCAAGGGGTAAGTTTCATGGCAGAGATCAGTCGCAGCGCGCTGTTCGGCAAGCTCAACAAGCTGGCGTATCGGGGCATCGAGAGCGCCACCGTGTTTTGCAAGTTGCGCGGCAACCCTTACGTGGAGTTGGTGCACTGGGTGCATCAGATTCTGCAATTGCAGGATTCCGACCTGCACCGCATCGTCAAGCAGTTCAACTTGAACCCCTCGAACCTCGCGCGCGACATCACCGACGCGCTGGATCGCCTGCCGCGCGGCTCCACCTCCATCTCCGACCTCTCCAGCGACGTGGAGGAAGCGGTCGAGCGCGGCTGGGTGTTCGCCACCCTGATGTTCGGCGAGGCGCAGGTGCGCACCGGTTACCTCATGGTGGGCGTGCTGCGCATGCGTCACCTGCGCAACACGCTGCTCGGCGTCTCGAAGGAGTTCGAGAAGATCAAGCCCGAGGCCTTGATGGAGAAGTTCGCCGAAGTGGTGGCCGGTTCGCCCGAGGACGGCCAAAACGCCAGCGACGGCTTCAAGCTGGGCGGGGCCGGCGTGCCGGGCGAGGCCAGCGGCGCGATGAGCCCGGCGCAGATGGGCAAGCAGGAAGCGCTCAAGCAGTTCACCGTCGACCTCACCGAGCAGGCGCGCAGCGGCAAGCTCGATCCCATCGTTGGTCGCGATGACGAAATCCGCCAAGTGGTGGACATCCTGATGCGCCGCCGCCAGAACAACCCGATCCTGGTCGGCGAGGCCGGTGTGGGCAAGACCGCGGTGGTGGAAGGCTTTGCCCAGCGCATCGTGCGCGGCGACGTGCCGCCCTCGCTCAAGGACGTGGAACTGCGCACGCTCGACGTCGGCCTGCTGCAGGCCGGCGCCAGCATGAAGGGCGAGTTCGAGCAGCGCCTGCGCTCGGTGATCGAGGAGGTGCAGTCCAGCCCAAAGCCGATCATCCTGTTCATCGACGAAACCCACACCCTGGTTGGCGCCGGCGGCGCGGCCGGCACCGGCGACGCCGCCAACCTGCTCAAGCCCGCGCTGGCGCGCGGCACCTTGCGCACCATCGGTGCCACTACCTTCGCCGAATACAAGAAGCACATCGAGAAAGATCCCGCGCTTACCCGCCGCTTCCAGACCGTGCAGGTCGATGAGCCCAGCGAAGAGAAGGGCATCCTGATGATGCGCGGCGTCGCCAGCACGATGGAGAAGCACCATCGCGTGCAGATCCTCGACGAGGCGCTGGAAGCCGCCGTCAAGCTCTCGCACCGCTACATTCCCGCGCGCCAGTTGCCGGACAAGGCGGTGAGCCTGCTCGACACCGCCTGCGCGCGCGTGGCGGTGAGCCAGCACGCCGTGCCGCCCGAGGTGGACGACACCCGCAAGCGCATCGAGGCGCTGGAAACCGAGCTGGCCATCATCCACCGCGAGAAGACCGTGGGCGTGGACGTGGCCGAGCGCGAGGCTGGCGCCAACGAAAAGCTCGCCGTGCAAAAGGAGCGACTGGAGAAGCTGGAAGCTGACTGGCAGGCCGAGAAGGTACTGGTCGAGCAGATCCTTGCCCTGCGCGCGAAGCTGCGCGGTGACACCGCGCCGGTGGAAGGCACCGGCAGCAAGCTGGAGGAAGCGGTCAACGCCAAGGCCGATGTCACTGCCGCCCCGGAAGCGCCGGCAAGCCTCAGCGATGCCGAGCGCGCCAGTGCGCTGGAGCAGCTCAAGGGCCTGCAGGCGCAACTGGCCGAACTGCAGGGCGAGCGCCCCTTGATTTTGCCCACGGTGGATTACGTGGCCGTGGGTTCGGTGGTGTCTGACTGGACCGGCATTCCGGTCGGCCGCATGGTCAAGAGCGAGCTCGAAACCGTGATGAACCTGGCCAAGCTGATGGGCAAGCGCGTGATCGGCCAGGATCATGCGATGGAGATGATCGCCAAGCGCATCCAGACCAGCCGCGCCGGCCTCGACAACCCGAACAAGCCGATCGGCGTGTTCATGCTCGCCGGCACCTCCGGCGTGGGCAAGACCGAAACCGCGCTGGCGCTGGCCGAGGCACTGTACGGCGGCGAGCAGAACCTCATCACCATCAACATGAGCGAATTCCAGGAGGCGCACACCGTCTCCACCCTCAAGGGCGCACCTCCCGGCTACGTCGGCTACGGCGAGGGCGGCGTGCTCACCGAGGCCGTGCGCCGCAAGCCGTACTCGGTGGTGCTGCTGGACGAGGTGGAAAAGGCTCACCCCGACGTGCACGAAATCTTCTTCCAGGTGTTCGACAAGGGCATGATGGAAGACGGTGAAGGCCGCCGGATCGACTTCAAGAACACCTTGATCCTGCTCACCACCAACGCCGGCACCGACATGATCGCCGGCCTGTGCAAGGACCCGGAGCTGATGCCCGAGCCCGAAGGCATCGCCAAGGCGCTGCGCGAGCCCTTGCTCAAGGTTTTCCCGCCGGCGCTGCTCGGGCGGTTGGTGACGATTCCGTATTACCCGCTGAGCCCGGAGATGCTGGGCGAAATCGTCAAGCTGCAGCTGGGCCGTATCAAGAAGCGCATCGAGGCGCGCTACAAGATCCCGTTCGAGTACGGCGACGACGTAGTGAAGCTGGTGGTGAGTCGCTGCACCGAGAGCGAATCAGGCGGCCGCATGATCGACGCCATTCTCACCAACACCATGCTGCCGGATATCAGTCGCGAATTCCTGAACCGAATGATCGAGGGCGTGCCGGTATCGGGGGTGAAGGTTGGGGCGGACGAAGCTGGGTTTTCGTACGCGTTTGGTTGAGGTGCCTATTATAAGTAAACCTGGCCACGTTTTCGTTGAGTGACTCTGAATCGGTTATTGCAAGGAGAAGGGAGATGTCTATAGCGGCATGGCAAGGAGCTAAAAGCTCTTTCACACACCTGGTGCGATCCGTGTCGCTGAGCAAGAGCGATCAGATCGTACAGTTGGCCGACAGCAGTTGTAAATTTATCTACGACTGTCGAGTCGGTCGAAGGACAAAAAGATCTCACGTCATGACCAACGGGCTGCTCGATTCAAGCAAACTTGTAAAAGGTTTCGATAATTCAGGGTCAAAGTGGCGATGGAATGGTTGCAAGAATGAATTCAATTTCGTCGATCCGGCGCCGGGATACTATTGCAGTACCGTTTCACGTTACGGTCAATTTTCCGCAGTAGCATCAGAGTTTGGTTACTACGAAAACTTGAGTTCTGGTCTGAAACCCCAGCAGGTCGAGTACTGGAAGCCAAGTCGGTTGTTTCCGCCCGACACGGTATTGATAGATTTATCGACGCCAAAATCAACTCACCATACACCGCCGATCAGAGTGTTTGAGCCATTCGACGAGAGTAACTTGCAGTGGCTTGAAGTAATTTTTGGGACGCCGGTGATGGCAGAGATGACTGAGCAATTGCTTTGTATTAATTTTGAGGCTCCGGAGAGCGAAAGGATTAAATATATAAGTAAGCCGATGGATGATGAATTGAGAATAATAAAAAGTTCAAAAAGAGGGGTTTTGACATTGAAGTCTCTTATGACTTCGCCGAGCTATGGTCTGTCTTCGTTGGTGGGCAACGCTTGTCTTGGTGCGGAAATTGGTATAGTGGCGCCGAGTGCGCGCGCCAGTGATGTTCCGCAGCAGGCATTTTTGGATGGTTCTTCAAATGTTGTTTTGCCAGTTAAAAAAGACAATTCTACCAGCTTGGTTCTGAATGGTGTTTGGGATTTTGTTCCTGATTCCAAAGGCAAGGGTAAATTCGAATACACAGATGCTAGCCGCCTGTGAAATTCGCTCTACGAAAATTCACCAGGAGCAATCTGTCGACGGGAGCGAATTGAGTGGGGTCGGCGAAAAACGGGATCAGGTTCACTTATGACTTGAGTGCTTCCTCGCTTGTTGGAAGTAACTGAATCGAAAAAGGTGTTAGGGACAATTCCCAAGCACCGCTTCCGCCGGTGAATGGCGCGTCGCGCAAGGGGACGCGTGACAGAGGGCGCCGGGCGATTGCGCATTGGAGAGTGGAGTGAGGGCGAGTAAAAGGTGTCAAGGACAATTTCTGTCCGAGTAAAAGGTGTCTGTCGAGAAAAGGTGCCAGAGATAATTTTTGCGTTAATAAAAAGGCGAATTCAAGCGTATTTTCGTCTTGAATACTCAGCGGTCGGCGCAAAGTGACTGCGCTTGGTCACGGTGCTTGGTTTCAGTACTGTTTTTACGGTGATTTCATGCCCATACCATACGATAGCTTTCCAACTAACGATGTCTGGCGTTCCGATAGTACGGTCAGCGGGATCATGCCGTCCACATGGCGCGTAACGGACACCGCTTTGGGCGTCATCGATGCCTTGGTTGCACACTACAATGATGTCAACTTCCAGGATGTGCAGATAGAAACCCTGTTTTTTCTCGTCAAGGCCTGCGATTTCTGGTTGAACAAGCTGAATAAGGTTCCTGCGAACAAGGGACAACCGCTGGATCATACGACGGGTCATGGGTTGCCGAGCGATCGCAAGGTGAGCGGCCATGATGACCGTCGATCCGCCATTTCCGCGTTGAAGATGATTTCCGGCGATTTGCTGATGAATCATACCCACATGGATTCCGTTGCGGAGGCGATGACAAGCTTGGAGCCGCTATTTGTAAAGAGTAGCCATGGCGGCACTGCTGACGCTCCAGGGCCGGATCAATTGCAGATTCAACAGGTCAGGGGTATTGGCGAGGTGGCGATTTTTTTGCAGGAAGCTCATCTGCAGCGTCGATACAAGCTGCGCTTCCGTGGTGGGGTTGCTTGGCGCTGGAGCCCGGCTGCCAATACCAATGCCATATATGATTCGACGAACAACGTAGAGAGCGAGTCGAATGACCAAAAAACTCATTTTGTCATGAATTCGCGCGGGCATATTTACGCTGGTTTTGACAAAAACGCCTTTTGGTTCAAGCATTCTTCACTGATTGGCGGGGCTAATGCCTATTCGGCGGGTCGCATGCGAATTGTCGCGGGTCGTGTGGTTCACGTTGAAAATGACAGTGGACATTATCACCCGGGAATTCAGCAGATGCGAAACCTGTTGCATCGGCTTCGACTGTATGGCGCAAACATAGATGATGTTGTGGTGAGGCGCATTCAGCCTGGGCCGGCCGCCAACTTCACGGGAGCGCAAATCATAGTAAGCCGCGCGACTTGGCCTGATGGGGTCGCTGGTTAATATGCCATATAACGACACGTCATCTGCGGATGGGTATCGTGAGTGGTTGGTTTGATTTGTGGGTTGAAACATGTTTTGAGAAAATGATTTTGTTTCATTGTCCGTGCGAGCGAGGTGGACGGGCGCGTCAAAACGAAGTTGTGGTAATTAGCTGAATTCAATCAGTTTCCGCATGGGTTAGGTGGGTGGTGGCATGATCGAAAACTATTTCAGGCGCGGTGTCCGCTTCCTGTGGAACAAGCCGCAGGATGCCATCGGGCCGCTCAACGGGGCTTTTGTCGCCAGTGTCGGATTGGCCGGAAATCTCAGTTACGACGGGTTGGATGGCCATCGTGCCGCGGTTGATCCCATGCTGCTGCACATCCAGGCGGGGGCGACGCTGGGGCTGGCAATGGGGGCGAATGTGCCGCACACATGGCTGGACTACGCGCCGGGCCGCATCGCCCACGCGGCTATCGGCGGCAACGACGTGTTGACGGGCTACATGAGTGGTTGCCTGATCGTGCGCGGCACCTACGGTGGGGTGATGAGCGCATTCCATGTTGGGACCATCGATGGCAACGCCGTGGCGAACCGGACGGTCAAGCAGAACTTCGCCCAGAACCTTCCGGCGAACGCCACCGGTTTCAATCCCGCTGGTGCCTGGAATCCGGGTGAACTGGCGGCAGCGCAAGCCAACCTCGGCGGCGCCGGGGTGGCCACGGCAAACGTGATCGCACTGGTGACAACCGGTGGCGCGTTCTACTCGATCTTGATGTTCAACGTAAACGATGGTGGATGGATCAACCCCGCCGGGCGTCGCCGGTGGTGCGTCGGCGGCATCAAGCAGGTGCCGTCGCTTTCGCGGGCACGCTTGATGGCGAGCCTGATGTCCTGAGCGTCGTGCCATGACAGGCGGCGCCGGTTGCGGCGGCGAATGACACGAATCCCCGAGCGATTGCGCACTGAAGGGATGGTACGGTGCAGTATTCTGTTTGCTGGGAGTGAGAAAACCGTCATGCAACCCGCCGCCCGTCTCACCGACATGCACGTCTGCCCGATGCTTACGCCGGGGGTGCCCCCAATACCCCATGTGGGCGGGCCGATCACCGGGCCGGGTGCGCCAACCGTGCTGATCGGCGGCTTGCCGGCAGCGCGGATCAGCGACATGGCCGTGTGCGTGGGGCCGCCGGACAGTATCGTCATGGGCTCGCCCACGGTGCTGATCGGTGGCATGCCGGCTGCGCGCATGGGGGATTCCTGCGCGCATGGCGGCACGATCGTGCTGGGCTGCTTCACGGTATTGATCGCGTGAGTGGGCGGGAGAAGCGGCATGCGCCGCGAACTGGCGCTCGCCCGGCGGCTGCGCGTGCCGTGTTGCCGGTTTGGCAAGGCCTCTTGCAGCAGGCCATGCAGGCGCATCAGGCCGATGACCTCGATGTCGCAGAACAACTCTACCGCGAGGTGCTGGATGCACGCGTGGCGCAGCCCGATGCGCTGCATTACCTCGGCGTGCTGTGCCACCAGCGTGGGCGCAGCGATGAGGGTGTGGAGCTGATCCAGACCGCGCTCAGGATCACGCCAAGGCACCCGGATGCGCACAACAACCTGGGCAACATCCACAAGGAATGTGGCCGCCTGCGCGAGGCGGAGGCCTGTTATCGCAAGGCGCTGGACTGCAGCCCGAAGCATCACCATGCGCTGAGCAATCTGGCCGTGGTGCTGGAGGCGCAGGAACAGACGCAGGCGGCCTTCGAGGCTTACGAGCAGTTGCTGCGCTTGGCGCCGAACTATGCGCAGGGGCACTACCTGCTCGGCCTGTTCCTGCGCAGTCATGCCCAGGATATCGAGCACATCGAGCAGTCGGTCGAGTGTTTCCGTCGTGCCTATGCGCTGGAACCGCGCTACGTGCAGGCGCTGGAAGCGCAAAGCGTGTCGCTGTACGTGCTGGGCCGCACCGAGGAGGCCACGCAGGTGTACCGCGACTGGATCGCGCGCGATCCGGCCAACCCGATCCCGCGCCACATGCTGGCCGCCTGCGGTGGTTCCGCGGCGCCGCAGCGCGCGGACGATGCCTACGTGCGCGACACCTTCGATCGCTTCGCCGACAGCTTCGACGAGCAACTGCTGCAAAACCTGGATTACCGCGCGCCGCAGGTGCTGGCGGACGCGCTGGCGCAGGTGCTACCGCCGGCGACAGCCGTGCTTGATGTGCTCGATGCCGGCTGCGGCACCGGCCTTTGCGCGCCGCTGCTACGCCCCTACGCGCGCCAACTGGTGGGCGTGGATCTGTCCGGCGGCATGGTGGAGAAGGCGCGTCAGCGCGGCGGTTACGATGCACTGGAAGTGGCCGAGCTCACGGCCTTCCTGCAGGGCGCGCCGGCTGCCTGGGACGTGGTGGTCTCCGCCGATACCCTGGTGTATTTCGGCGAACTTGGACCGGTGCTTGACGCGGCGCACGCGGCCTTGCGCGCGGGCGGTCGGCTGGCCTTTTCGCTGGAGGCCGAGGAGGGCGACGCCGATCAGGTGACCCTCACGGCCAGCGGGCGCTACCGGCACTCGCGCAGCCACGCCATGCACGCGCTGGAACGCGCGGGCTTTGTCGACATTCACCTTGCCGAGGACAGCTTGCGCAAGGAATTCGGCCAGCCGGTGCGCAGTTGGGTGGTGCTGGCGCGGCGTGGCGGTAGAACCGAAGCAGCGTGAGACCGCCGCCCGAATCCGCCGCCGAAACGGCAACCGGGCGGGAATAGCCGCGCTGAAAAACGCCCGAAATTCGAAGAAAAGGCCACTTGTCGTGGAGGAACGTTCTGATGGCTGCAACGACCGCGGGTAGCTCGGCGTCAAGTGAAACCAACGACAAGGACATCTCGGTTGCCGACGGGTTTCGGATCACGAAGGCTGCTGCGGCGTGGAAGGGCACGCAGTATTCGTTGGTGGGCGCGCATTCGGTCAAAGGTGTGGGCGGCGATTGCAGCGGATCCACCTGGCTCATATATGCCGCCGCCGGTTTTCCCTACGAGTACCAGGCCACCGGAACATTTCTTGCCTACGTGCACAAGACCGGGCGCTTTCGTGAACTGGGTGCCAACGAACGCAGGCAAGACGGCGACATCCTGTTCTGGCCAAATCACATGGCGATCTACTCGACTTTCGCGATGGATCAGGCCGATGCCACCACGGCGCGTATCAACAAGCAACATCACGCTTGGACGCAGAAAAACGACATGTGGACGGCGTCCCATCCTGGCGGCCAGGTTTACGGGCCGGCTGAATTGCGTTTTTGGCGACCCGATGCGCCACGCGTTTTCAGGTACGTAAAGTGAGCGGCAATTTGCGCCAGTATCTCCATGCAGTTCGTGTGGCCCTGCTTTTCGCAGGCTTGACCCTGCTGCTGCCCCAAGCGTTGGCGAATGATGCGAGTAACGGCGTCATGCTGCCCGGGATGCAGTCGTCGCCATCGGGCAGTGTCCGCGTGATGGCGGCGCGCGTCGCATTGCATGCGGACACGATAGTCCTGTCGGTAACGGCGGACGTGCTGCCCGGCGACCTTGGTCGTATCGTCATTCACGGGCCGCGATTCGGTTGGCTGGGTGAGGCCGAGTCTTATCCCGAACGACAGTTTCCCGAATTGCGGGCCGCAGTCGACGGAACACCCGTGGCCGTGACCAGCCATGTCTCGGCATTCGTGGGATCAACCGATATCAGCGCGCTCCTTCGCGATGCGCGACTCGACCCTTTCGCGGTCGCACAAACGCCGCCCTTTGTCAGCGCGGTTGCGGGGCATGAAGTTGCCTTCAATCAGCTGGTTGCGCTGGGAGCGATCCAGCCGTCCGAGGATGGCAGTCTGGCCCAGTGGGAAGTGGCTCGCGATATCGGCGTGACGCTGGGCAGAGGCGGCCAACACGTGCTGGCATTGACCTATGCGGCGCGGCCGGCTTATGCGCTGATCCCGTTCCATCAATTGGCCGCGAAGCTTCCATTGGCTTCGTATTGCCTTGCCACGGGCAGGCTTGCGGAGCTGCTCGGACATGCGGCTACCAATCGCTCGTTTGAGGTTCGGCAGTATGCGGTGCCGGTGGGCGTGGACAACAAGCCCGTGGCAAAGGTGCAAGTCAGTGTCAGGGCATCGGGCAAGCCCGCGCCTCAGCCAGCCTTGATCGCCTTTTGCGGCAGCGATGGACGTGCGGTGATCGGTCGAGCCAGCGACGTGTCGGCAGCGCAGACGGATTCCCAAGGGGTAATACATATCCTTTCCATTCGCTAGTTGTCAGGCTGACGGTGGCGGCTATTCGCTTCGATCGAACCGGCGCCGTGGCGGCGCTCGAAAAGCCAAGGCGGGCAAGCGCTTGGCGGCGTGATCGACGAAATTCACGGCGGATGACTCGAAGCGGCGGCCGATTGCGCATTACAGGTGAGAAGGAGTCACCATGCCGCCTGCGATCTGCCTGTACCGACAGTCTGTCCGCCTGTTGTCCGCGCCAGCGTGTTCGCTGGGCGGCGGGACGGTTGCGCCGTCCGGCGTCCGCTCGATGCCGCTTGCCCATGCAGGGCGAGGCCTGCGGCTCGGTGTTTCCTCCATGAAGGGCCAATGTGGCCATCCCTTGACATCTCCCGGGAGCAATGGCGCATGAGCGACCCCGTTACCATCACCTCCGGCCAGTGCGACAACCTGTTTTTCATCGGGATGAACGCGAGCGAGGAACTGGGCAAGCTGTTCCGGTTCGATCTGCGGTTCGAGAGCGAGGATGCGAGCATCGACCTGACCGCGTTGCTGGGTTCGTCGATGACGGTGACGTTGTCGCTGGAGAACGGCTTCAAGCGGCATTTCAACGGCATGGTGTGCGAGGCTTCGCAGACTGGCGTGGCCACCATCGACACGCTGGTATATGCGCAATATGCGGTCACCCTGGTGCCCAAGCCCTGGTTGTTGGGGCAGATCCTCGACTGCCGCATCTTCACCGAGATGACGGTGCCGCAGATCATCCAGCAACTGCTGGAGGAATCCGGCTACACCGACGTCAAGAACAGCCTCACCGGCAACTACGTCAAGCGCGACTACTGCGTGCAGTACCGCGAGGATTGCCTGACCTTCATCGATCGCCTGATGGAGCAGGAGGGCATCTACTATTACTTCACCCACGACAGCAGCAAGCACACCATGGTGCTGGCCGATGGCGTGGGTGCGCACTCGGCGGCGGCCACCTTCAAGAAGGTGCCGTTTGCGGCCGGTGCCGGTGGGTCGCTGGGCCGGGAGGCAACGATCGCGACCTTCGAATCGACGCGCGGGGTGGATGGCGCCACGGTCAAACTCACCGACTACAACCCGCTCACGCCCAAGGCCTCGCTGCTTTCAACGCATACCAGCGATGGCAACCAGCCGACGCCGACCCACAGCAGCTTCGATTTTCCCGGTGCGCACGGGGATGCCGGCCTGGGCCAGCACTATGCCAGCGTGCGGGCCGAGGCGCTGACCGCCGCGCGTTCGAGTTGTCACGGCACCACCGACGCCTGTGGCGCGGAGGCCGGCAACCTGTTCACCCTCAGCAATTATTCACGCACGGATCTCAATCAGGAATATCTGCTGACGGCCACCCAGAGCTATCTGCAGAGCGGTGGCCGCGCATCGGGCAGCGGCAATCACCTTGAATTCCAGTGCCGGTTCTGGGCGATTCCCAGCAAGATCCCGTTCCGCAGTGCGCTCGCCACGGTGAAACCGCGGATCGACGGCCTGCAAACCGCCATCGTCACCGGCAGCGAAACCGACGAGGACATCGCCGTCGACCAGTATGGCCGGGTGCAGGTGAACTTCCACTGGAACATGCCGGACAAGCCGAAGGCGAAGTGCTCCTGCCCGGTGCGCGTGGCCTCGCCGTGGGCTGGCAAGAGCTGGGGCGCGGTGAGCATTCCGCGTGTGGGCCAGGAAGTGGTGGTGAGCTTCCTCGAAGGCGACCCGGATCGGCCGCTCATCATCGGCAGCGTCTACAACGCCGCGAACACCGTGCCCTACGGCCTGCCCGACAACAAGACCCAGAGCGGCATCAAGAGCCGCAGCCTGCTTGGCGGCACGGCGGATTTCAACGAATTGCGCTTCGAGGACAAGAAGGGCGAGGAGGATTTCTTCATCCACGCGCAGAAGGACATGCACGAGGAGGTGGAAAACGATCACGTGGTAGCCATCGATCACGACGAGACGATCACCGTCAAGAACGACCAGACCACCACGGTCAAGCATGACCAGAAGCTTACGGTGGAGAACGACCAGACCGAAACGATCCAGAGCAATCGGTCGGTCACCGTGCAGAAGGATGACAAGCTGGACGTCACCCAGAACGGCACCACCACCATCGGCCAGAAGTTCAAGCTCGACGCCGGCACCGAGATCGACCTGGTCTGCGGCGCCTCCAGCATCACGCTGAAGGCCTCGGGTGACATCGAGATCAAGGGCGTCAACATCAAGATCACCGGCGATGCCACGGTGAAGATGGCGGGCCAGGCCACGGTGGACATCGGCGGCGGCGCCAGCGTGAAGGTGCATTCCGATGGCATGATGAACGTCGAGGGCGGTGCGATGACCACGGTGAAGGGGGCGATGCTGCAGCTCAGTGCCGACGCCATGGCCAAGCTGGGCGGCGCCATCACCATGATCGGTTGAGGGGGAGGCGGGCATGTCGGCAATACTCCAGGCATCGGTGCAGATGGGCTTGTCGCCCGAAGCTGGCGCGCAACTGCGACCGGAGATGAGCGCGCAGGCCGCAGTGCAGTCGCTGTTGGACGCGCAGCAGCCGCAGGATGCGCTCAAGCTCCTGGCGCGCCTGCTGCCCAAGCGCTACGCGGTAGCGTGGCTGTGCCAGTGCGCGCGCGACCAGCCGCTGGGGCTGGAAGACAAGGCCGGCGCCTCGCTGGCCGAGAAATGGGTGCGCGAACCCACTGAAAGCAATCGCCGCGCTGCGTTCGAGTTCGCCAGCTCGGGCGGCTACAAGTCGCTGGGCGCATGGATGGCCGCGGCGGCCGGCTGGTCTGGCGGCAGCCTGGCGCCCGCTGCGCAGCAAACCCCGGTGCCGCCGCCCGAACACCTCACCGCCTGCGCCACGGTGGCGGCGATCAACCTGATGGCAGCGCTGGAGACCGACCACTTCGTGCCGCGGCGCGCCCAGTTCCTCGACCGCGCCATGAGCCTGCTCGCCACCGGCGACGGCGCCGCAGCGAAAGGGGCGTGAGCGTGCCGACACAGACCTTGACGATGGCGGTACTTGGCCGGCAGGCCGCCCAGTTCGGCAGCCGCAGCCAGAAAACCTTTGCCGAAGGCGGCGGCAGCATCGGCCGCTCCGAGGATTGCGACTGGGTGCTTGGCGCGCCCGGCGTGTCGCGCATCCACGCCATGGTACGCGGGCTCAACGGCATCTATTTCATCGAGGATCGCAGCACCAACGGCATGCTGCACAACGGTACGCCCCTGGTGAAGGGCGAGCCGGCCGCGTTGAACGACGGCGACCGGCTGCAGATCGATACCTTCGAGATTTCCGTGCAATTGCAGGCCGCCGATGCGCTGGCCGCCATGCCGGCGTCGACCCCGGCGCCGGCGGCCGCGCCGGGCTATGCGCCCGCGTTCGCCCCCGCGCCCTTGTCGGCGGCGATGGGGCCGGGCGATCCGCTGGATTTTGGCCTCTCCGACCTGCTGGCGCCGGGCCAGCCGCCCGCGGCGGCGGCGAGCCTGATTCCCGGCGTGGCGCCGACCACGGGCGCCGAGCTCGATCCGCTCAGCTTCCTCGACGCGCCCTATGCGGGGGCGGCGCCCGAGTCGCTGATTCCGTCGTCGGCGTCGGCGCCGGTGCCGGTGCCGAGCTGGAACCACACGGCCAGCACCGCCGACCACTTCCGTCCGCCGATCACTGATGTGCAGCGCCAGGCCCAGTCCCTGCCTGACGACTGGGATGCACTGCTCGACGGCCTTGGCGCGCCGGGTACGCCCGCCGCCGCGCCGATGCGGCCACCCGAGGCCGCGCCGTTCACGCCGCCGGCGTCGCCCGCCGCCCCGATCCTGCCGGAGGTGCCGGCCATGGTTCCGGCACCCGCGCCGGCGCCGATCCCCGTATCGGCGGTGCCGTCGCCGCTGGCTGCGACCGGCGTGGCAGGCCTGCCGCCCGAACTGGAGCAGATCCTCCTGGTGGTGGCCGACGGCGTGATGGACGTGCTGCGCGCGCGCGCCGAGATCAAGAACACCTTCCGTCTGCCGGTGACCATCATCCAGCGTTCGGAAAACAACCCGCTGAAGTTCGCTCCCACGCCCGACGAGGCGGTGCAGAAGATCCTCGCCCCCACCGGCCCGGCCTTCCTCGCCGGCAGCGCGGCCTTCCGCGACGCCTTCGAGGACATCCGCTGCCACCAGATGGCGATGCTGGCCGGCGTGCGTGCGGCGTTCGAGTCGCTGCTGGTGCACTTCAATCCCGACCGCTACGAGCGCGAGGTCGACAGCGGCGGCAAGCGCGCGGCCTTCGGCGGCAAGGGCCGCTACTGGGAGCATTACCGCGAAGGTTTCGAAGAACTGATGGGCAACCCCGACGAATGCTTCCGCCGGCTGTTCGGCGATGAATTCGCGCGTGCCTACGAAGAGCAACTGGCGCGGCTGAAGTCGGCCCGGCGCGCGGAACAGGCGCGCCGCTGATGGCGCATCACGGGCAGGATCAACGATGAGCGAGCAAGCAGCATGACGCAGCACAACAAGGTGGTCTGGAGCGAAGGGCTGTTCCTGCGGCCACAGCACATGCAGCAACAGGAGCGCTACCTGGAGCGCTACGTGGAGCTGCGCGCCGGCGGCCTGCGGCCCTATGCCTGGGGCTTCGCCGAGCTGGAGCTGGAGGCCGACCTCCTGGCCATCGGCAAGCTGGGCATCAAGCGTGCGCGCGGCATCTTCCCCGATGGCACGCCCTTCGCCATGCCGGGCGACGACCCGCTGCCGCCACCGCTGGAAGTGGACGCCAACTGGCGCGACCAGACCGTCTACCTCACCCTGCCGCTGCGCTCGCCCACCCAGCCCGACAGCGGGCGGCCGGAGGCGCCGGCGGAGAAGCTCTTCCGCTTCCGTGTGCGCGAGGCCGAGGTGCGCGATGCCTCCGGCAGCACCGACGGCACCACGGTGCTGGAGGTGGGCGGCATGAGTTCGCGCCTGTTGCCGCAATCGCAGCCGCTGGAAGGGTTGGCCCAGATGCCGCTGGCGCGCATCGTGGAATGCCGCTCCGACCGCCGGGTGACGCTGGACGACGGCTTCATGCCCACCGCGCTGGCCTGCCAGGCGGTGCCGCGCCTGGTGACCTTCCTCACCGAACTGCTGGGCCTGCTGCACCAGCGCGGCGAGGCGCTGGCCAGCCGCGTCGCGCTGACCGACCGCGGCGGCGCCGCTGAAATCTCCGACTTCCTGCTGCTGCAGGTGGTGAATCGCTACCAGCCGCTGGTGGCGCACCTGGCAGCGGCGCCGCTGCTGCATCCCGAAGAGCTCTACCGCACGCTGGTGGCGATGGCTGGCGAGCTGGCCACCTTCACCGCGCCCGGCAAGCGCCTCGGCATGTTGCCGCCGTATCGCCACGAAGCGCTGCGCGAGAGCTACGAGCCGCTGATCGCCGCGCTGCGCGCGAGCCTCAGCGCGGTGCTGGAGCAGAACGCCACGCCGATCCCGTTGCAGGAGCGCAAGTACGGCGTGTGGGTGGCGGTGGTGCCCGACCTCACCTTGCTCGACAACGCCGCCTTCGTGCTCGCGGCCAAGGCCGATGTGCCGTCGGAGGAACTGCGCCGGCAGTTGCCCGCGCAATCCAAGATCGGCCCGGTGGAGAAGATCCGCGACCTGGTGAACCTGCAGCTGCCGGGCATTCCGGTGACGCCGATGCCGGTGGCGCCGCGGCAGATTCCCTACAACGCCGGTTACCTCTACTACGAGTTCGACCGCCACGCCGCGATGTGGCGCGAGCTGAAGACCTCCGGCGGTATCGCCTTCCATTTCGGCAACGGCTTCGCCGGGCTGGATCTGCAACTGTGGGCCATCAGGGGCGGCTGACATGAATACTCCACGCGGCCCGTTCGACGACGATCCGATGCGCGATGCCACCGTGGTGCGCCCGCGCGGCGCGGCGCCCGCGCCGATGCCGGCCGCCGCGCCGCCGGCACCCATGCCTGCGCCCGTGCCAGCGGCGCGGCCGGCCGCCGTCGCACCGGCCGATATCAATGCCTTCCTCGGCGGCGGCAGCAATCCGCTGGTGCGCATCGCCAGCCCCCTGCTGTTGCTGTCGGTGCAATTGCGCCACAGCGCCACGCCGCCCGATGCGCTGCACCTGCGCGAACAGGTGGTGAGCCAGGTGCGCCGTTTCGAGGCGCAGGCGCAGCAGGCCGGCATCGTGCAGCAGACCACGCTGGCCGCGCGCTACGTGCTGTGCACCCTGCTCGACGAGGCGGTGCTGAACGCGCCCTGGGGCGAGCAGAGCGGTTGGGCCAGGCAAACCCTGCTCACCGTCTTCCATGGCGAAACCTACGGCGGCACCAAGTTCTTCCAGATCCTGGAGCGCCTGTGCGCGGACTTCTCGCGCCACATCGACCTGATCGAGCTCATGTACGTCAGCCTGGCGCTGGGCTTCGGCGGGCGTTACCTGATCGAATCCGGCGGCCGCGCCAAGCTGGCCGACATCCAGGAAGACCTCTACCGCCGCATCCGCGCGCAGCGCGCCGCCGCCGCGCAGGAGCTGGCGCCGCACTGGCGCGGCATTCAGGACAAGCGCAATCCGCTGATCCGCTACGTGCCGCTGTGGGTGGTGGTGGCCGCCGCCGCCTGCGTGCTGGTGGTGGCCTTCCTGTACTTCCACACCCGGCTCAATACGCTGTCCGCGCCGGTGAGCGCGCAGCTGGCGCAGATCGGCCTGGAAAGCGCCACCCCGCCGGCCGCCGTGCAAATGGACAAGGTCAGCCCGCCGCCGGCGCATCCCACGCTCAAGCAGCTGCTGGCGCCCGAGGAGCAGGCCGGCAAGCTGGCCATCATCGAACAGGGGGGCGGCCACGAGCTGGTGCGGCTGTCCGCCACCGGCATGTTCGCCTCCGGCGGCGTGGAGGTGGCCGACGCCGAGCTGCCGCTGCTGCACAAGATCACCGCCGCGCTGAACCAGGTGCCGGGCCGGGTGATCGTGGTGGGCCACACCGACGACCAGCCGATCCATTCGCTGCGCTTCAAGGACAACTTCGCGCTTTCCGCCGCACGGGCCAATGCGGTGCTCAAGGTGCTCGGCGACGGCCTGGACAACCCGGGTCGGCTGGAGGCCAGCGGCGCGGGCGATTCGCAGCCCATCGCGCTGCCGCCGAACCTGCCGGCCAACCGCGCGCGCAATCGGCGCGTGGAGCTCATGTACATCCCGGAGGGTTGAACCAGTGGCCAAGTTCCTAAGCTTGTTGAAATCCGGCTGGTTCATCGCGCTCGTCGGCATCGCCCTGCTGTCGCTGCTGATCTGGCTGGGCGGCCCCTACCTCGGCATCGGCGATACGCAACCCCTGGCCGGCGCGGTCGCGCGGCTGCTGCTGATCGTGCTGATCGTGGCGGTGTGGCTGGCGGTTTTGCTGATTCGCGACTGGCGTGCGCGCGGCAAGGCCAAGCAGATGTCCGGCGAGCTGGCCGGGCAGGGTGCGGCGACGGGCGAACGCGACCAGCGCAGCGCGGCTGAACGGGCCCAGTTGCAGGAGCGCTTCCAGGAAGCGGTGGACACGCTGCGCAAGACGCGCCGCGGCGCCAACCTGTACGCGCTGCCGTGGTACGTGGTGATCGGCCCGCCGGGCTCGGGCAAGAGCACACTGCTGCAGAATTCCGGGCTCAATTTCCCGCTCTCCGAACGCTTCGGCAAGGAAGCGCTGCGCGGCGTCGGCGGCACCCGCAACTGCGACTGGTGGTTCACCGATGAGGCGGTGTTCCTGGATACCGCCGGCCGCTACACCATGCAGGATTCCGACCGCGCCGCCGATGCCTCGGCGTGGGGCGAGTTCCTGCAACTCTTGCGCAAATACCGCAAGCGCCGCCCGATCAACGGCGTGGTGATCGCGATGAGCATGTCCGATCTGCTTACGCTGGACGAGGCCGGGCTGGCCGACCACGTGCAGGCGATCCGGCGCCGACTGGAGGAGCTGGCCGAGCACCTGCGCATCGGCGTGCCGGTGTACCTGAGTTTCACCAAGTGCGACCTGGTGGCCGGCTTCGGCGAATTCTTCGAGGATCTGAGCCCCGAGCAGCGCAGTCAGGTGTGGGGCTTCTCCTTCCCCATCGAGGCCACCATGGATGGCAGCGCCGCCAAGCGCTTCGGCGAGGAGTTCGACCTACTGCTGGCGCAGCTCGACACCCGCCTGCTCGATCGCCTGCATGCCGAGCGCGACCGCAACCGGCGCGCGGCCATCCTGTCCTTCCCGCAGCAGCTCACCGCGTTACGCGCCATTGCGCAGCGCTTCGTCGATGGCGTATTCAGCGGCCACACCTATGCCGCGCCGCCCTTGCTGCGCGGCGTCTACCTCACCTCGGGCACCCAGGAGGGCACGCCGATCGACCGCATGATGGGCGCGGTGGCGCGCACCTTCGGCGTGGACGCGGCGCAATTGCACGTACCGGGTGCCCAGCGGCGCACCTTCTTCGTGGAGCGCCTGCTGAAGGAAGTGTTGTTCGGCGAGTCGGGTTTCGCCGGCACCAACCCGGCGCTGGAGCGGCAGAAGGCGCTGCTGCAGGCGATCTCCTGGGGTGGCGTGCTGCTGCTCACCGCGTTGCTCCTGGTCGGTTTCGGCAGCAGCTACCGGCACAACCGCGCCTATCTCGATCAGGTAGGCACAGCGCTGCAAGGCTACCCGGCCAAGAGCGACATCGACGGCGCCGGCACCCAGAAGGAGTTCTTCGCGCGCGTGCTGGAGCGGCTGGAGGGCCTGTCCGCGGTGCGCGAGGCGGCGGACAAATACCGCGGCCACGTACCGCTGTCGATGCGCTTTGGCCTGTACCAGGGCAACGCGGTGGGCGACGAGGTGCAGGGCGCCTACCTGCGCGAGTTGAACGGCCTGCTGCTGCCCGGCGTGGCCGCGCAGTTCCGCAGCGGCCTCACCGGCAACGCGGGCGATCCGCAGGCGTTGTACTACTACCTCAAGGGCTATCTGATGCTGGGCGAGCCCAGGCATCTCAACGTCGACGAACTGGGTGCGCTGGCCGACATCGAATGGCAGCGCATCTTCCCGGGCGAGGCGGTGTTGCAGCAGGCGCTGGCCAAGCACTTCCACGCGCTGCTCGCCGAGCCGGGCCGGCTGCGTGCGATCAGCCTGGACAAGACCCTGGTGGCGCAAGCGCAAAGCACCTTGCGCACCGCCGACCTGACCACCCTGGTCTACGGCAATCTCAAGCTGGGCGCCGGCAGCTCGGATTACCCGCCGCTGCAACTGGACAAGGCGCTGGGCCTCCTGGGCAACGTGTTCCGCCGGCAGAGCGGCGCGGCGCTGTCCGCGCCCGTCCCGGCGCTGTACACCCAGCCGATGTTCCAGTACGAGGCCAGCAAGGGCGTGGCCCAGGCGGTCGACCAGTTCGCCAAGGACGACTGGGTGTTTGGCGCCACCACCATCGACGGCCTGAAGAAGGCGCAGCTGACCCAGCAGGTGCTGACGTTGTACGAGCAGGACTACATCAAGTACTGGGATGCGCTGCTCGCCGACCTGCAATTGCAGCCGGTGACCAGCATCCAGGATGCCAGCGCCATCGCCGCCAAGCTCTCCGGCCCCAGCTCGCCGCTCAAGGCCCTGCTCAACGTGGTGCGCGACAACACCAGCGACATGCTGAAGGCGCCGCCGCAGGATGCCGGCGACAAGGCGCTGGCCGGCGCGCAGAAGGCGGCCGAACAGAAGGCGACGCAGAAGCTCACGGCGAACGCGTTGGCGCGGGCTTTGGCTGGTGCCGGTGGGGCGCCTGCCGCGCCGACCGCACAGCCTGGTGCAGCCATCACCGCGCATTTCGCCACGCTCGACCAGCTGAGCGCCGGCGCGCCCGGTGCCGCGCCGATCGACCAGACCCTGCAGGTGATCGACCAGCTCGGCAAGACATTGCTGACCATGACCGACTTCAGCAACGCGGCTGGCCAGCCCAATCCGCAGCTGCTGCAAGCCCAGCAGCAGGCCGCGCAACTGCCGCCGCCAGTGTCCGGTTGGGTAACGCAGCTGACCGGCAAGAGCGCCACGCTGGTGGCCAGCGGCACCAAGGGCGCGCTGGCGGACCAGTTCCAGCAGGCGGTGGGCAAGGACTGCGCCGGCTTCGTCAACGGCCGTTACCCGTTCGCGCCGGCGAGCCGCAGCGAGATTCCGCTGCAGAACTTCGGCGAGCTGTTCGGCAACGGCGGCAGCTTCGACAGCTTCAACAAGCAGGTGCTGGCCAAACTGATCGACACCAGCGGCCGCAACTGGCAGTGGAAGACCGGCCCCGGAGCGGTGGCCGGCCCACCGGGTGTGCTGGCGCAAGCGCAGATGGCCGACGACATCCGTCAGATGTACTTCCGCAGCGGCAACCAGCCGGAAGTGGATTTCACCGTGCAGACGCCGCTGCTCGACCCGGGCATCGGCAAGCTGGAGTTCGACGTCGACGGGCAGAAGTTCGTCTACCAGCCCGGTGGCGCCACCCGCATGGCGATGAAATGGCCCGGCCCGCAGCCGGGGCGCGTCGCGGTATCGGCCTGGGACACCGCCGGCAATCTGCTCAGCACCTTCGACTACCAGGGCGACTGGGCCTTCTTCCGCGCCCTGCAGGCAGCCAACCTGCAGAAGCAATCCGATCTGAACTACGTGGCCACCTTCAACTTCGGCGGCAAGACGGCGCGGTTCACCATCCAGGCCAGCAACCTGAAGAATCCGTTCCTGAATACCGAGGTGCAACGCTTCCGGTGCGGGGGATAGCCGTATGCCAGATCCGAGGGGGACGGGTTTCTTCGGCAAACTTCCGGCCACTGGCGATTTCGTGCAACGCCGGCTGCCGGCGGCGTTCACCGAGGTCTGGGATCGGCATTTCGAGCAGGCGGTGAGCGCCAGTCGCGCGCGGCTGGGCGAGGCCTGGTCGGCTGCCTGGAGCGAAGGCGCAGTTTGGCGCTACGTGTTGCCAGCCGGCATCTGCGGCAACCAGGCCTGGGCCGGCATTGCCGGCCCGGCCAGCGACCGCGTGGGGCGCTGTTTTCCCATGACCCTGGCGGCGCCGTTGGACGGCCCGGCCGCCATCGCCGAGGTGCTGCGCAACCAGGCCTGGTTCGCCGCCGCCGAGCGCGTGCACGGTGAAGGGCAGGGCGGCCTCGGCGTGGATGCCTTCGACGCGCGCGTGACGGCGTTGCCCGACCCGCTGAGCCCGGTCACCGAACTGCACATCAGCGTGCCGCGCCTCGACTGGCACGCCGCCGACCACTGGCGGCTGCCCTTGCCGCTGGGTGGCGTGGACGGTGGGTTCCTCGTCAGCCTGTGGCAGCAGATGCAGGTCGTGCCGGGGCTGGCGCTGTGGTGGACGACGGGGGCGCCGCGCATGCCGCCCAGCGCGCTGGTCACCCGCGGCCTGCCCGAGCCGGCCAGCTATGCCGGCATGCTCGACGTGGCTTGTGCCGATGCGCCATGGCCGGCAGCAGGCGTACCTGCAGTGGCATCGGTGCCAACGTTTGCGCCGGCGCCGGTGAGCGCGCCAGCGGCTGCCCAGGCAACGGCCCCGGCCGTGGCCGCACCCCTGATCGCCCCCGTCGCGCCGCCCGCCGTGCGCCTGCCCGACGATCTGTCCGACCTGCTCGGCAACCTTGCGCCACCGCCGCCCGCCGTGGTGCCCAGCACCGCCGAAACCACGGTGCGTGCCGTGGACAGTGGTGGCGCCAGGGCGCTGCATCGCCACGACTGTGCGCTCACCGTGGTGGTCGCCGACGACGGCACGCCCGATCCGCGGCGGCAGGCGGCGGCAGCCGTGAGCGAGTTGGTGGGGCGCTTCGTGCCCAGCGATTTCGTCGCCGGCATGCAGGCCTTGCGCACGCGCTTGCTGGTCTTGCATAGTCGGCTGCAACCGATGGCGGCCGAACCGGCCGGATCGGTGCAGGAAGACGGTGCGGTGATCGCCGTGCACGTCACCGGCCGTTGGGCCGATCTCTTGCGTATTGGCAGCGCCAGCGCCTGGCACTGGCACGCGGGGCGATTGCGTTCGCTGTTCGCCAGCGCGGGCGAGGCGGCGCCGGTCGAGGGGGCCGGGTTGGGCGGCGAGCTGGACGATCTGCTGTTCAGCCGCACCTCGCCGGTGGCGCCGGGGCTGGGCTCGCCCGGACAGCTCAGTTGCGACGAGGTCGTCTGCGAGATCGAACCCGGCGACCGCCTGCTGCTGCTGGCCACGCGGGCGCTGGCGGAACTGGCCTCGCCACTGTTGGCCGAGGCGCTGGCCCTGCCAACGCCGATGGCGGCTTGCGCGCATGTAGCCCGTGCCGTTGGGCTGGGCCCGGATGCGGCGAGTTGGCCGCTGGCCGTGATCGAGGTGCCGACATGACCCTGCACTACCTTTCCGCCGGTCGCACCGAAACCGGCAAGGTGCGGCGCCACAACGAGGATTCCATCCTGGTGCGCGACGACGTCGGCCTGTGGGTGGTGGCCGATGGCCTGGGTGGCCACGCCGCCGGCGACTACGCCAGCCAGATGATCGTGGAACGGCTCGCCCGCCTGCCGCGCAGTGGCAGCGTGTTCGACTTCATCGAGGCCATCGAGGACTGCCTGCAGCAGGTCAACGCCGACCTGATCGCCACCGCGCGCGAACGCGGCAGCGACATCATCGGCTCCACCGTGGTGGTGCTGGTGCACGACAAGGATTTCATGCTGTGTGGCTGGGTGGGCGACAGCCGTGCCTACTGCAACGAAGACGGCCGCCTGCGCCAGATCACCCGCGACCACGTGCATGGCATGAAGGACGACGTCACCCAGTTCGGTGGTGGTGGCGGCGCGCCACAGCCGGGCGCCGGCGTGCTCAGCCGCGCGGTGGGGGCGGAGGAGCGCCTGTTCATGGACTGGGTGGTGGCGAGCAACCAGCCCGGCACGCAATTCCTGCTGTGTTCCGACGGCGTCAACAAGGAAATGGGCGACGAGGAACTCGACCGCGAAAGCCGCGAGAACCCCGCGCCGCAAGCGCTCCTGGCGCGGGTATTCGAGTTGTCCTTGCAGCGCGCCGCCCGCGACAATATCTCGGCCGTGATCGTGCGCCTGCAGGACTGAAGCATGCCGACGACAGTTTCCGTGGCCGAATTGCTCGCCGAGTGCCATGCCGGGCGTTTGCCCTTGCCCCACTTGTTCGAAGCCCTGACTCGCCGTGGCGCCGTGCCCGACGCGACCGCGCGCGAAGAACTCACCCTGCTCGGAACGATGGCTACCGATGGACGGCTCGACCCCGAGCTGGCCGAGGCGCTGGCCGCGCGCCTGCGCAGCCTGCAGGAGGCGGTGGTTGACGCCGACGCCACCCGGGTGAGCGTCCTCCGTTCGACGGTTGCGCCGACACCCACGCCAGCGCCCGACGCTACCGTGGTGCTGCCGGCTTCGCGGCCGGCGGCCACCGGCACCCGGCAGTTCACCGGCAGTCAACCGGGCACCTCCGCCGGCAGCGCCACGCCGTCAAGCTGGGAGCAACTGGCCGCGGCCGAGGGCGGCGAGCATGCCGACGTCGGCATGCTGCTCAAGGGGCGATTCCAGCTGGAGCGCGAGATCGGCCGCGGCGGCATGGGCGTGGTCTACCTCGCCCGCGACGAACGCAAGGTGGAGGCGCGCGACCGCGACCCCTACGTCGCGGTGAAGGTGCTGAACGACGAGTTCCGCCGCCATCCCGATTCGCTGATCGCGCTGCAGCGCGAATCGCGCCGCGCGCAGCAACTGGCGCACGACAACATCGTGCGCGTGTACGACTTCGACAAGGCCGGCACCATCGTCTACATGACGATGGAGTACATCAACGGCAGCGACCTGCGTGGGCTGATCCGCGAGCAGGCCGCCCATGGCATGCCGCTGGCCAAGGCGCGTCCGTTGATCGTCGGCATGGCCAATGCGCTGCAGCGCGCCCACGCCGCCGGCATCGTGCATTCGGACTTCAAGCCCGGCAACGTGATGGTGACCCAGGGTGGCGTGCCCAAGGTGTTCGACTTCGGCATCGCCCGCGCCGGCAAGCGCCTGGGCGAGGCGGTGGGCGAGGAGACGGTGTTCGATGCCGGCACGCTGGGCGCGCTCACTCCCGCCTACGCCAGCCTGGAGATGATCCAGGGCAAGGCGCCCACGCCGGCGGACGACATCTACGCGCTGGGCTGCGTGGCTTTCGAGCTGCTCACCGGCCGCCATCCCTTCGACAAGCAGAGCGCCGAAGTGGCGCTCAAGCAGGGGCGCAAGCCGCCGCCGGTGCCCGGCCTCACCCATCGCCAGTACAAGGCGCTGTGCGACGCGGTGGCCTTCCACACCGAACAGCGCCTGCAGGATGCCGGTGCCCTGGTGGAAGGCTTGCGCGACATCAGCGTGCGCGAACGCGTGGTGCGGCCGCTGGCCTATGCGTTGGCTGGCGTGCTGTTGCTCGCGGTGGCCGGTGCGGTGGGCTATGCCCAGTGGCAGACGCGCCAGATCGCCGCGGTGGTCGCGCGCTTCGCGCCGAACGCGGCGCAGCCCTATGCCAACGAAGCCGATGCCGCCGCGGCGCTGGCCAGCCTCAACCCCGGCGAGCGGCAAAAAATGATGCTGGCCCACGGCGATGTGGTGCAGGCCTATCTGCTGGGTCGGGTGGACGCCTACTGGAACCCGGCGCGGGGGCGGCACGACTACGCCGCGGCGCAACGCCTCTTCGCCATTCCTGCGCAGTTGGGCATGTTCCTGCCGCAACTGGATCTGCGCCGCGATGCCGTGGACAAGGAGAAGCAGGCGCTGGATCACCCCGTCGCCGCTGTCACGCCGGCCGCCGCCATCCCGACGGCATCCGGCGCGGCGGCGCCAGCGGCGGCCACCAACGCCACCGCCGTGCGTGCCGACGAGGCAGCGGTGACGCGGATGCGCCTGGCCATCGCCGCGATGCTGCGCGAGGGCGAGCAGAATTTCGCGCAGCAACGTTACTCCGCCGCCATCGCCAACGCGCAATCCGCGCTGCAACTGGAACCGGGTAACCTGCAAGCGCGCGGCCTGCTGCGTCGCGCCCGCCTGGCGCAGCTGCGGGCGATGAAGGAAATCACCATTCACTGACGACGCGCCGCACACGCCGACCACCGGATGCCGTGCCGCGTGGGCGCGGTCGATTCGCACGATGCGGCCCCGTCATTCCACGGAACCGACCTATCCGATCCTTGCCCATGACCGCCCTTGCCGAACTGATTGCCGATTACCAAGCCAAGCGACTCTCGCTACCAGGGTTGTTCGATGCGCTGACCCAGCGCGGCGCGCAACCGGCCGAGATTTGGCGCGACGAGTTGACGCTGGTCGAGGCGCTGGTCGCCGATGGCAGTCTCGATGCCGCGCTGGCGCGGGCGCTCACGGCCAAGCTGCGCAGCCTGCAGCCGGACGCCCAGGCGGCCGACGCCGCGGCGCCCCCGGCCCTTGACGACGCGACCCGGGTCAGCCCGCCGCCACGCGCGGGCGCGGCTCCCGGCGACGTCGATGCCGACGTCACCATGGTGCAGCCGGCCACGCGTCAGCCACTTGACGAAGCCGACATCACCCAGGTGCAGCCGGCCTCGCGCCCGCCCGCCGGCGCCGCCGAGTCGACCGTGGTGCAGCCCGCCTCCGCGCCGCCGCCTGCCGGCGATACCGCCCAGATCACCGGCGCCACGGGCACGCAAGGCACCTCGTCCAGCAGCAGCTTCAACCGCTCCAGCTGGAAGCGGGTGGCCGAGGCCGACGGCGGCGAATTCGCCAGCGTGGGCATGCTGCTCAAGGGGCGCTTCCTGCTTGAGCGCGAGATCGGCCGCGGCGGCATGGGTGTGGTCTACCTCGCCCGCGACGAGCGCAAGGTGGAGGCGCGCGACCGCGACCCCTACGTCGCGGTGAAGGTGTTGAACGACGAGTTCCGCCGCCATCCCGATTCGCTGATTGCGCTGCAGCGCGAGTCGCGCCGCGCGCAGCAACTGGCGCACGACAACATCGTGCGCGTGTACGACTTCGACAAGGACGGCACCATCGTCTACATGACGATGGAATACATCGACGGCACCGACCTGCGCACGTTGATCCGCGAGCGCGCCTACCACGGCATGCCGCTGGCGCAGGCGCGAGGGCTGATCGAGGGCATGGGCTGGGCGCTCAAGCGCGCGCATGCGGCCGGCGTGGTGCATTCGGACTTCAAGCCCGGCAACGTGATGGTGACGCAGGATGGCGTGCCCAAGGTGTTCGACTTCGGCATCGCCCGCGCGGCCAAGCACCTGGGCGATGCCACCGGCGAGGAGACGGTGTTCGATGCCGGCTCGCTGGGCGCGCTCACCCCCGCCTACGCCAGCCTGGAAATGATCGAAGGCAAGGAGCCCACGCCCGCCGACGACATCTATGCGCTGGGTTGCGTCACCTTCGAGTTGCTCACCGGCAAGCACCCCTTCGACAAGGCCAGCGCCGAAGTGGCGATGAAGGAGGGCCGCAAGCCGCCGCCGGTACCCGGCCTCACCAAACGCCAGTACAAGGCGCTGTGCGACGCGGTGGCGTTCCGCTCGGCGCAGCGATTGCAGAGCGCCAGCGAGTTCATCGAGGGCCTGCGTCACGTGGGCCTGCGTGAGCGCATGCTGCCGCTGCTGGGCTATGGCGCGGTGGCCGTGGTGGTGGTGGGCGGCGGCAGCTGGGGCACGCTGAGCTATCTGCACCAGCACCATCTCACCAAGGTGATCGCCGGTTTCTCGCTGGCCAATCCGCGCCACTACCTCAACGAAGATCAAGCGATGGCCGCGCTGGATGGCCTGGACAAGGACGACCGCCAGCGCGTGGTGCTGGATCAAGGCGACGCCATCCAGGCCTTTCTGCTGGCGCGCATCGATACCTACTGGAACCCGGCCAAGGATCGCTATGGCTATGCCGCCGCCCAGCACGTGTTCCAGTTGCGCGACCAGCTGAAGCTCTACTCGCCCAAGCTGGATGCGCGGCGCACCGAGCTGACCCAGCAGCGCAACGACCTGCTCAACGAGCTGGATACCGAACTGTCCAAGCGCATCGCCGCCGGTGCGATCTTCGAGGATCAGCCGGACAACGCGGTGAGCACGCTCAACCACATCCGCGCCATCGACCCGCGCAGCGAGCTGCTGCACAACGCCGAGCTGGAGCTGAAGTACGACATTGCCGTGGGGCAGTCGCTGGGCGCCGACCGGCTGGACGAGGCGAAGCAGCGATTGGCGCTGGCCACCCGTTTGTTCCCCGATTCGGCGCGGCTCAAGCAGCGTGCCGCGCAATGGGCAGCGATGGTGGCGGCGACCACGCCGGTCGCGGCGCCGGCCGCGACGACGCGGAACATCCCGCAGGCGCGCAGCGCGCTGGCCGCCTTGCTGGCCAAGCCGGAAGCCAGCGCCAGCTGGCAGCAGGCGGTGGCGGCGGCCATGGCCGTGTTGCATGGCGACCAGTCGCCCGAAACCCTGCGCCTGACCAACGCACTGGCCGGCGCCATCGCCACCGTGGCCGGCCAGCAGACCGATGCGATGCATCTGCCGCAGGATCTGGCGCTGGTGAACTTCGGCCTGCAATACGCCCCCAAGTCCGCCCCGCTGCTGGCCCAGCGCGACAAGCTGACCACGTTGCAAGGCCAGGTGCAGGCGCAGCTCGATCAGGAGGCCGCCACCGCCGAGGTGGCCAGCCGTATCGAATCCTTGCATCGTGCCGCCGCGGCTGGCGACGCCGGCAAGGCGCTGGAATCGCTCGCGCGCATCCGCACCCTGCAACCGGGCAATCCCTTCCTCGCCAAGGATGGCCCGCAACTGGTGGCGCAGGCCTACTTGGGCCAGGCCGACGAACAGTTCCAGCACGGCAAGTACCAAGCGGCGGCCACCGTGCTGGCGCAGGGCCAGAAAGCCCTGGGCACGCGCAGCGACCTGCGCAACGCGCAGCAGCGTTACGACCTCGCCGGCGCCTTGTTGAAGGCGGGCGGCAAGCCGCTGGCCGAGGCCGATTACCAGCGCCTGCGTGGCGAGCTTGCCGCCGCGCGCAAGGTCGATGCGACTGGCCTGGCGGAGTTGGAAACCAACCTGAAACAGCATGGGCATCTGGCGCAAGGCAACCTGGCCGCTTTGCTGGAGAGCCTCAAACCCGGTGCCGGTACGCCGGCGACTCCCGCGCCGACTCCGGCGGCCGCACCGACGGCGCCGGCGGCTCCTGCCGCCAACGCACCCGGCAAAAGTGCCACTGGAACCGCACCTGGCAAGCCGGCAACTGGCACGGCGACCGCGCCGAGCACCGCGGTCGGCGGGGCGCCAGCGGCGACGCCGTCCGCCAGCGGCAATGACCCCTGCGCCCGCCCGGAGCTGGTCGGCAAGGGCCGCGCCTGCGCCGACAGCCTGGGCGCGGACGGGCGTGGGCCGGCGCTGGTGGTGGTGCCGGGCATGGCGGGTGGCAAGCCCTATGCCATGTCGCGCGTCGAGGTTACCGTGGGCGAATTCAATCGCTACTGCCGTGCCAGCCACGCCTGCACGGCCATCGCGGGGAGCGATTCGCAACTGCCGGCCAGCAATATCAGCCTGACCCAGGCCAAGGCCTACCTGCAGTGGCTGAGCAGCACCAGCGGGTATGCCTACCGACTGCCTACCGATGCGGAGTGGATGCACGCGGCGCAGGCGGGACACGGCTGGAAACAATCGCCGGACAGCAACTGCATCCCGCCCTCGGGCGGCGACGACGGCGGCGCCGGGCCGATTTCCGCGCTGGGCCGCGAGCCCAACCCGTGGGGTCTGGTCAACCTGACCGGCAACGTGTGGGAGTGGGTGAGCAGCGGCGGCGGCGTGGCCGTGCGCGGCGGCAGCTACAACAGCTATTGGTCCGATTGCACGGTGGACAGCCAACGGAGTGATAATGGCGCCGCACAGAAAGATGTCGGATTCCGTGTGTTGCGGGAGCTGAAATGAGCGAGCGTGAGCGGCGAGCCAATCAGGGGTTGCGCGTGCTGGACGAGGCCCATTACAGCGGCCGGATCAGCCGCGACGAATACCGTCTGCGCCGTCGCCAATTGCTTGGCTCGCTGAGCGACAGTTACGGCATCACTGCCCGCAATACCTTGCGCGGCGGCCAGCAGGCGCCGCTGGCCGTGCCGCCACGACCGGTCGCGATGGCCGCCTCTGTCGCGACGGCCAGCCCGGCGGCCATTGCCTGGAAGCCGTGGCTGGCTTTCGCGTTGGGGCTGGTGGTGTGCGCCGTGCTGGTTTATTGGCTGGTCGCCGCGCCGTGAGGCCGCCCGGTCCGCGCGCCGCGTCCCTGACCGCCACGCCGCGCCGTTGGGGCAGCCACGGGCTCCGGCCTGGAGCGGATGGCGTCGGGTGACCGGTTTTTTCGCGGCTTTGCGCACTGCACTGGCGGGATAGCCCGTTTCAACGTTTTGATGCCCGTGTGCCGGCCAGGTTGGTCGGCGCGGGGTGTTGTCTCGCCGTTCGGGCCCTGACTGGTTCGGAGCCTTGTCTGCTCCAACCGTCCGTCACCGACTATGGGCAGAAGGGGAATGGCCGTGCACAAGGTTTGTCTGGCAGCCGCGCTGGCATTGGCGTTGGGGACAGGAGACGCCTGGGCGCAAGCGGCGGATGTCGGCCTGCCGCAAATCCTGGTCAGTGGCGTGCCGGCAGCGACGGATGCCGGCGCCAAGCCGGATATCCAGGGCATCATCGACCGCGAATACCAGCAGGCGCTGGCTGCCGCCGGAAGTCCGGCTGGCCTGACGAGCGCGCAGCTGCAGACCGTGGCCGAGCGGATCACCCAGGCCTTGCACAAGGCGGGCTATCCCAACGCCCATGCTTACCTGCCACAGCAGGTGGTGGCTTACACCGTGCATGTGCCTGCCGCGCCGGCGACGGCGACGGTCGCAGCCGCAGCTCCTGTGGCGCCAGCTGCCGCACCAGTTGCTCCGGTGATGGCTGCGCCGACCGTGGCCGCTGCGCCGTCCGACCGGGTGGTACCGCCGCTGCGGGAGCGTGACGTCGGCGCGGCCCAGACGCAGCAGATCGCGGTGCGCGGTTTCCATGTGGATGGCGTCGGCGAGCACAAGGCCGCCGGCATCACGTCGGGTGGCATCCAGGCCTTTGCCGACGCCCAGTTCCACAAGCTCGGTGGTGGTGGCGGCGAGGCGGTCAAGCTTGATTTCAGCCAGTTGCAGGGTGTGTCGGATGCGATTACCGACCGTTACCGCAAGGCCGGTTTCATCGTGGCGCATGCTTTTCTGCCGGCGCAGACCGTCGGCGCCGATCAGATCGTGCAGATTCAGGTGCTGGAAGGGCGCATCGGCAAGATCATCGTCAAGGGCAACCATCGTTATCGTGCCAGCGTGATCGCCGCGCCAGCCGAGAAGTTGCGTGGCAAGGCCTTGCAGGATAGCGACGTGAATACGGCGCTGTTGTACGACCGCGACCTGCCCGGGGTGACGGTGACCTCCACTTTCCAGCCGGGCGAGGTCACCGGCGACACCGACCTGGTGATGGTGGCGCGCGAAGCGCCGCGACCGTACACGATTACTCTGGGCGGCAACAACTACGGCACCGCCACGACCGGACGCTACCGTGCCCAGGCCGGCATCAGCTGGAACAACCCGCTGGGCATCGGCGACAGCCTGGCAGCCAGTGTCGACTACGCCGTCGACCCCAGCCAGAACGTGTTCGGTTCGCTGGCCTATCGCGCGCCGACCGTCGTGGTGCCGGGCCTCAGCGCCGTGGTGGGCGCCACCCGCAGCGATCTGCGGATCAATTCCGGGCAGTTCGCCCGGCTCAACGTGAAGGGGCCAAGCTCCGCCTATTTCGGCGGGGCGGACTGGAAGTTCGTCAACGACAAAGATCTCAAGATGATGGGTACGTTGCACTTCATCCGCGAGGAATCGAAGCTGGACATGGCGCGGTTCAATTTCTCGCTCTCCGACGAGCGCTTCGACGTTGCCGAACTGGGCTTTGGCGTGGAGCACACCGATCGGCGCTTCAACGGCGTGGACCTGCTGCAGGCCAGCGTGCGCAAGTCGATCAACGACAATTCCCGGAGCCCCGACCTGGTCAGCCCCGATCACTCGCACAGCTTCACCTCGCTGCGGATGTCCTACACCCGCTTGCAGTTCCTCAGCAGAACCCAGCGGCTTTACCTGAAGTTTTCCGGGCAGTACAGCAACGCCGTGCTGGCACCGCTGGAGCAGTTCGTGATCGGCGGCCCGGACAGCGTGCGGGCCTATCCGATCGCCGATGCCTTGAGCGCGCGCGGCTATTACACCTCGCTCGAATACCACGTGGATGCGCCGTTCTTCAGCAACAAGACCTCGCCGTTCCACGGACGACCGTGGCGCGAGCTGCTGGAAACCGAGGCCTTCCTCGATTACGCACGCGGTTTTCCGGTTGCCAGGGAGCGCGCCACCGGGCTTGTGCCGGTGACCTACAGCGGCATCGGCGCCGGCTTCATCTTCCGCCTGCCGTTCTGGCACCACCTCGAGTTCCATTTCGACGGCGCGGTGCCGCTGGGCAGCCAGAACGCCTCGGATCGCCACGGGTACCACGTTTACGCACGCTTCGGCCTCACGTTCTGACGGACACCACCATGAACAAGATCACGGGCAACACGTTGCGGGCATCCGTCGTCGCGGTCGACGCCAAGGGGCATTCCCTGCTCGACAGTCTGCATCGGCACCGGCTGGCGCTCGGCCTGTCGTTGGCGCTGGGTTCACTGCCGCTGGTGGGCAGTGCCATGGCGGCGGTGGCGCCGGGTGGCATCTCGCCCATCACCACGCCCATCGGCGGCGTGGTGGTCGGCGGTTCCGGCACCATCACGCAGGATGGCGCCAACACCGTCATCAACCAGCAGTCCACCCTGCTGGCGCTGAACTGGCAGAGCTTCAATCTGGGCAAGGATGCCTCGGTGTTGTTCAACCAGCCATCGTTCAACGCCATTGCGTTGAACCGCATCCTCGACCAGAACCCCAGCCAGATCTTTGGCCATATCAGCTCCAACGGCCAGGTCTTCCTCATCAACACCCACGGCATCATCTTCGGCAGCGGCGCGCAGCTGAATGTGGGCGGTCTGGTGGCGAGCACGCTGGATCTCACGCCCAGCGACTTCCTCGCCAACCATTTCAACCTCGACGCCCACGGTGGCAGCGCCGGCATCGTCAACCACGGCACCATCGAAGCCGCCAGCGGCGGCTCGGTGAGCCTGGTCGGCGGCAAGGTGGAGAACGACGGGCTGATCCTGGCCAACTACGGCCGCATCAACCTCGACGGCGCCGACAAGGCGGTGCTGGATTTCGACGGCGACGGCCTGGTCAGCGTGCAGATCACCGGCGCCCTGCAGCGCCGGCTCGACACCGACGAAGCCGCGGTGGCGAACAAGGGCACGCTGCGTTCCGAAAGCGGCACCGTGGTGCTGCAGGCGGCCGCCGCGAAGGATCTGTTCACCAACCTCGTGAACAACAGCGGCATGATCGACGCCCACGGCATCAGCACCGACGGCGGCGTGGTGCGGTTGATCGGCACGGGCGGCAATACCGTCAATTCAGGCACGATCAGTGCGAGTGGCGTGCATGGCGGCGATATCCGCGTACTTTCCGATCAAGACGTTCGCCTGACTGACGGGGTGCTGGATGCATCCGGTGCTCGCGGCGGTGGCGAGATATTGATTGGCGGCGACGAACATGGCGCCAATCCGCTGGTTCAGAATGCCGCGCATACCGAGGTCGACAGCAACGTAAGCATCAACGCGAGTGCCGGGCGGACGGGCGATGGCGGCAAGGTCGTGGTCTGGTCCGATCACGGCACCTGGTATCGCGGCCATATCGCTACCCGTGGTGGCGACGACTCGGGCAACGGTGGGTTTGTCGAGGTTTCCGGCAAGGACTACCTGTCGTTTCAAGGCACCGCGGATCGCCTGGCACCGCATGGCACGGCAGGTGTCCTGCTGCTCGACCCGACCGACCTGACCATCAGCGCCACGGGGCCAAGCACGGCATCGTGCTCGGTGGGTGTGTGTGATGGCGGCAGTGCATCGACATCGGTTTTGACGACGGCGGATCTGCAGACGGCGTTGGCAGGTGGGTCGGTCAAGGTCGATGCAACCGCGGGTACCGGGACGGGGTCCGGCAGCATCAATTGGACGGATGGCGCCGTGGATGCGGCTGGCCATTCGCTGACGTTGACGGCGACGACATCCATCACGTTTAACGGCACGCTCACCAATCTGGCCAATCTGACCTTCGTCGGAGCGTCGCTTTCGGGCACCACCGGGAGTGCGTCCGGCACCGGAGCGATCACGGGCTTGGGCAGCGCCGTATTCAACCTCACTGGCTTGAATGCCGGCAATGCGGATGGCATCACGTTCACCGGGTTCATCGCGGCGGATGCGGCAAAGGTTGCCGGGGCGTCCAGTTTCGATGTCTCCACCAAAACCAGTGATGGCATCGCCTTCGGCAGTGTGACCAACGTTGCAGGCACTGGTGCCAGTGCGACGATCACAGGCAGCAATGCGACCTATACGTTGACGGGCGCCAATACGGGCAGCAGCGGTACGGTGAGCTGGACTTCGTTCGGGAAGATCGCCGACAGCGGCGCCGGCACACTCAAGGGCACGGGGCAGACCTACACGTTGAGCGGCAGCAACGCCGGCACGGTATCGACATGGCTGCCGGGCGGATTCACTGGCATCGGCACCATCACCGACGCGACGGGCACGGTGAACCTCGGCACCGGCGGCGCGCTGACGGGCAGCGCGACGGCAAGCACGGTGAACTTCGGCACGAACGGCACGATTGGCGGCAGCGTGACGGCGCCGACGCTGGACTACAGCAGCTACGGTAGCGCGGTGAGCTTCGACCTGTCCGACGGTGCCGGGACGACGACGGGCATCGTTGGTACGTGGACGGGCGTGACCACGGTTACGGGCAGCGGCGGCGCTGACACGATCAAAGGCAGCAACGCGACCTACACGCTGACGGGCGTGAACGCCGGTGGCAACGGCACGGTGAACTGGAGTGCGTTCGAGAAGATCGCCGACAGCGGCGCCGGCACACTCAAGGGCGCGGGGCAGACCTACACGTTGAGCGGCAGCAACGCCGGCACGGTATCGACATGGCTGCCGGGCGGATTCACCGGCATCGGCACCATCACCGACGCGACGGGCACGGTGAACCTTGGCACCGGCGGCGCGCTGACGGGCAGCGCGACGGCGAGCGTGGTGAACTTCGGTACGAACGGCACGATTGGCGGCAGCGTGACGGCGCCGACGCTGGACTACAGCAGCTACGCCAGCGCGGTGAGCTTCGACCTGTCCGACGGTGCCGGGACGACGACGGGCATCGTTGGTACGTGGACGGGCGTGACCACGGTTGCGGGCAGCGGCGGCGCTGACACGATCAAAGGCAGCAACGCGACCTACACGCTGGCGGGCGTGAACGCTGGTGGCAACGGCACGGTGAACTGGAGTGCGTTCGAGAAGATCGCCGACAGCGGCGCCGGCATACTCAAGGGCACGGGGCAGATCTACACGTTGAGCGGCAGCAACGCCGGCACGGTATCGACATGGCTGCCGGGCGGATTCACTGGCATCGGCACCATCACCGACGCGACGGGCACGGTGAACCTTGGCACTGGCGGCGCCCTGACGGGCAGCGCGACGGCGAGCACGGTGAACTTCGGCACGAACGGCACGATTGGCGGCAGCGTGACGGCGTCGACGCTGGACTACAGCAACTACGCCAGCGCGGTGAACTTCGACCTGTCCGATGGCGCTGGGACGACGACGGGCATCGGCGGCACGTGGACGGGCGTGACCACGGTCACGGGCAGCGGCGGCGCCGATACGATCAAGGGCAGCGGCAAGACGTACCTGCTGAGCGGTGCCAATGCGGGCAGCGGTGGTGGTGTGGGCTGGACGTCATTCGAGAATATCGTCGACGCAACGGGCACGGTGAACTTCGGCACGGCGGGCAGCCTGAGCGGCAGCGTGACGGCGCCGACGCTGAACTACGGCAGCTACGCCAGCGCGGTGAGCTTTGACCTGTCCGACGGCGCCGGGACGACGACGGGCATCGTTGGTACGTGGACGGGCGTGACCACGGTTGCGGGCAGTGGCGGCGCTGACACGATCAAAGGCAGCAACGCGACCTACACGCTGACGGGCGTGGATGCCGGTGGCAACGGCACGGTGAACTGGAGTGCGTTCGAGAAGATCGCCGACAGCGGCGCCGGCATACTCAAGGGCACGGGGCAGATCTACACGTTGAGCGGCAGCAATGCCGGCACGGTATCGACGTGGCTGCCAGGTGGATTCACTGGCATCGGCACCATCACCGACGCGACGGGCACGGTGAACCTTGGCACCGGCGGCGCCCTGACGGGCAGCGCGACGGCAAGCACGCTGAACTTCGGCACGAACGGCACGATTGGCGGCAGCGTGACGGCGTCGACGCTGGACTACGGCAGCTACGCCAGCGCGGTGAACTTCGACCTGTCCGATGGCGCTGGGACGACGACGGGCATCGGCGGCACGTGGACGGGCGTGACCACGGTCACCGGCAGCGGCGGCGCCGATACGATCAAGGGCAGCGGCAAGACGTACCTGCTGAGCGGTGCCAATGCGGGCAGCGGCGGTGGTGTGGGCTGGACGTCATTCGAGAATATCGTCGACGCAACGGGCACGGTGAACTTCGGCACGGCGGGCAGCCTGAGCGGCAGCGTGACGGCGTCGACGCTGAACTACGGCAGCTACGCCAGCGCGGTGAACTTCGACCTGTCCGATGGCGCCGGGACGACGACGGGTATCGGCGGCACGTGGACGGGCGTGACGTCGGTCACGGGCAGCGGCGGCACCGATACGATCAAGGGCAGCGGCAAGACGTACCTGTTGAGCGGCGCCAATGCGGGCAGCGGCGGCGGTGTGGGCTGGACGTCATTCGAGAATATCGTCGACGCAACGGGCACGGTGAACTTCGGCACGGCGGGCAGCCTGAGCGGCAGCGTGACGGCATCGACGCTGAACTACGGTAGCTACGGTAGCGCGGTGAGCTTCGACCTGTCTGACGGTGCCGGGACGACGACGGGCATCGGCGGCACGTGGACGGGCGTGACCACGGTCACCGGCAGCGGCGGCGCCGACACGATCAAGGGCAGCGGCAAGACGTACCTGTTGAGCGGCGCCAATGCGGGCAGCGGCGGTGGTGTGGGCTGGACGTCATTCGAGAATATCGTCGACGCAACGGGCACGGTGAACTTCGGCACGGCGGGCAGCCTGAGCGGCAGCGTGACGACGTCGACGCTGGACTACAGCAACTACGCCAGCGCGGTGAGCTTCGACCTGTCCGACGGTGCCGGGACAACGACGGGTATCGGCGGCACGTGGACGGGCGTGGCGTTGGTCACGGGCAGTGGCGGCACCGATACGATCACGGGCACCGGTGCGACCTACACGCTGACGGGCCTCAATGCGGGCAGCAACGGAGCCGGCCTGAGCTGGACCTCGTTCGAGAAGATCGCCGACAGCGGTACGGGCACGCTCAATGGCGCGGGGCAGACCTACACCTTGAGCGGCAGCAACGCCGGCACGGTATCGACGTGGCTGCCGGGTGGCTTCGGCGGCATCGGCACCATCACCGACGCAACGGGCACGGTGAACCTTGGCACCGGCGGCGCCCTGACGGGCAGCGCGACAGCGAACACGGTGAACTTCGGCACGAACGGCACGATTGGCGGCAGCGTGACGGCGTCGACGCTGGACTACAGCAACTACGCCAGCGCGGTGAGCTTCGACCTGTCCGACGGTGCCGGGATGACGACGGGCATCGGCGGCACGTGGACGGGCGTGGCGTTGGTCACGGGCAGCGGCGGCACCGATACGATCACGGGCACCGGTGCGACCTACACGCTGACGGGCCTCAATGCGGGCAGCAACGGAGTCGGCCTGAGCTGGACCTCGTTCGAGAAGATTGCCGACAGCGGTACGGGCACGCTCAATGGCGCGGGGCAGACCTACACGTTGAGCGGCAGCAATACCGGCACGGTATCGACGTGGCTGCTGGGCGGTTTCAGCGGCATCGGCACCATCACCGACACGACGGGCACGGTGAACCTTGGCACCGGCGGCGCCCTGACGGGCAGCGCGACAGCGAACACGGTGAACTTCGGCACGAACGGCACGATTGGCGGCAGCGTGACGGCGTCGACGCTGAACTACGGCAGCTACGCCAGCGCGGTGAGCTTCGACCTGTCCGACGGCGCCGGCACGACAACGGGCATCGGTGGCACGTGGGCGGGCGTGACGTCGGTCACGGGCAGCGGCGGCACCGATACGATCACGGGCACCGGTGCGACCTACACGCTGACGGGCCTCAATGCGGGCAGCAACGGAGCCGGCCTGAGCTGGACCTCGTTCGAGAAGATCGCCGACAGCGGCGCGGGCACGCTCAATGGCGCGGGGCAGACCTACACCTTGAGCGGCAGCAATACCGGCACGGTATCGACATGGCTGCCCGGCGGCTTCAGCGGCATCGGCACCATCATCGACACGACCGGCACGATCAACTTCGGCACGGGCGGAAGCGTCACCGGCAACGTGACGGCCAAGGCGCTGGACTACAGCAGCTATGCCAGTGCGGTGACGTTCAACGTGCAAGGCCATTCGGCCGTCGGTATTGGCGGCAGCTGGAGTGGCGTGACTTCGGTCGTGGGCAGCAGCAACAGCGATACGATCACGGGCACCGGTGCGACCTACACGCTGACGGGCCTCAATGCGGGCAGCAACGGAGCCGGCCTGAGCTGGACCTCGTTCGAGAAGATCGCCGACAGCGGTACGGGCACGCTCAATGGCGCGGGGCAGACCTACACCTTGAGCGGCAGCAACGCCGGCACGGTATCGACATGGCTGCCCGGTGGCTTCAGCGGCATCGGCACCATCATCGACACGACCGGCACGATCAACTTCGGCACGGGCGGAAGCGTCACCGGCAACGTGACGGCCAAGGCGCTGGACTACAGCAGCTATGCCAGTGCGGTGACGTTCAACGTGCAAGGCCATTCGGCCGTCGGTATTGGCGGCAGCTGGAGTGGCGTGACTTCGGTCGTGGGCAGCAGCAACAGCGATACGATCACGGGCACCGGTGCGACCTACACGCTGACGGGCCTCAATGCGGGCAGCAACGGAGCCGGCCTGAGCTGGACCTCGTTCGAGAAGATCGCCGACAGCGGTACGGGCACGCTCAATGGCGCGGGGCAGACCTACACCTTGAGCGGCAGCAACGCCGGCACGGTATCGACATGGCTGCCCGGTGGCTTCAGCGGCATCGGCACCATCACCGACACGACGGGCACGATCAACTTCGGCACGGGCGGAAGCGTCACCGGCAACGTGACGGCCAAGGCGCTGGACTACAGCAGCTATGCCAGTGCGGTGACGTTCAACGTGCAAGGCCATTCGGCCGTCGGTATTGGCGGCAGCTGGAGTGGCGTGACTTCGGTCGTGGGCAGCAGCAACAGCGATACGATCACGGGCACCGGTGCGACCTACACGCTGACGGGCCTCAATGCGGGCAGCAACGGAGCCGGCTTGGGCTGGACCTCGTTCGAGAAGATCGCCGACAGCGGTACGGGCACGCTCAATGGCGCGGGGCAGACCTACACCTTGAGCGGCAGCAATACCGGCACGGTATCGACATGGCTACCCGGTGGCTTCAGCGGCATCGGCACCATCACCGACACGACGGGCACGATCAACTTCGGCACGGGCGGAAGCGTCACCGGCAACGTGACGGCCAAGGCGCTGGACTACAGCAGCTATGCCAGTGCGGTGACGTTCAACGTGCAAGGCCATTCGGCCGTCGGCATTGGCGGCAGCTGGAGTGGCGTGACTTCGGTCGTGGGCAGCAGCAACAGCGATACGATCACGGGTACCGGTGCGACCTACACGCTGACGGGTGCCAACTCCGGCACAAATGGCACGCTGAACTGGGCGTCGTTCGAGAACATTGTCGACGCGACGGGTACGGTGAACTTCGGCGCGTCCGGCAGCCTGAGCGGCAACCTGACGGCGCAGGCGCTGGACTACAGCGGCTACGGCAGCGCGGTGAGCTTCGACCTGTCCGCCGGCAACGGCTTGACGACGGGCATCGGCGGCACGTGGACGGGCGTGACCAAGGTCACGGGCAGCGCCAACACCGACACGATCAAGGGTGCGAACCAGACCTACACGCTGAGCGGCGTGGGCGCCGGCAGCAACGGCACGGTGAACTGGACCTCGTTCGAGGCGATCGCCGACAGCGGCGTCGGCACGCTGCAGGCCAGCGGGCAGGCCTATACCCTGACGGGCAGCAACGCCGGCACGGTGTCGGCATGGTTGCCCGGTGGTTTCAGCGGCATCGGCAACCTCATCGACGCGACGGGTACGGTGAACTTCGGCGCGTCCGGCAGCCTGAGCGGCAACCTGACGGCGCAGGCGCTGGACTACAGCGGCTACGGCAGCGCGGTGAGCTTCGACCTGTCCGCCGGCAACGGCTTGACGACGGGCATCGGCGGCACGTGGACGGGCGTGACCAAGGTCACGGGCAGCGCCAACACCGACACGATCAAGGGTGCGAACCAGACCTACACGCTGAGCGGCGTGGGCGCCGGCAGCAACGGCACGGTGAACTGGACCTCGTTCGAGGCGATCGCCGACAGCGGCGTCGGCACGCTGCAGGCCAGCGGGCAGGCCTATACCCTGACGGGCAGCAACGCCGGCACGGTGTCGGCATGGTTGCCCGGTGGTTTCAGCGGCATCGGCAACCTCATCGACGCGACGGGTACGGTGAACTTCGGCGCGTCCGGCAGCCTGAGCGGCAACCTGGCGGCGTCGACGCTGGACTACAGCGGCTACGGCAGCGCGGTGAGCTTCGACCTGTCCGCCGGTAACGGCTTGACGACGGGCATCGGCGGCACATGGACGGGCGTGACCAAGGTCACGGGCAGCGCCAACACCGACACGATCAAGGGTGCGAACCAGACCTACACGCTGAGTGGCGTGGGCGCCGGCAGCAACGGCACGGTGAACTGGACCTCGTTCGAGGCGATCGCCGACAGCGGCGTCGGCACGCTGCAGGCCAGCGGGCAGGCCTATACCCTGACGGGCAGCAACGCCGGCACGGTGTCGGCATGGTTGCCCGGTGGTTTCAGCGGCATCGGCAACCTCATCGACGCGACGGGTACGGTGAACTTCGGCACGTCCGGCAGCCTGAGCGGTAACCTGGCGGCGTCGACGCTGGACTACAGCGGCTACGGCAGCGCGGTGAGCTTCGACCTGTCCGCCGGTAACGGCTTGACGACGGGCATCGGCGGCACATGGACGGGCGTGACCAAGGTCACGGGCAGCGCCAACACCGACACGATCAAGGGTGCGAACCAGACCTACACGCTGAGCGGCGTGGGCGCCGGCAGCAACGGCACGGTGAACTGGACCTCGTTCGAGGCGATCGCCGACAGCGGCACCGGTACGCTTATCGCGGCCAATCAGGCATGGGCCTTGAGCGGCGGCAACCAAGGTACGGCGACCGATCTCGCTGGCGGCTTTACGGGCATCGGCAATTTGACCGACACCGGCAGCGGCCATTTCATCATACATTCCGGCGGCGACGGTTCGCTGTCCGGCAACCTCGATGCCGGCAGCAACGGCACGCTGGATTACACGGGCTACACCACGGCGGCGAGTGTCCACCTGGCGGGCACCGGATCGTCCGGCATCGCCGGCATGCTGACCGGCATCGCGGCGATCACCGCCAACAGCAATCTTGCCGTGGATGGTTCGACCGCCGGTTCGCTCGACATCACTGTCTCCAACCCGGGCGCCGTGACCACGCTCGGCGGTTTGGCCGTCGGCTCGAACCTGGCGGTCGATACCACCGGTTCGATCCAGCAAGGCAGCGGGGCGGTGAGCGTCCAGGGAACCACCACGCTGCAAGCAGGCGGCAATATTGCGCTGACCGATTCGGGCAATGACTTCGTAGGGGTGGTGACCCTCCAAGGCTTGAATATCGCCTTGGTTGACAAGAACGACCTCACCGTCGCGTCTGCGCTTGATGGCGACGGCAACAGCGTGGCGTTGACCGCGGGTGGTCAGCTGGTTACGACGGGCACGGTGTCCGGTGGCAACGTCAGCCTGAGTGGCGCCTCCGGCATCCAGCTCGGCGGCGATCTCACGGCCAGCCAGGCCGCCACGCTGAATAGCGCGGGTGGCTCCATCGTGCAGAACGGCGGCACCATTTCGGCCGGCACGCTGACCGGCAGCGCGAGCGGCGCAGCGACACTCACGGGTGCGAACCAGATCGGCACGCTGGGCAACTTCAGCGCGAACGGCTTCAGCCTGACGAACGCGCAGGCGTTGACGGTGGTCGGCGCGGTGAACGGCAATGCCAGCGTTGCGCTCACGACGACCAGTGGGGCTCTTGGTATCGGTGGCAGCCTGTCCGGTACGCTGGTGACGCTGCATTCCGCCGGGGCCATCGACGGCAGTGCCGGTGGATCGATCACCGCCGCCACCTTGACCGGCGGCGCCGCTGGCCCAACCACGCTGGGTTCGGCCAACCAGTTCATGGGCAATCACGTGGCCGTGCTCGGTGGTTTCAGTTCGCCTGCCGGTTTCAGTTTCACCGATGCGCAGACGCTGACGCTGGCCTCCGTCGGTGGCAGTACCTACACCGTGAACGCTGGGACGTCGGCCTTGTATCTGGGCGTGAATGGTGGCGATCTGCTGCAGCAGGGCACCACTGGGGCGTATGACGGCGTGGGCACATGGTCGGCGACGGGGGCGATTGGCACCTTGGTGGCGCCGATTTATGTCGTCGGTACGGGTGACCAGACGGTTTCCCACCTGGGTGTGGTGCCGGCCTATTTCTACGCGGTGGATGCGCAAGGAAACATCTTGCCGGTGCTGGGTGCGCCCAGCGTCAACGTGCCTACCTCGTCGTTGACCGGCAAGGCGCAAAATGGCAACAACCACGGCGACGCCTATATCGACCCCGGTATCATCAACGCCAATTACCGTTCGTTCGGTGTTGTGCCTTCCGGCATCCTGCTGCCGTCCGACCAGCAGGCTTGCCAGCCGGGGCAGCCGGCCACGGCGGATTGTCCGGCGGATGATTGAGTCGATGTCAGCACGACGTATTCCGCGTCCTTTGACGGCTTGCGTGGGCTTGCTCATGGCCGGCCTGATCGCCTGCCCGAGTCGGTTGCCGGCGCAGGATGCCGCGCGCCCGACCGGCGATTTCGTCCTGTCGCAGCTGGAGACGGCACAACAGGCATTGATGGCGCAGGCGCGACAGCGGCCCGACCTGGCGCTGGCTCCCGTGGCGAAGCAGCTGGTGCAGATGGGTGAAGCCCTGCGCGGCCAGTTGGGTAGCAACGTGACGCAGCCGGTGGAGATCCTCGGCGAAGCCGCCAAGGCGCAGGCCAGGCGTGCGGCTGCCGCTGCCCAACGCACCCAGGCTTATCTGGCGGTGGTGTCGGGGTGCCGCGGCGAGGAGGCCAAGGCCCTGGTCGCCGCACTGGCGCTGAATGTGCAACGGCTCGCCGCGCAGAATGCGTCCGGCAAGGGCATGGCGCCGGTGATCGATGCCGTGGAGACGGACGATCATCAACCGCTGTTCGTCATCCATCCCGGCACGGAGCCGCTGGATCTCGTGCTGACCGGCAGCGACTTGCTCGATCCCCAGTGCGCCAATCCCGCGGTGAGCCTGACCGATGCGCAAGGTCAACCGGCAGCCAGCCAGCCCGTCATCACGGCGGCGTCGCCGCAGCGGTTGGCGCTCAAGCTGGCCGGTCGCGCCGCGCTTGCGCCGGGCGGCTATGTGTTGCACGTAGTGCCACAGCGCAAGGCCTTTCTGCTCGGTTGCACCAAGCTTCCCGAGGCGTTGGCGGCGCTGCAGTTGGCGCCGCGGCCGGAGGTGCGGGTCGACTACGCCCTGAGCGCCCATTGTCGCGCGGGCGGGAGCGATGGGGAGGTGGCGCTCGCCCACGGCAGCCTGTCGGTGGCGGCGCAGCCTGGGGTTGCCGTGCCGCAGTTGGTGGATGTCTCGGCTTGCCCGAATCCGGTGAGCTACACCATCACCGCCTCGGCGCACTTTGGTGATGGCGAGCAGGCGACGACAGGGCCGGTCACGCAGGCGGCCGATGCCGGCATCACCGTCGGCCTGCCTGGCGGGCTGACCATGAGCTGGAATCCGGCCATCCATTCGTTGTTCGTCGCAAGGCAGGCCAAGCTCTGCCGCGGCAGCGATTGACGATGCCTGTTCCGCAGGGCAAGGGCTGAAGCGCCGGCGAAGACCCGGGGAAGGGCGGGATCAACCGGCGAGCCACAGCAGCCTGCGGCTCGCAGCGGCTCACTCGTCGCCGGTGCCGGAAATCACCTGGAATTCGGACAGGCCGCCGGGCGCCAGTTCCTTCATCAGATCGATGAAGTTGAGCCCCACCAGTCGCTGGGCACGGCGCAGCAGGTGCGGGATCGGGCTGGAGGGTTCGCGCCTGGCGTAGTAGTCGCAGATTTCGTCGAGCCGACGGATCACGTCCTGCGGCGACTCGATGCCGCGGCTGGCGGCAGCCCGGTTGCCGGAGCCAGCGTCGCCTGCGGACGGCGCATCGGCGTCCTCGGCGGCTGCCGCGTCGGCGGCTGGCATGCGTTTGGCCGTCTGCGCGTCGAGGAACTTCTTCAGTTCGTAGACTTCGCCAAGCAGCGGCTTGAAATCGGGGCCGGCGGTGCCGATGCGATCGGTGAACAGGGTGTCGATGGCGCGTGCGTGCGCCATGGCGCTGGCCACGGCCTCGGCGGCGGTGGCCAACTGCTCTTCCGGGCAATCCAGGCAGCAGGCTTCGATGTCGGTGAGGCTGGGCAGGGAGGTGCCGTCGTCCGTTGCCGCGACCTTGAGCGAGCCCTCGGCGATGCGCAGGTCGCGCAGGCTGAAGCGCCCGAGTCGGGGCGATTGCACGAAGGGCGTGCTGCGGAACAGGCCGAGGGCGGATTGCATGTCGGTCAGCGGCATCACGGCGTTGACGCGTGCGGTGGGGTCGTTGTCGTCTTCGGCATCGAGCTGCGGATGCACGTTGTCCCAGAGGTTTTCCAGTAGGCCGTGGATCAGCGCGAGGCCATCGGCCCAGCCGGCGAGGCCTTGCTGGCGTGTCCAGGCTGAGGTCAGGCACATGGCCACGCGCAGGTCGCGGCTGCGGCCGAACAACGACTCGCCCAGCGTGGCGACCTTGTCCCAGTCGGGTTCTTCGGCGGCCTTCACGCTGTCACCAACCGCCCGCTCGGCCTTGGGCGTGGCTTCACGCTCCAGCGTCTGGAACTCGGGGTCGTACTCCAGGTCGGGCCCGCAGGGCGCGTCGTCGGCCAGTGGCGAGCACAGCGCTTCCAGATCGTGACGAGCCATCATGTTTCCCCTTGTTCGCAAGCTCGCGATGGTACATCACAAACCCGGGACGTTGGCTCTGATCGGGCCTCGAGCCAGTGGCTCACGACGTCTCGTGGGTGTTGCATTCCAGCGTGGCAATGCCAACTGGAGTAGCGTCGCACGCAATCGTTGCGCTGGCATGGTGGTGTCTGTACACTGTGCGGACTCTGATGCGGGGTGGAGCAGTCTGGCAGCTCGTCGGGCTCATAACCCGAAGGTCGCAGGTTCGAATCCTGCCCCCGCTACCAGACTCTTTCTTGGACAAGAAAGCCTCCTCGTGAGGCTTTTTTGTTGGGCGCAAGGATGCGGTGCAGTCATGCGCGTCGCCGCGATGGCGGCAACGGCCCTGGCGCAGGACACTGGCGGGAACGCTCCGGTTTTTCAGGAGCAGGGAATGGGCCGTTCGCGCCCATTTTTTGTTTTCGCGATCTGGATGGCAACGATGGACACGCAGGCACTGGCACAACGCTTCAGTACGGTTCTGGCCGATCTTGGCCTGGAGTGCCTTGGCGTGGAGTTCTTCCCCGCGCAGGGGCAGGGCACCTTGCGCGTCTATCTGGACATCGCCGGGAGCGCGGCTCCGGATGCGGACGGCCAGCGCCGCGAAGTCGGCATCGAGGATTGCGAGACGGCCAGTCGCGAACTGTCCGCCTTGCTGGATGTGGAAGATCCCATCCCCGGCCACTACGTGCTCGAGGTTTCCTCGCCCGGCATTGATCGCCCGCTGTTCACCGCTGCGCAGTTCGCGCGCGTGCTCGGGCAGGATGTGAAGGTGCTGCTGCGCACGCCGCTGGACGGGCGCCGCCGCTTGCGCGGCAAGTTGGTGGCGGTGGATGGCGAGCGCATTGCGCTGGAGGCCGAGGGCAAGGCCTTCGCCTTCGACCACGGCCAGGTGGAAAGCGCCAACGTGGTGCCGGACTGGGTGGCCTTGGGCTACGCGCCCAAGCCCAAGCCCGGCAAGGCGCCAGCCAAGAAGAAATGAATTCACTGCGAATGGCGGTTCGCGGATACCGTCGTTCAACGGATGCACACGTAAATCAAAACCTGGCGGTCGCCACGACGGCGCCGATGGAGTAGTAGAAATGAGCAAAGAGCTTTTGCTGGTGGTCGACGCGGTCGCCAACGAGAAGGGCGTGCCGCGCGAGGTGATCTTCGGGGCGATGGAGGCTGCGCTGGCCTCGGCTGCCAAGAAGCGCTACCCCGAGGAAGATCCCGACATCCGCGTCGCCATCGACCACGACACCGGCGACTACGAGACCTTCCGCCGCTGGGAAATCATCGCCGATGACGGCGAGATGGAGTCGCCGTTCTACCAGCTGCGCCTGATGGACGCGCTGGACGAGCGCGCCGAAGCCCAGGTGGGCGAGTACATCGAGACGCAGATCGAGAACGCCGAGTTCGGCCGCATCGCCGCGCAGGCCGCCAAGCAGGTGATCGTGCAGCGCGTGCGCGAGGCCGAGCGCCAGCAGGTGGTGGATGCCTACAAGGATCGCGTGGGCGAGCTGATCACCGGCATCGTCAAGCGCGTGGAGCGCGGCAACATCTACCTTGACCTGGGCGGCAACGCAGAGGCCTTCATCGCGCGCGACAAGACCATTCCGCGCGAATCGGTGCGTGTGGGCGACCGCGTGCGTGGCTACCTGTATGAGGTGAAATCCGAAGTGCGCGGGCCGCAGCTGTTCGTGTCGCGCGCCGCGCCGGAATTCATGATCGAACTGTTCAAGCTGGAAGTGCCCGAAGTCGGCCAGGGCCTGGTCGAGATCAAGGGCTGCGCGCGCGACCCGGGCGACCGCGCCAAGATCGCCGTGCTGGCCCACGACACCCGCACCGACCCGATCGGCGCCTGCATCGGCATGCGCGGTTCGCGCGTGCAGGCGGTCTCCAACGACCTCAACGGCGAGCGCGTCGACATCATCCTGTGGCACGAGAACCAGGCCCAGTACGTCATCAACGCGATGGCGCCGGCCGAGGTGCAGTCCATCATCATGGACGAGGAAAAGCACTCCATGGACATCGCGGTGGCCGAGGACAAGCTGTCCCAGGCCATCGGTCGCGGTGGCCAGAACGTGCGCCTGGCCAGCAAGCTCACCGGCTGGCAACTCAACGTGATGACCCAGGATCAGGTTGCCGCCAAGAGCGAGGCCGAGCAGGAGGCTGCGCTGCAACTGTTCATGGACAAGCTCGAAGTGGATCAGGAGATCGCCAACATCCTGGTGCAGGAAGGCTTCTCCAGCGTCGAGGAAATCGCCTACGTGCCCAGCGCCGAGCTGCTGGCGGTGGAGGGCTTCGACGAGGACATCGTCGAGGAACTGCGCGCTCGCGCCCGCGACGCGCTGCTTACCGAGGCGCTGGCGGTGGAAGAGGGTGTCGACGAACACCAGCCCAGCGAAGAGCTGCTTGCGCTCAAGGGCATGGACGAGGACACCGCCTATGCGCTGGCCGCGCGTGGTGTGGTGTCGGTGGACGACCTCGCCGACCAGGCGGTGGACGACCTCATCGACATCGAGGGCATGACCGAGGAGCGCGCGGCCGCGCTCATCATGGCGGCGCGCGCACCGATGATCGAGCAATTGGAGAAGGGCGGCTGACCGCGGACGGCGGCGCCCCTGGACGGGCGCGCCGAGGAAGGCCGACGGCCTTCCACCACGGATGGCTGGGTACGCACGGCGGGTGCTGTGCGCACGACAAGCGCGGGAACGGCGGAGAATGAACACGATGTCGGATGTCACGATCAAACAACTCGCCCAGGTGCTGGGCATGCCGGTCGACAAGCTGCTTGCCCAACTGGGCGGGGCGGGCATGAAATTCTCCGATCCGGAGCAGGTCATCAGCAGCACCGAGAAGGTGAAATTGCTGGGCTTCCTGCGCCGCAATCACGGCAAGGGCGAGCCGGTCGCGGAAACCGTCGACAGTGCGCCACGTCAGGTCACCCTGCGCCGCCGCACCGTGGGCGAGCTGAAGGTGACCACGCCGGGCGGGCGCGGCGCCGCCAGCACCGCCAAGACGGTGAACGTCGAAGTGCGTGCCAAACGCACCTACGTCAAGCGCAGCGTGATCGCCGAGGAAGCCAGCGCCGAGCCCGAACGCGAGGAGGCCGTGCGCAAGCTGGCCGAGTCGCGCGAGCAGCGTCGGCAGGAAGAGCAGGATCGTCACGCGGCCGAGCAGCGCCGCCAGCAGGAAGCGCAGGAGCATGAATTGGCCGCGCAGCATGCGCGGGAAGAGGCGGCCGAGCATCGGCGCCAGGTTGAGGTTGCGGCGGCCGAGCCCGTGCCGACGCCGGTCGTCGTCGGCACCGTGCCGGCGGGCGAGTCGCAGGGCATCGTGGCGTCGCCGCCCGTCGCTGTCGACGAGCCGGTAGTCGAGGAGTCCGTTGCCGAGGCAGCGTCGACGGTGCAGCGCATTGATCCACGCGAACTGGGCATGATCGTGCCGCGCGTGCATGAGCCGCGCAAGCGCGAGAAGCTGGTCAAGCCGGCGCCCGCTCCGGCGTCCGCGCCGGCCGCCGCGCGCGCACCAGCCGCAGCAGCAGGCACGAGTACGGGTACCGGTACCGACGCGCGCGGCAAGGCGCGCCATGGTCGTGGCCGTGACGACGTGGCCGGCGGCAAGCGTTTTGCCGCCGGCGAACTGCACCTGAGCGAAGCCGACCGCGCACGCCGCTCCAGCGGCAAACGCGGCAAGCCAGGCAAGGGTGCCGCACGCGACGTCGTTCGTGGCGGCGGTGCCGCCGGTACGCACGGGTTCACTCGCCCGACCGCCGCCGTCGTGCGCGAGGTGGTGGTGGGCGACGCCAACGTGGTCGCCGAACTGGCGCAGAAAATGGCGGTCAAGGGCTCGGAGGTGGTCAAGGCGCTGTTCAAGATGGGCGTGATGGCCACCATCAACCAGACCATCGACCACGACACCGCCGTGCTGGTGGTGGAGGAGCTCGGCCACACCGTGGTCGAGGCCAACGCCAACAACGCCGAGGCCGCACTGGCCGCACACACGCAAAGCGTGGAGATGGACGGCGAAAAGCTGGCGCGTCCCCCGGTGGTCACCATCATGGGTCACGTCGACCACGGCAAGACCTCGCTGCTCGACTACATCCGCCGCACCAAGGTCGCGGCAGGCGAGGCCGGTGGCATCACCCAGCATATCGGCGCCTACCACGTGGAGACGCCCAAGGGCGTCATCACCTTCCTCGACACCCCGGGCCACGCCGCGTTCACCGCGATGCGCGCCCGTGGCGCGCAGTCCACCGACATCGTGGTGCTGGTGGTGGCTGCCGACGACGGCGTGATGCCGCAGACGGCTGAAGCCGTTAAGCACGCGCGCGCCGCCAAGGTGCCGCTGATCGTGGCGCTGACCAAGATGGACAAGTCCTCCGCCAACCCCGACCACGTCAGGCAAGGCTTGGGCAACCTGGAAGTCATCCCGGAAGAGTGGGGTGGCGACACGCCGTTCGTGTCGGTGTCGGCCAAGACCGGCATGGGCATCGACGAGCTGCTCGACGCGATCTCGGTGCAGGCCGAGGTGATGGAGCTGACCGCCGTGGTCGATGGCGCCGCCTCGGGCGTGGTGATCGAATCCAGCCTGGACAAGGGTCGCGGCCCGGTGGCTACCGTGCTGGTGCAGCAGGGCACGCTCAAGCGCGGCGACTTCGTGGTCTGCGGCATCGAATACGGCCGCATGCGCGCGCTGGTCGACGAGACCGGCAAGACCGTGCAGGAAGCCGGCCCGTCGATCCCGGTGCAGGTGCTGGGCCTTTCCGGCGTGCCGGAAGCGGGCGACGACTTCGTGGTGGTGGCCGACGAGAAGCTGGCCAAGCAGGTGGCCGCCGAGCGCCAGCAGAAGCGCCGCGAGACGCGCATGGTCAGCAAGGCCAACCGGCTTGAGGACATCATCGCGCAGATGGGCCAGGGCACTGGCCAGCAGACGCTCAACATCCTGGTCAAGGCCGACGTGCAAGGCTCGGTCGAGGCGCTGCGCGAATCACTCGGCGCGATCGGCAACGAGAACGTCAAGGTCAACGTGATCGCCGCAGGCGTCGGCGGCATCACCGAGTCCGATGCCACGCTGGCCGCGGCCTCCAAGGCGCTGGTGATCGGCTTCAACGTGCGTGCCGACGCCTCGGCGCGCAAGGTGATCGATACCGCCGGCCTGGATGTGCGCTATTTCTCGATCATCTACGACGTGATCGACCAGGTGAAGCAGGCGGCTTCCGGCCTCCTTGGCGTGGAGATCCGCGAGGAAATCATCGGCATCGCGCAGGTGCGCGAGGTGTTCCGCAGCTCCAAGTTCGGTGCGGTCGCCGGCTGCATGGTCACCGAAGGCCACGTCAAGCGCAGCAAGCCGATCCGCGTGCTGCGCGACAACACCGTGGTGTTCGAGGGCGAGCTGGAATCGCTGCGCCGCTTCAAGGACCTGGTCGACGAGGTGCGCAACGGCATGGAATGCGGTATCGCCGTGAAGCAGTACAACGACGTCAAGGTCGGCGACCAGATCGAGTGCTTCGAGCGCATCGAGGTGGCCCGCACCCTGTAACGCCCGCAGGGCGTTGCAGGGTGCGGGCGTGGCCATGGATGGCCGCTCGTCTGGCCATGGCCAGACGGAGGCGGGGCCGGCGCATGCCGGGCTTGCCGAGCCTTCTGGCGTGCAGGACTGCACGCCAGAAGGCATAAGTAACGGAGCTTTTGCTCTCCAGCTATTCGATACGGATTCCGATCACTTCATGCCCTCCCGCGACTTCAAACGTACCGACCGTGTAGGCGCCGAGTTGCGCCGCGAAATCGGCTTGCTCGTGCATGCCGCCGTGCGCGACCACGGCCTGCCCTCGTGCAGCGTGTCGGACGTGGAAGTGAGCCGCGACCTCGATTACGCTGCGGTGTGGGTCACTGCACTGCTGCCCGAGCAATCGGTGGCGGCGGTGAAGGCGCTCAATACCCTGGCCGGCGAGTTCCGCCGCAGCCTGTCGCGCGGCATGCGCCTGCGCCGCGTGCCGGAACTGCGCTTCAAGTACGACGATTCGGTGGACAAGGGCGAGCGCATCGACGCCCTGCTGCGGGACACGGGCGCCGCCACGCCGGCCGAATCCGGCGAGTCGTAGCCCGCGTTTCATGCACCGCAATCGCAAGCTCCCGCGCATCGCCTGGCGCGAACTGCACGGCATCGTGCTGTTCGACAAGCACGAGGGCGAAAGCTCCACCCAGGCCATGCAGGCGGTGCGCCGGCTGTTCCGCGCCGCCAAGGGCGGTCATACCGGCGCACTCGACCCGATGGCCACCGGCCTGTTGCCGCTGTGCTTTGGCGAGGCGACCAAGCTTGCCGGCAACCTGCTGGGCGCCCGCAAGGCCTATCGCGCCACGTGCCGGCTGGGCATCACCACCACCACGGCCGACCGCGAGGGCGAGCTGCTGCGCGAGCGTCCGCTGCCGGCGCTGGATGCGGCAAGCATCGAGGCCGCACTGGCGCCGCTGCGCGGCCGCATCACCCAAGTGCCGCCGGTGTACAGCGCGCTCAAGCAGGATGGCGAGGCGCTGTACGTCAAGGCTCGGCGTGGCGATGAGGTGACGGCGCCTCCGCGCGAGGTGGAGGTGTTCAGGCTGGAGCTCCTGGCGTTCGACGCGGACAGCCTGACCTTCGAGGTGGAGTGCGGTTCGGGCACCTATGTGCGCTCGCTCGCGGTCGACCTGGGCGAGGCGCTGGGTTGCGGCGCCCACCTCACCACGCTGCGGCGCCTGTGGGTGGAGCCGTTCCGGACACCGGTCATGGTCACGATGGCCGAACTGGAACAGGCTGCCAGGCAGGGCGATGCGGCCTTGCTGGCCCATCTGCTGCCGCTGTCGGCGGGGCTGGCGGACTGGCCCGCGCTGCAGTTGGACGAGGCGCAGACCACGGCCATCGTGCACGGCCAGCCCATCGTGGTGACGCGCCCGGCGGGCCGCTATGCCGCCTATGCCGCCGACGGCGCCCTGCTGGCGCTGCTGACGTTGGACGAGGCTGGCCGCAGCCGCATCCAGCGCGGGTTCAACCTGCCGCCACCGTGAAGCCCGCGTCGTTGGCTTGCCCTTGTTGCAGGCGGGCCGTCAACGGTAGAATGAGCAAGTTATTCCCGTTGTTTCATTCATCAAGGCGAAGCTTGCGCTTGCGTCATCACGGTGGCGCAAACGCAAGCTTCGCATCGCCTTTTCAAGGAAACAGGTACACACATGTCTCTTACCGCAGAACAGACCGGCAAGATCATCGCTGACTTCGGCCGCGTGCCGAACGACACCGGCTCCACCGAAGTGCAGGTGGCGCTCTTGTCGGCCCGCATCGATCACCTCACCGACCACTTCAAGTCGCACAAGCAGGATCACCACTCCCGCCGCGGCCTGCTGAAGCTGGTGAACCGCCGCAAGAACCTCCTGGCCTACCTCAAGGATCGCGACCTTGGCCGTTACCAGGGTTTGATCGAGCGCCTCGGCCTCCGCCGTTGATTCCCGCGTTCGTCCGCGGGCGCAGGCGGGACGTGGCCATGTGTGGCCGCGGGCTTGGGACTTGCGCGCGTTGACGGATGTGAAGGTCAGGCAGCGGCCCTTGCTGGCCGCACTCGTTCAGCCACCGCGTTCGTTTCCGGACGCGAAGATCAGGAGGCGGCCGCCCGTGGCCGCCTCCTTCAAAGAGGCAGGAAATCAACATGGCGAAAGTAACCAAGTCATTCCAGTACGGTAATCACGAAGTCACGCTGGAGACGGGCGAAATCGCCCGCCAGGCTTCCGGCGCGGTCATGGTCAGCATGGGCGGCACCGTCGTGCTGGTCACCGCGGTCGCGGCGGCCAAGGCGAAGGAAGGGCAGGACTTCTTCCCGCTCACCGTCGACTATGTGGAAAAGTTCTACTCCGCCGGTCGCATCCCTGGCGGTTTCTTCAAGCGCGAAGGTCGCCCGACCGAGAAAGAGACGCTGACGTCGCGCCTGATCGACCGGCCGGTGCGCCCGCTGTTCCCGGAAGGCTTCAAGAACGAAGTGCAGGTGATCGCCCAGGTCGTTTCGTTGAACCCCGAGGTCGACGGCGACATCCCGGCGCTGCTCGGCGCCTCCGCCGCGCTGACCCTGGCCGGCATTCCGTTCAAGGGCCCGATCGGCGCCGCCCGCGTGGGTTACGCCAACGGCCAATACCTGCTGAACCCCGACGTTTCCGCGCTGGCCGGTTCGCAGCTGGATCTCGTGGTGGCCGGTACCGCCGGTGCGGTGCTGATGGTGGAGTCCGAGGCCGAGCTGCTCTCCGAAGACGTGATGCTGGGCGCGGTGGTGTTCGGCCACCAGCAGATGCAGGCTGCGATCAAGGCCATCAACGAATTCGTGGCCGAGGCTGGCCGCAAGGCGTTCAAGTGGGAGGCGCCGGCGCGCAACGAGGCGCTGTTTGCCGCGCTGAATGCCGCCATCGGCAACCGCCTGACCGCGGCCTTCCAGATCCGCGACAAGCTGGAGCGCCGCGATGCCATCGCCGCGCTGAAGGCCGACGTCAAGGCCGCCGTGGCCGAGCAGGCCGCTGCCGGCAACTGGAGCGCGGGCGAGATCTCCGATGCGTTCGAGGAGATCGAGTACCACAACCTGCGCGATGGCGTGCTGAAGAGCAAGGTGCGCATCGATGGCCGTCAGCTGGACGACGTGCGCGCGATCACCGCCCGCGTGGGCGTGCTGCCGCGCACTCACGGCTCCGCGCTGTTCACCCGTGGCGAGACGCAGGCGCTGGTCACGGTCACCCTGGGCACCACGCGCGACGCGCAGATCATCGATGCGCCGGCCGGCGAGTCCAAGGACCCGTTCCTGTTCCACTACAACTTCCCGCCGTTCTCGGTGGGCGAGGCCGGTCGCTTCGGCGCGCCGAAGCGTCGCGAGATCGGCCATGGCCGCCTCGCCAAGCGCGGCGTGCAGGCGGTCAAGCCCTCGCTGGAGTCGTTCCCCTACGTGCTGCGCGTGGTGTCGGAAATCACCGAGTCCAACGGCTCCTCGTCGATGGCCTCCGTGTGCGGCTCCTCGCTGGCGATGATGGATGCCGGCGTGCCGCTGAAGACGCCGGTGGCCGGCATCGCGATGGGCCTGGTCAAGGAAGGCAACGACTTCGTCGTGCTGTCCGACATCCTGGGTGACGAGGATCACCTCGGCGACATGGATTTCAAGGTGGCCGGCAGCGCCGATGGCATCAGCGCCCTGCAGATGGACATCAAGATCGACGGCATCACCGAGGAGATCATGAAGGTGGCGCTGGCCCAGGCCAAGCGCGGTCGCCTGCACATCCTCGGCGAGATGGCCAAGGCGCTCAGCACCGCGCGTACCGAGATGAGCGAGTACGCGCCGCGTCTGATCACCATCAAGATCCACCCCGACAAGATCCGCGAAGTCATCGGCAAGGGCGGCGCCACCATCCGCTCGATCACCGAGGAAACCGGCGCCACCATCGACATCAACGACGACGGCACCGTCATCATCGCCTCGGTCAACCGCGATGCGGGCGAGGCGGCGAAGAAGCGCATCGAGCAGATCGTCTCCGACGTCGAGCCGGGCCGCATCTACGAGGGCAAGGTCGCCAAGCTGATGGACTTTGGCGCGTTCGTCACCATCATGCCGGGCAAGGACGGCCTGGTGCACGTGTCGCAGATCTCCAACGAGCGCGTCGAGAAGGTGTCCGACAAGCTCAAGGAAGGCGACATCGTCAAGGTCAAGGTGCTGGAAGTGGACAAGCAGGGCCGCATCCGCCTGTCCATGAAGGCGGTGGCCGAGGGCGAGGGCTGATCCAGCCGCGTCGCCCGACGCATGCGACGTGCACGAGGCCCGGCCATGCCGGGCCTCGTGCGTTGTGAGGAGTGCGGTCATGGATGGCCGTCCATGTGATTCTTGCGGTCAGGGGTGAACGCATGGATGGTGCACCTTTCGCGGCACGGGTATTTGCTAGGATGCGGATGTTGCCGACGAGGATGCGCGATGAGCGGACAGACGGGCGATTTCATCAGGGATTGGCAGGTGCTGGCCCAGCAATCCTGGGACGCATGGTTGCGCCAGTTGCAGCCGCCGCTGGCCGCCGCGCCGCCGCCTGCCGGCAACGAGGCACTGGATCGCACGCTGGCGGGACTCAAGGGCTGCTTCGACTGGATGCAGGGCGTGGCGGCGGCGGGCGCCAGCCAGCCGGGCGCGGACTGGCAAACCTTGTTGCGGGCCTGGGCCGGTTCCGGCAACCAGCCCTTCACCCAGGCCTTCAACGGGATCGATAACGCCGCCGCGCAGGGCTTCGTGCAGCAATGGCAGGCCTGGTTGCAATCGGTGCAGGCGCATGGCCTCAGCATGCCCGGCACGGCGAACGGGCCGGTGCCGGCCTTCGGCCTGCAGCGCGAGCAATTGATGCAGCAGCAGGAGCTGGCCAGTGCGATCCAGGCGGCGCTGGAAGCCAACGCGCGCTACCAGACCTTGATCCAACAAGCGAATGCGCAAGGCCTCGAACGCCTGCAGGCGAAGCTGGCGCAGCGCGACGCCGCGAGTGCGCCGATTGCCTCGCTGAAGGCGCTGTATGACCTGTGGGTGGACGCCGCCGAGGATGCCTACGCCGAGGTCGCGCTCTCCGACGAATTCCGTGCGGCCTATGGCGAGATGGTCAACAGCCAGATGCGCGTGCGCCAGCTGCAGCAGCGCCAGACCAGCCAATGGTGCCGTGAGTTGGGGATGCCCACGCGCGAGGAAGTCGCCTCGCTGGGCGAACGTCTGCAGCAGGTGCGCCGCGAGCTGCGCAAGCAGCAGGGCAGCGCGGATACCGCGGGCGAGATCCTCGCCTTGCGCCGCGAGGTGGTGGCGCTCAGGCGCGAGCTGGCCGCGCGGGGCGAACCGTCGAACACGGCTGCGCCTACGCCGAAATCGACGGCCAAACGCGCCGGCACGGCCGCCAGGCCCCGGCCAGCAGCCGCCGACCATCCGCGCAAACGCTGACTAGAGGGCACCGCCATGGACACACCGCTGCAACTCGATCCCGCGCAGCTGATGCAGGAAATCGGCAACTTCCAGCGCAAGCTCAGCGCCGGCATGAGCCAGCTGCGCGGCATGCGCGAGCCGGGTTATGCCAACACGCCGCGCGAGCAGGTGTATGCCGAAGACAAGCTCAAGCTCTGGCACCTGCAGGGTGACCGCGCGCCCACCGCGAAGACGCCCACGCTGATCGTCTACGCCCTGGTCAACACGGTGTGGATGACCGACCTGCAACCTGATCGCTCGCTGGTGCGCAACCTGCTGGCGCAGGGTGAGGACGTCTATCTCATCGACTGGGGTTATCCCGACGGCGCCGACCGCTGGCTGACGCTGGACGATTACCTGAACGGCTACCTCGATCGCTGCGTGGATGTGCTGCGCGACCGGCATGGACTGGGCGCGGTCAACCTCATCGGCATCTGCCAGGGCGGCGCGTTCTCGCTGTGCTATGGCGCGATGCATCCGGAGAAGGTCAAGAACATCGTCACCATGGTCACGCCGGTGGATTTCCAGACGCCGGACAACATGCTTTCGCACTGGTGCCGCGACATGGACGTCGACCGCTTCGTCGACACCATGGGCAACGTGCCCGCCGACTTGATGAACTGGGTCTACCTGACGCTCAAGCCGGTGCGCCTCAACCAGCAGAAGTACGTGGCCCTGGTGGACATCCTGGACAAGCCCGTCGAGCTGGAGAACTTCCTGCGCATGGAGCGCTGGATCTTCGACTCGCCCGACCTCGCCGGCGAGGCTTTCCGTCAGTTCATCAAGGACTTCTACCAAGGCAACAAGCTGGTGAAGGGCGGCCTGTTCATCGGCGACTACGAGGTGGACTTGCGCCGCCTGGTGCTGCCGATCCTGAACATCTACGCCGAGCAGGATCACCTTGTGCCGCCCGATGCCTCGCGCGCGCTGGGCCGGCGCGTCAACAGCACCGACTACACCGAACTGCCGTTCAAGGGCGGTCACATCGGCATCTACGTCTCCAGCCGCGCGCAGCGCGAGGTGGCGCCGGCCATCCACCAGTGGCTGCGCGCGCGCGACTGACCCCGAGGAGGTCGATCATGGAAAAACGGCTTTGTCGCTCGCGGCAGAATCGCACGCTGGCCGGCGTCTGCGGCGGCATCGCCGAATACCTCGGCTGGGACCCGACCCTGGTGCGCGTGGCCTGGATCGTCTTCGTCCTGCTGGGCGGCTCCGGCGTGCTGGCTTACCTGATCCTCTGGCTGGTGATGCCGGATTCGCCCTGATTTCCCCCCTGTTTCACCACACGAATCTCTCGATGGATTACGAACGTTACGACCGCGTCCGCGCCGTGCAATGGCACCGCGATCATCTCCGCCTGCTCGACCAGCGACGGTTGCCACAGGAGGAACGCTGGATCGACTGCCGCACCGTCGCCGAGGTGACGCGGGCGATCAAGGATCTGGCCGTGCGCGGCGCGCCGGCCATCGGCATCGCCGCGGCCTGGGGCGTGGCGCTGGCGGCACGGCAGGGCGTTGCGCTGGACGATGCCTTGGCGATGCTGCGCGCGGCGCGGCCCACCGCGGTGAACCTGATGTGGGCGCTGGACCGCATGAAGGCGCGCATCCATGCCGGTGCCGACGCCGCCGCGCTGGAGCGCGAGGCGCAGGCGATCCAGGACGAGGACCTGGCCGCCAATCGCGCCATGGGCGAACTCGGTGCCGCCCTGATCGCGCCGGGTTCCGGCGTGCTCACCCATTGCAACACCGGCTCGCTGGCCACCGCGGGTTTCGGCACCGCGCTGGGTGTGATCCGCGCCGGCGTGGCGCAAGGGTGCATTGCGCAGGTCTTCGCCGGCGAGACGCGGCCGTGGCAGCAGGGTGCGCGGCTCACCATGTACGAACTGGTGCGCGACGGCATCCCCGCGAAACTGATCGCCGATTCGGCGGCCGCGCACCTGATGAAGTCGGGCGCGGTGCAGTGGGTGATCGTTGGTGCCGACCGCATCGCCGCCAACGGCGACACCGCGAACAAGATCGGCACCTACCAGCTGGCGATTGTCGCGAAGCATCATGGCGTGAAGTTCATGGTGGTGGCGCCGTCCTCCACCGTGGACATGGCCACGCCTTCGGGCGAGGCCATCGAGATCGAGCTGCGCGACCCGGCGGAACTGCTCGCCATCGGCGGTCGCCGCGTGGTGGTGGAGGGCGCGCAGGCCTGGAACCCGGTGTTCGACGTGACGCCGGGTGGCCTGATCGACGCCATCGTCACCGAACGTGGTGTGATCGAGCATCCGACCGAGGCCGCGATGCGGGCGCTGTTCGACGCCTGAAATCCGCGTTTTCCCCGCGCTGCGCGGAAGTCCGCGACGCAGCTCGGGCGAACTTGCCGGGGTGTTCGTGCAACGCCTTGAAACGCAATGATTAATTTCCACTTTTCGCGAGGCGCGAAGAGTGCGTTCGTGCTACACTCGACCGGTTGATTTTCACGCGTCCGCGGGCATGCGCGCGGCGCGTTCCTCCTCGTTCATCAGGGAAGCCGATTGATGGCAGAACTCGCCAAAGAAATCATCCGCGTCAACATCGAAGACGAGATGCGCCAGAGCTACCTCGACTACGCGATGAGCGTGATCGTGGGCCGCGCGCTGCCGGATGTGCGCGACGGACTCAAGCCGGTGCATCGCCGCGTACTGTTCGCGATGAACGAGCTGGGCAACGCCTGGAACAAGCCCTACAAGAAGTCGGCCCGCGTGGTCGGCGACGTGATCGGTAAATACCATCCGCACGGCGACGCGTCCGTCTACGACGCCATCGTGCGCATGGCGCAGCCGTTCTCGCTGCGCTACATGCTGGTCGACGGTCAGGGCAACTTCGGTTCGGTCGACGGCGACAACGCGGCGGCCATGCGTTACACCGAGGTGCGCATGTCGCGCCTCACGCAGGAACTGCTGGCCGACATCGACAAGGACACCGTCGACTTCGGCCCGAACTACGACGAGAGCGAACATGAGCCGCTGGTGCTGCCCACCCGCGTGCCGAATCTGCTGATCAATGGTTCGGCCGGCATCGCGGTGGGCATGGCCACCAACGTGCCGCCGCACAATCTCACCGAAGTGGTTTCCGCCACGATCGCCTTGATCGACGAGCCGACGCTGTCGATCGCCGACCTGATGCACTACATTCCGGGGCCGGATTTCCCCACCGCGGGCATCATCAACGGCTCGTCGGGCATTCATGAGGCCTACCGCACCGGACGCGGGCGCATCCTGGTGCGCGCCAAGACCGAGATCGAGACCGAGAGCAACGGCCGCGAAACCATCCTCGTCCACGAGCTGCCCTACCAGGTGAACAAGGCGCGGTTGATCGAGAAGATCGCCGAGCTGGTCAAGGAAAAGAAGCTCGAAGGCATCAGCGAGCTGCGCGACGAATCCGACAAGGATGGCATGCGCGTGGTCATCGAGATCCGCAAGGATGCGATGGCCGACGTGGTGCTGAACAACCTGTTCCAGCAGACCCAGCTGCAGGTGACCTTCGGCATCAACATGGTGGCGCTGCTGGACGGCCAGCCGCGTACCTTGAACCTCAAGGAGATCCTCGAGGCCTTCATCCGCCATCGCCGCGAGGTGGTGACCCGGCGCACCATCTTCGAACTGCGCAAGGCGCGCGCCCGCGCGCACATCCTCGAAGGCCTGACCGTCGCGTTGGCCAACATCGACGCGATGATCGAGCTCATCAAGACCTCGGCGTCGCCGGCCGAAGCGCGCGAGCGCATGCTGGCGCGCAAGTGGCAGCCGGGGATGGTGGGCGCGCTGCTTGCCGCCGCCGGCGCCGAGGCCTCGCGGCCGGAGGATATGGATCCGCGCGATGGCCTCAAGGCCGAGGGCTACCAGCTCTCCGAGGTGCAGGCGCAGGAAATCCTCGCCATGCGCCTGCATCGCCTGACCGGGCTGGAGCAGGAAAAACTCTCCGACGAATACCGCGAGATCCTCACCGTCATTCGTGGCCTGATCGAGATCCTGGAAAACCCCGAGCGCCTGCTCGCGGTGATCCGCGAGGAATTGGAAGCGGTCAAGAACGAATTCGGCGACGCGCGCCGCACCGAGATCCAGCATTCGCAGGAAGACCTCAACGTCCTCGACCTGATCGCGCCCGAGGACATGGTGGTCACCCTGTCGCACACTGGCTACATCAAGCGCCAGCCGGCCAGCACCTACCGTGCGCAGAAGCGCGGTGGCAAGGGCCGCTCGGCCTCGGCGCTGAAGGATGAGGACGTGGTGGAACAGCTGTGGGTGGTGAACACCCACGACACCCTGCTCACCTTCACCAGCACCGGTCGCGTGTACTGGCTCAAGGTCTACCAGATGCCGGAGGCGGGCCCCGGCGCGCGCGGCAAGCCGATCATCAACCTGCTGCCGCTGGCGGCGGGCGAGAAGGTGCAGGCGGTGCTGCCGGTGCGCGAGTACACCGACGACCGCTACGTGTTCTTCGCCACCAGCCACGGCACGGTGAAGAAAACTCCGCTCACCGAGTTCGCCTTCCAGCTGCAGAAAGGCAAGCAGGCGATCAAGCTCGACGAGGGCGACGCGCTGGTCAACGTGGAACTGACCGACGGCAACAGCGACATCCTGCTGTTCGCCTCCAACGGCAAGACGGTGCGCTTCGACGAGAACACCGTGCGCTCGATGGGGCGCACCGCCACCGGCGTGCGCGGCATGCGGCTGGCCACGGGCGAGGCTGTGGTGTCGTTGATCGTGGCGGCCGAGGGCGACGTGCTCACCGCCACCGAACGCGGCTACGGCAAGCGCACCGCACTCGACGAGTTCCCCAAGAAGGGCCGCGGCACCCAGGGCGTGATCGGCATTCAGTGCTCCGAACGCAACGGTGCGCTGGTTGCCGCGGTGCAGGTCACCGAGGCGCACGAGCTGATGCTGATCTCCAACCAGGGCACCCTGGTACGTACGCGCGTGGCGGAAGTCTCCCAGCTCAGCCGCAACACTCAGGGCGTCACCCTGATCCGCCTGCCGGCCGAGGAGGCGCTGGTCAGCGTGGTGCGGCTGGAGGCCGAGGAGGATGCGGGCGAGGAGGCCGATGTGACCGTGGCTGCCGTACCGCCCGAGGGCGCTGGCGACGCCTGACGCGATGTCGCGTTGCCGCCGCGAAAGCCCCGACTGGTTCGGGGCTTTCGTTTTTGGCGATGGCGTAACGGTCGGCGCATTTCATTTTTGGGTGCCTGCGCCGTCTTGCTGGGGAATCGATCGAAAAGGATGCCCCAACTTGAACGGAAGGATTGCCCCATCGCAGGCTGCCGCTGGTGTCGCCCAGCCGGTGGCGCGCCTTGAGCCAGCCAGGCGCCAGCGTCTGCCGGCGATGGCGTGGCAGCGGCTGCTGGCCTCGCTGCGCGGGCGGCGGGATTGGCGCGGTCACGCTGCGCGGCGCACTTGGCTTGCGGCCAAGTACCTCGTGCGCAGCTTGCTGATGTCGCGGCAACACGTGGACTATCTCGCGCTGATTGCCAGCGACCCGCTGCTGCATGCCTATCGGCGCCGCGATCCACGCGTGCTCGAGCGGCATTTCCACCGTTTCATCAACCTCGACTGGAGCCGCCGCCAGCGCCTGCAGGCGATCAGCCGACACTACGGCTTCGTGCGCGAGGCCATGCCTGACCACCTGCTGCGAGCCGTCTACGTGGAAGGGCAGGCGCTGCTTGGCCAGTTGCTCATGAAGGATGGCAGCCGGCTGATCCTCAGCCTGCGTCCGCCCATCGTGATGGGCTGCGAGGGCGAGCTGTGCCTCCAGCTCGGCGACGAGCAGGGCCACGCGTTTTATCGCCTGGTCGTCTCGGTGGTCGACGACGCGCCCACGTTGGTGATCGGCTGCCTGCAAGGCCCGGCGGGTGAGGAGTCGCGCGAGCTGGTGCGCGAGCTCACGCGCAACATGCACGGGCTGCGGCCAAAGTGCCTGATGCTGGCGCTGGCGCGGGTACTGGTGCGGCAGTGGGGCATCGTGCGGTTGCTGGCGGTGGCCAATACGGCGCACCCATTGCGCAATGCGCGTCGCCGCTTCGTGGCGGATTACGATACCTTCTGGCAGGAGCAGCAGGGTCGGGCGATCGACGGCGGCTGGTTCGAACTGCCGCTGCAGGCCGAGCGCAAGAGCGAGGCGGAGGTGCCCAGCCATCATCGCAGCGCCTTCCGCAAGCGCGAGGCGCTGCGCGTGGCGGCGGAGCAGATCCTGGAGGACGCACTGCAGGTGTCGCCGGAACGCCAGCGGCTGTGCGCATGACCGCCGCCGTTGCTTGACCATGTACAGGAACGCCATGAGCCCGTTGGAGCCGCTGACCGGAAACGCGAAGCCCGCCGGATACCCGGAGCAGGTGGCGACGCTGTTCCGCGACCATCATCGCGCACTGCTGGCTTTCCTGCAGTGCCGGCTCGGCTCCTTTGCCGACGCGCAGGAGCTGGCGCAGGAAGCCTATCTGCGCATGTTGGGGCTGGAGCATCCCGACGAGGTCGACTCGAAGCGCGCCTTCCTGTTTCGGATTGCCGCCAACCTCGCGGTGGATCGCCTGCGCTCGCGCAAGCTGCGCGAACCGGTGGCCGGCGAAGAGTCGCTCGATCTGGAGCCGGCGCCTGAGCTGCACCGCGCTCCGCTGCCCGAGCGGCATGTCTCCGCCGGCGAGCAATGGCGCGAGTTGCAGGCGGCGCTGCGCGAGCTGCCGGCCAAGACCAGCCGCGCCTTCGTGCTGCACGCCATCGACGGCCGCGATTTCGAAGTGATCGCCAAAATCATGAAACTCAGCACCCGTATGGTGCGTTACCACGTGGCCCGCGCCATCGAGCATTGCCGCGCGCGGGTCGAAGACCGGGAGATGCCGTGATGGCCGGAATGCCACAAACCCATGAACCTCACATCCTGCAGGTCGCCGCCGATTGGTGGGCGCGACTGCGCGACCCGCAGGCCGCCGAGGCCAGCGTGCAGCAGTGGCTGGATTGGACCGCGCAGGACGAGCGCCACCTGGCAGCCTTCGAGTGCGTGAGCGCCTTTGGCGCCCGGCTTGGGGCGTTGGATGCGGCGGCCCGCGACCGGCTCATGGCTGAGTTCGCGCCCGCCGCCGTGGCGCCCAGGCGCTGGCTGCCACTGGCTGCGGCGGCGGCCACGCTGGCCGTGGTGCTGGGCACCGGCGTGCTGCTGTGGGGGCACCAGGGCGCCGCCGCTGCGCCGGTGGTGTACGTCAGCGCGACCGGTCAGAACCGCGACATCGTGCTGGCTGACGGCAGCCAGGTGGCACTGGGCGGCGCCAGCCGGCTCAGCGTGCGTTTCGGGCGCGGGCAGCGGCAGGTGACGCTGGAATCGGGCGAGGCCTATTTCCAGGTGGTGCACGATGCGCGGCGCCCCTTCGAGGTGGCGGCGGGCGGCGTCTCGGTGCGCGACATCGGCACCGCCTTCGACGTGCGCCGCGGCGCTGGCGAGGTGGCGGTGGCGGTCACCCACGGCAAGGTCCGTGTGAGCGACGCGGACGGTGGCGTCGATGCGCAGGCCGGCCAGCGGGTGGACTGGGATATGGCGGGCAAGGCGCTGCGGCTGGGCACCACCACGGCGGAACAGGCCACCGCCTGGCGCGACCACCGGCTGGCTTTCGTCGACGAACCGCTGGACGTGGTGGTTGCCAGCATCAACCGCTACAGCGCGCGGCCGGTGCGCCTGGACGGCGTTGCCGCCGGCGCGCTGCGCTTCACCGGCTCGGTGCGCACGGACGCCATCGACGGCTGGCTGCGCGCCTTGCCGGATGTCCTGCCGCTGAAAGTGAGCGAGAGTGCGCAGGCCACCACGCTGTCGCTGGATACCGCCGCGGCGAAACGCTGACGCACGAGGGATCGTGAGCCGCTCCGCCGCAGCTGCATTCGCGGCGGGAGCATGCGACACTGGCGACTTTCCGTGCGGATGTATGGATGCCATGCGCCGATTCGGCCTGCTGTTGCCGATGGCTGTGTTCGCTGTTGCTGCCGTGCCTGGCCACGCCGCCGAGGCGACGCAGCGCCATTTCTCGATTTCGCCGCAGGCGCTGCCCGGCGCGTTGATCGCCTTCGGCCGGCAGGCCGGCGTGCAGGTGCTAACCGCCGGTGGCGTGGTCGCGCGCCTGCACACCAGCGGCGTGCAGGGCGACTACGTGCCGACGATGGCGCTGGCGCAGCTGCTGCAAGGCACCGGGCTGGTCGCCAGTTTCGTCGATGCCGACACCGTGGTGGTGAAGCCCGCGCCCACGCCTGCACGCGCAGCCGTGCCGGCCACGCCCGCGTCGCCGACGGTGCGCCAGTTGGCGCCGGTGACCGCAACCGGCGTGGTCGATCAGGCGGGGTATCTGGTGGAGCTGGGGCGCGGCGCCACGCGGGTGGATACCAGCCTGCTCGACCTGCCCGCGGCGGTGAGCGAAGTGCCGCATGAGCTGCTTGATTCGCAGCAGGCGAACACGGTGGCCGATGCCGTGCGCAACGTCGCCGGCGTGTTGTCACTCGATGGCGCCGATGCCTTGCCGGTGTTCCTGGTGCGCGGGTTCCAGGTGGGCAACGGCATGCTCGATGGCCTGCCCAACAGCATCTCCGCCTACGGCGCCCAGCCGCCACTCATCGGCATCGAGCGGGTGGAAGTGCTGAAGGGGCCGCAGGCCATCGTGGGCGACGTGTCGGTGAACAACAACTTCGGCGGCCTGGTCAACCTGGTGCTGAAGCAGCCGACGGCGGAACCGGTGCGCCGGCTCGACTTCGGCCTGGGCCAGTACGGCGACAGCCGGCTGGGTCTCGACCTTGGCGGCCCCCTGGGCAACAGCGGGCAGTGGAGTTACCGGTTGATTGCCGCCGGCGAATACGCCGACCGCACGCGGCAGGGGCGACGCGGTCAGCGCGACGCTTACCTCGCCCCCTCGCTGGGCTGGCAGGACGACCGCAACCACCTGGTGCTGTCGGTGCAGCAATTGCTGCGGCGTGAACCGATCCCCGACTACGCGGTGATGCTGGGCCATGATCTCGGCAGCACGACATCACCGGGGTTCATGACCGGCAACCCCGGCGACCACTCGCTGTTTCGCAGCAGCCGGGTTTCCTATGCGTTCGAACATCGCTTCGGCCCGCGTTGGACGCTGCGCAGTCGCGCGCAGTACGTGCGGCAGGATTCACGCGTGCAGGCCTGGAATCTGGGTGGCTTCTCGCCCAACGGCGATGCCTTTCCGCTGGCCGAGAAATACCGTTACGGCGACGCTTACTACACCATGCAGAACGACCTCATGGCGCACTTTGGCCATGGCGCGATCCGGCATGTGGCGGTTGTCGGTTTCGATTACTCGCGGGCACTGTCGGGGCGCGTCGACGATGTGTTCAGCGCACTGCCGCAGGGTGGCTACAACCTCTACGCCGGCCCGCCGTTGCCGCCCGTGTCGACGGTAGTCGGTGCGGCTACGTCACCCACGGTGACCTTGTACGCGCCGGGCGACCCCTGGACGGCCAACCGCGCCTGGTTCCTGCAGGACCAGCTTGCGCTGGGCGAACATTGGCGTGTGCTGCTGGCGCTGCGCCGGGAGAGCTACAAGCTCGCCACGGTCGACGCCGCCGGCCATCGACTGGACGAGCGGCGTGCGCAATGGGTGCCCAATGCCGGTTTGCTGTACCGGCTCAACACGGCGTGGTCGCTGTACGCCAGCGCCACCAGCGGCTTCCAGCCGGATCAGATTCTCGGCAAGGGCGGCAAGCCGTTGTCGCCCACGCATTCGCGCCAGCTGGAGGCGGGCAGCAAGCTGATGCTGTTCGACCGGCGCGCCATGCTCACCGTCGCCGTCTACCGCAGCATGCTCGACCATCGCAATGATTTGAGCTCGGCGCGTCCGCCATACTACGGCGTGCCTGGCCCCGGACAGGACAATCGCGGGCTGGAGCTGGAGTTCAACGGACGCCTGCTGCCGGGCCTGGACCTGAGCAGTGCCTATACCCACGCGATCGTCGGCAACCACGACGGCTCGCCGCCCACCGGCGCGCCACGGCAGCGCTTCAACCTGTGGGCCAGCTACCGTTTCCAGCACGGCGCGCTGCGCGGCTGGGGTGTGGCCGGCGGCGTGCTGGCGCGCAGCGCCAGCCGTGGCGAATTCGGCGACGGCTCCGCCTATTTCGCCATACCGGGGCAGGCGCGGGTGGATGCCAACGTATCGTGGTGTGGCGGCCCCTGGCGCGTGACGCTGGGCGTGCGCAACCTCCTCGATCGCGACCTGCGCGATGCCGAGTTCGACGAAACCTTCGTGCCGTTGCATCGCGGGCGCGAAGTGCTGCTCAGTGGTAGCCTGGATTTCTGACGGTCACAGCCTTGAATCGTGCCGGCGTGCACCTATCTTCGGTGCCAGGCGGCGGTGGCGCCGCAAACGACGTGAGGAGTATGGCCATGAGCATGACCCGTCATGTGAGCTGGGGCGTACCCGGCGAGATGCAGGCGTTCCGCCAGGCGTTCGAGCGCCTGCTGGGCGCTGAAGAGAACGACCAGTCCAACGTGGTGACCAGTGCATGGGCGCCGTTGGTGGACATCCGCGAGGAGGACAAACGCTTCGTGATCTTTGCCGATATTCCGGGCGTCGACCCGGCGGGTATCGAGGTGAGCATGGACAAGGGCATCCTCACCATCAAGGGTGAGCGCGCCGCGGAAGAAGGCCGCTTCAGCCGGCAGGAGCGCCGCTACGGCAGCTTCCATCGCCGCTTCAGCCTGCCCGACAGCGCCGATGCCGATGGCATCGCTGCCAGCGGCAAGTTTGGCGTGCTGGAAATCTCGATACCCAAGCGCGCGGAAACCACGCCTCGCCGCATCAACATCCAGACCGACCACTGATTTGGTGGCGGTTGCGGTGACGGCCCACGGCGGACGATGATCCGCCGTGGGCCGTCTGTTGATTGACGATGCCAAAAGTCGGGAGCGGCCGTGGAATTCAAAGACTATTACGAGATCCTGGGCGTGAAGCCCGATGCGGGCGAGGCCGAGATCAAGACGGCTTATCGCAAGCTGGCGCGCAAATACCATCCGGACAAGAACAAGGAAGCCGGCGCCGAGGACAAATTCAAGGCCGCCAACGAGGCACAGGAAGTGCTGCTGGACAAGGAAAAACGCCGCTCCTACGACCAGTTGCGTGCTGGCGGCTATCGCGGCGGCGAGCAGTTTCGGCCGCCGCCGGGCTGGAACCCGGGGCAGGGACAGAGCTTCGACTTTGGCGGCAACGGCGGCGACTTCAGCGATTTCTTCGAAAGCCTGTTCGGCCGTGGCGGCAGCGGGCGTGGCCAACCGCACCCGCGGCGCGGCAGCGATGCACAGGCGCGGGTGGAGATCGACCTGCAGACGGCCTATAGCGGCGGACGCACGCGACTCAACCTGCAGGACGGCACCAGCGAGCGCGTGCTGGAGGTGAAGATCCCCGCCGGCATCCAGCCGGGCCAGGTGATCCGCCTGTCCGGGCAGGGCCATGCCGGCGGTGGCGGTGGCCCCAAAGGCGACCTCCTGCTGGAAGTGGCCATCCGCGACGACGAGCGCTTCAAGCTCGATGGCCACCATGTGCTGCACGTGCTGCCGATCAGCCCGTGGGAAGCGGCACTGGGCGCCACGGTGTCGGTGCCGACCCTGGCTGGTACGGTGGAGCTGCGCATCCCGCCCGGCTCGCAGTCGGGCCGCAAGCTGCGCCTGAAGGGGCGCGGCATGCCGGGGCCGACACCGGGCGACCAGTTGGTGGAGTTGTCGATACGCGTGCCGGCGGCGGAGACCGACAAGCAGCGCGCCGCCTTCGAGGCGCTGCGCAAGGAGTTCAAGCACTTCGATCCGCGGGCATAGGCGCGGCGGGTGCCGCAACGCAAACGGCGCCTCGCGGCGCCGTTTCTGTACGCGGGGTTGGAGCGGCCTCAGCCGGGCAGGAATTCCTGCAGCGCCTTGATCAGTTCTTCCTCGCGGATGGGCTTGGTCACATAGGCCTTGGCGCCCTGGCGCATGCCCCAGACGCGGTCGGTTTCCTGATCCTTGGTGGTGACCAGGATGATGGGAATGTGCGCGGTATCGGCGTTCTTGCTGATGGTGCGGGTGGCCTGGAAGCCGTTGAGGTTGGGCATCACCACGTCCATCAGGATCAGGTCGGGTTTTTCAGCCTTGGCGACTTCCACGCCTTGCGCGCCGTCCTCGGCGGAGAGTGTCTCGTGGCCCAGCTTCTCGACGATGCGCTTGATGCCAAGCAGTTGCGACGGGGAATCGTCGACGATCAGGATGCGTGCCATGAGCGGAGGGTCCTTGTAGGTTTCGGTGGATTCTATGCTTCTGCGGCGAAGCTTCCAAGTTGCGCCCGTCAAGGGCCGGCGATGTGTACCACGGTGCGGCCGAAGGAGTCGCCGGCAAGCATGCGCGGGAACACCGTGTAGAGTTCGTCGAGAGTTATTTCGGCGCTGGCAATGCGCTCGAGGTGGCGCGGTTTCCAGTCACCGGCCAGTTGCTCCCACACCCGTTCGCGCATGGCGCGCGCGGTGCCGGCCGAGGCCACGCCGAGCAGGTTGACGCCACGGATGATGAAGGGCATCACCGTGCTGTCGAAGGCGATGCCGCCGGCGTTGCCGCAGAGCGCCACGTTGCCGTAGGGCGCGATCAGCGGCAGCAGGCCAGCGAGCATGCTGCCGCCGACGTTGTCCAGCGCGCCGCCGAAGCGGGCCGAATCCATCGGCTTGCCGCTGAAGGCGAGCGCGTGGCGGTCGATGCACTCGGCCGCGCCCAGCGAACGCAGGACATCGAAATGGTCGGCCTTGCCGCTGATCGCGTGCACCGCGTAGCCGGCGCGGCTGTAGATGTCGATGGCGAGCTGGCCCACGCCGCCGCTGGCGCCGGTCACCGCGATGGGGCCGTGGGCCGGCGTCTGGCCGTTGTCCTGCATGTGCAGCAGGCCCAGCGCGGCGGTGAAGCCGGCGGTGCCGAGGATCATGCTCTCGCGCAATGAAAGACCTTGCGGCAGCGGGATCGTCCAGCGTGCGTCCAGACGTGCGTACTGTGCATAGCCGCCGTCGCGCGTCTCGGACAACCCGCTGCCGGTGCACAGCACCGCGTCGCCTTCCTTGAACGCGGGATCGGTCGAGGCGACCACGTGGCCGGCCACATCGATGCCGCCGTTGAGCGGGTACTGGCGCAGGATGCGGCCCTGGCCGCTGCCGGCTAGCGCGTCCTTGTAGTTGACCGAGGAATAGGCAACCTTGACCAGCACCTCGCCGGGCGACAGCGCGTCGGTGGCCATCTCTTCGATGCCGGCGTGATGGCCGGCGCCGTCATGGTGGATGCGGAAGGCACGGAAGGTGGTCATGCGCTTGCTCCTGCTCAGGCGTGCACGCTGTCGCGGTCGATCCACTTCGGCTGGTAGCCGCCTTCGTAGTCGCGCATCCAGTCGAACAGTGCGTCGATCTCCTCGCCGAACCACACGCTGTCGCGTTGCCCGGGGCGCACGAAGCGTTCGCCGACCATGTGATCCATCATCGCGCGCAGGTCGCGGTAGTAGCCGCGCACGTCGAGGAAGGCGCAGGGGTAGCGGTGCAGGCCGAGCTGCGCCCAGGTCAGCATCTCGAACATCTCGTCCATGGTGCCGAAGCCGCCGGGCAGGGCGACGAAGGCGTCGGCCAGCTCGAACATGCGCGTCTTGCGCTGGTGCATGGTGTCCACCACCACCAGTTCGGTGAGGCCCTGGTGCGCCACCTCGCGGTCGACCAACTGGCGCGGGATCACGCCGATGGCCTTGCCGCCGCCCGCCAGCACCGCGTCGGCGACGATACCCATCAGGCCCACGTTGCCACCGCCGTACACCAGTGCGATGCCGCGCTTGGCCATCTCGGCACCAAAGGCGCGCGCCTGCTCGGCGTACTCGGGATGCTTGCCGCTGTTGGAGCCGCAATAGACGCAGAGGGCAGTGGGCTGGGGCATGCATATTCCTCTTTTGTAGGAGCCCGCTGGTGGGCGATGCTTTATCTGCCGGGAATCGGGGGTCGCAAAGACATCGCCCGCAAGCGGGCTCCTACGGGGCGGTGGCAGACCAAACGGCCCGCCCTTGTTGCCAGGAGCGGGCCGTGTTGGCTGGGCACCGGGCGATCAGTTGCCCTTGTGGATGGAGCGCTTGTCGACCGACAGCGCGGCCTCGTGCACGGCTTCCGACAGCGTCGGGTGGGCGTGGACGATGCGCGCCAGGTCCTCGGACGAGCCCTTGAACTCCATCGCCACCACGCACTCGGCGATCAGCTCGGACACGCCCGGGCCGACCATGTGCACGCCGAGGATGCGGTCGGTCTCGGCGTGGGCGAGCATCTTCACCTGGCCGATGGCCTCGTTCATCGCGACGGCGCGGCCGATCGCGGCGAACGGGAAGCTGCCGACCCTGTACGGGATGCCGGCGTCCTTCAGTTCCTTTTCGGTCTTGCCGGCCCAGGCGATTTCCGGTTCGGTGTAGATCACCCACGGAATCGTGTCGAAGTTGACGTGGCCGGCCTTGCCGGCGATCCACTCGGCCACCGCCACGCCTTCCTCGGAACCCTTGTGCGCCAGCATCGGGCCGCGCACGGCGTCGCCGATCGCCCACACGCCATCGACACCGGTGTGGTTGTGCTCGTCGACCACGATGCGGCCGCGCTCGTCCAGCTTCACGCCGGTGTCGTCGGCCAGCAGACCGGTGGTGTAGGCTCGGCGGCCCACGGCGACCAGCAACTTGTCGACCACCAGCTGCTGCTCGCCATCCTTGTCGGTATAGGTGAGGTGCACGCCGTCCTTCTTCACCTCGGCCTTGTTGAGCTTGGCGTTGAGCTTGATGTTCAGACCCTGCTTGGCGAATTCCTTGGCGGCGACTTTGGCCACATCGACGTCGGCGACAGCGAGGAATTCCGGCAGCGCCTCGATGATGGTGACTTCGGAACCCAGGCGCTTCCACACGCTGCCCAGTTCCAGGCCGATCACGCCGGCGCCGATCACGCCCAGGCGCTTCGGCACCTCGGTGAAGTCCAGCGCGCCGGCGTTGTCGACGATCGCCTTGCCGTCGAACTTGGCGAACGGCAGTTCGATCGGAATGGAGCCGGAGGCCAGGATCACGTTGGTGGCGCTGATCGTCTGCTTGCTGCCGTCGGCGGCGGTGATCTCTACCGAGTTGCCCTTCAACAGCTTGCCGGTACCGAAGAACGGCGTGACCTTGTTCGCCTTGAACAGCTGGGCGATGCCGCCAGTGAATTGCTTGACGATCTTGTCCTTGCGGCCGATGAACGTGCCCATGTCGACCTTGGCGTCGCCCACGCTGATGCCGTGCACCGGCAGGTTGTGCGCGATGTTCCAGAACTGGCGCGAAGAATCGAGCAGTGCCTTGGACGGGATGCAACCCACGTTGAGGCAGGTGCCGCCCAGTGCCGGCTTGCCATCCTTGCCGGTGAACGCGTCGACGCAGGCGGTCTTCAGGCCCAGCTGCGCGGCGCGGATCGCGGCCACGTAGCCGGCCGGGCCGGCGCCGATGACGATGACATCGTATTTGTCGCTCATGGTTTTCCTCTTTGCTCTTTCCTTCTCCCGCCGGGAGAAGGTGGCGCGAAGCGCCGGATGAGGGTTCGGATGGGGTGAGGCATTACGGTATCAGCGGACCCTCACCCCCAGCCCCTCTCCCGGCGGGAGAGGGGCTCAAGCGGTTACAGCCCCAACAGCATGCGCTGCGGATTCTCCAGCTGGTTCTTGATGTCGACCAGGAACAGCACCGCGTCCTTGCCGTCGATGATGCGGTGGTCGTAGCTGATCGCGATGTACATCATTGGCGCGGCGATGATCTGGCCGTTCTCGACGATGGCGCGTTCCTTGATCGTGTGCATGCCGAGGATCGCGCTCTGCGGCGGGTTGACGATCGGGGTGGACAGCAGCGAGCCGAACGTGCCGCCATTGGTGATGGTGAACGTGCCGCCCTGCAGGTCGTCCAGCGACAGCTTGTTGGCGCGCGCCTTGACGGCGTAGTCGGCGATGCCCTTCTCGACGTCGGCGAAGCTCATGTCCTGCACGTCGCGCAGCACCGGCGTGACCAGGCCCTTGTCGGTGGACACGGCGATCGAGATGTCCTGGTAGCCGTGATAGATCACGTCGTTGCCGTCGACCGAGGCGTTGACGAACGGGTAGCGCTTCAGCGCCTCGGCAGCGGCCTTGACGAAGAAGCTCATGAAGCCGAGCTTGACGCCGTGTTCCTTCTGGAACGCGTCGCCAAGGGCTTTGCGCATCTTCACCACTTCGGCCAGGTTCACTTCGTTGAACGAGGTGAGCATGGCGATCGAGTTCTTCGACTGCATCAGGCGCTCGGCGATGCGCGCGCGCATGCGGGTCATCGGCACGCGCTCTTCCGGACGCGAACCCGGCGTGGGCTTCGCAGCCGGTGCAGCGACGGGAGCGGCGGCAGGACGCGCGCCGGCGTTGACCACATCCTCCTTGATGATGCGGCCGTCGCGGCCGGTGCCGGCGATGGCGGAGGTGTCGACCTTGTTCTCGGTGGCGACGCGCTGTGCGGCGGGCGAAAGTTCGGCGGCGGACTTCGACGCGGCGGGGGCGGGCGCTGCAGCCGCGGGTGCGGACGCCGGAGCGGCGGCAGCCGGTGCCGTCGCGGCGGCCGCGGCGCCCTCCTCAATGATCGCGATGATCTGCTCGCTGTTCACCGTGTCGCCGACCTCGTGCCGGATCTCCTTCAACACGCCATCGACCGGCGCGGGCACTTCCAGCACCACCTTGTCGGTTTCCAGGTCGACCAGGTTCTCGTCGCGCTTCACCGCATCGCCGGCCTTCTTGTGCCAGGTGGCGATGGTGGCGTCGGAGACCGACTCGGGCAGGACGGGGACTTTGACTTCGATGGACATGACGGGCCCTTGGGTTGGTGCGCTCGCCCTGGAGCGCAAGAATCGAAAACGGCCATCCATGGCCGCATGAAGAGGGAAAGCTTACTCTGCGGCGTAGTCGGTACCGATGGGCCCGACCAGCGCCTGTTCGACCAGCGCGGCCTGCTCGGCAACATGGGTGTTGTGGTGGCCGGCGGCCGGCGCTGCCGAACGCGCGCGGCCGGCGTAGGACAGGCTGTGCTTGGTCGCCGTGCAGGCCTGCAGGTGATGGCGGATCTGGAACCAGGCGCCCTGGTTCATCGGCTCCTCCTGGCACCACACCACTTCCTTGGCGGCGCTGTACCTGGCGATCTGTTCGCAGACCTCGGCGCGCGGGAACGGATACAGCTGCTCCACGCGCACGATCGCCACCTCGCCGAGGTTGTTCTTCTCGGCTTCCTCCAGCAGGTCGTAGTAGACCCTGCCGGCGCAGAACACCACGCGCTTCACTTTCTTGGCGGTGAGCTCGCGGTGTTCACCGATCACCAACTGGAAGCTGCCGCCGGCCAGTTCGTCCAGCGTGGACACCGCCAGCTTGTGGCGCAGCAGCGATTTGGGCGTCATCACGATCAGCGGCTTGCGCACCGGGCGCAGCATCTGCCGGCGGATCATGTGGAAATCCTGCGCCGGCGTGGTGGGTACGCAGACCTGCATGTTGTCCTTCGCGCACAGTTGCAGGAAGCGCTCCAGCCTCGCGGAAGAATGTTCCGGGCCCTGGCCTTCGTAACCGTGCGGCAGGAACAGCGCCAGGCCGCACAGGCGGTTCCACTTCGATTCGCCGGAGCTGATGAACTGGTCGATCACTACCTGCGCGCCGTTGGCGAAGTCGCCGAACTGGCCTTCCCAGATGCTCAGCGTGTCGGGATCGGTGGTGGCGTGGCCGTATTCGAAGGCCATCACGGCTTCTTCGGAGAGCAGCGAGTCCACCACTTCCACGTCGGCGCCGGCGCGGATGGTGGCCAGCGGCATGAAGGTGTGGCCGTCCTTCTGGTCGTGCAGCACGGCGTGGCGATGGAAGAAGGTGCCACGGCCCGAATCCTGGCCGACCAGGCGCAGGTTGTGGCCGGCGTCGATCACGCTGGCGTAGGCGAGGTTTTCGGCAAAGCCCCAGTCGGCGGGCAGTGTGCCGGCGGCCATCTTGCGGCGGTCGTCGTAGATCTTGGCCACGCGCGATTGCAGGGTGACATCCTTGGGAATGTCCAGCAGCTGCTGGGCCAGCTCCAGCAGGCGCGTCTTGGGCAGCGTGGTGTCGGCCGTGTCGGAGAGCTTGCCGTGGAGATAGCGTGCCCAGTCGATGTGGATGTCGCGCTGGGGCGCCGGGTCGAGCTCGGTCATCGGCAGGCCGGTTTCGAGTCGGTCGCGGTAGGCGTCGAAGCGCTTCTGCACCTCGCCGTCGGCGATCACGCCTTCGGTCACCAACTGCTTGCCATACAGCTCGCGTGCCGGCGGGCGCTGCTTGATGATCTGGTACATCACCGGCTGGGTGGCCGAGGGCTCGTCGGCCTCGTTGTGGCCGTGGCGGCGGTAGCAGACGATCTCGACCATCACATCCTTGCGGAAGGTCTTGCGGAAGGCGTAGGCGAGGCGGGTGGCCTCGATCACCGCTTCCGGGTCATCGCCGTTCACGTGGAATACCGGCGCGTTGACCATCTTGGCGAGGTCGGTGCAGTACAGCGTGGAGCGCGAGTCTTCGCGATTGGAGGTGGTGAAGCCCACCTGGTTGTTCACCACCACATGCAGGCTGCCGCCGGTCCTGAAACCGCGCACCTGCGACATCTGGAACAGCTCCATGTTGACGCCCTGACCGGCCAGCGCGGCGTCGCCATGGATCAGCACCGCCATCGACTGCTCGCGCGCGCCGTCGCGGCGGCGCACCTGGCGCGCATGCACCGAACCGGCCACCACCGGGTTGACGATTTCCAGATGCGAGGGGTTGAAGGCCAGCGCCACATGTACGCCGCCCTTGGGCGTCTTGACGTCGGCGGAGAAGCCCATGTGGTACTTCACGTCGCCCGAGTGGGCCGGGTCGTCCGGATGGTCGAAGCGGCCTTCGAACTCGTCGAACAGGGTGCGCGGCGGTTTGCCGAGGATGTTGACCAGCACGTTCAGGCGGCCGCGATGGGCCATGCCGATCACCACTTCCTTCATGCCGTCGTCGCCGGCGGCACGCACCACGTCGTCGAGCAGCGGAATCAGGCTGTCGCCGCCTTCCAGCGAGAAGCGCTTCTGGCCGACGTACTTGGTGTGCAGGTAGCGCTCCAGGCCGTCGGCGGCGGTGAGGCCGTCCAGCACGCGCTGCTTGCCGGCGGCATCCAGCCCGGCGCTGCCGTTGGCCTGTTCCAGCCGCGAGTACAGCCAGTTGCGTTGGGCGTGGTCGCTGATGTGCATGAACTCGGCGCCGAGGCCGCTGGTGTAGACCTTTTTCAGGCGCGCCCACAGTTCGCCGAGCTTGAGGCGCTGGCCGCCGCCGGCGAAGGTGCCGCAGTCGAATTCGGTGTTGAGGTCGGCGTCATTGAGGCCGTGGAAGGCGAGGCCGAGGTCGGGCGCTTCCATCTGCTGGGTGAGATTCAGCGGATCGAGCTTGGCGGCGAGGTGGCCGCGCGAGCGGTAGGCGGTGAGCAGGCGCAGCACGCCGGCTTGCTTGCGCGCGTGGGCGTCGTCCAGCGGCGCTGCGGCGAAATGCCGCTGCTTCTGCGCGGCCTCGATGCGGGCGATGGCGCCGCCGTGGGGCACGTCGCCGGCCTCGCGGCCCTTGAAGCCTTCGAAATACTGGCCCCACTGGGGCGATACCGACGAAGGATCGGTCAACCAAGCGTCGTAGAGGGATTCGACGTAGTCGGCGTTGCCGCCGGCGAGCTGGGAGGATTCGAGGAACTCGCGGATCAGGTTGGTACTCACGTCACCACCGGCTGGGGAGAGAGGGGCTTGCGGCGATTCATCCCCAGCGTGGATCGCCGACGAAAAATCCCGTTAATTATAGCCTTGGGCTGTTGCGATGCGGCAACCCGGAAACCGTGCGATGGGGCGCGAAAAACCGCCCAGTTCCGGTTGCGGCCGGCATGATGCCGTCTCTGCCGGCATGTACGGGTGAAGAGGGTGTCGTTCACGCGTTCAGCTGGCGCTACAGATTCAGCGCCTGCAGCGCGCTGGCGCGGCTGGAGCGCTCCCATATATCGTCGAATTTCTGCTGCAGCGGCGCCTGGGCGGCGCGATCGGCCAGCGCCATGCGGCCCTGCGGCTGGCTGGCCTCGGGCAGGAACAGGTAGCCACCGCCATCGCTCACCAGCCAGGCGCTGGTGCACTGGCGGTCGACGTCCTCCACCGGCGTGCGGATCTGGATGGCGCCAGGCAGGCGTTGGAACAGCGCGATGAGCCGGTGGTCGTCGCGCAGCGCGGCGGCGGGGTCGTGCAGCAGGATGCGGATGTCCGCGCGCCGGCCGGCGGTGGCGATGCGCTTGAGCTCGGCCAGTTCGGCCTCGCTGCCGTAATCGTCGCGGGCCAGGAGCGGCAGGTGCAGCGTCAACCGGTAGCGGGTGGCCGCGAGCAGGGCGAGGCGCGCGGCGGCCAGCGCCTCGCGGCCGTCGATGGCGCGGCGGCCGCCGTCGTTGGCCGGCGCGGCGGTGTTCATCGACGGCGCGCCTTGCGGACCACCAGGTGGCCTTCGTTGACCAGCGCCAGCAGCAAGGCCAGGGCGGGGGCCGAGGGGGTCGCGCCGAGGGTGATTTCGCGCTGTGCGCACAGCTGTCTGGCCAGGGCCAGGGGCGCCGGCCAAGCGTGGCCGTTGGCGTACAGGGCCGTGCCGGCCTTGCCCCGGCTCCACGCCAGACGCGACCACGGATGGCGCAGCAGGCGCGCGCCGTCGGCGAGCTGCTTGCGCAGGCTGGTTTCGCTCATGGCGCGACTGGGTGCGGCCGGATGTTGCGCCACGCGGTAGCGGGTGATGAAGCGGCCGAACCAATCGCGCAAGGCGTCCTCGTCCAGCGCGGCGGCGAAGGGCAGGGCGGTGCGCAGGCGTGCCAGCGCGGCGTCATCGATCTCGCCGGTCGCCTTGGCCGGGGCCAGGTCGGGGTCGGCGTAGCGTCGCTCGTCGGGCAGGCGTTCGGCGAGATAGTCGGCCAGGTCGCCGGTCAGCTCCGCCTGCGAGGGCGCGCGCATGCCCACCGAGATCGTCATGCAGGCCGGGCCGATGGCCACGCCGTCGTGCGGCACGTCCGGCGGCAGGTAAAGCAGGTCGCCCGGCTCCAGCAGCCACTCGTGGGTGGGCTCGAACTGCGCCAGTTGCTTCAGCTCCAACTCGGGGATGAAGCCCTTGGGCGCGTCGGGATCGGTGCTGATGGCCCAGTGCCGCGTGCCCAGGCCCTGGATCAGGAAGACGTCGTACTGATCCACGTGCGCGCCCACGCCGCCGCCGGCCTCGGCGTAGGAAATCATGATGTCGTCCAGCCGCCAGCTGGGCAGGAAGGCGAAGGGTTGGAGCAGGGCGGCGACATCGGCGTCCCACTTGTCCACGTCCTGCACCAGGAAGGTCCAGTCGGCGTCGCCGGTCTTGGCGAAATCGGCCTCGTCCAGCGGGCCGGTCTTCACCTGCCAGTGCTCGCGCGCCGCGTCGTGGCGGATCAGCCGCGACAGCACGCCGTCCTCGCAGGCCAGCCCGGCGAGATCCTCCGGCGTGATCGGCGGCACGAAGCCCGGGAAGGCGTGGCGCACCAGCAGCGGGTGCTTCTGCCAGTAGTCGCGCAGGAAGTGCGCCGGCGGCATGCCCAACGGCAGGCGGGCGGAACCGCGCACTTCGATGGGCGGCGTGGTCTTGCGGGAGGTCGGCGAACGTTTCATCCGCGCATTGTACCGGCGCGTTTGCGCTGTCAAGCGACTCAGGTCAGCAATCGCACCGCATTGTTGATGCCCAGTGCCAGCACCGCGAGCCCGGCCAGCACCGTGGCGAAACGAGGCGGGATGCGCTTGATGAAGAACGCGCCGAACGGCGCGGCGAGGATGCCGCCCGCGATCAGGCCGAGCACGGCGACGACGTGCCCGGTGCCGATGCCGACCAGGAAGGCGGCGCTGGCGGCGATGCTCACCACGCACTTGGCCAGGTGCACGCTGCCGATCACCACGCGCGGTTGCAGGCCGCGGGCAAGCAGCGTGGTCGCGGTGAGCGCGCTCCAGCCGCCACCGCCGACGGCGTCCACGAAGCCGGCGACGGCGCCGAGCGCGGTGGTGCCGCGTGGCGGCTCGGTGCGTTCGCCGGGCGTGCGCGCGCCGCGCAGGAGCAGGAACAGGCCCATGCCCAGGAGATACGGCGTCAGCGCCACGCGCATCCATGACGGCGGCAGGTGCACGGCCAGCCAGACGCCGGCGAGGGCGCCGATCACGCCGGGGATGGCGAGCGCGAGGAACAACCGCCGTCGCACATTGCCGGCGGCGAGGTGGCTGAGGCCCGAGGCGCCGCAGGTGAAGGTCTCGGCGTAGTGCACGCTGGCGCTGGCCATGACCGGTGGCATGCCCAGGCCCAGCAGCAGGCCGGCGGCGGTGACGCCATAGGCCATGCCCAGCGCGCCGTCCACCAGCTGGGCGAGCACGCCCACGAAGGCGAAAGTGAAGAATTCCGGCAGTGGGCTCATCGGCATCGGCGTGATTGTGTCATGCGCATGTCAGCACGCGCCATGGCGCGGCCGGAAATAAGCGCCGTGCATATGTACATGGCCACAAATGGTTTCCGCCGCGGATGGCACCTGCCTAGCATGACCATACGGACGGCTGGACGTCCAAAGGAAATCACGTGAGCGTTGCCACTAGACCGATTTTGCCGGCGCCGGCCCTGGCTGCGGAGCGGTTGCTGCTGCTGCATCAGTTGACCGATGGCTTGCCGCCTGCCGACCTGTACTGGATCTCGGCGTGGAGCGCCGCGCTGGCGGCGCAGCCCGCCCGCATGGCGTTGCCGGCCGGCGCGGCGGCGGCACCGAACGCGGCGGCGGGCGAATTGCTGACCGTGCTCTACGGCAGCCAGACCGGCAACTCGCGCCGGGTGGCCGAGCGCCTGGCCGAGCGCGCCAGGGCGGCGGGGCTGGAGGTGCGACTGCTGCGCACCGGCGCTTATCCCGTGCGTGAGCTGGCGCAGGAACGCCGCCTGGCGCTGATCATCAGTAGTCAGGGCGACGGCGATCCGCCGGACGACGCGCTGGGCTTCGTGGAGTTCCTGACCGGCAAGCGTGCGCCGCAGCTGCCGCAGCTGAAATTCGCCGTGCTGGGCCTGGGCGATTCCAGCTATCCGCAATTCTGCGCGGTGAGTCGCCGGCTCGACGCGCGTTTCGCGGCGCTGGGCGCGCAGCGCTTCGCCCCACTGGGCGAGGCCGACGTGGATTTCGAGGCGCCCTGCGCGAGCTGGAGCGACGGCGTGCTGGAGAAAACGCGCGCGCTGCTTGGCGTGCCGGCGGTCGGCGCCGGCGTGCGGGCGGTGCCGCTGCATGCGGTGAGTACCGCACAGCACGATCGCGACCGTCCGTTTGCTGCCGAGGTGCTGGAAAACCAGCGCATCGTCTCGCGCGACAGCGAGCGCGAGGTGCGCCATCTCGAACTCTCGCTGCAGGGCGCGGGCCTGAGTTACCAGCCGGGCGACGCGCTGGGCGTGTGGCCGCGCAATCCGCCTGCGCTGGTGGAGGATTTCCTGCGTACCCTGCGCCTGGACGGCACGGCGGACGTGACGCACGAGGGACGCCGCCTGCCGCTCGCGCGCTGGTTGGCGCAGGAGCGCGAGCTGACCAAGCTGAGCCGCCCGCTGCTGGCCGCGCATGCCGCCGCCAGTGGCGACCAGGCGCTGGCACGCACGCTGGAGCCGGAGCAGCGCGCGGCGCTGGCCGACCTGCTCGACACCCATCAGCCCATCGACCTCTTGCGCCGCTATCCGGTGGACTGGAGCGCGGAACAACTGGTGGCCGCGCTGCGCCCGCTGACGCCGCGGCTGTATTCCATCGCCTCCAGCCCGAAGGTGGTGGGCGAGGAGGAAGTGCATCTCACCGTGGCCGTGGTCGCCTACCAGGCGCACGGCAGCGCCCACCTCGGTGCGGCATCGGCTTTCCTCGCGGCAACTGGCGACGAGACGCGCGTGCCGGTGTTCGTGGAGCCCAACGAGCGCTTCCGCCTGCCGGCCGATGCCAGCCGCGACCTCATCATGATCGGCCCCGGCACTGGCGTGGCGCCGTTCCGCGCCTTCGTGCAAGAGCGCCAGGCGGTGGGCGCGGCGGGGCGCAACTGGCTGTTCTTCGGCAACCGCCATTTCGAGCGGGACTTCCTCTACCAGGCGGAGTGGCAGCAGGCGCTCAAGGATGGCGCGCTCAACCGCCTCGACCTGGCCTTCTCGCGCGACGCGGCCGCCAAGACCTACGTGCAGCACAAGCTCAAGGCGCAGGGGCGCGAGCTGTACGCCTGGTTGCGCGAAGGTGCGCACCTCTACGTCTGCGGCGACGCCACGCACATGGCCAAGGACGTGCACGAGGCGCTGGTCGAGGTGGCCGTGGCGCATGGCGGGTTGTCCGCCGAGGATGCGCGCGGCTGGCTGGCCGAGCTGCTGCAGGAAGGACGCTACGCCCGTGATGTGTATTGATGCCTATGCGTAATTCCTTGAACGCGAGGATCAAGGAGCGGCCATCCATGGCCACACTTTAGGCATTCGTGCGTCCGTGCATTAACGCGGAAATCAAGCAGCTGCCACCCATGGCAGCACTTTTAGAAAGAGCCCCATCATCGCCATGCCTTCCCATCTCGAACACATCAAGAGCGCCAGCCGTTTCCTGCGCGGCGGCATCGCCGAAGGGCTGGCCGACCCGGTCACCGGCGCGATCAGCGAGGCCGACACCAAGCTGCTGAAGTTCCACGGCAGCTATCAGCAGGACGACCGCGACATCCGCGACGAGCGCCGCAAGCAGAAGCTGGAGCCGGCCTATGCCTTCATGGTGCGCGCGCGCCTGCCCGGTGGCGTGATGACCCCTGCGCAGTGGCTGGCCTTCGACCAAGTCGCCAGCGACTACGCCAGCAGCGGCCTGCGCATCACCACGCGGCAGACCTTCCAGTGGCACGGCATCAGGAAGCGCCACCTGCAGAGCGCCATCGCCGCGATCAATGCCGCGCTGGCCAGCACCATCGCCGCTTGCGGCGACGTCAACCGCAACGTGGTGTGCAACACCAATCCGGTCGAGTCGCGCGCGCATGCCGCGGCCTATGCCTGGGCGGTGCGCCTGTCCGACGCCTTCAAGCCGAAGACGCACGGCTATGCCGAGCTGTGGCTGGATGCCAAACCACTCGACGCTGCGGCGGCGGCCAGCGAAAGCGAGCCGCTGTACGGCCCCACCTACCTGCCGCGCAAGTTCAAGATCGGCCTTGCCATCCCGCCGCAGAACGACATCGACGTGTTCGCGCAGGATCTGGGCCTCGTCGCCGTCGTCGAAGGCGGCGAGCTGATCGGCTTCAACGTGGCCATCGGTGGCGGCATGGGTGCCACGCATGGCGATCCCACGACCTACCCGCGCCTGGCCGACACCATCGGCTTCGTGCCGGCACCGCAGGTGATCGCGCTGGCCGAGGCCGCCATCGCGGTGCAGCGCGACTGGGGCGATCGCGAGGAGCGCAAGCACGCACGCTTCAAGTACACCATCGACACGCATGGGCTGGGCAAGGTCAAGGCGGAGATCGAGCGGCGCGCGGGTTTCGCGCTGGAACCGGCGCGGCCGTTCCGCTTCGAGCACAACGGCGACCGCTACGGCTGGGTCGAGGGCCACGACGGCTTGTGGCACCTCACCCTGCAAGTGGAATCCGGTCGACTGCTGGACGGCGCCGAGGCGCGCTGGCTGAGCGGCATGCGCGAAATCGCCCGAGTGCATACCGGCGACATCCGGCTCACCTGCAACCAGAACCTCATCGTCGCCGGCGTGGTGGCGGCCGACCGCGCGCGCATCGACGCCATCGTTGCCGCGCACGGGATGGACGGCTACCGCCGCCACAGCGGCATCCGCCGCCACGCCATCGCCTGCGTGGCGCTGCCCACCTGCGGACTGGCGATGGCCGAGAGCGAGCGCTACCTGCCGCAACTGCTGCCCAGGCTGGAGGCCGCGCTGGATCGCCACGGCCTGCTCGACGCGCCCATCCTGCTGCGCCTGTCCGGCTGCCCCAACGGCTGCTCGCGGCCCTACCTGGGCGAAATCGCGCTGGTGGGACGCGCCATCGGCCGCTATGACCTGCGCCTGGCGGCGGATTTCCAGGGCCGGCGGCTCAACCAGGTCTATCGCGAGAACATCGACGAGCCCGCCATCCTGGAAACGCTGGAAGGCCTGTTCGCCCGCTACGCCGGCGAGCGCGCCGCAGGCGAATACTTCGGCGATTTCCTGCTGCGCGCAGGGGTGATCGCGCCGAAGCCGGGCGCGGCGGAGGCAGCGGCGTGAACGCCCCCCGGCTCCCCGTCGATGGCCACGATGTCGCCGCCCTGCGTCGCCTCAACGACTGGCTGGCGGGGCAGGTTGCCGAGGTGCGGGTGCGCTGGATGCTGGATCACGTGCCCGGCGCGCACGCGCTCTCGTCCAGCTTCGGCGCGCAGGCGGCGGTGTCCCTGCACCTGCTGGCCAGCCAGGCGCCGACCATCCCGGTCATCCTGATCGACACCGGCTACCTGTTTCCCGAAACCTACCGGTTCGTCGACACGCTCAGCGAGCGGCTGGCGCTGAACCTCAAGGTCTATCGCCCGACCATCGATCGCGCCTGGGCCGAGGCACGCTACGGCAAGCTGTGGGAGCAGGGCCTGGAGGGCATCGAGCGCTACAACCACCTGCGCAAGGTGGAGCCGATGCAGCGCGCGCTGGCCGAGCTGGAGGTGCATGGCTGGTTCGCCGGCCTGCGCCGCAGCCAGTCGCGCAGCCGGCGTGCCGTTGACTTCGTCCAGTGGCGTCCCAGTCCATCGGCTGAAACCCATGGCGGCGAACGAGTCATGGATGGCTCATCGCGTCCGGCGCGCGCAGGCGCGCTGGACGGAGGCGCGTCCGGACATGTGCCGGACGCGCCGATTGGAAGCGGCGCCGGGAAAGCGCATCTTCGAAATTCAGGTGCAGGCCGCTGGAAACTGCATCCCATCGCCGACTGGAGCGACCGTGACGTGGGGCGTTACCTCAAGCGGCACGGCTTGCCCTATCACCCGCTATGGGAACAGGGCTATGTCTCCATTGGCGACACCCACACCACGCGCCGCTGGGAGCCTGGCATGGATGCCGAGGACACCCGCTTCTTCGGCCTCAAGCGCGAGTGTGGCCTGCACGAGCTGCCTTGACCGGCGGCGCCGCGGTGACGTATTCCTCCTGCACACGGTCGCGCCAATGCGGCACGCTGGGCGGGGTTTCTGGCGCGATGCCCAGGGTGAGCTGGCGGCGCACATCGTTGCGATCCAGGTGCGGCGCGAATTGCACGATCCAGTCCAGCGTGTAGTCGCGCAGCACGCTGTCCCGGCGCAGCACGATCCAGGTGGTGCACAGCGGCAGCAGCGCGTCGGCGGCCACCACGCACAGGTCGGCATCCTCGCCCGGGCGCAGTGCCATTTCGGCCAGCACGCCCACGCCCAGGCCGGCGCGCACATAGGTCTTGATGAGGTCGGCGTCGGCGGCGGTCACCGCGATCTGCGGTTCGAGGTCGGCGCTGGCGAAGGCGCGGCGCAGCGAGGATTCCGGGCGCTTGGAAGAGTCGTAACTCACCAGCGGCTGCGCCGCCAGCTCGGCCAGGGTGGGCGCGCGGCCCAGCTTGGCCAGCGGGTGTTCGCGCGGCACCAGCACCACGCGGCTCCAGCGGTAGGCGGGCAGCGCCACGCCGCCGGTGGGGGCCGCACCCGAGGTGCTGACCACGGCCAGATCCACCCGGCCGCTTTCCAGCAGGCCAAGCACCTCGGCATCGCCGCAGGGCTGCAGGTGCACGCTGACCTGCGGATAGTTGCGGCTCAGCGCGGCGATGGAAGCGGGCAGGGCGAAGCGCGCCTGGGTGTGGGTGGTGGCGATGCGCAGCGCACCCTGCGCGTCGTTGCGCAGGTTGGCGGCGATGGAGCGGATGTTGCGCGCCTCGGCCAGGATGATGCGGGCGCGCTCGATCACCCGCGCGCCGGCGTCGGTGACCGAGTCCAGGCTCTTGCCCTTGCGGATGAACAGCTGCAGGCCGAGCTCGTCCTCCAGTTGCTTCAGCTGCTTGCTGATGCCCGGCTGGGTGGCGTGCACGTGCTCGGCGGCGGCGGTGATGTTGAGCCGGCAATCGGCGATGGCGATGAGGTAGCGCAGTTGGGTGAGGGTCATGACGATCCAGCGGGGGCGGCGAAGGGACGTGGCAGCGCGCGCGACAGGCGAAGACATCGCGGCATGCGGGCCGCGCTGCATGCGCCGGTGCTGGGTGTTTGGATGGCGTCGACGGTGGTCATGACGGTTAGTCTATAAGCAACGTCATTCGGACGTCTATACGGATAAACGTGCGAATGCTATTGGCAGCTCACGGTGTCTTGAATGACGAGCCAAGTCTACATGCCGATGCGGCATATGTGCTTGCGTAAAGTCATTTCCCCCGGTGCGCCGCGCTGCGTAGCGTGGCTGCCATCGTTTCGATCCGGTGCTTGCCATCCATGAGGCCTTATCCGCTGTTTGCCGACTTGTCCCGCCGCGCCGTGCTGGTGGTGGGCGGCGGTGCGGTGGCCGCGCGCAAGACGGCGGCGCTGCTGGCGGCCGGCGCCCAGGTGACGGTGGGGGCGCCCACGCTGGCGCCGCCGCTGGCCGCGCTGGCGCGCGCCGGTCGCCTTGCCCACCATGCCGGCGAGTTCGAGCCGCACTGGCTCGACTACGTGTGGCTGGTGGTGGCCGCCACCGACGACCGCGCGCTGAATGCGCGCGTGGCCGAGTTGGCCCAGTTGCGCCGCGTGTTTGTCAACGTGGTGGACGATGCCGGACTCTCCAGTTTCCAGGTGCCGGCGGTGATCGACCGCGCGCCGCTGGTGGTGGCGATCTCCAGCGGCGGCACCGCGCCGATGCTGGCGCGCCTGGTGCGCGAGCAACTGGAAACCCTGCTCGACCACTCGCTGGGCCCACTGGCCCGCTTGGCCGCGCGGCTGCGCAAGCGTATCCGGCGTCGTTATCCCGACCTGGCCGAACGCCGCCGCTTCTATACGGAGCTGTTGCGCGGCCCGGTGGCGGAGTTGCTGCGCAAGGGCCAGGATGCGCCGGCTGCCGCCGCCGCCGAGCAGGCGCTGCGCGCGCCGCGTGTCGCCGCCGGCGGTTCGGTGGCGCTGGTGGGCGCCGGCCCCGGCGATCCCGGCCTGCTCACCCTGCGCGCGCTGCGCGCGCTGAACGAGGCCGACGTGATCCTGCACGATCATCTGGTCAGCGCCGAAGTACTGGAGCTGGCGCGCCGCGATGCCGAGTTCATCGAGGTGGGCAAACAGGCTGGCAACCATCACGTCACGCAGGACGAAATCCATGCGCTGCTGCTGGAACATGCGCGCGCCGGCCGCCGCGTGGTGCGGTTGAAGGGCGGTGATCCGTTCGTGTTCGGCCGTGGCGGCGAGGAGCTGGAGTTCCTGCGCGCCCACGGCATTCCCTACGAAGTGGTGCCCGGCGTCACCGCCGCGCTGGCCTGCGCCGCGCATGCCGGTGTGCCGCTCACCCATCGCGACCACGCGCAGTCGGTGCGTTTCGTCACCGCGCACTGCCGCGAATCAGGCGACGGCCTCGACTGGCAGGCGCTGGCGCAGGAGCACCAGACACTGGCGATCTACATGGGCGTTGCCGGGCTGGAGCGGCTGCGCACGCGGCTGATCGCCCATGGCCGCGCCGCCGCCACGCCATTCGCCCTCATCGAGAACGGCTCGCGCGCCAACCAGCGCGTGGTCACCGGCACCCTGGCCAACCTGCCCGAACGCGCCGCCGCGCACGCCGTGGTTTCGCCCGCGCTGCTGATCGTGGGCGAGGTGGCCGCGCTGGCCGAGCGCCTGGCCTGGTTCGGCGCGCCGCCGCTGGGCGAGCCCCTGGCCGGACATCATCCCTCCCGCGCCGCTGGCCAGCTGCGCCGGCGCGCTTGACCTCGCCTTAGCACCGCCGCGCGCAAACTCGCGTGCGGCCTTTCAACCGGAGCCACCCATGATCTACAACAGCATCACCGACACCATCGGCCGCACCCCCATCGTGCGCCTGCATCGTCTCGTGCCCAGGCACGTGGAGCTGTACGTGAAGGTGGAGGCCTTCAACCCGGCCGGTTCGGTGAAGGATCGCCTCGCGCTGGCGATCATCCTGGATGCCGAGCAGCGCGGCGTGCTCAAGCCCGGTCAGACCGTGGTGGAATCCACCTCTGGCAACACCGGCGTGGCGCTGGCGGCGGTGTGCGCGGCGCGCGGCTACCCCTTCGTGGCGGTGCTGCCGGATTCCTTCTCCATCGAGCGGCGCAAGTTGATCCGCGCCTACGGCGGCAAGGTGCTGCTCACCCCGGCCGCCTTGCGCGGCAGCGGCGCGTCGGCGAAGGCGCAGGAGCTGGCCGACAAGCACGGCTGGTTCCTCGCCAACCAGTTCGACAACCCGGCCAACCCGGCCTACCACCGCCAGACCACCGCCGCCGAAATCATCAGCGACTTCGCCGGCCGCCGGCTCGACTACTTCGTCAGCGGCTGGGGCACCGGCGGCACGCTCACCGGCGTGGGCGAAGTGCTCAAGGTGGCCCGCCCCGAGGTAAAAGTGATCGGCGCCGAGCCCGCCGCTGCCTCGCTGCTCGCCGGCAAGGCCTGGGCCTCGCACAAGATCCAGGGCTGGACGCCGGATTTCCTGCCCGGTGTACTGAACGGCAAGGTGGTCGACCAGCTGCTGGGGGTGGACGACGTGGTGGCCCGCGACACCGCGCGTGCACTGGCGCAGCAGGAAGGCATCTTCGCGGGCCTGTCCTCCGGCGCCACCCTGGCCGCCGCGCTGCAGGTGGCCGAAAGCGCGCCCGCCGGCTCGGTGCTGCTGGCCATGCTGCCCGACACCGGCGAACGCTATCTGTCGACCTTCCTGTTCGAAGGCGTCAACGAGGGGTCGGACGAGGTGTAACGAAGCTTCATCCGCCGCCGTGCCTCAAGCCGGGTCGTCTTGCGGCCCGGCCTGACCGCGTGGCGGTTGCTCAGGCCCGGCGTCGCTGCGGCGGGCTGGCGTGCTTGCCCTCGCACTGCGCGATCAGCTTCTGGCCTACCTGCGCCAGCGCCTGGATCGCCGGCAACAGCTCGCGGCCCAGCGCGGTGAGCGCGTATTCGGCGGAGGGCGGCGAGGTGTCCAGCAGGCGGCGGCTGACCATGCCGCGCGATTCCAGCTCGCGCAGGCGGGCGCTGAGCACACGGGCGGAGATGCGCGGGATGTCGTGGCGCAGCTCGCCGAACCGTCGCGGCTCGCCGCTCAGGTACCAGATCACGTTGGGCGCCCAGGCGCCGCGCAGCAGGGTGAGGCTGGCGGTGAGCGGGCAGGCGGGCGGCGGCAGCACCCTGCTCTTGCGTACGGGCAGGCCCATGCGGGTGGTCTTCGGTAACCGGGGAGTTACCGCATTCTAGGGCTAACTGTTGGTTAGATGGTATCCATGAGTAACCTTGGTTGGCTAGCATGGACGGGTCAGGCGCCCAAGTCTGCGCCTGCGTCCCCATCCCAAGGAGTCATCGCATGAAGCTTTACTACTCGCCGGGCGCCTGCTCGCTTGCCTCGCATATCGTGGCGGAGGAAGCCGGTATCGCCTTGCAGCTGGAGAAGGTCGATCTCGGCGCCAAGCACACCGAGGGCGGCGCCGACTTCTGGCAGATCAACCCCAAGGGTTACGTGCCGGCGCTGGCGCTGGACGATGGCGAAGTGCTGACCGAGGGCACGGCCGTGGTGCAGTACCTGGCCGACCAGCGGCCGGCCGGTCATCTCGCGCCTGCCCACGGCACGCTGGGGCGTTATCGCCTGCAGGAGTGGCTGGGCTACATCAACTCCGAGATCCACAAGAGCTACAGCCCGCTGTTCAATCCTGCCACGTCCGACGCCACCCGCGCCGAGCGCAAGGACTACCTCGCGCGCCGCTACCAGATCATCGAGGCGGCGCTGGCCAAGCAGCCGTTCCTGCTCGGCGAGCAGTTCAGCGTGGCCGATGCCTACCTGTTCACCGTCACCAACTGGGCGGCCCACGTGGGGCTGGACCTGTCCGGCTTCCCGGCGCTGCAGGCATTCCAGGTACGCGTGGCCGCGCGGCCTGCGGTGCAGGCGGCGATGAAGGCGGAAGGCTTGCTGAAGTAGGCCGGCGCTTGGAACCCTCCCCCGAATGATTCGGGGGAGAGGGAGCAAAGCAGCAACACCCGCCCTGCGGGGAGCAGGAGTTTCAGATCTCCCGCGCCAGACCTTCGGCCAGGCCGATGTAGCTGCCAGGGGTGAGCTCGAGCAGGCGCTGCTTCGCTTCGGCGGGCAGTTCCAGCTTGCTGATGAACTCGCGCATGGATGCCTTCGTGATGCCCTGCCCGCGGGTCAGCGCCTTGAGCTGCTCGTAGGGCTGCGGCAGGCCGTAGCGGCGCATCACCGTCTGCACGGCCTCGGCCAGCACTTCCCAGCTGGCGTCGAGGTCGGCAGCGAGGCGGTCGGCATTCACGCTGAGCTTGCCCAGACCCTTCTTCAGCGATTCCAGCGCGACCAGGGTGTGGCCGAAGGCGACGCCCAGCGCGCGCAGCACGGTGGAGTCGGTGAGGTCGCGCTGCCAGCGGCTGATCGGCAGCTTCTCGGCGAAGTGGCCGAGCATCGCATTGGCGAGGCCGAGGTTGCCCTCGGCGTTCTCGAAGTCGATCGGGTTGACCTTGTGCGGCATGGTGGAGGAACCCACTTCGCCGGCCTTCAGCGTCTGCGTGAAATAGCCCTGCGAGATGTAGCCCCAGACGTCGCGCGCGAAGTCGATCAGGATGACGTTGATGCGGCGCACGGCGTCGCAGTACTCGGCCACGGTGTCGTGCGGCTCGATCTGCGTGGTGTAGGGGTTGTACGCCAGGCCGAGGCCAGCGACGAAGCGCGCGGAGAAGGCGCGCCAGTCGACCTCGGGGTAGGTGATGGCGTGGGCGTTGTAGTTGCCCACCGCGCCGTTGATCTTGCCGGAGATCTCCACCGCCGCGAGCTGCGCGCGCTGGCGCTCCAGGCGTGCCACCACGTTGGCCAGCTCCTTGCCCAGCGTGGTCGGCGAGGCGGTCTGGCCGTGGGTGCGCGCGAGCTGCGGCAGCGCGGCGTGCTCGTGCGCCATCGCGCGCAACCGGGCGATGATGGCGTCCAGTTCGGGCAGCAGCACGGCCGCGCGGGCGTCCTTCAGCATCAGCGCGTAGGAGAGGTTGTTGATGTCCTCGCTGGTGCAGGCGAAATGCACGAACTCCTTGGCCTGCGCCAGCGCCGCGTCGTTGCCGATGCGCTCCTTGATGAAGTACTCCACCGCCTTGACGTCGTGGTTGGTGGTGGCCTCGATCGCCTTGATGCGCGAGCCGTCGACCAGGCCGAAGCCCGCCGCGATGGCGCGCAGGTGTTCGGTCTGCAGATGACTGAACGGCGGCAGCTCCGCCATGCCCGGTTCGGCGCCCAGCGCCAGCAGCCACTCGATCTCCACGTGCACGCGGCGGTGCATCAGGCCGAGCTCGCTGAAGATCGGGCGCAGCGCCTCGACCTTGCCGGCGTAGCGGCCGTCCAGCGGCGACAGGGCGGTTAAGGCATTCATGGACATGGTGGCGTTCCGGCAGGCGAAACGGCCATTTTACATTGACGGCGGCGCGATGGCCGTGGGCCTATAGTCCGGAGCTTTCCATCCCGAAGGATTGGCCATGAGCGGTTTTCGCGTCGAACACGACAGCATGGGCGAGTTGAAGGTGCCGGCCGATGCGCTGTATGGGGCACAAACCCAACGCGCCATCGACAACTTCCCGATTTCCGGGCTGCGCCTGCCGCGCGGGTTCATCCGCGCGCTCGGCCTCATCAAGGCCGCCGCCGCCGAGGCCAACCTGTCGCTGGGGCATCTGAAGAGGGGCCAGGCCACGGCGATCCGCAAGGCCGCGCTGGCGGTGGCCGAGGGCCAGTACGACGCGCAGTTCCCCATCGACGTGTTCCAGACCGGTTCGGGCACCAGCACCAACATGAACGCCAACGAGGTGATCGCCCACCTGGCGGTGGCGGCTGGCGCCAGGGTGCATCCGAACGACCACGTCAACTACGGGCAAAGCTCGAACGATGTGATCCCCACCGCGATCCATGTCAGTGCCGCGCTGGCCGCGCACGAGCAGCTGTTGCCGGCGCTCAAGCACCTGCAGAAGACCATCGAGCAGCGCGCGCGCCAGTTGAAGAACGTGGCCAAGACCGGCCGCACGCACCTGATGGACGCGATGCCGGTGACCTTCGGCCAGGAGCTCTCCGGCTGGGCCGCGCAGATCGGTTCGGCCAGCGCGCGCATCGAGGATGCGATGAAGCGCATGCGCCGCCTGCCGCAGGGCGGCACCGCCGTGGGTACCGGCATCAATGCCGATCCGCGTTTCGCCGCCGCCATCGCGCGCGAGCTGAAAAAACTCACCGGCGTGCGCTTCGAACCCATGGAAAACTTCTTCGAGGGCATGGCCGCGCAGGACGACGCGGTGGAGCTGTCCGGTCAGCTCAAGACCCTGGCCGTGGCGCTGATGAAGATTGCCAACGACTTGCGCTGGATGAACTCCGGCCCGCTCGCGGGCATCGGCGAGATCGAGCTGCCGGCGCTGCAGCCCGGCTCATCCATCATGCCCGGCAAGGTCAATCCGGTGATCCCTGAAGCGGTGGCGATGGTCGCCGCACGCGTGATCGGCAACGACGCCGGCATCGCCGTGGCCGGGCAGAGCGGCAATTTCCAGCTCAACGTGATGCTGCCGCTGATCGCCTACAACCTGCTTGAATCCATCGACATCCTCGCCAACGTCACGCGCCTGCTCGCCGACAAAGCTATCGCCGGCTTCACGGTCAACAAGGCGCGCGTGAACCAGGCGCTGGCGCTGAACCCCATCCTGGTCACCGCGCTGAACCCGGTGATCGGCTACGAAAAGGGTGCGGCCACCGCGAAAAAAGCCTACAAGGAACACCGCCCGATCATGGACGTGGCGCTGGAAACCACCGGGCTGTCGAAAGCGGAATTGGCGAAACTGCTCGATCCGCTGGCGCTCACCAAGGGCGGTATCCACGGCGAGTGACCCACGGATTGCCGTCATTCCGGAGTCGGTGCGGCACACGGGATGACGGCGAGCCGGCGTGGCTGCCTTCAGTCGAGCTTCCCGATGACGTGTCGCTGCCCGGCTAGCCGACGACCGGCGCCGGCCGCGCGCCGCGAACCAGCAGCAGGATGCCGGTCGCGATTTCGGCAATGAAGATCGGGATCCAGCCGACTTGCAAGGCGTCGCCCCACGCCGGCATCACCAGGCTGGTCACCGCCACCACGAAGGTAAGCGCCGACGCGAACATGCCGAACGCGGAGAGCGCACGCGGCAGATACGGCGTGCGCAGGAACAGCCGGTAGAACAGCGTCGAGCCGAAGCTGAAGAACACGATACCGATATTGAAGGAGGCGAAGTCGGCGGCCTGGGCCAGCCCCACCAGCGCTTCCACCGGCGCGGTGCCCAGGGATTGCGCGAACTTCGGTTCCGTCCGCAGCGCAAGCGCGGCAAAGGTGACGAACGCGGTCAGTCCGCCGAAGGCCTCGCCCAGCCTGAAATACAGCGCCAGCCGCGCAATGTGTTCGTCCACCGACTTGAGTACCACGTACAACGAATACGCCAGCAATACCGTGAACACCGAGGCCAGAAATTGCAGCACGAGCGCGGCGCGATAGAGCGGCAGTTCCGAGGCGATACGCGTGGTGCGCTCGGCGAAAGTTCCGCTGCCGGTGACATGGCCGATCAGGAACTGGCCGCCCATGAACAGCACGATCAGCAGCAGGTAGACGAAGCCGGCGATGCGTGCGTAGCGCATTTGCGCGGCGCTTTCTGTAGCGGTGGACATGCGTTGACTCCCTGGTCGTGGGTGGTTGCGGAAAAATGCCAATGGATGCTGTCGCGCCGCGTGCTGGATGCATCCGGTGGCTGGCGGGTGGAGCGTGGAACGTCGGTTTGAACCTGCCTGTGCCGGCGCGACGCAGTGTCTTGGCTCAGGAAGCCGTGGCGCTGCGTGGCCACCGCCATGCGTACCAGACCGCAAGCGACTGCAGCACCACCTCGATGCTGCTGAGGAAAATGTAGAACATCCACGACCCGGGCATCGTCATCAGCACGATGACGGTCAACAGCACGCCGGCCAGGATGTTCAACCAGCGGGCCAGTGCCGGCGGCAGCGTCAGCGACAGGAAGATCATCACGGCCGGCACGGCGATCAGGATGGCCACCGCAAGCAGCGATCCCTGGCTGCTCGGCCCCAGCAAGCCCTGACCAGCCAGTATTCCCTTGATATCCCCGGGCCGGTAAAGCCCGAGGAAATCCCCGTAGATGTAGCAGAACATCACCGACGTCCACAGCGCGGCCAGTTTCAGTTGCACGGGTGCGCGCCAGTGTTCCAGCGGCGGCTTGGCGTTCGTGTTCAAGGCAAACCTCCTGACAGGCGATGGAAGGGAGCGGTCACGCGCGCGTGGGCATGACGGGTGCAGTTTGCGCTCGCCGGAAGCCGGGGCGCGCACCCAGCAGCAACAGCCAGAGCATGAACAGCACTTCCACGAATTGCAGCGGGCCGAGCGCGCTGGAAAGCGTGTCCTGCCACTGCGGCAGCACGGCCCAGGCGATACTCTGGATTACATAGGCCAGGCCGTTGAGGATCAAGCCGTAGCCGAACAGGCGCGGCAGGAAGCCCGCGCGCAGCACCAGCAGCGCCAGTGGGAACAGCCATAGTCCCCATAGTATTTCGGCGGCACTGACCGCCTGCCCGTGCAGGTGCAGGAACAGCATGGCGAGTGCCGCGCGCTGCGGCGGATCGAACGCGGCCAGCGCATCACCGCCACGCACCAACAGCAGGGCGGCGGCGTCGTTGATCACGTTGAAGAAGTACAGTGCCGGCACCAGCGCGCCGCCCAGCAACAGCATCGCGATGCCGCGTGAGCGATTGACCTCGCCGAGCAGGCGAAACAGCGCCAGCACCACGAAGGCTTGCAGCGCACCACAGACCAGGTCGGCGGCGAGGCCGAAGCGGAACAGCGTCTCGTGCGCGGCGATGTTCGCGATGGTCGCGGCCGCATTGCCATCCACGAACAATGTGCTTGGCAGGTAGATCAGGCGATACGGCGCGATCAGCACCACCAGCAGGTAGAGCAGGCCGGCTTGTCGGGCGGCTCGATCCCTTGGACTCATGGGCGTTTCCTTGCGGCGGGTCGTCACGGGAAGTGGGCAACGCATTTGCCCGTTGCCAGCGGCGTTTGGCGGCTGGTCGTAGCCGGCGGATGGTTTTTCACGGGGTTCAGGGGCTGGGGTGCACCAGCGCGGTCAGTTCGCCCGCTGGCAAGGCCACCTGCACCTTGTCTTGACCCCTTTGCACCGTCAGCTTGCAGGCCACCTGCAAGTGCGCGTTCGCAAAGTTCGTCAGGTCGACCACATGCGCCACGGGCTGGCCATCGACCGCGACGATCAAGTCGCCTTGCTGCAGGCCATCGCGGCCGGCCGGCTCGATGCGATTGATGTGGACGCCCTTGCCCTCGGGCGAGGCGAGGTCGAGGGCGCGTCCCTTGTCGGTGTGCCAGGTCAGGCTGTCGCGGGTGCCGTGGATCTTCACGTACCAGTCGGCGTGTGCCGGCAATGCAATGATGGCCGTTGCGGCCATGGCGCCAAGCAGGATCAGATGTCGCATGCGGATGCCTTCCTTCGTCGGTGAGGGGAGATGCGGCGGATCGCCAGTTTTTCGCGTCGTTCGCGCCGCTGGCTTGCACGATCACGAGTGCCAGGTTCTTGGCACGGGGATGGGTGCGAAATGGCGCGTGATCGTTTGTTTCGGCGCATGCACCGGCATCAATCGGAAAACACGGCAACACCCTTCTTGCCGTTCTTGTCGGCGATGTCCTTGCCGCAGTCGTCGACGTCCTTCTGCGTCATCGTGGCGTAGGGCTTGAAGGCGGGCAGGGCGGCGGCGAGTTGCTGTTGCGTGCTCATCAGGCCAGGCAGGCGCTGGCACAGTTGCAGGGTGGCGTTCTTGATGGCGTCGGCTTGCGGCTGGATGGTGGCGTTGATTTGTGCGTCGCTCTTGCCGGCGAGCGCGCCGGCGATGGCTTGCCTGGCGGCATTGATGCCGAGGTCGGCACCGCGTTCGCCGATGGCCATGCCGGCTTCGGCGATGCCGATGATCTGTTGGCGGTAGTCGACCAGCATCGTGTGCTGGGCGGGCGTGACGTCGACCTTCTGCCCGGCGATGACGAGGTCGCCTTGCGGGGTGATGACGGCGTGCGGGCGCTGGTCGTCGCTTTGCTGCCAGGCACCGCCGACGTGAAAGCTGCCCTTGCCGAAGCGCATGCCGCCGATGTCGATGTCGCGGCTGACCATTTCCTGCCTGGCCTTGGCCATGCCTTCGTGGATTTTCTGCGCCACGAAAGATGTGCTGGTGGCCGAGGCAGGGTGATCGGCGCCGTTGGAAGCCGGTTCGGAGGGACTGCACGCGGCCAGTGGCGACAGCAAGGCAGCGAGCAGGCAGGTGGTGAGGATACGGGTCTTCATCGAAGTGCTCTCGGTCATCGAAGTGCTTGGGGCGGATGCGGGCCGGGTGTTTGGCCGTCCATGGCCGGGCTTGGTGTTGGTGCTTTCAGCTGTCGTCGCGCCAGCGGCGCAGCCAGATCGCACCGGCGATCATCGTGGCGCCGGCAGCAGCGCCGATCCACACGGCCGGGGTGGCCAGCGCGCCGTAGGAGTGGTTGAGGTACAGGAAGTCCATCGCTTGATCCATGTCGCCGTGCATCGACGCCAGATTGGCCTGACCCAACCAGCCACCGGGGAACACGCCGAGCAGGGCGCGGCTGGCGATGTGTTGCCAGTACCACACGCTGCCGCCGACGGTGCCAAGGAGGTTGAACCAGCTCAGCACCACGCCGGTGGCGATGGGCAATGCCACGGCCCACAGGAAGGGCTTGCTGCGCGACCACGCCGAGCACAGCAGCAGCCAGCCCAGGGTGGGCAGCGCCCACAGGAAGTACAGCGGGATGGTGCCGATCAGTGCGCCGGCCACGCGGAAGGGGTGCGCCAGGGTCAGCAGATGCCAGATGCCGATGCCGTGGAAGGCGAGCACCACGGCATAGGACAACAACATCAGGAAGCCGGTGACCACACCGCAGACCACCGCGATGGCAGGTGCCAGAACGGTGGCCGCCAGCACCTTGGACAGCACGGTGGCGGTATCCGAGACGGGCAGCGATTTCCAGAACAGGATGCTGCGGTCGCGGCGGTCGTCGTACAGCGCACCGAGGCAATAGAAGAACACCACGAAGCCGAGCACCAGACTGATGAGCGCACTGGTGGAGAACATCATGATGTCCAGCCCGGTGCCGACCTTGGCGAGGTCGCCGTCGGCGAGCGCGCGGTTGAACAGGCCCAGGTTGTTCGATGCGATGCCGTGACGAACGCGCATCACTTCGCCGGTGATGATGCCCATGAGGTTGAGCAGCAGGAAGATGCCGCCGGTGATGAGCGGCGCACGCAGGAAGCCGCCGCGGTTCTCCCAGTATTCGCGTTTCACCAGCCAGTAGAGCTGGTTGAAGATCGGGGTGTTCATGCGTAGGTTCCTTTCATGGTGGCGACGAACAGGTCGCTGACCGAGGGGCGGCGGGTTTCGCCCAGCGCTTCGAGCGTGGCGCGCTGCGCGCCGTCGAACAGGAAGATGCTCTTGCCGAACACCGATCGCTCGTCGATGGGTTTGAGCGCGCGCGCCTCGGCGGCGCGCTCGGCGCCCACCATCACTTCGATGAAGCGTTCGCCCACGGTGTCCATGTCGGCGTCCAGCACGATCTTGCCGCCCTGGATGAACATGAGGTCGGTGAGGATGTGCTCCACCTCTTCCACCTGATGCGTGGTGACGATGATGGTCTTGTCCTCGTCGAAGTAGTCTTCCAGCAGGCTCTGGTAGAACTGCTTGCGGTAGAGGATGTCCAGCCCCAGCGTGGGCTCGTCCAGCACCAGCAGGCGCGCGTCGATGGCCATGACCAGCGCCAGGTGCAATTGCACCACCATGCCCTTGGACATCTGCTTGACGCGCATCAGCGGGGTGAGCTTGGTGCGGGCGAGGAAGGCCTCGCACTTCTTGCGGTCGAAGCGCGGGTGCACGTTGGCGACGAAGTCGATGGCTTCGCTGACCCGGATCCAGCGCGGCAGCACGGCCACGTCGGCGATGAAGCACACCTCGCCCATCAGCTTGCCGCGTTCGCGGCGCGGGTCGAGCCCGAGCACGCTGAGCTCGCCCTGGAAGTCGGTGAGGCCGAGGATGGCCTTCAGCGCGGTGGTCTTGCCGGCGCCGTTGGGGCCGATCAGGCCCACGATGCGACCGGGCTGGATCTCGAAGTTGACGCTGTCCAGCGCCACCATGTTCTTGTAGCGCTTGGAGAGGCCGCGAGCGGCGACGACGGCGGTCATGCGGGCTGCTCCGGCGTGGACTGCGCATCGCGCAGCAGGGTTTTCAGGTCCAGCCCCAGCCGTTGCAGGCGGGCGTACAGCGCGGGCCATTCTTCGCGCAGGAAACGTTCGCGCTCGGATTTCAGGAGTTCACCGCGCGCTCCTTCGATGACAAACATGCCAAGTCCCCTTCGTTTTTCAACCAGGTTTTCGTCGACCAGCTCTTGGTACGCCTTGGATACGGTCAGCGGATTGATTTGAAAATCCGCGGCCACCTGGCGCACCGACGGCAACGGGTCACCCTCGTTCAAGGCGCCATCCAGGATCATCGCCACCACACGCTGGTGCAGTTGGCGGTAGATCGGGATGCTGTCGTTCCAGGTGATGGTCATGGATCATTCCTTGTTGCTGGGGGTGCCAAAGGAATAGTAGGGCATGGCCAATTGCGCCCCGAGCTGGGCGGCATGCGCGCTTTCGGAGATCGCGGCGGCGCCCACGGCCGCGTGTTCCAGCACGCCGGCGGCGCTCAGTTCGGCGCGGCTGGGGCTGACCGCCACCGGGGCGAGATCGGTGATGTGGACGCCGCCGACCCAGGCGATTCGCGGGGTGTGGATGGGCAAGCTGACCACGGCCAGGGTCAGGCTGGTCATCAGCACCGCGATGGCGGAGGCGATCCAGCGGCTGCCTGGCAGCAGGGTCGTGGTGTAGATGTCGGCGGCGGCGGGGTGGCGGCTGGCGGACGGGGTGTTCATGGCGGCGCTCCTCTAGTGAGTTCGTTGACCGGTGTTGTAGTGAACTATAACACCATAGCGAAAACCGTCAAGCGATGCGGGCCATGACTGATGGCAGGGGTAGAAAAAGGCCAGGTCAGCGTGGGGCTGGCCTGGCCTGATCGGGCGGATATTGCGGACGGCTTGCCGCCGCCAAGGGCGCCCGCCGACGCCCCCGCGACGTTTTTGCAGAATCTCAGGCGAGCTTGGCCGCCACCTCCACCAGGCGGCGTGCCTGATGCGCAATGGCCGCCTTGGCGTCGTCGTCGAAGGGCTGGCCCGCGGTGTGGCTGTAACCGTATGGGTTGCCGCCCACCTTGTAGATGGACGGATCGGTGAAGCCCGGGGCCACGATGATGCCGCCCCAGTGCATGATCGTGGTGTAGAACGACAGCAGGGTGGCCTCCTGGCCGCCGTGCGCGTTCTGCGCCGAGGACATCGCCGACACCGGCTTGTTCGCCAGCTCGCCCTGGAACCACAGCGGGCCCAGCGTATCGATGAAGGCGCGCATCTGGCTGGCCTGCACGCCGAAGCGGGTCGGCGCGGAGAACAGATAAGCGTTGGCCCAGGCCATGTCTTCCGCGGTCGCCACCGGTACATCCGCGGTGGCTTCGGCGTGGTTCTTCCACGCCTCCTGGCCTGCCACGACGGCGGCCGGCGCGGTTTCCGGCACCTTGCGCAGGCGCACCTCGGCGCCGGCGGCGCGCGCGGCCTCGGCGGCGAGGCTGGCCATCTGGTGGTTGGTGCCGTAAGTCGAGTAGTAGACGATGGCGAGTTTGACGTTCATGGGAGCCTCCGCGGGCAGGAAGGAAGGCGGGGGTCGGTCGACCCTCGTCGGCATGACGGCATTATCGGGAGGCGAATGGTGGGGCGATAAGTCGGGTATCGTTGAACGTATCGTTCGCGACAGGAAACGGTTATGCCGCCCTTCAACGCCGTCCTGCAGGATCTCAACGACCTGTATTTCTTTGCCGCCGTGGTCGAGCATGGTGGTTTCTCCGCCGCCGGACGCGCGCTGGGCGTGCCCAAGTCGCGGCTCAGCAAGCGCGTGGCGCAACTGGAGGAACGCCTGGGCGTGCGCCTGTTGCAGCGAACCACCCGCCGCTTCGTGGTCACCGAAGTGGGCGAGCGTTTCTACGCGCATTGCCGCGCGGTGCTGGAGGAGGCGCGTGCCGCGCAGGAGGCGGTGGACGAACTGCGTGCCGAGCCGCGCGGCGTGGTGCGCCTGAGCTGCCCGGTATCGCTGGCGCAGACCGCGCTGGCGCAGGTGCTGCCGGATTTCCTCATGCACTACCCCAAGCTGCAGGTACGCGTGCTGGCCAGCAACCGGCGGGTAGATCTGATCGGCGAGGGTTTCGACCTCGCCATCCGCGTGCGCAGCAAGCTCGATACCGACGCCAACCTGATACTGCGCAGTTTCGGCCAGGCGCGCATCCTGCCGGTGGCCAGCCCCGCGTTGCTCGCCGAGCAGGGCCGGCCCGGACATCCGGACGAGCTGGCGCGTTTCCCGGCGCTATCCATGCAGGAGCACGAAGGCCCATTGACCTGGGAATTGCTCGACGGCACCGGCAAGCGCGTCAATGTGGAAGTACAGCCACGCCTGGTCTGCGGCGATTTCGCCCTGCTGCTGGAGGCGACCAGGCGCGGCACCGGCGTGGCGATGCTGCCCGAATCGGTGTGCGCGGCGGCGGTGGCGCAGGGTGAGCTGGAGGTGCTGCTGCCCGACTGGAGCGTGCCCGAGGGCACCATGCACTTCGTCTATCCCAGCCGTCGCGGCATGCTGCCCGGCGTGCGCGCCTTGGTGGATTTTCTCGCCGAACGCCTGCCGCAGGCAGCGCACGGCCGGCCCGCGCAAGGTGGACAGGTCACCGGGTAGTCGCGTGCTACGCTTTCGTTTTGGGTTCACGAAAGACGCAGCCATGCAGATCGACACCAAACTGCCCAAGGTCGGCACCACCATTTTCACCGTGATGAGCCAGCTCGCGGCCGAGCACAAGGCGGTGAACCTGGGCCAGGGCTTTCCCGATTTCGAGCCGCCGCAGGGTTTGCGCGACGCACTGGCGCGCGCGATGAACGAGGGCAAGAACCAGTACGCGCCGATGCACGGTACCGCTGCATTGCGCGAGCAGATCGCGACCAAGACCGCGCGCCTGTATGGCCATCGCCCGGACGTGGACGCCGAGATCACGGTCACCTCCGGTGCCACCGAGGCGCTGTTCGCCGCCATCGCCGGCGTCGTGCGCGCGGGCGAGGAAGTGATCGTGTTCGACCCGGCCTACGACAGCTACGAGCCGGCGATCGAACTGCAGGGCGCGCGCGCGGTGCACATCCCGCTGGTTGCGCCGGCGTTCTCCGTCGATTGGCAGCGCGTGCGCGACGCGGTGACGCCCAAGACGCGCATGATCGTGGTCAACAGCCCGCACAATCCCTCCGGCGCGGTGCTGTCGGCGGCCGATCTCGACGAGCTTGCCGCCATCGTGCGCGACACCAGCATCGTGGTGCTGTCCGACGAGGTGTACGAGCACATCGTCTACGACGGTCGTGCGCATGAGAGCGTGCTGCGCCACCCGGAACTGGCCGCGCGCAGCATCGTGATCTCCTCCTTCGGCAAGACCTACCACTGCACCGGCTGGAAGCTGGGCTACGCGGTGGCGCCGCGCGCGCTCAGCGCGGAGTTCCGCAAGGTGCACCAATACCTCACCTTCTGCAGTTTCCATCCCGAGCAGGTCGCGTTCGCCGAATTCCTCGCAAGCTCGCCGCAGCATTACCTGGAACTGCCGGCGTTCTACCAGGCCAAGCGCGACCGCTTCCGCGCGCTGCTGGCACCCTCGCGTCTCAAGCTGCTGGACGTCGCCGGCGGCTTCTTCCAACTGGTGGACTACGCGGCGATCCGTGACGAGGACGATCTCGCCTTCAGTCGCTGGCTGGTCGCCGAGGGCGGAGTGGCGGCGATCCCGCTGACGCCGTTCTATGAGGCGGCGCCGGGCACGCGCCTGTTGCGACTGTGCTTCGCCAAGAGCGATGCCACGATGGAGGCGGCCGCCGAGCGGCTGTGCCGGCTGTGAATGAGCATGCTGTGAGCGAGGCGCTGCAGCCGCTCACCGTCTCGCTGGTGCAAGGCGCCACCCGCTGGCACGACGCGCCGGCCAACCGCGACTATTACGGCGAACTGGTGCACCGGGCGCGCGGCAGCGATTTGATTGTGCTGCCGGAAACCTTCCTTTCCGGCTTCAGCAACGACACGGCCGCCAGCGCCGATACCATGGATGGCGAGGGCCTGGCCTGGCTGCGTTCCCTGGCCGCCGAAGTGGGCGCGGTGATCTGCGGCAGCCTCGCGATACGCGAGGGCGGCACGGTGTTCAATCGCCTGGTCTGGATGCGCCCGGACGGCAGCTTCGCGCAATACGACAAGCGCCACCTGTTCCGCATGGCCGGCGAGCACACCCGCTACGGCGGCGGCAGCGAGCGGCTGATCGTGGTGCTCAAGGGTTGGCGCATCCTGCCGCAGGTCTGCTACGACCTGCGCTTCCCGGTATGGCTGCGCAACCGCCGGCTGGAAGGCGCGGCTGGCGGCATGGACTACGACCTCGCGATCTTCGTCGCGAATTGGCCGTCCGCGCGTCGTCACCCGTGGCGCACCTTGCTGCGCGCCCGCGCCATCGAGAATCTCGTCTGCGTGATCGGCGTGAACCGCGTGGGCGTGGACGGCAACGAGCTGCCCTACGCCGGCGACAGCGCGGTGATCGACCCGGTGGGCGAAACCCTGGTGGAATGCGGCGCCATCGAACAGGTCGCCACACTCACCCTCGACCCCGCGCCACTGCTCGCCCACCGCGAGCGCTTTCCGGCGTGGATGGACGCCGACGAGTTCATGCTCACCTGAAAATCTCGGGCAGGAGCCCGCTGGCGGGCGATGAAGCCTTTCGCGAAAAGCCACATCGCCCGCTAGCGGGCTCCTACGGGTTTGGCGTCACAGAATGGCCAGCACCGCTTCCGGTGGCCGGCCGATCACGGCCTTGCCGTTGGCGACCACGATGGGGCGCTCGATCAGGATGGGGTGGGCGGCCATCGCGGTGATCAGTGCCGCGTCGGTGAGCGTGGCGTCGGCCAAGCCGAGTTCCTGATACGCCGCCTCGCCCGTGCGCAGCAGCGCGCGGGCGGGGAGGTTGAGCAGGGTCAACAGATGCGTGATTTCAGCGGCCGAGGGCGGCGTGTCGAGGTAGTTCACCACCTCGACTTCGCGCCCTTCCAGCAGCGCCAGCGCGCCACGCGACTTGCTGCAGCGGTTGTTGTGGTAGATGCGGATCATCAACGGTTGCCCGAACGGTTGCCGCCACCGCTGCCGCCGCGACCATGCGGACGGTTGCCGCCGGGGCGCCCGCCGCCTTGCGGAGGGCGATTGCCGCCCTGGCCCTGCGGGCGGCCACGGCCACCCTGGCGGTTGCCAGCGGGGCGGCCTTCGCTGCCATGGCTGTTGCCGTGGGCGCTGCCATGACCACTGCCCGCGTGGCCGCCGCTGAATCCGCCATACGGATTGGCGTTGCCGAAGCCGCCAGGCTTGCCACTGCCAGGCTTGCCGCCGCCACCGGGCTTGCCGCCGCGGCGCGGGTTGCCCTGGCCAGCGGAGGACGGACGCGCGCCGCCGTCGCGGCTGTCGCCGGCAAACCAGGTGCGCACCGAGGGCAGCTCCTGGCCAGGGGCGACGCCGCGCTTGCTTTTGCGCTGGAAGCCGCCGCCGGCGGGGCGTTCCGGGCGGGCGACGTTGCCGTTCACTTCCTTGCCCGGGCGGCGTGCCTTCTGCTGGCGACCGCGCGTCGGCTCCTCGCGGATACGGTCGAAGGCGCGCAGTTCGCGGGCTTCGTCGTGATGGCCGCTGCTCCAGCCGCCGGCCGTGCCGCCTTCGGGACGGTATTCGGTGAGGCTGCGACTGGCGCGACGCTGATGCAGCACCGGGCTCAGGGTCAGCACCGGTTGCGGCGCCCCCAGGCCGGTGCTCTCACGCAACTGCTTGACGCCTTCCTCATCCAGGGTCTCGCAGTCGCCGCGGCGCAGGGTGCGCGGCAGCTCGATGCCGCCATAGCGGATGCGCTTGAGCCGGCTGACCAGAAAACCCTGCGAATCCCACAGGCGGCGCACTTCGCGGTTGCGGCCTTCGCGGATCACCACGCGGAACCAGGAGTGGCTGTTGCCGCGGCTGATGACGGCGATCTCGTCGAAACGCGCGGGGCCATCGTCCAGCTCCACGCCGGCCTTGAGCTGCTCGATCACCTCATCGGGCACTTCGCCGTGCACGCGGCAGAGGTATTCGCGCTCGACGCCGCTCTTGGGATGCATCAGCGCGTTGGCCAGCTCGCCATCGGTGGTGAGCAGGAGGATGCCGGTGGTGTTGATGTCCAGCCGGCCCACGGCGACCCAGCGCGCACCCTTGAGGCGCGGCAGCTGTTCGAACACGGTGGGACGGCCTTCGGGGTCGTCGCGGGTGGTCAGCACGCCTTCGGGCTTGTGGTAGACGAGCACCTCGGCGTTGCCGCGGTTGTCGGTGGCCACCACGAACTGCTTGCCGTCGATCACCACGCGGTCGCCGGCGTGCACGCTGGTGCCGATGGTGGCGGGGCTGCCGTTCAATTCGATTTCACCGGCCTGGATACGCTGCTCCAGCATACGGCGCGAGCCCAGACCGGCGTTGGCCAGCACCTTGTGCAGGCGCTCTTCGACGGGGGCGCTTTCGGGTAGCGGCGAGCGTTTCAGGGAAAGGGTGGATTTTTTCGGCGCAGTCATGCGCGTGACTCCTCGGGATGCGGTGCGGTGGCGTCGGTGTCGACGTCCGCGGGGATCGCTGCCTCGTCGGCAGTGACGGATTGTTGGATGGAATGGTCGGTCGTCGCGTCGACGAGGTCGGTGGTGGGCGCGGGCGCGTCCATGTCGTCGTGGGCAGGGGTTGCTGTTTCAGCCTCAGCCACAGCCTCAGGGTCGATGGGCAGATCCTTGATGACGCGCGGCGGCAGCGGGGTCTGCTCGAAGCCCAGTTGCGGGTCTTCCATGTCACGGATTTCAGCCAGCGTGGGCAGCTCATCCAGTGATTTCAGGTTGAAGTAGTCGAGGAAGGCGCGCGTGGTGCCGAACAGCGCCGGCTTGCCGGGTACGTCGCGGTAGCCGACCACGCGAATCCACTCGCGCTCTTCCATGGTCTTGATGATGTTGCTGGACACCACCACGCCGCGGATCTGTTCGATCTCGGGGCGGGTGATCGGCTGGCGGTAGGCGATCAGCGCCAGGGTTTCCAGCAGGGCGCGCGAGTAGCGGCTGGGCTTTTCCGTCCACATCCGCGCGATCCACGGGTGCACGTCCTGGCGTACCTGGTAGCGGAAACCGGAGGCGACTTCTTTCAGCACCACGCCGCGGCCCTCGGCATCGGTAGCCAGGGCTTCCAGCGCGCGGGCGATCTGCTCGTGGCCGACCTCGTCGTCCTCGGTGAACAGGTCGCCGAGTTGGGCGACCGTCATCGGTTGGCTGGCGGCAAGCAGGGCCGCTTCGATGATGGGTTTGAGTTGCTCGATGGGCATGGGCGGCGGGTCTGTCAGTGCGTGCCGTTGCCGGCTTCTGGCGTTGCTTCGAAGGCCGATTCTTCTTCGGTGGCGGGCTCGTCCGTTTCTTCGTCGGTGGCGGACGCTTCGCCGCGATCCACCCGGGATTTCAGGTAGATCGGCGCCAGCGGTGCCTCCTGCACGATTTCGATGAGCATTTCCTTGGCCAGTTCCAGCATGGCCAGGAAGGTGACCACCACGCCCAAGCGGCCCTCGGCCGGGTCGAACAGGGTTTCAAAACGATGGAACGTGCTGTTGTCCAGCTTGCCCAGGAGCTCGCCCATGCGTTGGCGCACGCTGAGCGCCTCGCGCTTGATGGCGTGGTGGCCAAACAGCTCGGCGCGGTGCAATACGTCCTTGAGCGCCAGCAGCATGTCCTTGAGATCCAGCGGCGGTGGCAGCCGGATCACGTTGCGCTCGCCGGTGTCGGCGTGCACCACCACGGTGTCGCGCTCCAGACGGGGCAGGGCTTCGATCTCCTCGGCGGCCTTCTTGAAGCGCTCGTACTCCTGCAGCCGGCGCACCAGCTCGGCGCGCGGGTCGTCCTCGGTGCCTTCCTCGGCGGGCGGGCGCGGCAGCAGCAGGCGCGATTTGATTTCGGCCAGGATCGCGGCCATCAGCAGGTATTCGGCGGCCAGCTCCAGCCGCATCGTTTCCTGCATCATGTCGATGTATTCCATGTATTGCCGGGTGATCTCGGCAATCGGAATGTCCAGGATGTCCAGATTCTGCCGGCGGATCAGGTAGAGCAGGAGATCCAGCGGGCCTTCGAACGCCTCCAGGAACACCTCCAGCGCATCCGGCGGGATGTACAGATCCTGCGGCATCGCCAGCACGGGTTCGCCACGCACGATCGCCAGCGGCATTTCCTGCTGCTGGGGCGGCGTGGCGTGCTGATCCTGCGCAGCGGCGGAGGCGGGTGGCCCGGGGATGTCGGTGCTCATTGATGCGTGTCGTTGGGCCGCATGGCGGCCGGCAAAACGTCTTGGTTCTTCACGGGCGAAACGGTTACCCGCGGCGCGATCCAAGGGCGAGCCCGTGCATGGATCGTGGCGCCAGGGTGACACTTCGGCAAAGCGGTTCCGCGCGGTGCCGTGCAGGTCGTGCCCCCCTTCCGTGCCGCGAGCTGCCGGCAAGGCCGCGTTGCGGTTCCGCCGGGCATGCTGCCGTGGCGGCCATGTGCCGACACGCAACGCAAGGTGGTGGGCGGGTACGGATCGGGTGAGGGCGACTTGGACGCCATCGCCCCGTCGGACGATCTGCCTGAGGCATCGGGTGTGCGCCCATCACTGCCGGCTCGACTGGCCGGCCATTGGACATGGCGTCACGCGCGGGTAAAGAGTAGCGAGTAGGCGCTGGCAAGTCCAGCGATGGGGCCAGCGACATGCCGGCGGATTCACGCCGAACGCCGTGCTTCGTGGGTACAATCCCGCCTGCGGTGTCGCCGCGCGGTACGGTGCGGTGATCGGCGGCTTGCAAGACGTGCGACCGGGTGACCTTCTGCGGCGACTACGGCAATTCCGCGTCAGCCGCAGCGCTGGCGGCGGCGGAGGCGAGAGCGGGTGTGGCCACTTTTCGTGACGCGGCACACATTTTGCTTGAAAGACGTCGAGGCGCGCGCGGCAAGTCCTACCCGCTGGCTGCGGGAATGGCGCGGCGGGGCAACCGATCAGGGAACCGGTGAATGGCGAACGAAGACAAACTGGGTGGAGACGTCGAACGCTTGCGTCCGGCGCGCATGCAGATCGAGACGACCGTGCTGATGAGCCGTGGCGTGGAATCGCATCCCACCGAGCTGGTGGATATTTCGGCCACCGGCGCGCTGTTGCGCCGACCACTGGGCTGGTCGGGCGAGCCGGGACAGAGCTGGCTGCTCGACATGATCTTCGGCAACGACCTGCACATCCACCTGGAGGCGCAGGTGGCGCGTGTCGCCGACCATCACGTGGGGTTCTCCTACGTCAGCATCCCTGAAGACAAACAGGTGCCGCTGTGGAATCTCCTGGGCGGCTATGCCGACATCCTGGAGCCGTGGAACGGCTGAACTGGTAACGGCGCGAACGTCACGCCCCGCCGCGCACCGAGCTGCGCGGCGGGGCGATTTTTTCAGTGGGCGGCGGCCTGCCTTGCCTCGTTGCGCAGCTCGCGGCGCAGGATCTTGCCCACGTTGCTCTTGGGCAGGGAGTCGCGGAACTCGATCAGCTTGGGCCGCTTGTAGCCGGTGAGCGTGTCGCGGCAGAACTGCTTGAGCGCGTCTTCGGTGAGGCCGGGGTCCTTGCGCACCACGAACAGCTTCACCACTTCGCCGGAGTGCTCGTCGGGCACGCCCACCGCGGCCACCTCGGCCACGCCGGGGTGGGCCATCACCGCGTCCTCCACCTCGTTCGGGTACACGTTGAAGCCGGACACCAGGATCATGTCCTTCTTGCGGTCGACGATGTAGAAGTAGCCGTCGGCGTCCATCTTGGCGATGTCGCCGGTGTGCAGCCAGCCGTCGCTGCCCAGCACCTTGGCGGTTTCATCGGGGCGCTGCCAGTAACCCTGCATCACCTGCGGCCCCTTCACCATCAATTCGCCTGCCTCGCCCATCGGCAGCGGCTGGTTGTCTTCCGACCAGATCGCCACGTCGGTGGATGGGATCGGCAGGCCAATCGAGGCGTTGTATTCCTTGATGTTCAGCGGATTGATACAGGCCGCGGGGGAGGTTTCGGTGAGGCCGTAGGCTTCGGCCAAAGTGCAGCCGGTGACCTTCTTCCAGCGTTCGGCCACCGTGCGCTGCACGGCCATGCCGCCGCCCAGGGTGAGATGCAGGCGCGAGAAATCCAGCTGCTCGAAGCCCGGGGTGTTCAGCAGGCCGTTGAACAGCGTGTTGACGCCGGTGAGCGCGGTGAAGCCGGATTGCTTCAGCTCCTTCACGAAGCCGGGCATGTCGCGCGGGTTGGTGATGAGCCAGTTGAGTCCGCCCAGGCGCATGAACACCAGACCGTTCGCGGTGAGCGAAAAGATGTGGTACAGCGGCAGCGCGGTGATGATGACCTCTTCGCCTTCCTTCGCGTTCTTGCCGATCCAGGCGCCGGCCTGCAGCATGTTGGCCACCATGTTGCCGTGGCTGAGCATGGCACCCTTGGCCACGCCGGTGGTGCCGCCGGTGTATTGCAGGAAGGCGAGGTCGGCGTGGTTCAGCTCGACCCTGGACAGCGGATGCCGGGCGCCTTGCGCGAGGGCGTCCTTGAAACGCACCGCCTGCGGCAAGTCGTAGGCCGGCACCATCTTCTTCACGTGCCTGAGCACGAAGTTGACCAGTGCGCCCTTGGGGAAGCCGAGCAGGTCACCGACGCCGGTGGTGATGATGTGCTTCACCTTCGTTTCAGCCACCACCTGTTGCAAGGTAGCGGCGAAGTTGTCCAGCACCACGATGGCCTGGGCACCGGAGTCCTCCAGCTGATGCTGGAGTTCGCGCGCGGTGTACATCGGGTTGGTGTTCACCACCACCAGGCCGGCGCGCAGTGCGCCGAACAGCGCGATGGGGTACTGCAGCACGTTGGGCATCATGATCGCGATGCGATCGCCCTTGCCGAGCTTGAGCGTACCGGTGAGGTAACCGGCGAACTGGCGGCTGAGCTGGTCGACTTGGCCGTAGCTGAGCCGCTTGCCGAAGTTGGCGAAAGCCGGGCGGTCGCGGAAGCGCTGGAAGGCTTCTTCCAGCACGGCGGCCACCGAGGCATAGGTGTTGAGGTCAATCTCGGCGGGGACGCCTTCGGGATAATGGGCCAGCCAGGGACGCTCGTTGCTCATGATGAATCGTGGACTCCCAGATCGTGATCGCCGAGGCGGTGTGGTGGCGATGCTCCCCTGTCGGCATTGGAGCATGCGTAAGCGTATGCGGCAAGGCGAGGCGCCGAAAAAAAGCCGCCCCACGTTCCGGGGCGGCTTGCAGTTTCAGCGCATCGCGTGGCGGGCGCTCAGGCGGCTTTCTTGCTGGCCAGCTGGCGCAGCACGTATTGCAGGATGCCGCCGTGGCGGAAGAACTCGCGCTCCTTCGGCGTGAGCAGCATCACGTGCACGGTGAAGGTCTTCCTGCTGCCGTCCTTGCCGGTGGCGGTGACGGTGGCTTCCTTGGCGTTGCCGTCGGCAAGGCCGGTGATGTCGAAGGCTTCGGTGCCGTCGAGGCCCAGCGACTTGGCGTTCTCGCCGGCCTTGAACTGCAGCGGCAGCACGCCCATGCCCACCAGGTTGGAGCGGTGGATGCGCTCGAAGCTCTCGGCCAGCACTGCCTTCACACCCAGCAGCAGGGTGCCCTTGGCCGCCCAGTCGCGCGACGAACCGGTGCCGTATTCCTTGCCGGCGATCACCATGAGCGGCGTGCCATCGGCCTTGTACTTCATGGCGGCGTCGTAGATCGCCATTTGCTCGCCCGACGGGATGTACCTGGTGTAGCCACCCTCGACGCCATCCAGCAGCTGGTTCTTGATGCGGATGTTGGCGAAGGTGCCGCGCACCATCACGTCGTCGTTGCCGCGGCGCGAGCCGTAGGAGTTGAAGTCCTTCGGCGCCACGCCCTTTTCGATCAGGAAGCGGCCCGCCGGGCTGTCCTTCTTGATCGAGCCGGCCGGCGAGATGTGGTCGGTGGTGATGGAGTCGCCGAACAGGCCCAGCACGCGCGCGCCGTGGATGTCGGCCACCGTGCCCACGGCCATGCTCATGCCGTCGAAGTAGGGCGGGTTCTTGATGTAGGTGGAGTCGTCCCAGCGGTACACGTCGCCGCCGGGGAAGGCGATGCCGTTCCAGCGCTCGTCGCCCTTGAACACGTTGGCGTAGTTCTTGGCGAACATGGCCGGGTTGATCGCGCCGGCAATGGCGTCGGAGATTTCCTGGTTGCTGGGCCAGATGTCCTTCAGGTACACCGGCTGGCCGTCGCTGCCGGTGCCGAGGGCGTCGGTGGCGAGGTTGATGTCCAGCGTGCCGGCCAGGGCATAGGCCACCACCAGCGGCGGCGAGGCGAGGTAGTTCATCTTCACCTCGGCGTGCACGCGACCCTCGAAGTTGCGGTTGCCCGAGAGCACCGCGCCCACGGCGAGGTCGCCCTCGGCAATGCCCTTGCTCACTTCCTCGGGCAGCGGGCCGGAGTTGCCGATGCAGGTGGTGCAGCCGTAGCCGACCACGTAGAAGTTGATCTTCTCCAGCTCCTTCAACAGGCCGGTCTGCTCAAGGTAGTCGGTGACCACCTTGGAGCCGGGTGCCAGCGAGGTCTTCACCCAGGGCTTGGCGGTGAGGCCACGCGCGGCGGCCTTCTTGGCCACGATGCCCGCGCCCAGCATCACCGCCGGGTTGGAGGTGTTGGTGCAGGAGGTGATCGCGGCGATCACCACCGAGCCGTCGTTGACGTGGAAGTTCTGGCCGTTGCGGGTGACCGCCACACCGGCGGCGTCGTGCGGCTTGCTGCGGCTGGCGGTGAGCGGGCCGACGATCTCGTGGAAGTTCTTCTGCACGTCGGTGAGCAGCACGCGATCCTGCGGACGCTTGGGGCCGGCCATCGAAGGCTTGACGTCGGCGAGATCCAGCTCCAGCACGGCGGAGTATTCGGCGTCCGGCGTGTGTTCGTCGTGCCACATGCCCTGCACCTTGGCGTAGGTCTCCACCAGCGCGATCTGCTCGGCGCTGCGGCCGGACAGGCGCAGGTAGTTCAGCGCCTCCTGGTCGATCGGGAAGATGCCGCAGGTGGCGCCGTATTCCGGGGCCATGTTGCCGATGGTGGCGCGGTCGGCCAATGCAAGGTGCTTGAGGCCCGGGCCGAAGAACTCCACGAACTTGCCCACCACGCCCAGCTTGCGCAGCATCTGGGTGACGGTGAGCACGAGGTCGGTGGCGGTGACGCCTTCGCCGAGCCGGCCCGAGAGCTTCACGCCCACCACCTGCGGGATCAGCATGGAGGAAGGCTGGCCCAGCATCGCGGCCTCGGCCTCGATGCCGCCCACGCCCCAGCCCAGCACGCCCAGGCCGTTGACCATGGTGGTGTGCGAGTCGGTGCCGAACAGGGTATCGGGGAAGGCCCAGCGCACGCCGTCGAGTTCGGTGTCGAACACCACGCGGGCGAGGTGCTCCAGGTTCACCTGGTGCACGATGCCGGTGCGCGGCGGCACCACCTTGAAGTTGTCGAAGGCTTTCTGGCCCCAGCGCAGGAAGCTGTAGCGCTCCTTGTTGCGGTGGAATTCGATTTCCACGTTCTGCTCCAGTGCATCCTCGGAGCCGAACACGTCCACCTGCACGGAGTGGTCGATCACCAGCTCCACCGGGTTCAGCGGGTTGATCTGGGTGGCGTCGCCGCCCAGCTTCACCACCGCGTCGCGCATCGCGGCCAGGTCGACCACGCAGGGCACGCCGGTGAAATCCTGCAGGATCACGCGCGCCGGCATGAAGGCGATCTCGGTGCTCGGCTCGGCCTTGGCGTTCCAGGTCGCGATGGCTTCGATGTGGTGCGCGGCGACGTCCACGCCGTCCTCGTGGCGCAGCAGGTTTTCCAAGAGGATCTTCAGCGAGTAGGGCAGGCGCTTGATGTCGAAGCGCTGGCCCAGCTTGGCGAGGCTGGCGAAGTGGTACGGCTTGCCGTTGGCCTCGAAGGTGTCGCGAACCTGGAATGAGTCTTTCATGGAGGGGCTCCTGGCGAGATCGTTGCTGGGACGGGGGAAAGCGGGCGACGGCGCGCGCTGCGCACCGGACCTTGGGAAAGAGGCATTATCGCGCAAACACTGCGCGCTCGTTGTCGCGGCGCGACACGGGGCAAGCCGCGCAGAGAGGCGCGCCGGCCCCGCGCCATATAGCATGGTCGCCGGTGCGATCGCGCACAAACCCATTTGATGACATGCAGCATGCGATGATTTCGACGGCGTTGGCGGCGGTTTCCCTGCGCGACCTCGCGCTGGTGCAGGCAGTGCACCGGCAAGGCAGTTTCAACAGCGCGGCGCGGGCCATGCACATCAGTCCGTCCGGGCTGTCGCACCAGGTGCAGAAAGTCGAGCAGGCGCTGGGTACGCCGTTGTTCGAGCGTGGCGGGCGCAAGGTGGTGCCCACCGCCGGCGGCCGCCGTTTGCTGGAGCGTATCGACGCCGTGCTGGCGGCGGCCGAACTGTTGCAGCAAAGTGCCCGCGCCGGTGCGGCGGCCTTCGGTGGCGAGCTGCGTCTGGGCGTGCCGGCCTCGCTGGGCCCGTACCTGTTGCCGCATTTGATCGAACCGTTCCCGCTGCACTTTCCCGGTGCACGGCTGGGCATCTCCGAAGGCAAGCCGCGCGGTCTGCTGCGCCGCCTGCACGAGGCCGAGCTCGATGCCGTGCTGGCGCCGCTCGCGCCGGTGGCCAGCGGCATCGCCATGCGGCCGCTGTTCTTCGAACCGTGGGAGTTGATGCTGCGCGCCGACCACCCGCTGGCCGGCCGGCGCAGCGTGGCGCCGGAGCAGCTCGATGCAGCGGACGCGATCCTGATGGCCGAGAGTCACGCCGAAGGCGCCGGCCATGTGCAGGACGTGAGCCTGGAGAGCCTGGCCGCCCTGGTCAGCCTGCGCGGCGGCCACGCCCTGGTGCCGGCGCTGGCGCACGAACGGCTGGCTTCCAAGCCCGACATCGTGCTGGCGAAGATCAAAGGGCAGGCGCCGGGCCGCGAGATCGCGCTGTACTGGCGCGAGGCGACACCATGGGGTGCCGATCTGGTGGCCTTTGCCAGGCTGCTGCGCGCGCTGGCAAGGCCCTTGCCGGGGCTGAAGCTGCTTGGTTAGCGGCCGCCCAGCGTGGAACCCGTGAGCAGCCCGCGCGCCAGCATGCTGCATTGCTTGCGGAACAGCAGCAGTTGCCACTGGCGGCCGCCGAGCTGGCGCAACAAAACCGCCGAGCGCATGGCGGCGAGCAGGCTGCTGCGCACCTTTTCGACGATGGCCGGCTGCTGCAGGTGTTGCGGGTCGCCGTTGACCATCACGCGCGGGCGCAAGGTGGACAGGGTGGTGGCGTAGAGTTCGGCCAGCCGTGCGTGCACCGTGGCCGAGCCCAGCCCGAAGTGCTCCACCTGGCGCTGCGTGGCCAGGATGCCTTGCTGCAACTGGTCGAGCAGGTCGCGGCGGCCGGACAGGCTGCGTTCCAGCCGCATCACGGTCATTGCCATCCGCGTCACCGCCATGTCGCCGCCGTTCTCGTCGAGCTGGGACACCAGCGCGCGCAGGCCCGGCCGCAGTTCGGCGATGCTGCCGTACACGGCTACCACCGAGGGCGCGTCGATGCGGAACACGCTGGCCAGGCTGGCTTCCAGCGCGGCCTCGTCGCAGCGGCCCTGGGCGGCCAGTTGCTGCGCCAGCGCGCAGGCCTGGTACAGGCCGGCCAGCGCCAGCACGCGTTCCTCGTTCATCGCGAAGGCTTCAAACACTTCAGGTTCAACTCTTGGTCGGGGTGGGGGAGAGACCGCCGAAGGGGGCGTCAGTGGCGGCGATCACGGCGCCGCCCAGGCAGGTTTCGCCAGCGTAGAACACCACCGACTGGCCGGGCGTGACGGCGCGCTGCGGGGTGTCGAAGTCTACGTCAAGGCCGGTTTCCGTCACGGCCACCGTGCAGCTCTGGTCGGCCTGGCGGTAGCGGGTCTTGGCGGTGCAGCGGAAGGATTCGGCCGGCGCGCGGCCAGCCACCCAGCTCGGTGCCTCACTGCGCAGCCTGCGCGAATCCAGCCAGTGGTTGGCGTTGCCCTGGGCCACGTAGAGTACGTTGGCGGCCACGTCCTTGCCCACCACGTACCACGGCTCGCCACCGGCGCCCCGGCGGCCGCCGATGCCAAGTCCGTTGCGCTGGCCCAGGGTGTAGTACATCGCGCCCTGATGCTCGCCGACCCGTTGGCCTTCGGGCGTGCGTATCTCGCCGGGGCGGGCCGGAATGTATTGGGCGAGGAAGCTGCGGAAATCGCGCTCACCGATGAAGCAGATGCCGGTGGAATCCTTCTTGGCGTGGGTGGGCAGGCCGGCCTCGCGGGCCAGCGCGCGCACGCGCGGCTTCTCGATCTCGCCCACCGGGAACAGCGTGGCGGCGAGCTGCGCCTGACCCAGCGCGTGCAGGAAATAGGTCTGGTCCTTGGCGGTGTCCACCGCGCGCCGCAGGCGGTATTCGCCATCCACGCAGGCCACGCGGGCGTAGTGGCCGGTGGCGATCTTGTCCGCGCCCAGTGCGCGCGCCTCGTCGAGGAAGGTCTTGAACTTGATCTCGCGGTTGCACAGCACGTCGGGGTTGGGCGTGCGGCCGGCGCGGTATTCGGCAAGGAAATGCGCGAACACACCGTCCCAGTACTCGGTGGCGAAGTTGCGCGCGTGGAACGGGATGCCGAGGCGTCCGCACACGGCCACGGCGTCCTTGCGGTCGGCATCCATGGTGCAGGGGCCGGAGCGCGCGTCCTCTTCCCAGTTCTGCATGAACAGGCCCTCGACCTCATGGCCGGCCTGTTGCAGCAGGAGCGCCGCGACCGAGGAGTCGACGCCGCCGGAGATGCCCAGCATCACCTTCATGGCGTGGCGGTGTCCGGCCACCAGTGCAGCGCGTCCAGCGGCAGGCGCGCACCGGCGAGCCAGTCGTCGATGCTGGCGAGCACCAGCGGGCTGCGCAGCCGTTCGCCCAGGTCGACGATTTCCTCGCGGGTGAGCCACAGCGCGCGACGGATGCCGGTGTCCAGCGGACGCGTGGGGTCGTGGGATACGGCGCGTGCGGCGAAACAGCAGCGGATCACGCCGTCGCCGTGCTCGGTGCTGCGCCACTGGTAGATACCGATGAGGTGCCGCAGCTCCACCGTCCAGCCGGTTTCCTCCAGCGTCTCGCGCACGGCGGCGTCGACCAGGCGCTCGCGGTCTTCGAGGTGGCCGGCGGGCTGGTTCCAGGCGAGGCGGCCCTTGACCTCTTCTTCCACCATCAGGAAACGCGCGCCATCGCTCACCACGCAGGCCACGGTGGCGTGCGGGCGCCAGATGGCGGCTTGCTCGGCGTTGGGCGTCATGGCGGGAAAAGGGCTGGAAAAGCCGTCATTGTGCCATTACCTGAGGGGCGGGTGCCGCTGGCCGCACGGGTGCCCAGCGTATAATCGCCATCATCCAGCAGGTTCCCTCAAGTCCATGCCCCAGCAACCCGATAACGAACACGAGAGCGGCCGCGGCTTGGCGGTGCAGGCGGCGAGGCCGGAGGTGGCCAAGCCACCGCTGTTCCAAGTGCTGCTGCTCAATGACGATTTCACCCCGATGGATTTCGTGGTGGAGGTGCTGCGCGGCTTCTTCGGCATGGGGCAGGAAAAGGCCGTGCAGGTGATGTTGCACGTGCATACCCGCGGTCGTGGTGTCTGCGGCGTGTTCACTCGCGAGGTGGCCGAAACCAAGGTGAACCAGGTCAACGAGTATTCACGCTCCCGTCAACACCCGCTGTTGTGCACTATGGAAAAACTCTGACCGACCCCATCATGTAGCCATCGCGGCCACCGCCGCCCACGCCATCGCCACGGAGACGATCCGGATGTTCAGCAAGGATCTCGAAGTCACTATCGGCCAGTGCTACAAGCAGGCCCGCGAGCAGCGCCACGAGTTCATGACTGTGGAGCACCTGCTCCTGGCGCTTACCAGCAACCAGTCCGCGCTGGGCGCCCTGCGCGCCTGTGGGGTCGACTTGCCCCGGCTTGTGCGCGAGCTGGAAAAAATCATCACCGAGACGGTGCCGGTGTTGCCGCACGGCGACGAGCGCGATACCCAGCCCACGCTGGGTTTCCAGCGCGTGCTGCAGCGTGCGGTGTACCACGTGCAGTCCTCCGGGCGGAAGGAAGTCACCGGTGCCAACGTGCTGGTGGCGATCTACGGCGAAAAGGATTCCCATGCCGTGTATTTCCTGCACCAGCAGGAAATCACCCGGCTGGACGTGGTCAACTACATTTCGCACGGCATCGCCAAGGTGGGTGACGAGTCGCCCAGCGGCCCGGCCGCCGGCGTGGAGCGCGAGGGCGAGGAAGGCGGCGAGAGCAAGGCCGGCAACCTCTCCGAATTCGCCACCAACCTCAACGAGCGTGCGCTGGAGGGCAAGATCGACCCGCTGATCGGTCGTGCCGACGAGATCGAGCGCACCATCCAGGTGCTGTGCCGGCGGCGCAAGAACAATCCGCTCTACGTGGGCGATGCCGGTGTCGGCAAGACCGCGTTGGCCGAAGGCCTGGCCAAGCGCATCGTCGACGGCGACGTACCCGCCGTGCTGGAGAACGCCACGATCTGGGCGCTGGATCTGGGCGCGCTGGTGGCCGGCACCAAGTACCGCGGCGACTTCGAGAAGCGCCTGAAAAGCGTGATCGGCATGCTGAAGAAGCAGCCGGGAGCCGTTCTTTTCATCGACGAGATCCACACCATCATCGGCGCCGGTTCCGCCTCGGGTGGCACCATGGATGCCTCGAACCTCATCAAGCCGATGCTGGCTTCGGGCGAGCTGCGCTGCATCGGCTCCACCACCTTCCAGGAATACCGCGGTGTATTCGAGAAGGATCGCGCGCTGGCGCGGCGCTTCCAGAAGATCGACGTGGTCGAGCCCTCGGTGGCCGAGAGCCTCGAGATCCTCAAGGGCCTGCGCTCGCGTTTCGAGGAGCACCACAACGTCATCTACACCAACGAGGCGCTGAAGGCGGCGGTGGATCTGTCGGTCAAGCACATCCCGGATCGGCTGCTGCCCGACAAGGCTATCGACGTGATCGACGAGGCCGGTGCCCGCCAGCGCCTGCTGCCCGAGGATCAGCGCAGCGGTCGGGTGGATGTTGCCGAGGTGGAGTACATCGTGGCCAAGATGGCGCGCATCCCGCCCAAGCAGGTATCCGTCTCCGACCGCGACGTGCTGAAAAACCTGGAGCGCAACCTCAAGATGGTGGTGTTCGGCCAGGACAGCGCCATCGAGGCGCTGGCCGCCTCGATCAAGATGGCGCGCTCGGGCCTGGCCGATCCGGCCAAGCCGATTGGCAGCTTCCTGCTCGCCGGCCCCACCGGCGTGGGCAAGACCGAGGTCACCCGCCAGCTCGCGCTGCAGCTGGGCATCGAGATGATCCGTTTCGACATGTCCGAATACATGGAGGCGCATTCGGTGTCGCGCCTGGTCGGCGCGCCCCCGGGCTACGTCGGCTTCGACCAGGGCGGCCTGCTCACCGAGGCGGTGACCAAGCACCCGCACGCGGTGCTGCTGCTCGACGAGATCGAGAAGGCGCACCCCGACGTCTACAACATCCTGCTGCAGGTGATGGATCGCGGCGTGCTCACGGATACGAATGGGCGTGAGGCCAACTTCAAGAACGTGATCGTGGTGATGACCACCAATGCCGGCGCGGCGCAGGCGGCGCGGCGCAGCATCGGCTTCGTCGAGCAGAGCCACCAGACCGACGCGATGGAAGTCATCCGCCGTGCTTTCTCGCCCGAGTTCCGCAACCGGTTGGACGCGATCATCCAGTTCAATGCGCTGGACTTCGAGCACATCCTGCGCGTGGTGGACAAGTTCCTGATCGAACTGGAAGCCCAGCTCGCCGACAAGCGCGTGAGCCTGGATGTGGACGCCGCCGCCCGCCATTGGCTGGCCGAACACGGTTTCGATCCGCAGATGGGCGCCCGTCCGATGGCGCGGGTGATCCAGGAGAAGGTGAAACGCGCGCTGGCCGACGAGCTTTTGTTCGGCAAGCTGATGGACGGCGGCAAGGTGCTGCTGGGCGTCCAGGACGGCGAACTCACCGTGCGCACCGAGGCGATCGAGCAACTGCCTGCCGTGGTGGAGTAGTTGGGCTGCAGACAACACAAAGGCCGCGCAATGCGCGGCCTTTGCTTTTGGTTTGCCCTGGACACGCGCCCTTCGAGTCGAAACCGAAGGGCTGCGCAACGCAGCGGTGCCCGGGTCTTGCCTACTTCATGCGGTAGGTGATCCGGCCCTTGCTCAGGTCGTACGGGGTCATCTCGATCTTGACCTTGTCGCCCGTGAGGATGCGGATGTAATGCTTGCGCATGCGCCCGGAGATGTGGGCAATCACCACGTGCCCGTTTTCCAGCTGCACGCGGAACATGGTGTTGGGCAGGGTCTCGGTGACCGTGCCTTCCATTTCGATGACGTCGTCTTTGGCCATGTGGTCCGGATCGCGCGCGGCCGTCGTGGTCGCGTAAGCTTGCCATTATGGCACGTTCGAACCGTCGGGCAAAGGACGATCCGGTGGGCGTCAGGCGAAGTGCTCGCCCAGCTTGCGGCGGATCTCGTCTTCGACCACGCCCTTGAGCGGCGCCAGCAACAGGCCCAGTTCGGCGCGCACGCGGACGGCGGTCTCGTCCACGGCGATCAGCCCCTTCACACCGGCGCGGGTGAAGTGCAGCGTGTCGCCCTGCCACTGGTTCGTCAGGTCGAACTTCTCGCGCAGGCGCGCGGCCACCTGGTCAACCTTGGCACGGGCCTCGACCAGCGGCAGGTGATGGGGGTGGTTGATGTCGATGGTGGACATGGGCGGCTCCGTGGATGGACGGGCATCATAAGGCAGGGTGGCGACATGCTAGAGTTTGCCGGTCAATGGACGGGTAATGCCATGCGCATCGAGTTTTCCCATTCCGCCCGCGACGATTTCCAGTGGACGAAGGCGCAATTGCGGATCGGTAGCGCGGCGGACAACGACCTGGTGCTGGCAAGCGCCCAGGCGGCGCCCAGCCACTTGCGCATCGAGATGGATCGCCGCGGCTGGGTGCTGCACGTGCTGCCGGCGGCTGCCCGCGTCTACGTCAACGCGCGCCCCGTGCGTGAACGTGCCTTGCTGCGCCCGGGCGACACGCTCGGCGTGGGCGATTGCCGCATGCTGCTGCGCGAGGATGCCTCGCCCGAACAGCGCGTACTGCCGGCATCGCCCGCCGCGGCCGGTCGCACGGCGGCGCTGCGTGCGGTGGCTGGCAACCTGTCGGGCCGGGTGCTGCCGATTGCGGCGGGTCTGGAGTTGGGCCCGCATGGCCGCCATGCGCTGGAGTTGCCGCGCGGTGAGCATGCCGGATTCCGCGTGGATTGGCAGCAAGGCCGGTTGATGCTGGGCACCGTGGCGGCCTCCCCGAGTTGCCCCTTGCGGGTGAATGGCGTGCCGGTGCAGTGTGCGCCGCTGCAGCCGGGCGACCAGCTCAGCCTGGGGCCGCATCGGTGGGTGCTCGATGCGCCAGGCATGCAGGCGGAGCCCGAGCCCGCGGCTGCCACGGCGCCGATCGCGCCGGCGTCCGCCACCGGCGTGCGTGGCGAGGTGTGGTGGTTGATGCTTACCGCCGCCGCACTGGCCCTGGCCATTGCGTTGGCCTTGTGGTTGCGGTTCTGAAGGGGTTGCGGGCTCCGTAGTGGTAAGAGCGGACGATTGGCCGGACACGGGCGCATGCCATTGACGACGTCATGCTGCGACGCGGCATAATGCCGTGGATCGCAACCAGCAAGGGGTCGTCCGGTGAGCCAGGTGTGGAATTTCAGTGCGGGTCCGGCGGCGCTGCCGCGCGAGGTGCTCGAACGCGCGCAGCGCGAGCTGCTGGACTGGGACGGCAGCGGCATGTCGGTGATGGAGCAGTCGCATCGCGGCAAGCGCTTCATCGCGATGGCGGCGCGGGTCGAGGCCGAGCTGCGTGCCCTGGTTGGCATTCCCGATGATTACGCCGTGCTGTTCCTGCAGGGCGGTGCCACCCAGCATTTCGCGCAGATCCCGCTGAACCTGGCGGGCGAAGGCGAGGGCGCCGACTACATCGTCAACGGCCACTGGGGTGCCAAGGCGGCCAGCGAGGCCGCGCCCTACGTCAAGGTCAACGTGGCCGCCGACAGCAAGGCCAGCGAGTACCGCCAGTTGCCGCCACGCGCGCAGTGGCGGCTCGACCCGCGCGCCGCCTACGTGCACTACACACCCAACGAAACCATCCACGGCGTGCAGCACCACGTGGTGCCCGAGGTGGGTACGGTGCCGCTGGTGGCCGACATGTCCTCGGACATCCTCTCCGCGCCCATCGATGTGCGCCGCTTCGGCCTGATCTACGCCGGCGCGCAGAAGAACATCGGTCCCTCCGGCCTGGTGCTGATGATCGTGCGCCGCGATCTCCTGGCGCGCGCCACACGGCCGATGGCGAAGATCTTCCGCTACGCCGACCACGCTGCCGCCAATTCCATGCTCAACACCCCCAACACCTGGGGCTGGTACCTGGCCGGGCTCACCTTCGAGTGGCTCAAGGCACAGGGCGGCCTGGCCGCGATGGCCGAGCGCAATCGTGCCAAGGCCGACTGCCTGTATGCCGCCATCGACGGCTCCGGCGGCTATTACCGCAACCTGGTGGAGCCGGCCGCGCGCTCGCGCATGAACGTGACCTTCGTGCTGCACGATGCGGCGCTCGAGCCGGCATTCCTCGCCGAGTCCGAGACCGCCGGCCTCGTCGCGCTCAAGGGGCACAAGGCACTGGGCGGCATGCGCGCCTCGCTCTACAACGCGGTGCCGCTGGCGGCGGTGGAGGCACTGGTGGCCTTCATGCACGACTTCCAGGCGCGACACGGTTAGGCGTTTCGGGCATCATGCTGTCGTGACATTTGGCCTTCCATCCGTTTAGACATCCGCCATGACCGAAAGCAAGACTTCCCTGGACGACGTGCGCGAGCGCATCGACAGCATCGACCGGCAGATCCAGGAGCTGATCTCCGAGCGCGCCAACTGGGCGCGCGAGGTGGCGAAGGTGAAGGGCGAGGGCCTGTCCGCCATCGACTACTACCGACCCGAGCGCGAGGCGCATGTGCTGCGCATGGTGGTGGACCGCAACCAGGGGCCGCTCACCGACACGGAAATGGTGCGGCTGTTCCGCGAGATCATGTCCTCCTGCCTGGCGCAGGAAGACCCGCTGAAGATCGGTTACCTCGGCCCCGAGGGCACCTTCAGCGAGCAGGCCGTGCGCAAGCATTTCGGCCATGCCGCCTACGGCCTGCCGCTGGGCAGCATCGAGGAGGTGTTCCAGGAAGTCGCCGCCGGCCACGCCGATTTCGGCGTGGTGCCGGTGGAAAACTCCGGGCAGGGCATGATCCAGATGACGCTGGACATGTTCCTCACCGCCGATGCCACCATCTGCGGCGAGGTGGAGCTGCGCGTGCACCAGTGCCTGCATTCGCGCGCCGGCAAGCTGGAAGACGTGCGTCGGGTCTATGCGCATGCGCAGTCGCTGCAGCAGTGCAAGACCTGGCTGCGCATCAATCTGCCGGACGTCGAGTGCTTCGCGGTGGCCAGCAACGCCGAGGCCGCGCGCATCGCCAGCCATGATGACGCCGTGGCGGCCATCGCCGGCGAGTCGGCCGGCAAGGTGTACCGACTGAAAGCCGTGGCCGTGGGCATCGAGGATCGCGCCGACAACACCACGCGTTTTCTGGTGATCGGTCGCAAGCTGTTCCCGCCTTCGGGCAACGACCGCACCTCGCTGCTCATCACCGTCAACGACAAGCCTGGCGCCTTGTACGACGTGCTGAGTCCGTTCGCGCGCCATGGCGTGAGCATGAACCGCATCGAGTCGCGCCCGGCGCACACCGGCAAGTGGCAGTACGCTTTTTTCATCGATGTCTCCGGCCATATCAACGACGGCGCCCTGCAAGCCGCGGTGAAGGAAATCGAGTCCTCGGTGGCGCAGCTGCGCGTGCTTGGCGCCTATCCGGTGGCCTTGCCGTGAGCGGCGTGGCGGATTGGCGCAGCCGCGCTGCCGGCCCCTTGCGCGGCGAGCTGCGCGTGCCTGGCGACAAGTCCGTCTCGCACCGTGCGCTGCTGTTCGGCGCGTTGGCCGAGGGCCGCTCGCGCATCCATGGTTTTCTCGAAGGCGAGGACACCCGCGCCACCGCCGCCGTGCTGCAGCAGCTCGGCGTGCGTATCGACACGCCCGCCGAGGGCGAGCGCGTGGTGCACGGTGTGGGCCTGCATGGCCTGCGCGTCAGCGCCGAACCGCTGGATTGCGGCAATGCCGGCACCGGCATGCGCCTGCTGGCGGGCCTCTTGGCCGGGCAGGCCTTCGACAGCACCCTGGTCGGCGATGCCTCGCTTTCCAGGCGGCCGATGCGCCGCGTCACCGCGCCGCTGGCCGCGATGGGCGCGCGCATCGATGCGCACGATGGCCTGCCGCCGCTCGTCGTGCGTGGCGGGCAGCCGCTGCGCGGTATCCGCTACGAGCTGCCGGTGGCCAGCGCGCAGGTGAAGTCCGCATTGCTGCTGGCGGGCCTGTATGCGCAAGGCGAAACCGAAGTCATCGAGCCGCATCCCACGCGCGACTACACCGAGCGCATGCTGGCCGCGTTCGGCTGGCCGGTCGCATTCGAGCCGGGCTGGGCGAAGCTCAGCGGTGGCCACGCGCTGCGCGCCACCGACGTCGAAGTGCCGGCGGATTTTTCCTCCGCTGCGTTCTTCCTCGTCGCCGCGAGCATCGTGCCGGGTTCCGCGTTGCGCTTGCCGGCGGTGGGCCTCAACCCGCGCCGCACCGGCCTGCTGGAGGCCCTGCGCCTGATGGGCGCGGACATCCGCATCGAAAACACGAAGACCAGTGGCGGCGAGCCGGTGGGCGACCTCGTGGTGCGCCACGCGCCGCTGCACGGCGTCGAACTGCCTGAGGCCTTGGTGCCGGACATGATCGACGAATTTCCAGTGCTGTTCGTCGCTGCCGCGGTGGCCGCAGGCCGCACCGTGGTGCGCGGCGCCGCCGAGCTGCGGGTGAAGGAGTCCGACCGCCTCGCCAGCATGGCCGCCGGCCTGCGCAGCCTGGGCGTCACGGTGGATGAAACCCCCGACGGCGCGAGCATCCATGGCGGTCGCCTGGGCGGTGGCAGCATCGACACCCACATGGATCACCGCATCGCGATGAGTTTCGCGGTGGCGGGCCTGGTGGCCGCGGCGCCCGTACTCATCCGCGATTGCGGCCACGTCGCCACTTCCTTCCCCGGTTTCATGGCGTTGGCCAACGGCTGCGGCTTTGCCCTGGATGAGCCGGGCTGAGCGCAGTCATGCATGCCCTACTGGAGCGCATGGGGCGCCGGCTTGGTTAAGATGGCGCTTTGCCCACCCTTCGCGGAGCGCTCCAACGTGATCATCAAACCCAAAGTGCGCGGCTTCATCTGTGTCACGGCCCACCCGATCGGTTGCGAGCGCAACGTGGCCGAGCAGATCGCCACCACCAAGGCGGCCATCCACGATGACGGCAAAGGCCCGCAGCGCGTGCTGGTGATCGGCGCCTCCACCGGCTACGGCCTGGCCTCGCGCATCACCGCCGCCTTTGGCTATGGCGCGGCGACGCTGGGCGTGTTCTTCGAAAAACCCAGTAGCGAGGACAAACCCGGCACCGCCGGTTGGTACAACGCCGCCGCTTTCGACCAGTTCGCCAAGGCCGAAGGCCTGTACGCCAAATCCATCAACGGCGACGCTTTCGCCGACGAAACCCGCGCCCGCGCCATCGAGCTCATCAAGGCCGAAATGGGCGGCCCGATCGACCTCGTCGTCTACTCGCTGGCCTCGCCGGTACGCAAGCTGCCGGGTTCGGGCGAACTGGTGCGCTCGGCGCTGAAGACCATTGGCGACACCTTCACCGCGAGTTCCGTCGACACCAACAAGGACGTGGTGATCCAGGCCAGCGTGGAGCCAGCCACCGCGCAGGAAGTGCAGGACACCGTCACCGTGATGGGCGGCGAGGACTGGGCGCTGTGGATCGACGCGCTGGCTGCCGCCGGCGTGCTGGCGAAGGACGCCAAGACCGTCGCCTACAGCTACATCGGCACCGAGATCACCTGGCCGATGTACTGGCACGGCACCCTGGGCCAGGCCAAGCAGCACCTCGACAACACCGCCAAGGCGCTGCGCGCGCGCCATGCCGGCCTCGACGCCCGCGTCGGCGTGATGAAGTCCGTGGTCACCCAGGCCAGCGCCGCGATCCCGGTGATCCCGCTCTACGTTTCCATCGCCTTCAAGATCATGAAGGAGAAAGGCATCCACGAAGGCTGCATCGAGCAGGCCAACCGCCTGTTCCACGACCGCTTCTACCGCGCCGACGGCGCCGCCGCGCCGCTGGATGCCGAGGGCCGTGTGCGACTGGACGACTGGGAACTGCGCGAGGACGTGCAGGACGCCTGCAAGGCGCTGTGGCCCACCGTCACCACCGAAACGCTCAAGCAGATCACCGACTACGCCGGCTACAAGCACGAGTTCCTCAAACTGTTCGGCTTCGACCGCAGCGATGTGGACTACGAGCAGGACGTGGCGGCGGATCGGCGGTTTGATTGCGTGGAACTGTAACTTCGGCGGCGCGGCGCGCGCTCACTGCGGCACGCGCCCTTCGCCCGCCTCCTCGTGGGTGACGCCGTCGCGGATGCGGTAGAGGCGCTTGAAGGTGGGGATGATCTTCTCGTCGTGGGTGACCACGATCACGGCGGTGGCGTAGCGCTGCGCCATGGCGTTGAGGATGCGCACCACCGCCATGGCGCGCTGCGAATCTAGCGGGGCGGTGGGCTCGTCGGCCAGGATCACCGGCGGGTGGTTGACCAGTCCGCGCGCGATGGCTACACGCTGCTGTTCGCCGCCGGAAAGCTGCGCGGGCATGGCGTCGGCGCGGTGCGCCACGTCCAGTGCGGCGAGCAGTTCGCGGGCGCGCTCGCGCGCCTCGGCGTTGGGCACGCCGGCCAGCATCGGCAGCAGCGCCACGTTGTCGACCACGTCGAGGAAGGGAATCAGGTTGGGCGCCTGGAACACGAAGCCGATGCGATCCCGGCGCAAAGCGCGCAGGTCGCGCACTTGCCAGCCGTCGTCGTAGATCGTCTGCCCGCCCAGTTGCATGCGCCCGGCGCTGGGGTCGGTCACCGCGCCCAGGCATTTCAGCAGGGTGCTCTTGCCCGAGCCGGAGGGGCCGATCAGGCCCACCACCTCGCCCGGCTCCACGTGCATCGTCACGCCGCGCAAGGCGTGCACGGCGTTGCTGCCTTCGCCATAACGCTTGGCGAGGCCCTCGATGCGGATGCCTTGCGTCGACATGTCAGCCTCCAATGGCCACGGCCGGATCGACCTTGAGCGCCAGGCGGATGGCGACCACGCTGGCCAGCAGGCAGATCGCCAGCACGGCGGCGAAGCCAAGCAGCGCGTCGCCGGGCAGCAACAACACGTACTTGGGGAAATGCGGGGCGGCGAAGCTGGCGCTGACCCGGCCCACCATGAAACCGATCACGCCCAGCGCCAGCGCCTGCTGGAGGATCATGCCGGCGATGGTCGCGTTGCGTGCGCCGATCAGCTTGAGCACGGCGATTTCGCGGATCTTGTCCATGGTCAGGGTGTAGATGATGAAGGCGACGATGGCGGCGCTGACCACGGCCAGGATGACCAGGAACAGGCCGATCTGCTGCGCCGAGGTGCGGATCAGCTTGCCGACCAGGATGGCCTGCATCTGCGCGCGGTCGTACACGGTGTAGCGCTGCCAGCGGCTGATGGTGGTCGCCACCCGGCCGGGATCGACACCCGATTGCACCCGCACCAATACCGCGTTGACGGTGTGGCTGCTGGTCTGCATGGCGTCCACCGCCGCCAGCAGGCCGGGCTGGCCGGGCTGGTCGAACGCCGGGTTCGCGGCGCTGCGGCGGCGGTCGCGCCCGATGGCATCGTTGTCCTTGAGGAACTGCACTTGCTGCGCGTCCTTCAGCGGCACGAAGATCATCGGGTCGCCGTTGGACGACACCGCGCGGTGGGTGAGCCCGACCACGCTGTAGCGGTTGCGGCGCAGGGTGAGCGCATCGCCCAGACGAAAGCCGCTGGCCGCGTCGGCCACGGCTTCGTAATGGCCACGGGTGATCTGCCGGCCCGCCACCAGGTAGGGCGGCCAACCCGGCGTGCCGGGGTCGCCGGCCGCTACGCCCACCACCATCGCGCGCACCTCGTGACGCTCGCCGCGCACCTGCATGGTCTGGTAGGTGACGTTGGCGGCGGCCGCCACGCCGGGCACCGTGCGCACGCTGCGCCAAAGCTCATCCGGCACGCTGGAGGGTTCGGCATACGGTCCGAGCGTGTCGCGCTGCACCACCCACAGGTCGGCGCCGCTGTTGGCGATCAGCGCCTCGCCATCGGCCACCATGCCGCGATACACGCCGGCCATGGTCAGGGTCACGCCGATCAACAGGCCCAGCCCGATGCCGGTGAAGACAAATTTGCCCCACACATGCAGGATGTCGCGTCCGGCCAGGCTGATCATGGCGCGGCCTGCGTGAGTTCAGGCTGGACGCGTACGCGACGGTGCCTGCCCAGCGGCGCGGCGCTGTACACCACGATGTGCTGGCCGGCGGCAAGACCGCGCAGGATTTGCACCCGGCCATCCAGATCGCCGCGACCGGCCACCACCGGCACGAAGGCGAGCTCGCCGTGGCTGAGCGTCCATACGCCGTGCTGGCCATGCACCTCGCGCAGCGCGGCGTCTGGAATGGTCGGTGCGGCGGTCAGTGGCGGCAGTTGCACGCTGGCTTCGGCCAGTTCGCCCAGCGGCGGCAGCGGCGAGGGCGGGGCGTCGAACACGATGCGTGCGCGCAGCTCCTCGGTGACAGCATCGGCTTGCGGCTCCACCCGCAGCACGTGGCCGGGCAAGGTCTGCCCGGGGCGCGAACGCAGCGTGATGCGCACCGGCAGGCCGGCGGCAAGGCCGGCGGCGCTGCTCTGGTCGAAGCGGGCATCAATCCACAGGCTGTGGGGGTCGATCAGTTCCAGCGCGCGTTGGCCGGCGACCAGCGTGGTGCCGGGGTCGGCGTCGCGGACGGTGACCAGACCGTCGACGGGAGCGCGCAGCTGCAGTTGGTCGCGCTGCGCATGCAGGGCGTCGAGTTCGGCGCGTGCGTGCGCCACGCCACCATGCGCGGCAAGCAGCGCCGCCTCGGCCAGCGCCAGGTCGGTGTGCTTGGTCTGCGCCAGTTCCGCACTGACCACATGCACGTCGAGCAGCTTCTGGTAGCGCGCGGCCTGGCTTCTCGCCAGCGCTTGATTGGCCTGGGCCCGGCGCAGCTCGGCCGTGGCGCTGTCCAGCGCGGCCTGTTGCGCACGGGTGCGCGCCTGCAAGTCCACCGGGTCCATCGCGCCCAGCACCTGGCCGGCCGCGACGCGGTCGCCAACGTGCACGTCCAGCTGCAACAGGCGGCCTGGTGCGGTGGGGCCGATGCGGTAGCTGTAGCGTGCGGCGACCGTGCCCAGTCCGTACAACGTCGGCTGGATGCTTTGCGTGGTAACGGTGGCAATGGTCACCGGCACGGGCGCCAGCGGGCCCGTGCGCACGGCGACCCAGGCGAACAGCGCGAGCAGCACGCCGGCGGCGCCCAGCGGCGCCCATGCGCGACGCGGGAGAGTGGGTCGTTTCATGGCGCCCCCGTGATGCCGCGACGGTAGATGGCGAACACGCCCGGCGCGGCACGACGGATGCCGGCCACCTTGCCGGTCATCAGCGATTGCAGCACCAGCCCCTGCACGCTGCCGATGAACAGGCTGGCGGCGGCACTTTCGTCCAGTTCATCCGGCAACATGCCTTGTGCCTTGCCGGCGGCGAGCTGCCGGCGCACCAGTTGGCCATAGCGCAGGATCAGGCCTTGCACCATCTGCTTGGGCAGGGTGTCGCCCGGGCGCTGCAGCTCGCCCAGGATCATCCGTGGTACGCCGGGGTGGTCGCTGACAAAGCCGGTGTGCGCCACGAACATCGCCTCCAGCGCGGCCAGCGGGTCGGGCTTGCCCTTGGCGGCGCGTTCCATGCGTGCCAGGAGCCGGTCGGCCACCCAGCCCAGGGTGGCTTCGAGGATTGCGTCCTTGCTCGGAAAGTGGCGGAACAGCGCGCCCTGGGTCACGCCCATGCGCTGGGCGATGGCGGCGGTGGTGATGTCGCTGGGGTTCTGTTCGGCGGCCAGCGCGACCACGGTTTCCACCGTGACGTTGCGGCGTTCGTCGGCTGGCAGGTGGCGGGCAGGGTCGCGCATGGGAATGCCTAAAGATAGTAAGTATTTACTATCTTACGCCGGCCAGGCGGTGACGCAAGTGCCGGCCACGCCGGCGGCGCGGGGTAAAATGCCTTTTTCGTCCGCATGGGCCGTTACGCATGTCTACCGTCGTCTTGCGGATCTGGATCGGCTTGGGCTTGTGCCTTGGCGTGGCCTGGCCGGTGCTGGCCGCCGATGCGGGCAAACCCAGCATCGGCGCGCAGCGCGAGGGCGTGCTGTTCTGGCCGCAGGCCGAGCGCGATGCGCAGTTCCGGCGCATGTACCTGCACTTTCCCAGCGACCTGGCCGCGCATGGCGATCCGGTGCGCGCGCTGCCGGTGGGCGCGCCGCTCGCCATCGGTGGGCGCGATGGCGGGGCCTGGCTGGCCGGCTACATGGCAAAGAACCACGTGGCCGGGGTGATGGTGGTGCGCGCCGGTCGCGTGGTAGCCGAACGGTACGCGCTTGGCTTCAAGCCGGATGCGCGCTGGACGTCGTTCTCGGTGGCCAAGTCGGTGACCTCGGTGCTGCTGGGCGTGGCGCTGGCGCGCGGCGACATCCATGGCATGGACGACCGGCTCGTGCGCTACATCCCCGAGCTGCGCGGCAGCGCGTATGCCGACGTCACGGTGAAGGAGCTGCTGACGATGACCTCGGGCGTGCGCTGGAACGAGGATTACGACGATGCCGGATCCGACGTGGCGCGCATGTACCTGGGCCAGTGCCAGCGCGGCGAGGCGCACGTGCTCACGTATCTCAAGAATCTGCCGCGGCAGTGGCCGGCCGGTACCCACTGGAACTACAACACTGCCGAGATCGATCTCCTGGGCATCCTGGTGCAGCGGGCCACGCATCAGTCGCTGGCCGCCTACCTGTCGCGGACGATCTGGAAGCCGTATGGCATGGCCAGCGATGCCTACTGGATCAAGGACGAATGCGACGGCAGCGACACCGGCGGCAGCGGCCTCTCCGCCACGCTGGCCGACTACGCGCGCTTCGGCCAGTTCATGCTGGGTGGCGGCCGCCTCGGCGGCAGGCCGGTGATCGCCGAGGCGTGGCTGGCCGGCGCCACCCACGAACACGCCGCTGCCAACGCGCCGCCGCGCGGCTACGGCTATCTCTGGTGGACGGACACCGACGGCAGCTACGCCGCCATCGGCATCTTCGGGCAGATGGTGTACGTCGACCCCGCGCGCCAGTTGGTGATCGCGCAAGTGGCCTCATGGCCGGCGGCGACGTCGAAGGAGCTGGTGCAAGGGCGCCGCGCCTTCGTCAGTGCGATCAAGCAGGCGGTGGATGCGGCGGGCAAACCCTGAGCGTTGGTGAGTGTTTCAAACCCGAGGCCCGGCCATGGCGGACTGGGCGCGCGTCGGTCGCGTCGGCGGTCGCTACGCCACGAACTGCAGCCTTGCCAGCTCCGCGTACAGTCCGCCCTCGGCCAGCAGACTCTCGTGCGTGCCCTGCGCCACGATGCGGCCGCCGTCCATTACCACGATGCGGTCGGCGCGCTGCACGGTGGCGAGGCGGTGGGCGATCACCAGCGTGGTGCGGCCCTGTTCCAGTCGTGCCAGCGCCTGCTGGATCGCGGCCTCGGACTGCGCGTCCAGCGCCGAGGTGGCTTCGTCCAATAGCAGCAGCGGCGCGTCGCGCAGGATCGCGCGGGCGATCGCGATGCGCTGGCGCTGGCCGCCGGACAGGCGCACGCCGCGCTCGCCCAGTTCGGCGTTGTAGCCGCCATCCAGCGCGCTGATGAACTCGTGCGCCTCGGCGGCGCGGGCGGCCTCGCGCACCTCGTCGTCGCCGGCGTCCTGGCGGCCGAAGCGGATGTTGTCCGCCGCGCTGCCGGCGAAGATCACGGTTTCCTGCGGCACCAGCGCGATGCGCCCGCGCAGGTCATCCATCGCGGCCGCGCGCAGGTCGACGCCGTCGAGGGCGATATGGCCGGCCTGCGGATCGTAGAAGCGCAGCAACAGCGCGAACACGGTGCTCTTGCCGGCGCCGGAGGGGCCGACCAGCGCCACCGTCTCGCCGGGCCGCACGGTGAGGGTGAAGTCGTGCAGCGCCGGCGCGTCGGGGCGGGTGGGGTAGTGGAAGGTCACACCGTCGAAGCGCAGCTCGCCGCGCATCGGTTGCGGCAGCGCCTGTGGCTGCGGCGGGTCGACAATGTCGGCGCGCTCGCCCAGCAGTTCGCCGATGCGCTCCATCGCGCCGGCCGCGCGCAGCACGTCGCCCCACACCTCGGACAGGCCCGCCACCGAACCGGCGGCGAACACCGCGTACAGCACGAACTGGCCCAGCACGCCGGCGCCCAGCGTGCCGGCCAGCACCTGGCGCGCGCCGGCCCACAGCACCAGGGTGATCGCGCCAAACACCAGCACGATCACCGCCAGGGTCAGCAATGCGCGCATGCCGATGCGTCGGCGCGCGGTGGCCAGCGCGCGGGTGATCGCACCGCCGTAGCGGGTGCTCTCGATGTGCTCGCGCGCGTACGCCTTCACCGCAGTGGAGGCGTTGAGCGTCTCGTTGGCGATCGCGGCGGCGTCGGCAAGGCGGTCCTGGCTGGCCCGCGACAGCTTCTGCACGCGCCGGCCGAACACCAGGATCGGCAGCATCACCGCCGGGATCACCAGCGCGGTCAGCCCGGCCAGCGACGGCGCGGTCCACACCATCGCCACCGCCGCGCCGACCAGCATCACCGCGCTGCGCAGCGCCACCGACACGCCCGAGCCGATCAGCGCCTGCACCACCTCGGTGTCGGCGCTGAGGCGCGACAGCAGCTCACCCACGCGGCTCTTCTCGAAGAAGCCCACGTCGAGCCGGATCACGTGCGCATACAGCGTCTGCCGCAGCGAGGCCAGCGCGCGCTCGCCGAGCAGGGTGATGCAGAAATAGCGGGCGGCGGTGGCGAAGGCCAGCACCAGCGCCACGCCGAACAGGGCGGTGAAGGTCTGGTTGATCGCGGTATTGCTGGAGTGGCCGAAGCCCTGGTCGATGATGTGGCGGAACGCCAGTGGCAGCACCAGCGAAGCGCCGGAAGACAGGGCGAGGAAGGACAGCCAGCCGATCGCCAGCGCGCGATGCGGTTTCAGGAACGGCCACAGTTCGCGTAGTGCGCCGATGCGGCGTGGCGATCGGGCATCGGGTGTCTGGGGTGTGCTCATGGCGCTCGCCGCGGCGGAATCCCGAAACACATGGGGGCCGCCGCAGGCGATTCAATCGCGCGCCGCAGTGGCGCCGCTCAGGCGGGCGCGGCTTCCACCGCGGTGGCTCGATTGCGAGTTTTCCCGAGGCGCGTGCGCAGGCGCAGGAACGGCCGCTCCACGGCGTAGTGGAGCAGGGCGCCAGCGGCGAGGGCCGCCGCCGCGTACGCGGCGAAGGCGGCCCAGCCGTGGAGCTGTGGTCGCGTGGCCAACGCGGTGGCGACCGCGTGGAAGACCAGCTTGTGGCTGAGGTAGAGGCTGTACGAAATCGCGGCGATCCAGCCGACACCCGGCACGCGCCAGCGGCCAAGCCAGCCTCGCTGGCTTGTCGCGGCAGCGACCAGCAAGGCCAGGCCCAGCGCGAGCAGCGGGTAGCCGAACACGCTCGCCGTCAGCGTGAAGCGATGGCGGAACAGCACGATGACGGCGCCGGTCACCAGCAGCCCGAGCCAGGCGAGCGTACCGGCGCGTGCCTGCAGTGCCGCCCACCAGTCCTTGCGCCAGGCCTGGATCGCCGCCAGCGCCACGCCGGCGAGCAGGCCGTCCAGTCGCGTCCAGGTGGGGTAGTAGATGTTTTCGAGGTAATCCAGGCCGCGCAGCGAAGCCTGCGCGCGCAACAGCATGCCTGCCGCGACCACGGCGAGGCCGACGCCCACGCTGCGCCGCCACGATGGACGTCGCGCCAGCCACCACGCCAGCAGCGGAAACAGCAGGTAGAAATGCTCCTCCACGCACAGTGACCACGCATGCGAGAACGCCTGGTTGTGCCGGTAGTCGATCAGCAGGTTCATCGTGAACGTGAGGAACTGCCACAGGGGTTGCATGCCGGGTGCCTCGCGCCACGACGGACACAGCGCGTACACCGTCAGCACCACGAGGAAGGCGGGCAGGATGCGGAACGCGCGGCGCAGGTAGAACGCACCGAAGCGCAACGGTTCGCCGCGGCTCAGTGGTTCCAGCAGCTGGAAGCCGATCAGGTAGCCGCTGAGCACGAAGAACAGGTCCACGCCCATCCAGCCATAGTCGGCGATCGGCTGGTATGGCGCGCCGAGGCCGCCGATCATCCAGGAGTGGAACAGCATCACCCACACGATGGCGATGGCGCGCAGCAGGTCGAGACCGGGCAGGCGGTGCATGGCATCCCCTTGCGGGTGGCATGCTCCGCATCGGGCTCCATGCCCGATGCCGCCGCCTGCCCGATGAGCGGCGAGTATGGGCATTGAAGCTGTCTCGCCCGAGACCGGCTTCGGGCGATTTGATGGCAGCCGGGCGAACGCGGATTCAATCCAGCAGACGCGCCTCGTGGCGGCCACGGCTGAGGTCGCGCACGCGCGCCTGCGCGGCGGCCACGCGATCCAGCGGCAGCTGCAGTTGCAGCGCGACGCCATCGGCGTCGAACTGTTCCGACTCGATCACGGCGTGCAGGTCCTTCAGCCGTGCCTTGAACAGCGACAGCTCGGCGAAGTCGCAGCGCAGGCCCAGCCGCGCCATCGCCACGATAGTCACGCGCTCGGCGCGGCGCAGGCATTCCGCCGCGGTGCCGCCGTAGGCGCGGACCAGCCCGCCGGCGCCGAGCTTGGTGCCGCCGAACCAGCGCGTCACCAGCACCACGACGCGGTCCATGCCCTGACCCTCGATCGCCTGCAGGATCGGCCGGCCGGCGGTGCCGCCGGGTTCGCCGTCGTCGTTGAAGCGGTAGTCCTGGCCGATGCGGTACGCCCAGCAGTTGTGGGTGGCGGTGGGGTCGCTCACCTCGCGCAGGAAGGCCAGCGCCTGTGCGGAGGACTCGACCGGAGCGGCCAGCGCGAGGAAGCGGCTTTTCTTGATCTCTTCCTGGTGGCGGCAGGGTTGGGTCAGCGTCGACAGCGCTTCGCTCATGGCTCGCGCCGTTCCGAGTGAAGCCTCGGTGGCAGCTTCCGTTGCGGCTGCATCCGGTCAGCGGATTCGCCCTGTGGGAAGTGGCGTGGCGTGTCGTGGCGATGCGCATGCGGCGTCTCGACCGCGGCGAGCTGGTCGCACGCGCCGGCCGGCATCGGCATCGTATCGGGGGCGGCCGCGGCATCCATGGGTGGCGAGGTTAAGGCAAACCGCCGGGCATCGGTAGGCGCGGTGCGCCGACCGGCTTCATCGGGCACGAGGGGGCGTGCGGTAGCATGGCGCCCCCGGCAGAGACCGAATCCATAGCATGATCAACAACGACGTACTGCGCGCCATCCGCTACATGCTCGGCCTCAGCGACGGCAGGGTGGTGGAGATCATCCACCTCGCGGATGCGGCCTCTCCGATCGGCCAGGGCGACGTGCAGGCATTCCTGAAGAAGGACCGAGCCCGGTTGCGCGGATTGCAGCAACGAAGTGCTGGCGCTGTTCCTCGACGGCCTGGTGTTCCATCGTCGCGGCAAGGACGGGAACAAACCGCCGCGCCCGCCGGAGAAGCATGTCACCAACAACGTGGTGCTGAAAAAACTGCGGGTGGCGTTCGAGCTGAAGGACGTGGACATGCACCAGATCCTCGAAAGCGCCGGCTTCCCGGTGTCCAAGCTGGAACTCAACGCGCTGTTCCGCCAGCGCGACCACAAGAATTTCAAGCTGTGCGGCGATGCGCTGCTGCGCAACTTCCTGCAGGGGCTGACGATGCGGATGCGCGGCAACGCCTGAACGGTTTCGTGTGCGTTCGCCGTTGCCCCGCTGTGCCGATGCATGCGCGACCTGGGTGAAGAAGGCGGGAGTCCGGCGCCGGACTCCCGCCCTCCCGCTTACTGCACCATCACGTTGACGTCATCGATCACGAACGAGGTCTGGTTGGAGCTGTCTTCCACGCCGTAGAAGTTGATCTGGATGGTCTGGCCGATGTAGGGCGACAGATCCACGGCATGCTCGACGTAGCCGTTGGCTGCGTTGAGGTTCGACCAGGTGGCCAGCGTCACGTACTTGCCGGCGGAGGTGATCACCTGCGCGCTGAGCTTGTCGTAGGCCGTGCTGGTCGAGGTTTCGGCGGTGTCGATGTGCATGAAGAAATCCAGCGTGGCCTTGGTGGCCGTGGCCGGGATGGTGATGCTCTGGCGCACGTAGTCGGAGTGCGTGGTGCCATAGCCATCCAGCCAGGCCTTGAAGTTGCCGGTATGGGCCGGTTCGCTGGCAGTGCTGTCGATCACGCCGGAGGACTGCGCCCACGGCGTGGTGCCGTTCTCGAAGCTGCTGTTCTGCACCAGCTGCGTGCCTGTGCCGCCGGTGCTGTTGGACACCGAGAAGGCCACTGTGCTGCTGGCGCCCACGTTGCCAGCCGCGTCGTAGGCCTTCGCCACCAGGCTGTGGCTGCCATTGGCCAGCGTGGTGGAGTCGAGCGCCGCCTGGTACGGCGTGGCGGTATCGGTAGCCACCAGCGCGTTGTCGACGTAGAACTCCACCTTGGTCACGCCCACGTTGTCGGTGGCGCTGGCCGACAAGGTGATGGTGCCCGAGCTGCCGCTCTCGGACGCGTTCACCGTTGGCGGGGTGGTGTCGCCGCCGGTGCTGTTGGATACGCCGAAGCTCACCGTGCTGCTGGTGCCCACGTTGCCGGCTGCGTCATAGGCCTTCGCCACCAGGTTGTGGCTGCCGTTGGCCAGCGTGGTGGAATCGACGGTGGCCTGGTACGGCGTGGCCGTGTCAGTGGCCACCAGCGCGTTGTCGACGTAGAACGCCACCTTGGTCACGCCCACGTTGTCCGTGGCGCTGGCCGACAGGGTGATGGTGCCCGAGCTGCCGCTCTCGGATGCGCTCACCGTCGGCGGCGTGGTGTCGCCGCCGCCCGCGCCCTGGGTGACCCACACCGGCGCCGACCACAGCTGCTTGCCGTCTTCCTGGGTGATCTTGGCGTAGTAGAAGTGATCGCCATTGGTCGGGGTGATGGTGGTGGTCGCCGTGCTGGACGTATTGCCGATGGTGCCGTTGCTGCCCGGCACGCCTTCAAACACCTGCACGCGCTGCGCGGTGTGGCCGGCACTGCTGGCGTAGTTGACGGTCAACGTCAGCGGGCCGCTGTTGCTGAAGCGGTCGCCCATGATGTGGCCGTTCGCCGTCAGCACGATCTGGCCGGTCTTGTCCTCGGTGGCGAACACGTGGCGCGCACGCACCGCATCGAGGAAGGCGTTGAGGCTCAGCGCGGTGCCGTTGGGAATCAGTACACCGGTGCGGTTGGTGTAGCTGGCGCCCCAGTTGGCGCAGTGGTTGTCCTGGTCGGAGCTGGGGGCCACGTGGTAGCCGCGCTCGAGCAGGATGTTGTAGGCCGCCTCGTAGCTGGTGTGGCTGGTCTCGGTCTCGGTGGAGTTGCTGGAGAACGCCGAGCTGTTGAGCACCTCGGCCAGCGCCATCACGGCGTCGCCGTCGGCGGTATAGGCGAGATCCGTTCCGCCGATGTTGAACTGGCCAGTGCTGGCGGGGTGGTTGAACTGCCCCACCCAGCCGTTGGTGTTCATCAGTGTGTACAAGGAGCCGTAGTCGCTCTTGGCGGTGTACACGTCGCCGATCAGCTGGTTGGAGCTGTTGTGTTCCCACTCCAGCAAGCTGGGCGTGTTGAAGATGTTGAGGTGGCCGCCGTTGCTGATGACGCCCCATTCCAGGCCGTAGATCGCCAGGAAATTCGCATGCGCGGCGTTGAACGTGCTGGCCGCCTGCAGGCCCGACTGGTACAGGTTGTGCGCGGTGGTGGGATTGGCCGACGCGTTGGTGCCGGTCGAGCCGTCGTACATGTGGTTGTGCTCGGACGTCATCAGGATGTCCAGGCCTTCGTTCATGGCGTACTGGTAGGCATCCGACGGGCCGTACGCGCCGCTCTGCGGGCTCTGCGCGCCGACACAACTGGAGAGCACGCCGCCACCGTCACTGTGGTTGGTCTGGCTGTGCAGGTTGCCGAGGTAGATGGTGTACGGCAGGCCGCCGGTGGTGGCCACCGACATCGGCGACAACGCGGTGGTGGCACCGATGTGTCGGCGCAGGGCCTGGAAGTGCGGCATGGCAGGTGCGGCGACGGCACCCACCATCACATCGTAGCGTTGCTCCTCGATCAGCTCCGGTGCCCGCTGTTGCGCCAGCGTCAACGCCTGGCCGGGCAGGCCGCTGCCGATGCGCGCCACCGTGGTGCTATCCAGCGCCACGGCGCGCAGCCGTACCGTCACATAGCCGGTGGGCAGGGCGTGGCCCTGGCGATCCAGCCCGTCCCAGCGTACCTGGGCTTGCGTGCTGCCATTGCCGATCGTGCTGTGTCCCTGCCATGTACGCAGCTCGCCGCCGTTGTGGCCGAGCAGGGCGATCTCCCAGGCCACCTGGGTTCCCGGCGCCGCGCCGGGATAGGAGAAGTGCATCGTCACGGGACGCATCCCGGTGCTGCGGAACGGCACCTGCAGCGCGGCGTCGAACTCCTCGTGGTCGGGCAGGCTGCCGGCGAATGCCGAAACAGAAACAATTGAGCAAGCCAGCAGCAAGCCGCCAGCGATCCTGGTTTTCCAGTTCATTGATAGGTTCCCCGGTTGAGTGGGTCGAGCAGAGCCCCCCGGCTTCTTTCCCGACCCGCCATTTATCCCACAACAAGATGACAAAAGTAGGACTGGCGATGTGAACTTTTGACCGACTGCCCAAAATGGGTACGCCCCCGGTTCGCGCGGCGCATCGGCATAATGGCGCCCATGTCCCGCCCTCTTCGCCGCCCCCGCCCATGACCGTAACCGTGCTGCTGATCCTGCTCGTGCTTGCCGGCGTGCTGGCGCTGTCGGGATGGCGCCGCTGCAACCGCGCGCTGCTGGGCTTGGCGCTGGTCTTGTTGCTGGCGGTCGGTTGCGGGCCAGTGCCGCGCTGGCTGCTGGCGCGGCTGCAAGCGGGCCACGCGACGACCGCAGCGATCGACTGGGGCCAGCGCAACGCGATCGTGCTGCTGGGCGCCGGCACGGTGCGCGTGGCCGGCAGTGGCGAGGTCGAGCCCAGCCTGTTCGCCTACGGCCGCATCGGCAAGGCGGCGCAGCTGTACCGCGCATGCCGGCAGGCCGGGCGCGAGTGCAAGGTCGAGGTGAGCGGCGGCGATGCGCGCGGACTGGGTCGGTCGGAGGCAGCCGTCTACGCCGGCGAGCTGCAGCGGCTTGGCGTGGATACCGCCGACCTGCTGCTGGAATCGCGCAGCATGAACACCTGGCAGAACGCGCAGTTCAGCGGCCCGCTGCTGAAAGCCTACGGCGCCGACCGTGTGCTGCTGGTGTCGTCCGGCTTCCACCTGCGCCGCGCCATGCTGTACTTCACGCACTTCGGCATCCGTGCCGTGCCGGTGCCAGCCGACCACGTCGACGGCATGCTGTCCTGGCTGCCGCTGTCGTACAACTTCGCCATGGCCGACCTGGCCCTGCACGAGTACGCCGGCATCGTGCGCTACCACGTGTACAACGCGATGGGCTGGAACGTGCGGGCGACCCGACCCGGGTCGTTGTAGGAGCCCGCTGGCGGACGATGGCATTCCATCACGTTGCAAAAGACATTGCTCGCGAGCGAACTCCAGCAAATCACGACTCGCGCATCACCATTAGGCGGACTTCGCTCATGTCCTCGATCGCGTAGCGCACGCCCTCGCGGCCCAGACCGGACAGTTTCACGCCGCCGTACGGCATGTTGTCCACGCGGAAGCTGGGAATGTCGTTGACGATCACGCCGCCCTGTTCCAGCTCGTTCCACGCGCGCATGGCATGGTCGAGGCTGTCGGTGAAGATGCCGGCCTGCAGGCCGTAGTCGGAGTCGTTGACCAGCGCGATGGCGTCGTCGAACGTGTTGAACGGAGCGAGCAGGGCGAACGGGCCGAACGCCTCCATGCGGTTGGCCTTCGCGTCGGCCGGCACGTTTTCCATCAGGGTGGCGTCGAGCATGTTGCCGTTGCGTTTGCCGCCGCAGAGGATTTTTCCGCCGGCCTTCTTCGCCTCGAGGATCCAGCCGTGCAGGCGCTCGGCGGCGGCCTCGTCGATCATCGGGCCGAGGAACACGCTCTTGTCTTTCGGATCGCCGGCCTTCAGCTTCTTCGTGGCGGCAACCAGCTTGCGCTTCAGCGCGTCGTAGATGTCGGCATGGACGTAGATGCGCTGCACGCCGATGCAGCTCTGGCCGGACTGGTAGAACGCGCCGAAGATCAGCCGCGCGACCACCTTGTCCAGCTTCGGGCCCTGGTCGGCGTCGACGATGCACGCGGCGTTGCCGCCCAGTTCCAGCGTCACCTTCTTGTGCCCGGCGCGTGCCTTCAGGTCCCAGCCGATCTGGCCGCCGGTGAAGGAGAGCAGCTTGAAGCGGGGGTCCTCCACCAACGGCGCGGCGTGCGCTCCATCCAGCGGCAGGATGGAGAATGCGCCGCGCGGCAGGTCGGTTTCTGCCAGCACCTCGCCGATGATCAGCGCGCCGATCGGCGTCTTCTCCGATGGCTTCAGCACGAACGGACAGCCGGCGGCGATCGCCGGCGCCACCTTGTGCGCCACCAGGTTCAGCGGGAAGTTGAACGGCGTGATGAAGGACACGGGGCCGATCGGCACGCGCTTCGTGTAGCCGTGGTAGCCGTCCAGACGGCTGGCCAGTTCCAGGTTGAGCGTCTCGCCGTTGATGCGCACGGCCTCCTCGGCGGCGATGCGGAAGGTCTCGATCAGCCGCGTCACCTCGCCGGCGGCGTCCTTGATCGGCTTGCCCGCCTCGATGCACAGCGCCTCGGCCAGCTCGTCGCGGCGTTCGGCGAAGCGCGCCGCGCAATGCTGCAGCACCGCCTGCCGCGCCCACGGCTTGTACTCGCGCATCGGCCTGGCTGCCTTCACCGCGGCGGCGATCGCCTTCTCGGTGGCCTTCGCGTCCGGCATGGCGACGCGCGTGGCGAGCTTGCCGCTGTACTTGTCGCGCACGTCGAGCAGGTTCTTCGACGTCTGCGGGCGGTTGGCGAGGTAGTAGGGGTAGCTCTTGTTCAACATGACGTTGGCCTGCGGTGGCGACCCGGCAAGCATAGGACGATGCGGCGTCCATGGCTGGTCGCCGCGGCTTGCGCGCGAAGTGCGGCGGGCGGCACCGGCTACAATCACGGCATCATCCAGCGAGCTCCGTGCACCATGCGCAATCCCCTGCAGGAACAACTGCTCAAGGCCGGCCTGGTCAACAAGGCCAAGGCCGCGCAGGCCGTGCGCGAGCAGGCCGCGAAGCACAAGGGCAAGCAGCCGGCCGCGCCCAGCGCCGAACAGCGCGAGGTGGAACGCCTGCGGGCCGAGAAGGCCGAGCGCGATCGCGCGTTGGCCGCCGAGCGCAACGCCAAGCTGCGCGTCGACGAGGCGCGTGCGCAGGCGCGTCAGATCGTCGAGACGCACCGGCAGCAGCGCGAAGGCGAGATCGCCTACCGCTTCGTCGACGGCGGCGCGATCAGGAGCGTGCTGGTCAACGCCGCGCTGCGCGTGCAACTGGCCAGCGGCGCGCTGGTGATCGTGCGTCATGGCGAGGGCTACGAACTGCTGCCGCGCGCCGCTGCCGACAAGCTGCGCGAGCGCGATGCGGGCTTGATCGTGCTCGACCACGGCCAGCCAGCGGCAGCGGGCAGCAGCGGCGATGCAGCGGACGATGAGTACTACAAGCAGTTCGCGGTGCCGGACGACCTGATCTGGTGATGGCCAGCACGGCTTCGCGTGGTTTGCCCGCGCGCGCCGGACGCCGTGGCTACGGGGGAGGGGAACGGGGCCAGCCTGGCTCACCGGCTGCCCGTGTGCTGGCGTAAGCTTGCGCCCCCGCAATCGCAAGGCCGCAAGCCGCATGTCACGCACTCTCGCCGAATGGCTGGCGTACCAGGAGCAAGTCAACCCGCACAGCATCGAGCTGGGGCTGGAACGGGTGCGCCGCGTGTGGCGGCAGATGGGCGCGGCGGCGCCCGCGCGGCGGGTCGTCGCCGTGGGCGGCACCAATGGCAAGGGCTCCACCGTGGCCCTGCTGGAGGCGATGCTGCGGGGTGCCGGTTTGCGCGTGGGCGCGTACACCTCGCCGCACCTCCTGGCCTACAACGAGCGCATCCGCATCGATGGCGTGGAGGTGGACGATGCCTCGCTCATCGCCAGCTTCGAGCGCATCGAGGCGGCGCGCGGCGCCACGCTGCTCACCTATTTCGAGTTCGGCACGCTGGCCGCGCTGGATCTGTTTGCCCGCGCCGGTCTGGACGTGGCGGTGCTGGAAGTGGGGCTGGGCGGGCGGCTGGACGCGGTGAATATCGTCGACGCCGATGTCGCGGTGGTCACCACCGTCGACCTCGACCACATGGAATGGCTGGGGCCCGACCGCGACAGCATCGGCCGCGAGAAGGCGGGCATCGCCCGCGCGGGTCGGCCGGTGATCGTGGGCGAGGCGGCGCCGCCGCGTGGCTTGCTTGATGCCCTGGCCGGCATCGGCGCGCACATCGAGCGCGCCGGCGTGGATTTCGACGTGGAACGTCATGCCGATGGCTGGTGCTGGCGCCACCGCGACGGCACCGCGATGGCATTGCCCGCGCCGGCGCTGCCGGCACCGGTGCAATACGCCAACGCGGCGGCGGCGATCGCCGCCTGGCATGCCTTGTGGCCGGACACCGGCCCGCTGGCGCCGCGCGAAAACCATGCGGCCATCTGCCGTGGCTTGCGGCAGGTGCGCGTGGCGGCGCGCCTGCAGGCGCTGGGCGGCGACCCTGCCTTGTACGTGGACGTGGGCCACAACCCGCAGGCGGCGCGCGCGCTGGCCGCATGGCTGGACGCGCAGCCGGCCATGCCCACGCATGCGGTGTATGGCGCCCTGGGCGACAAGGACGTGGCAGGGGTGATCGCGGCGCTGGGGCCGCGCATCGAGTACTGGCACCTGGCCGGGCTGGATGGCGCCAGCACGCGTGGCATGAGCGTGACGGCGCTGGCGGGCGTACTGCGCGAGAGCTTGCCGCAGGCGAGGCACGCCGAGCACGCCGACGTCGCCACCGCGCTGGCGGCGGCCCGCGCGGCGGCGCAACCGGGCGAGCGCATTCTTGCTTTCGGTTCGTTCTTCGTGGCCGGTGCGGTGCTGGCCGGGTGCGCCGGCTGAGCCATGGGTCTGCAAACCGTCACGGCAGGCCGGTTCAAAACGGACGTTGCCTCGCCGGCTTGGTTTCTACCGCCCAAGCTCCTAACCCAGCAGGGCGAAGGCGCGTCTGGCGACGGCGGCGAGGGCGTCGAACAGCAGGCCAAGCACCCAGCGGATGAAGTCCAGCGTCAGCGCGACACCGCGCATCAGGCCACGGCCAAGAAAACGGAAGATGGCGCCGATCAGGTTGCCCACGTAGCTGGAAACCTCCAGCGACAGGGTGGCGCCCCGCGCCAGCATCCAGGCCAGGCGGTCGAGCACGGTCATGCCGGCGGTAAGCGCCAGTCCCAGCGTGCCCGCCGCCAGCTGGCCGACCTTGGCCAGCAGCCAGCCCAGCGCCTTGCCGATCATCTGCAGCGCCCAGGCGCTGCCGATCAGGATGCCGTTGCCGTTGGAGCCGATCTGCTCCAGCCAGGTGGCGGGGGCGACCTCGCCCGCGCCGACGCCGCCGGCCAGCGCGAGATCGGCCCAGCTGTGCGCGCCCATGCCGGGGATATAGGTCTTCTCCATCGAGTGGGCCGCCTTGCTGATTAGCCCGCCCGGCCCGCCGGCCACCCGGTAGCCCTCGTTCGCCCATGGCACGTGGAAAAACGGGAACAGCGGGATCTTGGGTACCGGGTCGGCGTGGTGGTGCACGCGGTAGATGTTTTCCGCGCCCACGCGTTGGCTCAGGCTGCGCGAGAAGAACAGGTCGCCGACGCGCGGCGAGCCGAAGGTGTACAGCTTCACCGCCGTGCCCAGGCTGGAAAAGTGATCGGCGTTCAGCGTGGCCAGCGCGCCGCCCAGACTGTGGCCCACGCAGTGCACGGTGGCGATGTTCTGGCCGCGGACAAAACTGGCGATCTCGGCGGCGAAGGACTTCCACACCTCGTGGAAACCCGCGTGCACCGGCGTGCCGCCCGGCCCCTTCTGCACGGCGACATTGAAGTTGCTGAGCCAGTCGTACATGGTGTCGGTGCCGCGCGTGGCGATCAGGATGTCGCCCGCGTAGGCGCCGGTGCCACGGGCGATATAACCGAAGCCACTCAGCTGCTTGACGGCGATGAGGCCACCGGAGCGGCCGGTCAGGCGGGAATCGGCGCCGGTCTGGAACATTCCATCACAACCCATCGTCTCGCCGCGTCGGGCAAGTTGCTCGATGCTGTACATGCGCAGGTTGTATACGCTTTTGGCGATCTGCGCGGCTTGGGCGGGTGTTAGTGTGCTCATGCGGATATCACTCGTCGGGTGGTGGTGCCGATCACTGCGCTTCGCAGATGCCGTAGAACTCGTCGTGGCGCGTCGGGGCAGCTTCGAGCCGGCATACCAAGGAGATCGGGCGGCCTTTCAACTCGCCGTTTTCGTCGTAGTTGTGCTTGAACATCATCCAGCCGTCGTACGTCTTGCCGGCATGGTGGATCAGGATGGTCTGCTCGACGACGGGCTCATGCGGCAGCAGCGAGCCAAAGAACGAGCTGCCCCAGATCGCCGGCAACGCAAAGGTGCCGGTGGCATCGGTGGTGGTCTGGTCGCCGCCGTTCTGGTTCTTCCAGGCCCAGTTGTAGCTGCGCTCGATGGTGGCGCCGGCGACCGGTTTGTCGTGGTCGAGCACCACGCCGTGCACGGCGGAAAACAGGCACATCTTTCCCATGGCATGAACCTCGCAGGCAGACAGCAGCAAAAGCGCACACAGCGCGGTGGCAAGGTGCCGCAGTCGGTGCACGGCAGGTGGTGCGGCGGGTCGCGGCATGCTGGCCTCCGGCGCCATGGCTGGCGGATATCGGTGGTGTTCCCCCCGCCGTTGTGTAGCAAAAGGACGGCGTGTGCACAAGCCATCAAGCCAACGTCGGGTTCGGGTTATCGTGGGCGCTTGCCGATGCCAGGGGACGCCGCATGCATGATGCTGACCAATTTGTTCTGTCCAGAAGCATGGGCCGCCATGACGCGCGCACCCTCGTGCTGGCGGCGCTGGGTGGCGCGCTGGAGTTCTACGACTTCGTGGTGTTCGTGTTCTTCGCGATCCCGCTGGGACAGCTGTTCTTTCCCCATGACACCGCGCCGTGGCTGGCCCAGCTGAAGGTCTACGGCATCTTCGCCGCGGGGTATCTGGCGCGGCCGCTGGGCGGCATCGTGATGGCGCATTTTGGCGACCTGTTGGGGCGCAAGCGCATGTTCACGCTCAGCGTGTTCCTGATGGCGCTGCCCACGCTGGGCATCGGCCTGCTGCCCACCCATGCGCAGATCGGCCTGCTGGCGCCCTTGCTGCTGTTGCTGCTGCGCATCGTGCAGGGCATCGCAGTGGGCGGCGAGGTGCCGGGCGCCTGGGTGTTCGTGGCCGAGCATGTGCCGGCGCGGCGCGTGGGCTTTGCCTGCGGCAGCCTGACCGCCGGGCTCACCGTGGGCATCCTGCTCGGCTCGCTGGTGGCGGCGGCGATCCACCGGCAGCTCGATGCGGCGCAGCTCCTGGCCTGGGGCTGGCGCCTGCCGTTCCTGCTCGGCGGCGTGTTCGGTTTCTGCGCGGTGTGGCTGCGCCGCTGGCTCAGCGAGACGCCGGTGTTCGAGGCCATGCGTTCGCGCCGCGAGCTGGCCAGCGGCTTGCCGCTGCGGCAGGTGTTCGCGCGGCATCGCGGCGGCATCGTGCAATCCATGCTGGCCACCTGGATGCTCACCGCGGCGGTGCTGGTGCTGATCCTGATGACGCCCAGCCTGGTGCAGGGGATGTTCCACATCGCGCCGGAGCGCGCCTTCCTCGGCAACAGCCTGGCGTCGCTGACGCTGGCGCTGGGTTGCCTGGGCTATGGCTGGCTGGCCGACCGCATCGGCGCGGCGCGTGCCTTGCTGCTCGGCGCCGTGCTGCTGGCGGTTTCCGGCTATGTGCTGTACCTGGATCTGCGCGCCGGGGCGGCGCATTTCCTGCTGCTCTACAGCCTCGCCGGCCTGGCCGTGGGCGTGGTGGGCGTGGTGCCCGCGCTGATGGTGGGCGTGTTTCCGCCGGCGGTGCGCTTCTCCGGACTATCGTTTTCCTACAACGTGGCCTATGCCGCGTTCGGCGGTCTCACGCCGCCCCTGATCGCTGCCCTGGTACGGCACCATGGCGCGCTGGCGCCGGCGCATTACGTGGCGCTGGCCGCGTTGGCGGGGGCGGCGGTGGCGCTGTGGCGGCTGGCGGCGGTCGCGCCGCCGGTTCAGAACTCCAGTTCCTGCGCGGCGCAGAGGTAGTCCACCAGCGGCGCCGCGCGTCGGAAGGTGTCCACCACGCGCGGCAGCAGTTCGGCGGAGCAGGCCAGGGCTTCGTCGAACGCGCTGCCGGCGACGAAGTCCTTGCGTTTCAGGTCCTCGATCAGCTCGTGGTTCGCGTCGTAGCCGCGCGGCGGGCGCTTGAGCGTTTCGCCGCGCAGTTCGAGGTGCTGGACGAAGGCCTTGCCGCGGGTGGCGCGTTTCCACGCCTCCGGGTTGTCGGCGAGGAAGTCGCGCAGGTGCCGCAGCACGTCTGGCTCGGGGTTCCACAGGCCGCCGCCGGCCCAGCAATGCCCGGGTTCGAGGTTGATGAAGAAGCCGGGGGCGACGATTTCGTGCCGGCGCTCGTGGTAGAAACGCGCGCCTTGCCAGGTCTTGTACGGCATCTTGTTGGCGCTGTAGCGCGTATCGCGGAAGTAGCGGTAGAGCGAACCGCCCTGCTTGCGCGGGTCGGCGCGAAAATGCGGGCTGATCGATGCCAGCGGCGCCTGCATGTCGGCGATGAAGGCGAGGTAGGGCTCGCGCACGTGGCGTTCGTAGTCGTCCTTGTGGGCGCTGAACCAGTCGCGGTTGTTGTGGCGGGCGAGGGCGTTCCAGAAGCGGAAGGCGGCGGGGGTGAAATAGGCTTTCGACATGGGTATCAGGGGGAAAGGTCGGCGGCGAGCTCGTCGCCCCAGGCCTGCAACTGGTCGAGCAGGGCGAGTTGGCTGGCGCGGGCCGGGTCGGCGCGCAGCGCGGCAAGGGTGGCGAAGTAATCGTCCAGGGTAAGCGTGGTCAGCGCCGTGACCTTGGTCAGACGGTCGCGGCGGAAGGCTTCCCAGCGCGCGCTTTCCGCGGCGTCTAGCGTCTCGGGCCAGTTGCGCGCGCGGTAGCGGAACAGGAGTTCGGCGTAGCGCGGGTCGCGGAAGGGGAAGCGGCGCGAGCCCAGCTCGGCGGGCGGCGTGGCGCGCACCTCGCGCAGCAGGCGCTTGTCGGCGTCGGGTAGGAAGCCGCTGTAGAGCGCCAGTTCCACGTCCTCCGGTGGCGGCAACTCGGCGGCGCTGGCGAAGACGCGCGCGACTTTCGCCGCCAACCCATCGGCGGCGGCGAGCATGTCGCGATGCGCGAGACAACGCCCGGGATCGAGCTGCAATCGCGCGAGGTCGACGCCCTTCAACGTGGAGAGCGGCGCCAGCGCCGGACTGCGGTTGGCGCGCACGGTGCGCAGCGGCACGCGCTCGACGCCCTCGGGCAGGTCGGCGCGCGCGGTGAAGATGCGGTCGGCGATCTCGTCCTCGTCCAGCTCCAGCCACGCGCGCGGGTCGTCGGCGAGGTCGCAGACGATGATCTCGCCGGGGCGCGCGGGATGCATCGCGATGGGGGCGATCAGCGCGAGGCAGTGCCGGCTGGCCGGGTAGCGCGAGGACACGTGCACCAGCGGCGTCATCGTCGCCACGTCGACGAGTTCGAGCACGCGCTGCTTGCGGCGCAGCTGGTAGAACCAGTCCCACAGCTTCGGCTGACGTGCGCGGATCAGCCGGGCCAGGCCGATCAGCGCGTACACGTCGGAGAGCGCATCGTGCGCACGCTCCTGCTGCAGATGGTTGGCCGTGGCCAGTTGCTCCAGCCTGAAGCTGGGTGAACCGTCCTCGCGGCTTGGCCACGCGATGCCCTCCGGGCGCAGCGCCTCGCACAGGCGCGCGAGGTCGATCAGATCCCAGCGCGAGTTGTTGTTCTCCCATTCGCGCGCATACGGGTCGTAGAAATTGCGGTAGAGCAGCTGCCGCGTCATCTCGTCGTCGAAGCGCAGCGAGTTGTAGCCCACGCCGCAGGTGCCCGGCGCGGCGAGCTGCTCGTGCACGCGGGCGGCGAATTCGGCCTCGATCACGCCATCGCGCGCGGCTTGTTGCGGCGTGATGCCGGTGATGAGGCAGGCCTCGGGGTGGGGTAGGGCGTCGCGTGCGGGCTGGCCGAAGAACATCACCGGCTCGCCCACGATCTCCAGCTCCGGCGTGGTGCGGATGCCGGCGAACTGCAGCGGGCGGTCGCGGCGGGTGTCGGCGCCGCTGGTTTCGTAGTCGTGCCAGAAGAAGGTCTGCATCCGCCGATGATCGCACGGACAGGCTGCTAAACTCGTGCCGAAAAGGAGACCCCATGAGCCAAGCGAACGAAGACAACCTTATCTGGATCGACCTGGAAATGACCGGCCTCGACACGGACCGCGATTCGGTTCTGGAGATCGCCACCATCGTCACCGACAAGGAGTTGAACGTGCTGGCCGAAGGGCCGGTGTTCGCGATTCGCCATGCGCTGGACCAGCTCGACGCCATGGATACCTGGAACCGCAACCAGCACGGCAAATCGGGCCTGTGGCAGCGCGTACTGGAATCCACCACCGATCACGCCGAGGCCGAGGCCGCCACGCTGGATTTCCTTCGGCAGTGGGTGGTCGCCGGCCGGTCGCCGATGTGCGGCAATTCCATCTGTCAGGATCGCCGTTTCCTGCATCGGCAGATGTCGCACCTGGAGCGTTTCTTCCACTACCGCAACCTCGACGTCTCCACGCTGAAGGAGCTGGTTCGCCGCTGGGCGCCGGGCATCGGCAAGGGCTTCGGCAAGGAGGCGGCGCACACCGCGCTGTCGGACATCCACGACTCCATCAACGAACTGCGTTACTACCGCCGTTTCATGGGCGAATTGAGCGGGCTGCCAACGGCATGAACGCACTCGACGCCCTGTTCGCGCCCGTGCTCGACTGTGCCGGCCGCAGGCTGGTGCTGGATCACCCGCGCGTGGTGGGCATCGTCAACGTCACCCCCGACTCCTTCTCCGACGGCGGCACGCACGCCACGACCGAAGCCGCCGTGGCGCATGGCCTGCAGCTGGCCGGGGAAGGCGCCGACATGCTGGACGTGGGCGGCGAGTCCACCCGTCCGGGCGCGGCCGAGGTGCCGCTGGAAGAGGAGTTGCGCCGGGTGATTCCGGTGCTCGAACAGCTCGCCGCGCGCACGGCCTTGCCGCTCTCCGTGGACACCTCCAAGCCCGAAGTGATGCGCGCCGCGGTGGCGGCCGGCGCCGGCATGGTCAACGACATCTATGCGCTGCGCCGTGAGGGCGCGCTGGATACCGTGGCGGCGCTCGGCGTGCCGCTGTGCCTGATGCACATGCAGGGCGAACCGCGCGGCATGCAGAACCAGCCGCATTACGACGACGTGGTGGGCGAGGTGCATCGCTTCCTCGCCGATCGCCTGTTCGCCTGCGAGCTGGCCGGCATCGATCGCCGCAAGGTGCTGGTCGATCCCGGCTTCGGCTTCGGCAAGGATCTCGAACACAACCTCGCCCTGCTGCGCGCGCTGGAACGCTTCGCCGATCTGGGCGGCGGCGTGTACGTGGGGCTGTCGCGCAAATCCATGATCGGCGCGCTCACCGGCCGCAAGACGCCGGCCGAACGCGTGGCGGGCTCCGTCGCCGCCGCCCTCATCGCCGCGCAGCGTGGCGCCCGCCTGGTGCGTGTGCACGACGTGGCCGCCACGGTGGATGCGCTCGCCGTGTGGCAGGGCGTGCATGCCGGTGATGTCGCGCCGCGTCGCGAGCCGGCACCCGCCGCGCCGCGCTGGCCTGACGACGATTGAACCGCGCGCCACCACCGGCGGCGCGCACGGATCCACCTTTTCCCAGGGAGCTGCGCCCATGACCCAGCGCAAATATTTCGGCACGGATGGCATTCGCGGCGTCGTCGGCACCTGGCCGATCAATGCGGAGTTCATGCTGCGCCTGGGGCGCGCCGTGGGCGCGGGCCTCGCGGCGACGCAAGGCAAGGCGAGGCCGCTGGTGGTGATCGGCAAGGACACCCGTGTCTCCGGCTACATGTTCGAAGCCGCGCTGGAGGCTGGCCTGGTGGCCGCCGGCGCCGACGTGCGCCTGCTCGGGCCGATGCCCACGCCGGCGGTGGCGATGCTCACGCGCAGCCTGCGCGCCGATACCGGCATCGTCATCAGCGCCTCGCACAACCCGCACCACGACAACGGCATCAAGTTCTTCTCCGCGCGCGGCGAAAAGCTCAGCGACGCCACCGAGGCCGCCATCGAGGCCGAGATCGACGCCGCCTTCGTCACCGTGCCCTCCGAACAATTGGGCAAGGCGCGCCGCATCGATGACGCGGCCACCCGCTACGTGGAATTCTGCAAGGGTACGGTGGCCGAGGACTTCAACCTGAAAGGGCTCAGGCTCGTGCTCGACTGCGCCAACGGCGCCACCTACCAGGTGGCCCCCAAGGTGTTTGCCGAGCTGGGCGCCGAGGTCGACGTGATCGGCGGCCAGCCCGATGGTTTCAACATCAACCGCGAGTGCGGCTCCACCCATCCGCAGGCGCTGCAGCGCGCGGTGCTGGAGCGGGGCGCCGATCTGGGCATCGCCTTCGACGGCGACGGCGACCGCGTGCAACTGGTGGATCGCCACGGCGTGCTGGCCGATGGCGACGACCTGCTCTACGTGATCGCGCGCGCCTGGCAGGCGCGCGGCGTGCTCAAGGGGCCGGTGGTGGGCACCGTGATGAGCAATTACGGCCTGCAACTGGCGCTGGGTGCGCTGGGCGTCGAACTGGTGCGCGCCAAGGTGGGCGATCGCTACGTGCTGCAGAAGCTCAAGGAACACGGCGGCGTGTTGGGCGGCGAAACCTCGGGCCACATCCTGTGCCTGGATCGCGCCACCACTGGCGATGGCATCGTCTCCGCGCTCGCCGTGCTGGAGGCGCTGGACGGCGAGGATTTCGCCGTGGCGCGGCAAGGGCTCAGGAAGCTGCCGCAGGTCATGATCAACGTGCGCGCCGAAGGCGCCCGCGCCTCGCTCACCAGCCTGGCCGTGCGTGAGGCGTTGGCGGCCACCGAGGAAACCTTGCGCGGGCGTGGCCGCGTGGTGTTGCGTGCCTCCGGCACTGAGCCGCTGGTGCGGGTCACCGTGGAAGGCGCCGATGCCGCCGAGGTGCAGGCATTGGCGCAAGCGCTGGCCGACGTCGTAAAATCCGCCGCAGAACGTTCGTGAACCAGTTGGCGCTTGCGCCAGCTCCGGGAACCGGTCGCCAGGGAATGGCCCGACGTGAAACGCCCCTGCGGTGGCGTATCACCCATCGACCGCAGGCCTGACCCGGACACGACCATGAAACACGTTCCCACCCTCGATATCCGCCGCTACGACACCGGGCGCGACGCCTTCGTCGCCGAACTGGGCGCGGCCTACCGCGAATACGGCTTCTGCTGCATCAGCGGCCACGGCATCGACCGTGCGCTGATCGACGGTGCGTACGAGGCCTTCCGGCAATTTTTCGCGTTGCCGGCCGAAACCAAGCAGCGATACCACGTGCCCGGTGGCGGTGGCGCGCGCGGCTATACCCCGTTCAAGGTGGAGACCGCCAAGGACAGCCGCTATCCCGACCTCAAGGAGTTCTGGCACGTGGGCCGCGAGATCGCACGCGACTCGAAGTTCGCGCCGCTGATGCCGCCGAACCTGTGGCCCACCGAGGTGCCGGAGTTCCAGCGCTACGCCTACGGCCTGTACGAGGCGCTGGATCAGCTCGGCAGCCGCGTGCTGCGCGCACTGGCGCTGCACATCCACTTGCCTGAAGACTACTTCGCGGACAAGACCGAGCAGGGCAACGCCATCCTGCGCCCTATCCATTACCCGCCGATCACCGACGAGCACGTGCCCAACGTGCGCGCCGGCGCGCACGAGGACATCAATTTCATCACCCTCCTGGTGGGCGCGAGCGCCGAAGGCCTGGAAGTGCTCACCCGCGAGGGCGAGTGGTTGCCCATCACCACTGAGGGCGACGCCATCGTGGTGAACATCGGCGACATGCTGCAGCGGCTGAGCAATCACGTGTATCCGTCCACCACCCATCGCGTGGTGAATCCGCGTAACGGGAATGCGCGCAAGCCGCGCTACTCGGTGCCGTTCTTCCTGCATCCGAACCCCGACGTGGTGCTCGACCCGCTGCCGCAGTGCGTGACGCCGGACAACCCGCGGCGCTACGACGCGCCGATCACCGCACACGAATACCTGCAGCAGCGGCTGCGCGAGATCAAGTTGATCTGAGAGGCCGTGATTTTTTCAGCCACGAAGCCCGGCCATGGAGGGCCGGTCGCGGGTCGATCACGCAAGTGATTGATCCGCGGAGCGGCGTCCGGACATGTGCCGGACATCGCGATGAAAAATTCCACAGGACGTGGAATTTTTCACAGGCTCTGGGCAGGGATTCGAGCCCCGTGATTCGCAAAACGCCCCGGCTTGCCGGGGCGTTTTGCGATGCGGGTACGGCCGCCGCGTAGCTCAATGCCCGCGGCGTGGATCGGAGTCGAAGGTGTGCGGCGTGGGGATGCCGGGATGCGTGTCGCCGTCCAGCTTGTCACCCAGCAGGCGCCGCACCACGATGTAGAACACCGGGATGAGCAGCACGCCGAGGACGGTGGCGAACAGCATGCCGCCGATCACGCCGGTGCCGATGGCGTGGCGGGCATTGGCGCCGGCGCCGGTGGAGACGAACAGCGGGAACACGCCGAGGATGAAGGCCAGCGAGGTCATCAGGATGGGGCGCAGGCGCAGGCGGGCGGCATCGATGGTGGCCTGGCGCAGCGTGCGTCCGGCTTGCTGTTCGGCCACCGCGAACTCCACGATGAGGATGGCGTTCTTCGCCGCCAGGCCGATCACCGTGACCAGGCCGATCTTGAAATAGATGTCGTCGGGCAGGCCGCGCAGCATGGTGAACACCACCACGCCCAGCAGGCCCAGCGGCACCACCAGCAGCACCGACACCGGGATCGACCAGCTCTCGTAGAGCGCGGCCAGCGCCAGGAACACGATGAGGATGGAAAGCACCATCAGCAGCGTGGCAGCGTTGCCGGAGAGGATCTCCTGGTAGGACTGCCCGGTCCAGTCGTAGCCGAAGCCCTTGGGCAGGTCGTTGGCCACGATTTTCTGCATCTGGTTCATGGCTTCGCCGGAGGCGTGGCCGGGCGCGGGCGAGCCGACGATTTCCACGGCGGAGTAGCCGTTGTAGCGGGTCAATGCGGGTGAACCCATGCCCCATGTGGCGTGCACCACGTTGGCCAGCGGCACCATCGCCGGCGTGCCGTCGGCGTTCTTCTGCACGCTGCTGGGCGTGAAGAAATGCTGCAGCGCCTGCGGCCCCATGCGGTAGGGCGCGTCGGCCTGCATGACGACGCGCTTGACGCGGCCGCCGTAGGTGAAGTCGTCCACATAGACCGGCGCCAGCATCAGGCTGATGGCGTTGTAGACGTCGCTGACCGACAGGCCCATCGACTGTGCCTGCACGCGATCCACCGTGAGGTCGAGCTGCGGGGAGTCCTCCAGCGCGTTGGGCCGCACGCCGGTGAGCACGCTGTTCTGGCTGGCCTTGCCGAGCAGGATGTTGCGCGCCTGGGTGAGCGCGTCGCGGCCGAGGCCGGCGCGATCCTGCAGGTACATGTCGAAGCCGCCGAACTGGCCCAGGCCCTGGATGGTGGGCACGTTCACCACGAAGATGCGCGCATCGTTGATGGCGTGCAGTTTCATGTTGGCGCGCTGGATGAAGTCCATCGCGGTGCCCTTGCGCTGGGCCCAATCCTTCAGCTTGATGAAGGCCATGCCGGCGTTCTCGCCGTTGCCGATGAAGCTGAAGCCGGTCACCTGCAGCACGCCCTCCACGGCCGGATCCTGGCCGAGGATCACGCGCATCTGCGCCATCACCGCGTCGGTGCGCTGCTTGGTGGCGCCGGGGGGCAGCTGGATGACGCTCATCGCGTAGCCCTGGTCTTCCTCGGGCAGGAAGCTGCCGGGCAGGCGGGTGTAGAGGAAGCCGGCCAGCACCGTCACCAGCGCGAACACCGCCATCCAGCGTGGCGCGTGCTTCACCGCGTGGCCGACGTGGCCCACGTAGGTGTGCGTGGTCCAGTCGAAGAAGCGGTTGAACGCGCGGAAGACGAGGTTCTTCTTCTTGTGGTGCTCGGGCTGCAGGAAGCTGGCGCACAGCGCGGGGGTGAAGGAGAGCGCGAGGAAGGCCGAGAAGCCCATCGACAGCGCGATGGTCAGCGCGAACTGCTTGTAGATGATGCCCGAGGCGCCCGGCTGCAGCGCGGAGGGCACGAACACCGCCGCCAGCACCACGGTGATCGCCACCACCGCGCCGGTGATCTGGCCCATCGCCTTGCGCGTGGCGTCCTTGGGCGAGAGGTTCTCCTCGGTCATGATGCGTTCGACGTTCTCGATCACCACGATCGCGTCGTCCACCACGATGCCGATGGCCAGCACCATGCCGAACAGGGTCAGCTGGTTGATGGTGAAGCCGAGCACCAGCATGCCGAGGAAGGTGCCCAGCAGCGCCACCGGGATCACCAGAGTGGGGATGATGGTGGCGCGGATGTTCTGCAGGAACAGCAGCATCACCAGGAACACCAGCACGACGGCCTCGATCAGCGTGTGCACCACCTCGTCGATGGAGATCTGCACGAAGGCGGTGCTGTCGTAGGGGCTGAACCAGCTGACGCCGGGCGGGAAGCCGGGGGCGAGCTCGTCCATCTTGGCGCGCACGGCGGTGGCCACGTCCAGCGCGTTGGCGCCGGGCAGCAGCTGGATGGCGAAGGCGCCGATGGGCTTGCCGTCCCAGGTGGTGTTGAAGCCGTAGCCGCTGGGGCCAAAGCTGATCTTCGCCACGTCGCCCAGGGTCACCGTGGAGCCGTCGGCGTTGGCGCGCAGGATGATGCCGGCGAACTGCTCCGGCGAGGTGAAGCGGCCTTCCGCCGACACGGTGGCGGTGAGGCCCTGACCGGGCAGGGCGGGGTCGGCGCCCAGCGAGCCGGCGGCGAACTGCACGTTCTGCGCCTGGATCGCGGCGAATACCTGCGAGGCCGACAGGCCGTAACCCTGCAGCTTGTCCGGGTTCAGCCAGATGCGCATGGCGTATTCGGAGCCGAACTGCTGGGTGCTGCCCACGCCGGGGATGCGCGCGATCTGGTCGAGCACGCGCGAGCCCACGATGTCGTTCAGGCGGTCGCGGTCGATGGCCGGATTGTCGGATTTGAGCGCCGCCACCATCAGGAAGCCGGCGTTGGCCTTGGCCACCACCACGCCCTGTTGCACCACTTCGGTGGGCAGCCGCGGCGTGGCCAGCGCCACCTTGTTCTGCACCTGTACCTGGGCGATGTCGGGGTCGGTGCCGTTGGCGAAGGTCAGCGTGATGCTGGCGCGCCCGCTGGCACTGGATGACGAGTCGAAGTACAGCAGGTGGTCGATGCCGGTGAGCTGCTGTTCGATCACCTGGGTGACCGCGCTTTCGGTGGTCTGCGCGCTGGCGCCGGGATAGCTGGCGCTGACCGTGACCTGCGGCGGGGCGATGTTGGGGTAGGACTCCACGCCCAGATTGAGGATGGCCAGCACGCCGCCCAGCGAGATCAGGATGGCCACCACCCAGGCGAAGATCGGGCGGTCGATGAAGAAACTCGGCATGGTCGGACTCCCTTACTTGCCAGCCGCTGCTGCGGCGCCGGCGGGTTTGGGCTGCCACGGCGAGGCCTTGGCGGGAGCGCCGTCGCGCACGTCCTGCACGCCCGACACGATCACCTGGTCGCCGGCCTTGATGCCATCGGTGACGATCCAGTCGCCCCCGCTCATGTTGGCGGTGGTGACGTCATGGCGCTTCACCATGCCGTCCTTGCCCACCACGAACACGTAGGCGCCCACGGTGTCGCGCAGCACGGCGGCCTGCGGAATCAAGAACACCTGGTGTTGCTCGCCCAGCCTGGCCTTGATCGTCACGTACATGCCGGGCAGCAGGCGGTGCTGCGGATTGGGGATCTGCGCGCGCAGGTTCACCGCGCCGGTGGTCGGGTCGACCGTGGCCGAGGTGAAGTCCAGCGTGCCAGGCTGCGGATAGATGCTGCCGTCAGGCAGGCCGACCTGCACGCTGGCCTGGCCGGGCTGTGCCAGGGTGAGCTTGCCCTGGCCCTGCGCCTGGCGCAGCTGCTCCAGCTCGGCCACGCTCAGGCTGAAGTTCACGTACAGCGGGTCGATCTGGTCGATGGTGGTGAGCAGCGTCGCGTTCGCGCCGCCGTCGCTGGTGCCGTTGCCCACGATGGCGCCCTCGGTCACCCGCTGCTGTCCGGCACGGCCGGCGATGGGCGCGGTCACCTTGGTGTAGCCGAGGTTGATGCGCGCGGTGGCCACGCTGGCCTGGGCCTGCTGCACGCTGGCCGCCGTGCTGCGCTCGGTGGCTTCGTCGGTATCCAGCTGCGCACGCGAGACGTAGCCCTTGCCCACCAGCTTGCGGTCGCGCTCGGCCGCCGTGTGCGCGTTTGCGGCGTTGGCCCTGGCGGCGGAAAGATTGGCGAGGCTGGCGTTGAGCGCGGCCTGGTAGGTGGCCGGGTCGATCTCGAACAGCAGCTGGCCTTTCTTTACGTCACTGCCTTCGACGTAGCTGCGCTTGAGCAGCACGCCGGCCACGCGCGCGCGCGCGTCGGCGCTGCGGTAGGCGGCGAGGCGGCCCACCAGATCCCTGGTCAGCGCCTCGTTCTGCGGCTTGACGGCCACCACGCCTACTTGCGGCGGCGGCAGTTGGGAGGCGCCTTGCGGCTGGCGACCGCAGGCGGCCAGCGCCAGGAGGCCGAGGCAGAGGGTGGGGACGCGCAGCAGGGGCGATGACATGGGGACTCCGGGCGAGCAGGACGTAACGTGGCATCGCAGCGTGCTGCCACGCGCGACAGGCCAATGGCACAGCATGCGGGCGGCGGCGGGTGCGTGTCGCGTGTCGAAAGTTGGGGCGGTGGGTGGCCGTGGGGTGCCGTTGAATTTCTACTATACCGCGCGGTACATAATTTATTGAAGCCTTGCGCAAACAGGCTTTTTGTGGACGCATCGGACAGGTGTCCGGCGGTTGCGGCAGGTGTCATGGACGCCGCCTTGACACACCACGCGGTGGGATGGCTGAACGTGCGCGAAAGCTGCATCGCACAATGTTGGTGCATGCCTTCTGGCGTATCCTTCGCGGGCTTTGCGTTAACCCATTCGTTACCACGGAACAGTAATTGCCATGAATGCCATTCGTGCAGCCCAAGATGCCCCGCTTTCGACCGCGGTGTATGAGGTTCTGAAGCAAGCCGGCCTCTCCGCACCGCGTCTCGACGAGGCGCAAACCTTCATCGGCGCGTTCTTCGCGCGCGCCACGCAGGCCGAGGGCACGCTGCACACACCCGCGCAGTGGGCCGCCTTGGTCGGCGGCTTTCTCGATTTCATGCAGCAACGTGCGCCGGGGCGTGCCGCCGTGCGCGTGCTGAACCCCGAGGGCGGCCACGCCGGTCGCAGCAGCCTGCAGATCGTCACTGACGACATGCCCTTCCTGGTCGACACGGTGAGCATGGTGATTGCCGCGCGCCTGCAGATACACGCGGTGATCCACCCGGTGCTGGGCGTACGTCGCGACGCTTCCGGCAAGCTGCTTGGCCTGGGCGGGCAGGGTGCCTTGCCCGAGTCGGTGACGCATTTCGAGATCGACCGCGTCGCCGACGCCGCCGAGCAGGCCGCGCTGGTGGCGCAGGTCGAGGCGGCGCTGGAGGACGTGCGTCTGTCGGTGTCCGACTGGGCCACGATGCGCGACAAGGCACTGACCATCGCCAACGAGCTGCCGCAGCGCCAGCCGGCGCTGGACGCCGATTCGGCCCGCGAGGCGGTGGATTTCCTGCGCTGGCTGGCGGCCGACAACTTCACTTTCTTGGGCTACCGCGAATACGAGGTGGCCGAGACCGACGGTGATCGCGTGCTGCGCGCGGTGGACGGCTCCGGTCTGGGCATCCTGCGCAAGAGCGACGCCACGCTGGCGCCGCGCTCGTTGAAGACGCTGGCGGCCAGCACCTTGCCCCAGTCCGGCTCCACCGACGCCATCATCCTCACCAAGACCAATGCGCGCTCGCGCGTGCACCGCGCCGGCTACATGGATTACATCGGCGTGCTCAAGTTCGGCGCCAACGGCCGCGCGGTGGCCGAGCAACGCTTCCTTGGCCTGTTCACCTCCAGCGCCTACATGGCCCGCCCGCAGGACGTGCCGCTGGTGCGCCACAAGGTCGAGGCGGTGTTGAACCGCTCCGGGCTGAAGCGCGACTCGTACTCCGGCAAGACCCTGCGCCACATCCTGGAAACGCTGCCGCGCGAAGAGCTGCTGCAGAGCGCCGAGGATGAGCTGTTCGCCACCGCGATGGGTGTGTTGGAGCTGCGCCAGCGCGCGCATACCCGCCTGTTCATGCGCCGCGACCGCTATGGTCGTTTCTTCACCGCGCTGGTATTCGTGCCGCGCGACCGCTTCAACACGGCGGTGCGCGAACGCATCGAGGCGATGCTGGGCGAGGCGCTGCACGCCGAGCAGATCGACTCCTCGGTGCAGATGGGCGAAAGCTCGCTGGCGCGCCTGCACGTGGTGCTGCGTCCGCAGATCGGCGACGTGCCCGAGTTCGATCTCGCCGCGCTGGAGCAAGGCCTGGCCGGCATCGTGCGCAACTGGCACGACGAGGTGCGCGATGCGCTGGTGCACGCGCATGGCGAACAGGCCGGCGTGGTGCTGGCCAACCGCTACGCGCGCACCTTGCCGGCCGGCTACGTCGATGACGTGAGCCCGGCGGTGGCCGCCGGCGACATCCATCAGCTGTCGCTGCTGGAGGGCAACAACGCGCTGCGCATGTCCTTCTACCACCCGGCCAAGGCGCCCGAGACGTTGCGCTTCAAGGTCTACCGCTCCGGCGGCGACATCGCGCTCTCCGAGGTGCTGCCGCAGCTGGAAAACCTCGGCCTGCGCGTGCTCACCGAACACGTCTACACCATCGCCGGCGACACCCCGCTGTCGATCCAGGATTTCGAGGTGCAGCCGACCGGCAAGCTGGCTTTCTCGGTGGAGCAGGTGGGCGCGCAGTTCGAGCATGCCTTCGAGGAGGTCTGGCGCGGCCGCGCCGAGAACGACGGCTTCAACCGACTGGTGCTTGGCGCCAAGCTCGGCTGGCGTCAGGTGGCCGTGCTGCGTGGCTACTGCAAATACATGCTGCAGGCCGGCACCACCTACTCGCAGGCCTACATGGAGGAGACGCTGAACCGCTATCCGGCCATCGCCGGCCTGCTGGTGGAGTTGTTCCTGGCCAAGTTCGATCCGCGCCGCGAAACGCTGGCGGCGGACGAGCGCGCCGCCGCGGGTGCGCTGCTGCAGGACGAGATGTCCACGCTGATCCCGGCCAACGTGCAGGCCGCCAACCCGGCGCTGGTGGGCTCGCTGGTGGAGATGCTGGCGCAGCCGCGCGAGGCGCAGATCAAGGTCATCGAGGGCGCCATCGGGGTGCTGCTGGAGAACGTCGCCAGCCTCGACGAGGATCGCATCCTGCGCAGCTACGTGGCGGTCATCCGTGCCACCTTGCGCACCAGCTTCTTCCAGCTGTGGAACGGCACGCACCGCGACTACATCAGCTACAAGCTCGACTCGCACGCCGTGCCGACCCTGCCCAAGCCGGTGCCCTACCGCGAAATCTGGGTGTGCTGCCCGCGGGTGGAAGGCGTGCACCTGCGCTTCGGCCCGGTGGCGCGCGGCGGCCTGCGCTGGTCCGATCGCCGCGAGGATTTCCGCACCGAGGTGCTGGGCCTGGTGAAGGCGCAGATGGTGAAGAACACGGTGATCGTGCCGGTGGGCTCCAAGGGCGGCTTCTTCGTCAAGAAGTCGCCGGTGGGCGGCGACCGCGACGCCGTGCTGGCCGAGGGCATCGCTTGCTACAAGTTGTTCATCAACGGCCTGCTCGACATCACCGACAACCTGGTCGACGGCAAGATGGTGAATCCGCACGACTGCGTGCGCCACGATGCCGACGATCCCTACCTGGTGGTGGCCGCCGACAAGGGCACGGCCACCTTCTCCGATATCGCCAATGCCATTTCCATCGAGCACGGCTACTGGCTGGGCGATGCGTTCGCCTCCGGCGGCTCCAACGGCTACGACCACAAGGGCATGGGCATCACCGCCAAGGGCGCGTGGGAGTCGGTGAAGCGGCATTTCCGCGCGCTGGGCCACGACTGCCAGAACGAGAACTTCAGCTGCGTGGGCATCGGCGACATGTCCGGCGACGTGTTCGGCAACGGCATGCTGCTGTCGCGCCACACGCGCCTGCTGGCCGCGTTCGATCACCGCCACGTGTTCCTCGACCCGAATCCGGATGCGGAAAAGTCCTTCGTCGAGCGCGAGCGCCTGTTCAAGCTGCCGCGTTCCTCCTGGGACGACTACGACAAGTCGCTGATCTCCGCTGGCGGCGGTGTGTATCCGCGCAGCCTCAAGTCCATCCCGGTGTCGCCGCAGGTGCGCGCCGCGCTGGGGCTGAAGGCCGACGTTGAACATCTCGCGCCCACCGACCTGCTCAACGCCATCCTGAAGGCGCCGGTGGATCTGCTGTTCAACGGCGGCATCGGCACCTACGTCAAGGCCAGCAGCGAAACCCACGCTGACGCCCGCGACCGCGCCAACAACGCGCTGCGCGTGGACGGCAACGAGCTACGTTGCAAGATCATCGGCGAAGGCGGCAACCTCGGCATGACCCAGAAGGGCCGCATCGAGGCCGCGCACAAGGGTGTGCTGCTGAACACCGACTTCATCGACAACTCCGCCGGCGTGGACACCTCCGACCACGAGGTGAACATCAAGATCCTGCTGAACGACGCCGTGCGCCGCGGCGAACTCACCGATGCCGCGCGCAACACCCAGCTCGCCGCGATGACCGACGAGGTGGGCCGCCTGGTGCTGTGGGACAACTACCGCCAGAACCAGGCCATCACCCTGATGGAGCACCAGTCGGTGAAGCGCATCGGTTCGATGGCGCACTTCATCCGCACGCTGGAAGGCGAAGGCCAGCTCGATCGCCAGGTGGAGAACCTGCCCTCCGACGCCGAGCTGGCCGAACGCAAGGCGCGTGGCCAGGGCCTGACCCGCCCCGAGCTGTCGGTGTTGCTCTCCTACGACAAGATCCGCCTGTTCCAGCAGCTGCTGGACTCCGACGTACCGGAAGACCCGTACCTCTCCAAGGAGCTGGTGCGCTATTTCCCCGTGCCGTTGCACGAGAAATACGCCGAGCACATGCAGCGCCATCGCCTGAAGCGCGAGATCATCTCCACGGTGGTGACCAACTCCACCATCAACCGCATGGGCGCCACCTTCATGATGCGCATGCAGGAGGACACCGGCAAAGGCCCGGCGGCGATCGCCAAGGCCTACACCGCCGCGCGCGAAATCCTCGATGCCCGCGAGCTGTGGGCGCAGATCGAGGCGCTGGACAGCAAGGTGGCCGAGGACGCCCAGATCGGTGCGGTGATGCAGGTGTGGTCGCTCTTGCGCCACATGACGCGCTGGCTGCTCAACCGCGTGGGCGGCACGCTGGAAATCGCCGCCAACGTCGAGCACTTCCAGGCCGGCGTCAGCGCCCTGCGCCAGACCTTGCCGGCGGTACTCACCCCCACCGGCCGGGGCAATTTCGCCAGCAACCAGGAAAAGTGGGAAGGCCTCGGTCTGCCCGCCGAACTGGCGCTGCGGCTGGCCCGCCTGCCGGAGCTGCGCGCGGCACTGGACATCGTCGACGTGGCGCAGCAGACCGGCCATCCGGTGGAGCAGGTGGCGCGCGTGTTCTACGAACTGGGCGAGTCGCTCGACCTGGAATGGCTGCGCGACCAGATCGAGGCGCTGCCGGTGGAAGGCCATTGGCATGCGCAGGCGCGTGGCTCGCTGCTGGACGAGCTGAACCACCAACACCGCGCGTTGGCCCAGCGCGTGCTGAAGCTCGCTGGCAACGACCGCGCGGTCTCGCCGGTCAAGGCCTGGCTGGGGAGCGACGACGCCACCTTGCAGCACACCCGCCGCATGCTGGCCGACATCCTCACCCAGAACGCCGACTACCCGATCGCCTCGGTCGCGGTGCGTCGCCTGGCACAGCTGGCACAGGTGCCGGTGGGTTGAGGTCGCTCGGCCCGCTCCCCAGCCCCTCTCCCGCAAGCGGAAGAGGGGCTTGAGCATCGTTCCCCTCGCCCGCTTGCGGGAGAGGGGTTGGGGGAGCGGGTAAGCCGGCACGCGAAGATATGTCGTTTGTCATTCAAAGCCCCGGTTTGCCCGGGGCTTCGCTTTTCCGGTGTGCCGCCGCATCCATGCAGTAAGCTCCGGCGCATTCCCATGGAATCCATCGCCGCCATGCGCATCGCCTTCGTCGCCAGTGACATCGCCGTCGCCCAGCAGGCGCGGCGCAAGCTCGTGGAGCGCTACGGCGACGTGCCGGCGGATCAGGCCGAGTTGATCGTGGCGCTGGGCGGCGACGGCTTCATGCTGCGCACCTTGCACGGGCACCGCGCGCTCGACGTGCCGGTGTATGGCATGAAGCTCGGCCGTGTCGGTTTTCTGATGAACAAGCATCGCGTGGACGAGCTGCCCGAGCGCGTGGCGCGCGCGCACGCCGCCGTGCTGTTTCCGCTGGAGATGCGCTGCACCGGCGCCAGCGGCGAGGTGTGCCGCGCGCTGGCCTTCAACGAAGTCTCGCTGCTGCGCCAGTCCAACCAGGCCGCGCACCTCGAAGTGAAGCTCAACGAGGCGGTGAAGCTGCCCAACCTGGTCTGCGATGGCGTGCTGGTTGCCACGCCGGCCGGCTCCACCGCCTACAACCTCTCCGCACACGGCCCGATCCTGCCGCTGGACGCCAACGTGCTGGCGCTCACCCCGATCAGCCCGTTCCGTCCTCGCCGCTGGCGTGGCGCCATCCTGCCGCACCGCACCTGCGTCAGCCTGCGCGTGCTCGATCCCGGCAAGCGCCCGGTCAGCGCCACCGCCGATTTCCACGAGGTGCGCGACGTGCGCGAGGTGCAGATCCGCCAGTCCACCGAACAGGGCGTGCGCCTGCTGTTCGATCCCGAACACAATCTGGAACAGCGCATCCTCGACGAACAATTTGCCGCGGATTGATGTGGGGAGCAGAGGCGGGAAGCGGGAAGCAGGAGCAGGAGCAGGAGGCGAGAGGCAGAGGCGAGAGGCAGAGGCGAGAGGCAGAGGCGAGAGGTGCTTGTCTCCCTCTCCCCCAAGCTCCACTTGGGGGAGAGGGTTGGGGTGAGGGGGGCTCCAGGCCCGCACCCGCACCGCAGCCAATCTCACGCCCCGAGCATCGCATGCGCTAGATTGCCGTCATGTCCCAGCCCACCGTCCACGATCCTTCCGCCGTTACCGACAACCGCCTCGTCGTCGCCATCTCCTCGCGCGCCCTGTTCGACCTCGGCGATAGCCACGCGTTGTTCGAACGCAACGGGCTGGACGCCTATCGCAGCTTCCAGATCGCGCACGAGGACGAGATCCTCCAGCCCGGCGTGGCCTTTCCGCTGGTGCAGAAGCTGCTCGACCTCAACAAGCTGGCCGGTGACGTGCCGCCGGTGGAAGTGATCCTGCTCTCGCGCAACTCCGGCGACACCGGCCTGCGCATTTTCAACGCCATCCAGCACTACGGCCTGGAAATCAGTCGCGCGGCGTTCACCAGCGGCGCGCCCACCTCCGACTACATCGCGCCGTTCAAGGCCGACCTGTTCCTCTCCGCCAACGCCGAGGACGTGGGCCGCGCGCTCAAGGCCGGCGTCGCGGCCGCCACCATCCTGCCCAGCACCGCGCCGCCGCGCATGAGCGAACAGCTGCGCATTGCCTTCGACGGCGACGCGGTGATCTTCGGCGACGAGGGCGAGCGCGTCTCGCGCGAGGAAGGCCTGGAAGCCTTCCATCGCAGCGAAACCGAGCACGCCGCCGAGCCGCTGTCGGTCGGCCCGTTCCGCGGCTTCCTCACTGCATTGCACCACCTGCAAAGCGCCTTTCCAGCGGAAGACTCGCCGATCCGCACCGCGCTGGTCACCGCGCGCTCCGCTCCCGCGCACAAGCGGGTGATCCTTACCCTGCGCAAGTGGGGCGTGCGCATCGACGAGGCGCTGTTCCTCGGCGGCCGCGACAAGGGGCCCTTCCTCGATGCCTTCGGTGCCGACATCTTCTTCGACGATTCGCCCGCCAACGTGGAATCCGCGCGCAAGCATGTGGCGACCGGGCATGTGCCGCACGGGGTGAGCAATCGCTGATTCCAGCGCAGGTGTTTCGAGTGACGGCTGTCACTGGCGGCGTGCTGGCTGGCGGCCTATCGTGGCGTCGACTTCCAAGGGGCATGCCCATGAACACTCAAGCAGACGATCGTTCGATGCGGCGCTCTTCGCGCATCCTGCCCGCCGTGATGGTGATGGCGATTGGCGTGTTCTTCCTGTGCGCCAATCTGGGCGTGAACCTGCCATTTCTCGGTTACGACAACTGGTGGGCGTGGTTCATGCTGATTGGCGCGGCGTGGCCGATTGGCGAGGCGGTGGAGCGCTATCGCCGGGTCGGCAAGCTGGATGCCGCGGTGTGGTACGCGCTGCTGCCGGCGCTGTCGATCGTGCTGGTGGCGTCGTTCTTCATCCTGCACTTGTCGTGGGCGATCTGGTGGCCGCTGTTCATCGTGCTGGGCGGCTTGTACATGCTGGGTGGTCGTGACGGGCGTCGTTATCGACACTGGCATCGCGACGACCGCTGAAGACGGCGCTCACAGCATGCGCAGGCGTCGCCACCATGAGGTTTTTTGCTCCTCGCGCACGAGGGTGAACAGCCCGGCGCCAAGGATCAGTGCGATACCCACGCCCATCACGGCGTCGAGGCGGTCGCCGAACAGCCAGTAGCCGAAGCCGATGGCCCACAGCATCTGGCTGTACTGGGTGGGCGCGATGCGGTTGGCCGGGGCGTGCTGGGTGGCCAGCATCAGCAGCACGCCGGCCAGCGCGGCGAGCAGGCCATAGCCGGCGAGCAGCTCCCATTGCACGAGGCTTGGCCACACGAACTGCGGCAGCATCAGCACGCCGCCGGTCAGCAGTGGGCCGACCACGCCCGCGCCATACAGGCTGATGCGTTTTTCGTGGGCGCCGGCCATGCGCAGCGCCACCATCGACACCGCGCCAGAGAGTCCGCAGACGATGGCGGCGATGTGCCCCGGCCCCAGTTGCCGGAAGCCCGGGCGCAGCACCACCAGCACGCCGGCAAAGCCCACGAACACCGCCGTCCAGCGCCGCCAGCCGACGTGCTCCTTGAGCAGCAGCACCGAGAGAACGGTGACGAAGATCGGCATGAGGAAGATCAGCGCGAACACCTCGGCCATCGGCAGCAAGGTGAAGGCGATCACCGAACTGATGTTGCAGATGGCGCCGGTGAGCGCGCGTGCCCACCACAGCGCCGGCTTGTGCGCGTGGAACACGTCCATCCAGCCTTCGCCGCGCTCCTTGATGAAGGGCAGGGCGGTCAGCCCCAGCGCCGCGCCAATGGCCACCGCCTCGTAGGGCGGCAGCGAGCCGTGCAGCGCCTTCACGAAGGCGTCGCTGATCGAAAAGGCCGCAAAGCAGGCAAAGCCCAGCAGCACACCCTTGAGCATGGTCGTCCGTGGGCTTGGGGAAAGCGCGCATGATCGCATGTCCGTGCGCTGCTGCACCCCGCCATGACCGCCGCACCGCCGCCGAGTAGAATGACCAGTTTCCATTAGCCGCTGGAACGCCCATGGCCACCGTCCGCCTGAACCCGCTCGACCTGTACGACGTCCGCTCGCTGCTCACCGACGAGGAGCGCATGGTGCAGGACACCGTCGGTCGCTTCGTCGACGAGCGCGTGCTGCCGATCATCGGCGACTGTTTCGACCAGGGCCGTTTCCCCAAGGAACTGGTGCCCGAGATTGCCAGCCTCGGCCTGCTCGGCGCCACCATTCCCGAGAAGTACGGCTGCGCCGGCATGAACGGCGTGAGCTACGGCCTGATCTGCCAGGAGCTGGAGCGCGGCGACTCGGGCCTGCGCAGCTTCGCCTCGGTGCAGAGCTCGTTGTGCATGTACCCGATCTACGCCTACGGCAGCGAGGAGCAGAAGCTGCACTACCTGCCGCAGATGGCGGCGGGCGAGGTGATCGGCTGCTTCGGCCTGACCGAGCCGCACGGCGGCTCCGATCCGGCCAACATGAAGACCCATGCGAAGCAGGACGGCGGCGACTGGGTCATCAACGGCGCCAAGATGTGGATCACCAACGGCAACCTGGCGCACATCGCGATCGTGTGGGCGCAGACCGCGGACGGCATCCAGGGCTTCATCGTTCCCACCGACACCAAGGGCTTCACCGCGCAGGAAGTGCACAAGAAGATGAGCCTGCGCGCCTCGGTCACCAGCGCGCTGTTCTTCGACAACGTGCGCGTGCCCGACAGCGCGCGCCTGCCCAACGTGAAGGGCTTGAAAGGTCCGCTGGGCTGCCTGACCCAGGCGCGCTACGGCATTACCTGGGGCCCGATCGGCGCGGCGCAGGCCTGCCTGAAGGAAGTGCTCGACTACACCGCCGAACGCATCCTGTTCGGCCGCCCGCTGGCTTCGAACCAGGCGATCCAGCTGAAGCTGGCCGACATGGCCCGGCGCATCACCACCGCCCAGCTGCTGTCGCTGCAGCTCGGCCGGCTGAAGGACGCCGGCAAGATGCAGCCGACCCAGGTTTCGCTGGCCAAGTGGAACAACTGCCGCATGGCGATCGACATCGCGCGCCAGTGCCGCGACATCCTCGGCGGCGCCGGCATCACCACCGAGCACGGCGCGATCCGCCACGCACTGAACCTGGAATCGGTCATCACCTACGAGGGCACCGAGACCGTGCACGAGCTGGTGGTGGGCCGCGAGCTGACCGGCATCAACGCGTTCTGAGAGGCGTCATTCCCGCCTTGGCGGGAGTGACGCTCAGAGAGCCCACGCCATCGGCGGGAGCAGCGACTTGAGTAGCCAGGCATTGAACGTCTCTGATCTTCGCATCGAAACCGATCGACTGATCCTGCGTCCGCTGCGCATCGAGGACTTCGACGCCTACGCGGCCAACATGGCCAACGCCGAAGCCGCCCGCTTCATCGGCGGGCAGCAGGTGCGCGCCGCCGCGTGGCGCGGCTTCCTGTCGCTGGCCGGGGCGTGGATGATCCAGGGCTTTTCCATGTTCTCGGTAATCGAGAAAAGCAGCGGCCAGTGGGTCGGTCGGCTCGGCCCCTGGCATCCGGTCGACTGGCCAGGCACCGAGGTGGGCTGGGGCCTGGCGCGCGACGCGTGGGGCAAGGGTTATGCGCTGGAAGGCTGTGTCGCCGCGATCGACTGGACGTTCGATCAGCTGGGCTGGAGCGAGATGATCCATTCGATCCATCCGGACAACCACGCCTCGCAAGTGCTGGCGCAGCGGCTGGGTTCGACCTGCCGCGGCCCGGGCAAGCTGCCCGCGCCGTACGAGGATTCCCCCACCGAGATCTGGGTGCAGACGCGCGAACAGTGGCGCCGGCGTCGCGCATGAGCCACCTCTCGCCCGCGCTATACGCCACCCTAGCCGAGATCGTGCCCGAGCTGCACGTGCATTGCGTCGATCCGTGGTGCCTGATCGGCAGCACCGCGGCGCTGCTGCTCGGCGCTCAGACCAGCGCCGCGGATGTGGACGTACTGACCTCGCGCGCCGACGCCGAGGTATTGATGGCGCATTGGGCGCCGCAGCGCGAGCCCGCATTCACGCCGCCGGACGCCGACCGGTTCCGTTCGCACTTTGCCCGCTTCCGCTTCCCCGGCGCGCCGGTTGAGGTGATGGGTGGGCTTGAGCTTCATGCCGACGATCGCTGGCAGCCGGTGCTGCCAGGGAAACTCGTGCTGGCCGGCGTGAATGGCCTGGCCGTGCCGGTGCCGTCGGTCGAAGACCAGATCCGGCTTTGCGAAAGTTTCGGACGTCCCAAGGACCTGCAGCGCGCCGCGCTGCTGAAACAGCTGGGTGGGGAAAGGCCATGATTACCATCTACGGCATGCGCGCTTCCGGCAACTGCTACAAACTGCAATTGCTGCTGGACCAGCTGGGCCGCGACTATCGCTGGGTCGACGTGGACAGCGCCGGTGGCGAGACGCGCACGCCGGCCTACCTGGCGAAGAACCCGAACGGCAAGGTGCCGCTGCTGGAGCTGGAAGACGGCCGCCGGCTGGCCGAGTCCGACGCGATCCTGTGCTATCTCGCCGAAGGCAGCGCCTTTTGGCCGAATGGATCCGGGCCCGAGGATGCCTGGCTGCGCGCGCAGACGCTGCAGTGGCTGTTCTTCGAGCAGTACAGCCACGAGCCGTGCATCGCGGTGGCGCGCTTCATCCGCGGCTGGCTGCCGCCCGACCACCCGCGCCAGGCCGAGCTGCCCGAGCTGCTGCAGAAGGGCGCGCAGGTGTTGGCGGTGATGGAGCAGCACCTGGCTGGGCGCGACTGGTTCGTCGGCGACCGCTACGGCCTCGCCGACATCGCGCTGTACGCGTACACCCATTGCGCCGGCGACGGTGGCTTCGAGCTGTCCGCCTTCCCGAACATCCGTGACTGGCTGGCCCGCGTGTGTGCCCAGCCCGGCCACACCCCGATGCAACATTGACCCCTGCCACCTTGCCGAAGACCGCCATGTCCATTCCGTTCACCCTCAGCGCCCGCCACAAGGGCTTCAACCGCGCCGAAATCGTCGACCAGAATTACACCGAGTTCGTGCAGCAGTGGCAGGGCGAGGTGCGTGCCGCGCCGCGCGACGACGCACCGGTGCTGCCGGGCAGCGCGCTGGACGCGCGGGGCTTTCGCGAGTTGCTGGAGTCGCAGCTGATCTCGCGGCATCTGGATCTGATGGCGCGCGTGCTGCGCGTGCAGAACAAGGTGTTCTACACGATTGGTTCTTCCGGCCATGAGGGCAACGCGATGGTGGCGCGGCTCACGCGGCACACCGATCCGGCCTTCCTGCATTACCGCAGCGGCGGCTTCATGGCCGAGCGCTTCCGCAAACTGCCGGGGATGGATCCGGTGATGGATTCGGCGCTCTCCTTCGCCGCCAGCAAGGACGACCCGGCCTCCGGTGGCCGCCACAAGGTGTGGGGCTCCAAGCCGCTCTGGGTGCTTCCGCAGACCTCGACCATCGCCTCGCATTTGCCGAAAGCCTTGGGCACGGCGGTGGCCATCGACCACGCCAGGCGCATTGGTCACCAGTTGCCGATTCCCGACGATTCCATCGCGATCTGCTCCTTCGGCGACGCCTCCAGCAACCACGCCACCGCGCAGACCGCGTTCAACGCGGCGGGCTGGACGGCCTACCAGAAGCTGCCCGCGCCGGTGCTGTTCGTGTGCGAGGACAACGGCATCGGCATCTCGGTGAAGACGCCCAGCGGCTGGGTCGCCAGCAACTACCAGTCGCGCTCCAACCTCGACTATTTCTTCGCCGACGGCCTCGACCTCGCCGAAGGCTACGCCCAGGTGCAGCGCGCGGTGGAGCATTGCCGCAGCACGCGCCGGCCCACCTTCCTGCACCTCAAGACCACCCGCATCATGGGCCACGCGGGCACCGACTTCGAGATCGAGTGGCGCAGCATCGAGGAGCTGGTGGCGCTGGAAGCGACCGACCCGCTGCTGCGTTCGGCGGCGATCGCGCTGGAGTCGGGCCTGTACACCAAGGACAGCCTGCTCGCACTCTACGAGGCCACGCGCAAGCGCTGCTTCGCCGCCGCCGAAGAGGCCGACCATCGGCCCAAGCTGGAGCGCCTCGACGACGTGATGGCGCCGCTGGCGCCGTACACGCCGGCCAAGGTGAAGGCCGAGGCCGAACGCGCGGATTACATGGAGGCGCGCCTCAAGGCCTACGGCGGCGAGGCGAAGCTGCCGGAAAACCAGCCGCCGCGGCATCTGGCCATCCAGATCGGGCAAGCGCTGCACGACGTCATGGCGAAGTATCCCGAGTCGCTGCTGTTCGGCGAGGACGTGGCGCAGAAGGGCGGCGTGTACACGGTTACCAAGGGTCTGCACAAGGCGTTCAAGAACACGCGCGTGTTCAACACCCTGCTGGACGAAACCGTCATCCTCGGCCTGGCCCAAGGCTACGCCAACATGGGCATGCTGCCGATCCCGGAGATCCAGTACCTGGCGTATCTCCACAACGCCGCCGACCAGATCCGCGGCGAGGCGGCCAGCCTGCAGTTCTTCTCCAACGACCAGTACCGCAACCCGCTGGTGATGCGCGTGGCCTCGCTGGGCTACCAGCGCGGCTTCGGCGGGCATTTCCACAACGACAACTCGATCGCCGCGCTGCGCGACATCCCGGGCCTCGTGGTCGGCTGCCCCAGTCGCGGCGACGATGCAGCCACCATGCTGCGCACGCTGACCGCGCTGGCGAAGGTCGACGGTCGTGTCTGCGCCTTCCTCGAACCGATCGCGCTGTACATGACCAAGGACCTGTACGAAGCCGGCGACGGCGCGTGGCAGTTCGCCTATCCCGCGCCGGGCGAGGCGATGACCTTGGGCGAGGGCCGCGTCTACAACGGGCAGGCGAAGGATCTGGTGGTGTTCACCTTCGGCAACGGCGTGACCATGGCGCTGCGCGCCGCGCGCAGCATCGAGAAGGAACTCGGCTGGAAGGTGCGCGTGGTCGACCTGCGCTGGCTGGCGCCGCTCAATGACCGCTTCATCACCGCACAGGCGAAGAACGCCAAGCGCATCATCGTGCTGGACGAGGGCCGCAAGAGCGCGGGCGTGGGCGAGGGCGTCATCACCGCCATCGTCGAGGCCGGCCTGGGCGCCACACCGCTGGAACGCGTGGTGGGCGCCGACACCTTCACCCCGCTGGCCGGCGCCGCCTTCCTGGTGCTGCCGGGCGAGGCGGACGTGGTGGCGGCGGCACGCAAGCTGGCCTGAGCGCTGACCTATGTAGGAGCCCGCTGGCGGGCGATGCTTTTTTGCTCTGATGCGTCAAAGCAAAAGCGTCGCCCGCCAGCGGGCTCCTACGCGTGCCGCCTCAACCCGCAAAGCCGCCCGTATCGAGAAACGCCTGTTCCTCCGCCGTGGTGTCTCGTCCGAGCGCGGCGTTGCGGTGGGGAAAGCGGCCGAAGCGTCCGATCACGTCGCGGTGGATGCGGGCGTATTTGGCGTAATCGTCCATGCCTTCGCACAAGGCCACGGCGCGATCCTGGTCGGCCGGCGCCTCGCTGTGTTCGAACGGCAGGTAGAAGAACACGCGCAGCGCCGGATCGACGGCACGGTCGAGGCCGCGCGCCACGGCCTCGCGCGCGAAGCGCAGCGCCAGCGGGTCGGTGGCGAACATGTGCGCGCTGCCGCGATAGGCGTTGCGCGGGAACTGGTCGAGCAGGAGCAGCAGCGCCAGCGCACCCTCGGCTTCGCCCTGCCAATGATCCAGCGCGCGCCGCGCAGCGGCCATGTGGGCGTCGGTGAAGCGGGCGACGAAATCGCGGTCGAAGGCGTCGTCCTTGGCGAACCATTTGCCGGGCCCGGCTTCGCGCCAGAAATGGACGACGTCGTGCGGCAGGATGCTGGCGTTCATGGCGATACCCGTGTGCTGATGTGGCGCCATGCTCGCACAGTGCCAGTGGTCACCCTCGCCAAACGCCTGGCGGGTGCTAAGTTGGGCCTTCCCCCGCACGCCACCGGTGCCGCCATGCCCATCGTTTCATCCGCCCGTTCGCCCGTTCGCCGTCATCCGCTGGCGGCAGGCCTTGCCCTGGCCGCAGCACTGGCGTTGGCCGGTGGTGACGCCTTCGCGCAGGTATCGCGCAGCACGGCGGTGCCGGCGCCACGGGACACGGCATACGCTGGCACGCTCAGCGTGCATGTCGATGCCAGCGATACGCGGCAAGGCATCTTCCGTGTGCACGAGACGCTGCCGGTCGTGCCCGGCAAGCTGACCTTGCTGTACCCCGAATGGATACCCGGCGACCACTCGCCCAGCGGCCCGGTGGCCATGCTCGCGGGCCTCAAGCTCAGCGCGGGCGGCAAGCCGCTGGCGTGGACGCGCGACAAGTACGACGTCTACGCCTTCCATCTCGACGTGCCCGCCGGCGTGAGCCAACTGGAGGCGGATTTCGAATACCTCTCGCCGCGCGACGGCGGCTACGAGATGACCGATCGCCTGTTGATGCTGGAGTGGAACAAGCTGTCGCTGTACCCAGCCGGTCATTACACGCGCGGCATCGAAGTGGCGCCCAGTGTGACCCTGCCGCGGGGCTGGCAGTTCGGCAGCGCGCTGGAGGTGGCCGCGCAGTCAGGCGCCACCACCACGTTCAAGCCGGTCGCCTACAACCACCTGGTCGACTCGCCGATGTATGCGGGCCAGTACTTCAAGCGCGTGGATCTGAGCCCCGGCGGCCAGACGCCGGTGCACCTGGACATCGTGGCCGACGCGCCGAAGTATCTGGCGATGACGCCCGCGCAACTCGCGCAGCATCGCGCGCTGGTGACGCAGGCGCTGAAACTGTTCGGCGCGCACCACTACGACCACTACGACTTCCTGTTCTCGCTGTCCGACCAGCTCGCCGGCAACGGCCTGGAACACCACCAGTCCAGCGAGGACGGCATGGGCGCGGACTACTTCACCGCCTGGGACGAGGCCGCACCGGGGCGCGATCTGCTGGCGCACGAGTATGTGCATTCGTGGAACGGCAAGTTCCGGCGCCCGGCGGACTTGTGGACGCCCAACTTCAACGTGCCGATGGGCGACTCGCTGTTGTGGGTATACGAGGGGCAGACGCAGTACTGGGGGACGGTGCTCACCGCGCGCGCGGGGCTGTGGAGCCCGGTACAGTTCCGCGATGCGCTGGCGATGGACGCGGCCAACTATGAGCGCAACCGGCCCGGCTTGCAGTGGCGCACGCTGGAAGACACCACCAACGACGCCACCGCCGCGCATCGCGAAGCGCTGCCCTACCGCAGCTGGCAGATGAGCGAGGACTACTACTCGGGCGGCCAGATGGCGTGGCTGGCGGTGGATGCCAAGCTGCGCGAACTCAGCCACGGCAAGCGTTCGCTGGACGATTTCGCCAAGGCCTTCTTCGGCGTGGACAACGGCAGTTACGTCACCAAGACCTACACCTTCGATGACGTGGTGGCCGCCTTGAACGGCGTGGCGCCGTTCGACTGGGCCGGCTTCCTGCGCGCACGCGTCGACGCCTTGAACCCGCCGCTGCTGGACGGCCTCGCCGCCGCGGGCTGGAAGCTGGTCTACACCGACCAGCCCAGCGCCTTCGAGAAAGCCTACGACAGCCGCCCCGAATCGCCGCGCCACATCTACAACTTCGCCTGGTCGATCGGCCTCACGCTGACCAAGCAGGGCGAAGTCAACGACGTGCGCTGGAACGGCCCTGCCTTCAAGGCCGGCGTCAGCACCGGCGCCACCGTGGTGGCGGTGAACGGGCAGGCGTATGCCAGCGATGTGCTGAAAGAGGCGATCGCCGCCGCCAGGTCGGACAAGGCGCCGATCCGTCTGCTGCTGAAATTCCAGGGGCAACTGCTGACCGTGCCGGTGGACTACCACGACGGCCTGCAGTATCCGCATCTGGAACGCATCGCCGGCACGCCGGACTACCTCGACCAGATCATCGCCGCGCGCCAGTAGCGCGCCGCCGTCAAGGACGCTGCGCGTCCGCCGCAGCCGGCGGGCGATTTTTCATGGACTCTCAGCGGCAAACCACTGCGCGCGGCGGGCTTCTTCGTCCGCGCGTCGCGAGTGCGTCGATGTTTGCCATGACACCAGATGGAAATGCGTTTCCGCCGACGGTGTCGATTCCGGCGTGGCTTGCGCCTCGCCGCCCAGCATCCCTGCAACCCAACGCAAACCGCGTTCCACCGCGGTGCGGGTTGTAGACATGGACATGTGATACCCCTCGGCTGCCCCCTTGCAGCCGTCGCGGGCACTGTAACGGCAGGGATCGGCGCACGCAAACCCGTGGCGAAGCCTTGCCGCCGTCGCCGCCGGTGGTGGCGATACACTGCTGGCATGCCGCTGGAGATTCCGCGCGCGGGCGGCGCCGACACGCCCGACGATCCCTGCCCGCAAGCGCCGGTGGAACCCGACCCCGCCGACTGCTGCGGCGAGGGTTGCGTACCTTGCGTGTACGACCGCTACGAGGCGGCGCTGGAGCGTTACCGCGCCGCGCTGGCCGCCTGGCAGACGCGGCATCCGGATATCACGGGCTGACGCCGACCAGCTTGACGTCGAACACCAGCGAGGCATCGGGCGGGATCGCCCCGCCGGCGCCGCGCGAGCCGTAGCCCAGCGCGGCGGGAATCAGCAGTGTGCGCTCGCCGCCCACGCGCATGCCGGCCACGCCCTGGTCCCAGCCTTCGATCACCTGGCCCTGGCCCAGCGGAAAGGTGAAGGGATCGCCGCCGTGGTCGGCGGTGCTGTCGAACTTCGCGCCGTGCTTGTCCTTGGCGGTGGCGTCGTACAGCCAGCCGGTGTAGAGCACGCTCACGCGCATGCCCGGCTTGGCCTCGGCGCCGTCGCCACGTTGGGTGTCGATGGTGGTGAGCTTGTCCACCTGGCCCGTGATGGCGGAGGAGGGCGCCGCGTCGGCGGCGGGTGGCGTGGCCGAGTGGCAGGCGGCAAGGGCGAGAGCGGTGCTGGCGAGCAGGGCGAGGCGATGGCGCATGAGAGGGGCTTGGTGGCGGCAAAGCGGCATCATCGCAGATCGTGGGCGGGCACACCCACCCAATCCCCTAGCGCCAAGCCGGGCGGGGCGCAAGACGCGCGGAAAAGGCCAATCCACGCTATCTTGCGGGGTAGTCTTGTCTCGGGGAGCATCCACGTGAATCCACCGTCCGTGTCCAGCGCGTCTTCGCGCGCCGAACTCACTCTGCGCGGCCTGGTCATCGGCATCGTCATCACGGTGGTGTTCACCGCGGCCAACGTGTTCTTCGGCCTGAAAGCCGGCCTGACCTTCGCTACCTCGATCCCGGCCGCGGTGATCTCGATGGCGATACTGCGCGCGATGAAGAACTCCACCATGCAGGAGAACAACATCGTGCAGACGGTGGCCTCGGCCGCTGGCACGCTGTCCTCGATCATCTTCGTGCTGCCGGGTCTCATCATCATCGGCTGGTGGAACGGCTTTCCGTTCTGGATGAGCTTCGGCATCTGCGCCACCGGCGGCATCCTGGGCGTGATGTACACCATCCCGCTGCGGCGCGCGCTGGTCACCGATTCCGACCTGCCGTACCCGGAAGGCGTGGCTTGCGCCGAGGTGCTCAAGGTGGGGGCGAGCGGCGGTGAAGAGGCGGCGGAGTCGGTGGAATCCGGCGGCGCCGGGCTGAAGGCGGTGGTCGCGGGTGCCATCGTCTCGGCGGTGTTCTACGTGGTTGTGCAGACCAAGGTCTTCGCCGACGCGGTGTCGAGCTATTTCCGCGTGGGCGACAGGGGTGCGGCCACCGGCTTCGACTTCAGCCTCTCCTTCGCACTGTTCGCGGTAGGCCACCTGGTGGGCCTGTGGGTGGGCGTGGCGATGCTGCTGGGCGCGGTGATCGGCTGGGGCTGGGCGGTGCCGCACTTCTTGCTGTTGCATCCCGCATCCGGCGCGGCGGTGGATGCGGCGCAGGCCACCTGGAGCCACTACGTGCGCTTCGTCGGCGCCGGCACCATCGGCGTGGCGGCGATCTGGACGCTGGCCAAGCTGGTGAAGCCCGTCATCAGCGGCCTGTCCGGTGCAATGCGTGCGTCGAAGGCGCGCAAGAGCGGCCAGTTGCACACGCTGCCGCGCACCGAGCACGACATGCCGATCGGCCTGGTTGGCCTGATTACCCTGCTGTGCCTGATCCCGGTGGGCTGGCTGCTGGGCCACTTCGCGAACATCAGCGGGCTGGGCGAGCATGTCACCCTGCTGGTGGTCGGCGGCGTGCTGTTCGTCATCATCCTGAGCTTTCTGGTGTCCGCCGTGTGCGGCTACATGGCCGGCCTGATCGGTTCGTCGAACAGCCCGCTGTCGGGCGTGGGCATCCTGGTCGTCATCATCGCCGCGCTGCTCCTGGTGCTGGGGGTGAAGGCCATGGTGCCGGCGGACGCGGGCAAGGCGCTGGTGGCGTTTGCGCTGTTCATCACCGCCATCGTGTTCGCGGTGGCCTCGATCGCCAACAACAACCTGCAGGACCTCAAGACCGGCCAACTGGTGGACGCCACGCCCGCGTTGCAGCAGTGGGCGCTGGTGATCGGCGTGATCGCCGGCGCGCTGGTGATCCCGCCGGTGCTGGATCTGCTGAACCAGGCCTACGGCTTCCTCGGCGCGCCGGGCGTCGATCCCGCGCGCGCACTGCCGGCGCCGCAGGCAGGTCTGATCTCGGCGCTGGCGCAGGGCGTCATCACCGGCAACATCGACTGGAGCCTGATCGCCATTGGCGGCGGCATCGGCGTGGCGATCATCCTGCTCGACGAGACGCTCGCGCGCACGGCGAAGTCGGTGCGCCTGCCACCGCTGGCGGTGGGCCTGGGCATCTACCTGCCCACCTCGACCACGCTGATGGTGGTGGTGGGCGCGCTGGTCGGTGCCTGGTTCGACCAGCGTGCGGAGCGCGGCCCGAAGGCGGAGGCGACCAAGCAGCTCGGTGTGCTGCTGGCCTCGGGCCTGATCGTGGGCGAGAGCCTCCTGGGCGTGATCGTGGCGGCGCTGGTGGCGTTCTCCGACAAGCTCGGCTTCGCCAACCGCAATGCGCCGCTGGCGCTGGTAGGCGAGGGCTTCCACACGGCGGCCATCTGGATCGGCGGCGTGACGTTCACGGTCTGCGTGGTGCTGATGTACCGCTGGATCGCACGCATGGGGCAGGGCGCCCGCGCCGAGTGAGCGTGGTGGCCATTCACCGAATACCACGGCGCGTGGCCTAAACTGGACGGCCTTCAGGGAAAACGAGCACCGCGTGGAGCAGGAAAAAGTCGAGCAAGCGCCGGCCGTGGACGAGGCCCTGAACCCGCCCGGCCCGTGGGAGGTGTGGCTGCGCCGCCTGGGCGGGCCGCTGTTGTCGGTGGGCATGCTGTGCCTGGCCTTGTGGGCGCTGCACCTGCTGGCGCGCGACGTCACCTACCACCAGATCCGCGCCTACGTGCACAGCGTGTCGCGGCCGCGCCTGCTGCTGGCGATCGTGCTGACCACGGCCGGCTTTGGCGTGATGTCGCTCTACGACCGCTTTGGCCTGGCCAGCATCGGCAAGTCGCTGCCGTGGCGGCGGGTCACGCTGATTTCCTTCATCAGCTATGCCTTCAGCAATGCGGTGGGCATGTCCTTCCTGGTATCGGGCTCGATCCGCTACCGCTTCTATCTGCAAAACGGCCTCTCCACCGCCGAGATCGCCAAGCTGGTGCTGTATTGCACGCTGAGTTTCTGGCTGGGACTGTTGGCGCTGACTGGCGTCACCTTGCTGGTGGTGCCGTTGCCCTCGGGTTTGCCGATGAGCCAGTGGCGCGTGGTGGTGGCTATCGCGCTGGCCGCGATACCGCTGGCCTGGGTGCTGGGCGGCTTCGTGCGCAGGCCGTTCAGGCTGTGGCGCTGGCAGGTGCGGATGCCGACGCCTTCCGCCGCGCTGCGCCAGGTGCTGGTGGGCGCGCTGGACTGGTGGCTGGCGGCGGCGGTGATGTACGTGCTGATGCCCGACCGCCTGAATGCCGGCTTCGGGCATTTCCTGGCGATCTTCGTGATCGCGCAGATCGCCGGCCTCATCAGCCATGTGCCGGGTGGCCTCGGCGTGTTCGAGGCGGTGATGCTGGCCGGCTTCGGCGCCACCGGCAATGAGGCGCTGGCCGCGCCCATCCTGGGTTCGCTGGCGGCGTTCCGCATCGTCTATTACCTGATGCCGCTGTGCGCGGCCACCGTACTGGTGCTGCAGCGCGAGGCGCGTGGCTTGCGCCGGCAGTCGCTGTGGTCGCCGTGGTTCAACGCGCTGCTGCCTTCGTTCTTCGCCGGGCTCACCCTGGTCTCGGGCGCGGTGCTGCTGTTCTCCGGTGCGACCCGCGCGCTGCCCAACCGCATGGCGCTCTTGCGCGACGTGCTGCCGCTGTCGGTGCTGGAAGTGTCGCACTTCATGGCCAGCGTGATCGGCATGATGCTGCTGATCCTCGCGCGCGGCCTGCAACGGCGGCTGGACGTGGCCTACTGGGCGACCCTGGTACTGCTTCTGGCTGGTGCGGTGTTCTCCCTGCTCAAGGGCATCGACTACGAGGAAGCCACCTTGCTGGCGCTGTTGGCGCTGGCGCTGGGGCCGGCGCACAAGCTGTTCTACCGACGCGCCTCGCTGTTCAGCGCCAACTTCTCGGTGGGCTGGATTCTGGCCATTCTCGCCGTGTTCGGCTGCGCCACCTGGCTGGTGATGTTCAGCTACAAGCACGTGGATTACAGCAACAGCCTGTGGTGGGAATTCAGTTTCCATCAGGGTGGTGCGCCGCGTGCGCTGCGCGCGCTGGTGGGCGCGGCGGCGGCGGGCCTGCTGTTTGCGCTGGCCGTGTTGATCCGCCCGCAACGCCTGCGTCATGTGGCGCCCAGTGAGGCCGATATGAATCGTGCCTTGCCGTTGATCCGTGGTTACCGTTCGGCACAAGCGCATCTGGCCTTGATGGGCGACAAACGCCTGTTGTTCGACGAGGCGGGCAAGGCCTTCCTGATGTACGACGCCGAAGGGCGCAGCTGGGTGACCATGGGCGACCCGGTGGGCGAGGACGAAGATGCGCGCCGCGAGCTGGTGTGGAGTTTCATCGAACGCTGCGCGCGCGCGGGTGGCTGGCCGGTGTTCTACCAGGTCAGCCCGGCCGACCTCGACCTGTATCTCGAAGTGGGCATGAACCTGCTGAAGATCGGCGAGGAGGCGCGCGTGCGGCTGGCGGATTTCAACCTCGACGGCAAGTCGAAGAAAACCCTGCGCGGCACCGTCAACAAGCTCGCGCGCGAAGGCCTGCACCTGGAAATCGTGCCGGCGGAGCAGGTGGCGCCGCTGTTGCCCCGGCTCAAGCAGATCTCCGACGCCTGGCTGGGCGACAAGCACGCGCGCGAGAAGCGCTTCTCGCTGGGCGCGTTCGACCCGGACTATCTGGTGCGCATGCCGATGGCGCTGGTACGCCACGGCGAGGACATCGTGGCCTTCGCCAACCTGTTCCTCACCGGAACGAAGGAAGAGGCTTCGCTGGATCTGATGCGCTTCCTGCCCGACGGCCCCTCCGGGCTCATGGATTTCCTGTTCGTCGAATTGATGCAATGGGCCAAGCGCGAAGGCTATTGCTGGTTCAACCTCGGCATGGCGCCGCTGGCCGGACTCACCAGCCGACGCCAGGCACCGCTGTGGAACCGCTTCGGCGCGCTGGTGTTCGGCCGTGGCGAGCGCTTCTACAATTTCCAGGGCCTGCAGCGCTACAAGGACAAGTTCGACCCCGAATGGGAGCCGCGCTACATGGCCGTGCCTGGCGGCATCGCGCTGCCGCTGATCCTTGCCAACGTGGCCAGCCTGATTTCCGGTGGCCTCACCGGAGTCGTGCGTCGATGAGTTTGCCGAAACGGGGAAAACGGATCATGTGGGCAGGATTCGGTGTGTGCGTGCTGGGGTTGGCGATGGTCTGGACGCCGTTCTCCAAACCCAGCCTGGAGCAATCCGTCATCGTGCTCACGCCTGGCGCTGGCGTGGCGGCACCAGCGGGTCAGGACGATGTGCTCACCATCCTGTACTCGGGCGACGGCGGCTGGGCCGACCTGGACAAGCAGCTCGGCGGCGCATTCGCGGCGCGCGGTATCCCCGTGCTGGGCGTCAACGCGTTCAAGTATTTCTGGCGCAACCGCGACCCGGACGTGGCTGCCGCGCAGCTCGATGCCTTGATGACGAAGTACCTTGGCCAGTGGCACAAACGTCGCGTGTGGCTGGTGGGCTTTTCCTTCGGCGCCGACGTGCTGCCCACCCTGATCGACAAGCTCAGCCCCGCCAACCGTGCGCGCATCGCCCAGCTGGTGCTGCTCTCGCCCAGTCGCGACGCCAGCTTCGAGATCCAGTTCGAGGGCTACATGGTGGCGCAGGGCCGCTTCAAGGCCTTCGTGAAAACCGTGCTGGAAAAATTCAACAAGGTGGAGCACTACAACGCCCTGCCGCCGGTGACAGCGCTGAACCAGCAGTTTCCGGTGATGTGCTACTACGGCAAGGACGACGCCGACGACAGCCTGTGCACCGACCCCGGCCTGCCGGCGTGGGTGAAAGTGCATCCCAAGAACGGCGATCACCACTTCGAAGGCGGCTATCAGCCGCTGGCCGAGCAGATGGTGGCCGAGCTGCCCGCGTCGGCGGCCAGCACGCCGGTGCCCTGATCGCGGCGGTGCCGGGCGCGGCATAATCCGCGCAACACCCTTCGAGTACCCGCCATGCCCGCCCCCCGCAAACCCGATGACGCCAAGCTCGATCGCATCGTGGCCGAGGCCCGCCGCGCCGCCGAGCAGCGCGAGCTGGGCTACCGCGAGCGCGCGCTGAAGATGTATCCGTGGGTGTGCGGACGCTGCGCGCGTGAGTTCACTCGCGACAATGTGCGCGAGCTCACCGTGCACCACCGCAACCACAACCACGACGACAACCCCGCCGACGGCAGCAACTGGGAACTGCTCTGCGTGTACTGCCACGACAACGAGCACGCCCGCCATATCGACCACGTGCGTGGTGCCGGCTACGAGCTCGCCGCACCGGTGCAGGCTGCCGCCACCGGCAATCCCTTCGCGGACCTCAAGGCGATGCTGGACGCCAGAGGCAAGGGCTGACCGGCGTGTAGGAGCCCGCTGGCGGGCGATGCTCCTGCTCCGATGTATCAAGACGACAACATCGCCTGCCGGCGGACTCCTACGCGCGGCGAGACGCACCGTACAATGGCCGCCCCTTGGCCGAACGCCCCAGCTCGTGACCCTCGCCGGATACGCCGCCGCCGCGCCTGACGCGGAACTCGATGCCCTGTTCCTGCCCTTCGAGGCGGGCGAGTTGCGCTGGCCGGAGGATGACCGTGTGCTGTTCCTCGGTGCGCGCGACGGGTTTCGCCTGCGTGAGCTGGCGCGGCCCACATGGCGATGCGTGCAGGGCTTCAAGCCCTTCGCCGACGCGCTGGAGCGCAGCGGTTTCGCGGTTGGCGAGCCGGCCGTGGAGGCCCGTTACCCGCTGGTACTGCTGCTGCCGGCGCGCTCGCGCGAGGAACGCCGCATCCAGTTCGCCCGCGCGTTGCACCACGTGCAGCCGGGCGGCGTGGTGCTGGCCAGTGTGGCGAACACGCAGGGCGCCAAGTCCGCCGAGGCCGACCTGGCGCAACTTGCCGGGTCGGTGCGCAGCCTCTCCAAGCACAAATGCCGGGTGTTCTGGGCGACGTGCGCAGCGGTCGACCAAGCGCTGCGCGACGCCTGGCTGGCGCTGGATGCGCCGCGTGAAACCGCCGACGGTTTCCTGAGCCGCCCCGGCCTGTTCGCCTGGGATCGCATCGATGCCGCCTCCCGGCTGCTGGCCGCGCACCTGCCCACCGACCTGTACGGCCGCGTGGCCGACCTGGGCGCCGGCTACGGCTACCTAGCCACGCAGGTGCTGGCGCGCTGCCCCGCCGTTACCGCGCTCGATCTGTATGAGGCCGAGGCGCGCGCGCTGGAACCGGCGCGCGCGAACCTGGCGCGCGCCGTGGCCGCCAGCGGTCGCGTGGTGGCGGTCGCCGTGCACTGGCACGACGTCACCACCGGCTTGCCGTCGCGCCATGACGTCATCGTCAGCAATCCGCCGTTTCATCAGGGACGCGCCGACCTGCCGGAGCTGGGGCGCGCCTTCATCCATGCCGCCGCCGCCGCGCTCGCGCCGCAGGGCCGGCTATGGCTGGTGGCCAATCGTCATCTGCCCTACGAGGCGGTGCTGGCACAACAATTCAACGAGGTGCGCGAGGTGATCGTGCAGGATGGATTCAAGGTGATCGAGGCCCGTGCATGAAACTGGTGAAGTTGCTCGCCAACCTGGGTTACGGCAGCCGCAAGGAGGTGGCCTGGCTGTTTCGCGAAGGCCGCGTCACCGATGCCGACGGCGAGGTGCTCTACGCCGACGACCAACGGGAGCATGCCGCGATCCGCGTGGACGACGAGCCGCTGGACCCGCCCACCGGCCTGCTCGTGATGATGCACAAGCCGCTGGGCGCCACCTGCTCGCGCAAGGATCAGGGTCGCGTGGTCTACGACCTGCTGCCGCCGCGCTACCGCCTGCGCGATCCCGCGCTCTCCACCGTGGGCCGGCTCGATCGCGACACCTCGGGCCTCTTGCTGTTCACCGACGACGGCGCGCTGCTGCACCGGATCATCTCGCCCAAGGCCAACGTGGCCAAGGTCTACGAGGCCACCCTGGCCGAGGATCTGCGCGGTGACGAGGCCGGACTGTTCGCCAGCGGCACGCTGCTGCTGGAGTCCGAAACCACACCGCTGCTGCCCGCCCGGCTTGAGGTGCTGGCTCCGCGCCACGCGCGACTGACCCTGCACGAGGGCCGCTACCACCAGGCGCGTCGCATGTTCGCCGCCACCGGCAACCATGTGGAGTCCCTGCAGCGCGTGGCTGTGGGCGCGCTCACCCTGGGCACGCTGGCGCCGGGTGCGTGGCGGGCGCTGGAGCAGGGCGAGATCGCACGGATTTTCTCGGCAGATACTCAGGCGTCGTAGCGCACGCCCACGATCAGGAAGCGCGTGCGCCCACCGGGCAGCTCGGCGTCGAATTCGTCGTCGATGCGCTTTTTCAGCGCGGCGCGGGCCAGCGGCGAGTCGATGCTGATCCAGCCCAGCTTGGCATCGGTTTCGTCGGGGCCGACGATGCGGTAGCTCACTTCCTCGTCGCTGGCGAGGTTTTCCAGCGCGACGGTGGCGCCGAAGAACACCGCCTCGCGATCGGCGGGCGAGCCTTCGGCGACCTTGAGCACGGGGATGCGTTTGCTCAGGTAGCGCACGCGGCGGTCGATCTCGCCGAGCTGTTTCTTGCGGTAGGTGTATTCGGCGTTTTCCGAGCGGTCGCCTTCGGCCGCGGCTGCCGCCAGCGCCTTCACCACCTCGGGGCGCAGCGTGTGCCAGAGGTGGTCGAGTTCGGCCTTGAGCCGCTCGAAGCCGGCACGGGTGATGATGGCCGTGGAGCCGGGCGAGGGTGGGCGCCAGCGGCTCATGCCGCGCCTGCCAGCTGCCGCCGCAGCGCATCGACTTCGGCGCGCAGCGGGTGCTCCGGCCAGTGGTCGGCGAGCCGTTCCAGCAGGGCACCCGCCTCGTCGCGCTGGTCTGTGTGCGTGCCCAGCAGGCGCGCCGCGTCAATGAGCCGGTTGTCGTCATCCTGTCCATTGGCCATGGCGAGCCTTGGCGCCTCGGATTCCATGTCGGAGCGTTCGTGGTGCCGGTGGAGCAGTGCGCACAGTGGCAGGTTGATCTCTGCCGGGACGAGGTAGGCGGTGCCGAATCCGGCGACGAGGCGCTCGCCAAAAGGCGTGTCGATGGGGACGATTTCGATGCGGGACATCGGTGGATGGGCCATGCTGGATGGTGTGCGGAGGGTCTGACCGGCCATGGTGCTTGATTCTGGGAGCTTGGGCGATGGAAACATTCGAGGCGAAAAGGGCTGCCTTCGACAAGCCGATTCATTGAGTATGCCGATGTCGCCCGCTATGGTGTCCGTTTTTCGTCAGGTGCCCGACTTCATGCGGAAAGTGTGCATTGCCCGATCCTTGCGCGGCGTTCCGCTCGCGGCCGCTCTTTGCATGCTGGCCGCGTGTGCAGGCACGGGCGGCGCCAGGCCAGCGGCCACGGTGGCGGCGCTGTACGCGCGGCTCGATCAGGCGAGCCAGGCGTACGAGACGGCACTGCAGCAAGTGCGCGCGGGCAACGAGGCCAAGGGTCAGCAGACCCTCGCGCAGGCGCTGGACTCGCTGAAGGATGCCGCAACACAGTGCGGCAACGTCGCCGGTTGCGATCCGCAACGCTTCTTTTCCGCCTACGACCGCATGCTGCACCTGAAGGACGGCAGCTTCATCGGCGACGAAGGCCTGGATGACGAGCCACAAACCGGCACGGCACTGGATCAGCGCGGCCCGGCACGGCTGCCGGAGGCACAGCGCAGCGTCACCCTGTTGCACGGGCAGAAGCTGTCCGAGCTGATCGCCATGAATGGTGCGGTGAAGGCCGCGCTGCAGATGTGGCTGACCCAGTGGCGGCCGAACCTCATCGATGCCTGGATCAACTACCAGTACCTGCGCTACGAGATGCGGCCCGCCTACCAGGAGGCCGACCTGCCCGAGGCGATCCTGTTCGGCATCATGGCCAAGGAATCCGGCGGCAAGGTGCATGCGGTGTCGCGCTCGGGCGCTGCCGGGCCGCTGCAGTTCATGTACGCCACCGGCCTGCGCTTCGGGCTGAACAACGCCAGCGGTTTCGACCTGCGCTTCGATCCGGCTGCGTCCGCGCATGCCAATGCGGCATACATGAACGAGCAGCTCAAGGTGTTCAACGACAACCTGGAGCTGAGCCTGGCGGCCTACAACGCGGGCGAGGGGCGCATGAAGCGGCTGGTGGGCGACGACACTGCGGTGAGCTTCTACGATCCGCGCGTCTACAACGACTTGTCGCAGGAAACCCGCGATTACGTGCCGGCGGTGCTGGCGGCCGCGTGGCTGTTTCTGCACCCGGACAGCTACAACCTGCGGTTTCCCCGCATCGACGGCAAGCCCGGCACGGTCACGCTCAAGCGGCCGGCGTCGGTTTCGGAGCTCACCGTGTGCCTGGGTTCGGCCGGCGGCATGGAGGAAGGCTGGTTCCGCACCTTGCGCAATTTGAATCCGCGGCTCGACCCACAGCAGGAGCAGCCGGCCGGTACGCAGATGCAGGTGCCCAAGCTGCTGGAGAAAGCCTATGCCGTGCGCTGCGTGGACGGCCCCTGGCCGATCCTGGCGGCCGATCTGCAGCACGCCAGTGCGCCGGCGGTGGTCGATCCGCCGGCGTCCCCGCATGCCGCCAGCCCGGCGCGCACACGCGCCTACAAGGTGCGTCGTGGCGATACCCTGGTCGGCATCGTGCGCAAACTGCATTGCTCCAGCGTGCAGGAAGTGGCGCAGATGAACGGCTTGCGTCATCACCATCTGACTGTGGGGCATACCTTGCGCGTGCCGGCGTGCCGCTGAGCGGATTGGCCGTCCGGCGCCCATGAAAAACCCCGCGCAAGGCGGGGTTTTTCATGGGTTTTCGTGGCGCTTCAGGCTTGCGCGGCGTCGGCCGGGCGCATCCACTGTTTGATCTTGTCGGTGTTGCTGGTGGTCAGGCGCTTGAGGTCACCAAGCAGCTGCACGACCCGGCGGTGCTGCGGCAGCAGGCGATCCTGCGGCGAATGCTTGGTTTCGTGGTAGGCCACCGCCAGCCACAGCGCAATGCCGCGCAAGGCCACCTCGGGGTTGTCCGATTTGGCGCGTTCGAAGCCGGCGGTGGTGCCCTGGCCCCAAGGCTGGTAACGCGCTTCGGGCGAGGTGCCGTACAGATGCGGGAACTCGCTGCGCGAGGCCTGGCCAATCTCGCGCAGCACCTGGATGCTCAACTGCGCCCGACTGCGCTGCGGCAGGGCGTTCACGCTGCGCTCGATCACACGCAATTGACGGTCGAGCTGGTGGGCACGGAACAAGGTGATGACCGGGCTGAGCAGTTGCATGGAATCCTCGGACGCGCGTGTGACGACGGCGTCAGGATAACGGCTTTGGACGGGAAAAGCACCAAATGCGTCACAAGGTGACAACAAATGTCAGTTTGTGTCGTGCGAGGCCACTGACCGGCGCGGCTGAGGTCGCCTGATGGCGCCTCCCGGCGTCGGTTATGCGTGGGTTGGATGGTGCAGTTGGCCCAGGCGCTGCCCCACCCGTACCGCCTGCTGCGGTTGCCATTCGTCCAGTTGGGCCATGCCTTCGGGCAGCAGCAGGATCACCGTGGAGCCCATGTTGAAACGTGCCATCTCGGCCCGGCGATCCAAGGTAATGTGCTGGCCGGTGAAGGACTTGCGTCTGATGGATGGTGCGTAGGGCGGGATCACCAGCCCGTCCCATACCGTGGCCACCGAGGACACCAGGATGGCGCCGACCATCACCACCGCGAACGGCCCGTGCTCGCCGTCGAAGTGGCAGACAAGGCGCTCGTTGCGCGCGAACAGGCGCGGGATCGCCGCCACCGCGAACGGCGCCACGCTGAAGATGCGCCCCGGCACGTGCACGGTTTCGGTGAGCGTGCCGGCCAGCGGCATGTGCACGCGGTGGTAGTCGCGCGGCGACAGGTAGACGGTGACGAAGCGGCCGTTGCGGTATGGCATGGCGGCGACCTCGTCGCCCAGCAGTTCGGCGGCGGTATAGCTTTGCCCCTTGGCCTGGAAGATGCGCCCGTCCTCGATCCTGCCCGCCTGGCTGATGCGGCCGTCGGCGGGCGAGAGCAGGGCGGCCGGGTCGGCATCGGGCGGGCGGGCGCCCGGCTTCAGTTCGCGCGTGAAGAAGGCATTGAAATGCGGGTAGGCCAGCGGATCGGGCTGCGCGGCCTCGGTCATGTCCACGTCGTAGTTGCGCACGATGGTGGCGATCAACCAGTTCTTCCACGGCGCGAAGGTCCGGCGCGTGGCCCAGTAGACCAGGCGCGACAGGAAACGGTGCGGAAGGATGTATTGCAGCAGGATCTTGAAAGTCATCCGGCGAAGTATACGGGTGACGGGGCTCTTCACCGTGAGTCCCCTCTCCCTTCGGAAGAGGGCGCCGACAGGCGGGAGAGGGTTCGTGCGGAGCGTGGTGTTTTGACCTTGCCGAACCCTCACCCCAACCCCTCTCCCAGAGGGAGAGGGGCTTATAATCGCCGGCCGACTTGCCGCCTCCCGGATTGCCGTGACTGCCGAACTCGCCACCATCATCGACTTCATCCGCTACGGCGCCAGCCGTTTCGCGGCGGCCGGGCTGACCTTCGGCCACAGCCACGACAATCCCATCGACGAGGCCACCCACCTGGTGCTGGCCAGCCTGCACCTGCCGCCGGATCTCTCGCCGGTCTATGGCGCCGGCAAACTCACGTCCGAAGAGCGCGAGCAGGTGCTTGGCCTGATCGAGCGCCGCGTCAACGAGCGCCTGCCGGTGGCCTACCTGGTGGGCGAAACCTGGTTCGCCGGCCTGAAATTCAAGAGCGACCGCCGCGCCCTGGTGCCGCGCTCGCCCATCGCCGAGCTGATCGAATCGGGCTTCGCGCCCTGGCTGGACGAGCGCCGCATCGAGCGCGCGCTGGATCTGTGCACCGGCTCGGGCTGCATTGGCATCGCGATGGCCGAGTACAACCCCGACTGGCGCGTGGACCTCGTCGACGTCAGCGACGAGGCGCTGTCGCTGGCGCGCGAGAACATCGTGTTCCAGCATGTCGAAGGCCGCGTCGAGGCGATCAAGTCCGACCTGTTCACTGGCGTGCGTGGGCGCAAGTACGACCTGATCGTCTCCAATCCGCCCTACGTCACCGAGGACGAATACGCCGCGCTGCCCGGCGAATACGCGCACGAGCCAAAGCTTGGCCTCACTTCGGGCGCGGACGGGCTGGACATCTGCCTGCGTATCCTCGACGAGGCCGCCGACCTGCTGAGCGACGACGGCCTGTTGATCGTCGAAGTGGGCGAGAGCGAGCACGCGCTGGCCACGCTGCTGCCGGAGGTGCCCTTTGTGTGGATCGAGTTCAAGGTGGGCGCGATGGGCGTGTTTGCGCTGGAGCGGCGCGACCTGGTGGAGCACCAGGCCGCGATCCACGCGGCCGCGGTCGCGCGCCGCTGACCATGGAGCTCCTCACGGCGCGGCTGCGGCTGGATGCGCTGCGCCGTGAGGATGCAGCGGCGTTGTTCGCGTATCGCGCCGACCCGGCGGTGAGCCGTTACCAGGGCTGGCGACCGGCCACGCTGGAGGACGCGGCACGTTTCATCGAACGCCAGCAGCTTGTGGCTTTCGACACGCCGGAAAGCTGGTATCAATTTGCGCTGCGCTCGCGTGGCACGGGCGAACTGGTCGGCGACCTGGGTCTGCATTTCGTGGACGCGGACATGGTGGAGTTCGGCATCACGCTGGCGCCCGCGCAGCAAGGGCAGGGTTTCGCCGCCGATGCCGTGCGCGCCGCGCTGGCCTTGGTGTTCGATGAGCTGAAACGCCATCGCATGTTTGCCTCGGTCGATCCGCGCAACTTCGCTTGCGTGCGGCTGCTGCAGCGGCTGGGCCTACGCCAGGAGGCGCTTCACCGCGAAAGCTGGCGCGATGGCGACGGCTGGGCCGACGACGCCATCTACGCGATGCTCGCCCGCGAGTGGCGCGCACAGCAAGCTCCTCTCCCCTCGGGAGAGGGGTTGGGGTGAGGGTTCGGCGAAGCGGCGGTGCATGAAGCGATGCGATCTATATGCTGCTGGTCTATGGGTGGCGCGTGTGCCAGGGCGCTGGCGGTTGATCGGCACTTGATGGTGCGGCGCGACATGCGGCGCAAACCGGGTTAAGCTTGCACGACATCTTTCGGATGGACGTCCAAACCCCGTGTCCAGCAACGCCTTCGGCAAGCTTCTCACCGTCACCACCTTCGGCGAAAGCCACGGGCCGGCCATCGGCTGCGTGGTCGACGGCTGCCCGCCGGGGCTGGCCATCGCGCCGGAGGATTTTCGCCGTGACCTCGAACGCCGCGCCACCGGGCGCAGCCGCTACACCTCGCAGCGGCACGAGGCGGACGCGGTGGAGATGCTCTCCGGCGTCTACGAGGGCAAGACCACCGGCACGCCGATCGCGCTCTTGATCCGCAACGTGGATCAGCGCAGCAAGGACTACGGCGACATTGCGCAGACCTTCCGCCCCGGCCACGCCGACTACAGCTACTGGCAGAAATACGGCATCCGCGACCCGCGCGGCGGCGGGCGCTCCTCCGCGCGCGAAACCACCATGCGCGTGGCGGCGGGCGTGCTCGCCAAGAAATGGCTGGCCGAGCGCTACGGCGTGCGCGTGCGCGGCTATCTCGCGCAGATGGGCGAGCTTGCGCCGGCCGCTTTCGATTGGAACGCCGTCGAGGAGAACCCCTTCTTCTGGCCTTGCGCCGAGCAGGTGCCCGAGCTCGAAGCCGCGATCAACGCGATCCGCAAGGCCGGCGATTCCGTTGGCGCGCGCGTCACCGTGGTGGCCGACGGCGTGCCGCCGGGCTGGGGCGAGCCGATCTACGGCAAGCTCGATGGCGAGCTGGCCGCTGCGCTGATGTCGATCAACGCGGTCAAGGGCGTGGAGATCGGCGACGGCTTCGCCGCCGTCAGCCAGCGCGGCAGCGAGCACCGCGACGAGATGAGCATGGCCGGCTTCGCCTCCAACCATGCCGGCGGCATCCTCGGCGGCATCAGCACGGGGCAGGCGGTGATCGCCTCGATCGCGCTCAAGCCCACCTCCAGCATCCTGGTTCCCGGGCACAGCGTGAACCTCGCCGGCGAGTCGGTGGAGGTGCTCACCAAGGGCCGCCACGACCCCTGCGTGGGCCTGCGCGCCACGCCCATCGCCGAGGCGATGCTGGCGCTGGTACTGATGGACCAGGCACTGCGCCACCGCGCGCAGTGCGGCGACGTGGGCGCGGTCGCGCCGCGCATCGCGTGAGCGCGCAGGCGATGCCGGTGGTCGGGCAACCGCGGGCCAGTGTATCGCGGCCCACTTTTCCGGACGTGATCGACCGGTTGCGGCCGCACTTCCGCGTGATCGAGGTGGCGCGGGCAGCCAGGTTCGACCCCTTCGCGGCCGGGCGTCCGAGCGATGCGCAAGCGTCCGGCCCGCATGTCGCCAGCGCCATGACCGGCACCCGCCACGCGATGGCCGTCACGGCGGTGGCCAATGTGCTGGCGGCTTTCGGCCACGGCCCGCGCGTGGGCCAGCCACCGGGCTTGCTCAATGTCGCGGTGCTGGCTGCGGCCGGCACGGCTTTTCCATCCTGTCCCCTTTCACCCCACGAAGAACCCACCCGATGAGCAAGAAGACGAATTACAAGGTTGCGATGGTCGGCGCCACCGGCGCTGTGGGCGAGACGCTGCTCTCGATCCTCGCCGAGCGCGATTTCCCGGTCAGCGAGCTGGTACCGCTGGCCAGCGAGCGTTCGGCCGGCGGTACGGTGGAGTTCGCGGGCAAGCAGGTGGTGGTGAAGGATCTCGCCAACTACGACTTCGCCGGCGTGGACATCGCCTTCTTTTCGGCCGGCGGCTCGGTGAGCAAGGCGCATGCGCCGCGCGCCGTGGCGGCCGGCGCGGTGGTGATCGACAACACCTCCGAGTTCCGCTACCAGGACGACATCCCGCTGGTGGTGTCCGAGGTGAATCCGCATGCCATCGCGCAGTACACCACGCACGGCATCATCGCCAACCCCAACTGCTCGACCATGGGCATGCTGGTGGCGCTGGCGCCGATCCACCGCGCGGTGGGCATCGAGCGCATCAACGTGGCTACCTACCAGTCCGTCTCCGGCGCTGGCCGCTCGGGCATGGAGGAGCTGGGGCGGCAGACCGCGGCCATGCTCAATTTCCAGGATGTCGAACCCAAGAAATTCCCCAAGCAGATCGCCTTCAACGTGATCCCGCACATCGATGACTTCCAGCCCAACGGCTACACCAAGGAAGAAATGAAGATGGTGTGGGAGACGCGCAAGATCCTGGAGGACGAATCCATCGCGGTGAACCCCACCGCCGTGCGCGTGCCGGTGTTCTACGGCCACTCCGAGGCGGTGCACATCGAGACGCGCGACAAGATCACGGTGGAACAGGCGCGCGAACTCCTGGCCGAGGCCGAGGGCGTGGTGCTGATGGACGAGCGCAAGGCCGGTGGCTATCCCACCCCGGTGGGCGACGTGGCCGGCAAGGATCCGGTCTACGTGGGCCGCATCCGCGAAGACATCTCGCACGAGCGTGGCCTCGACCTGTGGGTGGTGTCGGACAACATCCGCAAAGGCGCGGCGCTGAATGCGGTGCAGATCGCCGAAAAACTGATCGAGGCCTACCTGTGACGAAGCCGTTGGCCGTGGTGCTTGCCGTGGCGCTGGCGTCGTTGCCGGTGCTGGCGTGGCCGGCAACGAGCGCCGCCTCGGCGGCGCGTGCCGCGCAGCAGTCCAGGCAGGCGGTGGCGCGGCAGCGCAAGGACGTGAAGCGACTGACGCAGGGTGTGGCGGCAGGCGAAGCCGACAAGCGCGCGGTTGCGCAGCGTCTGCAGGACAAGGACGCCCGGATTGCCGAGCTGAAACGGCAACTGCAGACGCTGGAGCAGGGTAAACCACCGTCCAACGGCAAACGATGAGGCCCTTCGTGCTGGAATGCACGGCAGCAATGCATCGCAAGTCTTCGATCCGGCTATTGTTGTTCCGCCCGCATCTAACTAAAGTGGCGCCTCATCCGGGTAAAGAGGCCGTCATTCCGACGGTCTCACCAGAAGCTACGGCTCGTTCGGGGGAACACTAGATGAAGCGTTCGATGAAACTGCCGCTCCTGGTGGCATTGGCTTTGGGCAGTGGACATGCGCTCGCGCTCGATCTGGGCCAGATCCAGGTCAAGTCGGCGCTGGGCCAGCCGCTGCTGGCCGAGATCCCTGTGCACAAGGCCAGCGCTGCCGAATTGCAACAGCTCAACGTGCAGTTGGCCTCCGGTGACGAGTTCAGCCGTGCCGGCGTGGCCGGCGGACGGCCCTCGATGCCTTTGCAGTTCAAGGTGGTCGATGCCGGCCACGGGCACAAGGTCATTCGCATCACCAGTGAATCGGCGGTCAACGACCCCTTCCTCGACCTGCTGCTTGAAATCCATGGCGGTCACGGCAAGAGCGTGCGTGAGTACACCATACTGCTCGATCCGCCGGGCAGCAGCCCGGCGCCATCGCCCAGTCGCGCGATGACGGCCAGCCCGGCCAAGGCTACGCCGGCACCGGTGCCGACGCCGCCAGCCGCCGGTGCCGGTGCCGGCGAGCAGGTGGCCAACGGAAAGTTCGGCCCGGTCGAGCGTGGGCAGAACCTGTCGACAGTGGCGCAACGCACGGCGCTGGCCGGCGTCGACGTGAACCAGATGATCCTGGCGCTGAAGCAGGCCAATCCCGGTGCCTTCTATCACGACAACATCAATGCGCTGAAAGCCGGCGCGGTGCTGCGCATCCCCAGCAAGAGTGAGGCCGAGGCGCTGACGGTGGCGGCTGCCGCGGCGGAAGTGCGCCGCCAGAACGGCGACTGGCGCAGCGGCAGCGTCGGTACCGCGCCGACGACGGTGGCCGATGCGGGTACCCGCGCCGGCACCTCCAGTGCGCCGACCATCGGTGGCGCGGGCAAGGGCGACCACTTGGCGCTGGTGCCACCCAAGCAGGGCAGCAAGTCGGCCTCCGGCAATGGGTCGGACAAGTCGGCCACGCTGCACCAGGATCTGCTGCGCAGCCAGGAGGCCTTGGCCAATCTGCAGCAGCAGAGCGACAACCTGAAGTCGCGCCTGAAAGACCTGAACGACATCAACAGCAAGAACCAGCGGCTGCTGGCACTGAAGGACAGCGAGATTGCCGAGCTGCAGCAGAAGCTGGCGGCAGCGCACAAGGCTGGCGGCACGCCGGCGGCAGCCACCACCGCGCCTGCGCCGACAGCCCCGGCACCGGCTGCCAAGCTGACCTCGGCCGCCGCGCCGGCAGCGCTTCCGGCCGCCCCGGCCGCCGCCGGTACGGCCAAGCCGGAGGCACCAGCCGCCGCTGTCACGGCAGCCCAGCCGGCCACGATGCCCGCCAAGGTGGAGGCGCCCAAGCCCGCGCCGGTCGTCAAGCCTGAGCCTGCCAAACCGACGACCCCGGAGCCGGCCAAGCCGGCCCCGGCGGAAACCGAGGCCTGGTATCTGCAGACCTGGGTGCAGGCGTTGGGCGGCGGCGCCATCGTGTTGCTGCTGCTGTTGGCCGCGCTTGGCCGCCGCGGCAAGGGCAAGCCGGCGGCACCGGCGAAGACGGGTTCCTCGCTGGCCGACCGTTTTGGCGGCACCATGCCGCCGCCGCTGGCCGAAGATGGCGACGACGTCGACCAGAACCTGCTGCTCGACCAGTTGGCCGAGCATCCGGACGACATCAACCTGCATCTGGAACTGGTGAGCCTGTACTACGGCCGCCGCGATGTGGAGCACTTCGAGGCCGCTGCGGAAGCCATGCAGGCGCACGTCAGTGACCCGCAACAGGACGAGTGGCAGGAAGTGCTGCACATGGGGCGCGACCTGGTGCCAGCCCATCCGCTGTTCGCCGAGTCCGTCGCGGCCGCGGCACCGGTCGCGCAGCACGACGAGCCGGTTGCCGCTGCCGCCGCGCCGGCCGTGCCGCCGGCCTTCCCGGCCAATCCGGTCAAGGTGAGCGAGTACAACTTCAACTTCGACCTGACTCCGGCCCACGACGTGGCGGCCGAGCCGGCAGCTCCGGTGGCACCACCCGTACCGGATGACGACGTGACGGTGATGCGTCCCGCCACGCACGACTGGTCCGCCGAGCTGGCGCCGGAGAACACCCTTGCCGGCGAGCCCGAGGCCGTGCCGCACGAGTTCGGCGACGATCCGGTGGATACCAAGCTCGACCTGGCTCGCGCCTATCTCGACATGGGCGATCCTGATGGCGCCCGCTCCATGTTGGAGGAAGCGCTCAAGGAAGGCAGCCAGTCGCAGCGCGAGATCGCCAAGCGCATGCTCGACGACTTGCACTGATCCTGCGGGATCTGCGACAGCAACGCCAACGGGCCGGCCATGCCGGCCCGTTGGCGTTTGGGCGGCGCCATCATGGACGGCCGCCCGTTTGATTTTCGCGAGCGGGGGCGATGGCGAGTGGGATGCCTGTTACGCTGCGGGCTTTCCACTCGCAGCTGATCCATGCGCATCGCCCTGGGCATCGAATACGACGGCACCGATTTTCTCGGTTGGCAGCGTCTTTCGCATGGCAGCACCGTGCAAGGGGCGTTGGAGCTGGCCTTGTCCAAGGTGGCCGCACAGCCGGTCGCGGTGACTTGCGCGGGGCGCACCGACGCCGGCGTGCATGGGCGTTGCCAGGTGGTGCATTTCGATGCTCCGGTGGAACGGGCGATGCGCGCCTGGCTGCTGGGCGCCACTGCCAACCTGCCGTCCAGCGTGGCGGTGCTGTGGGCGCAGCCGGTGGCCGACGCTTTCCACGCGCGCTTCTCCGCACGCAGCCGCCGTTATCGCTATAGCCTCCTCAACCGGCCGATGCGCGCGGCGCTGGATGCGCGCTATGTGACCTGGGAACGCCAGCCACTGGACGCCGCACGCATGCACGCCGCCGCGCAGGCGCTGCTGGGCGAGCACGATTTCTCCGCCTTCCGCGCGATCTCCTGCCAGGCCGCGCATGCGCGGCGCTGCGTGCTGGCGGTGAGCGTGCGGCGCGAAGGCGAGCAGGTGTTCGTGGAGATCGAGGCCAATGCCTTCCTGCACCACATGGTGCGCAACATCGTCGGTTCGCTGCTGCCGGTAGGGCGTGGCGAACGGCCCGTCGCATGGATCGGCGAGCTGCTGGCGGGACGCAATCGCGAGGTGGCCGGGCCGACCGCGCCCTCGTCGGGACTCACCTTCATCGGCCCACGCTACGAGGCGCATTGGGGGTTGCCGGTCGAGGTGAGTCTGCCATGACGCGCATCAAGTGTTGCGGCATGACCCGGGTCGAGGACGCGCTGCTCGCGGCGCGGCTGGGCGCCGATGCGATCGGCCTGGTGTTCACCGCGCGCAGCAGGCGGCACGTTTCCGTGGCGCAGGCGCAGGCCATCGTGCGCGCGCTGCCACCGTTGGTGAGCACGGTGGCCTTGTTCATGGACGACACGCCGGCGCTGGTGGAGGAAGTCATCGCCGCCGTCGCGCCCACCCTGCTGCAGTTTCATGGCAGCGAACCGGACGCATGGTGCGCGCAGTTCGGCCGCCGCTACCTCAAGGCCATCGCGATGGGCGAGGGCGCCGCCGCGCTGGCACGCCTGCACGACTACCCGCGCGCGGCGGCATTGCTGCTCGACGGCCATGGCCTCGGCGAGGCCGGCGGCAGCGGCAAGGCCTTCGACTGGTCGCTGCTGACCGGCGACTTCGCCCAGCCGCTGATCCTTGCCGGCGGCTTGCATGCGGGCAATGTGGGTGTGGCGATCCGCGCGGCGCGGCCGTGGGCGGTGGACGTGGCCAGCGGCGTGGAGTCGGCGCCCGGTATCAAGGATGCGGCCAGGCTGGCGCAATTCATGGCGGCGGTGCGCGCCGCGGACAAGGCGGGTGGCCAGCGGTGAGCGAACCGGCAACTGCGATTTCTCCGCCCGCGCCCATCGAGGAGTGGCGGGCCACCGACGGCAAACCCTTTGGCCTCGACGACGTGCTGGGGCGCGGCCGGCCGCTGGTGATCCGCGGCCTGGTGCGCGACTGGCCCATCGTGCGCAAGGCGAAGGAATCGGATACCGCCTTCGCGCAGTACGTGGCCGCGCGCGACAGTGGCGCCGAGGTCGACACCTTGCTGATCGCGCGCGACGCGGACGGCGTCATCGGCTACACGCAGGACATGGATGATTTCTGCTATGAGCACTTCAAGCTGCCGGTGACCATGGGCCTGCAGCGCCTGGCCAGTTACAGCCGGCGCGAGCAGGCGCGCGGGCTGGTGATCCAGAGTGCGCTGGTGCGCGAATGCCTGCCGGCGCTGCTGGAAAACCACCAGCTGCCCTGCCTCGATCCGGCCGTCGAGCCGCGGCTGTGGATGGGCAACAAGGCCACCACGCCCACGCATTTCGACTCGATGCACAACCTCGCCTGCGTGGTGTGCGGCACACGGCGTTTCACCCTGTTTTCGCCCGAGCAGTTGCCGAATCTCTACATCGGCCCGCTGGATTTCGCGCCCACCGGCGCGGCGATCAGCATGGCGCGGCTGGATCGGCCCGACGACCCGCGCTATCCGCGCCTGAGGCAAGCGTTGGCCGCCGCGCAGGTGGCCGAGCTGCATCCCGGCGACGCGATCTACATGCCGCCGCTGTGGTGGCACCACGTCGAGTCGCTGGCGCCGTTGAATGCACTGATGAACTACTGGTGGAGCCCGGTGACAGTCCCCGGATTCAGCACCGGGCATGCGCGAGCGGCGCTGTACCACTGCCTGCTCGCCTTCCGCGCCCTGCCGCCGGAGGAGCGCGCCCAGTGGAAGACCCTGCTGGACTACTACGTGTTCGGCGGCGACGAAGCCTTTGCCCATATCCCCGAGCAGCGTCGCGGCGTGCTCGGTGAACTCACGCCCGAGATCATGGAGCGGTTGAAGCAGGGCGCGCGGCAGTATCTCTGACAGCCGTCAGGCCACGGCGAGCTCGCCGTGCAACCAGCTCGCGAGCGCCGCGACGCGGGCATCGTCGCCGCGCTTGGACACCAGCGCCCAGCGCGCCGGGGTTTCGCGGAAGCCCCAGGGCGCGAGCAGGCGGCCGCTGGCGAGGTCGTCGGCCACCAGCGGCTGCGGCGCGATGGCCACGCCCAGGCCGGCGGCGGCGGCTTCGAGCAGGAAATACAGATGGGGCAGGGCTTGCGCCTGCTGCAGCGATGCGGGCGGCAGGTTCATCGCGCGCGCCCATGCCGGCCAGGCCTGCGGGCGCGAGGCGGTGTGCAACAGCGGCTCATCGCATAGCGCCTCGGGTGGCGACTCGCGCAGGCGCTCGGCGCCGGGATAGCGCGGGCTGAGCACCGGGCCGATGCGTTCCGGCGCCAGCTCGTGCACCTGCCAGTTTGTGGGCCAGGGCGGGGCTGCCAGCAGCAAGGCGGCATCGACGTCGGCCAGATGCTCGGCGACCGGCTCCTCCTGCACGGCCAGGTGCAGGGTCAGCGCGGGCAGGTCGCGACGCAGGCGTTCCAGTCGCGGAATCATCCAGCGCGCCAGCACGCTGCCGGAGCAGCCGAGCACGAAGGCGGCGTGGGCGGGAGCCAAGCGCAGGCGCAGCCATGCCTCACGCAATTGCCCGAAGGCGGCGCTGCATTCCTCGCGTAGTTGCTTGCCCATGGCGGTGAGTGCCACGCCGCGCCCTCGGCGGGTGAACAGCGGCTGGCCCAACGCCTCCTCCAACGCCCGCACCTGGCGGCTCACCGCGCCGTGGGTCACGTGCAGTTCCTGCGCGGCGAGGCTCATGCTGCCCAGCCGGGCGGCGGCCTCGAAGGCGCGCAGGGCATTGAGCGAGGGCAGGTCGCGTTCCGACATGATGTGAGTTTAGCTCAAGCATTGCTGGCGATCTTTTCGCTTTTTGACAAGGCATTCGCGGCGCTAAGCTGTGAGCCTGTCGCCGATCCTTGCTGGAGCCGCCATGACCGAAATCCGGGATTTCCACGCCTACCCCGACGCCCAGGGCCGTTTTGGCCAGTTCGGCGGCAGCTATGTGGCCGAGACCCTGATGGCGCCGCTGGCCGAGCTGACTGAAGCCTACCTGCGCCTGCGCCAGGATCCGGCCTTCATCGCCGAACTTGACCGCGACCTGACGAACTACGTGGGCCGGCCCAGCCCGGTGTATTTCGCCGAGCGGTTGACCAAGCATGTCGGTGGCGCGCGCATCCTGCTCAAGCGCGAGGATCTCAACCACACCGGCGCGCACAAGATCAACAACACCGTGGGCCAGGCGCTGGTGGCGCGGCACATGGGCAAGACCCGCATCATCGCCGAGACCGGCGCCGGCCAGCACGGCGTGGCCAGCGCCACGGTGGCGGCACGGCTGGGCCTGAAGTGCGTGGTCTACATGGGCGCGGTGGACATCGAGCGGCAGAAGATCAATGTCTACCGCATGAAGCTGCTCGGCGCCGAGGTGGTGCCGGTGACCTCCGGCTCGAAGACGCTGAAGGACGCGCTCAACGAGGCGATGCGCGACTGGGTCACCAACGTCGCCGACACCTTCTACATCATCGGCACCGTGGCCGGGCCGCACCCGTACCCGCTGATGGTGCGCGACTTCAACGCCATCGTGGGCCGCGAGGCGCGTGCGCAGGTGCTGCAGCAGTACGGCCGGCTGCCCGACGTGCTCACCGCCTGCGTGGGCGGCGGCTCCAACGCGATGGGCCTGTTCCACGCCTTCCTCAACGACCGCGAGGTGCGCATCGTCGGTGCCGAGGCGGCCGGCGAGGGGATCGCCACCGGGCACCACGCCGCGTCGCTCTCGGCCGGCCGCCCCGGCGTGCTGCACGGCAACCGCACCTACGTGCTGTGCGACGACGACGGCCAGATCACCGAGACGCACTCGATCTCCGCCGGCCTCGACTACCCTGGTGTCGGCCCCGAACACGCCTTCCTCAAGGACGCCGGCCGCGCCGAGTACGTGGGCGTCACCGACGCGGAGGCGCTGGAGGCCTTCCATCTGCTGTGCCGCACCGAGGGCATCCTGCCGGCGCTGGAGTCCAGCCACGCGGTGGCGCAGGCGATCAAGCTGGCGCGCGAGTACCCGCAGGACGGCATCGTGCTGTGCAACCTGTCCGGCCGCGGCGACAAGGATGTGCACACCATTGCTGCGCGCGAGGGCATCGCCTTGTGATGCGTGCAGTCCGGCACATGCGCCTCGGCATGATCGGAATGCTTCTGGTGACGTCGCTGTTTGCGACACCTGTTAGTGCGACGCAACCCGCGCTGCCGACGTGCGACATGCGTTACCCGGCGCTTCGAGGCATGCGAATGGAGGCATTGCTTGAGGTGCTGCGCAATGGCTCGATCGACGAAGGCCAGTGCGCGGTAGCTCAATTGCCACGCTACGGTGCGCGCGCGATTCCAGCACTGGAGGCAATGCTGCAATCCAAGCGCGAAGATACCCGGGAACTTGCCGTGGATGGATTGGGGAATCTGGGCAACTTGGCGCTTCCCTCGGTGCCGAAGCTGGAATCCGCGCTCGACGACTCAAGCGGGCCGGTGCGCAGGTGGGCGCTGCAGTCGTTGAGCACTCTCAAACCGCGCTCGCCGGCGTTGACCGCAGATCTGTTGCGGCGACTTGCCAAGTCGCAACACAGGGCGTTTGAGGATGACGACATGCTAGAAGCGATTGCCAACCTGGGGGAGTTGCCGCCTGACGCGCTGCAGCCGCTCATCGAGGCACTGGCTGCAACACCTGACCAAGACCGGATCGCCATTGACGCAGCTATTGACGCCATCAGTCACGTGCATTCGCCGCAAGCCGTGGCAGCGTTGACAGAGTTGGTCGGGCGAAGCGATACAGAGCGGAGTTTTCGCGCAGCGAACGCCATCGGCTCTTTGGGAGGGCGTGCGTTGCCTGACCTGGTGTCGAGATACGTATTGGCTGGTAGCAACGCCGAGCGCAATAGCGTTTTGCCCGTGCTGCGCGATGCATGGCACGTGGCAGTGACTCCCGGGCTCGCCGAGTACGACCGGACGGACTGGGTGCAACTGCTCCGGCAGCTTGCGAGTGCCGACCCTGTTGTTCGCAGCGACGCGCTCGACAGGCTCGATCACATCGAGCCTGCGTTCTCAGCCCTTTCTCGTGGCACGATTCCCGGCAGCCGTCCGGCGAATGGTTTGTGTGACGCGCTTCGTGCGTTGGATGCCGGCACGTATCCGGCTGTCGATGCGACCGAACGTCAACGTGCGGCGCACATCGCGGCGGAATTGCGAGCGACGACGCCATATCCCATCACGTGTTTATTCCCTACCTATTGAGCTTGGCGATGAACCGTATCGACACACGCTTTTCCCATTTGCGCCAGACCGGCCGCACCGGCCTGATTCCCTTCGTCACCGCCGGCGACCCTTCGCCCGAACACGCGGTGGCGCTGATGCACGCGCTCGTAGAAGCCGGCGCCGACCTGATCGAGTTGGGCGTGCCGTTCTCCGATCCGATGGCGGACGGCCCGGTGATCCAGCACGCCAGCGAGCGCGCCATCGCCGCCGGCGTGGGACTGGCCGATGTGCTGGGTTACGTGGCGCGGTTCCGCGAGCGCGATGCCGATACGCCGGTGGTGCTGATGGGCTACCTGAACCCCATCGAGATCCATGGTTACGAGCGCTTCGCGCAGGAAGCCGTGCAGGCCGGCGTGGACGGCGTGCTGCTGGTCGACTGCCCGTTGGAAGAATCCGGAGTGCTGGCGCCGCTGCGCGCGGCCGGTCTCGCGCAGATCCTGCTCGCCGCGCCCACCACGGCGCCGGAGCGCCTGTCGAAGCTGTGCGCCGCGGCCGAAGGCTTCCTCTACTACGTGTCGTTCGCCGGCATCACTGGCGCGGCGCGCCTGAGCACCTTGGACATCGCCGCACGCGTGGCGGACGTGCGCACGCACGCAAAGGCGCCGGTGGCGGTGGGTTTCGGCGTGCGCGACGCGGGAAGTGCGAAGGCCATCGCCGGCTTCGCCGATGCGGTGGTGATCGGCAGCGCGCTGGTGGAGCGGCTGGCTGGGGCGGCGTCGGCCGTGGAGGCCGCGGAACGCGCCCGGAGATTCCTGGCGCCGATCCGCACCGCGCTGGATGCCGGTTGACCTGCACCACTGATCCGGCTGGCCCGCGCCACCACACGCGGGCGTCCGGAGCGGCATGGCGTTCTCGGCTAGAATGCGCGCTTCACCAGAGGCGTCGCTATGAACTGGCTGCAGAAGATCATGACACCGCGTGTGCACACGCAGGGTTCCTCCGCGGGCAAGGGCAAGGTGCCCGAGGGCGTGTGGGAGAAGTGCGCGGGCTGCGGTTCGGTGCTGTACAAGCCGGAGCTCGAGCGCAACCTGATGGTCTGCCCCAAGTGCAACCACCATCACGCCATCCGCGCCCGCACCCGGCTGCTCGCCCTGCTGGACGATGGCTCCGCGCAGGAGCTGTGGCCCGGCATGGAGGCCACCGACCCGCTGAAGTTCCGCGATTCCAAGAAGTACCGCGACCGCATCGTGGCCTCGCAGAAGTCCAGCGGCGAGAAGGATTCGCTCGTCGCCATGAGCGGCCGGCTGAAGGGTCGCCCGCTGGTGGCCACCGCGTTCGAGTTCGGCTTCGTGGGCGGCTCGATGGGCTCGGTGGGCGGCGAGAAGTTTTCTCGCGCCGGCGAGCGCGCGCTGGCCGAGAAGAGTGCTTTGGTGTGCTTCGCCGCCAGCGGCGGCATGCGCATGCAGGAAGGCCTGTTCTCGCTGATGCAGATGGCCAAGACCTCGGCGGTGCTGGCGAAGCTGCGCGATGCCGGCGTGCCCTACATCAGCGTGCTCACCAACCCCTCCACCGGCGGCGTCTCCGCCAGCATGGGCATGCTGGGCGACATCAACATCGGCGAGCCGAAGGCGCTGATCGGCTTCGCCGGTCCGCGCGTGATCGAGCAGACCGTGCGCGAAACCCTGCCAGAAGGCTTCCAGCGCGCCGAGTTCCTGCTGGAGCATGGTGCCATCGACATGATCGTCGACCGCCGCGAGATGCGCGACAAGCTGGCCGACCTGCTTGGCCTTCTGCAAAAGGCGCCACGCGCGGCGTGAGGATGGCCTTCGCCGCGTGACGCGATGCCGCCCTCGGGCGGCATCGTCGTTTCTGCGGTGCGGTTGTCCACAGCCGGTGTGGATGCCTGCCGCGCAAGCCTGTGGAAAAGCCCGATTCCCGCCTTTGCCGACAGGGGTTTGTGACGGGTTGGCGAAAAAATGACCGGGCGCGGCAACGTTGTCCACACGGGCATGGGAAAGGCCTGGGCAAAGCCTGTGGACAAGCTGGCCAAGTGGCTGATGCGCAAGGAGCACTCGACGCCTTGCGCAAGTCTTGCCCAAGTCGCTGGCGGATTCAGCGGCCGAAGTAGACCGACACGCCCAGGCCTGCCTCCCATTCGGGCGCCATGCCGCCGAGGCGGTGGCGGAAGCTGGCGTCCAGTTGCACGCGCGGCGTGGCCATCCATGCCAGTCCCGCGCCGGCGCGGCTGCCGTGGCCGGCGCCGGCGGTCGTCATGGCGCCCAATTCGGCGTAGCCGCTGAGCGTAGGCGTGAACGCATAACCGTCGTTGACGGCGAGCTGGCGACTATCGTGGCTGCCGCTGCGCACGTCTTCCAGATACAGCGCCGCAGTGTTGCGCGCATCGAGTTGCCAGTTGAAGTCGGCGCCCAGGAGCGTCTGTCGTCGTGGATTGCGGAAGTCGCGGGCGCCGTCGGTGAATTCCAGGCTGCCGAGCAAGCCCCAGCTGAATCTGCCGCTGGCATGCGGGGCGAATTTCATACCCAGCACGGTGTCGCCGCGGCCGTGGCCCACCGTGCCGTTTTCAGTGAGGCGGTTGTACGAGCTGCCCAGTTGCAGTTCGAGTGCGTGGCCGATGCCCAGCCGCAGCAGGCCGTCGGCAGTGTATGACGTGCTGCCGTCGTCGCGGCTCCAGTCCGGCAGCCCTTGTTCCAGCGTGATGTTGCCCGCGCCCAGCACGGCGGGAGTGAAGCCGAGGCCGGGCCGGTCGTAGCCGGGGTTGTCCAGCGCCGCAGCGCCCGCGGCAAAGCCTGCCAGCAGCACGGCGACGCCGATGCAACGGCGGTATCGGCTAAAATCCCCGGTTTCTCGCATGCCCAGCCCCTTTCCATGACCGTTCGTACCCGTTTTGCCCCCAGCCCCACCGGTTTCCTGCACATCGGCGGCGCGCGCACCGCACTGTACTGCTGGCTGGAGGCACGCCGCCGCGGCGGCGAGTTCGTGCTGCGCATCGAGGATACCGACCGCGAGCGCTCCACCGACGAGGCCGTCAAGGCCATCCTCGATGCGATGGCCTGGCTGGATCTCGCCGCCGACGAGGCGCCTGTGTACCAGACCCACCGCCTCGCGCGCTACCAGGAAGTGGCCGAGCGCCTGCTTGCCGAGGGCAAGGCCTACTACGCGTACGAATCGAAGGAAGAGATCGAGGCGATGCGCGAGGCCGCCATGGCCAAGGGCGAGAAGCCCCGCTACAACGGCTACTACCGCGACCGCAACGAACCGCGCCGCGAGGACCCGAACCGGGTGATCCGCTTCCGCAACCCCACCGAGGGCGCGGTGGTGTTCGAGGACAAGGTGAAGGGTCGCATCGAGTTCGCCAACAGCGAGCTGGACGACCTGGTGATCTTCCGCTCCGACGGCTGGCCCACCTACAACTTCGCGGTGGTGGTGGACGACATCGACATGGGCATCACCGAGGTGATCCGCGGCGACGACCATGTCAACAACACGCCGCGCCAGATCAACATCTACCACGCGCTGGGCGCGCCGGTGCCGGAGTTCGCGCACCTGCCGATGATCCTCGACAAGGAGGGCAAGAAGCTCTCCAAGCGCACCAATTCCGTGAGCGTGATGGAGTACCGCGAGGAAGGCTACCTGCCGCACGCCATCCTCAATTACCTGGTGCGCCTGGGCTGGTCGCACGGCGACCAGGAGATCTTCTCGCGCGAGGAGATGATCCGGCTGTTCGACGTCGCCGACGTCAACAAGGCCGCCTCGCGCTTCGACACCGAGAAGCTCAACTGGCTGAACCAGCATTACCTGAAGACCGACGACCCCGCGGCGCTGGCGCCCGAGTTCGTCTGGCACCTGGCGCGCGCTGGCATCGATGCCACGCGCGGCCCGCGGCCCGCCGACGTGATCGTGGCGCTGCGCGACCGCGTGCATACGTTGAAGGAGATGGCCGAGCGCGCGGCGATCTGGTACGGCCCCATCGTCGAGTGGGACGCCAAGGCGGTGGCCAAGCACCTGAAGAACGACAGCGCCACCAGCGTGCTGGAAGCGGCCAAGGCGCTGCTGGTCGACGTCGAATGGAAGCCGGAGCCCATTCACGGCGTGATCGAGCAGGTGGCCGCGGCGCTGGCGCTGGGCATGGGCAAGATCGCCCAGCCGCTGCGCGTGGCGATGACCGGCACCCAGGTGTCGCCGTCCATCGAGCACACGATTTACCTCTGTGGCCGCGACGTGGCGCTGCAGCGCATCGACCACGCCTTGACCCTGGCGCGCGGCTGAGTCGGCGGGCGGCAGTGGACGAACTGCTCGCCCGCGCCATGCACGGCGTCGATCCGGACGCTCCCGGCGCCGTCTGGAAGCTCTACGCCAACCTCTGGGCGATGGTGCCCTGGCGCGCGCTGTTCTGGTGGAACCTGTTGTTCGTGGCGGTGGGCGCGCTGCTGGGCTGGTGGCGCGGACGCTTCTGGGAAGGCGTGGCCTGGGCCTGGGTACTGGGGCCGATCGGCTGGGTCGTGCTGTTGCTGCGCGCACCCCGCAAGCTGCCGCCGCCGCTGCGGCGCTGAACGCCTGCGCTATCATCGCGGCCATGAGTCAGGACGCCGTCAAGCCGCATGCGCACCACCATCGCCACGACGCCAAGGCCTTCGTGCGCGAGGTGGCCCATGTCAGCGAGGCGCGCGGTCTGCGCCTGACCCCCTTGCGCATGGAAGTGCTGGAGCTGGTGGCTGCCGCCACCAAGCCGACGAAAGCCTATGACCTGCTCGACCAACTGCGCGACAAGCACGGCAACGCCGCGCCACCCACGGTGTACCGCGCGCTGGATTTCCTGCTGGAGCAGGGCTTCATCCACAAGCTGGAATCCGTCAACGCCTTCGTCTCCTGCCACCACCCCGGCGAGGCGCACCAGGTGCCGTTCCTGATCTGCGATGTCTGCGCCGGCGCCGAGGAAGTCTGCGACGAGCGCGTGGCCGAACTGATCGAGGCGCAGGCCAAGGCCATGGGTTTTCACGCGCAGGCGCAGACGCTGGAAGTGCACGGCGTGTGCAAGCGCTGCCACAAGGGCTGAGATCCTGTAAAAAATCGCCCGCCTGCTGGGGCCGCCGTCGTGCCGGCTTGCCTGCTGGTTTGTTATAAAATAACATAGCACCATGGAAAGCATCGAACGCTGCGCTCCCGGCGACAGCAGGCTGCGAGCCGTCGCGCTTTCGAGCGCGGCGGGTGGGAGCGTGCCGGTTCGAGCCGGCCGTTGGTGGCACCTGGCCGACCGGGTGGGGGCCACGGCCTCCTTCCTGTGCGCCATCCACTGCGCCTTGCTGCCCTTCGTGCTGACACTGCTGCCGCTGCTGGGGCTGGGTTTCCTGGCCAGCCACGGCTTCGAGCGCGGCTTCGTGATGTTTGCCGTGGTACTGGCGCTGGTGGCGCTGGTGATTGGCTATCGGCGCCATCGTCGTGCCTTGCCGCTGTTCCTGGCAGTGCCCGGCTTGTTGCTGCTCGTCGTCGGCATCGCGCTGGTGGATCGTCAGGACATCCTGATACTGCATAGCCTGCTGGTGACCTGCGGCGGCCTGCTGGTCGCCTCGGCGCATTTCATGAATCTCTACATCGATCGCCGGCGTGGCAGCGCGCATGTGCACGGCGTGCAGTGCGCGCATTGATCGGTGATTGTGTAACCCTGTGCCGGCTTCCTAGCATGCGCGCATGAGCGCAGCCCACGAGCACCACCTTCACGAGCACGCCGGCCACGGCTACGCGCCGCACGAGCACGCGCCAGCAGACCCGCGCGGGCGCAAGCTGTTCGTGGCGTTCCTGCTCACCACGATCACCATGCTGGCCGAGGTCGTGGGCGGCCTGTGGTCGGGCTCGCTGGCGCTGCTCACCGATGGCGGCCACATGCTGGTGGATGCACTGGCTTTGCTGATGGCGTACTACGGCGCCCGGCTTGCCGCGCTTCCGGCCGACGCCCGGCGCAGCTACGGTTACGGCCGCATGGAAGTGCTGGTGGGTTTCGTCAATGCGCTCAGCCAGTTCGTGCTGGTTGGCTGGGTGGCGTATGAGGCGACGCAGCGCTTGCTGCAGCCAGAACCCATCCGCTCCGGATTGATGCTGGCCGTGGCCGCCGTCGGCCTGCTGGTGAATGTGCTGGTGCTGCGCCACCTGCATGGCCACGCGCATGACGACGTGAACCTGGCCGGCGCCAGCCTGCATGTGCTGGGTGATCTCCTGGGTTCGGTGGCGGCTGTGCTGGCGGCGCTGGCGATCCATGCCTTCGGCTGGTTGTGGGCCGACCCGCTGCTGTCGCTGCTGGTGGTCGTGCTGATCCTGGCGAGCGCCTGGCGACTGCTGCGCCGCAGTGCGCACATCCTGCTCGAAGGTGTGCCTGAAGGCCTCGATACGGCCGCCGTGGAGGACGCGCTGCGCGGAGCCGATCCGGCGATCTGCGGCATCCACCACCTGCATGTATGGCAGCTGGCCTCCGGCTCGCGCATGGCCACCTTGCATGCGGATCTGCGCGATCCGGCGGGAGCGGCGCAGGCCTTGCGCGCCATCAACCGTGTGCTGCGTGAGCGCTTCGCGATCCACCATGCCACGGTGCAGGTGGATCCGGGCGAGTGCCAGGACGAACCCTCGGGCTGCGCCGGGCATGGTCATGCCTGACGGGTGCCGGCCATGGTTTGTCCGTGGCCGCGGCGCTGCTATCATGACCAGCCATCACGCATTCTGAGGAAATTTCCATGGGCAAGGGCGATCGCAAGACCCGTCGCGGCAAGACCTATCGCGGCAGCTACGGCAACACCCGCGCGCACGCCGTGCAGCCGGCCGTGGTCGGCGTCAAGGCCACCGTGACCAAGCCGGCTGTCGCCAAGAAGGCCGCGCCGAAGAAGAAGTCGGCCTGATTCCTTCGTGCTGGTTCCGGCCAACAAAAAACCCGCCTCGGCGGGTTTTTTGCTTGATGGCGCCTGCCGCTCAATGCATGCGCTGCAAGGTGCTGCGCAACTCGTCGTAGCCGCCCAGGTAGCGGATCGCGTCGCCTTCGGCCAGGAAGATCTGCGGCAGGCTGGTGGCGCGGTGGCCGATCTTGCCGTGCAGCTCGTCCACCGTGATATCGCTGCCAACAGCGTGGTACTGGAAGGCGATGGATTTCATCTGACACAAGAGCTTGCTCTTGTCGCAGTTCGTGCAGTGGTCGCGGCCGTAGATGATGACTTGCATGGCGGGTTCCTTCAGAAGTCGGCGTCGAAGATCAGGTGCTTGTCGGTGCGGCGCATCACGCCTACCTTGTAGGCGGCGATGTCCTGTTCCTGCGGCGAGGCCTGGGTCTTGGAGATGTTCAGCCACTTCTCCATGTACTTGAGCGGATTGGCGCCGGGCAGGGCGTATTTCGTGGTGGTCAGGCCCAGCGTCTGGTAGACGTCCTTGGCGCAGTACAGCGTCCATGCCGACAGGCGCTCGGGGTTCATGCCGACCAGCTCGCGGCCCTCGTCGAACAGGTAGGCGATCCAGGTGAGTTCGCTGTCCACCACTTCCTCGATCAGCGCCTCGATCGCGTCTCGGCATTCGCGGAAGGCGCGCTGGCCGCGCTCGGTGGCGAGCTCGTTGGCCAGCACGGCGCGATCCAGTTCGGCGTGGATTTCCAGCTCGTCCTGGGCAATTTTCTGGATCGCCTTGCCGATGGGCTGGAACAGCCCGGTGTCGCAGATGGCGAAGGTGACGGCGAAGCTCGCCATGAACTGGATGCGCTCCATGCAGAACAGCGCCACCACCGTCATGAACACAGTGTTGTAGGTGGCCTGGTCGTTGGGCAGCAGGCCCAGCGCATACTGGTGCGAGGCGCGATAACCCTCGCCGAAGGCCTTGGCCACGCGCTCCAGCCGCGCGTGCGCCTGCTCCACGCGCAGGATCTCCTCGATGATGGCCCCGGGATCGTCGAAGGAGTTGCGCACGATCTCCGAATAGGTGGCGGCGTGGATCACCTCGTTGTCGGAGATGCGTTGCCAGCAGGCCCACAGTTCGCTGGAGGTGATGAAAGGCGCCAACACCGGGGCGATGGCGCGCGAGGCCACGCTGTCGGCCTCCCATTGCCAGGCCAGGGTCTTGATCATCATTTCCCAGGTGGCGCGCGAGCAGGATTTGAAGTCGGCGTTGCAGGAGGAGTAGTCGAACTCGTTCTCGTCCCAGTCCAGCGATTTCTGTGCCTTGTACAGGCGCCAGATGTCGGGGTAGTGGCGGTTGATGGTGTCGAACAGGCCAGGCTTCTGGCCCAGGAACAGCGAGGGCTTGGCGTAGTCGGTCTTGGCGTAGTTGAAAATGTTGTCGGTCATGGCGTTCTCGTGGCGGTGTGTGCGGTGGTGGCTGTTGTTGCGGGAGCGGCTTCGTCCGCACGGATGGGTCGAAGCCGCCACGGCTTCACAAAGTGCATGCCTCGCAATCGCTGTCCTTCTCGTCGGCGGCGCTGGTCGCGGTGCTTGCCGCGACCTCCTGCATGCCGTTGGAGGTTTTCTGGTTCATGTAGTACTTGGACTTCAGCCCCAGCTTCACGCGGTAGAGGTAGTTCTCGATCATCTCGGTGGATTCGATGCAGTCGTCGCCGATCACGCGGCGGTAGAAGTCGGCCGAGATGCCCTGATCGGTCCACTTCTGCACGATGGCGTACATCTCGGTGAGGTCGCGGGCGGGGATGTCCCAGGCTGACTGGTACCACTCGCCCAGGGCGTCGCCTTCGGGCGCGGCCCAGTAGTTCACGCGGTGGTTGTCGGTCTTGATGAGGGTGAGCTCGCGCACGGGGTAGAGCCCGTTGGTGGTGCCCGAGGCGTTGGCGCTGGTTTCGGTGGGCATGTGCGCCACCAGTACCGAGTTGCGGATGCCGCCGTTGGCCTTGATCTGCGCGCGCAGCGCCTCCCAGTCGTAGTGCAGGCGGAAGTCGCCCAGCGTGTCGACGTGGCGGTTGCAGGTGTCCAGCGGCAGCCAGCCCTCGGGCCAGCGCGTCTTGTGCATCCACGGCGCATTGCCCAGTTCCTGGCCCAGCCGCAGGCTGGCGCGCAGGAGGTGGTAGTAGTGCCGTTCGGCCACGGCGTGGATGAAGGCCTTGCCCTCGGCCGAGGTGTAGCGCTGGCGATTTTTCGCCATCAGGTGAGCCAGGCCGAGGATGCCCACGCCCGCATTCAGCCGCTTGCGCGAGGTCACGCCCACCTGCGGCAGCTCGTAGTGCGCAAGGTGGATGCACTTGTCGATCATGAGCAGCGCGTAATAGGCCACTTCGGCGTACTGTTCCTCCGAGTCGATGTTGTCCACGCAGATGCCGGCCAGGTTGCAGGTGGCCACCTCGGGCGCGGAACGCTGAACGATGCGCGCGACGCGGACGCCGTCGACCACGTCGCCCACGGCGAGGTCCTCCGGCCACAGCGCACCGCGCGCGGTGGTGATGCGCGCGCCGCCCTCGATGCGGCGCGTGTCGCCGGCCTCCGTCTCGAAGGTCACGAAGGAGATGTCGCGCCCCGCATACAGTTCGAGGATGTGGTTGTACGGCGCCGTGGGCAGCGCGATTTCCGAGCATAGGTTGGAGCTGTAGATGGTGTCCTTGAACGGCGTGTGCCGGTTCATCTCGGTGATGTTGTGCTCGTAGATGCGCCCGGTTTCGTTCCATTCGTTGCTGGCGGTGATGAGCAGCTCGCGTGCGTTGACGTAGGTTTTCCTGAAGCCCGTGTCCGCCTCGTACTTCGCGTACAGCGCCTCGAAACGCGTTTCGTCGCCGCTGTACAGCGCCTCCTGCAGGTCGGGCGCGGTGTAGCAGTTGAACAGGAACACGTCCTCGTTCAACGCCACCTTGCGCGCAAAGAAGCGGTTGCCGCCCCAGGAGTAGTCCATGCCGCGTATCTTCCGATCGGCGGTGGACATCGGGTTCTTCAGCCGCAGCAGCGCGTCCACCTCCGGGTCGAAGATCGGGAAGTAGCTGGTGCAGGCGCCGCCACGGCCGTTCTGCAGGTTGGATTTCACCTCGGCCACCAGCGCGCGGTAATACGGCAGCTTGCCCTGGTGGCGGATTACGCCGCCGCGCACCGGGTCGTTCAGCGAGCGCGTCTGCATGTGCGCGCCGATGCCGGCGGACATGTAGGTCATGGTGTTGGCGATGTGGTTGCCCACCGCGATGGAGCGTGCGTTGTCGCCGGTGGTGTACAGGCAGCAGCTGGCATAGCCGCGCAGCGGCGTGCCCAGGTTGACGTGGTTGGGCGTGGGCGCGTTGATGCGGTTCAGCGACAGGTGTTCGTAGAAGCGCTCCACGTCGTGCATGCGGCGCGCGCGCGGCTGGTCCACCGCCAGCGCCATCGCCATGCGCATGTAGATGAACTGCGGAGTCTCGAAATACACGCCGTTGACGCGGTCGGCAATGGCGTACTTGGTGAGGTGGGTGTGCAACTGGTAGTGCGCGTAGGCGAAGTCGCGCTCGTGGTCGATGAGGCGCTCGACTTCGGCGTATTCCGCCGCGGAGTAATCCAGTGCCTCCATGTAGCCGAGCTGCTGCAGCCTGCGATGCAGCGCCAGCACGCTGGGGCGGTCGCGGCCGTAGAGGTCCTTGCGGATCAACGTGGCGTAGAGCCGCCCCGCCATGCGGTTGTACGACCAGGTGTCGAAGTGCAGGCAGGTCTTGATGAGCTGTTGCTGCAGTTCGCGCGTGTTCGAGGTACCGGACAGTCCGGCGACGGCTTCGAGCACCACCGAAGGCCAGTCCACCGCGTCGCCCAGGGTTTGTGCGGCCCATTCGCCCCACTGGTTGAGCTTGGACGGAGTGAACGGCTCGACGCGGCCGTCGCGCTTGATGATGGTTTCCAGCATGAGGGGTGTCCTCCTTTGAAGCACAGGCAGGCGAGACTGGCGTGCCATGGCGGCGCGCCAGCGGAGTCGGATTCGGGTGAAGGGTGGCGTCAGCCTGGTGGTCGGACGGCGGCCTGATGCGGCGCGGCGACATGACCGCACGCGTCAGTGCGCGTGCGAAGCAGTGTTGGTTTGAGATGGAACATATGCGCTCCCCGAAGGGAAGCCGTGAGGCGGCTTCTTGACGAGTTGCCTGCTCCCGCGCGCAGGGCCAAGAGGGTTCGGCTTCGGAGGGAACGCGTGCGACCGGGCAGGGCGCCCGATACGCGACGCGCTCCCCCGCGGAAGCGGTCACCCGCACCGGGCGTATCGGCCGCGCCGTGGTACGGCATCGACCGGCGATCCGGCGTGTCGGCAGGTCTTCGGACTTCGCGGACACGGGCCAGACGCGTGCCTGATCCACCTACTTTGCCTCGCTTCCCGGGCGTTGCCGCCCAGTGCCTGTGAGGCATTTCGTTTCCGCTTACCGCTGCGGGGCAGTTCCGGATTTCCACCGGATTCCCTTTTCAACCCGGCCGCCGCAAGCGACCGGGATACCGACCGACACAACATATTGGGCATTTGTCGATTCGTCAACACTACAAATAGGGTTGACCTTCATGTGCGGACGAATGACACAACGGGCGATCATGTGCTTGCGGCGGCGCAGCAAAGGCGTTATGCTGCGATCCATCGTATTAACGCGTTATCACATTATGAAGCGAAGACTGTCCGATGATGCGGCCGTTGGCGCTGCCGCGCAGAGCCTGTACGAGGCGCTGCTGTCGTTGAAGAACGCGGAGGAAATGGCCGCCTTCCTCGGCGACCTGTGCACGCCGGCCGAGCTGGAGGTGATGGTGGATCGCTGGCGCGTGGTGCCGCTGCTGCTGGACGGCCTGCCGTACCGCGAGATCCACGAGCGCACCGCGGTCAGCATCACCACCATCGGGCGCGTGGCGCGCTATCTCAACCAGGGCAACGGCGGCTACCTCGCCGCCGCCGTTCGTGCGGCGCGCCGGCAGGCGCAGGTCGCGAGGAAAAAGGCATGAAGACACGCGACCGGCTGCGCATCGCCATGCAGAAATCCGGCCGGCTCACCGAGCCGGCGCTGGAACTTCTCAAGCGCTGCGGGCTCACCTTTCGGCAGAGCCGCGACAAGCTGTTCTGCTTCGGCGAAGGCGAGCCGGTGGATCTGCTGCTGGTGCGCGACGACGACATCCCCGGCCTGATCGCGCAGGGTGTGTGCGAGCTAGGCATCGTGGGGCGCAACGTGCTGGACGAGTTTTGCCTGGGCGCCGGCCCTGCTGTGGCGGCTCCCGGCGAGCTGCGCCCGCTGGGCTTCGGCCGTTGCCGGCTTTCCATCGCGGTGCCGCAAGAGATGGATTACCGCGACGCCGCGCAACTGGCCGGTCGGCGCATCGCCACCTCCTATCCGGGCCTGCTCGGCGCCTGGCTGCGCGAGCGCGGGGTCGATGCCGGCGTGGTGACCCTGGCCGGCTCGGTGGAGATCGCGCCCAAGTTGGGCACCGCCGATGCCATCTGCGACCTGGTGCAAAGCGGCGGCACGCTGGTGGCCAACCAGCTGCGCGAGGCCGATGTGCTGCTGGAGAGCGAGGCGGTGCTGGCGGGCCCGCGCGAGTTGCCCGCCGACGAGCGTGGTGACCTGATCGAGCTGCTGCTCAAGCGCATCGATGGCGTGATCCAGGTGCGCGAATCGCGTCTCTTGCTGCTGCAAGCCTCGCGCGCCGCGCTGGACGGCATCACCCGGCTGCTGCCCGGCGGCCCGCAACCGACCTTGCTGCCGGTGGCCGGTCAGCCCGATCAGTTGATGTTGCAGGCGCTGTGCGCGGGCGAGGTGAGCTGGCGCCAGTTGGAGGAGATCAAGAAGGCCGGCGCGCGCGAGATGTTCGTGCTGCCGGTGGAGAAAATGCTGGCATGAAAAGCAGGGTTGAAACGAAAGGCATGGCTTGCATGAAAGGTCGGTTCGCATGAAACGTCTGGACTGGGATGCGCTGGATGAAGCCGGGCGTCGCGCTGCGTTGGCGCGGCCATCGCCATCGCGCAGCCACGAATTGCGCGAGGGCGTGGCCGGCATCGTGGCCACGGTGCGCGCGCGCGGTGACGCCGCGCTGCGCGAACTGAGCGCGCAATACGATCGCTGCACGCTGGTCGCGCTGGAAGCCACCGACGACGAATTTGCGCAGGCCGAGGCCGCGCTGGAGCCGGCGCTGAAGGCGGCGATCCGTGAGGCCGCCGCACGCATCGAGGCCTTCCATCGCGCCGCTGCGCCGCAGCCGGTGGCGGTGGAAACCGCGCCCGGCGTGCGGGTGGAACGCATGCTGCGGCCGATCCGTCGCGTGGGCCTGTACGTGCCCGCCGGCACGGCGCCGCTGCCATCCACCGCGCTGATGCTTGGCGTGCCGGCGCGCATCGCCGGCTGCCCAGAGGTGGTGCTGTGCTCGCCGGCGCGCGCCGATGGCCGCTGCGACGCGGCGGTGCTGTACACCGCGCGGCTCACCGGCGTGCACCGGGTGTTCAAGCTGGGCGGCGCGCAGGCAATCGCGGCGATGGCGTATGGCAGCGAGAGCGTGCCGGCCTGCGACAAGCTGTTCGGCCCCGGCAACGCCTGGGTCACCGAAGCCAAGCTGCAGGTGTCGGCCGATCCCGATGGTGCGGCCATCGACATGCCGGCCGGGCCATCCGAGGTGCTGGTGATCGCCGATGCGCAGGCCGATCCTGTGTTCGTGGCGGCCGACCTGCTGTCGCAGGCCGAGCACGGCCCGGACTCACAGGTGATCCTGCTCAGCGACTCGGACGCCTTGATCGACCGCGCCGCCGCCGAGGTCGAGCGGCAATGCGCCGAACTGCCCCGTGCCGACATCGCACGACAGGCGCTGGCGCAGAGCCGGCTGATCCGGGTCGCCTCGCTGGCGCAGGCGGTGGCGGTGAGCAACCGTTACGCGCCCGAGCACCTGATCGTGCAGGTGGCTGCGCCGCGTGCCCTGCTGGACGACATCGAAAGCGCCGGTTCGGTCTTCCTTGGCGCCTGGGCGCCCGAATCGGTGGGCGACTACTGCAGCGGCAGCAACCACGTGCTGCCCACCTATGGCCATGCGCGCAGTTACAGCGGCGTGTCGGTGGCGAGTTTCCAGAAGCAGATCGCGGTGCAGGAGCTGTCCGCCGACGGCCTGCGCGCCATCGGCCCATGCACCGCCACGTTGGCCGCCGCCGAGCAACTGGAAGCACATCGTCGCGCGGTGACGTTGCGCCTCGCCGCGCTGGAGCAAATCGCATGAGCGTGCTCGATCTGGCCCGCGCGGAGATCCGCGCCATGCAGCCGTATTCCTCCGCGCGCATGGAGGCCGGCGGCGGCGAGCTGATGCTCAACGCCAACGAATCCGCCTGGCCACCCACCGGCGACCATGGCCTGGGCTGCAACCGCTATCCCGAACCGCAGCCCGCCGCGTTGCTCGATGTGCTCGCGCGCCTGTATGGCGTGCGTCGCGAACAGCTGCTGGTGGGACGCGGCAGCGACGAGGCCATCGACCTGCTGGTGCGTGCGTTCTGCCATGCGGGCCGCGACGCGATTCTGGTGCAACCGCCGACCTTCGGCATGTATGCGGTGTGCGCGCGCATCCAGGATGCGGCGGTGATCGAGGTGCCGTTGCGCGCCGATTTCACGCTGGACGTGGAGGCGATCCTGGCGGCGGTCACGGCCGCGGTGAAACTGGTCTTCGTCTGCACGCCGAACAATCCGACCGGCCGGCTGGTGCCGCGCGCCGACATCGAACGGCTGGCGCAGGCGCTGGACGGTCGCGCCGTGCTGGTGGTGGATGAGGCCTACGTCGAGTTCTCCGGCGTGGACAGCGTGGCCGATCTCCTGGACGACTACGAGCACCTCGCCGTGCTGCGCACGTTGTCGAAAGCCTGGGCGCTGGCCGGCGCGCGCATCGGCTGCCTGCTGGCGCATCCGGAGGTGATCGCCTTGCTGCGCCGGATCATGCCGCCGTATCCCTTGCCGCGGCCCTGCGTGGAGGCAGCCTTGTTGGCGCTGTCCGGCTGGGGGCGGGCCAATGCGCGCAGCCATGTCGAGCGGATCTGCGACGAACGCGCGCGCCTGCGTACCGCGTTGATGAGCTTGCCCGGCGTGCGCGAAGTGCTGCCTTCGCAGGCCAATTTTTTAACGGTGCGTTTCGACGACGCCGGCGCTGTTTACCGCCGCCTGCTCGATGCCGGCATCGTGGTGCGCGACGTGCGCCGCTACCCGGGCCTGGGCGACGCCTTGCGCATCACGGTGGGGGCGCCGCCGGAGAACGACAGCGTGCTTGCCGCCTTGATGAGAAGTCCGGCCACGGATGACCGGGGTGTCGCCGAGGGACGGGCGTCCGGCAACCGATCGGCCATGGGCGGCCTGGGTGCTGCCGAGGGATCGGCGACATGAATGCCGGCAGGAAGATCCTGTTCGTGGATCGCGACGGCTGTCTGATCGAGGAGCCGGCCGACGAGCAGATCGACAGCTACGAGAAACTGGCACTGCTGCCCGGCGTGATCGCCGCCCTGCAAGGTTTCGTCGCCGCCGGCTACGAGCTGGTGATGGTCACCAACCAGGATGGCCTGGGCACGGCGAGTTTTCCCGAGGCGCGATTCACCGGGCCGCACGAGCTCCTGCTGCGTATCCTGGCCTCGCAGGGCATCGGCTTTCGCGAGGTGCTGATCGACCGCAGCTTCCCGCACGAAGGCAAGGACACGCGCAAACCCGGCATTGGCATGCTGCGCCATTACCTCGCCGACGACGGCTGGAGCCGAGCGTCCTCGCTCATGGTCGGCGACCGCGAGAGCGACCTGCAGTTTGCCGCCAACCTCGGCGTGCGCGGCCTGCACGTGGGGCCGCAGGGCGTGGCCTGGGGCGAGCTGGCGCATCAGGTGCTGGATGCGCCGCGCCACGCCCGCGTGGAGCGCAACACCAAGGAAACCCGCATCACGGTGCAAGTCGATCTCGACCGCGTGGCCGAGCCGCGCGTGCACACCGGCATCGGGTTCTTCGACCACATGCTGGAGCAGCTCGGCAAGCACGGCGGTTTCGCGCTGGAGCTGTCTTGCGACGGCGACACGCACATCGACGAACACCACACGGTGGAGGACTGCGCGCTGGCGTTGGGGCAGTCCTTGAAACAGGCACTGGGCGACAAGCGCGGCATCGCCCGCTACGGCTTCGCGTTGCCGATGGACGAGAGCGCGGCCGAGGCGCGGCTGGATCTTTCGGGCCGCCCGTATTTCGTGTTCGCAGGCCACTTTCCGGCGCCGCGCGTGGGCGAGCTGTCGGTGGAAATGGTGCCGCACTTCTTCCGCTCGCTGTGCGAGACGCTGGGCGCGAACCTGCATCTTGCGGTGCGCGGCGAGAACACGCACCACATGGTGGAAGCCTGCTTCAAGGTGGTGGCGCGCACGCTGCGGCAGGCGATCCGCCGCGAGGGCGACGAACTGCCCAGCACCAAGGGCGCGCTGTAATGGCCGTGGTGCTGGTCGACGCCGGTGGCACCAATATCGGTTCAGTGCGCTACGCGCTGCAGCGGCTGGGCGCGGAGGCGGCGCTGACGTCCGATGCCGCCACGATCCGCGCCGCCGACAGGGTGATCCTGCCCGGCGTGGGCGCGGCGGGGCCGGGCATGGCGCGGCTGCGCGAACTGGGCCTGGTCGAGCTCTTGCGTGCCCTGACCCAGCCGGTGCTGGGCGTGTGCCTGGGCATGCAATTGCTGTGTGCGCATTCGGAGGAGGGCGCGGTGGACTGCCTCGGCGTCATCCCCGCGCCGGTGCGCCGCTTCGTCGAACGCCCGGGCCTGCGCGTGCCGCACATGGGCTGGAATAGCTTGATGGCGCGGCGCGGGCATCCGTTGCTGAGTGGCCTGGTCGAAGGCGAACAGGCCTATTTCGTGCACAGCTACGCGGTGCCGGTTGGCGAGTGGACGCTGCTCACGGCGGACTACGGCGAGCCGTTTTCCGCCGCCATCGCGCAGGGCAATTTCCACGGCATGCAATTCCACCCCGAGCGCTCCGCCGCCGTCGGCGCGAAGCTCCTCAAGAACTTTCTCGAACTATGACGTTCACCGTGATACCCGCCATCGATCTGCGCGAAGGCCGCGTGGTGCGCCTCAAACAGGGCGACTATGCGCAGCAGACGGTGTATTCGGACGATCCGCGCGCCTTGGCGCGACGCTACGCCGAGGCTGGCGCACGCTGGCTGCACCTGGTCGATCTCGACGGCGCACGCGCGGGACGACTCGACAATTTCGCGGTGATCGAGGCCATCGCCGGGGACGGCATGCAGTTGCAGGCTGGCGGTGGCGTGCGCGAGCAAGCGGATCTGCAGCGCCTGTTCGATGCCGGCGTGACCCGCGTGGTGCTGGGCAGCGTGGCGATCCGCGATCCCGAACGCGTGGCCGGCTGGCTGCGTGGCTATGGCGCCGCACGGCTCACGCTCGCGCTCGATACGCGCCGCGTTGATGGTCGTTGGACGCTGCCCAGCGCCGGCTGGACGGCAAGCGAAACGCGCACGCTGGACGAACTCGCGCCGTGGTATGCCGGGCAAGGCGCGCGCCATCTCCTGTGCACCGACATCGAACGCGATGGCATGCTGGCCGGCTGCAACCTCGACCTCTACCGCCATCTCGCCAACAGCGTGCCGCAGCTCGCGGTGCAGGCCTCCGGTGGCGTGCGTTCGCTGGACGACATCCGTGCGGCGCGTGAGGCTGGGGCGCAAGGCGTGATCCTTGGGCGCGCCCTGCTGGAAGGCCGCTTCACCGTGCAGGAGGCGCTGGCATGCTGATCCGCGCCATGAATGAAGCCATCTCCCCCAAACGCCGCTTGGGGGAGAGGGCTTGGGTGAGGAGGGCTTTCGTCGATACAGACCCAAAGCGCGCCCCCTCACCCCAACCCGCTCCCCCGACATTCGCCGGGGGAGCGGGTGTAAACAGCGTGACACTCTGTGCGAGGAAGGAGATCGGGGCATGCTGAGCCGCCGCCTCATTCCCTGCCTCGACGTGCGCAACGGCCAAGTGGTCAAGGGCGTGCGTTTTCGCGACCATGTGGCGATGGGTGGCATCGTCGACCTTGCCCTGCGCTATCGTGACGAAGGTGCGGACGAGCTGGTGTTCTACGACATCACCGCCAGCCCGGAAGGACGCAGTGTGGATCGCCGCTGGGTGGAGCAGGTCGCCCGCGTCATCGACATTCCGTTCTGCGTGGCCGGTGGCATCCGCAGCGTGGACGACGCGCGCGCCGTGCTGCATGCGGGTGCCGACAAGGTGTCGGTGAATTCGCCCGCGCTGGAACGCCCCGAACTGATCGCCGAGCTGGCCGCCGCCTTTGGCGTGCAGTGCGTGGTGGTGGGCGTGGATTCGCTGCGTGACGAGGACGGGCAGTGGCGCGTGCGCCAATACACCGGCGATCCGTCGAAAACCCGCGCGTTGCGCATGCGTACGCTGGACTGGGTGGTCGAGGCGCAGCGGCGCGGCGCCGGCGAGATCGTGCTCAACTGCATGGGTAGCGACGGCGTGCGGCAGGGTTACGACATCGAGCAGCTCAAGGCCGTGCGCGCGGTCTGCCAGGTGCCCTTGATCGCCTCCGGTGGTGCTGGTGCGCCCGAACATTTCCGCGATGCCTTTGCCGACGCCGACGTGGACGGCGCGCTGGCCGCCAGCGTGTTCCATTCCGGCGCTATTTCCATCCCCGCGCTCAAACGCTACCTGGCGAGTCAGGGCGTGGCGGTGCGGCCGTGAACCAGGACGACGACATGCACGACGACGCACTCTCCCGCCTCGACTTTGCCAAGGGCCACGGCCTCGTGCCTGCCATCGTGCAGCATTGGCTGACCGGCGAGGTGCTGATGCTGGGCTACATGAACGCCGAGGCGCTGGCCGCCACGCGGGCCAGCGGCAAGGTGACGTTCTGGAGCCGCAGCAAGCAGCGGCTGTGGATGAAGGGCGAAAGCTCGGGCCACATGCTGGCGCTGAAATCCCTGCGTGTCGATTGCGATGCAGACACCTTGCTGGTGCAGGCCGATCCGCAAGGGCCGACCTGCCACCTGGGTACGTCCAGCTGCTTTGGCGAGGGCGCGCGCCCGCCGCTGGGCTTCCTTGCCGAACTCGATGCGCTGGTGGCGCAGCGCCACGGGCAGCGCCCGCAGGGCAGCTACACCACCAAGCTGTTCGAGAGCGGCACGCGTCGCATCGCGCAGAAGGTGGGCGAGGAGGGCGTGGAAACCGCGCTCGCCGCCGTGGCGCAGGGCGAGCAGGAGCTGCTGGGCGAGGCGGCCGACCTGATGTTCCATCTCACCGTGCTGCTGCGCGACCGGGGCTTGTCGTTGGCCGACGTGGCCAGCGTGCTGCGGGCGCGCCACGCGGCGCGCTGATTCACGGCGAGCCGCTGGCCGTGCTGCCGGAAGCGGCAGGCGCCGGCGGCGCGAACGGTACGGCCGGGCCGACGGTGATGCCCTTGCGCCAGGCCGCCAGTTGCCTCTGGATGCCCTTGCCGACGTAGTCCTGCGGTTCCGAGGGCGTGAGCTTGTCCTTTTGCTCCCACTGCGCGATCTCGCTCCTGGCCTGGGCGAATGCATCGACGAGGTTGTCGCTGCGGTTCAAGGCATCCACCAGCCAGGCGTGGCCGAAATAGGTGAGCGCGGACTCGCTGCCGCAGCCGAAGGAGCTGCGGTCGGCGCGCGCGGCGGTGAGCACCATCGTGCCGTCGCCGGCGAGTGGCGGGATGAAGCCGCCGGCATAGCAGGCGTTGACCACCACCACTTTCCACTTGAACGGGTGTTCCTTGAGGATGCCGGCCAGATCCTGCGCGCCGATCGGGTCCAGTGGCAGCGGGGCCATGTCCACCAGCAGGGTGTGATCCTCGCTGCCGTGCGTGGTCAGGTACAGCAGCAGGATGTCGTCGGGCTGCATCGTCTTCGACAGCCCATCCAGCGCGCCTTCGAGATTGCTCCAGTCGGCCAGCGGATGGGTGGCGAGTGAGGCGGGGTTGTTCTCCAGCACCAGCGCATGGGCGCTGGGGCCGAAGCGTTGGTGGAACAGCCGGGCGGCGTATTCGGCCTCGTTGTGGAACACGTCCTCGCCACCGTCGCCGGCGAAGGCGACGAGGTACAGGTTGGGCTTGCCGGGTACGCGCGGGCCGAGTTTGGCCAGCGCGTCGCGCAGCATCTGCGGCTGGGCGTAGAGCACCTGCTCGGGCGTGGGTGCCTGCTCGGGCCAGTCGTCGCTGCCGGTGTCGCCGCCGTCGGGGCTGGCCGCCACACTGCCGGCGTCGGCTGGCGTGGCGGCCGTGGCCGGACTGGCTGGCGGCGCATGGGCACCGAGCCAGGACATCAGCAGTACGCCGGCGGCGAAGGCGAGCAGGCCGGCAAGGAGGGTGCGCATGGGGGCTTCAGGGCGTGATGGCGTCGAAATCGGCGTAGGTGGGATGCGTTGCCTGCGCCGGAATCGTCAGCGGCGGGCGCAGCAGCCAGCCGGTGCGGAAGCCGGCGGCGCGTGCCGCATCCAGCTCCTCCACGATGTCGGAGAGAAACAGCAGATGCGCCGGCGCCTCGCCGATGGCGTCAGCGATCTTTTCGTAGGAGGCGCGCTCGCGCTTGGGGCCGGTTTCGGTGTCGAAGTAGCCGGCGAACAGCGGCGTGAGGTCGCCCGCTTCGCTGTAGCCGAAGAACAGTTTCTGCGCTGGCACCGAGCCGGAGGAATACACATACAGGCGCAGCCCGTCGGCGCGCCAGGCACGCAGCCGTGCGGCCACCTCGGGGTAGACGTGGGCGCGGTAGTCGCCGGCTTCGTAGCCTTCGCGCCAGATCATGCCCTGCAGCGCCTTGAGCGCGGTGGATTTGCGGTCTTCGGTTATCCAGCGCAGCAAGAGTTCGATCACCTCCTGCCGGCTGGCCTCGATGTAGCCGGCTTCCTTCGCGGCCTCGTGCAGCCAGTGCTGCACTTCGGGGCGGTCGGCATGGGTTTCCACGAAGGCCGGCAGACGCTTGCGCGCATAGGGAAACAGCACGTCCTTGACGAAGCTGATCGAACTGGTGGTGCCTTCGATGTCAGTGACGATGGCGCGGATTTCGGACATGGGCGTGGCGACCGGGGAGAGTGGGTGGTTTTTCTGTACTTTCAGCCCAGGCATGGACGGCCTGGCGTACATCAACTGCGCCGGCGACCGCCATGCGGGGCGCGCGAGCGGGTGCCATGCGCTGGCGAAAAATTCCGCGCGATGCGGGATGCTTCACCGGTTCCGTGAAGGCTGCAAGCCTACCCGCGCAAACGTCAATCTGCCGTGGCTGTGGCCTTGGCCGATGGCGTGAGCGGGCCGATCATCGGCAGCGTGCCGCTGCCGCCGACCACCTGCGGCAGTACGCCGTTCCACTTCTCCACCGCCTTGAGCTGGATGATCTGCGCCGAGATGGTTTGCTGCAGCAGTTTCTGCGCCTGTGCCTGGCCTTCGGCCTGCGCGACTTCCTGCTCGGCTTGGATCTTGGTGCGCTGCAGGTCGTAGGTGGCTTGCAGCGCGCGCTGCTGGGCCACCTGCTTCTGCTCGATGGCCTCGGTGTAGACGTGGCTGAACTGGAAGTTGGTGATGTTCACGCCCTGTACCTGCACCTTGTACTGGTTCAGGGCCGCGACGATCTGCTGCTCGATTTCTGCGGCAACCTTGGCGCGGCTCTCGATCAGATCTTCGGCGTTGTACCTGGCGGCGACCGCCTTCACTGCATTGGACACCACCGGCGCGATCACCTTGCTGGTGAGCTCGGATTCATCGCCCAGGTGCTGGTAAACCCATTCGGCGTCGACCGGGTTGATCGCCCAGTTCACCGCGACCTCGGTGGAGACGTTCTGCAGGTCGCGGCTGGCGGCCGTCTCGTTGGTCTGCGACTTCTGGATCTGCACGTTCATCTGCTTCACCGTCTGCACGAACGGCAGCTTGAAGTGCAGGCCCGGCGTCAGCACGCCCTGGTGCACCGCGCCGAAGGTCATCAATACGCCGCGGTTGCCGGGGCCGATGGTGACGATGCTCGATGCCGCTGCCATGAGCAGCACGACGCCGACGACCAGCAGCCCGGCGTGGCGGGTGCCGGCGTTGCCGGAAACGTTGAGTGGGCGTTTGAAGCGGATTTCCATGCGAGGCTCCCGTGGTGGAGCCCGCGATTCTGGCAGCACGTCCGCGTCAGCGGAAGCGCCGGGTTCAGGCCGTGCGGGCCAGCGGCGGCATGCGCGGGAAGCCTTGCGCGATGTCGCTGCCGGTGTAGTTGGCAACCCAGCCGTCCTTGTTGGTGAACAGGCGGATGGCGACGAAGTAGGGTGCCTCGCTCATGTCGAACCAGTGCCGGGTACCGTCGGGCACGCCGATCAGGTCGCCGGCCTCGCACAAGACGTCGTAGACCTTGTCGCCAAGGTGCAGGGTGAACTGGCCGGCGCCGGCCACGAAGAAGCGCACCTCGTCCTCGCTGTGGGTGTGCTCGGCGAGGAATTTCTGGCGCAGCGCGGCGCGGTCGGGATGATCGGGTGCGAGGCTGATGACATCCACCGACTGGTAGCCTTCCTCGCGCATCAGGCGATCGATGTCGGTGCGGTAGGCGGCGATCACCGCGTCCTGGCTCGCACCGGGCGCGACCGGCGCGGTGGCGGCCCAGCGCTCGAAGCGCACGCCGGCGGCGGCAAGCGTGCGCGCGATGTCGGTGTGCTCGCCATGCACGGCGAGCGGCGCTGCGGGGCGATGTTCGTCGAAGATGCGCAGTTGGCTCATGCGGGAAGCTTCCTCAGGTCAAGTTCGCAGCCGAGCAGAAATTCCAGCGCCTCCAGGTGGCGGCGCGCCTCTTTCATGTCGCGGCCCCAGGTGTAGATGCCGTGGCCGTCGATCAGGTAGGCGGCGAGCGGCTTGCCGGCGTCCAGCCAAGCGTCGACGCGAGCCACCAGCTCGGGCATGTGCTGGGTGTTGGGGAAAACCGGAATGGCGAACACGCTCTCGTGTGTGGTGTGACCGGCGATGGCCTTCTGCAGCTCCCAGCCTTCAAGGCGTACCTCGCCGGCCTTGGCGAAATAGCGCGAGGCCACGCTCTGTGTGCGCGAGTGCGTGTGCAGCACGGCTTGCGCTTCCGGCCAGCGACGGTAGATCTGGGTGTGCAAGGCGGTTTCGGCGCTGGGACGGTGGTCGCTGCCCACGGCGAGGCCTTGCATATCCACCAGCATGATGTCGTCGCGACCGAGCTTGCCCTTGTCGCGCCCGGAGATGGTGATGGCCGCGTGTTGCGCATCCACACGCATGGAGAAATTGCTGCTGGTGGCGGGCGTCCAGCCCGCCAGGGCCAGTTCGCGTGCGGCGTCGGCGACGGCATCGGCGCGCGCGGCGAAGAGTTCCTGGGGAATCGTGGCGGGCAGGTTGGTCATGCGAATGGACGTCCAAACGAAGTGGCGATCTTACACCATGGATGGCCCTCGGTGCCGGCAAATGCGATCCATTCGCGGGTGTGCCGCGATGGCGGGCGTAGCATCAGTCTGTCCCGCCGGCACGTTTGGCGGAGTGTGCACCCACGATGGAGGTTCCCCATGTCGCAAGATGAAAACAATGCATCACGCCGTCGTTTCCTGAAAGTGGCTGCCGGCACCACGGCGGCGGCTGTCGTGCTGGGTGGCCTGCCGCGCTTTGCGCGTGCTGCCGACCTGCCGCACGTGACCGATGCCGATCCGACCGCCAAGGCGCTGGATTACATCGAAGACGCCAGCAAGACCAAGAATCCCAAGCACAAGGCCGGCGACAACTGCGCCAACTGCCAGTTCTATTCGGGTGGCGCGAACGGCTACGGCCCGTGCGCACTGTTCCCGGGCAAATCCGTCAACGCCAAGGGTTGGTGCGTGTCGCACTCGCCGAAGGCAAAGTAAGCGTCGCGGCAACCACCTGTTTCCCGCGCGAGGCCGACACTTGGTGTCGGCCTTTTTTGTGGCGCGCGAGCGCAAGCCGGCAAGCGGCGCGCGGCCGGTGCGGGGAAGGTAAAGGGGTGAGGCGGGAAAAGTGCCGGCCCGGCACGTCAGGCTGAGGAGCTACCCATCTGACGCGCCGGGCGGCGATCCGGGGCCCACTGCCAAGTGATCAACCCTCGGACTGGGGATCATACCCCCCGCGCGGCCGCTGGACAGGCCCAAGGGCAGCACTTTCGGAAATTCATGTGCAACATGTTGATTAGCCGATTTTTTTAGCTTTCGTGCCAAGGTGGGTTCATGCACCGCGAGCGCAGGGGTGCCGTATCGGTCAGCATTTGCGTTTTGGCGAAAATTCATGGAATCCGGCGAAATTTGCGGATTATCGTGACAAGTTGGCGCCATGACCCATGAAGCGTTCAGACGCCGTCGCAAGGGCGATCGCCAGGCGAGCCCGGCAGGGTGCGCTGCGCGGTGGCCCGGCGGACGGGCGATTTTTCACCGACTCCCAGAATCTCAGGCTGCCGGCGTCGCGGGTTGCCGCAGGCGGCTGTGCCGGTAGCCGTAGCCCATGTAAATCACCAGGCCGACCGCGGTCCAGACGCCCATCATCAGCCACTGGTACCAGTTCTCCCAGTACAGCAGGCCGAGGCAGCAGAGTACGCCCAGCGTGCAGATCACCGGCGCCCACGGCACGCGGAAGGTGCGCGGCAATTCGGGATGGGTGTAGCGCAGGATCAGCACGCCAGCGCACACCGCCACGAAGGCGATCAGAGTGCCCATGGAAACGAGGTCGCCGAGGATATCCAGCGGGAACACCGCCGCCAGCGCGGCGATGCCGAGGCCGGTGATGACGGTGTTGATGTGCGGCGTCTTGTAGCGCGGGTGGATCTTGGCGAACACCGGCGGCAGCAGGCCGTCGTGGCCCATGATCATGAAGATGCGTGGCTGCGCGATGATCATGACCAGCACCACCGAGGACAGGCCGATCAGCGCACCCACCTCCACCAGCCAGCGCAGCCAGCCCAGTTCGGGATGTGCTTTCACCGCAGTGACCACCGGTTCGCTGGTGCCCAGTTGGTCGAACGGGATGAGGCCGGTGATGACCGCCGCCATGCCGATGTAGAGCACGGTGCACACGGCCAGCGACACCAGCGTGCCGATGGGCAGGTCGCGCTGCGGGTTCTTCGCTTCCTGCGCGGCGGTGGAGGTGGCCTCGAAGCCGATGTAGGCGAAGAACACCAGCGTGGAGGCGCGCATGATGCCGGCCCAGCCGAACTTCTCCGGCCCCTGCTGTGCGGGGATGAAGGGATGCCACAGTGCGGGGTCGACGTAGCGCCAGCCGGCCACGATCACCACCACGATCAGGCCGACCTTGAGCAGCACCATGGCGAGATTGGCGCCACTGGACTCCTGGATGCCGCGATAGCACAGCCAGGTCAGCGCCAGAGTGATGGCTACAGCCGGCAGGTTGAGCAACGCGCCGGTGGCCACGAGGTGGCCGTCCGTATAGGCCAGCGGGGCGTTGGTGAGCACGGCGGGCAGGTGGATGCCTATGTGGTCGAGCAGGCTGGTGAAATAGCCGGTCCAGCTCACCGCCACCGCTGAGGCGGACACGCCGTACTCCAGCACCATGTTCCAGCCGATGAACCAGGCCACCAGCTCGCCCAGCGTCGCGTAGGCGTAGGAATACGAGCTGCCCGACATCGGGATCAGCGTGGCGAACTCGGCGTAGCACAGCGCAGTGAAGCTGCAGCAGATCGCCGCGATGATGAAGGCCAGGATGATCGCCGGTCCCGCGTGTTCGGCCGCCGCCTGCCCAGTGATGACGAAGATGCCGCCGCCGATCACCGCGCCGATGCCCAGTGCGGTGAGCCCCCAGGGGCCCAGCGTGCGTTTCAGGGCGATGCTGTGGGCCTCCTCGGAACCGGCGAAGGCGGTCTTGCGGGCGAGCAATTGCTTGAGCATGGAGCATCCAGACTAGAAGGCCGGCGCGGTGGGGACGCCCCGGCGGTGTGGCAAGCGGCTTGCGTGCCGGTGGTTCAGTCGATGCCGCGCGCCAGGTTGCTCTTGCGGTAGCCGTAGGCGAAGTACACCACGATGCCGATGCCGCCCCACACGAAGAAGGTGGCGATGGCTTTTTCCGACAGATTCAGGAACAGCAGCAGGCAGCCCAGCACCGCCAGTGGGCACACCAGCCACGGCAGCGGCGTGCGGAACGGCCGTGCGCGCTCCGGTTGCGTCCGGCGCAGGATCAGCACGCCCAGTGCCACCATCATGAAGGCGAACAGCGTGCCCGAATTGGTGATGTCGGCGAGGATACCCACGGGAAACAGCGCGCCGAACAGCGAGACGAACACGCCGGTGATGAGGGTGATGATGTGCGGCGTGTGGAAGCGCGGGTGGATCTTGGCCAGGCCGCTCGGCAAGAGGCCGTCGCGCGACATGGTGAAGAAGATGCGGGTCTGGCCGTAGGTCATGGTGAGGATCACCGACGGCAGCGCGATGCTCGCGGCGAAGGCGATGAAGGCGGCCACGTTGTTGTGACCAAGCTGACGCACCACCTGGGCCAGCGCCTCCTTGCTGCACACCAGCGATTCGGCAGCGCCCTTGCAGGCCTCGGCGAAGGCCGGCGTGCCTGCTTCATAGGCCACGCCGTGCGCGTCCATCAGCGGCTGCGCGCCCACCGATCCCACCGCGCCGTAGCTCACCAGCAGGTAATAGACGGTGCACACGCCCAGCGAGCCGATCAGGCCAATGGGAATGTTGCGGTTCGGGTTCTTGGTTTCCTCCGCGGCGGTGGACACCGCATCGAAGCCGATGTAGGCGAACACGATGGAAGCCGCCGCGCCCAGCACGCCGATGCCGCCCATCGGGCTGCCCCAGCCGTTGGGCACGAAGGGAATGAAGTTGGGGTCCTTCACCGCCGGCAGCGCCACGAAGATGAAGGCGGTGAGCGCCACGATCTTGATGAGCACCAGTACGGTGTTGACCTTGGCCGACTTCGAGGTGCCCACCACCAGCAGGCCGGTGACGGCGAGGCCGATCAGGCAGGCCAGCAGGTTGAAGCTGCCGCCGTCCATCGGCCCTACTTGAAGGTAGTGTGGCAAGCCGAAGCCGGCATGGTTGAGCAAACCGTTGACGTAACCGGCCCAGCCCACGCACACCGTGCTGGCGGCGATGGTGTACTCCAGCACCAGCGCCCAGCCGACCACCCAGGCGGTGCCCTCGCCGAGCACACCGTAGGTGTAGGTATAGGCCGAGCCGGCCACCGGCACCATCGCGGCGAGTTCGGCGTAGGCCAGCGCGGCGAAGGCGCACACCACCGCGGCGATCACGAAGGACACCATCATGCCGGGGCCGGCCTTCTGGCCCGCCTCGGCGGTAAGCACGAAGATGCCGGTGCCGATGATCGCGCCGATGCCGAGCATGGTGAGCTGGAAGGCGCCGAGCTGGCGGGTGAGGCTTTTCTTCTCCGCCGTGGCGATGATCTGGTCGATCGGCTTGATGCGCTTGAACAGCATGCGTGCAATCCCCTGGGTGATGCCTCGCTCGTTCTGTGGTGCGCCAGCGTGGCGCGACGAGTCGAAAGACGCCCAACCATAGCGGAGCGGTGAGGGTGGGACAAGACGCGGCGCAGCTAGAATGGCCGAGATTTCTGCCACCTTCGCCACGAGTCATGACCATGGAATTCACACCACTCGCCGCAGCCTTGCACGACTATCGCGCGAGGCATCCGGCGGAAGGCGACGTCGTCGACTGCTTCGAGCGTTTCCTCGCCACCGGTGCGCCGGTGTTTGCGCGCGAACACACCAGCGGGCACTTCACCGGCTCGGCCTGGCTGGTGAGCGCGGATGGCGCGCGTGTGCTGCTCACCCATCACCGCAAGCTGGGCCGCTGGTTGCAATTGGGCGGCCACGCCGACGGCGACAGCGACCTCGCACGCGTGACGCTGCGCGAAGCGGAAGAAGAATCCGGCTTGCGTGATCTCGTCGTCGAACCGGCGATCTTCGACCTTGACGCCCACCGCATCCCGGCACGCGGCAGCGAGCCGGAGCACTGGCACTACGACGTGCGCTACGTGGTGCGCGCCACCGGCAGCGAGGAGTACGCGATCAGTGCGGAGTCGCTGGCGCTGGCTTGGAAGCCGGTGCACGAAATCGCCCGCAACCCGCAAGCCGATCCGTCGCTGCGGCGCATGGCGGAAAAGTGGTGCGCCATGCGCCCGTAGGAGCCCGCTGGCGGGCGATGCTCCTGCTCTGATGCATCAAAACATAAAGCATCGCCCGCCAGCGGGCTCCTACGGGTACTTCGCGGGAGCGGGATTCAGATGCCCGCAAGCCGTGCAGGTGCGCGCCTCGCGCGAGGCGTAGTAGCGGTCGAACACCGGCGGGAAATCGTGCTCGATGTCGACCAGCGTGAAGTATTCCTCGTACAGCTTGTGGTTGCAGCGCTCGCAGAACCAGAGTAGGCCATCCTTCTCGTGCGGCAGGCGGCGGCGCTCGATCACCAGGCCCACCGAGCCGGCCATGCGCTCGGGTGAATGCGGCACGCGCGGCGGCAGGTAGAACATCTCGCCGGCGTGCAGCGGCAGGCTGCGCTTCACGCCTTCGTCCTGCACGTGCAGCACCGCCTCGCCTTCGAGCTGGTAGAAGAACTCCGGGCCTTCTTCCCAGTGGTAGTCGGTGCGCGCGTTGGGGCCGCCCACGATCATCACGATGAAGTCGCCGTCGACGACGCACTTGTTGCCCACCGGCGGCTTGAGCAGGTGGCGGTGGGCCTCGATCCAGGCTTGCAGGTTGAAGGGCGGTGCGAGGGCCATGGTGGTTTGGGATGCCGGAAAACCGCAGTCTACGGCGACCAGCCCAGGCTGTGGGCCAGGGCTTGCCCGGTGAGGCGGTAACCGGCCGGGCTCAGGTGGATCAGGTCGCGCCCCATCAGGCCGGGCCTGGCATGCGCCCAGCCGTAGCTGCCGCCGGGGCCACCCATGAGGGCTTGCCAGTTCCAGGCGGCGCAAGCGAAGCGGTGGCCGACATCGCGCTGGATCTGCGCAATGCGCTGGTGGATGCGGCCATAGGCGAGCAGTGGCAGCCGGTGACCGTGACCGGTACGCAGCACGCCGCGATCGGGCGGCCCCACCAGCACGCAGGCAGCCTGCGGGAAGACTTGCCGCAGGTTGGTCAATGCACTGCTCAGCTCGCTGGCATATTTGTCGGCGTTGAAATCGGGATCGGCGCCTTCGTTGGTGCCGTATTCCAGCACCACAGCGTCGTAGTCCGTGCCGTGCAGCGCTTGCGCCAGTACGCGCGGGTCGGCATTCGCCCAGCCCTTGACGGTGGCGGAGGGGATGCCGAACGTGTCGAGGGTGACGCGTGCCGTTGGCGTGCGATCCAGGATGAAGCCCTGCACATCCAGCGTGCCGCCGACGACGCGCAGCCTGAGGGTGGCGATCGGGCGGTCGGCGCGGAAGCTCACGGTCTGGCTGCCCGCAGTGGCGGGCAGCGGCAGCGTGGCCTGCGTGCCGTCGTCGATGCGATAGTCGATGGCGGCGCCCGCGGGCGCGCGATAGACCAGCTGCACCTGGCGCACGTCGGTTTGCCGGGCGGCGTCGCGCAGGTCGAGCCAGAGGTAGCTGCTGGGGCTGGCTGCGGCCACGCGGTCGGCCAGGGCCGGTCCGATGGTGAGCGCGGTTGGCGAGGTATAGGCCAGTACCGTCGTCCAGCTCGGCCCGATGCAGTAGGCGCGAAGGCCGGGCAGGACGACGTTGGCGCGGCCCATCGTTGGCGGCAGGAAGCGCGTTTCCGCGCGCAGCCCCTGCTCGTGCAGGGCGTGGATCAGCGTGGGCGCGAACGGGCCGCCGGCGAGATGGCTGTCGCCCCAGAGGGCGATGCGGCGCGGCGTGCCGATGGTGCCGGGCGCGAAGCCCGCGATGGTTGCGGCGTCCAGTCGGGGTTGGGGACGGATGACGGTGCGCGCGAGCGGGCCGAGTTCGGCGTCGCTGGGCATTTCCGAACCCATCGGCGCGGGATGTTCGACGCGAGGGTGAGGCGCCGGCTCGGGGCGTGCCGGCGACGCGTTGGGGCATACCAGGTCACTGACCTCGGCGGAGGTCGTGGCGGCGCCCTGCGCGAAGGCGGGCGAGGGAAGGCTGAATGCAAGGGCGAGCAGTCCTGCGCAGCAGGTGCCGATCATCAATCTGCGCGGGGCGAATGCCATGCGTGGTGGACTCCCGTGGGTTGAGGCAGCGTGCCGGCGAGAACCTCGGGCTGGCTGTTCTTCTTCAGATAGGCGAGGTACTTGTGGCGAAGTTTTCGGTTGTAGATGCCGCGTGGCGTCTCGCCGAGGATGCGTTCCAGATCGCGCACCACGGTGCCGCGCTCGCCCAGATGGAAGGTTTGGGCCAGCACGCTCTCGCGAGTGTAGGTGTTCGGCGAGTGGTTGGGCGGCAGGCCGATGGCCGCCACGCAGCGCCAGCGGGCGAAGCCAAGCGGCGCGATGACGTCACCGTGCGGATTGGCCCAGCCCTGCGTCGAGATGCGGTTGGCCACCTCGATCTGCTGCGCGGGCGAGGCGTCGGCCGGCGTGGGCGCGAAGGCCATGCCGCCGAAGGTTTGCCAGTCGTCCTGCGTGATGTCGAGGCCGCCGGAGCGACGTCCCGCGTTCCGCCAGTTGGCGTTGGTTTCGCATACGGCCATCTTGTGCCAGTAGGCGTCGCTGGCGGCGGCCTGTGGCGCCAGCACCAGGGTGGGCGAGAGGTCGCCGGCGTCATCGGTGGCGGGGTCGCTGCCCGGCGTGGCGGCGATGGCGGTGGCCGCCGCCGCGTCGCGCGCCAGGTGCCCCGTGCGCATGATGGCCATGATGTAGCTGCGCAGGCCGATGGAGGTCAGGTGCACGCCGTCGGAGACGAAGTCGTCCGGGTGATTGTCCGAGACGTCGTTCCAGCGCACCACCACGACGTTGGAAAACTCGGGTGCCACGTTGTCGATCAGCTCGTTGTTGGCCTCCATCCAGCGCCGTGGCACGTGGGTGTTGACCAGCACCACGCGCTTGCAGTCCGCCAGCATGCCAAGGATCTGGCGCAGTTGCGGTTCGGTGACGTAGCCGTTCGTGCCCAGGTGGAGCAGCGCCACCTCGCGCAGCTTGCCGGCTTGCTGCAGCGTCTTCAGCTCGCGGATGACGTCGGCGGCCTGCCAGCCCATGGTGGCGTGCACGTCCACGCCGGGCAGGGAGGCTTTCAACAGTCGGCTGGCGCCCAGCAGCACCGAGTCGCCGATGGCGGTGATGTCGTCGCCGGCATAGCTCGCCACGGCGGGTTCGTCCGGCGCGGCGAAAGTGGCGGGCAGCGCGACCGGTTCGAGTGGCACCTCCAGCGAGGCGGCCGGGATCGGCGCCAACGCAGTCGCGGTGCTCGCGGTCACGGCGCTCGTGGGCACGACCGGGGCGCCCAGCGTCAGTGCCGCACGTACGTCCAGCGCCGGCAAGTCCTGTTGCGGTGCCCGGCGCAGCGTGGCGCTGACCGAGCCGAAGACCAGCAGCAGCGCCGCCGCCAGCGCCAGCCGCCCGGGCCAGGCGTGGCGACGCTTGCGCGTGAACAGGCGTTCGAGTGCGCCGCGGCGCACCGGCATTTCCAGATAGCGGTACGACAGGGCGGCCGCCACGAGCGTGAGTGCGAGGCGCAGGGCGAGCGCCGCGCCGTCGTTCAGATGGCGCAGGTCGATGCCGGGCCGCGTCAGCATGAAGACCGGCCAGTGCCAGAGGTAGATGCCGTAGGAGCGCTCGCCGAGCCAGCGCATCACCGGATTGTCCAGGCAGCGGCCGAAGGCGATGCCGGGATGGGTGGCGGCGGCAATCAGCACCAGGGCCACGCCGGCGGCGGCGAGAAAGCCCCAGGGGTAGAGCGTGGGCGTGTTCTCGCCCATCAGTGCGAACAGCGCGATCAGCGCGCCCAGCGCGCCCAGGCCGAACAGCCAGCCCAGCACGTGCGTGGTCGCGTCCGCCGGCTTGGCGGCGGCGGGCTGCCAGAGCAGGCCCAGCGCCGAGCCCAGCAGGAGGGCGAAGCCGTGGGTATCGGTGCCGAAGTACAGGCGCGAAGGATCGCCCTGCGCCGGATAGCCCATGCGCTGGGCCAGCACCGCCATCCAGGCCGCCGAGGCGACGGCCAGCAACAGGGCGATGGCGGCGAGCCGGCGTCGGCCCAGCCGCGGCAACAGCAGAAGCAGCAAGGGCGCCCAGCTGAGGTAGAACTGCTCCTCGATGGCCAGCGACCACAGGTGTTGCAGCAGCGGCGGGCGGCCGGTGGCCTCGAAATACGAGGTCTGGCTGTGCAGCAGCTCCCAGTTGGTGACGTAGAAGAACGAGGCGAGCGTGTCGCGGCGCAGGTGGGGCAGGGCGTCGCGCGCCACCCATGCCGCGACGGCCACGACCACGGCCATCAGGAGCCACGAGGCCGGCAGCAGGCGCTTGGCGCGGCGCCAGTAGAAATCGACCAGGTTGAAACGCCCGCTGCCGTCCACCTCGCGGGCGATCAATCCGGTGATGAGGAAGCCGGAGATGACGAAGAACAGGTCGACGCCGAGGTAGCCGCCGCGCGCCCAGTAGTAGTCGGCGTGGAACAGCACCACGGCGGTGACGGCGATGGCGCGCAGGCCGTCGAGGCCGGATAGTCGGACGGCGGCGCGGGTTTGAACGGCGGGTCTGGCGGCAGGGAGCGCCCGGGGGCGACCTTCCACTTCCTGTGGGTACTCGGCGACTGACATGGAGCCGTTCTTTCTATGGTGAGGGTGAAACAAGAATGGACGTCTATTGTGCCGCAGTGGCGGTCAAAACGGGCAAATTCATGATGCCTTGTGGCAGCTGTCCGATCTACCCGATCTACCTGGGTGTCGAGAAAGTGCTTTCCTGCACTTTCTCGACTCGCCGCGTCCGGCACATGTCCGGACGCGGCTCCGCCGATCAAGCAGTTGCGTGCTTGCCCGGCGTGCGATCCATCCATGGGTCGCGCCAGCAGGCTGTTTCTCAACAGTCTGCTACACCTCCAGCGTGGCCAGGTCGCCCTTTTCCTCCAGCCAGGCCTTGCGGTCGCCGGCGCGTTTCTTGGCCAGCAGCAGATCCATCAGCCTGGCGGTGCCGTCGTCGCCGTCCACGGTGAGCTGCACCAGACGGCGGGTGTCGGGGTGGATGGTGGATTCGCGCAGCTGCGGCGGGTTCATCTCGCCCAGGCCCTTGAAGCGGGTGACGGCGACCGCGCCGCGCATCTTCTCGCGCTCGATCTTCTGCAGCATGGCCTGCTTCTCGGCCTCGTCCAGGCAGTAGAACACCTGCTTGCCCACGTCCACGCGGAACAGCGGCGGCATCGCCACGAACACGTGGCCTTCGCTGACCAGGTGCGGGAAATGCTTGAGGAACAGCGCGCTGAGCAGGGTGGCGATGTGCAGGCCGTCGGAATCCGCGTCGGCGAGGATGATGACCTTGCCGTAGCGCAGGCCGGTGAGGTCGTCGCGACCGGGGTCGCAACCGATGGCGATGGCGAGGTTGTGCACTTCCTCGGAGGCGAGCACCGAGGTGGATTCCACTTCCCAGGTGTTGAGGATCTTGCCGCGCAGCGGCAGGATCGCCTGGAACTCCTTGTCGCGCGCCTGCTTGGCGCTGCCGCCGGCGGAGTCGCCTTCCACCAGGAAGAGTTCCGTGCGGGTGAGGTCGGTGGAGGTGCAGTCGGCGAGCTTGCCGGGCAGAGCCGGGCCTTGCACGATTTTCTTGCGCACCACCTGCTTGGACGCCTTGAGTCGCGCGCTGGCGCGCTCGATGGCGAGCTGGGCGATGCGCTCGCCGGTGTCCACGTTCTGGTTCAGCCACAGGCTGAAGGCGTCGTGGATCACGCCTTCCACCAGGCCGGCGGCGTGCCGCGAGGACAGCCGCTCCTTGGTCTGGCCGGCGAACTGCGGATCCTGCAGCTTGGCACTGAGCACGAAGGCGAGCCGCTCCCAGATGTCTTCCGGTGCCAGCTTCACGCCGCGCGGCAGCAGGTTGCGGATGTCGCAGAACTCGCGGATCGCGTTGGTGAGGCCCGAGCGCAGGCCGTTCACATGCGTGCCGCCCTGCGCGGTGGGGATCAGGTTGACGTAGCTCTCCTGCACCAGCTCGCCTTCCGGCAGCCAGGCCAGCGCCACGTCCATGCCCTCGGTGTCGCGCGCCACGTGATGCACGAAGAGTTCGGCGGGCAGGATTTCGCCGCCGTCCAGCTCGCCGCGCAGATAGTCGCGCAGGCCGTCCTCGTAGAACCATTCGCAGACTTCGCCGCTGGCCGCGTCGGTGAGCTTCACTGCAAGGCCCGCGCACAGCACGGCCTTCGCGCGCAGCAGGTGCTTGAGCTTGGGCAGCGAGATCTTCGGCGAGTCGAAATACTTGGCCTCCGGCCAGAAGCGCACCGTGGTGCCGGTCTTCTTCTTCGCCACCGTGCCGATGATCTCCAACTCGCTGACGCGGTCGCCGTGCTCGAAGGCCATGCGGTATTCGTTGCCGTCGCGGCGGATGGTGACTTCCACGCGGTCGGACAGCGCGTTCACCACCGACACGCCCACACCGTGCAGGCCGCCGGAGAAGTTGTAGTTCTTGCCGCTGAACTTGCCGCCCGCGTGCAGGCGGGTGAGGATCAGCTCCACGCCCGGGATGCCTTCCTCCGGGTGGATGTCCACCGGCATGCCGCGGCCGTCGTCGCTCACCTCGACCGAGCCGTCGGTGTGCACGGTGACCTCGATGCTTTTCGCGTAGCCGGCCAGCGCCTCGTCCACCGAGTTGTCGATCACCTCCTGCGCCATGTGGTTGGGGCGGCTGGTGTCGGTGTACATGCCGGGGCGGCGTTTGACCGGGTCCAGGCCGGAGAGGACTTCGATGTCGGCGGCGTTGTAGCGACTGCTCATGCGTGGGGATTCTGGCGAAACAAACCGGCAGGATGCGGTGGGCGCCGGGCGCGGTCAAGCGCGCGGGCTGGTTGGCGATGATAAAAAGCCCGCCGCCATGTGGGCGGCGGGCTGTCGTTCGCCGGAGTTGAGAAAGTGCGGAAGCGTACTTCCGCACATCCTGCTACGGCGCGATGAAGCGCAGGGCCACGGCACGGCGTTCCAACTGGCCCAGCGCCGGCTGGTCGTCCAGCCGCAGGTCGCGCAGCTCGTAGGGCGCGTCTACGCCTTTCAGGCTGGCCGGGGCGTAGTGCAGGGTGAGGCTACCGCTGCCTGTGGACAGCCATGCCGCCGACTGCGCATAGGCCGCCGGCACCAGCTTGCCGCTGGCGTCGCGGCCGTACAGCACGGCGGAGGCGGCATAGCGGCTGGCCTGCCGCGTGGCCACGCCCAGCGTGATGTCGATGCCGGCATCGCCGGCGCGCCGCACGCTGGCCAGCCCGGAATAACGGGCGTCGGGTACGGCGGCGGCGAACACAGTGGTGGTGTCGCGGCGGATTTCCCCACCGGCGGCATCGTGGCTGCTGGTGTAACTGTGCACCTCCCACAGGCCGGGCGTGGCCGGGATGTCCTGCGGGGTGATCGTCACCGCGTAACTGCCGTCGGTCTGCCGCTGGTAGTGCAGCGGCGTGCTGCGGCCATCGGGCGCGCGCAGGCTGCCGCCGACGCTCGACAGCGGCAGCGCACGGCCGCTGTCGTCCAGTGCCACGTGCACCGTGAGGCGCTGGCCCTGCAGCAGGCTGGCGCGGTCGGCACGGGCCGTGGCCACGAACGGGCTGGCGGGTTCGTAGACGTGCACCACGTAGCGGCCGCGCGCGGTCGGTACGCGCAAGGTGGCGGGGCCGGCGCCCAAGGCGGGTTTGAGTTGCAGCACCAGCGAGGCGGCCGGCGCGGCCATGCCGGCGGCACGCAGTTGCGTGGTGTCGGCCACGGCGAGGCTGGCGTGGCCGGCGTCCAGCGTCTGCCGGCCCAGTTGCAGGTGCACGTCGGCCGGGTTCAGCGTGCCCAGCGTGGCGCTGCCGGGGCTCAGCCGGATCACCGCGCCTGGCGCGGTGAGCGGCAGGACGAGGCCTTGTTGCAGCTCGCTGGCGGAGGCATCGCGCCAGTATTCGCGGCTGGGGCGCGCATAGGGTTCGGCGCGGGGCTGGATGGCGGCGTCGTGCGGCAGCGGCCAGTTCACGCTGACCGGCGCGTGTTCCACCGGCATGGGTGGCGGTGCGGCCAGGGTGCCGACGACGGCGGGCGCTGGTGCGGCGCTGCGCGCCGTCAGCGTGGCGGGAATTTCATCGCCCTGGCGTGGCGGCAGCAGCGTGAGCTGGCTGGCGGCGAAGGTGGGCGCGGCGAGGAGGGCGGCGGCGAGGGCGCCGGCGAGCAGGCGTGGTTGCATGGTGGTCACCCCCGGATGTCGTTGGCAAGGATGGACGGCAGGCCGAAGCAGGCGCGCCGGCTCTGGTTGTGGTTCAGCACGTGGCCACCGGTTTTCTGGGTGTCGCGGAACCACACCGAACCCGCCGCGGAGGCGCTGGTGCAGTCGATGAAGCCGTCCGAGCAACTGCTCAGCCAGTTCTGGGTGATCTCCAGGCCCACGCTTTGCGCATAGCCGCCGCAATAGGCGTCGCTGTTCCACGGCGCGGAGACCACGTCGGTGCCCACCACGTCGCGGAACGGCACCGGCAGCGCCGGCCGACCCGCCGTGCCCAGCAGGTATTGCTGGTTGTACACCGCCATCCAGCCGGTCTGCTGCTGGCGCACGGCGTCGTTCTGGAAGCCGAGCAGCCAGCCCAGCGCGGACTCGAACACGTTGCCGGCCATCACTGCGTCGGCCAGCGGCGTGCCCGCGCTGGAGGGCGCGATGGCATCCACCTTCACCACGTGGCTGATGATGTTGGGGTAGCGCGCGTCCCAGGTGGGGTTGGAGAGGATCCAGCGCATCACGTTGCCGCCGTCGGAGTGGGTAATCACGATCAGCCGGTCGATGTGCTGGTTCTGGATGAAGCTGGTGAGCTGGGTGGCGAGGCAACCGGCGGCGCGGCTGTCCCACATGTACTGGGTGAAATCGCAGTTCACCACCACCAGGTTGGCAGGATCGCTGAGGCCGGCGCGCACCCCTTCGACCGTGGCGGGTTGCCAGTAATCGTCGTAGGCGTCGGTCTGGCTGCCGGTGCCATGCACCAGCGCCACTCCCGTGGTGGCGGCTTGCGCGCTGGCGCAGGCCAGGGTCAGGGACAACAACAAGCTCTTGTATCGCACGTGGCTTCCTCCCCTTCAAAGGCGGCGATGGCCGCCGGTGGAGTCGAACCGGATGCATGAGACAGGCGCGTCTTGCCACCTGACTTGCTGCAGGCAGATCGACTACGGTGGGCCATGCCCGAGGGCATGGCGGATGCACCGGCGGCCCCCTGAACCGTGCGGTACGGTACGGAATCTAGCATTCCCGTACGTATGCGTCTTGCGGCGAACGCACAATCGCCCCGGCGCCGGTTTCAGGCGGGCGCGGGGCGGCTGGCCGCGGCCGTTCCAGGCATGGCGACAGGCGGCAAATCCAGATGGGGAGTCGGATGGCCGGCTACCGATGGCGACCGCGACACGGGCTCCGCGCATCGGTCGCCCGCGTGCCGGGTGGGCGAGTGATCTCCCGCGGCCGCGTTGCCGGGCCGTTTCCCGGTTGCCGTCTAGAACTCCTCGTCCTCGTCGGGCATCGGGAAGTCCGGCAGATTGGCCAGCTCGTCTTCGAGGGTGAGCGGTACCGCGACGGGGGCGGGTTCCAGTGGCCAGGTGGCGGCTACTTCGTGGCGCATCTGGCCGAAGAAACGGCGGATCAGGGCGAATTCGCGCACCTGCCATGTGATGTCGCTGGACGGGCCCTCGGCAGCGTCGGCCAATGAGCCGCGCAGAAGGGGGAGGTGGGGCAGGAAGCTGGTCATGCCGCCCAGCACCAGGCCGGCATCCACCTGCGCCCTGGCAATGGTCAGGCGCAGGTCGAGCACGGCGGCCGCGCTGGCGCCGTCGGCCGTGAGCACGTAGGGGTGGCGGCCGTCGACCGGGCTGAGTCGCATCACCGAGTCCAGCGTGAGACTGAAGGCATGCATGCGCACGGCGGCGCCGGCGGCGAGCAAGGTGGGCTCCATCGGCTGGTAGGGGTTTTCCAGTCGGCCGATGGGACAGAGCTCCATGTGCATGTCGTCGGGGGCGGTCAGCACGCCATCGAGGCGGTGTGCCCTGCACAAGCGCTGGGCGATCAGGCTCAGCTCCTGGCGCGTGGTCTGATCCGGCAGCAGGGCGAAGAAGTAGCCGATGCCGGGGGCGATGCCGGTGGGGTGTGTGGTGGTCATGACACTCTCCGTGGCGATGGCGGCCGTGCTCGGGCCGTGGCTGGCGCCCGATCTGGCTAGCGTGGCGCGTGGTGGGCGACGAGGCAAGTGCCGGCCGACGCCGCTTGGGCGCATGATGGCCGCCCGTGGGACACGATCCGGAGGAGAACCCGATGAGCCTTGCCACCGTGCGCGCCGTGACCGGCGATGTGCCTTATGCCGTGGATTTCACCGATGACCAGGGCCATGTCTGGCGCGGCGACGAACCGCCCGCCGAGGGCGGCGCCAACAGTGGCCCGGCGCCGCACCGTCTGCTGCTTTCCGCGCTGGGCGCCTGCACCGCCATCACCCTGCAGATGTATGCCGCGCGCAAGGATTGGCCGCTCACGCGGGTGACGGTGGAGTTGGCCTTCAACCCCGATGGCGTGCCTGCTGCCGGCAACGACATCCGCCGGGTGATCTCGCTGGAAGGCGCGCTGGACGCCGAGCAGCGCGAGCGCTTGCTGCAGATCGCCAACAAGTGCCCGATCCACCGGGTGCTTACCGGTGAGGTGCGGGTTGCCTCCCGGCTCGCGGAATCCGCGTGATGCTCCAGGGCCAGCGCGGATTCCGCGCCGCCGCAGGATTCACGTGGCACCGCGTGGTCGCGGCAAGCGCAGCGGTCTGGGTATGCCGCCGTGTTCGGCGGCGAGGCCGGCCATCACCATGCGGCGGAAAGGGGTGAATCTCGCGCCGGCGCCCAGCGCGAGTTTGCGCAGCACGCGGGCGGGGCGGCGGTCGTCGGTGTAGAGCCTGGCCAGCGCGTTGGTGGCCACGTAGAGCGGGCGGGTGGCCAGGCGGTGGGCGCGTGCGTAGCGGCCGAGCAGGGCGGCATTGGCGATGGACAGGCCGGCGGCGTGCGCGGCGCGCAGTTCCCGCGCGAGCGTGTGCTGGCCGAGCAGGCCAAAGTTGAAGCCGTGCGCGGTGACCGGGTGCATGCCCACGGCGGCGTCGCCGAGCAGGGCGAAGCGTTCGGCCACGAACTGCTTGGCATAGGTGGCCACCAGCGGATAGCTGCAGCGGGGGCCGGCCACACTCATCGCGCCGAAGCGGTGGCGGAAGCGCGCGGCCAAGGTGGCGCCCAGCGTGGCGTCGTCCAGCGCCAGGAGTTCGCGCATCTCCGGCGGGGCCAGCGTGACCACCACGGAGGAGGTGTGCGCATCGTGCAGCGGCAGCAGGGCCAGGGTCTGGCCAATGTCGAACCATTCCCACGCGGTGGCCTCGTGCGGCGCTTCGTGGTGCATGCGCAGCACCAGCATGGTCTTGCCGAAATCCAGCAGGTCGGCACCGATGCCCATGGCGCGCCGGGTGTCGGAGAAGCGGCTGTCGGCGGCCAGCAGCAACTGTGCGGTGAGCGTTTCGCCGCCTTCCAGCGCGACCTCGGCGCCGTCCGCTCCGGTGCGTACCGACCGCACGCGACGGCCGGCGAAGAGCCGCACCTGCGGCGTGGCCATGGCGCGGGCAAAGGCGGCGCGGCGGATCGCGTGGTTGGACACCAGCCAGCCCAGTTGCGCGCGACCGGTTTCGGCGTGGTGGAACAACAGGCCACGCTGGTCGTCGCCATCGACCACCCGGGCGTCGCGCAAGGTGCCGATCTCCGCGGGGTGCAGTTCGTTCCACAGGCCAAGCTGTTGCATCAGGCGCTGCGAATGGTGGGTGATGGCGATTTCGCGGCCATCGTCAGTGGGCGCGGCCAACGCGGCCTCGTCCTGACGATCCACCAGCACCACGCGCAGGCCGCTGCCGGCAAGTGAGCGGGTCAGGCACAGGCCGGCCGGGCCGGCACCGATCACCACGATATCGAAGGACATGTCGTACTCCCGGAGCATGATGCGGGAGCTTGGGTGCGGCGCGTGGGGCCGGCGTTGACCGCGGTCAGGAAAACGCGCGAAGCGGCGCGTGGCACACGCAAGGTATAATGGGCAGATCGCGGGCCACCAGAGCCGCCTCGGAGCGGAATCTTGAAAACTCGTCTGCTGGGCGCCTTCGTCCTGATAGCCCTGTTGGTCATCTTCGTGCCGATGTTTTTCCCCGGCAGCCCGCCGCCGGCCACGGGCGGCGAGCAGTCGGTAAGCCTGGCGATACCGCCGGCGCAGGACGGCAACCTGCAGACCCGCACCCTGAGCCTCAGCCCCGGTGCCCCGGCCGCTGCCGCGGCCGGTAGTGTGGCGGCACCGGCAGCGCCGACGACCGCCGCGCCCGCTGCCGCAAGCCCCCCAAGCCCCCCGCCAGTCGCCGGCAACCAGCTCACCACCGTGGATATCGCCTCGCATCGCCCCACCGACGTGGGTACCGATGCCGCCGCGCCCAACAAGGCCGCGCAGGCCGCGCCGACGATGGGCTCGGGCGCCTCGCCCTCGCAGCCGGTGATTCCACTGCAAGGCACCCTGGGCACGCCGGTGGCCAAGGCTCCCGAGGCCAAGGCTCCCGTGGCCAAGACTGCGCCGACACCCGCGCCCGTACCCGCTCCGGTCAAGCCGGCGACGGCTCCTGCCGCCGTGCCCGCGCCTGCCGTGGCTGCCGTGCCCGCCGCCGGTTCGCACGTGATCTACGTGCTCAACCTCAGCGCCTACGCCAACGCCGGCAGCGTGGATCATCTCGTGCGCCGCGTGCGCGGCTTCGGCTATCCGGTGTTGACCCGCATGATTACCCAGGCCGGCAAGCAGCTCACCTTGGTCACCGCTGGCCCGTTCGATTCGCGCACCGCCGCCGAGGCGGCGCGGCTGAAGATCACCCAGGCCATTCCCGATGTGCCGGCCAAGCTGGTGGAGGGTCTGGGGCATGCCGATTCCGCCATCGCTGCCACGCCGGTCAAACCGGCGGCGACGCATGCGGCCACGACCCCAGCCCCAGCCACGGCGCGGGCGCCGGTTGCCGCGCCGCACGCGGGCGGCTTCGCGGTGCAGTTGGCCGCGCTGGGCAGCGAGGCCGACGCCAGTGCGCTGCGCGACAAGCTGCGCGCGGCGGGTTTCGATGGTTTCGTGGATACGGTGAGCGTGGGCGGCAAGACGCTATGGCGCGTGCGCGCCGGCCCGCATACCCAGCACGCCGACGCCGAGCGTGTGCGCGACCAGATCAAGGCGAAGCTGGGTATCGCCGGCAACGTGGTCACCGTCCCCTGAGCGATCCCTCGACACGAGCCCGGGCATGAACTGGATCGATTACACGATACTCGCCGTACTGGGCCTGTCTGTGCTGGTGGGCTTGTGGCGTGGCCTGGTCTCCGAGGTGCTGGCGCTGGTGATCTGGGTGGCGGCGTTCTGGGTGGCTTGGCTGCTGGGCCCGACGCTCGCCGCGCGGCTGACCGTCATCACCTTGCCGGCGCTGCGCGTGGCGGCGGCTTATGCCGGCTGTTTCGTGCTGGTGCTGGTGCTGGGCGCGATCCTGCGCTACGTGGTGCGCCGCCTGTTGGAAGGCTCCGGCCTGTCGGGCACCGATCGCCTGCTCGGCATGCTGTTCGGCTTCGTGCGCGGCGCGCTGCTGGTGTGCGTGCTGGTGTTTCTGGGCCAGTTCACCGGGCTCACCCGCGAACCCTTGTGGCGGCAATCCGCGCTGCTGCCGCCGTTCCAGAGCGCCACGATCTGGCTGGGTCAGCAGGTGCCGCCGGAACTGCGCAGCCACTTCCAGCCGGCAGCGGCGGCCGAGGCGCTGCGCAGCCAGCTGAACCCGGTTGCGGTTTCCGACGCGGTACGCCGGCAACTCGACTCGCCGGCGGTGACGAGCGCCCTGCATGGGGCGTTGAACACGACGGCGGCACTGCCTGCCGCGCTGCGCAAGCCGCTGCCTGGCGTGGCGCCCGCGCCGGCAGCCACGGTTTCCCCTACGAATCACCCATAGCAGGTCATCCATCATGTGCGGAATCATCGGCATCGTCGGCACCACCGAGGTGGCCTCGGCGCTTTACGACGGACTCACGGTGCAGCAGCACCGCGGCCAGGACGCCGCCGGCATCGCCACGGTGGATGGCGCGCGCCTGCGCCTGCACAAGGGCAACGGCCTGGTGCGCGATGTGTTCGACCACAAGGCGATGGGCGGCCTGCGCGGGCGCATCGGCATCGGCCACTGCCGCTATCCCACGGCGGGGTCGGAAGGCGTCGAGGAGGCGCAGCCGTTCTACGTCAACTCGCCCTACGGCATCGCTTTCGCGCACAACGGCAACCTGGTGAACACCGAGGCGCTGCGCAAGGAGATGTTCGAGGACGACCGCCGCCACATCAACACCGGCTCCGACTCCGAGGTGCTGCTGAACGTGCTCGCGCACGAGCTGCAGATCCAGGAGCGCATGGCACTCACGCCGGATCACATCTTCAAGGCGGTGGCTGCGGTGCATGCGCGCGCCAAGGGCGGCTATGCCTGTCTCGCACTGCTGCTGGGCTACGGCCTGCTCGCCTTCCGCGACCCCAACGGCATTCGCCCGCTGGTGTTGGGTGAGCGCGTCACGGCCGAGGGACGCGAGTACGCGGTGGCCTCCGAGTCGGTGGCGCTGGACGTGCTGGGCTTCAAGCGCCTGCGCGACATCGAACCGGGCGAGGCGGTGTTCATCACCGACGACGGCCAGCTTTTCGCGCGCCACTGCGCCGAGGCCGCGGTGCATGCGCCGTGCATCTTCGAGTACGTGTACCTGGCGCGCCCCGATTCGATGATCGAGAACGTCTCGGTGTACAAGGCGCGCCTGCGCATGGGCCAGAAGCTGGCCGAGAAGATCCTGCGCGAGCGGCCCGACCACGGCATCGACGCGGTGATCCCGATTCCCGACACCGCGCGCACCGCGGCCAGCGCGCTGGCCGAGGCGCTGGGCGTGCCGTTCCGCGAGGGCTTCGTCAAGAATCGCTACGTGGGCCGCACCTTCATCATGCCGGGGCAGGGCGACCGCGTGAAATCGGTGCGCCGCAAGTTGAACGCCATCGACCTGGAATTCCGCAAGAAGAACGTGCTGCTGGTGGACGACTCCATCGTGCGCGGCACCACCTCGAAACAGATCATCCAGATGGCGCGCGACGCCGGTGCGAAGAACGTCTTCTTCGCCTCCGCCGCGCCGCCGGTGCGCTATCCCAACGTGTACGGCATCGATATGCCCTCGGCCAGCGAGCTGGTGGCCGCCGGCAAGACCGAGGCCGAGATCCAGCAGATGCTGGGCGCCGACTGGCTGATCTACCAGGATCTGAAAGACCTGATCTGGGCGGTGCAGGACGGCAACGAAGCGCTCACACAATTCGACGCCTCCTGCTTCAACGGCGAGTACGTCACCGGGCTGGATCGGCAATACCTCGAACAGATCGAACTGCTGCGCTCGGACGACGCGAAGGCCGCGCGGCGCGGCGCGTGAGCAGCGATCTTTCCCGCTCCCCTTTGGAGAGCGGGCAGGGTGAGGGGACGGGGCTTGCGGGAACCTTTGCCGCCAACCTCCACACCGCCGCCAAGGCCTGCCTCGACGCCAGCGATCCGACCGACAAGCTGCGCCTCACCCAGGCCGCCTGGGCCGCTGTGCAATCGGGCACATTGCGCCCCGACGCATCCGCGCCGCCGCCCGAACCCATCGCGGCCCCCGGTCGCCCCGCGAAGCCGCAGCTGGTCAGCGCCCGCCAGGTGCCGCAACGCGGCCTCGGCACGCCCGCAGGTCGCGCCGCGCTGGTGCACGCGGTGGCGCACATCGAGTTCAACGCGATCAAGCTAGCCCCGCCGATTTGTATGGTGTAAATTCCAGCTAGGCGAACAGGCAGGAATTGAGCAATGGCAAGGGCTTACGCATACATTCGATGGTCAACAGCGGTCCAGGGCGAGGGCGATAGCCTTACACGCCAGACCGCAGGGCTTGACGACTTCAAGACCAGCTACCCAGCCGTCGAGGTGGTGCGGAACTATGTTGACGAAGGAGTAAGCAGCTTTTCAGGCAAGAACCGTATCAACGGCGAGCTGGCCACCATGCTCCAAGACGTCGCCAAAGGCCAAATAAAGCCCGGAGACTACATTGTTTGCGAGAGCATCGACAGACTTACCCGAGAGGGTTGGGAAGTTGCTACCGACCTAATAAGAGGCTTGTTGAAGAAGGGCATAAACCTTTACACCACTTTCGACAAAAGGCTTTATGTAAATAGTCGGTTAGAAGATTTCCTCATGATTGGCCTTATCGCAGAGCGCGCCAAAAATGAAAGTGAAACAAAGTCAATCCGCATAAAAGAGGCTTGGAAAAGAAGGACAGCTAATACCGAAAAAACCCTATTCCAGAACATAGCGCCTTTTGGTCTAACCGTCGTGGATGGTAAGTACCAAATCAACCAAAAAGAAAAAGAAGAGGTTGAAGAATTGCTGGAGGTCATCGCATCCAGCGGAGTTAATAAGGCCGTTGCCATTGTCAATCGCTATTCAACTTACAAGTGGAACAAATCAAAGGTTCACGCCCTATTGTCCAAAAAGTGGGTATTGGGGATCCATTCCAGAACAGCAAATATCTATACAGAAGTAATTGAAAAAGGCGAGGTCATAGCAAAAAGAAGGAGGCAAAAGATAGTTGAAACCATCGAGGGATTTTATCCCCAAGTGGTGAAAGAGGAGTTATTCAATCGTGCGGTTACTTCAATGGAGGCAAGAAGTTTCCTGATTAGCGACTTTGCTCAGCTGTTCGTCGCGTGATTTGAGACGCGGCGAGCGCAACCTCGGTGCCATGTTCGAAGCGGGAGAACGATCATGGCGATGAACCAAGTGCAGTTCCAGGCGGGATTGTCGATGGCGCAGTTCATCCAACGCTACGGTACCGAGGCCAAGTGCTATCGAGCGCTGTATCGCGCCCGCTGGCCGCACGGTTTCCGGTGCCCCCATTGCGACAAGCGGCCGCGCTCGCGCTTCCGTCGCGATGGGCGGGTGTACTACCAGTGCCGCGCCTGCCGCCACCAGACAACGCTGACCAGCGGCACGCTGTTCGGTGCCAGCCACCTGCCGTTGACGACGTGGTTCCTGGCCATGCACCTGCTGACAGGCAGCAAGACCAACATGTCGGCGCTTGAGCTCAAGCGCCATCTCGGCGTCAGCTACGACACGGCGTGGAAGCTCAAGCACAAGGTCATGCAGGCGATGACCGACCGCGAGGCGCCGCGCCAGTTGGACGGGTTTGTCCAGATCGACGATGCGTACCTTGGTGGCGAGCGCAACGGCGGCAAGCCGGGGCGCGGTTCGGAGAACAAGCAGGCCTTTGTGGTGGCCGTTTCGACCGACGCCGAGCTGGAGCACCCGACGTTTGCCGTCATCGAGCCGGTGCGCAGCTTCGACAATGCGTCGATGAACGACTGGCGCACGCGGCGACTGGCGCCGGGCGCCGAGGTGTTTAGCGACGGCCTGGGTTGCTTCCGCCGCTTGGCCGAGGGCGACCACGCGCACACGGTGCTGGTGACCGGTGGTGGCCGTGCCAGCACCGAGGTGAAGGGCGCGCGCTGGGTCAACGTGCTGATGGGCAACGTCAAACGCGCCATCAGTGGCTGCTACCACGCACTTCGCCAAGCCAAATACGCCCGCCGCTACTTGGCCGAAGCCGCCTACCGCTTCAACCGCCGTTTTCGTCTCGCGGACATGTTGCCGCGACTGGCGCGAGCCATGACCCTCTGCAACCCTTGGCCAGAGCCGCATTTGCGTGCTGTCGACAATTTTCATGGCTGAGCGAAGTCGCTAATCAGGAGAAGTTTTCAAAAGGGAGGAGGGCGGAGATCGTCTAACTTCAGCAACATTTTTGCCAAGATGATTTTTTGCCAGACTTGCCACTCACCGCTCTTTTACCAACAATCCAAAAATCCAAACCAAACAAAGAACCAATTTTTCAGAATCTACCATTGCCCAATCTGCATTTGGCAAATGCCATTTGATGTGGCTTTTTATGAGTTCATTTACTTTGTCATGCTTTCGGGGATTGGTGCCAGCCGTGAGGTTACAGAGAGCCATAAGGGAGGCGTAGGAGGCAAGCTGACGGGTATCCTTGCCGATGGTAAGGAAAGGCAAGACGACGACTTGGAGAAGCTCGAGGAGGCTTACTATAAAGCCGTGAGGGATGAGAGGGCAGTATCTTTACAAATGGAAGAATTAGACATCTTCCCAATTCCAAAAATCTTGATTGAGAAAGTCAAGCAAGTTACAAAGCAACTGGAGGAGGCAAAGAAAGCTTTTGAAGGAGCCAAAGCCAAAGAGGTTCAGGAAGAAGAAATAACGCTTGACGACTTGGTGGAAAAAATGGAAACAGAAAAAGGAAGGCTTGAACTAAACGCCATCCTTCAAAGTCTAGGGATCAGTCTATTTTTCCACTTCAACAAAGAGGACGGTTCAGGCTACATCACTATTTACAAAGCCCAAGAAAAAATATGGTATCGGGAATATCAGTACCCAAAGACTAACCGAGGAACCCGAGCCAAAGACATGGTGGGAAAGTTTGGGTTTAACATCATTGAAGTGATTGAAGGTCGAGGCAAAGAAAAAGCTCCACCGCTGGGCAGAGCTTCTTAAGAGCTTTTAAGGGAAGGCTTCGCCAATTGGCCTACGGCTCAACTACTCAAAATGGTTAACCAGCTTTTGCTTTTCCAATGTGCGAAGCACCGTTAATAGCCCCCCTTGGGGGGCCGCCGTAGGCGAGGGGGTCAACTTATTTGCCAACCTTATTTTTGTCATCCATGTATTTTTTGTAATCAGGATTAGGTTCTTTGAGGTTATCCAATTCCTCTTTGGACATTCCAGCAAAGACGGGATCAATCGGTTTACCGCGAACCACAGGATAGACCTTACCTTTGAACTTTCTAATAGTCATAGGAGGAGCATCGGGATCGGACGGCTTTGAGGTTTTTGTGGTTTTGGCTTTTGTCGCCTTGCCAGACTTCACCCTGAAGATAAAGGAAAAGTCAGTCGGGGAGAAGTCAATACCTTGATCAACATAATCCTCAAACTTTGTACGAATTACCTTAACAGCTTCATTCCTCAGTTCTTCTCGTGCCTTTTCTTCACGAGTAGCCAAGATGTTCAAAGCGTCCTTTATTTCTTGAGCGCTCAAACTACCAAGCAACTTTTCCAAATCAACGGCCATCACTTTCTCCCTTTCCTTCGGTAAAGTTTGAGGCTAACAAAAAGGTCAAGGTTCCGCAAGGAGCCTTTTTTTATACCTACGGTTTTACCCATAGGCAGAGCGCAGCTTAAAAGTACATAAATTAGACAATGGCACATGCCTAAAAAAGAGCAAAAGCAAGAGCAAAAGCTAAGTTTCTAAAAACACAACTCGCACCTTTCGGTCAAAGCAAACTAAAAAAATTAAAATCAAAAAAATACCGTACCATATGCGCATCGAATAAAAACAAAAACCAAGAGGCAAAGCATATGGAAAATCCAGATAGAGAAATAGCAAAGCATACCGAAAATCTATTCGAAGAAATAGCAAGGGGTACAGAAAAAGCAGTTCAAGCAGTAAACAAGGAAGAGGCTGAAGCAAAGAAGGAAGCAAAGAAAAAGACTTTTAGAACATGGGTTGAGGTGAGCTACCGCGACATGACAACGATCAAGCGAAAGCTAAATCTACCCAGTAGAGCTACGGCAAACGACAAGAAAAAGAACAGCCAAATATTGGCAGACTACATCAAAAAGACTTTAACCGATGAAATGGAAACGGTTGAGGAGAGGGTAGGAGATAGTATTGATCGGTTCATAGAAAAGCTTCTCAAGACCTTTGAAATTACCGTGAAACTCGATGGAAAAGAAAAGATGGCGCATGAGTGGGTCGGTATGTCCATCAAAAGAACCAAAGAAGCAGTGGAAGAAAAGAAGAAAGCTGACGAACAGATAGAGATTTTGACAAGAGCAAATCAACAGCTTCAGGCCAAACTTGAAGCAATCAAAGTAAAGGAGAAGAAGGGTGAGCAGTAATGTTAAGAGCAAAAGACATAAAAGGAAAACACTATAAGGAATACATCCTCGGTGAAGTTTTAGGAGAGGATAAAGATAAGACCGTTGACTATTACACCAAAAACGACGGTAACAGTCCTTTCAGTAATTCATATAGATTTATCGGTGGAGGTTGTGAAGAGTTCGGCTATGAAGGAAGTTTTGAGGATAAGAAAGACATTTTCAAAAAGTTTTTTGATGGAAAGGATCCACGAACCAAACCACCGAACCAAAAATATTTAGTCCAAAATTGGAAGAATAAGAACAGGCGGGTGGGGACGGACCTGACCTTTTCAGCGCCAAAGAGCGTAACAGTAGCTCTAGCTTGGGCAGAAACACACGACCAGAAAGAGCTAGCAAAAGCCATCATTGAAGCTCATCGAGCCGCAGTGAGCCATGCTTTCAAGGAAATGGAAAAGAACGCCGTATGCCGAGGAGGTAAAGGAGGAAAGAAGAAGTTTGGGGATGTAAAGATGTTTGGCTTCGAGATAGATCATGATGATACAAGGCCAGTTAAAGCGATAAATCCGGAGACCGGACTTGAAGAAATACACATCGATCCTCAGCTACACACCCACCTCATAGCCCTAAATTATGGCTTATGCGCCGATGGTAAGACCCGAGCTTTGGACGCTTTGAGCCTTTCCCAGCAGTATTCAGCAGCCGGTGCTATCTACCGAGCCAAGCTTGCTGAAGAACTACAAAAAGCGGGCTTGACCATTTCCAATGAAAGAGAGATGGATGAGGTTTACAACCAAGAAACCAAAAAAACCAACTTCAAGCTCAATGGCGTAAGCCAGAAAGCTGAAGAGCTTTTCTCAAAAAGGGGAAAGTCAATTGATGAATATATGGAAGAGCACGGATTGCCAGCCAATCGGTTGAATGAGGCAGTAAGAGCAACACGGCTGGAGAAAGACGGTCAGCCCTACGAACAAATCCGCGAAGATTGGAAAACTCAAATAGATACAAAGCTGGGTAAAGAAGATATTGACTTAAAAGCTGACTTGAAAAGTACAGTGGTAAAGGAAAAATCCATCGAGGAAATAATTGATGATTGCCACAACTTCACAAAAAAGACCAGATTGACAAAGTTTGACATTCTCGAAGTAGTAGCCCAGACGTACACGGGACACCCCGATGCTTTAAAGAAGATTGAGGAAACAACCGAAAAAATCCTATCTAGTGATTTGCTTTGTCGGTTTGCGAAGCTTGACGACCTGGAGAAAGCCTCTTTTTGCTCACTGAAGTTAGCCAAACTTGACAAGGAAATAAGAGACACGGCCAAGGCAAGTCTATTAAAAGAAGATCACAAAATAGAAAAAAATGAAGTGGAGCGCTTGATAGCTGATTTTGAAAAAGAGAAGGGATTTAAACTTTCCGCAGAGCAAGAAAAAGCCTTGAGAAATGGAACCAGTGGCGCACCCATCACCTTACTTAAAGGCAGAGCAGGAAGCGGAAAGACGGCAAGCGCCTGGGCTTTGATTAAGGCTTATGAAGGTAAAGGCTATGAGGTGGTTGGTGTGGCTATTGCTTGGAAAGCGGCTAAAACGCTTGAAAAAGAAACTGAGATGAAGAGTTACAGCGTAGCCAAATTATTGAGCGACCTTGAAAAAGGACAATTCCAACCTACCGCCAAAACTTTAATTTATGTAGATGAAGCTGGCATGCTTGACATTGAAGCCACCAGTAAGCTCCTCAAAATACAAAGGGAGACGGGTTGTCGCATGTTGTTTGCAGGCGATACCGACCAAGTTCAGCCAGTTGGAGCTGGTAACGGTTTACGGATCCTACAAAGTGAAATTAAATCAGACGAACTAAAAGAAATTAGACGTCAGCGCAAAACTAAACATAAAGAGATATCTAACGATTTTTACAGCTTGGAAAAGGCCGAGCAAGGGCAAGCTCTATTCAAGCGCATGGAAGAACAAGACATGATTAAGGAATGTCCTAATGCTTACACCACGGTGGATCGCATAGCCGAAGCTTATGTCAAAGATACAAACACAATGGAAGAGAAGCTGGCGATGGCATCCACCAATGACGGTGTGGTTCTTTTGAACAAAGCCATACAGAAGAAAATGATCGAGGCTGAAATCTTGCCAAAAGACATTTTAGCATCGAGAGGAAAGTATGATTTTAGAGAGGGTGATACCGTTCGGTTTGGTCGCTCAATCAAGTTCAAAGATGAAGGGCAGGAGGTTATCAATGGTAGTTATGGAACCGTCGTAAACGACGATAGCGGACGCTTCAGGGTGAGGCTTGAGAATGGCGAGGTGGTAAGTATCCGCGAGGACACAAAGGCCATAGATTTGGCTTATGCCACAACTATTCACCGAAGTCAGGGCGCTACGGTTAACAATAGTTATTTGTTTACCGATAGCCGTATGAACCGCAATTTAGCGCTAGTAGCTGGAACCCGACATCGAGATAATTTACAGATCTTTGGAGAGGAAAGGTTTTTAGAAGATTTGAAGAACAATCTACACCGACATAGCGATGAGGCTGGAGTTTACAAAGAGTTGAGGGAGGGAGATCGAAAGAGGGTTGATGATTTGCTCAAAGCGCCAAAGCAAAAAGTTAAGCAAGAGAAAGCCATGAACTTCGAGGCTGACTTCTTGGCAGTTGCTACCAAGGAGATGGAGAAGCAACTGGAGGCACACAGAGAGGCATCACAGCCCACGAAGGTGGAAAGGGTAGAGTTAGAAAGGGTGGTGAGGCAGAAGCCCGAGAGATGGAGTAAAGCACCCAGCAAACAGCCCAAGGAGCAAAGGGAGGATATGGAGGAAGAGCAAAAAAAAAGATCGAGATTTAGGATCTAACTTTTGAAATATCGGTTACCATAGGGCTACCGATGTGAATCGGTTTGTATCACTTATAATTGTTACTCTGGAAAAAAGCTGCCGAAAGGCGGCTTTTTTATTGCAAAGTGTTATGCGCATGTTATGCAATTTAAATACACCTTCAACCCTTGCGGTATAAGGGATTGAGGTCAATGTTATGCAAAAAGAGGGGGGGGGGTGGGGGATTTCAAGAATGGCGTAAGATAGCCATTTCTTCAATTTCAAAATAAAAAGTAAATCAATATGGAAAAATGTAATAAATAAAAAAAGTTATGAAAAAATAATTAAAATCATAACTTATCGGTTACCATGTAGGCACCAGAACAACAAAATAATTATAAAGGTACAATTATGAGTAATGTAAAAAGTGGTTATGTAACCAAAAAGACAGCTTCAGGAAAGACTTATCGCGAAGAGCCTACAGGCGGGGTCAATGCTTTTCTAAAAACAAAGGGAGAAGGGAGGCAGGTCGTGAAAGGCTTTATGCGAAGGTCGTCAAACATTGAGCAAGATTGGAGAGGCTTAATTGCGACACCTCCGGGCTCAGTCTTACAAAGATGTATTGATCCTTTCCGCGCCTTCACAGATATACCGTTAGAGCTTCCATTCTTTGGAGTTCTTCACTATGTAACTACCTACTTAAGCAAGAATGGATGCTTTTTATCAAGTGATAAAATAAGAAAAATGAAACCTTTTCTTTGGAATGTCATTTTAGCACCGAGCGGAGCTGGTAAGACTTTATCCCATGATTGGATCGGTGAGATTGCCCCAGTAAAATCTAACATGCCCAATTGCGGAAGTTCAGCGATGTGGTTTGAAGAACTTAAGCGATGTAAAGAGCAGGACGGTTATGCCTCTTGGTTTTGCGATGAATGGGCACAAAAAGTAAAGTTGATTGAAACACCGAACAGCCCAGTCAGCGAAATGAAAGAACACATGCTGAAGTCGTATAACTCAAGGCAGATTGAAAGGGCAACAAAAAAGACAGGAAATGTAATTATTGAAGATCCAACCTTCAACTTTCCTGATTAGCGACTTTGCTCAGCTGTTCGTCGCGTGATTTGAGACGCGGCGAGCGCAACCTCGGTGCCATGTTCGAAGCGGGAGAACGATCATGGCGATGAACCAAGTGCAGTTCCAGGCGGGATTGTCGATGGCGCAGTTCATCCAACGCTACGGTACCGAGGCCAAGTGCTATCGAGCGCTGTATCGCGCCCGCTGGCCGCACGGTTTCCGGTGCCCCCATTGCGACAAGCGGCCGCGCTCGCGCTTCCGTCGCGATGGGCGGGTGTACTACCAGTGCCGCGCCTGCCGCCACCAGACAACGCTGACCAGCGGCACGCTGTTCGGTGCCAGCCACCTGCCGTTGACGACGTGGTTCCTGGCCATGCACCTGCTGACAGGCAGCAAGACCAACATGTCGGCGCTTGAGCTCAAGCGCCATCTCGGCGTCAGCTACGACACGGCGTGGAAGCTCAAGCACAAGGTCATGCAGGCGATGACCGACCGCGAGGCGCCGCGCCAGTTGGACGGGTTTGTCCAGATCGACGATGCGTACCTTGGTGGCGAGCGCAACGGCGGCAAGCCGGGGCGCGGTTCGGAGAACAAGCAGGCCTTTGTGGTGGCCGTTTCGACCGACGCCGAGCTGGAGCACCCGACGTTTGCCGTCATCGAGCCGGTGCGCAGCTTCGACAATGCGTCGATGAACGACTGGCGCACGCGGCGACTGGCGCCGGGCGCCGAGGTGTTTAGCGACGGCCTGGGTTGCTTCCGCCGCTTGGCCGAGGGCGACCACGCGCACACGGTGCTGGTGACCGGTGGTGGCCGCGCCAGCACCGAGGTGAAGGGCGCGCGCTGGGTCAACGTGCTGATGGGCAACGTCAAACGCGCCATCAGTGGCTGCTACCACGCACTTCGCCAAGCCAAATACGCCCGCCGCTACTTGGCCGAAGCCGCCTACCGCTTCAACCGCCGTTTTCGTCTCGCGGACATGTTGCCGCGACTGGCGCGAGCCATGACCCTCTGCAACCCTTGGCCAGAGCCGCATTTGCGTGCTGTCGACAATTTTCATGGCTGAGCGAAGTCGCTAATCAGGTCAACTTTTATGCGGTCAACACCGAAGATAGTTTTATCAATTCAATCAGTGTTGAAAGTATGGCCGATGGCTTTGCCCAGAGGTTTGGTTATGTTTATACATTAGCTGATCCAGATAGACACATAACCGATTATGCTCTATACAATGAAGAAAAGGTTCTTACCGAATTGGGAGGAGCTTTTGATAAGATGTTGACGGTTGACCTGCACCAGAATTACATCATTGTGGATGAAGCGGAACAAGAATATGAAAAGATTTTCAAGGCTTTATTTAAAGAAGATGTTTTACCAAATAGCTTTTATCGCCGAGCCTTGTACAAGACGCTAACCTATGCTTTGCTTTATCATGTTATCAATTTGAAGGTTTCACCTTACATTGATGGAGAAGATATTCAGTGGGCTTCAAGAGTTACCGAGATGCACTTGAACGACACTGGGAAAATCTTCGAAATGAAAGGAATGGGGGAGGCGAAAGCCAGATTACAGCAAGTGAAAAACCAAAAGGATAGATTTGAAAAGGAAAAGGGAAGAGACTTTAAACCGCGAGATTTAATTCAAAGAAATAGCAGGTGGGTAAATAACACCGAAGAAGCAGAGGCGGTTTTAGATTTTCTTGAAGATTGAACCAACCCAGCACCACCAAGAAGCAAGCGCCGAAAGGCGCTTTTCTTGTATCTGGAGAGCGGTTTATCGAGGGGAAAAGAAGGATCTACCGCCAGAGCGTGGAGCGGTTGGCCGTGCCTTCGGCACCAAGCGAAGCCACACCGCATAAATGGGAAGTGCTATCAACCTCGCCTGGGACGCGGTGTACCGCTTCCGCGGCATGCCGGACGCCTACTACCGCGACTGGGCCAGCTGCGCGGCCGACGAGGCTCGCCACTTCGCCCTACTGCAGGCGCGGCTGGCCGAACTGGGTCACGCCTATGGCGACTTCGATGCCCACAACGGCCTGTGGGAAATGGCCGAAAAAACCGTGCACGCCGACATCGCACGCATGGCCCTGGTGCCGCGCGTGCTGGAGGCGCGCGGGCTGGACGTGACGCCCGGCATGATCGAGCGCCTGCGCCACGCCGGCGACGAGCGCACCATCGCCGTGCTGGAAGTGATCCTCGCCGAGGAAGTGGTCCACGTCGCCGCCGGCACGCGCTGGTACCGCTGGTGCTGCGAGCGCGACGGCGTCGATCCCTTCGACACTTTCTTCGACCTGCTGCGCGAGCACATGGGCGTGGCCCTGCGCGGCCCGTTCAACCGTCCGGCGCGACTGGAAGCCGGCTTCATCGAAGCCGAGCTGGATCGGCTGGCGGCGTTGGCCGCGGCGGGTTGAAGCACGGACGCAAAAAAGCCGGCGCAAGGCCGGCTTTCTGTTGAAACTTGGTCGGGGAGACAGGATTTGAACCTGCGACTTCTACGTCCCGAACGTAGCGCTCTACCAGGCTGAGCTACACCCCGCGGGAGCCGCATATCCTAGCGATGGTCGGCGGGCTTGGCAACTGGTTTTCGTGAGTGGGCATGCCGGGCGTCGCCGAACCATGCCCGGCCATGGTGTGCGAAGGGCGCGGTGGCGGACCAGGTCAAACAGGGCGTTGATGAAGGCGGGTGTCCGCCAGCGATCGGCATGGAGCTCAATCGTCGATGACGCTCTGGTAGATCTCCTCCTCCTGCGCGAAGTGCAGCCGCAGGATGGCATCCAGCGCGTGCAGGTGGCGCTGCAGCCGGTGCCGGGTTTCATTGTCGTCGGGTGCGGCGCGCAGGTGCGCGAGGTCAGCGCTGAACAGGCGGTGCAGGCGGAAGATTTCGCGGTGGGTGTGGCTCAGCGTCGCCATCGGATCGTCGCCGCCCAGCAGTTCGGCGATGGCGGGATAGACCTCGCGATCGTCCGTGCTTTCGTGGGGCAGCAGTTGTTCGCGCAAGCCGCGATCGATGGCTTCCAGTTCGAGCAGCCGCTCGCCGGTCGTCATGCCAGACAGGTGTGTGATGGCTGCGCCGAGGCGATTGAGCAACGGGGCGAGCTGCTGGTGTTCGGTGCGCAGATGCTCCGCTTGCCGATGATCCAGCCGATGGCGGACGGCGCGTGGCGGGCGGATGCGCAGGACACGCAATGCATTGAGGATGACCGCCACGTCGATGATTTCCTGCAGCAGGGCGCCGTAAAGCGGCGCCAGCAGACCGAGGCTTGCCAGCAGCATGGCCAGCAGCGAGAGACCCATGCCGGCCAGCGCGCTCTGCATCGCGATGCGGCGTGTCCGGCGGGCGATGTGCATGGCTTCGGCGAGGCGATCCAGGCGATCGACGAGGAGGACGATGTCGGCGGCTTCGGCGGAGGCGGTGGCGCCGCGTGCGCCCATGGCCACGCCGATGGTGGCCGCCGCCAGCGCAGGCGCGTCGTTGATGCCGTCGCCCACCATCACGGTGGTGCCGTCGGCGTGGGCCCGTTCGATCGCGGCCAGCTTGTCCGATGGCGTCTGGCTGGCCAGCACCGCGTCGATGCCGAGCCCGGCGGCGGTGGCTTCGGCCGCGTCGCGGCGATCCCCCGTGAGCATCACGATGCGGCGCAGTCCGGCGCGGCGCAGCAGGCGCAGGGCGCGCGGCGTTTCCGCGCGGATCGGATCGGCGAGCAGCAGGGCGCCCGCGTAGCGGCCATCGAGCGCGATCAGTACCGGTGCGATGCCATCCAGGCTGCCGCGCTCGAGCCGATCCAGTGCCGATGGCGGCACGGTAGTCAGGTTGGCCACGTAGTCGCGCGAGCCGACGGCGAGCGAATGGCCATCCAGCGTGCCGCGCAGGCCGGCGCCGGGGCTTTCGCTCACCGCATCGGGTACGCCGAGCGGGATCTGGCGAGCGCGGGCGGCATCGACCACGGCCTGTGCCATCACGTGATGGGATAGTTGCTCCAGCGAGGCGCTGCTGCGCAGCAGTTCGTCGTCGTCGAGCAGGCCGGCATTGTCGATGCCGACCAGCCGCGCCTGACCGCCGGTCAGCGTGCCGGTCTTGTCGAGGAACAGGGTGTGCGCATTGGCCAAGGCTTCGAGCGCGGCGCCACCCTTGACCAGGATGCCGCGTCGGGCGCAGCGCGAGATGGCCGACACCATGGCCACCGGCACGGCGAGCAGCAGCGGGCACGGGGTGGCCACGACCACCACGGCGAGCGCGCGCAGCGCCGAGCCGCTGAGCAGCCAGGCGAAGCCGGCCACGCCCAGCGACAGCGGCACGAACCAGGCGGCGTAACGGTCGGCAAGCCGGGTGGATGGCGCACTGGCCTGCTGCGCCGCCTCGACCAGTTTCACGATGCCGGCATAGGTGCTGTCGGATGCGCTTGCCGTCGCCACCATCTCGAAGGCGTCGCCGGCGTTCACGCTGCCGCTGCGCAGCGCGCTGCCGCGGTGATGGGTGACTGGCATGGGTTCGCCGGTGAGCGCGGATTCGTCCAGCTCCACGTTGTCCGCGAGTGCGGTGCCGTCGGTGGCGAGGATGTCGCCACGCCGCACCAGCAGGCGATCCGCGACCTGGATCTGTTCCGGCGGCAATTCCACCAGGACTCCATCCCGGTAGCACTGCGCGTGGCGTGGCGCCCGTGCGAGCAGGGCCGTCAGTTCGCGCCCCGCGCGCCGCGCTGCGAAGCCTTCGAGCAGGCGCCCGCTGGCCAGCATCAACGCGATCATCGCGGCGGTGAGCTCCTGCCGCAGCAGCAAGGCTCCACCAATGGATATCAGCGCCAGCACGTCCACCCCGGTTTCCCGGCGACGCAGCGCTGTCACGGCCCCGTGCAGCAGGGTGGCCAGCGCCGGCAGGCAGCCGCCGGCCCACACCCCGGCGGCCAGCCCGCGCGCACCGAGCAGCCAGCAGACCGCACCGGCCAGAAGGCTCGCCGCGCAGACGAGGAAGACCCAGAGATCCGTGCGCCAACGCCAGTTCATTGAGTGTCCCGGGGTGGTTCGTTACGGCGTGATGGTGAACGAAGTCAGGCGTTGCCACAAATGGCCGGAGGAGGCCGCGGGTTTGTGGTTTTTCCCAGGCGCCCGGCCTGGCCACGGATGGCTGGCTGCGGAGTGGCCAGGCAGGAGCCTGGCGCGGAGGTGCCGCTGGAGGATTTCGCCGGGCGCAGCGGTTTTCGCCGGCATCGGGTTCTCGACGGGCGGTGCCCGATGCCGCAGGATAGGGGCGCTGCAAGCGCCAGGTTCCACGACGGGATAGCCGGCCTTCCGTGCCCCTGGCTTCCCGGCCCGCATACCGTCCATCAAAGGGGTTGCCATGCGTAGCCGTTTCATTGCTGCCGTCGTGTTCGGCTGCGGCCTGCTGTATTCCGTCGCTGCGATTGCAGGTGACGATGTCGCGGCGGTGCCGACGCACCGCTTCTTCCACGTGCAATTGGGCGGTGGGCAGCCACAGCCGGTATCCGGCCGCCTGCTGCTGTTCGCCACCGCGGCGAAGGATGCCGAGGCCGCCGCGAAGGCGCGTGGCGGCGACGGCAAGGTGAGCGAGGTGGACACCAGCCCGTTCTTCCCCACCCGGACGGCCGTCGCCGCGCGCGAGGTGGATCGCTGGTTGCCAGGACAACTGGTCGATATCGACGCGGATCGCACGGCCTTCCCGCAGGGCTGGTCGCAATTGCCGCCGGGCGATTACGCCGTGCAGGCGGTGCTGGACGTGCACCACGATTACAACTACGGCGGCCGCGATGCCGGCGATCTGGTGAGCCCGGTGGTGACGCTGCATCTGCCCATGGCGGAGGTCCCGACGCTGGTGCTGGATGCCGTCGTGCCCGCGCGCGATCCGTGGCAGTTGGGTCGCTGGGCGGCGGCGATGGGGCAGGATGTGTTGCCGGCGGCGCGCGTGCATGCGCGCGAGATCGACTTCGTGAGCCCCGCGCTCACGGCGTTCCGGGGACGCCCGGTGCACATGCGCGGCCGCGTGCTGCTGCCGCCGGGCTACGACGCAAAGGCGAACATCACGTATCCCACCGTGTATTACACGCAGGGTTTTGGCGGCGGCAATGATCGCGTGGTCGGTACGCTGGTGAGCATCTACGCGGCCATGGCCAAGGGTGAGATGCCGCCGATGATCTGGGTGTTCCTGGACGAATCCGGCCCCACCGGCACCACGGAGTTCGCCGACTCGGTGAACAACGGCCCATGGGGCCGCGCGCTCACCACCGAGCTGATCCCCGCGCTGGAGAAAACCTACCGCATGGATGCGAAGCCCGGCGGCCGTTTCCTGCAAGGCCACTCATCGGGCGGCTGGGCCACGCTGTGGCTGCAGACACGTTATCCGAAGCTCTTCGGCGGCACCTGGTCGACCTCGCCCGACCCCAGCGATTTCCACGACTTCACCGGCGTGGATCTGTACGCGCTGCACGCCAATGTCTACCGCAAGGTCGACGGCACGCCGTATCCGCTGGTGCGCGACCACGGCAAGGTGCTTGCCAGCTTCCAGCAGTTCGCCCAGCTTGAGCGCGTGTTCGGCCCGTATGGCGGCCAGCTGGCCTCGTTCGAGTGGGTGTTCTCGCCACGCGGCAAGGACGGCCGGCCCGAGCCGCTGTTCGACCGCGACACCGGCGACGTCGATTCTGCCGTGGTGGCCTACTGGCGCGAGCACTACGACATCGCGTACCGCCTCGCGCGGGATTGGCCTGGGCTGAAGGGGGATCTGGACGGCAAGATCCACCTCTACGTGGGCAGCGCCGACACCTTCTACCTCGACGGCGCCGCGCAACGGCTCAAGGCGGTGCTGGACGGCCTGCACGCGAAGTCCGACATCCGCTTCATTGCCGACCGCACGCATTTCGACCTGTACCGCGTCGGTGACGACCGCCAAGGGTTGCTCAAGCAGATTGCGTGGCAGATGTATCGCGTGGCGCGTCCGCATTCCGCGCTGAAGCCGCCGGCGTCGTGAGGCGCATGGCGCCGGCGCGCCTTCACGATGGCTGCGACGGCACCGCCGGGCTGTCCTCGCCCAGCGGCCCCAGCGTGCGCACCACCATGCTGGTTGGCGTGGACAGTGGCAGCTGCGCCTCGCGCAGGCGCTGCAGGATGTCGAACAGGAGGTCGCTCTTCACCGCGCCCACGTCACGCGGACTGTGCACGTAGGCGATGGCGCTGAAGGTCATCGAGCTGGCGTTGATGTTGTCCAGTCGCACCATCGGCGTGGGCATCGAAAGCGTGGCCGGATGGGCGCGCAGGGCGTCCAGCATCAGCTGGCGCGCGCGATCGGCGTCGGTGTCCAGCGGCATCGGCAGCAGGATGCGCACGCGGCCCTGTGCGCTGGCGTGGGTCACGTTGCGCACGTTCTGGGTGATCAGCTGCGAGTTCGGCACGATCACGGTGGAGCGATCCGCCAGCTGGATCTCGGTGGCGCGCACGTTGATGCGGCGGATGTCGCCTTCCACGTCGGTGGAAAGACTCACCCAGTCGCCCACGCGCACCGGCCGCTCCACCAGCAGGATCAGGCCGGAGATGAAGTTCTGCACTACCGCCTGCAGGCCGAAGCCGATGCCCACCGACAGTGCGCTGGCGATCCACGCGATGCTTTGCAGGTTGACGTTCAGCGCCACCAGCGCCAGCGCGAACACCAGCACGCCGCCCAGATAGCCGAGCAGGGTGACGATGGACTCGCGCATGCCCGGGTCCATCTGCGTGGTGGGCAGGAGCTGGTCGCGCAGCCAGCGCTTGAGCATGCCCAGCGCGATCAGGCCGAGCACGAACACCGCCAGCGCGATCAGCACGGCGCCGGGATCGATGGTGAGCTGGCCCAGCTTGAGCCCGCTGAACACCTGCAGTGCGCTCTGCACGAGTTCCGCCGGGCCGGCATCGAACGGCGCCAGCACCAATGCCAGTGCGGTCAGCGCCAGCAGCATGCGGGTGACGCCGGTGAGCACGGTGGCGGCCTGCTCCAGCGTGGCGGCATCGAGGTCGAAGCCAGCCTGCAGGCGCGCACCGCTGCGGCCGTGCGGCGACAGCAGCGTGTCGAACAGGTCGCGGGTCAATTGCACCAGGAGATAGAGGCAGGCACCCACCAGCCCCACCCACAGCATTTGCACCGCGACGAAGAAGGCCAGCGCCACGTAGCCGAGACTCACCGCGATCCAGCACAGCAGCACGCCCAGCGTGGCGGCGAAGCTCAGCAAGCCCATCCATAGCGGTCGCCGGGCTGGCGTGCCGGTGGCGGAGTCGCCTTCGCGCCGCGCGCGGCGCAGACGCACCAGCGCCAGCCCTACCAGGGCGCTGACCAGGAGCGCCAGCAGCGCATGCAGCAGCACCGTGGCCGGCAGGCTCGAACCGATGCTGCGCACGATCCGCTCGCTGCCGCCGGCCAGCAGCGCCGCGCCGGCCAGCCACCATGGGTAGCGCCGCAAGCGATGCGCGGCGAGATCCGGCAGCGGCAGCAGCCGCCACGAGGGCTGGCGCGCCGACAGTACCGCGCTGCCCAGGCCGGCCATCAGCGCGGCGAAGCCAGTGACCCGCACCAGGGCAGCGGCCAGCGCGTCGAGGTCGCTGGCCAGCGTGTCGTTCCAGTTCAGCCCGAGCCGCAACAGTCGCGCGGCGAGCCAGAGTGTCAGCGCGGTGGCCAGCGCCATCGCCGCCGCCGTGGCGCTGCGGCGCAGACGACCTTCGGGCAGCCAGGGTGTGGCGAACCGATGCCACAGCAGGCGGCTGACGCTGCGGCCACCGCTGGCCAGCAGCACGGCAGCGCCCAGGCACAGCAGCAGCGGCAGCCGGTTCGGCGTCTGCCAGGCATCGGACCAGGCATCGCCCCAGCGCGAACCCAGCCGCTGCAGGCGGGCGAGGTCGTTGGGCAGCGAATGTACCTGCTCGGCCCAGAAGGCATGGCCCAGCGGGGTGTCCGTGCGCGCGGTGAGGCGCGCCTGGAACAGGTCGTTGCGCAGGCCGGTGATCTGCGCGGCCACCTGCAGCGCGTCCAGGCTCAACGATTTGGCGCGCACGATCTGCGCATTGAGGTCGGCTTGCGCCTTGTCCAGTTGGCGGCGCTGCGCGGCCACGGCCGGCGCCTCCGGCGGCGCGCCCTTGGCCGGTGCCGGACCCAGCACGCCCAGCTGCGCCACCAGCGCACTCATCGGCGACGCCAGCCCATCGGCCAGTTGGCGGGCCTGATCCTGCACCGCCAGCGCCTGCGTGCGCAGGTCGGCGAGCGTGGACTTGTCGACGGCGGCCTTCTGCGCATTCTTCAGCGTGTTCTTGACCGTATCGAGCTGGTCGGACAGCTGCTGCAGGCTTTGCGCGGGCGTGGCGGCCGGCGCGGCGACGTCCGCGTCGGCGCGGGCTGGTGCGGAGGCGAAGGCACCGGCCAGTGCGAGCGCGAGCAGGATGGCCGGCAGCGCCGACGGTCGACGGAAACAGGTAGGCATGCCGGCATGATCCGGGGCATGCCGGTGGCGGTCAATCGACGCACGGAACGCGGCATGGCTGGCGTTCAGTCGCGGCGTGCGTTCGATGCGGGTTGACGGAAACAAGTTTGCAATGCAAACATGTATGCATTGAACGATGAGGGGCAGGCATGACCGACACGCTGCAAACCGGGCTGTGCGAGCTGGCGACGCTGACCCGCGACTACGCCCGCTATTCGCGCAGCGCAGGCGGGCTGGCGGCGGTGCTGGGCGGCGCATTCTGCCTGGCTGCGTATCTGCTGGGCGGCCTGCTGCCGGCATCGACCGTGTTGCACGCCGCGCTGGCGGCCTTGCCGCTGTTGTGGCTGCTGGCCAAACAGGGCATGGCGCGGTGCTATTACCAGCGTCTGGGCCATGTGGAGGAGCAGGAATCTGCCGCCGAACGCCGTACCCATCGCCTCGGCATCGGTGTGGTACTTGTGGTGGCCGTGCTGGTAACCGGGTCGGCGCTGGCTCACGGCCCGCACCTGGCGCCTGGCGTGCCTGGCTATCTCGCCCTGGTCTGGCTGCTGGTGCTGGCCAGTTGGCGCTGGTTGCGCAGTCCGCTGGATTTTATCGTCGGCACGTTCCTGTTCTGCCAGGCGGCTTTGCTGTGCATCGACCGGGCGTATCCGGTGATCGGCACCGCCGCCGCCAACGAGGCGTTGCCGCTGGCCCTGCTGGCCCTGCTGTTTCCGCTTGCGGCGCTGGGGATGATCGCCCGTGGCGTGGCCGACCATCGACGCTTCCTGCGGCTGCGCGAGCAGTTGCTGCATTTGCGCGGCGAGATGGCGGGCGACGCATGAGCACGCCGTCGCGCATCGGCGAGGTGATGGCGCTGGACCGGCTGGTGCATGAGCCGGCGCGGCTGCTGATACTCGCCGTGCTGGCCAACGCCAAGGAGGTCGAGTTCGTCTTTCTGGAGCAGGTCAGCGGACTCAGCAAGGGCAACCTCTCCAGCCACATGAGCAAGCTGGAAGCAGGCGGCCTGGTCGAAGTGAAAAAGAGCTTTCGCGGCAAGCGTCCGCTGACCGAATTGCGCATCACCGCCGCCGGCCGCAAGGCGCTGGCCGACTACCGGCAGAGCCTCGCACTGGTGATGCAAGAGCTGCCTGCGCCAGGTGCTGCGGCAAAGCGCAAATGAGGCGCGGGCTGTTCGATCCTTGATCCATCAACCTGGGAAGCAAGCCATGTCGGGTTTCATCGTCGTGTTCATCGTCATCATCGTCGCGTCGGCCAGCGGCTATGCCGCGCGCAGGAAGCGTGCGAAGAAATAGGCTGCGCCCTTGCGCACTGGCGGGCGTGCATCCACGCTAGGCATCCCTCGCCGGATGCACGCCCGATGATCTTCCGCTGGTTCGAATCCCTGATCGATGCCTTCAAGGAGCCCGCCGACGGCATGCCGCCGGCGTCGGTGGGGCGCTTCTATGCGTTCTACCTGGGCCAGGTGTGGCCCTTGTTCCTCGCCGTGGTGGTGGTGGGTTTCGTCGTGGCGGGCATCGAGGTGGCGCTGTTCGGCTTCATCGGCCGGGTGGTGGATCTGGCCAAGGAAGTGCCGCCATCCGGCTTCTTCCATCGGCACGGACCCGAGCTGGCGTGGATGGCGCTGGTGGTCGTGGTGGCGCGGCCGATCTTCAATGCGCTGCACGATCTGCTGGTGAACCAGGCCATCGTGCCCAACCTCACCACGCGCATCCGCTGGCAGAACCACCGCTACGTGATCCGGCAGAGCCTGGGCTTCTTCCAGAACGATTACGCCGGGCGCATCGCCAACCGCATCATGCAGACCGCCGGCTCGCTGCGGCAGTCCACCGTGCAAATCGTCGATGCAATCTGGTACGTGGTGGTGTACACCGGCAGCGCGGCAGCGCTGTTCGCGCATGCGAACGCGTGGCTGGCGTTGCCGCTGCTGGTGTGGGCGGTGTTGTACGTGGGGGCGCTGGCGCTGTTCATTCCGCGCATCAAGCAGCGTTCGTGGCTGGCCTCGGCGGCGCGTTCCAAGCTGATGGGACGCATCGTGGACGGCTACGGCAACGTGCTTACGCTCAAGCTGTTCGCACACGGTCGCCGCGAGGAGGCCTACGTGGCCGAGGCGATGGCCGAGCAGAACGAAAAGACCCAGCGCATGACCCGCGTCACCACCGTGATGGACGCCAGCATCACCGCGTTGAACGGGCTGCTGATCGCCGGCACCTCGGGCCTTGCGCTCATGCTGTGGAGCGAGGGCCGCGTCACGGTGGGCGCCATCGCGCTCTCCACCGGGCTGGTGATCCGCATCAGCAATATGTCTGGCTGGATCATGTGGGTGGTCAACGGCATCTTCGAGGATGTGGGCACGGTGCAGGATGGCATCACCACCATCGCGCAGCCGCGTGCGGTGCAGGATCAGGCCGGCGCCGCCGCGCTGACGGTCGTGCGCGGCGAGGTGCGCTTCGAGCAACTGGCCTTCGCCTACGGTGGTCACCGCGCGGTGTTCGCCGGGCTCGATCTGGTTGTGCGTCCCGGCGAGAAGATCGGCCTGGTCGGCCCTTCCGGCGCCGGCAAAACCACGCTGATGAACCTGCTGCTGCGCCTGTACGATCTGGATGGCGGGCGCATCGTCATCGATGGCCAGGACATCGCGCGCGTCGCGCAGGAGAGTCTGCGCGCGCAGATCGGCGTGGTGACCCAGGACACCGCGCTGCTGCATCGCTCGATCCGCGACAACATCCTGTACGGCCGTCCCGATGCCGGCGCCACCGAGCTCATGGATGCCGTGCGCAAGGCGCGCGCCGACGAGTTCATCCCCGGGCTCGCCGACGGCGAAGGGCATCGCGGCTTCGATGCCCTGGTGGGCGAGCGCGGGGTGAAGCTTTCGGGCGGCCAGCGCCAGCGCATCGCCATCGCCCGTGTGCTGCTCAAGGACGCGCCCATCCTGGTGCTGGACGAGGCCACCAGCGCGCTCGATTCCGAGGTCGAGGCGGCGATCCAGGAGAGCCTCGACGTGCTGATGCAGGACAAGACCGTCATTGCCATCGCCCATCGCCTCTCCACCATCGCGCGGATGGATCGCCTGGTGGTGCTCGACCAGGGCCGCATCGTGGAAAGCGGCACGCACGCCGAGCTGATCGCGCACGGCGGTTTGTATGCGCGGTTGTGGCAGCGGCAGACCGGCGGTTTCGTGGCGGTGGCGGACACGCTGCCGGGCTGAATGGGCGTCGCGCCGTCGTCGCGTGCCTCGGCGTCGCTCACCCGCATCTGCCGCTTGCTGCGACAATGGCGGCCTGCGGGGCCGCTGCGGGCCTCATCGAAAGGTTGCGTATTCATGGATCAGGCTGCTGTGCGCGTTGTTGGGGCCAGTGCGGAGGCTTCGGCGATGCCGGGGGGCGGGGCGGGGCAGGCGCGCGATTTCCGCGTGGTGGCCGCGGTCAGTTCGGCGCACATGCTCAACGACATCATGCAGTCGGTGATCCTGGCGCTGTATCCGCTGCTCAAGGGCGAGTTCGACCTCAGCTTCTTCCAGATCGGCGCCATCACGCTGACCTTCCAGCTCACCGCCTCGCTGCTGCAGCCAGTGGTGGGCACGCTGACCGACCGGCATCCGTTGCCGCTGATCCTGCCGATCGGCATGGCTTCCACGTTGTGCGGGCTGCTGCTGCTGGCGTTCGCGCCGAATTACCCGCTGGTGCTCTTGGCGGTCGGCATGATCGGGGTGGGCTCGTCCACCTTCCATCCCGAATCCTCGCGCGTGGCGCGACTGGCCTCGGGTGGGCATTACGGGCTGGCGCAATCGCTGTTCCAGATCGGCGGCAACACCGGCTCGGCGCTGGGGCCGCTGCTGGCAGCCTTCCTGGTGCTGCGCCACGTGGATGGCGGGCGGCCGCACGCGGCGTGGTTTGCCCTGATCGCCCTGCTCGGCATGGTGATCCTGCTGCAGGTGGCGCGCTGGTACCAACGCCATCTCGACCGGCGCGGCAAGAAGCATGTGGCGGCGGTACAGCCGCGCTATCCGGCGGCGGTGGCGCGCCGCACGGTGGGCTTGCTGCTGGTGCTGATGTTCTCCAAGTTCTTTTACCTGTCGAGCATCAGCAGCTATTACACCTTCTACGTGATGCACCAGTTCGGCGTTTCGGTGCACGCGGCGGCGAACCTGCTGGCGGTGTTCCTGTTCGCGGTGGCGGCCGGCACGCTGATCGGCGGGCCGCTGGGCGACCGCATGGGGCGGCGGCGGGTGATCTGGTTCTCGATCCTGGGCTGCGCGCCGTTCACCCTGATCCTGCCGCACGTGGGCCTGGGCGCGACGGTGGCGCTCAGCGTGGTGATCGGCCTGATCCTGGCCTCGGCTTTCCCGGCAATCATCGTCTACGCGCAGGACATGCTGAACCACCGCATCGGCATGGTGTCCGGCCTGTTCTACGGCTTCAGTTTCGGCCTGGGCGGGCTGGGCGCGGCGGTGCTTGGCCTGGTGGCCGAGCATTACGGCATCGTGTTCGTCTACCAGGTGTGCGCGTACCTGCCGCTGCTGGGTGTCTTCGCGCTGTTCCTGCCCGACGTGCGGCCACCGCCGAGGGACGCCGGCTGATTCACGCGGCCTCGGTTTGCATGCTCGGCACCGAGCTGCGGATCAGGTGGTCGAACGCGCCCAGCGCGGCGGTCGAACCCGCGCCCATCGCAATCACGATCTGCTTGTACGGCGCCGTGGTGGCGTCGCCAGCGGCGAACACACCGGGCAGCGAGGTCGCTCCACGCGCGTCGATCACGATCTCGCCGCGTGGCGACAGTTCCAGCGTACCCCGCAGCCACTCGGTGTTCGGCAAGAGGCCGATCTGCACGAAGATGCCTTCCAGCGTGAGACTGTGCATGCTGCCGTCCGTGCGGTCCTTGTAGACCAGTCCGCTGACCTTCTGGCCGTCGCCAAGCACCTCGGTGCTTTGCGCGCTGACGATCACCTCCACGTTCGGCAGGCTGCGCAGCTTGCGCTGCAGCACCTCGTCGGCGCGCAGCTTGCCGTCGAATTCGAGCAGGGTGACGTGGGCCACGAGGCCGGCCAGATCGATCGCCGCCTCCACGCCGGAGTTGCCGCCGCCGATCACCGCGACACGCTTGCCCTTGAACAGCGGGCCGTCGCAGTGCGGGCAGTAGGCCACGCCCTGGTTGCGGTACTCGTTCTCGCCGGGCACGCCCATCTGCCGCCAGCGCGCGCCGGTGGCGAGCACCACGGATCTGGACTTCAGCGTGGCGCCGCTATCCAGTTCGACCTCTACCAGGCCGCTGGCGGATTCGCTGGCGGGCACCAGCTTCGTGGCGCGCTGCAGGTTCATGATGTCCACGTCGTAGTTGCGCACGTGGTTTTCCAGCGCGGCGCCGAGCTTCGGGCCTTCGGTGTAGTCGACCGAGATAAAGTTCTCGATGGCCATGGTGTCCAGCACCTGGCCGCCGAAACGCTCGGCCGCCAGGCCGGTGCGGATGCCCTTGCGCGCGGCATAGATCGCCGCCGCCGCGCCGGCCGGGCCGCCGCCGACCACCAGCACATCGAAGGCTTGCTTGGCCTTGATCGCCTCGGCCGCGCGCTGCTGCGCGTCGGTGTCGAGCTTGGCCGCGATCTGCTCCAGGCTCATGCGGCCCTGCTCGAACAGCTTGCCGTTCAAGAATACGGTGGGCACCGACATGATCTGGCGCGCGTCCACCTCGCCCTGGTACAGCGCGCCGTCGATGGCCACGTGGTGGATGTTCGAGTTCAGCACGCTCATCAGGTTCAGCGCCTGCACCACGTCCGGGCAGTTCTGGCAGGACAGCGAGAAATAGGTTTCGAAACGGAACTCGCCGTCGAGGTTCTGCACCTGCGCGATGGTTTCCGCCGCTGCCCTGGACGGATGCCCGCCCACCTGCAGCAGCGCCAGCACCAGCGAGGTGAACTCGTGGCCCAGCGGGATGCCGGCGAAGCGCACGCCGACGTCGGTGCCGATGCGGTTGATCGCGAACGAGGGCTTGCGCGGCTCGCTGTCGTCGCGGCGCAGGCTGATCTTGTCGCTCATCGCAGCGATCTCGGTCAGCAGCTCGTCCAGCTCGCGCGACTTCGCGCCGTCGTCCAGCGACGCGACGAGTTCGATTGGTTGGGTGAGTTTTTCCAGGTAGCCCGCGAGCTGGGCCTGGATGGCGGCATCGAGCATGGTGACCACTCCGGCAGAGGTGGGAGAACGAGGCGGCAGGTTGCCGGCCGGGACCGCATCCGGACAGGCGCCGGGCGTGGCGTGTCGAGGAGTGCGGGCAGGCGCGTCCGGCGGCCTTGGGGGAGGGAGGTTTGTGGCAGCGGCCGGCACCGTGGGGAGGTGGCTGCGGAGGGGGCGGAGCCGGGTGCAAGCCGCTGGCACAAACGTCCTCGGAGGAACCCGGGCGCGGCGCGCCCGGGTTCGGTGTCGCGGGTGACGCGGCGGATCAGATCTTGCCGACCAGATCCAGCGACGGGGCCAGGGTCTTCTCGCCTTCCTGCCACTTGGCCGGGCACACTTCGCCCGGATGGCTGGCGACGTACTGCGCGGCCTTCACCTTGCGCAGCAGTTCCTTGGCGTCGCGGCCGATGCCGCCGGCGGTGATCTCGACGATCTGGATCTTGCCCTGCGGGTCAACCACGAAGCTGCCGCGGTCGGCCAGGCCGGCATCCTCGATCAGCACCTCGAAGTTGCGGCTGATCGCGTGGGTGGGATCGCCCACCATGGTGTAGCCGATCTTCTTCACCGCGGCGGAGGTGTCGTGCCAGGCCTTGTGCGAGAAGTGGGTGTCGGTCGAGACACTGTAGATCTCCACGCCCAGCTTCTGGAACTCGGCGTAATGGTCGGCCAGATCTTCCAGCTCGGTCGGGCAGACGAAGGTGAAGTCGGCCGGGTAGAAGAAGAACACGGACCACTTGCCCTTGAGGCTGGCCTCGCTCACTTCGATGAACTGGCCGGCCTTGAACGCCTGCGCCTTGAACGGCTTCACTTCGGTATTGATCAAAGACATTGCGTGATCTCCATTGCGGGTGGTTGGGTGCATCGACGGGATCAATTCTAGGCGGCTTGCCCTATGCGTCCAATTGATTGTTGGCATGGTCGCCATTGTCCGTGGCTATGGTCCGATGGATGGAGCGCTGTGCTGCAGCAAGTGCTGCGCGGGGTGCGTGGGCTAAAATGCGCGTTTTGACGGAGGCCATATGACCCACTCAGCCACCGCTGGCGCCCGCTTCCGCGCCGCGCTCGCCGCCGAATCTCCCCTGCAGGTGATGGGCGCGATCACCGCCTACGCCGGCCTGATGGCCAAACGGGTGGGCTACCAGGCGCTGTACCTCTCCGGCGGCGGTGTGGCCGCCAACTCGCTGGGCATGCCCGACCTGGGCATTTCCACCATGGAAGACGTGCTCACCGACGCTCGCCGCATCGTCGACGCCACCGGCTTGCCGCTCCTGGTCGACATCGATACCGGCTGGGGCGGGGCGTTCAACATCGCGCGCACCATCCGCAACTTCGAGCGCATCGGCGTGGCCGCCGTGCACATCGAGGATCAGGTGGGCCAGAAGCGCTGCGGCCATCGCCCCGGCAAGGAAGTGGTGCCGAAGGAGGAAATGGTCGACCGCGTGAAGGCCGCGGTGGACGCGAAGGCCGATCGCGATTTCGTGGTGATGGCGCGCACCGACGCGGCGGCGGTCGAGGGCATCGACGCGGCGATCGAGCGCGCGGTGGCTTACGTCGAGGCCGGCGCCGACATGATCTTCCCCGAGGCGATGAAGTCGCTGGACGACTACCGCAAGTTCAAGGCCGCGGTGAAGGTGCCGATCCTGGCCAACCTCACCGAGTTCGGCTCCACACCCTTCTACACCACCGACGAGCTGCGCTCGGCGGGCGTCGACATCGCGCTGTACTGCTGCGGTGCCTACCGCGCCATGAACAAGGCCGCGCTGGGCTTCTACGAAACCGTGCGCCGCGAAGGTACGCAGAAGCACATCATCGATCGCCTGCAGACGCGCGAGGAGCTGTACGACTTCCTCGGCTACCACGCCTACGAGGACAAGCTCGACGCGCTGTTCGCACAGAAAAGCTGACCTTCAAACCACGGTAGGAGCCCGCTCGCGGGCGATGCTCTGGCTTCGGCATGCACCAGAGCGGAAGCATCGCCCGCGAGCGGGCTCCTGCCCGAATTCAAAAGAACCCCCTGCATCACAGGAGACATCCGATGAGCGAACAAGTCCTTCCCAAGGCCAAGAAATCCGTCGCGCTTTCCGGCGTGGCCGCCGGCAACACCGCGCTGTGCACGGTGGGCCGCAGCGGCAACGACCTGCACTACCGCGGCTATGACATCCACGACCTGGCCACCAAGGGTTGCTTCGAGGAGGTCGCCTATCTGCTGGTGCACGGCGTGCTGCCGAACTGGACCGAGCTGCAGAACTACAAGGCCAAGCTCAAGCGCCTGCGCGGCCTGCCGGCGCCGGTGAAGGCCGCGATGGAGCTGCTGCCCGCCGCCACCCATCCGATGGATGTGCTGCGCACCGGCTGCTCGGTGCTGGGCACCGTGCTGCCGGAGAAGGACGACCACAACGTCACCGGCGCGCGCGAGATCGCCGACCGCCTGATGGCCAGCTTCGGCTCGATGCTGCTGTACTGGTACCACTTCAGCCACAACGGCAAGCGCGTCGAGACCGAGACGGACGACGATTCCATCGCGGCGCACTTCCTGCATGTCCTGCATGGCAAAAAGCCCAGCGAGCTGCACGCCAATGCGCTGGACAAGTCGCTGGTGCTGTATGCCGAACACGAGTTCAATGCCTCGACCTTCAGCGCCCGCGTGATCGCCGGCACCGGCTCGGACATGTATTCCGCCATCACCGGCGCCATCGGCGCGCTGCGTGGTCCCAAGCACGGCGGCGCGAACGAGGTGGCGATGGAGATCATCGCGCGCTACCGCAACGCGAACGAGGCCGAGGCCGACATCCGCGCCCGCGTGGAGAAAAAGGAAATCGTGATCGGCTTCGGCCATCCGGTGTACACGGTGTCCGACCCGCGCAACGAGATCATCAAGGAAATCTCGCGCAAGCTCTGCGCGGAAGGCGGCAATCCGACCCTGTTCGAGGTGTCCGAGCGCATCGAGAAGGTGATGGGCGAGGTCAAGAAGATGTTCCCCAACCTCGACTGGTTCTCCGCCAGCGCCTACCACATGATGGGCGTGCCCACTGCGATGTTCACGCCGCTGTTCGTGATCGCGCGCACCTCGGGCTGGAGCGCGCACGTGATCGAGCAGCGTGCCGACGGCAAGATCATCCGCCCCAGCGCGAACTACACCGGGCCGGAAGATCTCGCCTACGTGGCCATCGACAAGCGCTGATTGCATCGCTCGCGCAGTCGCGAAGAGGGGGCCGGTTCGGCTCCCTCTTCGCGTTTCATGAGGCGGCGGCGCCCGGTCGCCGTCGTGCGAGCCAGCCGCCGCCGCAGATCGCCGCAACCAGCAGCGCGTCGAGCGCGTACCTTGCCCAGCCATGGGCGGCGAACCAGGCGGAAAACCAGTGGTCGTGCGCGATCATGCGCGCGGACGTCCAGGCGATCGCGCCGGCGCCGAGGTAAATGATGGCCGGGAAGCGCTCGATCAGCTTCAGGATCAGGGTGGAACCCCATACCACCAGCGGTACGCTGACCAGCAGGCCCAGTACCACCAGCTCCAGGTGTCCCTTGGACGCGCCGGCGATGGCCAGCACGTTGTCCAGCCCCATTAGCGCGTCGGCGGCGACGATGGTGCGCAGGGCTGTCCAGAAACTGCTTGCGGCGTTGACTTCGTGTGGCGTGTCTTCGTGCTGCAGCAGCTTCCAGGCAATGGGGAGCAGCAGCAAGCCGCCAGCCAGCATCAGCCCGGGCAGTTCGAGCAGCCAGACCACCACGGCCGTCAGCGCGATGCGCACTGCCACCGCGCCGAAGGTGCCCCAGAACACGGCCTTCTGCTGCAGCGGTTTTGGCAAGTTGCGGGCGGCCAGCGCGATCACGATGGCGTTGTCGCCGGCCAGCACCAGATCCAGCAGGATGATGGTGAGCAAGCCGGTGAGAAAACTGCTGAAGGGTTCCATGCGATGTTCCGACGCGTCGAGGCCGTACGGCAACGGCGGGCGCGCGCAAGCCCGTCGTCACCGCAAAAGTCTCGTTCGCGGCATCCACCGCCGCGGCGCCCGGGGCGAGGTTTCGCCCGTGATGACGGAGGCCGCACGGATGCGGGAGCGCATCCGGAACTACTCCCCTTTGGGTGGTAGCGTGTCCATTGTCGTGGCTCGCGAGGCGAGGTTCAACCGCCTTGCCGCATTCCGGATGACGCGACGCATCACCTATAATTGGCGCTTCCCTCACGCGAGAGCCGCCATGAGCGCCCACGACATCCGTTCCGCCGTCCGCCCCGATCCCGACCAGCCGATGGTCGATATCGCCAATTACGTGGCGGATTACACGATCGAGTCGAAGGAGGCCTACGACACCGCGCGCTACATGCTGCTCGATTCGCTGGCCACCGCGATGATGGCGATGAAGTTTCCCGAGTGCGTGAAGCATCTTGGCCCCGTGGTGCCGGGTGCCAGCCTGCCGGGCGGTGCGCGCGTGCCGGGCACCAGCCACGAGCTCGACCCGGTGCAGGCCGCGTTCGCCATCGGCACGCAGATCCGCTGGCTGGATTTCAACGACACCTGGCTCGCCGCCGAATGGGGCCATCCCTCCGACAACCTCGGCGCCATCCTCGCCGTGGCCGACTGGCAGGGCCGCCAGGCCGAGCGTGAAGGCGGCACCGCGCCGACCGTGCGCGACGTGCTGGGCTACGCCATCAAGGCGCACGAGATCCAGGGCTGCTACGCGCTGCAAAACAGTTTCAACCGCGTGGGCCAGGACCACGTGATCCTGGTGCGCCTGGCCTCCACCGCCGTCGCCACCCACATGCTGGGCGGTGACAAGGAGCAGATCACCACGGCGGTGTCGCACAGCTGGATCGACAACGGCGCGCTGCGTACCTACCGCCACGCGCCCAATACCGGGCCGCGCAAGAGCTGGGCCGCCGGTGATGCTTGCCGCCGCGCCGTCACCCATGCCATCAACGCGGTGTATCGCGGTGTGGCGGGCTACCCGTCGGCACTCAGCGCCAAGACCTGGGGTTTCTACGACGTCGCCTTCAAGGGCAAGGCCTTCGAGTTCGAGCGCCCGTTCGGCAGCTACGTGATGGAGAACGTGCTGTTCAAGATCAGCTTCCCGGCCGAATTCCACGCACAGACCGCGGTGGAGTGTGCGATGCAACTGCATGGACAGGTGGCCGGCAAGCTCGATGAGATCGACCGCGTGGTGATCGAAACCCAGGAGGCCGGCTGCCGCATCATCGATAAGACCGGCCCGCTCGCCAACTACGCCGACCGCGACCACTGCATCCAGTACATGGTGGCGGTACCGCTGATCTTCGGCCGCCTGGTGGCCAGCGACTACAACGACGACATCGCCGCCGATCCGCGCATCGACACGCTGCGCAACAAGATGAGCGTGGTGGAAAATCCGCAGTTCACCAAGGATTATTTCGACCCGGAGAAACGCTATATCGGCAATTCGGTGCAGGTATTCTTCAAGGACGGCAGCAGCACGGAGAAAGTGTCTATCGATTATCCGATCGGCCACCGCAAGCGTCGCGCCGAGGGTATCCCGGTGCTGCTCAGGAAATTCGAGGCCGCCATGCGCGCCCACCTGCCGGCACACAAGGTCAAGGCCATCCTGGCGGTGGCGAATGATCCGGTGCAGCTCGACGCCATGCCGATCCAGCAGTTCCTGGGTCTCTTCACGCTGTGAACACACCGGGGCCGTGAGCCTCGGAGTAGAGCAAGCTGTATGGCGACACAATGGCGCCACCAGTGACAGGGTTGGTCGTTGTTAGCTTTGTGTAAAATAAAAAAAGTCGTCCGCACGCGATGCGTCGTCACAGATCAAGACGGACGCGGCAGCCTTCATATAATGAAACGGAGATAACCAAATGAAGCACAAGAGCCTTTATCTCATGCTCGCGCTGGCCGTGGGCGGCGTGGGCAGCTTCCACGCCCAGAGCGCTGTGGCCGCCGACAATGGCGACGCCGCGACCGCGCCCGTCTGGCCGAACGGCTATGACGACCGTTGGTACGTCGCGCCGACCGTGGGTGGCTACTACAACGACACCGACCGCAATACCAACAGCCGCCAGATCTACTACGGCCTGGGCGTCGGCAAGTTCATCGCGGCCAATACGTCGGTGGACGTGTTCTTCGACCGTACCAAGCGCAAGGTGGACAGCGCGGTCGGCGGCGGCAAATGGAGCAACAACAACCTCGGCGTGGCCGCGCGTTTCTACATGGGCCAGACGCAGTGGCGCCCCTACCTCCTGGCTGGCGTGATGGGTAGCCAGCATCAGGATCCCGGCAATCATGGCTGGTCGCCGGCGGCTGAATTGGGCCTGGGCCTGTCCGCGGCCATCAACAACAGCGCCGACTTCCGCGTGGAAGGTGGCTACCGCTACGACTGGGACAACAAGAGCCAGCCGACCAAGAGCGGCTACGGCGACTGGTTCCTGGGCCTGAGCATCGTCTCGCGCATCGGCGAAGTGCCGGCCGCGGCGCCGGCCCCGGCGCCAGTGGCGCCGGCTCCCGCCGAAGCCCCGGCCCCGATGGAAGCGCCGGCACCGCAGAAGGTGGTGATCGACCTGCGCGGCGTGAACTTCAAGTACGACCGTCCGAAGGTGGGCGAAAAGGATATCGCCAAGGTGCTGGCCGAACCGACCGCCGACTCGATCTCGCTGCTGGAGCAGGCGGTGGACACGCTCAAGCGCTATCCGGACGTGCACGTGACGGTGGCCGGCTACACCGATGGCAAGGGCAAGCCGGCGTACAACCAGGCGCTGTCCGAGCGTCGCGCGCAGATCGTGTACAGCTACCTGACCAGCCATGGCATCGATGCCAGCCGCCTGAGCGGTCCGATTGGCCACGGTGCCAACGACCCGATCGGCGACAACGCCACCGATGCCGGTCGCGCGCAGAACCGTCGCGTGGAGCTGCAGGTGCAGCACTGATCGCACGCGTTGCATGAGTGACACGGAGCCCGGCGCGAGCCGGGCTTCTTTTTTGGCGTGCCAGCGTGCAGACTCGCGGCCTTTCCGCCGCCACGCATGCCACCTGACGTGAAAACGCCTACGCCGCCCGGCAAACGCCATGGAGTCGCCCGCGCGCTCAGCAAACTGGGCGTGTGCTCGCGCAGCCAGGCCGAGCAGGCCGTGCGCGCGGGTCGGGTGATGGTGGATGGGCGCGTGGTGTGCGATCCCGATTATCCAGTGGTGGCCGAGCGTCATCGGCTCAGCCTGGACGGCGAGCTGGTGGGCGTGGCGGCGCGCGTCTATCTGGCGTTGAACAAGCCTCGCGGCCTGGTGGTGAGCGCCGCCGACGAGCGCGGCCGCGACACGGTCTACGGCTTGTTGCGCGATGCCGGCTTGCCGTGGCTGGGTCCGGTGGGGCGGCTGGACAAGGCCAGCGAAGGCCTGCTGCTGCTCAGCAACGACAGCGAGTGGGCGGCGGGCATCACCGAGCCGGCCACGCACCTGGACAAGACCTACCACGTGCAGGTGGTGGGCCAGCCGGATGCGGCGGCGCTGGCAGCCATGCTGGCCGGCGTGCGCGAAGGCGGCGATTTGCTCAGGGCGCGCAGCGCCTGCCTGCTGCGCACGGGCGAAAAGAATGCCTGGCTGGAAGTGGTGCTGGACGAAGGCCGCAACCGTCATATCCGCCGCTTGCTGGCAGCGCAGGGCTTCGAGGTGCTGCGGCTGCTGCGCGTGGCGATCGGCCCACTGCAACTGGGCGAGCTGCCCAAGGGCCAGTGGCGGCACCTGGACGCCGCCGAGGTGGCGGCGCTCAGGCGTCGCTGATCAGATCACGCCGAGCTGCTTGCCCACCTTGGTGAACGCCGCGATGGCGCGATCCAGGTGCTCGCGCGTATGCGCCGCGCTCATCTGGGTACGGATGCGCGCCTGGCCCTGCGGCACCACCGGGTAGAAGAAGCCGGTGACGTAGATGCCTTCGTCGAGCAGTGCCGTGGCCATCGCCTGCGCCTTGGGTGCGTCGTAGATCATCACCGGCACGATGGGGTGCACGCCGGGCTTGATGTCGAAGCCGGCGCGAGTCATCGCCTCGCGGAAATAGCGGGTGTTTTCCTTCACCTTGTCGCGCAGGTCGCCGGCGGCGTCCAGCATGTCGAACACCTTGATCGCGGCGGCCACCACGTGCGGCGGCAGCGAGTTGGAGAACAGGTACGGCCGCGAGCGCTGGCGCAGCATCTCGACGATCTCGGCGCGGCCGGTGGTGAAGCCGCCCAGCGCGCCGCCGAGTGCCTTGCCCAGCGTGCCGGTGAAAATGTCGATCTTGTCCATCACACCGTTGACCTCGGCCGAACCGCGACCGGTGTCGCCGAGGAAGCCAGTGCAATGGCATTCATCGATGTGCACCAGGGCGTGGTACTTCGCGGCCAGCGCGGTGATCTGGTCGAGCTTGGCGATGAAGCCGTCCATCGAGAACGCGCCGTCGGTGGAGATGAGCTTGGTGCGCGCACCGGCGGCGTCGGCGGCCTGCAACTGCTTCTCCAGATCCGCCATGTCGCTGTTGGCGTAGCGGAAACGCTTGGCCTTGCACAGGCGCACGCCGTCGATGATGGAGGCGTGGTTGAGCGCGTCGGAGATCACCGCGTCCTCCTCGCCCAGCAGCGGCTCGAACAGGCCGCCGTTGGCGTCGAAGCAGGCGGCGTAGAGGATGGTGTCGTCGGTGCCGAAGAAGTGCGCGATCTTCGCCTCCAACTGCTTGTGCAGATCCTGCGTGCCGCAGATGAAGCGCACCGAGGCCATGCCGAAGCCGTGCGTGTCCAGCGCATCCTTGGCGGCCTGGATCACGTCGGGATGGTCGGCCAGGCCCAGGTAGTTGTTGGCGCAGAAGTTCAGCACCTTGCGGCCGTCGGCCAGCGTGATCTCGGCCGACTGCGGCGAGACGATCACACGCTCGGCCTTGAACAGGCCCTGTTCGCGGATGGAATTCAGTTCACTGGCGTAGCGCGCCTGGCCGGGGTAGCTCATGTGGGGAGTCCGTTGGTGAGGAAAGGATGGAGTTTATTGAACAGTGCAGCCACGGATGGCTGCCCGTTTGATCTTCGCGATCAAGGATGATCGCAAAAATCTTGTTGAACAGTGCAGCCACGGATGGCCACCCGTTTGACCTTCGCGATCAAGGCTGATGGCAAATCAGTGCAGACCGAAATCGACGCGCGTGGTCTTGCCCTGATCGTCGATGCCCTTGGTGTCGAGCTTGGGCGCCAGCACGAACACACGGCTGTCGTCGAGCTTGCCGCGCAGCCAGGCACGCACGGCGTCGGCGCGGCGCTCGGCGAGCTGGCGCAGCGCGCCCGCGTTTACCGGCGCATTGGTTTCCAGCAGCTTGCGCATCACGTCCGGCGGCTGCGACTTGGTGAGGCCGATGGCGTCGCGCGGCTTGGGGAACTTGGCGTGCTTGTAGGCCTTCTTCAGGTACTTGTCGTACTGGTCGGGGGTGAGCTTGGCCAGGTCGGCGTCTTTGCCGGCTTCCTGCTGCACCAGGTCGTCCACCATTACCTTGCGCAGGCCGCTTTCGTCGAACTTCGGATCGATGCGGCCAGTGATGTCCAGCTTCAGCGCGGTCTTCTGCTGCAGGATCTGCACGATCTGCGCGAGTTTCTCCTGCGCCTTCGCGTCCAGCACGGCCGAGCCGGGGGCAAACTCCACATAGCCCAGATCCTGCTGCTTGCCGCCGCCCATGGCCGCGGCGATCAAGCGGAACGGTGAGGTCACGGCGCGGCCGATCAGGCGTGCGAAGGCATGCCATACCAGCCCCCCCACGCTGAATTGCGGATCGTCCAGCGAACCGGAGACGGGCAGGTTCACATCGATGTTGCCGTTGGCGTCCTTCAGCAGCGCCACCGCCAGTTTCACCGGGAGATGCCTGATGCCGCTGCCCTGGAGCGCATCGCCGAAGCTGAGCCGGGTGACGAAGAGGTGGTTGTCGGCGTCGAGCTTGCCGTGGTCGAGCCGATAGTGCACATCCATGTTGAGCAGGCCGCCGGTGATCGGATAGCCGGTGTACTTGCCCGCGTACGGCGACAGGTGGGTGAGCTCCACGTCGTCGGCCTTGCCCTTCACGTCGAGGAAGGCCGCCGGCAGCAGGGGATTGATCGTGCCGGTGATGGCCAGCGGCGCGCTGTCGTCGAGCTGGCCTTGCAGGTTCAGCTCGGCGGGTGCCCCGTCGACGCTGCCGAACGCGCCGACCTTGCCGGCGAGCTGGGTGATGTTGGCGGTGTAGTTCGGCTTGATGAAGTCGTCGGTGTAGTTGAGGTGGCCGTTGGAGAGCGTGATGCCGCCGATACGGATGTCGGCGGCTGGTGCGGCCGTGGCAGCGGCCTGCGGCAACGGCTTCGCGGCCGGCGAGCGCCGGGCTTGGGTCACGGACACCGGCGCGGCCGCCGGGTTGGCCACCACATCCTGCAGGTTCAGCCGGCCGTTCGCGTTGATGATGAGGCGGGCGTAGAAGTCGTCCAGTGCCAGGGATGTCACCGCCACCTGCGGCACGTCCCCGCCCAGGTGCACGTCCAGGTGGCTGGCGTCCAGCGAATTCCAGTGCAGGAAGTCCTCGCCGCTGAGCTTGTCCTGCACGCGCAGCTTGCCGAGGGTGATGCGACCGCGCCAGTCGAGTTGGGCTTGCGGCTGGTGCGCACGGTAGCGCAGGCGGCCATCGGCGCTGAGCAGGGCCTGGGCGAGCGTGACGTTGAGCGGCACCTCGACCAGCGATTGCCATGGTGCGACGTCGAGGCGCTCGGCGCGCACGCGCAGGTCGGCATCCAACGGCTGCGGACGCAGCGTACCGTCGATGCGCAGGCGGCCCCGACCGCTGCCGCCGTCCAGCGCCAGCTTGAGCGGCTGGCGCAGATCGTCGGAGAGGCCGTCGAGCCGGGCGTGTGCCAGCTTGAATTCGGTGCGGCCGCGACGGCCGGCAAGGCGGGGATCGGTGAGCGCCAAGCTGCCGTCCATGCCAGTCTGGGCGATGCTCCAGTGCCAGCCGGGCGACGGCGGCGACGGCTGGTGCGGGCCATGCGGCGGTGCGGGCTTCACCAGGTTGGCGAGGTCGATGCCGCCGTCTTGCAGGCGCTGCGCCTCAACCTGCAGGCCGTGCGCGATCAGATGGTCGAGTTGCGCCGTGTGGCTGGCGAGATCGAAGTGCGTGATGCCGGCTTCCAGCGATTGCCAGGCGAGCGGCGTGCGCTTGCCCTGCGCGAGGGCGAAGTTGGCGATGGTGGCGTTGGCCGACGACAGGCTGAGGTTGAGGGCCTTGCGCCAATCCGCCCGCAACTGGCCGGTGGCGCTCAGCGTGCCGCTGGCCAGGTCGGCGTTGAGCATCGGCGGAGCCAACGGCAGCAGCGGTGGCAGGCCGACGCCTTGCATGTCCAGCTTGCCGTCGTAGCGGCTGGCCGCCAGGTCGAGCTTGCCGTGCGTCGCCAGGCTGCCGCCGTCGAGCGTGGCGGCGATGTCGAGTGCAGCCGGCGGCGCGGCCACCGTGGACAGGCCGCGCAGCGTGCCATGGATGTTTTCCAGCGCCAGCGTGGCGGGCTTGCGGCCGCTGGCATCGGTATACACGACGCGGCCGCCTTGCAGGGTCAGCATGGCGATGCCCACCTCGGTGGCGGATGCAGCGGGCTTGGCCGATGGGGCTGGTTTTGCCGCATCGCCACCGGTCAGCGCATCGATCGTGCTGTGGCCATCGGCCGCGCGGGTGTCGTGCAGGGTCAGGTTATCCAACTGCACCGCGCCGAGCCGGTAGCGCGAGAGCAGTGGCTCCACATCGTCCAATGCGGCGTCGGCGTGCTTCATTTCCAGCAGCGGCATGCCGCCGGGCGTGGCCAGCGCGAAGTCGTCCAGCTGCAATCGGCCGCCGAGGCGCAACTGCGGGCCGGGCTTCGCCTGCACGAAGTGCAGCTCGAGCTGGCCGGACAACTGGCCGCGCGGGATCGCCACCGGCAGCCTCGCTGGCACATAGCCGAGGTAGCGCGGCAGGTCGAGGTGATCCAGCGTGAAGCTCACCATCGACTCGCGGCTGCCCGCGAACGGCTTGGTGCGGCCTTTGACGCGCAGCGGGCTGCCGTCCACGTTCATCGCCAGCAGCGGCTGCACGAACACGTCGGTGTCGCGCGGCAGGTTGGCGATGAACGGAATGCCGAGCTCCAGGTGGTCGATGCGGTGCGTGGCGTGCGTTACCGCGTCGGCGAACACGATGTCGCCGTCGTGCACGCGGATGTTGGAGAGCGCGAAGCGCGCCGGCTGGCTGCCTGGCTGCGGCGGGCCGTCCGCGAATTTGGCGACGAGGTCGGAGAAGTTGAACTGTTGCGGCGCGCCGCGCGCGATGTGCAGTTGCGGATGCTGCAGCGAGAGTTCGTCCAGCACCGGCGCCAGGCGGAACAGCGAGCTCCACGAGGCGTTGATCACCGCGCGGTCGACATCGACGAAGGGCGAACGGCCGTTGCGGTCGGCGATGTGCAGCTTGTCCAGCTGCAACCGCAGGGTGAATGGATTCAGGTGCGCCTCGCCCACGCTGACCGGGCGGTCGAGCAGGGCGGTGAGCCGCGTCTGCAACTGGTGCCTGATGATCGGCGGCGCGGCGAAGAAGCCGAGCAGGCCATAGACGGCCAGCACGATGGCGACGATCAGGCCGGCCCGGCGTACGCGGCGCGAGCGACACCACAGCAGCGCCTTGGCGCGTGCTGCCGCCAGTCTGGAGCCTGTCGATGGGGGTCGGTCGTTCATGTCGGGTATCCGTGGGCGCCGTGGCCGGCGCGGCGCACCGGGAGCTTCCCCTGGCCGGCAGCCGTGCCGGGCCGGGAAAGTTTACGCGGATACCGTGTCGAGGTATCGCGACGGCGGTGGCGTTCCGCCGTCGCTGGCACTTGTCAGAACCGGTGAAAAATCCCGCGTCGTGCGGGGTTTTTCATTGGCGCGGCCGGACATGTCCAGGCGCGCCACCGTGAATCAACCACTGACGCGGCGGACTCGCCATCGGCCATCCATGGCTGGGCAGGGAACTTGAAAAATCACCAACGCTCAGTTCCAGGAGCACACCACCTTGCCGCACTGGCCGGCGTCCATCAGGTCGAAGCCCTTCTGGAAGTCGTCGATGTGGATCTGGTGGGTGAGCGCCTTCTGCAGCGGGAAGCCGGTGAGCACCATCTGGGTCATCTTGTACCAGGTCTCGTACATCTTGCGGCCGTAGATGCCCTGCAGGGTGAGGCCCTTGAAGATCACCTTGTCCCAGTCGATGCCGGCGCCCTTGGGCTGGATGCCGAGCAGGGCGATCTTGCCACCGTGGTACATGCAGTCGAGCATGCCGTTGAAGGCGCGCGGGTTGCCGCTCATCTCCAGGCCCACGTCGAAGCCTTCCATGTGGAGATCCTTCATCACGTCCTTGATCGAGGCGTTGGCCACGTTCACCACGCGCGTGGCGCCCATGTCGGCGGCCAGCTTCAGACGGTAGTCGTTGACGTCGGTGACCACCACGTTGCGCGCGCCCACGTGCTTGCAGATGCCGGCGGCGATGATGCCGATCGGGCCGGCACCGGTGATCAGCACGTCCTCGCCGATCACGTCGAACTCCAGCGCGCAGTGCGCCGCGTTGCCATAGGGATCGAAGAACGCGGCCAGTTCGGACGGGATCTGGTCGGGAATCGGCCACAGGTTCGAGGCCGGCATGGCCATGTATTCGGCGAACGCGCCGTTGCGGTTCACGCCGATGCCGATGGTGTTCGGGCACAGGTGCTGGCGGCCGGCACGGCAGTTGCGGCAGTGGCCGCAGACGATGTGGCCCTCGGCCGAGACGCGGTCGCCGACCTTGTAGCCGGTGACGCCGGGGCCGACTTCCACGATGCGACCGACGAACTCGTGGCCGATGGTCAGGCCGGGCTTGATGGTGCGCTGACTCCACTCGTCCCACTTGTAGATGTGCAGGTCGGTGCCGCAGATCGCGGTCTTCTCGATCTTGATCAGCACCTCGTTGGGGCCGACCTCGGGCACCGGCACCTCTTCCATCCAGATGCCCTGTTCGGGCTTGCGCTTGACCAGGGCTTTCATTGTCTGCGGCATGGGGAATCCATCGACAGGCCCGCGAAGCGGGCGGGAGGCCGACGATTATACGACCGCGCCGGCGGGCGACCGTCGTGCGTTGCAGCGCCGAGCTATCCACAGGAGGTGTGGATACGACCGGGACAAGCCTGTGGAAAAGCGCGATTGCGGGCGCGCTATCAGTCACTTGGCTTGGTTTGCCGAAGTTTTGCGCAAGCCGGCATCGGTTACCCTTGCGGCTTGCTCCGATACCCGCCACGCATGAACCGCGATACCCGCTTCGATACCCGCCCACGCGCCATCTTCCTGATGGGTCCCACTGCTTCGGGCAAGACCGACCTTGCCTGCGCGCTGGCCGATCACTTCGGCGTGGAGCTGGTCAGCGTGGATTCGGCGCTGGTCTATCGCGGGCTCGACGTCGGCGCGGCCAAACCCGATGCAGCCACGCTGCGGCGTTACCCGCACGCCTTGATCGACATACGTGATCCGGCGCAGCCGTATTCCGCGGCGGATTTTCGCGACGATGCCCTGGCGGCGATGCGCGCGATCACGGCGCGCGGCAGGGTGCCGCTACTGGTGGGCGGCACCGGCTTGTATTTCCGCGCCCTGCAGCGCGGGCTGTCCGAGTTGCCGTCAGCCGACCCGGCGCTGCGCGCCCGTTTTGGCGAGGAGGCGGAGCTCACGGGTTGGCCGGCGCTGCATGCGCGCCTCGCGCGGCTCGATCCGCCTGCGGCGGCGCGGATCGGCGTGAACGATGCCCAACGCATCGGACGCGCGCTGGAAGTGATCGAGCTGTGCGGGCGGCCCTTGTCCGACCTGCAGCGCGCGGGGCAGGGCGGGGCGTTCCCGTGGCGCGTGCTGAAGCTGGCTTTGCTGCCGGCCAGCCGTAGCGAACTGCACGCGCGCATCGCGCGGCGCTTCGATGCCATGCTGGCGGCGGGGTTTCTCGACGAGTTGCGCGCCTTGCGCGCGCGCGGGGATCTGCACGCCGACCTGCCGGCGATACGCGCGGTGGGTTACCGCCAGGGCTGGGAGCATCTGGATGGCCGCATCGACGCCGCCACGTTTCGCGAGCGGGCCATCTTCGCCACGCGCCAGCTGGCCAAGCGGCAGATCACCTGGCTGCGTTCCGAACTGGATGCGCGCCTGTTCGACCCCGAGCCGGCATCGCCCCTGACTGCCGTGGCGGCGGCGGTGGAGCTGTTCCTGGGCCTGCCGCCGGATCGGGCCGGATAGATGAAAAACCGCTTCCTTCAAGCCCTTGAACCCGGTTAACATCGCCAACGTTACGCCGGGGCGCCGCAGGCGTTTTTTCCCGGCAGGCTCGCCGCACAGGGGAAAACAACAAATGTCCAAGGGACAATCGCTGCAAGATCCTTTCTTGAATGCCCTGCGCCGCGAGCGCGTGCCGGTGGCCATCTATCTGGTCAACGGCATCAAGTTGCAGGGCACGGTCGAATCCTTCGATCAGTTCGTGGTGTTGCTGCGCAACCAGGTCAGCCAGATGGTGTACAAGCACGCCATCTCCACCGTGGTGCCCAGCCGCAACGTGCGCATCGGCAATGGCCATGACGGCCATGACGCGTCGTCCGACGCCGCCCCGGCGGACGCCGCCGCAGACGCTTGAATCGTCGCCGGCCGGCCCACATGAAGGTGGAACCGCTCCGGTTCCTTCCCTCTTCGCAGGCTGCCGCCCCACGTGTTTGATCGTCAGAAGAAAGGCGAACGTGCCGTCCTCGTGTTGCCTTATGGCCGGGGCGGCGGTGACGCCACGCGTCGTGCCGAGGAATTCGCCGAGCTGGTGACGTCCGCCGGCGCCGAGATTCTCGGCAGCGTTTCCGCCCGCGTCGAAGTGCCCAACCCGCGCTTCTACATCGGCAGCGGCAAGGCCGACGAGTTGGCCGAGATGGTGCGTGCGCTGGAGGCCGACCTGGTGCTGGTCGACCACTTCCTGAGTCCGGTGCAGGAGCGCAACCTCGAAAAGCACGTCAGTGCCCGCGTGGTGGATCGCGCCGGCTTGATCCTCGACATCTTCGCCCAGCGCGCCCGCTCGCACGAGGGCAAGCTGGAGGTGGAGCTGGCCCAGCTCAAGCACATCGCCACGCGCCTGGTGCGCGGCTGGAGTCACCTGGACGCCCAGCGCGGCGGCGCCATCGGCAACCGTGGCCCGGGCGAAACCCAGTTGGAAACCGACCGCCGCCTGCTCGGCGAACGCGTCAAGCAGCTCACCAAGCGGCTGGCGAAGGTGCAGACCCAACGCGGTCAGCAGCGCCGCGCGCGCCTGCGCAACACGGTGCCGCGGGTGGCCCTGGTGGGCTACACCAACGCCGGCAAGTCCACCTTGTTCAATGCGCTCACCAGCAGCGGCGTATATGCCGCCGATCAGCTGTTCGCCACGCTCGATCCCACCGTGCGCCGGCTCGACGACCTCGCCTGCGGCCCGGCAGTGATCGCCGATACCGTGGGTTTCATCCGCGAGCTGCCGCACGACCTGGTGGCCGCCTTCCGTGGCACCCTGGTCGAGGCGCGCGACGCCGATCTGCTCTTGCACGTCAGCGATGCCGCCGATGATGAGCGCGACGTGCTGCGCCGCGTGGTCGACCGGGTGCTGGAGGAAATCGGCGCCGGCGACGTGCCGCAGCTGCATGTCTACAACAAGATCGACCTGGTGGGTGGCGGCGACGGTGCTGGTGCCGGCGTCCCTGCTGACGAGGATCAGGGAGCGGCGATCCACGGCCGCACTTCAGAAGCCAGTGCTGGCGTCCTTGCCGGCGAAGATCAAACGGCCGCCGTCCATGGCTGCACTTCTCATACGGAGCTCGTTTCCCATCAGGCTCCCGCGATGGAACCGCGCATCGATCGCGACGGCGACGGTCGTCCGCGAGCGGTGTGGCTGTCTGCCGCAAGCGGCGCGGGGTTGGCTCTACTGCGCGAGGCGCTGGGTGAACGCCTGGGCGGCGAGCGCGTGCGGTCCGAACTGCGCCTGCCGCTGACGGCAGGGCGCTTGCATGCGCGGCTCAAGGCGGCCGGCGCGATTGCCGGCGAAGAGGTCGATGAGCACGGCTGGCGCCTGCGTATCGACGCGCCGCTTGGCGTCATCGCCCCGCTCGGCGGCAGCGATGACGGCGAGGCCGCGCCGCTGCGCGAGCTGCTCGCCAAAAACTGTCCGGGTGCGGACTCGGTCTGCTAGAATCCCATTCGTTTGCGCGGTGCGAAAACCTTCGCGCGCCACCCGACCGGCAACTCGGCTCCGCGCGATGCAAGTACCGTTCACCATGAGCTGTTTTGGCGTAACGTGCCGGTTCGTCCGGCACCCCCAAGGAAACTGACGATGGCCTGGAACGAACCCGGCGGTGGGCAGCGCGACCCCTGGAACCGCCCGCGCCCCGGTGGCAACAAGTTCTCGCCCGAACAGTGGCTGGGCCGGCTCGGCAAGCATCTGGGCGGGCTGGGCCGTGGCCCGGGTGGCATCCTCACCGCGATCCTCGTGCTGGTTGCGGTAGGCCTCCTGATGAGCAGCTACACCATCATCGGCGCGCGCCAGGTCGGTGTGGTGCTGCGCTTCGGCCAGTACGCCCGCACGCTGCCGCCCGGCTTCCACTTGAAGCTGCCGGTGCCGGTGGAGGCGGTGGACAAGGTCGAGGCCACGCGCATCCGTTCGGTCAACGACCACGTGTCCATGCTCACCCGCGACGAGAACATCATCACGGTCGATTTCACCGTGCAGTACCAGGTGGACGACGCGCGCAAATACCTGTTCTCGGTGAACGATCCCGATGCCAGCGTGAGCGCGGCGGCCGAAGCGGCCGTGCGCTCGGTGATCGGCGGCAGCGACATGGATCGGGTGCTCTCCGCCGCCGGCGCCAACCTGGTGAGCGAGGCGCAGCAGGCGCTGCAAAAGACGCTGGATGCCTACCACAGCGGCTTGCGCGTGACCGAGGTGAGTTTCCAGAACGTGGCGCCGCCAGCCGAGGTGAAGGACGCCTTCGACGACGTCAACAACGCCCGCGAAGACAAGCAGAGCATCGAGAACGCCGCGTTGGCCTACGCCAACAAGGTGGTGCCGGTGGCGCGCGGCGACGCGGCACGCATCGCCGCCGAAGCCGCCGGCTACCAGGCTGAGCGCATCGCCCGCGCGCAGGGTGACACCGCCCGCTTCGACCTGCTGCTGGCACAGTACAAGGCCGCGCCGGCGGTGACCCGCAAGCGCCTGTGGCTGGAAACGATGGAGCAGGTGATGGCCGACAATCCCAAGGTGATCGACGGCTCCGGCGGCCGCAACATCATCAACCTGCCGGCGGGCGACGCGGCGCGCACGGCGGCCGGCAGCAACGGCAAGGCAGCCTCCGCGCCGGTGACCGTCACGGCCACCGCCAGCGACACGGGCAAGGAGAAGCAGCCATGAATCGCCTCTTCGCCGGCGTCATTGCCGCGCTCGTGCTCCTGCTTGGCCTGAACAGCCTGTTCGTGGTCAACGAGGGCCAGAGCGCCCTGCTGCTGCAGTTTGGCCGCATCGTGCGTGCCGATTACGCGCCGGGGCTGCATTTCAAGCTGCCGGTGGTGCAGCAGGTGGTGCATTTCGACAAGCGCATCCTGTCGCTGGACGCCCAGCCCGAGCGCTACTTCACCTCCGAGAAGAAGAGCGTCAACGTCGACTTCTACGTGAAGTGGCGCATTGCCGACAACGCTACCTACTACCGTGCCACCGGCGGCGACCAGCTGCAGGCCGAGCAGCGCCTCACGCCCATCATCAAGGACGCGCTGCGTTTCGAATTCAACGCGCGCACCCTGCAGGATCTGATCTCCGGCGGGCGCAAGGACATCACCGAGCGGGTGCGCCAGCAGACCGACGCCTCGGCGCGCAAGAACCTCGGCATCGCCGTGGTCGACGTGCGCATCAAGCGCATCGACCTGCCGGACGAAGTGAGCGAGTCGGTGTACAAGCGCATGCGCGCCGAACGCCTGCAACTGGCGAACGAACTGCGCTACACCGGCCAGGAAGCGGCGGAGAAGATCAAGGCCGACGCCGACCGCCAGGGCCAGGTGCTGCGCGCCGACGCCGAGCGCGATGCCGCCAAGGTGCGCGGCGAAGGCGATGCCAAGGCCGCGGCGGTCTACGCGCAAGCCTACAACCAGGATCCCGAGTTCTTCGCCTTTTACCGCAGCCTGGCCGCCTACAAGAAATCCTTCGACAGCGGCAACGGCGTGCTGATCCTGAAGCCCGAGGCGGAATTCCTGCACTACTTCGGCGACCCGGCACAGGCCAAACATTGAGCCATGCGCGCCGGTGCATGGCGCTCACGGAGTTCACGGCGGTTAGCCGCAGGCAGCGATAGGTTCGGCGTTCTTCCGGGGACGCCTGCGTGCCTGCCTGAACGTATTACATCAACTTGAGCGAGTACATCATGGGCAAGTCAGTAGTCATCCTCGGCGCGCAGTGGGGCGACGAAGGCAAGGGCAAGATCGTCGACCTCTTGACCGAGCGGGTCAGCGCGGTGGCACGCTTCCAGGGCGGCCACAACGCTGGCCACACCCTGGTCATCAAGGGCAAGAAGACCGTGCTGCACCTGATCCCCTCGGGCATCCTGCGCGAGGATGCGCTGTGCCTGATCGGCAACGGCGTGGTGCTGTCGCCCGAGGCGCTGATCCACGAGATCGCCGAGCTGGAAGGCAATGGCGTCGAGGTGCGTTCGCGCGTCAAGATCAGCCCGGCCACGCCGCTCATCATGCCGTACCACATCGCGGTGGACAAAGCGCGCGAGGTTGCCGCCGGCAAGAGCGCCATCGGAACCACCGGGCGTGGCATCGGTCCGGCCTACGAGGACAAGGTGGCGCGCCGCTCGATCCGCGTGGCCGACCTGATGTACCCGCACGAGCTGCCCGAGAAGCTCAAGGCGGCGGTGGATTACCACAATTTCATCCTCACCCAGTGGCTGAAGGCCGCGCCGGTGGACTACGACACCGTGCTCAAGGACGCGCTGGCCTGGGGCGAGTACATCAAGCCGATGGTGGACGACGTTGCCAGCATCCTGCACGACGTGCGCGCGCAAGGCGGCAGCATCCTGTACGAAGGCGCGCAGGGCGCGCTGCTCGACATCGACCACGGCACCTATCCCTACGTCACCTCCAGCAACACTACGGTGGGCGGCGCGCTGGCCGGCACCGGCGTGGGCGCGCACGACATCGACTACGTGCTGGGCATCTGCAAGGCCTACGCCACCCGCGTCGGCGGCGGCCCGTTCCCCACCGAGCTCAACGACGCCATGGGCGAGCGCCTGCGCAAGGTCGGCAACGAATTCGGCGCCAGCACCGGTCGTCCGCGCCGCTGCGGCTGGATCGACCTGGTGGCGCTCAAGCGCGCCGTGCAGATCAACGGCATCAATGGCCTCGCCATCACCAAGCTCGACGTGCTCGACGGTCTGGAGACGATCAAGGTTTGCATCGCCTACGAGTACCGCGGCAAGCGCCGCGAGCTGGCGCCGCTGGATGCCGACGGCTGGGATGAGTGCAAGCCGGTGTACCTGGAGTTCCCCGGCTGGAGCGAATCCACCGCCGGCATCCGCGACTGGAACAAGCTGCCCGCCGCCGCCCGCGCCTACCTGCGCGCGGTGGAGGAACTCTCCGGCTGCAAGCTTGCCATCGTCGCCACTGGCGCCGACCGCGACGACACCATCGTGATGGACGACCCGTTCGCCTGATCGTTCCGCCTGCTTGAGCCGTAGTCACGAAGAAGGCCCCGCGAGCGGGGCCTTTTTCGTTTCGCATGATGCCTGGCCTGGCGTCACGGCTCAGGGATCAATGCCCCTGTGCATTCGCGTCCGCGCCGCCGTTGGCCTGCGCCGAGGCCGACACGCCATGGCCGAACGAGCTGCGGGCCTGGCCATTGGCCGAGCCGTTCGCGGCGGCGCTGGAACCGGCATTCGTGCTGCCGTTGGCCCGCGCCGAGGTCGCCACGCCGCGGCCGAACGAACTGTTGGCCTGGCCGTTGGTCGAGCCGTTCGTGGCGGCGCTGGAACTGGTGTTCGCGTTGCCGCTGGCACTGCCCGAGCCTGCGGCCTCGACAGTCGGGCTGGCGTCGGCGGCGCCGGCGATCGAGCCCAACTGGCTGCCCGCGTCGTCCGTGGCGGACGAGGCCACACCCTTCACCTTGCCGGTGGCCTGCGCGCCCCGCGAATGGGCTGCGGCCGAGCCGTTGGCGGCGACTTGCCGGGCCTTGCTGACGCCGGCCCGGGCCGCGTCCCTGGCGTCGGCGCGAGCGTCGTCAGCCGCATTCCGTGTGCGCCCCATAGCGTTCGCAGCTCTCTGTTTGGCCGTCGAGACGGCCGAATCCGCCTGGCCGCTGACACCATTGGCGGCATCGCGCAGCGCCCCGCCGTCGAGGCTGCCAGAGGCCGATGCATTGCCGTTGGCACTGGCCTGGCCGCTCACCTGGTCGGAGGCCTGCGCCGCCGTCTGCTTCGCCTGTTCCGCGCTCGACGTGGCGCGCTGGCGCAAGCGCTGCGCGCGGTCGGTGACCGGGCTGGCGTCGACGGGCGGGGTGTCGAGATGGCCCATGCCCTGCGCGGCACCACCGATTTGGCCCGCTGCGGTCGGGATCTGGCCGATCCTGCCGGCAATGCTGCCGGCGAGCCCGCCGCCCAGATGCTGGGCATAGGCGCTGCTCATCGAGGCCAGCACCAGCGCGCCCGTGCACAGGGCGATGCCGAGGGTCTTGTTGCTGCGGGTCGTGTTGTTCATGTCGGGACCTCCTGCCGGCGGCGAATCCGCGGCTTCCGGAGACCACTACGCGCGGCGCCGAAGCATCCTTCCATGCCTGCCGGGCACCGTTGCTTCGCGTTCAGCTTAGGGTGACAGCAGGCCGTGGCCGCAACGCGAACCATCGAGTGCATGGGCTTCGCCGATCAGGCGCTGCAAGGCCTGGGCCGCCGCGCCGGGCTGGGGAGTGTCAAGCACCCGGGTAGCCTTGCGCGCCACGATGGGCGCGGCGAACGAGGTGCCGCGCAGCCTGTCGCGGCCGCTGCCGAGCACGCCCAGTGCGCAGAAGGCCACCTGCCTGCCGGCGGCGGACTCGGGCAGTACGTGGTCGTGTGCATCGACGGCGCCAACGCCGATGACGCCCGGATAGGCCGCCGGAAACAGCGGCGGCGCCGCAGGGCCGTCGTTGCCGGCCGCGCTGACCAGCACGTGGCCGCGCGCGATCATCGCCTGCACCGCGCGGGCGAGCACCGGGTTGTCGGGCCCGACCAGGCTGATGTTGATGACCGCCACGTGCTCGCGATCCATCCACGCGAGTGCGTCCACCAGACCGGAGGTGGCGCCGCCGACCTCGTCGCCGCACCACAGGTCGGCGGCATACAAGGTGTCTGCATCGCCGGCGACCAGGCGCGCGGCGACTGCCGTGCCATGCCGCGTGGCGGTGGCCTTGGCGCAGCCGTGTGTTTCGAGGCGAGCCTGCACCAGCGCGGGATCGGCCGGATCGACGCCGCCATCGACCATGCCCACGCGACGCGCCGGCACGCCGGCCGGCGCCCACGCGACGGACGCTGCGCCGGCATCACCTGCCGGGAGATAGAGATGCTGATAGGTGAACGCGGCATCCGGTGCGGCCTGCTGCAGGGCGCGCATGGCCACCTGCGTGCCGCGTTCACGGGTGTCGTGCAGCACCACGAGTTCCAGCCCAAGCGTGGCGTCCGCCGGGGTGGCGCGATCCACGGTGAAGCCCTGCGCCTGTACGGCATCGCGCTGGGCATCCGACAGGCCCATGGCGAGAAATTCGCTGCGCAGGATCGGTGCGCCCTTGGGGTCGACAGTGACGCGCCGCGGCTCCCGGCGCAGCAGCCGGTCGACCTGCAACTTCAGGCCCAGGGCTGGTGGTCGCCGCAGCAGGTTATCGACACCTTGCAGGTTCACGCCGGGCACTGCATCGGGCAAGGGCGTGGCCGGCAGCGGAAGGTGTGGCAGCGACCGCTGCACCGGGCCCAGCACCTGCGCCTGCGCACGGGAGCCGCCACCCAACGCGAGCACGATGGCCAGCACCGGAACGGAAAGCATGGAAGCACGACGCAGCAACATCGCCAGACACCTCGGGAGCGACGGGGGTGGATGCTAGCATCCGCATGCTTTACGCCCTCGAACCGCGCCGTTGCGCCCGAGGGAAGGAATCCACCCCTTCAGACGTAGTGGAAGGTGATGCGTGCATTCGAGCGATGCTGTGCGTGAAGGACTGATTGCACTGCTGCCGCGCCTGCGCCGCCTGGCGCGGGCGCTGGCGGGGCAGGTGGCCGATGCCGACGACCTGGTGCAGGTGGTGCTGGAACGCGCGCTGGCCCGATCCGCGCAGTGGCGGCCGGATGCCGCGCTGGACAAGTGGGTGTTCGCGATCGCGCGCAACGCATGGCGTGACGAGTTGCGCACACGTGGCCGGGCGCAGCATCTTTTCGCGCCCGAGGAGGCTGGCGAGATGGTGGCCGACGACGGCGAGGCGCTGCCCGCGCGGCGGTTGGAGCTGTCGCAGGCCCTGGCGGCGCTGCCGCCGGATCATCGCGAGGTGGTGGCGCTGGTGCTGGTTGAGGGCCTGTCCTACGACGAAGCCGCCGCCATGCTGGAGGTGCCGGTGGGAACCGTCACCAGCCGCCTGGCCCGCGCCCGCGCCACCTTGCAGGCCCTACTTGGGAACGATGCATGAACCCGATCGACGACAACATGCTGCAGGCCTACGTGGACGGTGAGCTCGACGCGGTGCAAGCCGCGCGCATTGACGCCGCGCTGGCGCAGGACGACGGGCTGGCCCGCCGCGTGCGGCAGGCGCGGGCGCTGAAGGAGCGGCTGCATGCTGCGTTCGATCCGGTGCTGGACGAACCGGTGCCGGCGCGTCTGTCCGCCCTGCTGCAGCCGCGGGCTGCGCCGCTCACGCTCATCGAAGGCGGTCGCCGCGCAGGCGCCGTCCCTCGCCGTGCGCCCCGCCGTTGGCTGATGCCGGGCGCCGCGCTGGCGGCGTCGATCGCCCTGCTTGCCGTCGGCCTGTGGTGGCGTGCCGGCAGCGAGCTGGTCCGCATGCGGAACGGCGAGCCCTACGCCGCCGGTGTGCTCGGCCGTACGCTCGACCGGGCGCTGGCGAGCGCGCCGGATGCGCACGCCCCAGTGTCGATCGGCCTGAGTTTCCGTGCCGCCGACGGGCAGGTCTGCCGCACCTTCACCGTCCGCGTGCCACCGGTGCGCGCCGGGCTGGCCTGCCATACGGCAAGGGGCTGGGCGTTGCCCGTGCTGGGGCCGTCGGCTCCGGCTGAAACCGGCGAGTTGCGCCAGGCGGCGAGCAGCTTGCCGCCCGCGGTGCAGACCGCGGTCGACGCCCGCCTGCGCGGCGAAGTGTTCGATGCGCAGCAGGAGCGCGCTGCAAGGGCGGCGGGCTGGCGGTGAAGCAGCCGAAAGCCGTGGCCGGCTGTGGTTCCGCACGCCGATGCGCGGGTGCCCGACATGGCACCGGCCGCGACGACGCGATGCGGCTGGACGGTCCGCACGCCTGACCGCCGCGTACCTGAGGTGAAGCGGAAGCCCGGCATGCCCGGGCCGTTTGCTGAAGGGACGGTGCTTGGATCGGCCGTGCGCATCCCCATCTCGATCCGCGTCGACCCGCAACGGAGACCTGCCATGCCCGTGTATCGCAAGACCCCCGAAGCCCTGGCGCGCCTGACGCCGGAGCAATACCGCGTCACGCAGGAGAGCGCCACCGAGTACCCCGGCACCGGCGAATACCTGCACCACAAGGCTGCGGGCATCTACGTGGACGTGGTCTCGGGCGAGCCGCTGTTCGCCTCCTCCGACAAGTTCGATTCGCACTGCGGCTGGCCCAGCTTCACCAGACCGCTGCAGCCGACGAGCGTGCACGAACTGCGCGACACCACGCACGGCATGATCCGCACCGAGGTCCGCTCGTCGGAGGGCGACAGCCACCTGGGGCACGTCTTTCCGGATGGCCCCGCCGAGCGCGGCGGCCTGCGCTACTGCATCAACTCCGCGTCGCTGCGCTTCGTGCCGCGCGCCGAGATGGAAGCGCAAGGCTATGGCGCGTACCTCGACCAGGTGGAGGGCGAATGATGGCCAGCGAACGCGCTGTTCTCGCCGGAGGCTGCTTCTGGGGCGTGCAGGAGCTGCTGCGCAAGCTGCCTGGCGTGCTGTCCACCCGCACGGGCTATGCCGGCGGCGACGTGCCCAACGCCACCTACCGCCACCACGGCACGCACGCCGAGGCGGTGGAGATCGTGTTCGATCCCGTGCGCACCGGCTACCGCGGTCTGCTGGAGTTCTTCTTCCAGATCCACGACCCCACCACGCCGAACCGGCAGGGCAACGACCGCGGCAGTTCCTACCGCTCGATGATCCTCTACGCCAGCGAGGCGCAGCGGCGCATCGCCGAGGACACCATCGCCGACGTGGACGCCTCCGGCCTATGGCCGGGCAAGGTGGTCACCGAGCTGCAGCCGCTGGGCGACTTCTGGGCGGCCGAACCCGAACACCAGGACTACCTGCAGCATTACCCCAACGGCTACACCTGCCACTTCGTGCGCCCGCACTGGCGACTGCCCCGGCGCACGGGCGCTGTCGATGGCGAATGACGCCGGCGTGGCTGGCGTCTACTTCGCGTCGTGCGGGGTGGTTGGGGTGTGCGGTGTGGCTGATGGCGTGGCGTGCAGCCGCTCGGTGGCGGCGGTGGGCGCGGCTTCATCATCGCCGCGCATGGCCTGTTTGAAGCCGCGGATGGCATGGCCCAGATCGCTGCCGACGTTGCTGAATTTCCTGGTGCCGAAGATCAGCATGACGATCACGAGCAGCAGGCCCCAGTGCCAGAGACTGTCCAAACCCATGGTGTTGCCTCGCGTTGGTGGTGTGTGGTCGAAGGTGGTGGAAGGGGTCATTTTTCGACGAAGGCGTGCTCGACGACGTAGTCGCCCGGCTCGCGCGTGCGCGGCGAGCCACGGAAGCCGTATCCATCGAGCAGCGTGGAGAGGTCCCTCAACATGTCCGGGCTGCCGCACAACATGACGCGGTCTGTGGCCGGGCTCAGCGGTGGCAGTCCGGTAGCTTCGCTCAGCTGGCCGCTGGTGATGGAGTAGGGGATGCGACCGCGATGACGGAACGGCTCGCGGGTGACGGTGGGGTAGTAGACGAGCTTCTCGCGCAACATGGCTCCCACGTACGCGTGGCGCGGCAGATCGTTGCTGATGTAGTTGGCGTAGGCCAGATCGCTCACGCGGCGTACGCCATGAACCAGCACGACCTTGTCGAAGCGCTCGTAGGTGCCCGGGTCGCGGATGACGCTCATGAAGGGTGCCAGCCCCGTGCCGGTGGCCAGCAGGTACAGATGCTGACCTGGCTTCAGGTCGGTGAGAACCAGGGTGCCGGTGGGCTTGTGCGTCACGATGATCGGATCGCCTGGAAGCAGGTGCGTCAGGCGTGAAGTGAGTCGGCCATGCGGCACCTTGATCGAGAGGAATTCCAGATGATCCTCCCAACTGGCGCTGGCGATGGAGTAGGCGCGAAGCAGCGGGTTGCCATCCACCACCATGCCCATCATCACGAACTGGCCGCTGGTGAAGCGGAAGGTGGGATCGCGCGTGATGCGGAACGAAAACAAGGTGTCGTTCCAGTGTTGCACGTCGATGACGTGCTCGGTGGTGCTGGCTGGCATGGGACATGGCCTCGATGGGGCATGGTCGACCGTTCCGACGTGGCTGCGGCGGAATGCGAAGGTGGGCCTTGGCTGGATGGCCTCAACGCATGGAGGCAGGGTTCGTGGTGACCGGCAAGATGCCGTCTTGCTTGTGCGCGGCGGCTGCCGATGGTGCGCGACAGGTCGACAAGGCATGGAACGTGGTCGCCGGTGGGCATTGCCCGGTGAGGCCGGCGATGAGGTCGGGGGTGATCTGGTTGAAGTCGAATACGGCGCCACCGTGCCTGGTCACAAAGCTTTCCGCGGCCTCTCGTGTGGCGAAGGGAGCGAGTGTGGGGCCCATGGAACCGGACAACGGCTGCCAGGCCACGTAGTAGGCATGACGGGCGTCGATGAAGCTGTTGGCGGCGTTGGTCGGGTGCTGCCAATCGATGAGTGCGCTGTTTTGCACGTACAGCGCGCTGGTGGCGTGCTGGTGCTCGGGCTGCAGCGCCCAGGCAAAGAAGTCTCGAATGGAATCGAAGAAGAGGGGCTTGGCCGCCCCGGTCTCCCAGGCTTGCGCGCGCGGGCCCGGCGCATCGCGCAGATACATGCCGCACACCGCGCACACCGCATCGGCGGGCACTGCGGCGGCCGGCTCGCTGGTGGCGTGTCGGGTGCCGCAGCCGGCGATCAGCAAGGGCAGCAACAGGCCAAGCAGCAGGAACCAGCGGATGAGGCGGCCGGATGACATGTCAGATTTCCTTGCGTCGAAAGGCCGCCATGGCCCAACCAAAAGGCAGGGCGATCCACAGCAGTTGCACGCCGACCAGCAGCGGCGTGGGGTAGTTGAAGCCGGCGGTCATGCCGGTCAGCAGGTCGTCGCCCGCGCCATGGCCCAGAGCGGTCAGGTTCACCAGGCGGAAGGTATCCACCGGATTGAGCAGCAACAGGTAGGGATATACCGCGCGTTCGGCCGGGTTGCCGCCGCTCACCACCAGCAACGCAAGCAGGGCGAGGTCAAACAGCACCACGCTGGCAAGCCAGCCGATCAGGGCCAGGCCGGCGGCACGGGCCTTGTCGCTGCTGGCCACACTGATCAGACAGGCGACGGCGACGAAGCTGGCGCCGAGCAGCATGGCGCTCACGATGAAGCGTGCGATGTTGGCGAGGTCGGCGCCGGCAAGCGAAGCATGTGACATCGCCAGCATGACGGCCGCCGCTCCGCCGAAGCCTGCAAACGTGGCGGTGGCGAGCGCGCCGCAGTGGCCGAGGAATTTGCCGGCCACCAACTGCCCGCGTCCCAGTGGGTAGCTGAGCAGCAGTAGCAACGTACCGTCATGGCGTTCGCCGACAATCGCGTCGTAGGCAATCAGCAGGCCGATCAGGGGAATCACGAAGGCGCCCAGCGTAGTGAGGCTGGCCAGCGTGGCGTCGAACGAGGTAAAGCCGACATGCCCGGCGGAGGCACTGCCGAACCAGGCGATGGCAAGGGCGAGCAGGGCGAGTACCGCGCTTACGGCCAGCGTCCAGCGGCTGCGGAAGTCGTCGCGAAATTCCTTCCATGCGATGACGAGCACCGGGTTCATGCGGTTTCCTCCGTGGCGGGCAGGCGCTGGCCGAGATGGTCGTAGAGCTGGGCGAGCGTCGGCGCGCGCACATCGATGTCGGCTATGGCGGGGTCGGCCAGAAGCCCGCGCAGCACTTCCAGTTTGCTGGCCCGCGCCACCTCCACGGCAAGCCGGCCGTCTGGCCTTGGGCTGGCGGCAAGGCCGCGGGCATCCAGCCGGGCCAGCAATCCGGCAGCTTCGCCCCGTGGTTTCAGCAGCATGTGCGCCGGCAATGCGGCCAGCGCATCCAGCTCGGCAAGGCTGCCGGCAGCGAGCAGGCGGCCTTGGCGCAGGATCAGCGCGCCGTCGATATGCGGTTCGAGCTCGGCCAGGAGGTGCGAACAGATGAGCACGCTGGCGCCATCCGCGCGCAGCTCGCCAATGATGCGATACAACTCGCTGGTCGCCTGTGGATCAAGCCCGGTGGTGGGTTCATCCAGCAGTACCAGTTCGGGCGCGCCAAGCAGTGCCTGGGCCAGGCCGAAGCGCTGGCGCATGCCCTTGGACCAGGTGCCCACGCGGCGGTTGGCGGCCGGCATCAGGCCGACGCGCTCAAGCAGGGCATCCACCTGTCTGGTGTCGGCACGCTTGAGTCTGGCGAGGTAGTGCAGTAGTTCGCGCCCGCTGAGACTGGCGTAGAAACTGGCGTTTTCCGGCAGGTAGCCGATGCGTTGGCGCAGGGCAGGCTGGTTCCATGGCGACTGCCCCAGCACGGTGAGCGAGCCTGAGCTGAGCCGGATCAGGCCGAGGATGAGTTTGATGAGGGTGGACTTGCCGGCGCCGTTGTGGCCAATCAGGCCGGTGACCTTGCCTTGCGCAACGCCGGCGCTGATGCCGTCCAGCGCGGCCACATCGCCATAGTGTTTGGCGAGGGATTCAAAGCGGATCGCGTCAACCATGGGGCGGCCTCGGCAAGGCGGGGGCGTGCATCAGCGGATGGCTGTCCACCACCGCCGGCGGCATGAACACCGGAAAGGCGCGCTGCACGTAGCGCATCAGCAGAATGGACGGACTGGACATCAAGCTCTTCGCCGCCGGGTACTTCCACAGCAGCACGTCGACGCCGTCGTTGGGGCGAAATGGCACATCCCCGATGCCGTTGTCGTCCAGGTCCCAGCCAAGGTAATCGCTCCAGTAGTTGCCACGGCCATCCTTCGACCACTCCTGGGCGAGGCTCTGCGCGTACTTCACCTGCACGCGGTTGCCGATGAAGCTGTTGCCCCATACCTCGTTGTGCTCGGAGCCAGCCGTCATGTGAATGCCGATTTGCGAATCCAGCACGCGGTTGTCGTGGATGGCGTTGAATTGCGAGAGATAGACGAACAGCCCCTTGCCGGCGCCGCCATCCACCTCGTCGCCGGTTACGCCGGACTGGCCGGTGATGCGGGAAATGGTGTTGTCGGCCAAGGTGCTGTGGGAGATGTAATTGAGCAGGAAACCGTAGGCCTGGTCGCGCTCGGCGGCGTTGCCCTCGATGGTTAGGCGGCTGGAGGCCATCAGCGCGTAGCCTGCAAGATTGTCGCGGCTGACGTTGCCGATCAGCCGGTTGTCCTGCGAGTACATGTAGTGCACGCCGTAGCGCACATGGTGCACGGTGTTGCGGGCGATCAGGTTGTGGTTGCTCACGTAGATGTAGATGCCGTCGCGTGAGTACGCCACGTCGTTGCCTTGCACCACGCAGCCCGCGTCGTTCCACAGGTGAATGCCGTCGCCACGGTCGGCCACGTGCAGGTTGCGCATGCCGCGCACGGTGTTGCCGGTGATGCGCACGTCCTGGGCGCCGTCGAGGTAGATGCCGAACAGGGTGTCGGTGATGGCGTTGTCGGCGAGCTTGATGTTGCGGGCCTTGCGCTCGACGAAGATGCCGGCGTTGGTTGCGGTGAGGTCGGTGCCGCTGGCACGGATGGTGAGGTGTTCGACCGCGACGTCGTCGGCGGCAACGCGCACCACATCGCCGTGGCCACCGCCATCGAGCACCGCGCCGGGAGCGCCGATGAGCGTGACGGGCTTGACCAGAACCAGGTTCACGCGATGCACGCCGGCCGGCACCGTGATGGTGGCACCGGGCGCGGCCTGCGCAATGCGCACGGCAATACCCTCGGCGGCGCGTGCCGGAAACATCGGCGCGGCGGCAAGGAAGGCGATGGTCATGAGCGAGGAAAGCTTCATGGGATGACCCCGCTGCGCCACCCGTCCCCGGGTGGCGCAGCGTCGTCTCACGCCTCCACCAGCATCCGGCCCTGCATTTCCATGTGCATGGCGTGGCAGAAGAACGTGCAGTAGTAGTGATACACGCCGGCGTTGCCAGCCACGAAAGTCGCCGAGGCGGTGGCGCCGGGGCTGATCTCCATGTTGATGCCGTAGTTGACGATGCAGAAACCGTGGCTGACGTCCTCCACGCCATCGATGTTGGTGACCGTCACGGTCACCTCGTCGCCCTTCTTCACCTTGAAATCGGTGAGGCCGAACACCGGCGCGGCCGAGGTCATGTACACGAATACCTTGTTGCCTTCGCGAATGACCTTGTTGTCCGAGAGCACGTCCACGCCGCGCTTCTTCGCCGCGGCCACCGTGGCGGCGAAGTAGGGATCGTCGCGATCCCACATCCGCTTGACCTTGTCCATCAATATGCGCCGGTGCACCAGGGTCACATCGTGCGGCTCGGGGTAGACCGGGCCATCGGCCACCAGTTGCATGGTGTCGCCGGAGATGTCGATGAGCTGGTCGTTGTCCGGATGCAGCGGGCCGGTGGGCAGGAAGCGGTCCTTGGAGAACTTGTTCAGCGACACCAGCCACTTGCCGTCGGCGTCGCGCGTCTCGCCCATGCTGGTGTGGTTGTGGCCGGGCTGATAGGCCACATCCAGCTTCTGGCGGATGTAGTTCACCTTCTTGCCGTTGTGTGCGGCGATCGCGTCGGCGATGTTCCACTTGGCGATCTGGCTGTCGATGAACAGCGTGGTGTAGGCGTTGCCGCGGCCGTCGTAGGCGGTGTGCAGCGGGCCGAGGCCGATCTCCGGCTCGGCAATCACCGCGTCGCGCGGATCTTTCAGCTTGCCGGCGAACAGATCGTCGATTTTCGCCCACTCCATGATGGAGACGGTTGGCGAGAGCTTGCCGTTGGCGACCACGTATTTGCCGTCCGGGCTGGCGTTGATGCCGTGCGGGTTCTTCGGAATGGGGATGTAGAGCGTGAGGTCGGAGCCATGGCGGCCATCCACCACCGGCACCTTGGAGGCGCCGATGGTCTTGAACTTGCCGGCCTTCACCGCTGCCTCGATGCGGGCGATGTTGAACACGACCACCCAGTCGCGCTCGGCGCGCATCATCTCCGGCAGCGTGGTCCCGCCTTCGGAGTTGTAGCAGGTGGAGATGGCATATTTCCCTTCGTAGTCGGCTTCGGTGTTGTCGAGATTGCCGTCCACCACCACCTGCCAGGCAACGTCCATGGTGTCGCTGTCGATGGCGCTGAACATGGTCTGGTAGCCCTTCACGTCGTCCAGTCCATGGCCATCGTTCGGCGCCGGCACCGTGAACTCGCCGTTGGCGAAGACGTAGCCGGTGCGCGGGCGCCGCTGTACGCGCAGGCCGTGGATGGATTGCACGTTGGGGATGCTGGTGATGCGGTCGGTGCGCATCACGTCGCAGCGGATGCGCGCCACGCGCGTGTGGGCCTTGTCGTTGATGAACACATAGCGGCCGTCGTACTGGGCATCGGTCTGGCTCATGTGCGGGTGATGGCAGTCGCCACCGGGCGGGAAGTGGTCGCCCAGCACCGCCTTGCTCTCGTTGGTGACGCCGTAACCGATGGTGAAGTCGGGGTTGAATACCGGGATGCGCATCAGCTCCCGCATGGATGGCACGCCGACGAGGCGTACTTCGCCCGACTGGCCGCCGCTCCAGAAGCCGAAGTATTCGTCGAGTTGGCCGGGTGGAACCTCGGCTTTGGCCAGCTCCTTCTCCGAAGGAGCGGTGGGTGTAGACGTTGCGGGGAGTGCGGCCGTGGCCGCCTTGCCGGCGGCTGGGGCTGCCACCTGTTTGCCGCAGGCCGAGAGCGCGAGGCCCGCCGCGCCCGCCATGCCGGCCATGGCACTGGTCTTCATGAACTGGCGGCGCGCGCTGTCGCGCGGCGCATCGGCCGCATCGAGTGGGCGGAGCGGGTTTTCAGTGTCGTCATGCATGGCGGGTCATCCCTCGGCTGGTGTGGAAGGCGGATTGGCAACGGTGGGTGTCGTGCGGTTTTCCATCTCCGGCGCGGCGGAGAGCACGACCGGGGTAGGCAAGGGGCGCGCCGCGCGCTCGCGCTTTTTGCGCCGTTCGACCAGTGGCGGGCACTTGCGGTCGTTGGCGTAGGTCACCTGGCAATCCAGGCAGTAATGGCACTCGTTGAAGTTGATGCGGCCCAGCTGATCGATGGCGCGCACTTCGCACTCGTTGGCGCAGATCTGGCAAGGGTGGCCACATTCCTTGCGCCGGCGCAGCCACTCGAACAGGTGGAAACGTCCGGAAACGGCCAGGCCGGCGCCCAGCGGGCAGACGTAGCGGCAATAAAACTTGTTGTTGAAGGCGGCGACGCCGACCAGCACCAGCGCGTAGGCCACGTAGCCCCAGGAGCGCGCGAAGTGCAGCGTGATGGCGGTCTTGAACGGTTCCACCTCGGCGTAGTGCTCGGCGGTGGCCACCGATTGCAGCGAAATGCCGAACAGCACCAGCAGCAGGATGTACTTGATCGCCCACAGCCGCTCGTGCACAAGGCGCGGGAATTCGAACTGCGGCACCTTGAAGTGGCGGGCCAGCTTGTTCACCAGTACCTGCAATGCGCCGAACGGGCACAACCAGCCGCAGTAGATGCCGCGCCCGAGCAGCAACAAGGTTGCCGCCACGAAAACCCACAGGATGAACACCAGCGGATCCATCAGGAACGTGGACCACTGAAAGCCGTGCAGCACCGAGTGGATGAACGCGAAGACGTTCACCACCGATAGCTGGGCGAGGCTGTACCAGCCGATGAAGAACAGCGTGTAGAGGAGATACCCGGTACGGATGCGCTCCAGCAGGTTCGGGTACTTCACCAGCCAGTCCTGCAGGGCGAGGATCAGCGTGAGCACCCCGAGGCCGGCTAGCAAGAGGCCGATATCCAGCTTGCGGCCCAGCCAGATCTGCTTCCACAGCGCAGTGGGGGCGGCGTTTGGCGTCGCCTCGGCAGCGGCGGCTGGTGGCGCCGTGGTGTATGCCGCCGGCATGCGGTAGTCGACGGTGAAGGTGTGGTAGATGCTTTGCAGGGGGCCGACCTGGCGATTCACCATCAGCTGCAGCGTCCACGGCTTCACTGCGTCGAAGCCGCTGGCCGCCGCGGCGTGATGCACGATGAAGATGGCTTGTTCGGTGAACGTCGGCTTGCCGGCGAGGCCACCATCACCCATCTGCACCAGGTCGGTATCGTGGAACAGCACCAGCTTGCCCTGCTGAATCAGGTGCAGGCGGTCGAAGATGCCGCCGCGCACGTAGCCCAGGCCCTTGAAGGAGTAGATGCCGTTGGCCATCACCGCCACGGCGGTATCCCCCTTGCCGAGGCGCTTCATCAACTCCGCATAGGCGGCTTCGCCCAGCAGGTTGCGGCCCACGGTTGGCGCGCTCACATCGGCAAACCACAGGTCGATGAAGGTGTCCTTGCCGTGGCCGGCCGGGGGTTGGGCCGTGGGGTCATCCGCCAGTCCACCTTCGGCTTGTCCCCTGAACGCATCGGCGACCTGGTCGCGATCCAGTTGCAGGTGGCCGATGGCGCCGTTTGCCGTGAGCGTGGCCCAGTCCGCTTGCTGGTAGAGATCCCGGCGCACGCTGGTCGCCTTGGCGTCGTCGGTATCGCTGCCGGCGATGATGTGGCGCGAGGCGGCCACCTTCAGCGCGGCATTCATGATGGTCTCGTTGGCAACCATTGAGGTGACCGTGGCGCTGGAGATGGCGTCGATGTGCGTACCGTCGCCACCGGTGCCCACCACGATCTGGTCGGTGACGTGGTGCCCGATGTAGCGCGCCACGAAGTCGTAGAGCTTCTGCACCGGAATGCCGACCAGCAGGATGGGTTCCTCTTGGTGCAACACGCGCGTGGCGCGGATCGCGCCGTCGGTGTCGATGGCTACGAGAATGTTGATCGGTTTGCCCGAATAGGCAGGCACCGGCGCCACCATCACCGTTTCGAACGCGTAGCCGATCACCTTGTCGCCCTGGTACACGGCGGCGGCCGATGGATCGCCGGTGGCGTCGCCGAAGCGAGTGGCGGTGGGGAAGGCCTGGTGCAGTTCGGGGTACGTCGTGTCGATGCCGGCAACGGCCGGCAGTGCCAGCAGCATGAGCAGCATGAACAAAAGCGTTGCGGGCAGGGCGCGCTGGGCATTCATGCAACGCGCGCCATTCCCGCGATCAGCGGCAGCTCGCGCGAGCGGTACCGTTCGCGGCCATCGCGCGCGATGGTCAGCCACTCAAGCCCCTGTGCGGCGGCGTGCGCGGACAGATCCGGCAAGGTGAGCGAAAACGCGGCCGTGCTCATGCCATCGGCAAGTACGGAACGTGGGGCCATCATCGTTACGCTGGCGTAGGCCAGCGGCGAAAGGCCGGTATGCGGATTGACGATGTGGAACAGTTTTCGATCGGCGGAGAAGAACACCCGGTAATTGCCCGAGGTGGACAGGGCAGCGTTGCGGACTTTGACCACCGCCGCCACGCGGCTGGTGTCGATGGGGTCGACGATGCCGATGTTCCAGTGCCGCTTGGGGTCGCTGCCGCTGAAGGCATGCACGTCGCCACCGGCGTCGACGATGCCGTATTCGATGCCGTGTGCCTTCAGCACGGCGACGCCCTGATCCACCACGTAGCCCTTGGCGATGCCGTCCAGCGTGATGGCCATGCCGGGCGTGCCGAGGCGGATGCCCAGCGCGTCGATGCCGATGGCGCGCCAGTCGACCAGTTGTTCATGCTGCTCGATGCGGCGGCCGTCGGCGGCGCTGAGCCGGTCGGTGCCGCGCAAGGTTTCGAAATATCGCAGCACCGGCAGCACGGTCGGGTCGAAGGCGCCCTGGGTTCGTTGCGACAGGGCCAGTGCCTCGCGCAGCACGGCATGCAGGTGATGCGGCACCACGTGCAGTTGGCCATCGCGATTCAGGCGAGCCAACGGGCTGTTGGCGTCGAAGCGGGTAAGTTCGCCGGCGATGGCCGCCATGCGCGCGAAGGCCGCCTCGATGGCGATACCGGTCGCTTCGCGGTCTTCGGCAAGGCAGTTGATCGCTACCGAAGTGCCCATCAGCGTGCGTTCGCGGCGTACCTGCCAAAGATTGGCGCCGAGCCGGGCAAGCGTCCAGCCGCCGCCGGCAAACAGGCCGCCGAGCAAGGCCAGCTTGCCTGCATGCTGCAGCCATTGGCGCCGTGTCGGCGAGACGGGAACGGCACAGGCCGGATTTTGTGCTGGATGAGCCATCGCTCAGTTCCTGTTGGTGACCGACGGTTGGTGGCGTGACTGGCGGATACGCCTTGCGGGCGAAACCGGTCGGTTGCTACGGGGCGGCATTCTCGGCGCCTGCGCCAGCGTCTTGTTGACCATGGTCAACACTTGCCTGCGCCTTCGTGTGGCTGGATGCCGCAGGCCTTCGATGTGCATCAATGGCCCGCGGCGCACGGTTCGACTTGCTGCAGATTCGTTGCCGTGCGCCAGCTCGGCGCGCCCAACCCCTGTGCCAGCGCCAGGCGGTGCGCTTCGGCGCACTGGGCGTCGTTGGCGTGTTGCGACAACAGCAGCGGGTAGCCAATGGTTTCGTCCAGCCATGGCGAGAGCGCCTGGCGCATGCGCACCTGTGCCGCTGGCGGCAGTGAATCCACGGTATCTGGCGCCTCGCCATGGCGCTGCTGAAGCAGGCCGATGGCGTAGCCGGACGAACGCAGCATGCGCAAGCTGCCGACGGCATCGATGGCATGCACGTGCTCGCCGCGCAACGGGTCCACGGCATCGGCAACATCGTTGGCGAGCAGGGCCAGCCGCGGCTGGGAGGTGATGGCGGTGGTGTGGGTATAGCGCAGGCCATGGCGCGAGGCATCGAGCAGCAGTTCGGCCGGCGTCTCACGCCATCGGGCGCGCGCCATGGCCTTGCGACTTGCGCCAGCGCGGGCGCCGCGCTCAGCCGCCAGTTCGACGTTGGCGCGAAAGCAACCCTTGGCGATGGCGTGCAGGATCGCCACGGCCTGCGCGCGGCCATCGTCGCTGTCGTAGCCGAGCGCCAGCAAGGCCAGGGCATCTGCCAGTCCCATCACGCCGATGCGCACCCGTCGCGAGGGTGCGGTTTGCGCCAGCATGGCGGCATCGTCGAGCATGCGCATGGCGACGACCGCACAGGCAGTCACCGCCTCGGTATCGATGCATGCGCTGCCTGGCGACACGAAAGCGGCGATATTCAGCGTGGCGCGCAGGCCATGGCCGCGCCATGGGCACTGCCCGGTGCCGGCGCCGGCAAGCAAGCGGGCATCGGGCAGCAGGCGCCAGCCGGCCATCGCCTCGAAGTACCGGTTTTGCCAGTGCGCTGCGAGTTGCGCCGGCTCGGTGGCGGCAAGCGCGCGTGCCACGCGCAGCCAAGTGTCCTCGATCGCCGCGTCGTGCAGGGTGGCCTGCTCGCGCCAGCGAAACCAGGCATCCCATGCCTCGACGGCAGCGAGATCGGTGAAGGGGGAAGGGCGGCAGTGCTCGTTCATGGGTCGCTTGCGGTCGGCACGGCGACTATTCCCGTACCCGCTGCATGCGTTTTGATCCCCATCAACAAGCGTGGCGCGACATCGGTTTTGTTACACGTTGTTACACGGTGTTGCGCAACTGACACCATGCCGACGGTGCGGCGGCCTATCGTTGCTGGCAGTTGGGTTCGTCAGGAAAAACCATGAGCGTCGTCTGCCTCTTGCCGGTCGAAGCCGAGTCGCCAGTGATGGTGCCCGAGCTGGAAGTCGAGCTGCTTCGTCATCACATGCAGATCGGTCGACGGCGGTTGCGCGCGCGCCAATATCTGTATCGCGGCGGGCAACCGTTTCATGGCCTGTACCTGGTGCAGGCCGGTTTCCTCAAGACCAGCAATCTTGCCGAGGGCGGGCGTGAGCAGGTGACGGGCTTCCGCATGCGCGGCGATTTGCTCGGCGTGGAATCCATCGGCCTGGCGCACCATGTCGGCGATGCCGTCGCGCTGGAAGACACGGAAGTCTGGGAGTTGCCATACCCGCCGGTGCTCGATGCCTGCCGCCACGTGCCGGCGCTGCAGGCGCAATTGGCGACGGCGATGGCCGAGGAGATCCGGCGCAGTCGCGGCTGGATGTTGACCATCGGCACCTTGCCGGCCGAGCCGCGCGTGGCGGCGTTCCTGCTCGATGTTTCCGCCCGGCTGGCGCGGCTTGGCCTTGGCGATCAGCGGTTCGTGTTACGCATGACGCGCATGGATATCGCGAGCTTTCTTGCGCTCAAGCACGAAACCGTGAGCCGGGCGCTTTCCCACCTGGAACGCCTGCAGCTCATTGAGGTTTCGCATCGCGAGGTGGCGTTGCTCGATGCGGACGGCTTGCGCGGCTTCATCGACGCGGCGAGCGGCTGACCGCGTTTCGCCATCGGGCGAGATTCAGTCCGACCGCAGGATGCGCTGCACTGCCTCGGTCAGTTGCTCCCGCTGGTAGGGTTTGCGCAGCAGTTCGTAGGGCGCGCTGGACTGGGCCGGTTCGTGTGGCATGCCGCCGCCTTCGTAGCCGGACGCAAGCAGTACGGGCAACCCGGGTCGCAGGCGCTGCGCGGCTTGCGCCAGCTCAATGCCGTTCATGCCGCTGCCGAGCACCACGTCGGAAAACAGCAGGCTGATGTCCGGATGATCGGTCAGTAGCTGCAGCGCGGCCTTTGCGTCAGGGGCGTCGAGCACGGAGTGTCCCAGGGCGCGCAGGAATCGCACGGCGACCTGGCGCACGTCGGCCTCGTCTTCCACCACGAGGATGGTGCCGCGTGGCGCATGGCGAGTCGTGCGCGTGACAGGCACAGGTTCGTTGGAACGGGTCGCCGTGGCCACGGGCAGCAGCAGTTCCACCCGGGTGCCGTAGCCCAGACGGCTATCGATGGTGAAGGCACCGCCCGATTGCGAGGCGAAACCGTACACCATGCTCAGCCCCAACCCGCTGCCCTTGCCGACTGCCTTGGTGGTGAAGAAAGGTTCCAGTACGTGTGCTCGAATCTCTGGCGCAATGCCGGTGCCGGTGTCGCTGATGGCAAAGGCGACATAGCGTGCGGGCGGAAGTTTCCAGTCGTTTTCCGTGCTGGCGACGACCACCTCGCGCGCGGCAATGGTGAGCCTTCCGCCGCGTGGCATGGCGTCGCGCGCGTTCAGCGCCAGGTTGACCAGCGCGGTGTCCAGTTCGTTGGGGTCGGCGTAGATGTCCGGCACGCCGGCGGCGCAATCGATCTCGATGGCGATGGCCTCGCCCAGGGTTCGCCGCAGCATGCGCCCCAGTTCCTCCAGCAAGGGCTGGGGCACCACGGCACGCGGTTGCAGCGGTTGGCGCCTGGCGAATGCCAGCAGGCGATGCGTGAGGCTGGCGCCGCGGCTGACGGCGCGGCTGGCGCTTTCGATGATCTCCTGGGCGGCGGAATCGGTCGGCAGCTCGGCTTCCAGCAACTGCAGGTTGCCGGAGATCACGGTGAGCAGGTTGTTGAAATCGTGGGCGACGCCGCCGGTGAGCTGGCCGATGGCTTCCAGCCGCAGGACATGCGCCAGATGCTCTTCGGTGCGATTGCGCTGGCCGGCGGCGGCGAGCAGGTTCGCCACTGAGCGCAAGAAGTCGATTTTGCCGTGGTCGAACGGCGTGCTTTCCGTCGTCAAGGCGGCAATGGCGCCCAGCGATTCATCGCGTCCGACCAGGGGAACGATCGCGGCGTCGCGGAATCCGGCGGCCTCGATGCTGGCGTAAACCGGCGCCAGGTGCGCATGGTGCGGGTTAGCCATGGTCATGGCATCCGGGCCGCCGGCCACGAAGGTATTGCGGATGAACCGGGTATCGCCAAAGGCCGCGGTCAGGCTTTTTGCGGCAGACTCGGACAAGCCCGTCGACGCACGGATGTAGGGGTATTTGTGCCGCCAGTCGGTGGAAAAAACCGCTACCGCCCCGACTTCCAGGGCATCGGCCACCAGCTCGGGGATGCGCTGGATGGCTTTCTCGTAGTCGGGCGATTCCACCGCCAGGCGGCCGATCTGCATGACGATGGTGTCGCGCCGCGCGTGCTCCTGTACGCGGCGCGCACGCCAGGTCTGCGAAATGTCGCGCACGGAAACCACCACGACCGTGCCTTGTTCGGTTGCGACGGGGGCAAGGCTTACGCCGATGGGGAACCGCTCGCCACTCTGGCGCTGTCCACTGAGCTCGCGCTCGGAAATCACCACGCGCGACAGCGGTGTGCGCATGAATTCCTGCCGGTGTGCACGATGCGCCTCGCGCAGATGCGAGGGAACCAGCACCTCCAGCTCCTTGCCGCACAGGGCGCCGTCGGCGTAGCCGAACATGTGCTCAGCCTGGCCGTTGGCAAGCACGACGATGCCCGCGGCATCCACGGCCAGCGTGGCATCCGGGGTGAGGGCAAGCCAGCCACGCAGGCTTTCGATAGTGGCGTGGGGGATGGTGCCGGCGTTCATGCGTCGCGCAGGCTCGTTACCACCGCAACGAAAATGTAGCCGGCGCCACGCAACGACTTGATGAGGACGGGGTGGGCCGGGTCGGTTTCGATCTTGCGGCGCAAGCGCCCCACCTGGACGTCGATGGCGCGGTCAAAAGGCGCAGCGTCGCGCTTGCGGGTCTGCTGCATCAGCGCGTCGCGCGACAGCACCTGGTTCGGGTGTTCAAGGAAAACGCGCAGCAGCTCGTATTCGCCGGTGGATAGCGCCATGGAGGTGCCATCTTCGGTACACAGCGAGCGCAGCCGGGTATCCAGGCGGAAGCCGGCGAAGTGGTGGATGACGGCTTCCGACGCTTCGGCCGCCATGGTGGGCTGGCTGCGGCGCAGGGCGCTGCGTACCCGGGCGAGCAATTCGCGCAGGTCGAAGGGTTTGGTGACGTAATCGTCGGCGCCGAGTTCCAACCCCACCACCCGATCCACCGATTCACCGCGGCCGGTAATCAGGATGAGCGCGCCGTGCCATCGCTGGCGCAATTGCCGTGTCAACTCGAAGCCGTCCTCGCCGGGGAGGCCCACGTCCAGTAAAAGCAGGTCAACCGTGTGCCGCGCCAGTTCGGCGCGCAGCGTCTGGCCATTGTCGGCCGTTGCAACCGAATAGCCCTGCTGGGAAAAATAACGGCGCAACAAATCGCGCACGTCCGGATCGTCGTCCACGATCAGCAGGTTGCGCGAATCTTGCGGCGGCGAGGTGGCGCTCAATGCCCGGTTCTCCTCGAGGGCCAGGGTGCGAGAAGGCAGCAGCGGCAAGCCTAGGGTACAGCGCCGGTCTGGTGTTGATGCGGGTCAAGCGGCCGGGTTGTTGCCGGCCGCCGACTCCTCGCGAAGTGCGTCGGACTGGAACCCTCCCGTGCGGGGAGCCGGGGGGCCGCCTCCCCGGCCACATGGATCCGCACTGCCGCCGCATCTCGCGGTGGCGCCCGTCTGCCGCTAGAATGTGCCTTTCCAGCACGGCTGTTTCCCATGACTCCCCTGATTTTCGTCACCGGCGGCGTGGTGTCCTCCTTGGGCAAGGGCATCGCCGCGGCGTCGCTGGCCTCCATCCTGGAAGCGCGTGGCCTCTCGGTCACCATGATGAAGCTCGATCCCTACATCAATGTGGATCCGGGCACCATGAGCCCCTTCCAGCACGGCGAGGTCTACGTGACCGACGACGGCGCGGAGACCGACCTCGACCTCGGCCACTACGAACGTTTCGTCCATACCCGGCTCACCGGCAAGAATTCCATCACCACCGGCAAGATCTACGAATCGGTGATCCGCAAGGAGCGCCGCGGCGACTACCTGGGCGCCACCGTGCAGGTGATCCCGCACATCACCGACGAGATCAAGCACTGCATCCACGAGGCCACCCGCGGTTTCGACGTGGCGCTGGTGGAGATCGGCGGCACGGTGGGCGACATCGAGTCGCTGCCGTTCCTGGAAGCGATCCGCCAGCTGCGCATCGAGCACGGTGCCGGCAAGTGCCTGTTCATGCATCTCACCCTGGTGCCCTACATCAAGGCCGCCGGCGAGATCAAGACCAAGCCCACCCAGCACTCGGTGAAGGAACTGCGCTCCATCGGCATCCAGCCCGACGTGCTGCTGTGCCGCAGCGAGCAGCCGCTGCCCGAGGGCGAGCGGCGCAAGATCGCGCTGTTCACCAACGTGGCCGAGGAAGCCGTCATCAGCGCGGTGGACGTGGACGTGATCTACAAGATGCCGCTGTGGCTGCACGAGCAGGGGCTGGACGAGATCGTGGTGAAGCGGCTGGGGCTGGACGCCAGGCCGGCCGACCTCTCCGCCTGGGAGCGCACGGTGGATGCCGTGGTGCACCCGAAGGACGAGGTCACCGTGGCCATCGTCGGCAAGTACGTGGAGCACAAGGACGCCTACAAGTCGCTGGCCGAGGCGCTGCGCCACGGCGGCATCAAGCAGCAGACGCGGGTGAACCTGCACTGGGTCGACTCCGAGCAGGTCGAGAACGACGGCGCCGCCAAGGTGCTCGGCCACGCCGACGCCATCCTGGTTCCCGGCGGCTTCGGCAAGCGCGGTTTCGAGGGCAAGGTGCTGGCGGCGCAGTACGCCCGCGAGCATCGCGTGCCGTACTTCGGCATCTGCTACGGCATGCACGCGGCAGTGGTGGATTTCGCCCGTCACGTGGCCGGACTGGCCGACGCCGACTCCAGCGAGAACGAGCGCAACACGGCCAATCCGGTGATCGGCCTCATCACCGAGTGGACCACCGCCACGGGCGAGGTGGAGCAGCGCAGCGAGCGTTCGGATCTGGGCGGCACCATGCGCCTGGGCTCGCAGGAGTGCCGCCTGAAGGCCGGCAGCCTGGCGCGCGAGCTGTACGGCCAGGACGTGATGCGCGAGCGCCACCGCCACCGCTACGAATTCAACAACCGCTACCGCCAGAGTTTCGAGGATCTGGGCCTGGTGATCTCCGGCAAGTCGATGGACGACCTGCTGGTGGAGATCGTCGAGTTGCCGCCGCAGCAACATCCGTGGTTCCTCGGCTGCCAGGCGCATCCGGAGTTCACCTCCACCCCGCGCGACGGCCATCCGCTGTTCATCGGTTTCGTGCGCGCTGCGCGCGAGTTCAAGGCCGTGCGCAGCGGCGAAAAGCTGGCGCAGGAGAAGGTCGCATGAAGCTGTGCGGCTTCGAGGTTGGGCTGGATCGGCCGCTGTTCCTGATCGCCGGCCCCTGCGTGGTCGAGTCCGAGCAGCTGCAGCTGGACACCGCCGGCACGCTGAAGGAGATCACCGCGCGGCTCGGCGTGAACTTCATCTTCAAGTCCAGCTTCGACAAGGCGAACCGTTCCTCCGGCGAGAGCTTCCGCGGGCCGGGGCTGGAAGAAGGCCTGCGCATCCTCGGCGAAGTGAAGCGGCAGATCGGCGTGCCGGTGCTCACCGACGTGCACGAATACACGCCGATGGACGAGGTCGCCGCGGTGGTCGACGTGCTGCAGACGCCGGCCTTCCTGTGCCGGCAGACCGACTTCATCCAGAAGGTGGCGCGCGCCGGCAAGCCGGTGAACATCAAGAAGGGCCAGTTCCTGGCGCCGTGGGACATGCAGCACGTGGTGGCCAAGGCCAGGGCCGTCGGCAACGACGCCATCATGGTGTGCGAGCGCGGCGCCAGCTTCGGCTACAACAACCTCGTCTCGGACATGCGCTCGCTCAGCGTGATGCGCGAGACCGGCTGCCCGGTGGTGTTCGACGCCACCCACTCGGTGCAGTTGCCGGGCGGGCAGGGCGCCAGCTCCGGCGGCCAGCGCGAATTCGTGCCGGTGCTGGCACGTGCGGCGGTCGCGGTGGGTGTGGCCGGCCTGTTCGCGGAAACGCATCCGGACCCGAGCAGGGCGCTGTCGGATGGCCCGAACGCATGGCCGCTGGGCAAGATGGAGGCGCTGCTGGAAACCCTGATGGAACTGGATGCCGTGACCAAGCGGCACCGCTTCCTCGAAAATAGCCTGTAGTGCAACGAGTGCTGCCGAACCGATCTGTCAACGTGGAGGATGGACGATGGCCAAAACAGAGTGGGAGCTTTTTCGGGCTATTCACCGTAGTTCGCCTGATTGCAGCCGTCTTGATGATCTGGATGCCGGGAAAAATGGGGCTAGTAGCGATGGACTGTTGCACGCGCGGATTCAAGGTGCAGTTCAGATGGGTTCGGACGGCAGGCAGTTTGTTGAGGGGGGCTGATCTGACGCGTGAGCGAACTGGCGAGGATGGCCCTTGGTACGTGCTTGCTGACGGTGGAACATCCATGCATGACGTTCCCGGTTGGTTCGGCTATGCCGAGTGGAGCTATTTTAATGTGCCCAAGGGCACCGAATACTGCGATGACGTTCTCTTTTTCAAGCCTGACAAGAATCAGAAATGGAACAGAAGCAAGACAGTGAAGGGGCGGCATTACACCGTGCGTCCAAAAACAAGGATGACGCTGGATGCCTATTTCGGGGCGCTCGATAATCTCGCGCGTGCGGCCATAGCCCGTTCAGTCGCCTTGGGGAAGCCGGTCAAGGTGCGTTAAGTAGATTGAACTGGCAAAAAGTAAGACGCTAGATTTGGTCGTTGACTGCTATCGAATCACGAGGAGGGTGTGGTCATGCCGCAGATCGGAGCGCGATCCTTGGTGTTGGTCATTCAGGCGGTGGATAGGGAAATCAATCGGCTGACAAGTTTGCCGGACGAGTCCATTAGCCCGGCGGAAGAGTTGCTCTTGGTCGACTATGAGGCACTGGCTGATGAGCTGGAGGATGCCTATGCCGAAGTGACGCAAGGTCAGACCAACCTGCCGGACTACAAGCTGCTTGTAACCGATCGTGGTTAATGGTGATTCGCCAGCGAGCTTTGCAATCGCCCCAGCTTGTCGAGCCGGCTTTGCCGGCGATTGGGATTCGCGTTGGAATATTTGTCCTTTGAGCTAACGGTAGCCTTTGGATCTTTGGTCTTTTTCAGAAGTTAAACGGAAATCACATGAGCACCGACATCACCCGCATCCACGCCCGTGAAATCCTCGACTCGCGCGGCAACCCCACGCTGGAAGCCGAAGTTACCCTGGCCGGCGGCGGCTTCGGCCGCGCTGCGGTGCCCAGCGGCGCGTCCACCGGGTCGCGCGAGTCGGTCGAGCTGCGCGACGGCGACAAGTCGCGCTACGGCGGCAAGGGCGTGAAGAAGGCGGTGGCCAACGTCAACGGCGCCATCGCCAGCGCGCTGAAGGGTTTCGATGCAGCCAACCAGGGCGGCCTGGACGCCACACTGATCAACCTCGACGGCACGCCGAACAAGGGCAAGCTGGGCGCCAATGCGCTGCTCGGCGTGTCGATGGCGGCTGCCCATGCGGTGGCCGCCCAGCGCAAGCAGGCGCTGTGGCAGTACCTGGCAGAGATCAACGGCACCACCGGCAAGCCCGGCGCGCTGCCGGTGCCGATGATGAACATCATCAACGGCGGCGCGCATGCCGACAACAACGTCGACGTGCAGGAGTTCATGGTGCTGCCGGTCGGCGTGCCGAGCTTCGCCGAGGCGCTGCGTGCCGGCGCGGAAATCTTCCATGCGCTGAAGAGCGTGCTGCATGGCCGCGGCCTCGCCACCGCGGTGGGCGACGAGGGCGGCTTCGCGCCGAACCTGCGCTCCAACGTCGAGGCGATCGACACCATCCTCGAAGCCGTGCACAAGACCGGCTACAAGGTCGGCAGCGAGATCCTGCTCGGTCTCGACGCGGCCAGCTCGGAGTTCTATCACGACGGCAAATACGACCTCGCCGGCGAAGGCAAGCAGTACAGCTCGGCGCAGTTCGTCGACCTGCTGGCCGGCTGGGCGAAGCAGTACCCCATCGTCACCATCGAGGACGGCATGGCCGAGGGCGACTGGGACGGCTGGAAGCTGCTCACCGACACGATCGGTGACCGCGTGCAGGTGGTCGGCGACGACCTGTTCGTGACCAACCCGGTGATCTTCCGCGAAGGCATCGAGAAGAAGATCGCCAACGCGATCCTGATCAAGGTGAACCAGATCGGCACGCTGTCCGAGACGCTGGAAGCGATCGCCATGGCCGACGCGGCGAAGTACGCGGCGGTGATCTCGCACCGCTCCGGCGAAACCGAGGACACCACCATCGCCGACATCGCGGTGGCCACCACCGCCACCCAGATCAAGACCGGCTCGCTGTGCCGCAGCGACCGCGTGGCGAAGTACAACCAGCTGCTGCGCATCGAGGAGGCACTGGGTTCGGCCGCGCGCTACGCGGGCCGCGCGGCCTTCGTCAGCCTCGACCATCTGCCGGGCTGATCGGCCGCACGTTGCCCTATGTTGCGCTGGATTGCCCTGGTTCTGATCCTGCTGCTGCTCGGACTGCAATCCCGGTTGTGGTCCGCGCACGGTGGCGTGCACGAGGTGGAAGCCTTGCGCGTGTCGATCAAGAAACAGGCCGGGGAGAACGCCAGGCTGCAGCAGCGCAATCAGGCGCTGGCGGCCGATGTGGCCGACCTCAAGCACGGTGACCAGGCGGTCGAGGCGCGTGCGCGTACCGGGCTTGGCCTCATCAAACCCGGCGAAACCTTTTACCAGGTCGACAACCAGCCGGCCGGTGCGAGCAGTACGTTGCCCTTGCCGCCGCCGGCGCATCCCGGCGGTGTGCCGCCATGAGCGCAAGCCTGTGGTGCGTGGTGCCCGCTGCCGGTCGCGGATCGCGCATGGGAGCGGACTGTCCCAAGCAATACCTGCTGCTGGCCGGCAAGCCGCTGATCGAGCACACGTTGGAACGGCTGGCCGCGCATCCGCAGATCGCCGGGCTGGTGGTGGTGCTGGGCGAGGGCGATGCGCACTGGCCCGGCATCGCCAATATGCACGGCAAACCGGTGCTCACCACGGTCGGCGGCGCCGAGCGCAGCGATTCCGTGCTGGCAGGTTTGCGCGCCCTGCCACCTGCGGTAGGTGAGTCCGATTTCGTGCTGGTGCACGACGCTGCGCGCCCCTGCGTACGCGCGGCCGACATCACGCGCCTGATCGAGCGGGCTTCGGCGACTGACGGCGGCCTGCTGGGCGCGCCGTTGCGTGACACGCTCAAGCGCGCGGGCGACGGCGACCGTTGCCTCGTCACCGAGCCACGCGACCAGCGTTGGCGTGCCTTCACGCCGCAAATGTTCCGTCGCGGCGAACTGGTGGCCGCACTGCGTGCCGTGGCTGACGCGGGCCGCGCGGTCAGCGACGAGGCGATGGCGATGGAACTGGCCGGCCGCCAGCCGCTGCTGGTCGAAGGCATGGAGGACAATCTCAAGGTGACCACGACCGCCGATCTCGCGCTGGCCGAATTCCTGCTACCGAGAACCGCATGACTTTCCGCATCGGCAACGGTTTTGATGTGCATGCCTTTGGCCCCGGCGATCATGTGGTGCTGGGCGGCGTGCGCATCGCCCACACGCACGGCCTCATCGCGCATTCCGATGGCGACGTGGCGATCCACGCGCTGTGCGACGCGATCTTCGGCGCGCTCGCGCTGGGCGACATCGGCCGGCACTTTCCGCCCACCGACGCGCGCTGGCGCGACGCCGACAGCCGCCAGTTCCTGCGCCACGCCGCGCAGTTGATGACACAACAGGGCTACCGGCTGGGCAACGCCGACATCACGGTGGTCGGCGAGGCGCCCAGGATCGGCCCGCATGCGCAGGCGATGCGCGAGTGCCTTGCCGCGGATCTCGGCTGCGCGTTGGATCAGGTGAGCGTCAAGGCCACCACCACCGAGAAACTCGGCTTTACCGGTCGCGGCGAAGGCATTGCCGCGCAGGCTTGCGTGTTGCTGGAAAAAATCTGAGCCATGTCCATCGAACTGCCTTTTGCCCATGGCGCCACACCACCGCTGACCGGACGCCTTCGCCTTGCCAATGAAGATTTCCTCGTTGAGGAAATCCTGGGCTACGACGCCGAGGGCAGCGGCGAGCATGCCCTGCTGTGGGTGGAGAAGCGTGGCGCCAACACCGATTGGACGGCCCGCGAGCTGGCGAAGTTCGCCGGCGTACCGCCGCTCAACGTGGGCTTTGCGGGACTCAAGGATCGCCACGCGGTGACGCGGCAGGCCTTCACCGTGCAGCTCGCCGGCAAGCCCGATCCCGACTGGTCGGCCTTTCCGCATGCGGAGGTGAAGGTGCTGGCCGCCACGCGCCACAGCCGCAAGCTCAAGCGCGGCGCGCTGCGCGGCAACCGCTTCGTGCTGGTGCTGCGCGAGGTGCAGGGCGAGCACGAACGTGCCGAGGCGGTGCTCGCCGCCATCGCCGCGCGCGGCGTGCCCAACTATTTCGGCGAGCAGCGTTTCGGCCGCGAGGGCGGCAACCTCGCGCAGGCGCGGGCGATGTTCGCCGGCAAGCGGGTGGATCGCGACAAGCGTGGCTTCCTGCTTTCGGCGGCGCGCTCGCAAATCTTCAACGACGTGCTCGCCGCCCGCGTCGAGCGTGACGCGTGGGACACGCCGCTGGAGGGCGAAATCTGGTCGCTGGCCGGTTCGCGCTCCTGGTTCGGGCCGGAGCCGTACACCGAGGTGCTGGCCGAGCGTCTCGCGCGCGGCGACATCCATCCTTCCGGCCCATTGTGGGGACAGGGTGAATCGCCGGCCACTGGCGAGGCGGGCGCGCTGGAGCGTGACGTCGCGGCGGCACACAGCGACCTTGCGCAGGGCTTGGTCGCCGCGCGCATGGAGCAGGAGCGCCGTCCGCTGCGCCTGCTGCCCAAGGATCTGCGCTGGCGCTGGCTGGCCAGCGATGCGCTGGAGCTGGCGTTCGAGCTGCCGGCGGGGGCCTATGCCACGGTGGTGGTGCGGGAAGTGGCGGCCGCACCGCAGGTCGCCTGATGGCGTCGCCCCAGAGCCAGGGCGGCGTGCTTGTTGTATCCCCAAAGCGCATCCTGCGCTTTGGGGATACGCCCTGCGCTTGCGCAGGGCTCCGGCCGGCAGTCGGCCGTTGGGCCACCCATGGTCCTGGCGTGCTCCTCAGCGCTTGAGGAGGACGACCACCGCGCCGGTGCCGCCTTGTGCGGGGCGCGCCGACGCAAACGCCACCACGTCGTCGCGCCGCCGCAGCAGGCGGTCGGTGAGCCCTTTCAGCACCGGGCCGGCGGCCTTCGAGCGCAGGCCTTTGCCGTGGATGATACGCACGCAGTGCAGGTCGCGCCGGTGCGCTTCGGCGAGAAAGTCGGCGATGGCGGCCTGCGCGGCGGCCGCGTTCATCTGGTGCAGGTCGAGCGCCTCGCCCACGCTGAACTGGCCGCGCTTGAGCTGGCGCAGCAGCTTGGGCGGATAGCCCTCGCGCAGGTAGGCGAGTTCCTCGCCCACCTCCAGGCTGGCCGGGTCGAAATCCATCACCAGCAGTTCGGCGGACACGGCGGCTTCATCGGCTTCGAACATGCGCGGGCGTGGCGCAGGCCTGGGGGTCGTGGGCGAGGCTTCGGCCTCGATGCGACGCACCTCGCCCACCGCCTCGCGGAACAAGCGGGTGTCATCGTCGCTGATGGTGACTGGCGGACGTCGTGGCATGTCGGGATGCTACCAGCCGAGGCCCGGCGCTCGTGAAACCCCGCGCCCGCTCGGCTAAACTCGGGAGGTTCAGGCGCTCGTCGATGGCGGCGGGCGCAATGCGGGTCAGGCACGGAGCAACATGCGAGTTCTAGTCAGCAACGATGATGGCGTGGATGCGCGAGGCATCCGTGTGCTGGCCGAACATCTGGCCGCGGTGGGCGAGGTGATCGTGGTGGCGCCCGACCGCGACCGCAGCGGCGCCAGCAATTCGTTGACGCTGGACGTGCCGATCCGCGCCACGCGCCTGGAGGACGGCCGCTACCGCGTGGCCGGTACCCCCACCGATTGCGTGCATCTGGCGCTTTCCGGCCTGCTCGACGACGAGCCCGACATCGTGGTGTCGGGCATCAACAATTCGGCCAACCTCGGCGACGACGTGATCTATTCGGGAACGGTGTCGGCAGCGATGGAAGGGCGCTTCCTGGGCCTGCCGTCGATTGCCGTGTCGCTGGTCAGCGCCGATCACGTGGGCATGCACTACGACACCGCCGCGCAGGCCGTGTTGCGGCTGATGCAGCGCCTGCTGGTCGATCCGCTGCCGGCCGACACCATCTTGAACGTCAACGTGCCGGATCGGCCGTGGACGGAGATCCGCGGTTTCGAGGTCACCCGGCTGGGGCGCCGCCACCGCTCCGCGCCGTGCATCGAGCGCACCGATCCGCGCGGCCGGTCGGTGTGGTGGATCGGCCCATCCGGCGCGGTGGAGGATGCCGGCCCCGGCACCGATTTCGACGCGGTGCGTCGCGGCTACATCTCGGTGACGCCGATCCATGTCGACCTCACCCGCTTCCAGGCGCTGGAGAAGGTCAGCAGCTGGATGGTCGCGCTGGGCGAGGACATGCCTGTCGCCGGCGACAAGGCGGCCTGAGATGACCCATCCGCTGCCGCCATCCATGCTCAAGGGCGAAGGCATGACCTCGCAGCGCGCGCGCGACCGGCTCGCCGAGCAGCTCAAGGAAATGGGCATACGCGATGCCCGGGTGATCGACGTGATCCGCAACACCCCGCGCCACCATTTCATCGACCAGGCGCTGCACGCGCGCGCCTACGAGAACACCGCGCTGCCGATCGGCCAGGGCCAGACCATCTCGCAGCCCTGGGTGGTGGCGCGGATGACCGAGGCGCTGCTGGAGCATGCCGACGCGCGCGGCGTGCGGCTGGGACGGGTGCTCGAGATCGGCACCGGTTCGGGTTATCAGGCGGTGGTGCTGGCGGCGCTGGTGGAACAGCTCTACACAGTGGAGCGCATCGAGGAGCTGCTGCGCCAGGCGCGTCGCCGCTTCCGCCAGCTCGGCCTGACCAACATCCGCTCGCGCTACGACGACGGCAAACTGGGCTGGGCCGACGAGGCGCCGTTCGACGCCATCATCCTCACCGCGGCAGGCGACACCATCCCCACCAGCATCCTCGACCAGCTCAGCCCTACCGGCGTGCTCGTGGCGCCGGTCGGCTCACCCAGCCGCCAGGTGCTGCTGCGCCTGCGCGGCGACGGCCAGGGCGAGTTCGTGCAGGATGAGCTCGGCCCGGTGAGTTTCGTACCCCTACTGGGCGGCATCGGTTGATGCGCGAGCCAAGGAAACCCCGTTAGATGCGTTTGTTCGGCCAACTTTATTCGCGCGCCCTGACATGGGCGCGCCATCCCCATGCGGTGCGCTACCTGTGCTTGCTCAGCTTCGTCGAGGCCTTCATCTTTCCGATCATGCCGGAGGTGATGCTGGCGCCGATGATGCTGGGCAAGCGGCACCGCGCGTTCTTCTACGCCAACCTGAGCCTCGCCTTTTCGCTCCTTGGCGCGCTGGTGGGCTACCTGCTGGGCCACTACGCCTTCGAGGCGCTGAAGCCCGCGCTGGATAGCCTGCATCTGCTCGCGCCGATCGAACAGGGCGTGCAGAGCCTGCGCACGCAGATGGCCGAGCATCGCTGGGGCTTGTATGGCGTGCTGATACTGGCCGCGCTGCAGCCGGTGGTGCCTATGAAGTTTGTCACCTGGGCCTCGGGCATCGTCGGCGTGCCGGTGCTGCCGTTCCTGGGCTGCGTGGCGCTGGGGCGCGGCAAGCGCGTGTGGCTGCTGGCGCTGCTGATCTGGTTGTTCGGCGAACGCGCCGAACGCCTGCTGCACAAGTACATCGAGTGGATCGGCTGGGCCGTGCTGGCGCTGCTGGGGGGACTGCTGGCCTGGTGGCTATGGCGGCACGGATGACGGTTCGGCGCATGAAAATGCAGGGGTGTCTCGCTATGCTGGCAGGCATGAATCGTCTTTCGTTCCCCCTCATGATGGGCGTCGCCGCACTGGCGCTTGCTGCCTGCAGCACGGTGGTGGTGGAGCCGCCCAGCGGCGCCGCCAGCCATGCGGGCGCCGCCAGCGCGCGCACCACCGCCCCCGGCGGCAGCTACGTCGTGGCCAAGGGCGACACGCTGTATGCCATCGCTTTCCGCAAGGGCGTGGACTATCGCGCCCTGGCGAAGTGGAACGGCATCGCCGCGCCTTACACGATCTGGCCGGGGCAGCGGCTGCAGCTGTCGCCGACTGCGGGCGAGTCGGCGGCACCGACGGTGGCCGCCACCAGCGTGGCGGTCGCGACCAAATCGCCGGCACCGGCGATCCAGGCTGCGGTGCCGGCAGCGGCATCACCGATGTTCGAGGATGTGCCGGCGACACCGGCGCCGGCACCGTCCACATCGCCGTCCACCCCCGCGACGGCCGCCACCCAGCCTCATGCGCCGGCGCCCGCTGCCAGCGCGGCGGCGCACACCACGGCCGTGGCCAGCGCCGCCAAGCCAGCGGCGGCCGTGAGTGCCGGGGTCGAAGTGCCCGTGGCTGGCGTGCCCAAGGCGGCTGTCCCACCGCCGGCGCCAGCCGTCACCGGCGGCAGCGCGCATGCCGCCGGTGGGGTGACCTGGCGCTGGCCCGCCGACGGCCAGCTCCTCAAACACTTCACGCCGGGCGACGCCGTCCCCGGCATCGAGATCGCCGGCAAGGAGGGCGACCCGGTGCGCGCGGCGGCCGACGGCGTGGTGGTGTACAGCGGCAATGGCCTGGTGGGTTACGGCGAGCTGGTCATCATCAAGCACAACGACAGCCTGCTCTCGGCCTACGGCCACAACAGCCAGCGTCTGGTGAAGGAAGGCCAGCGCGTCACCGCAGGGCAGGAGATCGCGAAGATGGGCTCCAGCGGTGCCTCGCGCGTGGAGCTGGGCTTCCAGATCCGCAAGGACGGCAACCCGGTCGATCCGCTGGCTTACCTGCCGACGAAATAGCGATCCAGGGATGGGTCGCGCGTCAGGCCATCACGTTCGTGACGGCTTGACGGAGCCAGGCCGGGCTTGTCCGGCTCGGCGAGAGCGGGGGCGGGACGGCACTTCCCTGGCCGTCAGGCAAGGCTTTTCGGGTCGCTCATGGTGCGGCGCTTGAAGCTTGCCGCCGTCAGTCCGCCGGCAGCACAAACCCCACCACCACCCGCCGTTCTTCGCTGGCCAGGAGGTTGTAGGTGCGCGCGGCGGCAGCGTTGTCCATCACCTCCACGCCGATGCCCTGACGCAGGAAGCCGGCCATGAAGGCAGCAACGGGAAACACCTGGCGGTGGCCGGTGCCCAGCAGCACCACTTCGGGCTGCAGGGCGAGCAGGGTGTCCACGTGGCTGGCGTCGAGCGTGGCCGCGTCGTGCACCGGCCAGTGCTCGACTACGCGGTCGGGCGCCAGCAGGAAGCTGTCGGTGAGTTCGCGGTCGATCAGGGTGATGCCGCGCGTGCCGACGCGACGCACGAACAGGTAACCTTCGGGACGGTCGAGCGCGAGTTCCATCCGGCCGGTGCCTAGCGGGGCAGGGCGATCTTGGGCTCGTCGGCGTTGCGGCGGAACAGCACGGCCACGTGGCCGATCTGCTGCACCGCTTCGGCGCCGCTGCCGGTGAGCAAGGCGTCCAGTTGCGCCTGGCGCTCGTCCTTGTCGCCGCCGGAGAGTTTCACTTTCACCAGCTCGTGGATGGCCAGCGCCTGGCCGAGCTCCTTCACCACGGCCTCGCTGGCGCCCTTGTTGCCGAGCAGGACGACGGGGCTCAAACCGTGGGAAAGGCTGCGCAGGTAGCGGATCTGCGAGGAGGAGAGGGCCATGCGGTGGGTCGATTCGCGGGAAGTGGACGGCAAAGGGTATCATGCACCCCCGTTTCCCTGCAGTGACGTTTCCCCATGGGCCGCAGCAAAAGCAGCGCCGGCTGGCTGCGCGAGCATTTCAACGACGTCTACGTGAAGAAGGCGCAGGCCGATGGTGCGCGCTCGCGCGCGGTCTACAAGCTGGAGGAATTGATCGAACGGGACAATCTGCTCAAGCCCGGCATGAACGTGGTGGATCTGGGGGCCGCGCCGGGCAGTTGGTCGCAACTGGTGCGACGCCGGCTGGGCGACAGCGGCAAGGTGTTCGCGCTGGACATCCTGCCGATGCAGGGCATCGCCGGCGTGGATTTTCTCGAAGGTGATTTTCGCGAGGAAAGCGTGCTGCGTGAGCTGGAATCGCGTCTGGCCGGGCTCAAGGTCGACCTTGTGTTGTCCGATATGGCACCCAATATGAGCGGTGTGGCGCTTGCCGACCAGATCCGCGCCATGGATCTGGCCGAGCTGGCGCTGGATTTCTCCCGGCAGTGGCTGAAACCCGGGGGGGCGCTGCTGATCAAGCTGTTTCAGGGTGCCGGCTTCGACGACTACCTGCGCGGCTTGCGCGCGGACTTCACCCGCGTGACGATGCGTAAACCCAAGGCCTCTCGCGCGCGTTCGCGTGAGGTGTATGCACTGGCGACGGGCCGCAAGGCGGTCGCGGCGAAAACGGGCGGAACCCCTGCATGAACGAAACAGCCAAAAACGTATTGCTCTGGGTCATCATCGCGGTGGTGCTGTTCACTGTGTTCCAGGGCTTCAACCAGCACGGCGGCGGCTCATCCAGCCTGGCCTACTCGAGCTTCGTGCAGAGCGTGGCCAACGGCAATGTCTCCAGCGCCGTCATCAGCGCCGACACGCCGCCGGCCATCAGCGGCAAGCTGAAGGACGGCAGCTCCTATCGCACCGTGGCGCCGATGCTGGGCTTCTCCACCAACCAGGTGGTGAAGCAGATGCAGGACAAAGGCGTGGAAGTGCGCCAGGATCCGGCCGAGGGCTTCTCGCTGCTGGGTCTCCTGGTCAGCTGGCTGCCGGTGCTGTTGATCGTGGGTGTCTTCATCTGGTTCATGCGCCAGATGCAGTCCGGCGGTGGTGGGCGCGGCGCGATGAGCTTCGGCCGTTCGCGCGCCAAGCTGCAGGGCGAGGATCAGATCAAGGTCAACTTCTCCGACGTGGCCGGTTGCGACGAGGCCAAGGAGGAAGTGGGCGAGCTGGTGGAATTCCTGCGTGATCCGGGCAAGTTCCAGAAGCTGGGTGGCAAGATTCCGCGCGGCGTACTGATGGTCGGCCCGCCCGGCACCGGCAAGACGCTGCTGGCCAAGGCCATCGCAGGCGAGGCCAAGGTACCGTTCTTCTCGATCTCCGGCTCGGATTTCGTCGAGATGTTCGTCGGCGTGGGCGCCAGCCGCGTGCGCGACATGTTCGAGCAGGCCAAGAAGCATGCACCGTGCATCATCTTCATCGACGAAATCGACGCGGTGGGCCGCCATCGCGGCGCCGGCTTGGGCGGCGGCCACGACGAGCGCGAGCAGACGCTCAATCAATTGCTGGTCGAGATGGACGGCTTCGAGGGCAGCGAAGGCATCATCGTGATCGCGGCGACCAACCGCCCCGACGTGCTCGACCCCGCGCTGCTGCGCCCCGGCCGCTTCGACCGCCAGGTGGTGGTGGGCCTGCCCGATGTGCGCGGTCGCGAGCAGATCCTCAAGGTGCACATGCGCAAGGTGCCGATCGCCAGCGACGTCGATGCCATGACCATCGCGCGCGGCACGCCGGGCTTCTCTGGCGCCGATCTCGCCAACCTGGTCAACGAGGCGGCGCTGTTCGCCGCGCGCGAGAACGCGCGCGAGGTGCGCATGGCTCACCTGGACAAGGCGCGCGACAAGATCCTGATGGGCACCGAGCGCCGCTCGATGGCGATGAGCGAGGACGAGAAGAAGCTCACCGCCTATCACGAGGCCGGCCACGCCATCGTCGGCCGCTTGGTGCCCGAGCACGACCCGGTCTACAAGGTCACCATCATCCCGCGCGGCCGCGCGCTGGGCGTCACCATGTATCTGCCCGAGGGCGACAAGTACAGCATCAACCGCGTGGCGATCCAGTCGCAGCTGTGCTCGCTGTACGGCGGGCGCGTGGCCGAGGAGCTGATCTTCGGTAACGACAAGGTCACCACCGGTGCTTCCAACGACATCGAGCGGGCCACCAAGATGGCGCGCAACATGGCGACCAAGTGGGGACTCTCCGACGAACTCGGTCCAATTACCTATGGCGAGGACGAGGACGAGGTGTTCCTGGGCCGTTCGGTGACCCAGCACAAGAGCATTTCCAACGAGACCGCCAGCAAGATCGACGAGGTGGTGCGCGGCATCCTGGATCGCGCCTATGCGCGCAGCACGCAGCTTCTGACCAACAATCTCGACAAGCTGCATGCGATGGCCGAGGCGCTGTTGCAGTACGAAACCATCGACGCGCACCAGATCGACGACATCATGGCCGGGCGTGTGCCTGGCCCGCCCGCCGACTGGGTGCGCGATACGGGCGGCAGTTCGATGCCGCCGCCGCCACCGCCGCGCGGCGGCACGCCCGCGGCCGGCACGGTGGGCGATCCGGCGGCGCAGAGCCGCCATGGCCTGGATGGCTGAAACGGACGTCTGGACGTCTATTTCAATGGAGCGCGCGGGTGTGGCCGGGTGGTACCGGGTGGGTATCGGTGCAGACAAGAAAAAAAATTCACGGAAAGTGTTGACCTTCGCCCCGTAACCCTGAATAATCTCGCTCCTCGCTTCGGCGGTTCGGGAAACCGGCTCACGAAGCAGAACCTTGTGTGCGCCCGTAGCTCAGTTGGATAGAGTACCTGGCTACGAACTAGGTGGTCGGGAGTTCGAATCTCTCCGGGCGCACCATTTTTACCGCAAGGCGTGGCGTTCGCGTTCCGTCTTGCAACCGCGACAAGGCCGACATGGCGAGTCGTGGAATGGTGGGCAGGGTATCCTGCAGTGTTTCGAGCGATGCCTCTCGTGATCGTGCGTTGCATTTCGGGGTGCCGGCATGAAGGCTGTCGCGGGCTCGTTCGGGGTATAGCTCAGTCTGGTAGAGCGTTGCGTTTGGGACGCAAAAGTCGGGGGTTCGAATCCCTCTACCCCGACCAACACGCGTCCTGCCACGAGGCCTCTGCGCCTGTAGCTCAACCGGATAGAGCATCGGCCTTCTAAGCCGACGGTTGCAGGTTCGAGTCCTGTCGGGCGCACCAGTCAAGCGTTAATATGGTGGGCGTAGCTCAGCTGGTAGAGTCCCGGATTGTGATTCCGGTTGTCGTGGGTTCGAGTCCCATCGTCCACCCCAAAATTCAAGTTTCAGGGCCGTTAGCTCAGTTGGTAGAGCAGTTGACTCTTAATCAATTGGTCGAAGGTTCGAATCCTTCACGGCCCACCAATCAGAACAGGCACTTAGGGCAACCTAAGTGCCTTTTTCTTTGCCCCAGATTTGAACTTGGACCCCGCCTGGACCCCCTTGGTCAGCATTCAGGCGCCCGGCTATGATGAGCGTTCGATCCCTGCTGGTGCTCCGCTTCCATGCCCAAGCGCATCCCTGCCATTCCCACCGAGGTGTTGATGCGGGAAGCGCACATGCTGCCGGACAGCACCCGGTTGCTGCCCACACAGGTGATCATCGTGGCCGGCCTGACCGAAACACAGCTCTCAGACAAGCGCCGGTCCGATCCACCCAAGCCGCCGCATCCGATGCCGCGTGAGAAGGGCCACCCGGGCCTCTGGTATGCCCTGGGGGAGCTTCGGAAGTATCTGGACGGCGTCCAGGAGCAGGCCGAGGTCGATGCGGAGCTCGGCCGCAACCACTTCGAACAGAAGCTCCGGTTCTCTGCCTGGCTCGGCACGGCCAACATCCAGACCCGTTGGCCGTTTGCCCTGGTCGGCCCGCACAAGCGGCCCGTGGACCTCTGGGCCACGATCCGTGGCGAGGTCACCATGAGCCGCGGTGACAAGGCAGGGTGGCTCAGCGTGGGGGAATACCTCGAAGCGCGCCAGGCGGCCGTGTTGGCCGAGTCGCGGGCAGCGGATCGGGCCGAAGCCGTGGCTGAGAGCGCCAAGCGGGTGAAGCGCGCCAACGCCAAGCCACTTACCAACCGATCCGACCGTATGCGGATCAAGACGTGACATCAAAGTCGTCACGGGCTGTCCGTCCGGAGTTTGGCGAACCCTGGCGGTTGGAAGATCTGCGTGCGCGTTATGACTACCACTTGCCCATCACGGGGCCCGAAGCGTGCTTGCTGATGGGATGGACGAGGGACAAATTGAATGACCATCACAAGCTTCATCCGAAGCGGCCACCCATCAAACTCGCCAAAGCCCGAGAGAAAGACTGGAACCACTATTGGCTGGGCGAAGTCCTGGACGCGATTGAGCAAGAGACGATTTGGCAGTTGAAGCAGCGCCAAGACGAGCGGCCACTCTCCGAAGTGCAGCGTCGCAACCGAGAGGCTGCGAAGGAGAGGCAGCGCGAAATCAAAAGGATTTCCGAGGCAGCCACCCCATGGATCAGCGGTGCCAGATTCTCGACTTGGGTTTCCATGGCCCGATCGGACGATGAGTGGCCGATGGTCAAGCGTCGATCGGGAGCATTCGAGGACTACTTCGAAGCGATTGGCTCGATCAAGTCCGGCGATCGAGTCGCGTGGGTCAGTTTGCAGGAATACCTGACCCACGTGCAGGCCTAGCTCGATTAGGAAAGGGCCCGAGCAAAGTTACGGGCCATTCAGAAAAAACCCCACCTCACCGCACCTCACGGCACCTCACGTCCGACGCAACTGGGCTGCCGAACCGTGTGTGATGAAAAGTGCTGCAGCTCGATCCTTTCTCCAAGCCTCCAACGACCCTGAGCAACGTGCGATGGGCGGGCAGGCAAGGAGAAACACATGTCACCCGAAGCCCCCAAGTCCAACCCGGCCGACCAGCCGCCCCCGCACGCGATCGACAACCTCGATCTGCGTGCCGTCTGTCGTGCCCTCGATGCGGGTGCCAACCCCAATGCCACGGAAAGCCGCATGACATCGCGCCGGGGAAGCACCTGGGCGCGGAATGTGCGCGCCCTCAATAAGTCGGCGAACGCTCACGACTGGCACCAGACCGTCGCCACGATGAGCGTGGACGACTGGGAAAAGGAAGTCATGAATCTGGGTATGGCCGGCGAGGTGCTGTTAGAACGCGCACCCGCGGCGGTCAAGCGTGCCTGCGAGCTCAACGACAAGTTTTGCGTAGAAGACAACGCGCCGGCAGCCCTGATGCTGGCACGAGGCATGGTTCTGCTCGCAGCGATTTTGCGCACCGAACCCGTCCGCGATCGCACGGACGTGCAGTCATGAGCACCGCCAAAACCACCAAACAACGGTCGGCGCTTCTGGCCGCTGTCGAAGCCGGTGACGTCGCCGCCATCTGCAGCCTGCTCGATGCCGGCGTGTCGCCGGATGCAGCCTTCAAGACCAGGACCGGCTACGAGGTGGCCTTGGCCTTGGGTGAGGAAGCGCTGGTGCAGCCCTTCATCGACGCCTTCCTCCGCGGTCCTCTCGATCGGCACTCCAATCACTGCCTGAGCGCCATTGCGAACCGGGTGTTCGAAGACGACCGCTTTTCTGCCGCCTTTGCCGGGACCCTGGTCGCTTACGTGGCCCACGGTCTGAGTGGCGAGCGTGCCCAGCGCCATTGGGACACGCTCTTGGCGCATGGTCTTCCCACCTTCCACGAGCTTTTCTCGAAACTACAACCACGTGTGGACGAGGTCCTGGCCGGCAAGGTCGCCCTAGCCATCGCCGATGGCTGGTTGCCGGTCGAGGCGTGGCGTGAGGGCTGGTTGCCGCATCACGAATACCTCCGCAAAGGCTGGGTTGAGGCCGCCGTCGCCTGCGTGGCCGGTGGCGCCAAACCCGACGAACCCACGCGCCGGTTCGGTCTCGAATCGCCCGAAGCCTTTGTGCACGCCTGGCCCACTTTCCTGGCTGCCGTGCGCGAACAACGCGTCCGCGCGCTCGTTCTTCCCTTCCTTTCCCCCACCCGCACGCGTCAGCGCGCCTAAGGAGCACACCATGGCTGTAGATCTTAGAAAACGGCGCTGGTGCGCCATCCACGAAGCCGCCTGGCGCGGCAACCTCAGTTGGTTGAAATCCGCGTTTGTCAATGCCACGGACATCGAGGCATTGGCCTGCCATGACTTCACCGCGTTGCACCTGACCGTGAGCCAACGGCACCCCGATTGTGTCGCCTGGCTGATTGCCCAGGGTGCCGACATCGAGGCCGCCGATCGCGATGGCGACCGGCCCCTGCATCACGTGGACTTGAACCCCAATCAGAGCAAGCCGGAGGAAGCCCGACGCATCCACGCGATGTTGATGGGGGCGGGTGCCGATGTGTGGGCGAGGAATCACGACGGGGTGTATGCCGGCGAGAGTCAGTGCCCAAATCAGTGGGATGGGTAATTAAGGGGTTATTGCACTTAATCATTGGTTCGCGTCAAGGCCATCTGAAAATCATCTCAGTGGCCCCTTGCGCGTGGAGAAATTTAGGCTACCTGTAGTGGGGCAATAGCCAATTTGGCCATCAACCAAGGAGCCCGACGTGTCCACGAACGCCACATCCATTGAGCGCAAACCGAAGAAAGAATGCCTGGTGCGGTCAGTTCTCGACACACGCACCTATTCGGAATTCGAAGCGCTGCATTCGCGGGAAGGCGAGAGTCAATCCAGTTTCATCCGCCGGCTGATCCTGCAAGCCCTGGCGAACGATCAACGCTCGCAATTGCGAGCCTCTTAAACGACGAAACCCAATCCCTGCCAGGACTGGGTTTCAGATCAGCAACAGACACTTTCGGAGCACTGTCGTGGAAAAGTCTACACAAGAATGCGGAGCCGTCAACCACGGTTTTGAAGAGGCCACATCTTTTGATGAGCGGATGGGTGACCAAGATCCGGGCGTGTCAAGGCCTTTGGCCGCGGTGACCGACATCGAAGCGGCCCGTCAGAAACGTGCGGAGCAGTTCGCCGATCTGGACATTCCCGACACGCTCAATTCCGAGAACATGTTCAAGGCCATGAAATTGGGCATGGCCGCGCTGCAAAAACAGGCGGCCCGTGAGCAGGCGAAGAAAGACAAGCAAGCAGCGAAGAGCAGTCAGGCCGAACCGCAGGCGGACTCCCAAGCGGAGCCAGGCTTGAAGTTGCGCTATTCACAACACTTCGCATCGTGCGAGGAAATCCGCGTGGGTGGTGGCAAGAAAGGGCGCACCGTGTATGTCTGGAACGGTGCCGAGGCACGTTGGGTGGCGCAAGATGAAGATGAAGCGCGGAGCCACGCAACGGAATGGCTGTCGCACGCGGCGCCAGACAAGGCTGACGCTGATCTGGGCGGCAAGTGCTTGCGCACGGCACTCGACCTTCACAGCCGCCGGCCGTCCAAGCGGTTGCCCGAGCAGGATCCAAGGCACCCCATTTTGCCGGTGATCGGCGCTTACCTGCGAATTGGGGACGATGGCGTGATCCGCGCATGCCATCCTGACATGCAAGCGGGGGTGACCCATCGGGTGCCGGCGGCGCTGGACTGGTCGCGTGTGGACGAGGAAACCAGTGTCTACACCCCGCGTCCGTTGCGCGAGGGCAGTCGCCTGGCCGAATACCTGGACAAATTCATGCCGGACCTGGAAGTCCGCGATCTTTTGCAAGAAGCGGTGGGCAGCAGCCTGATGCCTGCCGGTGGCTGGCACAAAGCGTTCGTGCTTTCCGGAGGTGGCTCAGGTGTCAACAAAGATGGCGCCAACGGCAAATCCACACTCTTGAAAATGCTGGAAGCGTTGCACCCGGAAAACGTGATCGTGGATCTGACGACGCTGGACAAAGATGCGTCCGCGATCGCCGACCTGCAAGGTAAAACCCTGGCCACTTCCAGCGAAACGCCCGAGTTTTTGGGTAAACAGGTCGAGGTGAAGCTCAAAGCGATCATCGCGGGGGACCAGGTGCGGGGCCGGTCGCTTTATCAGAATGCCGTGTTCTTCGAGCCGCAGCTCAGCCTCTGGATGGCACTCCAGGGCAGCGGCATTCGCTTTCAAGATCGTTCGGCTGCGATGGAAGAGCGTTTCTTGTGGATCCCGTTCAACCAGCGCATCGCGCGCGACAGCGCAGAGAACATCCGCAACTTCCATTTGCTCATTACCGAGATTCCCGAGGAGATGGGCGTGTTGCTGGATTGGGCCTTGGAAGGCGTGTCGCGGTTGTGTCGGAACGGCAAGCGTTTCAGCGCGAAGCCTGCATGTCTCAAAGCGGCCGATGAAGCGCGGCGGATTGCGACCGACCCGACCTATGCGTGGCTGGTTGAGCGTGAGGTAGCGATCAACGGCACCGAAGAGACCAGCATCCCGGCGATCTATGCCGCCTATCGTCAAGACATGCTCGACCAGGAAAACCGCCCGCTGGCGTCGCAGCAGTTCTTGACGGCATTGGAAGGATACACAGGCCCGTGCAAGCGACGGCACCCATCGGGCGGGGCCCGCCATGCAATACGACCACGCACCATCAACGTGAGCGTGAATGGCATTTCCTCTTCATACCATCACTGGGATGCGCAACCGGACTCGGTGCCGGTGCAGGAAACGTGGACGTCGGGTGCACCGAAAATCTGATTCGGTTCAACATTGACCCCCTTAGACCCAGCTTCGGCTGGGTTTTTGTTGTTCGTCGCACACAAGGCGGAGTGATGTGTTCTACATGTGTGCGACCGAAACCGTTGTGCCACAAGGCTTTCGCCCAAAATGCACGTAGAACAGACCAAAAAAGAAAGTTTGAAATTCAAGAGATTCACACACCCAACATCACGGTGGGATTGACCCTGATGCACTCTTTTTTCGCAGGGGAGTTTTTATATGTGTTTGATGTGTTCTACCTACTCAAATATCAAAAAAATCGCATAAGAATGCGGGTTTCGGTAGAACACATGTCGCACACATGTAGAACAGAGGGGTGAGTCATGTGTGCTACCGACTGCCGACGGAAGGGAGGGAACGACCCATGGCGCCTACCGGCGCAGTTTCACGGCAAGGCAAGTTAAAACCGGTCCGCGTTGCGGACAATTCCCGCCGCGCTATTGACGGCACCCGATCTTTCGTCACGTTAACAGGTATCCCGACCAGGATTCCCCGTGCCCATGCGTGTCTTCACTTCCCCATCCCGCGGTTTCGGCCTCTTCGAAACTATCCTCACCTTTGCGATCCTTATCGCGGCCAGCGCCACCGTCTGGGCTCTGGCTTCCCCGGCCAGCGTGACCTCGCAGGTTGCGCAGGAAATCGCCCGGCTCAGCACCATGGTGAAGAACATCGACAACGCCTTCGCCGGCTCAGGTGACTTTGCCGGTGTCAGCACGGCTAACGGCATCCGTGACAGCTGGCTACCGCGCAACATCGCACCCAGTGACTCCCCATGGGGCACGTTCGATCTGTCCCCGGCCACCGTTCACACCGCCAACGATGCCTGGCAAGCCAGCTACGCCACCGTGCCACCGAACGCCTGTGCCCAACTGACCGCGCAAGCCCTGCACACGACCGCATGGCTGGCCGTCACGGTCGATGGCACCGCAGTCAGCACAACCACGGCACAAGGCGCCTGCACTGATCCGAAGCACCCCACGCACGCACTGGTCTTCGTCCGCTATGTTGGCACTAAGACCGGCCCCACCTCCGGCCTGCAGCCCGTGTGCTTCGACCGCTACCGCAAGGATCCGCGGGGTTATGAAGCTGGGTGTCCTCAGAACGACTCGGCCTATGCGCTGGCACCGCACACCCTGGACTGAGCTGACATGACCCACTCACGCGGCGCCTTTCTCCTGACCCTCCTGCTGATGATCGGCATGGTCGCCACCGTCCATGCGCAGGACCCAGCACCCGGAGCTCAGATGCTCGGGTCGCCATGGCTAGGCCATAAAGTCGATGTGCGCGGGTTTGTGATCGCGTGGGATGGCGACTGCCGACAAGTGGCCGTTGAACGCGATGGGATTGAAGGGGCGGGCGGTCGCGTGTGGGCGTGCTACGCGCCAGGGATGAACGTGCCGGATCTGGGTGCGGATGTCCGGGTGCGGGGCAGGGTGACCGACACACGCATGACCCGAATGGGGCCGCGGTGGCGCGTGGTGCCGGTTGTGCAGATCCGCGCGAAGCACTGAGTGCTTTTCCCGGGTGTTTCTTGACGTTTAGCAAGCCGCCGCCAGGCGGCTTATCGCTCGGGAGACTTGCAGTGGGTGGTGTGGGTTCGCCAGCTTGCTGACAGCAAAAGCGCTGAATGGCAAAGCGGGTAGAGCAGGGCGCAGCGTGGCCAGGCCACGCTTGTCAGGCGCCTCAATCGTGTAAGGAATTCCTGACGCAATGAGGTGGAACATCCCACCGATACTCGCGCGCATTTTTTCCTAAAAGGGGGTTGCGCAGATGGAATTTCGGCTTAGTGTAGTTATGAAGGGTGACCTACCGACCACCCTATAACCGAGGAAAACACCATGAACAAACTCATTCGCGACATCATCAACCTGTTCCAGAACGCCGCTCGTTTCGACAGCGCCATCGATGCACTGACCACGTTTGCCCGCCGCCAGGCCCGCATCGAGCATCCGGAAGGTTCCTTCGACAACGCAGGTCGGTTCTACCCGAGCGACGATGAGGATTGCGGTGTGACGTCTTACATCCGCTCACCGAGCCGCAGCTGGCCCAACTCTTACATGCTGGCCTGCCGCTCGCTCGATCACTGCGAACGCCTGGTGGACGCCGACCATGATGACGTTCTGCTGCTGCGCCGCTTCTTCAAGAGCATCGAAGTGAGCCTGACCGACAAGACCGCCTGCCGTGCCGCCATCGCAGCCCTGGTGCCCCAGGCGATCGCCGACGATCGTGCCGCACGCGCACACCGGGCGCCGCGCAGCAAACCGCAGAACGTCAAGGGTGAGCCGCAAGTCACCCGCCAACGCGCACGGGCTTGAACGGAACTCTGGCCAAGGAAGGCCTCACCGCCCCTCACCGAGACCACGATCATGAAAACCCAAGAAGCCCTGCAAAAGACCTACATCACCGACGCTGACGGTAACGAACTGCCGCTCACTGAAACCCGCGACCCCCGTGCCGCACTCCACTTCACCCAGGTGGGCCTGATCCCCGATGGGATCGTGTGGCGCTGCGACACCATCACCGGCCGCGCGTTGACTCATCGTCTGACGTTTTCCAGCTATGCCGGAGTGGGCGAGAGCCAGCCCATCGGGTGGCTGTTGTTCCGCCAGATGTTGGCTCATGAACGCGTCGCATGTTGGGAGCGCGAACTGGAATCCCAACACGCTTGCGCCGCCTGAAAACCTTCACCCATTTAGTCCAACGCTCGAAAACTCTCCACCCGCTGAACCACAAATCTTTCTTCGAGAATCATCATCGAACGCTATTGACAGGCCCATAGATTCGACTAACGTCAATCTATAAGGGTGACCGACCGACCACCCATAAAACCGAGGACAACACCATGACCACACTCCATTTCCGCTCTCCCATCGCCGATGCAGACCGCACCCTGGACGGCAAGCCCATCCCCGTGAATCAGGAGCCCTGGCCCTTCCGCTCCGACTTCGTGCGCAACCTGCTGGCAGACATTCCCTATTCGGAGGCGGCCATCCGTGCGATCGAATTCAAGGTCGCCCATCCCGCAGAAGTCGAGCCAGACGTCCGCCTGTTCGACCTGAACCTCCGCGCTTCCGACCGCGGCTACGCCGACCCCATGCCGCTGCGCATGTCTGCCGCCTGATCCCTTCCTCACCGAGACCAAGACCATGCCCCTCCACGAAAACTTCAAAGTGAAGTCAGCCGCCGACGTAGCGCCGGAGCCCCGCCAGATTTTCCAGGCCATCCTCGCCAGCGATGTCGATGGGGTGGTGGCTGCGATGGTCGCGGGTGAGGATCTGAATAAGCCCAGTGCATTCAAGCTCACACCGCTCCATGTCGCTTGCCGGGTCTATGGTGTGAAAGCCGGCCCCGGGTTCTGTCGCCCGCAAGCCGCCGAAATGATCATCAAATACTTGCTCTCGGCTGGCGCCTCCGCGATCGCCCGCGATGCCCTGGGCCACATGCCAATCGAGTATTGCGAAGGCCATGCTCCGAAGTTTTTGCGCGACACGATGCAGAAGCTGGCCGACCAGAACACCTGGCCGGCACCGAATCCGGATAGCCACGGCTATCGAGAAGAGGACGTGGAAGCGCTGCACGTGGGCGGACGCATGAGGTTCAGTCGCCCCGCCAATTTCGTTCCGGTGTCGAGTTGCAAGCCGCACAAGCCACGTCGGAAGCAGGCAGCGGAGGCCGCATGATCTCCGCTGCCGACCTATTCAAGCACCTGCCGAAGCCGTGCAACAAGATCGGTTACCCGACAAAGCAGGCCGCGAAACTCGCGCTGCGCCAGGTGACCTCCTTCCGTCGCCACGAGGCCTCCGGGCGGTGCGAAGACCATTCGTATCGCTGCACGAACTGCGGCCGGTGGCACCTCACGTCGATGTCCCGCGAAACTTTCCACAACCTCAACCGTCGCCTGGCCGAGTGCCGGCACGGTGTCCGTAACCCTCAATCAGGAGTTTTCGCACGATGAACCCCCACCGCGTTCTCCACTGCTACTCCCCGAAAGGCGGCAGTGGCAAAACGACCCTTGCGCTCACGCTGGCCGGGGCTGCGGCTGCCCGTGGCCTGAGTGTGCTTGTTGTGGACCTGGATCCGAACGGCTGCGATGGCGGCGCGTTGCGCTGGGCCACGCAAGCCCAGGCTTTCGGACGCGCGCCCGCCTTCATGGTGAGCCCGGCGTTGCCGCGTCATGTCGATGGGTTCGATCTGATCATCACCGATCATCCGCCTGGCCGGCCCACGCGGTTGCCAGATGGTCTGGTGATCGTGCCCACGTCGCTGGATCCGGGGACCTACTTTTCGTCTCGGCGTGCGCTGGAACTACTGCGCAAGCGGCGGCCGGCACCCATTCTCGTGGCCAACCGAGTCCGCCTCGATCGCGCCGAAGCACGGCAGCTCCTGGCCCAACTGCCGGGGACGATCGCCATTCGGGATCGGGCCATTTTCAGCTCAGCCTACGGTCTCGGCGTCACGATTGCCGATGAGGGCACCGGCTTGTCGCACGCGGCGGCGGCCAGGGCGGAGTTCGAACCCCTGGTCGATCGCGTGCTCGCGACGCTGGGCGTTGCTGGGCAGAGGGCGGCGTGATGACTATCATCGACGGCATGACTGCCAAGACTGCCACCGCGAAGAAGCCAACCGCGAAAAAACCGAAGCCCGGCGACTGGATCGCCCAGGCGGAGGTGAGCGAGCGCAAGGACGACGGTCGATTGAAGCCGATGACGAAGAACGACGAGCGCACGCTCCCGCCAGGTTCGACGTTCCAGTTTCGCGAAGTCGCCGGCAGCGGTGTGGTCATGGCCGCACGGATCCCCAGCCGTTCCCGCGGATTCCAGTTTGCCATCCCCCCGACGCTGGCTCGCCAGGTGAAGAAGGCTACCGCGGGTCTGAATTGGTCCACCGCGTTCATGGCGTTGTGCGACTACGCGCTTGAACGGTTGGAAGCCGAGCCGGGCAAGCTGACCATCATCCCCGATGAGGATTCGGCGGGGCAGGGCCGGCTTGCGTGTTCGTTCGAGTTCGAGCCAGGCCGTAGATTGACCACGCACTTGAACGGGACGATGCCGGGTTGGCCGAAGGACAAGAGCGACCGAACACGCGTGGGCGTGCCCGAAGACGTGCGGGCTCGGGTCGAGAAGCACTTGGTCACCGGCAGTTTCGGGGGCACCGTCATGGCCCTGGCGCAATGGGCACTGATCGACTTGAAGGCCCGCAAAAAGCAGCTGGTGGTGACTCCGGCCGGCCAGGAGTGAGGGGGCGCTAGGTAGGCCGCTCACGCGACCAGCTTGATGCGAAAAGCAGAAGAGCAGGGGCGCAGCGCGGGCAAGCCGCGCCGATGAGGCGTCTCACACGTGTAGGAATTTCCTGACGCAACGGGACGGAACATCCCACCGAAATAAGTGTGTTCTATTTGCTGGAAAGGGGTTGCGGAGATGTAATTTCGGCCTAGTGTAGAGGTATGAAGGGTGACCTACCAACCACCCATAACGAAGGAGAAACACCATGAACTCAAACACGTCTGACAACAACACTGCCAACCTCCGCGATCAGTTCGCCATGGCCGCTCTAAGTGGAATTCTGGCTAGTTATTCGGGGGTGGACATGGTGATTCCGGGTGCGGCCCAAGATGCATACGGATATGCGGACGCGATGATGGAAGAGCGAGCGCGGAGGGAGGAGTAAGAGGACTGTGCAACCACCCGCTAAGGATGGCCCTATTCTTTCCCACAAAACCGACGAGACCCATCATGAGCAACCCCATGACCACGATCACCTTCGAATACCTCACCGACCTGACCCAACGCGCCTGGCGCTTTGTCCAGCACGAGTGGCCCCAGCTCCCCAGCGAGCCCATTCCCGTGTTCGAAATAAAGACGAAGGCCGACATGAAGAATCTGGGCATCGGTTACAAAATGGCCGAGATGAAGGCACTGGCTCACGATGAAGTGATCTTTCGCGTGATCTGTGAAGTGAGCGGTCAAGCCACGCTCTTGCGCCTGGACGATCCGAAGAAGAAGGACATGGAGGAGACACTGAATACCCTGTTGGACCGGATCAACGCGGCCAACGCGGCGGAAGCCGACCAGGCCACCAAGCACTGAGGCGTCGTAAGGACCACAACGAAAAAGGCCACCGCTTTGGGTGGCCTTCGATCAAATGCTATTTGCGCGGCGTTCGATCCGCCGAATTGTCGGGCACCCATCGTGGCCCGAGCTTCCCCGTCTCAGCGGTTCCCTGGCGTGCTGCGCACTCCGGGCAATAGCCGCCGATGCTCACTGAACCGTAGATCACTCCGGCGCAGCCTCGGCACAAGATGCCGTCCTCCATTGCCTCGCTCCAATCTCCCATCGTCGTCTCCGTTTTTGTTGTCGTAAGACCGGCCTCTTCGTGCCGGCACTTGAAGACTAGGCGCCGATCGCGCACGAGCGCAAGGCGCACGGCAACAAAAAAAGAACCCCCGATCTCTCGGGGGTTCGGCCGCCTACACGGCGGTTGCGCTGGAAAGGCGACAGGGTGGCGGCTCCCCAACGCACAAACAGCTTAGCGCCGACCTTTCTCAGATGTTGCGACACGCTTTTCCTGGCTTTCCCACCCAGCGTTTTTGATGTTCGCCGGCCGCCGGCCGGCCCCGCTCGATGCGATCCCGCGGAACGTCCACGGTAAGAGCGGCCCTCTCGCCCGGGCTTCTCCGGTCAAGT